>CAVSGO010000006.1:0-378181 GCA_963727525.1 uncultured bacterium | reverse complement strand
TCTAGAAGCGCCGTGTTCCCAAAGATCGTCGATAGATCCGTGACCGTTGTGACGCTGCCACCATCGTTGTGAAGCAGTTTCGGTTGCTGGCCATTACGGGTGGCGAAAATATCTTCGAGACCATCCTGGTCGTAATCACCACACGCGGCTCCGGCAATGGAGCTGGCCAGAGAACCGGACGGGAAGTCGTGTGGCCCGAGCCGGTCGAAGTGGACGCCGCTATTGGGCGTCCCGCTGCTGCTATACAACTGCGACCTACCGAGCTCACTTGGGTCTCCCTCCCAAGCCGTGACCATGAAGTCCGCCCGGCCGTCCGGGGGGCCGGCCTGGCTCACCAAATCGCGGCTCACAACACTGTAAGGGGTACAGGTGTACCAGTCGCCCGGGTCGACGGCGGTCGTGGTGCTGTCTTCGAAGGTGGCGCCGAGGGGGTAGACCGGGAAGGCCGCGGTGGGAACAGAGTACGTCGTGTCGCCGTCGGTCAGGACGAATTCCAGGAAGACACGCATATCCGGGCGGATGTCCTCGGGTTGAGGGCGCCAGGTCGCCGTGGAGCGCTGGGTCTGTGCGTCGTGGACGATGGGGCTGTCGAAATCTCTCACCTCGAAATCGCCCTGCCAGCCTGGCGCCAGGACATGCAGCCTCACATTCGAGGTGTCCTGCCAGTAGTGGTCGGTCCAGGTCACCGTGGCGCTGTCACCCGTGAACGCCATACTCTCTGGCGTCGGCTCGAGGATGTCCTCTGCTTCGTAGGCGTCCCCGCTGACGGTAAAGGTCCAAGGCAGCTCCGAGGTCGCTGTGTATTGTGACAGCGAGTTGTGGTAGGTGACCCGGAAGGTGCACTCCGCGCCTGCCATTGACGGATCGAGCTGGACGTCGAAGCTCGGGATCCCGGGCGTGACGGGGTGGCCGGTCACCAGGCGGCTCCAGCTCGTGCCGCCGAAGCGCGAGTAGTCGATGTCCACGGCGTTGATGACGTCGCTATAAGCCGTGTCCCAATCGACGGATATCATGGTATTGGGAGCATAGGTCCCCGGCGCGGGGCCGAGCAGGCTATCGAAGGGTGCCGAGAGGAAGTCGACGACCATCCGGGGGTCGCCCTGCTCGTTCTGGTCGGGGCCGTTGTACTGCTGGCGAATGCGGACGATCAGCGACGTGGGCTCGTTCTGGGGGTTGAGGCGGTAGTCGGTCGAATCCGCGCTCTGGTACAGGAAGCTGCTCGGGTTCGAACGGTACGAGAACTCGGACTTGTTCCAGCAATCGTCGTCGCCTTCCTGGCAGGGGAGGTCGATGCGGAAGAAGTCGAAGATGTCGCCCTCGTAGGTATTGTACCGGTTGATATCCCGACGACCGTCGGAGTCGGTACGCCACATGTCGTAGTTGTCGAAACCGCTGACGGGGTCGGGCACGCCCCAATCGGGCGTCGGATGGTGCGTGACGTCTGCTGGCATCGTTGTCTGGGAAATGTCGTAGCGTCCGAAGGCGGACTCCAGATCCACGGTACTGTTGCCGACGCAGTGCATGATCTCCAGGCCTTGCGACGGCACCAGGGGACCGCCGGTGTCGGGACGCGGCTGGCCGTCGATGCCCTCCCCCGCGTGGAACGCGAAGTAGAACTGCTGGGTCGCACCCGCGCTATTCGTCGCCGTGTAACTGTAGATCTTTCCCTTGTGCGTTCCGTTGTTCAATCGGATGTCGTACACCTTCTCACCGATCAGGTTCTGGCCCGTGAAATCGACAACGTCGACCCACCCCGTCTGCGCCAGCCAGTTCAGGCCCCAGGGCGGGATCCCGTGGCCGACGTGGAAGTGTTGACACATGAGGTTCAACACGCCGAAGTAGTAGCGACCGAGATCGTCGGCACCTTCGAGACCAAGGAGGCCTGGCGGTCCGTCGTGCATGCCCTGGGTGTGGCCGATCTCGTGCAGAGCGCCGGCTGCGGCACGGTGAGGATTGAACGCGGCGCTCGTGGGCCACTCCCGCGTGTCCATCTCTACCTGGACGTTGTGTCCCGTAATTGGCGCGAAGAATGGACTGGCGTCGCTGCCGTCCGGAATGGTGTAGGCGAGGCCGGCGGTGCCGCCCGTCGCTCCGCCGGCCGGGGAGTCGAGCGTCAGATATATGAAGTAGAGTCGGTTGACGCCTAACAACTTATCAGGGTCGACATCCTTGTAAGCATTCCAGATCTTCCACAGGATCTCGGTATGCAGCGTGCTCGCGCTATTGGGCGTCCGCCACGCTCCCGTGCGCGGCTGCCACGTCTGCTCGTAGGCAGAGGAAAGAGCCAGGCAGTCGCCGTCGTTGCGGTAGACCACGGCGCACGTGTCCGCCATCCAGGTGTTTGCGATGCCATCGCCGTCGAGGCTCTCGCCCGGAGGAAGGAGAATGTCGGTCGTTGCGCCGTAGTGGAGGGCGCCGAGAGTGATCGCGTCCATGTAGATCCTGACCGAGTCCACCATGGTCGCCGCGGCGTCGGTGACGACATCGGCGACGGCGTTCTCGAGGCTCGTGTCGACGAGGGCCTCGTTGCACGAGGAGCCGGGAGGCAGGTCGGTCTGGATGAAGTCGCGGTCGGGAAAGGCGATGAAGACGAATTTCGCGTTGATCTCGCCGGTTTCCGCGTTAGCGTGCGCCGGTTGCGGGGAAACCAAGACTGCCCCCCCCCCAGATTCCCATGAGCAGCAAGGCACGTGCGGCGAGAGGCCCGAGAGACCGAGAACGACCGATCATGATATCCCCCTTGCAGATCGCGTCAGAGAAGCGGACGTGCAACGATTGTAGCACGATTGAAAAGCCGAGAAAAGTTGGTATTCGCCAGCGAACATGGCCAGACGAAAAGCTCGGCCGTCTCGCCATGGCGGACGTGACAGCCGGGCCGTACCACGGTCGAGATGCAAATCACTTCACGAGCATCGCTTCTTCCACGGCGGTACCGCGTGGCGTGACCAGCCGCAGGAAGTAGAGGCCCGACGGTTCCGCGTCGGCTTTCCAGGTTGCCGAGTGTTCACCGGCGTTGACGGTCGATCGCACGAGTGTCGCCACGAGGCGACCGCGGGCGTCGTGCACCGTCAGGGTCACCGCGCCGCGTTGCGCGACGGTGTAGCTACAGACGGTGGCGGCGTTGAACGGAGTGGGGGCCACCTGGAGTCGCACCGCCGGCGGACGGGGTGGGTCGTCGACGGCGGTCACCAGCGCGCCCACCGCTGCGGCGGCATCGATCCGTCCCGCTCCTACCGGGTGGCTGCTGGACACCGGCGCGGCCGTGTCGCTGATCGTCTGCAGGATGTTCGCGGCCGAGGCTTGCGGCTGCAGGGCTCGCAAGAGGCCGGCCAACCCCGACACCACGCCCGTGGCAAACGAGGTGCCGGATACGAACGAGAGGCTGCCGTTCCAGAGGGTGAGGATGTTCACGCCGGGGGCGCAGATGTCGATGGTGTCGCCCCAGGGGCCGAAGGGGGCGAGGTGGTCGGTCTGGTCGGTGGACGATACGCCGTACACGTGGTCGTAGGCGGCGGGGTAGGTGAGCTGGTCCTGCTCGCCGCCCGCGGCGACGATGGCCACGTCCTCGGCCCACACGGCATCGACGATGGCCTGCTCGTAGTCGTGGTGGACCGGTATCCCCCACGAGCAGTTGATGACGCCGGCGCCATTGTCGGCCGCGTAGAGCATGCCGACGTAGGCGTCGCCCAGCATGGCGCCATCGGTGAGGCCCTTGACCACCATCAGGCGCACGCCAAATCCGAGGCCGGCCCCCGCGATGCCGTTGTCGGTCGCCTCGGAGATGCAAGCGGCCACGCCGTCACCATGGCCAAGCGTACCGCCGGGATCGGGATCGTAGCTCGCGAAGTCGTAACCGACGACGTCGTCGGCGAACCCGTTGCCGTCCTGATCGATCCCATCGAGGTCGCTCGCATCGAAACGGCTGTTGCCGTTCAGGTCCTCGGGCGTGTTGATCCACAGGCTCGGCGCGAGGTCGGGATCGCTGAGCAGCAGGCCGGCGTCGCACACGGCCACCACGGCGGCGCTGGAGGCGTCACCTCGGATCACGTCCCAAGCGGCGGGCGCGCCCACGAAGGGCAGGTACCACTGCTGGCCGTAGGCCGGGTCGTCAGGCGTGTAGAGCAGCCGCGGACGCGAGGGCTTCTCGGCCGACGCCACCCCCGGCACCGCGGCGACGCGCGCGGCGAGCGCGGCGGCGTCGGTGCTCGGCGCGAGGCGCAGCACGCGCAGCCGGTCGGCCAGGCGCGCCAGACCCGGACGGCGCAGCGTGCCCGGGTAGTACGGCTCGCACGCGACGACTCCCGCCTGGCGGCACAGTGCATCGAGGGCGGCGATCCCGGTCACGGCGCCCGGCGCCGCGAACGGGCCGGTGCCAAGCTCGGGACCATCGGGGCTCGTCATGACGACGAGGTGATCGCCAGCCAGCCCGACGGCAGCCGTCGCGGTCGAGCTGATGACCAGGGCGAGGAATAGAGCGAGAAGAACAGGCATCCTCAGCATGGCGGCCTCCCGGGTCTCGAGTCCCGCCCATCCTACCAGATTTAGGAGTCGGCCGGGGCGGAATCGTCGCCCTCGGCGGCCGCCGCCCGCGCGCTCCAGTACCAGATGGCCTCGGCGAACGCGCGCGCCGGGTAGTCGGCGAAGGTGCCGCCGGGTTTCTCGAGGAAGTTGCGCGCCATGGTCAGCGGGTACATCGGCTCGTCGGCCGCGGCCGAGGCCTGCACCGACACCACCTCCCATTCCGCGTCGCTGCTGCGGGTGCCGCCGTTCTCCAGGAGCGTGGCCGCGCTGTAGAGCACCACGGCGGCGTGCCGCACCGGCTCCCGCGGCCCGGCGGCGGTGACGCGGATGTACGGGTCCTCGTGCGGCTGCCGGCGGTCGAGGGTGGCGAAGAGCGGCGTGTCGGTTCTCACCGCCACCGTGCTGCCGACAAAGCGCGCCGGCGGCACCGGCACCACGACGACCGCCTCGAGATCCTGCCGCCCGGCCCCCGGCCGCCGCCGCGGCCAGGCCGCACGTACGAGGTCCAGCAGTTCGGCCTCCGTGCCGTCGAACCAGGCGTGGCGACCGTGCGGCACGTGGCGGGAGCGGGCGAAGTCGCTCCAGGCGAGGGTGGGAACGGGATCGCTCATCGCGCGCTGCCTCCTCGAGTGGTCGCGGCTCGCGGCCAGGTATTGACGCCGCAGGGACCGTGCATCACCATTGTCATCGCCCCGCGAATCCCCGGGACCTGCCAACCCCCACTCCCAGGAGCCATCATGACCTACCCCGCCACCGACCGCCAGATCATCCGCGACTGCACCATTGGCGAGGGCACCAGGATCTGGAATTTCGTGAACATGTACGAATGCACGGTGGGCCGGGACAGCATGATCGGCACCTTCGTGGAGATCCAGAATGGCGTCGTCATCGGCGACCGCACGCGCGTGCAGAGCCACACCTTCATCTGCGAGCTGGTGACCATCGGCAACGACTGCTTCGTCGGTCACGGCGTCATGTTCATCAACGACACCGCCCCGCCCCAGCCCGACCGCTCGCAGTGGAAGGAAACGGTGATCGAGGACGGCGTGTCCATCGGCAGCAACGCCACCATCCTGCCCGTCCGCATCGGCAAGGGAGCCATGATCGGCGCCGGCGCGGTGGTCACGAAGGACGTCCCCGCCGGGGCGGTGGTCGCCGGTGTGCCGGCCCGGATCCTCCGGTATCGCTAAGGTCGTTGAGACGGGCGAGTTTCCCCATTCCGCGACAATTTGGTCCTGTATTTACGGAAATTTGATGCAGTGTACTGCGTCCGTTTGTGCTATGATACCACCTACAAGCAACTTGGTCGGGATCCTCCCGCGTCCACGCACCGAGATCGGACGGGCGGTCCCCGCTTGGTGCGTCCAGCAAGAGAGTCAGCGTTAACTCGAGGAGATCGTGATGAAGAAGTTGTTCCTGATCATGCTCGCCATCATCGTATCCGCGTCGTTCGCCATGGCCCAGGACGAAACCGACTGCTACAGCTGGGAAGACGGCGGGACGTATATCAGCTCCTACCTGCCCGACGACATGTTCGTCGCGAACACGACCGACCAGGCCTACGACGGAACTCATAGCCTCGAGATCTATGAAATCGGAACCACCGGCACGCCGCAGGCCTATGTCGCCTGGATCACGAACCTGGTCGAGGGCGACATGGTGTCCGCGTCCATCCAGACGCTCGACCTGATCGACGGCAACCCGTCGGTGCGCATCTGGGGCCACTGGACCGACCCCTCCGACATCGATGCCTACATCGGCAGCGCCGGCGGCAACAGCACCTACAGCGGCGGCTCCACCGACTGGGTCGAGCTGACCCAGGATTGGACCGTGGATGCCGCTCACGCCGGCAACGGTCTGGTCATCGAGGTTCGCCCGTACAACGCCGACCCGTTCACCGGCTCCAACTGGGTCGACTACCTGTGCGTGACCCACCCCGCGAGTGCCAACGTGCAGTTCCCGGGCGGCAGCGTGGCCACCGAGCCCACGAGCTGGAGCACCGTGAAGGCTCTGTACCAGTAGTCGCGTCCGCGCAGTCGCGCTTCGAGCCGCCGTCTCCCGTGCGGGAGGCGGCGGTTCACGTTTGGCCGGGTCGGGACGGCGCCAGACCCACGAATTGGATGCCAATCCCAGGGATCGCGTGTAGACTATCGCCGCGATACCGGTCGGCGCCCATCCGGGCGCGTCGGCCTGTTCATGGTGCCCCTGAGCGCCGAGCCTCGCCCCTCGCGGGCTGGACGGATGGACACCCAGCACCACGATCCCAACACGCTGAGCCTTGCCTTCAGCGAGGATCTCTACGCCGCCTGGCTTGCCGATCCGCAGTCGGTTCCGGAGAACTGGCGGAATTATTTTGCCCAGCTCGGCCTCAGCTCGGGCGTCTCGGCGCGTGATGCGGCGGTCATGGGTCAGCGCCACCAGGAGCTGGTGGAGCGCCAGAACAAGGTTGACCAGCTCATCCGCAACTACCGGGTGCGCGGCCACACGATCGCCCAGCTCAGCCCCCTGGCGCCGCCGCCGCCGCCACCACGGGAACTCACGCTCGACTACTACGGCTTCACCGAGTCCGACCTCGAGCAGCCGTTTTCCGGCGGCAGCCTCGCTCCGGGCGAGGTTCTGCCGCTGCGGGAGATCCTGCGCCGCCTGCAAGCGACCTACAGCCGCTCCATCGGCGTGCAGTACATGCACATCGACGACCTCGAGTGCCGGCGCTGGCTCTACAAGCACATGGAGCACTGCGAGAACCGCATCGCGCTGCCGCACGACGACCAGGTGTCCATCCTCACGCGGCTGACCGACGCCGTCGCCCTCGAGGAGTTCATCCAAAAGAAATACGTGGGCGCAAAGAGCTTCTCCCTGGAGGGGGCTGAGAGCCTCATTCCCCTGCTGACCCTGGCCATCGAATTCGGTGGCCGCGCGGGCGTGACCGACATCTTCCTCGGTATGGCGCACCGAGGTCGTCTGAACGTGCTGGCCAACGTCATGGGCAAGAGCCCGTGGCAGATCTTCAAGGAATTCGAGGACGACCAGCCCGACCTCTACCTCGGCCATGGCGACGTGAAGTACCACCTCGGCCACCACAGCGACTGGCCGCTCGCTGGCGGCGGCACGGTGCACCTCGCCCTGTGTTTCAACCCGAGCCACCTGGAATTCGTGAACCCCGTGGCCCTTGGACGCGTGCGGGCCAAGCAGGATCGCCTCGGCGACACCGATCGCCAGCGCGGCCTGGCCATCCTCATCCATGGCGATGCCGCCTTCGCCGGCGAGGGCATCGTGCAGGAGACGCTCAACTTGAGCGAGCTGCGCGGCTACACCACCGGCGGCACCCTGCACGTGATCGTGAACAACCAGCTCGGTTTCACCACCGACCCCTCCGACTCCCGCTCCTCGCCCTACTGCACCGACGTGGCGCGCATGCTGCAGATCCCCATCTTCCACGTCAACGGCGAGGATCCCGAGGCCGTGGCCCAGGCCGTGCACCTGGCGCTGGCGTTCCGCCGCGAGTTCCACCGCGATGCGGTGATCGACATGTACTGCTACCGCCGGCGCGGCCACAACGAGAGCGACGAGCCCGCGTTCACGCAGCCCCTGCTGTACGAGCAGATCCGCAAGCGCAAGTCGGTACGCGAAGGGTATCTCGACCACCTCGTGAAGCTGGGCGAGATCACCGTCGAGGCCGCCGATCGCATCGCCACGGAACGCCGCGAGAATCTCGAGCGGCTGTTCCAGGAGGCGCGCGGCGAGGACCATGCCATCAACGGAACCAAGGGGCGCTCGACGACGATCGCCTGGAAGCACTACGTGGGTGGTCCCGAGAGTGTGGTGCCGGAGGTGGAGACCGGCGTCGACCGCGAGCGACTGGCCGAACTCCTGCGCCTTCAAGCCGAGGTGCCCGAGGGCTTCACGCCGCACCGCAAGATCGAACGCCTGCTCGAGCAGCGCCGCCAGATGGCCGCCGGCGAGACACCTCTCGACTGGGCCGCCGCCGAGGCGCTGGCCCTCGCTTCCCTCTCCGTCGAGGGCGTGCGGGTGCGCCTGACGGGCCAGGACTCGGAGCGCGGCACGTTCAGCCACCGGCATTCGGTGCTGCATGACGTCAAGACCGGTGCGCGGCACATGCCCCTGCAGCATCTGGCCGCCGAACAGGCTCCCGTGGAGATCTACAACAGCCCGCTCTCGGAGGCTGGCGTGCTCGGATACGAGTACGGCTACAGCCTGAATTTCCCCGAAGCACTGGTCATGTGGGAGGCGCAGTTCGGCGACTTCATCAACGCGGCGCAGGTCATCGTCGACCAGTTCATCGCCAGCAGCGAGAGCAAGTGGCGCTTCCTGTCGGGCATCGTGATGCTGCTGCCGCACGGACTCGAAGGTATGGGCCCCGAGCACAGCAGCGCGCGCCTCGAGCGATTCCTGAACCTGGCGGCCGAGGACAACCTGCAGATCGTGCAGCCCACCACGCCCGCGCAGCTCTTCCACCTGTTGCGACGGCACGTGCTGCGCCCCTGGCGCAAACCGCTCGTCGTGTTCACGCCCAAGAGCATGCTGCGCCATGCCGCCGTCACGGCGTCGCTCGACCAGCTCGCCGGCGGACGCTTCTACCGTATCCTATCGGACAGCCGGCGCGGCGAGAACGACGGAGCGATCCGCGAGGTGCTCTTCTGCTCCGGCAAGCTCTATTACGAGCTGGACGCCGAGCGCAAGCGCCTGGAGCGCGACGACCTGGCGATCCTGCGCATCGAGCAGCTCTACCCGTTGCCGGCCGAATTGCTGGAAAATGCGCTGGCGGCGTACCCCGCCGACGTGCGCGTGCGCTGGGTCCAGGAGGAGCCGGAGAACATGGGAGCCTGGCCGGCGCTGAAGTTCCGCTTCGGCGATCGCCTGCTTGGACGCTGGCCACTGGACGGCGTGTGCCGGCCCGAGTCGGCGTCGCCGGCTACCGGATCGTCGGCGAGTCACCGGCTCGAGCAGAAACTCCTGCTCGAGCGGGTGTTCGGACCGGAAGTGCGCAAGTAGCGTCGCCCAGCGCGGCGACAAAGGAGCCATCATGGCCGTGGATGTGACGGTACCGAGTCTCGGCGAATCCATCAGCGAGGTGCAGATCGCGGCGTGGCTCAAGGAGCCCGGCGAGTACGTGGACCTGGACGAGCCGATCGCGGAGATCGATTCCGACAAGGCCACCGTCGAGCTACCATCTCCGGCGGCAGGCACGCTGAAGGAGATCAAGGTCGCCGCCGGCGAATTCTGCAAGGTCGGCGACGTAATCGCCGTGCTCGTGGCCGGCCAGGCGGCGCCGAAGAAGGAGAAGGCGCCGAAGAAGGATGCCCCTGCCCAGGGGAAACCGGTCGCGTCCGCGGACGCCCCGCGGACCGGCGCCCACGTGATGCCGTCGGCCCAGCGGGTGATCGCCCAGTCGGGCGTGGACGCGGCGGGCGTGGCCGGCAGCGGGCCCGGTGGGCGCGTGCTCAAGGAGGACGCGCAGCGGGCCGCGGCCGCTCAGGGCCAGAGCCGCCCGCCGGCCGCCACGAAGCCGCCGGTCCAGGAGCGCATGGTGCCCGTACCCAGCGCCGCGCCTACCGGCGAGCGCGTGGAACGCGTGGTGCCGATGAGCCCCATCCGCCGGCGCATCGCCGAACGCCTCGTGTACTCCCAGCAGATTGCCGCGCTCCTGACCACGTTCAACGAGATCGACATGAGCACCATCATGGCGATGCGCAAGGAATACCAGGACGACTTCGTGGCGAAATACGGCGTGAAGCTGGGCTTCATGAGCTTCTTCACGCGCGCCGTCATCGAGGCGTTGCGCGTGATCCCCTCGCTCAACGCCGAAATCCGCGAGCAGAACATCGTCTACCGCGACTTCTACGACATCGGCATCGCCATCGGTAGTGGCAAGGGCCTCGTGGTGCCCGTGATCCGCAACGCCGAGATGCTGGGATTCGGCGCCATCGAGCAGACCATCGGCGACTTCGCCCAGCGCGCCCAGACCAAGAAGCTCGACCTCGCGGAGCTGGAAGGCGGCACCTTCACCATCAGCAACGGCGGCGTGTACGGCTCGTTGCTGTCCACGCCCATCGTCAATCCGCCGCAGAGCGGCGTGCTCGGCCTGCACGCCATTCAAGACCGTGCGATGGTGCGTGACGGCGTGATCGTGGTGCGCCCGATGATGTACGTCGCCCTCACCTACGATCACCGCGTCGTCGACGGGCGCGAGGCCGTCACCTTCCTCAAGCATGTGAAGCAAGGTATCGAGCAGCCCGGGCGGCTCATGCTGGAGCTGTAAGGCGCCGCCGTCCATGACCCATCTGCGACGTCTCCTGCGCTTCGTGCGACCGTACTGGCGCCGCGGTGCGGTCGCACTCGTCCTGCTCATCGCCGTCGTGCTCATGGATCTCGCATTGCCGCGCCTGATCCAGCGCGTCATCGACCAGGGGATCGTGGCGCGGCAGCCCCGCGTCGTCGTCGTGACGACTTTGATCATGCTTGCCATCTCCGTCATCCAGACCGTCTTCGCGATCGGCAACAACATCCTCTCCGTGCAGGTGGGCGAACAGGTGGCTCGCGACCTGCGCGAGGCGCTGTTCCTGAAGATCCAGTCGTTCTCGTACGGCAATCTCGACCGCACCAGCGTGGGCCAGCTCATGGTGCGGCTGTCCAGCGACACGGCGGTATTCCAGCGGCTGGTCCAGGTGTTCCTGCGCATCGGCACGCGGGCGCCGCTGCTCATGCTGGGCAGCCTCATCCTCATGTTCAGAACCGACAGCCGCCTGGCCCTGATGATGCTGCCGATCCTGGTCGCCGTCTCGCTCGTCATCACCTTCTTCGTGCTGCGGATGGAGCCACTGTTTCGCAACGTACAGCAGCGCCTCGACCGCCTCAACACCGTGCTGCAGGAGAACATCGCCGGCGTACGGCTGGTGAAGGCCTTCGTGCGCGCCGATCACGAGGCCGCGCGTTTCGGCGTGGCGAACGATGACTATGCGGCCTTCGCGGTGCGGGTGGCGCGATTCATGTCCACGCTCTCGCCGGCAATGAGCATCTTCGTCAACGCGGGGATCGTGGCGGTGATCTGGCGCGGAGGCATCCAGGCCATCGACGGCAGCCTCACCGTCGGGCAGCTCGTGGCCTTCATCAACTACCTGCAGACCACGATCGGCCCGCTGACGATCATGGTCATGCTCGCCAACGTGGCCGCCGCAGGGACGGCCTCGGCCGAGCGCATCGGCGACGTGCTGGACACGGTGCCCGACGTGCAGGACGATCCGCGACCGCAGCGCCTGCCGGACCTCGTGACACCGCGCGTCGCCTTCGAGCACGTGGGATTCCGCTACGACGGCGCGTCCGACGACGACGTGCTCGCGGGCATCGACCTCGTGGCCGAGCCCGGCGAGACCGTCGCCATCCTCGGCGCGACCGGCGCCGGCAAGTCGTCGCTGGTGAATCTCGTGCCGCGCTTCTACGACGCCACCGAGGGACACGTGACCGTGGCCGGCGTGGACGTGCGCCACATCGCGCAGCACGAACTGCTGCAGCAGGTGGGCATCGTACCCCAGGAGACGATCCTGTTTTCCGGCACCGTGCGCGACAACATCGCCTATGGTCGCCCCGGGGCCGGCGACGGTGAGGTGATGGCCGCCGCCAAGGCTGCCCAGGCTCACGCGTTCATCGACCGGCTGCCGCAGGGCTACGGCACCCATATCGAGGAGCGCGGCGTGAACCTGTCGGGCGGCCAGAAGCAGCGCATCGCCATCGCCCGCGCGCTCCTGCGGCGGCCGGCGATCCTCATCCTGGACGACGCCACGAGCGCGATCGACGTGGCCACGGAGACCCGCCTCCAGGCAGCCCTGAAGACGTGGATGGCCGGACGCACGTCGCTCGTCGTGGCCCAGCGCATCAGTACGGTGCTGAATGCGGATCGTATCGTGGTGATCGATCGCGGGCGCATCGTCGCCTCCGGAGACCATGGGACGCTCATGGCGACGAGCGAGATCTACCGGGAGATCTACGCGTCCCAGCTCGGTGACGGCCCGCCGCCAGAGGCGGTGAAGCAACCATGAGCGCGCTCGGCAAGCGCGAGTATCCGAGCCGGGCGCGCGCGCCCCTGGGCCGAGGTCCCATGCGAGCCCGACGCATCGAGAAGGCGCGCTCGCCGCGGCGCGCGCTCGTACGCCTGGCGCTCACCCTGCGCCCGTTCGCGGCGATGCTGACGGTCGTGACCGTTCTCGTCGTCGTCGCCACGCTGCTGGGACTGCTCGAACCCTATCTCATCGGTGTGGCCATCGATCGGTTCATCGGTCGGGGGTTGGCGGCCGGGCTGGCACGCACGGCGCTCCTGCTTCTCGGCATCTTCGTCCTGGACAACGGCCTGCATGCCCTGGCGAGCTGGTTGATGGCTCGCGTCTCCCAAACCGCCCTCAAACGTCTGCGCCACGACCTGTTCGTACACCTGCAGGGGCTGCCCGTGCCCTACTTCGACCGCCACACCGCGGGCGAACTGATGAGCCGCCTCACCAACGACATCGAGGCCATCAACCAGGCCGTATCGCAGAACGTGGTGTCGCTGGTGGCCAGCACGCTCTCGATGGTGGGCATCCTGGTGGCGATGGTGGTGCTGAATGCCTGGCTCGCGCTCGCGGCGGTGGTGGTGGTGCCGATCATGTTCGGATTCACGAACGTCGTGGCCCGGTACACGCGCAAGGGGTTCCGCGATCTGCAGCGCAGCCTGGGATCGCTGGGTGGCGTGGTCGAGGAAACGATCAGCGGCCAGCGGGTCGTGAAGGCCTTCGGCCGCAGCGACAGCGCGATCGCCGCCTTCCGACGCGAGAACGCGGCCGTCTACCACAACGGCGTGTACGCGAACAGCTACGCCCTGTCGCTCATGCCGTTGACGAACGTGCTGGGCAACCTCTTCGTCATCGTGCTCGTGGGGCTGGGCGGCTGGCTCACGCTGCGCGGTTTGGCCACCGTCGGCATGATCGCCACGTTCATCACCTACGGGCGCAACTTCATCAATCCGCTGCGTCAGCTCGCCAGTATGTACAACGCGATCCAGGCCGCCCTGGCCGGCGCCGAGCGCGTGTTCGAGGTGCTGGACACGCCCGCGGAGCACGACATAGCTGCGGCAACGGACGCCGCCGCCGTGCGAGGCGATGTGATCTTCACGGACGTGAGCTTCGGCTATCTGCCCGGGGCGCCGGTCATCAAGCACATGTCCCTGCACGCCCGGACCGGCCAGACGGTGGCGCTGGTCGGGCCGACGGGCGCCGGCAAGACCACGCTCATCAACTTGCTGATGCGTTTCTACGAGATCGACACCGGTCGCATCACCATCGACGGCCGCGACCTCGGCGCCATGCCGAAGGCGGCACTGCGGCGCCAGCTCGGCCTCGTGCTCCAGGACACGTTCCTCTTCGCGGACACTGTGCTGGAAAACATTCGCTACGGCCGGCTCGACGCCACCGACGACGAGGTGGTCGAGGCGGCTCGCCTCGCCGACGCCGACCACTTCATCCGCGCCCTCCCCGAGAGCTACCACACGTACCTTTCCGAGCGCGCAGGCAACCTGAGCCAGGGACAGCGCCAGATGCTGGCCATCGCCCGCGCGATCCTCGCCGATCCGGCCATCCTCATCCTCGACGAGGCCACGAGCAGCGTCGACACCCGTACCGAGATGCGCATCCAGAACGCGCTGCTGCGCCTCATGTCGGGCCGCACGAGCTTCGTCATCGCCCACCGCCTCAGCACCATCCGCGACGCCGACCAGATCCTCGTGATCCGCGACGGCGAGATCGTGGAGCAGGGCACGCACGAGGAACTGCTCGCGCGAAAAGGCTTCTTCCACGAGCTGTACGTGAGCCAGTTCAAGGGGATGGCGATCTGAGCGAGAGGTCGACGGTTTCGTTTGCACTTCAATGCCGATTGGCGCCGGACGGCACCAATGACGAGAGATCAAGCACCTACCGCGGTCGCTCGGGAATTCTCCAGAATACCTCGGGATCGTGAGTCACGACGAGATTCCGCGCAATGGTGGTCGTGTCGACGACCGTCGTATCGTAGCCGACCGGTTCGAGTGCCAGCCGCCGGCCATCGGCGAGCGAGGTCTGGAATCGGAACAGGTTCTTGCTCATGTACGCGAGATGTTCGAGCGCCGAGCGCGGGGCACCATTGATGTCGGCGTCGGGCGCGACGATCACCGTGTCTCCCGCCACGAGACGATCGCGGGCCACCTGCAGATCGAGGAGAGCACCGTCCGCATCGGTCCACTCGGCGTCGAATGACGGGTCCATGTAGACCCAGTGGCCGAGGGAGTCGCTGTAGACGATGGTCACGCCGTGGCTATCGGGGTCGTGGCGATCGAACGGCAGGCAGCCGACGGCGCGTGCCGCCAGTCCCACCGCCTGGCAGAGGGCCGCATAGACCCACGCCAGGCCGCCGCAATTCAGCGTGTGGCGCCCGTTCTGACAGGTCTCGATGGTCTCGAGCACGGAGCTGGTGCGGGGATTCCGCCGGCTTCCGTCCCAGCGGATCCGCGTGTGCAGCCAGTGTCGCATCCGGCGCATGCGCGCGATGTCACTGCCGCGTCCTGCGATGCTGTCCAGCGGGAAGATGCGGCGTACCGGTTCTCGAAGAGGAAAAGTGCGGCGAGAGTGTCGGCGTCTCGCACGAACGTCACCCATGCCGGGCCATCACGCCAGGCGATGACGACGGAATCCGTGAGCGACGCGAGCGTGAGATCGTGCTGCATACCCAGGTAGTTCGTGGCCGGCGACGCGGACCACGGTGAGGATGCACGCACGGGGGTGCGTCATGGTTGCCGCCACGATAGTGGCCACGCCGGTTCCGGCACCACGCTCAGCGCACGAGCGACACGCGAATCGACTCCGCCACGTCTGCGGCCCACAGGCGGCAGACGTAGGTTCCCGAGGGGACGTTCCGCCCGCTCCCGTCGCGTCCATCCCAGGTGACGGCGTGGGCCCCGGGCTGCTCCAGTGTGCCTTGTCGCAGCGTGCGCACGAGGCGCCCGGCGAGGTCGTACACGCCGAGCTCGATAGCTGCGGCGACGGTGAGCTCGTAGCGCACGACCGTTGTCGGATTGAACGGGTTGGGACTCGCAACGAGGTGCCCGGACTCGGCTCGCGACGGGGTGATCCCCGTCAGACCATCGGCAATGAACGCGGCACCGCCGGTCGCGTGCTCGGTGGGATAGGGGTTCGTGAAGGCCACCCACGAACCGCCCGCGCCCTGACTCAGATCGTACGCGAAGCCAGGAATGTCGTCGTCACCGCGCGTCGCCAGCACGTACACGGTGTTGTTGCCCACGGCGAGCGCCCGACCCTGGGTATTGGTGGCCGGGAACGGATCCGCGACATGGGCCATCGCGCCGGTATCCAGATCGATCGAGTAGAGGCCGGACACGCCGTACTCCGTGTAGCCGTAGAGCAGGTCGTCGACGGGATTGTAGTCCAGCGCGAAGAAGCGATAGCCCGTACCCGTGTACACGTCCACGACCAGTGTCGCCTGACCTGTGCTGGTGTCGATCGCGTAGATGCCCTTGGGGTCGGCATAGTTCGAGTAGCCGTACAGCGTACCGCGACCGAAGGCCAGGCCGCTAAGGTCGACGCTGCTCGTGCACAGGAACGTGGGCGGATGGCCGCCGGTATCCGTCTCGTAGATCTGCGTGGTGAAGGCGCCCTGGCAAAGGTAGACCTCGCCGCTGGGCGTGGCGGCGGCGCCGCTGACATCGAAGGCGATACCGTTCGTCCAGGCCACGTCGGGAAAGCCGGCCAGGTCGGAGGTGCGGATCGGCTGGCTGGTCCCCTCGAGGCCAACGAGAAGGGTCCCGGCAGAGGCGGCGGTGCTGAAGTTCGCGAGGATCAGGGTCACGAGCGCGATGCGGGCGAGCATGGCGATTCCTCCTGCGTGCGAGGCGCGAGGTGAGAGACATGACCGCCGGGATTGTGACGGACACGGGGCCCTGTGTCAATCGGGCTCGCCGCCGCGGGGCATCGACCGTCCTGGCCAGGCGACCGTCCTGGCCAATCCGCCCCCCACGCACGATCATTCGCGCCATGAATACAGACGACGAGAACACCGACCACGGGCGCAGCGATATCGAGCGCGGCGATCTGGAGCGCCGGACCATCCGGCTGTACCTCCTCGGCATGGTGTTCCAGGGCATCTGGACCACAGGTCAGTGGCTGTTCCCCTTCGTGCTGGCGAAGTCGCTGTCCGCGCCGGGTTGGCTGGTGACGTTGGTCGTGATGATGGAGACCACCGGTATGCTGCTGGCCCTCTACTGGGGCCAGCTCATGGTGAGCGGCGGGAGGCGGCGGTGGCTGGTGTGGGGCGGTCTGGGCGGGCGCGCCGTGCTGGTGCTGGCGCTGGCCGTGCACACCGCGGGGCAGTTCGCGTGGTTGCTCGCGGTGGTGTATTTCTTCTCCGCGATCGTCTACCCGGCACAGAACGGCATCCTGCAGGCCAATATCGCGCCCGAGCGACGCGGCACGGTCTTCGGGCGCGGGGCGCTGGTGCAGTACCTCACGGCGGCGCTGGTGAGCCTCGCGGTCGGCGCCGTGCTCGGCCGGGGGCCCGACTACTTCCGCTGGGTCTATCCCATGCTCGGCGTCCTGGGCTTCGGCTACCCGCTGGTACTGTCGCGGGTGCCGCGGCCGGCGGGGGATGCGGCCTACGATCCCAGCCGCGTCTTCGTGGTGCCGCGGCTGCCGCTCGGAAACGTGCAATGGCGCCGGCTGGGCCCGGCACTCGTCACGCCGCTGCGCGAGGCCGTGGCCACGTACCGCCGCGACCGGCGCTTCCTCTGGTTCGAGGCCAACTTCATGATCTACGGCGTGGCGTTCATGATGCTCGGCCCGGTGGTGCCCCTGTACTTCAGCGACGAGTTGAAGCTGGGCTACCAGCAGATCGCCAGCGCGCGGGTACTCATCGCGTCGCTCGGCGTCGCCTTCCTGGGTCCGCTGGCTGGTCGCCTGATGGACCGGCTGCAGCCGGTGCGCCTCTGCGCCATGGCCTTCGGCGCGATCGCGCTCTATCCCCTCACCCTGGCGTTCGGCCCGCACCTGGCCGGACTCTCGCCGACTGGCGCAGCCTACCTGGCGTTCGCCGTGTACTCGGTGGGCATGGCGGGGATCAACGTGACGTGGAACGTGGGATCGATCGCCTTCGCGCCCGCGGGCGAGGGTGGATACTACCAGGGCATTCACGTGGCCATGGTCGGCTTCCGCGGCTTCGTGGGGCCGCTGGTCGGATTCACGGTCCTGCGGCTGCTGGGCTATCGCGACGTTTTCCTGGCAGCCACGGTTCTCTTCCTCGCCGCGGCAGGCAGCTCGCTGGCCTTGCGACGGCGGATGGGCTGACCCGTGCGGCCCCGTCGTGGCGCCACGGCGATTCCGTGATATCCTGGGGCCCGACCGCCGCATGGAGCGGCGGCCGCGTGGATGCAAGGAGCAGCGATGCCGCAGAAGCAGCACGACCTCGTCGTCATCGGCGCCGGCCCCGGCGGTTACGTGGCCGCCATTCGCGCCGCCCAGCTCGGCCTCGACACGGCCTGCATCGAGAAGGAACCGCGCCTCGGCGGCACGTGCCTTCGCGTCGGCTGCATCCCCAGCAAGGCCCTGCTGGAATCGAGCGAGAAGTACCACGAGGCCCAGGCGGGCCTCCTCGGGGTGCACGGCGTGAGCGTGGGCAAGGTCAGCCTCGATCTGAAGATGCTGCTGGCCCGCAAGACCAAGCTCGTCGAGGACCTGACGGACGGCATCGCGGGCCTCTTCAAGAAGAACAAGGTCACGCGGTACGCCGGCACGGCCCGGCTCGATGGCGCGGGCAAGATCGTCGTCAGCGGCGAGGACGAGGTGTCGCTCCAGGCAAAGCACATCATCATCGCCACCGGCAGCGACAGCGCGGGCTTGCGTGGCGTGGACCTGGACGGCGACGTGATCGGCGACTCCACGACCGCCCTCTCCTACGACCCGGTGCCGAAGCACCTCATCGTGATCGGTGCCGGCTACATCGGCCTCGAACTGGGCAGCGTGTGGCGCCGCCTGGGCGCCGAGGTCACCGTGGTGGAGTACTTCGACCGTATCCTTCCCGGCATGGACGCCGAGATCGCCCGCGAGGCCCTCAAGCTCTTCAAGCGGCAGGGTATGAATTTCATCCTCGGCGCCCGGGTCACCGGCGCGCGCAAGGAGAAGAAGGGTGCCGTGGTGGAGATCGAGGGCCACGAGCCGGTGCAGGGCGACCGCGTGCTGGTGGCGGTGGGTCGCAAGCCCCACACCGAGGGACTGAACCTCGAGTCGGTGGGCATCACCCTCGACGACCGTGGCCGCATCCCCGTGGACGCGCACTTCAAGACCAGCGCCGACAGCATCTATGCCATCGGCGACGTGATCCGCGGCCCCATGCTCGCCCACAAGGCCGAGGACGAGGGCGTGGCCTGCGTCGAGGGCATCGCCGCGGGCTACGGTCACGTGGATTACGACGCCATCCCCGGCGTGTGCTACACCGAACCCGAGATCGCGGCCGTCGGCAAGACGGAGGAGCAGCTCAAGGAGGAGGGCGTGCCCTTCAACAAGGGTGTCTTCTTCTTCCGCGCCAACTCGCGGGCGCGCGCGCTGGAGAGCATCGACGGACGCGTGAAGATCCTCGCCCACAAGGACACCGACCGCGTGCTCGGCGTGCACGTGATCGGTCCGCGGGCCGGCGACCTCATCGCCGAGGCCGTGGCGGCCATGAGCTTCGGCGCCTCGAGCGAGGACATCGCCCGCGTGTGCCACGCGCACCCCACGCTGGCGGAGACGGTGAAGGAAGCGGCGCTCAGCGTGACGGGCAAGCCGATCCACGCGTAGACGGAATCGACGGTTCGTCAGGGCGCCGGCCAGGCGTCGAACCAGGCGGTGAATCCGCCCGATACCGTGCGGCCTGCCAGCGGCAATCCCATCTGCGCGTCGACCTCGGCGTCGAGGAGGTTGTCCACGCGCAGATGCACCTCGCCACGCGTGAACAACCCACCTCCGGAAAACGCGCGCGCCACCCGTACCCCCAGCGTGCCCTGCGTGGGCAGGCGGCGCAACCCGTCCTGCGTATCCGCGGGATCGGCCGACTGGCGCGGCCCCAGCAGGGCGGTCGTGAGCGTCACGCGCATGGCGGCCGGGCCCTTCCAGTCGACTGTGGCGTAGGAGAGGAAATTCGGCCGATCCTCCACGCCCGGGACGTAGGCGCCGTCGACCCGCCGCCGCGCGTCGAGAATGGCATGGTGAGCCCCCAGCTCCCACTGCCGGTGCGGCCGCCACGCGCCCACCAGCTCCACGCCGAGCGTGCGGATCTCGTCGAGGTTCACGCGGCGAAAGCGATTGGTGCCGTCTCCGAGACCCACGCGTTCGATGCCGCCGTCGAGGAAGCTGGCGAAGCCCGTCAGGCTCAGCTCGCCGGCGCCGCGACGCGTGACCACGCCGACGTCCCACAGATCCTGCACCTCGGGGGCCAGTTCGGGGTTGGGGATGAAGCGGCCGAGGGCGCCGGAGTACAGCTCGCGCAAGGCCGGGAAGCGGCTGCGCCGCGCGTACGACGCATGGGCATGGACCCCGCGGGCCAGCTCGCACTCGCAGCGCGCGAACACGGCCGCGGCGCCGGTGGCGTCGCGGGCGGGCTTGTCGCCCGACTCGGGGGTGGTCGCCAGGTCGTAGCCGGCGCCGAGTTGCACGTGCCAGCCGGACCAGGGGCGCAGCGAGGCCTCGGCGGCGACCTCACTGAGGACCTGCGCGTAGTCGAGGCGCGGTCCGTTGATCACGAGCGACTCCCGGTGACGGGTGTATCGAGACGACGCCTGCACGCTGAGGGCATGCCGGTCGCTCAGCTCGCGCGTCACCCGCCCCCGCAGGAACCCGGTGCGGTCGTCGTCGATCTCGTGGTCGACGCCCGGTAGGAGCAGCGGCGTCGTGTAGGTGGAATCCGCATAGTCGCGGATCTCGCCGTGGAAGAGGTCTACCGAGCCGTCGAGGGCCAGGCGCCACCGCCCATCGTCGCCGAGCGGTGTGTGCAGGCCGGCCCCCACCACACCGCGCTGCAGCGCGGGATAGCGCCAGAAACGCGCGTCGCCGCCGAGGTGGGTCTCCGGTGGCACACCCTTCTCGGCGTCGGTGCCCAGCAGCGTGACATGCCAGGTGGCGCCGTCGGCGCCGTGGTGCTGCACGCGCACGAGCAGAGCCGCCTCCTCGGCATCGCTGTTCAGGCGGGTGCGCGATGGGCTCTGGTTCGACGGCGCGGTGTAGTCGCCCGGTACCGGGTAGCCGTCTTGCCGGCGCCATGATCCCGCCGCCAGCACCTCCCATGCCCCTTGCCGGCGCTGATGCAGCAGACGGACGTCGCGCATCGCCACCTCGCCGAGCTGGCCGCCGACGCGGGTGCGCTGGCCGTCCTGGCCGAGTGAAAGCGGCCGTAGCTCGATCGTGCCCGCCAGGGCGTTCGGCCCCTCGAGCACGCTACCCACGCCCCGCACGCCACGCACCTCGCCGATCGCATCCAGCGGTACCAGCGACGCGTCGGCACGCTCGTCCCAGGGCAAGGTGAGCGGGATGCCGTCGAGCCACAGCCGCAGGTGACGCTCGGAGGCCCCACGCACCATGAACTGACGCTCGCCGCGCGAGTTCAGCACGATGCGCGTGGCCGGCAAGGTGGGCGCGAGATCGGCGGCCGTGCGCACGTCGCGCGCGGCCAGGGCGATGGCGTCGAGGGTGACGGCGGTGGGATCAACCGTGCTGGTGGCCGTGGTGCCGATCACCTCGATGGGCTCGAGCACGGCCCAGATGCTGTCGGCGTCGGCGTCGGCAGCAGGCGCGGTTCGCGGCAGGGTGGCAGTCAGCAAGAGCAGGGCGGTGAAGATTCGCAGAAACACGGTATCGCCTACCTGGTGACACCCCGGTACCTTCCGGAGTCGCGACCAGACTATATGGCGCGTCGCACGCGGTCAATCGGCGCGCCCAGGAATGCGCGCATTGAGCCGCCGCACGAACTCGGCGAGCACCTGGCGGTAGAGGTCGTCCTTCAGGACCTGATCCTCCACGCCGGCGTCGATGTTCGGGTTGTCGTTCACCTCGATCACGTAAACGCCGTCCTTGCCCTGCTTCACGTCCACGCCGTAGAGGCCGTCGCCGATGAGATTGGCCGCCTTCAGCGCGATGTCCACGACCTCGCGTGGGGCCTTCTCCACGGGCAAGGTCTTCCAGCGCCCCTCCTCGAAGCTGCCGTCGGCGGCATGGTGCACGATCTGCCAGTGCTTGGCCGACATGAAGTACTGGCAGGCGAAGAGGGGCTTGCGATCGAGAATGCCGATGCGCCAGTCGAACTCGGTGTAGAGAAACGCCTGCGCCAGGATCAGCTCCGAGCTCTTGAGAAGGGTCTCGGCGGCCGTGCGCATCTCCTGCGGGTTCTCGGCCTTCACCACGCCGCGGGAGAACGAGCCGTCGGGCACCTTGAGCACCATGGGGTAGCCGATGATCTCCTCCATCGCCTTGAGATCATTCTTGCCGGCGATCACCGTCTGGGGCGCGGGCACCTTGTGGGCGCGCAGCAGCTCGGCCAGGTACACCTTGTTGGTGCAGCGCAGGATCGACTGCGGATCGTCGATCACCACCATGCCCTCGCTCTCGGCCTTCTTCGAGAACCGGTAGGTGAAGTGGTTGATGGCGGTGGTGGCGCGGATGAAGAGCGCGTCGTACTCGGCCAGACGCGAGTAGTCCTTCTTGTCGATCACGTCGACGTAGAGATCCATCGACTTGGCGACCCGGATGAACTTCTGGATCGCCTTCTCGTCCGAGGGCGGCAGCGGATCGTCGGCGTTGTAGAGGATGGCGATGTCGTAGAGCGACTGGCTCGGCGTGCGCGGCGCCCGCCATCGCTTCTGCAGATAGCCGGCGAGATTCTCGGCGAAGAACGCGTGGTTCTCGCTGTCGAGCTTGTGCAACGAGAGCGCCCTGAGGCTCTCGATGTGCCAGCGCTTGCCTTCGCGCCGGAAATTCGCGCGCAACAGCGGGCAAGGGAACGTCTCGAAGATCTGCCGCGCCAGATCGGCCATGGCCTCGAAGCGGCACTTGCCGAAGTACACGTCCATCTCGAAGACGGTCTCGAAGCTGTCCTTGCGGTACTTCTTGAAGACCTTCTGCACCGCGTCGTCGAGATCACTCACATCGAGCCCGTACATCGCCTTGCTCGAGAGGTCGAGCATGCTCTTCACCGAGGGGATCACGCGGTGGCCGCGCGCCTCCGCCAGCAAGGAGCAGTAATAACCCACGCTGAAGTACTTCGTACTGCGGCAAAGGTTGATCACCTTCGTGGTGCGCGCGTTGAAGTAGTCGCCACCGGTGAGGTAGTCGTCGGCGTGCACGACCGGGTAGTCGAGCTCGGGAAATGTCCAGTCGGCAATGTCCTCGACGACGATGATCTGCTTGGCCATGAGCCTACTCGCCTCCCGGCAGGTCAGGGTTTGCGACGGCGCGCACGGGCCGACGGCTTGCGGATGATCAGCGCGGCGCGCAGACCCGACTTGCCGTAGGCCGCCATGCGCTCGAACTCCTTGCGCAGGATGGGCATGTTCATGGAATAGGTCGGCGTTCTACCGTCTTCCTGGTCGACATAGGAATCGTGCACGTAAACGAAACGGTCATCGAAACCCGTGATCACCACCCAGTGCGGCCACTTCTCGTGATAGATGCGGTACGAGCTGATGAGCACCACCGGGATGCCGCCGTCGGCGAAGACCTGCTGCAACTCGTCGTGGGTCACGCGGCGGTAGGCCACCGGAATGCCGCTACGCTGGAGCTCGTCCTGGAAATCCTCGTGCACGAGGCGGATGACTTCTTTCTTCTCCTCGCTGCGCACCGAGTCGACGAAGAGCGCGCCCTCGTCGTTCACGAAGGCCGACACGGCGAAACCGCGCCGGTGCGCGGCCAGGGCCAGGCCGAACGGCCCGCAGCCCCCGACACCCGACGTCATGAACACGGTGGTCGACTCGCGCCACAGCCGGATCTCCAGGCGCCGGTTCAGATCGAGCGTCGGGTCGAGGGCGCGCATGGCCATCATCAGGGCGGCCGGCCCGCAGGTGAAGTCGAGCGTCTGCCGGTAGTAGGGCACGATGGCCAGGTCCGGGTGCAGGTAGGTGCCCAGCGCCTTCTCGTAGCGCAGGGCGTCGGTGTCGTCCTCGTAGTAGTCGTCGTACACGCCGAAGCGCCGGTAGCCGAGCGACTCGTACAGCCCGATCGACGCCGTGTTGTCGCTACGCACCTCGAGTCGCAGATAGAGACAATCGTGCGCCAGGGCCGCCGCCTCGGCCGCTTGCATCAGCCGCCGCGCTACGCCCAGGCCGCGGTGGGCGGGGTGGGTGGCGATGGAGTAGATCCGCGCCAGCGACGTGCCGGCATGGAACAGCACCACCACGTAGCCCCGCACCACACCGGCATCCTCGTCCACGAGGGTGGCCGCGTGCGCGCGGGTGATCATGTGGCGGAAGCTGCGCCGGGACAGGCGGTCGGTGTCGAAGCACAGTTCCTCGATCGTCACGAGGGCGTCGATGTCTTCGAGTCGCGCGGGGCGGACCATGGGTGCTCCCGGACAGACCTGCCGATTCGCGGGCCGAGGTACTGGACGCTGTCGTCGCGTGCGGGCGATGGGATATATTAGCCCCGGGACCGGCGTTTCGCCGAGCCCGGAAAGGTCGTCATGCTCACGATCCGCGAGATCCTGGCCGCCCTGGTCGCGGCGCCGTCCGTCAGCAGCGTGAATCCGGCGTTCGACACCAGCAACCGCGCGGTCATCGACCTGCTCGCCAAGTGGCTCGACGACCTCGACTTCGCCGTCGAGGTGCTACCGCTACCGTCCCAGCCGACCAAGGCCAACCTCGTCGCGACCCTAGGCCGCGGTCCCGGCGGCCTGATCCTGGCCGGTCACACCGACACCGTGCCCTGCGACCCGGACCGCTGGACCCACGACCCGTTCACCCTGGTCGAGACGGACGAGCGCTTCATTGGCCTGGGTACGGCTGATATGAAAGGATTCCTCGCCCTGGCCGTCGCCGCGGCCGCCGAACTCGATCCGGCCTCGCTGCGCGAGCCGTTGATCCTGGTGGCCACCGCCGACGAGGAGAGCACCATGGACGGCGCGCGCGCCCTGGTGGACCTGGGCCGCCCCCGCGCACGGCATGCCCTCATCGGCGAACCCACCGGTCTGCGACCGGTGCGGGCTCACAAGGGCATCCTCATGGAGGCCATCCGCGTGGTCGGCCGCGCCGGCCACTCCAGCGATCCGGCCCTGGGCGCGAGCGCGCTGGAGGGCATGCACGCCGTCATCTCGGCCCTGCTGGCCTGGCGCGATGACCTGCAGCGGACCTGGCGCGACCCGGCCTTCGCCGTGCCCGTACCGACGCTGAATCTCGGGCACATCCACGGCGGCGACAATCCCAACCGCATCTGCAGCGCCTGTGAGCTGCACCTCGATCTACGGCCCTTGCCGGGTCAGGATCTGGACGAGCTGCGCGCCACGGTCGCCGACCGCGCCCGGGCCGCCGTGGCGGGCCTCGGCCTCGAGATCGTGTGCCGCCCGCTCGACCCCGGCACGCCACCGCTGGACACGCCCGCCACCGCACCCATCGTTCAGGCCGCCGCGCGCCTCACGGGCCACGCCGCCGAGGCGGTTTCATTCTGCACCGAGGGGCCGTATCTGCAGTCGCTGGGGGCCGACGTCGTCGTCCTCGGGCCGGGCGACATCGCCACAGCCCATCAGCCCGATGAACACCTGCCCGTGGCACGCCTGGACCCCATGCTCGCCATCCTGCGCGGGTTGATCGCCGAGTTCTGCCGCGCCTGAGCCACCGCGAAACGCGGATCGCGCCCGTGGACCGATATCTGTCCTGGCGAAAGGCGCGTGGTTGCCTAGTTTGCGGGTACCGGATCCGCATACCGTCAACGCCCACCGGATGATGGGGCTTTCACCATGGACGTCGTGTTCCTCTCGCGCCTCCAGTTCGCCTTCACCATCTGCTTCCACTACCTGTACCCGCCCCTGTCCATCGGTCTGGGCGTGGCCCTGGTGATCATGGAGGGCCTGTACCTGAAGACCGGCCGCAAGATCTTCGAGACCATGACGCGCTTCTGGATCAAGATCTTCGCCCTCACCTTCGCCATGGGCGTGGCCACGGGCATCGTCATGGAATTCGAGTTCGGCACCAACTGGGCCACGTACTCGCGCTTCGTGGGCGACGTGTTCGGCAGCGCGCTCGCGGCCGAGGGCATCTTCGCCTTCTTCCTGGAATCCGGCTTCCTGGCCATCCTCGTCTTCGGCTGGGATCGCGTGGGCAAGCGCATGCACTTCTTCGCCACCTGCATGGTGAGCCTGGGCTCCATCTTCAGCGCCCTGTGGATCATCATCGCCAACTCGTGGCAGCAGACGCCGGCGGGCTTCCACATCGTGGAGTCGATGACCGGCCCGCGCGCCGAGATCACCGATTTCTGGGCCATGGTCTTCAATCCGTCCACGGTCGACCGCCTCACCCACACGCTGAGCGCCGCCGTGCTCACCGGCGCCACCCTGGTACTGAGCGTGAGCGCGTGGTACCTGCTGAAGAAGCGCCACGAGGAATTCGCCCGCGGCTCGCTACGCATCGGGCTCGTGCTGCTGCTCGTCTTCTCGTTCGCCCAGCTCCTCACCGGCCACGAGAGCGGCAAAGGCATCGCGGCGACGCAACCGGCCAAGCTGGCGGCATTCGAGGCTCACTACCCGGCTTCGGCCCCGGCCGATCTTTACCTCCTGGGCTGGGTGGACGAAACCACGCAGACGGTGAAGTGGGGCATCAAGCTGCCGGGCATGTTGAGCTGGCTCATCCATGGCGACACGCAGGCGCCGATCCGGGGTCTGACCAGCTTCGCGGCCGACGAGCGCCCCCCGATCAACGTCGTCTTCCAGAGCTACCACCTGATGATCATGGTGGGCATGGCCCTCATCGGCCTGGGTGTGCTCGGCACGCTGCTCTGGTGGCGCGGCGCCCTCTTCCGCCATCGCTGGCTGCTGTGGCTCTTCGTGCTCTCGGTGATGCTGCCGCAGCTTGGCAATCAGCTCGGCTGGATGTCGGCCGAGGTGGGCCGCCAGCCCTGGATCGTCTACGGACTGCTGCGCACGGCCGACGCCGTGTCGCCCGTGGTGACGGCAGGGCAGACCCTCTTCTCGCTCGTCCT
Organism: uncultured bacterium; assembly: GCA_963727525.1. Classification (GTDB taxonomy): domain Bacteria; phylum Krumholzibacteriota; class Krumholzibacteriia; order LZORAL124-64-63; family LZORAL124-64-63; genus CAVSGO01. The sequence continues at coordinate 351,431 of CAVSGO010000006.1, read as the reverse complement.
CTTCACCCTGGTCTACGCGCTGCTCTTCGCGCTCTTCATCTTCCTGCTGAACCACAAGATCCAGCACGGACCCGACGCCACACCCGACGACCAGCCCACCTACGGCCACCTCAGGAGCGGCCTGGCGCGCGCCACGCAGGGTCGAAAGGACTGACCCGATGGACTTCGCCCAGACAACCTTGAACTGGGATCTCAACAGCGTCTGGTATCTGCTCGTCGGCGTGCTGCTCACCGGGTACGCCATTCTCGACGGGTTCGATCTGGGCGTCGGCGCGCTGCACCTGCTCACGCGCACGGACCACGAACGGCGCGTCCTGATCAATGCCATCGGGCCCGTGTGGGACGGCAACGAGGTCTGGCTCATCACCGGCGGCGGCGCGCTCTTCGCCGCTTTCCCGCCCGTGTACGCCACGGTCTTCAGCGGGTTCTACATCGCCTTCATGGTGCTGCTGGTGGTGCTCATCTTCCGCGCCGTGGCCATCGAGTTCCGTTCCAAGCAGCCCATGGGCTGGTGGCGCCAGGCTTGGGACGTGAGCTTCAGCCTGTCGAGCCTGCTGATCGCCTTCCTCGCCGGTGTGGCCCTGGGCAACATCATCCGCGGCATTCCGCTCACGCCCGACGGGGAGTACGCCGCCGGTTTCTGGCCCCTGATCAATCCGTATGCGCTGCTCGTGGGCGTGACCACGGTGGCCCTGTTCACGATGCACGGCGCGATCTACCTGGTGATGAAGACGGAGGGCGAGGTGCAGGCCCGCGTGCGCGGCTGGGTGAACAATACCATCATCATCTTCGTGATCTGCTACGCGAGCCTCACCATCGTGACGCTGATCTACGTACCCCACATGACGGAGCACTTCCGAGCCGCCCCGCCGTTGCTGTTCTTCGGTCTGCTGACGATGCTCGCCGTGGCCAACATCCCCCGTGAGATCACGCGCGGCCGCGAGATCCGCGCTTTCGTGTCGTCGTCGCTGACGATCGCGGGCCTGATGGCGCTGATCGGTCTGGGCCTCTACCCCAACATCGTGCCCAATACGGCCGACCCGTCCGCGAGCATGACGGTGTACAACGCCGCCTCGTCCGCACGCACGCTGAAGATCATGCTGACGATCGCGATCATCGGCATCCCCTTCGTGCTGGCCTACACCATCAGCATCTACTGGATCTTCCGCGGCAAGGTGAAGCTCGACGCGTCGAGCTACTAGCGGGCGCGCCGGGGATCAGCGCGTCAGCACCACTTTTCGCGTCACCGTCTGCTGCGTCGTGGACACGCGCACCAGGTAGACGCCGGCGGACACGTCGTGGCCAGCGCCATCGCGGCCATCCCAGGTCGTGGCATGCACGCCCTCGCCGAGATTGCCGAGATCGAGCGTGCGGACGCGGCGCCCCTTGAGATCGTAGACGGCCACCTGCACGGCATCGCCACGCCCGAGCTGGAACTGCACGGTGGTGGCCGACGGTGCCGGGTTGGGAGCCACCTGCACCGCGCGCAGGCCCGGCAGCAGGCCCACGCCCGTGCCCACCGTCACCGCGCGCGCGTAGCCCTGCGGGTCGGCGACGAGCAGCCCATTCAGGCGCGGCGCGCCCGCCGGTTGCATCGCGGCGGCGAAGGGCACCTCCACCGTCACGCCGCCGGGCGCGATGGCGTTGTCCGGGGCATACAGCAGCACGAGTACCTGATCGCCGACACGGCTCGCCACGGCGCGGCAATCGGGGTCGCCGGTCACGCGTACGTCGCCGGGCTGCCACTGCGCGCCGTCGAGAGTGAGGGCGAACTGGAACCCCGCCACCGCGTCGCCGGCGAGCGTCACCGGCACCCACCACGTCGCGCCGTCCTGCGTGGGCTCGCCCACGGCAAAGCGCGCGGGCGCGGGTGCCGGGAGCGGCGCGCCCGGCGTGGCCGTTTCGAGAATGAAGGCCACGATGCGCGCCACGTCGGACACGTCCAGGTTGCCATCGCCACCGCCGGCGGGGAACACGTCGGCCATCGCGCGCTGGTCGCCGTCCAGAGGATGGCCGGTGGGATCGACGATATTGTTCACCAGCAGGACGACGTCGAGCACCGTGGGCCCGCCGTCGCCGTCGATATCGCCGGTGGCGACGACCGGCGCACTCACGGCCGCCACGGCCGCGGCCGCGTCGATCTTGCCGGCGCCGTAGCCGTTGTTCCAGCCGGAGCCGGTGTAGCCGTCCTGGATGGCGGTGTCGCGCAGGATGGTGCGCACATCGCTCGCCGTGAGCGACGGATTCTTGTCCAGCATCAGTCCCACCACACCGCATGTGAACGGCGTCGCCATGCTCGTGCCCTGGGTGGCGTAGTACTTTCCGCCGGGCAGCAAGGTGAGGTTGTCGGCGGGTGGATTCTGCAGATGCGAGTAGCACGAGACGATGGCCATGCCGGGCGCGGCGAGGTCGGGCTTCTCGCGACCATCGCGCGTGGGCCCCAGCGACGAGAACGGAGCCCGCGCGCCCAGCGGCGTGTCGCCCCACGGGTTGCCGCTGCCATAGCCGGCCGAACCGCCGACCACCGGCCACGAGTTGCGGGTCTTGAACGCCGCCACCGAGACCGCGGCCTCGGCGCAAGCGGGCATGCCGAGGGAGTACGACTGGTCGCTGTTCGGGAAGCCGGCGGTCATGGTCGCGTAGGCGACCCAGGCGACGGCGTCACCCGAGCCGCCGCTGATGGTGATCGTCCAGTCGCCCGCGCTGGGCGGCGTACCCGTGCGATCGTCCCACTGGATGTAGCAGACCTTGTCGCCGCTGCCGGGGTCGACGCCCTGGCTCGCATTGTCGATGACGATGTAGCCGGCGCTCGTGTCCAGGGGGGTCTGGGTCCCGGAGGCGACCGGAGACGTCGTCTCACCCTGGAACGTGAGTGACACGCTCGGGCTGGACGAGCCCGCGTACCAGATCGTGGCGAGGCAGGCGTCGTTGCCGGTGCCGCCCTGGGGGCTGTAGTCGACGATTCGCAGCACGAAATCGTGGTTGGCCGCCGGGCCCGCCTCGGCGATATCGTCCTCACCCTCGTTGCCCGCAGCGACGCAGAACACCACACCGGTGCCGGACAGGTCGTCGATGAGCTGTTCCTGGGCACTCGTGCCGTCGTGCGCGCCGACATGTCCACCGAGGGACATGTTGATGGCGATGGGCTGGCCCAGCGCGTGAGCCTTCTGCACGAGGTAGTTCATGGCGTCGATGGTCTTGTCCTCGGGAAAGCCGTTGTTGTAGGGCTTCACGAAGAGGATGTCGGAGTCGTACGCCACGCCCCTGTACTGGCCGCTCGAGGCGCGGCCATTGCCCGCCGCGATGCCGCTGACGTGGGTGCCGTGCCCCACGATGTCCGCCTCGGCGACCCCGGCACCGCCGCCGAGGGCGGTGTTGATACGCGTGGCGGTATACTCGGCGCCGTCGTTGAACCCGCTGGGCGGCGTGCCGTCGGTGCCGTACACGTCCCACATCGAGACGATGCGCGTGGTCCCGTCGGTGTGGCGAAAATCGTCGTGCGTGAAGTCGATGCCGCTGTCGATGATGCCGATGAGCACGCCGGTGCCGGTGTAGGCGGGCGCGCCGTTCCACACGTCGTCGACGTTCGTCGCCGGTACGGCCATGTCGAGCGAGGCCTGCAGCATGCGCGCCGCGCTGATGCTCACGATGCCCGGCACGGCGGCCAGCGCGTCCAGTTCGCTCAGGGGCAAGCGTGCGGTGGCGATGGTGCCATGGACCGAGCCCAGCACGAGCCCGCGGATGCCTGACAGATCCGGCAGCGTGCCGTCAAGCCGCAGGATCACGCCCACGCGCATCTCGCCGGTGCGCGCGTCCTTGGCGGTCGCCACGATACGATCGAGGACGAGACCCTGATCATCCGGTGCGTTCGCCTTGGCCTGCAAGCCGCGAAGGAGGACATCGACTGTCGCCGCCTGGGCTGCGCCCGCGCCCAGCGCGAGAGCCAGCAAAACGAGCACGAGACGCTTGATGGCCATGATTCTATGCTCCCTAGCTGCCCAGAGGGTTCAGCACGTTCGGCTTCTTCAACTCCACCAGGCCCGGCACCGCGAGGATACGCAGAACCGACCGGGCGGGCGCCTCGAGGGTGACGATGCCGCCGGCGACGCTGTTCACCTTGCCGCCGCAGGCCGCGATGGCATCGGTCACGTGGGATACACTCGCATCGAAGCGGCCGACCATCGCCAGCGGCGCCACCTCTGCCGGCTTATCGAGGGCGCCCAGGAGCTGGGCGCGCAGCGGCGGATCGATGCGGCCGATCACGTCGCTGCCGCCCCAGATCGTGCCATCCTGCACGCCGTCCGCATCGGCCAGCATGGGCAACGTGGCACGGTCGACGTCCAGGAGCACGGAGTGGCCGGCGTGATCGAGCACGCGGTCGCCCTTGCCGAGCGTCGGCACCTGTGGCGTCTGCGTCTCGCCGCGCAGCGAGATGAGCACGCGCGCGTCCTTGCCGAGGGCCGCGAGGCGTTGCTGCGAGTCCTGATCGAGGAGTCGCTCCATATCGCCGCCACGACAGCCGGCGAGTGCGCCGAGCGCGGCCGCGATCAGGATGGTGAGAGTTCGTCCGGACATGCGCGCCTCCTCAGCCGGCGTGGCTGGTGGACAGGGACTCGAGGAACGCCATCACCGCGCTGGTGAACGTCGCGTGGGTCTCGTTGCCGACCTGCCAGGTGTCGGGGTCGCCGGCGACGATGCCGCTATCGGCCACGGCGTCGGCGGCCGCCAGCGCCAGCGCGAAGTCACCCTGGCCGGCCTGTGCGAACGCCTCGATGAGACGAAGATCGGTCACGTTGAACGACGTGCGGTGTCCAAAGGCGAACGCCGGATTCGCCGCGCGCGCCACCTGCGCGTCGGCGACGGCCTGCACGTAGGCAGCTCCGCCGGCGCCAAGCGACGCCGCCGCGCGTCCGGCTCGCGTGGCCGCGACGTCGGCACCGTACCCGAGCGCGGTGGAGAACGTGGCCGCCGCCGCCTGCATCGACGCGGCCGACGTCGCCCGCTCGAGCTGCGCCCAGCCACGGCCGAGGTGCGCCTCGGCGTAGCCGCCGTCCTCGGCGATGGCCGCCTCGAACTTGGCCTGGGCGCCGGCATAGTCGTGGGCCTCGAACGCGGTCCAGCCCTGCGCCGTCAACTCGGCCACCGTGGGGGTCGGCGGGTTGGTGCCACCGTCGCTGCCGCCCCCGCATCCGACCAGGAGGCCGGCCAGGGCGAGGATCGCGAACGTCGTCGTCATTGCGCGCATGGTTGACGTCTCCCTAGAAGGCTACGGTGATCTGGTTCGAGCCCTGGCCGTTGCCATTCGTGTCCACGGCACGGATCGTGACGCTCGCGGCCGCGCTGTCGGAGTGGAACGTGCCCACGTAACGATTGGCGCCGATCGAGGTCATGGTGACCGGGATCTCGTCGGCGAGCACGACAGGCAGACCGCCCGAACCCCCAGCGACGGCGACGATGATCTCCAGCGTGTGGACGCGGCCAGGATTGCGCAGAGCCACGATATCCAGCTCCGGCGGCCCAGTCGCCGCGGTCGCCGTGAGCGTGCCGCCCACGCCGTCGCACGCGATCGCCTGCCCGTCCGGATCGGACACGATGATGTCCACCGGCGCGAGACCGGTCTGCGCTGCCTCCGCACCGATCAGCGTGAACACGAGGTTGGCGATGATCCCCGTACCGGCCGCGACCGTCGAGGCGCCATCGTGGTAGAGCACCACGCGCGCCTGCCCGGGGGCGATCACCTGGGATGCCGCCGCCATACCGGCCGCGCGCCCCAGCGCCGTCACGCCGTCGAGCGCCGCCACCGCCGCGTCATACATGATGTCGCATTGCACGCCCTTCACGGTCGCGGAGTTCGTCAGCCCGAGGGGCACCACCACCGAATTGCCCACCTCGCCACTGGCATCGCCCAGTGTGAGGGTGTTGTCGCCCGGGGCGGTCTGGTTGATCGTGAAGCTGGCGTCGGAGATGTCGCTGATCTCGGCAAGTCCATCGCTGGCGGTGGCACGGACGCGCGCGTCGGTGCTCGCGACGGCGGGCACGATCCACGTGTACGCGCCGGTGTTGGTCTGGTCGCCGGCGATAGCGGTCCAGGTGGAGCCCCCGTTCACCGAGTACGCGAACGCCAGGGACAGCGCCGACGGACCACCGTCGGCATCGGTGGCCGTATAGGTGATCGCGTGCGTCGAACCAGCCTGCCACGTCTCACCACCGTTGGGTGACATCACGGTGACCTGGGGCGCCTCGTTCGTGACCGGCTTGGCCACGCGCAGCACGACGTCGTCGATCTGCGCCCCGTTGGGGAAGCCAACAGACCCGTCGGACGCGAAGACGAAGGCGATCCAGACCTGGCTCTCGCCCAGGAAATTCACGGGTTCGGTCTGCGTGGGGACGGCGGCGAGGTCCAGCGTCGCCGCCTGGGGCGCCAGGGAGCCCGAATACGTGACGACGGTGAAGTTGACGCCATTGGTCGAGGCCCCGACCGCGAATACGTCGTAGTCGGACTCGCTGGCGAGCTGGACGTTGTAGTTGAGTTCGGCTGCGGTGTACTCGGTATCGGAAAGATCGAACGGTCCCGCGACCAGCCATACTTCCATATCATTGGGGTAGTCGTCGCCGCAACCGATCGCCGCCGCACCCCCCGCCGCGCACCCGGCGCTGTGCGTGGGCGTATCGCCGGACCAGCAGGTCCAGACGCCCCACTGCTGACTGCTCGCCCCCTGGTTCAGCACCGTCCACTGGCCCGGGAAGCCCGACTCGAAGCCGTCGCTGAAGAGCGTGGTCCAGGCGTCGGCCAGGTGGGAAATCGCCGCCGTCCGCGGGGCCGGTCCGTCCGGCAGGGGAACCCGCAGGGTCCACGCGCGGGGCGCGCCGCCGGGTAGGCCCGGATCCTTGACGGGCTTGGCCCCGACCGTCCCCGGCGCCATCAGCGCCAGCACGCCGGCGCACACCACCGCGAGCACGAACACTCGCCCCTGGGATCGCATCGACTCACCTCCGGACCTTGACACGGGAATTCAGTTTCGTTGGGATGATGGCGGTCATTCTAGACGGAAGCGAGACGCGAAACAAGGGGGCCTACGTGGATTTTCCGGGTCGTCCCCGTCGAGACGCGCGCGGCCGGATCGTGGTCGGGTTGAGCGCGCGGCCGGATTATGGTATCATCACATCTCTTGAGATGGAGTCGCTGCGTGCGGGTTTTCTTTAGACCGCGCGCTTGTCACGTTGTCATGCCCTGCCGTGAGGTTGCCACGATGTTCAAGCCCGTTCGCCTATCCGTTGCCCTCCTGCTGGTGGCTGCGGCGGTTTTCGGTCTGCAGACCGCATCCGCCGCCACTCCCAAGCCGATTCCCGGCGAGGTCCTCGTGTCGTTCAAGGTCGGCCAGGACGTCACCGTGACGCCAGTCGCCGGCAAGCCCCACACCGGGATCGCCAGCCTCGACGCTGTGCTGTCTCGCGACGACGTCGCCACGCTCGAGCCACTCTTCGGCGGCATGGTCCAGTCGTTCAAGGATCCGGCGGTGCGCGCCGATCTCGCGCGCCACTTCATCATTCGCCACGGTGCCACCGGCGGCAATGCGGCCGTGATCCGCGACCTCGAGGCGCTCTCGATGGTCGACGTGGCCGAGTCGAACCTGCTGCTTCCCGCCGATGGCACCGCGTACAACCCCGACGACCTCGTCGACACGCAATGGTACATCCGCAACACCGACCTCGGTGGCAGCGACACGCGCGCCCTCGGCGGCTGGGCCGAATCGCTGGGTGACTCGAACGTGATCGTGGCCGTGCTCGACAGCGGCGTCGACTATCGTCATCCCGATCTCGGCGGCACCGGCCCCGACTACGCTCGCGGCTCCATCTGGATGAACTGGACGGAGTATTACGGCACGCCCGGGGTCGACGACGACAGCAACGGCCTCGTTGACGACATCCGCGGCTGGGACTTCATCAACCTCGCACCGAGCCAGGTCTATCCGGGCGAGGATCCGGGACCGCCAGACAACGATCCGATGGACTTCGGCGGCCACGGTACGCTCGTCTCGGGCTGCATCGCTCCGATCACGGACAACGGCATCGGCATCGCGGCCATGGCGCCCGGTTGCAAGATCATGGCCGTGCGTATCGGCTGGCTCTCCTCGGATGGCAACGGCTACAGCAACGCCGGCTTCATGGCGCAGGGCTTCACCTACGCTGCGGCCAACGGCGCCAAGATCATCAACCTCTCCTACGGCACCGGTTACAGTTCGGCCTTTGACAGCGCGATCAACGCGGCGCTGAGCGCCGGCTGCATCATCTGCGTATCCGCCGGCAACGACGCCACCGACGTGCCGGGCTACCTGCAGGGCCTCAACGACGACCGCATCCTCACCGTTGCCGCCACCAACAGCAACGACGGCAAGGCGGATTTCTCGGACTACGGTTCGTGGATCGACGTGTGCGCGCCCGGCGTCGCGATCTGGACCACGGCCTACGTGCCGTCCAGCGATACCCACACCTACACGAGCACGCAGGGTACGAGCTTCTCGTCGCCGATCACCGCCGGCGCCTGCGCGCTGATCTGGTCGGCCCATCCCGAGTTCACGTCGTCCCAGGTGGTCACGCTCCTGCAGAACACGTGCGACAACATCGACAGCGAGAATCCGGGCTTCATCGGCGATCTTGGCCACGGCCGCATCAACCTGCTCATGGCCCTCGGAGACAACGTGCAGCAGGTGCCGGGTGAGTTCGCCCTCCTGCGCGACGCGATGGTCGAAGCCGCACCGGGCGACACGATCAAGGTGCTCTCCAACCAGATTCTGACCGAGACGACGATGCTCGGCAAGGGACTGAAGATCTTCGGCGCGTATGACCCCGGCTACGTCACCCGCGACCCCCTGAACAACCCGACCGTCGTCCAGGGCGGCAACGGTCATCCGGCCCTGAATTTCCTCGGCGATGTGGACAACACGGCCGAGATCGACGGCTTCCTCTGCCAGGGTGGCGAGGGGCGGTACTTCTCCGACCTGCCGTACACCGGCTATTTCGGCGGCGGCATCATGCTCAACCAGAAGTCGCCCGTCCTGCGCAACTTGCGGATCACGGCCAACAGCGTTGGGTCGAGCGCGGACCTCGGCATGGGCGGCGGCATCGCCCTCTACAACTCCACTGCCGTCCTCGAGAATGTCCAGATCGACGGCAACTCGGCCGTGTACGGCAGTGGCATCTTCGTCTACAAGGGCTCGCCCACGTTCACGAACGTCACTGTTTCCGACAACACGCCCAACACCAGCAACGCCGCCAATCCGCCCGAGGGTGGCGGCATCTGCCTCGTGGACGCGACCGTGCACATGACCGACATCACCGTTTCCGGGCACCTCGGCACGAACCGCGGCGGCGGCATCCTCGCCAAGACGATGAACACCACCACCAACATCCTGACCATCGATGGCGGTACGATCTCGGGCAACAGTGCCAAGACCAACGGCGCCGGCATCTGCCAGCTGGCCGGCACTCTCACCCTCAACAACGTGGACCTCGAGGGCAACACGCGGACGGCCGACGCCACGTTCATGGGCGGCGGCGGACTGTTCGCCAGCGACGCGACGGTCACCATCGACGGCGGCGGCGCGTACGACAACACCGCCAACGTCGGCGCTGGCATACAGCTCACGAACTGCGCCAGCGCCCAGATCGGCGGCGCTGTCTTCTCCGGGAACGCGGCCCTGTACTGGGCCGGCGGCATCGCGCTGGACGGCGGCACCACGGCGACGCTGACCAGTTCCACCTTCACGGGCAACGACGCCACGGCCTCGGGCGGGGGCGGTATCTACCTGAGTGGCGGCTCACTCGATCTGAGCAACACCATCACCGCCTTCAACACTGGCGGCACCTCGTACGGCAACGGCATCGGCGTTCTGGGCGGAGCCACGACCGTGAGCTGCTGCGACCTCTACGGCAACGCCTCGAATGACGTCAGCGGCATCGCCGATCCCGTCGGCAGCAACGGCAACATCGCGGCCGACCCCCTGTTCTGCGACGCGCCGAACAGCAACTTCCACGTCGCGAACGATTCGCCGTGCGCACCGGCCAACAGCGGCGGCTGCGACCTTATCGGTGCTCTGAGCGCGGGCTGCGGCGCTACGCCGGTGGAGGACATGACGCCGGCGGTGTTCCACGTGTCCCCCAACTTCCCCAACCCGTTCAACCCGTCGACCACGATCCGGTTCGATCTGCCCGCCGCGGCTCGCACCCGTGTCATGATCTACGACGTGGCCGGCCGCCTCGTCCGCACGCTCCTGGACGAGGATCTCCCGGCAGCCACTCACAGCCTGCAGTGGAACGGCACGGACAATGCCGGCCGCACCGCTGCCGCGGGCGTGTACTTCTACCGCGTCAGGAGCGGCCAGAACGACTTTGTCGGCCGCATGGCTCTCGTGAAGTAGCGCCGCAACCGGGCGCTGCGCCACGCGCGCGACCCGTCCACGACGCCGGGCCCGGCACTTCGCCGGCCCGGCGTCCGCATTTCCGGCGGGTTCTGGCGTTGACGGGCGCGGCGCCTGCGCCGATGCTACTCGCACACGCCATCCCGCTCCCGCCCCGCGGAGACGCCAGCATGGTCACGACGAGACCTCCACACCAAGCACACGCCACGGACGGATGGCGACGTCGCGTGCTGCTCGCGGGCGGCGTCCTGGTGGTCATGCTGGTGGGTGCGGAATTCGTTCTGCGCGCGCTCGGCTTCGCGCCGGCGCCGGGAGCCGACGCTGACGGCGGTTTCACGATCGAGTCGTCCGCCCCCCTGTTCGTGTCCGACGCGGCTGCTGGTTGCCGCTACGGTCCGGGAACCTTCGTCGTCCACTACCCGTCGGGACGCGACGTGACCATCCACCACAGCAGCGACGGGTTGCGCTGGACGCGCCCCCCCGGCGAGGCGAGCCGCGACTCGCTGCCGCAGATCTGGATCATGGGTGGCTCGTTCACGCACGGCTGGTCGGTGGACGACGAGCACACGTTTCCCTGGCTCGTCCAGTCCGCCCTGCCCCGCCACGACGTGCGCAACTTCGGCGTGGGCGGCTATGGCACGCTCGCCTGCTGGCTGCGCTTCCAGGAGGCGCTCGCGGCCGGCGAGACGCCGGTGGCCGTGGTGCTCGCCTACGCGTCATTCCACGACGGGCGCAACACCTGGACCCGGGAGTGGTCGCGATCGCTCCAGCCCACGCGGCGGGAACTGGAAGAGGGCCTCCCACGGGCCGTGGCCACGAACGACGGCTTCCGCGTCGTCCGCGACCTGCCCCACTATCATCCGCTGCCGTTCGCCGCTGTCTCCGCCCTGAGCGCGGCTCTCGAGCATCTGCTCGATCGCGTGGAAGACCATCTCCATCGCCATAGCCGGCGCGTGAACGAGGCCATCGTCCGCGCCTTCCAGGAGCGCTGCCGGCGCGAGGGTATCGCCTTCGTCCTCGCCGGCATCCTCGACGACCGTGCGACCCGGCGCACCCTGCGCGATTGCGCTGCCGCCGGCATCGACACCGTGGACATCGCCGTCGATCTGCTGCGACCCGGCTACCGCAACCTTCCCGATGACGCGCACCCGTCGCGGCGGGCCCACGCGGCCTATGCGGCGGCGCTCATTCCCCACCTGCGGAAGATCCTCGCATCCTCGGCGCCCTGACCCCGCGGCCTAGTTGAACAGGGTCTTGACGGCGCCCCAGGTCTGCGGCTCGATCGCCGTGGGCTCCTCCATTAGGAAGTTCGCGCCGCCGGCATACAGGCCCCAGAACATGTTGAAGATGAACGGCGCATCCACCACGGAGCCGTCGCCCGCGTTCGGGTTGAAGCAACCGTCGGTGATCGAGATGCTCGGATTCACGTCCAGCGGCGTGGGAATCTCGGTCGGCGACGTCCCGATCAGATAGAACGTGTCCATGCCGCCGGTGTCGATACCGTCGGCCGCCCACCACGCCGCGAGCACGTACGTGTGCCCTACCTGGAGCACGAGTTGCTCGTCCAGTGGTAGGTAGCGATAGCCCTCATCGCGGATCGGCGCGTCGGTGCCCGCCGGCAGCAGGACCTCGGCCAGCTTCGTCATCGAAGGTCGGTCGAAGATCGCCACCGCATGGTGGTACTTGAAACCGTTCTCGGCGTGGGTGGGATTCTCCGGATCCCAGAACGGCTCATTGTCGGGATTCATGTCGAAGGCGCCCAGCTCGGTGACGATGAGGTCGTGATCGCCCACCACCGTAAAGACGTTGCCGAGCACCTGGTTGGCGAAGAAGTTCGTGAAGTAATAATTCACACCCTGGGCATGGGCGACGTCGAAACCGACAGCCGGCACCGCGGCCGCTGCGTTGCCGGTGATCAGGAGGATGAGTAGCCCGCAAACGGCGACTTGAACGAGACGCATGAGATGGCTCCTTTGGCGGGGCTCCGACGGACGACACGGGACGAACGCGCTCATGGTATCATAGCCGGGCCGTGCAATGGAACGTTTCTGCCGCTCGGGTCCTCGCGTGGATCGCTATTCAGGGTGGCGCGGCTCCTTGATCGTGAGCACGGGGCACGCGGCGTGCCGTACGATCTTGTCCGCCACGGAGCCGAAGATCAGACGTTTCCATCCCGAGCGACCATGCGTGGCGATCACGATGAGATCGACGTGTTCGCTCGTCGCCAGATCGCAGATGGTGTCGGCCACCAGCCCCTCGCCGAGGCGATCCACGATCTCGACCCCGTCCGCTCGCCACGCCTCGATCCGTTCCTGCAGATGCTTCGTGGCGGTCTCGCGCATGAGCGCGCTGTATGCGCCGACATCGAAGGCCGGGACCGTCCCCACCTGGGGCGAGGGCAGCATGGGCACGGGCTCGATCACATGCGCGAGGATCAGCCGCGCGCCGAACTGCCGCGCCAGCCCCGCAGCCTCCGCGAGCGCGTGGTCGGCCGGCTCCGAGAAATCGGTGGGACACAGGATTGTCCGGATCTGCATGATCACACCTCCGTCGATCGCGACCTCGACCACAACTTGGTCTTGCCAGGATGACACCAGCCACCGGAAGATGGGTACCTACCTCCACCATACTGGTGGCCACGGGGTTTCGCCGCCAACGAGGAGTCGTCGACCATGCGTGTCTGGCTCACGGGTCTCGCCTTCCTGCTCACTCTCGGCACGTCGGCCACGGTGCACGCCGCGCCGGCGGACACGACGTTTACGCGTGCGCAGGTTCGCGAGACCGCCACGGCCATCGCCGGTCTCGCGCTCACCGACGCCGAGATCGACACGATGCTGCCCGATCTCGTCGACCAGCTCGAGGCCACTCTGGCGCTGCGCGCACTGGCGATCCCCAACGACGTGCCGCCCGCCACGTTCTTCCAGCCGCTCCCCCGCGGCTGCGACCCGCGCGCCTACCTGGCCACCGGCGAGTCGCGATGGAGCAACCCGGGCGCGGTGACGCGACCCGCCAACCTCGACTCCCTCGCGTTCGCGAGCATCGGCCAGCTCGCGAGGCTGATCGCGACACGGCAGGTCACGTCCGTGGAGCTGACCCGCCTCAGCCTCGAGCGCCTGAAGCGCTACGGCCCACGTCTCGAGTGCGTCATCACCCTCACCGAGGACCATGCCCTCGCGGCCGCGGCCCGCGCCGACACCGAGATCGCAGCGGGGCACTACCGCGGTCCGCTGCACGGCATCCCGTTCGGAGCCAAGGACCTCTTCGCGTATCCCGGCTACCCCACCACGTGGGGCGCCGCCCCCTTCCGCGACCAGACGCTCGACGACACCGCCACCGTCATCCGCAAGCTCGAGGACGCCGGCGCCGTGCTCGTGGCCAAGCTCACGCTGGGCGCCCTCGCCTGGGGCGACGTGTGGTTCGGCGGCATGACGCGCAATCCCTGGAACCTCGAGCAAGGCTCGAGCGGCTCGTCCGCCGGCTCGGCTGCCGCCGTGGCCGCCGGACTCGTCCCCTTCGCACTGGGCACCGAAACCCTCGGCTCCATCGTGTCTCCCAGCACGCGCTGCGGCTGTACGGGCCTGCGCCCGACGTTCGGCCGCGTGAGTCGCGCCGGCGCCATGGCGCTGAGCTGGACGATGGACAAGCCGGGACCGATCGCCCGTTCGGTGGAAGACTGCGCGATGGTCTTCGACGTGATCCGCGGCCCCGACGGCCGCGACCAGACCGTGGTCGACCTGCCATTCGCCTACCGACCCAGGGTCGATCTCGCGAGCCTGCGCATCGGCTACCTCGCCGCGGCTTTCGACGAGAACGACCCGGGGCGCGACCTCGACCGGGCCGCCCTCGAGGTGCTGCGGGGCCTGGGCGCGCGGATGATCCCCATCGCCTTGCCGGACAGCGCCGTCGCCCCCCTCGGCCTCATCCTCTCGGCCGAAGCCGCCGCCGCCTTCGACGAGCTCACGGCCTCGGGCCGCGACTCCTTGCTCGTCCGCCAGATCCGCAGCGCCTGGCCCAACGTGTTCCGCACGGCGCAACTGATCCCCGCCGTGTCCTACCTGCAGGCCAATCGCGCCCGCTGGCAACTCGTGCAGGCCATGGGCAAGGTGATGGACACGGTCGACGTGTACGTGTCTCCAGCCTTCGGCGGTGCGAACCTGCTGGTGACGAACCTGACCGGTCACCCGTGCGTGGTGCTCCCGGACGGCTTCACGGCACCGGCTCAGCCTCACAGCCTCACATTCATCGGACGCCTGTACGACGAGGCCACGTTGCTGGAGGTGGCGAGGGCCTATGAGGGCGCGACGGGGTTCCACGATAAACACCCGACCATGGCCACACGCTAGCCGGCCGGGACTAGGGACGCATGGGCAGATTGAAGTGCTCGCCGAGGACCCACTGCACGGCCTTGATGATCTCGCCCGAATCGAATCGATACGGATCGAATCCCCACATGACATCGCCGACCCCGGTGGGCTTGCGGGCTTCCAGTCGGTGAGACACGAAGCCCACGGTCAATCCGCTCGTCGCCGCCGAGGTCCCATCGTAGTTCAGAGCGTAGGGTCCGCAAAGGCTCGCTATGGGGACGGTATAATATCCGTCCGGCCAGGTGTCGTCCGGATCGACGCGCCGGTGTTGCGCGCGGATCCAGTCGAAGCGTGCGAGGGACCGGAACATGGGCTCGACGCACCGATCACCGGGCGCGCCCGGGCACACCTGCGCGTGCCAGGCGGTGTTGCGATGCGTGATCACCTGGTCGTAGAACTCCGTGTTGCCCCACGCATAGTTGACATTGAGGTTGTCGTAATAGCTCGGCGAAAGATCGCGCCATTCGATCTGGGTGCTGGCCAGTGTCGTCTCGGCGAAGGCGACGCCCGACGGCATATAGCGCGCCGCGAAGTCGGGATCGATGATCAGGCCCTTCGTGGAGGCGCAAGACGACTGGCGTCCGGTTCGTACGGACACTTCCGGATCGGAACCGTAAATCACGTAGTTGTTGGTCGGCGACATGAAATCGAGCGTGGCGATGCCCCAGGCGGTGTACGGATAACGGGTCGGACCAGCGAAGAACGTGGTGCCGTCGATGGCGGTGCGTTGCCCGAAGCCGACTCGCAGGTCGCCGCTGTAGCCGTGCGCATCGCCCTCGGTGGTCTCGAAGATGATCGGCGTGGCATATTGCGTCGTGGACTTGAGGAACGCGTCCATGCCGCGTGACGCGCAGAGAAACACGTTGCCGATCGTGTCCTGGTAGTTGAACAGCCAGTTGTAGCGCTCGGTATCGAAGGAGTTGGTCCGGAATCCGCGCGCGACGTAGCTGGCCGGCCAGGTCGACCAGCGTGTCGTCCATATCACGCAGCGATAATTGACGATATCCCGAAGCGAGGGATCACTGACCTCGGCATCGAATTCGTCGCGTCCCGGAATGAAGTCGAAGACGCCTCCGGCCCCGCCGAGCGCCGCCCGCCAGAACGCATCGCGATAGCGATCGTTGTCGAGAGGCCTGCCGTCGATCGCGGGCCAGGCATTACTCGTACGATCGTACACGTCATCCACGATCACGACACTGTGACGGTCGACCAGATCGGGCACAGGCACGACGTTGAGCCGCGCCGTGATCCTCGCCACCTGATCAGCATTGTCCCGCACCTCGACCGTGAGGGTGTGCACGCCGGAGGTGAATGCCCGGGAGGGCGCCATGCGGTGGCGCGAGGTCAGGCCCGGCGCGATGGCCCAGTGGGGATCGAACGGATCGTGGGGATCCGTGACGTCCCAACCGTAGCGATAGGATCGGATCTCCCCGACGTAGGCTTCGGCCGACGCCGACCAGCTGAAGTTGAGTTCCTGCCCCACCGCGATATCGAAGTCGACCAGGAGATCCTCTCCCGCGCCTTGACGAGTCCCGAGGTAGGTTTCGTTGAGCGAGACCGACGGTGCGCTCTCGGAGATGAAGAAGTGGCGGAGATTCTGCCCGTACCGTCGATTGATGCTGACGGCGCCGGTGGTGTCCTGCGTCTGGATGAAGAAGAGATAGTAGAGGCGCCGGCCGTTAGGATCCTGTGCGGGAAAGCCGGGAAAGGACACCGTGCGTCGGGCTGGGTCGGCCGCGAACGGCCGCCAGTCCGACCAGCTCGAGTCGCTGAACGATGCGAAGAAATCGATATCGCGAACGATGTCGGCGCGCGAGGTCGCTTGCCTACCATCCGGAAATACAGCCGGCTTGAAGAGGAAGCGCACCCGGGTCGGGCGGCCCGTCTCGAAATCCGCATCCACGCCGTCGTAGCGAAAACCCACCGTCTTCGCGACCGCGGACGGCTCGGCGGCGCTGGCGATGGGCAGCTCGACCACGGCCGTCGGGATGAGCGTGGTCGTCGTGAAGCTGATGCTGGCCGGCGAGGGATCGGTGGCACCCGCGTCGTCCATGGAGCGCACGAAGAACGTGTGGGTCTGATAGCTGCGCACGATGCCGGGGGGATCGCCGGGGAAGCTGTCGAGAGGCGCCGAGACGACCAGGGTGGTCTCGGGGCCTGTCGTGTAGTGCCAGGGATGCAGGAGGGCGCCGCTGACAGGGTCCACGGTGACCGTGTCCTGAACGCTGATGCCGTCGTCGCCGTTGTCGCTCAGACGCCACTCGAACCCCTTGACGAAGCCGTCGGGGTCGTTGCCGAACCAGGCGAAGCTGACGGTACAGCTCGTCTCGCTGGGATCGGGGGGCGACGCCGTGATGCGGGTATCAGGGGCCCGATTGGGTAGCGCGGCGCCACCCAGCTCGGATTCCGGCCCGCAACCAGCGAACCATCCGAGCAGGACGACCACGACAAACGAAATGACGACAACGACTTTCCGCACAGCGATTCTGCTCCCGCAGCCTGGTCGGACGCCGGGCGTGCGGCGACCAGGACGCTCTAAAGGTACGGCGCGGGAGCCAGGAATGAAACCTCGCGGGCGCCGGAATCACGAGACCCCGTTTATCGTCATTTGTGGTATCATACGGCGTTGCGCCACGGCGCGGAGAATTGATTCAGGTTTCTTGCAAGAGGAGGCGGCCATGTCCAGGGCGAAAGCCGCGGGTTTCTCGATTCTGATCGCAAGTCTCGTTCTCGGCGGCACCGCGTTGGCCCAGTGGCCCACCGATCCTGCCGTGAACCTCGCCATCGCCGACGGCGCGGGCGAGCAGATCCTGCCCAAGGTGGCGACCACGCCTGACGGCGGTTGCTACGTGGGCTGGTTCGACAATCGCAACGGCGCCTACGAGGTCTACCTGCAGCATCTCAACGTCGACGGGTTCGAATTGTGGGCCCACAACGGGATCCTCGTGAGCGACCACACGCAACTCTCGTCGCTCGTCGACTGGGACCTGACCGCCGATACCGATGGCGCGGCCGTGCTCGTCTTCACCGACGCGCGCGACGGCAGCGACCTCGACGTCTTCGGCTACCGCATCGGCGGCGACGGCGCGTTCCTCTGGGGACCGGACGGCATCACGCTGTCGTCCAACGACGACTACGAGCCCTCGCCCGTGGTGACGCAGGCCAGCGACGGCGATCTCGTCTTCCTGTGGGCCCGCCTGCCGGACTCGGGTGGCGGCAGTCTGATGATGCAGCGCGTGACTCCCGCGGGCACGCTGCGCTTCGCCGCCGGCGGCCTCGCGGTGCTGCAGCCGGGTACCGAGAAACCCGGCTTCGCACAGCTCGTGCCCGCTGATGACGGCTCCGTGATCTGCTCGTATGTCCGGGACATCGGCAGCTTCCTCAGCCCGCGGCACGTGCACGCGGCGCGGTTCGCGGCCGACGGCTCCGTGGTCTGGGGCCCGGTAGCCGTGTACGACGCCACGTCGGTGCCCATCGCCCACTGGCCGCGCGAGCAGGCCGACGGCATGGGCGGCGCGGTGATCTGCTGGCACAGCGCGCCGACGACGGTCTTCAACTCCTACGTCCAGCACCTCGACGCCGACGGCAACGAGCTCTGGGCGCACAACGGCGTGACCGTGTCCACGAGCAGCGCCACCAACCACCTCGACCCCGCCCTTGCCTACAACCGCAACACGGGCGAGACCTTCGTGGCCTGGAACGAGCGCAACACCGCGCAGTCGCAGTGGGGCATCCTGGCCCAGAAATTCGACACAGCGGGCGCGCGGCAATGGGGCGGCACGGGCGCCGTGCTGCTGCCGGTCGACGCGACCTACAAGTCGTATCCGCGCGCCGGCGCGGTGGGCGACGGCTGCATGGTCTTCTATGCCGACGAGCCGGGTGGCGGCTTCAACCAGGATCGCCTGCTGGGTATGATGCTCGACGGCGACGGCAACCAGGTGTGGCCCGGTTCGCCGATCCTCGTATCGTCGGTGCTCAGCTCCAAGTCGCGCCTGCCGCTGGCCATCGCGGATGCCGGCAACGCGATCATCCTGTGGGAAGACAGTCGCAACGGCACGCCCGACGTCTACGGCCAGAGCGTGAACATCGACGGCACGCTGGGAGTCGAACCCGTGGCCGTGGAAGGTGGCGACACCACGCCGCAGCCCACCCTGCCGGACGCGTTCCACGTGTACGACGCGTACCCGAATCCCTTCAATCCGCTCACGACCCTCGCGTTCGACCTGCCGGTGGCGTCGCGCGTCGAGGTCCGGGTCTACGACGTCAGCGGGCGCCTCGTGCGCACGCTGCTGGCCCGCGACCTCCCCGCCGACCACTACCAGGTCCGGTGGGACGGCACCGACGACACGGGCCGTCGCCAGCCCAGCGGCGGCTACCTGTTCCAGGTGCGCACGCCGCAGCGGGTGCAGACGCGGACGATGATGATGGTGAAATAGCGATCTACGGGAGTTACACGAGGCCCCGACCGTCGCGGTCGGGGCCTTTTCCGTGGCTCTCATGCCAATCTAAGCGAACGAACTCAGGTTTTCTTTTTTTTGTTAAAACAAAGACGTTAGCGGTTTTCAATATCATCTATCTCCTTTATTGCCAAAGAACAACGAGACATTTTCAACCGGAAATTACATTGACGTTGACCGCTGCCGATACCAGATTTAAAGCTCTCTTCAATCACTCGGAGATCCTCCAGGAGCATCGTCGTGTCCCACCCATTCCGCTCCCGATCCTCCCACGCCGCGTGGCCGGTCCTCATGCTGTTCGTGCTCGCCGCGGGCGCGGCGCGCGCTCAGGACAACGACACCTGCTTCATGTGCCATGCCGACGAGAGTCTCACGAAGAATCGGGGCCGTGAGGTCGTGTCGCTCTACGTCGATCAGTCCGTATTCGATAAATCGATCCACGGCCAGAACGGGATCGCCTGCGTCGATTGCCACCAGGACCTCGCGGGCGTCGAGGACTTCCCCCACGACGAGAACCTGGCGCCGGTGGACTGCGCGATGTGCCACGACGACATCGCCACCAAATACATGGCCAGCATCCACGGCCAGAAGATGAAGGCGAAGGAGCCGTTCGCGCCCCATTGCTGGGACTGCCACGGCGCACACGACATCCAGCCGCCCACCGATCCGACGTCGCGCGTGAACAAGTTCAACATTCCGTTCATGTGCGGCCGGTGCCACAAGGAAGGCACCAAGGTCACGCAGCTCTACAGCATCCCGCAGGACAGCATCCTCACCCACTACTCGCAGAGCATCCATGGCGAGGGCCTGTACAAGCGCGGCCTGACGATCTCGGCCGTCTGCACCGACTGCCACACAGCCCACAGCGTACTGCCGCATACCAACCCGAAGTCGACGATCGCGCGCCAGAACGTGGTCAAGACCTGCGAACATTGCCATGGCCGCATCGAGCAGGTGCACCGGAAGGTGATCGCCGGCGAGCTGTGGGAAAAGGAGCCGAACAAGGTGCCCGTCTGCGTGGAATGCCACGAGCCGCACAAGGCGCGGCGCGTGCTCTACCAGGACGGTATGAGCAATCACGAATGCCTGAGCTGCCACGCCGACCGCGCCAAGCTCGCCGACGCCACGGGCGATATCGAGGCCCTTCTCGTCGACGCCGATGAACTGCACGACTCCACACACAAGAACGTCACCTGCGTGCAGTGCCACACCGGCGCCACGCCCTCGATGCACCGGCCGTGCGCCACGGTGGTCGCCACGGTCGACTGCTCCATCTGCCACGCGGCCCAGGTGGAACTCTATGCCACCAGTACGCACGGCAAGCTCCACGATCGCGGCGACCCCGACGCTCCGGCCTGCACCACGTGCCACGGCACGCATCACGTCAAAAAGCACACCGACCTGGAATCGCCGACCTACGTCGCCAACATCCCGAAGCTCTGCGCCGAATGCCACGGCAAGGGCGGCAAGGCGGATGTGCGCTATACCGGCACGGTGCAGAACATGGTGGAGAACTACAACGCCAGCGTGCACGGCGTGGCCCTGTCGGAAGCCGGCCTCGTGGTCTCGGCCACCTGCACCGACTGCCATACCGCGCACCACGTGCTTCCCCAGAGCGACGTGAACTCGAGCATCAGCCGGGCACAGATCGCCACAACCTGCGCCAAGTGCCACAGCGGCATCTACGAGCAATTCAAGAACAGCATCCATTTCACGGGCGAGGCCAGGGACGGCGTGCGGCTGCCGATGTGCGACGACTGCCACACCTCGCACGAGATCACCCGCGCCGATGCTGCGGGCTTCATGCGGGAGATCGTCAACACCTGCGGCCACTGCCATCCGGACGTGACGGAGTCCTACTTCGACACCTTCCACGGCAAGGTCGTGAAGCTGGGCTACACCGACACCGCCAAGTGCCAGGACTGCCACGGCGCCCACAACATCCTGAAGCCGTCGAACCCGAAATCGACCCTCTCGCACGCCAACATCGTGCAGACCTGCGCGAAATGCCACACCGGCGCGCACCGCCAGTTCGCCGGCTACCTCACCCACGCCACGCACCACGACAAGAAGAAGTACCCCTTCATCCACTACACGTGGCTGTTCATGACCTCGCTTCTGGTGGGGACATTCGCCTTCTTCGGCATCCACACCCTGCTGTGGCTACCGCGTTCCTTCCAAGCCATGCGCCATTCGCGGCAGCTTCGCGCGCAGCCGCCGGGCAAGGTGTTTCGCCGCTTCGAGCGGCTGACGCGTTACCTGCACATCCTGGTGATCATCAGCTTCCTGGGTCTGGCCATCACCGGCATGACGCTCAAGTTCTCCTATCTCGGCTGGGCGCAGGCGCTCTCGCACGCGCTCGGCGGCTTCCAGGCGGCCGGCGTGATCCACCGCATCTGCGCGCTGATCACGTTCTTCTACTTCTCGCGCCACCTGATCGACCTCATCTACAAGAAGACGAAGTCGGGCACGGGCTGGGCGGAGTACCTCTTCGGCAAGAACTCGATGGTGCCGCGGGCGATCGACCTGCAGGAGTTCGCCCAGACGATGCGCTGGTTCGTGGGCCTCGGCCCGCGCCCGCGCTACGGCCGCTGGACGTACTGGGAGAAGTTCGACTACTTCGCCGTGTTCTGGGGCGTGGCGATGATCGGCTTCTCGGGCCTCGTGCTGTGGTTCCCCGAGTTCTTCACGCGGTTCCTGCCGGGCTCGTTCATCAACGTGGCCACCATCATCCACAGCGACGAGGCCCTGCTCGCCGCCGGCTTCATCTTCACCGTGCACTTCTTCAACACGCACTTCCGCCCCGACCGCTTCCCCATGGATCCGGTGATCTTCACCGGCCGCATGTCGATCGAGGAGCTGAAGGAAGACCGCCCGCGCGAGTACGAGGAGCTGGTGCGATCGGGCGAGCTGGAGAAGCGCCTGGTGGACCCCATGAGCCCGAACATGGTGAAGGCGTTCAAGGTCTTCGGCTTCGCGGCCCTGATCGTCGGCTTCTCACTGGTCGTGCTCATCATCTACGCTGAGCTGTTCAAGTACCGCTAGGGTGCGGCAGGCGGGGAACGACGAGGCCGGTAGCGCAAGCTGCCGGCCTCGTCACTCGAATACGACGGTCTTGTTCCCGTACACCAGGATCCGGTTCTGCAAGTGCAGCCAGACGGCGCGGGCCAGGACGATCTTCTCGAGGTCCTTGCCCTTGCGGATGAGGTCGGCCACGGAATGCTTGTGGCTCACATTCGCCACGTCCTGGGCGATGATCGGGCCGGCATCGAGTTCCTCCGTCACGTAGTGGCTCGTGGCACCGATGATCTTCACGCCTCGGCGGTGCGCCGCATGGTAGGGCTTCGCGCCGACGAAGGCGGGCAGGAACGAGTGGTGGATGTTGATGATCCGGTCGGGATAGCGGGCGATGAACTCCGGGCCGATCACCTGCATGTACCGCGCCAGGACCACGAAGTCGATGGCGTGCGCAGCCAGCAGCGCGAGCACCCTCGCTTCCTGCTCCTGCTTGGTCTCGGGTGACACCGGCAGTGCGTGATAGGCGACTCCGAACTGGGAGGCCACATGCGCCAGGGCATCGTGGTTGCTGATGATCAGCGGCACGTCCACCTGCCACTCGCCGGAATGACAGCGGGCCAGGATGTCGTACAAGCAATGCGGCTGCCGCGACACCATCACCGCCATGCGCGGACGACGGCGCGAGAATGCGAGGCGCCAGGCCATGCCGAAGCGCTCGAAGAGCGGCGCGAAGGCGTCGCCGAATCCTTCTTCGGGAATCCCGAAGCCCGAGAGATCCCAGCGCAGGCGCATGAAGAAGATGGCGTTCTCGGAATCCACGTGCTCGTCGATGTCGAGGATGTTGCCGCCATGGTCGCCGATGAACGACGTCATCGCGGCCACGATGCCCTTCTGATCGGCGCAGTGGACGAGCAGCGTCGCGGAAAACCGGGGCGATTGCGGGGTCATGGCCATCTCCCGTGCCAGGTGAGAATCCGGCCCTTCGCGGGCATCGCGGGGCGATGACTCGTTATCGGTCCCCGCCTGTCATGATTTACCGCCGACCGCGCCGCGCGTTACAGCACGATCCGCAAGTGGCGCCGTTGCATCGCGACGGCGACCCCTACCATCGCCGCCAGGTACGCTGCCGAAAACACGACCGAAGCCGCCCCGGGCGGCAGCCCCCGCGCCACCAACACGTCGCCCCAGGCCCAGAACGACCGCCAGGTTCCGTCACTCGCGGTCAGCCCGAAGGTCGACAGCACCATGCGCCCCAGTTCCGACAACACGAAGAGCGCCAGCGGATTGGCGCCGATCGCCACGATAGGTGCGAGCCTGCGGTCGCGGCCCTCGAGGAGCCCGTGTACGACCAGCAACGTCGCCGCGGTGATCCCGGCCGTGAGCAGGGCGAAGTTCGGCGACCAGAGGTACCGCGTCAGCGGCATGACGAGGGACAGCAGGGCACCGCCCGCAAGGGGCGAAACGACGTGAACGAGGGCGAACCGCCAATCCAGCGCCAGGCGACCGTCGCGCGTGCTGGCCTGCGCCGCCGCGGCGCCCAGCAGCACGGTGGCCGTGGCGGGGACGACCGACAGCAGCGTGTGGGCCGCACTGCCGTGCGAGCCCAGGAGCACGCCATCGATCCAGCTCGCGACGTTCGTCTCCCGGGCGAAGGCCACGGCCAGCGACGAGGTGGGCACGCCGGCGAGCAACACGCCGAGGTAGCCGGCGAGGAGGGCGACGGCCGTACGTCCGGCCGGCAAGCCCGCGAACAGCAGGAACGCGGCCACCCCGTACGCCGCGGCGATGCGCTGCAGGATACCCATGAGCGCGATATCGTCGAGGTGAGAGAAGTCCAGCCCCGGGAACAGGGCCGCGAAGAGGTGCAGCCCCACGCCCACGGCGAAGAGTCGCGCCGCCCGTACGAGCACGTGCCGGCGCAGCGAGACCCGGGCCGCACCGCCGGCCAGGCGCCGCGCGATCGACAGCGTCATCGCAAAACCCACCACCCAGAGGAACGCGGGCGCCACCGTGTCGGCGAACGTGAGGCCGTACCAGCCGGCGTGGCAGAGTTGGCGCGGGGCCGCATCGAGATCGCCCGGGTTGTTCACGAGGATCATCCCGCACACGGCGAGGCCACGCACGATGTCGAGGGCGCGCAGTCGCACGGATCCGCTAGCCCTGCGCGGGACCGGGTTCGAACGGAAGATCCACCGTGTCGAGGCGAGGCAGCAGCAGCGGTTCGTCGCGGCCGATCTCGGCGGCCCGGACCTCGGTGGTGAAGCCGAGCGCATGCCCCAGCTCGCGGGCGATGGTCACGGTGATGTCGCTGAAACCGCCGTAGGGATAGGCGATGACGAATTCTCCGTCGCGATAGCCGAAACGGCGCAACATCGCGAGACCGCCGGCCATCTCCTCGCGCTGGTCGGCGGCGGGGAGGTCGTCGAACCAGCGGTGGCGCACGCCATGGCTGCCGAAGTACATCCCGCAGCGGCGCATCGTGTGGACCTGGTCCGCGGTGAGGTACAGCTCCTCGGCAAATGCCGCCTCGTCGGCCGTCACGTGGCGCCGAAACACCTCGTCGGTGATGCGCGCGCGGGCCGCCTCGGGCAGTCCGCGTTGCAGGAGCCGCTTCACGAACATGGTCGACGCGTCGTCGAGTCGCGAGGGCTGCCGGAAGCGCGCCACGTACACGTCCGGCGGCTCGAGCTGGAACTCGGTCTGCAGCTCGCCCACACGTTGCAGACAGTAGGCTGCGATGGCATCGACACCGTCGGCTGCCGCCAGGGTGAAGTGGATCTTGTTGACGTCGAGCACCGTGCGCTCGTCGATCACGCGCGTGGGCGGAAAGAAGCAGCCTTGGGCGCCGAGGTCGTCGAGGATGGGCAGCACGTAGCGGTAGTGGTCGGCGTAGCCGTCGTCGAAGGTGAGGAGCGCCGCGCCCGGCGGCAGGTCGCCGTCGCCGCGCTGGGCGGCGAGCACATCCTCCACCCTGACGAACGTGTGCTTCTTCTGCAGGTATGCGAGCTGGCCACGGAATCTCTCCAATGGGAGGCCCTTGATGCGCGGAAAACGCGACCGCGCGAGATCGCGCACGTAGTGGTACATGACGATGGTCAGTCTGCTCACGGCACAACCACCCCGCCTACCAGCACGTCAAGCCGCCGTCCACGATCAGCGTCTGGCCGGTCACGTAGCTCGAGGCCGGCGACGCCAGGTAGATCAACGCGCCCACCATCTCGTCGGCCTGCGCCATGCGGCCCATGGGCACGCGCGCGGCGTAGCGCTGCTTGAACGTGTCGTTCTGGCCGCTCTCCACGCCGCCGGGCACGAGCGCGTTCACGCGAATGCCCACGTCGCCCCAGTAGGCGGCGAGGTAGCGCGTCAGGCCCACGACGCCCGCCTTCGAGGCGCTGTATACCGGCGGATTGCTGATCTGCATCCCCATGTACTGGGAGCCCTCGTAGATGCGCTTGTCCGAGGCCACCACGCCATAGATCGACGCCGTCTGGATGATGCTGCCGCCGCGGCCCTGCGCCCGCATCTGGCCGCCCACGACCTTGGCCACCAGGAAGAGCCCGTCCAGATTCACGGACATGACGTGACGCCACTCCTCGAGGGAGTAGTCCTCCACCGGCGCGAAGAACGCCTCGAGGTTCTTCGACTTGGAGGCGGCGTTGTTATGCAGGATGTCCACGCCGCCGAAGCGGTCGACCGCGCGCGCCACGAGGTCCTTCACGGACGCCTCGTCGGCCACGTCGCAACCCACGCCCAGGGCGTCGCGACCCGTGGCTTCGCTCAGCTCGGCCGCGTAGGCGACGGCGGCCTCCTCGCGCACGTCGGCCACGACCACGTGGGCGCCGTACTCCGCCAGGCCGCGGCAGAACCCGCGTCCGAGAATGCCCACGCCGCCGGTGACGATGGCCGTCTTGCCGGCCAGGTCGAACAGGTGATCATATGCCGAGCTCATCGACGGTCACTCTCCTTTGCTCTTCACGCGCGCGCTGCCCCGCGATGAGCACACGCATGACGTCGAGCGTACGCTGCGGGGGGATCTGCGGTTCGCCCGTCGTCACCATGCGCGCGAAGGCGCCCATGGCGCGGCGGAACATGCTGAAATTGTCCTCGATCTCGTGCGACGTGATGCGCTTCTCCCCGATCACGTCGACGCGGAAGATCTTCGGCACCTGCTCGAGAGCGTCGATCGTCACCAAAGTGTCGTCGTCCATCTCGATGGCCACCGACGTGTGCGCGCAGCGATGCGCCGACACGGCCACCGGCCGCGACGGCAGCAGGCCGAGGATGGCGTCGACCATGTGCACGCCGTAGCGTGGCCAGTCGAAGAGCACCGCCCCACGTACCAGCGCCAGCTTGCCATAGCTGGCCAGCTCGGCCCGCGGCTCGTCGAGTTCCTTCGCGAAGCGCAGTCCCGAGCACGACATGAGCTGCCCGCGCTCGAGGTAAGGCAGGAACCGGCGCAGCTCGTCGGGCTGCAGGGAGAGCGGCTTGTCGAGGAAGACCTTCATGCCCGCCTCGAGGAACGGCTGCGCCATCGTCCAGTGGTTGGCGTGATCGTCGCGGGCGATGATCACGGCCTGCACCTGGCCGAGCAGGTCGGCCGGGTCGCTCACGCCATGCGGGATGCGACTGGCCGCCTGCAGCCTGGCCGTCACCTCGGGATCCTGCGTCCACGCGTGCGTGATGCGCAGCGGCGGAAAGCCGAACTCCGACGGGTCGCGCCGGCGCACGTAGGTGTGGATGCCGGCCCAGCCCGACGCGGCCATGCCCGCCTCGTCGAAACCGTTGATGATGGCGGAGAAGGAGAACGGGTGGCCGTTGCCCTCGGTGACGCCGAGGATGGCGACGGGGATGTCGTGCACGGGAGCCTCCCTCGCCCGCTCGCCCGTCACGCGATGTTGCGATAACGCGGCGAGTCGGGATCGCTGAAGATGCCGGCGGCCAGGGCGGCGTGCACTTCACGGATACCATCGGACACGCGCTTCGTGATCGCGAAGCCCAGCGTGTCGGCGATGCGCGTGAAGTCGACGCGGTAGTCGCGCGGATCCTCGTCCTTCTTGACGTACTCGATGCGGGCATCCGGCACCACGACCAGGATCGCATCGGCGATCATCTTCTTCTGATAGTTCTCGCGGGTGTCACCCACGTTGAAGACGTTACGGTTCACCTTCGCGGCGTCGCTGGCCAGCACCAGCCCGCACGCCCCCGCGAGATCGTCCACGTGGCAGTAGGGCCGCCAGAACTGCTCGCCGAAGATCTTCAGCGTGCGTCCCAGCGCAACCTCGCGTACGAACTCGTTCACCGTGAGATCGAAACGTGGCCTCGGCGACAGCCCGTATACCGTGGCGAAGCGCAGGGCCGTGGGCACGAAATCGGAGCGCGCGTCGAGTCCGAACAGTTGCGTCTCGAAGGCCACCTTCAACTCGGCATAGAGCGACACCGGGTTGAGCGGCGACTCTTCATGTACGAACTCGCCCGGCGCCCCGCGCCCGTAGTTGCTGCACGTGGACGCGAAGACGAACCGCTTCACCGTGGGCGTGTCGACACAGCGCGCCAGCAGCTCGCGCGAAGCGTCGCCATTGATGGCGCGGGCCAGCTCAGGCTCCCGGGCGCAGGCCGGGTCGCCGACGATGGCGGCCAGGTGCACCACGGCATCCACGCCGCGCAGCGCCTCCTGCACCGCCGCCCCGTCGCGCAGATCACCCCGCACGAAGTCGAAATGCGGGTCGCCGAAGACGCCGAGCAGGGCGTCGCCCCCGAAGAATAGGGCATCGAAACCGCGGACATGATGGCCCGCGGCCAGGAGTTGCCGCACGACCACCGAGCCGATGTAACCGGCCGCGCCGGTCACGAGAACACGCTGTGTCGCCATCAGGACCTCCGATCCAGGGGCAACTATATAGCACGGATCGCAGTGACGGCCAACGTCGACCCGATCGTGGGAATCGGGCCGGTCTGCGGGACGGCCAGATACAGTGTGACGGAAGAGCACACCGGTTGGCCTCCTCGTCGATTCCTCGCGACCCGTCTAACCAGTTGTCGAAAAAAACGATAGCAACGCCCCCGCATCGGAGCCGGCCGCGGCACGATATTCGCGATATGGCGAGCGACATGACACGACAGCCGCGCGGGCGACACACGTCGGCACGCGGCCCACCTCCAAGCAAGGGAAACCAGCCATGAGAATCGCCATCGCCACCAGGATCGTGATCGTCTCCGTCGTCGCCATCGTGGCCATCCACGCGGTGGCCATCGAGCAGGAGGGCGGCCTGCAGTTCATCGTCGCCGAACCTCAGGGCGCCTTCGGCGACGCCATCGACGGCGCGGGCTACGGCCTCGACGCTCACTACGGCGTGCGCGTGCGGCAGGGGATCACGGTCGGCCTCGGCCTGCACGGCATGATCTACGGCAGCGAGTCCACCCACCAGGAACTGCCGCTGGTCGACGGCTTCGACCTCACCACCACCAACAACCTGGCCGGCGGCTATCTCTTCGCCCGCGTGCAGCCGCTCTCGGGCGCGGTGCAACCGTACGGCGAGGCGCGTCTGGGCCTGAATTATCTGTGGACCGAGTCCAAGCTCGAGGATGACGGCTGGTGGCACGACGACGAGATCGCCCACAAGACCAACTACGATGACACGGCCGCATTCTCCAGCGTCGGCG
This sequence comes from uncultured bacterium, assembly GCA_963727525.1. Classification (GTDB taxonomy): domain Bacteria; phylum Krumholzibacteriota; class Krumholzibacteriia; order LZORAL124-64-63; family LZORAL124-64-63; genus CAVSGO01. The sequence continues at coordinate 322,514 of CAVSGO010000006.1, read as the reverse complement.
CCGGCCTGCTCATCCGCCTGCGCGACGGTGACCACGGCGCGAAGAAGCCGGGCGTGTACCTCGACCTGGGCGCCACCTACCAGCACGGTGCCAAGGCGAAGTACCTCACCGAGGGCGATATCGCGCTGGTCGACGACCGCCCGGTCTTCTCACCCACCGAGAGCGCCACATCCATGTGGTCGTACGCGGCGGGGGCGGTGGTGACGTTCTGAGCGTGGCTCGTCACACGATCGAAGGTGGTCGCATGTCGCGACCACCTTTTCTTCGTGTCTCATCCAGCCGCCCCGATTCGGATGACACGACATGATCAACGCGTTCGACGCACGCGCGATGCGGTTCCGCCAGACCCGATGTTTCTTGTCCTCTTCCCCCAAACCGAAGAGGAGGCCACGCTACCATGACCATTCGCAAGATCCCCGAGGGCTATGAGGCCGTGACGCCGTATCTGATCGTCAAGGACGCCGCGAAGGCGATCGACTTCTACACGAGCGCTTTCGACGCGAAGGAGACGATGCGCATGCCGGCGCCCAACGGCAAGATCGGCCACGCCGAGCTGAAGATCGGTCACGGCCGCGTGATGCTGGCCGACGAGGCGCCCCAGATGGGCTGCTTCGCGCCGACGGGTGACACCCGCATGTCCGTCAGCCTGCTGATCTATGTCGACGACGTCGATACCGTGTTCGAGCGCGCGATCAACGCCGGAGCCACGCAGACCCGCCCCGTGGAGAACCAGTTCTACGGCGATCGCTCGGGTATGCTCACCGATCCGTTCGGCCACGCGTGGAACATCGCCACCCACGTGGAGGATGTCGCGCCCCCGGAGTTGCAGAAGCGCATGCAGGAGATGATGAAGAACAAGGCGCAGGGCTGAACCCGGGACGCACACGCCCTTCGGGTTTCCAGGCCCCTGATCTCGCCGGCTTGACCGGGTCGGGCGTTTCTCCCTCGCGATGGCCGATGGCCCGCAGTGGGTTCCCGTCGAGGCCGGCATCTGTCAGGCGCGGTGGTGATCCAGTGTTCTGCGACATGTCGCTCTGTGTCTTCATCATGGTCGCTGCGTGTCTTGCACATGCTGCGTGTCTTGCACATGCTGCGTGTCTTGCACATGCTGCGTGTCTTGCACATCTCGCCTCGGCCGACCATGCGCATTCATGGAGGCGCCAGCACGCTACGCGACATTCCGACGAATCATGACACCGCCGTAGCAACCGACCAACGCGAATGCGAAAGCGACCATGACAACGCGCAGATCACCGTGGATCGGTTCGGATGTGTGCAGGCGAAGAAGCTGGCCTGCGAGCGCCATGGCGGGCAGCCCCAGCGCGAGCAGCACCGCCAAGCGCCATGCCGCCGTCGGCTGCAGGAGGCCGAGGAGCAGGCCGGCCAGCAGCAGGGCGAGAACCGTCACGACAACCTCGGTGGTATGCAGGTCGAGCCACCCGATGCCAAGGCCGAGAACGACAGCCAGCACGGTGAATATCGCGCCATGACGCGAGTGCCGTGACGCCGGCGTCGACGTCTCGGCTTCCGGGCTTTCCTGCCGCTCACGCCTCATTGCGAGAACCCCATCGCACTCGTTTTTCGCCACCGCGCGCCGAGAGTTCCCCCCTCCACAACACCAGCAACGCAAGCAGCAACCCGAACGGGACATGGGCCAGCCCCACCCAGAGAAACTCGGGAGCTTTCATGACGCCATTCACCGGTTCGAGGTTTGCCTTGATGAAGCCCGCAAACACCACGCCATAGAGAAGACCACCGACTGCGGCAATCACGACCATGCCCACGACGGCGGCGGCAAGAAATCGAGCCTTCGGAACGGAGTCTCGCATGGGTCTCTCCCAGGATTCGTACGTTCGACGTCGGTGGAAGCGCCGCCGCCACGTTCAGCCGCAAAGTCGGCGAGAGTTCGCTACCTTGGCAATTTCGACGGCGCGCCGGCTTCAGGACGGAACGCCGAGCCGGACTCGGATTCCACAATTGCGTAGATCACTGCAGACACTGCCCCTGCGACCGCAATCGTACGCATCGATTTGCCGGAAATTCCGGACCGATAGACCTCGAGGCGTTCGACCTGGTCGACCGGAGTCGAAACCAGACGAGCAACGTCAGATGTGTCCACGAGTGTGATCGCGAACTCATCGAGTTCGACGAGGATTCCCCCCGCGACCCTGCCATCCAACGAGACCAGCCGCAATCGATCGCCGACGTGGAGAACACTTCCCGTCTCGAATTCCCCGCCCACCGGCCCACTATTCCACGGACGCGGGAATTCTCGATATCCGCTACAAGCCGAAACGAGGACAATAACGGCGCCAATCACGGCAACCACCAACGCTCGTGCCATTTGCGAGGCCCCCTCTCCGTTGTCCACGGCAGCGCCGGATCAAGCGCGCCCGCACCATGGATCCGAGCAGCCGCCACTCGCCCGACACCAGGTCCGGCGGAACCGCCGAGCGCCAAAGCGTGCCGAGGACCACAACAAGAATGGTCGCCCACCCAGCGGTACGAGTCGCCGCCGTCGTTTGCGGAATCGCCCCGTCCTGTCACCCCCGACTCTGTTCGCGAGACCAAGTGCGAGATGTTGTAGGTTACTGAACAGCTTTCCTTGCCCGCCCCCTCCACCAAACTATGCGAGGTCGGGTGTTTCATCAGCGCGGGCATGGTGCGGGCGGGCTATTCCAACGATCAGGTGTGTGGTCGTGCGCACGACGACTATTCAACGCCATAATATTCCTCTACCACGATACCATCTCTGCCTTGCAATAATCCGTTGAGGATATACCGGTGCTCCGCACCACAAAGGACTGCGATCCGTTTGCCCGAATATCCGGCCGCGATTCGTTCGATGTTGTCAGCCATGGCGCGATTGCGCGTCTTCCATTCGCCGGAGAGGAACTCGAGGTCCGTTGCAACCGTGTCCATGTGCGCGCCAACAAGCAATTTCGGAATGAGCCGATACGCCAAGTATCGGGTACTTCTCGATAACTGATCAAAAGCTTGCGAGTTCACGACCTGCGGTCCAGCGTGGACGGCCAGCTCCATCTGCGCACGCTGAACGTTTTCCAAACAGTCGAGAGCGACACCGCAAGCGGCCGATGCCGAGTCTCCATCGCTTTGACCAGACCACTCGGCCAGCTGCTGAAACGCAAACTTCTCGCGTTCGAAATACCTGGTCTCCCGGTATCTCTCATTCCTACGATCACGGTCGTAAGGAAGGGCAGGCACATGCAGTGAGTCGGCAGCCTGATTCACGGCGATATCCTCATTGCCGTCAAAGCACGGACGGATTCGGCCATCGGTAGTCGTAGGAAGACCATCCATGGTCGGTGGTAGTTCGCAAAGTATAGCGGCAGGATCTAGCGCGATGATGATGTCGCGAAGATCGGTTGTCGAATACGTCATAGACTTGTCATGATATCCGTGCAGCGTTCCGATCAGGACTACTGTTGTATCTTCAACGTTGGCGTGGACCGAACTGCATGTTGCGGTCGCAGCTGCCAGGCACGCAACCACCACGAAGTCACGAAGACGGTCAAGTCGCTCTTGTCGCGCCAATTCCACGAAACCCCTCACTTTGTCCCAACCCATTTCACTCCATTTCCAACGACCTCGATATTGCGGTACGCAGACCTGTGTGGAGAACTGGCGAGGTCTGTGTCGCGCGATATGCGAGCGAGCAGGGTGGGGCGAGGGTGCTCGCCTTTGGCGTCCCGCGGTCCCGGGGGCCGCGGGACGTCGTGAAACCGCGGTTGGTGGGTAGCGGGTCGTTCCCCGGGGATGAGGATACGGCGGTGGGGAGAGGTTTTCAACCGTCTTGATCGAGGGGGCTCATGACGCCTCTGGAGTTGCGGCTCAGGGCGTGGGCGGCGAACGGGTGTGGGAGGATGTGGGCACGCTGCGCTTGCCGCGGTCGAGACGAGGCACCCACGCCGTCTAGTCGATCTGCACCAACCCCTTCGCCGCCCACTTCGCCAGGTATGCCTGCACCTCGGTCTCCGGTAGGCCTACGCGCGCCGCCAGATCGCGGGTCGTGGTCGGGCGGTCGAGGGTGGGGATCAGGTCCATCAGCCGGCGCAGGTTGAGCCTCGTGTCGGGGGCCGCCGTGCCGAACACCGGCTCGCCCGGGTCCACGTACAGGTCGTACCGGGGGTTCGAGAGGCAGATCGTGCCACGGAACAGGCGGGTGACGAGCTGGGTGGTCTCCAGCTCGTCGATGGCGGCCAGGAGCACGTCCACCGCTTCGTCGAGGCAATCGGCACGCATCGCCTCGGCATTGTCGCGCGAACAGTGGTATTCCGGATATGGACAGCGAGAGAGGGACGCCATGGGAATTCCGTACGATTCCCACACATGTTCGTCGTTGATGATGACGGTCTCGTAGGCGCCGGTACGGTGGTCGGTGCCGCGGTCGGCAAGGGCGCGCACGAGCGACGACTCCAGGGCCGAGCGGCCCTCGCGCGAGTGCTGGAGCGCGAGCTGCGTGGGGGTGCCGAGCATCTCCAGGAACACGCCTTCGAACAGCATCTCGCGGCGTCCGACCGGAAGCTTGCCGAGGTAATACTCCGAGCCCAGCGTGCCCGGCACGAGCACCAGCCGGTAGCTGAACTTCGTCTTGCGGTCCTGCAGGCGCCGCATCACCTCCACTCCCACGGCGCAGCCCGACACGCCGTCGTTGGCCACGCCGGGGCGATCGAGGTCGGCGCCGATGACGATGGTGGCCTCCGTACGGCCGGGGTGATGGTACTCGAGCACGCGCAGGGTGCCGGGCGACTCCTCGGTGCGGATCGTCACCTCGTACTCCCCGGGCGACATCCCGTCGCACACCCGCTTCGGCAGGCAGAAGCCCCAGTCGCGGTGCCAGCTGCGGAACTGCTGGCGGTAGTGGAAGGGGATGGCGTCGGGGTCGCCGTGGTGGTAGTGCAGGTGCGGACGCAGCTCGTCGAGCGAGAGGCGTCCGGTGAATGGTCGCGACAGCGCGATCACGCCGAGCGGATGCGCGAGGCCGTCGTAGATGACGGCCCCTTCGTGGCGAATCACCGCTTCCTGCACCTCCCAGCGCGGGGGCACCACCCAGCCGTTGTGCGACTCCTCCGAGGAGTAGGCGTGCACCACGAAGGACAGCTGCTCACACAGGTAGGTAATGGCGCAGTCGTAGTCGGGCGCGCAGATCACCCGCCGCAACGGGGCCAGGTACTGCACCATGTCCAGGGGCGTGGGCATGGCTACCAAATCGTCCAGCCGCCGTCGACGCACACGTTCTGGCCGGTCATGTAGCTGCCGGCGTCCGAGCAAAGCAGGGCGACGGCGCCCTTCAGCTCGTGCGGGTCGCCGAGGCGGTTCATCGGGTTGTGCTCGCTCAGTCGCTCCATGAAGGCCGTGTGCTCGCGCGTGGGCGGGTGCGGAAAAGCGCCCGGGCTGAGCGCGTTCACACGGATGCCGTGAGGCGACAGGAAGCTGGCGAGGTAGCGCGTGAACTGCAGCACGCCGGCCTTGGCCGCACCGTAGCTGGGTGGGTTGGCGAACTGCTTGCCGTCGTACATCCTGTAATCTGGGCCGATGTGGCCGTACATCGAGGTGATGTTGAGCACCACGCCGCGGCGGTCCTTCAGTGTCTCGAATGCCGACTTCACGATGCGGAACACGGAGTTGAGGGACATGTCGATGTCGTAGTTCCAGTCCTTGTCGTCGATCGACTCCCACGAGTTCTTGTTGCCCGACCAGGCGTTGTTCACCAGGATGTCGATGCCGCCGAACTCCTTCACCACCGCGGCCACGAGGTTGTCGATCGACGCCCTGTCGAGCAGGTCGAGGTGCAGGGGTAGGAGGCGACCGGGTCCGCCCACGCGGTCCTTGATCTCCTTGCAGCGCGTCTTGCACTTCTCGAGGTCGCGGCTGGCGATCACCACGTTGGCGCCAAGCTCGGCGAAGGTGCTGCTCATGGCCGTACCCAGGAAGCCGGCGCCGCCGGTGACCACCGCGGTGCGGCCCGTGAGGTCGAGCAGTTCGTGGATCGTCTTGTCTGCCATCGGCTTGTTCATGGTCACATCCTCGACGGTTGAGGTTCAGCGGCCGCGGCGCAGCAGCGCCTCGGCCACATCCAGATCGATCAACGTGTCGATGTCGAGCGAGCGCTCCGGCGGCAGCAGCACGGCGCGAATCGCACCGCAGAGCACCTCGTTGCGCACATCGAGCAGGTTCGCGCGCCAGAATGCGTAGACGGCGCCCGTCAGCTCGTAGGCCGCCGGTAGCTTCTGCCGCGGAAGCCAGGGGTTGGCACCCTCCACGAAATAGCGCGGCTGGTCGCCGTCCAGGTGCCAGGCACGCCAGGGATTGGTGGCCGCCTGGGTGAATGTGGCCACGCTGTCGCAGCCGCCCGCGGCGAGGCGCTCGATGCAGGCCGTCACGTCCTCCACCGCACGCAACGGGCACGTGGGCTCGAGGAGTACGAGCAACGCGTCGCCCGCGCCTCGTCCGTCCAGCATGGTATCGCAGAGGTGGCGCAGGGCCTCGATCACCTTGGCCCCGTCGGTGGCCAGCGCGGCCGGGCGATCGTGGATGTCGGCGCCCGCGGCTCGGCCGACGGCGGCGATCTCGGCATTGTCGGTGGAGACGATGATACGGTCGACGGCCGATGTGGCGTGGCCGATGGCGATGGCGCGCTCGAGCAGCGTCTGGCCTCCGAGCAGTTGCAGGTTCTTGCGCGGTATGCCCTTGCTGCCGCCGCGGGCGGGCACGATGGCGATGACCGGCTTGCCGTCGATCATGGTCGTCTCCTGATCATTGGCTCAGCCGCGACTCGAAGAGCTGCAGCGTGCGCTTGTATTCGGCCCACTCGCCGGTGTCGAGCCAGGCACCCTCGCCGATGGGGTACACGCCCACGCGGCCACCGGCCGACTGGACGGCTACGATCAGATCCGTCATGTGGAAGACGCGCCCGGCCGGAATGTGCGCCAGCACGGCGGGCGACAGCACGTACATGCCGGTGTTGACGAGGTGGTCGAATTCCGGCTTCTCGCGGATGCCCTTGAGCTGCCCGCCCGACTCGATCTCGCACACGCCGTAGGGAATCTTGTACTTCTTCAGCGACACGACCATGGTGACGTCGTTGCGCTGCTGCGCATGCTGAGCCATGAGGTCGGCGAAGTCGGCCTCGATGATGTTGTCGCAGTTGGTCAGGATGAACGGGCCGGGCAGCTGCTCTTGAATGAGGGCGAGGCTGCCGGCCGTGCCCAGCGGCATCTCCTCCTCCACGAACGCCACCTCGTAGCTGCGGGGTAGGTCCTGGAAGTAGGCGCGCAAGAGGTTGGCCTTGTAGTTGATCGTCAGCCAGAAGCGCCGGATGCCGTGCTTCACGAAGCGATCGATGATCAGCTCGAGGATGGTCTTGTCGCCGATGGGCAGGAGGGGCTTGGGCAGCACCTGGGTGAACGGCTGCATGCGCGTGCCGCGGCCGCCGGCCATGATGACCACGGGCACGTCGATCTGACGCCCCTGCGACTCGACCTCGGATTCGAGCACCACATCTTCCCAGAAGACCACTCCCACCACGCGATTCTGCGCATCGACCTGAGGCACGCAGGTCGCGCCCAGCTCCACCAGTCGCGTGGCGAGGTTGGCGCGGTCGAAGTCGGCCCCCACGCTGATGGGATGCCGGTTGCACACGTCGCCGATGGGAGCGCCGATGTCGCCGCGGCCGATGAGCCAGCGACGGATGTCGCCATCGGTGATCGCGCCGAACAGCCGACGTTCGCCATCCACGACGAAAAGGGTGCGCCGCTCGCTTTCCTCGATCTGGCGCAACGCATCGCGAATCGGCAGCTCCGGCCCGGCGAGATAGCGTTCGACGGGGTATTTACGCATCGAAACCCTTCCGGCTGACGAACTGCTTTCTGATGATCTCGGGGCCCACGGGCAACGACTTGAGTCTCTCCTTGATCGCGTGTCCTATGGCCCCCACGCCCGGCCCCGCGTACGGATTGGCGACGGCGCGGCAGCGCTCGCGAAAATCGGGATCGAGCGCCCGCGCGATCGCCGCACTCACATCACCGCGGGTGGCGGCGGCCGGGACGATGCACGCGGCCATGACGCGGCCCGTCTGCCGATCGCCCACGTTCACCACCGGTATCCCGAACGACGGCGCCTCGATGATCCCCGCCGACGAGTTGCCCACCATGACGGCGGCGTGGCGCAGGGCGCTGAAAAAGAGCTGCCGGCCCAGGCTGGCGCGGAACACGCAGCGCGCCGGTTCGCGGCCGGCGGCGTCGATGAAAGCGGCGTTGATGAGGGCCGCACCGGCATCGGCGTTGGCGCCGGTGAACACGATCTGCAGATCGGTGGCCAGGACGGCGGCGGTCACGGTGGCGGCCAGGGCGCCCGCCGCCGCCGGCGGTTGCGTGGTTTCCGGATGCAGAGCCACCAGCGCGAAGGGATGCGTCGGATCGAGGCCCAGATGGCCGAGCAATTCGTCGCTGTCGAGGGTTACGATGTCGGCGACGCCGTCGAGTCCAGGCGCGCCCACCACGAAGACCCGTGCCGGATCCTCGCCGAGCTGGCGCACGTTGGCGGCGTAAGCCTCGGTGGCCACGAAGTGGTACGTGGCGAGCTTGGTCATGGCGTGGCGGATGCTCTCGTCGAGGGCGCCGGCCGTGACCTCGCCGCCGTGCAGATGCGCCAGCGGGATGCGCAGGAGCAGCGCGGCCAGGGCGAAGGCCATGGTCTCGCTGCGATCGCCCAGGACCACGAGGAGATCGGGCCGGTCGGCGGACAGGAGCGGCGCCAGGGCCAGCACGGCGTTGCCGATCGTGGTGAGGGCGGCCACGTCGTCGTCGCCGGGAGCAAGGATGGGCACACGGCACCAGATGGGCACGCCGTCGGCTTCGATCTCCCGCACGGTGAAGCCGTGCGCCTCGCTCAGGTGCGTACCCGAGACGATGAGGCGCAGCTCGAGATCGGGATCGTCCGCCACGGCGCTGCAGAGCGACCGGAGGATGCCGTACTCCGCGCGCGTGGTGGTGGCGATGGCGATCGACCTAGGCATGGTGGAAATCGTCCCACAGCAGGACGGTGTCCTGCTTCACCGGACGCGCCAGGCAAAGGCCCACGACGTGCGTGGCGTGTTCGGGCGCAATGCCGTCGCCCGGTCGCTTGACGGTGACGTCGGCGCTACGCACCACATCGCCCGCGGCGAGGTCGCGCGTGGCCACGAGGCTCTTGCGCGCGATGGGCATGTTGGCCACCTCGCACGGCGCCGGGCGTTTCACGCCGTCGCCCAGGCAGGCCTCCACGTTGCGCACGGCGCGCACCAGCGCTGCGAACTCGGCAGGCGAGCTGGACGCCGCATGGTCGGGGCCGGGCGCGGCGGGGTCGAGAGTGAGATGCTTCTCGAGAATGGTGGCGCCCAGAGCGGCGGCAGCGATGGCTACCTCGTTGCCCTGGGTGTGGTCGCTGTAGCCCACGGGCAGGGCGAAGGCCTGCCGCAGCGTGCCCATGGCGCGCAGATTCACCTGGTCGACCGGCGTGGGATACTGGGTGACGCAGTGCAGCAAAGCGATGTCGCGCGCGCCATGCTCGCGCAACACGTCGAGGGCCGTCTCCACCTCGCCGAGGCAGGCCATGCCAGTCGACAGAATCACGCGCACGCCCCCACGGCCGATGGCCGCAAGCAGGGGCGCGTTGGTCAGCTCGCCACTGCCGATCTTGATGGTATCCACCGGCAGTCCGAGCAGGAAGTCGAGACTCTCCAGGTCGAAGGGCGTGGAGAGGAAGCGGATGCCCTCGTCACGGCAGGTGCAGACGAGGAGGCGAAAATCGTCGGGCTCCAGCTCCAGGCGCCGCAGCATGCTGAGCTGATCGCCGGCGTGATGTTTCTTCTGGTACTCGGCGGTGGTCGCCGTGCCGGTGACGAGGTTGCTTGCCTTGAAGGTCTGGAACTTGGCCGTATCGGCGCCGCAGCGCCTGGCCGTACGCACCAGTTCCTGGGCCTTCGCCGGCGAACCATCGTGGTTCACCCCGATCTCGGCAATGATCTCGATCATTCCGGCATCCCTTCGCCCCGCCGCGTGGCCGGCACGCCGACGTAGGTGCCCGGTTCGGCGATGTCGCGCGCGACCACGGCGCCGGCGCCGATGATGGTGTACGCAGCCACGGTAACGCCCGGCACCAGCACGGCGCCGGCGCCGATGAGGCAGTGGCTGCCCACGGTGACGTCGCCGCAGAGGGTGGCGTGGGGCGCCACGTGCACGTTGTCGCCGAGGCGGCAATCGTGCTCCACCACGGCACCGGTGTTCACGATGCAGATCTCGCCCAGACGCGCGCCGGGGTTGACCGCGGTCTGGTCCATGACCACGCAGCCGGCGCCCAGATGCACCGTGTCGTCGACCAGGGCTAGCGGCGACACGAGCGTGAGGAAACGGCCGCCGGCCTCGCGATGGTGCCTGTAGAGACGCCAGCGCGCTGCGGCATCGGTCATGAGGCCCACGCCGAGCAAGAGCTCGCCATCGCCATAGCGAGGCGCAACGGCCGCGTCGTCGCCCAGGTACGGCACACCGTCGCGCACGCCGCGGTCGTCGCGATCGGCGTAGCCCACCACCTCGAGGCCGGCCAGGCGCCGAGTGATGCCCATCAGCACCCGCGCATGCCCGCCCCCGCCGATGACGATGACCCGCGAACCGATCGTTCTAGACACGGTGCAGCACCTCGCAAACGCGGTCGATCTCCGCCGGCGTCAGGTTGACGCTGCACGGCAGGTTGATCGTATTTGCCACGAGATCGAACGCCCGCTCCCCGCCGAGCAGGCGACAGTCCTGGTACGGCTTCTGCATGTGGTTCGCCCACCATAGCGGCCGCGTCTCGATGCGCTCGGCCGCGAGCACGTCGACCAGGGCCCGCGCCCGGCCGTGCCAGGTGCCCCCCCGCACGACGAGCGGGATCATCCACAGGTTGTTGCGCGCGTAGCCGGGTGGCGCGGCCAGCTCGGCCCAGCCGAGGTCGGCGAGACCCTCGCGATACCGGGCGAGGTTCGCCTGCTTGCGCTCCAGGTAGGTCTCGAGCTGCTCGAGTTGCGCCACGCCCATGGCCGCCGCCACGTTCGTCATGCGGTAGTTGTACCCCACCGAGTCATGGCGGTAGGCGATGGGATCGTCCTTGGCCTGCTGCGTGAGGTAGCGGGCCCGGTCGGCGAAGTGGTCGCTGTTGGTGACGATCATGCCGCCACCGCCGGTGGTGATGATCTTATTGCCGTTGAAGGAAAAGCAACCGAGATCGCCCGCCGCGCCGGCGTGCAGACCCGTCCAGGCGCCATCGGTGTAGCGCGTGCCGAGGGCCTCGGTGGCGTCCTCGACGATGGCGATACCGCGTGCGCGGCAATCGGCGTACAGCTCGACCCAGTCTCCCGCATTGCCGAACACAGCCACCGACACGAGGGCCGCCAGTCGCCGCCCGGTCTGGCGGTCGAAGCAGTGGCCGTCGCGCTGCTCGGTCTGCGTATCGAGATACTCTCGGGCGAGGGTCGGGTCGAGATTGAAGTACGCGTCGCAGTCGACGAATAACGGGTCGGCGCCGAGGTAGCGAATCGTGTTGATGGGCGCGATGAAGGTGATGGTGGGCGCCAGCACGAGGTCGCCTTTCGTCACCCCGACCATCTGCAGCGCCACGTGGAGCGCCCCCGTGCCGCTCGTGCAAGCCACGCCGTGGGCGGTGCCCACCTTGGCGGCGAGTTCCTTCTCGAAGCGCGTCACGTAACCGCCGGCCGACGAGACCCAGCCCGTGTCGAGGCACTCGCGGACATAGGCCCACTCGTTGCCCTGGAGCACCGGAACCGACAGGGGGATGAACTCAGACATGGCGTGGCTCCACGGTCATACGGGTCCGCGTCCCGCGGGCTGCGATCAGTCGCCCGAGCACGTCCGTTTCGGCCGCGCGCCGCGCCGCCGACGCCTCCACGCGTGTGCGCAGCGAGTCGCCGGCAGCCAGACGTTCGCGAGCGAGGCTGCAGACGCGCGAGACATCGGCAGCGGAGAGATCGGCCGGAAAGATCTCCTCGTCGGGGTAGTCGAGCACCGTGGCCAGACTGTGCATCTTGTGCGCACCCGTGGCCAGGAAAATACTCGGCGTGCCGCCCAGCGAGGCCATGATTGTGGGATGGTAGCGACCCGACACGAAAAGTCGCGCCCGGCTCACGATGGCGGCGGCGAGATAGATAGGCGTGCGCAGGGGCACGATGCCCAGCCCGAGATCGCACGCAGTGTCCTCGAGGAAGGTGTCCCGGCCGTCGCTGACCACCACGATCACCGGCAGCCCCAGCGCCGCGAGTCCCTCGCACAGCCGTCGGTACCCCGCGGCCACCGGCGCGAGTTGCCCTGGCTGCGTGACGATGGAGTTGCCGCCGACACAGATGTAATCTCCGGAGAGGTCGAGCCGGCCGAGGTAGCGATCGTTCTCGGGGTGCGGGATCACGAAATCGCCGTTGGCCGGGAGCTGCCGTCGCGCCTCGTGCAGCACGTCGTACCAGTGGAAGAGGGCGTCGGGCACCAGGTGGCAGTCGGCGATGCCCATCTCCTCGCGGGCCAGGTGGCGCGAGTGGGGATCGCGGACGCAGACCACGTCGCACAGGCGCAGCGCCGAGGTCATCGCCGCGAAGGCGCCGGGGTGGCGCCCGGTTCGCGGGCAGTCGGAGAGCATGGCGTTGGCGAAGACCACGCGCTTGCCGAGCTTGCGCGCGAGGTGGATGATCATGGCGAAGAACCGCACCTGGCGGCGCACCGGCCGCCCGAAGACCACGTCGCCCTCGCCGTTGACCACGACCACGTCAGCCCGCTCCACCCGGTCGAGCAGCGACTGCAGGCCGGGATCGCGTGCGCGCCAGTTCAGGAGATTCCGCACGGAACGCTCGGGATCGTCCGTAAGGAAATCCCCAGCTCCGAGGGCCCGATCGACGCTCTTCCAGGCGGTGACCAGGGGATTGCGCGTCGGACGAGTGGTCAGAGCGCGCGCCAGCCAGAGCTTCGACGGCGGCAACAGGCGGGTGCGAAACCCGTAGTCCGCCGAGGAGCGGCCCAGCTCGCCACCGGTCACGCTCTCGCCCGTCCCCAGCTCGGTACGGACTAAAGAAAACAAGGCCAGGCTGGCCGATCTCCCGCCCCAGTTCGTGTTGGAACGGTTGTCACCCACGAGGAGAAAAGGCATGATCGCTCGCTGAGGTTAGCGCTTCAAAGCATGGCGCCGATGACGATAACGACCGCGGGTCGGTCCGTCCACCGCGCGTCGGGGTATTGCTGGACCAGCGCGACGCCAATATAATCGTGTTCCGGGGATTCTGCGTACCGATCCAATCTGCTATGGTTGTGTCCGGGACGAGCCCTTGCGAGGGGACCGCCTGACCCCTGGTCCACCGTGATCAGGTGGCGCGACAGCAAGAGCAACGTGAGAGCAAGAGGAACGTGAGAGCAAGAGAGATGCCGCAAGCGTCCTTCGCACCTGGCGCTCACGATGCCCTGCTGGTCGTGAAGACGCCGCTGCAAATGCTCAATGCGATCGAGGCCCGCTACTCACTGGGCTTCGACTCGCCGTTTCTCTATGTGTTCACCTCCACGCACAACTCGAAGCGGGAGATCCTCGACCTGGTCGACCCGAGCCATTGGGCTGGCGTGCATTGCTTCGATTTCCGTCATATCTGGAACGAGGTTGGGCTGCCGGCGCTCGACAACGACCGCTGGCAGCGTCACGAGCGCTTCCGCATGCTGAGCCAGTGGCTCCTGCGAAACCGCTTCGAGGCGACTTTCCGCCCCTGGCATGGCGTACCGACGCTGGTGATCGGCAACTACCTGCAGGTGTACTTCCAGCACCTCGTCGCCCAGGTGCAACCCGGACGCTGCATCGTCGTGGACGACGGGACGGACACGCTGCGCATTGCCGCGGCGCGCTGTCGCTGGTATGAGCAAGGCGCCCGCCCCAAGCCTGACGTGGCTCCGGTCTCGCCCAAGGGGCGCCTGGTCAAGCGCCACGTGATGTGGCAGGGCCGCGAGGCCGATGCGCTCACGTTCTTTTCCACCTACGACGTGGACCTTCCGCCGCCAGACACGTTGCTGCGCAACACGTACGAGCATTTGCGGGAGCGTTCGCGCACGGTCGTCACGAATGGCCGGTGCTACTTCCTGGGACAACCGTTGATCGAGGACGGCTACGTGACGGTGGAGACCTACCGGGATCTGCTGGCCGGGGTCGTACGCTCGTTCGCAGGACGCGAGGTGGTGTACCTGCCTCACCCGCGCGAGCAGCGGCTGCGCCTCGGCACCGTGCTCGCTGGTTTGAACATCGCGCTCGGCGCGATCGACAAGCCGCTCGAGTTCCACCTTATGGAAGCCACGACGCTGCCGGCCGTGGTCGCGTCGTTCTTCTGCAGTGCCCTGGACAACTGCCGACTCATCTGGGATCACCAGATGCGCCTGGTCGCCTTCCGCATCGCCCCGCAGCAATTGCGGGTGTGCCAGGATTTCGTGGCCGATATCTACCGCTACTTTGTCGACCGAACTGACGGCACCATAGAGGTTTACGACCCCGGCCACGCGGTCTGACCCGACCGCCGCGGCGGTCCCCATGTCCCGCGCCTTCGTCCGGCACGCCACCTCCGTCCCGACCGCGCATACGCCGCCGGGCGCGTGGAAGCACGGCGAGGCTGCGGTGACGGCAGAAGGGGCCGGGGCCGAATCCCTCTAAAGAAAAGAGGTTACGGGCCGATCCAGGGGCAACACCCAGCCCAGATCGGAGCCGAAATGCCGGCCAGACCATCCTTGAAGCACGACAGCGGCCGCGACCCGTTTGCCGGCTCCACGTTCATGCTGGAAGACGAAACCGACGACGTCATGGCGAGCATCGTACGCGCCGCGGCCGCACTCCTTGCCGAGGGAGAATTCGCGGAGGCGGAAAAGTACCTCAGCCAGGGACTCGCACGCGAGCCCAAGCACCCCAAGTTGCTGGCCTACCTCGCGATCAGTGTCGCGGCCCGGGGGGAGCGGCTGGACACGGCCACCAAGATCGCGCGGACGGTCGTCCGCGACAACCCCGAGGATCCCGCCGGGCACTTCGCCCTGGGCAAGGTGAATCTCCTCGACTCGCGCCGCGGCGCCGCCTTCCGCCACTTCGGTCGCGCGATGGAGCTGGGCCGCCACGACACCTCCCTGCAGCAGGAGTTGCAACGCGTCGAGCCGCGCCGTTCACCGGTATTCGGATCGTTGCGCCGCAATCACTTCCTGAACATCTACGCCGGTCGCCTGCGGGCCACCCTGCTGCGCATGCTGGGACGCGCCTGATCCATCTTCACAGCCTCTCCGTTGTCTCCGCGCTTACGGGGGTGTAAGATCGCCAACGACCGTGGCGTTCATCCGGGGCAAGGGAGGCTGAAGCATGCCACGCATCTCCTGTGCACTCGTCATGGCCGGCGCGCTCGCGCTGGCGTTTCCGAACATCACCCAGGCCATCTGCGACGACGTCGAGAACGGGATCGGGGTGTACTTCGACTCGTCAAGTTACACGGTGAATTGCCTGGAGACGGCGCCCGCCGTGCCAATCACCATGTACTTCGTGCTGCGCAACTGTTCGCTTGATGCGATCGGCGGCTACGAGTTCGCCTGGCGGATCGAACCGGATGCCGATCCGGCGCCGCTGGTCCTCGGGTCCACCTGGCCCTGCGGAATCGACGTGTGGGACCCGTACAACGTGATAATCGGCTGCGGCACGCCGCTTACCACGACCGGACCGACGCTGCTCCTCTCGGTGCAGTTGTACTTCCTGGTTCAGCCGGAGCTTACGTTCATCCAGGTGGGACCCGCCACACCGTCCTCGCTTCCCGGCTATCCGGCGATCGGCGTCTTGGTCGACGGCGACCTCGTCATCGAGCCCATGAACTTCTGTGGCGGCGGGGCCGTCGGCGACGTCACGCGCGATGCCGAGGGGTGGTCGGTTCCGGGCGTCGCGGTGCTCTTGCCACACGCGTGCGACGGCGTCGCCGCGCAGCCGAGTTCCTGGGGCACCATCAAGTCGTTCTACCGGTGACGCTCCGGCATCACGGGAAGATCTCGGCGAAAAAGTCCTGCAGGAGTTGCCAGGAGCGGTGGTCGGCCTCGGCGTTGTAGGCGGCGCCCTGGCTCGGATCGTCGCCGGCGCCCGGTTGGGTGAAGGCATGCACCGCACCGCCGTACAGCGCTACCTCGTAATCGACGCCGGCGTTCTTCATCTCCTCGATGCAGGCGTGCACATCCTTGAGGGGTACGTAGGGATCGTCGGCGCCGTGGCAGATGAGGACCTTGGCCTTGATGTTCTTCGCGTCCTCGGGCGTGGGCGTGCTCAGCGTTCCGTGGAATGTCACCACGCCGACGAGATCGGCGCCCGAGCGCGCCAGTTCCAGGGCACTCCCGCCGCCAAAGCAATAGCCGATCGCCGCCACGTGCGCGGGGTCCACCTGGGGGTGCCGCAGCAGTTCCGCGAGGGCCGCCTGACCGCGCTGGCGCCACATGGCGCGGTCGGCATAGAACTTCTTCGTCTGCGTCTGCGCCTCGCTCGTATCGGTGGGACGCACGCCCTTGCCGTACACGTCGGCCGCGAAGGCCACGTAGCCGAGCTTGGCGAGCTTCTCGGCGCGCATCTTCTCGTAGTCCGTCAACCCCATCCACTGGTGGAAGATCAGCACGCCGGGGCGCGGCGCCTGGCTGGCGTCGTCGTAAGCCAGGTAGCCCTCGAACGTCACGCCGTTCTGCGTGTAGTCGATCGTCTTCGTGACGATCCTGGCGCCGGCGACGGTCGGCGTCAGGGCCAGGCCGAGCGTGGCGAGGGTGAGCAGCGTCTTCATCGGCAAGCCTCCCGGGTTGGGTATCGTGAATCCCGGTCACGATAGGAAGACACCGCCGATCTCGCCGCTGGCGCCGGCGTCGGGAGGTGATAAGCTCCTGCTGAGGAACCGGATGCAAACCGCGAGAGGTAGACCCGTGATCGCCAGCCGCCTACGCCCCTTCGGCACCACCATCTTCAGCGAGATGACGCGACTCGCCGCTGAGTACGACGCCATCAACCTGTCCCAGGGCTTCCCCGATTTCGACGGCCCGCCGCTACTCATGGAGGCGGCGATGCAGGCGATGCGCGAGGGCGCGAACCAGTACGCGCGCTCCCAGGGCCATCCGCAGCTGGTGCGCGCGGTCGCGCGGGCCATCGAAGCCCGTTACGGCCTGGCTTACGATCCCCTCACCGAGGTGGGTGTGACGAGCGGGGCCACCGAGGGCATCGCCGCCGCCATGCTCGGGTTGATCGAGCCGGGTGACGAGGTGATCGCCTTCGAGCCCATCTACGATTCGTACCCGGCCACCGCGGCCATGGCCGGTGCCCGCATCGTGCCGGTGACGCTGCGCTTTCCCGACTTCGCCCTCGACATCGACGCCGTGGCCGGCGCCATCACGCCGCGCACTCGCATGCTGCTGCTCAACACGCCGCACAATCCCACCGGCAAGGTGTTCACGCCCGACGAGCTGGCGGCGCTGGCCGACCTGTGCCGCCGTCACGACCTCATCGTGCTGGCCGACGAGGTGTACGAGCACCTCACCTACGACGGCCGCCGCCACGTGCCCATCGCCACGCTGCCCGGCATGCGCGAGCGCACGCTGCGCCTGGCGAGCGCGGGCAAGTCGCTCTCCTGCACGGGCTGGAAGATCGGTTGGGCCACCGGACCAGCGGCGATGGTGGCCGCTCTGCAGGCGGCCCATCAGTTCCTCACCTTCTGCTCCGTCACCCCCATGCAGATGGCCGTGGCGCGCGCCCTCGAGGAACTCGACGACACGTACTACGGCGGATTGCGCACGGAGTACACCACCCGTCGCGACTTCCTGGCCGGTGTTTTGACAGACGTGGGCTTCGCCGTCGCGCCGTGCGCGGGCACCTACTTCCTGCTCGCCGATTTCACGGCCCTCGCCGCCACCGACGACATGAGCTTCGCCCGCCACCTCATCGCGACACGCGGCGTGGCCGCCATACCACCCAGTGTGTTCTACCTGGACGACCACACCGAGGGACGACGCCTGCTGCGTTTCGCCTTCTGCAAGACCATGACGACGCTGGAACGGGCAGCGGAGCGGCTACGACGCTGACGCCCGCGTCAGCCCCGCGACACGCACGCCGGCAGGAGATCGGCCAGTTCACTGCGCAGCTGCTCGAGGCGATTGACGAACGACTCGCGATGCGATGCGGCGATCTGGCCTGCCAGCTCCTGGTAATGCTCGATGCCGCGCTGCAGGTTTTCGCGGCACCCGGCGATCGAGCGGGCGATCGACCCGACAGGCGGCTCCTCGTGGCGAGCGAGTTCGCGACGCAAAGCTTCGAGGTGCAGCGACAGTTCCTTGAGCAGCATGTGCGGACGGTTGGCGGCGAGAGGGAGGGACGCGCGCCCGTAAATATGATCGACCATGGCATCGAGGGTGGTGCGTTCGCGGAAGTAGGCGGCGTTGGGACCGCAGCAGACGGCGGTCGTCGCCTGCGGATCGATCCCCGTCGGGCCGGTGGCGCCGCCGGCGAGGTCGTGGCAGATGCAGGCCTTTGCGACCACGGCTTCCTGCGCGCGCCGCATCTCGAACTTCGACATGGCCGACGCGGCGATCTGCGCGAGCTTGCGCTTCTGGAAGAAACGACTGGCAGTGCACACGGGGGCTTCGGAGAACTCGGTGTTCGCAACGAGATAGCCCTTCGGGCAGCGGCTACCCGGCCGGCCGTCGGCAATACCGTGGAGTCGCCGCATCTCGCTGGCGGATGTGCGCAACGACCAGAACGGCACGCCGAGAGGCGACGCGCCACTCAGGACGATGTCATCCTCGCCTGCCGACTCCAGACTCGCGAGGCTGGCGGGATCAATGTTGACGACCTCGGGCACGAACAGGAACGGGGTGGCCCACCCGGTGCCGTCCACGCGATACCGTTCGCGCAGCAGGCGATCCTCGTCGGCGTTGCCGATGCCGCCCTGAACGGTGACGCGAGCCGGCCCAGGCTCCGAGCCGTCGTCGCCGCGGCCGAGCGTGGCCAGTGCCCGGCGTCGCACATCGCCCAGAGTCTCGTTCAGGTCATCGCGCCCGCGCCGGAATTCGTCGAGTATGATGCCGAGAAGCTGCCCCTGGGCGCCGAAGGCGTGGCCACCGCAATTCAGTCCCGACTCCACGCGGAACTCCGAAACGTGCAGCCCCAGCCTGGCCAGCAGCTTGCCCTGCAACAGGGCCGAGCGGAAGTCGCTCACCTTCAGGATGATGCGCTTGCGCAATGCCCCGCCCGCGTCGGGAAACATGCCGTCGAACTCTGCCATGTACGCGAACAGTCGCCGATTCATGCCTGCCGACAGCACGACCGATGCGTCGACGCGGCTGTTCATAAAGCCGCGCAATGCGCTCAGCGCGTCGGAACCGTGCTCGGGCAGGCTGCGGCCGCTGCGATCGCGGTCGCGGTCGAGCTTGGTCATGATGTTCACGTCGATCGCGCCCGGCGACACGAAGCCGCGCAGCCGTTCCTGAAGCTGCGCCATCCGGGCCGGATCCCGTACCGACCTCATCTCCTCGTACAGGCCACGCAGAGGCGACGGCGGCAACAGTTCGAAATAGCGTACGATCTCGCTGCCGGCCTCGAACGCCGCGCTCCGCACGCGCTCCACCTGCCGCTTGACGAGCGTGTCGAGCAGGTCGAGGTAGGCGGTGATGCGGCGGGCGCGCGCGTCCTCGTCACGGTCAGCGATGGGTTCGCAGGGCTCGCCATTCTCGTCGCTCACCCGCCGGCGTACCTGCTCGATCAGCACGTCGTCTACCAGCGACACCACCGACGAAATGCCGTAGCGCGCCACCTTCAGCGGCGTGTCGATCGTGAAACCAGTGCCCATCACGGGGATGTGGAACGAGTGCACGGGAGGAAATGCGGCGAGTTTCATGACGGCTCCGGTCGGAAAAGCCCACAGATCGGCACGGGACGACGAACCGAGGTGCGACGGGCGATCAGTTCCACGATAGGTCGGCACGCCTCTGAAAGCCAGTGGTCAACTCCCGATTTTTCCCTGAACGCCCGTCCTCATCGCCAGAATGAGACAAACCCGTCGGAGACCGCCCGGTGCCGGTCGTCCGGGACGCCACTCCCACGACCGTGTGCAGGGCGAGGGCGGCGCGGACGAGGCCCGGCCACGGCTTGGTCATCGATTCACCTCCAGCGCGGCTCTGGCGACGCGAATGACGCGCGCCATGGCATCGCCTTCGTAGCGCTGGTCGAGGGGCAACGGGAGCAGCCGCCGGGCAATCGTCGCGACGCGGCCCTCGTCGTGCAATCGCTCGGGCCAGAGTGTCGGCACGAAGACCCGGGCGGCGAGCATCGCCTCCCGGTCGGGATCGGTCGACGCCAGCAAGGGGTAAGCAAAAGGCACGCCAGGATGCTCGGCAGGCAGGTCGAGCGTACCCAGCTCCGCCAGTGCCGCGTGGAGGCGGCGCCAGTTGGCGCGCCGTCGCGACCGGATCCACGCGGGATCAAGGCGGGCGAGCATGGCCCGCGTGGCCACAGTGGCGGCGACCGGGGGACCGCTCAGACTCGCCTCGTGCATGGCGAAGGCGGTATAGGCCTCGTCGCGCAGTCCGGCGGCCCGCAGCTCCAAGTGCACGCTCGACCGCTCGGGCCCCGGAGGCAGGATCGGCGGCTGCCAGCCGGCGGGCCCGGTCAGCCGGGCGCCGTCCATCACGCCGAGGAATTTGCGCACCGAGTCGAACGACCACGCCCCGGCCGGCGGGTCCGCGAACATCGCCTGGGTGCGATCGACGACGAGGCGCGCACCGAACGCGTCGGCCAGCGCGCAGGTCGCCTCGCCATGGAGCCCGAACGCATCGATCACGAGGAGAAGTTCGCCGGGGCCGGGGTCAGGAGCACGCGTGGGACCGAGCGCGGCGTCTACAGGATAGGTGCGGATCGCGACGCCCAGCCGCGCGGCGGGTTCACGCAGGGTATCGCAGTGCCAGTCGGGCAGGTGGAGCACCCGGGCGCCCGTCTGCTCGATCACCACCTGCAGGGCCCCACGCCCGGTGGCCACGAAGAGGTCGCCGGCAGCGAGGCCCGCGAACACCGGCCCAGGCTCCTCGCGAGCGAGGAAACCGCCGATACCGTCAGCGAGACCGCTCATGATCAGGTCCTCGTGTGGACGTTTCGCACCCATGGGCCCTGATCCTACCATGACTTCAGTTGTGCCAAGAAGAATGTTGTTGGCGCCTTGAGCCCCGGTACTCCCGGCCAGGCCCGCCTTTCTCACTACGCGGCGTATGTCAGCTTGTGCCTCCGGTTCACCTTCAATGGCCGCGTCTCGACCCGTCGCCAGTAGTAGTCATCCCACAACGGCGGCAACTCGATATGCGACACGAACAGCCGCCGCGACAACACCTCCTCCTCGGTCAAAGGCTTCGTGGCGATCCCGATCTGCATCGCCGGCGTGCTCCAGCACCGCTTCTCCCGACGCAACTTGATCGTGTTGCGCCACACCAGGAAGATCGCCAGCCGGTAGATCGAATGCTGGCGTCGCTTCCCGAACGCGATCGTCTCCCGCGTGTGGTCTTTCAGACAATGCCGCAGCAACATGTCCAGCAAGTTGACCTCGAACAACGGGTTGCGACTCGTCCGCGGCTGACGGGAGTCGATCGTCTCGTGGATCACCTTGCAATACCGTAGCTTCGCGATCGCGTAGGGATAGGTCTTGTGCTTGTCGCTCCAGATGTGGGCCTCGGTGGCGCCGTCGAGCGAGACCGAGAGCACCTCGAGCAGCGCCCGCATCAACGACCTGGGGTCCGGCCGGCCATAGTTTTGTTCAAAGAGGGACCGTTTCCATTTCTGCTCGTCGGTCATCGCCCCGCTGCGTCGTCGCTCGGCCTCGGCGAAGTGGATGATGAAGCTGGAGGGGCGATCGACGGCCGTGACGATCTCGTAGGGGAAGTACTGGGAGTGCTCGAAGGTGACGAGGCCGTCGATGGCGATGTCCACGAAGGGTGACGCCTGGGACACCAGGTGTCGATGGAAGAGGATGCAGTGTCGGCCGAGGCGGGCGAGGAGGTTGTCGACGGTCGTCGGCGAGGTGTCGAGGAGCCTGGCGATCTGGCGGTTGGCGGCGCCAGAGACGGCGTGCTTGTGGACCTTGGGCAGGAGATCGGCGCGTTTGAGCCAGTATGTGGTGCGGAAGGTCTGGTCTGAGCAGGTCCTGCCGCAGGCCAGGCAGAGGTAGCGCTGGACGGTGTAGGGCGGGGATTTTCGGGAGAACGTGCCGAAGAGCGCGAAGGGCCAGGGTTGCGGCTGAGGCTTGTGGTATTTGCAGTTAGGGTTGGGGCAGTGGGGAGGAAGCGTAGGGCATGAAGTGAGTGTTTTGGTGTTCATGAGGACGGGCCCAGGCAAGCGCTGGACCCGTCAACATTCTTCGTGGCACGTTAGACACGCCCGGCTACGCCCCGAGGTAGCGCCCACGTCCCGTCGTCGCGCTCACGCTTCCGTTCCTGACGACCTCCTCGCCTCGTGACCATACGCGCTCGGGACGACCGCGGATGGCCATACCTTCGTAGATGCTGTGGTCGCAGCGGCTGTGAGATTCGCTCGCGCGGATGGTACCGGCAAACGAGGGATCCCAGAGCACGAGGTCGGCGTCGGCGGCGGGCTCCAGGCTGCCCTTGCGTGGGTGGAGGCCGAAGATCTCGGCGGGCCGCCGGCTGACCAGGTGCACCCAGTCCGTGGCGGCCAGGCAGTTGGTGGCGACTAAGGCGGTGTAGGCGAGGGCGAGACGGTGCTCCACACCGGCCACACCGCCGGGGATGCGGGTGAAGTCGTCGCGGCCGCGGGCCTTCTGCGCGTGGGTGAAGGCGCAGTGGTCGGTGGCGACGACGTCGAACTGGCCGTCGGCGACGGCGCCCGCGAGGGCCGCACGGTCGGCCGCTCCGCGCAGCGGCGGACTCATGACGAAGGGAGCCGCCACGTCGAACGGGCCTTCGTACACGCACTCGTCCAGCAACAGATACTGCGGGCAGGTCTCGGCATAGACGACCTGTCCTGCCGCGCGCGAACTGCCGATCGCCGCGATGCCGTCGCCCGTGGAAACGTGCACGACGTAGAGGCGGCAACCTGCGGTCGCTGCGGCGGCGAGAACCCTGGCGATGGCGCGCGCCTCCGTCGCCGGCGGCCGCGCGCGCGCATGCGACGCCACGCCGCTCTGTCCCGCCACCAGCAGCTCACGCTGCCGGCGGGCGATCTCGGCACCGTCCTCGGCGTGCACGAGCACGGTGAGGTTTGCGGATGCGCAGGCCCGCAGAACCGCGGGGAGCACGTCAGCGGCGAGACCGATGGTGTCGAGGTAGGCCAGGTACACCTTCACCGAACGCGTGCCGAAGCGGGCGGCGCAGGCGATCAACTCGTCGGCAAGTCCCGGTCGCCAGGCGGTGGCGCTGAGGTGGAGGTGGTAGTCGCAGGCCGCGTCGGCGGCGATCGCGAGCCGCGCCTCCGTGGCCGCGACCAACGGTTCCTCGCGAGCCGGCGTGACGAAATCGACCACGGTGGTGGTGCCCCCGGCGAGGGCGGCACGGGTGCCTGAGGCGAAGTCGTCGATGGTCACCGTGTCGCCGGCCGGCAGCGCGAAGTGCACGTGCGGATCCACACCGCCGGGGATGACCCAACGGTCGTGGCCGTCGACGACGGCGAGCTGGTGGCGCGCACAGAGATCCGCGAGATCACCGCGGCGCAGACGCGCTGGAAGCACCTCGGCGATGCGCGCGCCGGCGACACGCAGGCTGGCGTCGCGCATGGTGTCGGCGTCGACCAGCGTCGTGTCGGTGATCACGAACCCATCCACGCCGTCCTCCCCATCAGAAGCGCGCGAGCACTCCGGTCAGGTCGTTGAACTCGGCGATCATCTCGTCCCAGCGCGCTGGCTGATCGAAGATGCGCGGCCAGATGGTGCGGTCCCACCACAGGGCCTCCAGGTCGGCCAGTTCCATCTGCTGCTGTTCGATCCAGGTGTAGTACTTCAGGTTGTGGATGGCCTTGCGGTCGGGATACGTCAGCTCCTTGAAGGCGTCGGTGCGCTGGCCCAGGAGGCAACGGTCGTGATCGCGGGCGGCCTGGACGGGCGTGTACGGACCGTGCTCGGCCGTCAGCTCGGCGAGGCGCGTCTGGTAGAGGTCGACGGAATCGGTGGCCACGGTGACGATCAGATCGTCGCTGCCGAACTCGTACCAGCGCGCCGTCTTGATGGCGGCCAGCAGATTGGCGATGCTCGAGATGCCCAGCAGCGGGAGGCTCGCGATGGTCTCGCGCGGCACGCCGGCCGCGGCCAGCTCGGCCTGCCCGGTGGGCTCGTTGAAGAGGCGCAGCAGACGCATGCAGTCGTCGTCGTCGATGGCCGCCACGGCATCGGTGTTGCGGACGTTGTGGATCCAGGGCACGTGCTTGTCGCCGATGCCCTCGATGCGGTGACCGCCGAAGCCGTTGCTCAGCAGGGTCGGGCACTGCAGAGCCTCGCTCGCCACGACGCGGAGCTGCGGCGCGAGCGTTCGCAGGTAGTCGCCCGCCGCAATGGTGCCGGCCGAGCCGGTGGCAGACACGTAAGCTGCCAGCGTGCCGCCAAGCTGCGCCGCCACCTCGGCGATGGCCGCGCCCGTCACCGTGTAATGCCAGGCCGCGTTGCCGAACTCGGAGAACTGATTGAAGATCACGACGTCGGGGCGCGTACGCTTCAGCTCCCAGCACTTGTCGTAGATCTCCTTGACGTTCGATTCGCAGCCGGGCGTGGCGATGACCTCCGCGCCGATCTCCTCCAGCCACTGGAAGCGTTCTCGGCTCATCTCCTGCGGCAGGATGGCCACGGCCGTACAATCCATGAGGTACGAGTCGAAGGCGCCGCCGCGGCAGAAATTGCCCGTCGACGGCCACACGGCCTTGTGATACGTGGGGTCGAAGCCGCCGCTGATGATCTTGGGCGCCAGGCAGCCATAGGCCGCTCCCACCTTGTGGGCGCCCGTGGGGAACCATTTGCCCACCAGGGCAACGATGCGCGCCGGCACGCCGGTGAGTGACGGCGGAAGTTCCATGAAATTCACGCCACCGAAGCCGCCGCCGTGGTCCTGCGGGGCATTCTTCCAGGTGATGCGAAAGAGGTTGAGGGGGTCGCGGTCCACGAGGCCGACGTGGGCCAGGCGTGCCGCGATCTTCGCCGGCACGCGCGAGGGGTCGCGCATCTGGGCGAACGTGGGCAGTACGATGCCGCGCTCGCGGTAGCGTTGCACGGCCCGGTCGCGGACGGCGGTGTCGGTGACGGTGTCGATGATGGGAATCATGGAACAGCTCCTGGCTACGTCCGCGATAGCCGGTCCCACAGACGCGTCGCCTGGTCGCGGCACGCCCGCAGGATCTCGGCCTCGTCGATGAGGGTGAGTTCGCCATTCTGCAGCACGATGCCACCGTCGGCGATCACGGTCCAGACCTGGCGCGCGTCCAGCCCGAAGAACGCGTGGGCGATCAGGTTGCCCGCCTGAAGCGGGGTGGGCGGCGCGTAGTCGAGGATGACCACGTCGTTGCGCCGCAGTGCGACCGGGTGATGCCGGGCGAGGTAGCGCTCGTTGTTGCTGAGCGCCCGCCACGCGAGCGAGGCATCGCTCTCGCCCGCGCCACGCCCCGCGAGGAAGGCGGCGCGTGCGCTGCGCAGCATGTCGCCATGCAGGCCGTCGGTGCCGAGCAGGACGTGGTCGGGATCGAGTCCGTCCCAGCGAAACGTGCCGACGCCGTTGTTCTGGTTGCTTTCGGGATTCTGGACCACCCAGGCGCCGGATGCGCGCACGAGTTCCCGTTCGGTCGCATCGAGGTGCAGCCCGTGTGCGAGCAGGGTGCCCGGCAGCGCGAGCGCGCCGGCCTCGGCCAGGCGCGTGGCCACGCGCACGCCGTGCTCCGCGAGACAGCGGTCCTCGTCGAGGGGTGCCTCCGCCGCGTGCAGGTGCAGGCCCGTGTCGTACTTGCGGGCGAGGTCCACGGCGCGGCGCAGGAGGTCGTCGTCCACGGTGAACGACGCGTGCAGCCCCACGAGGCCCGGTCGGCCGCTCGCGAGATAGGTGTCGGTCTCGGCCAGGCCGGCCTCCACGGTGGCGGGACCATCGCGGTCGCTCAGCTCGAGGCAGAGCACGTGGGTCATGCCCGCCTCCTCGAGGGCCGATGCGATCGTGCCCAGTACGCCCGGCACCGCGTGCGGCGAGCTGTGGTGGTCGATCACGCGCGTGACGCCGCAGCGCACGCAGTCGATGGCCGCCGCCTGGGCGCTGGCGCGCACCATGTCGCGGTCGAGGCTGCGATCGAGCCGCCACCACACCAGCTCGAGGATCTCCGCGAAGGTGCGCGGTGGCCGTGGCGGCACCGGCATACCGCGGGCGAGGGCCGAGTACACGTGATGGTGGGCGCACGTGAAGGCCGGCATGGCCAGCTTGCCGGCGCAGTCGAGCACCGTGTCGTCCCCGGTAGGCAGCTCGTGCGTGGGGCGCAAACGTCCGCCCGGACCCGACTCCACCACCAGTCCGCCGCGGTGCAGCGTGCCGACGTGGCGATCCCAGAAGGTGACGTCGCGCAGGTACAGGCTCATGACCGCGCCTCCGCCGGGTCCAGGGGCAGGCGTGTGCGCTGCCGACCATCGAACGCGCGCAGCGCACCGGCCACGGCCGCCGCCGTGGGTACGAGCCCCACTTCACCCACGCCCTTGGCGCCGTAGGGGCCGAGCGGGTCGGCCACCTCGACACCGATCACCGCGATGGGTGGTGTGCGGTCCATCGGCAGCAGCCCGAGGTCACGCAGCCGCAGCGGTGGCAGGCCGCCGTCGGTCTGCGGCAGCGCCTCGCTCAGCGCGTAGCCCAGCCCCATGTGCACGGAGCCCTGGATCTGGCCCTGGAATAGCGCCGGGTTGATGATGCGCCCCGCGTCGTGGGCGGCGATCACGCGGGCGATGGCGCCCTGCGCGTCGAGTTCCACGAGCTGCGTGGCGTAGCTATAAGAGTAGTGCGTGACGACCTCGCCCTGGGCTCCGGGCGCGGTGGAGCGATCGAAGCTCCAGCGGCCGCGGTACGTGCGCCCCACGAGGTCGGCCAGCGGGTGGGCCGCGAGATCGCGCGCCAGGTCGCGGGCCGCGGGCAGGAGGGCGTTGCCCACGAGGGAGGTGCCGCGGCTGGAGGTGGTCATGCCGGCCTCGGCGCCGTCGGCCGTGGACACGACCACGTCGATGTGCGCCGGATCGAGGCCCGTCTCCTGCGCCACGACCTGCTGCGCCACGGTGTGCACGCCCTGGCCCATCTCCGTCCAGCCATGGCGCACGACCACGCGGTCGGGCGCCGCGACGTCGATGGCCACCTCGCACCAGTCAGCCATGCCGTTGCCGATGCCGCAGTTCTTGATGCCGCAGGCGAGGCCGCAGCAGGCGGCGCGATCGTAGGCATCCTTCACGGCCAGAAGGGTGTCGCGCACGCCGACGCCATCGTGCAGCACCTGCCCCGTGGCCGTCATGCACCCGGCCGTGAGCGCGTTGTCGTAGCGGATCTGCCAGCGGTCGAAGCCGCCCTGCGCGCACAGGTCGTCAAGGCAGCTCTCCATGGCGAACGTCACCTGGTTCACACCGAAGCCGCGCATGGCCCCGCAAGGCAGGTTGTTGGTGTACACGGCGCGCGCGACCACGTCGACGCACGGCACGTGGTAGGCGCCGGTAGCGTGCCCGCCCGCGCGCTCGAGGACCTTGCCGCCCACGGAAGCGTAGGCGCCGGTGTCGCCGAGGATGTCGGCGCGCAGCGCGGTGAGCCGCCCCCGCGCATCGCAACCCAAAGTGTAGGTCATGCGCAGCGGGTGGCGCTTGGGGTGCATGCGGATCGATTCGCCGCGCGACAGCGTCACCTTGACCGGCCGCTGCAGCACGTGCGCCGCAAGCGCGGCGTGTCCCTGCACGGAGAGGTCTTCCTTGCCGCCGAAGGCGCCACCGCTGGATACCTGGTTCACCCTCACGCGCTCGCGCGGCAGGTCGAGCAGCGACGCGATCTGCGTGCGATCCACGTACACGCCCTGGCCGCTCGAGTGCACCACCACGCCTCCCTCGGGCGCCGGCTCGGACAGGCACGCCTCGGGCTCGAGGAAGGCGTGCTCGATGCGCTGCGTGGTGAAGGTACCGCGCGCGGTGAAGGTAGACGCGGCCAGGGCGGCATCGACATCGCCCCCACGCTGGATGTGGCTCTCCTCGAGCAGATTGCCCCCCGCGTGCACGTGGATCGGGCTGGCAAGCGCCTGCTCGGGATCCGTGAGCGGCGGTAGCACGGTGTAGGCGACATCGATGCCGGCCGCGGCCGCGCGCGCCCGCGCCGCGGTGCCGGCCACCACGAGCGCCAGCGCGTCGCCGATGTAGCGGGTGGTCTCGCCCTCGGCGACCAGGAGCGGCCAGTCGGCGATGATCAGGCCGGTATGACGCTGGCCTGGCACGTCGGCGGCGGTGAAAATGCGCACCACGCCGGGCATGACCGCGGCGCGGGCGGTGTCCAGGCGCGTGATCCGGGCGCGCGGGTGGTCACTGAAGCGCAGCGCGCCATGCAGCAACCCCGGCACGCGCAGGTCGTCGACGAAGGCCACCGCGCCGCGGGCGCGGTCGTGGGCCCGGTACTTGGGCAGGTCGCGGCCGACACCGGGCGACCCCGGTGCGGCCAACGCCTGCTCGCCGCGCAGGATCGCGGCGGCCGTGAGCACGGCATCAACGACGGCGTGGTAGCCCGTGCAGCGGCACACGTGGTGACGCAGCGCGGCCACGACGTCGGCTCGCGATGGCCGCGGGTTCTGCGCCAGTAGCACGCGCGTGTGGGCCAGGTAGCCCGGCGTGCAGAAACCGCACTGCACGGCGCCATGGCGCACGAACGCGTGGGCGATGATGTCACGCACTGCGGCCGGGAGCCCCTCGACGGTGGTCACCTCGCGTCCGTCGAGGGTCCGCATGGCGGTGAGGCAGGCGAGCTTCGCGCGGCCGCCGATCTCCACCGTGCACGCGCGGCACGTGCCCTCGCCGCTGCAACCGTCCTTGGCGGCGGTGAGGCCGCGCTCCTCGCGCAGGTACGCCAGCAGGCTGCGTGACGGATCGCCCGTGTCGACGACCGTCTCCCCGTTGAGTGTGAAGCGCACGTCGCTCATATCGCCTCCGCGATCACGCGCTGGTGGTACTGCGGATCCGTGGCACCCTCGGTGTTGATCACGAGTACGCGGCTGCCGGGGCCGAGTCCGAGGCGCGCACGCGCCGGCGCCAGGTCGCCTCGCTCTTGCAGGGCGAGCAGACCCGCCAGCGCCGCCGCCCCCGACTCGCCAGAGATGATGCCGTCGCGATGATACACCCGCATGGCGTCGCGGGCAGGTTCGTCTTCGATGGCGAGAAAAAGGTCCATCGTGTCGCGCACCACGGGCCAGGCCAGGAGCGAGGGCACACCGCAGCACAATCCCACCATGATCGACTGCTGATCGCCCGTGGCGGCTTCGGATGCGCCACCGCCGCGCTCGATCGACTCGAGGAAGCAGGCCGACGACAGCGGTTCCACACATACCAGCCGCGGACGCGCGGCACCGCGCTGCTGCACGCACGAGACGGCGCCGGCCGCCGCCAGACCGCCCACTCCGGCGGGCAGGAAGATCGCGTCCACGTCGAATCCGCCGGCATCGGCGATCTCGGCAAAGATGGTGCCGTAGCCGGCCATGATGAAGCCCGGAAGGTCCATGTTACCGGGATAGGCGGTGTCGGCGATCACCTGCCATCCCTCGGCCGCGGCGGTGCGCGCGCAGGTCGTGACACAGTCATCGAAGGTGCCCGGCAGGAGATGCACGGTGGCGCCCTCGCGCTCGATATGGGCGATCCGCGCGGCCGCCGTGCACGTGGGCATGAAGATGACGGCGCGCTGGCCGAGCATGCGTGCGGTCCAGGCCACGGCGCGACCGTGGTTGCCGTCGGTGGCGGCGGTGAAGGTGACGGCGCCCAGCCGCGCGCGCACGGTGGGATCGCGGAACGCCGTGGGCTCCAGGTCGTCGCCGGTGAGGTCGGCCCAGCGCCGACGCAGCACCGTGTACATGGCGAAGCTCGCACCCAGCCCCTTGAAGGCGTCGATGCCGAAGCGCCCCGACTCGTCCTTCACTAGCACCTCGCCCACGCCGGCCGCCGCCGCCGCGGCGGGCGCGCGGACCAGCGGCGTGGGCGCGTAGCCCGGCAACGCGCGGTGCAGCGCGAGGGCTGCGCGCTCACGGATGAGCGCGGTGAACCCCAGATCCGGCGCCTCCCAGCGCGGGAGATCCTGGCGGTATGGATTGAAGGCGAAGCGCGCCACGGTCACAGCCTCTCGTCGCGACAATGTCTCTTCGCTACAACGATTCATCGGTTGGCACGGCCACGGGCGATGCCGCGAGCGCCCGCAACAGCACCGCCAGGCGCGCGGCGGGTCGCAGATCGACGTCCTCGCCCGCGCCGGCCAGTAACATCGTACGCTGTACGGCGAAGGTGCTGGCGTTCAGTTCCACTCGCACGTCGGCGGTGGCGTACACGAGCGTGTCGCCGCGCTGCGTCAGGGTGGTCTCCGTGTCACCCCGGAGGTGACGGATCCGTAGCCCCTCCTGCCCGTGGCGCGTGAGCAGGTGGATGTCGTCGCCCTCGCGGTATGTGGCCGCGTGCATCGCGAAGCGCGGCTTGTCGCGAAACGGTGCGCCATCCGTGGGGCAGAACGTGGTGCAATTGCCGCAGAGATTGCAGAAGTCGACCACGTGGTACGTCTGATGCGTCTGCGTCACCACGAACGTGCCGTCGGGCACGAGGTCGAACCCTTCGCCGCGGCGCGCGATGCGCAGCAGCGGCCAGCGCACGGGCCGCACGTCGTAGCCGAGGTTGGCGCGGTTGGGACATACAGACACGCACACGTCGCAGCGCTCGCCGCAGTCGAGGCAGCGGGCAGCCTCCGCGCGCGCCTGCGCGGTCGTGAGTTCACCCGTGACCAGCGTGAAGTCGCCCCGGCCGGCATCGATGCGCACGGCGGCACGTTGCGGCGGCACGAGGCGCGCGGCGCGGTCCTGCCATGCCGCGAGCGAGAGGTGCCGTGGTGTCGGATCCGCCGGTGGCATGGCCACCTGACGGAACGTGTCCAGCATCGCGGCCGCGGCCAGGCGGCCGTCGGCGATCGCATCGACGATGGTGGCCGGGCCGCGTCGCGCGTCACCACCCCAGTAGACGGCGACCTCGCCCCCGCCTCCGAGCCGATCATTCGGCACCAGGTCACCCGTCACGACCTGCCCCACCGCGGGCACGACCACGTCGCAGACCAGCGTCACGGGTGGTTCATCGGTCGGTTCCGGACGCGGCCGTCCCGAGGCGTCGGGGGCGCCAAGGCGCTGCGGCCGGCAGGTGAGGTCGAGGCGACCATCGTCGCGGCCGGCAATGGCCATGGGCGCAAGCAACGCGAGGATGGTGACGCCCTCGTCGACGATGGCCTGCAATTCCTCGCGCGCGGCCGGCATCTCGGCGCGTGTCCGGCGATATACAAGGCGCACGCCGGCGCCGCCGACCAACCGCACCGCGGTGCGCGCGGCATCCATCGCCGTGTTGCCTCCGCCGATCACCACGACGCTCTCGCCGGTCGGCAGCGTCTCGCCGCGCCGCGCGGCGCGCAGGAAGTGCAGGGCCGGCACCACGCCCGGTCGGTCCTCGCCGGGAACGCCGAGCGGCCGGTCGCCCTGGGCGCCCACGCCCACGAAGACCGCGTCGTACGTGCGTCGCAACTCGTCCAGGTGAGCGGCAGCGATGAATTCGCCGCAGCGCAGATCGACCCCAGCGGCCACGAGACGCTGCAGATCGCGCGCCAGGTCGTTGTCGCGCAACCGGAAGGCCGGGATCGCGCCCGCCACCATGCCGCCCGCCGCGGCCCGGGCTTCGAAGACGGTGACGGACACACCCGCGGCCACGAGCGCGTCGGCACAGGCGAGCCCCGCCGGGCCGGCGCCGATCACGGCCACCCGCCGGCCGTTCGGCGCCGCACAGCGCGCGTCCGGCAAGGCGGCCCCGCGGTGGGCGAGGTAGCGCTTCACGTCGCGGATCCCCACCACCGCGTCGTAATGCACGCGCGTGCACCGTTGCTCGCACGGCCGGTCGCAGACCATCCCCGTGACGGTGGGCAGCGGGTTGTGGCGCAGCACCACGGCCAGCGCCGCGTCGTCGTCGCCCGCCGCCACGTGGTGCAGGTACTCGGGCGCATCCTGGTGGGCCGGGCACGTGTGCCGGCACGGCGCCTCGATGCAGTCGAAGTCGGTGAGTGCGCGGTCGGTCTTGATCGTGCGGTCGGGATAGGTGGCGCGCTGGTAGGCGGGGTCTTCGACGACCTCGCGAGCATAGGCGCGCAGGTTCGCCAGCATCGCCGTGGGCAGCGGACGCGTGGGCTCGCCGGACGTGGCGTTGACGAGAGCGTCGAGATCGCCCGCACCGACGGCCGTCATTGCCGCCTCGATCGTGTCCAGGTACTGGTGGAGGCGCTGGTAGCCGCCCGGGCGCAGCAGATCGCTGCACGCGGTGGCCGGCCGCAGGCCGCAGGCCAGGACCCGGGCGACGTTGCGGCTGTCCACGCCACCCGCGAACGACACGTCGAGCGCGCCGCCGCACGCTTCCTGCAGCGCGAGGGCCGCGTGCACCGCCACCGGGTGCAACGCGCGGCCGCTGAGATATACCATGGACTCCGAGGCCGGCAATACGCCGCGCCGATTGCGGCAGGCCAGGGTATTCGTGAGCTTCACGCCGAACTCCACGCCGCGCCGCCGCGCGCTGGCGGCGAGCGCGTCGATCACCGCCACGGCGGCCGTGAGGTCGAGGTCGTTGGCGAAGACGTCGTCGGGCACGTCGACCGTGTAGCCAAGGCGCGCGCCCAGCAGCTCGCGCACGGCCTCGGCTCCGAGCAACGTGGGATTCAGCTTGATCGTGGTGGCCAGGCCGCGTTCCTCGATGAGGTGGCGACCGATACGCTCGATTTCTTCCGGCGGACAGCCGTGCATCGTCGACAGGGTGACGCTCGGCGTCAGTGCGCGGGGCAACGCGATGTCGAATCGCCAGGGCAATCGCGGCCGGGCCAGGGCCAGCCGGTGGGCCACCTCGCCGCGCACGTCGTCCAGGCGGTCGAGGAAACGCTGCATGGGGGCGCTCGTGATGCCGGCCAGGTCGTAGCCCACGCTGAGGTCGAAGAGGAAGCCCGGCTCGGCAGCGTCGTAGCCGCCCGCCTCGTGCTGGAGTAGGCGGATGAGCGTCCAGGCGTCGACATACTGGGCGAGGCTCGTGTCCAGAGGCAGTTCCTGCGACCACTCGCAGTTGTAGCCCTCGTCGGTCATGTCGATGCATGGCCGCGCGATCGTCAACGCGTCGCTCGCCTGCACCGTCTTCAGCTCGAGTACGCGTGCCCCGCAGAGCCAGGCGGCGACGATATTCTGGGCAAGCTGGGTATGAGGTCCCGCGGCCACGCCCACCGGTGTCTCGCACAGACAGCCGCGTCGGCGCAGTGCGTAGCCTCGGCCGCGCAAGCGAAGGCGAAAGAGATCCTCGTGCAGGCCAAAGACCGTCCCCCGCGTCCTCCGCTCGCGCAGCCACCAGTCGAGCAGGCGATCGAAATCGAGAGGACGGAACTCTTGCGGGCGTATCTCGGCGTTCATCGGCCTATCCCATCAGACGCGGCGCCGCACGCCCGGCCAGCGCGCGCAGCAGGCCGGCCGGGTCGCGGAAGCGGCTACAGAGGATCATGGCGGCGATCACGTAGGGCTTGAAACTCGCCTGGCGGTAGAGCGGATCGCGGTACTTCTCGAATACGTCGGCCGCCACCTCGCCGCGTGCGCACGACACCTCCGTGATGTCGGCGGGCAGGCAGTGCAGGTAGAGCGCGGCGCCGCCCTGGGTACGATCCATGAGGTCGCGGGTGCACTCCCAGTCGGCGTACTCGGCGTTCTGCGCGAGGCAGGCGCGTTCCAGCTCGGCCAGGCCCGCCTGGTCGCGCGCACGCAGCAGCGCCGTGCGCAGCTCCATCACGCGATAGGGCGCCCAGCTCTTGGGGTAGACGATGTCCGCGCCCGCGAACGCCTCGGCCATGCTGTCGGCCCGCCGCAACCGGCCGCCGCTCTCTGTCGCCTGCTGCGCCGCCTGCGTCACCACGTCGGGAACCAGGTCGTAGCCGGGCGGGGCGGCCAGCACCACGTCCATGCCCAGGCGCGTCATAAGGCCCAGGATGCCCTGGGGTACGGACAGCGGCTTGCCGTAGCTCGCAGAGTAGGCCCAGGTCATGGCCAACGTCTTGCCCCGCAGGTTTTCGAGCGATCCGAACTCGTGCACCAGATGCAGGAGATCGGCCAGCGTCTGTGTGGGGTGGTCGAGGTCGCACTGCAGGTTCACCACGGCGGGACGTTGCGGCAGCACGCCATCTCGGCAGGCGGCGTCGAGGGCGGCGGCCACCTCGAGCATGTACGCGTGGCCCGCGCCCAGGTACATATCGTCGCGGATACCGATCACGTCGCTGAGGAACGAGATCATGACCGACGTTTCGCGCACCGTCTCCCCGTGCGCGATCTGCGACTTGCCCTCGTCCAGGTCCTGCACCGTCAGCCCGAGCAGGTTGGCCGCCGACGCGAAGGAGAAGCGTGTGCGCGTGGAGTTGTCGCGGAACTGCGATACGGCCAGCCCCGTGTCGAAGCAGCGTGGACTCACACCGGCGGCGCGCAGGCGCCGCAGCGCCTCGGCCACATCGAGCAGAGTGCGCAGCGCGTCGAGGCTCTTCTCCCAGGTCAGGAGCATATCCTGGCCGTACAGCTCGACCGGGCGGGCGGCGATGCGATCGACGAGGCGGGTCAGCTCGGTGTCCATGGTGTGGTACGATCCCTGGTTCTTGTCGTCGGTTCGTGTCGTCTGGTTCGTGTCGTCTGGTTCTTGGCGTGGCGCGAGCGCTCACGCCGGCTGCGCATGCCTCAGCGCGTAGAGCGCATAGAAGGCCGAAGCCTTCACGAGGTCGTCGACCGGCACCTGCTCGTCGGGCGCATGGGCGAAGCGCTCGTCGCCGGGGCCGTAACCGATCACGGGGATGCCGTGGATCCCGTTGATGGTGACGCCGTTGGTGGAAAAGGTCCATTTGTCCACCACCGGCGGCGCGCCGAAAAGCTCGGTGGCCACGGCAACTCCGGTCATCACCGCCGGATGATCGGCGGGCATCACCCAGGTGGGGAAGTACATCTCCATGCCGTAGCGCGCGCCGGTGTAAGCCTGGCCCTCGTAGTGCAGCACCTCGACCGTGGCCTCGAGCCCCTCCACCAGCGCCGCGATCTCGGCCACCGCCGACTCGCGCGTCTCCCCCGCTGTGAGACGCCGATCCACGTGGATGCGGGCCATATCGGCCACGGCGCAGAGCGACGGCGATCCCGTCACCATCTGGGTGACGGTGCAGGTTCCCTTGCCCAGGAACGGATCGTGCGCGAGACGCGCGTCGAGCTTCTCGATCTCGAGGCAGGCCCGGGACGCGGCGTAGATCGCGTTGATCCCGCGCTCCGGCGCGGAACCGTGCGCCGAGCGCCCACGAAACGTCACCTCGATCTCCATGCGACCGCGCTGGCCGCGGTACACGCCGAGGTTGGTAGGCTCGGTGCTGATCACGACATCCGGTTTCAGCCCCTCCTCCTCGATGAGGTATTTCCAGCAGAGGCCGTCGCAATCTTCCTCCATCACGGTGCCGGTGCATAGGAGCGTGAGGTCCGCGGGCACGCCGATGTCGCGGAGAATGCGCCCGGCCGCGACCATGGCCGCCGCCCCGCCCTCCTGGTCCACGCTGCCGCGGCCCCGGACATGGTCCTCGTGAACGTCACCGATGAACGGGTCGAAGTGCCAGTTGGCGGGGTTGCCAACGTCGACGGTGTCCATGTGCGCGTCGATGGCCAGCACCCGCGGCCCCGACCCGATACGCCCGATCACGTTGCCCAGTCCGTCGATCCGCACCTCGTCGAAGCCGGCCGCCTCCATCTGGCGCGCCAGCTCCTGAATGACGTCCCGCTCTTGCCCGCTGACCGACCGGTGGCGAATCAGGCGGCCGAGGCCCGCAGCGGTATCGGCGCGATACTGCGCGGCCAGTGCGCGGATCTGCGCTGCCACTGTCATGGTGAGACCTCCTCGCTCATCTAGCATTGCTCGGCGGCGCCGAGATTGCCACCCCGATCTGCGACTAGGAGAAGGCGACCGCGCCCGTTATATTTCGCGGACCGGCGCCCCTCACCTCCAGGGAAAGGCCCACCTTGGCCACGCGACAGGACCAAACCCGCGCCACCGCCTCGGCGCCATCCGGCTACGTGCACGTGCTCGCCTTCTGCACCGGCATGGCGATCATGGCGATCGAACTGTGTGCGTCGCGGCTCGTGGCGCCGTTCTTTGGCACATCGACGTTCGTGTGGACCAACATCATCGGCGTGATCATGATCGCGCTCGCGGTGGGTTACGTGGTGGGCGGCCGGC
Organism: uncultured bacterium; assembly: GCA_963727525.1. GTDB lineage: Bacteria > Krumholzibacteriota > Krumholzibacteriia > LZORAL124-64-63 > LZORAL124-64-63 > CAVSGO01. Next base: position 285,973 of record CAVSGO010000006.1, on the reverse strand, counting down.
TGGCCGACCGCCGGCCCCAGCTCCCCGTGCTGCTGCGCCTGCTCCTGGCCGCGTGCGCGTACCTGCTCGTGCTGCCGTTCGTGGCCCCCGCCGTGTTGCGCACGCTCTCGGGCGCGCTGGTGACGCTGCAGTCGTCATTCAGCTTCATCTTCGTGGGATCGCTCGTGGCGATCCTCCTGCTCTTTCTGCCGCCGATCCTCGTGCTCGGCATGACGAGTCCGTTTCTCATCCGCGTGCTCGCCCAGCAACGCCACGTGGGCGACGCCGCCGGTCGCATCTTCGGTCTGTCCACCCTCGGCAGCGTGATCGGCACGTTCCTGCCCGTGCTCATCTTCATCCCTCGCGTGGGCACAGGCAAGACGATCGTCGTCTTCGCGGCCGTGCTGCTGGCGGTGGTGGCCCTGGGATTCCGGCGCTGGCGCCACGCGGGCCTCGGCGCGCTCGCGCTGGCGACCTGCTTGCTACCCGTCCCCGCGCCGCGGCACACGCCGGGCCTGGTGTGGGCGGGCGAGTCGGCCTACGAGTACATCGAGGTCTACGACCGCGGCACCTTCCGCTTCCTCGCGTACAACGACGCGGTGGGGTCGCAGACCGTGGCGAACAAGGCCGGCCCACTCACCGGTCTGTACTACGACTACTACTCGCTGCTACCGTGGTACCTAGGACGACCCGCGCGCAGCGCCCTGATCATCGGCCTCGGCGGCGGCGTCATCGCCAACCAGCTCCGGTTCTTCCATCCCGACCTCGCCGTCACCGGCGTGGAGATCGATCCCCAGGTGATCGACGTCGCACGGCGCTACTTCGCGCTCAACCCGACCACGCGGGTGGTGAACCAGGACGGTCGCATCTTCGTGAGCCGCGACCGCGGCACCTACGACGTGATCGTGATCGACGCCTACACGCAGCAGGTGTACATCCCGTTCCACCTGACGACGCAGGAGTTCTTCCGGCAGGTGAAGGCGCGCCTGGCCGCCGACGGACTGGTGGCCATGAACGTGTCGTCGGCCCATGACGACTCACCGCTCATGCGCGCGATCTGCGGCACGCTGCGCACGGTGTTCGGGCATGTGTACCTGATGAAGCTGCCGAACTCGTTCGACAACGTGGTGGTGGCGAGCAACCGCGTCGTCGACTTCGCCGTCGACCCCGAGACGGCGAGCGCCCTGCTGGCCCCGGCCGCCGCCTTCAGCGCCGCCACCTTCCGCGACGACGTCGCCAGCGACCCCACGCGGCCTCTCACCGACGACCGCGCCCCCATCGAGCGCATGATCGACTGGGAGATGCTCGCCCGGCGCTAGCTGCCCCCGAGATTCGCCACCAGCGCCTGCAACGCGGGCACCTGCTCCGTCTGCCCATGGGCCTGCAGGTACTTGATGCGCCCGTCGAGGAGTCGCAGGTACTCGGCGTAGGTGTCGCGCTCCAGGTGCGTGCGCAGCCCAGCGGGCGCCACTCCCGGCCCCTCGAACGCGGGCACCGCGAACGGGCGATAGTCCGCATCCGACGTCATGCGCACGAGCAACCCCTCGGGGTGTTGGCGCAGGCCCGCGAACATGGGATGTCGGAACACGCCGCCCAGGGCGTAGGTGGGTCGCTGCTTCTGCGACTCGTGCACGAGGGCGTACTGGAGAGCCTGGTAGAGCTGGCGACTGCGCGCCACGTCGTAGGCCTCGCCGCGCTCGGCCTTGAATGCAATCTCCCGCATCGCCGCCAGCTCGGGCGCACACGCCGTGGCCAGCTCCGGAAACGTGTGCGCGAGGTCACGCGCCAGCATGGGACTGCCCAGTCGCCCCACGTCGAGGATCACCACGTCCGGCCGCAGGTTCTCGACGGTGCGCAGATAGAGTGCAGGTGCCGTGAAGCGATCCCACTGCCCGCTCACGATCACCGCGCCGGGATCCGCATAGGCGAGCGCGTCGTGCACGTAGTAACGCGCCAGGTGGAAGTGGTGCATGTCGCTGGCGGCGAAGTTGCGCGCGATCGGCAGAACGCCCAGCGCCGCCAGCACCGCCGCCGCCGTCACCCCCGCCACCTGCCGGGGCCAGGCGGCACGCGATGCGGCCCAGCGCGCGAGCCCGGCCGCCCCCACGCCGGCCCAGAGACCGAGCACGAGGACCACGGGGATGTAGTACACGGCGATGTCGTGGATGGGATACGCCATGTTGTAGAGGATCTGCGCAACCAGGAGCGGCGCGGTCACGGCCACGGCCCGTGGCCGTCGCCGTAGCAATAGCACGAGGCCGACAATCGCCAGCAGCGGCAACACGAGCGTGGCCTCGGTCGGGAGCTGATTCAACGCGAAACGCTGCAGTTCGCCCAGCCTGAGCCCCTCGCGCCCCAGATTGCCCTGGTACTGCCGCGCCGAGACGTGGATCAGCAGCCGCGGCAAGGTGTCGGGGTAGTCCCAGTTCACGAGCGGGTCCATCCGCGACCGCAGTGGCAGCAGGGCGTAGAGCAGCAGTGGCAGCGGCGTCCAGGCCAGCGCCCGCAGCACCGGACCCGCCACGGCCTGGCCGGCGCGGCGTCGATCGCGGATCACACACGCCACCGCCACGAGCAACGACGGGAGCAGAAGCGCGCCGGTGAGGTGATTCGCCAGGCATAGCCCGAACAGGAGGCCGGCCCCGCGCAATCCGCTGCGAGGCCAGCCAGTCGCACCCACAGCCGCCAGCATCGCCGCCAGGCACGCGGCCGTGAGCGCGGCCTGCAGCGCGTACACCTCCACGATCACGGCCTGCGACCACACCGTACGCGCGAACGCGAAGAGCAGGGCGCCCGCGAGCGCCGCCCACGCCACCACGCCGCTGCGGCCCTCGGGATCGACGAGCGCGCGCGCCGTGCGCCACACGAACCAGCTCGCGGCGGCGGTGGCGAGGGCGCTCAGCACAGCCACACGCGCCACGGGCAGACCGACGGGTAGCCACGAAAGAATGTGCCCCAGCAGCGTGAAGAGCGGATAGCCCGGCGGATGCGCGATACCCAGCGTGATCGCGGCCGTGGCCAGCTCGCCGCTGTCGACGAAGGTGACGTCGCGCGCCAGCGTGAGCAGGTAGACGGCAAGGGGCACGGCGCAGGCCGCCGCGCCGGCGAGCGCGATCGGCAGTGCAGCCCGGGGTGTCGTCTCGCGGTCGACCAACGGGAGTCCCTCTCGTCCGGCATCTCGGCAAGCGATCGGTACGATCGTAGCACGGACGCCTGGAGCGAACACGGGGAAAGCCGCGGCCTCAGGGTGCATCCGCGAGCAGGACCCGGGCGCGCGCCAGCGCCGCATCGATCTCCGGCAGGATGTTGTCCTCGCCCACGAGCGCCACGAAACCCGCGCGCTGCAACGTCGCGCGAAGCTGTGGCCCCACACCCGAGAGGAGCATCACGGTCCCCGACGCGGCGTTGCGCCGCCGCAATTCCTCGAGGGCCTGCAGACCGGTAGCGTCGATCGTGGGGACCTCGCGCAGGCGCAGAATGAACACCCGGGGGGCCTTCTCCACCCGCCGCAGCGCCGCGCGGAACTTGCTCGCCGCGCCGAAGAAGAAGGCGCCGTAGATCTCGAAGACCTCCACGCCCTCGGGCACCACGCGGGCGGCGATGGCCATGGGATCGGCGTCGCTGCTCTCGCGCAACGCCGACGTCACGTAGCCGATCTCGGCCACGGCCGCCATGCGGCGCATGAACAGGAAGGCCGCCAGCACCACGCCCACCTGGATCGCCACGGTCAGGTCGATGAAGATGGTCAGCAGGAACGTGGCGAGCATCACGATCAGGTCGCCGCGGGGCGCGCGGAACATACCCATGAAGGCGCGCCACTCGCTCATCGACCAGGCGACGTACAGCAGGATGCCGCCCAGCGCTGCGATGGGGATGAGCGCCGCCCAGCGGCCGAAGAACAGGACGATGATCAGCAGCGTGACGGCGTGCACCATGCCGGCGATGGGCGAGCGCCCGCCGTTCTTCACGTTGGTGGCCGTGCGCGCGATGGCCCCCGTGGCCGGGATACCGCCGAAGAGCGGGGCCACCAGGTTCGCCAGCCCCAGGGCCACCAGTTCGGTGTTCGAGCGGTGCTGCGTGCCCAGCATGCCGTCGGCGACCACGGCTGACAGCAGCGATTCGATCGCCGCCAGCAGCGCGATACTCAGCGCCGGCGACGACAGCGCGCGCAACGTCTCCCAGGTCACCACCGGGATGCGCGGTGACGGCAGCGCCGCCGAGAAGGCGCCGAAGCGCGAGCCGATGGTCTCCACGTCCAGGTGCGCCAGGTGCACGAAGACCGTCGCGATCACGATCGCCACAAGCGACCCCGGCACCCGCCGCGAGACACGCGACCACACGGCCACGACGACCACGGTGAACGTACCGAGGCCCAGCGCCGCGGGATTCACGCTGTCGAGATGCCGCGACAGCACCATCACCTTCTCCGGCAGTGCGGCCGGCAGATCGGTGATGGTGAGCCCAAGCACGTCGCGCAGTTGCGACACGGCGATGATGATGGCGATGCCGGAGGTGAAGCCCAGCGTCACGGGAAACGGCACGAACTTGATCACCGACCCCAGCCGCGCGAAGCCCATGATCATCAGGAGTACGCCGGCCATGATCGTGGCCAGCGCAAGGCCGTCCACGCCATGGCGCTGCACCACGCCGTACACGATGACGATGAACGCGCCGGTGGGCCCGCCGATCTGCACGCGGCTGCCGCCGAGGGCGGAGATGAGGAAACCGGCGATGATGGCGGTGACGAGGCCCTGCTGGGGCGTCACGCCCGAGGCGATACCGAAGGCGATGGCCAGCGGCAGCGCCACCACGCCCACGATGACCCCCGCCAACACATCCCGACCAAGCTGCCCGCGCGAGTACCCCTCGCGCAGCACCGTCACCAGCTTGGGCTCGAGCATCTCGCCCGGCCCACCCCATACCTTCGCCATGCGCCGCCGCCCTTTCACGCCGACGCCACCCGTCTGCCGCGGGCTGCGTGCCGGCCGCGGGCTGCGGCCAGAGCGGCGGAAGCATAGGAGCCGCACGGCGGGAGTCAAGGCACGGTTGCGAGTCTGGCTCCGCACCGCGCGAGCCGACAGCCGGACATGAAGAAGCGGGCCGCCCCCTCGGTCGGCCCGCCCAGTTCGTCCACTTGGCATCCCCCGACACCTCGCGACGAATCATCACTCCAGGAACGATCGAGGGTGATCAGTTGAAAGACGGATTTTTGCAGTGGTGGCTTCGTTCGATCTCATGGCAAGTGGCAGCCGAGGTTCCGGACCCCGGTTGGTGCGCGGCCGGCGCTCCCCGGCGCCTTCGCCAGCGCGGCCACCGCAGCCCAGCGCGCGACGAGACGGCTCCGGATACGCGCGGCGGCGGCATGGTGGCCGAGGTCGGCCTGGACCTCCGCCAGCCGGCACTGGTAGACCGGTTCGCCGGGCGCCAGGCATACCGCAGCTTCGGCCGTCATGAGCGGAGCGAGACGCAGCTCCGCGTCCTCCAGCCGGCCTGTCAGCCGGTCCAGCTCTCCCGCCAGGTTCGCCGGTCGAAAGAAGACGGCCATCGCCACGAGAGCCAGCAGGAGCGCCGCGGGGGCGCGGTTGGCCGCCTCCGTGCGGCGCAACGCGCCGGATCCCGCGGCGAGTCGGGCAGCCTCGATGGCGGAGACGAGCCAGACCAGGACACCGAGTGCGGCCAGCACCACCAGGCCGAGCAAACCTGCCTCCAGTTGGCGATCGCTGATCAGCCGGTACGCATCTCCTGCGCGCCAGCTCCACCAGCGCGGCGCGCGCTGGAGCAACGCCCCCGCGGCGAGCCCGGGCACGACGGCGACGAGCGTGGCGATCGCGCGCGCGGTGCGGCCCCCCAGGTAGAAGCCCAGGCCCGGGGCGAGGAGTCCGAGCAGCGCGGCAACCGCGGGCCGGTGGCCGGCCGGTCGAGACCACGAGCCTGCGCGGCACCGGCGGTCAGCCAGGGTGAGCCCCACGGTCCACGCCGTTAGCCCCACCACCAGGGCAACGGCCGCTGCCGCCGCCTGCACGACCGCCGCGCGGTCGTCGGCGCCGAGTGCGCGCGGCGCGACCGCGAACACGCCGGTCGCGAGCCCCATGATGACCCAGGCGGACACGACCAGACCGCGGCGCCCACGGCCAGGATGGCCGACGGCCAGCGGCGCGAGAGGGCCGAGGGCGTAGGCGCCCACGAGCAGGCGCAGCGGGTGGGCCGGGGGTTGCCCGCGTGAAGCCGTCGCGGTGGCGGCATGGGGCGCACGCGGTGCGCGCGGAGCCGGTGGCGGCGCCGGCGGTCGGATCGCGTCGCCCAGCGGCACGACCTGCTGGATCAGTCCCGGATCGGTGTCGTCCGGTTCGATGACGTAGATGCGGTCGTCGTTCGCCATGGGCGCGACCATTGCAGGTTCCGTGCGCAAGCAACGGGAAGCGACGCGCCGCCACCGGGCAGCCGGACACGTGGCTGTCTGGCACGATGCCACCCCGCCGATGCGCGTGCGTTGCGGAACACAAGGGTGCTGGCTGCCCTCACGCCGGCGCCTGCACCGCCGGCCGCGACGCCAGCAGCAGCAGCGTGCGCTCGGGCGTGAGCGGCGTCTCCACGGGCGGTTCGAGGTCGGGGCGCGCCGCCCGGATCGCCGCGCGCAGGGCGAAGAGGCCACCGATCCCGTACATGAGCGGGGGTTCGCCCACGGCCTTGGATTGCATCACGGCGTGCGGGTTGTCGGCGTCGGCGAGGAAGGTGACGTCGATCGTCGCCGGCGCGAAGTGGAGGTCGGGGATCTTGAGCTTGCTCGACGTGTCATGACGCAGGCGGCCCTGCGCGTCGTATTCCACCTCCTCTAGGAGCAGCCAGCCGAGGCCCTGGACGAGCCCGCCCTCGACCTGCCCGCGGTCGGTGGCCACGTCGAGGCTGCGGCCGCCATCGTGAACGATCTTCACCGCATCGACGACGGCCGTGCCGCGCAGGACGTCTAGCGTGACCTCGGTGATGGCCGTGCCGTGGACATGGTACGCGAACGGGCGTCCCGTCTCGGTGGTGCGGTCGAAGTGCAGATCGGGCGTGGCATGGTGCGCATGGGCCGACAGGTCGGTGCGCGACCAGTAGGCTTTCTGCACCAGCGTGGTCCAATCGAGAGTGGTGGGCACGTCGTCCAGGTGCACCCGCTCGCCGACGATCGTGCAGCGCGACGGCCCCGCATCCGGCAGCTCGCGCGCCGCCACGTCGCGCAGCCGCGCCAGGATCTGCAAGCAGGCCAGATGCGCCGCCTCGCCATTCAGATCCGCGCCGGAACTCGCAGCCGTCGGCGAGGTGTTGGCCACGCGGCTGGTGTTCGTACTCTCCAGCGAGACCCGCGCACTGTCCACTCCGAGGGTCGTCGCCACGATCGTCTGGATCTTCAGATTGACGCCCTGTCCCATCTCCACCGCACCGGTGCTCACCCCGACGCTACCGTCCTGGTACACGTGTACGAGGGCGCCGGCTTGATTCAGTCCGATGTTCGTGAAGGAGATGCCGAAGCAGACGGGCATCACGGCCACGCCCTTCTTCGTGGCGGCATGCGCCCGGTTGTGCGCCTCGCAGCGCGCGATGATGGCCGGCAGGTTGTGGCGATGCGCGGCGTCGTCCCAGCACCGCGCGGCGTGGCATCGCTCCATGGTCATGCCATAGGGTAGAGTGTCGCCGTCGGCCACCAGGTTGCATCGTTGCACCGCGGACACCGACAGGCCGGCGGCGCGCGCCGCCGCCTCGATCGCGGCCTCCATCACGATCATCGCCTGCGGACCACCGAAGCCGCGAAACGCCGTGAACGGCGGCAGATTCGTGCGGCAACTGAGTCCGGTGGCCCTCACATTCGGCACGTGGTAGCTGCCAGTGGCGTGGAAGAGTGAGCGCTCGAGCACGCTGGTGGACAGGTCGGCCGTGGCGCCGGCGTTCTGGTAGAACGTCACCTCGTACGCGAGAATCCGGCCGTCCGCGTCGATGCCGAGGCAGTAATCCGACGAGTACGGATGCCGCTTGCCTGTCAGCAAGAGATCCTCGCGGCGATCGAGCACGAGGCGCACCGGCCGCCCCGTGAGTACGACGCCCAGTGCGCAGATCACGGCCCAGGGCGTGGCCTGATCTTCCTTGCCGCCGAAGGCGCCGCCCAGTCGCCGCACGTCCACCTCGATCGCGTGCATCGGCAGCCCCAGTACACGCGCGGCCTGGCGTTGCACCGCGGTGGGCGCCTGCGTGGCCGAGACGATACGCACCTGGCCGCGCTCCCTCGGCTCGGCGAGGGCGCCCTGCGTTTCGAGGTAGAAGTGTTCCTGTCCGCCCGACGCGACGCACCCCTTCACGATGTGCGCGCACCGGCCCCAGGCCGCATCCACGTCGCCGATTGCGAAGGTGCGGGCCGGTTGCAGGAGTTGGCCGCGGGCTGCCGCCTCGCGCGCGTCGAGCACCGGCGGCAGGGGCGCGATCGCGAGCGTCACCTCGCGCGCGGCCTGGCGCGCGGCCACGGCCGTCTCGGCCAGCACCACGGCCACCGGCTCGCCCACGAAGTGCACGGTATCCGCCGCCAGCAGCGGCTCATCGGACAAGATGGTGCCGATCTGATTCTCGCCCGGGATGTCCGACGCCGTGAGCACCCGCACCACACCGTCACGGCGCTGCGCGGCCGCGGCGTCGATCCCCTGCAACGTGCCGTGAGCCACCGGTGAGGAGACCACGGCCGCATGGAGCGTCCCCGCCGGGAGCACGAGGTCGTCGATGTAGATCGATTCCCCTCGCACGTGCCGGTGCAGGTCGCTCGTCATACCAGTTCCTCCACGCGCAGGCGGTCGGGCGCCACCGCGAGCAGGTGCGCGTACAGCAGGCGGCATGCCAGTGCACGCTTGTAGTCGGCGCTGCCGCGCACGTCGCTGATCGGCGCGATCTCGCCGACCAGGACGTCCGCCGCGTCACGGGCTCCGGCGGCCGTGACCGCGCGCCTCTCGAGATAGGCCATCGTCGCATTCGCGAGCAGCGGCACCGGCGCCACGCCACCCACGGCGAGGCGGACGTCGTACAGCACGCCATCCACGCAACGCGCGCACAGGGCGCTGTTCACCGCCGCGATGTCCAGGTGGCGTCGCTGCGACACCTTCTCGAAGTGCACACACGCATCGGCCACGCTCAGCGGAAGGTGGACGCTCGTCACGATCTCGCCGGGCCCGAGGTCGAGCGTCTTGTAGCCGCGGTAGAAGGCGCTCAGCGGCAGCAGCCGTGTCTGCGTGCCCGCGGTGAGCTGCAGCACCGAGCCGAGCGCGAGCAGCAACACCGTCACATCGCCGATGGGCGACGCGTTCACCAGGTTGCCGGCTACCGTCGCCCGGTTGCGGATGATGGTGGACGCGAAGAGCGTGACGACCATGTCGATATCCGGCACCAGCGCTCGCAGCTCGGGCAGGTGCCGCAGGTCCTCCACCGTCACGCCACCACCGATCACGAGGTGGTCGCCGTCCCGCGCGACGCGCCGCAGCGACGGGCGGCGCGACAGGAAGCTCAGCTCGCGCGTCCGCAACGCCGGCGGCTGCTGCACGAGCAGGTCGGTGCCACCACTCACGAAAAGGGCGTCCTCGGGGCACGCATCTCCAGGGGCCGCCGTCGTGTCCGTGACGATGGCGCCCAGTATCGCGCCTGCCTGGGCGAAATACGGCGGCACGATGCCCCAGGCCACGAGCTGGGCCACGCGGTCGGCTGCGGGATCGAGGCGCGGCGCGAAGGCCTGGCACAACCCCGTCACCGCGCGCCGGATCGAGGTGTAGCCGGTGCAGCGGCAGATGTTGCCGTCGATGGCGTCGATGGCGTCGCGTTCGCTCAGATCGCGGCTGGTGAGAAAGAACCCGGTGAGCGCCACGACGATACCCGGAAAGCAGAACCCGCACTGCGGCGCGCCCTCATCCACCAGCGCTTGCTGGATGGGACTGAGGCCCGCCGCGGGATCGAGACCCTCGATCGTCACGAGATGCCGCCCCGCCAGCTCGCCCACGGGCAACAGGCAAGAGGCCACCGTGCGATAGGACGCGCCATCACCGAGCAGCACGGTGCAAGCTCCGCACTCGCCCTCGCCGCACGCCTCCTTGGTGCCGCGGATTCCCTGTTCCAGGCGCAGCCAGTCGAGGACGGTGCGGGCCGGGGCGCCGCTCAACGGGCAGAGTCTGTCGTTGAGCAGCACGCTGGAAGCGCTCACGACGTCGCCCGCCCGGCGCCGCCGCGGTCGCGCAGGTGCCGGTGGCCGGTGATGCCGTGGCGGCAGGCCTGCATCTCGGCGGCGATGGACAGGGCCACGGCCGCCGGCGCATTACCCCCCAGGTGCAGACCGACTGGCATGGAGATCCAGTCGAGATCCAGATCGGCGCCGAGACGCTCGCGCAATCCGGCGAACATCGCGTCACGCTTGCGCCGCGAGGCGACCACACCCAGGTACGGGGGCCGTACCCCGCCGGCGAGGATCTGCTCGAGCACACGCTCGTCGCACACGTGCGAGTGGGTAGCGATGACGACGTGACTCGTCGCGATCTGCGAAAGAAGAGGCAGCGTGGCGTAGTCGTCCCCCGCCTGCAACGTGGGCGCGGCGAGACCGGCGAGCTGGTCGGGACGGCTGTCGACGAAGGTCACGGCGAAGTCGAGCGGCAGGAGGTATTGCGCCAGCGCCCGGTTGCAGTGCCCGGCACCGACGAGATAAGCATGCATGGCCGCCCCGAGGAAGTCGAAGAAGAGCGTCATGCGGCCGCCGCAGATCATCGGCACGGTCTGCGCGCCGTGCACGGCCTCGGCGTCGTCAAGCACGTACTCCTGCAGGCGGGGCTGCCGCTGCCGCAGCACGTCCTGCGCGTCGAACAGGGCCCGTTGCTCGATGGCCCCGCCGCCCACGGTTCCGACCCGTCGTCCCGACGCGTCCACGAGCATCTTGCTGGCCACATCGGTGGGTACGTGGCCCTGGCTCGCCACCACAGTCACCAGGACGGCGGCCTGCCCGTCCCGGCGCAAGGCCTCGATCGTCTTGTAGAGATCCGTCACGTCGCACCGCCCGGCGCGCTAGAGCAAACGGCTCGCCGCCTCGGACAGGACGGCAAGCGCGACGACGAGAACGACACCGCGTGGCTGCGGCAGGGGCAGCGTCCGCCATACCTCCCGCTGGCGGTGGCGCCCCAGCGCCACCAGCGCGACCACGACCGCCGTATTCAACAACGAGTCGCGCATGAGGAACCCGAGGGGCACCCGCAACCCGCCGGCCATCGTCCCCACCGACCAGACCAGTCCGATCACGCCGTAATACACGAGGAAACAGATGCGCCAGCCGACGTTGAACGCCAGCAGAGCCGCGATTCCCGCCAGCAGCCCAGGTCGTCGGTTCGGCAACTCGAGGACCGTGGCCAGGAGCACGAACGCGAGAGTCTCCAGCAGGATCGCCACCGCCGGATTCACGACCGTCAGGGCCGAGACCGGTCCCATGAGAAAATCGATGAGCTTGATGGACGCGGCCGTGACTGCCGCCACGCCCACGCTGCGGATCGAGCCACCGGCGCGCAGGGCGTTGAACATGCAGAACAGCGCGAACGGCACCATCACGGTGCTCGACGCACCGGGGATGTGCGCGAAGGCGTGGACCGCGAATCCCACGGTGGCCTCATAGAGGCCCCAGATCGCGCCCCAGAAGACTCCCGCAAGCACCATGCGCCGTCCCAACCGCACCACGTTCATCGTGTCCCCTCCTCGATCGCGGAAAGGGCCTCGAGGTCGGCCGCCGTGTCGATGTCCATCAAGATCCCCCTGTCCGATACCGCGACCCGACGTGGGTGCAGCCGGCGCATCACATCGCGCAAACGGCTCGTTGCAGGTTCGGCCAGGACCGTATCGCGCGCCGCCATCGGCAGCAACACGGGATGGCCACCGCGTCCGTCGCACTCCGGCAGGATCGCCACGTTGCCGCCTGCCTGCTCGAACGACGCCACGAGCGTCTCATACGTGCTCGCCCTTACTAGCGGGCAATCGACAGGGAGCACGAAGAACCCGTCCGCGCCGGCGTCCAGCGCCTGGACACCGGTCTGCACGGACGTGAACATTCCGGCCGTGTACATGGGATTCAGGATCGTCGTCACCCCATCGTGTCCGCGCACGAGCGTCGCCACCTCGTCGGCACGGTAGCCGACGACCACGACCACACGCTCACACCAAGGCGCCATCCCATCGACGGCGTGGGCCAGCAAGGACTTCCCGGCATGCACGTGAGCCGGCTTCAAGACTCCGGCTCGCCGCGAGTTCCCCCCAGCCAGCACGACACCTACGAGTTTCATCGCCACCATGGTACTGCGAGCGCGCAGCGGAGTAAAGCCTGGCGCGGGGCTCAGTCGCGGATCGACGCCAGCAGCTCGGCGTTGGACGCGTGCTGGTCCAGCAACTTGAGCAGTCCCTCCATGCCCTGGCGCGGCGGCACGGCCACGGCGCGGCGCCGCAGCAGATTCAGGGCTTGCAGCTCGTCCTCGCCATAGAGCAGCTCGTCGCGGCGGGTTCCGCTGCGGGCCAGGTCGATGGCCGGGAACACGCGACTCTCGGCGAGCTGGCGATCGAGGACCACCTCGCAGTTCCCCGTGCCCTTGAACTCCTCGAAGATCAGCTCGTCCATGCGCGATCCCGTGTCGACGAGCGCGGTGGCGACGATCGTCACCGAACCGCCGCCCTCCACGTTGCGCGCCATGCCGAAGAACTTGCGCGGGATCTCGAGGGCACGCGAGTCGAGCCCGCCGCTCAGGGTGCGACGCGAGCCGGTGCCGTGCTGGTTGTAGGCGCGGCCCATGCGAGTGATGCTGTCCATCAGTACCACAACGTCATGCCCGCACTCCACCTCGCACCGCACCTGCGCCACGCACATCTCGGCCACGCGTACGTGCGAGTCGACGCTCTGATCGCTGCTGCTCGCCAGCACCTCCGCGGGTACGCTTCGGCGGAAGTGTGTCACCTCCTCGGGGCGCTCGTCGATGAGCAGCACGACGATGCGGGTATGCGGGTCATCGGCCGAGATGGCCACCGCCAGATCCTCGAGAAGCTGGGTCTTGCCGGCCTTCGGGGGCGACACGATGAGTGCGCGCGTCCCCCGTGCGATGGGCGCGAAAAGCTCGATCACCCGCATCGAGGGATTGCCGCCATCGCCGAGCCGGAAACGCCGGTCGGGATTGATGGCCGTGCGCTGGGTCAGCGGGGTGCGCGCGCGGAACGCCTCTGGCGCGAGGCCGCACACCGACGTCACGGCGGTGAGCTGAGCCCCCTTGGGCCCACCGGTCACCGGGCCGGTCACCACCGCACCCGCCACGAGGCCGTGCTGCTTCACCAGCGCCGGCGTCACGAACGGGTCGCCCGGATTGGGCTGGAAGGAACGCACGGCATCGCGTAGATGGCCGCCACCGCGCGGTGACGGATCGAGAACTCCGGTCACGGGATCGGGCATGAGGTAAGGTTTCGCTCCAGGTTCAGTGTGCGTCGCGGTCGTCGGTCTGCGATTCCTGCTTCGCCTTCTCGAACGAGTAGATCAGCTCGTGCAGGGCATCGAGATCGACGTCGATGGTCATGCCGGCTTCGGCACCCGCGACGGTGTAGGCGGCCACGAAGGGGACGGGATTGCCTGCCTGGATTTCCGGCAAGGCCGCGTGGGGACCGGCCTCGATCTTCGCCGTCCAGGCGAAGGCATGATGCAGGAAGCGACGCAGATCGCCCACCACGAGCGCCTGCGTGTGCGGGGCCGCGTTGTCCACCGCGCTCGCGAGATCGCGCCTCGGTACGCCCTGGTTGCGCTGCACGGCCTGCAGGAGATCGCCCATCGCCCCCGGATCGGGGTCGGCGCAATACACGATCGATCCGGGCAACGCCGCCGCCCAGATGGCGGGGTAGAGGCGCGCCATGGTCTCGAACGCTTTCTCAGCGTCCTTGCCGTCACCCTCTGCCACGGCCGCGGCGAGGCGCTCCTTGTCCACGACCACGCGGTACCCGCGCACGTGCACCCCTGCCATGTCGCGCGCCGGGAGCGCCTCGAGCGCGAGGCCCATGCCCGCCGCGTCGATGCCCTCGTAGAACGCGAGGATCCGCTCGAGCTGGGTGGGCGCGTCATCCATGGCGACCACGCCGGCAATGCGCAGGCCGTCGGGGCCGAGGTCGAACGCGCACGCGAAGGGCCGCGACCATAGATCGGTGAACTGTGTGCTCTGCTTCAGCCACTGTGTATAGCCTTCGCGCACGGCGTCCGGCATGGTCGCCGCGGCGGACTCGCACATCGAGTCGATCATCGGCTGGAAGCGGCCGATCACCGTGGTCGCATCCACGCACCCGATCTCGGCCAGCGGCAGGTCGGCCGGCAGGAAGCGCCCCAGCGCCACGGCCTGCTGGAAATCGGGCTGGGGGCCGAGATCGAAGATGCTGCCCGGCTTGCCCGCCAGCGTCACGGCGCAGCGCGGAATGGCGGCCTGATCGTCGACGTTCGCATCGAGGCGCTGCATCCCGGCCATCAGCTCGCGGATCATGGTCTGGGTCGCGGCGATCTGCTCGGGCGTCATCCGGGATTGAGACGACCCCGTCGAATCGGCCGGGGCCTGCGCCTGCTGCTCCATCGCGGACAGGCCCATCTCCACGAATGGCTGCAGCGTGCTCAGGATCGTCTGCATGTCCACGCTGACGGCCACCACGCCCGCGGCCAGATGGTCGATCAGGGCGTTGCCCGTGGCCTGGTTCGCATAGCCCGGCTCCATGGACAGTCCCAGGTAGCCGCCCCGGACCCGCGACGTCAGCGTTCCCGTGATCGTGCGCAGGAACGGGGGGTTGAGCACCTCCGGCTTCACCGGCAATACGAGGGTCACCGCATAGGGGCGAGGACCGCCGCCGACGTCGAGAACCAGAGCCACTGCCAGCGGCTGATCGCCTCGCACATATGGTGCCACGTCGGGGGCGAACCGCGTGATCATCTCGCGCACCGAGGGCTCGTCGTCCTCCGGTCCGTCGGGGCCCGCTTCGGCGCCGTCGAGCTTGGCCCAGACCCGGTCGACGTCGTCGAGCGACGTACCCGCAGCGACCAGCACCGCCGACGCCGGCACGAGTGCGCGCGCATCCGATGGAAGGTCGATGGCCCTCGCGGTCTGCACCCGGCTCAGCGCCAGCCCCAGAAGGACAAGCGTCGAAGCCTGAATGATGGTTCGCCGCAACGTAAGGCAACGCATGGCGGTTCTCCTTGGCTCGCTCCCCCACGGGCCTACATTAACACACGGCTGGCCGTGGGGACAATCGACCTGATCAGGGACGCCGGCAAGACAGGAGGCGACGGGTGGGACGGGGCCGCCTCAAGGGAAGAGACGGCCCTCGCATCGGACTACGTCATCATCAGCGATACAGGGACTTGATGGAACCCCAGGACTGGTGTTCCACCGGGGAACTCCCGCACGGCTCCGGCGCCGGGCCCAGTCGGGTGCCGCTCAGTTCGGTGCGCTGGCACTGATCGGGCAGATCCTGGCAGTCGCCGGTGAAACTGATGTTGGTGACCGAGGTCGCCGAATAGGAGTCGCCCGAAAGGGTACCCGTCACGTCGTAGACGAAGGACGAGGTGCAGCCCGGGAAAACCTCGGACGAGCCTTCGCAGTGGGTCGTGTAGGACGAGCCATCGGCGGTCGTCGTGCAGTTGAGCGTGGTGCCCCCGCCGTCCGGATCCTCGAAGACGGCTCCGGGGCATAAGGTATCGAGCTGTGTGGTCGTGAAGAGGAGATCGTTGGTGTCGCAGTCGTAGATGTTGACCGTCTGCTCCCAGATTCCGAGCCATTCCTCGGGAATCGGGGTGCCGTCCGCCAGAGCCGGCGCGGCGAAAGCCAGCACGACGAGAACGAAAATCAGAGTTCGTGACCAAGTGACCATGGTGAACCTCCCAGGAATCAATCCTTGGATTGAAAGTGCGGCGGTGACTGCATACAAAAGCAAATATGACCGGTTTCGCTATTCAAACTCACGCCGGCCGCCGGTGACGTCGGCGGCGCACGAGCACCACGATCGGCACCACCGCCACCAGAACCAGCACCGGCATCACCAGCGCCAGGCCCGTGAGCACCACCGCGCCACCGGTTTCCGCGGTCGCCAGCAACGGGTTGGCGAAACCGCCCGTGGTGATCGTGGAGCCCACGCGCAGGCCAGCCGTCCCGGTCTGCACCAGGCCCGCCACCCCGCCGCCCGCGATGATGGCGAGCGTCCAGCGGATGGCCGGATCAAGGGGGACCGCGGTGGCCGCCACGAGCAGTATACCGCCGATGACCGCCGCCGGGCCCGCGATCACGTCGAGCGCATGATCGAGTCCGGGCACGTGGTAAGCGGCGACCTCCGCCACCGTGGCGACGGCGAGCATCACGAGCGCCGGGCGTGTGGCCAGCCAGGCGAAATGCGGGGCGAGGGGAACGTGCCCGCCGTGGGCCACGAGGGCGACCAGCAGGAACGGCACGAACACCCGCAACCCCACCGCCGCCGCGAGTCCAATGCCGAGCAGGATACTGAGAACGATAGCCACCGTCTCATCCTACCACACACATGCGAAGGCGGTCGATCGGCGTGATCGACCGCCTCCTACCGCGTGGTTCTTGCGAGGCTCAGTCCGACGATCCGTCGAACAGACCCGAGCCGCCACCGATCCCGTGCCAGCCACCGCCGTGGTGACCGCCACCGCCGTGATGGTGGCCGCCGCCACCGCCACCGCCACCGCCGCCATTGCCGTAGTCGCCGAAAATGCCGACATGCAGGGGCACGGTCGTGATCTGAGGACTGTTGTACGTCTGCTTGGTGTCCATGGGGTGTTCCTCCGAGTTGTCTCTATCCCGCGCCGTGGCGAGGGAGTCTTGCGTCAAAATCAGCACCAATATTATCACGCATCGAATGGTTCAGCAACAAGAAATTATCATGATTATACTCTTTTTGTAAAATTAATGAACTCTGTATTGTGCCTCGAAGATTGTTGATGGGGCCGTGAAGGTTGGAAAATGGCCACATGTCGAGGAAGACGGCCCATAAATTACGATGTTCCATGTGATCTGTATCGGAATTGTCAGCTATCCGGTGCCATCAACATTCTTCTAGGCAGAACCGTCGAGAAGCACGGAGGCTTGGCGGTCGATGATGGCCTTGAGGGCGGCCGCGTCGATCGGCTTGGTGAGGTAGTCGTCGGCGCCGGCTGCGAGGCAGCGATCGCGGTCGCCCGTCATGGCGTGGGCCGTGAGCGCGACGATGGGCGCCGGGTGCGCGACATCTCGCTGCTGCTCGCGGTCTCGCCAGATACGGATCGCCTCGAGGCCGTCCAGCTCGGGCATCTGCACGTCCATGAACACGAGATCGAAGTGCGTGTTCTCGAGGGCGGTCAGGGCCTCGCGTCCGTTGGCGACCATGGTCACGGCGTGCCCGTCGCGCTCGAGCAGGCGCCGCGCCACGAGCTGGTTCACCGGGTTGTCCTCGGCCACGAGAATCGAGAGTCCGCGGCTGATCCGCGGCAACGGCAGGCCAGGCGCCTCGACTTCACTCGGATCGGACCCGAGGACGGAGCGTACGGCGTCGAGCAGGTCCTTCTGGCGGACGGGTCGCACGAGGTGCCCGCGGATCGCGGCGTGGGCACAGCCATGGGCCTGGCCGATCAGGCTCATGCGGGCCGTCACCAGCACGGGAATGGCGTCGGGCCGCGAGTCGCCGCCGCTCCACTCGTGGCAGATGGCCGCCAGGTCGTGGTCAGGCGGCGCATACTCGAAGATGACCATCGAGTACGGCTCACCCACGAGCGCGGCCGCCTCGGCCATGTTCGGGGCATCCTGTGGCGTCGGCGCCGCGGCGACGGCCATTCCCCAGCGCTCGCAAATCTTGGTGACGCGGCGTCGATGGTTCGCGCTGCTATCGACGACGAGTACCCGATGGCCGACCAGTTCGTCGGGGTCTGCGGGCTCGGCCACGACGGCGCCCTCCGTGGCCACCGCGAAACGGGCGGTGAAGGTGAAACACGACCCTCGCCCAGCCTCGCTGGTCACGCCGATCGTGCCGCCGAACAGTTCGACCAGCCGGGCGCAGATGGCGAGACCGAGCCCGGTGCCGCCGTGTCGGCGCGTGACGGAGGCGTCGGCCTGGGTGAAAGGATGGAAGATGCGCGCCTGCGCGGCCGGCGAGAGGCCCACGCCGGTGTCGACCACCTGGCACTCGAGCAGCACGCCGTCGCCCTCGCGCGCGGCATTGCGCACCGTGACCGTCACGCTTCCTTGCTCGGTGAACTTGATCGCATTGCCCACGAGGTTCATGACGATCTGGCGCAGGCGTAGGGAGTCGCCCATCAGGAGTACCGGCACGTCGTGCGCGATGGCGCAGGTGAGGTCGAGGCCCTTCTCCTCGGCGCGCAGGGCCACGGTGCGGATGACCTCGTCGAGGAAGTCGCGCACCTCGAACACGTGCGGCGCGAGTTCCAGCTTCTCGGCTTCGATCTTGGTGAAATCAAGAATATCGTTCAGCAAATCGAGCAGGGCGCGGGCCGAGCTGCTCACGATATCCAGCGATTCGCGCTGATCGGGCGCCAGCTCCGTCGTGCGCATCAGCTCCGTCATGCCGATGACGGCGTTCATGGGTGTGCGGATCTCGTGACTCATGTTCGCCAGGAACACGCTCTTGGCGGCGTTCGCCATGTCGGCCGCCTGCTTCGCGGCGTTGAGCTCCCGCGTCTTGTCGTGCACCAGCACCTGGAGCTGGTCCTGGCGCACCTGGAGCTGACGGTCGCGCCAGCGCCACGTCATGATGAAGCCGATCACGACGACGGCGAGGCAAAGGCTCTTGAACAGCGCCGTCTCGTAAAGGCGCGGTTCAAGCTCGAAGTGCAGGGTAGCCCCGATGTCGTTCCACATGCCGTCGGCGTTGCAAGCCAAGACGCGGAATGCGAAGTCGCCCGGGGGCAGGTTCGTGTAGTACGCGGCGCGACGCGTACCGGCCTCGAACCAGTCGGTATCGAACCCCTCGAGCTTGTACCGGAAACGGACGCCGCGGGGATTGCGGAAGCTGAGACCCGTGTAACGAATCTCGACATCGCGGCGCCCGGGCGGCACGTGCGTCAGCTGGACCGCGCTGCGCGGCACGCGGTCGATGATCACGTCCTCGATCACCACGGTCGGCGCGATGGGGTCGGGCTGCACCTCGCTCGGATCGAAGAGCACCGCGCCGCCGTTGCTCGTGTACCAGATCCGGCCGTCGGGCTGCGTCCACGTGGAGGGCTGCGAGCCGCCATTGCACTCGGTTCCGGGGAAGCCGTTCTCCGGCCCGAAGACGATGGTCGGGATCCGCGGGATCTCGCCCTTCAGGTAGCGATCGATGTCTTGCCTCGCGATGCCGAAGATGCCGCGATTGCAGGGCAACCAGAGTCTTCCGTGCCGATCGCTGGTGACGGAGTAGAGGGTTGTCTCGTACAGGCCCGCCTCCGCCCCCAAATAGGTGGCGACGCCGTCACGCCAGCGTACGAGGCCGTCGCCGTAGGTGGCGATCCATTGCGTACCGTCCGGGTCCACTGTGGTATGCATGACATAGCTCTGCGCGAGGCCCTGGTCGGCGCCGACGGTGATGAAACGGCCGTCGCGCCACACCACGAGTCCCGACTCGGTCGCGAACCACAGGTCACCGGATCGATCCTCGTGGATCCAGCGCACGATGTTCGATGGCAGGCCGTGCTCCACGTCGAAGGTCTCGAGGCGGCCGTCGATCATACGGGTCACGCCGCCGCCCTTGGTCCCGACCCAGAGCCAGCCGCGGCTATCCTCATAGACAGCGCGCACCGCGTCGTGCGCGAGGCCGTTCTCGGTACTCGTGTTGGTGAAGACGCCGTGCTCCAGATGGCTGATGCCACGATCGGTCCCCAGCCACAGACTGCCGTCGCGGCTCTCGCAGATGGCATGCACGGTGCTGCCGGGAAGGCCGTCTTCCGTCGTGTAGATGCCGATGGTGTCGCCGGTGACATGGGCGAGTCCGGCCGAATCGAGTCCGAGCCAGAGCGATCCGTCGCGAGCCCGGCATACCACGCGGACGTGATCCGTGGGCAGGCCCGTCGTGGTGTCGAGGGCAGCGAAGGGAGTGTCGTGCAGTCGCGTCACGCCGCCGTGGAAGGTGCCCACCCAGAGCGAGCCCTCGCGATCCTCGATCAGCGCGTGGACCGAGTCATCGTTCAGGAGGTCGTGGCTGGAGATACCGGCGAGCTTGCCACCCTGGAGGCGCAGGAGGCCCCCGCCATACGTGCCGACCCAGAGCGTGCCCTCTCTGTCGCGCCGGATCACGCGCACGTAGTCCCAGCTGCGGTCGTCGCCCGGCCGGTAGGCGGTGAAGGTGCCATCGCGCCATGCCAGCAGTGGCCCCATGGTGCCGATCCAGATCGTCCCGTCGGCATCGGCGTGTAGGGCGTACACAGCGCCCTGGTACTGGTACCCGGGCAGGGTCACGGTATCCCAGCCGCGCGGCGTGCGCCGTACGAGGCCGCGATTGGTTCCCACCCACAGCGTGCCGTCGGACGACGTGGCCTCCGCGAGGATACCGGAGTCGGCGTACTCGGCGGGCATGTCGATCGGCACGCAGCGGCCGTGGTCCCAGAGGAAGAGCCCCTCGTCGAGCGTGCCGATCCACAGGTGGTCGTCCGCATCCGTGCGCACCGTCATGACGTGAGCGGTGGCATCGAGCGAGTGCGGCACGTCGATTGCGGTGAACGTATCGCCCTGGCGACGTACGAGACCGCCACCGTAGGTGGCGATCCAGAGGCTGCCGTCGGCCGTCTTGGCCAGGGACTGGATATCGTTGTGGCTGATGGCCGGCGTGTTGCGCTCGTCGAAGACCAGGAAGCGGACGCCGTCGAACCGAACCAGTCCCTCCTGCGTGCCCAGCCACAGATAGCCGTCGGCAGTCTGGCAGATGGCCTGGATGGAGTTCTGGGGCAGCCCGTCGAGAGACGTCCAGACATCGACACCGTACTGGCGGACGTCGCGCTCGGGGTCGAGCGCCAGTCCGGGCGTCGCGATAATGATATAACTTATTGCCATACAGGCAATAACATGTCTCGATAGCACTCGGGCAATACGCACACCACGCTCCTTGTCCGTCCCCGGGCGGTTCAGGATTCCCCGGGAGGATCGGCAGAACGCGTGGTATCACTTAGCTGAAAAAGCGTAGCCGGCCTAGAGCGCGCGCGTCATCTCGTACTGGCTGGCGAACTCCACGAACCCCAGCCGCTCGAAGAACCCGATCAGACCCTTATCGTCGCGTGGGCAGTTGAGCGCCCGGATCCGCTCGTGAGACGCCGGCAGGCGGCGTAGCAGTTCCTGCATGAGCCGGTTGCCCACGCCTCGCCCCCGGTACTCGCGGCGTACGATGATGCTCATCAACCAGTTGAGGGTGGGATAGTACACGAGCAGACCGGCAGGCCGGTTGTCCTCGATGGCCGCCATGATGAAGACCTGATCGGGGATGCGCCGGATCGAGGCGAAACTGTTCTCCCAGGACGGCACCCAGCTCCGTTGATCCTCGAAGGGCTCGAGCGCCTCCTTGCCCATGACGAAGAGTCCCGGATCGGACGGGCCGCCCGGCCGCTCGCGCGGCAGCGCCAGCTCGAAGCACGCGAATTCGCGGCTGATCGCAAAGCCCGCCTTCTCGTAGGCGTCGACGGCCGGCTGATTCGTGGCGACCACCTCGAGCAGGTGGTGCTGCACCGAATGCTCCCGCAGGTGCGGCTCCACGAACGCGAACATCTGCCCGGCGATGCCCTGGCCCCGGTACCGCGGCACGATGCCCACGGCCGCCGCGAAGCCGATGCGATCACCGCGCCAGTCGGCCACCCCATTGAGCATGTACCCGACGAGTCGCCCCTCGATATAGGCACCGACACTGCACTCCGCCGAGTAGGCATTCTTGATCAATCGGTTGCGCAGCCAGGTCTCGTCCTTGCGTTCGGACGTGAGGCTGTAGTCGGCGAAGATCTGGTTGAAAGCAGTCGTCAGGTCGGCGTAACTCACACCCGTGAGGTCGGACAGCGTCGCGCTCATGCTCATCTCCTTGGGCTCGTCCCGGTTGCGGCCAAACATAGCCAAAGTCGGGCGGCGCGACAGGGAGAAGATGGCCCGAGACGGAGTCCGCCGTTTCCGCCTTGAATCCACGCCACCCCTGACGTTCTGGAGGTGTCGCTGTCCACTTCCCACCTCCTTCAAGGAGCAACCATCGATGAAGCGATCCGCAACGATCCTTGTGTCCATGCTCGCCATGTTGACGTCGCAAGTACAGCCCTGGCGGCATCCGTCGCGAGCGACGATGGCGCGAACGCGCTTCCGCTCACCGGGAACGGTGTGACGGTCGTCACCCCGAACGGCGGCGAGTCCTACACCAATCCGACCGGCTTCAACATACTCTGGCACGTGGCGGGTACCGACGTGGACCTGAGCACGTCGAACGTCTACCTCTTGTCCGATGGCGTACTATGGGTGCTCGAGGCCGGCGCATCCGTCGAAGCGAACGGGAATGGCTTCCTCCATGTGACGATCGACCCGGGAAACTGGACGGATGAGCACTGCTACGTGCAAGTCACGACCGTCTTCGCGAACGGCGACGTCATCTCGGACCAGAGCGACGGCGAATTCACGATCGTCCACCGCTACAAGAGCAACGACGAGCCTAATATTTCCGACGAGAAGCCCTAGTCGGCGAGTGAAGGTGATCGGGATGGCGAGTCCGTCGATGCTCCACCCCTTGAATCTCAACCACACGACTCGCCATCACGCCACGGTAATATTCCCGTCGCGATAGACATCCTGCACGGCCTGGATGATCGCCACGCCGTCCGGCATGGGACGTTGGAATGCCTTGCGGCCCATGATCAGTCCCATGCCGCCGGCTCGCTTGTTGACCACGGCCGTGAGGACGGCGTCGGCGGTGTCGCTGGCGCCGCTACTGGCGCCGCCGGAGTTGATCAGGCCACAGCGGCCCATGTAGCAGTTGGCAACCTGGTAACGGCACATGTCGATCGGGTGGTCGCTCGCGAGGTCCCGGTAGATGCGGTCATCGGTCTTGCCGAAGCCGATATTCTTGAAGCCCGGCTTGTTATGCGCGGGGAGCTTCTGCTTGATGATATCGGCCTGGATCGTCACGCCCAGGTGGTTCGCCTGACCTGTCAGATCGGTGGCGGCGTGGTAGTCGACACCGCCTTTCTTGAAGTCCGCGTTGCGCGTGTAGCACCACAGGACGGTCGCCAGACCCAGCTCGTGCGCGTGCTCGAAGGCCTCGCTGACCTCCTGGATCTGCCGCCCCGATTCCTCGCTGCCGAAATAGATCGTTGCACCCACGGCGACCGCTCCCATGTCGAACGCCTGCTCGACCCGTGCGAAGGGGATCTGATCGTAGGTATTTGGGTACGTCAGCAGCTCGTTGTGGTTGAGCTTCACGATGAACGGGATGCGATGCGCGTAGCGTCGCGCAACCGCGCCGAGCACGCCGAGCGTGGAGGCCACGGCGTTGCACCCCGCCTCGAGCGCCAGTTCCACGATCTTCGCCGGGTCGAAGTAGATGGGATTGGGTGCGAAGCTCGCGCCGGCCGAATGCTCGATACCCTGATCCACCGGCAGGATCGAGAGGTAGCCCGTCCCCCCGAGCCGGCCATGGTCCCACAGTCCCTGCAGGCTGCGCAGCACGGGCACGGTTCGATCGGAGTCGCGCCAGACTCGGTCGATGAAATCCGGACCGGGCTGGTGGAGCAGGGCGTGGTCGATCTTCGGCTCGGCGAAGTTCAGCAGGGCATCGGCCTGATCGCCCAGCAACTCCCGGATCTGATCGGTGGAAAGGCTCATGAGCGGTCTCCTGGTGGCGGCGGCAGGGTCGGTCTCTCAAACAACACTCCTACGCAAGGTCGCCGGGGTCGGCCACTCGTATCCACGCGGAGACATCCGTGACAACATGCCCATGATGCACGCATCGTCGCCTTGGCCCCGCGGCGCGGCCTGCATACGAGCCTATCGACCGGCGGCAACGTCGACAACCTCGCCGACCGGCGTCGGCTATCACGACTTCCATAGCCAGCTCGCCGTCGGTCTCGCAAACGACATCTTCCTTGACGCTCGCGAGTTGACCGTCGCGTACGGTGGTATCGGTCTGCAGTACGGCTGGTCGCCACTCGACACGTATCGGGACATGAGCAACTTGTGATACACAAATGAGCAGGGAGAGCCGGTCTGCAGCCCGGATATCTGGGAACGGGTGCGGCATGCGGGCGTCGGGTCACCGCCGGGTGGTCGCTGGACCTCGCCTACAGCCGCGCGTGGACCAGATCGCAGGCGCGGTACAGGTGCGCCACGACAGGGCCACGCGTCCCCGGGCGAGGAACCTGGACCGCGTGAAAACGCGAATGTGGGTCATCGTGCTGGACGTGTGGAAACTGCGCGACTAGCTCGACGATTGGCCGGCCTCGACGGGTGGCGGGCGCGCCTCCACTGGCCGAATCGATCGTCCGCGCTTAGGCTGAATGCCCGCCGCGCGCGAACGCGCGTGGCGGAATTCTCCGCGTCGGCGAGAGGGTTTCGCGACCATGGCCGGGTCCGATCGTTCCGTCGCACAGTCGCCGTCCCACCTGCGGATGGCCTGGTCGCTCTTCGACCGGCGTGAGCGCCGCATCGTGCTGATGCTCTTGCCTGCGTTCACGGTGACGGCGATCCTGCAGGTGGCCGGCATCGCCTCTGTGCTACCCTTCCTCACCCTGGTCGCCAACCCGGACATCATCGAACGCAATCGCTGGTTGCACTGGGCCTACCAGACGTTCGGGTTCACCACCCACACGCGGTTCCTCATCTTCACCGGCATCCTCGCGCTGGTGGTGCTCGTGGTCACCAACACGCTCAGCGCGCTCTCGGATTGGCTGATGCTGCGCTTCTCGTGGCGGCTCAACCACGTGCTCGGCCTGAGGCTGCTCGAGCAGTACCTCGCGCGGCCATACGCGTTTTTCCTCGACCACAACACGTCGACGCTGGTCAAGACGATATTCTCCGAGGTCCGACAGGCGGTCACGGGCTACATCCTGCCGATGATGGAGCTCGTGTCCCGCTCGACCGTGGTCGCGTTCATCCTCGGCCTGCTGGTCGCGGCCAATCCTCTGCTCGCTGGCACCGTGCTCGTGCTGCTGTCGGGCGCTTACCTCGTGATCTTCGTCGTCATCCGCCGCCGCCTCAAACGGCTTGGGGAGGACCGCGCCGCCGCGCAGGGCGCCATGTTCAAGGCCGCGAACGAGGTGCTCACCGGGGTCAAGGACATCAAGCTGCTCGGCCGCGAACAGCTCTTCCTACGCCGTTACACGCGAGGATCGCACCGGTACTCGCGGGCGCTGGCCACGCAGCAGGTCGTGGCGCAGTTGCCGCGCTACGCGCTCGAGACGGTGGCATTCGGTGGCTTGCTCTTCCTGGTGATATTCCTGCTCGCGCGAGGCGAGAACCTCTCGAAGGTCCTGCCGGTGCTGGGCCTTTACGGATTCGCGATCTACCGCCTGCTGCCGGCGTTGCAGTCGGTGTTCGGCGCCATGGCCACGATCCGGTTCAACGGGCCGGCGCTCGCGCAGGTCTACGCCGACCTGGCGGATCGGCGCAGCCGGCACGTGACCGACCGTAGCCGCCTCGATCCGCTCCCCTTCCAGGATCGCATCGAGCTGCACGACGTCGCCTTTCACTACCCCACCGGCTCGCATCCTGTCCTCGAGGGATTCGACCTCGCGATCGAGGCGGGCGCAACGGTCGCGTTCGTGGGGCCGACGGGCTCGGGCAAGACGACCACGGTCGACATCCTGCTCGGCCTGCTCGCACCGACCCGCGGCACGCTGACCGTCGACGGCGTCACCGTCGATGGGGCCACGGTTCCCCGGTGGCAGATGAACATCGGCTACGTGCCGCAACAGATCTTCCTCGCGGACGATACGGTGGCCGCGAACATCGCCCTCGGCGTGCGCCCGGCCGACATGGATCTCGCCGCGGTCGAGCGCGCAGCGCAGCTCGCCAACATCCACGACTTCGTGGTCGACGAGCTGCCCGCGGGGTACGACACGGTGATCGGCGAGCGCGGCCTACGCCTCTCGGGTGGCCAGCGTCAAAGGCTCGGCATCGCCCGCGCCCTCTACGAAGACCCCGCCGTCCTCGTGCTCGACGAGGCCACCAGCGCGCTCGACGGCGTCACCGAGGACGCGATCTTCGACGCCGTCCACCGCATCGCCCGAAGCAAGACCGTGATCATGATCGCGCACCGCCTGACGACGGTCCGCGGCTGCGACGTGATCTATGTGCTGGACCGCGGCCGGATCGTGGCCCACGGGCGCTACGACGACCTGCTTGCCGCAAGCCCGGCATTCCGCGCGCTGGCGCAGGTGGATCGGCGGTAGCCGGCGGATATTCGACAACGTCGTATTCAACAACACTTGCAAAGATGTCCAGGCAACAGGTCCGCCCAGGCCGTGACCTTGCATTGTCGAGCGGTCCATCAGTGCATATCTTCGCGGTGGTGGCCGGTCGTGAAGGGATTCCGGCAAGGAGCCTTGCATGTCTGAACTTCGAGCCGCGGCAGGCCGACGCCAGGTGCCGCTCGGATGGCGAGTCGGGTTGCTCGTCGCGTTGCCGGCACTGATCGGTCTGGTGTTCAACGCGCTGCGCCCTGGTCCGTTGCCGTGGACCGCGCGGGAGCCTTACGCGATCCTGCACGACTGTCCCGAGACGACGGCCACCGCCGGTGTGATCACGGCGAGCGCGGCCCTGCTCCGGTCAGGCCAGTCCGTGTTCGTCGATGCCAGTGCGACCGCCGCCTTCGAGCGCGCCCACGTCAGGGGTGCCCTCAACGTCCCGTTCGATCCATTGCTGTCGGTGACCGACACCTCGCTGGCGGCCATCCGGGCCACCCACGCGAGCCGGATCCTCGTCTACGGGGCCGAAGGAACCGGACATGCGCTCGCGGACGAGCTGGCCACCCACGATGTGGTGGGTGTCCTCTGGGTCGAGGGCGACCTCACCGCTTTGCGCGATGCTGGCGCGAGCATCGCCCTGGAAGGAAGCACGCCATGACGCGCGGGGATGATCGTAGCGTGCAGGTCCTGCTCGCCGCCGTGCGGGTCTATCTCGGTCTCGTGTTCGTCGCGGCGGCCTGGTTCAAGATCCTCCAGCCCTACGCATTCGCGCTCTCGGTCGCGACCTACCGGATCCTGCCGCTGGGGGCGGTCAATGCACTGGCGATCGTGTTGCCGTGGATCGAGATCGTCGTGGGTCTGGCTCTCGTGCTCGGCGTGTGGACCCGGGCCGCGGCCCTGGTAGTGGCCGGGCTGCTCGTCGTCTTCACCGGGGCGATCGGATCGGCCATCGCGCGGGGGTTCCAGATGTCGTGCGGCTGCTTCTCGTCGCAGCAGGCCGCGGCCGAGATCGGGACTCGAACCCTGCTGCGCGACGGTGCCTGGCTCGTCGGTGCGTTGCTCGTCGCCTGGCGCGATCGCGGTCGGCTGGGGCTCGACCGGGTTCTCGGCGCCGCGCGGCGAGGTGCGCCGGTCGTCCTCGTGCTGCTCGGGATGGCCCTGGCCAGCGCGCCGGCGCGGGCGGGCGG
This sequence comes from uncultured bacterium, assembly GCA_963727525.1. GTDB lineage: Bacteria > Krumholzibacteriota > Krumholzibacteriia > LZORAL124-64-63 > LZORAL124-64-63 > CAVSGO01. The sequence continues at coordinate 258,376 of CAVSGO010000006.1, read as the reverse complement.
AATCCCGTGGCGGCAGATTCCCATGGGCGGGTCCCTGTCCGATTCGCAGAAAAAGATCGCGACCGCGTTCTTCGACACCACGCAGTGTTACTACGGCTGCGAGGGGACGATCACCGACTGCCTGAAGAAGGCGCCGACGAATGATGGCCCGCTCCGCTTGGCCGCGTTCATCGTGCGCCGCCTCCTGTCCGGCGACTCGACCGAGAAGATCAGTGAAGGGTTGCACGAGCGGAAGATCTCCGCTTTCCCGCCCGAGGTGAAGACGATCGACACGAGCGGACTCGATCCGCTCGGCGATCCGGCCGCGCCCGTGCGCGTCGTGGTCTTCGCCGATTTCCAGTGTCCGTACTGCAGGGTCGCCGACAAGGCCCTCGAGCGCCTCGTTGCCGAGATGCCGGGCAAGGTCGTGGTCTACTTCGAGAACTTCCCGATCAAGACGCACGCGCAGGCCATCACGGCGGCCACCGCGGCGCTGGCCGCCGCTCGCCAGGGCAAGTTCTGGGAGATGCACGACTTGCTCTTCGCCAACCAGAACAGGCTGTTCAAGAAGGAGATCACCAAGCTGGCCAAGACGATCCCGCTCGACGCGCGGCGTTTCACAGCTGATCTCGCCGATAAGACGCTGCTTGACCGGATTCGCGCCGAGAAGATGCGGGGCATCGATCTCGGCGTCACGGCCACTCCGGGGATCTTCTTCAACGGCAAGCTGTACCACGGCGCGAAGTCGTATGGCGAACTCAGTGACCGCCTCGAGGAAGAACTCGCGGTCCTGGCGATCGGCAACGCACCTTCTCGCTAGTGGCCGCCTCCCGAGTCGCCACTGCGGCGTCTATGACCCATCCTTCGTGCTGGAAGGACGGATCACCTGCCCTACCGTCAGCACCTGCGCCCGCGACTACTTCACGATCAGGAGCTTCTTCGCGCCGTGGGACTCGCCCGCGCTCAGGCGGCAGAAGTAGACACCGCTGGCGAGGGCTCGATCGTCGAAACGCGCCTCGTGTGATCCCGCCGGCTGTTCGCTCGATACCAGCGCGGCGATCTTCCGCCCGCGCATGTCGTAGACCGACAGGGTGACGAAGGCGTCGCGGGGAATGTCGTAGCGGATCGTGGTGCTCGAGTTGAACGGGTTCGGGTCGGCCTCCATGAGGACGAGCGACGCGGGGCGCGTCTCACCGGCCGCGGTGACTCCCAGGGTCTTGTGGCCGAAGTAGACGTCCTCTTCGCCGTTGAAAGTCGCAGCCCAGGCCAGACGAAAACCCGCGTCGTCGGAAACCATCTGGAAGTAGTCGCCCATCTTGTCCTGGTTCGGATATCCGATCTGCGGATTGAACGCATCCGACAGCCGCTCGTTCGCGGACCAGGTCACCCCACTGTCAGTAGAATAGGAGTAGTAGAGGGAAGACAGATAGGTGCCCGGATTGTCGCGCGTGTCGAGCCAGACGGCATCGATCCGCCCGGAGGGGCTGGTCGACATCGTCCCGAGCCACTGCCATGCGTTGCCCGAATCGTCGTTCACGCGGACCGGTGTACTCCAGGTGGCCCCGCCATCGGTGCTGCGAGTGAACATCACGTCCAGTGGGTCGGACCCCGGCGGGTTCACCGAGCACAGCACGCAGACCGCGTGGCCCTGGGGACTCGCGCTGGGAATGGTGGCGATGCCTGCCTGTCCGAGCAGGCCCTCGGGATTGGGGCCGCCAAATGAATCGGCGTAGCCGCCGAGACTGACGACGGTCGACAGGTCCCACACGATCGCTTGCCCGGCATAGCGGGCGTTGGTGGAGCGCGCCACGACGAAATCGTTATTGTACGCTCCGACGACGTAGAGCGTGCCGCTCGGATTAAATCCGCTACCGGGCGCCACCGCGAGCGAACCCCAGTATGGCTCATCGGGAATCTGGGTGCAGGATTCGTACGAGTCGCCGCCATCCGTGGACCGCGTGAAAAAGCCGGGGATGCAACTGCTGTAGAAGCTGGTCCAGAAAGCGTAGATATTACCATCGCCGACGCCACCGGTCTTGTCGATCACCATCCACTGCTTGTCGCCTCCGTGGGCCGAAGTTCCGGAATCCCAGGGCATGCCGGCTTCAGTGGAACGGAAGACGTCGCAGAGGTAGTCGCTGCCCTCGAGGGTGAGGCTGTTGTAGTAGATCCTTCCCTCCGAGTCCGAATCCAGGACGGGATCGGAGCGAAAGACCCCCGGCTCGATCACCCCGGGGAATGTCCAGGTCTGGCCTCCGTCCGTGCTATAAGCGTTCCCTGCCTGGCGGAAATTGCTCGCGACGGTGTCAAACTGCCGCCAGCCGATCACCATCTTGTCCGGATCGGTGGGATCCACGGCAAGGGACGGCTCATTGGCGGCGTCGCCCACGATGTTCTGCCCGAGAGCATCGACGTTCACCTGGACGACGAAGAATGAATCTCGGGAGAATCGCGTGGCGGGAGACCTCGGATGTTCCGCAAGGGGAGATGCAATGTAGGGGTCGTCAGGGACCTCGTTCTGAAACCTCGCCGGGACCTGGTCCCGATCCTTCGCGGCTACGGGGAACGAGACCAAGGGGAGCAAGGCAAGCGCGCAGGGTAGCGCAATTCGTCGAAATCTTTTGAAGTCATTCATCCTACAATTTGACCATAATTGAGACGAAAAGGCAATGGAATATTCCAGAACTCATGTCAGGCGAGATTCCGAGGGGGTGAACGTAAGGCATCATCATGCGCTGGTCATTCCAGCTCCAGGTATCGGTCGCATGGCATCGGAGGGCGGCTGTGGTCCTGGGCTTCGGGATCGATGTCCGCCCGCAACCAGGCGATGGGACGGCTCTGGAATCCCGGGCGCTTCGGTGGTAGGATCGGCCGCATCGCGACCGCTCGGGCTCCTCTGCCGCCCGGTGTGCTAGAAGTTCATCATTCAAGGGAGTTCACGATGAGGATCAGCGCGATCGTCGTTCTCGTCTCGCTCGTCGCTCTCTCGGTCTCGGCCGATCCACCCCAGCTCAGTCGCCAGATATTCGTCCAGGATGATGCGGGAACGCAGGTCGTGCGCGACGCCATCGCGGGCGATGGTCAAGCCGTACCGGCAACCACGCGCGACGGGGTCCTGTGGCAGCAGACCATCCCGGGCAATATCTACGTGAGCTGCGCGGCGTGGGACGGGCAGGTCGTTGCCGGGAGCATTCAAGGCGCGGCGTGCGTGGCCAACTACTTCGAGGCAGGGTCCGGCGGTGTGCCCACCTGGACCTTCACCGGCGGCGAGAACCAGGCCCACGGCCGCGCCGGCGTGATGGCGATCGTGGAGACGATCCCGTCCACGCAGGGTGTCCGGCTCCACGCTTACGACGCGGCGTCGCAGACCGAGCTCTGGCGTAAAGACTACGACAATTGCACGGCGCCGGCGGGTTGCTTGCGGGTCTCGGACGACGGCAGCGTCGTGGCCCTCGCCGTCAACACGACCACCGATTGCACGATCCGCGGCTTCGCCGCCGCGACGGGCACACCACTGTCGAGCTATCAGACGGCGACCAATCTCTTCGCGCGCGGGCTGCGCCTGACCGCCGACGGCGGCCTCATCGCGGTGCGCCTCGGCGCCACCGTCATGGTTCTCACCACGGCGACCGGGGTGCCGCTATGGTCGGGCGGCGTGGGCGCGAGCGCCGATCCCCTGTCCATCTCGCCGGACGGCCACTGGCTCGCCTCGGGTTGGTCGACGCTCTACGTGTGGGAAGGCGACGGCCAGACCTATCGCCCGCGCTTCACCGTGGCGGGCTCCGGCTGGTACCTGGGCACGTGCGCGGTCGCCGACAACGGCGGCCTGATCACCGGCTGGTACACCACGAGCTACGATCACAACCGCATCGAGTGGTACGACTGCGTGAGCGGCGCGACGACCTGGACGTACCTCTTCCCGGTGTCGGCCGGGAGCTATCAGGATCTGCCCGTGGCCAGCGCCAATGACGGCGCGTTCGCGGTCGTGGGTAGCTGGGGGGACGAGGCCGACGTCAACGCCGAGGTGAACGTCTTCCAGGCCTCCGATCCGCACCCGTACTTCGCGGTCAACACCGTCGGCTCCATCTACGACGTCGATCTCACCACCGTCGGCCCCGCGGGTACGCGGCGCCTGGCGGCCTGCGGCAAGCATGTGCATGCGAACCAGTTCGGCAACGGCGGCGATCTCTACTACGCCGAGATGGACGTGGCGACGGCGATCGACGCCGCGCCGTCCGCCGGCGCCCTCGCGCTGAACGCCTTCCCGAACCCGTTCAATCCGCAGTGCACTCTCTCGCTCGCGTTGCCGCGCACCGGGCACGCGCAGGTGTCGCTCTATGGCGCCGATGGGCGTCTCGTGCGCAATCTCTTCACCGGCGATCTGGCGGCCGGACGCCAGGACCTCGTCTGGGACGGCTGCGACGACACCGGCCGCACGGTCCCCAGCGGCATCTACCTGGCACGAGCGCTGGTCGGCCAGCAGCGTGGCGTGGCGAGGCTCGTGCTCATGCGGTGACGCACGGTGGTCCGCAGGTTCGCCAGGTCGACATCTCCCGAGATGCGTGTCGAGGGGCGCCTCTCTACTGCACGAGCGTGATCGATGCCGATCCTGTTTCGGTTCGTCGGCCGAGATGTGCCACCATGCGTACCTCGTAGACGCCCGAAGCGACCTTGCGTCCGGTGTCGTCGCGGCCGTTCCAGCGCCGGGCATGATCGCCGGCGGCGTAGTGGGTGTCCGGGAAGCTCCGGACCCGGCGGCCGCGCGCGTCGAATATCGACAGCTCCACGCGTCCGGCGCGGTCGAGGGTGAAGCGCAGGTCCGTGGAGGGGTTGAACGGGTTCGGCGCCGCGGGACGCAGGTGGGCGAGGGCGGTCGTCATCCCGACGTCGGGTACGCCGGTGCCGGCGTTCCTGAGCGAGAAATCGGCGACGCGCGGGTCGTGGTCGCTCGCGGTGGGGCTGTCGGTGGCCTGCAGGCCGGTAGCCGCGAGCGTCGCGGCGGTCATCGTGCGGGTCTCGAGGATGAAGTTGTTGTGCACGTCGAGGACGCTGCCGGAGTAGAGCATCCAGTCGAGCATGCCGGGATAGTAGGAGCTGCCGTCGTCGCGCCACGTGTAACTGGCGCGGCCGTCGAGCTGGCGGGAGTGGACGATGGCGAAGTCGCTGCCGTCCCAGTCGGGAGGCGAGTCGGGCCCGTAGAGCCCCTCGTTGATGATGTCGCCCGTGAGAATGGTGTCGAGCTGCTGGCGCCACCCCACCAGGTTCAGATCGCCGGCCAGGAGGAAGGGGGTATCCGGCGCCAGATCGATGAGACCGCCGGGCGAGCGCGCGTCGCGCAGGAAGCCGATGATCGAATCCGCCTCCTTCTGCCGATCGGCGTCGGCCGTGCAGCAGCGCCAGTGACAGGCGAAGAGCAGCAGATCGGTGTCGGTGTCTGGCAGGTCGATGAGCGCAGCGGTGATCCGGTAGCCGGGGTTCACAGCCCAGGTCTGCAGGATGGGGAACCGGCTGCAGATCACGTTGCCGCCGTCGATGCCCAGGGCGTACCACTGCTCTCCCGGACCGCTGGGCAGATGCTGCTCGACCCTGGCGGCCACCTGCGCTGCCGAGTGGTTCCACACCTCGCAGATGATGAGCATGTCGGGGTCGATGACGCCGAGCAGCCGCCCCTGAGCCGCCTCGGCGGCGCCGCCGGCGAAGAGCCCGTCGTTCTGCACGTTCCAGCTCGCCAGGCGCAGGTGCGACGCGCTCGCGCGTCCCAGCGCGAGTGTGGGCGCGGCGTCGTTGCCGGCGGCGAAGGTGTAGGTGAGGCTGCCCACGTCGGGCACGCGGTCCCCGGACGTCATGTCTCGCAGCAGGAAGCGCACGGTGTCGCCCGGGAACAGGGCCTGCCCGTTGGCCGGCACAGCGTCGCGACGCAGGGCGATCTCGAACTCGTCGTTGCTCACCGTCGGTCCCATCATGAGGCCGATGTCGGCATGGTGGATCGTGGCCGTCCCCCCTCGCGTGAACGTGCCGACACGGTTCCCGAACTGCCACACCAGCTCCGCCCCGAGATCGCCGTACGCGATGCCGGTGGACGCATTCATGTCGGTGTCGAGGTACAGCCGCATGTCTTCCTGCTCGTCGGGCTGCACGTTGCCGGTCACGGCGAACCGGATGGTGAGATAGTCCTGGTCGTTGGCCACCGAGACCGCGCCGAAGTCGACCGTGCCGCCATCACCGATGGCGTCGACCGCGACCGGCGCCACGGCCGCCCAGTCGTCGAAGAAACCGTCCAGCTCGATGGGCGCCAGATCGGCCCGGGCGGCGGCGGCGAGAATCACAACAGACACGAGAGCGATGACGAACGTCGTCCGGCGATGCATGGGGATGGGCATGGGAGGTCCTCGGGGCTGTGGGCGGGAACGAGATTCGCAGGCAAGAGGATATCATGAGATGGCCTCGCTGGGGAACCCCCCGGAACAGCGGTCCCTCGACCAACACCCAGCTAGATCGCCAACACCTGCACCCGCCGCTGCCGCGGCCCGTCGAACTCGCAGAACCACACGGCCTGCCAGGTGCCCAGCTCGAGCTTGCCCGCGGCGACAGGCACCAGCTGGTTGCAGCCGACCAGCGACGACTTGAGATGCGCGGCGCTGTTGCCCTCCCCGTGGCGGTCGTCGGGATCGTCCCACGGCACCAGGGCATCGAGGCGGCGCAAGAGGTCGCGTGGCACATCCGGGTCGGCGCCCTCATTGATGGTGACGGCGGCCGTGGTGTGCGGCACGTGCACCAGCACCGCCCCATCGCGCACGCCGAGATCGGCGACGGCGGCATTGATTTCGGCCGTGATGTTCACGAGCTGGTCGTGGGATCTGGTCGAGACGGAAATCTCATTCACAGGACTGCCTCCGGGTCGTGACGACGCACTGGAAGAAGGTATGCTCGTTCTCACCGTGCCGAAACCACGCCAGATTTCCCTGGCGCGCGCGCCGATGCGCGCCGAGACTTCCGGCATGCGCACCTCGCAGATTCCCGGACTCATCGCGCTGCTCGCGATCGCAACGTTCGCGCCGCCGACCCGTGGCGCGGACCTGCCGCATCCCGGCGACATGCCGGCGGACGTGGTCGACGATATCCAGGCCTTGCCCACCACGGCGAACGCCCTGTGGCTGCTTGGCGGTACCGCCATGACGTTTGGCGGCTCCCTTCTCGACGCCCAGGCGCGCGATACCCTGGCTCGTGCTGGCGGGCCCTGGCCGACGCTGGCCCGCGTGGGCAATCTCTGGGGCGACGGACGAGTGCAGGTGCCGCTGTCGCTCTCGCTGTGGGCGCTCGGCAATAGCCGCAATGACGCGCGACTGGCCGGCGACGGCTACGCACTGGCGCGTGCGCAGCTCCTCACCGCCACCACCGTGGGCTTGCTGAAGGTCGCAGTCCGCCGCGAGCGGCCCGATGGCGACGCCTATGCGTTTCCCTCGGGGCACACGGCCGTGGCGTTCGCGACCGCCGCAGTGCTGACACGTCGTCGCGGCGATGGGCTGGCCGCCCTGTCTCTCGTGCTGGCGGGCGTGACGAGCATGGGGCGAATCGAGGTTTCCCGGCATTGGTTGAGCGACGTCCTCGCCGGCGCCACGATCGGCTGGATCGTTGGCCGCACGGTGGCACGCGAGGGCGCCGTCGCCGGCGGAGCCGGCAATCGCGAAGCCATGCCTCTACCCTTACTGGTCCTCAAAGGACGTTTCTAGACCGGGAGCTGATCCATGGTACGCTACGTGGCATTGCTGCGGGGGGTGAGTCCGACCAATCTCGCGATGCCGGATCTCAAACGATGGATCGAGGCGGAGGGCTTCACCGACGTCAAGACGGTGCTCGCGACAGGCAACGTCGCCTTCTCGACGTCGATGCGCTCGCTTGCAAAAATCGAGAGCGTGATCGAGACCGCGCTCACGCGGGAAGCGGGCCGGTCGTTCTTCACGATCGTGCGCTCGATCAACATGTTGACGCGCCTCATCGCCGCCGATCCGTTCGCGCGCTTCGACCTACCGCCGGACGCGAAGAGAGTGGTGACGTTCACGCGCAAGCCCGTGAGCCCCACGCCGCGCCTGCCTGGCGAGAAAGACGGCGCCCGCATCCTCGCGGTGGAAGGATGCGAGATCTTCACCGCCTACGTGAAGAGCCCCCGCGGACCCGTGTTCATGAAGATGATCGCCGCGACGTTCGGCAAGGATCAGACGACGCGCACCTGGGACACGGTGCGGAAGTGCGCGAAATCCTGATTGCAGGATCCGTCAGTCCCGGCAGCCCACCTCGACCCGGCGGCTCAGGGTCGGTGCCGTCGCGCACGGGGTCGGTGCTCGGGAAGGCCAGGTCACCGCGCGGGCCGACCGAGGTCGCCCATCTCCTCGGTCGGCCGTCGGTCCGCGGCGATTACCTGGAATTGCGGCCTAGCGGTAGATGCTCTTCAAGTCGCCCCAGGATCTCTGCTCGGCCGGCACACTCTGTTCGACGATGATCGTCAGGTCCACCTCGGTCGTGCACGGCGGATCATAATCGTCCGTCGCGGCGAAGTGGATCACGTGAGTGCCGATCTCAGCAGCGGTTGGCGTGAACGTCATCGTGACCGTCGACGGGTTGCCGTCCACGCTGACGTAGGCGAAGTTGGCGAGGCCACCGGTGGTGACCACCGTGTGCACGGTCTGGCCGGCTTCCGGTCCGATGAAGCCCACGCTGAGATTCAACGTCGGGTTGGCGTCCGTCATCACGATCGTGTTGCCGGCCGGGAAGTTGATGGCCACCGGGCACTGGTTGATATCGCCGCCGACGTTGAAGCAAATCTGCTGGAAGTCGAGCCAGTCGACACCGCTGATCCCATCGGGGCCGGCGTAGTCGCCGCCGCTGTGATCGAAGCGTCCCACGTTGAAGTAGTTTACGCCGTCACCCTTGTTCACGCCGACGGTGGCCGGTGAGCCGCCGAAGCCGCCGGCACCACCCGATGCATCGCCAGTCGTCCACTGCATGTCCGCGTAGCAGAAGCATACGTTGTTGCCAATCCCGATGCCCCCATACGTTCCGTCGCTTATGATGAGCTGAAACGTGCTCTGCAGATCGGTATGTGAACTGAAGTAGCCGACATGGTCCCAGGTGACCGCCAGATAATTGGCACCCATCTTCATCCACACCACACCAGCCCCATCGAGTAGTGAGCGCGTATCCACGTCGCCCCAGAACGGTGCGACCATGGGGAAGCTCGCGACCGGGAATCCCTCCGGCGTGTAGGTGAAGTAGGGCCCATCGAACGAGATGTTGCCGTTGTTGTTGATCCAGAAGTCGGTCTGCGGCGTACCGAAGAGGTCGAAAGAGAACGGCAACGTCAACATGACGGACGAACCATCGTCGTTCTCGTAGCAGTCCGCGACGCCATTGGTGAACTGGACGACTTCCCAGCTCGCGTCGAGTGGTAGACACAGCCCCGCGTCGCCTTGCTGGTTGCAGGGGTAGTCCGAAGGTACCGAGGTCACGGCGCTGTCACCGGGTTTGCCGGCGTACGCCGTCATCGCCAACAACCCGAAGGTTGCGATCAATAGCAACATGAAACGAATTCGCATGATCATACCTCCCATGATGGTCGAAAAAAGCAGCCCCGAGTGAGGATCGCGACGTTCAGGCCCAAGAGGCTTTGCGGTGCGTATCGGCCAAAGTACCGAGGAGTGGGCGATAGTCGTGTATGTTCGTCGAAATGTTGTCTCCGTCGATATGACGTCGCGATCGGATATAAGAGACTGCCGGTACAGTTTGAGATGAACCCCGGTGTCTGTCAATCCGGGGAGATCTTTAGGTTGCCTCTTGAAACGGAGTCCATCGCGTCAGGTGATCGCACTACGCTCAAGTCAGTGTTGCCCGCAGTCCTTGTCGCGGCGCAAGACGAGCAGGAGCTTGGCGTGGGTCAGCAGGCCGATCAGGCCGTAGATGACGTGCACGCCCTCGCGTTCAAGCATCCGCGCCCAGCCGATGTGGCTCTCCTCGTCGAAGCGCGCCGCTGCCTGCAAGTATTCCAGCGACGATCCTGTTATGCGGACCTCAATTACTCGGACCAGCCGGCAACTGAGCCGAATGCCAAACGGCAACGATCCACACTGTCTTTCCGATGACGCGATAGAAGAACCGGTACGGCCGAACGATGACCTCTCGATGTGGCAGTTCCGGGAATTCCGGGATCGCTCGACCCGAATCCGGGAACTCACTCAACCGGCTTTTAGCACTGCTTCTGCCTTGAGCCGAAACTGACGAGCTACCGTCGGACTATCTTGGCGGATGTACTCCAGGCCTTCGAGAAACTGCCGCCGCGCCGATGGAGTGAACTTGATCTTCACGACTCGTCATCTCCGAGCAGTGCGTCGGCCTCCTTCATCACGCTAGCCAGTGAATGCCCCTCGCCGACTGCGATCTCGTGCTCTCCCGCCGCGAGAAGCCGCAGCAACTCCCGCTCGCGTTCACGCTTTTCGTATGCTTCGACGCTCTGCATGACGGCTACTGCCCGACCGCGTTGGGTGACGACCAACGGGCCCGCGCCAGACTGCAGCCTCTTGAGCACAGCGGCGGCATCCTGCCGAAAGTCGCTGACGGGGACCATATCGGGGATTTTACTCATATTGCACCTCCATGCGTACTCTTTATTGTACGCTTGGGCGTACTTTCCATCAACCCGTATCACACCAGGACGGACGCGCCTAACGCAGCCCATCCACGATATTCAGGTCCGACAGTACGCGCCGAATCGAATAGACGTAGGCCCTGCCATCCGCGGATATCTTCACCCGGTCGATGACCGACACACCTGCCTGGTCGCGGGGCGAGAGTTCGGTGTGCAGGGTGCGTTCGCCGGTGACGGTGTCGACGCGGTAGATGGGCGAGGGGATGGTGCGAGCCGCCTGCACGTAGAGGTGCCGGTTGTCCCGTTCCAGGGCCAGCGGCAGGTCGGAGGGCAGCACGCCAGCCAGGGGATGTGGGCCATCGCCATCGCTGGTGAATGAAACCGCCGCGCCTTCGAGCGGCGTGACGACGATCAGTTGGCCGTCGGGCGACACGACATGGCCCAGCAGGGCGATCTGGAAGCCCTCCGGCGTGATGGTCTGCGGCGGCGCGCCGTCCAGCGAGATGCGGTAGATGCGCCGGGCTTCACCGGCCCGGCTGGCCGGTGTGACGATGACGTCGCGGCCGTCCGGATCGTGGAGCCAGCGGGAGTTCACATCCGATATGCGCAGGCCATGGAGGTCCACGCTCCGCGGTTCACCGGCTCCGGTGGGCAGCAGTTCGAGGGTCCGGTCGTCGGCGGTCGGTCGCCGTATGACCGCCAGCCACTTCTTGTCGGGAGACAAGGCAACCGTCGAGCCATAACCCACCTGCAGCGGGGCAGAGCCGTCGGTTCGACGCAGATAGATGGCGTAGCCGTCCGCATTGAAGTCGTTGCCCTCTTCGAAGATGGTCGCGAGCCCATCGTCGCTGATGGCCTGGGGAGTCGACCAGTCCTGCCAGCTGAGGTTCTTCTCGTCGTTCGCGCCGGGTTCCCGGCCAAAAATCTCGCGCCGGACCGAAGCGATGGCCACCAGCATCCGTCCCGAGGGGGCGATATCCAGGAGTCGCATGGAAACGGGAGTGGACAATATCTGTACCGGGTCGTGTCCGGGGTGGGTGCGCGTCACGCCGAGGCCGTTCGCGGCCAGTACGGACTTGCCATCCTTGTCCCACAACACGCCCCAGGCACAGCCAAGGCCGAGATCCTCGACCCGACCGTCCCTGTGGATGATCCGGGCCTGAGCAATGTTGTCGCCCCGCAGTGGGTTGTCTGCGATGAGCACGCGATCGCCGTCCGGATGCACCCGGATCTCGCTGATCCAGCCGGGCGACTCGTAGAGCACGGTGCCGATGGGGTATTCCAGGCGTACCTCGCCGTCCACCTCGTGGGAGACCGCAAGAGCCTTGCCGTCGGGAGACCAGTCGGCCACGCCCACGTTCTCCAGGACAGGGCGCGGTGCGGCGCCGCCCGGCTGCGCCACGGACAGGGTGCCGTAGGCCTCCCAGCCCAGGGCTTGGTGCCGGTCCAGGGAAATCGCGAGTTCGCCTTCCGACGACACGCTGAGCAGGTCGCAATCGCCGATGTTCAGCGGAGGCGACGTGCGCGTGCCGACCGAGGCCGGGAACAGGCGCAGCGGCTCGTCGGCCCAGGCGGCGCTGTAGATGCCTGTCTCGTCGCCGCCGGTGAAGCGCGCGTTGGTCACCGTGCCGCGCCGGGAACTCAACGCCGTGAAGCGCACCTGGGAGCCGTTTGGTGGGGTCGGGCGCAGGAACCACGCGGCCGCCGCGCCCACGACCAATCCAACCAGGAGCAACCCGACCACGATGCCGGCGCCCGATCGGCGCCCTGGGCTGTCGATACCGGCCAGAGCAGCCGCCGTGCCGGTGGACACGGATGACCCCGAAAGAGCCTCGAGACTGAAGGCCAGATCGTGGGCCGAGTGGAAACGTTCGCCGGGGCGCTTTTCCAGGCAGCGCCTGATGATCGCCGCCAGGGCGGGCGGCAGTTCCAGAGCCAGGGTCGCCAGGTCGGCGGGCTCTTCGCGCAGGATGGCCGTCATGGTCTCGGCCGCCGTCTCGCGCGAGAAAGGCTTCTGGCCGCCGACGAGCTCGTACATCACCGAACCGAACGAGAACAGATCCGAACGCGCGTCGGTCGGCAGGCCACGCACCTGCTCGGGCGACATGTAGTCGACGGTGCCCAGCACGGTGCCGGGCTCGGTCAGCCTGGTGTCGGCGGACATGTCGATCGTGGCGCCCTCTTGCGGATCGCTGTCCACATCCGGGCCGGCCGCCGTGGCCAGGCCGAAATCGAGGATCTTCACCCGACCCTCGTGGGTCAGGAAGATGTTCTCCGGCTTGAGATCGCGGTGGACGATGCCCTTATCGTGGGCTGCGGCCAGGCCGCGGGCGATCTGGCGGCCGTAGTCTGTCGCCTTGCGGTGGGACATGGCGCCGTGGGTCAGCCGTTCGCGCAGGGTCTCGCCCTTGAGCAGTTCGGTCACGACATAGGCGGTACCGTCGGCCGTGCCGAAGTCGTAGATCGCCAGAATGTTGGGATGGGAGAGGGCCGCGATGGCCTTGGCTTCCCGCTCGAGACGCGCGAGGCGGGACGCGTTGTCGGCCAACTCGCGGGGCAGCACCTTCACCGCGACGTCGCGATCGAGGTTGGTGTCACGGGCCTCGAACACCTCGCCCATGCCGCCGGCGCCGATCCGGGCCTTGATCTGGTACTGGGCGATAGTCTGGCCTGGCTGCATGCGGTTCTCCGGATCAATGGCTGGGCACGGGTGGGGCATTCATACCATATCAATCTCCCTTTGGCCAGAGATCGGGACTCAGGGCAATCCATCGCCTTGCGATTCCTGGATCGGGTCGACCAGCTGCACCCTGTATTCCATACAAGTCGTCGGGCATCGGTGAATTCAGAGATGAAGACCGACTCCGCCGCACAGATCGCGGCGGATTCCGAATACCTGGCGTTCCTGCAGGAGCTTTACGAGAGCGGGATCTAACAGGACGACGTGATCTTTGCGGGGCCGCTGTCCGATGATGTCGCCGCGCACCATGTCGCTGGTGTGTGTCAAGATGGGTTGCCGGTGGATCTCCACTACAATCCGACCGAACTGGTCGTCCACCCCCTTCGGCACGCCGCCGAGCGCGCCCGTTCGCCTCAACAAGACTGATTGACTCCGGCTGCGCCTGGGCTAGTCTGATGGGCATGTCCTCCACCCGCATTCGCCCGAACAGGGAGCGCGGACTCATGGCAAAACGTACACGCAGCCGGAAACCCGTCGCCAAGCCGACGCAGCCCGTCACGACCGCCGGGAGCAAGGTCGCCGGCCTCCGCGGTCGCGTCTTCGATGCCCGCCCCGACCGACTCGACTTCCGCGACCTCCTCTACCGACCACCGCTGCGCTCGTTGCCCGTCCGCTTTCCTTCCGACGGGTTCATCCGCAAGCACCTGGCTGCCTACGTCAAAGCTGGCTTGATCCGCGACCAGGGTACCGAGGGCGCATGTACGGGCTTCGGTCTGGCCTGCGTTGCAAACTACTTGCTGTGGATCCGGCACATCGAGACCGTTGCCGACGAGGTCTTCGAATCCGTCAGTCCGCAGATGTTTTACCAGCTCGCCAAACGTTATGACGAATGGCCGGGGCAGAACTACGAGGGCTCGAGCTGTCGCGGTGCCTTGAAAGGCTGGCATAAGCATGGCGTCTGTGGCGAGTCGCTGTGGCCGTACCGGATCCTCAAGAGCGGCAAGGCGGCGTTCGTCTCACCACGCAAGGGCTGGGACACGGATGCGGGCAAACGCACGATCGGCGTATATTACCGCGTCAAGAAGGACGCGGTCGTCGACTTGCAAGCAGCGATCGCGGAAATCGGCGCCGTCTACGTCTCCGGCCAGGCTCACGACGGCTGGGACGCGTTGCTTCTGGACACGCCCTTGCGCTCGCCGCGCTCGCACGACGACCTGCCAGTCATCGCGCCGGTCACTGATCGCAAGAGCATGGGCGGCCACGCCTTCGCGCTGGTGGGCTTCAATGAGCGCGGCTTCGTCGTGCAGAATTCGTGGGGGACGAGCTGGGGTGCCTCGGGATTCGCGCTTCTACCCTACGACGACTGGATCTTGCATGGCACCGACGCCTGGGCCTGCGCCCTCGGCGTGCCGGCAGACCTGGCGGACTCCGCGCGGATCTCCTCGCACTGGCCCGTGCCCACGGGTCGGCATCTCGTCTCTCGGGATCGCGCGGCAAGCGCGGTGGGCAATCCGCCGCACGACCCATGGCCCTTCGACCACGACTTCGCGAATCCGGACTACCAGCCCTGGTCGACTGGCGAGGCGTACCAGCACTCCCTAGTCACGGGCAACGACGGCGAACTGATCGTCTGCGATCTGACCAGCGACACCGATGACCACGAGGCCTACGCGAAGGGCATCGTGCACGACAGCATCCTCAGATGGGCGCTCAAACAACCCAAGGGTCCGGTCAAGCTCGCCCTCTACGCGCATGGGGGCCTGAATTCCCAGGAGCAGGCGATTGCGCGCAACCGCGTGCTCGGGCCCTGCTTCCACGCCAACGGCATCTACCCGCTGTTCTTGACCTGGCAGACGGGCGCCGGCGAGACGATCGCCGACATGGTCACCGACTGGCTGAAGCGCATTGGCGGCGGCGACGATGGTCTGACGGCAGGCGTCCTCGATCAGCTCAAGGAGAAGTTCGAAGACGCGCGCGATCGCGCCTGCGAGGCAGTTGCCCACGTCCTGGGCAGGGGCATCTGGAGCGAGATGTGTGAGAACGCCAGTTTCGGTACGCAGGCGGGGCGCGGCCTCGACCTTCTGGCCCGCAACCTCGCCGACGTCGATGCGTCGCTGCAGAAGAAGCAGCGCAGCCTCGAATTGCACCTTGCCGGCCATTCGGCGGGGTCGATCCTGCTCGGGCACTACCTCGAACGCTGTCTGCGCTCCGATCTGCGCCAGGCGTCGCCTCGGGTGAGCACCTGTACTCTGCTCGCGGCCGCGTGTTCACTGCGCTTCGCGGTCGAACGCTACCTCGCCGCCGCCAGCAAGAAGCTGCTGTCGCTCGACCGCCTGTGGCTCTACTACCTGTCGGATGCCAACGAGAAACGCGACGGTTTGCCTTGCCCCACGACCGCGGCCTACGGCAAGTCGCTGCTGTACCTCGTCTCGCGCGCACTCGATGACCAGCGCAAGATGCCATTGCTGGGCATGGAACGTGCATTGCAGCCTGGCTACGCGGACGACTCCGACCAGTGGCAAGCGAGCGAGCTGCCCTTCGTGCAGACCTGGCAGAAGCGGTGGAAGCCGATCGTGGACACGCAACTGCTGGCGAGGCCGATCACCAGCCCCACCGTGACCTGCACCCGTACCGGCGCCCAGGTGCCGGCGACCCACGGCTCCTTCGACAACAATATCCCTGTGTTCACCGAACTGATCGAGCGTATCAAGGGCGCGCGGCTTGAGTCGCCGATCGAGTGGCTGGACTACTAGTCAGCGCAATGCCTGCGCGTCAGTTCGTCCCGACCGCAGGTATGAGCCCACGTCGCGGAAGGTCGGGTCGCTGCCGGATTGCAAGAAGGCGTATCGTAAGAATTGACGGTCTAATCGAACCGCGGTTTCCGCCATCACGCCGCCGCGCGCGGCGTGGTGATCTCCCTATCTGCACATCCTGTGGCCGTGAGTCGCGCAACGGCTCACGCACCTCTCACGCGCACCGGTCCTTCACTTGCGTTCACCGCGAGCCGAGCGCCGGCTCGTAGAGCTTGGCGACGTAATCCGCCGCGGCGTCCGCCCAAAGGAACCGCTGCTGGAAGCCGCGCCACTGCATCTCGCGGAAGGCTGCCCGGTTGCCGTGATACAGCGCGTGCGCGTCGCGCACCGCCGCGACGAGGTTGTGTAGCACCTCGTCCCGCGTCCGCCCGTCGAAGCCGAAGCCGGTGCCGCCCGACGGGTGCGTCGGCGGCTGGACGGTATCCACGAGACCGCCCGTCCAGCGCACGAGGGGCGGTGTCGCGCAGTTCATCGACTCCATCTGCGTGATCCCGCAGGGTTCGAACAGGCTCGGCATCAGGAACACATCGCTGCCGAGGCTGATCTGTCCGGCCTTCGTTCGGTCGTACGCGATCGTCGCGTGGAAGTTGGGCCGCGCCGCCAGCTCGTCGCTCCTCAGGAAGGTTTCGTACTCCCGCTGGCCCGTCGCCAGCACGGCCACGTTGACGTCCGGGATGTCGAGGATGTGCGCGAGGACGCTCCTGCCATCGAGCGTTTCGGTCAGAAGTCGGAATTTCTGCTCCACGGCCCGCCCGACGAACCCGATGAGCATGGCGTCCGCAGCGCCGTAGTCGCGGGCCAGCGCGCGCTTCATGCGGGACTTCTCGGCGAGGATGGCTTCGAAGCAGGCTCGGTCCGGCGCCTGGGCGTAGGCGAACCCGTTCAGGATTCCGTGCAACCGCTGCGGCGGGCCCGCCAGCCGGCGCGCCACCTCATCGAGCCCCTTGCCGCCCTCGAAGTATCGGCTCCCGTCCTCGGACTCGGTGATCTCGCGCGCGTACGTGGGGCTGACGGCGTTCACCTGGTGGGCCAGTTCCATGGCCAGCCGCAGCGCGTTGACGCTTTCCCAGTCGACGCGGGGATCGGCGAACAACGGCCCGAGCGCGCGATCGTTCGCGATCGTCTCGATGTCCCAGCCCGTGATCGTGTCGCGTCCGATGTTCCCCTGGTAGCCGATGTTGTGAATGGTCAGCACCCGCTTCGGCGGCAGCCCCTTCATCGCCATCCACCCGAAGAGGTAGCCGAGTACCCAGTCGTTCGCGTGCACGATGTCGGGCCGTAGCTTCTCGATGAAGGGCAGGCAGGCCGCGCTGAAGAACGAGAACCGCAATGCGTCGTCGTAGAAGGCGATGGGCTCCGGCGCGCTGTCGACGTACGGCGTGGCGTAGTCTTTCTTGAACAGGTGTGGGTTGAGGAAGGGCACGGCATGCACCCCCGTCGAGTAGTCGACCGCGAAGTAGGTCGCATTCCTGACGAAGTTGACCGCCACCCCGTCGTGCCTGGTCCGCAGCACCTCGACGCGCTCCCGCTGGCCCTGGAATATTACCTCGTAGCTCGCGACCGATTCGAGCTCGCGCTCATCGACCTTCGCCCGCCCATAAAGCGGCGTCACGATCTCGATGTCCACACCACACTCCCGGATCGCTCCCGGCAGCTCCCCGGCCACGTCCCCCACACCCCCCGTCTTCGAGAACGGCTTGCACTCCGCCGCGATGTACAGCACCTTCACGTCGTTTCACCTCGGGTTGGCGACGGCTTCGTTCGAGATCCGGGTCGGCTCCGCTCCACGGAAATGACGCCGGTACGATGTTCCGATTCTTCCGCATCGCGAACGCGTGGTCATTGCCGCTCGCACACCGCCGTGAACGTCGTGTCGGCGTCCTCGTCAGGACTGCCGTGCACGCGCCGCTCCACCAGCGTGAACTCGGGATGTCCGCCGAGGAAGGCGGCGACCACGTCCTCGTTCTCCTCGCAGCGGAACGAGCAGGTGGCGTAGACGAGGCGGCCGCCGGATTTCACGGCCCCCGCGGCCACGTCGAGCAGGCGCCCCTGGCGCGCGGTGAGGCCGGCGATCTCGTCGCGGCGTACCATGAGGCGGCCCTCCACGTTGCGGCGCCAGGTACCGGAGCCCGAACACGGCGCGTCCACGAGCACGCGGTCGAAGCCGCCGTGCTTGGCCACCGCGTTGCCGAAGGGGGGCAGGGCCTGGCCGTCCCACTCGTGGGCGCGGATCGAAGTGAAGCCCGCGCGCTGCGCCCGCAAGCGCAGATCCTGGAGGCGGCGCGGGTTGATATCGGTGGCGTAGATGGCGCCGCGGCCGCGCATGAGGGCGGCGAGTTGCAGGCTCTTGCCGCCGCCGCCGGCACAGGCGTCCCAGACGAAGTGGCCCGGCTCCACGCCCACGGCCAGGCCGATGCGCTGGCTCGCCATGTCCTGGATGGCCACGTGTCCCTCGCGGATGCAGGCGCGCTCGACGATGCCGCGCGGGCCCTTCACGGCGAGGGCGTCGCCGTCGCTGGTCACCAGGGTGAAGTGGAATTCCTCAAGCTCGGCGAGGACGGCGTCGCGATGGTCGGGATCGTTCAGCCGCAACCACAGCGGCGGCCGCGTGGCCAGCAACGTGAGGAACTGATGAGTCTGCCAGTCGGTCCAGCCTGACGACGCGGCCCGGCGCGCGAGCGTCGGTGCCAACCATGGCGGCAAGCCGGCCCAGAGGAGCTGCACCTCCAGGCGCGGCGAAGCCACGCACCACTCGCGCGCGGCGCGCCAGACGCTCATCGCGTCGGGATGCGGCAAGGTGACCTTCGGCATCGTCGCGCCCGCCTGCCGCTTGCGCAGGAACACCCAGAAGAACGCGGCCGACGCCGGCAGTGCGCGCAGCCACTGGCCCATGGCCACCGGGTCCGGCTCGGCCGCGGCCCAGGGATCGAGGGCCGCATCGAGGCCATCGGGATCAAGACTCGTGGGCGGATGCGCGCAGAGGTGGTCGCAGAAGAGGGCCAGTGGCGCGAAGCGCACGGCGTCGGTGAGCTGCTCGCCGATCCACAGCCGCTGCTGCCGCCGCAGTCCGACGAGGGCCCCGAGTTCGCGCGAGAGCCAGCGATCGAGGGCCGTGCCGATATCGGCCGTCACGTAGCGGGTCCACAGGTGGAACGTGTGCTCCGGCACGCGCGGGTCATCGTAGATGGCCGGGGCTTCAGGGCGGGCATGCGGATTGGTCATGAGCGGCGCCTCCGGGGCGGTGCGGAGCGACGTAGCGGTCGTCGGCCGCGCTTGCTGGTCTGCGTGGCCGCGATGGCGGCGTCGAACTTGGGAAGCACGTGGCGACTATCGATCGTATCGAGCGCTTCTGCCAGGAGTGCGCGGTTGCCCGGCTTGTCGTACTGGACCATGGCGCGTTGCAGACGGCGCTCGCGCTCACCACGAGCCACTGGCACGGCCTTGCCCGTGAACGGATCGCGGCCGGTGTGATAGATGCAGGTGGACAGCGTCATCGGCGAGGGGATGAAGTCCTGGATCTGCTCCGGTTTGATCCGCCTCTTCGCAAGGTAGAGCGCCAGCTTCAGGTTCTCGCGCAACGTGGCGCCGGGATGCGACGTGATGAAATAGTTGACGATGTAGATCTCCTTGCCCACCGCGCGTGCGGCCGCCTTGAAACGCTTCACGAACTCCTCGTAGACGGCGAAGCGGGGCTTGCGCATCAGGCCGAGCACGCCGTCGTCACAATGCTCGGGCGCCACCTTCAGCAGACCGCTCACCTGGTATCGGCAGATCTGCTCGAGGTAGGGGCGCGCCTCGTCGTCGGCCAGCAGATCGTGGCGCAGGCCGCTGCCGATGAACACGTGCTTCACGCCCGGAATAGCGGCGAGCTTGCGGTAGAGCTGGATGCAGGCGCTGTAGCCGCGCTTGAACGATAAGCATTTGTCGGGCACGAGGCAGTGCTTGTCAGAGCAGAAGCGGTGCTTCTTCCAGCGCGCGCAGGAGCAAGCATACATGTTGGCGGTGGGACCGCCGACGTCGGTGATCGTGCCGTTGAAGTCCTGCCGCGCTGCCAGCGCGCGCCCCTCGGCGAGGATCGACGCCTCGCTGCGCGATTGCACGATGCGTCCTTGATGGAAGTAGATCGCGCAGAACGCGCACTCGCCGCTGCAACCCCGGTGCGAGGTGATGGAGTGGCGCACCGTCTCGAAGGCGCGGATGCCGCCCGCGGCGTCGTAGTCGGGGTGCCACGCCCGCGCGTAGGGCAGGGCGTAGAGCGCGTCCAGCTCGGCGGTGGTCAGCGGCAGTGCGGGCGGATACTGGATCACCACGCGATCGCCGTGCGGCTGGACGACGGCGCGCCCCACGCCGGGATCCATCTCGCGGTAGGCCAGCTTGAAGGCCGCACCGAAGGCGTCGCGATCGGCGGCCGCCTCCTCGTAAGAAGGTAGCGTCACGGCGTCGGCCGGCACCGCATCGGCGCCGCGCACCACCACGGTGCCGCGGATGCCGTCGAGCGTCGCGCCGCGCTCGAGGCGTTCCATGATCTCCGCGATCTGCCGCTCGCCCATGCCGTAGACCAGGATATCGGCGCGCGCGTCGACGAGCACCCCGCGGCGCACCCGATCCTCCCAGTAGTCGTAGTGCGCGAGGCGACGCAGGCTGGCCTCGAGGCCACCGAGCATGATGGGCACAGAGCCGAATGCCTCGCGCAGTCGATTCGCGTAGACGATCACGGCCCGGTCGGGGCGCAGGCCGGCGCGGTCGCCGGGCGCGTAATCGTCGAACTTGCGGCGGCGCTTGCCGGCAGTGGTGTTGGCGACCATCGAGTCGACATTGCCACCCGTGACGCCGAAGCACAGCCGCGGTTCGCCGAGCTGCGCGAAGTCGGCGGTGCCGCGCCAGTCGGGCTGGGCGATCACGCCGACGCGCAGACCCCGGCTCTCGAGCAGGCGCGCGATGAGGGCCACGCCGTAGGAGGGATGGTCGACGTACGCGTCGCCCGTGACCAGGACCACGTCGCAACGGTCCCACCCCAGGGCCGCCATCTCCGCGCGGCTTCGCGGCAGGAAGTTCGCGACGTTGCGGTCACGGGATGCAGTCACGCGAGTCTCAGCTTCTTGCGCACGAGGTTCTCGATGCCACCGGCCACGTAGAGCGACTGCGGCACCGAGCCGAGCGCGGGGAAAGCGTAGTCGCGGCCAGCGTAGGCGGCTGAACCGCGGGTGAAATCGATGGTGATGACGTCGCCGGGGATGATGGTCGCCTCGCCGCCCTGCACGCGGTCGGCGAGCGTTTGCCGCAGGTCAGCCACCAGCTCGGGGCACTCGATGCACACGAAGCCGTTGTTGTATGCGTTGCGCAGGTAGGTCTGCGAGAAGCTGCTCGCAATCACCAGCGGCAAGCCCGCGGCCAGCAACGCGGTAGCCGCCTGCTCGCGGCTGGATCCCGTACCGAAGTTGGCCCCGCCCACGAGGATGTCGCCCGCGTGTACCTTCTGGACGAAGGCGGGGTCGTAGTTCTGCATGACGACCTTCGCCATCTCCTCGCGCGTCAACTCACGGTAGGTGTAGTCCTTGCCGTAGATGCCGTCGGTGTTCAGGTTGTCCTGCGGCAGGAAGACCAGGCGCCCCTCGATGCGCGGCGGAAAACCCTCGAGGATGGCGATGTGCTCGCCGCCGCCGCTGGCCTTCACCGCGCCCACCGTGAAGGCGTAGGCCGGCGCGCAGTCGACCACCGCGGCGGGCGCCGTGATGTAGCCGGCCACAGCCGATGCGGCCACCACCTGCGGGCTGGCCAGATAGGCCTTCGCCTCGCGCGAGCCCATGCGGCCCTTGAAGTTGCGGTTGGTGGCCGAGATGCCCACCTCCCCCGGTTCCAGCAGCCCGGTGCCCAACCCGATGCACGGCCCGCAGCCAGAAGGGAGCGGCTTCGCGCCCGCGGCAAGCAGCGCGCCCCAGGCGCCCGAGGCCTCGGCGTCCTGCTGCACCTCGGCACTCGCCGCGGCCACGTAGAACGCCACGCCGTCGGCCACGTGGCGGTCCTTGATCACGGCCGCCGCCGCATCGAGGTCCGAGAGCCGGCTGTTCACGCACGACACGAGATAGGCCTTCTGTATGCGCACCTTCTCGCGCGCAATGTCGGCTACCGAACGCATCACCTGCACGGAATCGGGGCCCGACACGTGCGGGCTCACGTCGCCCAGATCGAGGGCGATGGTGCCGGCATACACGGCGTCGGGATCAGGCTGGAGCGGCTGCTGCGCCCAGTGCTCGAGATCGGCATCGCTGTAGCGCGTCAGATCGAGCTTCGCCTTGCGCTCGCGCAGGTAGGCGAGGGTGACGTCGTCGGCGGGGAACCAGCCGACGAGGGCGCCCCACTCGGTGGTCATGTTGCTGATGGCCATGCGCTCATCCATGCTCAGCGTGGCCACGCCCGGCCCGGTGAACTCGATGGCGGCGTTGAGCACCTCGCCCTGGTTGTACAGGCCGCACAGCGAGACGATGACGTCCTTGCCGGTGGCGCCGCCCTGGAGCTTGCCGCTGAGCGTCACCTGGATCGAACGCGGAATCTGCCACCAGAACTCGCCGGTTGCCCAGATCGCGGCGGCGTCGGTGCGCACCACGGGCGTGCCACAGGCGCCGAGTGCGCCATACATGTTGGAGTGCGAGTCGGAGGCCACCACGAGCGACCCGGGCACCACGTAGCCGTGCGACACCATGATCTGGTGTCCGATCCCCGTGCCGGCCGGGTAGAAGTCGATGCCGTGTTCCTTCGCGAAGTCCTCGATCTGCGTGTACTTCGCGAGATTCTCGGGCGTCGTGTTCTGGATCTCGTGGTCGAGGGTGAACACCACCTGACGCGGATCGTGGATCCGGGTGGCGCCGATCGCCTTGAACTTCTTGAGCACCGGCGCCGTGTTGTCGTGCGTCATCACGTGCCGCGGCCGCAGCGAGATCACGTCACCCGCGCGCAGGGGCCGGTCGGGCCCCTCGGCGAGATGCTGTTGACAGATCTTTTCCACCATCGTCTGACCCATGACGTCCGCACACTCCCGAAAGAAGGGGTACAAGGCCTGCCGTGTGCCTCCAAGGTAGACAGGGGGCCGGGACAAGTCCATATCGGCGGTAGGGTGACGCCGGTCCCCCGAGTCGTCCTCAGTCGGCCGGCGCTTCGAGGAGATCCCACAGGGCGATCGCCGCCAGGGCCGCCAGGTCGGCGAACAGGAGCGGAGCGAACGGCGGAGCGCCGAAGAGGATGGCCTGGACGATCCCGGGGGCAGGCTGGTGCAGGTCAGCGTGAACGTGCAGGACGAACCCGACACATCCCACGACCACCTGCAGGGCCATGATTCCCAGGCTCGCGCGCAGCAGCACGCGGTCGTCGCTGCGCACCAGCACCACCAGCAGGAACCCCACGGCGAGGGCGGCGGCAAACACCGGGATCCACTCGAGCACGTCGAAGAAGCCGTTCTGTGCGTGGTCGGCGAGCGAGAGCGCGAGATTGCCCACGAAGCCGCCCCAGGCGAGGAAGAGCACCCACCGCGCCCACTCGCGCGAGCCGCGCGGCACCATGCGGTTGGCGAGCACGAGGAAGCCGAGGCCCGCGAACGCGAGTGGCGCGGCGAACGGCGCCGTATAGACGAGGCTCTTGAGCGTCTGCGCGTCGAAGAAGCTGCTCTTCAGGTGCAGAAACAGGCCGACCACGCCGACGAGGATCGCCGCCGGCCCCACCAGGTAGCCCGCCCAGCGCGCGGCGGCCCGGCGTAGATCGAAAGCGTCGGCCACCAGGCCCACCGCCAGCACCACGGCGCCAACCACGCCGAAGCCCACGGGGATGCGCTCGATCGGGTAACCGAAGGCGTTGATCGAGTGGGCGATGAACACGTCGAGGGTCAGGAACGCAAGGTTGCCGATGGCGAACAGCTCGACCAGCAGCGGCCGCGACCAACCTCGCACACGCTCACGGACGCCCATGCTCGCGCCTCAGCTCGGCAGCCTCCGCCCTTAGATCGACCGTATGCTTGAGCAACTCGTAATTGCCGTGCCACTGCACGAAGTCCGCGCCGCCCATGAAAGCGCCGTGCTTGGCCGTGCGACCGTAGTAGTGCCAGAAATCGAAGGCGGTGAACTCGATCGGCTCGTCGAACGGGGCCGGCGTCAGGAGCCCATCTTGGCGCAGACTGTCGATGATGGCCAGTCCCTGCGCAATCTTCCTGTTCGTTGCCGTGACCACCGACTCGGCCTCGGCGTAGAAGCGGTCGGTATGGCTTGCAACGTGGCAGGTGTTGCACAGGTCCTTCATGTCGTTCTGCGCCTGGAGGTAATCCGGTCGCCGCTTGGACTCGGCGGCGAAGAGCCAGTACGACAGGCGTTCCGAAGTGTCGTGGGTCACCTTCTGGCCCCCCATGCCGCTCATGTGGCATGTGGCGCAGGTGGGCACCGGCATGTCGCGCGGCGTGAGCGTACGCGGTGGCGCATCCAGATTCATCTTCGACGCGAGGTCGTTGAAGATCACCCCGTGTTTCGACTCGTCGTAGATCTCGATCTGGCTGTGGTCCGGACCCATGTGGCACTGGCCACAGGTGCGCGGCAGACGGGCGAGACGTACCGAGGCCAGGTGCCGGCCATGGCACACAGTGCACGAGCCGATCGACCCGTCGGCGTTGGGTTTGCCTACCGAGTGGCAGGAGAGACAACCCTTCACCGCGGCGGCATCGCCCTCGAGGCCCACCAGCGGGTTGCCGGCGCGCTTGACCGCGCCGGGATGATACCGCTCCGCGTCAGCGATCTGCTGCGGCGTGAACACGGTATCGCCGAGAACCGCGGCGTACGCCGGCGCCGCATGGCGGCTGCGCAGGAACTGATCGTACTGGTTCTGGTGGCACTGCGCGCAGTTCTTCGCTGTCAGCGTCTTCGCGATCGTGAAGCCCCGATGGTCCAAGGACTCCTGTCCGTCCATGGGCCGGTGGCAATCCAGGCAGTTGACGCCGCGCGTCGCATGCACGCTCTGCTCGTATTCCACCACCATGGCCTCGGTCTCGCGCCGATGGCACTCCGCGCATTTGCCGCTCGCCTTGACGAGCCCGGCCGTCGGCTGCGCCGTCTCCACCGAAGGGCGGCGCGCATTGACGATCAGAGCGGCAGCAATGATCGCCGTGCTGACGAGCACGGCGATGAAGACGTACCGGAACGACAAGGCGTCACCTCCTCGGGATAATCCATTTCGTCAAGAATAGGTATACCACAGCGTCAGCGCGAATCGGAGCGCTTATGGCCTGCGTGTGGGTCACAAGACTGGGCGTGTTCGGCACCCGCCAGATATCCCACACGCCAGCAGAACAAGTGTCGACCCGGCGGCCTACGCGAGTTATTCGAGCCTCGGGTTGTACCTGCGAAATTGTGCATGCCGGGTTCCGCGGCCGGAATTCACCGACCGCCGCACCCGCTTCTAGAACGCGTACTTCAGCTCGTGCCGCCGATTCACCCCCACCACCGGTGTCTCCACCAGACCCCAGTAGTACTCCCGCCATCTCTCAGGCAACCCGATCCGCCCCGGAAACAACCGCGTCTCCAGGATGTCTGCCACCGTCAACCGCCGCGCCACAAGCCCCCGCAACATCGCCGGCGTCGACAAGCACCGCTTCTCCCAGCGCTTCTTCACGAAGTTCTTCCACACCACGAACACCGCGAATCGCTCCGCCGCAGCCTGGCGGCGCCGTGCGAACGCGATCGTCTCCCGCCGATGATCCGCCCGACTGTGCCGGATGAATGCATCCAGCGCATTGATCTCGAACAGCGGATTGCGAGCATCCCGCTTCGCCCGCGAACTGATCGTCTGGTGGTCGATTTCAACGGCCAGTCCCCGCATCGCCCGCGGATAGGCCTGATGCTCGTCGCTATGCACCGTCGCCACGGTGGCCCCCGCCAGGGTGACCTCGAGCACCTCGCGCATCCCTTGCTCGACAGCTTTCGGGTCAGGCGTCCCGAACGCGGCTTCGAGCGCCGCTCGGCGCCTCTTCTGGGCCCCGGTCATCCGGCCGCTACGCCGCTGCGGCGCCTCGGTGAAGTGCTCGACGAAGCTGTTGTCCCGGTTGACGGCGACCAGGAACTCGAACGGGTAGTCCTGGCTGTACTCGAAGGTGACGAAGCCATCGATGGCGATGTCAGCGGGGGGAGACGCCCCGGTGAGCATGTGTCGCTGAAAGAGCAGGCAGTGGCGGCCGAGGCGGGCGAGCTGGAGATCGGCGGTCGCGGGAGCACATTTGAGCGTCCGGGCCGCCTGGCGGTTGGCCATGGCGTTGACGGAGAGATCGAGGATCAGGGGCAGCAGAAGCGGCTTCTTGAGCCAGTAGGTGGTGGAGAAGGTCTGCTTGGAGAAGGATCGGCCGCAGTGTCGGCACTGGAAGCGGGGGACGAGGTGGGGCGGGTTGAGTCGTCGGAAGTATCCGCGCCTGAGGAAGGGCCAGGGGCCGTGCATGTGGTGGTGGTGGTGGCAGTTGGGGTTGGGGCAGTGAGGAGGGGACCAGGGTTGAGTTGCGGGTGAGGTCGACGGGCACATGGCCTCGGGTCAGGCAAGCACCGGGCCATGCACAATTTCGCAGGTACAACCCTCGGCTTCAAATCGTCTCCAGCGCCAGCTCCATCATGCTCCCGAACGCCTGTTGCCGCTCCAGCGGCGTCGCCCCTTCGCCCCGAACGAGATGGTCGCTCACCGTCAACACCGAAAGCGCCTGGGCACCGAACCCGGCCGCCAGCGTGTACAGTGCCGCGGTCTCCATCTCCACGGCCAGCACGCCGAATCTGGCCCAGATGCGCCAGCTGTCGGGATCGTCGTCATAGAACGTGTCCGATGTCAGCACGGCCCCGGCGTGGATGGTCAGGTTCATGGCTTTGGCGGCATCCCGGGCCGCGAACAGCAGGTCGGCGTCGGCCGTGGGGGCGTAGTCCTTCCCCGCGAAGCGGATCCGGTTGATCGCGGAGTCTGTGGACGCGCTCATGGCCAGGATCACATCGCGCAGGCCCACGTGCTCCTGCAGCGACCCGCAGGTGCCGACACGGATCGCGCGCTTCACCCCGTAGTCGGCCATGAGCTCGTGGACATAGATGGAGAGGGACGGCACGCCCATGCCCGTTCCCTGCACCGAAACGCGCTTGCCCTTGTAGGTGCCGGTGAAGCCCAGCATGCCACGGACCTCGTTGTAGCAGACGGCGTCGTTCAGATAGGTCTCGGCGATGTGGCGGGCGCGCAGCGGATCTCCGGGCAGCAGCACGCGGTCGGCGATGTCACCGGGCTTGGCGGCGAGATGCGGTGTCATGGTCGGTGGCTCCCTTCGCTACGAAAGTAACACAGTGTCCGGAAAACCGGGTCAGATCCAATGTCAGAGCTCAGGAACTCGTACACAGCGACCCGCCCAGGAGAACAGATTGGCGCCGGCATCGACGAGGTCTCCCGACGTCCACGATGAGGACGCGCACGGCGGAATCACCTTCGGCGTGCGTCATCGAGAACGTATGGTGGCTGCGGCGGTCTCGCCAGCCGACCGGGGGTTGCCTTTGCGGCGCTGCGCTGTACGATGATGGCGCGACCTCGGGACGGGTCGTACGGCGCGGACACCAGCGAGGACATCTTCGTGAATCCCCTCCACGCTCTGCTCCTGTTCGCGGTCGGACTCGTGGCCGGCATCCTCAACGTGCTGGCCGGTGGGGGTTCGTTGCTCGTACTGCCGGTGCTGATCTGGGTAGGCCTGCCGGCGGCCGTGGCCAATGGCACCAATCGCGTCGCCATCCTCGCGCAGAATATCGTCGCGGTGCGGGGCTTCCAGCAGCGCGGGCTTTTGCCGTGGCGTCTGGCATTGTTGTGCACGGCGCCCGCGCTGGTGGGCGGAGCGCTGGGAGCGCGCCTGGCCGTGGATATCGACGATCAGCTCTTCAAGCGCATCCTCGCCGCCGTGATGCTGGGCGTGTGCGTGGTGATGGTGATCGATCCAGCGAAGCGGCTACGCGTCGACGTGGCGCGGCTGGGTACCGCGAGGACGGCGGTGCTCGTGGTCTCGTTCTTCGCCATCGGCATGTACGGGGGGTTCATCCAGGCCGGCGTGGGCTTCCTGGTCATCACGGGTTTGCTCGTGCACGGTCTCGACCTGGTGCGTATCAATGCCATCAAGGTGTTCGTGGTCGGCGCGTTCACCGTCACGGCCTTGATCGTGTTCATCGTGCACCACGAGGTGAACTGGCACCTCGGCATTGCGCTGGCTGCCGGCAACGCGCTGGGCGGCTGGCTGGGCACGCGCCTGGCCATCGCCAAGGGCCACGCGTGGTTGCGCCGCCTCGTGCTGGTGGTGATCGTGGTGTTCGCGGTGCGGTTGCTGCTGCGGTGACCGACACCGGCTCGGGCAGGGGTGACGACATATCGACCCAGCCGGGGCAAGATTCCATCGTGGTGCCGGCACCATGGCTTGCGCCCTTGACGCGTGCCCTTTCGCGCTCAACTTGGAGAGCAACGAGACCACGGCCCCCTCGACCGACAGGATCGCCATGGCCCCCTTCCGCTCCCTCTATGCCCACGGCTTCGTCCGCGTAACCGCCTGCGCGCCCACCATCGCGCCCGCCGATCCGGCGACCAATGCGGCCGAGACGCTCGCGCTCGCCCGGCGCGCCCACGAGCAGCGCGCCGCGCTGGTGTTGTTTCCGGAGCTGGGTTTGAGCGGGTACGCCATCGACGATCTGCTCATGCAGGATGCGTTGCATGACGCGGTGCTGGAGGGCCTGGCGTCGCTGATCGCGGCCAGCGCGACGCTCTTTCCCACGCTCATCGTGGGCGCGCCCCTGCGCGTGGACGGCGCGCTATACAACACCGCCGTCATCATCCATCGCGGGCACGTGCTCGGCGCGGTGCCCAAGAGCTTCCTGCCCAATTACCGGGAGTTCTACGAGAAGCGGCACTTCGCCACGGCCGCGCACGCCACGCGAGACGCGATCACGCTGCTCGGCCAGGACGTGCCCTTTGGGGCCGACCTGATTTTCGTGGCCGACGACTACCCCGGCTACACCCTCGGCGTGGAGATTTGCGAGGACGTGTGGGCGCCCACGCCGCCGTCCACGCGGCTGGCGCTGGCCGGCGCCACGGTGCTGGCGAATCTTTCGGCCAGCAACATCGTGATCGGCAAGGCCGACGATCGCAATGCGCTGTGCGATGGGCAGTCGCGCCGCTGCGTGGCCGCGTATCTCTACTCCGCCGCCGGTCATGGCGAGAGCACCACCGACCTGGCGTGGGACGGGCATCTCGCAGTGTTCGAGATGGGCGAGAAGCTGGCCGAGTCGCGCCGCTTCCCGCTCGAGAGCACGTTCATCACCGCCGACATCGACGTGGAGCGGCTCGTACAGGAACGGGTGCGCTTCGGCACCTTCCGTGACGCCGCCCTGCAACGCGACGATGTGCGCACCGTGCGCCGCATCCCGTTCCGGCTGGATCCGCCCGCGGCCGAGGTGCGTCTGGCGCGCGCGATCGACCGCTTCCCCTTCGTGCCCCACGATCCCACCCGCCTGGAACGTGACTGTTACGAGGCCACCAACATCCAGGTGGCCGCGCTGATGACGCGGTTGCAGTCGGCCAGCATCGCCAGGGCCGTGATCGGCGTCTCCGGCGGACTCGATTCCACCCAGGCCCTGCTCGTGACCTGCCGCGCCTTCGATCTCATGGGACGCGACCGCGCCGATATCATCGGCGTCACCTTGCCCGGCTTCGCCACCAGCGACGAGACGAAAGCAAACGCCTGGGAGCTGATGCGCGAGCTGGGCATCGACGCGCGCGAGATCGACATCACGCCGCTGGCCCGCCAGCTCCTGGCCGATATCGACCATCCCTTCGCCCGTGGCGAAGCGGTGTACGACGTCACCTTCGAGAACGTGCAGGCCGGCGCGCGGACCGACCTGCTCTTTCGTCTGGCGAATCAGGAAGGCGGCCTGGTGGTGGGCACCGGAGACCTGTCGGAGCTGGCCCTGGGCTGGTGCACGTATGGCGTGGGCGACCAGATGTCGCACTACGCGGTGAACGCGTCCGTGGCCAAGACGCTGATCCAGCACCTCATCCGCTGGGTGAGTGCGCAGGATATCTTCGGCCCCGAGGTGAGCGACGTGCTCGACCGCGTGCTGGCCACGGAGGTGTCGCCGGAACTGGTGCCGGGCGCCGCCCTGCAGAGCACGCAGTCGGTGGTAGGGCCCTACGAGCTGCAGGACTTCAACCTCTATTACCTCACACGTTACGGTCTGCGTCCGAGCAAGGTGGCGTACCTCGCGCTCGAGGCCTGGGAGGACATCGCGCGCGGCACCTGGCCGCCCGGCATCGCGGCGGCCGATCGCCACGCCCACGACCTGCCCACGATCAAGCACTGGCTCGAGGTATTCCTCACCCGGTTCTTCGCGCAGAGTCAGTTCAAGCGGTCGGCCATCCCCAACGGACCGAAGCTCACGTCCGGCGGGTCGCTCTCCCCGCGTGGCGACTGGCGAGCGCCCAGCGATGCCACCGCGGCGCCCTGGCTCGAGGAGCTGCGGCGCAACGTGCCCTAGCCAGACCGACCGGGCAGCACTGCGCGCAGCGTGAGCATGCCCAGCGTCGCCGCCAGGACCGAGGCGCCCAGCACGCCTACCTTGGCCGCGCCCAGCCCCGGCTCGTCGAGCGCGAGGTTGGCGATGAAGAGCGACATGGTGAAACCGATGCCCGCCAGGGCGCCGGCCCCCAGCATGATGCGCCACGTCAGTCCCTCGGGCAACGTCCGCGTCACGAGCTTCACCACCACGAATGCCGCCAACAGCACGCCCAGGGGCTTGCCCAGCACCAGGCCCGCCGCCACAGCCAGGGCCACGGGATCGCCCAGGTCGGCCACCTGGAACGGCACCCCCGCATTGGCGAGGGCGAAAACGGGCATGACGACGAAGCTCGTCCACGGGTGCAGCTTCTCCTCCAGGTGCTCGAGCGGCTCCAGCGGCGTGAGCAGCCCCAGCACCACGCCGGCTATGGTCGCGTGAATACCCGACTCGTGGAACGCCACCCACACGAGCACACCGGCCACCGTGTACACGCTGAAGTGGCGTACACCCAGCTTCCGCAGCCCCACCACCGCACCTAGCCCGGCCAGGCCGAGCAGCAACGCGGTGAGGTTCAGCCCTGATGTGAAGACGAACGCGATCACGAGGATGGCGCCGATGTCGTCGACGATGGCCAGCGACAGGAGCGTCGCGCGCAGTACGCGCGGCACGCGGTCGCCGAGCAAGGCGAGGCAGCCCACCACGAACGCGATGTCGGTGGCCATGGGCACGGCCCAGCCATGGGCGTGCTCCGTGCCCGACTGCAGTGCGAAGTAGATCGCCGCCGGCACCACCATGCCGCCGAACGCTGCGGCCACCGGCAGCACGGCCCGGCGCGGGTCGCGCAGCTCGCCGGCCACGAGTTCCCGCTTCACTTCGAGACCCACGACGAAGAAGAACACGGCCATGAGCCCGTCGTTGATCCAGTGTTTCAGCGAGTGGTGCATGGCGAACCCGCCCAGCCTGAAGCCCACCTCATGCTTCCAGAAACCGAGGAACGCCTCGTGCCAGGGCGAGTTGGCGAGCGCGAAGGCGATGACGGCGCAAGCGAGCAGAACCACGCCGCTGGCAGCCTCCACGTGCATGAATCGCGTGATCGGGTCGATGACCTTGCGGATGGGAGCGTCGGGTGCCGGGGACTGGACATACGGTTCGGCCATGGTCGAATCGGTCCTTTCTCGGTGGTCGACTCGAGGTAGACGAGGATGCTCGCGGCTGCTTCAGCCGCGCAGCGCCGGCAGGAGGCCGCGCACCGCGGTACGTACATCGAACACGAGGCGATCGGTGTACGCCACCGTGCGCTCGACGAAGTCGAGCCTGCCCTCGGGGACGAAGTCGACCTGGATGTGGCCGCGGTAGTCGTAGTCGTTGAGGATGCGGTGCACGTCGCGCGGGGAGCGGCAAACGAAGGCTGCCAGGTGCGGACGGTCGCGCTCGTTTTCCCAGCGCGGGTGGCAGTGGTAAGCGATGGTCAGGTGGTACTGGCCGTCGACGAGGCGATTCACGGAGACGTCGAACCATCGCTCCGAGAACCAGACATCTTCGGCGGCGTGCCGGCGCGATGTCGCACGCCCTACCGGCGTGGCGTCGATTCCGGGGCTGGTGTGCTCACGTGGTTCCATGACAGGGATGGTAACCCCGGGGTGATCGATGCCGCTACCGCGGATGTCCCGGGTGTCAGCGCAGCAGCGTCGTAACCTGCCCGGGCTCGTGGGTGGGCGGCTGACAGGCCTGGCCCGTACAGAGGTAGACCGTCGGCTGGCCGTCCCGGGCCGGCAGGGTCCGCGCGAAAGCGTCGACGGGACCAGTCGTCCCCAGCACCACTTTGCGCGGCTGGTAGACCGCATGAGCAGCCTGGATCAGGGCGGCGGCGGCGGCCGTCGCGGGGTCGCCGGCGAGCACCACGCGGCGGGGCTCGGTAACGGCGAAGTCCAGAGCGGCCAGCAGGTACGGCACCGCCCGCGGCGTCTGCACGAGTCGCGGGGCAAGTGCCTGGAGGCAGGCATCGGCGGCTGCGCGATAGTCCGGACGCGCGGTGATGGCCGCGAGCTTCAGCAGGGCGCGGGCGGCCACGGAATTCCCGGAGGGCTCCACCCCGTCGCGGTCGATCTTCACCCGCAGGATGAGATCTCCGCCCTGCGATCCGCTCTGCCAGAATCCACCGTGATCACCATCGGTGAATCGCAGCATCAAGGCGTCCGCCAGCTCGACGGCGAAGGCGAGCGGCGCCGGCTGGAGCGTCGCCTGGTACAGCTCCAGGGTGCCTGCCAGGAGAAAGGCGTAGTCGTCGAGCAGTTGCACGGAATCGCAGGCGCCGTCGCGCCAGCGGTGGTGCAGGGTGTGCGTCGATTCGTCCCAGAGATGGTCTTGCAGGAACGTCAGGTTCCGCTCGGCCGCCTCCCGGGACGCCGCGTCATCGAGAACCACCGATGCGCGCGCCAGCGCGCCCAGCATCAGGCCGTTCCACGAGGTGAGGATCTTGTCGTCTCGATACGGCCGCACGCGCTGGCTTCGCGCGCGGAGCAGCTTCGCCTTGCCGGAGGCGAGTCGCGCGCGGTCGTCGATCGTCAGGGTCGTATCCACGACACTCAGGACATTGAGACCTGGCAGCGGCTCGGGATCGCTGTGATCGACGAAGTTGCCGCCGGCGGTCACACCGTAGTACCGGACGACGACCTCGCGTTCGTCGTCCGTCAGAAGGCGACCCAGCTCGTCTTGCGTCCAGCAGAAGAACTTGCCTTCCTTGCCCTCGCTGTCGGCATCCTCGGCGGAATAGAAGCCGCCGCCGGGATGCGTCATGTCGCGCCGCACGTACGCGACGATACCGCGGGCCACCTCGGCGTACCGGACGTCGCCGCTGACCTGGTAACAATCCAGATAGAGATTCAGTAGCTGGGCATTGTCATAGAGCATCTTCTCGAAGTGTGGGACGAGCCACTTCTCATCGACCGCGTAGCGATGGAAGCCGCCCCCGAGCTGATCGTGGATGCCGCCGGCCGCCATCGCGTTGGCCGTGCGCAGGACCATGTCCACGGCCTCGCGATCCTCGTACTCCGTGCCGTACATCAACAGGAACGCAGGGTAGCTCGGCGAGGGAAATTTGGGCGCGTGGCCCCAGCCGCCGTTCGCGGCGTCGAATCCGTCCTTCATTTGCAAGCCGGCCCGCTCGACGACGGCAGCCACGAGCGAGTCGCGGCCGGCGTCGTGCGGCTGCACGGCCTGTTCGAGGTGGCGATGGATATCGTCTGCCGACGCGGTAACCTCGTCGCGCCGGATCTGCCAGGCCTGCCGAATCTGTTGGAGCACGGTCAGGAACCCGGCGCGGCCGTACCGATCCGCGGGCGGCCAGTAGGTGCCGCCGAAGAACGGCTTCAGGTCCGGTGTGAGGAACACGTTCAGCGGCCACCCGCCCTGTCCTGCCGTCGCCTGCACGAAGGTCATGTAGATCTCGTCGACGTCCGGTCGTTCCTCACGATCGACCTTGATGGCAACGAAGTGCGTGTTGAGAAACGCCGCCACCGTCGAATCCTCGAACGACTCCCGTTCCATGACGTGACACCAGTGGCACGTCGAGTACCCGATGCTGAGGAAGATGGGCTTGCCATCCTGGCGAGCCCTGGCGAAGGCCTCCTCGCCCCACGGATACCAATCCACCGGATTGTGCTGATGCTGGAGCAGATACGGTGACTTTTCCCGGGCCAGGCGGTTGGTATGCATGGAGTGTCCTAGGTCGGAAGTACGGAGACTCGAATGAGCCGCCGCCTGCCCGGATGGGTCGTGCCCGCGGCATCCCGGGGACAGGCTACCGACGATCAGCAAGCCGACCAGCCAGGTCCAGGTGCGCGGGGGCTTCATGGGTTCAAGGTAGGGCTACCGAGGTAAACCGGCCAAAACGACGCGTGATCGAGTCGACGCGTATACGGTACCTAGCCGTGCACGCCGGCCGCTTCGCCGCCCGTGCGGGCCACGAACTCGGCATAGGAACCGTCGTACACCAGTGGCGGCTGGGCACCCGCGCCGTTGCCGTCGCCCGGGCGGAGTTCGAGCACCCGGTTGCTGAGGCCGCGCAGGAAGGTGCGGTCGTGGCTCACGAAGAACATGGTGCCCTCGAAGTCGCTCAGGGCGGCCACCAGCATCTCCTTGGTATCGAGATCGAGGTGGTTGGTGGGTTCGTCGAGAATCAGGAAATTCGGCGGGTCGAAGAGCATCTGTGCCAGCACCAGGCGCGATTTCTCGCCGCCGGAGAGGATGCGGATGGGCTTGTCGACGTCGTCGCCCTGGAACTGGAAGGCTCCGAGCAGATTGCGCAGCACGCCGGTGTTGGCCACGGGGAAGGCCTTCTCGATCTGCTGGAAGACCGTCAGGGTACCGTCGAGCTGCTCGAGCGACTGCTGCGCGAAATAGCCCACCTTGAGCGAAGCCCCCAGGCGCACCGTACCCAGGTCGGGCGCGGTCACGCCGGCCGCGAGCTTGAGCAGCGTGGTCTTGCCGGCGCCGTTGCGACCCATCACGCACCAGCGCTCGGTGCGGCGGATCACGAGGCTGAAGTCGTCGTAGATCACGCGCGCGCCATACGCCTTGTTCACGCCCGCCAGTTCCAGCACGTCGTCGCCGGAGCGCGGCGGCTGGCGGAACTGGAACTCCACGACCTTACGCCGGCGCGGCGGTTCCACCGTCTCGATCTTGTCAAGCTTCTTCTGGCGGCTCTGCACCTGCGCCGCCTTGGCGGCATGCGCGGCGAAGCGCTCGATGAAGCGGCGTTCCTTGGCGAGCATGGCCTGCTGGCGGGCGTACTGCGCCTCGCGGTTGGCCTCGGCGATAGCTCGCTGGCGCACGAAGAAATCGTAGTCGCCGGAGTAAGATACGAACTCGCCGCCGTCGATGTCCACGATGCGGGCCACGACACGGTTCATGAAATCGCGGTCGTGGCAGGTGAGCAACACCACGCCGGGATACGCCTTGATGAACTTCTCGAGCCACAGGATCGACTCGATGTCCAGATGGTTCGTGGGCTCGTCGAGCAGCAGCACGTCGGGTCGGCCAAGTAGCACGCGCGCCATGCCCACACGCATCTTCCAGCCACCGGACAGCGTGCCGGCATCGGCGTCGATCTGGTCGTCGGCGAAACCGAGGCCTGCCAGCACCTCGCGCGCGCGCGCCTCGAGATCGTAGCCGCCGCCATGCTGGTAAGCGTCCTGAACGTCCGCGTAACGATCGAGCAGCGACGCCATGGCGTCGGCCTGCTCCGGATCGGCCAGCGCGTGCTGAATAGCCTCCAGTTCGTGGTGCAGATCGCCGAGCCGACCGCTGCCTGCGATGGCCTCGTCCAGCACCGAGCGGCCGGCCATCTCGCCGATGTCCTGACGGAAGTATCCGACGGTGGTCTGCCGCGGCAGCGTCACCGCGCCCTCGTCGGGCCGATCCTCGCCCGCGATCATGCGCAGCACGGTGGTTTTGCCGGCGCCGTTGGGCCCCACCAGCCCGATCTTCTCGCCGGCGTTGATCTGCAACGACGTCTCGACGAAGAGGATCTGCCGGCCGTAGCGCTTGGAGATGCTGGCGAGGTTGATCACGGACGACGCTTCACTTCACGATCGCGGTACGGGTGTGGTCGAAAAACGACCCCCGCCAACGAGGCGCGGGGGTCGTTTCGGCATCGCGAGAACAAGAACGCATGCTTTCGAGGACGCGTTCTTACTAGAGGCGATCCTTGATGGCCTTCAGCGGACGCACACGAACCGAGCGCGACGCCGGCTTGGCCTTCTGCTTCACCATCTCGCCGGTGAACGGATTGCGCACGAGCTTGCCACCGGCCACGGCCGGCTTCTTGACCAGCGTGAGCTTCATCAGGCCCAGCAGGTTGAAATTGCCGTGCTTCTTCACCGACTGGACCATGGAGTTGCTCAGGGCGTCGCACACCTTGACGACGTCCTTGCGGGTTAGACCGGTCTTCGCGGCGATGTCGCGGTAGACTTCGTTGCGGGTCGGGGCCTTCACCGACGCAGCCTTCGCGGGCGCCTTCGCAGCCTTCTTCGCAGCCTTCTTAGCCATGGGCGTTCTCTCCTTTTTAATGCTGAGGTCGCTGGCACTTGGCTTCCATGCCATCGCGAACGATAGCGCGATCCGGTCGCGAAGGCCACAAAATACCGCAGTTTTATAGCGGTTTTTTGAATCTTTTTCCGCGCCGGACGGCGCGCATCAGCGGGCCAGACGGCACCCCAGAGCGATCGACAGAAACTTGCTCTCCTCATCGTCGGCCCGGCTGGTCAGGACGCACGGCGCCGTGGTGCCGATCACCGCGGCCGCCAGCCGCGCACCGCCTAACACCGTGGCCGACTTGTAGAAGACGTTGCCACTCTCTATGTTAGGGAACACGAGACCGTCAGCCGCGCCATCGACCGGGGTCGTCAATCCCTTGATCTTACAAGCCTCGGGGCTGAGCGCCACGTCCAGCGCGAGTGGTCCGTCGACGATGGCGCCCTTGACCTGGCCGCGCCGATTCATCTGCGTGATGAGAGCCGCGTCGACACAGGCCGGCATCTTCGGGTTCACCTTCTCGGTGGCCGCCACCAGGGCGATCCGCGGCTCGGGGATGCCGAAGGCGTGGGCGGCGTCGATCACGTACTGCGCGATCTGCACCTTGGTGGCCAGGTCGGGATCGGGGATGATGGCCACGTCCGCCACGAAGAGCAGCTTGCCGTGGGTCTTCTGGTAGGCCGGGATGTCGAGCACCGTCACGTGACTGAGCACGGCTTTCGGCGGCAGCAGACCGCGTTCCTTGTCCAGGATCAGGCGCATGTACTTGTCGGTGCCGATGAGCCCCTTCATGAGCACGTCGGCCTCGCCCTCGCGCACGCGCCGCACCGCCTCCGCGCCCGCCTTCGCCTCGTCCTTCTCGTCGACGATCGTGAACACGCCGGCGTCCAGACCGTGCTCCCGGCACAACGCCGCGATGCGGGAGGCGTCGCCCACGAGGGTGACGACGGCGATGTCTTCCTGCGCCGCGCGCGCCGCGGCCTGGATGGTGTTGGGATCGTGTCCCGCCGCCACGGCCACACGGCGCGAGGGCTGACCCTTGACGCTGGCGACGAGCTGGTCGAGAGTGCGAATCGGCGTCATCGTTATCCTTCCTGGCTCTCCGGCGCATAGTGCCGCACCGGCTCGCGACCCGACAGGACCCGCAGCGCGCCCAGCGCCAGGGCCACCATCTCGTTCTCTCCCGGGTAGACGGTCAGGCCGGCACAGCGCGGACCGAGCAGCTTGTGGATCGAGTCCACCAGGAGCTGCGACCGCGCCATCCCGCCAGTGAGCAGGATCTGGTCCACCGACTCCCCGTCGAAAGCCGGCGCCATGGAGCAGATGGTCTTGGCGATCTGGTAGCACATCGCCCCGAAGACCAGACTGTACTCGGCATCGCCCTCCTTCACCTTCGACTCCACGAGCTTGAAGTCGGCGGTGCCGAGCAAATCGATCAGTCCGCCGCGCCCCTTGTTCAGGACCAGGAGCTGCTCCTGCGTGTACTTGCCGCTGAAGCACAGCCGGATCAGCGGCCCCACCGGCAGCGAGCCAGAACGCTGCGGCGAGAACGGGCCCTCGCCATCGAGAGCATTGTTCACGTCGACGTAGCGCCCCTTCTTGTGCGCGCCGATCGAGATACCGCCGCCCATGTGACATACGATGAGGTTGAGGTGCTCGTAGAACGTGCCCTGCTCGCGCGCGAACCGGTGCGCCGTGGCGATCTGATTCAACGCGTGGCTGATGGGCACCCGCGGCAATTCCTTCATGCCGCTGATACGCGCGCGCGGATTCATCTCGTCCACCACGACGGGATCGGTGATGTACGCCGGCTTGTCGGTGCCGCTGACAAGCTCCTGCGCGATCAGCGCACCCAGGTTCGAGGCATGGTCGGTGGCCGTGCCACCGAGCAGGTCCTCCCGCATGCGATCGTTCACCGCGTAGGTGCCGTGGGGGATGGGCTGCACCAGACCGCCACGCGCGCTCACCGCGTCGATGTCGGCCAGCGACAGGTCGTGGGCCGCCAGGAATGCGGTGATGGCCTCCTTGCGGAACCCGAACTGCGCCACGATGCGCTGCCCCTCATAGGGCAGCAGCTCGTCGGCGCTGTGCTGCAGTTCCTCGGCTACCATCTCCTCCTCGCCCTCGAAGATCGCCAGCTTGGTGCTGGTGGATCCCGGGTTGATGGCCAGGATTCGCGGCCTCGGGAAGAAGGTGTCACGTGGCGTGCGTGTCCACTCGCCAAAACGGTGTAGCCGCAGGACGGCGGCCTTCACGGCCAGGGCCGCGTCCTCGGGCAGCACGTCCATGGGCAGATCCACGCCGCGGAAGCGGATGCCGAAGAGGGCACCAAACTTCTTGGCGTCGGGGTAGCGCGTGCTGAAAAGATGAAACAACAGGTTGCCGGTATCGAGATTGGGCGTGATGACCGCGTTCGTGCCGTGGAAGTCCTCGCGCTGCTTGCCGCGCCGGTACAGGTGTGCCGAACGCGCCGACAGGGCCACCGAGATCTTCACCTCGGGCACGATCTCGATCGACCGGTATCGCTCGCCGCGTGCGATGCGCTGCTTCAGGTACTCGGGCACGAGTGCGGCCGCCTGGCGCACCAGTTCGGGGCTCGGCCCCTCGTCGCTGCCGCGATTGGAATAGCTCACCATGGCGCCGTTGATCGTGGGCAGTACCTCTTCCGGGATCAAGTCGCGCGCCACCGCGCACACGCCCACCGCGCTGCGCGCCAGGATCTCGGGGGTGACGGCGGCATTCACACCCACGTCGCCCATCACCAGGATATTGTGCGGGTAGATATTGCCGGGGTGGCTGTCGGGCAACACGAAGACGCCGGCCTCACAGACGACCTCGTCCACCTTCAGTATCTTGATCATGGGTCGGAAGTAGTCGCGCGGCTCGTGCGCCGCGCCGCCCACCACGATGTCGGCATGTCCCTCGTGCACCGCCATGATGCCGAAGCCGGCCGGCGTGGCGGCCAGACGGCGCGCCTCGGCGGGTTCGTCGGTCCAGCGACGCTCCGGCGGAAGCGCCATGATCGCCTGCGCGAACTCGTCCACCAGCTCGGGATGCCCATCGATGGGGCAGAACGCGCTCTCGCCCAGCAGGAACTCGACGCTGACCGGGTCCTTGTGCGGCAGCTCGCGCGCGATGACCTCGGCCACGCGCTCCCGCGTCGCCAGGAACACCACGCCCGCAACCTGCGGCAGGGAGAACGCAGCCTCGAGCACTCGGTAGTCTTCCGGCTCGATGAACAGGATCGTCGGCCGGTTCTTCATGAACTGCTTGATCTGACGGTCGAGCGCACCACCAATGTCGAACATGATCAAGCTCCTCAGGCTTTGCGGAATCCGACGTTGCCCGCACTGCTGGTTGTTAGCAATATCACATCCTCTGAAATAGTGGTAACTCACCCGGGCGATCGCAAGGCCGCCAGGCGTCCGGACGTTGCCCACCGCCGGAACCGGGTGTACCCTCCCGCACATGCAAGAGCCAGCTCATACCCCCACGGCGGCCCAGGTGGCAGCCCACGCGGCGATACTCGCCGACCGCCTCGGACGCGCGCCGGCCCGCTGGCTGCTGGTCGACGTCGCCAGCCAGACGGTGACCCTGGTGCGCGATGGCGCGGCGGCCGGGCGCTGGCCCTGCAGCACCGCGCGGGCCGGCGTCGACGCGCGCGAGGGCAGCGGCGGCACGCCCCCGGGCCTTCACCACATCGCCCGTCGCATCGGCGCCGACGCGCCGCGCTTCGCGGTTTTCGAGTCGCGCGAGCCCACCGGCGAGGTTTGGCGCCCCGGCACGCGAAACGACGGCGATCTCATCCTCACGCGCATTCTCACCCTCGATGGTTGCGAGGATGGCATCAACCGCGGGACCGGCGTCGACTCTCGAACGCGATTCATCTACCTGCACGGCACCAACCACGAGTCCGACCTGGGCCGGCCCATGAGCGGCGGCTGCATCCGTCTGCGCAGCGCCGACATCGAGGCGCTCTTCGTCCGGGTCGAGGAGGGAGACCCCGTTGTCATCGCCTGAACCCTGGCTCCACTTCGTCGGCGTCGGCGGCAGCGGCATGAGCGCGCTGGCGCTGTTCCATGCCGGCCGCGGCGGCCGCGCCACCGGCAGCGACCGCGCCTTCGACCGAGGCGAGCGCGAGGAGATCCGCCGCGCCCTCGAGGCCGCGGGCGTGATCATCGTGCCCCAGGACGGCAACGCCATCACCCACGATTGCGACGCCGTCGTCGTCTCCACCGCGGTGGAGGGCACCATCCTCGACGTCCGCGCCGCCCGCGCCCTCGGGATCGCCGTGCTCCATCGCAGCGAACTGCTCGCGCGCTTCGTGCAGGAGCACCGCACCATCGCCGTCACCGGTACCAGCGGCAAGTCGACGGTGACGGCCATGATCTTCACGGTCCTGCGCGGCTGCGGCCACGACCCGCGCCTGCTCACCGGCGGCGCACTGGTGGCCCTGCAGCGCGACGGCTACCTCGGCAACGCCTGGGGCGGCGACGGCGACGGCGGCCCGACACCCTGGCTCGTGATCGAGGCCGACGAGAGCGACGGATCGGTGGTGCGTTACCACCCGTGGTGTGGTGTGGTGCTCAACCTCGGACGGGACCACAAGGAACCCGAGGACGTGGCTGCAATGTTCGACGTCTTCAAGGCCAACGTCACCGGGCCGCTGATCGTGGGCGAGGGCTCGCGGCTCGATGCCCTGCGCACCGGCGCCGTCACATTCGGCCTCGGCGCGCATTGCGACGTGCGCGCCGAGGCGCTCGCCAGCGGTCCGCGCGGCAGCGCCTTCACCGTGCAGGGCGTGCGCTTCTCCGTGCCCACCCCGGGCCGGCATGACGTGCGCAATGCGGCCGCGGCGATCGCGGCGTGCCGCGCGGCAGGCGTCGCGCTGGACGCCATGATCGAGCCGCTGGCCGGCTTCGCGGGGGTGGTCCGCCGCTTCCAGTCGCTCGGTCACACCCGTGGCGTGGAGGTGATCGACGACTTCGCCCACAACCCCGACAAGCTCACCGCCGCCCTCGCCGCGGCCCACGCGCGCCTCGCCCGCCCCGACTCGCGCGTGCTCGCCATCTTCCAGCCCCACGGCTTTGGCCCCACCCGCTTCCTGCGCCACGACCTGGTCGATGCACTGGCAACCTCCCTGCAGCCGCAGGACGTGCTCTGGTTGCCGGAGATCTACTACGCGGGCGGCACCGTCACCCGCGACATCAGCAGCGCGGACCTCGTGGGCGCGATCCGGGCGAAGGACCGCGACGCCCGCTTCGTCAGCGACCGGGCACAGTTGCCGGCCGCCGTCGCGGCGGAGGCTCGCGAAGGCGACCTCGTCATGGTCATGGGCGCGCGCGACCCGTCGCTCACGGCACTGGGGCGGGACATCCTGGCGGCGCTTGGAGACTAGTCGTCGGAGGTGTGAGTCGACGTCGGCCGCGGAAGATCGATGAGGGCGTCGGAGAGGCCGCGGCGATCCATGAAGATATTACTGCCGGGAATGGCCTTGGCCATGTGTTTCACCTCGGCGCATACGCTGGCCACCTCGAGGAAGCGCGTGAAGTTGTGCGAACGCAACTGCACGCCGCCCATCGATAGCGAGACGATCGGGAAGCGCGCAATGGCGCCTGTGCGGTCGGTGCTCTCAATGTAACCGCGCGCGATGTCGGCATCTCGATAGAAGTTGGGCGCGCCGGCGTCGAAGAGCCGCACGATCTCCGTCGCGAGCTGCGGCGCCACGTCGTCGTCGACCATGACCACGAAGTCGTCGCCGCCGATGTGGCCGAGGAATTCTTCGCCTTTGCACACGAGGCGAATCGCCGTCTGCAGTGTCTCGGCCGTGAAGAGCAGCATGTCGTCGCCCGCCGAGAAGCCGAAGTAGTCGTTGTAGGCCTTGAAGTTGTCGAGGTCGGCGTAGATCACGGTCCGGGCCGCGCGGGAGTCGATGGCCTCCTGGATCTGCGCGAGGATGGAGTTGTTGCCCGGCAGGTGCGTGAGCGGGTTCTTGTCCATCGCCTGGTCCTGGAGACGCGCCACGTCCTGCAAGGCCTGGTAGAGCCGGATGTGGGTGGACACGCGCGCGAGGAACTCGCTCAGGTGACAGGGCTTGGCGATGTAATCCACGCCGCCGGCCGCGTAGCCGCGATCGATGTCCTCGGGTGTGGGATCGGCCGTGATGAAGACCACCGGCACGTTGATCATGCGGGCGTCTTCCTTGAGGCGCTCGCAGAGCGTGAAGCCGTCCATGTTCTGCATCTTGGCGGCAATGAGGAAGAGATCAGGCACCGTCACCTCGACCAGCAGCAGCGCTTCCTCGCCACTGGTGGCCGTGACGATCTCGTACCCCTTGGCATGCAGCGTCGCCGCATGGACCCGCAGGTCCAGGTTCGAGTCGTCGACGATCAGGATCTTGCTTGGCCGCTGCTCCACGAACGACCGCCTCCTCGGCGCAAACCCATGGCCGCCGCCAGAACGCGAGGCGGGCGGCCCTCACCGGCTGTATCGGTCGGGCCGCCCGTCGATTGAGAAGATTTCGGCTATCAATGCCCCATGCGGTCGTGGT
This sequence comes from uncultured bacterium, assembly GCA_963727525.1. Taxonomy (GTDB): domain Bacteria; phylum Krumholzibacteriota; class Krumholzibacteriia; order LZORAL124-64-63; family LZORAL124-64-63; genus CAVSGO01. The sequence continues at coordinate 215,118 of CAVSGO010000006.1, read as the reverse complement.
CGGCCGTGTCCGGACCGGTCGCCTTGTCCTGGCGCGACTTCCACACCAGCCATACGCCCAGCCCCACCAGCCCCAGCGGCCACACGTTCTCAAGCCACTCGAGATCGATATCGAAGAGCCTGTTCAGCGTGAGCAGGCCACCCAGGACGATCAGCACCACGCCGCCGGCGCGGCTGCCAGCCCAGCCGGGCGTGGCCAGTTCAGGCGGGGGCGCGTCGCTGCCGAACCCATCCAGGTAGCGGTTGTAGGCTCCGGCCCGACGCACCGCGTCGATGATGCCGAAGAGCCAGGTGAAGGCCAGCGTCAGTCCGAAGAGCGGCTCCACCCCGCCGCCGCCCCCGCTGGACAGGACGGTGATGCACCCGGCGATGATCAGGCCCAGGGTGATGCCGATCTGCAGGTATCCCACGTACACCTGGCCCAGCCCCGGCAGGATGCCCGACAGCAGTCCGGCCAGGAAGGGCACCTTGTACGGCAGGTCGCGACGGCGCGGCGCCTCGTAGTTCGGCTGAGACCGCGTGTCCGGATTCTCGATCCGCGGCTCGTACTGACGGTTGTCGTGATCCATGGTCTTGCTCCTTTTGCCGCGGCCACGCCGCGCTGCTCGGCGAGGGGGGGCCGGCTAGCGGCCGGCGTCCGCCCCGCCCTCATCGTCATGCTGGCCGCCACCGAGGATGCTCTGCCAGAGGCTGTGGCCGCGGGCCGCGACATGCGAAGCCCGCTCCCGCAACCCCTGGACGGTGGTGTCCAGCTCCACCTCGATCTTGCCGGCGGGCGACGCCAGCGGCGCCACCAGCTCTCCGCCCAGTCGCGGTGCGTCCTGCACCAGGGTGGGCAACGCCGTGCCCCCGGCCTGGATCGCGGCCCGCGCCTGCTGCTGCGCGCCAACCGGCGCCAGCGGACTCCACACCAGGAGCGCCACCACGCACGCCCCCACCCACGCCGCCTCCAGGGCGAAGCGCGGCCGCTGCCACATCCGCCGCCAGCGTTCCTGCGCCGCCACGGTCCCGCGCTCGAGCCAGGGCACCAGGGCCCGCTGCGGCGCACGGCTCGTGCGCTCCAGCACCGCCTCCGTGAACGCCTCACCCGGCTCGCGCTCGGCGAGCGCGGGCAGCAGCGGCAACGACCAGTCGAGCGCCTCGGCCAGCGCCCGGCACGCCTCGCAGCGCGCCAGGTGACCGCGCAGGAGCGCCAGATCGAAGACTTCCAGCGCACTGTCGGTGCGGCTGGCGAGGAGCGCCTCGGCCCGCCTACAGGCCGACCCGCTCGTGGCCCTCACGATGCGCCGCGTGATATCGGCGCCGTCGTAGCGGTCGCTGCTCACGTCGTGGCCTCCAGGTCGGGGCCGGGCCCACCGGTGAGGGCGGCCACAGTCTTGCCCAACTCGATCCGCGCCCGGCTGCTGCGCGATTTCACGGTGCCAAGCGGCAGATCGAGCATGCTGGCAATCTCCTCCAGGGACAGGCCCTGGATGTCCTTCAGGACGATCATCTCGCGGTTGATCAGACTGAGCCTCTGCAGCCCGGCCTCGAGCACCCGGCGGCGCCGGTCCTGCTCGTAGTCGTCGTCGGGCCGGGTGCCGGGGTCGGCAAGGGACAACATGTCCTCCGCCGGTACGTCCTGGGCCGGCGGCCGCGCCTTGCGACGGCGCAGGTGGTCGAGGCAGGCGTTGCGCGCGATCCGCATCAGCCAGGCCTCGAACCGTTCGGGTTCGCGACAGGAGTCGAGCTGCTTCCATACCTTCACGAAGATCTCCTGCGCCACGTCCAGCGCTTCCTCGTCACTGCCCACGTAGTGGTACGCCAGGCTGCAGATGCGCGCCTGATACCGGGTGACCAGAGCCTCCCAGGCCAGCTCGTCCCCTTCGTGACAGCGATGCAGGAGTTGGTTCAGGTCCATCGCCCTCGCCCGTCGGCTGCCGTTCCGGCCATCATCCGCTCAGCCCTATCGACGCACGCCGCACCCGGGAAGTTCGGTCGGACTGGAAATAGGTGGCATACAACCTGTTCGCGTTTGCCTGCCATGACCGGGATTCCGGTCCGATCCTAGCATAAGATGTTTCTTTTCAGACATATCCATGACCAGGAGCGAGCCGTAGCCGGTCCTGCTGGCTGGCCGTCACCACGAATTCCATTACGGTTACCTTGTATCAATAATGGCCTCGCCACACCCGGGCTGTGGCACCACGGCTTCCTGCGAGAGGAGACCCGACCGTGGAAGGATTCGTCGACCAGGTGCTCGCCCACGGCCAGCCCATCCTGCGCGTTGCGATCGTGCTGGCCGCGGCGATCGTCATCGGTTTTATCCTGCACGCGATCGCCTTCGCGGTACTCAAGCGCTTCGCCCGCCGCACGCGCGCGGAGCTGGACGACGCGATCGCGAAGCGCTGCCGCGGACCGCTGCGCCTGCTGATCGTGCTCCTGGTCATCGAGGCCCTGTTCCCCCTGATGCAACTCCCGGAAGTCTACGGCGCCTTCGCCGCGCACGTCATCGGGATCCTGCTGATCGTGAGCGGAGCCTGGCTGGTGATCGCCTTCACCGCCGTCGGCCAGGACGTGATCCGGTCCCGCTACGACATCGCGCAGGCCGACAACCTGCACGCGCGCAAGGTGCACACACAATACGAGATCGCCCGCAAGATCGTCATCGCGCTCACCTGGCTGCTCGCGCTGGCCTTCATTCTCATGACCTTCGAGACGGTGCGCAGCCTGGGCCGCGGTCTGCTCGCCTCCGCCGGAATCATCGGCATCATCGTCGGCTTCGCAGCCCAGAAGTCGCTGGGAACGCTCTTCGCGGGCATCCAGATCGCGATCACCGAACCCATCCGGATCGACGACGTCGTGATCGTCGAGGGCGAGTGGGGTCGGATCGAGGAGATCAACCTCACCTACGTCGTGGTGCGCATCTGGGACCAGCGGCGGCTGATCGTGCCGATCACCTACTTCCTCGAAAAGCCGTTCCAGAACTGGACCCGTGTCTCGGCCGAACTACTGGGCACCATCTACCTCTACGTCGACCACTCCGTGCCCGTCGACGCCATCCGCACCGAGCTGCAGCGCATCGTCAAGGACGACGACCGCTGGGACGGCCGCGTTGCCAGCATCCAGATCACCGACGTCACCGAGCGCGCGGTTCAGATGCGCGCCCTGATCAGCGCCCGCGACTCGGGCGCGGCCTGGGACCTCCGCTGCCTCGTGCGCGAGAAGCTCGTGGCGTTCGTGCGCGAGCAGTATCCGCAGTCGCTGCCGCGCCTACGGGCCGAGCTGACGCCGCTGTCGGAGGGACAGCACGCCTCGTCAACTTGAGCGAGATCGCCGGACCTTTCGGTATCAGTCGCACCGCGACGCGCGGCTCCAAGACCCTGCTCGGGAGCGAAGCCGCGGACTTGCGCATCGTCTCGCCGATATCTCGCGTCGAGAGCGTCACTGGGCGCCACGGACAGGGCTATCCGGTCGCGACCGGGACCACGGAATTGCCTTGCTCGCTCTGGAAGCGCACGATCCAATCCTCGCTGACGTCGTCTGCGAGTTTCTTCAATCTCGGCGGCGCGATCTCGGCGATCTCGCCGGAGGCGCCCAGGAAGTCCAGTACGGCGCGCACGGTAGCCTCGTAATCGGCGGTCAACTCCTCGTAGTCGACCGCATGAGGTTCGATGCCGCGGCAGCGGAAGTAGGCGCGCCAGGCACGATCGTCAGCCTCGAGTTTCGCCATGCGCGCCACAATGGCCTGGTGATCGTAGTGGACGGCGGCCGGACGCGGCGCTTCGCTGTTCCAGATGCCTGTCTGCTCCGCCTTCACCCACGAGACCGCAGCGCGCAAGCGGTCCCGCCTGGAGATGAGGATGTAGCGTGGCTCGCGGAGCATCTCGTGCAGATCGAAGCCTTGGCTCAGGAAGAGCTGGTCGATCTGATGGAAGTGGGCCTTAACACCGAAGATCGCGTTGGGTGAGGATCGATGGCGGTACAGATGGCGGAGATACTCGGGCAAAGGCAGGTGGCCCCAGCGTGCCCGAAAGTCACGCATGTGTTCCGGGTTGAAATATTCCTTGGGAGCACCGGCGTGGCGTGTCGCCCACAGGGCACGGCAGAGCAGGGTGCTCCCCGAGCGAGGCGTCGATGCCACGACGTAGGTCGTCGGCAGTGCGTTCAGGTCGGGAAAGTCGAAGTCGCTTCCGTTGTTTGCGGCAAACATCGATCGCTCCTGGCTGATTATCGGACGACCCCATTGGGTCACCTGGCACACCCGGCGCCACGCGCACCCTGGTGGGCGCGCCCCTCACGTGTCGCGACGGGGTTCAAGCAAGACCCAGGCCCGTCGGCGATCAACTGTATCCATTCACTCCCTGATTGGCTTCTTGACAGCGGCGAACGGGGCCGGGAACTGCGTCGTTCCCGGCCCGGGCGCGAAGTGACATATCACTTCACGAGTGTCATCTTGCCGACCTGACGATTCCCTCCCGTGTCGAGCACGTAATAGTAGACGCCCGATGAGAGGTCATCTCCGAGGAACGTGACCTCGTGGACCCCGGACGGCAGGTCACCCTCGATGAGATGGCGCACGGCGCGACCGAGGACATCGTATATGGCGAGTGTCACGTGCGCGGATTGCGGGAGATCGAAGGCAATCACGGTGACGGGATTGAATGGATTGGGGGTGGCGAGCATCGGGACGGTACCGGTTCCCGACGCACCGGCCGGGGATACGCCGTCGTGACCACCGCCGAGGCTTCCGAGCCAGACCTCCGCGCGCGGAGCGAACACGGGGGCCAGATCTTCAGCCTGCTCAGGAATGAACGGAATGCCGTCGCCATCGGAGTCGCCGCCGGTCTCGCCGGTGTTGGCGCCCTCTGCCAGTTGCATCGTGTTCGCCACGTTGTTCCAGAGTGACACGTAGATGTCGGTGGCATCCTCGTGGTCGCCCACCAGGCGCGCTTCGCGCAAGGCACCGGAGAGGATGGCCATGATCTGCGGATCGTAGGTCGCCTTGCGACCGCCGAAACCGGTGGCGAAGAGGCCCGCGTCGCCGCGGAAGTAGGTCTCCACCATGGTCGTGTAGGCCGAGTCCGCCGCGTCGCGATACCGGGCGTCGCCGAGCGCGTCATAGGCCGAGTAGAGTGCGCGGACGGCCGCGGCCTGCGCCAGGAGGCTCGGGGCGCCGCGCTGGCCGCGGTCGTGGCCACCGACTCGCACCCACTCGCGATACAGGTTGCGGTGGTCCACCGACGCGATCAGGAAATCGGCCTGGGCTGCGATGGCGTCCCGAGCCGCGGCTGCGAGCGGCGTGTTTGAGAACTGACCGAGGAACGAATCGAGGGCGACCAGAAGATAGGCTGCGTCGACCGTGGACAGGCGGCTGCCCAGCTGCACGCCGTGGCGAACGATCCCGTCGTCGTCGTGATCGTCGCCACCGTCATCAGACCGGCCGAACCCGACGGGGCGGCTGAAGTCGACGAACGATCCGGCGGTGGCGTCGAAGTGCATCGCCATGAGGTTCAGGAACACGGCTTTCGCAGTGCCCTTCATGAGGTCGAAGGGACCCGGCACACCTGTCTCGCTCATTGCTGCGGGAAACGGATCGCCATCGAACGCGGCATGGTAGGCGAGGTGCGCAGCATCGCTCGAGTTGTTCGGATTCATCATGTCGGCAAAATGGACGGCGCCCCAGAGCAACGATGCCTGGTCGAAGAGATCGCTGCGCGGATCGACGACGTCGTAGTCCGCCGCCTGCGGCGGCAGCCCCGGTACCGGCTCCTCATCGACCGCGATGCGATGGGGAAAGTAGCGCAGGCCTGCCACCGGATCGTAGGTCATGAGGTCGATCGACCCGAGATTGCGGCCGTCGAAGGCTAGGTTGTCCACGAGGTTCTTGACCTTGTTGACGGCCTCGGCCGTGAGGACCTGTCCCACGAAACCGTCGAGATCGTCACCCCCGTAGAAGATCCCGTTGTCCGGGTCGAAGACCCCATCCGGGCCGTCGGGGCTGACACTGCCGTCGGCCTCGACGGCCTCGCCGTTGGTGTCGTGGAATGCGCTGAGCATGTCCTGGGACCAGAGATACTGTTTCATCAGCGTCTGCCCCATGGCTCCCGGCGAGAGCTCCTTGATCATCCGGGAACGGTCCCAGCGCAAGGTGGCGAAGTCGTGGGTGAACGCGTCGGCGTCCACGGGCTGGGCGTAGTGCGGATCACCCTCGACGAACTCGCCGAACTGTGGCCAGGCATTGGTCGGCGGCACGTGGTCCGCGAGCTGACCGAAATGCATGACCACCTTCATCAGTTCGTCATCCTCGCGGTAGCCGTTCGGCGGACCGGTGAACGAGCCGTCAAAGCCGGGGTCGGTCTCCATGGCGGCCTGCGCCCGGATCACGGGAGACCACATCATGTGCAAGCCGATTCCCGACCGTGCGATCACGACGCCGAGCTGATACCGCGAGTACTCGTAGTTCTCGATGCCGAGCGTATACGCCGTCGCATCCGGAAAGCCCGGCTGCATGGGGTCGAGCACATCGAGATCGTAGCCGAGGGCCTCGGCGTAGGGTTCGCCGCTCTCGTTGATCTCGTTGGCGAGGAGCATCTGCGTCTCGGTCACGTAGTGCGACGTGTCGGTGATCCGTAGCTGCGCCGAGGCGGACGCGGCCAGTAGTACCAGACCGATGCCGACGAGGAGGGTCAAAGTCCGTTTCATTACTATCTCCTTTGCTTGCGTGGCCTGGTGGGGCACTTCGGGAGACTGCTACTTGCCGATCATGCCGACCATACCGGCCAGCTTCTCGTCGAGCATGGCGGCAGCCTTGTCCAGCATGGGGTTGTGATAGCCGGCGAGTTGCCGGGATGGCGGGATGTAGGCAACGACGGTCTGCCCGGCGGCATTCTCGAAGATGTTCACGCGCACGGGCAAGGCGACCCCGGCGCCCGGTTCGATGGCGAAGAGCTTCTTCCCCACGTTAGGGTTGCCGACGAAGATCGACTCGGACGTCACCTTCAGTCCGGTCATCTCCAGCACCTTGCCCTGGTGCAACTCGCCCATGACCATCATCCCGTGGTCGGCGACCATCTTCTTCAGGCCGCTCAGCACCTGCTCTACCGAACCCGCCACCACGGTCTGGCTCAGATCGTCCGCGCCCGTAGCCCGTGCCGCGCCAGCAGTCAGTGAAGGCAGGGTCAAGACCAGGGCCAGCAGGCCAGCGTGAACCAGGTGGGTATTCGACGTCTTCATGATTCGCTCCGATCGTTTGCAAATTTCCTGTGTCGCCCGGGTTCGGACGATTTCGCTCTCGGCCTGTGAGTGACGGACGCGAGGCATCCCTTACACACAATCTTTCGGTACCGACCGCCGACGGGGTTGGGCGCGCCAACCTCCGTGTAAGGAAGCGCGGCGAGGCGACACCTACCGTTGACCGCGATTCGATTTCAGCATCCGGATCTCGAGCGAGGAGACAATGACTCATGCGACGCATCATCAACGAACAGAACGCCTTTGCGGCGACGATCCTGGCCCTGGCTGCGATCGCGCCCAACATCTTCCCCGCTGCACAGGCGGGCTACGCGAGCATGTCCGTGCTCGCCCTGAACCTCTTGTTGCCTGCGCTGGCCGTGCTCGCCGGGGTTGTCGTCCTTGCCGCCCACCGTGGACACCGGATTCTGGTCAGGCGAACGCTGGTGGGTGCAGCCGCCGGTGTGGTGGCCACGATCGGACTGGAGATCGTCCGGATCGTGAGCTTCCGGCTCGGCGGCATGCCGGGCGACATGCCGCGTCTGATGGGCGTCCTGCTCACCAACCGCTTCATGGTCGGACCGTCACACCTCTCCGATGTCCTGGGCTGGGCATATCACTTCGCCAATGGCGGGATGTTCGGCTTGATCTTTGCGGTGCTGCTGGGACGCCGCCGTCTGCGCTGGTCCGTCGCCTACGGTGTCATGATCGGGATCGGGTTCCTGGCCAGCCCTGTCGCCACGTCGCTTGGCGTCGGCGCCTTTGGTCTGCAGATGCCCACGATGCCGGTCACCGTCATCCTGGCCCACATCGTCTACGGCACTGCCCTGGGACTGGTCTACCGACGCTGGAGCGCAAACGAATCGCGAGCGGCGCGCTAGTGGGAGTGGCTGGCGCCACCGTCGTGATCGGGAGGGGGCTTGCGGACCGAGGCGAGAACCCTGGCCTCGACGCGCGCCACGGCGTCGGCATCCTCGGTCCCGGCGCCGAAGAGCTTCGCGGCCGCGGCGCCGATCCGCGCGACCTGGCGGACATAGTTGCGGCAGTGACGGCACATCATGAGGTGCAGGCGAAACTCGAGTCGCTTGAGCAACCCCGCCCGGGCGATCCCACCGCTCGCCGCCAGATGCGAAACTTCGTGGCATTTCAGCATCGTATCAGCCCTTCACGTTCCGCTTCTCAAGACACTCGCGGAGGCGGTTGCGGACCCGGAACAGGAGCACCCCGAGGTTGGTGTCGGTAACCTCCATGACATTACATATCTCCTCGGTCGACATACACTCGACCTCCCGCATCAGGAACGCCACCCGCTGGCGCTGGGGAACGCCATCGAGGCAGACCGCGAGGTGAGCCCGGATCTCCGCGTCCAGTGTCTCCTGATCCGCCTCGCGGGGCGGACGCGCCCAGGTTCCGTTCGGCGCGAACCGCTCCTCCATGATCCCGTCGATATCGTCCGCTTCGTTCTCCCGCTTGACGGCACGCCAGGTCTCCGAGAGTTTCCGGTAGAGGATACCGAACAACCACGTCCGTACATGGGCCCGCCCCTCGAATCGCGCGACAGTCTGGATGAAGGTCAGAAAGACGGATTGCGTGACATCCTCAGCCCGCGCGAGATCCAGGCCGGCCCCGCGAGCCGCCCGCAGGATCTGCGGGAGATAGGCATGGACCACCGCCTCGATGGCTACGGCGTCACCGGATCGCAGCCGATCCACGAACCGCGGATCGGTGAACTGCGGCTTCCCCATCGGAACCTCCTGGCACGAGTATGCCAGAAGGTTCGATGGATCTGGAGCCCAAAATCAGGGGGCGCCAACGGCGGGCCCCCTGGAATCAACTCATCGGGCCAACACCTTCGCGGCCACCCGCTCTGGCAGATCGTGCTCGGGCCGTACCGACCAGCCGGTTTTCAGCCCCATCACGAAGTAGCCTAGCGCCAGCGCCCCCACGGCGAAGATGGTGTCGCCGATCACCCGCAGCCAGCGCAGGGTTTGCAGATAGTCTTGCTGCATGAACGCCGACGACCGTGCATACCACAGACCCTTGTTCACGCTGGCCACCGTCTGGGCCAGACCGATCGGCAGGACACTGATCAGCACCATGAGCAGGAGGCCGACGTTGATCGACCAGAACGCGAATCGTATCACGCCGTCCTTCCAGATCCGGCGCGCGGCCAGGCCCTTGAGCACGAACAGCATGAGCCCGATGCCGAGCATGCCATACACACCGAACAGGGCCGTGTGACCGTGCACTGGCGTGGTGTTCAAGCCCTGCATGTAGTACAGCGCGATGGGCGGATTGATGAGGAAACCGAAGATGCCGGCACCGACCAGGTTCCAGAAGGCCACGGCCACGAAGCAGTAGATGGGCCACTTGTAAGCCGTGAGCCACGGTGTGGCCTTGCTCAGCCGCAGGTTGTGATAGACCTCGAAGCCCAGCAGCACCAGCGGCACGACTTCCAGCGCCGAGAACGTCGACCCCAGGGCCAGGATGGCCGTGGGTGTACCGGTGAAATACAGGTGATGGAAGGTGCCGATGATGCCGCCGGCAAGGAACACGTTGGTGGAGAACAGCGCGGCGGCCGTGGCCAGTTTCACTCGCAGGAGGCCCAGCCGCACGAACAGGAAGGCGATCACCACCGTGGCGAACACCTCGAAGAAACCTTCCACCCACAGGTGCACGACCCACCAGCGCCAGTATTCGGCCATGGCCAGGTTGGTCTGGCGACCCCACATCAGGCCAGCGCCGTAGAAGCCGGCAATGGCCACGCAGGAGATCACGAGCAGGGTGAGTAGCGAGCGGCTCTCGTCTCGCCGTCGCAACGCCGGCAGCAGAGCGCGCACCATCAACACCAACCACAGCAGCAGTCCCACCAGCAGCAAGATCTGCCACAGCCGGCCCAGGTCGACATACTCGTAACCCTGATGACCGAACCAGAAGTTGGGCACCAGATCGAGCTTCTGCATGATGCCGAGCCACTCGCCGACGAGCGAGCCGCCCACCACGACGATCAGCGCGCCGAACAGCACGTTGACGCCGAGCCTCTGGAATCGTGGCTCCTGGCCGGCCACGGCCGGACCGATGAACAACCCGGTCGCCAGCCACGAGGTGGCGATCCAGAAGATGCCAAGCTGCACGTGCCAGGTGCGCGATACGCTGTATGGCAGGATGCGGCCGAGGTCGAGGCCATAGAAGCCCGAACCCTCCACGCCGAAATGCGCGGTTACCGCACCGAGCACGACCTGCACGACCAGCAGGGCGCACACCACCCAGAAATACTTGAGCGTGGCCTGCATGGACGGCGTCGGCTCGAGCGCCGTGAGCGGATCGTTGGCCGGCAACGTCGACGGGTCCGGTTCTTGATCACGGTTGGTGGCGTAGTACCATCCCAGCAAGGCCACTCCCGCCAGCAACAGGATCACCGAAAAACCGGTCCACAGGATGAGGTTGCCTGTCGGATGGTTGCCCACCAGCTCGTCGGCCGGCCAGTTGTTGGTGTAGGTGATCTCCTGCCCAGGCCGTTCCGTGACACAGGCCCAGGCGGTCCAGAAGAAGAACGCGGTCAGGTCGTCGAGACGTTCGCGGCCACTGACCGTGGGCGTTTGCATGGCGTACGCCTCGCGGGTCCGGGCCAGCTGCGGATCGTCTCCGAAGAGCTGCCGGTAGTAGGTGGCGATCGCCAGCACCGAGGCGGCGCGGTCATTGCCGAGGGTCAAGACCCTGGTGGCCGGGTCGTAGGTATTGGTGCGCATCTCCTGCTGCAGGCGCGATTTCAGGCCAGCCAGTTGCTCGGCGCTGATCGCTGCGGGACGGCGCTGATAGTCTCGATCGCTCCACAGTCCGAGCAGGTGCTCGGCTTCCCGGTGAAGCCAGTCGGCCGACCAGTCCGGCGCGACGTAGGACCCATGGCCCCAGACCGAACCCAGCTCATGGCCGCCGGTGGACTGCCAGACATTCTGACCGTCGTGGATCTGCTGACCGGTGAAGAGCACCTCGCCCGACGCGGCGACGACGCGGTCGGGAATGGGAGGCGCCTGGCGATAGATCTCGTGACCGAAGTATCCGAGCACGGAAAACGAGATCACGATCACGGCAACGAACGTACCCCAGAGTTTGCGATTGTTCATGGTTCGACCTTTCAATCGCCTGCGGCAGTGTTGCGCAACCGGGCTTCCAGGGCCACGGCGCGGGGGTGCAGAAGATTGTTCTCCATGTGGATATGCTCGTGGAGGTCTTGCTCGAGGTTGGCCAGGTCCGTGAGCAACGCACGATAGGTGGGGCAAGCGTCGGCGGGCGGCTGGTACTCGTTGGTCCAGGCTCGCAGATTGCGCAGGGCGTTTCCGGCGTTGTCGTGTTCGTGCTCCATGACCGTGATGGGGTTGGCAACGGAGCCGCAATGGACGTCGTCCAGACTCCGTGTCACCTCCATCGACTGGATCATGGGGAAGAGGATGCCCTCCTCCTTGAGCAGATGGTTCTCAAGTTCGGCGCGCAACGCCTGGAATTGCTCGGACACCCCGGCCAGATCCGGGTGGTTGGCGCCATGGGCTTTCAAGACGGTCTGCATGAGATCGCCGATACGAGGCAGCGATTGGCGCAGATATTCATGGTGGCGAGCGACGATGTGATCGATGAGCGCGTTGAGGCTCGCCTGTCGCCAGTCGGTGGCAGCCACGGACGACGCCGATGATGGCTGCTCGGCCCGGACCAGCGCCGCCAGCACTGTCTGGGGATCGCGGTTGGCGGACCGGCACGCCTCGACCAGCGATCGCTGGCCGCCACAGCAGTAGTCGATACCGAGTGATTCCAGCACGGGAATCAGGGCTGGGAGGCTGCCGGCAAGGTCGCCGACGCTGGTTTCGAGATCGATGGCCATCACAACACTCCTGTCGTTTCCAGGCTTTAACGATACCAAGACGTCTTGGTTTACATAAATTGCACAAGTTAAACCTGGACGTCAAGGTCCTTTTTGTGGATCTTGTGAGGCAGGATCGCGAGAGAAGGGACCTCCGGATGATGATCTCCCAAACTGCCGAATATGCCCTGAGAGCCGTGGTCTGGCTGGCTTCGGCATCGGACGCCCCCCACGGCACGCCTGAGATCGCCCGGGTATCCCAGGTGCCGGCCGGCTATCTCGCGAAGGTGTTGCAGAAGTTGGCCCGAGCCGGCCTGGTGACGTCCGCCCCCGGGCGCGGTGGCGGTTTCCGCATCGCCCGGCCGCCGGCGGAGATCTCGGTGCTCGATGTGGTCAATGCGGTGGATCCCATCCGCCGCATCCACAGCTGCCCCCTGGGTCTGACGAGCCACGGCACGACGCTTTGCCCGCTGCACCGACGCCTCGACATGGCGGCCGAAGCCATGGAAATCGCGTTCGCGGGATCGTCCATCGAGGATTTGCTGCGCGAGGAAACGACGTCACCACCGCTGTGTGACTTCACGCGTCCCTAGTCCAGGGTGGTTTTCTCGAGGCCGTGCGGCGGGACATCGCGCGCGGACGACGAATCTTTGCGCGCAACTACGTCGAATCCGCCCCTACTGGATCGCGAACTTCGCATGCACCACGGCGGTGATCTGCTTCTCGATCGACGAGTTGTCGTTGATCCCGTAATCCGACACCATCGTCGAATGCTGAGGCGTGATCTGCAACACCCCCACGGTGGCGTCGCGGATCGGCCCGATCTTCGCGCCGCTGGCCTCGGCGATGCGGCGGGCGCGTTCCATGGCGTCCTTGGCGGCGAGGGCTTGCACCTCCACCTTCACGTCGGAGAGTTCCAGGTAGAGGTACTCGGGGGACTGGGTGTGGATATCCACGCCCTTGGTCACGAGGCTGGCCAGGTCGAGGGAGACGCGCTTGATCAGGTCGACATCCTTCGATTCCACCACGAACTGCTGCTGCGCCTCGTACGACAGCACGCGACCGGTGGGCCGACCGTTGCTGTCGAATTCGTCGACGGTCCAGGTATTGATCGGCGACGGCTCGATGGCGTCGCCGGTGAGACCCATGCCCGCGAGGTATTCGGTCAGGATGGGGATCTGCCCCTGCAACGCGGTATACGCGGCCTCGGCGGTGCTGCCACTGGCCTGCAGGCTGCAGGTGAGGCGGCCCAGATCGGACATCAGGTCCATCTTGGCCGAACCGACGACGTCGAGCGTCTGGGCGATCTTGACGTTGCCGCGCCACGTCGTCGCCAGGATCGCCGCGGCGGCGATCAGGCAGATTCCGAGGACCAGGGCGGCGAACGGGTGCCGGTCGGGCATGACGAACCTCCTCGCCGCCAGCTTCGCACCGTTGCTGCCGGCCGGCAAGCCCGACTCAGCGAATCATGACCAGCGCCATGAGCTGGTACGCCAACCACCCCGCGCTCGCCAGCATCACCCGGCGATCGGTGAAGATGCGCCGGATGCCGCCGAGCAGTCGGTTCACGATGTGATCGTGCGCCAGGTCGGCGATCACCGGCGGCCGACGCCGTTGCCACGCATCCAGGCCGTAGCGGACTCGCGGGTCGCGCGGGTCGCGCTTGCGGCTCTCGCTCAGGAAGTAGTGACCGCGCTCGAGCCGCGATCCCAGCAGGTTGATGTACCCCAGCGCGAACCAACCGCAGGCCTGGTCGGGCGAGAGCCGCCGGGCCTTCTCCGCCAGCTTCTCGGCGCTGACGTAGCGGCCCTGGCTCTGCGCGACGCAGATTGCGAGACTCGCCAGGAACTCCGCCTCGCGCGGCTTCTCCTGCACGAGTCGGCGCAGGATCGGCTCGGCCGTCTCGAACTCGCCCATCTCGAGCAGACGGTTGGCATTGGCGAGTTGCTTGTTGCGGTACTGGGGACTCTTCCGACCCACCTGGAATGTGGAGCCGGGGGCCGTCACGAGCCGCGGTCCACGCAACCGGGCGGTAACAGCATTGAGCTTTGCAACGATGATACGCATGGTGCAGTTCCCCTATGTCATTCCGCCTGCCGTGGCCCTTCCGGATCTTCCTCACCCAGCCTCATGATTTCCTCAGGGCAGGGTGCACGCCCACACTCTTGCAACTCGTGGGCCCACGAAAAAGGGCTGGATCACGAGGCCGTCAGCGCGGCTGGTCTCCGCCGAGTGCCGCGACGGGAAACGTCGCCAGGACGATCCGCTCGTAGAGACGCGAGTCCCCCGCCTCGTAGAGGCAGCCCACGCGACCGGCGGACATGCGGGCAAGGCAGGAGTAGGAGGCCGGTCCCCGATGGATCACCAGCCCGCGGGGCCACGTCCGGCCGCCGTCGCGACTCGCACGCACCACGAGGTTCTCGCGCTGGCGGCTGGCCGGATTGGTGAACAGCAGCAGGTCGCCGGTGGGGTCCTGGGGCCACGAGTATCGCAGAAGACTCCCCTGGCACCTGGGTTCGATGAGGGATCTCATCTCACGCGGCGCGGTCCACGTATCGCCGCCGTCGTCACTGATCGCCTGGAGGCGGTGCCCATTGCGCCCGAACGACCTGAGGTTCGCGAGGACCCGGCCCTGCCCGCCAGCGAGCTCGGCGAGCTGTGGTTCGGCGGCGCCCGGGCGGATCATCCCGCCCAGGTGCCAGGTCTCGCCATGATCGTCGCTGTAGAACACGTGGCCGCCCATGTCCGCGACGCCGTGGAACTTCCCGTTCGCAACGGGATAGCTGTGGTCGCCGGGCACGAGCAAACGACCACGATGAGGACCGTAGCGCAGCTGGATGGCCCGGCCAGGACCGATGTCGTACCAGCGCATCTCCGAGCTCTTGACCTCGTCCGTGATCTCCCGCGGCGGCGACCAGGTCCGGCCGTCGTCGCGACTCGCGAACACATAAGGGCGCCGGGTATCGCGGGATTCGCCGCGGACGATCTCGCTTTCCTCGTCCTCGCCGCGGTTCCAGACGACGAACAGCCAGATCGTGCCCGTGTCGCGATCCTGGACGGCGGCAGGGTTGCCGCACGTGTCGGGCCCGAAATCGATCAAAAGTTGCGGCGGCGACCAGGTTTGTCCACCGTCCTGCGATCGACGCAGCAGGAAGTCGATATCGCCGTTGTCGCGTCGGCTGTTACGGCGACCCTCGGCAAATGCGAGGACGGTTCCTGCCTCGGTGACCAGCAGCACCGGCGCACGATAGATGAAGTAGCCCCCCGTTCCGCCGGTGAACAGCGTCTGCTCGGTGAGCTGACCGGGACTGAACTCCGCGACCGACCCGCGTCCACACCCCCCGGACAAGACGATGAGTGCGAGCAGGGCCGCGAGCAGTAGCGTGCGGCGGGACGGTCGCCGGCGGCGTCCGGGCGGACAGGGCAAACACGGCTGGAGCATGTGGTCGACAGGGTTCACGACTCTCTCCGCCATCAGAGGCACTGTCAACGCGTGGGCGGGCACCACATGCTACCCGTGAAGCCGCTCGCAGTCAAAGTCGCGCCTCGGGCGCCGCCATCGCGCCTGGCAGCCCCCTGCCGTCTCGCGTAATATGGGCGAATCGGCGGCGTATGACGTGTTGCGCCGTGCCCGCCCGGACGATCGACCCGGAGACACATGACCTCGGGTTCGCGCGGGGGTAACACGGTGCCAGGATTGCAGACCATATTTCACGTCGGCCTCCACAAGACCGCCACGACCTTTCTCCAGCGGCGCGTGTTTCCCGGGCTTACCGAGGTCGCGTTCGTGCCTCCACCAGCGCGAGTGCGGACCGTGTTGCCCGCGGCCGAATCGCAGGGGACACTTCTCGTGAGCGACGAGGGCATTTCGGGCATCCCGTACGAGCGCGACTGGTTCGGTCAATTCCGCGTCAACATGGCGGGACTGGCACACATGTTCCCCGAGGCGGGGATCATCATCGGGTTTCGCGCCCATGCGGACCTGATTTCCTCGATCTACAGGCAGTACCTGCACGAGGGCGGGACCGAGGATATCCGTGCCGTCTTCGACCCGGAGCGGTCGGGCAGTCTCTTGCAGCCGGCCGATCTGTCCTTCTCGGCGCGGCTGGAGCTGCTCGGCCGACTGTTCGGGGATCGAGTCTTCGTCTACACCCAGGAGGAGATCAGGGATAACCTGCCGCGCTTCATTCGCGACCTCCGGACGTTCCTCCGTGTGCCGCCGGGCGCCGACGACGATCTGATCTCCACACCCGTCAACGTCGGCGTGGGTCGCCAGCAGGCGCGCATCCTGCGCCAGCTCAATCAACTCGATGGTGGGCTGCGTCGCCTACGGTTCGTGCCAACGCTCAATAACCGGCTGTTCCAGCACCTGCACCTCGATCCCCGCGGGCTTTGCCAGCAGCGGCTCGCCTGGCTTCCCAATCGACCCGGTCGCGAGCCGTGGCTCGACATCGGTCCGATTCAGCAGCAGTGGGACGAGGACTGGGGGTGCGTCATCGCCGCACGCGAACGCAGAGGCACCCCGATCGCTGGAGAGGCGTTCGGATCCAGATAGGCCACTGGCGGATCGGCTCGAGTCATCGTTGATCAGCGGCCGCGCGCCCTGAACGCCCTTAACGCCCCGAGCGCCCCGAACGTCCCGATGCGCCGGCTGATCCGCTGCTGGGTCTCCACGTGGACGAAGGGCAGCAGCAGCAGGAAGACGGCGCAGAGCACCGTCTTGACCGCGATGGCCAGCACGATGTCGCCGCGTTCATTGATCAGGCTGATGACCTTGCCGTCCTTCCAGGTGCCGACCCAGGTGTGCTGCAGCCATTGCACCCAGGAGTTCGCCAGCGGCGCCAGCGGCTGGGCCCAGCCGGCTATTGTATCATTCTTTAGGTGGTTGATTAGCAGGAAGACGATGACCGCCGTGGCTGCGATCAGGAAGATCTTACGCCACTCGATGATCTGCACGTAGTACCGCTTGGACAGGAAATGGATCCACACTGTGAGCACGGTGTTCATGACGAGCGCCGAGTAAGCAGCGCCGTAGATGCCCCAGACGCTGATCATGACGTACGAGAGGCCGACCTTCGCGAGTCCCGTGACGATGCGGGTGCGCGCGATGATGGAAGTCTTCTTCGCGTAATAGAGGCCGAACTGGAGGTAGCCGTAGCACCCCATCATGATCGTGGTGAGAACCTCGACGCGGGCGATGCGGAACGCCCCCCAGAACTCGGGCGGCGTCAGGAGTTGCAACACGAGCCGGATATCGACTGCGATCACGAGCCCCCCGAGCGCGGCCAGGAAAAGGAAGTAGGCGAACATGCGGCCGATGCGCTCGGGCGCGCCAGGCTCCTCGGCGATCTCGGTGCGCTTGGTCTGCCAGCTGTTCATGAACGGTCTGATGACCAGCATATTCAACAGCACGGGGAACTTGTAGCCCATCTCCAGGACACCGAGGGTCGCGATGTCGATCTGGAAGCGCACGAGGATCCGCTCGACCTGCCGCGACGCGAACGTCGCCAGGCTGCTGGGCACGAGCGGTAGCTGGAACTTGATCAGATCGCGAGCGAGCTTGCGGTCGAAGGCGAGCCCGACGCCACACTCACGCAGGGCCACGGTGACCGTGACCACGGCACCGATCACGGTCGTCGCCAGACCCGCCACGAAGTACCCCAGCAAGTCCCAGCGCAGGACGACCACGAACAGGATGTTCAGACTCAGGCCGACCACCAGCCGCACGAGGCTGATCGCGGAGAACGTGATCGACTTGCGCCGGATGACGAAGACGACCTGAGCGGTCCCGGACAAGATGTCCAGCACGAACGATGCAAAGGCGAGGCAGACCAGGTTCCAGTAGGACGAATCGCCGAGCAGCAGGTGGGCGATCGGATGGCTCAGCAGCGCCGCCGTGCCCATGACCGGCACCGTGATCGCCAGCTCGAGGATCATGCCCGTGGTGACGGCCATCGGCTTGCGCGCCGGGTCGGGCTCCTCGTGATAGATGCGGATGATCGCGCCGCGGAAGTTGTAGGCGAACAGGCTGGACAGGAAAGTCAGGCCCGCGTCGATCATGCCGATGACACCGTAGCCGATGTCGCGCAGGATGTAGGCGTAGAACGGCAGCATGAAGAAGCTGATCATGCGGCCGAGGACGTTGGCGCCGCTGTAGATGGCGGCGTGCCGGAATGTCTCGCGGACGAAGCCCTCTTGGCGTACCGGTGAGATCTGGCGCGCGGTCATGCGAGATGCCGGTGCGGTCGTCCAGGGCGACGGCGCACGAGGGCCTCGTGATGGCTGTGGTCCAGTTTCGGTACTCTTGCCACAGTTCGCGTCTTCTCGTCGCTAGGATTCGGCCCCAATCCCCCTGCCTGCTCAGGCCACCAGCAGGATCACGAGTATATCGACACCCCGCAACTTCGGCAATACCTCGGGATTCCCGCCCAAATGGCCGTCGATCCACCGGGAACGAGGTCGCGATCCCCGGTCCGTGAATCCGAGAACGACGATCACTTCCAGCGATGTTCCCACGCCTGCGGCTGCTGCTTCAGCCAGCGGTCGAAGAACTCGAGCATCATCGTGCGATGGCCCGTATAGTCGGCCCACGTACCGGCGATGCCATGGTTCTCGCCGGGGAACGTCACCATGTCCACGTCGCGGCCGAGCACCTTCAGAGCGGCGAACATCTCCTCGGAGTTGCCCGGAGTCACGTTCGTATCGCTCGCGCCGTGCAGCATCAGCAGCGGCGTGTGGATGCGGTCGGCCGCGTACACCGGCGAGTGCTGCGTGAAGTACGAGGCATCGCCCCACGGCGTGCGGCCGCCGAGCGCCATGTCACCGTAGGTGATGCCCCAGGCGCCCTGCCCCCAGTAGGTGACGAGGTCGGCGATGCCGTACATGGCGACGGCTGCAGCGAAGAGGTCGCTGTGGCTCACCAGGTACATCGTCATGAAGCCGCCGTAGCTGCCGCCGTAGCAGCCCACGGCCTTGCGGTCGAGTTGCGGGAAGCGCGCGAGCAGAGCCTCGGTACCGGCCACGATGTCGGCGCCGGCCTCGGTACCCCAATCGCCGGCGTGCGCGTCGGCGAATGCGTCTCCGTAGCCGAACGCGCCGCGCGGGTTGATCACGAGCACCGCGTAGCCGTTGGCCGCCCAGAACTGGTGCGTGGGATTGAAACCGCGGATGGTGGGTGAAGCACCGCCGTAGTAATAGACGATGAGCGGCACGCTGCCGGCGTTCCCCTGCGCCGGCTGGTCGAAGACGCCGGCCGCTGCCGTGCTCGGGCGGTACCACCAGGCCTCGATGGTCTCGCCGCCTGGCCCGGTGAACGACGCGTCGGACGTCGCGGCCAGGCGCCAGCGTTGCGTCAGGGCGGCATTGGGCGCCTCGATCACCCGCGCACGGCCGCCGAGCGTCTGCAGGCAGAGGGACGGCGGTTGCGCGAGGCCGCTCGCGGTGTACGCCACGGCCACGGCGTCGGGGCTGAGGGCCCATCCCTCGCCGGTCACGCCCTCGGTTGCCACCTCTGTTGCTTTCCAATGCGCGCCGTCGGGTTCGAGCTGGACGAGCACGTCCCGTGAACCGGCCGTGGCCGGGACCACGAGCCAGCGGCCCCGCGGCTCCCACGCGGGCAGACCGCCGCCACCGGCGAAGGTATCACGCAACCCGTACGTGGCGCGCTCGGTCTTGCCGGTCGCAAGGTCGAGCATCCACACCTGCTTGTCGTAGACGTTGTGCTCGGTGTGCCCATCGCCCACCGCCTCGGGCGGACCGAGGAAGGCCACGCGCCGGCCGTCGGGATGCGGCGCGAACGCCTGCGGCCGCACCTCCCAGCCACCGGTGAAGGTGGCGACGACGGTGTCGTCGCCGGTGGCGAGGTCGATGCGGTGAATCTCCGACGTGAACCACGGCCGCTCCGGTTGCGGCTGCGTGCGCCCGTAGATGATCGCCTTGCCGTCGGGCAGCCACGCCGCGCCGTCGAGCGTCCAGTCGCCGGGCTGGGTGAGCACCCGGCGCGCGCCTGTGGCCACGTTCACGAGGTGCAGATGCGTGAGCGGGTCCCAGTCAGTGAGACGTTGACCCAGCGTGTCCCAGCGATGCGCCTGATCCTCGGCGACGGACTTCGCGTCGAAACCGCGCGTCGACGCGATAAGCAGCCAGTGCCCGTCCGGTGAGAAACGCACGATACCCAGGCCGGGTTCGTCCTCGACGACGGTGCGCACCGGTCCGAGCGGCGCCGTCCAGAGCACGAGATCGGTGTTGCCGCCGTCGCTGCGGCGCAACAGGAGCTGGCGCCCGTCGGGCGAGAAGGCCTCGGGCCGCGCACCCGCTCCGCCGAGATCGCTGGCCACCAGGCCGCCGTCGCTGGCGAAGACCGACACGTCGCGCTGCCAGCCCTCGCCGGTCGGCTTCCGACGCGACAGCCGCCTGGCCACGAGCGCTCCCTTGGGCGACACGGCCAGGTTGCCGATCATCGCAATCCGGCGCGCCCGGTCGATCCCGCTGAGGCCGAGCTGCGCGTCGAGCGTCCAGCTCAGCGTCGCGTCGCCGGTGGCACTCAGGGTCACGTGGCCGCCATCCTTGCCAGCCGACGCCCGCACGAACACGAAGCGCGCCCCGGTGCCGGCACCGACGTCGCCCTCCACGTCATCGCCCGGTTCTCCCGGCACGTTGGCCGCGACCTTGGTACCGTCGGCGTAGATGGCGCAACCACCGTCGGCCTTCAGCGTCACCTCCGACCAGCGATCGCTCTGCAGCCGTGCCGCTAACCAGTACACGCCCGAATCGGGAAGCGCGAAGCCACCATCAGCTGCGCCCACCTTGCGCCACGTCAGCTCGTGGCCCGGCGCCGCCGGCACCTTGTCGCCTTCCTCCGGCATCCACCCCGTGGGATCGATCTCGGGCACGAGTTCCTGATCGCCCGGCACGTGGGGCGTGGCCACCAGAGCCGGCGCCGCCGGGAACGGCCCGATGACGAGCGCGTCGAGCGCGACAACCGCGTCGTCGGCCGCCAGGGAAACAATGGGTAAACCAAGGGTGACAGCGAGGCAAATGGCGACAAAGCGCGAAGACATGCGAGGCCTCCCGGGGGCAGGACAACGTCGGGGATGAACCCGCGGAGCATAGCGCGATCACGCCATGCGGGCCAGGATCGACTACGCCGATGCCCTGTGCGCCAGGGCGAAGAGCACGTCGGCCTTCGAGATGCTGCCGAGCAGGCGCTGCGAATCCGCATCGAGCACGGGCAACCTCTCGCCGTCGTGGGCGGCGAAGGTGGCGAGGGCCTCGCTCAGAGTGCTGTCGGGCGCCAGGCGCGGGAATGCTTCCTGCATCAGGTCGAGAGCGATGACGACGTCGGCCAGGCCAGGCGTGCTGAGGTAGGCCTTCGTGTCCTGCAGGCGCACCACGCCGCGGAAGGTGTCTTCGTCGTCGAGCACGTACATGTACTTGATGTTGTTAGTGATGAACAGGCGCGCGATCTCGGCGAAGCGCGAACCGAGGCGCACGAAGATGCGGTCGGTCTTCATGAGGTCGCACACCAGAAGCGTGGCCAGCTCGTACTGCACGTCGACGCCCGCCTTGCGCGCCAGGGCGTGGCTGTAGAGCGACTCGCTCTCTATCGCGCTGGCCGTGTAATACGCGACCACGCAGCCCATCATCAGCGGCACGATCACGTGGTAATCGAGCGTCATCTCGAAGATGATGATGATCGCCATCAGCGGCGCCCGCGTGGTGGCCGCGATGAACATACCCATGCCGGCGAGCGCGTACGCGCCCGGCCCCAGCGGCGGCCCGGGCCAGAACGCCCCGCACGTCGCCGCGAAGAGGTAACCGATGCCCGCGCCAGTGAACAGCGTGGGCGTGAACACGCCGCCCACGGCACCGGAACCGAACGTGGCGCCGGTGGCCACCACCTTGAGCACCAGGACCACGAGCAGCGTTTGCCACACCCACGCGTCGTTGAGAATCGACACCACCACGCTGTAGCCGTTACCGCACACCTCCGGGTAATGCGTGGCGATCACGCCCACCACGATACCGCCCAGCGCCAGGCGCACGAACGCGGGTGCACGGACGCGGCCGAAGAGCGACTCGCTCGCACGCAGAAAACGCAGGTAGAAAGGTGCCAGCAGGCCGCACACCACGCCGAGGGCGAGGTAGAGCACCAGTTCCCAGCCGGTGGCCAGGCTGAACGCCGGGATGGCGTAGAGCGGGCCTTCGCCGCGGTAGTGGCGTACCACCTGCGTCGCGATCACCGACGAGAACACGAGGGGGCCGAGGGTCTCCATGGAGATCGAGCGCAGCATGATCTCCGACACGAAGAGCGCCCCCGCGATGGGCGCATTGTAGGCCGACGCGATGCCGGCCGCGGCACCGCACGCCACGATCACGCGGCGCCGTGGTGCCGACCAGTTGCGGAACTTGCCCACCAGCGACGCCACCAGTGCCGAGAGCTGCACCAGCGGGCCCTCACGGCCGATCGACGCGCCCGAGGCCACGGAGAATGCGGCGGAGACGATCTTCACCACACTGCGGCGGAACGAGAGCGACCCTTTGCCGAGAGCCACAGCCTCCATGTAGTCGGTGGTGTTGCGGCTCTCGCCCAGCCAGCGGCCGAAGTGGATCGCGCCTCCCGCGAGCGCGCCACCGACGATGGGCACGACCAGGCGCCGCCACTGGGGCATGCGCGCGAACGACTCCACCAGCCCGCCCGGTTGCCGGGTGAGCAGGTGGTGCAGCAGTTCCATGGCGTCGCGCAGAGCGATCGTGGCCAGGCCGCCGAGCACGCCCACCACGCCGGCCCAGAACAGCACCCGCTGCGTATCGGAGATCCGGAACTTCTCGAGCAACCAGATGCGGATGGCCAGCAGGCTCAGCACCCGTGGCCGCAGCCGCCAGTGCCGCAGGAACCGGACGATGCGCGTGGCGGTCGATCGCATGGCGCCGCCTTGCGGTTCAGACCTCGAAGCTCTGTCCGAGCGTGGGCACGTGCACGTCGCCGCCGGTCTGTGCCCGCATGCGCACCGCGAACTTCTCGGCCTGCGACGGCTCGCCGTGCACCACGAAGGTCGTCCGGGGATGGGTCGAGGCCGAGCCGGCCCAGCGCATCATCTCCTGCCAGTCGCCATGGGCGGAAAGGCCGTGGATGGTCAGCACCTTGCAGACGATGGGCCACTCGTCGCCATGGATCCTCAGTGTCTTTGCCCCGTCCTGCAGCGCCCGGCCACGCGTGCCCACTGCCTGGTAACCCGACAGCAGGATCAGGTTCTCGTACTTGCCCACGCGCCGCGTCAGGTGGTGCAGGATGCGCCCACCCGTCATCATGCCGCTGCTCGATACGATGACCATGGGGCCATCGAGCGCGTTGATCCGCTTCGAGTCGTGCACCGTGCGGCTCACGAGCACGTCGTGCGGGAAGAGGAGTTTACGCCCCTCCTCGGTGAGGTCCTCGTCGAGGGTGTGGTCGAGCAGATGGCGTGAGTACGCCGCCGTGGCGTCGATCGCCATGGGCGAATCGATATGGATCGGCACCTCGGGCAGGTCGCCGTCCTTCATCAGCTCGCGCAGGATCAGCGTGACGAGTTGCACACGGCCCACCGCGAAGGCCGGGATCAGCACCACGCCGCGCCGGCGGATCGTCTCCTTGAATGCGGGACCGATCTGGTCTTCCACCGGTTCGTGGTCGTGCAACCGATCACCGTACGTCGACTCGATCACGAGCACGTCGCAATCGGGCCGCGGCGCCGGATCGTGGTGCAAGGGTTCGTCGTACCGCCCGAGATCACCGCTGAACACGACCGTGCGCTCGCGCCCGTTCTCCTTGATCGCCAGCTCCAGGAACGACGCACCCAGGATGTGCCCCGCCAGATGCCAGCGTACCCGCACGCCGGGCACCACCTCGTGCCATTGCTCATAGCGCACGGGACGCAGCCGCTTGAGCGCGGCGAGGGCGTCGGTGGTGGTGTACAGCGGCAAGGCCGGTTGGTGCTTGGAGTACTTCTTCTTGTTCGCCCAGGCCGCGTCTTCCTCCTGCAGGTGGGCGCTGTCCAGCAAGATCAGCTCGGCCAGTTCGGCGGTGGCCTCGGTGCAGTACACCGGGGCGCGCAACCCATATTGCAGCAGGCGCGGCAACCAGCCGGTGTGATCGAGGTGCGCGTGAGTCAGGAGGATCGCATCGAGGCCGGCCACATCGAAGCGAGGCGGTTTCCAGTTGAGCTGGCGCAGGTCCTTGGGGCCCTGGAAGAGACCACAGTCGACAAGCAGGCTGTGCGCCCCGGTCTCGAGCAGGTGCTTCGAACCGGTGACGCCCCCCGCGGCACCGTGGAAGGTGATGTGCATGGTGTCCTTTCTGGCCGGTCATCGCCGGCGCGCGTCCCGGCGATGACCATACCAGACAGACGACGATTGTCATCAGGATAGACCGCGCGGCTACCGCGCCGCCACCTGCGCCGCCTCGTACGCCGGCTTGAACACGGTGGCGGCAAAGCTGCGGTAGGTCGTCGGCGTGGTGTTCGCGGCATTGCGCGGCTCCTGGGGCTTGATCTTGCCGGACGCGAGGGCCCCGCTCAGCTCGGCCAGCGCGTCGGCCATGACCTTGCTCATGCCCATGCCGGTGAGCGCCTGCACGAACTGCTCGCCGGACACGGTGACATGATTGATGTCGCGTCCCAGCACGTCGCTCAGAATGCTGGCGACCTCCTCGTAGCCCGTCTCCTCGGCGCCGTGCAGCTCCTGGATCCGGTGACCGGACCAGACGCGGTCGTGCAGCAGGGAGGCGGCGCGTACACCGATGTCGCGGGTGGCGATCATCGGGAATCGCATACCGGCCGGGAACGTGGTGAACAGGTTGCCCGTCTGGATCAGGCCGGGAATCTGACCAAGCGTGTTCTCCATGAAGTAGACCGGCCGCAGGTGCGTCAGGTTCGGAATCCCCGCGCCGTCGAGAATGGTCTCGGCCAGGTGCAGACCGGCCACCGGGCCATTGCCGCTCGCGAGCTCGGCGCCCACGCTGGACAGGTGGACCACATGCCCGATCCCGTTCTCGTGCGCGGCCCGCGCCGCGGCCTCGGCGAAGCGCCGGTAGTGACCGTTGATGTCCTGCACCTGCATGTCGGGCGGGGTGACGACGAACAGAGCGACCGCACCCTGCGTGGCCTCCACCAGGAACCCGGCGTCGGCGTGGCTGCCCTGCTTCACGGTCGCGCCGCGGCGGGCGGCGTCCTCGAGCTTGGAAGGATCGCGCGCGATCAGCACGGGCTTGGCGCCTCGATCCAGCAACGTGCTGGTCACAACCGATCCGATGTTCCCCGTGGGGGTGGTGACGACTATGCTCATGGTTTCCTCTTTTCCGATGTGGGCTGGTTGGTCAGCGATCATGCCGTTATGGTAGGACCAGGAACTGGAGCAGCTATGACGATTCATGCAGAATTCATGTCCGATCGTCCACAGGCAAGCCACGATGCCCTGACCAGCATCCTCGAATCGGTGCATCTGGGCGGCAGCCTGTACTTCCGCTCGGAGCTGCGCGCACCCTGGGGCCTGGAGGTGCCGGCCAGCGACGCGGCACAGTTCCACGTCATCCGCGCGGGGAGTTGCTGGTTGCGCCCGTCGGTGGCGGGCGGGTTCGACGCGATGGCCCTGTCGGCCGGGGACATCGTGGTACTCCCCCATGGCGACGCCCACGTGGTCGCCGACGGACCGGCCACACCGGCCGTGCCTCTGCAGGAGCTGCTCGCCCATGTGCCCGAGGGCGAGCGGGACCCGGTCCATGCGCCGCTGCGCATCGGCGGCGACGGGGCGCAGGCCGACCTGATCTGCGGTTTTTTCAGCTTCGACCACGGCTCCGCCCATCCCCTGTTGTCGGTGTTGCCGCCGGTGCTATCGATCCGGGGCGAGGGTGGCCGGGCGCGATCGTGGCTGGAATCGTCGCTCGACCTCATCGCCCAGGAGACCATCGCGGGGCGTCCGGGACGCGGCGCCCTCTTCGATCGGCTCACCGAGGCCCTGTTCATCCAGGTGCTGCAGACCACCATCGAGGAACTGGCGTACACTGGCCCGAGCTGGCTGGCCGGTCTGCGCGACCCGTTGATCGGCGAGGCGCTCGGCTTGATGCATGCGCACGCCGACGATGCCTGGACGGTGCAGTCGCTCGCCGCTCGGGTGGGCATGTCGCGTTCGGCGTTTGCATCGCGATTCCGCGGGCTCGTGGGCGAGTCGCCCTTGCAGTACCTCACGCGGTGGCGGATGCAGGTGGCGGCGAACCACCTACGCGAGGGACACCTCACGCTCGCCCAGGTCGCCGACCGCGTCGGCTATCGCGCCGAGGCGAGCTTCAGCAAGGTCTTCAAGCGCTACCTCGGCGTCGCTCCGGGCACTTATCGGCGGCGGGGCGCCACGGGGGCGCCCCGCCGCGAGGGGCACCGCGCGTTCAGCGGGCTTCCGACATCATCGCGAACATCCCACCCAGAGGATCCGCACCCTGGGCGATCCATGGGCCGTCGGGAACCTGGTGCGGTCCGTTGATGATCGTGCCGCCGGCAGCCCTCACGCGAGCGATCGCCGCGTCGATGCCCGCCACAGTGACGTAGTAGAGCCAGCTCGGCGCGGGCATCTCCGGCATCTTCGTCATCACGCCGCCCCGGTCCACGCCGTCGATCGCGAAGATCCGGTAGACGCCGGCTGGTCCCATATCGAGCCCGTCCCGTCCCGTCCAGCCGAAGAGCCCCGAGTAGAACTCCCAGGCCTCGAGGCCGTTGCCGGCGTGCAACTCGTGCCAGCCCACGTGGCCCGGCGTGGTGGCCGGCACGGGTTCGGGCATGTCGCCCGGCATCGGGTCAGGCGTGAAGATCACGAACGCCGCGCCGTGCGGATCGCCGACGATCGCGAAGCGGCCTACGCCGGGAATGTCCGTGCACGCCTTGTGCACCGTGCCGCCCGCCGCTTGCACGCGCGGTACGTCGGTCTCGACATCGCCGGCGATGTAGCCGAGCCAGCCCGGCTTCATGCCGGCGCAGCTCGGATCGTCCGGGAACTGATAGATGCCGCCGATGTCGCGACCTCCGGAGGCGAGCAGGGTGTATGGCATCGCGGGGTTGCCGGCATCGCGCGCCGTCCACCCGAACACGTCGCCGTAGAATCGCGCGGCCGCCGTGGCGTCCGGCGTGGTCAGCTCGTACCAGCAAAAGGGGTGCTGTCTATCCGTCATGGTCGTCGTCCTTCGCGGCTGGGAATGGGCGATCGAGGAGCAGCTCGAGATACCGCCGCAGGTGCGCGAGGCACGCGTCGGCGACCTCGGGGCCGCCCCGGGCCTTGGCGAGCACGAAGGCGCCCTGGATCACGGCCTGCGTGAAGAGGCCGAGATCCTCCGGGTTCCAGCTCGCCCGGGAAGAAGGCACGCGCGCCTGTGCCGCCGCGAGATCGCGGGCGACGTCGGCCGCGTGCGCGCTGATGTGCGTGTCGCAGGCCTCGCGGATGGCCGGGTGGGTCGCGTACGTCTCCTGGACCATCGTCCCCAGCAGACACGTGAACTCGGGCAACGCACCGCGCAGGATCGCGCGGCGGAAATCGACATACCCGAGCACCCTCTCGACCGGATCCTCGAGATGCCGGTACGGCGCGTCGGCGAAGAGCCCGTCGGCCATGGTGGCGAAGTACTCCGCCGCCGCCACGGCCAGGTCTTCCTTCCCCTTGAAATGGTGAAAGAAGCTGCCCTTCGTCAGCCCCGCCTCCCGGCAGATATCCTCCACCGTCGCCGCCTCGTAGCCCTTCGTACGGATCACGCGGAGGGCGGCGTCGAGGAGCTTGCGCTTGGATTCGTGTTGTGTTCGCTGTACCTGCATTTCCATACCTACCGGTTGGTACGGTACACGAAACGGCGACGTCCCGCAAGACCGCGACGAAAAGCAAGCGGCCGCGGATCCAGAGATCCACGGCCGCTTGCATCGATACGGGCGTCTCGGGAAGTCTCAGCCGGCCTCCCCGCTCTTGAACTTCTCCAGCGTGCGCTGCAGACCCTGGCGATCGGGAGCCAACTTCACGGCGCGTGTCTCCAGCTCGATAGCCTTGGCCTGGTCGCCCTTCTTGAAGGCGATGTAGGCCGCCGTGTCGAGGATGTTGGCCCGGGTGCCGTCGTCGGCGGCCAGATCGGCGCCGCGCATGGCGAGGTCGTAGGCCTCGGTCAGGTTGAGGTCGTTCTCGTAGCACCACCAGGCGAAGCTGTTGATCTCATCGGGATCGTTGCGCCACGTGTCGGTGAGCGTATCCCGCTTGAGACGCAGGGCCTCGTCCTTGTCGTTCTTGATCAGGAGAGCCTCGTCGACGAGGAGATCCTGCCGGTACTCCGCCATCTCCGGATCGTCGGAATTCGCCGTGGCGGTCAGGGCCTTCTGCAGGATCGGCACGTAGTCGTTGGCCGACGCCACGCGCTTGGCGATACTGGCGACCATGAGATAGTCGTTCGCATCGCTCCCGGGCGCATCCATGATCTCGTGGCCCACGGCCATGAGCTGATCGCCCGTCACCTCACCCGAACGCAACCCATAGAACGCGGCCATGAAGACCTGGCTGCGCATCTCCTTGGCGAGCGTTGAGTCAAGGACCATCGCCTTGCGGTAGTACTTGATGGCGTCGGTGTTCGCACCCACCGCCTCGCTGTACTGTCCCAGCGAGCGCGACAGCGCCACCGTCGGTTCCTCGTCGAACGCCGCCACCTTCTCCTTGATCGTCCGGGGGTCGGCCTGGGCCGCGTCCACGGTGGCGATGAAGCCGTCGGCGCCCTGGTAGCCGGCCCAGCGATCGGTCACCTCGCCGCTGGCGTCGACCATGGCGAAGGTCGGGTATACGTGCACTTCGTATTTCTTGGCGACATCGATGCCCGCACCCTTCTCGCAGTTGTTCTTGAAGAGCACGATCCCGGCCAGATAGCCGCGAAGCTGCTGATTCTCCTCCACCTCACGGGCGAAGACCTTGCAGCTCGGTCACCAGTCGGTATAGAAGTCGATGACGATCGGCGAACCGTGCTGCTGAGACAACGCCACCGCCTCGTCCCAGCTCTGGGCGATGATCGGCGCCGCCGGCAGGGCGTGCGCCGTTCCGGCCGCGAGTGCCAGGACCGCGACCAGGCCGACGAGGAACGTGAGGGAGAACTTGCGCATCGAAAACGACCTCCATCGTGGGAAGGCGCGCCGGCCGGGACGGTCGGCGCTACGCGTCGTACCCAAGATCGAACCCGGTCCTTACGGACGCCACCCCGGTGTGTTCCAGGCTATCGCGTGCTGGCGTGTGTCCCGCCTTGCCATTACCATGCCGCGTCGCGTAACTTCTTCTTCGAGAAAGACTTAACTCACACGATTCCGGTGGGGTTTCCGGCGTGGGCCACGCGGATATGCGAGGAACGCGGCGTGAAGGCCCCCGCCGCGCGCACCTGGCCCGCGCATGCAACCGAAGAGGATGCCCGTCATGGATTTCCCGGTCTTTCACCTCGACTTCTTCGGCAACCGCCTGCTGATCGCGGTGATCGCCTCCCTCCACGTGATCATCAACCACATGCTGGCCGTGGGGCTGGCGCCGCTGGTGACGTATCTGGAGTGGCTGGGCATCCGCACTCGCGACGAGCAGTGGGACCGCCTGGCGTATCGCATCCTGTTCGTGGCGTTCATCGTCACCACCAGCCTGGGCGCGCTCACGGGCGTGGGCATCTGGCTGTCGACCAGCCTCGTGAACCCCAACGCCATAGGCTCCCTGATCCGCGTCTTTTTCTGGGCGTGGTTCTTCGAGTGGACGGTCTTCGTGACCGAGGTGGCCCTCATCCTGATCTACATGCTGTCGTGGAAGACGATGTGGGCGAAGGCGCACAAGAAGGCGCACCTCGGGCTGGGCGTGGCGCTGAGCGTCGCCTCCTGGCTGACCATGGCCGTGATCGTGGCCATCCTCAGCTTCCAGATGGACACCGGCGTGTGGACGGTGAATCCAGGCTTCTGGACCGCGGCGCTCAACCCCGTCTACCTACCGCAGCTCTTCTTCCGCACACCACTGGCTCTGGTGACGGCCGCCATGTTCGCCCTCTTCCTGACGGTGCTCTTCACCGAGCGCGGCAGTGAGTTCCGCGGTCGCGCCGTGCGCGCGATCAGCGGTTGGGCCCTGGCCTTCAGCCCGGCGTGGCTGGTGGGCGCGTGGTCGTACTGGAAGGTCATCCCCGAACGCATGCACGCCAACCTCCCCGTGGCCCTTACGACGTTGAACTTCCAGCAGCTCTACGATCCGCTACGCGTCGTCATCGCGGTCTCGGTGGGCGTGGTCGTGCTGGTCGCCGTGTGGGGTTTGCTGGCGCCACGCCGCCTGCCTGCTGTGGCGATGATCGTGCCGGTGCTTTTCGCGGTGTGGCAGCTCAGCTACTTCGAGCGCGTGCGCGAGTTCATCCGCAAGCCCGAGGTCGTCCAGGCCTACATGTACAGCAACGGGCTGCGCGCCCAGGACTACCCGCTCTACGCGGAAGACGGCCTGCTGGCCCACGCCTCCTACGCCGTGGTGCACGACGTCACCGACGACAATACACTCATGGCCGGCCGCGAGATGTTCCGCCTCGCGTGCAGCCGCTGCCACACCACTCACGGCGTGAACAGTATCGTGCAGAAGTTCGGCGCGATGTACGGCTGGCAAGGCTGGGACCACGCCGCCCTGGTCACCTATCTCGATGGCATCCAGAACGCGCGCCCCTTCATGCCGCCGGTGCCGGGCACCGCGGAGGAGAAGTCCGCGCTCGCCGACTACATCATCTCGCTGCGTGCCGACCCCGCTCCCCTGGACGGGGTGCAGACGGCCGGCTTCGGACGCTGATCACAGGAGAACCGCACGATGGACTCGATCGCCAACTGGCCCCTGCCGCGCGACATTCCGCTGCCGCTGCCGGCGGACTCCGTGGTCGTCAACACGCTGCTCGTGCTGCTCTTCCTGTGGCACATCCTCTTCGTGAACCTCATGGTGGGCGGCTCGCTGCTCACGGTGGTGTTCGAGCTGCTCGGCCGCCGGCGTCGTGATTTCGACGTGCTCGCGAGGGAGATCGCCGGCACCGTGACCGTGAACAAGAGCCTGGCCGTGGTGCTGGGCGTGGGGCCGCTACTGGCCCTCAACCTGGTGTACACGGTGTACTTCTATTCGGCCAACGCGCTCACCGGGGCGGCGTGGATCGCGATCATCCCGCTCGTGACGGTGGCCTTCCTGGTGACGTACATCCACAAGTACACATGGGACAGGCTCGCCGACGCCAAGGGCCTGCACATCGCGATAGGCATGGCCGGCGCGGCGATGTTCCTGGCCATCCCGCTCATCTTCCTGGCCAACATCAACCTGATGCTGTTCCCTGGCCGCTGGTCCGAGGTCCACGGCTTCGTCTCCGCGCTGGCCCTGCCCAACGTGTGGCCACGATACTTCCACTTCCTCACGGCGAGCGTGGCGATCGCCGGACTCTTTCTGCTCGTGTTCTTCCTGCGCGACAGCTACCACGTGGAGACGCGCTTCCAGGAG
Source organism: uncultured bacterium (assembly GCA_963727525.1). Classification (GTDB taxonomy): domain Bacteria; phylum Krumholzibacteriota; class Krumholzibacteriia; order LZORAL124-64-63; family LZORAL124-64-63; genus CAVSGO01. The sequence continues at coordinate 183,549 of CAVSGO010000006.1, read as the reverse complement.
CTCGATCGCCGCGCGCTGCGCCGCCTCTTCTATGGCATCACCCTGGGCGCCACGGCAATGCAGGTGGTGTTCGGGCCGTTGTTGTTGTTGACGCTGCCGGCCCAGGGCGTGAGCTGGTACCTCATCGGGATCATCAGCGTGGGCGTGACGCTGGCCATCGTGGCCACGGTGACGATGTGGCGGGAGGTGACGCGGCCTGCCGCGCGAGCCCTGCCGCGCGGCGTGCTCGTCTTCACACTCCTCACGCTCACGGCCTTCGCCATGGGCTACGGCCGCCACGTCTACCGGGAGAACGCGCTGAACGAGCATCGTCGTCTCGTCGCGGCCCACACGCGCGACTTGGGCTGGCAAGTGGCGGCCGCGCAGTGGCGCGAAGCCACGGGCCAGACGCTCGTGAAGGTGCCCCTGGGCCAGAAGATCTTCCAGGGCACCTGCGCGGCATGCCATACGACCGACCGTGTGCTCGTGGGCCCGTCGCTGCGCGAGATTGCGAAGATCTATGCCGACAATCCCGACGGCATCGTGACCTGGGCGAGCAGCCCCGGCAAGAAGCGGGCGGGCTTTCCGCAGATGCCCGCCTTCAAGCTCGGCGACGAGAAGCTCAAGGCGGTGGCGGGGTACATGCTGGAACTGGGCACGGCGAATTGACGGAGACGTGATTTGACGCCTGGACCGGATCGGCTCTATCTTGCGCCCAAAGATGAGATCGAGGGTCTTTATACGGAGGATTCGTCCATGAGCGTCATCAAGAAACCTCTCAAGAGCAAGCCGGTGTGCAAGGTGACGTTCCGGCTGCCCAAGGATCTGGCCCTCGGGGCCGGGAAGGTCAGCCTCGTCGGCGAGTTCAACGACTGGAACCCCCGCGCCACACCGCTGGAGAAGCTGAAGAGCGGCGAATTCAAGGTGACGCTCGACCTCGAGGTGGGACGCGAGTACCAGTACCGCTACCTCCTCGACGGCAAGACCTGGCAGAACGACGACGGTGCTGATCGGTACTGCCCCAGTGGCTTCGAGGGTGCCGAGAACTCGGTCGTGCGGGTCTGAGGCGCGTCGCCGACGCCCCGGCAAGGACGTGGCATGTTTGAGCGCAAACCCCTGCGAACGGACGTCGGCGCCGAGATCCTCGCGCGCATCGTCGACGGTCGCCTGCCGGCGGGCATGCACCTGAATGAGTCGCGCGTGTCGCAGGACCTGGGTATCAGCCGCACCCCCCTGCGCGAGGCCATGCTCGGCCTGCAGGCCGAGGGCGTGTTGCTGTCGTTCATGGGCCGAGGTTTCCAGGTACCGCCGCTCACCGCGCGCGAGATCAACGAACTCTGCCGCGTGCTCGCCGTCATCGAGCCCGCCGCACTGCGCGATCGCGACCCGCTCGACGGCCGCGCGGTGATGGAACTGCAGAATCTGCTCTCCCGCGCCCGCCTCGGCCGCACCGACCGCGATGGTCTCGTGGAAACGTTCTACCTGCTCACGCGCATCACGCTCGACGGCTGCCGCAACCTCACCCTGCGCACCCTCGCCCTGCGCCAGAACCGGCTCACTTTGCGCTACATCAGCGCGGCCGTTGATCGCGGCTGGGACGCCGGTGGCTGGCTCGAGACCTGGCATGGCCTCGCGGAGTCGCTGCGTCGAAGCGAATTCGAAACGGCCGCGACGGCCCTGGCGGCCGCCCGCCTCGCGCTGGCCGACCAGTTCGCCAGCTACTTCTCCGAGCAGGATGCCGCCGCGGCGACGTAGGACGGGATTCGCTTTCCGCGATCAATCTGGTATGATATTTTGCCCTCTCATCTCGACGTATCGCCACCCCCTCGATCGGAGATGGGATGCGCCTCATCGCCGTCACCCTCGCCCTCGCCATGTCTGCCACCTCGTTCGGCCTGGCCCAGGCAGACTCCCCCACCATCCGTGACCGCGAGGATCCGCCATCGCGGATCGACTACCTCACGCTCGCCCGCGGTGCCGTACCATTGCGCGTGGAAAGCTCGGGAGCGGGCAAGGGTACGAATCTCACCCACGCTCTGCAGATCGTCGACGGTTATCCCGGCGACTTCCCGCTGGTGAACCGGGCCGACTCGACCACGGTGACCGGGTTCGTCTTCGCGTTGCCGGCGCCCACCACCTTCGACCGGCTCGCCGTGCCCGAGGTGCTCGAGACGCCGAGCCCGTCGCAGACCTTCACGCGGAAGGTCGAGGTCCACGGTTCGGCCGCGGGCCCGGACGGGCCGTGGACCCTGCTTGCCCGCGGCACGCTCACCACGCATGCGCGGCGCGGCCAGGTGACCGACCTCGCCCTGCAGGCGACGATGCCGGTGCAATGGGTGCGCGTACGCCTGCAAGGCGGCATCGCGATGGACCGCGATCAGATGTTCCTCGAGTTCAGCGAGATCATCGGCAATGGCACGCAGGAGACACCCGCGCTCTCCACCGCATTCACGGGCATGTGGCGCGATCGCGGCGTGCACCTGCGGCTGGTGCAGGAAGGGGCCCTGGTCGCCGGCTGCTACGACGACGGGTCGCGTCTCGAGGGCACCGTCACCGGGAGCATCCTACGCGCCACCGGCACCGGCCGCAGCGACGGCGTGGTCAGCCTGTTCATCCTGGGCGTCACCGATGACGGGACCATTCGCGGCGTGCGGTCGACCAACGGCGCACCTTTCGCGCTCTACACCGGCGCGCCCACGGACACCGATCCGGTGAGCGACTGTGCGGATCCGGCACCGCCGCGGCTCGGGTGCGGCTCGGTGATCCAGGGCATCACCTTCGACTTCGATTCCGACGTCATCCGGCCCGAGTCGGCGCCGGTCCTGGCCGAGCTCGCGCGCGGGCTGCAGGCCGAAGCGTCGGCGACGGTGCTCATCGAGGGGCACACGTCCAGTGAGGGCGAGGCGGCCTACAACCAGACCCTCTCCGAGCGCCGGGCGATCGCGGTCGTGGCCGACCTCGTCGCACGTGGCGTAGAAGCCGGCAGACTCTCAGCCGCCGGCGCAGGCGAGGCGCGACCGGTCGCGTCGAACGACGACGAGTGCGGCCGCGCCATGAACCGCCGGGTCGAGGTGCGTTGCCAGGACTAGCGACCGGCGCGCCTCGGTGAAATGTGGCGCGCCCCGACCGGCAAGCTGCCTCTAGGGCCGCGGCAGGCCGTGGGGCTACTGGCCCTCCGGCGGCTGCCACAACTCGACCTTGTTTCCTTCCGGATCGACGACCCACCCGAACTTCCCGAATTCTGATTCATCCACCTTATCAAGAACCTGGCACCCCTCATTGCGGAGTGCTTCCATCAGTGCATGAAGGTCCGCAACCCGATAGTTGATCATGAAGGGGGCCGTACCCGGAACGAAGTTCGAGCCATCCCCGATCGACCAGACGGTCATGCCGTTCGCTGGAGTGCCAGCATCGTCGACCCAGCGAAACGCGGTGCCACCCCATTCCTGAACGTCGATGCCGAGGTGTGTCTTGTACCAGATCTGCAGCGCCCCTGGGTCCTTGGCCCTGAAAAATACTCCTCCGATCCCGGTGACTCGCTTCATGCAATACCTCCTTTGAATCTTCCAGAGTCTCCAGTACCCGACGCCTACGTTGAGCAGCGGGCGGTCCTGACGCGGCGCCGGATCCTGCCAGCGACGTGACCGGGCCGATCCGGCTGGCCAAACGGTTCGTCAAATACCAACGGCCTAGAAGACGGCCCGCTATCGCCACTGGCGTACCATCTCCTCGACATACACCTGAGCGCCCGCTTCGTCCGTGAAGATCCCGTCGAGCTGGGCTTCGTAGCATGCATCGAGGAGCTTCTTGAACCGGGGGCTCGGTTCCAGACCCAGGGCGATGAGGTGCCTTCCCTGCACCAGCGGCGTGGGCGCATGGTCGCTGATGCCCAGGTCGGCGGCGCGCTCGAGGAGCCAGTCGCAGCCGGGGCACGGGCAGTCGAGATCGCCACGGCCTTGCCAGTCGGCGCGGGCGACGCGGACCAATCTGTCGAGGCGGCCGACGGTGCGGGCGAGGCGGCGGATGGCGGCGGGGCCGGCGCCGTCCTTGAAGAAGAAATTCGGGGCGTTGTGGTGGCGGACGAGGGGCAGGACCTGGGTCACGATGTCCTGGCGGCGGGTCAGGCGGGCGAGGAGGGACCGGGTGGGGGCCTCGCCGGCGGCGTGGTGGTTGTAGGTGCGGATCACGCCGTCGATCACGGCGACGGTGTCGGGCTTGCCGAGATCGTGGCACAGCACGGCGAGGCCCACGATGAGGTCCTCGAGGCGGTCGCCGAGGCGGCGGCGGGCGAAGGCGTCGAGGCACAGGCCCGTGTGCACGAGGACGTCGCCCTCCGGGTGGTGGCGCTCGTTCTGGCCGCAGCCGTCGAGGCGGGCCAGTTCGGGGTAATATCGCAGCCAGTGCGCGTCGCGCAGGAAGTGCAGTCCGCGCGATGGGGTCTCACCCTGCAACAGGAGCTTCTCCCACTCGCCGGCCACACGCTCCACCGGCAGCTCCTCGGCGCGCAGCCCACGGCACAGCGCCACCGTCTCGGGCGCGACCTCGAGGTCGAAGCGGGCCACGAGCTGCATCGCGCGCAGCACGCGCAGAGGATCCTCCGCGAACGCCTCCGAACAGTGGCGCAGACGACCGGCAGCGAGATCGTCCCGGCCGCCGAGCGGATCGGCCAGCTCGCCCGTGAGGGGGTCGAGATAGATCGCGTTGAGCGTGAAGTCGCGGCGCGCGGCGGCGGCCGGAAGTCCGAGCTGCGGGTCGACCTCCACGTCGAATCCGCGGTGGCCGGGGCCCGTCTTGCGCTCGCGCCGGGGCAGGGCGACATCGACCGGCCAGTCGTGCAGCTTGAACACGGCGAAGGCCTTGCCCACGGCGTCGACGACGTAGCTGCCCCCGCGCAAGGCGGCGTCGACGGCATCCGGCGTCAGGCCGTGGACCTCGGCGTCGGCGTCGTGGGCGGCCTCGCCGCGCAGGGTGTCGCGCACGCTGCCGCCCACCAGCCAGGCGCGGCCGCCGGCGTCCCGCACGCGGCGGCAGACATCGGCCACCACGGCGCCGAGCGCGGCGTCTTCCCAGTGCATGGTCACGTTGCCGTCGCGCATGCGCGCTCCTCGTCCTGGCTGCAGGGAAGCGCGAGCCCTACCTTCTGCGGGTCGCACGCCCATCACCCTCACCCCATCAGCATCGCATGCCACGAACCGAACGACAACTCGCGGAACGCCGGTCGCCCGAGCGCCTGCTGCCGGAGGGGCACGAGCCCTTGGCCGCCGATCGCTTCGGCCGCGCGGTGGTGTACATGCTCGTGTCGTCGGCGAGCTTCTCGTTCATGGCGGCCATGGTGAAGCTCTCCGGCGACCTGCCCATGCCCGAGAAGGTGATGGCGCGCAACCTGGTGACGCTGGCGATCACGGCGGGCGCGTTCGCGGCCCGGCGGGAGAATCCGTTCGGCCCGACGCGCCACCTGCGTCTGCTGATCCTGCGCTCGATTTCGGGCTTGCTGGGGGTGGCATCGTACTTCTACGCGGTCGACCACCTCTTCCTCGCCGACGCCGCCCTTCTGAACAAGCTCTCGCCATTCTTCGTGCTGGTACTGGCGGCCATGGTGCTCGGCGAGAGGATCACGCGGCGCGTGCTCGGCGGCGTGATGATCGCCTTCGCGGGCGCGGCGCTGGTGCTCAAGCCCACGCTGGGCATGGCGCCGCTACCGGCGGCGGCGGGGCTGGCGTCGAGCCTGTTCGCGGCGGTCGCCTACGTGGTCGTGCGCGCGCTCAAGGGCAAGGAATCACCGAGCCGCATCGTCTTCTACTTCTCCTTCATTTCGACGGTCATGGTGGCGCCCTTCCTGCTGCGCGGTACGTCCGTGCCGCATGGCTGGCAGTGGCTGGCGCTGCTGGGCACGGGCGTGTTCGCCGCCGGTGGACAGATCTTCCTCACCATGTCCTACCACCACGCACCGGCCGCGCGCATCTCGATCTACTCGTACGCCCACGTGCTGTTCTCCCTTGCTCTCGGCCTCCTGATCTGGCGCGAGCGACCCGACGTGCTGAGCTACGTGGGCGGACTGCTCATCGTGGGCGCGGCCGCGCTGAATCGTCGCACGCACTGACGGTGTTGCTCGTACAGCGGCGGCCTCCGTATCGTCATGCCGATCTCGGGCTCATATCGTCGTAGGAGTATCCTCCCATGCACCATCGTCGTATCGGCCTCGCTGCCGCATGCATGTTGACCACTACGAGCCTGGTCCTGGCGGCATTGCCCGCCGCCGGTGCGTCGGAACGCGCCCGCTGGCGCGTGATCGCGCGCGACGCCGTGTCGACGCGGATCGAGATCGCCATCCCGGCTCCGAACCGCACCATCGTCGACGTGGACGGCACGACCTATACCGCGCTGACGATCGACGGCGCTGGGCTCCTCGGCGAACCGGGCGCGCCGGGACTGCCGGTGCTGGGGCACCTCGTGGAGGTTCCGGCCGGCGCCCGCGTGGGCGCCCGCGTGGTGGATGCGACGATGGACGCCCTCCCAGGCGGGTGCTTGCTTCCGGTGCAGCCGGCCGGTGCGAAGGCGCCGGTGATCGATCCCGGCGCATATGCGCGTGCCGGCTGGGTGCGCGTGACCGCGCCCGCCGCGGTGATCCACGCCGGGCGGGTCGACGGCGCGCAGGTGCTGGTGGGTGCGGCGCAGATCATGGCAGGACAGGCCGTGGTCGCGGTGAACGTGATCCCCGTGGCATATGATCCTGGGAATGGACGTATCGCGGCGGCGAGCCGCGTGGTGATCGAGCTACGGTTCGACGCGCCCGACGGCAAGGCCGCACCCGCGAGCCGTCGCGGAGCCGCCCTGGACGACCGCCCGGGCACGTGGGCCCTCGTGTACGGCTACGAGACGGCATTGACGCCCCTCCAGCCACTCATCGACTGGCGTCGGCAAGAGGGCTACCACGTGGAAATCATCCATGGACCCGGTCCCAACACCGACGTGAAGGCCCAGCTCCAGGCGCTGTATGACGATCCCGGCATCCCTCCACTGACGTACGTGGTGCTCGCCGGGGACACGTGGGGGCCCTGGGGGGTGCCCACGTGGCACGAGGGCCTCTCCCAGTACGGAGGCGAGGGCGACCACTATTACACGCTGCTCGACGGCGACGACATCCTCTCCGACGTGCATATCGGGCGCCTCAGCTTCTCCGACCTCGAGACGGCCGGCGTCATCGTGAACAAGGTCCTGAACTACGAGACGGCACCTCCCCGGGACGACACGAACTGGTTCACCGAGGGGTGTCTCATCGGCGACCCGAGTTCTTCGGGCATCACCACGATCACCGTGAACCAGTGGTTGAAGGGCCGGCTCCTCGCCAGCGGCTACAGCGCCGTCGACACGATCTGGGGCGGCGACTTCTCCACGCAGTTCCTCACGTCGCTGAACTTGGGCAAGAGCGCCTTCGGCTACCGCGGCTACCTGGAGATGAGCGGCATCTCTCCGGCCCTGATCGGCGTGCTGACGAATGGTGGCCGCCTGCCGGTGGCGATCATACCGACCTGCGACACGGGATCGTTCGACGGCTCCTATGTATGCCACTCGGAAGCATTCCTGCGGGCGTCAGGCGGCGGCGCCGTGGCGGCGATCGGTACGGCCACCGTCGGCACTCATACCCGGTACAACAACTGCTACTACCAGGGCACCTGGAACGGACTACTCGAGCGCGACCCGCATATCGGCGTGGCGCATACCCTCGGCAAGCTGGAGCTCTACGACAATTACTTCCTCGCCGAGCCCGACAAAGCCGAGATCTGGGCCGTCTGGAACAACCTCATGGGCGATCCGGCCACGCCGATCTGGCTCGGCGTCCCGAGTGCGATCGCGGCCTACTATCCCGCCCAGGTCGCGGTGGGCGCGGGCAGCGTGACGATCAGCGTCGTATCCGACGGCGCTCCCGTGCAGGGAGCGCGCGTATGCCTGTACCGCGAGGGTGAACTGCAGGTCGTCGGCCACACCAGCGAATTCGGTGCCACGACCCTCGTCACACCGCCTCTCTCCGCCGGCACGTGCACCGTGACGGCGACGGCGCTGGGGATGATCCCCTATCGCGGCGACCTCACCGTCGGCGAGGTCGCTGTCGCCTGCGAGGTTGCCGCCATGACCATCGACGACAGCGCCGGCAACGGCGACGGGATGCTCGATCCCGGCGAGACGGCGCTGCTCTCCCTGGCCATCACCAACCTCGGCACCGCGACGGCTTCCGCCGTGGCCGGCACGCTCATCGGCGGCGATCCCTGGGGTCGGGTGGTGTCCGGTGTCCTGAGCTTCGGCGATATCGCGCCCGGCGACACGGTGTGGGCGGCGGCGCCGGTCACGATCGCGGTGGATGCCGGCGCGCCCGATGGTGCGGTCGTGAGGTGGCCGCTGCCTCTGACGGCCACCGATCTTACCTTCACCGATGTCGTCCAGGCGACGGTGCACGGCCCGTCCTTCTCCGTGTCCGATCCGACCTGGAGCGAGGGCGAGACGTTCGAGCCCGGACAGACCGGCACGCTCGTCATCACGCTCGCCAACGACGGCAGCGTCGCCGCTCCCGATGCCGCCGCCACGTTGACGACGGACAGCCCGTGGCTCGAGATCACCGACACCACCGGGAGCTTCGGCGCGATCGGCAGCGGGGATGCGGCGGCGAACACGCTCGACCCCTTCGGCCTCACGATCGCGCCCGGTTGCTTTCCCGGTCACCTCGCTGTGTTGCGGCTGACGATCGCGGATGGGGCGGGCGGCCAGTCGGTCCGCGATGTGCCCGTGACCGTGGGCACCGCCGCCACCGACGCACCCACGGGACCTGGGGCCGGCGGCTACTACGCCTTCGACGATACCGACGTCGCCAGTGGCCACGCGCCGGTCTACGATTGGGTGGCTCTCGATCCGGTGAGCGGAGGCCCCGGCGTGTCGCTCGACCTCGACGACCAGGGTTTCGAGCAGGACCAGACGCGGACCATCGACCTGCCGTTCCCGTTTCGCTACTACGGTGTCGCGTTCGACCGCGTGTCGATCTGTTCCAACGGCTGGCTCGCTCTGGGCGAGACGCCGCTCGTGCAGTATCGCAACGTCACGCTGCCTGCGGCCGGAAGTCCCGGCAGCCTGATCGCCGTCTTCTGGGACGACCTGTACCAGATCGGCAACGCCGACGTGTACACCTGGTACGACGCGGCGCAGCATCGCTTCATCGCGCAGTGGTACAACCTGCTCAACAACTTCTCGCGCGCGCGGGAGAACTTCGAAGTCATCCTGCTCGATCCGGCCTGGCATCCCACGGCGACGGGCGACGGCGCCATCATCATGCAATACGCCGAGGTGCACAACACCGACACGCGCGACGGCTACGCGACGGTCGGCATCCAGAACCACGACCGCACCGGCGGCCTGCTCTACACTTACTGGAATCAGTACGCCGCCGGCGGTACGCCGCTCGAGGCGGGGCGCGCCATCCGCTTCGAACCCATCGGTGCGGTCGCCCTGCCTCAGGCCGAGGTCACGCCTGCGTCGATCGTGGTCACGGTACCGCCCGGCGGGCACGTCACGCGCACGTTGCACGTGGCCAACACGGGTGCGGCGGGATCACAACTCGGCTACGCGGTCGCCGTGGTGGATCCGGCGGTGCTGCCGCCCGAGATCGCGCACAAGGCCGCCGCCACGCCGGCGCCTCCGAACCTCGACGGATCCACCCTCACCTTCGATACCTCCAGCTTCGAACCGGGCACCACCGTCGATATCGCGATGAGCGTGTATGCGGACGGCGAGGGCATCTTCCCGCTGTTGACGATCGTGGCCTTGCAGTGTCCGTCGGGCGTCACGCTCAACGACGCCACCGATCTCGGGGTGGCGACCGGCGACACCCTCACCTGGCTCGGTCCGGCGGGCGACGAGGTGGTCACCGTCTGGGACGGGTTGGCCGACGGAGGTTCCGCCTTCATCCCGCTGGGCAACACGGCCACAGGCACGCTGAACGTCAGCTTCGCACCCGATGCCGCGGGCGAGGTGACCTTCGCCTACTCCCTCGAGGATATCGGCCTCTACGGTCAGCCGGATCAGGTGGTGGGAACGATCACGCTCACGAGCGACCAGCCCTACCTCGATCTCCACACCCCCGTGGCGGGCACGGTGGCGGTGATCGGTCAGGAGCTGCCGATCACCTTCACGGCGGGCAATGGGTCGGGTCTCGTGGACGTGGCCATTCAGCGCGACGAGGCCGGCCCCTGGAGTGGCCTGGCCACGGATGTCGATGCGGCAGCCGGTGCGTGGACATGGCTCGTGGCGGGCAACCCCGGACCATACGCGCGCATCCGCGTGAGCGACGCGCAGGACACCGCCCTGTCGGACTCGAGCAGCGTGTTCGCTGTGGGCCGCGACGTGAGCTGGGTGCAGCCCGGCCTCGCGAACGGCGTGGTACCCGGAGGCGCCGAGGCCACGATCGTCGTCACGCTGCACGCGGCGGACGTCTCCAGCGGCACGCAGGATGCGTTGCTGCGGGTGACCACGAGCGCGGGCGGGGAGACCCGTATCCCGGTGACGCTGCAGGTGGCGGAAGACACGGCGGTCGACGGCGACACACCCGGCGCCGTCAAGCTGCGCGGCAACCACCCGAATCCGTTCAATCCGATGACATCCATCGCCTTCTCGCTCCCACGCGCCATGGCGGCGACACTGGACGTGTTCGCCCCCGACGGCAAACGTGTGCGCCGGCTGGTCGCGGGCACGCTCGACGCGGGATCGCACGAGGTGATCTGGGACGGAACGGATGCCCGCGGACGCACCGTAGCGTCGGGCGTGTACCTGGTCCGGCTGGTGACGGACGACGGCATCACGGCCGGCAAGATGCTGCTCGCGCGGTGATGCTTGCGGCACGCGGGAGTCCGCCCTACGCGCGGGGCGCCTCGACGTCTATCTTGGGCGGGCTCGCCCGTGCCTGCCCGGTCGATACTCGAGGTGCCGCGTGGAACTCTCGCTCCTCCAGATCCTGTCGCTCGCTGGAGCCGGCGTGTTCGCTGGTCTCGTCGCAGGGTTCGCCGGCGTGGGCGGCGGCATCGTCATGGTACCGGTGCTGCTCGCGCTGTACCGCGCCTTCGGGCTCCCGGACCACGCCGTGGTCCAGGCCGCCATGGCCACGAGCCTCACGGTGGCGGTATTCAACACGGGGTCCTCGGTCGCGCGGCACCAGAGCCACGGGCGCGTGCTGTGGCGCGTGGCTCTGCCCATTGTCCCCTCGACCATCGCCGGCGCCTGGTTCGGAAGCTGGGCGGCGTCGCACATCGGGGGGCAGTGGCTACAGGCTTTCCTGGCCGTGGCCCTCGTCGTCTCCGCCGTCCGTCTGGCGGCCGGGCGGGACGCGACCGGCACCGGCCGCGAGGCGCGCGTCCGCCGTGCGCCGTGGTGGCAGTGGTTGCTCGTCGGTCTCGGCGTGGGACTCTTCGCGGGGTTCAGCGGCCTCGCCGGCGGTGTGGTGCTGGTGCCGGCGCTCGCGCTGATCGGGCGAGTGCCGTCGCGCTTCCTGGCCGGTACGTCCAGCGGTGTCGTCTGCTTCTCGTCCCTCGCGGCCGCCCTCGGCTACATGGCCCACGGCCCGCAACCGCCTATCGGCGATGGCTTCCTCGGCTACGTCAACCCCCTCGCGGCGCTGTGCCTCGGAGCCACGGCCGTGCCCATGGCCCAGGTGGGCGCGTGGCTCAACCGCAAGGTGGCGAGCGTGTGGTTCCGCCGCACGTTCGCGGCGCTGCTCTTCATCGTCGCCGTGCGCCTTGTCATGACCTTGTGACGCCGACCGGCGTCAACGCCGGGTGTCGCGGGACCTCCCACCGTCGCCTGGCGGAGACGGGGTCAGGTTCGCGGCGGCGCGCAACATGGCTTCAGTAACCCCGAAAGCCACGCGGCACGGCTCCTGCTGACGGTGCGCCCATCATGAAACTCGACCATGTCCTGCAGTTCAGGATCGCCCTCGACGGCATCCGGCCCCCCATCTGGCGCCGGCTGGTCATGCCGTGCACGGCCACGTTCTGGGACCTGCACGTGGCCATCCAGGACGTTATGGGCTGGGACGATCGCCACGAACACGCCTTCGTGGCCACCGTGCCCATCGTGCGCGCGGAGATCGTGCTCGGCATCCCGATCGAAGACGAGGAGCACGAACTGGCACCGTTCATACCCGGCTGGGAGGTGCCCATCGCGGCGTTCTTCACCGTGCACAGCCGCCGAGGCAACTACGTCTACGGTGGCGGTGACGGATGGTCGTTCACGCTCCGGCTGGAACGCATCATGCCGAGCGATCCCGGTCAGGAGTATCCACAGTGCATCGGGGGTCGCCGCGCGAGCCCTCCCGAAGGCTGCGGCAACATCGCGCGCTACCGCGATCTGCTGGCGACCGTCGCCGATCCGCACCACCCGCACCGGCGCGGCGCGCGCGCCGTCCTGGGCGCCGACTTCGATCCGAACCACTTCGACTGCAAGACCATCGCCTTCAGCGACCCCGAGGACTGCCTCGACACGCGGCTCGACGATCTGGAGTTGCTGGAGGATCTGGATCCATGCCCGGAGCCACCTCCGCCTCCGCCCCTACGCGTGATCCCTGGCGGTACCGACGACACGACGTTGCATTGACCGCCTCCCGCCGGGAACCTTGCGGGCGATCGGGGCCGTGGTTATCCGTTGGTGACGGACGCCACCGGAAACGACGGGATCCATGCCCATGTCTCCCTCGATCCTCGCCAGCACCGCGCTCGTCTCGCTGCTGCTCGCCGGCAGCGCCGCGGCCGATGCCACGAAGATCATCGATCGCCGCGACGCCGAGGCCGGCGCACGCTTCCCCGTGCTCGAGGCGGAGAACCTCCGCGGGCGGACCCTGCGGCTACCTGACGATCTCGCGGGCGACATCAACCTGCTCCTCGTCGCCTACGAGCGCGATCAGCAGGCAGACATCGATACCTGGCTCGGCCCGCTCGCGAAGATTCCCCTCGAAACGCCTCACTTCGCGTACTACGAACTGCCCACGATCAGCCGCGGCATGGCCTGGATGCGGGGCGTGATCGACGGCGGCATGCGTCAAGGCATCCCCGACCGCGAACAGCGCGAACGTACGATCACGCTGTACCTCGACAAGGACTGGTTCCGGCACCAGATCGGCACCGACGGCTCCAATGCCATCGCCGCCCTGCTCGTCGACCGCGACGGCCACGTCACGCAGCGCTGGTTCGGCCCCTTCGACGCGACCGCGGACTCCTCGCTGCGTACGGCCCTGGGCTTGACGTTGCCGCGCTAGCGCGGCTGCCGCGCGGCCACGAGCAGGCGCCGGCACTCCGTCAATGCTTGGCGCGCGTCGGCGTCGAGCGTGGCCTTACCCTGTTCGAGCTGCTTGCCGAGCTTTTGCGACCGGTCGAGAATCTTGCCGGCGACCCGATCGGACTCGTCGCCGAGCCATGTGTTCAGCTCGCGCAGGCACTGCGCCGCCGCCTCGAGATGCAGGCCGACGCGACGCGCATCGCTTTCGCCCTCGGCCTCGTCGGCCAGCAACAGGTGGTGTTCAGCAAGAACGCGGTCGGCGCGCGCGAAGACGGGGTTCATGTCCTTCACGTCGGTGACCTGGCCCGCCCGCACCTGGTTCGCCAGCGCCGTCAGCGCGTCGGACGCCCCCTGGATCGCCGCCCGATGGTCGGGATCGGCGCGCGATCCCTCCACCCTCACGAAGGCCGATCCGCGGTCGATCGACTCGGACGCGGCGGTGAGATCGTCGTCCAGAAAGCTCTGGACGGCGTCATGAAACGAACTCGCCGGTTCGCCGCTGTATTGCGACCAGAGGTCGTCCTCGACCATGAGATAGCCGAGGGGCGCCTGGGGTGGGAGATCGGGTGGAACATCCCGCCCGATGTCACGCTCGCCGGGTAGCGGCCTGGCGTGTAAAACCGGGGCGCCCGCCATCAAAGTGACGGCCGCCAGTGCGACAATGATAAGGCGCGTTCTCGTTCGCATGTCATCCCCTTTCGCCGCGCGCAACAACCGGCTGCGCGCGGCGAAGTTCCCGGGGACGACCGCTATGGCATGGACAGCGCCATGTCCAGCGACTTGCGCGGGTCGATCAGGGGGATGTACGGGTGGTCGGGCTTGGTGGTACACCCCTTGACGATGAGATCCACCGCCTGCGTCGGTGTGAGCGCCGGGCGCACCGTGAAGAGCTTGCCCGCCAGGTTGCACACCTGAGGCGACGCCATCGACGTGCCGCTCATCTTCATGTCCTTGCCACCGGGCACGTGGCTCTCCACCTCGAACCCGTTGGCGTACACGCGCACGGTCTTGCCGCCGGCGGTGAAGTCGGTGGGATCGCCGGCCTGGTCCACCGCGCCCACGACGAGCAGGTTGGGCAAGTCCCAGCTCGAGGGGATCACGCGATCGAAGGCCACGTCGTTGTCGTCGTTGCCGGCAGCGCAGACGTAGAGGATATCCGGCGTGCTCTCGATGGCGCCCTTGAGGCCCGCCTCGAGGATGTCGAGCAGCTTGCCCGCCAGCTCGGCGCGCTTCTCGGCCGTTGCGCCCACGCCGTTGGCCTCGAGACCCGACTCGATCTCGCGGAAGGTCCAGCCCCAGCTCATGTTCACCACGCGCACATGCGCGGCCTGGAAGTACCGCACCGTGCGGGCGTAGTCGTCAGCCCAGCGGCGCGCGATCTCCGCGGTCATGGCTTGCGGGAGCGTGTGGTAGTCGAAGGTGATGCGCGCACAGAGGAGCCGCGCGTACGGGTTGCCGGCCGACGCGATCCCGGCCACGTGCGAACCGTGGGCGTACAGGCCATAGAAGCTGAGCGACTCCATGAACGGCGCCACCTCTTCCGGCGGCATGGCGGCCATCATCTGACGCAGCGACTGGGCCTCCGGACTCTCGACCGAGGCCTGCAGGTCCATGAGACCCTTGATGTTCTCCTGGGCCTTCTCCACGCGGCCCATCATGTCGCCGAGGGGGTGCAGCAACTCGGTGCTTGGCTGCGCGTTCACGTCGAAGGCGATGCCGTGGACATCGTCCACGAAACCGTTGCCGTCGTCATCCTTGCCGTCGGCCGTCTCCTTCGGATTGGTCCACAGGCGATCCTTGTAGACCGACAGGTCGACGCCGGAATCCCAGATGCCGATGACCACCGGCTGATACTTGCCGTCGGCGCCCAGCGTCACCTCGCGCGGCGGCCAGATGTTCTCCTTCTCTTTCTGGTTTTGCTCGATGTAGTCGGTATACACCGCGGTGATCTCATCGCGCAGCGGCAGCACCGTCGCAAGCGCCGCCTTCAGGCCGATCACGTTGCGAGCCAGATCGCCACTCAGCTCGGCTTTCTGGGCCACGATGGGATCGAGCTGCATCTGGACCATGCCGTTGACCAGGTTGGGACTCAGCATCTGCAGGCGGCCGTTGTTCTTCTGCACCGTGTCCTGCACCAGGTCCCATGACAGCGTGTCCACCCGTGCGGCGAATTCACGCTTGAACGCCGGGCGCAGCGCCTCCAGCGCCACGTCGTCGCCGAGCCGCTCGTGCACGGCGATGAGCGCATCGCCGACGAGGCCGCTGGTGGCCCGCGCGGCGGGCTTGCTCTCCAGCTCACGCGTCTTCTCGATGTCCACGGCGAGGGCTTTCCAGCGACCGTCGAGCATATCGAGGTTCGCCAGGGCGCCGTAGTACCCCTGCAAGGTGCTGGGGTCGGTGATGTCGTACGTCGCCAGATCCGACTCGAGATCAGCACGCACCTTGGCAGCGAAGGCGGCGAACGCGGCGTCATCGTGCAGGAGCTGCGAGACCGAGCCCTGCACCTGGTAGCTGTGCGCCGGCAAGTCGGTGAGGGAGTTCACCTTGATCTTGGCGGGCGCCGTCGGCGCGGGCGGCGCCGGCGCGTCGGTTCTGGTGGCGGGATGCTGAGAACACGCACTCAGCATCAAGACGGGTACGATGAGGATAAACGCGAGCTTGCGGATCATATCGACTCCTCCTGGGGACGGTTCGCGAGCCAAGAACGCAGGATAATCCTCAATGCGCACCCCAGAAATGCGAAAATGACCGGGAAGAGGACCGCGAACCGCCTATAAGAAAGAGAGTTTTCATGTCGGCGCGATCGCTCATGACCGTAGTCACCGTGGGTGCGGCTCTGCTCCTGGCCGGGTCGCTGGGCATGATGGTGTACACCGGCGGCCACCAGGGTGGCGAATCCGAGCGCCTGCAGGCGATTTCCACGGAGATCGAGCAGGTGTCGGCGCTGGTACGCGAGGTGGATGCCCTGGGCACCGCTCCGGATGCGCCGAGCATGCACGAGGCCCGCCAGCGCCTGGGTCAGGCCATCGTCGGCATCGACCGGGCCCTCTCGGCCCTCGACCGCGGCGGCAACTGGTCCGCCCCCGACGGATCGCTGGTGGAGATCGCGGCCGTGCGCGGCCGCGCCAGCCGGCAAGCCCTCGGCGAGGCCCGCGCCGCGTGGCAGGAGATCGGTCCCGACCTCGCCGACCTCGCCGCCGGCGAGTACTCCATCTTCAGCGCGGCTGGTCAGGAACTGCTGAGCAGCCTCGGCACCGCGGCGCCCCGACTGATGCGTGCCATGAGCACGACCCGCGAAACTCTCGTCAGCAGCGGGCGCCTGCAAGAGGATCTGCTGGGCCTGAGCCGCGCCCTCGCCGGAGCCTTTGCCGTGGTACTCACGGTGCTGTTGATCGCCGGCGCACGCCGACGCCACCCCCAGCCGGCCAGTGGGCACGTGTCGCTCGCGGACGACGCGGACGATCTCTCCCCCGCCGCCGCCGCCGCCGTGCGCTCGCTACGCCACCGCGTTGCCCCGACACCCGCCCCAGCCTTCACCGTGCCGCTGAACCTGGACCTGGCCAGCGCCTCGGTGGATCGCGTCACCGTGGACATGCAGACCATCGCCGACAGCACGGCCAAGATGCAGGCCGCCGTCGAGGCCGTGGCGTCGGCCATGCAGGGCATGCTGTTCAGCCTCAACGAGATGGCCAGCGACACGGGCGAGGGCGCCAAGATCGTACGCGTGGCCAACAACGCGGCGACCTACACCGCCGACACGGCGCGCGAGTTGCAGGCCTCGGCCCGCGAGATGGTGCAGGTGCTCTCCCGGGTGCAGCGCCTGGCCCAGCACAGCGAATCGATCGCGCGCCTGATCCAGGTCGAGTCGGCCCGCACCGGCGCCACCGGTGAGGCCTTCACCAGCGTGGTGGCCGGCGAGGTGCGCGAACTGGCCGACGCCTCTGCCACCGCGACGGCCCAGATCGAGGCCACCGTCGCCGCCATCCTCGCCCACCAGCGCCAGTACGAGGAGGCGGTGGGCCAGGTGATCAAGAACGTAGGCTCCATCCACCGCGTCGCCGCCCACTTCGGCGAGCTGATGCTCGACCCGCCGCAGCACGCCCAGCCGGTCGCGACGCCCACACCGGCCCCCGTCGCTCCACCGCCGCCACCATTGGCGCCGGCACCAGTGGCGCCAGCACCGGTCGACCCGCCAACCCCACAAGCAGCCACCCCAGCGCCTGAGCCGGCGCCCGAGCCGTTACCCGAGCCGGCGCCCGAGCCGCTGCCTGAGCCGCTGCCTGAGCCGCAGCCGCCCGCCACTGCGGCGCCTGAGCCCGACCTGGACGCGCTCTGCGACCTGGCGAATACCACCAGCTCCCTCATCGACGAGCTGGCTGCCGCCGCCGACAGCGCCGTGGCCGCGGCGGGCGAGCCACAAGAAGATGCCGCGCCCGCTGCCGAGCCCATGCCCGAGACGGCTCCTGAACCTGAAGCGGCCGCGAGCAAGCCCGCGGCGAAGGCGGCGACGGGCAGCAACAAGAACGTCTTCATCCTGAAGCCGAAGAAGAAGTTGGCAGCCGCCGCGCCGCCTGCCGAGCCGGCCGCGGCCACGCACGAACCGGCGCCCGAGCCCGAGCCGGCCCCGGAGCCCGAATCGGCGCCCGAAGCTCAGGCCGAGCCCGTCCCCGAGGCGGAACCCGAGCCTGCCATGGCGGGAGCCCCCGATCACGCCGAAAGACACACACGTCCCGCCGCGCAGGGTCCCAGCGGCAACATCTTCATGCTGAACAAGCCCAAGAAGTAGCAAGAGGAAGAAACCCAACAGGGGAGTGCCGCCAGGCCTCCCCTGATTGCTCGCTCGGGCTCACCGGTGCCGGCGCCATGGCTCGCCGTCGAGTCGAGACGTATGAGCGGGATAGAGAAAGGGCGAAGGCCCCACGGCTTCCGCCCCAGTCGTTCCGTCTCCCCGACCGCGCCTACGCCCCCGCGATTCGGTTCGGTCCCGCCGGACGCGCGCGCCAGGCGAAGTAGCCGACCAGGATCGTCACCAGCATGATGGCGAAGCCGATGTGTACCCAGGCGGGTACCTTGGCGGCGTCGCCGGCGGCATAGCTGTGCAGTCCGGACAGGAAGTAGTTCACGCCGAAATACGTCATCACGATGCTCGAGATGGCGGCGAAGCTGCCGGCGGCCTGCACGAAGGGGTTGCGCGTGGAGGGGATCCAGCGGAAGTGCAGGACGAAGGCGTACACCAGCACCGACACGAGCGCCCAGGTCTCCTTGGAGTCCCAGCCCCAGTAACGGCCCCACGACTCGTTGGCCCACACGCCGCCGAGGTAGGTGCCGATGGCCAGCATGCCGAGGCCGGTGGTCATGACGGCCACGTTCAGGCGATCGAGGCGGGCGATGGGGATCGTGAAGTCACGCTTCGCCCCGGCCTCTACCATGAACAGCACCAGGGTAAGGCCGCCCAGGAAGGCCGAGAGACCGAGGAAGCCATAGCTCGCGGTGATGATGGTCACGTGGATGTTCAGCCAGTACGAGGCGAGCACCGGCACCAGCGGGCCGATGGCCGGATCGAAGGTGCCCATCATCGAGATGCCCAGCACCACGGCCGTGAGCAGCGAGCTCAGGGCGCTGGCGGCGGCCGAGCGGCTCACCAGCTCGAAGATGAGGCCGGCGATGCCCACGGCCAGGGCGATGAACACCAGCGACTCGTGGCCGTTGCTCAGTGGTGCGCGGCCCGACGCGATCCAGCGGAGCACGAAGCCGTATGCGTGCAAGGCCAGGCCGCCCATGAAGCAGAGCATACCGATGAGGTAGAACGGGTTCTTCAGCGACCACTGGGCCACGCCGTACTTCATGAGACCTACGAAATACACGATGATGAGGATCGCGAAGCCGACCAGGTACGGCACCGTCGCCCACACGAACGGCTGCAGCTTGTTGAGCCGCAGTTCCGAGTTCACCGCCAGCTTGCTGGGCAGCACGTCGGCGCCATACTGCTTCTGAATGGCCGCGGTTTTGCGGATGCCCTCGACGATCTTCGCCTGGTCGCCATCCTCCATGCCGCCAAAGAGCGCGGCGAAGGCGTCGTCGTACTGGGTCTTCTGTTCCGGGGTGAGCTTGTCGGCCACGTCGGAGATGCCGAGCCACGTGTGCTTGGGGTCGCCGGGCACCGGATACAGACGCAGCGTCTCGCCCTGGAGCGAGAGGTAGAGCATGTGCAGACGCTCGTCGAAGGTGATGAGCTTCTGCTGCGTCTTGGTGCGCTCGCGCGCCGGAGCACGGTGCGCGTCCTCCACTTGCTGCTGCAGGATATAGGTGCCGTTGGCGTCGAAGAGGCTCGAGGCCGACACGTATTTCACCGCCGCATCCACGCCCAGGATCTTCTTCACACCGGGGTTGCGCACGGCGATGACCGGGCGCGTCCACCAGTACGACGGCTGCACGGCGAAGCTGAGCAGCATGTCCATGGGGTCACGGCCCTCGAAATGGGTGCTCTTGGTCACCTTCATCGCCATCTCGCGTGCGAGGGTGTCCAGGGGCTTCATGCGTCCCTGGAAGTCCTGCACGATGAGCTGCTGCGCTTCCTGTCGTGCCACGTCGCTCAGCACCACATGACCACCCTGCTCTTGCGCGTCCTGCGCGCGGGCCACGCCGCCGGTGGCGAGTAGCGGCAGCGCGATCAGCAGGGCCATGCCGACGTGTATGGCCTGACGCCGCGGCTTCGACGGGGCCACCGGCGCTTCGGGTTGGCCCTTGCTGTCCACGCGGCCCCAGATCGTGTCGCGCAACAGGATGAGCAGGAAGCCCAGCGTGAGCATGGCGTAGCCGAGGTAGGTGGGCCACTTGCCCGGATCGTGATTCACGGAAAGAATCGTGCCGTGGCGATCCTGGTCGTAGCTCGACTGGAAGTGCTTGCTGCCCGCGTAATTGAGCGGATGGTTCATGTAGATGTGCACCGGCCGATCCACGACGCCGTTGGCCGGGTCGTTCAGCTTGAGGAAGCTCTCGTAGCTAGCCGGGTTGTCGCTGCCTGGATAGGTCTTCAAGACAAAATCCTCCAGCGTGAGGCTGTAGGTCAGGGGCATGATGAGAGCTCCATAGTCGAGGGCGATCGACTGGCCGCCGACATCCACCGTCACCGGCTGACCGTCCTTCACGACCAGCGCGTCAGCGCGGTCGTTGCCCGAGGCGATGGACACGCGCGCCGCCGCGGGCGCGTTGGGGTTGTCGCTGGCCGCCGGCTGCTGCACCACCGAGAGTTCGATGTCCGAGGGAACGAACTTGAAGCCGCTGGCGTCGTTCGCGTAGAGGCGGCTCTCGTGGAGCGGGATGATCGCGCCGGCCGGGTAGTCGGCCGGATCCACCTCGCCCGTCATGTCGGTCATGGTGACCGGGAAGGGCGCGCGCATCACCAGGCCGCCGTCGCCGCGCGCCACGTTCACCGACGCGTTCACGCTGTAGAGCAGGTCGAGCTTGGCGAACTGGTCGTCCTGACCCGAGTGGGTCATGGCGAAGTCGGGATGCATCGAGAAGAGCAGACGCTCACCCTTCGTACCGTCGGGCGTCGTGACGCTGAGCCGGACCATGGGGTTGAGCATGGGGCCGTCGGGGTCGTCATCGGTGACACCCACCTTGTAGTCGGGATGGAACTCGGCCTGGGCAAACGTGTAGCCGCCGCAGGTGCCGAGAGGTCCCGCCTTCGGCTGCACCGCGAACGTGCATGACTCGCCACCCACGTGCACTCGGACGTCGCCGTACGTGGACGTTGGTGCCTGCTCGCTCAGCGGCCCGGTCACGAAGCGCAGCGGGATGGTGCCCACCTCTTGCTGCTCGCCCTCGAGCAGGGTCTTCATCTGCAGCCCCTCGCCGCCGCGCACTCCGAAACTGAGCGCCGCCACACCGCCGGGCGCGGGCACCCACTGCTCCTCGTAGTGCGGGAAGTACTCGCTCACGCCGAGCGTCCAGGTACGGCCGGCGAAATCGACCTTGTGCTCCACGTGCTGCGGGCCGGGCTTGTAGAGGCGCACGCGGAAAGCCTTGGTGTCGCCCTGCCACGAAGCCTTCACATAGGTCTCGCTGGAAAAGAGGAAGTCGGTACTGTCGCCTTCTCGGATGTGCATCGTGCCCTCGTAGCCGAAGTACCGCGTGAGGCCGGCCGACACGAGAATGATGATCATGCTCAGGTGCAACAGAAAGAACCCGGTGTGCCGAGCCCGGTAAGGGAAGTGGCGTAGGAGGGACAGGAGCAGGTTCAGCGTGAGGAGACCGAGCACGATCTCGAACCAGCGAGCGCCGTAAACCAGGGCGTAAGCCCCGGTCCTCCCCCATCGCGCCTCGAGAAACGTGGCCGAGCCGATGGAGACGGCGAAGATCAGCAGGAGGACGCTCGCCAGTCGGAGCGACGAAAGGGCGGCGAGAACACGATTCTGGAAGATCTTTTTCACATTTCCTCGCGGGGTTGGAGCCGCAACAATATAAACAAGAGTCGGCCCATCGGGTCCAGCCGGAAAGCTGTTCACCTGTCGATGAGTTCCCATCTACAGGTCAACCGTAGCAATCTCCTGGGAAATCAGTGCCTCGATCGAGCCGCCGTCCAGGACGAAATCGTCCGCCAGCCCTCCCGGGCGGCTCAGCGCACCACCACGAACTTGCCGATGGACGGCGTGAAGCGCGTGTCGTGCGGAGTGACCACGAACAGGTAGATGCCGCTGGTGATCTCCTGGTTGTTCCGGGACATGAGGTTCCAGTAGGCCTGGCCATTGCCACCGGTCCCGTCGTGATCGAAGGTGGCCACCTGGTCGCCGGATACCGTGTAGATCTGGATCGTGCTCAGGCATGCCGGCAGATGGGCGAACGCCACGCGTACGCCGGTAGGGTCGCCGTCGGTGGACGCCATCTGCTGGAACTGCGCCAGCGCATCGCGCGTGGCCGGATTCGGATAGACGTAGACCTCGTCCTGCGCGCCGGCATGCGGGTCGTTTGCCTGGAAACGCGGCTGGGCGTGGGCGAAGTTCGCGCCGGGCGCGCCCTGGATACCCGGACCGATGATGGTGACGCCGTCGTTCAGCATCTGGTGATCGGTGGTGGTCACGGCGTAAAAATAGATGTAGCCGTTGTGCACCTCGGTATCCGTGTACTGGTAGTAGTGGATGCCGCGCTTCGGAACCGCGCCGTCGTTCCCCTCGCGCGGGATCACGGCGAAGAACGTGTCCAGCACGTCGGTGTGGGTCTCCCAGGGCAGGAGCGTCTCCAGCCCGGGAACGGGCGTGCCGACGGCATCGCGCAGAGCGGGTCGGTAGGTATAATGGCCGCCAGTGTCAGCCTCGATGATGGCGCGCATGGCCTCCTCGAGACCGGAATAGAGAGGATCGCTCAGACAGGCGGGCTCGTAGGTGATATCGGCTAAACCCGTGTTGCTGCCGAAATCGAGCCAGCGGACGATGTTGCCGGGCAGATTCACACGGTACTGATTATCGAGGTCGTACTCGGCCATCAGGCGCCAGCTGTCGCGCGCCGGCCCCGTGATCAGCGACGAACCCGGCGGACGGGCCCACTGGTCCGAGCGCCACAACCGATACGACTCGAAATCTGTGAAACCGGTGAGGCCGTCCGGCGTCCACTCGCTGCGATCGTCCCAGAAGACGCGCACGATGCCATCAGCAGCATCCACACGCATCGATGGGGCCGGCGGCGGCAGGTCCAGCACCTCCCACGGCGCGTGGGTCTCGCGGCCGCCGTTGCCCGTGCCGGGACCATCCAGCGCCTTGGTCTCGCCACCGTTGGGGCCGTAGAAATCGTAGCAGTTCACTCCCTGCGCCCGCTCGCACTCCTCGCAGTTGTCCATGTTCACCCAGATGCAGTGCTTGCGAGTGTCGGGATACCAGGCAAGCCCGTCCGGCGTGATGTCGGGAAAGACCAGCGCATCGCCGAGACAGGCGCGGTTCCAGAGGTTGGAGTTGCGCCCGTAGATGGGATTGAGCGGCGAGTTCCAGTCGGGGTAGTAGTCCTCGGCACAGACTAACGTCTCGTGCCCGGCGAGTCCGGTCGCGTAGTTGTGGTCAAAGTCGACCCAGCGTCCGAATTGAGCCTGCTGGGCCGTCGCGCAGCAGGAAAGCAACGCCTCGCGGCTATTGCCGACGCAGAGGGCAATCTCGAAAACGAGTGTCTCGCCCGGGCCAAAGGTCGGGAACGGGCCGGTGGACACGACGAAACTGTAGTCGTAGGCGTGATCGGGGCTCACGTCGGGATCGAGTCCCGGCGTGGCGAGAAGCTGGTAGCGATCGGCATCGTTGATCGGGGGGCCCCCGCCCCAGACCGCGCCACCAGCCGAGATGATATGCATGCCGTGCATCCGCACGGTCATCGGCGCACGCACCTCGGTCTGGTCGGTGGTGTGATTGATGACCTGCACGCCGAACCAGCCCGGCAGGGGATTCTCGGACACGGCATCGCGCATGTACCCGCCGCGTACCGGCTGGAAATACCCTTCCGGCACGCGGACGTACTCGTCGAAACCGCCGGCGATGTCGTTGTGCGCGATGTCGGGGTCGTCGCGCCGGCCGATGTCGCAGTCCGTCCAGAAGCCGAGGTATACGTCGTTGATCACCGAGGCGCCGATGTTGGTGATCTCGTAGGAGAGCACCACGAAGTCCTGCTGCCCCACCGTCTGCCACGAGAACGCTCGCTGGACGACCTTGATGTCCAGCGGCCGGTGGTCGGGGTAGATCTGGCGCGCGAGCAGCGTATTGTCGCGCATCACGCAATTGAACATCTGCGTGCCGTACTGGCGGAAATCCTCGTCGATGAGCCCATCGTGGTCCTGATCGTAACCGTCGAGGATCTCCTCATCGTATCGGCCGTCGCCATCGTCGTCGCCACCGGGCATGAAGAACGGAATACCGCTGGCACCCGGTTCGATCGGGCGAACCACGAGCCCCTCGCGCGCCTCGTACATCGTGTCCTGTGGGTTGGTGCCGGGCCGCAGTTCCGCATCGGGCTGCCCCGTGGACACGCGAGGCTCCCCTTGCTCCATGCCACCGACCCATAGACCGCCGGCAAAGAGGTACTCGTTGCTCGATCCCCCTGGCCACTGTCCGGAAGGTGCGTCGGCGAAGGTGCTGAGCTCGCCGTAGCGCGAGCCGATCAGGCCCCAGTTCGTGATGTTCACGTAGAGTCGGCCGGCGGTGAGGACCGTGCTCCCGTCGAGCACGTGGGCCTTGTCCTGAGGAAGCGGATCGGTACGCGCAAGCGCACGGAGACCCGGCACCAGCGAGACCACGAGGAGGAGAATGGCCGCGCGCCGCATGAAAGCTCCCGACAGGCGTCGAAGACGAAGGTACCTGAAGGTACGCCTCGTGCGGGTTCGGGGCAAAATTTCTAAGGTGCCACGAAGAATGTTGACGGGTCCAGCGCTTGCCTGGGCCCGTCTTCATGAACACCAAAACCCTCACTTCATGCCCCTCGCTTCCTCCCCACTGCTCCAACCCTAACTGCAAATACCACAAGCCTCAGCCGCAACCCTGGCCCTTCGCGCTCTTCGGCACCTTCTCCCGAAAATCCCCACCCTACACCGTCCAACGCTACCTCTGCCTGGCCTGCGGCAGGACCTGCTCAGACCAGACCTTCCGCACCACATACTGGCTCAAACGCGCCGATCTCCTGCCCAAGGTCCATAAGCACGCCGTCTCTGGCGCCGCCAACCGCCAGATCGCCAGGCTCCTCGACACCTCGCCGACGACCGTCGACAACCTCCTCGCCCGCCTCGGCCGACACTGCATCCTCTTCCATCGACACCTGGTGTCCCAGGCGTCACCCTTCGTGGACATCGCCATCGACGGCCTCGTCACCTTCGAGCACTCCCAGTACTTCCCCTACGAGATCGTCACGGCCGTCGATCGCCCCTCCAGCTTCATCATCCACTTCGCCGAGGCCGAGCGGCGACGCAGCGGGGCGATGACCGACGAGCAGAAATGGAAACGGTCCCTCTTTGAACAAAACTATGGCCGGCCGGACCCCAGGTCGTTGATGCGGGCGCTGCTCGAGGTGCTCTCGGTCTCGCTCGACGGCGCCGCCGAGGCCCACATCTGGAGCGACAAGCACAAGACCTATCCCTACGCGATCGCGAAGCTACGGTATTGCAAGGTGATCCACGAGACGATCGACTCCCGTGAGCCGCGGACGAGTCGCAACCCGTTGTTCGAGGTCAACTTGCTGGACATGTTGCTGCGGCATTGTCTGAAAGACCACACGCGGGAGACGATCGCGTTCGGGAAGCGACGGCAGCATTCGATCTACCGGCTGGCGATCTTCCTGGTGTGGCGCAACACGATCAAGTTGCGTCGGGAGAAGCGGTGCTGGAGCACGCCGGCGATGCAGATCGGGATCGCCACGAAGCCTTTGACCGAGGAGGAGGTGTTGTCGCGGCGGCTGTTCGTGTCGCATATCGAGTTGCCGCCGTTGTGGGATGACTACTACTGGCGACGGGTCGAGACGCGGCCATTGAAGGTGAACCGGAGGCACAAGCTGACGTACGCCGCGTAGTGAGAAAGTCGGGCCTAGCGGGAGAGATCTCGGTGCGAAGCCTCGTCAACATTCTTCTTGGCACAACCTAAAATTTGCTGTTAGCGGGTCTCGTCGCCTTGACGCCACACGGCCGCCTGGGCGGCGGCGAATTCACGGAACGAGCGCGGCGGCCGTCCTAGCAGCGTCTCGACCGCCGGCAAGACGGTGGCGCAGCGGTGCTCACGGACCGAGCGGTACAGGAAGAGCATGTACTCCAGCTTGCCCCCGGGCATGCCCACCTTCGATCCCATCGCCTGCATCTGCGCCTCGCTGATCGGCTCATAGACGACGGTCCGATCGGCGACCTCGCTCAGGATGCCGGCCACCTGCTGGTAATCGAGGGCCTCGCCGCCCGTGAGGTCGTAGCAGTGGCCCACGTGGCCCGGCTCGGTGAGCATGCGCACGGCGACGGCCGCCACGTCCTGGGTGGAGATGAAGCTGGTGGCACCATCGCCGGCCGCCAAACGGATCGTGGCGTCGTTCTGGATCTGGGGCAAGATCCAGCCCTGGGAGAGGTTCTCCATGTAGAAATTGGGACGCAGAATCGTCCACCCGATCTGACTGCGTTGCAGGTAGCGCTCCACGAACGCGAGCGGCGAGGCCTCGGTGGCGTCGGCGCCGAGCGCCGAGCAGAAGATGATGTGCTCCACGCCCATGTCGCGGCACACGTCGATGAAGGGCGGCAACACATGGCCAGCGGCCGTGTCGAGTGGCCGCGCGATCATGAAGACATGGCTCACGCCGTCCACGGCAGGGGCGAAGGTCTCGGGGCGATCGTAGTCGAAGCGGGCACAGCTGCCGCCGATACAATCATGACCGCAGCAGCCCGGATTGCGCGTGGCACAGCGGGTGGGCACCCCGGCCTCGTAGAGCTGGTGGATGACCTCGGAACCGAGCTTTCCGCGCGCACCGACGACGAGAATGGGTTCGCTCATGGAAACGGTGCCTCCAGGCCGTGGGGTGGAGCGTTCGCGATCAAGCTGTCCACAGTATACGCGAATCGGCTTCGGGCAGGATACGCGAACTTGCCCCGCGTCGCGCCGGTATTGCCGTTGCGCCCCTCGCACCTCACCGGCGGCGCGATTGCTGGGGGTCAGGATGGTTTGAGCACTGCGTGCGTGAACTCGGATACGTATGTGCTCAGCAGGGCGGCGCCGTAGATGTCGCGGGCTTTCACGTAGGTGGGCTCGCGCAGGAGTTGATGTAACTTGTCCATGCCCCCACGGTCGATCAGGGTGGCCACCCACGCGCCCGCCACGGCGTCGAATGCCGGTGCGGGGACGCGCACCATGTCCTGCCACCAGAGGGTCAGATCGAATTCGGAGATGTCGGCGGCCTTCAGCGCATCGCGCGCCGCGTCGCGGCTGGCGCCGGCGCCATCGCAGTACGCAGCCACGCCCACGTCGATCAACGCCACCTGGGGCGCGCCGCGGTTCGCCCAGACGTTGAAGACCTCCGCGAGCTGACGGCCGCAGGACGTCCCTGCCATCGTGTGGACCACGGCGAGGTCGGGGCGCGCGTAGCCGAGGGCGCCGATACCCGCGATCGCCTTGGCCTCGGGCACATCCTGCCACACGATGATGTCGATCACGCGTGACGGAGCTTCCCCGAAGAACGTGGCCAGGCGCTCGCACGTGGCGTCGGCCTCCTTCACATACGCCGCGGGGTCGAAATCCTTCAGATGTGGCGACACCCGGCAGAACACATGATCGCCCGCGACGGTGGGCCAGCCGTCGTAGTCTTCCGACATGCCGCTGAGCTTGAGCTGACCGTCGCAGTGCTGGGCGATATCAGTCATCTGGGGATCATCGCGCCCCTTGAGCCACTTGGCCTTCGCCGCGTCGCGATCGCCGGCGAACCAGTCGCAGAGCCCGAGGTAGTAGAGCGACCAGTACGTCCGCCAGTCGCGCATACCATCGGCCCCGAGCACCTTCTCGAGGTACGGTCGCGCCTCCTGCGGCCGCCCCAGCTCCACGAGACAGCGCCCGATCAGGTGGTTGAGATCGCGACTGTCGGGATGCTCGCGCACCCGCAACGTCGCCTGGTCGAGGCACTGCTGGTAATGCTTCTGCTGGTAGAGATCCCAGAGTCCGGCCGCCCGGACGGCGGTTGCCGAGGTCAGCGCGAGCATGGCGAGGGACAGGGCGACGAGAATGCGGCGCATGGATGCCTCCGGTTTCGGCAAGGATCGACCGTGGTGAACGAGTCTAGCGGCAAGGAGTTCCCGTGACAACCCGGGCGGCTCACGGCGCCGCCGCAAGTCGCCACGCCACAGCTAGTGATCATGTCCGGCCGGCTGGACGGCCGCCGGCGCCCCCATCACGTCGTCCGCCGCGAGGGCGTCCGCGAGATCGTGGGCCGCGCGTGTGAGCTGGTGATCCTCGCCCAGACCGCTGGCGAGGGCCGGGGCGGCGATCGCCACGTCCCGACGCGCCTGCGCCCGGTCGCCGGCCGCCGCCGCGCAGCGAGCGGCGACGAGCATCGCTTCGCCGAGGTCGGCACTCCGCGCAGGATCCTCGCACGCATGGGTGAAGACCCGGGCGGCGGCGAGGGCCGACGTACGTGCCGACGCGATATCGTTCCGGGCGAGCTGGATGCCGGCGAGCGTCAGCAGCGTCGGGCCGAGGCGCGGGCCGTTCGGCTGGTCGGCACCTCCGATCAGGGCCAGCGCCCGCTGCGCCTCGTCCGCGGCGCGGTCGAGATGGTGCTCGGCCAGGTGTACCTCGGCCTGGAGCCGGTCGGCCTCGATGAGCCAGATCCGGCGGGCGGGGCCGTCGTCGGCGATGCCGGCGAGGGTCGTGTCGAGCGTCGCCTGCGCCTCCGGCAACCGCGCGGCGCGGAACTGCGCGCGCGCGAGGGCCAGGCGCGCGCGCGTCTCGTTCTGGTGGTTGCCGCCGCGCCGCAACCCCGCGATCGCGGCGTGGATCAGGGGCAGGGCCTCGTCGTGGCGTCCCAGCCGGCTCAGCATCTCGCCGTAGATCCAGTGCGAGGTGACCCACGTCCCGGATCGCGCCTCCTGCGGGTCGTCCACCTCGGGAAGCGTGTCCCGATACAGGCGGCGGGCGAGCGTGACCTCGCCGATGTCGTAGTCGCTCATCGCGAGGACGACGCGGGAGATCGTCCCAGCCGCCGACGTTTCGCGGTGATGCCGCTCGTGCAACGCGACCATCGCCTGCGCCAGCCGGTGCGCCTCGCGCAGGTCGCCCACGAGCGCGTGATACAGGCGCAGCACGCTCAGCAGTCCGGCGTACGCGTTGCCGTGCGTGTCGTCGTCCGCTTCCAGCTCGTGGCGGGCGCGCTCGAGGTAGGCGATGGCCCCCGGCGCGTCGCCGTTCTGCCACGCCACCTCGGCCTCGGCCCGCAGGTAGGCGTCGAGCAGCGGCCGGGGATGCAATCCGGGCAACAGGTGGCGCGCCTCCTCGATGCGCCGCGTGGCGGCCTCGCGTCGCCCCAGGTAGAGCTCCGTCTCGACCGTGTTGATCTGCACCAGGAAGATCAGGCGCGGGTCGTTCGCCCGCCGCGCCACCGACTCCGCCTGCACGAGCGTCGTGTACTCCTTCCGGTGGTCCCCGAGATCGAAGTACCGACCGGAGAGCCGGATCAGCATGTCGACGAGGAAGGCCGGATCGTCGGCGTACCGCGCCTGCACCTCGCCGACGGCGCGGTCGAGCAGTTCCCCGGGCGACAGCGCCCGGCCGCCCGGCCCGACCTGCGAGAGCAAGCTGGTGACGACGGTGTTGAAGCCTTCCGCGCGCTGCATCTGCGCCTGCACCGCATCGCGCTGGCGGCGCACCTCCCGCAGCTCCACGAGGGAGAACAGCGTCAGGCCGGCGAGCACGATCATCGCCGCGCTGACGCCGGCCACTGCCGCGCGATTGCGGCGCACGAATTTGCCGACCCGGTAGCGGATCGTATCGGCACGGGCCGCCACTGGCTCCTGCTCGAGGTAGCGCCGCAGATCGGCGGCGAAGGCGGCCGCGTTGGCGTAGCGATCGCGAGGATCCTTGCGCAACGCCATGGCCAGGATGTTGTCCAGGTCGCCCTGCAGCTCATGGCGGCGGCGCGAGGCGCTGTCCACCGCCTCGCTCGCCGGCCGGGGCGTCGCTTCGAGGATACCCCGCAGGCGCGGCAGCGGCGACCCCTGCGCGTCGCCGTGGGGGTGAACGCCGGTGAGCAGCAGGTAGAGCACGACGCCGGCGGCGAAGACGTCGGTCGCCGTCGTCACGGGCTCGCCGAGGAGCTGCTCCGGCGCCGCAAACTCGGGCGTGAGCGCCCGCCCGGCGCTGCGCGTCAGCTCGGTGTCCGTCGCCTCGGCGTCGCCGTCGGCTAGGAGCTTGCCGACGCCGAAGTCGAGCAGCTTCACGGTGCCCGCGCGGTCGACGAGGATGTTCGACGGCTTGAGATCGCGATGGACGACGAGGTTGGCCTGCGAGTGCGCCACCGCCGCGAGGACGGCGAGGAACAGGCGGATCCGCGCGCGCACGTCGAGCGCGTGCGCGGCGCAGTATCGGTCGATGGGCTCGCCGTCGACGTACTCGAGCACGAGGTACGGCTGCCCGTGCGGCGTCACGCCGGCGTCCAGGAGCTGGGCGATGTTGGCGTGGCGCAGGCGCGCCAGCAGCTGACCCTCGCGCTGGAACCGCGCCAGCCCGTCGCGGCTCACACGCGGCAAGTGCAGGAGCTTGACGGCGACCTGCCCCTCGAAGCGCCCGTCGCTGCGGTGCGCGAGCCAGACCGTGCCCATGCCCCCCTCGCCGAGCGACGCGTCGAGGGTGTAGGCACCGATGACCTGGCCGGCCAGGAGGTCCGCGTCGGCCCCATGCGGCGGGTCTGGCATGGCCGATGTCGGTTCCACGTGTTCGCCCAGCGCGTGACGCACGTCGGCAGCGTCCGCGCCATCCAGATCGCGCAACCAGGCTTCGCGCTGGATCGGGTCCAGCCCGCGGGCGCGTTCGAGCAGGAGCGCGAAGTGGTCCCACTGGTCGTGGTTGAAGGCCGCGATCCGGGAAATCCCGCGCAGGGCGTCGAGATGGGCACGACCCTCGTCGCTCGCGATGCTCTGCCGCGCGTCGTCCCAGTCGACGGGCTCGCCCCGCGCCATGCGGGCGATCAATGCCTCGATCGCCCGGTCGTCAGGCATGGCCCATCACCTTCGCAAGGCGCCCGAGCGCGCGCTGGAACGCCATGCGGGCGGCGTCGCGGCTCGGGCGGTCCGTGATGGCCGCGATCTCGTCGTAGTCGAACTCGAGTTCGAGGCGCAGATGCAGGAGGCAGCGGTCGTCCGGCTCGAGGGCGGCCATGCCCCGCTCGAAGCGTCCCAGCAGATCGGCGCCGATGGCGTCCTCGAGCGGCGACGGCGCCGCGTCGACGAGGTCGGTGGAAAGGTCCTCCGGATCACGCCGGACGCGGGCGCGCCGGATCTGGTCCTTGATGCCGTTGAGAATGGCCTGCCGGACGTAGGCCTCGAAGCCCCCGCGCCCCCGGACCTCGACACGATCCAGCCCCTGGAGTGTGCGCGCCAGCGTCTCCTGCACGAGATCCGACGTGTCGAAGAGCGATCGGGCGTACGCCGGCAACCGACCGCGCGCCCAGCGCCGCAGGCGCGGGGAGTAGCGCTCCATGATCCGCGCCAGGGCCTGCAGGTCGCCCTGCTTGGCGCGGTCGAGAAGCTCGATCGTGATGAGCGTGCGTGCGGGTGGCGTGGGTCCGCCGCCAGTCGCCCCCCCGCGGCCCTCCTGGGTCATGGGACGCCTCCGCCGTGTGGGATCGGCACATGGTACCGGATCCGGCATGCCGACGCACGAACGTGTTCGCCGCGCGGGCCGCCAGGTGCACGGACATCGCCGGTACCAGCGATGAATGGGAGCGGTATGTCATGAAGACACACCACGATGCGCGGAAACTCCGTCACGTCCCCGTGATACTGGCGTACGTGGCGTTGCGGACCTCATGGTGCCTCAAGGTTCACGCCAACCCGGGGTCTCGATCCCTCGTTCGGCAGCGCCTTTGGCGGGTCCGGCATGCGCACCTACGATTTCGGCGGCACCGACTACCTGAACACGCTCACACTGGGTGCGGGCAACTCGATCTACGCGGCGGGCAGCCGTCAGATCGCCGGGCACACCGTCTTCGCGATGCTGCAGCTGCCGCAGCACGGCGGTCCGCCGACCTGCTTCCCCAACCCCTGTCACTGGCCGAGCGGTGAGACGACGGTAAGATCATCGCAACGGGCTATGACAGCTGGAACGGGTTCAAGGCCCGGGCGCTGGCACGCTTCTACACGACAGGCGGGGAAGTCGGAGTCGAGGACGGCGGCGTGGCACTGAATCCGACCGGACTGCCCATCATCTCGGCGTTCCCCAATCCGACCACCGGCCGTACGACGATTGACTTCGGCCTCGCCAACGGCGCGCCGACACGCGTGTCCATCTACGACGCGGCCGGTCATCGCCTGCGCTCCCTCGTCGATGTGCCGCTCGGCGCCGGACCGCACCAGCTCGTTTGGGACACCAACGACCGGCGCGGGAGGCCGGTGGTCGCCGGGATCTGCCTGGTACGCGTGGAGTCGGGGGATGTCCACGCCACCGGGAAGATCATGGTGATGAGTCGGCGAGAAATGGATCTATTGACTACGATTTGCTCCGGTGGCGCTGAAAATAGTCACCGGTCCTCGACGGACGAACGCTCAGGTTCCTGGGTCGTTGGTTCGAGACATGACCGTCCCCAATGGCTGCATTTGCAAAGTTGCGTTGTGACGACAGCGTTGCAGTTGCAACACAATACCGACGAAAAGAGGCTTCCCAAGACGCCGATTTCCACGTTCGCCCCGGGAAGCCCCACAAGTCGGCGCCACCGCGCCCATCCTACTTCCTTACGCTCTCCCCCGGCTTGCTCTTGTCCGGGTATGCCGGCACCGCCGGCAACGCCCACTGCGTCCCATCGCGTTGCAGGCGTCCCTGCAGCTCGGCGATGGCGCGGTCGAGCTGGTCGTCCTGGCCGGCAAGCACGTGGGCGGGGGCATTCTGGACCTCGATGTCGGGGTCGACACCGTGGCCCTCGATGAGCCACTGGCCGTTCAGGCCGTAGAGGCCGAACTGGGGCGGGGTGGTGGTGCCGCCGTCCACGAGGTCCTCATGGGGTTCGATGCCGATGGCGCCACCCCAGGTGCGCATGCCGATGAGCGGGGCGATCTGCTTGAGCTTGATGGCCTCGGCGAAGAACTCGCCGTTGCTGCCCGTGTTCTCGTTGATGAGCACGACCATGGGGCCATGGAAGGCGCGCTCGGGGTTGCGGCCGGGGCCGCCCTCGCGCGGCTTCGTCAGCGCCCACAGCTTGCGTTCGAGGCGGTCGATGATCATGTCGCCCACGAATCCGCCGCCGTTGTAGCGTTCGTCGATGATGAAGGCTTTCTTCGCGAACTGCGGGTACCAGTAGGCACCGAACTCGATGAGGCCGGGCTCCGTCATGTTGGGCAGGTGCAGGTAGCCGATCTGCCCGTCCGTCTTCTCGTCCACGTACTTGCGGTTGGCTTCCACCCAGGCGCGGTAGCGCAGGGAGCGCTCACTGCGCAGCGGCGTCACGAGCACGGTGCGCGTGTCCTTGCCGTCGGCGTTCGCGGCCACCGTCAGCTCCACCGGGTTGGAGACCTTGTCGGCGAGGAGCGCGTACGGATTGGTCGGCGCCTTCAGGGCGACGCCGTCGACCGCGAGCAGGACATCGCCCTCGTGCACGTCCACGCCCGGTTCGGCCAGGGGCGAGCGCGCGCGCGGATCCCAGTTACGGCCGGGCAGGATGCGGGCGATGCGATAACGGCCACTCTTCGCGTCGAGCGCGAAGTCGCAGCCCAGCAGGCCGGTGTCGGGACGCGCACCGTCGCGCTGGTAATCGCCGCCGTAGACATAGGTATGGCCGATGTTCAGCTCCGAGATCATCTCGCCAATGAGGTAGGTGAGATCGCCGCGGGTGCCGCACCAGGGCAGGAAGGTGGCGTACTTGTCGCCGATCTTCTTCCAGTCCACGCCGTGCAGGTTCTTGTCGTAGAAGAAGTCGCGCTCGATGCGCCAGGCTTCCCAGAAGATCTGGCGATACTCCTCGTCGCGATTCACCAGGATGTTCAAGCCGCCCAGCGACACCTTGCCGTCGCCCACCTTGAAGGTCTTGCCGGCGTCCACCACGCCGTAGCGGCCGCCGGCGCGGTAGACCAGCTTCTTGGCGTCAGCACTGCGGTGGTAGTTGGAGAGACCGCTCGCGAGGTCCTTCGTCTCCTTCTCCTTCGTGTCGTAGGACACGAGGGTGAGGTCGTCATCGCTCGTGCGGTCGTCCACGTTCTGGTACTTGTTGAAGACCAGATCGTCGCGGCGCAGCATGAGGCAGCCGTCGTCCGTGGCTTCGAGCCGGAAGTAGTTGCCGGGCTTCACGCCCTCCGCGGCGACGATGCGGTCGCCGATGCCGTCGAGATCGATGGGCGTGGCGGCGGCGGCCTTCTCGTCCTTCTTATCCTCCTTGTCCTTCTTGTCCTTCGCGGAATCCTCGGCCTTCGCCTCGACCAACCCCTCGTCCGCGAAGAACGGCGAGCGCGCGTCGGCCTGCAGCAGCACCACATAGGGCAGGGCCATGTCGAGGAACACGTCGTTCTGGTCCTGGCGGCCCATGATGGGGTTGAAGGTGCGGTTGCTGAGGAACCAGAGGGTGCGGCCGTCGGGAGCGAAACCGGGCGACCAGGCCTCGGTGAAGTTGTCGGTGAGCTGGGTGACCTTGCCGCTGTCCAGGCTGTAGAGGCAGATCACCTCGTTCATGTTCTCGGTCTGCTTGCTGTAGGCCACCCACTTGCTGTCGGGCGACCACACGTGGTCGAGGATGCCCCAGCGTTCCCAGGCGTCGTCCCACTTACCCTGGTCGACGACGGTGGTCTTGCCGCCGGGCACGTCCACCAGGTTCAGGCGCATGAACTTGTCGCCGAAGAGGATGTGCCTGGAGTCGGGCGACCACACCGCCGGCAGGATCAAGCCCTGGTCGTGGTGCGTGAGCTGCGTCCAGTCTTCGCGGCCGCGCTGGTCGGCGAGGTAGAGCTGGTCCTCGCCGGTGCGGTCGCTGACGAAACAGATCCAGCGGCCATCGGGCGACCACACCGCATTCTTCTCGCGGCTGGCACTGGTGTGGGAGACGTTGAACCAGGCGCCGTCTTCCACAGGCACGTTGAGGATCTCGCCGCGGTCCTCCAGCAAGAGACGCTCGCCGGCCGGCGAGAGCGCGAAGCTGCCGGTGTTCGGGTCCACGTTCACCAGCTCGGGTCGCATGGGCACACGGTCGCTGCTGACATCGATGTCCACCGTCACGTCGGCGCCGCTGGCGATGTCGTAGAGGTGCAGATCGCCGCCGAGCTGGTAGACGATCTTGCCCGCGCCCAGTGAGGGGTACTTGACATCGTAGGTCCTGTACTGCGTGAGCCGTCGCGTGGCACGGGCCGTCGTGTCGTAGGCGTAGAGATTGAGCGTGCCGTCCTCGCGGTCGCTCATGAAGAAGATGCTGTCGCCCCACCACATGGGAAAGCTGTCGGTGCCGGTCCAGTCGGTGATCCTGTCGTAGGTACCGGCCTTGAAGTCGGCGATCCACACGTCCTGCGCCATGCCGCCCCGGTAGCGCTTCCAGGTGCGCATCTCGCGGGCGATGCGGTTGTAGGCCAGCTTGGTGCCGTCGGGCGCGTAGCTGCCCAGCGCACCGCGGTCCACGGCCACCTTCTCGGGCAGGCCGCCGTCGACGGACACGAGGAAGAACTCGGACACGCCCAGCGGGTGCTCGCGGCCGGACCGGAAGAGGATGCGCTTGCCGTCGGGGTGCCAGCCGATCACCTGATCGTTGCCCGGATGGAACGTGAGCCGGCGAGGCACGCCACCGCGAGCGGGCATGACGTACACGTCGTACCCGCCGTCGTAGTTGCCGGTGAAGGCGAGCCACTGACCGTCGGGGCTGAACTTGGCCCCCACCTCGGCGCCATGGCCGGTGGTGATGCGCCGGGCCTGGCCGCCACCGATGGGCACGAGCCAGAGATCGTCCTCGTAGGTGAACACGATACGATCCGCGCTGACATCGGCGTAGCGCAGGAGCTGCGCCGGGTGATCGGCAGCGGGGCCCGCGGAAACAGCCTGCGCCGCGACGGTGGCCAGGCATACCAGCAGACCAGTGGCAAGACGGCGCGCGAGACTGCACTTCAAGGCGATCGCCTCCAGGAAAGAGTGGGGTCGAGGCCTGCCATGGGACCACAGGTCGGCAGGGCCGTCAACGGGACGCCTCGCGCATGATAAAGGCTCGACGTAGAAACGGCTCATGGGTTGCGGGGATTCGCCGATATTCCGGTGGACCACGAAGCGTCAAGCAGTCCTGTCCCTCGGGGTGAGAATGACCTCGGGCAGATACGCCTCGGTCCGGGAGTATCGGCGTGTTGGACACGAACATGGAAGTCGGCGTACGCCTGGAATCGGGTGCGGTATTTCGCGACCCGGCCCTCTTGGACCTTCCCGTGCCCGTGTTCGTCATTGACGACGACGGCCGGATGCACCGCGAGAACCATGCCTTCGCGGCGCTCTTTCCCGGGCGGGAGCCGGACGAGTTGCCGGCCGCACTCGCAGACATCGTGGTCTCCCTCGCGGCCCTGGCCGTTGCGCCCGGCCCCGATCCTCCGCGGACCCGGGTACGCGAACTCACGGCGACGGATGCCGAGGGTGTCGCCCGCGTGTACCAGGTCACGATGGATCGGCTCAGCCGGCCGCTCGCTGGCCCTCAAGGCGGCTGGATCGGGTCGCTCGCCGAGATCACGAACGTGCGCCATGCCGAGCGCACGTTCCGGGCGAGTCTGGCGACGGAAAAGTTCCTCGCCGGCATGCTCACGCGCTTCGTGGCCCCCGAGGACCTGGACGCGGCGATCCAGGAAGCCCTCGCCGACCTCGCACGCTTCACCGGCGCCTACCGCACGTTTCTCGCGATTCTCCGGTGCGACGATCAGATCTGCGACAGGGCCTACGAGTACGGTAAGGATGACGCCGAGCCCGTGATGCAGAAGCTCATCGGCCGCCATCTCGACGAGCAGGCGTGGTGGGCCGATCAGCTGCGCAATGGTGAGGCCCTCGACGTGCCCGACATCGCCGAGTTGCCGGCGCCGGCTATCCAGTTCATCCGCGCGCTCGGGGGCCGCGGTTCGGGCTCCCTGCTCATCATTCCGCTCGAGGTCAGTGGCGAGCTGGCCGGCTTCGTGGGCGCGCATCATGCCGACGTGCGCAAACCCGACAGCGTCAACGACCTCGTTCTCCTGGACATCTTCTGCCACATCCTCGAGCGCGTGATCCAGAACCAGCGCAAGGACCTCGCGCTCGAACAGTACATGCGGCAGCTCCGGGAGACGTCGGGCCAGCTCGTACAGAGCGAGAAGATGGCGTCGATCGGTCAGATCGCGGCGGGCGTGGCTCACGAGATCAATAACCCCATCGGCTTCATCATGAGCAACCTCTCCACGCTCCAGGACTATACGACGTCGATCCGCGGGGCGCTCAGCGTGTGCCGCGCGTTGATCGGCGTGCCCACGAGCGTGCTCGCGCTCGATGTGCAGTCGCGCCTCACCGAGCTCGAGAACCAGGATCTGGAATTCATCGACGGGGACATCGACGGGTTGCTGGCCGAGTCGCTCGAGGGCTGCGAGCGGGTTCGCGACATCGTGATCAATCTCAAGGGATTCGCCCGCCCCGACGAGAGCAAGCCGCGGTCGTTCGGCATCGACGAGTGCGTGGAATCGACACTCAAGATCGTCTGGAACGAACTGAAGTACCGCTGCCAGGTGGTGAAGGACTACGGCGATGTGCCGCCGCTGACCGGCTACCCCGGCCAGATCAACCAGGTCATCATGAACCTCCTGGTCAACGCGGCGCATGCCATCGAGACGGAAGGCGTGATCACCATCACCACGCGCGCCACGCTCGACGAGGCGATACTCTCCGTGGCGGATACGGGCAGTGGCATTCCCACCGAGAACATCCCGCATCTCTTCGAGCCGTTCTTCACGACCAAGGCGGCGGGCAAGGGGACCGGGCTGGGTCTCTACATCTGTCACGGCATCGTGGAGAACCATGGCGGCCGTATCGAGGTGGAGAGCCATCTCGGGCTCGGTACGACCATACGGGTGCATCTCCCCCTGGCCGACGATGGCGAGGAGCTGTTTCATGCTTGAACGCGCAGTTCTCTTCGTGGATGACGAACCGAGCATCCTGAATTCCCTGCGCCGCCTGTGCCGCCGCGAGGACTACCGTGTCCACATCGCCGCCGGTGGCGAGGAGGGACTTGACCTGCTGCAGCGGCAGCCCGTACCCGTCATCGTATCCGACTACCGCATGCCGGGGATGACCGGCGTGGAGTTTCTCGCCAAGGTCAAGGCGATCCTGCCCGACTCCGTCCGCGTGATCCTCTCGGGATACGCGAACGCCGACGTCATCGTCGACGCGATCAACAAGGGCGAGATCTTCCGCTTCCTGCCCAAGCCCTGGGACGACCACGAGCTGCTCGCGACAGTGCGCCAGTGCCTCGACCACTACTACCTGACCCGTGAGAACGCGCTGCTCTCGGCGCAGACGAGCAAGCAGAACGAGCAGCTCCGCCAGATGAACGAGGCCCTCGAGAACGCCGTCGCCGAGCGTACGCGTTCGCTCGCGCTGTCGCAGGACGTGCTCGAACACCTGCCCATCCCGGTGCTGGGCATCAGCCGCGAGGGCGAGATCGTGCTGACGAACCAGCACGCCCGCCAGTCGTTCGCCAGCCTGGCCAGCACGATCCCGGGCACGGAGCTGGCCGAGGTCTTCACCGCGGACATCGTGGAAGCGATCGAGCAGTCTCTGCATACGAACCACGACGGGACCTTCGTCTGTGAACTCGACGGTCATCGAGTCGACGTCACGGTGTCGCCGCTCGACAGCGGTGGTGCGGAACGAGGGTGCGTGCTCATGCTCACGCATAAGGAGTCATGATGGACGCGAACATCTCCCAGGACGTGGTCGCCAGGATCAAGGCGCTGCCACCGTTGCCGACGGTCACACGCAAGCTGGTCGCGGTGATGCAAAATGACAACTGCTCGGCCGACGCCGTCACCAAGGTGCTCTCGTCGGATCAGGCGCTGGCCAGCCAGGTGCTCAAGCTCGTGAACAGCTCCTTCTATGGCATGACGGGCAAGGTGAGCCTCATCTCGCGCGCCGTCGTCATCCTCGGCTTCTCGGCGGTCCGCAACCTTGCCACGGGCCTCGGTGTGGCAAAGGTCCTGCAGGGGCAAGCCGGCGAGGTCGATCTGCAAACCTACTGGGGCCACGCCATCGGCACGGCCGTGTCGGCGCGCACCATCGCCGAGATCACCGGCCACATGGATCCCGAGGAAGCGTTCGTGGCGGGGTTGCTGCACGACCTCGGCGCGCTGGTCATCGATATGGTGGCGCCGGGCGCTCTCGCCGGGGCCTGGCTGCGCGGCGGCGACATCATCCAGAAGGAGATGGAAACGCTGGGCATCTCCCACACCAAGGCCGGCCAGAAGCTCATGCGACACTGGAAGTTGCCGGAATCGCTATGCGAGTGCGTGCGCTTCCACCACCATGCCGACGCTTACCGCAGCGACGAGAGCCACCTCATCGCCACCATCGTCCTGGCCGACATCGTCACCCAGGGTCTCGGCTGGTCGCACGAGCCCCAGGTGACGAGCGCGCGGCTGTTCGAAGTGGCAGACGCGTTGGGATTGTCGTTGCGCCAGACGCGCATGATCTTCGCCCGCGCGCGCGAGCTGTATGCGAGCGCGGTCCAGTTCCTCGCGCTGCCCGGTATGGATCCGGCGCCCGCGCAGGAGCCGGAGGCCGCGAACGAGGCCACGGGCGGCAACATCGTGGTACTGACGGGCAACGCCGACCACGCCGGCTGGATCGCGGCGCTCATCGCCCGCGCCGGCTGTCGTCTGATTCCCATGCAGGATTTCGTGGCTCGCTCCGAGGTGGCCACCACGGTCGACGGCATCATCATCGACACCGATTCGATCACTGCCGAGCAGTGCGGCCGACTGTCGCCGCTGCTGTCCTCGTGTCCGGGTGCCCTGCTCACCTTCGGGGACCATTCGGCGTCGGACCCGCAGTGCCACGAGCAGGTGGCGGGCGCCCTGCCGACGGCGTTCCAGCCGCACGACCTGACCAGCGTGCTCCAGACCGTTGCCGCCGCGCGCTAGACGCTCTGCAGTGTCGGTGAGGCGATCGTGCGGGGATGAGCGTCGTCGAGCAACTCGGTCGTCGACACCCGCACCCAGATCGGCTCCTTCACCTGCGAGCTGCGCGCGTAGTTGCGCATCTTCTCCATCAGGCTCACCGTGATCTCCTGCCCACCGGAAAC
This sequence comes from uncultured bacterium, assembly GCA_963727525.1. GTDB lineage: Bacteria > Krumholzibacteriota > Krumholzibacteriia > LZORAL124-64-63 > LZORAL124-64-63 > CAVSGO01. Next base: position 143,319 of record CAVSGO010000006.1, on the reverse strand, counting down.
CAGGAGCAGCCCCTTGGTCGACATGAGGTCCTCGGTCAGCACCATGCCCGTGCGCAGTTCGGGGAGGTTGATCGCGCGCTGCCGGAAGTCGAGGGCGCCGTCGTCGCAGATGGTCTCGTAGGCGTCGAGCACGGCGGGATCCACCTGGCCCGAGCGCGAGCGCAGGATCTCCAGGCTACGCCGCGGCGACTCGCCGCGAAGCTGCAGGCCTTCCAGCAGGTCGGCCGCGTGCAGGATGCGCGCGCCCAGCGGGATCTCGTCGCCCACGGGTAATCCGGGTTCGGGATCGGCAGGGGCGTGGTCGAGCACCGAGCAGCGCAGGATCTCGAGGATGGCCTCGAGGCGCGGGATGTCGCCGAGGATCTGGCGCGTGATGCCGGGCATGCGCAGCACCATCTCCTCCTCGTCGTCGTCGAGCGGCTGGCCGAGATAGAGCTTGGTGGCCGTCGCGGCCGGCAGCGTGATCGCCGCGAGCTGCGAGAGCATGGCCGACACCTCGATCTGCCACATGTCGCGGTAGTGGAGCTGGCCCGCCAGGAGCATGGCCATCTGGCAGATGCGCGTGCCGCGACCGAACGCGGCGGGCGACGCCATGGCGAGCACCTCGCTCAATGCCTTCACGCACCCCCGCAGCGTCTGCTCCAGCAGGACCTTCTCGGCCGTGATCAGCCGGTGCTGGGTGACACCGTCCTGGATGGCGTCGTACAGCACACGGCCGGTGCAGGGCTTGGCGAGGAAGCGGTAGATGTACCCCTCGTTCACCGCAGTGACCACCGTCTCCAGCTCGGCGAATCCGGTGAGTAGCAGGCGCACCGAGTCGGGCGCCTGCTCGCGCACCTGGCGCAGGAACTCCGCACCGTCCATGCCGGGCATGCGCATGTCGGAGACGACCACCTCGAACGGACCTTCCGCGGCCAGCGCCTTCAAGCCGCTGAAACCGTCGGTGGCGGTGTGGATGTCGTAGAACTTGCGCAGGCTGCGCTCGATGGCCTTGAGCAGGTTCGCCTCGTCGTCGACGCAGAGCACGCGCGGGAGCTGGGGACCGGACATGGCCACTCCTTCGGGTGGGACCAGGCAGCTACGGCAAGTCTTTCCTGCCGCGGAAACAATCTCAGGCCAGGCAGGCACCCGGGGCGCTGCCCGGGCGGCCGTTGCGTGTCCTCCTGGACGCTTCCGGCTTCACGATGCCAGATCCGTGCCGGAAGCCGCCATGCCATGCGCCATATGGCGGTGAGGCGCCGTTTGGGCTAGGCTGGCGAGATGTTTCATCGATTCGAGGAGATCATGGCCAACCTGCGCCGGCTCCGCCTCGCCATCGCCACGGCGGCGCTCGGAGCGCTGGCGATCGGCATCGCGAGCTGCGCCGAAAGTCCTACCGATCCGGTTCCACGGCCGGGTGCCAGTCCGTGGAACCTCCTCAACCCCGGGCCAGTGACCACCGACTTCCAGGATGTCTGGGCCGACGACGCCCATGACATCTGGGCCGCGGGCGGTTCCACGCTCGTGCGCAGCGACGGCCAGGCCCTGGTGACCTGGCGCAATCCGCTGGGGACGGACCTGCGCGCCATCAGCGGCTTCGCCCGCGACGACGTCTATGCCGTGGGCGCCGCCGGGACGCTGCTCCATTTCGACGGCGGGCGCTGGCTGGCCGTCAGCACCGGGACCGACCGCGACCTCGAGGATATCCTGTGCCTCGACTCCGGCGTCGTGATCGTTGTCGGCGACGGCGTCTCGCTGCGCCGTGTCGGCGGTGCCTGGTCGCCCCTGGCGCTACCGCCGAGCGTGCACCTCACCTCCGTGTGGCAAGACCTGGACGGCGAGGATGCCACCCTCTACGCCGCCGGCCCCGACGGCGTGTACCGGGATGGCGGCGCAGGCTGGGTCCCCGACATCGCACCCGCCGGCGTGTCGTTCTCGCACGGCGATGGCCACTGGGCCCTGGTGGACGACGGTGCCACCGTATATCGCCGCGACGACGCCGGCTGGCACTGGGTGGCCGACCTGCCCGGCGGCGTCCGGGCCGCGTCGCTGCTCGCCGATGCCGACAGCCTGACGCTCGGCATCACCGGTTCCATCGCCACCGGCACACCTCCGGCGGGCCTGTTCACCGTGTGGTCGGGCCCCGGGCGCGTGATCCGCGCTCTGGCGATGGTGGGCCAGGACCCCCACCAGGTGGTAGCCGCGGGCAATTTCGGCACCCTGCTCCTCGATCGCGACCCCTCCCGGAACTTCGCCTGGGCCACGTTCTCCAGCGGTGTGGGCTTCTCCGCCGCGAGTCTGCAGGGCCTGACCTGCACGAACCTGGTGGGACGAGCCACCGACACCACCCACGTCCTGCGCTACAACGGCACTGCCTGGTCGGCCGAGGATCCCCAGCTCGGGGTGCCCATCGCGGCGCTCTGGGCCGGACCCGGAGGCGTGGTCACCGTGGTGGGTGCCGGGGGACGCATCGCGCGCCGGACGCCTGTCGGCGCCTGGCAGCCGCAGACCACGAGCACGGGAGCCGACCTGGCCGCCGTGTGGGGTGCGCGGTCCACCGACGTCTTCGCGGGCGGTGCGGGCGGCCTGATCCTGCACTACGACGGTGCCGCGTGGCAGCCCATGCTGACCCTGGGCACCGCTGACATCGTGCTCCTCTGCGGCACGGGTGGCGATCGGGTCTGGGCGTTCGACCGCGCGGGAGCCATCCACTTCTACAACGGGAATTTCTGGGCAACCCAGGTCGCGGCCGGGCCGCGCACCTTCGAGGCCGTGACCGTGCTTGCGGACGGAGCCACCATCGTGGTCGCGGGTGTCGACACCACCACCACGGATCCCGTCTCGCACACGCTCTGGCAACTCACTGATTCAGGTCTGGAGGCGCTCACGCCGACGGCCACGATTCCGGGCGCCATCCACGCCCTTTCCGGCACAGCCCTTGACGACTTGTGGGCGGCCGGCGAAGCTGGTCTCTATCATGGCGACGGAACGACCTGGCACGCCGACACGCACCTCGACGGGGCCGTGTCCTCCGTCTGGACGGGCCCGGGCTGCGGCGTCTACGCCGCCACCGCCGCGGGCATCTACTGGCGACCGGAACCATAGGACCCCGCTCATGCCCTCTTTGCGATCGCGCTCGTTGCCGATCCTCGCCATCGCGCTGGGATTGATGGTCGCCACGGCGGCCCCCGCCGCTGCCACCACCAGTCGCGTCCGTAGCCTCGGCGGCCAGGGCGACTACTTCGAGGACGACAGCAATGTCCTGCGCTGGTACGGCAGCCTCGTCGACTACGCCGACGAGGTGGTGCTCGAGCTCGGCACGTGGAAGCAGGATGCGCATCTGCCCGCAGGCCTCGACCGACTCAGCCACCAGGGCGGCGGCGTACACCTGCGCTTCGACGAGAAGGGCGAGTGGGGCACCGGTGCCGTCTACTTCGGCAGCGACCTGCCCGAGCCCGAACCCGGGGGCTACTTCTCGGCCCTCTACGCACGGGCCTTCGGCGCCGTGAACGCCGGCCTCTTCTTCCGGGGCACGTCGTACGGCAAGGCCGCCAACACGGCCCAGACCGAGAACTTCGTGGGCGATGCGCTCTACTTCCACGACTACGGGCTCGGCCTGCGCCTCGATCTCGGCGAGGCGGCCTACGTCGATCTGGCCGGTGAGATCACGCAGACCCGGTTCGAGTACGACGAGTTCGCCAGCGGTATCGCTATCAAGGAGTCCAGCCACGACGGTGGCAGCTTGCGGGCCCGCGGCTTCGTCCGCGCGAGCGAGCGCGTCGTCATCGTGCCCATGATCGACTACATGGTCGACCGGCGGCCCACGCGTATGGACGTGCTGGCCGACGTGGCCGACCTCGACGGCTGGCAGGTGCGTGTGGGCGGCGGCGCCAACCTGCTGCTGGATCCCGACAATCTGGCCGTGATCTCGGTGGAATACCTCGACCACCGTCGCGACTGGACCAGTCGCCATCCCGAGCGCGCGCTCTTCGACGATGGCTGGCGCGACACCTGGCAGGTCCGCACCCAGGTGGGCTTCGAGTCTCGCGTGCTGCCGTGGCTCTCGTTGCGAGCGGCCGCGCGGTACGTGCGCCAGACAGACGAGTCGTATTTCCGTCACGACAACCCCGACGGCACCTTCGACGTCGCCTACCACTGGGACGTGTCGGTCTCCACACCTGTGACGCTGGGTCTGGGTCTACACTTCGGCGCCTTCGACGGCGACCTGGTGCTCTTCGACAAGGCGCCGGTGGGCTACGACGCGATCCAGGCCGGTAGCGACGAGCTGGACAGGATGAACGTGTCTTCGTTCACGCTGCGCTACCTGTTCTAGTGGACACTGCCGGCGGCGGTCTCTACGCCGCGCCCGCCATCTACGACATCCTCGCCCTGCCCGGCACCGCCGACGAGCTGGATGCCTACGTGCGCATCGAGCGTGCGTATGCAACGCGCTGCGGCCCGGGTACGCGCTGGCTGGAACCGGCCTGCGGCACGGGTCGGCTGCTACGCGGCGCCGCGCGGCGCGGACGCATGGTGGCCGGCTACGACCGGGAGCCGGCCATGATCGACTACACCCGCCGCCGCCTCGGCCCCGATGCCCCATTGCGCCTGGCCGACCTCGCGGCCCCGGCCGCAACCCTGCGCGACCTCGGTCGCTGCGATCTGGCCGTCTGCCCCTGGAACACGCTGCGCCACCTGCCGAGCGACGCGGCCCTGCTCGCTCACCTCACCCAGGTCGCGTCCATGCTCGTGCGCGGCGGCGTGTACGTGGTAGGCCTGAGCTTCCAGGATTTCGGCTGGAACGGCGATGACGAGGACACCTGGGTCGGCGCCCGCGGCTCGTTGCGGGTGACGCAGGTGGTCAACTACCTGCCGTCCCGCGGACGCCGCGAGCGTGTGGTCTCGCACCTCATGATCACCCGACCCCGCGGCGTGGAGCACCTCGATCATGTCTACGACCTGCGCACCTACACGCAGGCGCAATGGCTGCGCGTGCTTGCCCGCTCGCCCCTGCGACGCCTGGCCACCTGCGACATTTTCGGCCGCCCCGTGGGCGAAGACGCACCCCATCCTTACCGGCTCGAGGTGCTGGGACGGTGACCGCGATCTACTCGACGAGGGTGCGGCGGCCGGGTGGCACCAGCGCCTGATCGACGGTGACACGAAGCTCGTGTCCATTCCCCGCCGCGAACGTGTCCGACGGCCAGAATCCCTCGGCGTGCAGGGCGACGAGCATCTGCCGGCGGTAGTCGTAGAGCTTGGCCTCCTGCGGTGTGAAGACGAGCGCGTGGGACTCGCCATGATAGGGGCGACCGGGGAAGTGCTCGGCGAACAGGGCGTTTTCACCGGAGAACGCGGACGCGCCGCCGAAGAGGATCGCGCCGCGCGCCTCTCCCGCGTCGGCACGCACACACACGCAACCGCCGGCGTCGAGCGTCACCTGCAGGCGTTCCCCGCGCAATATCTCGCCATCGCACGTGGTCGCCCCGGGGCGGATCGCCACGTCCACGGGCTCGGCCACGAAGGCCGCGAAGTCGTGATCGAGCGCGCCCCAGGTCGTGCCCAGGGCTGCGGCGAGGCGTTGAGCGACATCGTCCGACGCCCATGCGGTCAGCACACCTGCCTGTCCCGACACGGCCAGATACGCGGCGCGCAGCCCACCGGCACCGAAGCGATCGCGCACGAAGCTCGCGAAGACGCCCGCGGGAGCGTACGTGAGGTCGGCGCCCAGGCCGAAGAAGTTCGCGCGCGGCAGCAGCTCGTCGAGAGTCACGAAGCCCTGGGTCAACGTCGTGCGGCCCAGGCGATCAAGCACCCGCGGGTGGCGTCCCCACCGTCCACCCAGCGACACCGCCACACCTTCCTGCAGCAATGGCGACGCGTACAGCGGCAGGTGCTGCAGCCAGGCATTCACCACGAGATGCGCCAGCTCGTGCGCGTGGCACGGATGCGACGTCACCACGACGTCGGTTTGCAGGTTCGCCACGCCCACCGTGGGCGCCCCGGCCAGGCGTTCCACCTCCTCCGGCGTGGTCAGGAGGTAGCCGAACTTCGCGCGCTCCAGCTCGGTGAGACGCGCATCATCGATGCCGAGTCGGTCGGCCATCGCCGTGACGCAAGAGTCGAGCAACGCCACCTGGTACGGCGGCGCCGTCGACGCCGCGTACACCGTCACGAACCGCCCCGACGTCGGGATGGCGCGTGCGCACGCGAGCAAGACCGGCGAGGCGAGCAACCATGTGTCGCCAGCACGTACGAAGTGGTAATCGAACCGCGTATCGCCGAGTACGAGGGTACACGTGGTGGCGTCACCGTCGGGACGGGGCGGCTCGCTCGTCGCCACGACACGCCCCGCGCGCAGGTCTTCCAGACGCGACCAGAGTGGTGAATCCCCGTCGATCTTCAGCGGCTGGTCGACGTAGTGGATATCCAGCCGGCCGGACGCGGCGAGATCCTGCGGCCGCCAGCACGCGCGCGCGGACGCGAGATCGCTGGCGATGACCGCGTCGAGATAGGGCGTGAGGTCCGGAGTGGCCGCGCCGCGGGCGATGCCGGCAAGGGCAAGGAGCGCAGCGCCGATTGCCGGCACGCGGCGGCACCGTGTCCAGGCCGGCTTGCCGCCCCCGCGGGCCACCTGACTCACATCCCCCGCTGGGCCTTGAAGTCAGCCACGCGGGCGGCCATCTCCTTGTCGTCGGCCACCGAGTTGTCGAGGGGAATCACATGCACGTCGGCCGAGAGCACGTGGCCGTCGCTCCCGGCGAGGCGCACGTCGGCGCGGCCAAGGTAGCGGCTCTCGAAGGCCGCGCACAGGTTCAACACGTCGCCCACGTACTGCGCCGACTCGAGGGACGCGTTCGTGTGGCCGCCCACGGCGATGTCCACGCCGTCCACCTGGCGCAGCAGGTCGCGGGTGCGGTTCTCGCTGAGGTGGCTGAGCAGCACCACCGTATCGCTCACCATGCGCACCGCGGGCAACACATCGCGCAACGCCGTCACCGGATCGTCCACCGTGAAGTCACTGCCGCTACCGCCGAGCGGAGCGATCGGATGCTGCGGGTCGAGCACGCTGACGATGCCGAACTTCACGCCCTCCTTCTCCACGACGAGATACTCCGGCAGGATGAGTTCGCCGGTGTGTGCGTCGTGCACATTGGCGCTCGTGAAGGGCAGGTGGTCGTTCGCGATCACATCCTTCAGGAACGGCAGACCGTAGTTCAGATCCTTCTCGCCGAGACCGATGGCGTCGTACCCGAACGACGCGATCTGGTGGCACAGGAACTGGGTCTGCTGGCGGTCTGCGGCGTCGGGCGCGCCGAAGAGATCGCCCGCATCCACGGTGAGCGGCCGCACCCCCGCGTCCCACAGTCCGTTGAAGAACGTCGCCATGCGCGGCAGCCCTCCCCGCGGATCATACTTGCAGTCGCACGGGTCGATCTTGCCGCGGATGTCGGTGGCATAGATGATCGTCACCGCCTTGCCGGCAGACGGCGCCGGCGGCTGGTTGGCCAGTGGCTGGGCGGCGGCGATCGCGGCGGCACACACGAAGAGCGGAACGAAGAGCAGGCGGACGGCGCGCATCGGGGGACCTTTCGCAGAAACGGCAACTCGGGACTGACGAGCCGATGATCGCGCAAGAACACCGGAAGAGCCAGGGCGGTTCCCATGGTGCCGGCACCACGAAAGCGGATACGCGGACGCCCCGGTCCGGAAGACCGGGGCGCCGTGACGGAGAACCGGCGCTATCGCACCAGAGTCATCCGCTGGGATTCGGTGAAGTGGGTGCCGTCTTGGGCGTCCACGTCGAGGCGGTAGAGATAGACGCCCGACGCCACGGGGCGGCCGCTCGTGTCGGTGCCGTCCCAGATGCGGGCGTGGCGGCCGGCGGGCAGGTCTTCCGTGACGAGGGTACGCACCAGACGACCGCGCAGGTCGAGGATACGGAGGTTCGCGTGGCCGGCCTGCGGCAACGCGAAGGAGATCGTCGTGCGCGGGTTGAAGGGGTTCGGGCGGTTCGGCGCGAGCGCGAATGCGGCGGGGATGTCCTCCACGCCCACGATACCGGTGATCACGATGGCGATCTGGTCGGTCGCCTCGTAGCCGTTGGCATCGGTCACACGCAGCTCGATCGTGATGGGCGCCGGCGAGCCGTCCTCGCGGAAGCCAGGATTGAGCTGATCGGTGCTGAAGTTCTGCTGCGCCGAGAGCAGCCCGTGCAGATCCGAGTACCAGCGGTACTGATAAGGCGGCGTGCCGTCGCTGGCGTCGCCGCGGAAGGCGATGTTCTGACCGTATTCGAAGCTCTGCCCATCGCCCGGCGCCAGGATATGCGAGTGCACCGGCATGGTGTCGGCCGCCATGTAGATGCGGCCCGCCACGCTGATCTGGGCGCCGTCGCGCTGTGGATCATCGCCGATGAGGTCGACGTCCAGGTAGTACACGGGCCCTATCGTCTGCTGCGGGTCGCCGATAGAGCGCTCGAAGTAACCCAGGTTGGCATCGCGTACCTCGACGGTGTGGGCGGCGAATTCCGGCGCCGTCTGCAGCGAGAGGTAGCCGAAGGCCGCGAGTTGATCGAGGGCCGACGCCACGCTGATCACGTCCACCGCCGACCGCGGCTGAGTCTGACGGCTCACCTGGTTGAAGGCCTGGATCGAACCGTCGGGCCCCACCGACACATGCGTGCGGCCGCCCGCGCCGACCACGGGCAAGGCCTCGCCCTGCGGACCGAACGTGTGGCCGACCACCACGTCGAAGGCGAAGGGGAACGACTGGATGATCTCGTCGTCGGCGCCGATCTCCGCCGCTTCGAGAGTGCGCACGCCGGCGAAGAAGTTCCCCTGCGGGAGAAGGTCGAGGCCGGACAGGAAGCTGAGCGCGCGTTCCGAGGCTTCGTCAGGCGAAATGATGCCGTCCGGTTCGTGCTCGGGCACCATGTGCAGCTCCTCGTTCGTGAACTGCCAGCCGCCCGACGCGATATCGCCCGACAGGCACGCCAGCCCCGACGCCGCCGCGTAGCCACTCGCATCCTCGCGGCCGACCGCGAGGTCGCCACAGTCGAGCTGGAGGCTGCCGCACAGACGCTCGAAGAACTGCGCCGTCACGCCGTCATCCAGGCCCGAGGGCAAGACGTCGAGCATGTACGCCGACTGCGGCAGCGCCTTCTGCAGCACCTCCGGGTGCACACGCACCTTGAGCGCCGGCTGCGCCGGATCGCCCAGGCTTGGCGGTGCGCGCCAGTCGATCGCGTCGCTGGTGGGTTGCGCGGCTTCGGGGTCGAAGACGTCACTGCCGCCGGCGGCCTTGCTCACGGTGTGAGACACGGTCCAGTGCGTGGCGTCGGGGCTGTCGGCCAGCACGGTGCCCTGCCCCCAGATGTGCTCGTTGTAGTGCCCCTGGTCCTCGGCAAGCAGCCGGAACTGGTTGCCCGCAGGCTGATTGGTGTCGTTCGAGTGCCACCACGCGGAGTAGATGCTCCACGCGGAATCGAAGATCCCGTTGTCGATGAGCTTCTGCGCGATCGTCTTGCCCCAGTTGCTCGATCCATTGATGACGTTGATCGCGCCCGAGATGGTGTGGGCGCCGTTGAGGGCATGGTGCCAGGACGTGCTGCTCAGGTTGAGGCAGCAGTGGAACCAGGCCCACTCGAGGTCGAGGTCGCCCCAGGCGCCGTCGATGTCGGACGACGAGATGGCCGAGTCGTCGTGCGAGGTGTCGGCCATGAAGGTGGCATTGGTCGTGCCGTGCCCGCAGTAGATGATGGCGTCGGTGGCATCGGCATAGCTGTTGTTGGTCCCGCCGAGGTCCTGGCGCTTGAAGTCCTGCTCCCAGGCCAGACCGTTGCCGTAGTCGAACTTCCAGGTCCAGCCGTGGTCGCGGAGATAGTCGCTGAAACGCTGGGCGGTCTCATTCGGCGTGGAGAGGTCGTTGCCGGAGCCAGGGTAATCCTCGCACCACTCGTCCGCGGTCTCGGCCGCGTCGCGCATGAGTTCTTCCTCGAACCAGTAGGCGCCCAGCTCGGACACCTCGGGCACGGGGCGATTCGGGTTGCTCTCGAGATGCAGCGTGACGCCCTGGTAACGATCCGGGGCGACGGCGATCACCGTGGTGGCCCACTCGCTGGACGCCGGCAGAGCGATGCGGGTGGCATCGTAGATCCACTTCTCGTGCGGACGCAGAAGATCGACGACCACCGTGCCCTCCCCACGGTAGCGGAGCTCGATCTCGTTCGTCCACTCGGCGGCACCGGCATAGCGCACGGCGATCTGCGCCGCGGCCAGACCCGTGGCGTCGTCGCCATCGGTGAGCTTCTGCGGCCAATCGGCCTCGGCGAGGCGTGCGCCGAGCACGTGGTTGATCGAACGCGCCTCGGTATGGGTAAGACTCTTGGACGCCGGCAATGGGCCGCGCTGGCGCATCGGCTCGCCGGCCGACGCGTCGTCGGCCAGGTCTAACGGCCCCGCGAGCGCCAGCGCGCTCGCGAATAGGGCCGCGTGGAGGCGTAGGGGGTTGGTCATGATTCACCTCAGGGGTTGAGGGGGCCAGAGGGTGGCAGCATGGATTCACGCCGCCAGGGAAGAGATCAGACTAGCATGCTCTTGTTTCGGGAGTCAACCCGTCACGATATTGGGATTATCCTTATATATGACTGTATCACAACACGTTAAGAAGATAGCCGGCCACACGTAACGACCTGCGGTCGCCCGACTTCAGGGCCACCTCGGATGCCAGGACATGGACAGCAGGACCGCGCTCGCACACCGGGGCCGGGGCGGCAACAGGAGCAATTCTATGATAGACTTCGCGCTTTGCAGTGGAGACACTGGTTGCCGCGGCCAGGGACAGCCCGCCGACTTTCCCCTCGGTTTCGGTCTTTCCACCCCTTGCGGCTCATGTGCGCGCGCCGGCCAGCGGGTCGGCGCCACGGTCCGGAGAAAGAGATGAGCGACACTCAAGCCAAGCGTGGCGCCTGGAACTCGAAGATCGGGTTCGTCCTGGCGGCCAGCGGGTCGGCGATCGGCCTCGGCAACATCGTCTTCTTCACGTCCAACGCCTACCAGTATGGCGGCGGAGCGTTCTATCTGCCCTACTTCGTGGCACTATTCACGCTGGGCATTCCCGTGATGATTCTCGAACTGGGCCTGGGCACGATCACGGGCAAGTCGTTCCCGAACGCGTTGCGCGAGGTCGGCGGCAAGCGGGCAGAGCTTCTCGGCTGGTGGACGGTGGCCGCGCAGTTCATCATCACGGCGTATTACGTGGTGATCATCGGGTGGTCGTTCGCGATGATGATCGGCTCGCTCGGCGGCCTGTTCCGGCCGGGCGTGAGTGCTCCATTCGCGCCTTTCAGCCAGCCGTCGGCCGCGCCCAGCGCGATCGCGTACTTCTTCCATCTCATCACCACCTGGTGGCCGCTCGCCGCGCTGGCGACGGTCTGGGCGATCAATGCGTATGCGCTGCGTGGCGGCACCCGCACGATCGAGGCGATGGTACGCATCTTCGTACCCCTCATGTGGATATTCATGATCGGCCTCATCGTCCGCGGGCTCACGCTCGACGGCGGGCTGGACGGCGTGCTCTACCTCTTCACTCCCGCCCCCGAGGGCATCCTCAGTGCGCAGGTCTGGCGAGGCGCCTTCGCCCAGATGTTCTTCTCGCTCTCCCTCGGACTCGGGGTGCTCACGACTTACGCATCCTATCTGCCGAAAAAGTCGGACCAGGTCGCCAATGCGCTCACCATCTCGTTCCTCAATTGCGGCTTCGAGTACATCGCCGGCGTCGCCATCTTCGCGCTGCTCTTCGTGTTCTCGCTGAATCCGGCCGGCACCACGCTCTCGCTTTCGTTCTTCGTCGTGCCCCAGGGCATCGCGGCATTCCCGTGGGGCGTGCGTTTCTTCGGGTTCCTGTTCTTCCTGCTTGTCACCACGGCGGGCCTCACGTCATCGGTCTCGCTCATCGAGGGCATGGTGAGCGCGGTGATCGACAAGTTCGGCATCACGCGCCAGCGGGCGCTGGCGGTCATCGTCATCCCTTGCGCGGCGCTCAGCGCGTTCTTCGTCCTGCCCCACATCGTGGATCCCGGGTTGAACGGCAACGGCACGCTCGGCCTCACGTTGCTCGATCTCGTCGACCACTGGGTGTTCAGCTACGCGCTCATCACAGTCGGGTTGTTCGAGACGCTGATCGTGGCCTGGGTGCTCGGCGCCGACAAGCTGCGTGCGGCCGTCAACCAGTACTCGAAGATCCCACTCGGTGGCTGGTACGAGTACGTCATCCGCTTCGGCGCCCCCACGCTGCTCGGCGCGATCCTGATCTGGAGCCTCGTGGGCGAATTCACCGGCCCCGAACTGTACGGCGACAGCAGCACGCCCGCGGGATTGAAGTGGCTCGTAGTGTTCGTCCCCATCGCCTGCCTGGTCGGGACCGTGCTCGTCGCAGCCCTGATCACGCAGGCTCGCGGCAAGACGCCATCCGGCAGTGGTGGCGGGAAGACGCTGCAGGTGCTGGCCCTCGCGGCGGTCGGACTATGCGCATGGCTCGCGCCCGCACGCGCGTCGGCGCAGATGCCGGTGCCGCCGATCCAGGAGACGTTGCACGTGGGGCAGCCCGTCAAGCTCGAACTGCCCGGCGCCGATTCCCTCGTCGTCACCTACCGGCCCAGCAGCCGCATCGCGCGCACCGAGACCATACCGGTCGGCCCCGGCGGGCGGGTGGCGTGGACCCCCGCCCAGGCTGGTGTCGCATCGCTCTCCGTGGACGGAGGCCCGGCGCGCAACGTCTCGGTGCGCTTCGCCGGCACGCCCTGGCGCGGCGTCTTCGTGCTGGTCGCCGCGGGCACCATCCTGTTTGGCGGCGCCGGCTTCGGACTTTCACGCATACTCGGCGGCGACGACGAGATATTCCTCGCCGACACGTGATCATGCCACATGACCGCATACGAATCCCCATTTTCAGGGCACATGAACTAGCAAGTCCACCGGATTGGATTTATTCATGACGGTGACGTCGGCTCGCCCATGCCAATGTCGACAATCCGCATTCATGCCGACGTGTTCAATGAAAGGACTCACCGCATGCGAAAAATCATTAATGCTTTGCTCATCACAAGTTTTGCCTTGTTGATCACCACGGCGGGCGCGGCATTCGCGTCCGAGTCGGCGTTCCTCTCGGGTATGGACGGCTCTGAGGTCGTGCCGCCCACGGCATCGCCGGCGACCGGACACGGATCGCTGTTCCTGAACGCGGCGCAGACGCAGGTCACCTTCTACGTCGAGATTCAGAACCTTCCCGACGAGACGGCCTGTCACTTCCACATGGCCGCCATGGGCGACAATGGCCCGGTCGTCTTCACGCTGCCCTCGGGCCCGGTCAAGACGGGCACGTGGAACGTGACACCCGCCGAGGCGCAGGCCCTCCTGGATGGGAATATCTACATCCAGGCGCACAGCACCGAGTATCCTGGCGGCGCCATCCGCGGCCAGGTGACGTTCTGTGCCGTCCCTGTCGAGAATCTTACCTTCGGTTCGATCAAGGCAATCTTCCAGTAATCTCCAGACCGCTCGAACCAGAGCCCGCCTTCCCGTCCGGGAGGCGGGCTCTGGTCATTCCACCCACGAAACGTCAGTTGTGCCAAGAAGAATGTTGACGAGGCTTCGCACCGAGATCTCGCCCGCTAGGCCCGACTTTCTCACTACGCGGCGTACGTCAGCACGTGCCTCCGGTTCACCTTCAATGGCCGCGTCTCGACCCGTCGCCAGTAGTAGTCATCCCACAACGGCGGCAACTCGATATGCGACACGAACAGCCGCCGCGACAACACCTCCTCCTCGGTCAGGGGCTTCGTGGCGATCCCGATCTGCATCGCCGGCGTGCTCCAGCACCGCTTCTCCCGACGCAACTTGATCGTGTTGCGCCACACCAGGAAGATCGCCAGCCGGTAGATCGAATGCTGCCGTCGCTTCCCGAACGCGATCGTCTCCCGCGTGTGGTCTTTCAGACAATGCCGCAGCAACATGTCCAGCAAGTTGACCTCGAACAACGGGTTGCGACTCGTCCGCGGCTCACGGGAGTCGATCGTCTCGTGGATCACCTTGCAATACCGTAGCTTCGCGATCGCGTAGGGATAGGTCTTGTGCTTGTCGCTCCAGATGTGGGCCTCGGTGGCGCCGTCCAGCGAGACCGAGAGCACCTCGAGCAGCGCCCGCATCAACGACCTGGGGTCCGGCCGGCCATAGTTTTGTTCAAAGAGGGACCGTTTCCATTTCTGCTCGTCGGTCATCGCCCCGCTGCGTCGCCGCTCGGCCTCGGCGAAGTGGATGATGAAGCTGGAGCGGCGATCGACGGCCGCGACGATCTCGTAGGGGAAATACTGGGAGTGCTCGAAGGTGACGAGCCCGTCGATGGCGATGTCCACGAAGGGTGACGCCTGGGACACCAGGTGTCGATGGAAGAGGATGCAGTGTCGGCCGAGGCGGGCGAGGAGGTTGTCGACGGTCGTCGGCGAGGTGTCGAGGAGCCTGGCGATCTGGCGATTGGCGGCGCCTGAGACGGCGTGCTTGTGGACCTTGGGCAGGAGATCGGCGCGTTTGAGCCAGTATGTGGTGCGGAAGGTCTGGTCTGAGCAGGTCCTGCCGCAGGCCAGGCAGAGGTAGCGTTGGACGGTGTAGGGTGGTGACTTTCGGGAGAACGTGCCGAAGAGCGCGAAGGGCCAGGGTTGCGGCTGAGGCTTGTGGTATTTGCAGTTAGGGTTGGGGCAGTGGGGAGGAAGCGAGGGGCATGAAGTGAGTGTTTTGATGTTCATGAGGACGGGTCCAGGCAAGCGCTGGACCCGTCAACATTCTTCGTGGCACGTTACTTCACAAGAGTCAATTTCTGCGACACCACACCCGCATCGCCCGTCGCCTGGGCGAAGTACACGCCGGCGGGCATGGCACGGCCGGCGTCGTCGGCGCCATCCCAGACCCAGGTGTGGGCGCCGGCCCCGAGTTCGGTGGCGGCGAAGGAACGAATCGCCCGCCCCTGGGCGTCGAGGATCGCGAGCTGGGCGCGGCCGGCACGCGGCAGGTCCAGGGACAGCGTGACGCGCGGGTTGAACGGATTGGGCGTGGCCGCGAGGGTCATCTCCGGCGACGGCACGGCGTCGGGCACTGGCACGGCGCTTTCGCCGCGCGCGTAGCTGAAGCTGCCCCCGCCATCGCCGCCTATGCCCCAGCTATCGAAGCGGATATCGATGTAGATGTCGTCGCTGATCAGGTGCACCACCGCGTCGAGACCCACCGTGCCGGGAGGATTCGATCCGGCCCATGTCACCCAGGGCGTGAACGTCAGACTCTGCCAGTCGGCGGCATCGCCGGTGGCCCACTCGGTATCGGCCGGGCTGAGCGACCCGTACGACGACTCCACCGCGATGTTGAAGATGCCCTGGGTACCGGCCCGCGTGATCCACACCGAACTGGTGATGCGGTCCTGGTTCTCCGGCAGCGTCCAGTCGGCGCTGGCGGCTTTTGTGAATGTATAGGTGCGGCCGGACCAGACCTGGACGGCCTGGGATGGTGCCGCCGCGAGAATGCTGGAGAATACGAGAGCCGCGGCGAACGCGGCGAATCGACGATTGGTCATGGCGTCTCCTTTCGAAGCCACAAATTAACTCCCTGGCCTCGGGGCGCTGCCTACGGCGGCATCCAGCGGCTTTGTTGCCAACGACGTGGGCTGTCAGCGTACGAGCATCAGCTTTCGCGACGCCGCGCCCGCGTCGGTCATGGCGCGCGCCAGATACACGCCCGAGGGCAAGGCACGGCCGGTGTCGTCAGATCCGTCCCAGGTCCACGTATGCGGACCGGCGGGCAGGTCAGCAACGGCGAGCATGCGCACGAGGCGGCCGCGCGCGTCGAGGACGGCCACCTGCGTCCGACCACCGCGCGGCAGATCGAGTCGCAGGGCCACCTGCGGGTTGAAGGGGTTGGGCGACGCCTGCAGCACGAGGGCCGCGATGCGTGGCGTCGGCTCGATCACGGGCGTGGCGTCGTTGCGGTAGGCGCGCACGATGCCGGCGTTGACCCCGGCGAGTACGAAGCCGGTGGCGTCGAGGGCGAGCGTGTATCCGCCGTGCCAGGGTACCGACACATCCTGCCAGGTGGCACCGCCGTCATCCGTCCAGCTCACGACGCCGGTGGCGAAGTGGAGTACCCCGCCGCGCCCGGAAGACGTCATCTCGAAGTGATCGACCGGACTCCCGGACACGACGGGTTCCCAGCTGAACCCGCCGTCCTCGGTGCGGAAGATACCTTCGAAGCACCGCACCAGACCGTGCTGGACGTCGGCGAACCAGAGGTCGCGGGGATGGTTGCCGATGCCGGCCGCGGCCACCGGCTGCCAGCTCGCGCCTGCGTCAGTCGTCGTGTACAGCAGGCCGGGTACGGCGTCGGCGAACACGAAGCCGTGGTCGTCGTCGACGAAGGCGATGGCGCGCAGCGGGTAGCTGTCGGGCAGGTTGCCACTGGCGAGTTGCCACGACTCGCCGCCGTCGTCCGTGCGGTACACGCGGCCGTGCGCGTTGTTCTGCACCGAGGTGACGTACGCGCGCAGCGGGCTGGTGATGGCCAGGTCGTATGGGCGGTCGCCGGTACCGAGGGAGTGCATGGTCCAGGAGGCGCCGCCGTCGACGCTGAGTGCCACGTCGTTGAAGAGCAGCACGCCGTAGCCCGTGGCGTATACGCGCTGCTCGTCCACGAAGGCGATGTCGGAGTAGTTCAGGTACGGGGGCGCGGCCGTGCCGGAGTGCCACGACTCGCCGTGATCAGTGCTCTCGTACCAGGTGGTCACGGCGTCGGGGCCATCCGGGTAGTCGCTGGCGGCGAAGGCGCGGCCGCTGGGCGACAGGCCGAGGGCCGTGAAGGCCGGCGCCCAGCCGTCGGCGAGATCGTCGAGGCGGTGCGTCCAGGTGAGGCCGTCGTCGTCGCTGGTGGCGATCGTGCCGCTGCTCATCGTGGCGACGATGCGGCCGCCGGGAATCTGCAGCAGCCGCGTGACGCCAACGTTCGCGAGTCGATCGTAGACGAACGAGAACGAGGCTCCCCCATCGACGGTGCGGTGGATCTCGGCGCCCTCACCGTTGGCGCCCACGAGCCAGTTCTGCGCGTCGAGAAACACGACGTTGTCGCTGTAAAGCGGAAAGAACTGGCCCACATCGGCCCAGGTGGTCCCTCCATCGTCAGTGCGGTAGGTCTGACCGAAGCTCACCAGGAAACCCGTGGTGTCGTCGAGTACCGCGATGTTGATCAGAAACGTCGGATCGATGCCGGGGACGGTCGACCAGGTCTGACCGCCATCATCGGTCTGCGCGATGATGGTGCCGAAGTTGAGCCCATCGCCCGACATCACGAGGCCGCGCGAGGCGTCGAACCAGTGCTGCCGGGTGAGACGATCGCTGCCGGGAAACGGGAGCAGGGTCCAGGTGAGCCCGGCGTCCGCGGAACGCAGCACCTCGCCCTGGTCGCCCACGGCCACGATCGCCGTGGCGCCGGCGCGCGCGATGTGGATAAGCTCCGCACTGCCGGGCGCGCCCACGGGCGTCCAGGTACGGCCGCCATCCGCGCTACGGTAGAGCCGATCGCCCGCACCCACGGCGACGGCCGTGGCGCCGTCGAGCATGAGCACGTCGTGGAGATCCGGCAATACGTTCCAGGAGTCGGGCACGAGGTTCCACGTGTCGCCACCATCGCTGGTGCGCAGGATGGTGCCGGAGTCGCCCACGGTGAGCCCATGTTGCGCGTCACCGAAGCTGCAGCCGCGGATGGGATTGGACGCCGGCAGCGGCTGGGCCCACTGGAAGCTGAAATCCACCGCCGTGGCGGGCGCCGCCACGAGGCCGAGGACGAGAGCGAGTATCGCGAATCTCATGGTCGAACCTCCTCGGGTTAGCGGACCAGCGTCAGCTTGGTGGACGCCGAGCCGGCCAGGCCGGTGGCGCGTGCGAGGTAGAGCCCGGACGGCAGGGCGCGCCCCGCGTCGTCCTGGCCGTTCCAGGTCCAGGTGTGGGTACCGGCGGTCACCTCGCCGATCGCAAGCGCGCGCACGCGCCGGCCGCGCGCATCGAAGATATCGACACGCACCTGGCCGTCGCGCGGGATCGCGAGCTGCAGCTCGACGCGCGGATTGAAAGGGTTGGGTGCGGCGCGCAGGGACACGGCCCCTGGTGCCGGCAACGGGTCGACCGCCGTCGCGCCGAGCACCTCCCCGTGCAGAATGCTCGCGTACTCGCCCACCACCACGAAGTCCGTGCCCGCGACGGCGACATCCGCGCCCCCACGCCACGGCAGGGGAGCCGTCTCCCAGGTGAGTCCAGCGTCGCCGGTGGTGAAGAGGGTGCCGTCGAACCCGTCGAGCGCGAACCCGCGCCCACTCGGGTCCACCGCGAGCGGGCTGCCGTAGTTCGCCGCCTGCACGAGTGTCCACGACATGCCGCCGTCCTCGGTGCGGTAGATACCGTCGCCGCACGACGCGAGGCCGATCTGCTCGTCGGCGAACCACAACCAGCGCGCGTATCCACCGAGTCCGCTGCTGGGCAGGGACTGCCAGGTGTCACCTCCGTCGGCGGTTCTGGAGACCACGCCGCTCGCGAATCCGCCGGACACGAAGCCGTGGTCGGCATCGACGAACGAGATACCGAGATAGGCCTGGTTCGGTGCCAGGCCGATGCTGGCGTCTTGCCAGGTGGCACCGCCGTCGTCGCTGCGATAGACGTGGGTACCACCGTTCGACCCGAATAACGCCGTCACGAAGACGCGCGACGGGCCCGCGAGCGCGAGGGTCATCGGCCCGTCACCCGGCGGCAGCGTGCTCAGACCCCAGGTGAGCCCACCATCGACCGTGCGCGCAATCACCGGGTCGCTCCATCCCACCGTACCGCTCACGAGCGTGTGCTGATTGGACACGCAGAGGATGTCGCGGAACCGCGTCAGAGGCGGCGGCGTGGCGCTCTGGTGCCACGTCCGGCCATGGTCTCCGCTCTCGAGCCAGAGCTGCGGGCTGTTCGGACCCTGGGTGGTGTCGGCGCCGGCATAAGCGCGTCCACCTTCGGTCATGCGCACGGTCCGCAGCGTCGGCCAGCGCCCGTCCGCAGCGTCGTCGACGCGCACGGTCCACGTCAGTCCGTCGTCATCGCTGGTGACGACGCCGCCGTTGGGCAGCGTGGCCACCACGCGCCCCCCCGGGATCTGCTGCAGCGTCGTGACCCCCTGCAGGGCGAGGTCGTAGAACGCGATCGAGAACTCCGCGCCCGCATCCACTGTGCGGTCGATGACCGCGCCTTCCCCGAACGCGCTCACCAGCCACGTCTGGTCGTCGAGGAACACGAGGTTGTTCGCGTAGGACTGGAAGTAGAGGCCGAGGTTGGTCCACGTGGCACCGCCGTCGTCGCTGCGGTACGTGTCGCCGTCGGTGAGCACGAATCCGGTGGTGTCGTCGAGGAAAGCGACGTTGCGCGCCGTGTGCGGCAGAACCCCGACGAGCGGGGTCCAGGTCGACCCACCGTCCACGGTGCGGGCAACCACGGTACCGAGCTCCTGGAAAGTGCCCGACACCACGAAGCCTCGCTGACCGTCGAGCCAGTACGAGCGCGTGAGATGGTCGTCGCCGCTGAACGGCATCGCCGTCCACGTCAGACCGTCGTCGCTCGAGCGCAGGACCGTGCCGCCCGCGCCCACGACCACCAGATCAGTGCCGGCGCGTGCGATGTCGTCCAGCGGCAGCCCGCCTGGCGCACTCACTGGTGTCCACGTCGCACCGCCGTCGGTGCTGCGGTAGAGGCGCTCGCCCTCGCCCACGGCGATGGCGGTGAGGGCATCGAGCATGAGGACGTCGGAGAGTTGCGGCAGGACGGTCCACGTACCGGGAACGAGCGTCCACGAGGTGCCGCCGTCATCCGTGTGCAGGACGGTACCGAACTCACCCACGCACAGCCCGTGCATGGCATCGGCGAAGCTGCAGCCCGTGAGCAAGTTGCCGGTGGGGCGCGGCTGGGCCCACTGGAATTCGAAAGTGCTGGCTTGCAAGGACATCGCACCGAGCGCGATGCCAACGACGAGTAAGGAGCGAATACGGGCCATGGTCCGTCTCCCGGGGTCAAGGTGATTGGCCAGACCGGTTCCGGCACCTGCGTGCCCGACCTCCGGTCTTGCCCCCCCGGTATCGGAATCACGGGTCGTATGCCCGTCGCGCTCGATCCGCGCTCCTGGCGCGGCAAAAGCGGATGTTTTCGATACGAAAGCAACCGTACCACGGCCGGGGCCCGGGATCAACAACAATAGTAGATAGGGATTATCATGTATCTGGGACGGCCTAGGACTTCACCGCGCCCCGCGTGAGTCCCTGCACGATCCGGCGCTGGAACACGAGCGTGATCACCACCACCGGGATCGTCGTCACCGTGGCGGCGGCCATGATCTCGCCCCACGGCACCTGGCCGTGCAACCCCTCGAAGAGCGCGATGCCGACGGGGAGGGTGCGCGCCGCCTCGTCGGTGGTGAGCATGAGGGCGAAGAGGAACTCGTTGAAGGCGAAGATGAAAGCCAGCAGGAAGGTGGACACCAGGCCCGGCGCCGCGAGCGGCAGCACGATCCGGCGCAGGATCTGCAGGTGCGAGCAGCCGTCCACGCGCGCGGCCTCGTCGAGGTCGCGCGGGATGCGCGAGAAGTAGCTCACCAGAATCCACAACGCGAGGGGCAACGTCCACGCCGCGTAGGGCAGCACGAGCGCCTGCAGCGTATCAATCCAGCCCAGTCGCGCCATGAGCCGGAAGAGGAATCCGAGCAGACTCACCGGCGGGAACATCGAGAGCGCGAGCACGCCCACCATGAGTGCCGCCTTGCCAGGCAGCGGAAGACGGGTGAGCGCGTACGCGGCCAGCGAGCCGATGCCCACGGCGATCACCGCGCTCAGGGCGGCCACGATGAGGCTGTTGCGCAGGTACGCGGGGAAGTGCGTGGTGGGTGCGGTGAGCACAGCGTACACGTGGGCGAGCGTGGGCGCGAAGGCGACGTCGGGCCGCAGGAAGTCGGGATCGCGGGCCAGGCCGGTGGCCACCATCACCACGACCGGCGCGAGGCAGAACACGAGCGTTCCCACGATGCCGACACCGAGCAGGAGCCGCTGGACACGAGTCTCGCTCATTGCAGCTCCTCCCCGAAGCGTCCGAGCGTCACCATCGCCAGGGCCAGAGCGAAGGTGAGCAGGAAGAGCACCGTGCTGGCCGTGGCGCCATAGCCGGGGTCGCCGGCGCTGAAGTGGTCGTACGCCAGCAGCGAGAGCGACGACGTGGCGCCCCCGGGCCCGCCCCCGGTGAGCACGTACACGATGTCGAACACGCGCAGCGCCTCGATCGCGCGGAAGAGGCACGCCACCACGACCACCGGCCGCAGCAGCGGCAGCGTGATGTGCGTGAACCGACGCCAGAGGCCGGCGCCGTCGACGCGCGCCTGAGCGTAGAGGTCATCCGGAATATGGGCGAGGCCGGCGAGCAGGATGATCGCCACGAAGGGTGCCGTCTTCCAAACATCGGCCACCACGAGGGCGCCGAAGGCTCCGGGCGCCGAACCCAGCCAGGGCACGGCACCGTGGGCCAGCCCGAGCGCCTGTGCCAGCCATGTGGCCGCGCCGTGCTCGCTGCGCGCGATCAGTTCGAACACGCGGCCCGACACCGCCGCGGGGATCGCCCACGGGATCAATGCCACCGCGCGCAGCAAACCGCGGCCAGGAAACGCCTCGCGGAGCACGAGGGCGATGGTCAGCCCGATCACCAGTTCCAGCGGCACCGTGACCAGCGCGAAGCCCAGCGTGAAGCGTGCCGCCTGCCAGAAGGCGGGATCGTGCAGCAGGCGCGCGTAATTCGTCAGCCCCACGAAACGCCGCGGCAGGAACACCACGTCGCGATGCAAGCTCTGCACGATCGTACCGATCACGGGCACCAGGATGAGCGCGCCGACGAGCAGCAGCAGCGGCGCCAGGTACGGTGCCGCGGTCCACCAGGTACGCGCGTGGCGATCACGGGACATCGCGCCCCTCCGAAGCCTGGTAGTATCGGGCGAGCGCGTCCAGCTCCGCCTGGGCGGCGCGCAGCGCATCCGCCGGCGCGGCGCGTCCGCTGATGGCCGCGCTGAGATGGCGCTGCAGGATCGCCGACATCTGAGGGTAGTAGGGGACCGTGGGCCGCGGCGTCGCGTGCGCAATCACGCGCGCCAGCGTGGCGAGATGCGGGATGGCGTGCTGCAGCTCGGCGTCGTCGTAGAGATCGCGGCGGCCGGGATTCCAGCCGAGCGTGCGGACGAGCCGCGTCTGCACCGCGCGCGACGTGATGAACGCCACGAAGCGCGCGGCGTCGTCCGCACGGTCGCTGAAACGCGAGATGCCGGCGTGCCAGCCGCCCAGCACGGTGGTGGCGGTGTCCGCGGAAGGGCCGGGCAGCGACGCCACGGCCACCCCGCCGCGCACGGGCGAGCCTTCCTGTTGATGGAGCGCCCAGGCATAGGGCCAGTTGCGCTCGAAGACCGCGTCGCCGTGCTGGAACGCCGCACGCACTTCCTCCTCGCGCATCTCGCTGGTGGTGGACGCAGGCGATACGCCGCTGGTCACGAGGTCGCGCATGAGTTGCAGGGCCTGCCGGTTGGCGGGCAGATCGACGCGCCAGCCGCCGTCCTCGGCCACGAGACCGCCAGCGCGGCCGGCGAACTCGAGGAAGTTCACGACCAGCCCCTCGTACTGCGCGCCCTGCCACACGTAGCCGCCGATGTGAGGATGCCCGGCGTCGCGCACGCGCCGCACGTCATCGCGGAGTGCCGCGAAGGTGGCGGGCGGTTCCGCGATGCCGGCCTGCGCGAGCAGATCACGGCGGTAATAGAGCAGCCCTGCGTCGAGGTAGACGGGCAGGGCCACGAGATCGTCCCCGCGGCGATCGACGGCGTCGAGCACGCTGGAGAAGAATGCGGCGGTGTCGGCAGCGATGGGGTGCAGCCAGTGCGCGTCGGCGAAGAGGGCGACCCACGCCACGTCCATGAGGAACACGTCCGGATCGGGGAGCCCGGCCCCCAGCGACACGATCAGCGCCTGCCGCTGCTGCGACGTGTTGGCCGGCTGGCGCAGGATCTCCACGGGGATATCGGTGCTGTCGGTAAAGGCCTGCGCCACCTGCTCCCACACCGCCACCTCGGCGGGGGCACCGCCCACGCTGAAGACCAGCGGATGCGGGCCACCGTCGCGGCAGCCGCCCAGGGCGAGCGCAAGCCCCAGCACGACGAGCGAGACAGCGGCTCGAGAGATGTGGCGACGGCGTGGCATGGGCGCCTCGGGGCTCGTGTCGTCGATCGTTCGGTTCTTGAACAGATCAACCGCAACCCGGCAGGTTCGCAACCGTGCGGCAGCGGCGATCACCGCTATTCATGCCTATCTGTCGGGAGTGGCGCCGGCACGACTCGTGGCGGCACAGGATCGCATCACCCGATCTCCGAGGTCCGACCCATGCCCACCATCGTCGCCCGCTGGGCCAGCTGGGGCCCCTTCTTCCAGAGTATCCTGCGCATTGTCGCTGGTTTCGTATTCATGATGCCCGGCGCCATGAAGCTCTTCGCCATCCCTGTCGGCATGCCGCCCAACGGCACCACGGCCACGGCGTTCACCCAGATCTGGTTCGGCGGTGTGCTCGAGGTCTTCGGCGGGTTTCTGCTGGTGCTGGGGCTGTTCACGCGGCCCGTGGCGTTCCTGCTGGCGGGCGAGATGGCTATCGCCTACTGGCAGTTCCACGCGCCGCAGAGCCTGTGGCCCACGGTGAACAACGGCATCGCGGCGATCATCTACTGCTTCGTGTGGCTCTATTTCTCGGCCGCCGGCGCGGGACCCTGGAGCCTCGACGCGCGTCGGAACCGGCGTCCGGCCTAGCGGACGAGCAGCATGCACCGCGCGATCGCACCATCCGGCGTGACGAGCCGATAGAGGTAGGCACCCGACGCCATGGCGTGGCCGTGGTCGTCTTCGCCGGTCCAGACAACAGCGTGCTCTCCCCCGCCGAGGTCGGTCCCGCGCAACAAGGTGCGCACGAGACGACCGGCGAGGTCGTAGACCAGCAGGTCCACCTGCGCCGGGCTCGCCAGCGCGAAGGCGATGGTCGTGCTCGGGTTGAAGGGGTTGGGACGATTCTGGGCGAGGCGCGCACCCGCCCTGGGCGTGTCGGGCACGGCGATGGTGCCACCGGGCCACACCGGATCATCGAGACCGGGGCTCGACACGAGGCTCGCGGCCCCGCCGACGAGGATGGCGCAAGCCACGGGACTGCGGTTCGTGATCCGCAGCGCGAGGTGCGCGCCGACCGGCACCGCCACCGGCGCTGCGGACGTCGTGAAGTTCGCGTCCCAGGCATCCGCCGCGACGGCTGCCTCGGCCCCGCTCGCCATGAAATCGCCCGCTCCGCTCGCCGTGCCCACTTCCACAAGCAGATCGCCGTCCACCGGCAGCGCGGCGAAGCGCAGATCGCCCGCCCAGGCGCCGGACGCGTAGTCGAGGTCATCCGCGGCCACAATGGCCGAGAGCCAGGTGGCCGCCTCGCCGGCCGGGAGCACGCGTTCGCCAATCTCGCGCGCGGGGTCGGCGTGGTGCATGAGCGGCACGGCGCCGCCGTCGAGGAACCAGGCCTGGAGCGCGTAGGCGGTCGGGTCGTCCACGAGCGGGTGATTCTCGAACGGGCCGTAGATGGCGTCGCCGTCACGAAAGGGCAGGTCGGTGTCGCCGACGCCGTCGCCGTCGAGGTCGGCACCGCCGTACGTGTCGTAGGCGTTGCCGAGCTGGCCGGCGTGGTCCACGCCGCCATGGACATACGACACCGGCATCGCCGTCGCCCATTCGGCGCCCTCGGAACGCACGTGGTGCGTGTTCGTGACGAAGGCGTTCAGAAAGACGCGGGTGTCGAGCGAGTGCGACGAGACGCGCAGCCCGGCGGTCGTGTTCTGCGTGAACGTGTTGCCCACCACGAGGCAGCGATCGGCGCCATTGTCCACGGGATCGAGGTAGCCGAGCCAGATGCCGGTGATGTCGTCTTCCAGCAGGTTGCCCACCAGCGTGCACGCGTCGGCGTTGTTCACCTCGATGCCGCGCCCGTTGCAGCCACGCACGGTGTTGCCGCTGATCACGTTGTAGTGGCTACCGTCCTTCGCGTAGATGCCCACGAAGCCGTTCTCGACGAGGTTGTCGGCGATGACGTTGTTCGTGGCGTTCAGCGCCAGGTAGATCCCGAGGTTGCAGTTGTGCACGTGGTTGCCGGCGATACGGTTGTGCGACGCCGACGACACGTCCTTCACATCCGCGCCGGCCAGCGCGATGCCCGCACCCGCCGGATCGCTGATGAAATGGTGCGGCTCGTTCGCCGTGATGGTGGCGCCTCGGCAGTCCTCGAGCCAGATCCCGTTGGTACCGTAAGCCGGCTCGTTGCCGGTGATCACCAGTCCATCCGCGTACCTGGCCGCGATGCCGATATCGCTGGTCTGCTGGTAACTCGTGCCGCTGCGGTTGTGGGCGATCGTGGCATTCGCGGCGCCGACGACGCCGATGCTCGCGTAGAAGGCGAAGTCGGCGAGACCCGTGGCCCCGTACAGTGTGAATCCCTCCACCGTGACACCGTCGGCCACGACGAGCACGGCGTAGGCCGCCTCGCCGCCGCCATCGATCACGGCGCCGTCGTTCTCGCCGTGGTCGATGAAGTCGAGGGAGCGCAGCGAGAGGCGCCGGTCGACGATCACGTGCTCCGCATAGGTGCCGTCATGGACGATGACGGCGTCACCGTCGGCCGCCGCGTCGACGGCGGCCTGGATGGTGGCGTAGGGCTGGCCGGTCCCCACGTGGCGCTCCGCTGCCGCAGCCGCCGCGGCGAGCGCCAGCACGAGGGGAATCGCGGTGAGGGCGAGAATACGCACCGGGGCCGCCACCTTCTTCGGGGTCCATGATCGATCGAAACGTCAATATAGCGCACCAAGCATATCACGCCCGGGCCGCCTGCCGCCACCGGCGCAGCCGCCACGTCGCCCACGCGAGGGCCCACCCTCCGACGAACAGGCCGAAGAACGGCACCCGGCCGTAGTCGATGGGCCGGAACTCGTCGTCGGTATCGGCGCGCACGATGACGAGATCGTGATCCATGGCATCCGGCGCGAGCCGGCGATCGAGGCGCGTGAGGAAACGGCCGGGCGCCAGGCGCGCCGCTGTCGTGGGATACTTTCGCGATAGCGCCGCGTACTCGGCGTCGCCGAAGCGATTGGCGTAGGTGGCCGTGGCGCCCTCGAACGTCATCCGGTGATCCGCCGCCGTGAAGAGCATGATCCGCGTGCTCAGGTCCGCGCTCGCGGCCGAGACGCGCAGCGGGAACACGGGGGCATCGCTCGCGAACGTCAGCACGATGGGTTGCAGACCGCCGTAGAAATAACCGTCGTCATGATACACGTCGTTGACGGCGGTGCTGTCGACGAACATCGCCACGAAGGCCCAATCGCGCGCCACGTAGTCGTCGAGAAGCGGCACCACGGCGTCGTGGTTGTCCGCGTGCAGGTAGCCGAGCGTGGTGAGCGTGTCGGCGAGCGCCGTGGCGTCGCTGGCGGTGAAGACCGCGACGTCGTAGATGCCGACGAGATCGTGCTGGACGACCTCCACTCCGCCGGCGGCCGCGTCGACCAGGTCGTACGTCCGATCCTCACAGTTCCAACCCTTGCCGCGCGCGCGGTACTCGGGCGACGTGAACGCCAGCATCTCGTCGAAGAGCCCGCGCGTGCCCTCAGCCACCTGCGGCACGGCCGGCACGGGGATCACCCAGGCGAAGTTGCGGGCATCGCCGCGGAACGCGGGCATGATGGCGAGCGTCTCGGTGCTATCCGTCGCATCCCAGTCGAGGAAGGCCAGCTGCTCGTACTCGTAGAGCGCATAGCCGATGGGCGGCATCATCAAACCGTCGGCGCGCGCCGCCCCTGGCCCCAGCGCGGTGAGCATGATCAACGCGGCCAGGACGCCGGCACGATTCCCTCCCTGCGTACGCATCACTGCACCTCCCCGAAGGCACGGCCGTCGTGCAGGCGGAACGCATAGACGATGCGCGCGTGGAAACCGCGCAGATCGGCGTCATAGTGGTCGCCGTGCGCGCGCACCCGACCACCCGTTCCGCCCCAGCCCAGTTCCAGGCTCACGGACTTGCGCCCGCGATCCAGGCTCCACCGGTGCCCACCCGTGAAATCGAGGCCGAACAGCACGCCGGATGCGTAGGCGAAACCATCCGCGAGAGGCACATGCTCCTCCATCCAGGCCGTCTGGAATGCGCACCCCACGTCGAGGTGCAGCGAACCGCGCGGATTCAGGTCGGTGCTCACACCAACGGTGACCGGCACGACTCGCACCCGCGACGACGGCCCGTCGAACTCGGGCGTGGCGTAGTAGGGGTCGCCATCGGCCTGGGCATAGGCCGCTGTCACGCGAACGCGGGACGAGGCGCCGAGCCGCCAGCTCATGCCCGCCCCGATCGACGGCAGCACGCTGTAGGTATCCGCCAGATCCTCGTCCATGAAGGTCTGCACGCCGCCGAGAATCTCGACCAACGGATCGAGCGAGACCGGCGACACCTCTTCCGCCGGCACCGAGGCCGGCGGTTGCGGCGGCGGCGGCTCACCGCCGATCTCCTGGTAAGGGGACGCCGAACCAGCACCCGCAACGGCCAGGCACGCGATCCATGCGAAGAGGGGGAAAAGATACGAAACCGATGGACGATCCAATGCCACACCTCCCGATCTGGTCACCGCGTCGCAGGGATCGCGAACTCGATTCGCACGGCGATGACGTTGCCCGAACTAGGCGTTAGCAATGGATCATGGGATGATCTTATCCGGTCACGAGCGGTACGTCAAGATCAGGAGCGACGAGATCGCCGCACTGGCGGCGATCTCGCGCAACCTGCCCGCGAAGACGTACCGATGGACCGGCCACAGCGCATACCGGAAGAGCTGCCCGAGCAGTCCCCGCGGCTCGAAGATCGCGGATGGTACTGCGAACGCTCGAGATCACTTCAACATGGTCAACTTCCCCGTCCGACTCTCCTGCCCCGCAGTGAACCGGTAGAAATAGACGCCCGAGGGCGCCGTCTGTCCGAGATCGTCCCGCCCATCCCACACCTGCTGGTGACGGCCGGCGGGATAGGTCGTCGCGTTCACGAGAGTCCTGACCAGCCGCCCCTGCAGATCGAACAAGGCCAGGGACACGTCGGCGGCCTGCGGGAGAGCGAAGGCGATGGTCGTCCGCGGATTGAAGGGATTCGGGTGGGCGGCCACGGCGACCTGCCCGATCCCGGGGACATCGTCCGCCGCCGTGATCGCATCGCCGACGGGGGTCCAGCTGACCGGGCTGCCCGGTTCGAAGGTGTCGTACGTGACACGGACGCCATCGAAATAGACGTAGAGATCGTCGATCTGGCAGGCTCCGTGGCTGGGGTTGAGGCAATCCTCGTCGTCCCACCCATCGGCGGAAGCCACGACGCGCCAGACCAGCCTCACCTCGTCATTCCCCGGGCCGGTATACTCGCCGGGGTTGAGCGTGGCGGTGAAATCGAGAGACACGGTGCTGGCGTAGGTGCCCGTCCAGCTATTCAGCAACTCCAGCGTGGTACCCCTCTGGATGTAGAGATTGAGGAAATCCCAGTTCAGGTCGGGAAGATCGTAGTTCAACAATCCGGTCAAACGGACGGTCACGGGCTGGGAGGGGTCGGCGACGCTGGAACGCCATTCCACGTCATCCAGCCAGTCCCTGCCGATTCCGCCGATGGTGTCCTGGGCCGTACAGGCCGGGATCGTCTCGTCACCGCAATAGAGGGCCTGGTTGGCGGCATCGTGGCCGTCGAAGTACTCGGCCCGGTAGGTCGAGACATGCCAGTGGTTGTCGCCGGTGGCAAGGGCGGGCAGGGCAGCGACGGCGAGTAGAGCGATGAGGATATAGGTCAACGATTTCATGGCGCCTCCAGTCGGTGAATGGGTTGCGATTGCCCCCCCCATTCTGGGACCACGAGTTTACGACAGGGACTGTCATGATTACAATGCCGTTGACGGATCCGGTCGTGATTCCGCGCCAGGTCGAGCACGCGCACCTGCCTGGCTCGTGCCGACCGATCGTGGGTGCAGATGGGGCTGCAAGCGATCATGGCTGTTCAATAAGATACATGGGGAGGTTAGCGATGACACGATGGATCATGATGGTCGTGGGCCTTGGCCTGTTCCTTCCGGCCGTGGCGGGAGCGACGGATTTCACCGAGATCACGGCGTCGGGGAATTGCTCCACCTGGAACCTCGACGTCGGTATCAACTGGCGCAACGGTGTGACTCAGGGCGATCTCGACTATACCGTCAGCTTGCTCGCCGGCGACGGGACCGTGCTCGAGACCCAGACCTGGTCCGGGACGATCACGCACGAGACAAACCCGCAGGTCTACAGTTTCGAGGGAACCTGGACCGGGTTCGATCCCGAAGGGGATTTCAGGCTGGGCTATTCCGTCCATATCGTGGCGCCGTACGGCGAGGAACTCGTGGACGAATGGACCCGCAGCGGGACCGCGACCATTGTTTGCGAGTCGAATCCCGTCGAGAGCTTCACCTGGTCGTCGGTGAAGGCGCTCTTCTGAGACCACAGCCTCGCGTGAGTCGTGGCAGCCCGGTCGTCCTGCTCGTGTGGGCGCGACGACCGGGCTTGCCGTCGACATGAGGCGCCCGTCCGCCGGCTGAACCGGACAGGCACCGGGTGGTCATCTTACCAGCGAGAGCTTGCCGGTGGCCTGCATGCCTTCGGCGCGCAGGCGGTACAGGTACGTGCCCGACGGCGCCGCTTCGCCGCGAACGTCGGTGCCGTTCCACAGCATTGCGTGGGCGCCGGTGGTGAGGCCCGTGCCCTGGAGGCTGCGGATGTGGCGGCCCCGGGTGTCGAAGATGTCGATCACCGCGTCGCCGGCCCGGGCAAGGGTGAAACGGATATTGGTGGCCGGGTTGGCCGGGTTGGGGTAGGCGGGCAGCAACCGCGTGAGCGACGGCACCGCGTCCACGGCGGTCGGCCGGCCCGCGAAGCGCACCTCGAGGCGGGTGGCCGCAAAAGGCTGCTCGGGGTGGAAGACCGAGGCCACGTAGATCTGGTTGCCGGCGTCGCCGGTCACGGCGGCACCCGCCGCTGAGGTATCGCCGGAAAACAGCGGGAGCCCCGTGGTCTCGGCGATCGGGCCATAGGCCGAGGCCCAGCTCCGATAGACGGCGATGGCATGGTCGAGGCTGGTGGTGCGGTCGCGGGTGTCATCGAAGGCGCTGATGAAGCGCACACCGTCCCACGCGACGGCGGGGTTGAGCTGGTCGTCGTCGGCCATCACCAGGGCCACGCCGCCGGCCGGGTCGGCGACCGTCAGACCGGACGAATAGCGGCGGCCGTAGATGTCAGCCGTGCCGTTGCGGCCGTCTTCCCAGGCCACGAGGATGGAGTCGCCGACTGCAATGGCCGGATGGCGAGTGGCGAGGCCGTCGCCCAGCGTCGTCACCGGGATCGGGCCCACGACCGCGCCGACGTCGTTCACGGCCGAGAGCATCACGTCGCCGCCATCGGGCGCACCATCCTGCTCCCACACCGTGAGCCACAGGTCGTCCAGCGCGGCGGCGGCGGCGTGGCTGGCGAGGCCCGCGCCGAGCATGAGCGGCGTGGCGTCGACCACGGTGCCGTCTCCATCCACGCGCACCGCCTGGGCGCCGCTCGTCGCGGTGGAAGCCACGAGGAAGCCCTGCGTGCGGCCGGAGATGGCCGGATCGATACCTGCGAGGAGGGCGACGGGTGTGGCGTCGAGCAGATCCCCGGTCGCGCTGATGCGGGTCCCCATCACGGAATCACCGTCGTCCCACGCCACGAGATACCGGGTCCCGTCCCACGCCACGTCCGGATGCGCCACCGTGCCGGCTGCCAGCGTCAGGGGCGAGGCGCCGATGGCCTCTCCCATGTCGTCGACGAGCTGAGCGACGATGTGCGCGGCGTCGGCCGTCCGGCTCGCCGACACGATCAGCGCCCCCAGGGTGCCGTGGGCGATGGCGGCGTCGAGCTGCATGGGCGCGCCGAGAGACACCACGTCCACGGGACCGACAGCGAGGTCCGGATCGAGGTGCGCCGTGACGGCATCGAACGGATGCGTATCGGCATGGCGGGCCTCGGCGTAGGCGACCTGCAGCCCTGCGGCCGGTCCGGTGAACGACGTCCCGAGGGGCAGCCCGCTCGCCACGCCGCCGGGATCCACGACAATGCCCACGCCGCTGACCCGCGCGAGCTGGAGCTGTGCGCCCTGCGGCCAGCCCACCACCCAGTGGGTGCCGTCCCAGTTGGCCGTGGGCTGCAGCTCGCTGTTTTCGGGTAGCACGCCCGAGATGGGTACACCGTTCCCGTCGAGCGATGTGCCGTCGGGCATGATCCGAGCTCCGTAGACCTGGCTGTTCTCGAATCGGTGCCACAGGTCCCAGGCCACGTAGAAGGTGGAGCCGTCGGACGTGATCGTGGGGCTCGCGTAGAAGCGGGTTTCGCTCTGCATCGCGATCTCGGTGAGCACCACGGGATAGCTGTCTAGGGTCGTGAGGCCGGGGCTCAGGCGCAGGCCGAAGATGCCGTAGTTCCAGCTATCGACGTACCCCTCGAACACCACCATGTACGTACCACCCGCGTAGGCCATGCCGGTGCGCCAGAAGAAGGAGCAACAGGCGGGCGAGTACAGGTAGTACGGCGCGCCGGTGACGACGCCCGTGGACGAGATCTTGCGGCCGACGAGGCGCGTATTCGTGGAGAGTCCATTGACGTAGATGTCGGTCATGACGACGGCCCAGTTCTGACCGTCGCTCGCGGCGCCGACCACGTGCTCGCCGCTGTCGCCGAATTCCCAGATCTCGAAGGGTTGCGCGTCGAGCAACGCGCCGTCGCCAGAGACACGGGCGCCCTCGGTGTTGTGGCGCGGGTAAGGCGTTTCAACCACGGTGCCGGTCCAGATGACGAGCCAGTCGGTGCCGTTCCAGACCGCCGTGGGATCATACTGGTCGCCCGCGGCGCGCGTGACGACGATGGGGATCGTGTCGATCACGCTGCCGTCGCCCGCGAGCCGGGCCGCGTAGATGTCCTTGCCTGTGCCACCGCCGGCGAGCACGGTGGAGCGTTCATCGGTCCAGACGGCGAGAAACCCCCCATTGCCCGCGGCAATGGAAGGCGTCGTCTGGTCCGCGAGCGCGGGGAAGGAGCCGCCGTCGCCGGGCAGGAGATGCGAGGTCTGAGGCACATGGGGTGGGTCGGCGGATGCGGGGAGGGCGAGGATGGATAGGAGCGCCGCGATCAGCGGGGCGACGCGGCGCCAACGAATCTGGGGTCCATATCGAGACATGATCATGTGGCCTTTCATTGGGGTGATCCACCATCAGGCCGGCGAGGTCGCCGCTCCCGATAGGCGCGGCGCTCTCCAGGGTATCACAGATTACGAGTCCGGGCAGCAGCTGTGACAACGGAATATCAAGAGGCCCCGGTAAGGATCTCCGGGGCCTCATTGAGGAATGCGACTAATCAGCGGGCGTTCACCCGTGTTTCGGGTCGGGAGGACGCTTGCTGCGCAACGCCTTGGGCACGAACACCGCGATGCCGGGCAGATCGGTGCTGGGCCCGGGCTGCTGCACCACTGCGTCGCCGTCGGTCTCGTGCTCGGCCGCGTGGAATTCCTTCCAGTCGTGCTCCGGCATGCGGCCGTCGAGCCACACGGTGCTCACCGGGTACTCCGATGGCATGAAGATGACGTAGAAGAAGTGCCAGATGATGATGGCCGAGACCGCGAGGATGGCCTCGTAGTAGTGCACCACCTCGGCCACGCGCACCACCCAGGCGGGCGTCCAGGTGGTCACCAGCACGGGGAACCACAGCACGAGCCCGGTGAGAGCCATGACCATGGTGCCCCAGACGACCGCCCAGTACTCCGCCTTCTGCGTGTAATCGAACCGTCGGAACTTCGGTCGCTCGGACGTGAAGCCCAGGTGGAAGCCCATGTTCTTGATGAAGTGCACGATGTCGTGCGCGCCGGGCGCCATCTCCTTGACGGCGTAACGACCGCGCCGGGTGGCGATGATCCACCACAGGTGGAAGAACGCTGCTCCGGTGAGGATCACGGCCAGCGCGCGGTGCAGGTTGGCGCGCACCGACTCGGAGCCACCGAGGCCGATCACCTTGACCCACCAGGCGTCGTGCATGCGCAGCGCGAAGCCGGTGATGGCCAGGCCGAAGAACGACGTGAGCAGGATCAGGTGCTGCACGCGCTCCACGCGCTGCCAGCGCACGACGTACGCCTCCCGGCGCCGGCGCACGCGGTGCTTGATGATCTCGAAGCGCGCGATCACGAAGTTGTGCAGCGCCATGCCGCCAAGCACCACGGCGATCAGGATGAGGTAGATCAGCTTCGCCCAGCCGTGCGGCCCGCGCGCCGCTAGCGCGCCCGCGTGCGTGTAAGAGCGGGAAAACGTCTCGTTGGCATTCGCGTGGCACTTGCCGCACGTTTTTGTCACGTTGTCCACGAAGACCGACGACTCGGGATCCTGCGGGGCCCGGATCTCGTGGGTCGTGTGGCAATCGACGCAGGTGGCCACGAGGGTTCCCCCGCGGCTGATCGCCCACCCGTGGTAGCTGTCGAGATAGCTGCTCACGACGCCCGCGGCGATGCCGTACTTCGACACCATGTCCGAGTTGTTGTGGCAGTCACCGCACAGCTCGCGCGCGATGTTCTCTGGATTCTGCCGCGCGGTGGGGTCCTTGACGTCCTTGATCAGGTGCTCGTCGTGGCAATCGATGCAGGTCGGCGAATCCTCGATACCCACCTGCACAGCCTTGCCGTGGATCGAGTTCTCGTATTTCTCCGCGATATCCGCGTGGCACTTGCTGCACGTCTGCGCGATGTGGAACCGATTGATCTTCGAATTCGGATCCTGGGCGGTCTGCAGGTCGTGCGTGCCATGGCAGTCGGTGCAGGTCGCGGTGGGTTTGCCCGCCACGAGCCCCTTGCCGTGCACCGAGTTCATGTAGTTTGGCAGCGTGATCGGCAGACGCACGAAGTCCTTGGTGACGATGCTCTCATCGGTGTGGCATTCGCCGCAGGTGCTGGGAATGTTCAAGCGATTCGTCGGCGACGCCGGATCGGTCGCCGGGAGGATATGGTGTCCGTGGTGACAGTTGGCACACGTCGCGGCACCGTCATCGCCGCGCAAGCGGCCGAAACGGTGCACGCTACCGCGGTAGATCTTTTCCACGTCGCCGTGGCAACTGCCGCAGCCCGCGTCGTACTGCCGCGCCGCCGCCTCGTCCTTGTGCGTGCTGTGACAGGAAAGGCAATGCATCGTGCCGCCGGCGATGAGCGTCTCGTGTACCGACCCTATGAAGGCATCGCGTTCCTTCTGGTGGCAGGTGACGCACGCCTGGGCCACGCGCGCGGACAGGTGCGGCTTGTGCGTGCCATGCACGTCGTGGCACGAAGCGCAGTTCAGCGTCTGGTTGAGTCCCTCGCCAATGGCCACGTGGCCACCGCGCTGGACGTCCTCCATGGCGCCCTTGTGGCACTTCTCGCAGAGGCCGTTCACGGCGCCGGACGAGGGCGGCAGACCCGGGCCGTGCGACTGGTGGCAGGTCACGCATCCGGCCCTCTCGCGACCACCCTTGTCGGCGATCGCATGCACACCGGTGTCATAGATCTTGGCTTCCGAAGCGTGGCACCGTCGGCACGCCGACTCCGCCGTGCGCGCGGTAAGGGCGCGCATCGCGTGGGGATTGCCGTCGACGCCGTGGCAGTCCTTGCAGTTCGGAGCATTGGTGTTGCCCTGGGTAGCCGCCTTGGCGTGAAAATTCAATCCGAAGCTGTGCGCCGCGTCCTCGTGGCACATCGCGCAATTGACCGGCTGGTAACGCGAGAAATGCGGCACGTCATCGAAGTTCGCGTCCTGCGTGTGGCAGTCGGTGCACTCCAGGCCGGCGTGAACACTCGCATCGAACAACTTCGCCAGAACGCCGACGGACTTGCCCGACTCGCTCTTGAGCGACGCATCGTCGTGGCACATGAAGCACGTGTCGTTGTCGGCGTACGCCGAGGAGAGAGAGGTGATGCTGGACAGTGTCGCGGCGAGAATAAACACGGCCAGCGCACGCAGTGAAGCTCTCAAGTTCACGGTGATCCCTCTCAGAAAACACGGGCGGAGACCGTCCCCGCCCGTGTGTGATTCAGCGAGTATGCTGCTCGCGCAGTCCTACTGGTCTGGTCTAATCTTGGTCAACCAGAGCCAGCGGTGCAACCGACTTCTTGTCCGCCAAATATTGAATGGAAGAGTCAAGAAGTCCGATGATGTACTTCGAGTTGTGAACGCCCATGCTGCGGTCTTCCTCGACCAGCAGGTAGTTCCACATGGCGCCCGCGTCGGCCTCGGCCACGGTCTGTGCGACCGGGTGGCCACTGGTGAACAGGCCCGCATCCTCGAGCGAAGTCTCCAGCGTCGTCAGCATGGTGGCCACGCTGTCCTGCACGGAGTTGTAGTTGAAATCGCTGAGGCCGGTGTGGCACGCCGCGCAGGCCGCGGTGTTGCGCACCGTGGAGCCCTCGAGATCGGCCTCCATGTTGAACGAGTGGCCGCCCACCACGAAGTTGCGCGTGGTCTTGAAGTGGCAGTCCACGCAGCCGTCCTGGGTGAGGGTGCGGTGGTATGGCGTCTGCTCGTAGCCGTAGCTGTCGTACTCGTAGCCGTTGGAGCCCAGCAGCATGTCGCCCTGCGGGCCATGGTGCGGACCCCAGTGGGTGCTGCTGATCGTCACGTCGCCGCCCGTGCGCACGAAGGTGTTGACGTCGTCGCGCGCATGGTGGCAAGCCACGCAGAGGTTGCCAGCGTGGAGATCGAACGTGGTGCCGTCCTCGAGCGTGGCCATTTCCGTCCAGCGCAGACCGAAGTCGCCGTTGCTGTGCGGCGCGTGGCAGGTGAAGCAATGGATGACCGACGGGTTGTCGTAGGCCTCGGGGATGTTCCCTTCGGCGCGCGCGATGAAGCCGTCGCCGGTATGGCAACCGGAGCAGTCGGCCGTGGCCCGGTTGGTATTGAGGCCGCTCGCGTGGCGCGAGTTCTCCCATGCCAGCTGGGCCGAGATGAGCGCGGTGTTGTCGTCGCCATGGCAGTTGAAGCAGCTGCTGGGCTGATCCGCCACCTGCTCGACACGGGTGATCGTGCGGTCGCATGCGGTCACACCGACCAGGAGCAGTAGCACGATCGTGATTAGACTGAGATTCCTGAGAGCGGACATTGTCTTCCTCCTTGCCTCGTACTCGAGAACGCGAATGCTACTCCACCGAGAAATCGTAACCGATGTTCACCCACACGACGTTGGCCGTGTAGTAGCGGTCCAGCAGGATGTAGTCGTCGTAGTTGTAGACGTTGTACTTGACCTCGATGTGATAGTCGTCGAGCAGGTTGTAACGCCCCTCGAAGGAGAGGATCGACTTCTCGATATCGAGGTCCTTTCCGATATCCAGATAGGACACGGCGGCGGACAGACGCAGATTCTTGATGTAATCCACGTCGACACGGCCGGTCACGACGTTGCTCTCGGCGTCGTATCCCGCCACCAGGTCGTCATACTCGTCACGGCTATAGGTGTAGTCGGCACCGAAGCCGCCCCAGCCGGGCACCGTCACCCGCGCGAAGGTGCTCACCTGCTTGCCGGTGGCCTTCACGTTGATGACAGGGAACTCCCGCGTGCGGTCGGCATAGGACGCGCCGACCGTCAGATTCTCAACCGGTTGCGACTGCAGGCTCGCCCGGAAACGGTCCTGCTCCACGTCCTTGAGCAAGGTGAGCTGCTCGGTGTCGGTCTTGTCCGACGTGGCGTAGCTCACCTTGGCGCGGATCGCATGGTGATAGCCGCCCGCCGCTCCCACACGCCAGACATTGGAGCTGGTGAGGGTGCGGTCGTCGTCGGCAGTCACGTAGCTATAACCACCGAAGACCTGGCCGTACTTGAAGAAGTAGGTCAGGTCGAAGTTGTTGCGGATGTCGTCCGTCTTCAGATCGGTGGCGTCGTCGTCCACGCGGCTCAGGTACAGGTCGTACTTGAACTTGAACTGATCCACCGGCTTGACCACGCCCACGTACTGGAATGACGCCATGTCGTACTGCAGGCCGCTGCCCACCAGTTCCTGCTGGCCGAACGCCGCGCGCACGTAGTGCGACACGTGATCGGGCAAGAACAGGCAGGGCATGTGACCACGCACCGAGACCACATGGCCCTGGCGGTCGGTACCGTTGTGCTCAGTGTCGGCATAGTCCGACATCTCGTAGCCCACGGCCAGACCGCGGACGTGGTCATGCACCTCGGCCTCCACGCGGCCGGTCTGCAGCGTGTAGTCGTAGCCGTTGCCCAGCCAGCCGATGTTGCCGGCTGGATAGCCCAGTCGGTCGCCCGCGCGCGTCTGGTGATTGTAGTTGCCCGACACGCGCAGCCACGGTGTCATGGCCGCCCTGGCTCCGATGCGCAGATCCTTGCGCTCGGAACTGACGGCACCATCGGCATCGAAGAGCTGCCGATGCTGGTCATAGCGCACCGTCACGTCGCCGACGTCGGCCAGCCGGTAGGTGAAGAGCCCCTTGCGGCTGTCCAGGTTGATCTCACGCAGGTCGAGCTGGAACATGTTCCGGTCGCTGAGCTGGCCGTTGAGCAGGATCTGCGAGACGGAGAATCCGTCGTGGATGTTGTACGTCTCCTGCATCGCGGACAGATCGCCGGCATCCTCGTCCAGACTGATGTTTCCGAGCGTGAGCGTTCCATTCAGCGTCGCGCAGTGGACGGGCGCCGCGTACAACAGGCCCAGCAACAGAGCCAGACAGGTTGTCGTCGCAGTCGATCGTCGCATTGGTCGCCCCTTCTAGAAATGGTGGCAGCCCACGGCGGAACAGCCCTGAGCCCGCAGAGCCGGCGTCAGGAACAGCCGGTTCTCGTAGGATCCGTGAACGTCGACGTGACACTCTGTGCAGGCCACGCCCGCCCAGGCGGTGCCGTGCTCCTGATTGAAGTTGTGCTTGGGAACCGCGTGGCACTGGGTACAGAGGTTGTAGTGAGGCGACTCGTACGGCTGCTTGAGCAGACGCGGCAGGGCCGATCCGTGCGGGTCGTGACAGCTCAGACATCCGCCCTCTTCCGTGGAGAAGTCCATGGTTGCCTGGTGCTCGAAGGGAAACGGTCCCTGGAACTGGTCGTGGCAGCTCACGCACATCGCGTTGGTGCCCGACCATGTGAGCGCACCGCGCGCGTCCGCAGACTTGAGGTGGCAGTCGCTGCACGTCATGACCCCATCGGCGACGGGATGACGCGACGGCTGCGCGAATTGCCCCTGCACGGCGCCATGGCAGCTGTAGCAGAGACCGGGCTCCGGCTGCTTCAGCAGATCGGCGCGGTTCGCTCCACCATGCACCTGGTGGCAGCTCGTGCAGGACACGCCGGCGGTGTTGTGCGGATCGCCGGTCATCATCGATTGCTGGTGAGGGTTGACGTGGCAACCGGCGCAAAGCTTCGCCGCCGCATCGGCCGAGACCGTGGCCGGATTGCCCATTGGATTCGATTCGGGGTCGTCCTCCCAGTGGCTGGCAGGGCCCTTGTGACAGTCGGTGCAAGCAATGCGTGCCCCGGCCGCGTCCGTCAGTGCCGTGATCTGGTGAGGACTCCCCACCAGGTTCGCGGCCTGACCGTCGTGGCATCCGAGGCAGGTCTCGGTCGTTCGCATCGCGTCCTGGGCCGTTGCCACTCCGGGAAGGAGGGCGATCAGGCCCAGGCAGAGCACCGTGCACGTGGCCAAGGCCATCACGTGGAAGGTTGGTGATCCGCCGTTCGTGCGCATGCCGTCTCCTTGAACAGGGTCATCAAGGTGTTGATACGCTGACAGGTGTTGCAAAACGTACACCAATAGTATCGCTCGGAGAAAGAAGAAAATGAAGAAATTACTGAGAAAATATTGCTGTAACGAGCGATATTGC
This sequence comes from uncultured bacterium, assembly GCA_963727525.1. Taxonomy (GTDB): domain Bacteria; phylum Krumholzibacteriota; class Krumholzibacteriia; order LZORAL124-64-63; family LZORAL124-64-63; genus CAVSGO01. The sequence continues at coordinate 104,257 of CAVSGO010000006.1, read as the reverse complement.
AATCAGTTATCATGACCAAAGTCGTCTTTTTCCGTTTCGTAATACAGGTAGAGGTTTCGCGCTCTACTCGCTCCTCGAATTGTGCCGACCAGGACGGGGAGAGATCGTGCGTCGCACGTCGCAATGGCGTGTTCTGATCGTGATCGGGCAAGATCTTCCCGCCACCGGTCAAAAACTTGCCTGGCGCCATACATGACGAGTAATATCCTGTATAAATATCTGACTTGACGATCGTCGTATTGACGGAATCTCGACCGAAATCCGGAGGAACGGCATGCTACGCACATTCTCGCGGCCCGTACTGGCCGCGCTCGTTATCATCCTCGTTGCGATAACCATGCGCCCGCAGTTGGCTGCGGCCGTCCTTGCGGTTGAACCGGTGATCACGAACATCGCTCAGCCCGTGCGGCTCGTCGCGCCGGATGGCGATCCTCGCCTCTTCGTCGTGCGGCAGGGTGGACGTATCGAGGTCTACGACCAGGGCGGCAACCGACTCGATGTCTTCCTCGACATCTCCGATCTGGTCGGCACGGGGAGCGAACGTGGACTCCTGGGGCTCGCCTTCGCGCCCGACTATGACATCTCGGGTCGCTTCTACGTCGACTACACCGACGTCAACGGCGACACGCAGATCGTACGCTACCATGTCAGCGCCGATCCCGACGTCGCCGACCCCACGAGCGCCGAGCACCTGATCTCGGTGACACAGCCGTACAGCAACCACAACGGCGGGTGCCTGCAGTTCGGGCCGGACGGCATGCTCTACATCGGCCTGGGCGACGGTGGCTCAGCCGGCGACCCGCAGAACAGGGCGCAGAATGTCGACCTGTTGCTGGGCAAGATCCTGCGCATCAACGTGGCCATGGCACCCGGCTACACCAATCCGCCCTCGAATCCCCTGGTGGGCCAGCCCGGGCGTGACGAGATCTGGGCCTACGGCCTGCGCAACCCCTGGTGCTTCTCCTTCGATCGACAGACCGGAGATCTCTACATCGCCGACGTGGGCCAGGGTGAGCTGGAGGAAATCGACGTCCAACCCGCCAGCTCGAGCGGTGGTGAGAACTACGGTTGGCACCTGATGGAAGGCACGAGTTGCTACGATCCGCCGAGTGATTGCAACGACGGCACCCTGGTGTTGCCGGTCCACGAGTACTCGCACGGCGGCACCCCGTTTCGATGCTCCATCTCAGGCGGCTACGTCTATCGCGGCGACGCCTTACCGGCGCTTGCCGGCCAGTATTTTTTCGCCGATTACTGCAGCGGTCAGATCTGGAGTGGCGCGTGGTCGGCAGCGAGCGGATTCGGACCGGTCACGGACTGGACCGACCAGATCACGCCGCCGGGCGGCTTCGGCGGGCTCGCGTCGATCGGCCAGGATGGGCTCGGCGAACTGTACGTGGTCGACGTCGGCGGCGATACGGTCTACCGCATCACGGGCACCACGGTCAACATCGACAGCGTGCCCAACGCCATCGCCCTCGAGCAGAACATTCCCAACCCCTTCAATCCCCAGACCACGATCGGGTACGACGTGCGGCGCGGCGGAGATCACGTCACACTTGCCATCTTCGACCAGCGCGGCCGACGGATACGGACCCTCGTCGACGCCGAACGCGACGGCGGCCACCACGTGACGATGTGGGCCGGCACCGACGACCAAGGCGCCGCGATGCCGGCCGGGGTCTACGTGTACCGCCTCGAGCAGGCGGGCCACGTGCTCACGCGCAAGATGGTCATGGTCCGATGACGGGACGATCCGTCGTGGCCGTGTTCGCGTGGACACCGGGCGTCGGGAACACATCGCCACAGAGATCGCGGAGCTGGTGAACCATATGCTCGAGGTCGCGGTTCGAGCCCAGTTCCGCGAAGCCCTGCCCCCGCGCAATCAATTCCGGATTGAGCGCCTCGTGAGCTTCGTAGACGTCCTCGATGCCGTCGACCGCGAGCTGGAACGCCAGACCGACATTGTCGTGAATGGGCTGCTCGTGCCCCACAAGCTCGGCATGCGTGCGCAACGTCTCAGTCACGATCTTGCCCACCAGGATCAGGAAGTCGCGCACTTCGTCGGACGAGAAACCCTCCTGCTGGCGTCTCGTGGCGATGACCTGGGCGTAGTGCCGGATGAGCTGCCGGTCGCGCGTGCGCACGGACGCCACGAGCACCTGGTAGAGCAACGCGAGGTACCAGCGGAGCGTCTCGCGCTCCATGTCGTGATATCCGGCGAATTGCGAGGCCAGATCCGGTGAATTCACCCGTTCGGCGATCCGGGCGATCAACTCCTCGCGCAGGTCGTCGAGGATCCGGGCGATGACGAGATTGGGACGGTATGCCACGCGCCGTAGAGCCGCCTCATTGCGCTGATGCCATATTTCGGAGTGCGTCTTCATATTCTCGATCATCACCAGTAGCCGTCGTACGACGTCCATGCGCGGCGCCGGGCGCCAATCGAGCGCCGCATGGGTGCGGTTGGCATCGACCCGGAGCTGCGCGTCCACATACCGCATCATCCAGGGCGCCTCGAACGGCGCCGCCCCTCGGGCCTTGCCGAGCCACCAGCGCAGGAACACGCCCGGTACCGCCAGTACGCGCGGCACGCATCGCGGCTGGATGTCCGTGCCGTAGTATGCACGCGTCGCCATCTGGAACAGATCCCGATGGCTGGCCACTGAATTCGGGCTGGCGTTGTACACGGCCAGTCGCGGCAGCGTAGCGCTGCGCTCGAGGATCACATGAAAGAGCTTCACCAGATCCTGGACGTGAATGTACGGCACCGCCGATTCGCCGCGCCCCCCGAGAATGCAGGCGTTCCAGCCGTCCGATAGCCACGTCTTCAGGAAGACATAGAGCGGTGGATACTCGCACCAGTCGCTATAGACCGCAGCGAGGCGCACGATGGACGCTGGGATCCATTGGGTATGCGCGCAGATGAGTTCCTCCGCGTCGCGCTTGCTCCGGGCATAGGCGAATCCGGCGTCGGCCGGCGAATCCTCGGTGATCGCCAGGCCCGCCGGCGGAAACCGGCACGCGGCCAGGGAGCTGGCGAAGATGAAGCGACCGACACCGAGCTGACGCGCCAGTTTGAGAACGTTGCGGGTCCCCTTCACGTTCGTGCGTTCGTATTCGGGGTGCTCCATGTTGTGGAAGTCGTAGTAGCCGGCGAGATGAAGCACGGCAGACGCGCCTCCATGGCTCTTCACGCAATGCACGACCTCGCGTAGGTCGTCCCAGCGCGCAACGTCAACCTGCGACCAATGCAGGTTTTCGTAGGCGGGAATCTGCGACTCCTCGCGCGAGCGGCGCGCCAGACAGAACAGCCGGTAGCGTCCGGCCGCACTGGCCAGGAAGTGCCGACCGATGAAGCCGGAGGCGCCGGTCACGACGATTCCGGGCAGCTTCGTGTCCATCACGACACCTCGCGTGCTTGCTCGCGTCGCCATGCCGCGTACGCGAGCGCGATCATTACCGCCATGGCGCCGTCGACCAGGCCGGAAAGCAGCACCGCCGGTAGACGAGAGATCACGAACCAATAGACGAGCAGAAAGAGCGTGGCCAGAACCTTGACCACGATCGAGAACACGGCCAGGCAGCGGTTGCGATCCGGCGACCAGGCAGCCATCGCGTAGCCTACCGCCATGACCAGATGGAAGACGCCGCCCTGGGTCGGGAAGAACGGCTCGCCCACGGCGGCGAAGCCGAGGCGTTCCAGCAGCGCTACGGGATGCGCCATGAGTCCCACGGCAACGGCGGCAGAGTGCACCGCGACGAGCCAGAGCACGAACTGCAGGCGATTTCGCGCGGTCCGTAGATACACCTTGCCGTACCTTTCTGCATGGCGGCCGGATCACGCCGGCTGCTCGGTCTCCTGCCGCAGACGTTCCTGCTCCAGATCGTGGTCATAGCAGTAGGTGCCGCAATGCAGGCAACGCGCGGCCTCGTAGAGGGCATCCTCTTCGTCGATCGTGCCCTCGACCTCATTGAAAGTGCCGAGGCGGTCCTGCAGCGTCACGACGGGCTCGTGCACCCGAGGGCGGGGTGCCACACCCGCGATGGACTCGTAGAGCGAGTCGCTGATGAGTTCGGTCTGTCGGTGCTCGATTGGCGGAATCCTGCCCTCGGTCACGTAATAGTGGATCGATCGTGCCGCATACCGACCAGCACCGATCGCGTTGACCATGAGCGAGGGTCCCGTGAAGCAATCACCACCGGTGAAGATGTAGGGCACATCGGTCTGTAGCGTGTCCTCGCTGGCGTCGATCGTGTTCCAGCGCGTTGTCGGCAACGACGGCATGCCCGGCACCGCAAGGAAATCGATGTCGGGCATCTGGCCCACGGCCTCGATGATCAGGTCGCACGGGATCGTCTCTTCCGATCCCGCGATCGCCACGGGCCTTCGCCGACCGCTGGGATCGGGTTCGCCCAGCTCCATGCGCAGAATCTCGAGCCCGGTGACGTGGCCGGCGTCGGATACGATGCGGTTGGGCGCGCTGAGGAAGCGGTATCGCACGCCCTCCTCGTCAGCGGCCACGATCTCGGCCGGATTCGCCGGCATCTCGTCGCGCGAACGGCGATACACGATGCTCACCCGACTCGCGCCGGCTCGCAGGGCGGTGCGCGCGGCATCGATGGCGGTGTTGCCGCCGCCGATCACGATCACGTGTCCACGTAAGGGGATCGGCGCGGACGTCTGCATGCGCCGCAGCAACTCGATGCCGCTCACGATACCAGAGACGCCGTCGTCCTCGAGGCCAAGGCCATTGTCGCGCCATGCACCCACGGCGAGGAAGATCGCGTCGTGACCATTGGCGCGCAGGAAATCGATGGTGAAGTCCTTGCCCAGAGCGACACCGGTCGCGGCCTGGATGCCGAGTGCCAGGATGCCCTCGATCTCCCAGTCGAGAACACGCTTGGGAAGACGGTACTCCGGAATGCCGTAGCGCAGCATGCCGCCGAGCGCCGGCATCTGATCATAGATGGTGACGGCGTGGCCGAGGCGGCGCAGGAAGTAGGCCGCGGACAGTCCGGCTGGCCCGCCTCCGATCACCGCGACCTTCCGGCCGGTATCCGGAAGCACAGGGATGTGCAGGCGGCGCCCCGAGCTCATTTCCCAGTCGGCCGCGAAGCGCTTGAGATAGTTGATCGCTACCGGTTCGTCGCCGATATGTCGCCGGCAGGCCAGGGCACACGGCTCGGGGCATACCCGGCCCGTGGAGAGCGGTAGCGGGTTGCTCTCCTTGATCGTCAGCAACGCCTCGGCGAACTCGCCGCGCTTCAGGTGCTCGATGTACTTGGGGATGTTGATCTGCGCCGGACACTTCTGCCGGCACGGGGCCAGGCATTCGGTGTAGCGATTCCAGTGCAGGATCTTGGTCGTCTCGGAAATGATCGAGATGATGCCCTTGGGGCAAGCGCGAGCGCAGGCGCCGCAGGCCACGCAGCGCGTAGGATCGAAGAGGGGCAACCCGGCGGGCCCCATCGTGATCGCCCCGAACTTGCAGGCGCGGATGCAGGTGCCCAGCCCGAGGCATCCGTGCTGGCATGACACGGGGCCGTGGAAATAGAGCATAGCAGCGCGGCAGTCGTCAAAGCCGGCGTAGGCGTACTTGCGCGAGGCGCGCAACCCTCCCTGGCAGTCGGGGCACGCGATCTGCGGCTCCGTGTCGGCCAGTTCCATGCCCAGAAACGAGGCGACGGCGCGCGCCACATCGGCCTGACCGACCACGCATGCGTTGGGCTCCACCTCGCCGCGGACGATCGCCTCCGCACAGGCGACGCAGCCCGCGTAGCCGCAGCCCCCGCAGTTGGCGCCGGCGAGCAGGTCATTGACGGCCTTGATCCGCGGATCTTCCTGAACGTGGAAGACGCGCGCCGCAATGCCCAGCACCACCGCCGCGATCGCGGCGATACCTCCGAGGACGACAGCGGGGATCCACATGGTGCGTCTCCGTGGCTACTCGACCATGCCCGCGAACCCCAGGAACGCGAGCGACATGATGCCGGCCGTGACGAGGGCGATCGCCGTCCCCTGCATGGACCGCGGCACCGGCGACAGGAAGAGGCGCTCGCGCACCCCGGCGAACAGCACGATGGCAAGGCCGAATCCCGCCGAGCTGGCGGCGGAATACACCACCATGTGCACGAAGCCGAAGTTGTTCTTGATATTGAGCAACGCGATCCCCAGCACGGCGCAGTTCGTGGTGATCAGTGGCAGGTAGATCCCGAGCGCGTTGTAGAGGGAACGGCTCTTCTTCTTGAGGAAGATCTCCACGAACTGCACGAGGGCCGCGATCACCAGGATGAAGACCAGCGTTTGCAGGTACTCCAGGTGCAATGGCACGAGAATCTGGTGATACGTGCCCCAGGTGAAGATCGACGCCAGAGTGGTCACGAATACCACGGCCACCGCCATGCCGGTCGCGGTTTCGATCCTCTTCGATACGCCGCAGAACGGGCAGTTGCCCAGGTATTGCGCCAGCAGGATGTTGTGTACGAAGATCGCACTCACGGTCAGCAGAATCAGGTTCATGGCACGGTCTCCCGTCACGTCTGCACGAAGAACTCGCCGCGCTTGCGGCTCCAGGCATTCATCAGTCCGAGGAGCAGGCCCAGGCAGAGGAACGCCCCCGGCGCCCTGACCATGAAACCGAAGGGCTCGAAACCATGTCCGAACACTGTATGGCCGAACCACGTGCCGGCGCCCAGGACCTCGCGCACCGACGCCATCAACGTGAGCGAGACCGTGTAGCCCAGCCCCACGCTCACCCCGTCGGCCACGGACAGCAGCACAGGATTGCGCGAGGCGAACGCCTCGGCGCGCCCCAGCAGGATGCAGTTCACGACGATGAGCGGGATGTAGATCCCCAACTGCTGGGAGAGCGAGAAGAAGAACGCCTTCATGCCCAGTTCCACGAGCACCACGAGGCTGGCGATCACCACGATGTAGCTGGCGATCCGTACCTCGCTCGGGGATCACCCGGCGCAGCAGCGAGATGAACATGTTGGAGAAGATCAGCACGAAGGTCACCGCCAACCCCATGCCCAGCCCGTTGGGCGCGGCCGAGGTGACGGCCAGAGCCGGGCAGAGGCCAAGCACCAGCCGGAAAGGCGGCAGGTCTCGCCAGAACCCGTGAGTGAGTGCCTGCCTGAACGTCATGACCGCTCTCCGTCTAGTTCCCGGCTATGCGCGCCAGGATGTCGGCCCTGTGATCCCGCATCAGGGCCATCGACCTGGTTGGTGCCGTCGATCATGGCACGCGACGAGAAGGTGGCACCGCTGATCGCGTCGATGTTGCCGCCCGCAGTGCGCAGATTCAGCGTGTCGTCCATCGGCAAGCCTCGCCACTGCTTGCGGAATGTCGGTCTCTCGATCCGGGCACCCACGCCCGGGGTCTCGCCGTGCGAGACGATCTCCACGCCGAGCATCCGTTCGGTGACAAGATCGAGTCCGACCATCATCACCACGTCGCCGGCGTAGCCGCCGTGGCCAGGCGCTTCCACGGCGAGACCCGTGACGTCGCCGTCCACTCGCCGAAAGAAGATCAGGTAGCGGGTGCCGGCCGCATCCAGCGTCACCTTGTTGCCCAGGAGAGTGCGTGCCGGCTGCTGGAACAGCCGTTCGAGCGCCGGCCCGCGCACGTAGAAATCGTTCTGCCGCTCGATCCGGGGAGCGAGGGTCGTGCGCACGTATGCCAGCGACGACGCGCTCACCACGCCGATGAGCCCGAGCACCAGCACCAGGCGACCGATTTCACGCATCGCGTGGCACCTCCAGGCCGACGATCCGGGGCCCCAGGCGGTCGAGCAGCGGACAGGCGACGTTCATCAGCAGCACGGCGAATACCGTGCCGTCGATGTGACTCGAGAACGCGCGGATCAGCACGAGCAACACGCCGCCCAACCACCCGTAGAGGAACATCGGCCACGGGTTGACCGGCGATGTCGTGTGCTCCGGCGCCAGAAAGAACGCCATGAACACCGTACCGCCCGCCAGGAGCTGGAAGGCCGGCGTGGCCGTGCGCCCGGGGTCGGCCATGCCGAGCAGCCAGGCGCAGAGCACCACGCCGGCGACGACACCGATCGGAATCTGCCAGGGCACCTGCCGGACGAGGAATAGGAAGACACCGCCCGCGAGAAGCCACAGCACCATCGCGTCGCCCACGCCAGCGGTCTGCACGCCGAGCAGGAGGTCGTGGAGGTCGTATTGCGCGGCGGCGGCCGCGCCGAGGGTCTTGACGAGCCGTAGAGGTTCCACCGGTGCGGCGCGCCAGGTCGCGTGCACGAGCGACGCCGTGACGTCCATCCGCGCTGGCCACGACACGACGAGCATCGCGTAGCTCAGCGCCACCGGATGCACGGGATAGCCGCCCCAGCCACCGAAGAGCTTCTTGCCGATCACGATGGTCAGGAAACAGCCCACGACCACCAACCACCACGGCGCGTCGACCGGCAGGAGAAAGGCGAGCAGCAGGCCGAGAGTGATGCTGCTGCCGTTCGAGGTGGCATCCGGCAGGGACATCACGCGGTTGGCGAGGGCATCGAAGGCGATCGCGGCCGCGACCGCCAGCGCCATCACCCGCAACGCCGGTGCGCCGAGCATGACGCCGCTCGCCACGCCCGCGGGAAGCAGCGCCATAAGCCAGAGAATCTGTGTCCGCGTGAGCGAACTGCCGTCGTGCCAGTGCGGCCCCTCGGCTACGCTCAGCTTGTGGTCGTGCTGAGCGTCGCGATCGTTCCTGGGCGCCTGGTCGGTCGCCGGCCGCGTGTCGATGATCGTCGGGATCATGCCACCGCCTCGCTCGTCTCGGTCACGCCCGCACGCTTGGCGATCTTCATCATCTGCACCAGGGGCCGATGAGCCGGACAGACGAAGGCGCAGAGCCCGCACTCGTGACAGGCCTCTGGGTGGCGCGAAGGCACTTCGGCAAGCAGGTTGTACTCCACGCAACGCCCGATGAGGTGCACCTGCAGGTGCACGGGACAGGCGCGCGTGCAGCGGCCGCAGTTCACACAGGTACGGTTCAGCTCCGCCGGCAGCTCGGACGCTGCCATCACCAATACGCCGTGCTGGAACTTGCTCAACGGCGTCTCGTCGGTATACTGCGTCATGCCGCGCATCGGGCCGCCGACGATCAGACGACCGTAGTCGGCGGCGCTCATGCCCTGGCTCGCGAGCAAGGTCCCGATCGTCGTTCCGACCGGTGTGCGCACGGTCACCGGCTCGCGCAGAAGGCCTCCGGCTATCGTCGCCGTCTTGTGCGTGAATGGCTTGCCGGCAAGCGCATCGGCCGCGGTCAGCAGGTGTTCGACGGAGAGCACGGCGACACCGCGCGACCGGAACGCCTCGGTATTCGCAATGGCCACGCCCGTCACGCGCGGCACCACCATCCGCTCGATGCGATGGCGATACTCCTCGGCGAGGCCCACCACGCGTACGAGGTCCTCGAAGGTCTCGCGCGCCCACGGCTCGAGGCGGCGCGCCACCGTCAACCATATCGTGGCGCGGGGCACGAAATCGCACAGCCGTTGCAACGCGTCCTTCAGCCTGCCGGCTCCCTCCACCATGAGCAGCTCGAAATTTACGATCGTGGGCTCCTCGTTCAGCCCCTTCACGACGATGTGCTGGATGTCCGGGAACTCGCCGATGTCCGCTTCTCGGTGGTCCTGGCCCGGCGTGGTCCACGGGGAAATCACACCGCCCGCTTTGAGCAATGCGATGCGTGTCGCCGAGGCCAGATCGAGCCCGCACTGTCCGAGGCACTCGGTGGGTGTGAGCGCGGGTGCGTCGCCGCGGGTGATGACGACCGCCGGAACGTGGTAGCCACTAGCCGACCAGATTGTCCGGATCTCCTTGATCAGCCCGCTGATCGAGGCGTGCACGCAGTTGCCCAGTTCGGAACGGCCGATCACCTGCCCGCGCGCCACGGAGTCTCCGGCCTGGACCGCGGGTCGAAAGCGAATCTGACCGGGATACTCGAGGGGGATCACCACGTGGTCGGGATCGGGCAGGTCGACGATCGCCGTGGACCCGAGCGCCACGCGGGGGACGCGAGCCGCGGGTGTCTTGAACAGGTTGAGCAAGCTCACGATCGACCTCCGCGTTTCACTTCAGGTGGCACGCTGCGCACGTCGCGCCACCATCGGCTGCAGCGAATCGCTGCGGGGCGGCTCGCAGGTGACAGCCGTTGCAGGTCGCGTGGTACGCTTCTGCAAGGGCGCGAGGTGTGTGGCACCCATCGCAACTGTGTCCTTCGATGGTCACGAGACTCGCGTGCGGCAACGTCGCCGGCCCGTATGTCGCATCATCGTGGCAATCGCTGCAGGCATGCACGCTCGTTGCGCCTTCGACCTCAGAGGCATGGCAGGCGCGGCAGTTGCGCGCACCCGTGGCATCTGCGCTCGCGTGACAGCCGTCGCAGGTGTGGCCATCGATCTGCACGAGTTCGTCATGCGACGCCAGATCGAACGTGACATCCGCATCGTGGCACGTGGCGCAGGCGATCGGATCGCCCAGGATCAGTTCATGGTGGCAGGGCAGGCAGCTTGCGACCCGAGCCTGGTGCTCCGCATGTCCGAAGACAACCGCGCCGCCGATGCTGCGCAGGTAGATGCGATCAGTCGTCGGCGGCGGCGCCCCCCGCAAGTATCCGCCGGCGGCGACGGCGGCGGCCACGACCGCAACGACGATCAGCACCGCATTGCTGCGAGCGTGACCGCGAACCGGCGAACCATGATCATCGCGTCCAGCGAAGGGCATCGCGTCACCATTCCAGGCTGTCGTCCAGGATGATCCGGTGCTCGTCCTCTGGATCGATGAGGTGCCATGTGCAGCCCGTCTGCATGCAGAAGTAGAAGGGCACGTTGATCGTGGAGATGCCCACCATCACCACGGCGACGCTCGCATCGCCGCGTCCGCACTTGCGCTCCGGGACCCTGAGCGAGCGGTGGCAGTGGGGACAGACCAGGTCCGAAAAGTCGGCGGTCTCGGAAAGGTGGATGTCGCTGCGCCGCTCGAAGACGTTGAGGTACGGACTCAGTTCCACCCAGCCCTTGCGCCCGTCTCGCGAGACGGACGCGAGGCGGATCATGCCCTCGGCAATCAGACATTCCGCGCAGTAGGGACAGGATGCGCGGAGATAGGAACCGGATTTGATGACAGTACGGTCATTGTACCGGTGCTTCTCCCAGACCATGCATTCCCAGTGGTCGCCATTGGAGGGCGTGTCAGAAGTCATGAGACCACCTCGCATCGTGTGCGGCCTGTGTTCAGGGAACGTGCTCGTGATGTAACCTAGTCATAGGTTAAAAATTTAACAAATAAAATCGCATGTGCCGATTCGTGTAAATATAAAGACATACATCACTTACAAAAAACATGGGAGTTCAGCCTGTGGATCGATGGACCCGATATCGGGCCCACTCGAGACCGAGCTTTCGCATGCGCGCGCGCAGCGTGTGCGGGTTGATGCACAGGAGAACGGCCGCGCCCTGCGCCCCCTCGATACGACCATCGCAGGCAATGAGGGCGGCGCGAATGTGCGCAGCCATCGCCGCGTCCAGCGACGCGAGCGCCTCGGGCGTCGCGCTCGTCGCACGTGGCGACGACGCCCATGCCCCCGCGTGCATGCCGGGACCGCCGCTGCCGAGCGCCTTCGCGATATCCAGACACTTGCCATCGCCCAGGATGGCGGCACGATCGATTACCGAACCCAGTTCCCGGACGTTTCCCGGCCACGGATAGGCCGCAAGCAGGGCGAGATCGGCAGCCGTCGGTCGCTGCGGCCTGAGGCCGAATCGTCGCGAGGCGCGTCGCGCGAGCATGGCAACGAGGTCGGGAATATCCTCGGTCCGTTCACGCAGGGGAGGCAACACCAGCGGAAAAACAGCGAGCCGGTACCACAGGTCCTCGCGAAACTCGCCGCGCTGCACCATGGCGGCAAGATCGGCATGGGTGGCTGCGATGATCCGCACGTCGACCCGGAGCATCGACTCCCCCCCCACACGCTGGAGCATGCCGTCCTGGATCACTCGTAGCAACCGCACCTGCGCCGCTTTCGGCAGTTCGCCGACCTCGTCGAGCAACAGGGTGCCCTGGTCCGAGCGCTCGAACCAGCCGCGGCGGCGGGACATGGCGCCGGTGAAGCTCCCCTTCTCGTGGCCAAAGAGTTCGGAATCCACCAGCTCTGGCGGGATGGCACCGCAGTTCACGCGCGTGAACGGCCCGTGCGCGCGTCGCGACCGCGCGTGCACGGCGCGCGCCACGACCTCCTTGCCGGCACCGGTCTCGCCCAGGATCAGCACCGGTATGTCCGACGCCGCGACCATGGCGACGCGTGCCATCACACCACGCAGGCCGCCGTCGGCGCCGACGATGGTCTCGAGCAACTCGTCGCGGCCGAGACGCGTGAGCAAGGATCGCCGATCGGCTTCGGCAGCCCGGCGCAGATCCACCAGCTCACGCAACCGACGGTCGTTCGCCAGGGCTGCGGCGAGCGGAGCCCGCAGCTGCTCGACAGCCGGAAGCACCCCGTGCGGCGCCTCGGAATCCGCGGGTACGACCACGAGTAGCCCGCGCGCCTCATCGGACGAGGTGAGCGGCGCGATGACGGTACCGGCCCGGGTGTACGCAGCGGGCAGAAGCGTGGCCACACCGGACGGCACCCGGCCGTCGTTCGCGATGATCTCCGTCTGCCCCTGTGCAAGCCAGGCGCCGAGCAAGCGGGAATCGGCAGACGTCAGCTCGCGGCGCTGGTCCGCCGCGACGTCGCCGTCGCCAAGCGGGCCGACAAGTTCCATCACCTTGGCGTCGGGCGACTGGCGCGCCACGGCGACCGCGCTCACGGGCCAGCGGCATTTGACGAGCGGGGCGAGCCGCGCGATCAGCTCGCCGAGGTCAAGATGCTGGCAGGCTTCTCGCCAGACGTCGAGCAGCCAGGAATCGGTCGCCATGGCAGGCCTCCTCCGTGATATATCACGGATCATACCATGATATTTCATGGCAAAGCTACCACATTTCACGGTATACGGCATACTAAATAAGCTATTTATTGTGCGGCAACAAGTTGTATATCATCATGCGATTGGCCCATCATTTGCCTCTTATCTGCTGGAGAACCCACCGGAAGGAGGCAACATGTCCCGCGCATCCCTCATGATCCTGGCGCTGCTGGCCATCATGACATTCCCGATCGGGTGCCGTCGGAGCGAGCCCGCCGCGGCATCGGAAAGGCCGCTCACCCTGCTCAATGTCTCCTACGATCCGACCCGCGAATTCTACAGGGACGTCAACTCGACGTTCGCGGAGCACTGGCGGCTGGAGACCGGGCAGACAGTGACGATCGCGATGTCGCATGGCGGCTCCGGCGCCCAGGCGCGGGCCGTGATCGAGGGGCTGGAAGCCGACGTCGTGACGCTGGCGCTGGCCCACGATATCGACGCGATCGCCTCACATGCCGGCACCTTGCCCGGGAACTGGCGACAGCGGCTACCGAACGGCAGCACGCCGTACACCTCGACCGTGGTGTTCCTGGTGCGCAAGGGGAATCCCCGCGGCATCCACGATTGGCGCAGACCTGCTCGCGCCGGGCGTGACGGTGATCACCCCCAATCCCAAGACCTCGGGGGGTGCGCGCTGGATCTACCTCGCCGCGTGGGCGGCGGCGCTGCAGCGGCAGCTCGGCGACCTCGCACGGCTGCACGACACGGCCGCCGCCGGCGCCGTTGCCGCGGCCGAGGACAGCGCGCGCGCCTTCGTCGCCGCGCTCTACGCCCACGTGCCGGTGCTCGATTCGGGGGCTCGAGGCGCCACCGGCACATTCGTGGCGCGCGGCATCGGCGACGTGCTCCTCACCTGGGAGAACGAGGCATTTCTCGCGGTCAACGAGTTCGGCCCCGACCGCGTCGACATCGTCGTGCCATCGGTGAGCATCCTCGCGGAACCGCCCGTGGCCCTCGTGGATTCGTGGGCCGACAAGCACGGCACGCGTGCGGTGGCCACGGCCTACCTGCAGTGGCTGTACTCGCCCGTCGCTCAGCGGCTCGCAGCGAAGCATTACTACCGGCCGGTCGATCCCACGAATGCCGACCCGGCCGATCTCGCGCGCTTCCCGGCGTTGCAGCGCATGAGCGTCGATGATGTCTTCGGTGGCTGGACAGTCGCGCAGCAGACGCATTTCGTCGACGGCGGCGTCTTCGATGCGATGATGGCCGCGCGGCGATGAGGCAACCATGATGGCCCTCCTGGCGCGCAAGCATACGGTGCTTCCCGGCTTCGAGCTGACGCTCGGTGTCACGCTGTTCACGCTCTCGGTCGTGGCCCTCGTGCCGCTGGCGGCGCTGGTTCTGCGCTCCGCGACGTTTGGTTGGACCGGATTCTGGGACATCGTGACCGCGCCGCGGGTCGTCGCGGCGTGCCGGCTCAGCATCGGCAGCGCCCTGATCGCCGCATTCGTCGACACGCTGTGCGGTACGGTGGTGGCGTGGGCGCTCGTGCGATATCGCTTTCCCGGCCAACGGATCCTCGACGCCCTCATCGACCTGCCCTTCGCCCTGCCCACGGCAGTGTCCGGGATCGCACTCACAACCATCTATGCTCCCACGGGCTGGCTCGGCGGCTTGCTGGCACATGTGGGCATCCGAGCAGCGTTCTCGCCCCTGGGCGTGGTGATCGCGCTCGCCTTCGTTGGTCTACCTTTCGTCGTTCGGACACTCCAGCCTGCCGTGGCGGACCTCGATCCCGAAATGGAGGAGGCCGCCGCCAGCCTCGGCGCGCGGCGTCGACAGACCCTGCGATATGTCGTACTGCCCGGCCTTGCGCCGGCCGTGCTCACCGGCTTCGGTCTGGCCCTGGCACGGGCGCTCGGCGAGTACGGTTCCGTGGTCTTCATCAGCGGCAATCTTCCCATGCGTACCGAGATCGCGCCGCTCCTGATCGTGACCAAGCTCGAGCAGTACGACGAGGCGGGCGCCACGGCGATCGCGGTGGCGCTGCTTGCCGTCTCGTTCGGCCTGTTGCTGACGATCAATCTGCTACAGCGCTGGGCCCGGCGCGGGAGAGTCTGATCATGCCCGTTGCATCGACGCCGCGCGTCGCCATCGCCGATCCTCGCTGGGCGCGCCGGCTGGCCCTGGCGGCAACGCTGGTGATTCTCGCGGTCTTCCTGCTGGCGCCCCTGGCCGCCGTCTTCGCCGAGGCCCTGCGTCGCGGTGCGCGCGCCTACGTGGCGAGCTTCGGCGACCCGGCCGTACGCGCCGCGATCCGACTCACGCTGTTCGTCGCGGCGATCGCCGTGCCCGTGAACCTGGTGTTCGGCCTCGCGGCGGCGTGGGCCGTCGCCAAGTTCGAGTTCCGCGGCAAGACCGTGCTGACGACCTTGATCGACCTGCCGCTAGCCATCTCGCCCGTGATCTCGGGCCTCGTCTACGTGCTGGTGTACGGCCTTCATGGCTGGTTGGGCCCGTGGCTGGCCGCGCACGATCTGCAGGTGATCTTTGCGGTGCCCGGCATCGTGATGGCGACGGTCTTCGTGACGCTGCCATACGTGGCACGCGAGCTGATCCCGCTCATGGCGGCCCAGGGCACCGACGACGAGGAAGCCGCGCTCACGCTCGGAGCCTCGGGCTGGCAAACGCTGTGGCGGGTGACCATTCCCAACGTGAAGTGGGCCCTGCTCTATGGCGTGATTCTCTGCAATGCGCGCGCCATGGGCGAGTTCGGAGCGGTCTCGGTGGTCTCCGGCCACATTCGCGGCAAGACCATTACGCTGCCGCTTCAGGTAGAAATCCTCTACAACGAGTACAACTTCGTCGCCGCCTTCGCGGCAGCTTCGCTCCTCGCGCTCCTGGCTCTGGCGACGCTGGCCGCCAGGGCGCTGATGGAACAGCAGACCGGTGAACCGCAAGCCGCGCAGGTCCACAGCCACGATGGCGCGACGGAGGTCGCATGACATGGGCATCACCATCGAACACGTCAGCAAGACCTATGGCACGTTCACGGCGTTGCGCAACGTGAGCGTCACCCTGCCGGCCGGCGAGCTCACCGCGTTGCTCGGACCCTCCGGCTCCGGCAAGACCACGTTGCTGCGTATCATCGCCGGCCTCGAGCTTCCCGATGCCGGCAGCGGTCCCGTCCGTTTCCACGATCAGGACGTCGCCGGGCGGCGCGTGCAGGAGCGCCGCGTGGGATTCGTGTTCCAGCATTACGCGCTGTTCCGGCACCTGACGGTGTTCGAGAACGTGGCCTTCGGCCTGCGAGTGAGGCCACGAGGCGAACGGCCCTCGCGCCGCGCGATCGCGGCGCGCGTGCAGGAGTTGTTACAACTCGTTCAGCTCGAACCCATGGCCGATCGTTTCCCGGCTCAGCTCTCCGGAGGCCAGCGCCAGCGGGTGGCCCTGGCGCGGGCGCTCGCCGTGGAGCCGCGCGTGCTGCTGCTCGACGAACCCTTCGGCGCGCTCGACGCACGCGTGCGCAAGCAGCTTCGCATCTGGTTGCGACAGTTGCACGAACATATCCACGTCACCAGCGTCTTCGTCACCCACGACCAGGACGAAGCCCTCGAGGTGGCCGATCGCATCGTCGTGATGAACGAGGGCCACATCGAACAGGTCGGGAAGCCCGACGCTGTATTCCACGAACCGGCGACGGAATTCGTGATGAACTTCCTTGGAGACGTCAACGTGTTCCGGGGTCGCGTGGCCGACGGCAAGGTGATGTTCGCGAGTGTCGTGCTGGACGCGCCGGCTCACCAGGCGCGATCCGCGAGCGCGGTGCGTGTCTTCATCAGGCCGCACGAACTGACCCTGGAAAGGCACCCCCCAATGGTCCCGAGCCTGCGGGCCGAGGTCATGGCGGTCCACGCGGCGGGGCCTACGGTGAGGCTCGCATTGCGGACACCGACCGGCGAGCAGTTCGAGGCCGCGGTCGCGCCGGAGCGATTCCAGGAGCTGAACGTGGTCGCCGGCGACGTCATGTATGTCGCCCCGCGGGACCTGCGTATCTTCACGGACGATGGGGATCTCGATCCGGACGATCGGAAGCGCCGTCCGCCCCACCCAGATTAGACGGCACCTCCGACCTCCGGTGTCTTCATGATCAGGATCGGTGCGACTGACGTCTGTGATCCCGGTCACTCACGCCAGGTACGTTGCCGGAACGCAAATCGTGACATAGAATATCTTCATTCCGGCGCGACCCGTTGGTACCGCAGGTTGCGTCCTGCAGCCCGCCGACAGCGCCGGGACCGCCGCCCCTCACGCCCATGCGAAAGCGACGCCCATGGACAAGCGACGGATCCTCGAGCACTACCCATTCTTCCGCGATTGCGACCCGGCGTTCCAGAAGGAGATGCTCGCGGTCGGCGTCCGCACCGAACTCAAACGGGGCACGCACTACGCCTCCGAGGGACGGCATTCCGAGGTGATCGCCCTGGTCGGTCAGGGGAAGCTGCGTGTCTACAAGCTGGGTGACACCGGACGCGAGATCACCCTCTACCACGTCCAGGCCGGCGAGGTGTGCCTGCTCAACCTGTCGTGCCTCCTGTCAGGCGAGCCGTGTCCGGCGTCGGCCGTCGTCGAGGAGGACGTGCAGGCCGTGGCATTCCGCGGTCCCGATTTCCGGCGCTGGATCGACCTCAACCCGGTGCTGCGTACGTACGTGTTCACGCTGCTCTCCACGCACATCGCGGGCATCATGTCCCTGGTGGAGGAGGTGGCGTTCAAGCGCATGGATCGCCGCCTCGCAGAGTATCTCGGCAAGCGCTTCTTCGGCGATGGCGAACCCGTGCGCGAACTGGCGGTGACCCACGAACGCATCGCGGCCGATCTCGGCTCGGCCCGCGAGGTCATCAGTCGTCTGCTGAAGGACTTCGAGCGCGCCCGCGCGGTAAAGCTGGCCCGCGGCCGCATCATCCTCGAGCGCGAGACGGTGTTGCGCGCGATGCTGGCCGCCGGCTGACGACGGCCAGCACGCGCTTCCTCGATTCTGGTGCCGGCACCAGCGAAATCTACAGCCGCACCAGCAACGATTCCGAGGAGAAGCCCGGCCCCAGCGCCGAGATCACGCCATGCACGCCGCGGCCAGGACGGTGCTCGCTGAGGTAGCGGGCCAGGACGTAGAGCACCGTGACCGACGACATGTTGCCGAAATCGCGCAGCACCTCGCGCGAGTAGCGCAGGGCGCCCGGCTCCACACCGTACGCGTTGACATAGGCCTCGAGCACCTTGATACCGCCGGGATGGTAGAGGTACTCCGCCACGCCGGCGCGCGCGAGGCCGTGGTGCGCGAGGAAGGTGTCCAGCTCGTCGGCCGCGTGCTGCGTCACGATGTCGGGGATGCGGCGATCGAACACCACCTGCATGCCGCGGGCGACGATGTTCCAGCCCATGACCTCGAGCGAGTCGGGATAGAAGCGCGACTGGGTGCCCAGCAACTCCAGCCCCTGCGCGCCGACATCGTCGCCACATATGAGTGCGGCAGCGGCGCCGTCCGCGAAGAGGGCGCAGGCCACGAGGTTGCTCTTCGTGTAGTCGTCGGCCAGGAAGGTGAGGCCGCACAGCTCGCAGGCCACCACGAGGATGCGCTCGCGCGGATGGCCGAGTGCATGGTGATAGGCGTGCGCCAGGCCCGCGGCGCCCCCCGCGCAGCCGAGGCCCCAGATCGGCGTGCGGCGCACGTCGGTGCGCAGACCGAGCACGTTGATCAGGCGCGCGTCTATCGACGGCGTTGCCAGACCCGTGGTGTTGATGAAGATGATCATGTCGATGTCGCCGGGTTTCAGCTCCGTCGTCTCGAGGAGCTGGCGTACGGCGCGCGCACTGAGCGCTGTGGCCTGCTCCACGAAGATGGCGTTCTTCTCGGCGAAGGGCGGCGGATCGCGAAACCAGGCGGGCGGCATCGCGAAGTAGCGCGTCTCGATGCCCGCATTGGTGAACACCGGCAGCAACCGGTCGAGGTGCGAGAGGTGCTCGCGAAAGAGGTTGCTCGCGAATTCCCGCGCTTCGCTCTGGTCGACCCGGTGCGGGGGCGACGCTGTGGATACGGCGATGAGATGCGGCATGGCTTCTCGCTCGGCGGAATGGTCATCGACGATCGGCGGGGTGGCACGATTGCCGTTCAAGCTAGTCGCGAAACCGCGTCCAGGCGAGGTTTCAGTCGCCGACAGGCTTGGAGAACACCCGCGGCCGGTATCCGCGGGCCAGCGCCCGGCCGGCCAACGCCGCCGCGCTGGGCTCTAGCGCCCGAAATGCCCGTAGTCGGGCCCGTTCAGTCCGTGCTGCACGCGCTGCTGCAACTCCACGGGATCGACCCGCGAATGCCAGCGACCGGCGAGCTTTGCCACGCCGATGCCGCCGTAGAAGAGCACGATTACGAGCACGGCCACCGCCGCCGGCTTCACCTTGCGATGCCAGCGCGGCGGTGGACCGAAGGCCAGCGCGGTGGGCACCGGGCAATGCGCCGCGCATTCCATGCAACCGGTGCACTCGGGCGAGTTGATCACGAGCTTGAGGTCGACGGGCAAGAACGCGGGACAGACGGCAGCGCAGCGGCCGCAGCTCGTGCAGTCGAGGGGCGAGCGGCGGATCTTCAGGGGCGAGAACCAGGACAGTGCCCCGAGCAGCGCGCCGTACGGGCAGAGGTAGCGGCACCAGAAATACGGCACCACCAGGCTGAGCGCCACGAGTGCCAAGATGACCTTGATCGCCAGCGCGGAGATATGGGCGAAGAAGTAGAACATCTTGATGTCGGCGACCTTGTTGTACGGCGAGAGCAGGAACGCCGTCACGTCGGCCGTCGCCATCCGGAAGAAGATCGCGTGGAGGAAGAAGATCAGAAGCAGGTACTTGATGCCCATCAGCGGGTAGTCGAGCCAGCGCGGCAGCTTCACCCGCCAGCCCGTCACCCGATGCGCGAGACGCGCCGCGTACTCCGACACCGTGCCAACGGGGCATAGCCAGGAGCAGAACGACTTCTTGAGCAGCAGTGCGCTCAGGCAGGCGAGAGCGAGGATCACCAGCGCCGCGGGATGGATCATCGAGAACTCGCCCGTTGCGATCAGTTGGCGCAGGCTGATGAGTCCCGAGATGGGCAGGAAACCCTCCACGCCTGGCGGCCGGACACCCGCGATGGAGCCAGCCTCGAGACGACCGACCCAGGTGCCGAACTGGACGCCCATCGCGACGCAGATGCCGAGGGTGACGAGTTGCACGGCCAGGCGCGGTCCGTAGGCGCGGCGCGGCCGGGAACGCCGACGCGGCCGGCTGGTGGCTTGAATCGTATCCGACGTGTTCTCGGTGCCTTGCATGACCACAGCCTCCATCTGGAAGCCTCACTCGATATCTGGATGCTTTTGTCCTCTTGACAGGGGCAACGATAGCGGGCACATTGTGGATGTCAAGGTCCAGTAAGCAGAAAGACGGAGGCTGCGCGTTGATTTCCCGGACTGCCGAGTACGCCCTCCGCACGATCGTATGGATCGCCAGCCGTGGCGACGCCCCGCAGACCACCAGGGCGATCGCGGACGCCACGAAGATCCCGGCGGGCTACCTCGCCAAGGTGATGCAAAGCCTCGTGCGCGCGAAACTCGTGAACTCGCAGCGTGGACTGCACGGCGGCTTCACGCTCGCGCGCGACCCGCTGACGATCACGCCGCTGGACGTGATCAACGCCATCGATCCCATCCCTCGGCTCGATGGCTGCCCACTGGGCATCCCCGCGCATGGTTCGCAGCTCTGCCCCCTGCACCGCAAGCTCGACGACGCCATGGCCCACATCGAGGAGGCCATGGGCAGCACACCGATCGTCGATCTCATCGATCGCTCGGCGGGCGCGTCACCGCTGTGCCTGGGCACGACCGCCACACCGAAGCCCTGACCGCGTCAGGAGGCGGGTTCGACGTGGATGAGGACCTGCCCGATGCCCGGGATCTCTTCCCGCAAGCGCGACTCCGCGATCTCGGTGAGGCGATGGGCCTCATCCACCGACAGCTCGGCGGGAGCGTGGCAATCGAGCACGACGTCGTAGCCGGTGAGCCCGGCGCGGAGATGGCAGGCGTGGCAGCCACGCAAGCCCGGTACACGCGACATTGCGGCCAGGATGCGGTCACGCAGGAGCGCCTCGGTGTCGGCGCCCAGCGCCGCCACGCGCGGGGTGGTGGAGTGGTACGGCTCGATGTGGCTGTTGATGGTGGTGCCATGCGGCAGCTCGGCCCGGATCGCCTCCTCCAGGCGGGACACCTCCACGTGCGCATCGGCGAGGGAGAGATCGGCCGGCACGTCGACGTGCATGTCCAGGTAGAACCTGCCGCGGATCTCGTGGAGCACCACGTCGTGGGTACGCAGCCCCATCCGCGTGGCGATGGCGCTCACGGTGTCGGGAAGGATCTCGCCGCGCGGCCGCACCGGATCGACGTGCACCACCACGTCGCTGCGCGGCACGAGTTGCGCCACGGCCTCCTGGACCTCGGTGGCGATACGGTGCGCTTCCTCGAGGGCGACGCTGCGCTCCACCTCGACGGTGAGATCGACGAAGGTGGCGGCCCCGCTCTGACGCACACGCGTGTCCCGCACCTCGCGCACGCCCGGCACTTGCACCACCTCGGCCTCGATACGAGCGACCAGCCCGTGCGGCGCGGCATCGAGCAGCACGTTCACCGCGCGCTGGCCGAGTCGAATGCTGATCACGACGACGATGCACGCCACGCCCAGCGCCGCCACGGCGTCGGCCTTGGCGAGCCAGAGCCAGTCGGGTCCGAGGCGGCCGCTCAGCCACACCAGGGCCAACCCCACCAGGACGACGGCAGAACTCCAGATGTCGGTGGAGAAATGGAGCGCGTCGGCTTCCAGGGCCTGGCTATGGTGCTCGCGAGCAGCGCGGTAGAGCATACGCGAGCGATTGATGTCCACCACGATCGACGTCATGATCACGACGAAGGCCCACACCGTAGCCTCCACGTGGGCGTGCTTGTACGCCAGGCGCTGCACCGCCTCGAAGACGATCCACACACAGGTCACGAGCAGCAGGACCGTCTCGAACAGCGCCGACAGGTTCTCCACCTTGCCGTGGCCGTACTGGTGAACGTGGTCGGCGGGCCGGTCCGAGATGCGCACGGCGAAGTAGGTGACGATGGCCGCCACGAGATCGAGGCCCGAGTGCGCCGCCTCGGCCAGGAGACCGAGACTGCCGGTGGCGAGTCCGACGGTGAGTTTCAAGACGGTGAGCAGGACCGCCGCCATGACGGACATGGTCGCGGCGCGGGTCTTGGCATGCACGGCGGCCGGGTCGACCGGACTGGACAAGGCGCACTCCCTCGTGGCCGGCGCCGTCGCGGCTACCGGGAGACTCTAGCAAACGGCATCGGTCCCGCCACGACAAGCGCGAAACTGGGCACCTGGGGGTTCTCGCCCGACTTGAACCCACCTAATTCATGCTATCGCTACTGCGGCGGCGTCACGGGTCTCTGTGAGCGGGCTTTCTCGGGTTTGCTGCGGTCACCGTACCCCAGCGGGTACGGCTCCCTCACAAACCCTGCGAGATCCCGCTCACAGAGACCGTTCCACTCGCCTCGCTACGCGACAGCATGAATTAGGTGGGTTGAAATACCACCCGTACGGTCTATCTTGTGGCCATGCTAGGCAATCTCGAAACCCTTGGGAGGCTCACGATGATGGTCCGTACGTTACTTGCCGCCATCGCCTTGATCGCCCTGCTCGCCGGCTGCGGGGGCAAGAGCGACACCAGCGCCCAGCAGCAGGCCAGCGCGAACACCCCCGCGCAGGGCCAGCAGGCCGCGCCTCCGTCCGCGACCCCGGCCAGCATCAGCGGCGAGGTCACCGAGACGATGGATTCCGGCGGCTATACCTACGTCCACGTGAAGACCGCCGATGGCGACGTCTGGGCGGCCGGCCCCACCACCGAGGTGGCCGTGGGCGATGAGGTGACCATGCCCGCCGGCATGGTGATGAAGGACTTCGCCAGCAAGACGCTCGACCGCACTTTCCCGGAGATCTACTTCGTCAACGCCATCCAGAAGGGCGGCGCATCGAACATGCCGGCCTCCATGGGCGGCGGCGCGATGAGCGGTGGCAGCAATCCGCACTCCGGTCTGAATCAGGCCGACGTCACCGTGGCGGCCGGCAGCGTGGCCAAGGCTGCCGGTGGCGTGACCGTGGCGGAGATCCACGCCGATGCCGCCAAGCTCGCCGGCAAGCAGGTGCTCGTGCGCGGCCAGGTGGTCAAGCGCACCGGCAACGTGATGGGCAAGAACTGGCTGCACATCCAGGACGGCAGCAGCAACGGCGCCGACGGCGACCTCACCGTCACCACCGACGGCGACGCCAAGGTCGGCGACGTGGTCCTGATCAAGGGCACCGTCGCCACGAACAAGGATTTCGGCGCGGGTTACGCGTACGACGTCATCGTGGAGAACGCCACGGTCACGCGCGACGCGCTATAGTTCGCAACGACAGGATCCGATCATGAGACACGCGCTCGCCCACGCGTTCCTCGTTCTCGCCCTGGCCACGCCGGCCGTGGTCGCACCGACCACGGCCGCCGCGGCCGACGAGGCCCGCAGCCCGCTCAATCTCGCGCTGTTCAGCCCGGTCCAGACCACCGGCGAGGAGACGTCGGTGAGCGCACTGCGTCTCGCCCTGCTCTATGGCGTGAACCGCGACGTCAAGGGACTCGACTGGGGCCTGATCACCGTCGCGCACGGCGACCAGGTCGGCGTGCAGTGGGCTCTCGTGGGACTCACCGACGGCGACTTCAGCGGCTGGCAGGCCGGGTTCTACAGCCGGACCGACGGCTTCCTGCAGGGTGTGCAGTCAGGCGCCGTCAACGTGAACCGGCGGGCCGAGGGCCTGCAGTGGGGTCTCGTGAACGTGTCCGACGATTTCAACGGCGTCCAGGTCGGCGTGGTGAACGTCGCCCAGAAAATGCACGGGTTGCAGATCGGGGTGCTGAACATCATCCAGAGCAAGTCGAAGCTCCCGGTGCTGCCGCTCGTCAACTGGAGCATCTGAGCGGACGCCTTTCCTTCCGCGACGCATATGGTGCCATGGCAATACTCGAGCTGAAGTCCGTGACGCTCTCGCTCGGCGGGCCGCCCGTGCTCGTGGACGTCGACCTGCGCGTGGAGAAGGGGGATCACATCGCGCTGCTGGGCCGCAACGGCGAGGGCAAGTCGACACTGCTGAGGCTGCTCTCCGCCGCGCTGGCGCCCGACAGCGGCGAGATCTTGCGCACGGCTGGGCTGCGGATAGGGTTGATGCCGCAGGAGGTACCGGCCGATCTCGGCGGTACGGTGGGCCAGGTGGTGGCGGCTGCCCTCGCCGACCTCCCGGGAGGCGACACGCCCTGGGAGATGCAGCACCTCGTGGAGCAGGCCGTCACCCGGGCCGGTCTGGCCATGGACGCCGACTTCGCCACCCTGTCCACCGGGGCCAAACGTCGTGCCCTCCTGGCACGCGCCCTGGTGATCGACCCCGACGTGCTGCTGCTCGACGAGCCCACCAATCATCTCGACGTCGAGGCCATCACCTGGCTCGAGAGCGAGTTGCAACGCTTTCGCGGCACTCTGCTCTTCGTCACCCACGATCGCGCGTTCCTGCGCGGCCTCGCCGGACGTATCGTCGAGTTGGACCGCGGCCGGCTGCGCGACTGGGCCTGCGACTATCCCACCTTCCTGGTGCGACGCGACGCCGTGATGCAGACCGAACGGCAACAGTGGGCGCAGTTCGACAAGAAGCTCGCCCAGGAGGAGGCATGGATCCGGCAGGGCATCCTCGCGCGTCGTACGCGCAACGAGGGACGGGTGCGCTCCTTGATGCAGATGCGCGAGGAGCGGCGCGACCGACGCGTGCAAACCGGCGACGTGCAGATGCCGCTGCAGGAGGCCGACCGCAGCGGTCGCCTGGTAATCCGGGCGGAGCGCGTGAACTTCGCGTGGGGGGACCGAACGGTCGTGGACGACTTCTCCGGCACGGTGCTGCGCGGCGACAAGGTGGGTATCCTCGGCCCCAACGGCTCGGGCAAGACGACGTTGCTGCGCTTGCTGCTGGGCGAACTGAGCCCGGCCGGCGGCCAGGTGCACCACGGCACCAACCTGGCGATCGCCTACTTCGACCAGCAACGCGCCCAGCTCGACGAAACAGCCACCGTACAGGAGAACGTGGGCGCCGAGGGCGATACCGTGATCGTGGACGGCAGGCCGGTGCACATCATCAGCTACCTCGGCAGCTTCCTCTTCTCGCCCGACCGTGCCCGGGCCCCCATCACCCGCCTCTCAGGAGGCGAGCGCAACCGCCTCCTGCTGGCACGCCTCTTCGCCCGGCCGGCCAATCTGCTGGTGCTCGATGAACCCACGAACGACCTCGATCTGGAAACGCTCGAGCTGCTCGAGGAACTGCTCGGCACCTTCGCGGGCACGATCCTGCTGGTGAGCCACGACCGCGAGTTCCTCGACAATGTCACCACCAGCACCCTGGCCCTGGCCGGCGACGGCCGCGTGGTGGAGACGGTGGGCGGGTACAGCGACTGGCTGCGCACCGCCCGGGCCAGTGCCGAGCCCCGAGCCGAGCGCGGCGAGCGCAAGACGCGTCCCACGCCGTCCCTTGCCGCGAAGCCGCGGCGCCTCGGTTACCGGGAGCAGCAGGAGCTGGCGGCCCTGCCCGGACGGATCGAGGCGCTCGAGATCGAGCAAGCCAGGGTGCGGACCCGCCTCGCCGACCCGCACCTCTACCGGGACGCCGGCGACACGGTGGCCGGACTGCGCGACACCCTCGCCGGCCTCGAGGGTCAGCTCGCCGCGCTGTACAGCCGCTGGACCGAGCTGGACGCCCAATCTTGACCTGACCGCGGACCGAAATCGTATTAAGATATCCCGCTCACCAGACACCACGTGGACGCGAGAAGGAAGCCGGAGGCACGATGACCGAGCTGGACCCCTGGACCACCGCCAAGAGCGAGCAACTCTATGGCTTGCCGCACTGGGGCGCGGGCTACTTCTCGGTGAACGAGCGCGGTCATATCGCCGTGTGGCCGGACGGCCCTCAAGGGACCACGATCGATCTGGACCATCTCATCGACTCCGCCCGCGAACGCGACATCAAACTGCCCATCCTCTTCCGCTTCAACGGTATCCTGCGACACCGTGTGCGGTCGATCTGCTCGGCGTTCGAGTCCGCGGTCAAGGAGTACGGCTACAAGGGTCGCTATTGCCCCGTGTACCCGATCAAGGTGAATCAGCAGCGGCAGGTCGTGGACGTCATCACGGAAGCCGGCCGCCCCTTCGCGATGGGCCTCGAAGTGGGCAGCAAGCCGGAACTGATGGCGGTGCTCGCGATCCAGGACAACCCCGACGCGCTGCTCATCTGCAACGGCTACAAGGACCGTCGCTACGTGGAGCTGGCGCTCATGGCGCGGCGCGTGGGGCGGCATCCGATCATCGTGATCGAGAAGCCGTCCGAGGTCGGGCTCGTGCTGTCGGTAGCCAGGGAGCTGGGTGTGGAGCCGGAGATCGGCTTCCGTCTGCGTCTGGCCGGCAAGGGCGCGGGCCGCTGGGAACGCAGCGGCGGCGAGCGCGCCAAGTTCGGGCTCACCGTGTCGGACATCGTGGCGGCGCTGGCCGAGTTGCGCGCCGCCGACAGGCTCGACTGCGTGCGTCTCCTGCACTTCCACATCGGCAGCCAGCTCACGGCGATCTCGTCGCTCAAGGTGGCGCTGCACGAGGCGTCGCAGGTGTACGTGCAGCTCCAGAAGGTCTGCCCCAAGCTCTCGCACATGGACGTGGGCGGCGGCCTGGCCGTGGACTATGACGGATCGAAGACCTCGAGCGAGTCGTCGATGAATTACTCGATCGAGGAATACGCGCGCGACGTGGTGTGGATCATCCAGCAGGCGTGCGACCAGTCCGACGCGCCGCACCCCACCATCGTGACCGAATGCGGCCGCGCGACGGTGGCCTTCCATTCGGTCCTGGTGTTCGAGGTGCTGGGCATCGCCAACACCTTCTCCACGCCGTGCGACCCCGAACCCGTGCTGGCTGCGACCGAGGCGCCGGCCGTCATCCACATGGCGCAGATGCTGCAGGAACTGTCGCCCAAGAACTGCATGGAGATGCTGCACGATGCTATCGAGCTGAGGCAGGAGCTGCTTCAGCAATTCAGCCTCGGTCTACTCTCGATCGATGACCGCGCGCTCGGCGATCAGTGCTATTGGGCGCTGCTGAACCGCATCAGCGGCATGGCCGACCAGATGCACTATGTCCCCGAGGATCTGCAGCGCCTGCCCGCGCTCCTGACCGACACGTATTTCTGCAACCTGTCGATCTTCCAGTCGCTGCCCGATAGCTGGGCGGTGGATCAGATCTTCCCCGTGGTGCCGGTGTCGCGCCTGAACGAGAGACCGACCCGGCGCGTCGTGCTGGCCGACATCACCTGCGACTCCGACGGCAAGATCGATCGCTTCCCCGACCTGCGCGAGGTGAAGCGGTACCTGCCGGCGCACACGCTCAAGGAGGGAGAGGCGTACACCTTCGCCACCTTCCTCATCGGCGCATACCAGGAGATCCTCGGCGATCTGCACAACCTCTTCGGCGACACCAACGCGGTGCACGTGGAGGTGAACGATCAGGTGGAGTTCGTGAACGTGGTGCGGGGCGACTCGATCAGCCAGGTGCTCGGATACCTGCAGTACGACCGCGGCGCCCTGGTCGAGCGCTGGCGCAACACCCTCGAACGCGCGGTCGCCGAGAACCGGCTCACGGCCCGGGAATCGGCCGCCGTGCTGAAGAAATACGAATCGGCCTTCGACGATTACACTTACCTGCAGTGAGCCGCCCCATTGGCCGGCGTCGCGACCCCGTGACGCCGGCCAATTCTGTTAAATCATAAACGTCAACGCCATCCGGAAAATCTGCTAGGACCCATCCGATTTTGCTAGGATCTGCGGCACTTGGCAAGATCTTCGGCCAATCGCACATCCGTGTCCAAGGCAATCCCAGCCATGTCCCCTGGAGGCAATCATGAAGAAACTGCTCATGATCCTGAGTGTGGTCGCGCTCATCGCGATCGGCGCGACCGGAGCGTTCGCGACCGGTACGTTCATCCCGTTGACCGACCTGCCTGGATCGTTCTTTGGCGGCACCCTCTACCTGTCGTACGACGGCCAGGCCATGGGCGGCGCCTGGAACGACTACTTTTACTGGACCGAGGCCGACGGCTTCATGACGATCGACACCGGCGGCCTCTCCACGAGCGGCGGCACCATCTCCGGCGACGGTTCCACGCTGTGCTTCACGCGCCCGAACAGTGACGGGCTCAACGCTGCCGCTTACTGGACGCCCGCCGGCGGCTTCGTCTTCATGGACGAAATGCCCGGTGGCGCCCCGTGCGGTTCCGATCTCAGCTCAGGCTACGCGCTGAACTTCGACGGTTCGATCGGCGTGGGCCTCGGCTGGATCAGCTGCGACGCCGTGGCCTTCAAGTGGACCCAGGGTGTCGGCACCGTCAACCTGGGCTCCTCGGGCAACAGCAGTCGCGCCACCGATATTTCCGACGACGGCACGGTGACGGTGGGCTTCGACGAACATCCAACCATGGGCTTCCGCCGAGCGGCCTTCTGGACGGATGACGTCAGCGGCCCTCAGTTGCTCGCCGACCCCGACTTGCCGGGTGAGGTCTATGCCGTGAGCAGCGACGGCACCAAGATGACGGGCGTCATCAACAACGAGGCGTTCTACTGGGACAACGTCGTCGGTGTGGTGCCGATCGGCACGCTGCCGGGTGACGAGCCCTACGGCAGCACCGGCCTGAGCATTTCGGACGACGGCAAGGTCGTGGGTTTCAGCGGCGACCCGTTCTTCAGCTCGGTCACGGCGATCATCTGGACCGTGGACGAGGGTCTGCAGACCCTATCCGACTACTTCGCCGGGCACAACGTGGTGGGCGCCGATGGTCTGACGCTTACGAGGGCGATGAGTATTTCCGGCGACGGCAACACGATCACCGGGTCTTACGTGGAGGAAGGCGGCTTCCTCAATCTCGCCTTCATGGCGCGCCTCGACAATTCGGTAAGCACCGAGGACCACGGCCAGACCCAGCCCCAGGACACCCCGCAGCCGGCCACGGCTCTGCTCGGCGCGTCGCCGAACCCGTTCAACCCGATGACGAACGTGAAGTTCAGCCTCGCGCAGCCGCAGAACGTGCGCCTCACCGTGTTCGACATGCACGGGCACAAGGTCACCGAGCTAGCCAACGAGCTTTTTGACGCCGGCGAGCATGCGCTGTTGTGGCCGGGCACCGACACGACCGGCCGCGCCGTGCCGTCGGGCACCTACATGCTGCAGATGGTGACGGATACGGCCGTACGCGCCAGCAAGATGATGCTGGTCCGCTAGGTCGCTCTTCCACACGCGCGTTCCACCCCAGCGGGCTCCGTCGTCGCCACGGCGGAGCCCGCGCCCGACAAGGAGCCCCCCCATGCGCCGTTTCCTGATGACGCTGATCCTCGCCGTGACCGTGGTCCTGGTCGTGCCGAGCGCGGCGCGCGCCGAAGTTTCGCCGCGCCTCGCCCACGCGCTCACCGATCCCGCAGCGCCCCTGCGTCAGGCCGACGGCACCTGGGCCATCTGGGTCTCGTTCACCGACAAGGGCGTGAGCGCATCCGACCTGCCGGCCGCCCTCGACCGCGAGGAGCAGCGCCTGACGGCGCGCGCGCTGGCCCGTCGCGCCAGGGTGAAACCGGCGGGGTCCCGCCTCGTGGACACCCACGACCTGCCCGTGGACGCCGCCTACGTGCGCGCCGTCACGGCCACCGGCGCGGCCCTACGCCGGACGTCGCGCTGGCTCGATGCCATCAGCGTGAACGCCAGGCCGGACCAGATCGCCGCCATCGCGCGCTTGCCCTTCGTGACCAGGGTGGACCTGGTGGCGAAGTTCGTCCGCCCCGAGCTGGCCGTGTCGCCAGCCGACGAGGCCCGGGCTGCCGCCCGCAACGATGCGGCCAGGGCCGCGTCCGGAGATCGCTGGCAACTCAGCTATGGCTCCAGTCTGGCCACCCTCGAGCAGATCGACGTGCCGCCCGCCCACGAGCTGGGCCTCAGCGGACACGGCGTGATCGTGGGTATGCTCGACTCCGGCTTCAACCGCACCCACATGGCGTTGCAGAACATCGACGTCATCGCCCAGTACGACTTCGTCGACAACGACACCATCGTGGCGCAGGAACCCGGCGACTACTTCCAGCAGGCCCGGCACGGCACCGAGACGCTCTCACTCGTCATGGGCTTCAAGAACGGCGAGCTGATCGGCACGGCCTATGGCGCCTCGGCGATCCTCGCCAAGACCGAGGACATCGAGAGCGAGACGCCCATCGAGGAGGACAACTGGGTCGCGGGCATCGAGTGGGAGGAGTCGCTCGGCGTGGACGTCGTCACCAGCAGTCTGGGCTACTACTACTGGTACGACTTCAGCGACCTCGACGGCGACACGGCCGTCACCACCATCGCGGCCGACATGGCGTTCGATCTGGGCGTCTGCGTCTTCAATAGCGCCGGCAACGAGCGGCAGAATTCCGACTTCCCCCACATCCTGCCCCCTGCCGATGGCCACAACGTGCTGGCCCTCGCGGCGGTGGACCTCGACGGCAACATCGCCTCGTTCAGCTCGCCCGGTCCCACCTACGACGGCCGCATCAAGCCCGACCTCAGCGCCCAGGGCGTGAGTAACATCGTGGCCTACTGGGACGGCGCGACGGGCTACTCTGCCGTGGACGGCACCAGTTTCGCGACACCGCTCGTGGCGGGCGTGGCCGCCCTCATTCTGGAGCGGGTGCCCTCGCTCACACCGGCCCAGGTGCGCGACGCGCTCAAGGCCACCGCCGACCGCACGGACAACCCCGACAACGACTACGGCTGGGGCATCGTCGACGCCTACGCGGCCGTCACCTACTGGGGCCCCTCCATCGCGCACACGCCGCTCGTGGACACCGAGGACACTGTGGGACCATACGTCGTCACGGCGACGATCACCGACCGCCAGGGTCTGGCCGGCGCCACGCTCTCCCTGGTGTGGCGCGTGGATGGCGGCCCCTGGCAAACGGCGCCACTGACCCCCGCGGGCGGCGACGCCTACACGGGCGAGATCCCTGGTCAGGCGGGTGGCATCGTCGACTACTACCTCGAGGCGAGCGACGCACAGGGCATCACCATCCGGGCACCGCTGAACGCGCCCACCGGCGTGTACGGCTTCGGTATCGGGGTCGATACCATCGCGCCGCAACTCTTCCACGCGCCGCTCATCGACCAGACCCTGGCAACGTGGCCGCCGCGGGTCTTCGCGCTGGCATCCGACAACATCGGCATCGCCGACGTCACGCTCACGTTCGCAGTGAACGGTGGCGCGCAGCAAGGGCCCGTCGCGCTGGCGCCCGACGGTGATGGCTACGGTGTGGACTTCCCGCTCGCGGCCGGATCGCTGCAGGTGGGCGACACCGTGACGTACCGCCTGGCGGCACAGGATGTGGCCGCCATCCCCAACACGACCACCGCCGGCCCATTCACCTTTACCGTGGTCGCCGCCCTGGCCCGCGTGCTCGTGATCGACAACCTCTTCAACTACGCGGCGCGAGAGCAGGAGCCATCGGGCTCCCCCCGCGGTGTTCCCGTCGAACCCGCCACCTCGGCCGCGGACATCGCGCAGTGGCTGATCGATGCCGGTTATGTCGTCGATCAGGTGGACGCGGCCGATGTCGGCCAGAACAGTCTGCCCGGACACGATGCCGTGGTGATCTCGTGTGGCAACAATCAACAGCCCCTGCAGAATCCGGAGTTGCGCGACCGCCTGCTGGCCTGGGTACAGAGCGGTGGCCGTCTGATGATCGAGGGCGGCGATATCGTGTACCGCGCCTACCAGAGTCCTCCGTTCAGCGACGCCTTCACCCGCACGGTCCTGCACACCGCGGACTGGTGGGGTGATTCGGGCACGTTGCTCGTGCCCAATCCGGATGAGGATCACCACCTGTTCCTGAACCGGCCGCACCGCCTTCCCGACGACATCGAAACCGGCGTGGATGCCGGTTTCGACGTGGGAGCGTGCGACCTCGCACTGCCGACGGCCGACGCGCTCGTGATCATGCATTCCGTGTTCAGCATCGATTCCGCCGGCGTGCTCCTCTATGACGACAACTCCGGGCCGGACGCGGGACAGATCGTCTTCCTCCCCTTCGACTTCGGCTACTTGAACCCGGATCAGGCCCGCTTGCTCACTGAAAACGCGCTGGCCTACCTGACGGCGCCCGAGTCGCCCGGCACCTCGTCGATCTCCGGGGTGGTGAGCCTGGAGGACGGCGGTGACGCGTCCGGCATCACCGTCACGGCGGGCCCCTTCCACAGCGCCAACACCGGTTCCGATGGGGCCTACACGATCGCCGGTCTGTGGGCGAGCAACTACGCGATGACCGTGAGCCGCGACGGCTACGCGCCAGCGACTCGCACCGTGGCGCTGGCTGACGGACAGACGCTCTCCGGCGTGGACTTCACGCTCTTCCCCGTGGTCGCCGTGCACGAGACAGCCAGCGTGAACCTGCCGATTCCCGACAACAACCCCGCCGGCATGACCAGCAACATCAACGTCGGCGACACCGGCGCGCTGCTCGGCGTTTCGGTGGACATCGCCATCACGCATCCCTCGATCGGCCAGCTCGTCGTCACGCTCACGAATCCGCAGGGTACGGTGGTCACGCTGCACGACCACTCGGGCAGCATCAACGACGACATCGTGGGCAACTGGCCCGCCAACCTCGTGGTCGACGGTCCCGGATCACTCGATGACTTCCTGGGCGCGGACCCTCAGGGCGACTGGACCATCTTCGTGGCCGACACCGCCTTCGGCGCGCTCGGCGCGTTCCAGACGTGGGGACTGAACCTGCTGGTCGGCAGCGCCACCGCCACGGCGGCGCCGGCGACGCTCCCCACCGTCACCCGGGTCGTGGGCAACGCCCCGAATCCCTTCAACCCCCAGACGGTGATCGCGTTCGACCTCGCCGCACCCGGCCCCATACAGCTCGAAATCTACGACGTGCGCGGCGTACGGGTGCGCAGGCTGGTCGCCGACGTGTTGCCGGCGGGCCGGCACGAGGTGCGCTGGGATGGACGGGACGGATCCGGGCGCGAGACGGCGAGCGGTCTCTACTTCTGCCGCCTCGAAGCGACGGGCGAGACGATGTTGCACAAGATGATGTTGGTGCGGTGACGCGCGTACGGTGGTGCGGCGGCGGTGGTGCTCAACCGCCGCCGCAGCACTTCTTGAACTTGCGCCCGCTGCCGCACGGGCACGGTTCGTTGCGGGACTGGACGGCCGCGCCGCCTGCTCTGGCACCGGTCATGACCGCGAAGGGGCGGGCGGCGCGTTCGCCGGCGCGCCGGGCCGCGATCCGCGTCAATTCTTCCCGCCGCACGCGCAGGAATCCGCGCAAACCCGCACAAAGCCGGCTGGGTTCGGCCGCACTGCCCGTGCGGTGCCGCGGACAGCCACCGGCGCAGAGGTCGAGGCAATCGCAGGTGGCGCACGCCTCGGGCCAGGCAGCCTTGGTCGCCCCGAACCGGCGATGCGCCGGTGACGCCAGCACGGTGTCCCACGCTACGTCCATCACGTTGCCCAGGCACAGGTCCTCGCGCACATAGAAATCGCAGGGATAGATGGCGCCGTTGTGCTCCACCACCACGTATTGTCGACAGTCCTGCCCCAGCGTGCATTCCGCGGGGGGATCGCCCAGAAGCTGGCCCACGAGAGCGTCGAGATTGCGGATCGCGGCGCGTTCCCCGTCGGCCGCCCAGGCCACGAAGAGCGCGTCGAGGAACGCGCCCCATTCCTCGCTGCCGATCGCATACGGCCGCGGCGCCCCATCGTCGTCGACGTCGAGACATGGGATGTACTGCTGGTGCAGGAGTCCGAGATCGCGCAAGTAGCCGAACACCTCGCCGGCACGGCGCACGTTGGCCTGACTCACCAGCACGAGCACATTCACGGCCACGCCGTGGCGTTGCAACGTTCGTATCCCGTGCAGCACGCGCGCGTGGCTCGCCTCGCCATTGGCGGCCGTGCGGTACCGATCGTGCATCGCCGCGGGGCCATCGAGGCTGCACCCCACGAGGAAGCGATAGCGCGCGAGGTGTTCGGCCCAAGCGTCGTCGATCAGCAGCGCGTTGGTCTGCAGGCTGTTGCTCACGAGCTGACCGGTGCGGCCGAGGCGCTCCTGCAGCTTCGTGGCCTGCACGTAGAAATCGAGGCCCATCAGCGTCGGTTCGCCCCCCTGCCAGCAGAAGCCGTACACCGGTTGACGCGTGGCCAGGTAGCCGGTGACGAGTCGGCGCAGGATCAGCGGGGTCATGCAGCGGTGGGTTTCGTGCGCATGGAGCTGTGCCGTTGGCAAGTAGAAGCAGTAGGCGCAATGCAGGTTGCAGGCGGCTCCAGCCGGCTTGACGAGGAGCGTGAATGGTTGCGCGTTCATGATCACCCCTGACTCAGCGAGCGGCGCGGTGGTCCCGGCATTCTGAAGTTCGTCGCACGGAGCAGGGCGGCCAGGCGTTCCTCGAGTTCGGTCTGCTTTTCGGAGAGCGTCGCCTGGTCGGCGAGGTTGCGTAGCTCGCCGGGGTCGGCCCGCAGGTCGTACAGTTCGGACGGCAGGTCCGGGTCGTCGGGATACGTGACGTACTTCCATTCGCGCGTACGAACCGCCAGCGCCGTGGGCACGGTGCCCAGTTCATGAAAGTACTCGTAGAGGAACGCATCGCGACCCGGCTCCCCGCGCAGTAGCGGAATCAGGCTCTGGCCCTGTATGGTCGGGGAAGCCGGCGCGCCCGCCAGCTCGACCAGGGTGGGAGCGAGATCGATGTTCAACGCCAGCCCGTCGCAGATCGTTCCGGCGCCCCCCTGGGGCGGGTAGCGCAGGATCAGCGGGATACGGATCGACGGCTCGTAGGCCGCACGCTTGTCCATGAGTCCGCCGTGCTCGCCGAACAGGTAGCCGTTGTCGCTGGTAAAGACCACCAGTGTGTCATCGAGCACGCCCTGCTCCTGCAGGGTGGCACGTATCGTGCCCACGCTCTCGTCGATGCCCAGCACCGTGCGGTGGTAATTCCGCATCTCGGAAGCGACGTTCTCGTCCGCGGCACGTCCACCCCAGGCGGGTTTGGCATCGAGCCGGTCGCGACTGTCGTCCCGGGACGTGTAGGTCACGTCGCCGTAGCGATTCGCATGGCGCGGCGCCGGCACGAATGGCGCGTGCACGGCCTTGTGGCTGAGCATGAGGAAGAACGGCTTCTCGTGGTCCCGCACCAGGTAGTTCACGGCGCGGGACGTGAGCTCGTCGGTGATATAGTTCTCGGAGTAGACCCAGTCGCCGTCGACGTTCAGGGTATTCCGGAAGTACGCGCCCTGACCATTGAACGCCACCCAGTGATCGAAGCCGCGTCTCGGCGTGGCGCGTCGCAGCATATGCCACTTGCCGACGAACGCCGTCTCGTAGCCCGCGCGTTGCAGCAGCTCGGGAAACATGGGCACCGACGGCAGGGGATCGCGCATCTCGTTGTAGAAGACGCCCTGGGTATGGGCGTAGCAACCGGTGAGAAAGGCCGCGCGCGACGGGCTGCAGAGACTCGTGGTCACGAATGCGTTCGTGAAGCGCACGCCTTCGCCGGCGAGGCGGTCGATGTTCGGCGTCTGCAAGCGCCGATCTCCGGCGCAGCCGATGGCGTCGTAGCGCAGGTCGTCCGCGAGGATGACGACGACGTTGGGGCGTCGCCCCGCAATATCTTTGGCGCCGCATCCGAGCAGCCGAGGCAGCGTCAGCGCGGCGGCGCCGGCGCCGATCAGTTTCAACGCGTCGCGGCGTGAGACGTCGCTCATGGGCTGCCCCCCTGGATGTCTGCCGCCGTGAAGGCCGTACGCGCGAGACGTACGCCCACATCCCGGAACCACGCCCGGGGACGGGCCATGGTGCGCGCGGCCGAACGGCAGTCCCAGGCCGGCCGATCGAAGTTGCCGCCGCGGATGACCCGCTCGTCGCCGCGGTCCGGTCCGGCTGGATCCACCGTGGCGGTGTCCGGATAGAAGTCCCAGCGGTCCCAGCACCATTCCCCGACGTTTCCGTGCATGTCGCAGAGCTCCCAGTTATTGGCGGCAAACGACCCGACGTCGATCGTCTGGCCGCGCCAGAGACCGCTGGCGCAGCCTTCCTGCGGTTCATAGCCCTTGTAGTTCGCCTTGTCGGTACCGAGGCAGTCGCCCGTGTGGAACGCCGTGGCGCTGCCGGCACGACACGCATACTCCCATTCCGCCTCGGTCGGCAGACGGTAGCCGTCGGCAGTGCGGTCCCACGTGACGAGTGTGTCGCGGATCGCGTAGACCGGCGCCAAACCGGCTTGCTGCGAGAATGCGTTGCAGAAGGCGATCGCGTCGAACCAGCTCAGGCCTTCCACGGGGCATCGCGGGCAATCGTAGAGATAGCTCGGGTTGTTGCCCATGACCGCGCGCCACATTGTCTGGGTGATCTCCGTCGTCGAGAGGTAGAACGCGTGGCTCAACGTGACGCGGTGCTGTTTCTCGTCGACACGGCTTCCCCACTCGTCGCCCGGGCTACCGCTCACGTAGGATCCCGCGGGTATGAGTACGAATGCGATGTCCACCGAGTCGGCATCGGCCGCCGACACCGCCGCGACGGCTGGGGCCGCAGCCAGAACGAAGCCCGCGAGAGCGACGAGGAATACCCGCGAAACGCGAACCATGACCAACGATCCTGGCTCTCGAGATAGACGCCGTTGACGGGACGGCCGGGCATCGGCCGCGTCGACTCACTCTACCACGGCGCGTGCGAGCCCAGCAAGGCGCGACTCAGGCCAGCACCGTGTCCGGCTCGAGGACGAGCTCGGCCACGCTGCACTCCGGCGTGCTCGTGAGGTCGCACTCGACCCGGCTCTCGTCGGGGAGCGGCTTGCCCTCGGGGTCGTGCGTCAAGCGAACCCGTGGACGTTCGATGTCGGCGGTGGCGGCGACAACGCTGCCGTAGGTGCCGTCGTTGAGGCGTACGACGTTTCCGGGCGGGTAGAGACCCAGCGTGTTCACGAATACGGCCAGCAGACCAGGATCGAAGGCGCCCTGGTCTTTCAGCATGATCTCGAACGCGGTGCGTGGTGTCATCGGCGCCTTGTAGGGACGTACCGCCGTCAACGCCTCGAAGACGTCGCAGATCTGCAAGAGCGCCGTGATCTTGTTGCGCGCGCCCCACGGTGGCGTCTTGGGGTAACCGCCGCCGTCGTGACGGATGTGGTGTCCCCAGGCCGCGGCGACGTCGAGCTGCGTGGCGGTCTTGTGCTCGAGCAGGATCTCCGCGCCGATGGCCGCGTGGGATTGCATGATCGCGAATTCGCCGGCGTCGAGGCGGCCGGGCTTGTAGAGGATCTCGTCGGGGATCTTGCTCTTGCCGACATCGTGCAGCAGTCCGGCGGTGCCCAGATCGAGGAGGTGCTCGTCGGACAATCCGAGCCGGTCGCCCGCGAACACGGCCAGCGTGGCCACGCGTACCGAATGCCCCACCGTGTAAGAATCGAAGTCCGGGTAATGCATCAGATGCATGATGTCGGTGAAGTTGGCACGAGTGCTGTGCAGGAGATACTCGCTCACCGAACGCGTGCTCTCGATATCCAGCGCACGACTCAGCGACGCATTGCCGTGGGCGGCCGTGACGACATCGAAGAGCGCCTGATAGACGAGCAACGGCGATTCGAGCCCCCCGCCGCCCTGATCCTTGCCCTGCCACGAGACCTGGGCGTCCTCCGGCATCAGGCCGGATGCCTCATGGTATGGTGCCGCCACGTGAATGGTGGTGATGCCGCGTGATGCCAGCAGTGCCCGCGCCTCCGTCAGGCCCGACGTCGGTTCGCGCAGCTCCGCCGCCATGGAGAAGAGAGCCCGCACCTCGGCATCCGTGGTGAGGCGCGTGAAGGCGAGTCCACCACCGTGCATGCGGGTCACGAATTCGATGAGCGGGCCGCCGGCGATGCTCGGTCCGATTAGGTAACGGCCATTGTGGACGAGTTTGCCGTCGATCACGCCGAGGAAGATCTCGTCCTGATCGACCTCGTCGAGATAACGACCGAGCTGAGCGACGAACTCCCGGCTATGGCCGGCCACCTTCGGGTGGTCGGCGAAGTAGAGGCGACGCTGCGCGAAGCCGCTGCTGAGCAGGATGACGAGCTTGTCGAGATTTCCTTGCATGGTCACTCACTCTTTCGGTGTCTCATCGATCTCGTCGTCAGTCAGCGCGTGGAAACGGTCGAGCGTCTGGCGCGCCGCTTGCCGCGCGGCATCCGGCCATTCCGGGATCAGCCAGAGCCGCCTGGCCCGGACGATCTGACGCAGTACTCGACCGGCGCGGGGCGTCGGGAGCTTTCCGAGTGCGCGCACCGACGTCGCCACCCACGGTTCGTTGCGACGCGAGCGCGGAAGCTGCGGCAGGGCAACGGCGATGATCTTGCCGGCCATCTCGGCCGTGCTGCGGGGCGGCGTATCGAGGGCGCCGAGATTGAGCAGGTCGACCAGGAATCGCCGATGTTGCGGCTGGAAATGTCCGAGCAAGGGTAGCACCGATTCGCTCAACCAGTTGAGCGGTCGGAAACGCATGCCACTGAGCAGAAGATTGCCGATGAACGGGGCATGTGGCGACTGCAGCAGCGCCGCGAACACCGGATACAGTTCCACCGGCGGCGGCGAGAAGAGCGCACGCGCGCAGCGACGATCCCGCAACGCGTCCAGCGACTCCAGCATCGGCAACGCCGTCTCCATGTCCGCATGCGTCGGGCGGCAAACCATGGCGCCAACCTCGGCGAAGACTTCGGGATCGGCGCCGGGGCCTCCGATGAGCAATTCGTTGACGAGGTGGGGCCACACCACCATGAATCGTTCGGGCGTGAGGCCGCGGCCGATGTCGGCGAGGTATCGCAATGTCGAAGCGAATTCCGAGGCGCGCAGCGCCTCGAGCACCATGCGCAGCGGCCCGGTGAGGTGTTCCCGGTCGTCCAGCTCCACGAGCTGGCGCGTACCGGCGACCACGACGTCCCACTCCGACGATTGCAGGGGCGTGCGCAGGATGTCGCGGATCCTCTTCTGGATCCGCAGCTGGGCCTGCGGCGTCTGATCCCGTGTGAACATCTGGAACAGGATCGTGAGGTCCTCGCAGCGATTGGCGGTTGCCAGCGTCGGCGTCCCGGGCGCAGCCGCACGGCACGCGGCGAGTTGATCGTACAGCGCGCTCAGCGGCGCCTCCTGCGCCTCACGCGGCGGCGCCGGTTTCGGCGGCGGCGTGGGCGACGCCGGCGAAGGCGCGTTCTCGCTGGCGTTCGCGTCGGTCGCCGCCTCGTCGCGTCGCGAGATCGAGAGCAACAGGTCGATGGCCTCGCGCGATCCCGATGTCTTCACGCGCTTGCCCAGGGCCTCGAAGATCGCGGCCAGCGCGTCCAGACTCGCGTGCGACGAGCGCCGTCCGGTCGCCCCGGACCTCTCGGGGTCGATCGGCTCTCGCGCCGCCCGCACCAGCAGCGCCTCCACGTCGGCCCAGGTCACGTGCGGGAGCGCCCCACCGCCGCCCTCACGGTTCTCGAGGTACCCAGGGATGGATTCCAGCAGGCGGCGGCAGCGATCGATCTCCTCGGGACCGAGTCCATGCCGGGCGAGCGTGGCGAGCAACGCCTCGACGCTGGGGTTCGAAGGGTCGCCGCCCTCGGTATTCTCGTCGCCGTAGACCTCGCGCGCGATGAATTCGAGATGCTCCACGCCGATGGTGGGCGGCATGCCCTCCACGACCACCTGCTGGAAGGAATGGGTGCCCTTCACGCGATTGCGATAGGCGAGGAGCTGCGTGACGAAGACGTGCAGGTCGGCCGCATCCACGGTGCTGTCGACGTCGACCGCCGCCACGCCCAGTTCCTTCAGGAGGTCGCGGAAGCCCTGCACGCCGCGGAGCGTCGGGTCCAGTTCGAACCCCTGCACGGTGAGGACATCCTGGCTCAGCTTGAATCGCAACGTGGGCGCCTTGCCGACCACACGGCCCAGCGCGGTGAGAAACACGTCGGCCGCCTGGTCGCAGAGGGCGTGACCGGATGGGTAATAGACACCGATCTTGAACACGCGCTCGATCGCGGCCATGAGGTCGGCTGCCGCCTGGGGATCGACGGCGGTCGAGAGTTCGTGGGTGCTGGTGGACGGAGTCCCCATCACAGCACCGACATGGCTTCGAGATCCCGCGCGTATGGCATAACGATCTGCTGCCTCTCCCAGCCCCCCGGGCTAATCATGACCTCAGCGATCGGCTACTCGACGTCGGACCTTAGTGAAAATCGAGTAAAGGCATTGCTTACTGAGGTTTCCATCGCGCTCGATATTCCTAACATGCCCGTACGAGCTGCCGAACCTGACCGGGCGGACATACGGCACAACCGATCGCCCCGCGGGCGGATCCGACGTCATGGCAGAGGAGTATGGCGATGAAGACCGTGACCTGCGAACTCCAGGAAATCATTGATGCCCTTCGCAATACCGAACTGTTCGAGATGCTGTCCGAGGCCATGGTCCGCGAAACGGCCGCGGCGGGACAGATCCAGGAGTACCAGCGGGGCGAGTACCTGTTCCGTACCCGCGAAGCGTCGGATTGCGTGCACCTGCTGCTCGACGGCGCCATCGAGATCGTACGTTCGACCGCCGAGAGTCCCGAGCCCGTCCCGGTGGCCTACATCACGCCCGGCGAGCTGATCGGCGACATGGCCCTGTTCACCGGCAGCCCGCGCCGTTCCGACGGTCGCGTGCCCGAGTACGCCCGGGTGTGGTCGCTCACGCGCGCCCAGTTCGACCAGCTCGCGCGCGACATTCCGGACTACGGCATGGAGCTGACCCGCATGTTCGCGCGGCGTCTGCAGGACATGATCACCCACATGCGGCGCCAGGCGCGACGGCGCGAGCTGACGGGCAAGCTCCGTTACTTCGACATGCCCACGGTCGTGCAGACGCTCATCAATTCCGGCCAGACCGGCCTCCTCGCCATGGTGAACGATACGCAGGAGATCTTCGCCCAGGTGCTGCTGCGTGGCGGCCAGGTCGATCGCGCCCGCTGCGCCGGACTCGAGGGCGAGGAGGCTTTCCACGAGATCTTCCTGCACCGCGACGACGGAGAGTTCTATTTCCGCAGTCAGGCCGAGTCGGACCCTGATTCCGTGAGCGCCGTCGAGATCGCCGTTCCCACCGTGCACCTCATGATGGAGGCCATGCGCCGCGCCGACGAACTGGCCGAGATCAAGCACCAGCTCCAGGCAGACACCAAGGTCTATGGCGCCATGACCAAGAAGCTGAAGTGGGACGACGATTGCACGCTCGACATCGCCAAGGCCATCCTCGTGGCCCTGAAGCAGGACCGACTGCTCGACGAGGTCTGCGGCGGCACCACGTGCTCGTCCTTCACGTTCTACCGTGTGGCGGCACAGCTCCACGCCAGCGGGCAAATCGGGTAGCCCATTCGCTATCCTGCGCACCGCCGTGACCTGCAGGTCGACGGCGATGACGCCGGCACCACGA
Organism: uncultured bacterium; assembly: GCA_963727525.1. GTDB lineage: Bacteria > Krumholzibacteriota > Krumholzibacteriia > LZORAL124-64-63 > LZORAL124-64-63 > CAVSGO01. The sequence goes on along the minus strand of CAVSGO010000006.1, from coordinate 62,653 downwards.
CCGGCCAGGTCCGCCGTGTTCACCGTATCGCATGCCTTCCTCGTCTCGTTTCCTTCGCGCACCTGGCGCGCGTCGTGGTATAATCCCGGCGCGATGCCTGCCCCCCGCCCCCCGAACCGGAGGCTCACGATGCGCTATCCCTGGCTTCTCGCCCTCGCCCTGCTCGTGGCCTTGCCCGCCGCGGCTCTCGATACGGCCACCCGCCCCGTCGGCCCCGTCGTCACCTGGACGACCGCCGGCCTCGACCGCTTCGACCCCGCCTGGCTCCACCTGAAATTCGTAGAGGGCTCCCGCGTGTCGCTCGCGAGCGGACGCTTCGCCGACACGGCCGGGCGTGATCTCTCCAACGTGAACGATATCCTCGCCGATGCTCTCATCATGCGTCGCACCTTCGCCGGCGATCCTGACGTGCTGCGCGCGCGCAAGCACGCGGGCGAACTGGCCAGCGGCCAGACCGGCCCCGACCTCTCTCTCTGGTACGACGTGCAGCTTCCCACCGGCCGCGCCCACCTGGCCGACGTGATCAACGCCCTCAACGCGTTGCCTGCGGTGGAGATCGCGCACCCGGCACCGGTGTGCGAGCCCGCCGTCATCGCCCCCGTGGCGGAGCCCCTCCTGCCGGCGTGGCTGCCCACGCCCGATTTCACGGGCCAGCAGGACTACCTCTATGATCCGCCCGTGGGCCTGGCCGCTCCGGCCGCCTGGGCCCAGGCCGGCGGCCACGGCGCGGGCATGCACTTCGTCGACGTGGAACTCGACTGGGTGTGGGACCACGAGGATTTCGACACGCTGCGCCAGTTCTATCAGGGCGGCTTCAGCAACGACATCGAAGGCTACCGCGACCACGGTACGGCGGTGCTCGGCGAGATTCTCGCCCAGGACAACGGCTTCGGCGTCACCGGCTTCGCGGGCGACGTCGCGTGGGGCACCGTCGGCATCCCCGGGGCCGAGTGGCCCACCCTGCCGAGCTACTTCCAGGAAGCCGTCGACCAGTTGCAACCGGGCGACGTGTGGCTCATCGAGCTGCAGATGTTCCCGCCCAGCCGCGACGCCACGCCCATGGAGTGGCTCCAGGTGAACTACGACGTCATCTGGACCGGCTGCTGGTCGCAGGGCGTGGTCTGCGTCGAGGCCGGCGCCAATGGGTCCCAGGACCTCGACGCTCCCACCTGGAACGGCGTCTTCGATCGCAACGTTCGCGACTCGGGCGCCATCATGGTGGGCGCCGGCACACCGACGGGCCGCGTGGCCGAGTGGTTCACCAACTATGGCAGCCGCATGGACGTACACGCATGGGGCTCGGCGATCGTCACCACCGGCTACGGCGACCTCTACACGGCCGGCTCCGAGCGCACGCGCTACACCAGTGATTTTGGCGGCACCTCCGGAGCATCGCCCATGATCACCGGCAGCGCCCTCTGCCTGCAGGGCATCGCCAAGGCCAACCTCGGCCAGGCCCTCACGCCAGCCATGCTGCGCGCGCTCCTGCACGACACGGGCATCCCCGCCCTCGACACGGTGAAGTTGATCGGCCCGCGCCCCGACCTTGGCGCCGCCGTAGGCCAGCTGCTGACCCTCACGCCAGCCCCCGACGTGGCCGGCAAGAGCGGCCTGCGCCTCCTCGGCGCGGTGACGCCCTTCAGCGGCACCACGACGATCCGCTTCGCCCAGCCGCGCGACGGCGCCGCCCGCCTCGACATCTTCGACCTCGCCGGCCGCCGCGTGCGCACACTCGTCGCGAATGACGGCGCCGCGGGCTCGCACACGCTCGTCTGGGACGGCCGCAATGGTGCCGGCACCACGATGGCGAGCGGCGTCTACCTTTACCGGCTCACCGCGGGTGTCGAGACCGCGACGGGACGGGTGGTGAAGGTGCGATAGACGTCGGCATTCCGGGCCGGCGCAAGCCCAGTCGCGACGACGACCACGACGCGATGAAACCTCGCCGGCCGGTCGCCCGTAGGAGTTCGGTCACCGGACGCGTCTGCCCCCCGGGCGCGGCCGCACACACCGGATCAGGACGACCCGCGATGCCCCACCGCGCCCTTCTTTTCGCCGCCACGCTCGGTGTCGTGCTCGGTGCCGCCAGCGCGCGCGCCTTCACCCCCGTCTACCACCCCGAACTCACCGTGCAGCGCACGCCGTCCGCCATCGTCGTCGACGGCGATCTCGGCGATCCCGGCTGGCGATACGCGGGCCGCGCCGACAACTTCGCCGAGCACAACCCGGGCGATCAGGTGGAGCCGCCGGTCGCCACCGAAGCCTGGCTCACCTACGACGACACCTACCTCTACGCCGCCTTCGTCTGCCACGACGACCCGACCGAGCTACGCGCCAGCTTCACCGAGCGCGACCGTATCTGGAGCGACGACTACGTCATCCTCTGCCTCGACACCTTCGGGAAGCAGGCGCAGGCCTACGAGATCGCCGCCAACCCCTACGGCATCCAGGGCGATCTGCTCTGGTCGCTCAACGGCGACGAGGACCTGACCTACGACCTCGTCTTCGCCACCGCTTCCCGCATCACGGCAGACGGCTGGCAGGTGGAGATGGCCATCCCCTGGAACAGCCTGCGCTTCCCCGACACCACCGACCAGGTGTGGCGCGTCGACTTCTGGCGCAACCGTCCCCGCGAGGTACGCGAGCAGTACTCCTGGGCCGCCTACGATCGCGACGAGCCGTGCTGGCCCTGCAAGTGGGGCACGGTGCGCGGCATCTCGGGCGTGCAACCAGGCAGGGGACTCGCCGTGTTGCCCTCGGTGGTCACCACGCAGGCCTCCCATCGTCAGGACGACGGCGCCTTCGACCACGGTGCCGTCACGGCCCAGGCCGGCCTCAGCGTCCGTGACAACCTCAGCTCCACGCTCTCGGCCGAGGCCACGCTCAACCCCGACTTCAGCCAGGTGGAGTCGGACGCCGCGCAGATCGACGTCAACTCCACCTTCGCGCTGTACTACTCCGAGAAGCGGCCCTTCTTCCAGGAGGGCAGCGACCTCTTCGCAAGCTGGTTCACCACCGTCTACACGCGCACGATCAACGACCCCCTCTTCGCCGCCAAGCTCGTGGGGCGCCCCGGCGCCGATAACCTCGCCGTGCTCGTGGCGCGCGACGAGCACTCGCCCTTCATCCTGCCCTTCGCCGAGCGCAGCGTCTTCGTCGCCGGCCGCAAGAGCACCTCGACCCTTGCACGCTACCAGCACAGCCTCGGCGATGGTTCCCACGTGGGCCTCGTCATCACCGATCGCCGCCACGACGACGGCGGCTCCGGCTCGCTCATGGGCGTCGACTGGCGCCAGCGCCTCGACCGCAACTGGCAGATCGAGGTGCAGGCCCTCGCCACCCACACCGCCGAGCCGAACGACACCACGCTCACCGCGGGCATCAACGACCTCACCTTCGACCGCGGCGCCCACACCGCCGCCTTCGACGGCGAGCGCTTCTGGGGCCACGGCCTCTACGCCAGCCTCGAGCGCAGCGCTCGCCACTGGGACTTCGACTTCGACTACTGGCGCCGCAGCCCCACTTTCCGCGCCGAGAACGGTTTCGAGCCCCGGAACGATCGTCACGAGACGAGCGTGTGGACGGGTTACACGTTCTACACCGACGGCTTCGTCGACCGCGTCCAACCGCAGATCAACGTGGCCCGCGTCTGGAACTTCGCCGGCACGAAGAAGGACGAGTGGATCGATCCCCACCTCTACCTGCGCCTCGCCTGGGCCCAGACCCAGATCAATCTCGACGTCCTCTACAGCAACGAGCTGTTCCACGACATCCAGTTCGACGACATCTGGCAGGCCTCCATCAACATCGAGGCCAAGCCCAGTTCCGCCGTCTCCGGCGGCATCAACCTCGCCCACGGCCATCGCATCGCCCGCACCGCCCTCGTGCTCGGTCGTCAGAACAGCACGAGCCTGTGGCTCAACCTCAAGCCCTGGGACCGCCTGATCCTGGAATCGTCCTATGACTTCACGCGAAGCGTCGACCGCGGCACCGGCGAGGCCCTCTTCTCCGGCTGGGTCGCCCGCACCCGCCTCGGCATGCAGTTGACCCGCGAGCTGTCGCTACGCCTCGTGCTGCAGTACGACGACTTCGATCGCCTGTGGGAAGTGGATCCGCTGATCACGTACCGCATCAACCCGTTCTCGATCTTCTACGTGGGGTCCACGCGGGACTACCGGGGTTACGGCGAGACGGAGTTGCCGCAGCCGGGCTGGCGGCTATCGGAACGGAGCTACTTTCTCAAGCTGCAGTATCTGTTCCAGGTGTGAACACGGAAGGCCTCGCGATGTTCGACTCCCAGGTCCTCGCCTTCACCCTCGTCGCCGGCGTGCTGACGATCACGCCGGGCGCCGACACCATGCTCGTCCTGCGCAGCGTGCTGCGCGGCGGTCGCCGCGACGGACTGGCCACCATGTGGGGTATCTGTGCCGGCCTCTTCGTCCACGCCACCCTGTCGGCCATCGGCGTCTCCGTGATCCTGACCCGCTCGGCCGAGCTGTTCGGCGCCGTCAAGCTCGCGGGAGCTTGCTACCTGGTCTGGCTCGGCGCACGGTCCCTGTGGGAAGCCTTCCGTGGTCAGCGCCACGGCGCCGCCATGACGCCGGACGGGCCGGTCCCGATGCCCACAGCCACCGGACGATGCCTGCTCGACGGTTTTCTCTGCAACGTTCTGAACCCGAAGGTCGCCGTCTTCTACCTTGCCTTCCTGCCCCAGTTCATCAGCCCCGGCGACCCGGTCCTGCGCAAGTCGCTCCTGCTGGCCGCTATCCACGGCGCCGAGGGCCTCGTCTGGCTCACCGGCGTCTCGTTCCTGGCCGACGCCGCCCGCCGCCAGCTCATGCGGTCGGCGGTGCGTCGTCGCCTGGAAGCGGTATGCGGGTTGGTCCTCGTGGGACTCGGCCTGCGGCTGGCGCTGGATCGGCGCTGATCGCGCCCGCGACGAATCGAGTCACCATCTGTCATCCAACGACGGCATTCGCTTTCACGTTGGACTTCAACGGCTCCGGGAACTGCTCTTCGTCCATCATCGTGCCATAGATATCGCGGTGCATGCGGTTGAGATAGACGATGGTGTATTGTCGGGAGCCGTCCTTGTTCCAGCCCGACGGGCTGGACGGACTCACGATCCCGTCGGAAGCAACGAACAGGCCGAGCTGTTGCAACCGTTTCTGGAATCCGTGAATCGCCTCGGACGTCTTCCGTCCGTAGATACCATCGCGCTTCAGGTAGTTCTTGATGGGCAACCCGTTCTTGCCGGGGATGACCAGCGGGGCCAGCAGCGTGTTGAGCCCGTGCTGCACGAGCTGGACATCGGCCTGATGGTTGCGGCGGCCGGGCCCCACGCTGAAATTCACGTCATAGATCCACACGATGCCGACACTGTCTTCGGCCATGTTGTGCACGAACGCCATGATCGTCGCCTCCGGATCGAGGGTGAAGGCAGGTCGAACCATCCTGCCTTGCCACCATGATCCTCCGGTATTCGCGCTGGCGCAAACGCGCCTGCTGGCATCGCAGCCTCAACTTCGCTCCGATTCCGTTGATCCCTGGATGTTCGGGCGGAAACCGCGCCTCGTGCTGCAGCACTTATTCCGGATCTGCTGGCCAGCGCAGCAGATCACCAGCTTCCGGAAGCACCGCCGCCGCCGGAATGCCCGCCGCCGCCGGAGAAGCTGCTACTGCCAGAGCTCCACGAGCCATGCGAACCGGCGCTACCGCCGCCGCCGAAGGTGAAACCTCCGACATGGGCGACACCCTTCGTCTTCAGCGCGTGGCGGGCGTGCCGGTACCGGGGAGACCGCGACACCAGGATCTTGGCAACAGGGAAGAGCACGAGGTAGGCGATGAGCAGCACGAAGGCCCCGCGCACGCCGACGACGACGATCGGGAAGGTCGCCCAGAAGGGGATGAGGAAGGGGTAGAGAGCCCAGCCGCCGCCCGGCATCAGCACGCCGAGCACCGTGAAGAGACCGATGATGCCGAAGATGAAGGCGCCGAAAAGAATGCGTTCCATGACCGACAGGTCGGGGCCTTCCATGTGGAAATTCGCATGATGACTCTCCGCCACAGGTGCTTCCGCAGGAGCACCTTGTCCTTCGAGAACAGCGACGATCGCGTCCACACCGGCCTCGACGCCCGCGTCGTAGTCGCCCTCGCGGAAAGGCGGCGTGATGACGTTGCGGATGATGCGCCCCGCGGCGAGATCCGTGAGCGTGGGCTCCAGGCCATATCCGACCTGGATGCGCATCCGACGATCCGCGGCGGCCACCACCATCAACACGCCGTTATCGCGGTCGGCTTGACCCAGCCGCCATGCCTCGAAGACCCGCTGGGCGAAGTCTTCAACGCTCTCGCCCTCGAGGCTGGGTATCGTGAGCACTGCGATCTGGTCGCCGCTACGCTCCTCGTGGGCACGCAGGTGCTCGGTGACCCGTGCCCTGGCGTCCGAACCCAGGATCTCTGCCGTGTCGACGACGCGGCCGGTAAGATAGGGAACCGCCACCTCGCCACGCGTGGCGCTGGCCATGGTCACGACAAGGAGAGTGACGACCAGGGTGCCGGCGTTGCGCAGGCGCGTTCTCATCGCTCCTCCCCCCTGTCCTCGACGAACTCGGACGGAATCTCGTCCGGACCTCCCGCTGTCTCACGCACGCCGGCGGCGAGCAGCGCGTTCTCGAGGGCCGTGAGGCCCGCCAGCACCGCCTCGGCTCGCCGACCGCGAGCGAGTGGAGTGCGCATGCCATCGATCACCCCGGCCAGGGCGCCGTCGCTCAGCCGAGCCGCGACGCCGCTGTCCGGCAGCACGACGACCTTGCGCTCGAAGAGACTGATCAGCAGGAGGATGCCGTTGCGCTCGCGCGTCGCGAACAGCTCGCGTTCGAGGAAGAACGCTCGCGCATATTGCTCGACCTCGCCCTGCAGCCGTGGGGACCCGACGATCCGGCGGGCCAGCGGCGGCCAGCAGGCCGCCAGCACGGCCGCGAGCATGCCGACCCCGAGCACGACCACGGCGTCCATGGCGGCATCGAAGGGTGCGAACCAGGATGGAGCCACGAAGGCTCGCACGATGAGGACGGAAGCCGCCAGAGCCGCGGCCAGGGCGAACGCCTTCCAGGGTACCTCCGGATAGTGATCCGCCTTCCCGATGACGGCCGCGAGCACCTGCACGCCGGTCCTCGCCTCGAGCTGATCGGCGGTTGCCTGGATCCGGCGTTCCTCGTCTGCGGTGATCGACATCGGCGCACCTCCCGTAGCGCTATCGTCGACCATGCGGGTCACGAACGCCAGGATCGGATCTTCGCCCACCTCCAGCGGCCGCTGGCTCGCCCAGGATACAGGTCGGGCCCGGGGCATGTCATCCGCGTTCCTACTCGAGCTTCCCCCGTACCGCCTTCGCTCGCGCCAGCAAGGAGTCCGCCCTCGCACTCTGCCCCAGTTTCCGCGCCAGCTCGGCGCAGGCCTCCAGGGATTCCGCGATCCGCACGTGCACCGGGCCCAGCTTCGCGACGCGAATGGCGAGGGCGCGGTCGAGGTCGGCGCTTGCCGAGTCCAGCCGGCCGGACTTCAGATACGCGAGGCCGAGGTTGTGCATGGGCAATGCCGTGCGGGCGTCGTCGCCGCCGTAGTGCTGCGTGCGGATGGCCATGGCCTCGGTGAAGAGTGCGATGGCGATGCGGGTCTGGCCCTGAGCCAGGCGCACCTCACCGAGGTTGTTGCGGGCGGTAGCCACCGAGAGGTGATCGTCGCCCAGCTTCGCGCGCTTGATCGCGAGGGAACGCTCGAGGGTGGACGCGGCGAGATCCAGGCGGTCCTGCTTGCGGTACAGGGTGCCGAGGTTGTTCAGGGCGTACGCCACCTGCACGTCGTCGGGGCCGAGGCTGCGCTCGAGAATGCCCACCGCGCGCGTCAGCTCGCGCTCGGCGATCTCGAGGCGGCCCACGTCCTGGTCGATGGCGGCCTGGTTGAGCAACGCCAGGGCGAAGTCGGGGTGGTCGGCGCCGAGGATCTTCTCCTGGATGGCGAGGGCGCGCTCGGCCAGGGGTGCCGCCTCGTCGAGACGACCCTGGGCCCAGTAGAGGGCGGCGAGGTTGTTGAGCGACTCGGCGATCTCCGGGTGGTCGGGCGGCAGCAGCTCCTCGCGACGGGCGAGGGCCCGCGTGTCGAGCGACTCGGCGGCGGCGAAATCGCGCTGCGCCTTGCGCACCTGCGCCAGGCTGTTCCAGGTGGCCGGCAGCTCGAGCGAGCCGGCCGGCGCGTGGGCTTCGAGCGAGGAGGCGGCGTCCACGAGCATCCGGGCCGCCTCGTCGGTCTGGCCCTGCAGCGCCCGGATCCCGCCGACGTTGGCCTCGGCCGCGGCCACGCGCCAGTCGGTGGCGGGCAGCAGACGCTGGCGGATGTCCAGGGCAGCCTGGTAGGCGGTGTCGGCCTGGGCGACCTGGCCGCGCGTGCGATAGATGGCGCCCAGGTCGGTGAGCACCGACGCGACCTCGAGGTTGTCATCGTGGCCGACGGCGCGACGGCGCGCGAGGGCGGCCTCCAGCAGCTCTCCCGATCTGTCATAGAGCCCCAGACCCGAGTACACCACGCCGAGCGTGTGCAGCAGCCGCTCCTGCACCTCCGGCTGATCGCCCAGTTCGGTCTCGATCTTCTCGGCGCCGGTGTCGAGGATCTCGCGCGCCGTCACCGCATTGCCGCGCGACTCGCTCGGATGCGAGATCTCGAACAGACCGGTGACGAAGTCCGTCACCTGACGCGACTCGCTCTCGGCGACGACGGCGCGGCGCAGATTGCGCGCCGATCGCACGTAGAGCACGCTCATCCAGATGCCGAAGCCCACGATCAGCAGCACGATGCCCGCGATCAATGTCGATGGCACGCGGTTGCGCGCCACCAGTTTGCGGAGCTGATACATGGCGCTGGGCGGGCGCGCGAGGATGGGTAGCGAGGCCTGGAAGCGCTCGATGTCCTCACCCAGGGCAGCGGCGCTCTGGTAGCGTTCGGCCGGGTCCTTCGCCAGGGCCTTGCGGACGATCGTCTCCAGGTCAGCGTCGAGGTGGCGATCGGCGGGTGCGGTCTCGCGAAACGACCGGGGCGGCGCCTCGATCACCACCCGCATCTGACCGATCAGCGAGGTCTCATCGGCGACGTAGGGTGGCGCCCCGGTGAGCAGCTCGTAGAGGATCACGCCGAGGGCATACACATCGCTGCGCACGTCGATCTCGCTGCTCACGCCGCGCGCCTGCTCCGGGCTCATGTAGCGCACCGTGCCGATGGGCTGGCCCTCGCGCGTGAGACCGTCGTCGGCCTGGTCGAGAGCCTTGGCAATACCAAAGTCGATCACCTTGGGCAGCGGCGCGCCATCGCTCTCGCTCACGAGCAGGTTCGAGGGCTTGAGGTCGCGGTGGATCACGCCCTTCTGATGCGCATGCTGCACGGCGCGACAGATGGCGAGCATTAGGGCCAGCCGGCCGTCGACCGACAGCGCGTGCTGCTCGCAGTACGCCGTGATGGGCACACCCCGCACCAGCTCCATCACGAAGTAAGGTCGGCCGGCGTCGTCCTGACCGGCGTCGAGCACGCGCGCGATGTGCGGGTGTTCCATGCGCGCCAGCACCTGGCGTTCGGCGGCGAAGCGCGTGGCCACCTGATCGGTGTCGAAGCCCCAGCGCACGAGCTTGAGCGCCACCTCGCGGCGTATGGGCTCCTCCTGCTCCGCGCGATAGACCACGCCCATGCCGCCCTCGCCGAGCACCTCCAGGATACGATAGGGACCGATGCGCTCCGGGGGTGCGGCGTTCGGCGCGCGCAGGAATGCCTGCCCCGCCTCCGCGGCGAGACGACGGCCAAGGCCGGACGTGGCGACGATCGACGGCGCATCCACGTCATGGGGCAGAAGCGCCTCCACCTCGGCCCGCAGCTCCGCGTCGCCGGCGCAGGCATCGCCAAGGTAGGCACTGCGCGCGTCGACCGGCAGGTCGGCGGCATGCAGCAGGATGGCGCGCAACCGGGCGAAGCGCTCGTCGTTCATCAATCCGCGCCCGCCGACAGCGCGCGGCCCAGCAGCATGCGCGCCACGCGCCAGTCCTCGTCCACGGTGCGCTTCGACACCCCGAGCACGTGCGCGGCCTCGCGCGCGTGCAGGCCCGCGAAGATGCGCAGCTCCACCACCTTCGCCATGCGCTCGTCCCGGAGGGCGAGTTGCTCGAGGGCCTCGTGTACGGCGAGGATATCGAGGGAGAGTTGCTCGGCCTCGGCCACGTTGTCGTCCAGGGTCACGCGGCGCCACTGGCCACCGCGCTTGTCGGCGGTGTGCTTGCGCGCGTGATCCACCAGGATCTGGCGCATCGCGCGCGCGGCGATGCCGTAGAAGTGGGCACGGTTCTGCCAGTCGGCCCGGGTCTGGTCGACGAGGCGCATGTACGCCTCGTGCACGAGGGCCGTGGGCTGCAGGGTGTGGTCGTCACGCTCGCGGCGCATGAGCCCGGCGGCGATGCCGTGCAGCTCGTCATAGACGGCCGCGAAGAGGCGATTGGCCGCGCCTTCGTCGGCGGCCGAACCTTCGATGGACTGCAGCATGCGCGTCACGTCGACCCGCGATTCTTCCGTCATGGGCACCTCCCGGTGCGCGCCGTCACCGTACGAGCGTGAGCTTGCGCGTGGCCACCACCCGGCCCGGCGCCTCGAGGCGCGCCACGTACACCCCCGAGGCCACGGACTGCCCGAGGGCGTCCTGCCCGAGCCATGACGTGGCATAGGTACCGGCCGCGTGGAAGCCATCGGTGAGCGTCTGCACGAGGCGGCCGCGCAGATCGTAGATCGCCACGCGCATCGGCCCCGGCCGCGCCACGTCGAAACGGATGCTCGTGAACGGGTTGAACGGATTGGGCGTGTTCGGGTACAGCTTGTACGCCGCATCGGGCAACGGCTCGGGCGGATCGGGCGTGGCCGTGGTGTTGGCCAGGTGCAGCACCACGGTGGCCGAATCGACTGCGCCGGCGCAGTCGGTGACCACGTAGACGAGGCTGTCCAGCGCTGTGGACGCGGCCGGCGGCCAGTAGGTGATGGTCTCGCCGTCCACGCTCACCCGCGCCGTGCCTGCGGTGGCCGCCACGATCACGCTCACCAGGGTGAGTCCGTCGCCATCGGGATCGCTATCGTTGGCCAGCGGCGACAACGTCGAGGGTAGGCTGTCGGACACGATCACGTCGTCGCGCACCGCCAGAGGGGCTTGATCGCCATCGTCGCCCGCCGTGGCCACGAGTAGCACGCGGTCGCTCAGCACGCTCGGCACCAGGCGCAAACCGGGCGCCACGGGCAGGCCGGACACGCAGTCGAACGTCGCAAGCACGCTCGCCGCCGTGAGCACGGTGAACGTATCGCCGACGCTGGGCACGAAGCCGTTGATCAGCGCCACGTGCATCGCACCACCGAGCGTGGCCGTGCCCGTGGCGACGAGCCGGTCGTACTGGGTGCCGGGCGCCGTGCCGCCCAGCTCCACGAAGAGGCGCGTGGACGGCGTGGACGGGTAGTCGCCCACCACGGTGAGCGTACCGGGCGAGGCGCCGGGCCGCACGCGGCCGGTGTTGGTGAACGAGGCTGTCACCACGTCGACGGAGCCGCCCCCGGAAAGCCGCGCGTCGTCGCCGCTGATGAGTTCACTCGTGACGGTGAGCGCGGCGCCCGCGCTCACATCGACGATGCCGTCGCTGCGTAGCGTGGTCAGGTTCAAGGCCCCGGTCGGCACGAGCAACCGACCCCGGTCGCCCGTGTCCAAGTCGGCGGTGTTCGCGATGGTGCCGGTCACGGTACTGGTGCCGGCGCCACTGCGCTGCACCAGCCCCTGATTGGTGAGCAGGCCACCACCGCCGATGTTGCCGGCAAGCTGGATGATGCCGTCGGCCGCATTGGTGATCGTACCCGTACGCCGCAGCGTGGCGCCGTCGGCGATGCCCACGAGTCCACTGTTGCTGAACGCGCCACCCACGCGCCACACGTTCTCGCTCACGACGATGGTGCCGGCACCACCGGCGTCGCGCAGGTTGGTCACGCCGGGCACGACATCGCTCGCAGTCGCACCCGTCTTGGTCATGGCGCCGCGATTGGATAGGCTGCCGTTGCCGGTGATGCTGCCTTCCAGCGCGATGGCCCCGTCGGCGAGATTATCGAGCGTGCCGCCGAGCTGCAGCGCGGCGCCGCCGGCGATGCTGATGTCGCCGTGGTTCTTTAGCGTGCCGTCCACCGTGAGCGTACCGCTCACCACGTTCAGACCAGGTGCGCCTGCCACCTTGTTCGGCGTGTGCCCGCGGTTGATGACACTGGTGTCGTGGCCCAGCGAACTGTTACCACTGGAATTGGCCGCCCCCGAACCGTCCAGGGTGAGGGCGCCGTTCACGTGACCGTTATTCAGATCGAACTCGCCCAGGAGATGCCAGAGCTGCGGAACGTTGTTCGTGCCGGTGCTCGCCTCACCTCCGTTCTCGATCACCGTCTTGTCGGAAGTGACGGTGGCCACATGCACTTCCTTGTCGGTGACGCCGGACGCGAGCAGCAGGTGACCGCCCGTCGTGATCGTGAGCGTGAGGTCGGAGTCGTCGCTCTCACTGCACTGCGTGAGAATACCGATCTCGGCCGTCGATGCCAGCACCACGTCCCCCGTGGTGATCTGCACGTTGTCCCCCGGTCCCGGTAGATTGTGCGTGCTCCAGTTGTTCGGGTTCTCCCACGCCGTGGTGCCGGCACCGCCGGTCCACACCACCACCTCGCCACAGGACTGCGGCCAGGCGCCGATCCGCTCGCCGCAGGCGTTGTTCGTGGGGAGGCAGGGCGAGTTGGCGGCCAGTCCATAGTCGCCATCACCCCAGGGCGACGCGCGGCAATAGGCCGGCTGGCAGAAATGCGGATCGCTGACGACGACACCCGCGCCGTAGTCCACGCCCCCTGCCCCGCCGATCCCGCCGCTGTCGACATCGCAGCACGAGATCGCCGCCGACGACGTGCCGAGCACGTAGAGATCATCGAAGTCGCCCGCGCGGTTGCCCCAGAGAATCGACCGCGTGAGCTGGAGATGCGAATCGCCCGAAACGACCAGCCCACCGCCGTTGTGCGAAAGGCCGCTCAGGTTGGCCGTGTTGCCCGTGATCGTGGCCTGGTCGATGGTGACGAAGGCGGCGCCGTCGATCCAGAGCGCGCCCCCGCGCCCCTGCGTGGTGTTGCCCACGAAGGTGCAACCGTCGAAGCTGGGTTCCCCACCCTGCACGTACACGGCGCCGCCGTGCGCATCGCTACTGTTCTCCACGAGATAGCAGTCCACGAAGGTTGGCGACGCATCCTGGATGTACACCGCCCCGCCGACACTCCCGCTCAGCCCATGCGTGAGTGTGAACCCCTCGACCCGGGCCGCCGCGGTCTCGCCGCTGGCGAAGACGAACAGGCGAGCCGACTGCTCCGCGTCGATCACGGTGACATCGGCACCACTCGACGCCTGCAGTGTGAGATTGCGCCCACCGAAATTGAGCCCGGTGTTGCCGGAGCCGGTGTACGTCCCGGCGTGCACGACGATGACATCGCCACTGGCGGATGCGTCGATCGCCGGCTGAATGGTCATGAAATCGCCACCTCCACCCAGATCGACGACCCGGGTGACGGCAAGAGCCGGCGCGGCAAGCGCGAGCGCGGCCAGCAAGACGAGCAGCTTCGTATCCATCCTGGACCTCCCTTTGAGGGAGATGCGTGATTTCGCGTCGGGATGTGCAGCGGTCACGATGGAATGAGGGATTATAGATGAATTTTCATCCTGTTTTCAACAGGATCCTCCCGGCGCCGCGTGACGCCGGTTTTGATATCATATTTTCATTGAATTAAAACGAACAATTATGGTAGCCTTTATGCCATCGACCATGCCCTCACCCATATGACGCCAGCAAGGGGATGAATCATGAGAACTCGCTCGTTCCTCATCATGGCGCTTGTCCTGATATCCCTGGCCTCGCTATCCGAGGCCGCCACAATCACTTCCACTGCCGCCGGCGGCAACTGGTCGAGCGCGGCCACGTGGGTTGGCGGCGTCGTTCCGGGTGCCGGCGACGATGTCGTGGTCGCCGGGCCCGTGCTCATCGATGGCCTCGACCCGTGCCAGACCATCGCTGTCGAAGCCCTGGGATCGGTGAACGGCGCCCTGGTCGCGCCGCCGCGCACGTTGCAGGTGGCCGGCGACTTCACAAACCTCGGCGCCGTCGGCAACGTGAATGGGTACTATCTCGAGGTCGAGTTCGGCGGCAGCTTCCACAACTCCGGCGTCTTCACGCCCTGGCGGGCCCGCGTCACCGGAAGTGCCACGCGGATGATGTCGCAGGGCGCCGGGAGCGACTGCAACACGACGCTGTCGTTCGCGGCCGGCGCCTCGGGCGACCTGGTCGCCACCACGCCCATCAGTGTGGGCGGCGACATCGACTTCACCGGGGGCCGCCTCGTCCTGTCCCCCGACTGCCCGCTCACCCTCACCGCCACCATCTGCAAGGGCCCCATCGCCGCCAACGGGAACGAGCTGCGGTTCGAGTCGTACTCGTATCTCCAGTCCTGCACGCTCGACGATGTCGTCTTCGTCGGCGACGCGCGCTCCGCGGGAGCGACGGTCGTCACGCGGCTGGTCGTCATGAACAGCCTGCGGAATCCCACCGCCACGGGCGGTGGTGGCGTCGTCGTCAATGGTGATCTCGTCAATAACGGGCTCATCACCAACGACGACTACGGCTTCTCGCTCAGCGTGAGAGGCGATGTCGAGAACAATGGCACGATCAGCAACCCGACGCTCGAGCTCACGGGCGTGGGTACGACCCACCACCTGAGCATGAGCCCGGACGCCGTGTGCACGGCTCCGATCTTCCTGCCGGAGTTCCAGGCGGCGACCATCGTCGCCGACACCCCGCTGCGCCTGGCCAGCGGCGTCGGACTCGGCGTCGGCACCCTCGCACTGGCTCCCGGGAGCTCGCTCGAGTTCACGAACTTCGGCGGTCTGGGATCGGGCACCGTGATCGCCAATGGCAACGTGATCCGCGTGACCGGGTCCGGCTCCATCTCGGGCGTGACCGTGGACCACGGCGTGCTGGGCGATGCGAAGATCGCAGGCACGACCACATTCACCGCCGGGCTGACGATCGTCGGCACGGTGACCTGCGACTACTATCAGGGCGCCGAGGCGGTCATCGAAGGCACGCTGCAGAACACCGGCACCGTGCAGGACGGCACCTATCCCCTGCGGATCCGCGCCACGGGTGACCTCGTGAACCAGGGCGCATTCACCAATACCAAGATCACGATGGCAGGCACCACCGATCAGGCAGTCGGAGCCGGATCTCAGGGCCTCGCCGTCGTCACCTTCGCGATCGAATCCGAGCTGAGCGGCAGCAGCTACCAGTGGTACCGCGACGGTGCGCCGCTCCCGGGTGAAACGGCCGCCGACCTCGCGCTCGCGGGCGTGACCGCAGCCGACTACGGCGTCTACCACTGTGTCGTGGACGGGCAGACGACGCGCTCGGTCACCCTTGCCGAAACGGCCGGCATCACCGACGTGCCAGGAGCCGGCGCCACGGTGGCCCTCGCGCAGAACTCGCCCAACCCGTTCAACCCGGCCACCTTGATCGCCTTCCGCCTCGACTCGGCCGCGCCCGTGTCGCTGACGGTGTACGACATGGCCGGACGCGAGGTCGCAAACCTGGTTCGCGGTTCGCTGGAAGCCGGCCGTCACGAAATCACGTGGCAACCGCGCGACCTCGCGTCGGGCACCTATGTCTACCGCCTGCGCGCCGGACAAACGAATTTGACCAGGAAGTGCACCCTGCTGAAATAGATCCCATCACGTCGCCACTGCGCCCCGCGGCCCCGAGTCGTGGGGCGGTTTACTGTCGAGCCCGGGAGAGGATGCGGCCCGTAACCAGGCTGCTATATTGAAAGGCCCAGCGGATTCCGAGGGTTTCGGTCGTCCCACGTCATTTCACCGTCCGCATCCCACGGGAGCCCGCGTTGCCCACCCTCAAGAGCCGACTTTCGCAGATTCCCGAAGGCAGTGCCGCGCTATTCTTCATCCAGATCTTCTCCACCCTCGGCTTCGCTGTGCTCTATTCCACGCTCGTCCTCTACGCGACGAAGCACCTGAACTTCACCGCCAGGAACGCGGCCGCGATCATGGGCGTGTTCGGCGCCTTCAACTACGGTCTGCACCTGTTCGGCGGCTATCTGGGTGGTAGGTTCCTCAGCAATCGCAACCTGTTCGTCGGCGGCATGTTGCTGCAGGTATTGGGATGCGCCACGATCGCACTCGGCACCACGGCCATGATGTACTGGGGGCTGGCCTTCTTCCTCACCGGCAGCGGCCTCAATGTCACCTGCATCAACATGATGCTCACGCAGCGATTCTCGCCCCAGGATGAGCGCCGCGAGAGCGCCTTCCTCTGGAACTACGCCGGCATGAACATCGGGTTCTTCATCGGCTTCGCCGTGGCCGGCCATTACCAGCAGACCGAGAGCTATACGCACCTGTTCTACTTCGCCACCATCGGCAACTTCCTGGCCATCGTGTTCGCGTTGCTGAACTGGAGATCCGTCGCCGACCTGGATACGCCGTTGCTCAAGGCGACCCGGGCCCAGTTCCGGACGAGGACGCTGATCGGCATCGCCATCCTCGCCGGCGTCCCCCCGCTGGTCTGGGTGCTGTTGCAGCATACGACCCTGACCGCCGCGATCATGAAGCTCGTGAGCATCGGTGTCGCCGCCACCCTCGTCTACCTCACGTTGACGCATCAAGACCGGCGCGAGAAGAACAACATGTGGGCCTACCTCATCCTCTCGCTGGGGTCGCTCGTGTTCTGGTCGCTGTATCAGATGGCACCGAACGGCCTGCAGCTTTTCGCGGTGAACAACGTGCGCCTGCGCTTGCTGGGCCACGACATCGCGCCGCAGTGGGTCCAGAACATCAATACCGTCGTGATCGTCGTTGGCGGCCCCATCCTGGCATCGCTGTTCTCGAAGCTACGCAACCGCGGCTGGCGGATCGACATTCCCCAGCAGTTCACGGCGTCACTGTTCCTGATGGGGCTCGGATTCCTGGCGCTCCCGGTCGGGATCTGGCGAGCCGACGTGACGGGTCGTTCGCCGTTCTTCTGGCTGTTCCTCAGCTACCTGCTCCAGTCCGTGGGCGAGCTGCTGATCTCCCCCATCGGCTACGCCATGATCGGCAAGCTGGCGCCGAGCAAGTACCAGGGCATCATGATGGGCAGCTGGATGCTTGTCACCGGATTGGCCTCGATCTTCGCCGGCGATTTCTCCGGCATGGTCCCCGAGCCGTCCGGGACCACGGCGGCCGCGACCAATCCCCAGTACGCGTCCCTGTTCGCCAAGCTGGGCCTGGGCAGCATCGCGGCGGGCGTCGTGCTGCTCATGTTGATCCCATTGCTCCGGCGCCTGATTCAGGACGCGGCCGCCGCCGGTTCCACCCCGACGACGCTGCCGGACGAGAACCGCGCGCCGTAGCCCGACCGACTCACGAGTGGCCATAGCGAGACTCCCGTAGAAGTCTCACTCGCGATGGAATTGACCCGAGCGCCCGTTCGGATCGCCCGCATGCTGCACCAACCTGGCAAGTTCCACCCGGTGCTTGCCGCGCGATGCCCATCCCACGAGCACCACCGCCACCGCCGCACCCAGGGCGGGCCCAGCCAGGTAGACCCAGAAGTGCGTCCATTCGCCCGTGGCGATGGCCGGGCCGAGCGATCGAGCCGGGTTGGTGCTGGTGCCGGTGAGGGGCGCCTCGATGCTGACCATCGCGGCGTACAGCGGACCCATGGTCCAAGGCGTCAGATCGCGGAGCACTGGCCGAGCCAGGAATGTGAACACCACGGTCACGAGAACGCCGGTGGCCAGCGCCTCCAGCGCGACGGCAACCGGAAGGGGCAGGCCAGCCTCGGGGACGGTTGCGCCGAACTGCAGCGGTTTTCCGTAGCGGCCCCAGGCCAGGATGACGAATGCGCCTGCCGTCGCACCGAGGCACTGAGCGATGGCGTACCCCAGGGCGTGCGATCGGCTGATGCGCCCCTCGAGCAGAAACGCCAGGGTCATCGCCGGGTTGATGTGAGCGCCGCTGTGCCGCCCGAACGGCGACAGCGTCACCGCGGTTCCCGTGAGACCGAACAGCGCACCCGCACACGCGCGCGCGAGCCAACCGGGCAATCCCCACGCCGCGACCGGAGAGGCGGGTGAGATCATCATGATCACGGCCGAGAGGCCCCCGATGAGGAGCAGCGCTGTGCCCAGAGCCTCGGCGCCATAGAGCGACAAGCTACCGAGGTCGGCAACCTGCTCCAGATCGTGCCAGCGCGACCACAGGCCGCGGCGTGCAGGCGGTGTTGTCCGATCGCGCGAGACCCTCATCCTTCACCATGACTTCCTGCAGAGCGATGTCCAACGACCACGCGTCCGACGCTACGATACCAAAATAGCCCGATCAATCAGCGCGACGGCCTGCCGTTGGCCGTGCCCATTGTTGCGAGCGTATCTCTGGACGCAGCCGGTCACCACGGGCCAGAGGACTCGGCGCCGCCGACGCCTTCACCGCCGGCAACTGCGACCAGGTCATGGCCGCCCGAAATCATCTTGTGGTATACTCAGCCCACCATATTCATGCTATCGCGTAGCGAGGCGAGTGGAACGGTCTCTGTGAGCGGGATCTCGCAGGGTTTGTGAGGGAGCCGTACCCGCCGGGGTACGGTGACCGAAGCAAACCCGAGAAAGCCCGCTCGCAGAGACCATGACGCCGCCGCAGTAGCGATAGCATGAACAAGATGGGCTCAGAGTCGTTCTCGACGCATCGAATCCGGATTCCGCCAGAACGATCCATTCTCGAACCGACAGAAGGGACCCTGGACCATGCACCGCCGTATCCTCGCACTCGTCGTCATCTTCGTCGTGATCGCCCTGGGGGCTCTCGTCCTGCGACCCCGCGGTGCCAGTGAACCTGCAAACGCCGATCTCGCCATGCTGCCTGCTGCAAGCATGGACGCCGATGCGACGCCACCGCTGGAACACGAGGAAGCCGAAGGCGAAGAGCCGAACGCCCGGCCCAACGAGTGGTTCTGGAGACAGCGCGCCTATCCGCACGGAGATATCAAGGCCAACGCACTACGCACCATGCTCGCGGACGCCGAGGCTCTCGACCAGTTGCAGGCGCTGCGGCGGGACGCCGGAGACAAGAGCTTGCTGCTGGACGGCGTCTGGGAACAGCGCGGGCCCACCAACATCGGCGCCAGGATCACCGATCTCGCGGTGCATCCCACCGATGCGAACATCGCCTACGCGGCCACGGCCAGTGGCGGTGTGCTGCGTACGAGCGACGGCGGCGTCACCTGGGAGCCGCTTTTCGACGCTCAGGCCGTGTTGCCGGTCGGGGCCGTCGCACTCGATCCACAGAACCCCGACGTGATCTACGCCGGCACCGGCGAGGCCAACGCCAACAGCTACAGTTTCTTCGGCCTGGGGCTCTACCGGTCGCCCGACGCCGGCGCGACCTGGCAGAACATCGGCCTCGCGGACACGCGCTACATCGCGCGCATCCGCGTGCACCCTACCGACGCCAACCGCATCTACGTCGCGGCCACGGGCAAGCTCTTCGGCACCGGGCCGAATCGCGGGATCTACCGGACGAACGACGGGGGCACCACGTGGGATCGTTGTCTCGCCCTCACCGACTCCACGGCCGCGACCGATCTCGTCATGGATCCCACGAACCCCGACATCCTGTTCGCCGCCATGTGGGAGCGCGTGCGCGGTCTGAACTATCGGCGTAGCGGCGGCCCGTCGAGCGGCATCTGGCGCACCACCGATGGTGGCGACACGTGGCAGGAACTGACCAATGGTCTCCCCTCGGGCAGCAACGTGGGCCGCATCGGCCTGACCCAGTGCGTCAGCCAGGCGAACGTGCTCTATGCCATCTACGCCGATGCCGCTGCCGGTTTCGCGGGGGTCTACAAGAGCACCAACGGCGGCGACACCTGGACGCGCACCAATGACGCCGCCCTGTCTGGCATGTACAGCGATTTCGGCTGGTACTTCGGCAACATCCGCGTGGATCCCTCGAATCCGAACAACGTATTCGCGCTCGGCGTGCCCATGGTCCGATCCACGAACGGCGGCTCGAGCTGGTTCGAAGAGGGCGGCAACATGCACGTCGATCACCACGCGCTGGCGTTCTGCCTCGGTCAGCCCGCGGTCGCCTACGAGGGAAACGACGGCGGACTCTACCACACGGGCGACAGCGGTTCGAACTGGAGCAAGCTCTACGATCAGCCCACGAGCCAGTTCTACGCCATCGCCGTCGATGAGCTTCAGCCGCAGCGTCTGTATGGCGGCACCCAGGACAACGGTTCGCTGCGCACGCCCGCGGGCGGGGCGGACAACTGGGAAGCGATCTTCGGCGGTGACGGATTCTACTGTCTCGTCGATCCCACCGACAGCGACGTCATCTACGCCGAGTACCAGTATGGCAACCTCTACAAGTCGACCAACGGCGGAACCTTTTTCAACCCCGCCACCGACGGCATCGGCGGCAACGATCGACACAACTGGATGACGCCGGTGGTGATGGACCCGTCGAACCCGGATGTTCTCTATTACGGCAGCCAGCGCGTCTACCGGACCACCGATGCCGCCGGCTCGTGGCAGCCGATCAGCAGCGACCTCACATACGGCGATCACGGCATGGGCTATGGCACGATCACGACGATCGCCGTGGCGCCTTCGACAACGAGCGTCGTGTATGCCGGCACGGACGATGGGCGTCTGTGGCGCCTCAATCCGCTCATGGGCAACTGGACGGACATCACTGCCGGTTTGCCGCAACGCTGGGTCACCTGCGTCACTGTCGATCCCACCAGCGCGCAGATCGTCTACGTCACGTTCAGCGGGTTGCGCTGGGATGAGCCCATCAGCTACGTCTACCGCTCCCAGAACAGTGGCGCCTCGTGGCAGGACATCGGGCAGGGGTTGCCGGCGGCGCCGGTCAATGACATCGTCGTGGACCCGGACCATCCGTCCACGCTCTACGTGGCCACGGACGTCGGCGTGTACGTGACAGAGGACCCGGGCGCGGACTGGGCGCCGCTGGGCACGGGACTGCCACGCGTGCCGGTGCTGGACCTTGCGTTTCATCAGCCCACACGGATGCTCGTGGCCGGAACGCATGGGCGCAGCATGTTCTCGATCACGGCGCCCGAGCCCACGGCGGCACCGGGCGACCTACCCGCGGTCACCGGGCCGCAGATGACAGCCGCACCCAATCCATTCAACCCGACCACCCGCGTCACCTTCACCCTCGATCGCGCGAGCGTGGTGCGGCTCGACGTGATCGATCTGCGCGGCCAGCGCGTGGCCGTGCTCACCCAAGGGTCCCTGGAAGCCGGTCACCACGTGGTGACCTGGGACGGCCACGACCGCGCGGGCCGTGCCGTCGCCAGCGGGATGTACCTGGCCCGCCTCTGGACCGATGGCGGCGTCGTTACGCGGAAACTCGTGGTGGCTCGCTAGGCAGGGATACGGCGGTCGCCCGCCCGTCAGACCCGATACCGCTCCTGCAGTATCTCGAGATGATGGGCGGCATGCCCGCAGATGATGAACGGCAATGCGCGGACGACGATCGGGCTGTCGTTGGCCATGCCACGGCGGTTGTAGGCTTCCGGCGACAGGCCGGCGAAGAAGAGCAGGGTGACGGCTCGCACCGCGACGAACTCGTCGACCAGGTCGCCGAGCGGCTGCGCGTCGAAAGTGGCGCCGGCGACCCATGCGTTCTCGTCCATGCCGGGCAACGCGGCGGGGTCACCTCGCGCGATGCTCATGGCGCGATACGTGAACATGCGCTCCGTGTCGACCAGATGGCCGAGCACCTCCTTCACGCTCCACTTGCCCGCAGCGTAGCGAAACCGCGCGGCGTCGTCATCGAGGGGGCGCAGCCGCGCCGCCAACTCGTCGGACTGCGCGGTAAGATCGACCAGCACGTCGTGATCGAGGAAGCGGGCCATATACTGGCCATAGTAAGCAGCGTGGTCGCCGGGTCCGGGCCTGGGAATCCGCGGCACGTCGTCTCCTCTCGTATGGGGAACCACTCGGGATGATGCGCGGTGTCGGGCGCTCCTTCAACACCATTCGACATGGATTGGAGGCGACGATCCGCGCCACCGCAGCCCGTGCGGACCGCGCAGCTCATTCTCTCTCGAAGATCAGGAACGTCTGGTACGGGAGGAGCTCGTCATGCGCTCCCACCAGCTTGAAACCGGCGTCCGTCACCAGTTGCACGAGTCGATCACGGGGGATCTTCGCCGACTCCGGAGGGCCCTCGGGCAGATCGCCCGCCCTGAACTCGATCAGGACGAGACGGGCGCCGGACGGCATTGCGTTCGCAATCTTCTCGAGCCAGACGTGACGATCCGGGACGTGGTGCAGCACGTCGCAGATGAACACCAGATCGACGTCGGCCGGAATCCCGGGGTCGGCGGCGGTAATGAGCTTCGCCTCGATATTACCCACGCCTTCGGTCATGGCTCTGTGGTGGATGTGGCGAATCATCTCGGGTTCGATGTCGGCAGCGATCACCTTGCCTTGCGGTACGGCCTTCGCTAGCCGGAATGAGAAGTAGCCCGACCCGGCTCCGAGGTCGACGATGGTCTCATCGCCTTCGAGACCGAGAGCCGACACCACCTCGTCCGGCTTCTGCCACACGGCCCGATCATCTCGGTCGAGAAACGCGATGTACTTCTCGACGTCCGCGAACGGCCGCATGTGGGCGGGATCGATGCCCTGCTTGCGCAGCGGACAATCGATGGGCGGATGTGCGGGGTCGTGACCGGTCGCGGTAGTATCGGGACTCTGCGCAAGGAGAGGGGCCGCGAGTAACCCGATGAGGATCACGACTGGCCCCATGATCCTGGACGGTGATGCGTTCATGTCGTCTCGCTCCCATGCGGCGACTCGGTATCCATTCGGTGCCTTCTTGTCGTCTTTTTCGCCTGTGCGTACCTTCTCGCCAGCGGCGCCCGATGTGGCGCGCGGCAGAAAGGAAGTCGACATGTTCGCGATCCGGAAAGCCGAGGAACGCGGCCACCTCGATCATGGCTGGCTCAACACGTACCACACATTCTCGTTCGGTCGCTACCACGACCCCGAGCACATGGGATTTCGCGCCTTGCGGGTGATCAACGAGGACCGCGTCCGGCCCGGCGAGGGATTCGGCACACATCCCCATCGCGATATAGAGATCGTGACCTACGTCCTCGAGGGCGCGATCGAACATCGCGATTCCATGGGCAACGGCGAGGTGCTGCGACCCGGCGAGATCCAGCGTATGTCGGCAGGCACCGGCATCACTCACAGTGAGTTCAATCCGTCGTCCGAGACGCCATTGCACTTCTACCAGATCTGGCTTCTGCCTGAGAGGGCCGGCATCACGCCGAGCTACGAGCAGAAGCGCTTCGCCGAGGCGGGTCGCCGTAACGCGCTCCAGCTCGTCACGTCCCCCGTCGGCGCTGCGGGGTCGCTCACGATCCACCAGGACTTGCACATCTATCTGGGCCAGCTCGACTCCAACGCGTCCGTCACCCACGAACTCGCGAATGACCGGCATGCGTGGCTGCAGGTACTGCGCGGCCGGGTGACGCTTAATAGCGTGCCGCTCGGTACCAGTGACGGCGTCGCGGTCAGCGATGAGGAGACATTGACCGTGACCGCGGCGAGCGACGCGGAGGTCATGCTGTTCGATCTGGCGTGAGATCTGACTGGCCTGGCGGCCGGCACCCCGCCTGGCGAGGCGATTTCGAGAGGAGGGTTTGGAGGCACGACAGGGGCGGTGGTGGGCTACCGCAGTGGCCGCGATCACTGCGACAACGATTCGATTCTGTGCCTGTCGAAGGGTCAGGGCGCCGCGTTCGATGGCTGTTTGGTCGGATTTCCCGCCGCCGTGCTCCACGAGGATCATCCACACTAGCGATCTGTTCTGCACACCCGGATCTCCTTCCGCGCATGTGCTGGCAGACGAGGTCGACGGACGGCACGGGATGGTCCCGGGCACAACAGTCGCCTCGCACGCCAGGAGGCAAGACATGCGTAAGTTTCATCAAGATTTTGTGTCGAGGATCGGGGCGGTGGCGCTGGGTCTGGTGTTCGCGGCTCTCACGGGCCTGACCGGTTCCGCCTTCGCCTGCGATGCCGAGGTCACCTTCGACGGGCTCGCCGCAGGAACCGTATACGCCCCCGGCGGCGGCTACGCGCCGGGCGACTGGCTCTTCAACGAGGACGGGATCGACGTCACGATTCACGAGCTCCTTTTCCCCGGCGGTGGGTCGGGCTTCGGCGGAGCCCGCATCGAGCCGGCGACCGGCGCGCCGACCAACTTCGGCGTGATCAACATCTGCCGCGAGAATAACGTGAATCTGGATTTTGATCTCACGGGACTCGGCATCCGCGTCACGGGCGTGCGCTTCCGCTGGCTCGACCTGGGCGGGTTCGAGAACCTGCGCGTGAACGCGGCACCCGTGTACGCCGGTGAACTGGACATGGCTCCGGTCGCCATCGCGCCGGGCGTCGTGTACGGCGTGCGCGAGGTTCCGGTACCCGGCGGCAAGAAGGGTGTCGGCCAGCTCCGCGGGCCGGTGCGTCACTTCGCCGTGGGGGGCCAGGAATTCTGGATCGACGACGTGTGCGTGGTCGGCATCGACCCCGGCACGGGCTCCGAGGTGGAGATCGAGATCGAAGGTGCGAACGACAAGTCGATGCAGACAGACGCATCGACGTGGGGTTCGGTGAAGTCGCTGTACCGGTAATCGACAACGCGGACTTCGGTGAGGCCCCCGCGACCGGCGCGGGGGCCTCGTTCGCACGAGATCGATCGCTGCTTCCTGGTGGTTCGTGCGTTGACTTTCATATTCGTCCCACCGGTTCATTCGTGCTGGGGAGTCTCGCCATGCATCACCGAGTCACCATGCTTGCCTCCATCCTGCTCGTGGCCACCACGGCCAGTGGGTTTGCCCAGAATACGAACGAGATCGTGGCCATCGCGCCCGACACGGCCCCCGCCGGCACGGTGGGTCTGCTCGTGACATTCACGCTCGATACCGACGTGCCGCCTCCGCCGCCGGCGGGCGTCGCGCCAGCGGCCGTGACGATCGGCGACGTCACCGGCACCGGGATCTCGCACCCGTCCCAGGACACCGTCATTGCCAGCTTCGATCTACCAGCCGACACGACACCAGGCTCCGTGGATGCCGTCGTCACCTTCTCGACCCCCGATGGTGAGCTGGTGTTCAACGGCCCGGGCGCGTTCACGATCACGACCGGCGGCGACATGCCGCCGATCATCACCGGGCAGCCGCAGTCGCTCACCGTCGTACCCGGCGCCAGCGCCGCGTTCACGGTCACCGCCGGCAACGGCACCATCGACGCCGACGACAAGTTCACGTGGGACGAGCTGCAAGCCAATCCGGCCACTCTCGACGCGATCGACTACGGCGGCCACGACGACTGGCGTCTGCCCATGATCGAGGAGCTGTTCTCGCTGATCGACTTCCGTGGCCTCGACCCGAGCGGCGAGTCCGATCCCGTCAACCTGGTACCGTTTCTCGACACCTCGGTCTTCGACTTCGCATATGGCGACGAGGCCGCCGGCGAGCGGGTCATCGACGCCAAGTACGGCTCGCGCACGCTCTACGTCAGCCAGGCCGCGGGTTCGCTCCTCTTCGGCGTGAACTTCGCCGACGGCCGCATCAAGCGCTACGGACTGGACATGGGCGGCACCCAGAAGACGTTCTACGTGAAGTGCGTGCGCGGGAATCCGTTGTACGCGACGACGGCCTACGTCGACAATGGCGACGGCACGGTCACCGACCAGGCTACCGGGCTGATGTGGAGCCAGAATGATAGCGGCGAGGGCATGGCCTGGGAAGATGCGCTCGCCTGGGCTGACGCGTGCAACGCTGAGCAGTTCCTCGGCCACGACGACTGGCGTCTCCCGAACGTCAAGGAGCTGCAATCCCTGGTCGACTACACCCGCTCACCCGACACCTCGGGTTCGGCTGCCATCGATCCGCTCTTCACCGCCACGACCATCGTCAACGAGGCCGGCCAGACCGACTTCCCCTACTACTGGTCGAGCACGACCCACCAGAATGGCGGGCCCGTGAGTGGGGGATTCGCGGCGTACGTCGCGTTCGGCCGCGCGCTCGGCTACATGAACGGCGGCTGGGTCGACGTGCACGGCGCGGGCGCGCAGCGTAGCGATCCCAAGTTCGGCGATCCGGCCAACTACCACGAGGGCCACGGACCGCAGGGCGACGCCATCCGCATCTTCAATTTCGTACGCCTCGTGCGTGACGCCGCCGCTCCCTCGGTGGGCGCGCACGATACGCCGGTGCGCACCGATCTCGCGCTGACGGCGGCTCCGAATCCGTTCAACCCGCAGGTCGCCGTCGCCTTCGACGTGTGCGTGGCGGGCGACGTGTCATTGCGCGTGTACGACGCCGCCGGCCGCCATATCGCCACCCTGGTCAGCGCCGCTCTGGCGACGGGCCATCGCATCGTGCGCTGGGACGGCACCGACACCACTGGCCGCGCCGTGGCGTCCGGGCCGTACCTGGTGCGGCTGGAGACCGCGGCAGGGGCGGGCTCGGTGAAGGTGATGCTCACGAGGTGACCCCGAGGCGTCCCAGATCAATGCGTTCCCAGCCGCGACGCGCGGGCGAGGCCCCACTTCAAGCCCAGAGCCACCTGCGTGCGGCTGGCGCCGGCGACGGCCTCGTCGAAGCGGCTGCCCAGCCCAGTCATGACCCAGATGCCCTGCGCGATGCGATACTCGGCGCCGAAGGCCCACGAACCGCTCGTGTCCGAGTCGCTGCCATCAGGCAGCACGGCGGTGTCGAAGGACGTGCGTCGCCCTAGCATCTCGACGTAGAGATTGAACGAACCCGAACCCGCGATGATCCGACCGCCGTACTGGATCTGGTCGCCGCCCGGCTGATCCGGGATGTCCCACAGGTGATCGTAGCGCGCGAGGGCAAGGAACTGGCCCCAGGTGCCGAGCCGGAGCCCGAGGGTCGACCACACCGCGACGCGCGAGCCGTAGAGCTGGTCGAACTTCGAATCCATGAGCCGGCCGCCCACCGCCATCGCGATCTCGGCGCGCGAGGCGTTCCAGTGATCGGCGCGCCACTGCGCGAAGAGCGCCTGGCGCTGCTCGCGCGCCCGGGCCTCGAGCATCGTGCGGTCCTGGCCTGGTTGCGACGGCGCCGCGTTCAGGAGAACCTCGCCGAGGGCATCGCTGTACGCCTTGTCGCGCATGGGATCGGCGCGGTTGAAGAGCGGGAAGCTGAGCCCGAGCGCGAGGTCGGTGGCCGTCGAATCGCCGGCCGCGCGCACTGTGGCCAGCGACACGCGCAGGTTCTGCAGCGCGAAGGCCGACCAGCTCTCGCGGTATCGCTTCAGATCGATGGCCGGCTTGAGGATCTGATTGGCCGAGAACTCGAGCGCGAATCCGCTCACCGCCCGACCGTCGCCGCTAACGCCCGACCGCATGTCCACGCCCAGATCCTGGAGCGTCTCCGGGCGATGGATCGTCTCCGGCGTGGCGCCGAGCAGGGTGAACGCCGGCGAGGCCGGGGGCGATAGCAGATCGAGTCCGCTGCTCGCATCGTCGACCGCCAGGAGTGGTGCCGGCACCAGAGACACGAGCCCCGCGGCGACCAGCACGAACATTGCACACGTGATCCGGATTCGCGTGGTCATGGTGTCTCCCTCTGGGCGACGAGGTTGATCTTGCCCTCGACGAAGGCAAGGCCGTCGTCGTCGACCTTGCCCTCTTCCAGACGCGTGCCGCCGTCGAGGATACGGCCGTCCTGAGCGAGCGTGATCACGGTACGGAACGGCGTCTTGGCGTTGCCGCCCACGCCGAGCCACCACGCGATGAGCGCGTTGTCGGGCAAGGCGGCGATCTCGATGTGGTCGGGCACATTGTCGTCGGTCTTGCCGGTGAAGACGGTAGCCCAGTCGGCCTGACCGGGCGCTTGCGTCCACACGCGGAAAGCCACCACGTGCGGCGAGCGCGAGACGATGTTGATCTGGATCGGGGCGCTGGGATCGAAGCGCACGATTTCCGTCATGGCAGGCATGCCTTCTCCTTTGTGTCACCACACGGTCGTGGTCGGACTACTTGCGCGAACGGGGCTGCTCCGGTTGCTGCGCGTTGAGCCGGTCGACGAGCGCGTCGCTGTCGGCGGCGCGCGGCTGATCCGGCGTGTGTGTCTCGAGCCGGCGGGGCGTCCAGTTCCATCGCTTGGTCCTGGACGTCGTCGGGGATTTCCTGGCCGTCTTCCGTCTGGCCTTGGGCATGGGACACCTCCCTTCAGTTCCAGGTGATCCGCGCCGCCACCTCGAGGTTCAGCGCGGGACTCAGGTCCTGGTAGGCCAGGACCACGACGTGCGGGTATTCGTATTCGATCTCACGGTGCAGGCGCAAGCGTACCGTGGCCGTGGTCAGGATCACGGGCGCCGTGGGCGCAGGATCCGGCATCACCTCGACCCCGATGGCGTCGATCAGGCGCGCGTGCTCATCGGCCGACAGCGGGGCCTCGTCCTTCAGCCGCGACTCGATATCGGGATCGATCAGGAAGGGCGTGAGCACCGACTGGCCGCGGGTGTACCTGGAGGAGATCTCCCGTTGCATCATGGTGCGTACGCATTCCACACGCGCCACCACCGGGTCGCGGAAGGGCAGCGAACCGGCGTCGACGGGCAACGCGATGCCCGGCGATGAGAGGAACGTGATCAGCTCGCCCGTCGGCGCGTCCACGACGCCGTGGAAGGCAAGCAGGGTCTCGAGAATCGTACGCAGGTCGCGGATACAGATGTCCTCGTCGAGCAATCCGCGCAGGACGCGGGCGAGCGTGCCGTGGTCGTAGCGATCGCAGGCCGCCGCCACGAGGTCGGGGAAGGCGAGTTGCAAGCGCTCGCAGAGGAACTGCGCCACTGCCGTGCTCATGAGCGAGCCGGCGTACCGACGCACGGCCTGGCTCAGCTCGAGGATGAGGTAGCCATGGTCGTCCCACGACGTGAGACCCTGCCTGGTGATCGCCTGCTGCGCGTCCGGCGACTGCGCCAGCACGGTGCAGGGGTTGAGGTTCGCCGGATTCACCGTCGGCCGGCCCCCGAGGTCGAGCCGATCGACGGTGGTGTTGACCATCACCTCGTCCGGCTGAAGCCCCATCCGCACCGGCGTGCGCATGCCGTTGATCGCGAAGCGCATCTCGCCCGGGGCGAGCGTCGGGTCAGTCTCCACCTGGTCGAGACGATACACGATGCCCAGCTCGTAGAACAGGCCATCCGCGACGAGGGCCAGCAACCGCGCGATGGAGGGATAGTCGCCAATCAGCGCGATGGGTTCGCCATGCGCGTCATACAGTCGCCGGTGCTGCTCCGTGCTCACGAAGACCCGCAAACGCGGTCCGTCGACCGCCGCGAGCGCCTGCTCGAGGGCATCGGCATCGGAGATCGGCGAACCGAGAACCGCGCGAAGGCGTTCGAGGCGGACACCGCGCCGCAGCACACCACGCATCAGCGCGAGCGTGCCCGCCGGCGGTGGCGAGGTCGTGTCGATCCAGTCGCACCAGCACGCCGCGGCGACGTCGGCAGGCAGCAGCAGCTCGCGGCTGGCGTGCAGCGCGGCGACGAGTTCGCGCGCAAGGTCGTCGCCTGTCGCGGTGCTGGTGCTCGCCACGGAAACCGGTATGCGGCAGGGCTGGCCGTCGATCGTCACCGTGACCTGGCGCCCATCCTCGGCGCCGACCACCTCCACCGTGTAGTCGACCGGGATCGCCAGATCGTGGACCAGGTCGCGCACGACGCCGGTGAGGCGATCCGCGAGCGCGGGCACGCCCGTCGCGAGCGCCGCCAGCTCGGTTCCCAGTCGGACCGTGATGGTGCGCGGGGGCGTCATGGCGTGCCCCCGATCGTCTGCGCCGTGTCCGCCGAGACCGACGGCGGCAGCTCGCTTCGCGCCAGCACCGGCAGATCGGTGAACTCCAGCTCGACGATCCGCCGCAACGGCCGCCGCAGGCGCGGGTCGTCCACCACCAGGACCGACGCCGTCCCGA
Organism: uncultured bacterium; assembly: GCA_963727525.1. Classification (GTDB taxonomy): domain Bacteria; phylum Krumholzibacteriota; class Krumholzibacteriia; order LZORAL124-64-63; family LZORAL124-64-63; genus CAVSGO01. The sequence goes on along the minus strand of CAVSGO010000006.1, from coordinate 32,486 downwards.
CCAGGGCGCCGGATGTGGCCTCGCGCACGGCAGCGAGGGTATCCTGGATGAGCGCCGGTTCGCCGCGCAGCATGGCGACATCACCCTCGATGATCAGTCCGGCCGCCAGTCTGGCCGTCAGCGCATCATCGAACCGCAGCAGCCGCTCGCCTGACGCCGTACCGGGCAATGACGGTGTCACATCCGCAAGCGCCCGCATCTGCTCCACGATGACCGACAGCGGTGTGTTCGTCGCACTGCCGGCCAGGAAGCACCCGAGCAAGGCCCCCAGCGGCTTGATCGACACGCGCTCCTCGACGAGCGCCCGCAGCACCTGGGCGAAGGCGCAAAGCGACTGCCCCTCGAGCCGCGGCAGCGCGTCGTCCTCGGCAAGCAGGTTCGCCACTTCCTGCACGCCCACGAACCCGGCGAGGTTGTTCTCGAGCACGAGGCGCAGCTGGGCGACGATCGCGCCGAGAGCATGGGCGCCGCCCGTAGCGGCGTCGACATGCACCGACTGCATCACGAGCGGCACCTCGTTCACCATGATCAGGTAGGTGCCCAGCACCATGTCGCCTTCGTTGCCGCGCACCCGCACACCGGGAATTCGAACGCCGTACTGGTCCTGGATGCCCTGCCGCATCTGGCGGATCAGCTCGGCGAGGGTCATCGAGATGTCGGAGCTGTCCGGCGGACCTTCCACGAAGGGCACGAGGTCTGCCGCCACCTCCAACGCGATGGGCGTGACCACCGGATATCGCGCGAGATTCGCCTCACCCACGCACGACGCAGCCTTCAGCTTCTCGCGCAGCACCGCGAGCCGATCGTCGTACTTGCCGCTGCCGGGCACCAGCGCCGCCGCCAGCTCGAGCGCCGCGAGGGCACGTTGCCAGTGAGCCACGGTCTCGCCCGCCGCTTCGGCCAGCGCCAGGTTGGAGAATGCCGTGTCGCTGGTCGGTTCGAGCCGGGTCGCCTTGTCGTAAGCCTGCGCCGCCTGGTCGTACCGATCGTGGACGTAATGATGATTGCCGAGCTGAGTGAAGTACGTGGAGGCCTGCGGATCCAGGGCGGCGGCCTTCTCGTACTGGATCACGGCCTCGGTGTCGCGTCCGGCGTCGCGATAGACCCCGCCCAGCATGGCGTGCAGGACGGCGTTGCGTCGCTTGTCGCGGATGTCGTTCAGGTTGTCGAGCGCACGGAGCAGGTGGCGCTCGCGGCGATGGAGGTCGAACGTCACGTCGAAGCGGCCGTCGCCGCTACCGCGCGCGAGGCTGTACGTGGTGCGCTTGTGCTCATCGCTGATGATCCAGTGACGCCCCGCCTCCACCGTGCGCAGCATGGCGCTCGCGGACAGATGCACGCCCTGCTTGCGGAACAGATCGTCCACGGCGGCGGGCACGAGCACGGCCTCGTTGTCGGAGGTCGCGAACGCACGGTCCAGCGCAGGGCCCGTCTCGTCATCGCGGATGAACGAGAAGAGCGGCCGGTCGAAGTAGCTCAGCGCCCAGTCGAGGAGATTCCAGTTCGTACCATCATCGTCCAGCGCCCACGAGATCGCGCGGCGCACGGACTGGATCGAGGCGATCTCGCCGTCGTGGTCGCCGAGTTGCACGTACAGGTTCTGCAGGGTGATCGTCAGCTCGAAGTCTTCCGGGTAGAAGCGGTCCATCACGTAGCGGCAGAAGTCGCGGCAGCATTCGAGCTTCCGGTGATCGTCGGCATCGTCGAGCAGATCGGGCATCAGCTTGGCGAGGATGCGCAGGGTGGTGGCCGACTTCTCGTCGAGCCGGTCATTGCGCAGCCGGCTCTGCAGGAGCGAGGCCACGGACTCGGTCATGTCGTGCCGTTCAGTGAGATCGAGGAACGAACTGAGGCTCGACGCGCGGATCATCCGGCGCAGACGCGGCAGGATCTCCGTGCGGTGCGACTCCCGGTAGTTGTTGATCTTCTCGCCGATGGTGTCGATCTCGGTCGCGACGGTCGTCTGCACCTCGGCATTGCGCTGCAACTCGGCGTCGAGACGGCCCCGCACATCCGGCCCCTTGGTCAGGCTGGCGGCTTCATATTTTGCCGTGGTGGGCGCCCGCTGCGCCTCGTAGTTCTCGTCGAGCGACGCGCGCTGGGTCTCGAGTTCCGCCCTCTCGCGTTCCAGCTCGGAACGGCGGCGCAGCGCAGCGTTGCGGTCGTTCTCGAGCGACTGGATCGCCTTGCGGATGATCGTGATGTGCTGCTCGATGGAATACGTCTGCAACGCATGCCAGCTCGGCTCGAGGCGCTCGGCGCGCGCGAGATACGTGATGCTCTCCTCGGTAGAGGAGCCGGTCCAGCCGAGCGTGCGGCTCAGGTTGAAGTACGCCACGGCATTCTCGGGGAAACGCTTGATCGCGTGCTGGTACGATTCGCGCGCGCGGTCGCAGCAGGCGACCTGGCCCGTGCGCACGAAGTACTGGAAGGCCGCGTTGCCGTAGTCGTTGAGCACGAAACTGAGCACACCGCCGAGGGTGCGGTCGCTCACCGTGTCGCACTGGCCGCCGCGGGCGATGGCGGTCGTCATGAAGCGCTCGTAGCGCTCGAGCATGGAGTCGACCATGCGATCGTAGTACCGCGTGAGCGAGCGGGTGCGCAGCGCGATGTGCACGCCCACGCCCGGATCGGCCGCCAGCGCCTTCTGGTAGAGATCGAAGCTCTCGTTGAACCGACCGGCCTCGGCGGCGATCCGCGCCAGACCGTAATTCAGGTCGCCCACGTACGTCTGCATGCGGATAGCCTTGACCGCGAGCCCCTCGCGGAAGGCGCGGGACGCGGCATCATGGTCGCCGAGCAGCCATTTGAGGTGACCGAAGGCCGCGTAGGCCCCGATGTTGCCCGGATTGATGCGCAAAACGTCGAGGAAGGCCGCCAGCACCGGCGCCGCCCGCTCGGGCGTCAATTCGTTGCGCGTGCGGAGTTGCAGATCCGACTGGTCGGCCAGGCGGTAGCGCACGATCTCGAAGGTGGGCGCCATGTCGGACGCAGTGCGCAGGAGCTGCAAGCGCGTGTGCAAGTCGGACACGGTCTCGGCCTGCGCCAGGAGGTAGAGGGCGTCGTTCTCCGTGAGATCGGGCGCCACATCCTTGGCCGCGTCGAGGTGCTCGATGGCCCGGTCGGTCGACCCGATCTGGCTCCACGCCAGCGAAGCCACGGACAGCGCCTCGAACAACGCGCGCCGATACTCCTGGAAGCGCGGCTCCCGATGCGAGGCGCGCCAGGCTCGCGGGTAGGTCACGAAGGTGTCGCGGCCGCCGCGTGCGCGGTCGTAGAGGGTGCGCAACACCGCCAGCGCCGCTTCGAGCTGCTCCGGCACCGGAAACAGGGGGTTGCTCGCGCGGCCAGCGAGGGTGGACACCGTGGCGCGGTACACGAGGCAACGGCTATAGGCGATGCGGGTGCGCGCCTCGATCAGCTGCGACCGGCACACGACGCGCCACAGCAGGGGCCACTTCAGGAGGGCGGCGCGCAGCCCCCGTCCGCCGCGCTTCTCGAAAGCGTTCAGCGCCTCCTGATAAAGCTCGATTGCGTAGTCGTAGGCGTCGACGGTGTTCGATTCCTCGAAGTCCTTGGCCTCGTGGTAAAGCCCCACCGCCCGCAACGACCAGGTGGGAAACAGCGTGATCTTCTGGCGGATGTCGTCGCGGATCTGGTGATAGATTGCCGTGGCCACGCGCGAGTACACCAGCTCCCGGAGCTGGCGGTATTGCGCGTCGGGTGTGACCGTGGCATCGGTCGTGGCGAAGTCGACCCGCGGCGCCTGTTGCTCGGGACGCTCCGGATTGCCGATGCGGATGCGGGTCATCACCTGCACGCCGTCCTCGCCGCTGTCGAGCGCGCGCCGGGCGAAGTGGCCGTGCACGTGAATGTGTGAGCTGAGATCCTGGCTGGCCGCCGTCTTGATCGCATCGACATCGAGGATCGAGAAGCGGCGGATGTTGGCATTGAGCTTGTCGATCAGGTCGTCGTGCAGCAGGGCGAGGTTGCCGACGAGGGGATCGTCGGACGGCGGTGCTCCCTCGGGCATCGACTTGAATGGCGCGATGGAGAAGGTGTAGCGGAACGGCGCCTGCGACTCGTGCAGCAGGAAGCGGCTCCAGCGCACGAGGATGAAGATCGTCACCCCCGCCACGAGCACCACCACGCCGAACAACGTGTCGAGATTTGCGGTGGCGAAGATCTCGCGCCACCGGCCGGTGGCGAGGTTCTTGACGAGCTGACCGACCTCGCGCAGGTAGTCCTTCTGGGCCGCCGCCAGCACCACCTGCACGATGCCCGCCACGACGAGCGCCACCACGCCCTTGCGCTTGCGTTGGCGCAGGTCGCCCTCGACCCCCTGCACGAGGTCGAGGCGCGAGACCATATCAAGGAGGTCGCCCAGCTTCATCCACGGGTCCATTCGCCGGGTGCGGGGAGAGCGAAGCGGGCGTGTCGGAGCAGATCCTGATGGCTCTCCAGGGTCGTGCGACGCACGATATCAGATCCAGACGCGAATACTGGAGAAAAATCACACGGTATCCGGGAAGACCCCATAGATACAGAAATTACCTAGATCTCGTCCCATGGCCCGCTCGGAGGTTCTGTCGTAGCTTGCCCCGTCAACACTCCGCCCCATGAGGTGACCATGACCGCCACATCCGAATCACGATTCGAGCGCGAACCGTACCTGCACCGCATCAGGTACACCGGCCCCACCGACGCCACGGCCGCCGTGCTCGCCGGCCTGCACCAGGCCCACGTGGGCGCCATCCCCTTCGAGAATATCGACGTGATACGGGGACGGCCCATCCGCCTCGACCTGGCGAGCCTGCAGGGCAAGCTGGTCGCGGCCGGCCGCGGGGGATATTGCTTCGAGCAGAACGGACTCTTCCGTGCCGCCCTGGAGGACCTCGGCTTTCCAGTCTTGCCGCTCGCCGCTCGCGTCCGCGTGAACGGCCGCTTCAACCCGCGCACTCACATGCTGATGCTCGTCGACGCCGAAAGCGACCGCTGGCTCACCGACGTCGGCTTCGGCGGCGACGGTCCTCTACGCCCGGTGCCGTTCGGCGGCGAGCGTGAGTCGATCCAGGGCCCGTGGACGTTTCGCGTGCACGAGGAGAGTACCGGCCTCTTCGTCCTGCAAGTCCTCACCCCGCGCGACCCCGACTGGCGCGACCTCTACGCCTTCACCCTGGAGCCACAACACCTCGTCGACTACGAGATGGCGAACCACTACACATCCACCCACCCCCAGTCGCGCTTCCGCCAGACCCTCACCGCCCAGCGCACCACCCCCCGCGCGCGCTTCACGCTCCGCGACCAGGAACTGATCATCGACCGCGGCACGGAACGCGAGATCCATGCCATCGCCGACGACGACGCCCTGCGCCACGTGTTCGCCGAGACCTTCGGCATGCGGTTTCCCGGGACGATGCGACTGCTACCGGCCAAGGGTCGGGCACGGGCCGGATGAGCTACATGTAGGGAGACTTGACCGATCCCCAGGTCAGCGGCGCGCGGCCCGGAGAAAGGCCGCGCGCCGGGAATACATCAGGACGGCTCCTGGGTCACATGTGCGCCGCCGCTGCCGGTGTCGATGACGAAGTGGGCGTCGCCGGTTCCCACGCGCACGTGCAGCTCGTCGTCTTCCTTGTGCAGGACCTCGGCTTCGGGTACGTCGCAGCGGATGCTGCCGCTGCCGACATCGATGGTGATGTCGGCGGAGGCGTCGCGCGGCAACTGCACGTCGACGCTGCCGCTGCCCGTGTCGACGAGGAACCTGCCGGCGCCCATGCGCGCCAGGGTGAACGTCACCGAGCCGCTCCCGGTGTCGATGCGGGCGCCATCGGTCTTGACGGCATAGGCCTTCACGCTGCCGCTGCCCGTGTCGATGTCGAGCTTGCCGGTATCGACGTTCTCCACGCGCACGCTGCCACTGCCGGTGTCCACCTTGAGCGACGCGCCGGTGTGGTTGCGCACCTGCACGCCGCCACTGCCGGTGTCCACGCTCAGCTCGCCCTGCACGTCGGCCACCTCGACAGCGCCGCTGCCGGTGTCGCAGAGCAGATCGCCGGTGTGGTGATGGGCCGAGATGGCGCCGCTGCCCGTATCGAGCACGAGGGCGCCGACGACGTCCGCCGCGTCGATCCCGCCGACCGAGACGGCCACCTTCGCATCATGGTCAGCGGGCACGCGCAGCTCCACGTCGGTCCATACCTCGAGGCCCTTGCCGTGGCCGCGCACGTTGATACGTTCGGCGCCGAAACCGTGGATGATCTTACCGATCAGCCCGCGGTGTTCGCCGTCGTCGGGCGTCACCGAGGTGTGGCTGTTGCGGCCGAGCGCCGGGTAGACGTAGTCGCGATACTCGTCGACGGGGAACTTGATGAGGATGCGGCCGTGATCGCCGTCCTCGGTCACGACATCGATGAGGCCGGGCTTCGCGTCCGCACCATGGATGGTGATCGTCGCCTCGAACGTCGAACCGCTCGCGGGACCGACGGTGATCGTGCCGATAAGGTTGACGAGTTCGACATCCTGGGAGTCGAGGGTGATGGTCTGTGTGAGATCGTCGGCGAGGACGGCGCTGGCCGCGCACAGGGAAAACAGGGCCGCGATCAGGGCACGGGAAACGCGCGTGGGGGCGAGCATGGTTCACTCCTTCGCGAGAGCATGGATCCGGGGGGCTGCGACCGCATCGTACGCGAGACCGCCTGGGTTGTTTCAGCCCGAGACGCGAGCGGCGCCGCCTCCAAAGAGGCGCCGCCGCTTCAACTCTATCTGGGACATGCGGTTACTGCTGGCAGCAGGTCTCCTCGTAGATCTGGTTCAGCTCCGCCAGCCGCGCTCGAGCGCGCTGGCGCGCGGTCTCGGCCTCCTCGGGCGAACGGGCGGCATTGATGGCGCGTAGTCCATCCTCGAGGGCTCTCTGCAGGCGGTCGAAGTGCGTGGTGCGTTCGTGAACCAGGGTCTCGGGGGATACGGTCATGCCAGGTGCCTCCTCTAGGAGCGGCGCCGCGGGGGGGGAATTCGCGGCGCCGCCTCGTCCATCCCAATGCATCGTCCCGGAAGCAAGCACGGGGCGTGCCGGGGTCGCAAGTTTCAGGGCGGTCAATGTAACGCCAGCAATATCAGCGATTTGTCAAAGTTCTGGCAGGAACCCGTGAGCACCGGGGTGGCGGCCCGTGACCACCGCCGGCGGCGGGGGTGGTCAGGGAGCGGACATGCGTTGGCGGTCGATCGCCAGGGACGCGTTGGGGAAGGCCGTCGCGCACTCGACCGTCAGCATGGCACGTGCTCTTCGACGGCCACGGGGCGCGTACCGGGCCCCACCTGCGAGAGGATCATACCCGCGAGCATGAGCGCGCAGCCCACGAGAGCGCGCAGACCCAGCGTCTCACCGAGCATGAGCGCACCACCCAGCGCTGCGAAGACGGCCTCGAGGCTCAGGATCACCGCGGCGTGCGCGGCGGGGGCGCGCCGCTGGGCGATGACCTGCAGCGTATAGGCCACTCCGGTGGAGAGGAGCCCTGCATAGAGGATGGGCCAGGCGGCGCCGCGCACGCCCGACCACGTGGTCGACTCCAGCGTGAGCGCCGCCATGGTGCTCAACACCGCGCAGGTGGCGAACTGCAGGCAGGCCAGACGCACGGGATCGGTGCGCGGCGAGTACCTTCCGATCACCAGCACGTGCACGGCCCAGAAGAGCGCGCCGATCAGCACCAGGAGGTCGCCTCGCGCGATGGTCAGACTCTCGTTCATGGCGAGCAGGTAGAGGCCGACCACGGCGACCACGGCGCCGAGCCAGGTGCCCAGAGCCGTGCGCTGCCCCACGAACAGGCCGAGGAACGGCACGAGCACCACGTAGAGTCCGGTGATGAAGCCGGCCTTGCCGGCGGTGGTGAACACCACGCCCCATTGCTGGAGCGTGGCGCCACCAAAGAGTATCAAGCCGAGCACGGCGCCATGGCACAGGTCATCGCGCCAACCCTCGGCATGGTGCGCGCGGGCGCGTACCAGCGGCACCAGCACGAGCGCGCCGATGGCGAAACGGATGGCGTTGAACGCGAATGGCCCCACGTGTTCCATGCCGAGCCGCTGGGCGACGAACGCGAGGCCCCAGATCGTCGCCGTGAGGAGCAGGAGCAGGTCACCCAAGGCGCGTCTCCGGGGCCAGGACCGGAGCGCCGGCCACGACGTCGACGGTGAAGTTCACGCCCTCCCAGCGGTCGGCCTCGGTCCAGTGGAGCGTGAAGGTGACCTGCGACCCGACGGCCAGACCGGTGGTGTCGAGATCGGCGACATGGATCGCCAGACCGGTGTCGCGGGTCGGCAACTCGTGCTTGGTGTTCCATCCGTCGGCACTCCAGCGCACGGTGGCTGGCGCCAGCGTCTCCACGCGTAGCGTCTTGCTCGCCGGCAACTCGCGCACCTTCTGATTGAAACGCCACACCGCGAACGGCACGTGCAGCGGCGTCCCCTGGTAACGATCTGCCGTCTGCGGTGGCAGGTCGAACACGCGTCCGTCGCGCAGCGAGCGCAGCAGCTTCAGATACTCCGCGTGCGCCCAGACCAGCGGCATGGCCGAGCCGGAGGGGCGTCCGCGGAAGAGCTCGCGTTCGGGTATGTCGTCCGAGTCCCAGATCTGCTCGGGCAGCAGGCCCTCGGCCCCCGCGAACGACGCCATGGCCTGCTGCAGGCGACGCGCCTCGTCGAGGTGTCCGGCTACCAGCTCGTAGTGCGCGCGCTCGCCGGTGAGCAGCGGCCAGGCCCGGCCCACGCCCGTGCCGTCGAAGGGCTCGCCGTCGGCGTGCTCGCCATAGCCGTCGCCGTTGTAGCGATGCCACACCGGCCCGGTGGCGGTATCGAGCTTCAGCAGCGCATCGATCACCGTGATGGTGTCGCGAATGCGCGGGTCGTCGGGCGCGCGCAGGCCGAAACGCACGAGGGCGAGAGCGTCGGGGCTCACGAGATGGTTCGCGGGGCTGGAATCGCGGCTCGGCTCGACGTTGCGCACTGGTACAGAGGATTGCAGTCGGGTGACGCCGTCGTCGCCGTCCACCGGCGCGATGCGTACGTAATAGCCGTCGACGCCGTACTCGCGGCACCAGTCGGTGCCGGTGACGTACATCCAGCGGTCGATCGCGTCGTACCAGACATCGGCGGTCTCGCGCAGGTAGCCGGCGACCTGCGCCTCGCCCCGCTGTTCGGCCAGGTCGGCCGCGGCCAGCAGCGCGGCGATCTCGGCCGCCACCGTGAAGGGCGAGTAACCCGGGTCCTCCTCCCACCGGTCCTGCCCACTCACGGGGCCGGTGCACACGAGGTACGCGGCCGCGCGGCGCACCATGGGCCAGAACCGCGCCATATCGTCGTCGCACAGGGCCTGCTCCCGGCGGGCGAGGTCGACGAGAAGGATCGGCAGCGCCGTCTCGTCCATCTGGATGCCGTTCCAGTAGGGCGAACCGTCGAGCCACATGTTCTGGGCCCAGTGCCCGTCGGCCTCCTGCGTGGCTTGCAGGTAGGTGAGCACACGGCGCGCGTCGGCATGGGCGCCGGCGGCGAGCAGGCCTCCGGCCGACTCCACGAGGTCGCGGGGCCACACCAGGTGGTAGCCACCGAGATCGTCGTCGCCCTTGTGGAAGCCCCAGGGGATGGAGAGACTCGCGATCATGCCGCCCGGGAAGTTCGGTGCCTCGTGCACGCGCACCACGGTGGCGCTGATGCGATAGAGATCGATCGCCGATGCCGGCGCTGCGTCGGCCAGGGGCAACAGCGTATCCAGCCATGTGCGCCACTGCTGGACATAGGCCGCCTGGGCCGAGGTGAAACCATCCTGCAGCGATGCCAGGGCGCGCTGCCCTGCCTCGGCGGCGTTGCGTCCGAAGCCGAGCGCCAGCACGAACTCGCCCTTCGCGGTCGTGAGATCGATCTCCGCCGTCAGCGCCACGTTGCCGTTCTCGGCGCGTGGGTACTCCCAGTTCATACGTCCGTGTCGCCTGAGGTCCTGCCAGCCGTCGGACGTGCCGACGTAGCCGGCCGACCTCTTGCGCCATGGCGCGCAGCACGCGAGCGCCAGCGCATTGGCGCCGCGCTCGGCAAAGAGCATGGGCGTGCCCTTGGTGTCGCCCACCCAGGCCGTGTTGTTGGCGCCGTGGTTGTCGAGGTGGGGCGAGAGCAGCACGTGCAAGTGGTAGCGCGCGGCGTCGCCTTTCAGCGCAGTGAACCGCGTGTGCTGCAGCACGACGTCACGGCACGGATCGCAGAGCACCGTCTTCTCGATGCGGTAGCGGCCGTCGCGGCAGGTATTGGTGAGCCGAAAGGCGGGTACGCCCGGCGCCAGCCACCGCACCTGCGATTCGGCATCGCGCTTCTCCTCGGAGAGGAAGCCATCGTCGTCGGTGACGATCAAACCCATGTCTCGCAGGCATGCCTGATCGACACGCGGGTAATAGATCTCGTTGAAGATGCCGTGGCTCAGGGTGAACCACACGCGACTCGCCTGCCCGAGGGCCGCGCCGACGCCCGACTTGGCACTCGACGTCCAGCGCGCCGGGATGCCGGGCCAGCCGGGGCCGCTGTTCTCCGGTGTTGCCATCTCGCCTCCGTTCCTCGTCCGCGCTTCTGGAACGCCGTCCATCATGCCACGGCCGCGCTCAACCACCATGCGCAAAATCAGGGTAATCGGTCATGCCGCCGTCCACGAAGACGGTGCGCCCCGTGACGTAGGAGCCGATGTCCGATGCGAGCGCGGCCACCACCTGGGCCACCTCCCGCGGTTCGCCGATGCGGTTCAGCGGAATCTTGTCGAGCAGGTCCTTCATGTTCTGCGGATCGCTCCAAACCGACTTGTTGATCGGTGTGCGGATGGCGCCCGGCGCCACCGAGAGCACGCGCACGCCGGCCGGAGCCGCTTCCTGCGCCAACGTCTTCGTGAGCATACTCACCGCCGCCTTGCTCGCGGTGTACGCGCTGTAGCCGGACCACGCGATCTCCTCGTGCACCGAGCTGATGTTGATGATCACGCCCGACCGCTGCGCCACCATGCGGCGCAGCGCCTCCCGCGCGCAGTGGAACGCGCCCAGGAGATTCACCTCGATGACCTTGCGCCAGGCGGCCACGTCGGCCTCCCAGGCCGCGGCCCGATCGCCGTCGATCCCGGCGTTGTTCACGAGGATGTCGACCCCGCCCCAGGCCTTCGCGACGGCCTCGAACAGGCCGGCCACGGCGTCGGGATCGGACACGTCGGCCGCGTGAGACATGGCCTTGCCGCCATTCTTCTCGATCTGCTGGAGGAGTTCCTCGGCCGCCTCCGGATGAGCGATGTAGTTGACGCAGACCTGCGCGCCCGCCTCGGCAAGCTCTTGAACGATGGCCTTGCCGATGCCCGAGTTGCCACCGGTGACGATCGCGCGCTTGCCGTTCAGATCGATCTTCACGGATACCTCCCTGCTCGTGTCCTGACTGCTGACATCCCTCCCATGGTCGGGCTATGGGGGCCCGGACGCCCTCATACCGCCACGATCGAGCATGAGTTCTCCTTTCTTCAATAAAGTCGAATTAATCGTTTGACTTAATCAAACGTTTGACTATACTGATACCTCGTGACCGGAAGCCAACAGGAGCACCGACCATGACCGAAGGCACCCCTCACCAACACAACGGCCGCTCGGCGGGTGCCCGTCTGCAGGTCCTCTTCGAGAACCTGCCGCCCGAGCTGGCGCCCCCGGCGCCCGATTCGGCCCCGGGGCGCATCCTCGCCGCCACACGCCTGCTCTTTGCCCAGGGCGGCCTCGCCCGGGTGTCGGTGCGGGCCGTGGCCCAGGGCGCCGACGTCAACCAGGCGATGATCCACTACTATTTCGGCACCAAGGACCGCCTGGTCGACGCCGTCATCACCCAGGAAGTGTTGCAGATCTTGCGGGATGTCATGTCGGGCATCGACCCCCAGGCGAGTACCGCCGATCTGCTGGCCCGCTTTCCGTTGCGTGTCCTCGACACGCTCCGGCGCGACCCGCTACGGCTGCAACTCATGCGCCTGACGCTGTCCACCGAACCGGAGCGCCTGCGCCGTCTCGTCCGTGGCCTGCACGAGCACGGTATCCTCGGCGGGGGCCATCCGCTCCTCAGCCTCATCCAGGAGGCGCAGGACGACGGTGACGTGGTCGGCGTGCCCGCGCGCTCCCTCCTGCTCTTCCTCATGGCCAACGCTTACGGGCTGGTGCTCATGGATCCGCTCACGCGCGAGGTCATCGGCTTCGCCCTCGACGACGACGAGCACTGGCAGCCCCATCGGCGCCATCTCGAGACCCTGATCCGTCACGGCATACTCACCGAACCCGAGACCGGAGGACGCCACGATGCCTAGATGGCTGCTCGTCGTGCTCGGACTCGCGGTGCTGGCGGCCCCGGCGGTGGCTCAGCCAGCCACGCCGTCGGCAACACCGGCCCGCGCCGACACGACGTCACTCACCCTCGAGGCCTGCCTCGTGCAGGCCATCGCCCAGGCGCCCAGCCTCGCCGCCGCGCGGGCGGCCGTCGCCGAGGCCGATGCCGCACTCTCCGAAGCGCGCGCCCGGCGCCTGCCCACACTGGGACTCGGTGCGAATTACCAGTACACGAGCACATACATGAAACAGACGCTCGCCCTCGGCCCAGGGCTGCCGTCGCGCACGCTGCAGTTCGGTGACGGGCACGTGGCCGACGTCAACCTCGGCCTGTCGGTGCCGCTGTTCACCGGCGGCGAGCTGAGCCACGCGGCGCAGGCCGCCGCAGCCGGCGACAGCGCCGCGGTGCTGCAGGGCGCGACCACCCGCCTGGATCTCACCCGCGACGTGCGGCAGGCGTTCTACACGGCGCTCGGACGCCGGTCGCAGCTTGCGGCCGCAAGCCTCGCCGTGACACGCCTGCAGCGCCACGTCGACGACATCACCGGCGCGCAGCAGGCCGGCGCCGCCACCGAGGAAACGCGGCTGCGCGCCCTTGCACGCCTCAGCCAGGCCGAGCAGCGCCGCCTGCAAGCCGCCGCCGCGAGCGACTCGGCGGGCATCGCCCTCGGCCGACTGCTCGGTCAGCCGACCACGAGCATTCGGCCGGCGGGGTCGCTCGCACAGTCGCTCCTCGCCGATCAGGATCGCGATCCAGCCCGCGTCGCCCAGCGCCCCGACCTGGCCGCCCTCGCACACGAGGAGTCGCGGCAGGTGAACCTGGCGCGCGCAGCCCGCGGCCGTCTCTGGCCGCGCGTGGCCGCCGATGTCCGCGGCCACTACGGCCGGCCGGGCGTCGACGCGCTCACGAACGACTGGATGAGCTACGCCACCGTGGGCGTGAGCCTCGACTGGCCGCTCTGGGATTCCGGCGCGCGCAGCGACCGGGCGCAACAGGCCGCGGCCCGGGCCCGCGGGATCGCCGCGCGACGCGCCGACGTTCTCGATGCGATCACCGCAGCTCACGCCACCGTGCAGTCGCAGCTCGCGGCCGCCGGCGCCCAGCTCGAGCAGGCCGCGGCTCGCGCCGACCTGCAACACCGCATCGCCGACCTCGTGGGCCAGCGCTACGCGCAGGCCAGCGCCACCGAGACCGAGTACCTGGACGCCCAGGACGATCTCACCCAAGCCGACATCGACCTCGCCCTGGCCCGCACGCGCCTGCGACTCGCGGAGTCCGCGCTGCTGTGGACCCTCGGCGATTGACTCGGCGAATGACTCGACGAATGATGAGGAGATCCGTCATGCGTAGTTCACTCATCACCGCCGCACTCGCGCTCCTGGCCGCCATGGCCGGTTGCTCCCGCGGTGAGTTGCCCAGCCCCTCGGGCACCTTCGAGACCACCGTCGTCGACGTGGCGCCCACCGTGAGCGGGCGCGCCCTGCGCGTCACCCGCGACGAGGGCGAGAGCGTGGCGCGTGGCGACACGCTCATCGTGCTCGATATGGAGATGGTGGCCCTCAAGCGCGCGGAGACCGCCGCCAACCAGGCCAGCCTGCGCGCCCAGCGACGCGTGGCCACCGCCGACCTCGCCAAGGCCAGGCGCCAGCTCGACCTGGCGAAGACCACGCTCGCCCGCACCACGACGCTCCAGAAGCAGGGCACCGCCACGCAGCAGCAGGTGGACGACCTCACCGCGCAGCGCGATGTCGCCGAGGCGAGCATCGACGCCGCGCAGGGCCGACTGGCCGCCATCGACGCCGACGTCGCCCACCTCGACGCCGCCCTCGCCGTCTACGACCGCCAGCTCCGCGACGGCGTGGTGCTCGCACCCAGTGACGGCACCGTGCTCACGCGCGCCCTCGAGCCGGGCGAGGTGGCCGGCGCCGGCCGCACGGCGCTCCGCCTGGCCGACCTGTCGACGCTGGAACTGCGCGTCTACCTGGAAGCCGGCGATCTCGATCGCGTGAAGCTCGACCAGACGCTGCCCGTGAAGGTGGATGCGTTGCCGGGCCAGCAGCTCCAGGGCCGGGTGTCGTGGATCAGCGATGAGGCGGAGTTCACGCCCAAGAACGCACAGACGCGCCACGCGCGCGCGCAGCTCGTCTACGCCGTGAAGCTGCGCGTGGACAACGGCGACGGCCGCCTGCACGTGGGGATGCCGGCCGAGGTGGTCCTGCCGTGAACGACGCCGTCATCGCCCTGAACGACCTGCACAAGAGCTACGGCGCCACCCCGGCGGTGCGCGGGCTGTCGCTCGGGGTCGCGCGCGGCACGATCTGCGGGCTCATCGGCCCCGACGGCGCGGGCAAGACCACCACCATGCGCATCCTCTGCGGCCTCCTGCGTCCCGACGACGGCACTGCGCGCGTACTCGACCACGACTGCGTGACCCAGGCGCGCTGGATCAAGGAGCACCTGGGCTACATGCCGCAGCGCTTCAGCCTGTATCCCGACCTCACCGTGGGCGAGAACCTGCACTTCTTCGCCGACCTCTTCGCCGTGCCTGCCGACGAGCGCAAGACGCGCGACGCCGAGCTGATGGAATTCAGTCGCCTGGGGCCATTCCGCGACCGCCGCGCCGGTCGTCTCTCCGGCGGCATGAAGCAGAAGCTGGCCCTGAGCTGCACCCTCATCCACACTCCGCAGGTGCTCATCCTCGACGAGCCCACCACCGGCGTCGACCCGGTGAGCCGCCGCGAGTTCTGGCGCATCCTGCGCCAGCTCGCCGACCAGGGCCTCGCGCTGCTCGTGAGCACGCCCTACATGGACGAGGCCGACCTTTGCCATCACGTGGTGCTGATGCACACGGGTCAGGCCATCGCGCAAGGCACGCCCGGCGAGGTGGCCGCGGCGTTTCCACGCCGCCTGCTCGAGATCACGGGAAGCGACCTGCACGCCGTCGCCGGCCAGATCAGCGACGCCACAATCCCGGGTGTAAGCGTGCAGCGCTTCGGCGATCGCTTGCACGTGGTGCACGACACTGACGCGCAGGTCGCCGCGATCCGCGCCGTGCTCGCCGATCGCGACACTACCGTGCGCCCCATCGAAGCCGGCATCGAGGACGTGTTCGTGGCCCTCATGGGGCGCGCCGAGACGGAGGTCGCGCCATGAGCGACGACCTCGCCGTCCGCGCCCGCGGACTCACACGCAGGTTCGGCACCTTCACGGCCGTGGACGGCATCGACCTCGACGTCGCCCCGGGCGAGATCTTCGGCTTCCTCGGCGCCAACGGTGCCGGCAAGACGACCGCCATCCGGATGCTCTGCGGCCTCCTGCCGCCCACCAGTGGCGAGGCCCGTGTCGCGGGCGTGCAGGTGGGCCGCCACGCCCGCGCCCTGAAACGCCGCATCGGCTACATGAGCCAGAAGTTCAGCCTCTATGACGACCTCACCGTGGGCGAGAATCTCGACTTCTTCGGCGGCATCTACGGCCTGCATCGCGCCCGCATCGCCGAGCGCGCCGCCACGCTGCTGCCCCAGCTCGACCTCGCCGGCGAGGAACGCCGCCTCACCGCGTCGCTGCCCCTGGGCTACAAGCAGCGCCTCGCCCTGGGCTGCGCGCTGCTGCACGAGCCGCGCATCGTCTTCCTCGACGAGCCCACCGGCGGCGTCGACCCGGTGGCCCGCCGGCGCTTCTGGGATCTCATCTACGAACAGGCCGCCGCCGGCGTCACCGTGTTCGTCACCACGCATTACATGGACGAGGCCGAGTACTGCGGCCGCGTGTCGGTGATGGTGTCCGGCAAGATCATCGCACTCGACACGCCGGCGGGGCTGAAGAAGAGCACCGGCGGCGCGAACATGCAGGACGTCTTCCTCAGGCTGGTGGAAGCATGAAGCGCGTGCTCGCCATCGCGGCCAAGGAGGTCATCCATATCCTGCGCGACCGGCGCAGCCTGGGCGTGGCCGTGCTCATGCCCGTGATCATGGTGCTGCTCTACGGCGCGGTCATCGACATGGAGCTGCACGACCTCAAGGTCGCCGTCATGGATCTCGACCATAGCGACCAGAGCCGCGCGTTCATCCGGGCCATGACGGCAAGCGACTTCATCGTCGACGCCGAGCGGCTCACGAGTCGCGCCGAGATCGAACCGGGATTCCGCCACGGACAGTTCCTCGCCGCACTCATCATCCCGCAGCACTACGCCGAGCGCATCACGCGCGGCCAGCCCGTCGACGTGCAGGTGCTGGTCGACGGTTCCGACGCCGCCACCGCCGCCATTGCGAGCAACTACCTGCAGGCGGTGGTGCAGCAGCAGGCGCAGCGCGTGCGCCAGGGCGCCACGGAAGGCGCGCTACCCTTCACCGCGCGCACGCGCGTGTGGTTCAACCCCGAACTGGTGAGCGCCGACTTCGTGGTGCCCGGGCTGGTGGCGCTCGTGCTCATGATGATCGGCGCCATCCTCACCAGCATTACGATCACGCGCGAGAAGGAGACGGGCACGCTCGAGCAGATCCTCACCACGCCCGTCCGCCCCGCCCAGGTGATCGCCGGCAAGGTGCTGCCCTACATCGTGCTCGCCGCGATCGACGCGACCATGATCCTGGCCATCGGCCGGCTCGTGTTCGGCGTGCCCATGCAGGGATCGTGGCTGGCCCTTGCCGCGTACTGCCTGCTGTTCATCGTCATCGCGCTGGCGGCGGGCCTGCTGATCTCGGCCGTGGCGGGCAGCCTGCGCGTGGCGATGATGGCCGCCATCATGGTCACCATGCTACCCACGATGATCCTCTCGGGCTTCATGTTCCCCATCGCAAGCATGCCGGCGCCGCTGCAGGTGATCTGTCGTATCCTGCCGCCCACGCACTTCCTGGCGATCTTGCGCGGTATCATGCTCAAGGGCGAGAACTGGTATCCGCTGCGGACGGCGATTCTCGGCGCGCAGGCGATCCTCCTGCTCACGCTCGCCATCCGTCGCTTCAAGCTCAGACTGGAGTAAGACCCGTGCGCGCGTTGCGATGCCTCGTCCGCAAGGAATTCATCCAGCTCCGGCGCGACCCCGCGCTCCTGCGGCTGGTGCTGGTGCTACCTATCGTGCAGCTCGTGATCCTGTCGTACGCATTGAACAACGACCTGCGCAATCTCCGCGTCGGCGTGCTCGACGAGGATCATACACCGCTGAGCCGCAACATCGTGGAGGCGTTCCCGCACTCGGAGACGTTCACGATCGGGCCGCGTGCACAGAGTCCGGCCGACCTCGACCGCCTGCTGCAGCACGGCGACTGCGACCTCGCCATCCACATCCCCCCTCACTTCGCGCGCGACGTCGTGGCGGGCCGCTCGCCCACGGTGGCCGTGGTGGTGGACGGCACCAACAGCAGCATCGCCGGCCGCGGCGCCGGCTATGCCCAGGCCGTGATCGCTCGCGAGGCCCGCCGCGCCCTGGTCGCGGACGGCGCGGTCAAGCCGCCCGTCGGAGAGGCCGTTCGCTTCTTCTACAACCCCGAACTCGAGAGCCGCCTCTACATGGTCCCTGGCATCATCGTCATGCTCGTGACCATCATCTCCGCTCTCGTCACCGGCATGGCCGTGGTGCGCGAGAAGGAGATCGGCACCCTCGAGCAGGTGATGGTCACGCCACTCACGTCGCTGCAGTTCATCGTCGGCAAGACATTGCCCTTCGCCATCATCGCACTGGTCGACCTCGCACTGGCCACCACCTTCGCGATGGCCTGGTTCCATGTGCCGATGACCGGCTCGCCATGGGTGCTGCTGCTGGGCGTGCTATGCTACCTGCTGGTGACACTGGGGCTGGGCCTGCTCGCGTCGTCGGTGTCGGACACGCAGCAGCAGGCCATGTTCACCGTGTGGTTCTTCCTCGTGTTCATGATCCTGCTCAGCGGGTTCTTCTTCCCGGTAGAAAACATGCCCACGTGGGCGCGCGTGCTCACCTGGCTCAACCCCATGCGCTTCTTCATGAGCATCGTCCGCGGCGTGCTGCTGCGCGGCGCCGGCGTGGCCGATCTCATGCGCGATCTTCTCGTGCTCCTGGCCATGGGCGTGACGGCGATGACGGCGGCGGTGCTGTCGTTCCGGCGGGCGCAAGGATAAGCCCACCCTATTCACGCTATCGCGTAGCGAGGCGAGTGGAACGGACTCTGTGAGCGGGATCTCGCAGGGTTTGTGAGGGAACCGTACCCGCAGCGGTACGGTGACCGAAGCAAACCCGAGAAAGCCCGCTCACAGAGACCGTTACGCCGCCGCAGTAGCGATAGCGTGAATAAGGTGGGATAGGAGGTGGGTCAGCGGTCCGCGAGGCCGAGCTGCCCGGCCGCCGTCGCAAGTGCTCCGTCCAGGGTCCAGAGGCTCACCGAGCCTCGACGTCGGGCAAGGTCGCGGAATCCATGGGGACACGGGAGGAAAGAGTCGACCCCGGAATGCCTACCGCGAAGGCTGGTTCACGGAGAAACCGTGCGCGGCAGGCATTGCCAGGGTCTTCGTACGCCACGGGGGTTGCCACTATTGGCAGCGGAAGCGAGTCAGCGTTCTCGTTGTCCGCACGCTTATTATTGCAAGTGCGGGACCATCGCTGGGACCACGGCAATAAAACTGCTAACAAATTCATTCATAACGAGTTATAAACACGCACCGGAAGCGTGACAGGTGTCCGCTCGGGTGCCCATCCGGACACCTATCGCCGCGCCCGGCCCCTGTCGCCTCGACGGACAGATCCAACATGCTGTGCAGCAACATGTTGGCCGAGGACACCCGGATCGCGAACACACCGGACACCTCCGGACAGTCCGCAGGCGGCGGGTGCCGTTCTGTGGAAAACCACGCAACCTACTTATTGGTAACTGGTTCCACGGCTGGTGCCGGCACCACAGACTCGGGCGGCACCCCGCGATCCGAGCTTGATCCCGCTCGCACCGACCGCTACCGTCCGCTGAATCCACCGGAGGACCTCGTGCGCCGATTCATCCTCGCCCTCATCCTCGGCCTGGGGAGCGTGCCCGCCACCATGAGTGCCCAGCCCATCGCCATCGTTCCACGGCCGCGCGAGGTCAAAGAGGGCGATGGCGCGTTCGCGCTCGGCGCCGCCACCGCGCTCATCGTGCAGGCCGGAGAGCCGGGTATCCGACGCGCCCTGCCCAATGCGATCGACCAGCTCTACCGGCTGCGCGGCGAGGACCTGCCGGTGCACGAGGAACCCGCGCCGCGCGACGGCGCCATTTTCCTCGGCCGCCTCGTGGGCGCGCCGGTGGAAGACTACACCGTCGAGGTCACCATCCGCCGCATCGTGCTGCGCGCCGGCGGCCCCACGGGCATGGTGCACGCCCTGGCCACCATCGCCCAGCTCACGCAGCCCCACAGCAAGACGGTCCCGGCGGTCGCCATCGAGGACGGGCCGCGCTTCCCGTGGCGCGGCGTGATGCTCGACTGTTGCCGCCACTTCATGCCGGTGCCCGTCATCGAGCGCGTGCTCGATGTCATGGCCGACTTCAAGCTCAATCGCTTCCACTGGCATCTCACCGAGGATCAGGCATGGCGCCTGGCGAGCGATCGCTACCCGAAATTGACGGACGTTGGCGCCTGGCGCACCGAACTCGACGGCTCCACGTACGGCGGCTTCTACACCGCCACCGACGCGCGCGAGATCGTGGCCTATGCGCGCGACCGCGGCATCACCGTGGTGCCCGAGATCGAGTTGCCGGGCCACTGTCGCGCCGCCCTCGCCGCCTATCCCCAGCTCTCGTGCACCGGCGCCACGCAGCCCGTACCCAGCACCTGGGGGGTGTTCGACGATGTCTACTGCGTCGGCAACGACGAGGTCTTCACCTTCCTCACCGGCGTGCTCGAGGAGGTGCTGGCGATCTTCCCGTCCGAGGAGATCCACATCGGCGGCGACGAGGTACCCAAGCGCCGCTGGCGCGAATGTCCGAAGTGTCAGGCGCGCATCGCGCAGGAACACCTCGCCGACGAGGACGCTCTGCAGAGCTGGTTCGTGGGCCGCATCGGCCACTGGCTCGCCGAGCGCGGACGCCGTCTCGTGGGCTGGGACGAGATCCTCGCCGGCGGCGACCTGCCCCCCGGCGCCATCGTGCAATCCTGGCGCGGCCTCGACGGCGCCGTGGCCACGGCGCGCGCCGGCCACGACGTGGTGGTTTCACCCACCAGCCATTGCTACCTCGACTACGACATCGGCGTCACCGATCTCGCCCGCGCCTACGCCTTCGAACCGGTGCCCGCCGCCCTCACCGCCGCCGAAACCCGCCACGTCCTTGGCGGCGAGATGAATCTGTGGACCGAGTACGCGCCGGACGACCTCGTCTTCATCCGCCTCCTGCCGCGCCTGCTCGCGTTGAGCGAAGCCCTGTGGTCGCCGGCTCCGAAGCACGCCGCGCAGGCCGGTCCGCAGGAGGGCGACCCCGCCATCATCGGCCGCGACTTCACGGAGTTCTGGCAGCGCGCGAAGGTGCAACTCGCGAGACTCGACGCGGACGGCATCGCGAGCGGACCGGAAGGCCGCCCCATCAAGCTGGCGATCCACCGCGATCACGACGCATGGCGCGTGAAGACCGAGACCACAGGCATCGTGCCGGCAGGCGAGAGGACGATCGCATGGTCGCCGGCAGCGGCGAGTCGAGGTGTGCTGACCGAAGGCGGCGCCATCTCCGCCCAGCTCCTCATCGACGGCACACCCTACGGCACGCCGGCCACCTGCACGCTCGTCGCCAACGGCGCCCTTGGCTGCACCGTCGCCGTCGAACCAGCGCCCGACCCGCGTTACCCGCCCGCGATCGACTACCCGCTCACCGACGGCATCGTCGGCAGCGTCGATTATCATGACGGCACCTGGCTCGCCTGGGAGGGCGTCTCCCATGTCACCGCCAGCCTCGACCTGCGCAGGCCCGTGCATGTCAACACCTTGCGCCTGCGCTTCCTGCAGGACGCCAACCGTTACATCTGGCTCCCGCTGGAGGTGACGGTGCGCGGCTCCCTCGACGGCAAGGTCTTCGCACCCCTCGGTACCGACATCGCCCACACGAGCGACGCCGTGCAGGACCGCCTCGTCCAGGACTTCACCGTCGAGCCAGGCAACTCGCCTCGCCTTCGCTACCTCGAGATCACGATCACCCCACGCGCTACATGCCCAGCCTGGCACCCGGCGGCCGGCGACAAGGCCTGGGTGTTCTGGGGGCAGGTGATGGTGGAGTAGGATTTTTGGATATATTAAACTGCGGTTGGCGCGGCATGATCAGATTACGATATCGTCCTCGGTACAGGCCGAGAGAAATGGACTGGTCGCATGGGTCTGGAACAGGGTGCGACATTCGGCCAATATGAAGTCGTGTCCCCCCTCGGTGCCGGCGCCATGGGCATCGTGTGGCGAGCGATCGACACCCAGCTCGGCCGCGAAGTCGCTCTGAAAGTCCTGCCCGACGACATCGCCCCCGGCAGCGACCGGCACGCCCGTTTCGAGCGCGAGGCGAAGGTACTGGCGTCGCTGAACCACCCCAACCTCGCCACACTCTACGGTGTCGAGCACATGGACACGGACCAGGGTGTGTCGCATGTGCTCGTGATGGAGCTGGTGGAAGGGGAAGGTCTGGATGAGCGGATCGCGCGCGGCGCGCTCCCACTGGACGAGGCCGCCGCCATCGCGCTGCAGGTAGCCGCCGGCCTCGGCGCGGCACACGACCACGGCATCGTGCATCGCGATCTCAAGCCGGCCAACGTGCGCCTCAGACCAGACGGCGTGGCCAAGGTCCTGGATTTCGGTCTGGCCAAGGTGTGGCACGACGGCGACCCCAGCCAGGAAGCTTCCAGTTCGCCGACCGTCTCGATGCATCGTAGTCTCGTCGGAGCAGTGATCGGAACGACCGCCTATATGGCGCCGGAGCAGGCGCGCGGACGCGCCGTCGATCATCGGACCGATATCTGGGCTTTCGGCTGCCTGCTCTTCGAGATGCTCACCGGTCGGTCGGCATTCGACGGGGACACCGTTTCCGACGTCATCGCCGACATCCTCAAGGACGAACCCCGCTGGGCATTGCTGCCGGCCGGACTCGATCCCGTCATGCACCGCATCATGCGCCGCTGCCTCGCGAAGGATCCGCAGCAGCGCTACCACCACCTTGGCGATATCCGCCTGGAATTGCTGGACACCCTGAACGGCGAGACGGACATAACGCCGGTGGTCTCAGGTGAACAATCCCGGCGCCGGCGCGTCTTGCCTCTCGCACTCGCCGGTCTGGCCCTGGTGCTGCTCGCCACCGTCCTGCTCGTGGCACTGCGGCGGCCGCCGCCGCGGCAGCTCCCCACGTTTCGCCCCTTGACCTTTCGCAGCAGCCATGTCAGCTCGGCACGCTTCGCTCACGACGATCAGACCGTGATCTTCGGCATGGCCACGAGCGACCATCCGCTCTCGCTGTACTCCACCCGCGTGGGCAGCATCGAATCGCGACGTCTCGACCTTCCGGACGCCGACGTGCTCGGAATCGCGAGCGACGACCGCATGCTGATCATCCTCGGACGGCACCGGGAAGGCACCTGGGTGAGTGTCGGCACGCTCGCCGAGGCCGATCTCGCCGGCGGAGCGCCGCGCCCGCTGCTCGAGCGCGCCAACGACGGCGCCATCGCGCCGGACGGCAGCGCGATCGCGGTCGTGCACGAAGTCGGCCCTGTCGAGCAACTCGAGTACCCGCTGGGCCACGTGCTCTTCACAACCCACGGCTGGATCAGCCACGTGAGCATCTCGCCCGACGGTCGGCAGGTCGCGTTCCTGCATCACCCATTTTACGGCGACGATCGTGGGCTTCCCATGCTGGTCCGGCCGGGTGAGGAACCCGTGGCCCTGGCACCCCGGTCACCCAATTCCCTGCAGGGCCTCGCGTGGTCTCCGGATGGCACGGCAGTCTGGTACACCGAGTACGTCTTCGGCGAGGGCGGGGTGATCTGGTCCGCCAGGCCGGGCAAGGCGCCGGTCGCGCTGCTGCGGTCGCCCGTGTCGATGCGCCTGCAAGACGTGGCGCAAGACGGTCGCACGCTCCTTATCGCCAGCGACACGCGCGCCGAGATCATCGGGCGTCTCGCCGGTCATGATACCGAGCGGCGGTATGAGGGCTGGAACGACGACTCCATCGATGCCATCTCCGCCGACGGGCAAATGTTCGCCGGCAACCAGCAACAGCGCAGCGTCGATGGCGAATACTCCGCGTTCGTACGCTCGGCCGATGGCTCGCCGCCAGTGATCGTGGGCCAGGGCCACGTCCTGGGCATGACGGCGAACGGTCGCTGGGTGTTCCTTCAACGAATGACGCGCGACCGCAACCGCGTGACGATCATACCTACCCAGGCCGGCAGCCCGTGCACCATCGATCTCGGCGACGTGGTCCCGGTGACGACCGTGATCTCGTTGCTCACCAGCTCCCTCGACAGCCGCCGCGTCGCGTTCATCGGCGAGGCCGGGGACGGCGGACTCCGCGCCTATGTCCTGGATCTCGAGTTCCTGACTGACGATCCGACCGAGACCCGGGCCGGCGGTATCGTCCCGGTCGAGGCACGCCCCATCGGCCCGGTCGGTGTGACCGGTGCGATACTGTCGCCCGATGGCACCCGGATCGCAGCGCGCGCCGCGGATGGAGTGGTCTCGATCTTTCCCGTCGATGGCAGCGCCCCGACTCCCGTACCCGGCCTTGCCCCCGGGGAGGTTCCGTTGCAGTGGACGCGCGACGGCCGCAGTCTACTCGTCTGGAACCGCGTGTTTCCGGCCGCGATCGATCGCGTGGCGATCAGCGACGGGCATCGCGACCGCCAGCGCGACATCATGCCCGACAATCCGGCCGGCGTCCTGTATGGACAGATCATCCTCGCGCCCGGCGGGGAATATTACATCTACCGCATCCGGCGCGACCTCAACACGCTCTTCGCCGCCGAGGGGATTCGCTGATCATACCCCGATGCTCGGAATGGTCGCCTGCCGGTCTTCATTCGGCCGCGGCGAGCCCCAGCGGCGCCACCGCCGCGAGAAATGCCCCCCGAGCCTTCGCATCCGGAATCTGTGCAGCGAGCCGTTGCACGAGTTCTCGTGCGTCGCCGCCGGCGGCGATCTCGCGCTTCACGACGATGCGGGCCACGGGTCCGATCTGGTCGGTCAGCTTGGTGGTGACCGTGTCCAAAGTGGCCGCGTCGATCGCGTTGGCGCGCCTGGAGACGAGCGTGGAGGAACTGCTGACGCGCGGGCTCACGTCGCTCCCGACCTCCACACCGCACTCGCGCAGGAACCGCCGACGCGCGTCCTCGTCGGTGATGTGATC
Source organism: uncultured bacterium (assembly GCA_963727525.1). Taxonomy (GTDB): domain Bacteria; phylum Krumholzibacteriota; class Krumholzibacteriia; order LZORAL124-64-63; family LZORAL124-64-63; genus CAVSGO01. The sequence goes on along the minus strand of CAVSGO010000006.1, from coordinate 7,818 downwards.
CGCGAGCGTGTGCAGCAGCGCCGAGCGCGACGGTGCCTGGCGGCGCGCACGTTCGACCAGCACCCTGGCCAGCGGCCCGATGGCGTGGGCGAGCGCGCTCTCGATCGCGGGCATGTCCGCCGGGTCGCAGGCCCCAGGACCGCGGGCGCTCTCGGGCACGTGATCGGGGGTCCCGGCCGCGGCCCCGCAGACGTCCATCAGCTCCGCCTGCAACGCCGCCGTGTCCTGGTAGCGTGCCGCCGGATCCTTGGCCATGGCCCGGTACACCACGCCGCAGAACGCGTCGCTGAGGTCCGGCGCGTGCTGGCGCGGATCGGGCACGGGATCGTTGAGATGCCGCGCCATGACATGCGCGCTGCTCGAACCGCCGAAAGGCACCTGGCCCGTCGCCAGGCAGTACAACGATGCACCGAGGGAGTAGATGTCGGTACGATGATCGATGTCGCGAGCGCCGAGAACCTGCTCCGGCGAGATGAAGTGGGGCGTACCGATGGAAAGCCCGCTCTGCGTGAGCGAGCTGTCGCTGCGCAGGCACTTGGCGAGCCCCAGATCGACCAGTTTGAACTGGCCGCTCTGCGTCAACATCATGTTGTCGGGTTTCACGTCGCGATGGACGATGCCCTGCGCGTGCGCCGCGCCCAGCGCCTCGCAAGCGACCGCCGCGAGTTCACAGGCGCGCCCCTCGCCGTAGGGACCATACTCGGAAATCATGGCGCGCAAGGAACAGCCGTCCACGTACTCCATGACCAGATACGCGCAGGTTCCCGTGCGCCCGAACTCGTAGATCTGCACGATGCCGGGGTGATTGAGGCTCGCGGCCACGCGAGCCTCGGCGAGGAACCGCTGACCGTAGGTCTCGTCGGTGGCGAAGCGGTCGACCAGGAGCTTGACGGCCACCTCGCGGCCGAGCACGCGATCGCGCGCCAGCAACACGCGGCCCATGCCGCCGCTGCCCAGGATCTTCAGGACCTCGTAGCGATCGGGCAAGCAGTTCTGATTCGGGTTGACCACGGTGGGGTCGAACGGCGAGCTGCCATGCTCTTCGCTGCCGGTCATCTCAATCGTCCTCGAGCATGGCCATTGCTTTGGCCAGGCTGATCCGCATGCGGTGGAACGAGCCGGCCAGGACCGCGACCTCGTCGCGCCCCCTCACCTCGACGTCGGGTACGTCCACGTCGCCCCGGCTCACGCGGTCGGCCAGCGCGGCCAGGCGACGGACGGGTCTGATCACCACCAACGTCAGCAGGATATTCAGCGCCACCAGCGTGAACCCGAAGGCGGCGACAAGGACGATCAGAAGATGCCGAAACGCCGTCTCGGCCCGCCCCACAGGCTCGGACATCGGCACCTGCACGATCTGCGCACCGACCACCTCGTTCATCTTCCACCCATACCCGCCCTCGTTCCCATAGATCGCCACCATGGAGGCCGGCGCCTCCTCAGGCCGGGTATGGCACGCGAGGCAATCCTGATTCGTCACGCGGATCGGCTTGCTCAGATAGAACGACCGCCCCAGCGGCGTGTCGCGGCTGCCCACGATCTCGCGCCGCTTGTCGTCGCGCCGGAACTCGTTGACGAGATCCGTCTCCCAGTCGACGGCCCGGTTGCGCGGATTGGTGGGATTGAGCGTGGCCTCCTTGTACGTGTACTCCGGATAGTCGGCCCGCAGCTTGTTGAAGATCTCGGTGGCCGCGAACGCCGGCACCGATTGCGGCAGGAACTTATCCGCCATGAGCGGAGCGAGCAACGGCCGCACCTGATCGACCGTGTACCCCCGCATGGCCAGCGCCGTCTCCATCATGATCCGCGCATTCCGGATCACCTGGCTCTCGGCGTTCGTGACCAGCAGATGCCGCGAGATCAACGCCGCCGGCACCAGCGCGAACACGAAGACGAGCACGAGAATGAGGTTCACCTTGGCAAGGAGATTCATGAACGCGGCCCAGGTTGCAGTCGAGAACGCGACATATCAATATCATTCAATTTTAGCCGTATTTCGCCCCGAACGCACGCGAATTCGGCCCAGAGGGCTACTTCGCGCGATCCACGCCGATCCCAGCAGCCGGTTCCAGTGCCCGGCGTGCGTACGAACTGCTGGTCCCGATGGGCAGGAGTGCGTCGCCAGTCATCATCCCCCGGTCACGCCGACGGCTCGTCAGAAGCGACAGCCTGCAGACACGCATCTCTATGTCTTGGCTTTCACCCCGCTCGAGATCACGAACACGCGTCCCGAGTGGAAGCCGTGCACGCCGCTCCAGCCGGAGGTGATCAGGAAGTCGATGGTGCCGTCGCCATCGACATCGCCGAGACCGACCGCGTCGAAGCCGAATGTGTCGCCGGGCGTGCGGCAGGTGTACGTCCGTACGAGCGAGGCATCGGCGCCACTGTAGAGATAGGCGCGACCGCCGCTGACCGCGCCGCCGGCGTACTGCCACGCTCCGACGATGAGATCGGCGTGTCCATCGCCATCGACGTCGCCGGCCACCGCCGGGCAAGTCCCGAAACCCTCGCCGGCGGTCTCACCGGTCAGGGTGAGCAAGGGACGCCCATCCCGTCCGGAGTACACGTACACGCGGCCGGTCGAGGGGCCCTTCGCCGCATTCCCCCAGTCCGAGGCGTAGATGTCGGGGACGCCGTCGCCATCGACGTCGCCAGGTACCGAGACGAACATGAGTCCGAGGCCCTGGCCCGTCTCGTCGGATTCGATCGTGAAGCGGGGCTGCGCCGACAGGTCATCATACACGGAGACGCGCCCGGTCCGATTCGGACCAGCCTTGGGCGCCCCGACCACCAGGAAGGTGTGCTCACCGTCGCTCGCACCGGCGACCGTGCTGCCAAAGCCGTCGCCGGCCCGCTCGCCGGTCCACGTCATGAGAAGGTGTCCATCGGCACCGCTGTAGAGATAGGCGCGCCCTGCGTCCTCACCGCCGGCGTCGTTGCCAGGGGCGCCGATGATCACATCGGCATGACCATCACCATCGACATCGCCGGTGCCGTCGGTGTGGCGACCGAAGGCGTCGTCCTTCGCCTCGGCCGGCAGCCGCAGCAGCACGCGGCCGTCGCGGCCAGAGAAGACGGTGGCCGAGCCACCCCCGGGTGCGCCGGCGATGACGTCGCAGGTGCCGTCGCCGTCGGTATCCCCCGCGGCCTCCAGGCCCGTGCCCAGCCGATCACCGGCCTCGCCGTCGGCCTGCCACACGAGTGCGCCGCTACGGGTCGAGAAGACGTAGACACGGCCGGCATCCTTTCCGCCCGTCGCATGGGTCGGCGCCGAGGTCACGACATCGGCGACGCCATCGCCATCGACATCGCCGACATTGCGCGCGATCCAGCCGAACTGATCGTTCGCCGCCTCGCCGTCCCACTCATGAAGGATCGTCACGTCCTCGACGAAGGGATCGGCGAAGTCCTCCGGCCTGGGTAACAGAGCCTGAAAACGGGGATCGTCGCGCATACTGGCGAACGTCGTGTCGGTCGCCAGGGCCGACATGTCGAGCTTGGCCGTCGCCTTGGCGCGGCCGAGCCACGTGAGCGCGCGATCGGCATCGTGCTTGCGCGCGTAGATCAGTCCGAGATTCCAGAATGCCTGCGGCGTCTCCGGTGCGAGCGTCAGCAGCTTCTCATATGCGGTGATCGCGTCGTTCAGGGCATCGGTCTGGATGCAGACATAGCCCAGCATGCGCCAGGCCCGGGCATTGTCGGGCTCACGCGCCGTCACATCCCGGAGGATCGTGACGGCCCCGGCATTGTCGCCAGATTGCAGGCACGCCCCGGCCTCGGCAAGGCCAGGCGGCGAGGAGGCGCCGCTCGCAGCCGTCGCAATCACTCCCATGAGGAACAAGACGGCAGCCGGACGGCAAGCTCGCGTACGAATGATCATGGTACCCGGTCCCGCGTTAGTCGCCTGAAAGCACCCCTGGGGTTCGTCGGTCGGCGTCCCGATCAGAATAGCGCGGGTGAAAGCCGGCTGCACTCCCGGCGATGGTCTCGAATTGATCGCGATACCAGCGAGCGCCCCCGTGGCAGATTGAGTTTTGAAGTACAGCAACCAAGAATGGTCTAGGACGTAGATCCCGCCTATGCAATCGTCCCACAAGCGACGTATTGCGCGCCTGGGCATACCCCGGAGCAGGGAATCGGCCCTTCGATCTGCGAGTTGTCGGCGCCGACCAAGGAGGACAAGGCAATGCATCCACTCAAGAAGACGGCGCGGGTCGCGGGCTTGTTATACCTGTTGGTCGTACTCTCCGGTCCGTTCCTCCTCATCTACGTGCCCGGCAAGCTGTTCGTATCCGGGGATGCGACTGCGACGGCAAGCAACATCCTGGCCCACCAGTCGCTGTTCCGGGCCCACATCGTGATCGGCCTGGTTTCGGAGCTACTGTTTATCGCAGTCGTCTTGGTACTCTATCGCCTGCTAAACGGGGTCGGCACTGAACTCGCGGCCCTCATGGTGATCGTAGTCCTGGTCGAAGCGCCGCTGGCGCTCCTGGGAACGGCGAACGAAGTCGCCACCCTCACGTACCTACGCGGCTCCGGATTCCTGTCGGCGTTCGAGGGGCCGCAACGCGACGTCTTGGCCACGCTGCTGATCAACTTTGACGGCCTCGGCGCGTACGTATCCGAGGTCTTCTGGGGGCTCTGGCTCCTTCCGCTCGGGGTGTTGGTCCATCGTTCTCGTTTCCTGCCGCGATTCCTGGGATTATGGCTTTTCGCCAACGGCCTTGCCTATCTGGTGATCAGCGCGACCGGAATCCTCTGGCCGCATCACGCCAAAACAGTCGCCACGTTCGCCACCCCCGTCCTCTTTGGAGAGGCGGCGTTGATGCTGTGGTTGCTGATCGTGGGTGTACGCGAGCCGCTTACGGAAATTCCCGAGCCCTTGTCGAGCTAGACCTGGCCACGGCCATTCGCGCAAGGAGAGACGAGCATGAACGCAATATCACTGCCGGGTCCCATAGCGCGGGCGAGGCCGCGCCTCGTGGCGAGATTTGCCGGTGTGTTCGACTTGCTCACGATACTGGCGGACCCAAAACGGCTAATCGCCGAAAACCACCCGCAAGAATCCTCAAAACTGATGGCTCGGTAGCCGGCGGACATGTCCATGGTCACGGTTTCGAGCTTCTGACATGCTTCTGGGCCGATCTCGGCAAAGAATCGCGTCAGGGCCGCCGCGCCCTTGCCCTCGCCAGTCCAGACCACGCGGCGGCTGTCGTGATCCACGACGATGGTGAGGTAGCGGTGCCGCTTGCGGTAACTGAACTCGTCGACACCGATGCGGCGCAGCCCCTCGAGCCGATGAGGGTCGAGTTTGCGCTCGACGACCCGCCCGACAATGGCGCCGACTGTCCGCCAGTCGATGCCCAGCAGTTTGGTGACCGAGGTCCGATCGGTGATCTGGGCGAGGTAGGCGCAGAGCTCCTCGAACACCACCGTGAAGCCGGAGTTTGGCTGGGCCCAGGGCAGGTGCTCAACCCGGACCGCGTTACAGCGGGTACAACAGGCCCGCCGGGGCGCGTAGCGCAGCCAGATCCGGACGCTGACCAGCGAGAGGTGGCGCCAGAGGCGCGGTGGGTGGGTGTCGTATCCAGAGCACGGACGCTGGCACAGACCGCAGCGCGGCCGGCGCCAGGTCGGCCGGACATCGACGACGATCCCCCCGTCGACGAACGCGGCACCGGTGGCGAAGATGGACGTGACGGCGATGAGTTTCTTCAGTACGGTAGTCAGGCGCACGGGTCCCTCCTTGGCTTAGAAGTTGAGCAACTCCATAGAGCCATGGATCCGTGCGTATTTCTATGATATAGTTGGAGTTAAACGGCGCCGGCAGGGGTGAATTCACCCACAATCATGCCAGGAGAGCCTTCAAAGTCTGCCGCTTCTCTTCCCTAATTTCTCGGCAGCTACACCAGTTGTAGAAGTGGCGCAAGCCACACGCTCGGGACGAAAACCTATCGGACACGAAGTGGTGTACACGGGGAAACTGCCGATCAACGCCAAGCCGTTCCCAGGCCGACTTCATGCGTTCCAGATCCTGTTGAGTGCTCATCGATTGGCCCCGTCTTCCATTCACTTTCAACGAACTACCTGCACCGAGCCGACTATCTGACTACTACTATCCTTCCCGTCTCCGCCCCGGACGGGTATCCATTCCAAGGGCAACTCACCTAGTCAGCACCATCTTCCTCGTCGCCCGATACGGCCTGGCGTCACTGGATCAGCTGTAGCTTCTTGCTCTCCACCCCCGCGGGAGCCACCAACCGGCAAATGTCCCTACAAACCGACTGCATTGGGTCGCAGCGATCTCAGGGACAACTGTGGCCAAGGTGCCGAGCGAATTCCGTGAGGTCTGCCAAGTTCAGTTCGCTGTCCCAGACGAAGTCTGAGCGGTAATTATAGCCTCCAGTGTAATCGGTGGCGAAGAGGGTCACGTCAGCCAAGTCGACTCGGAGGTCCCCATTGATGTCTGGGCTGTTGAAATGGAATTCAAGGACCGGCGGCACGTTCAGCAGATCGCCCGATACGAATACCTGTATGATCTCTGTATCGCGGCGGTACCCGCCGGCGGCTAACGGACTTGTCCAATAGGTGGTACCTTCGAAATCTGTGTCCTGGTCGGGGCAGGTCCCGGGGTGGTTGAAAGCGAGATGGCCTTGGCTGCTACCAAGCCAGATGTCTTCGGCGGGGAAGTTGGGGACAGGTTCGCCGAAAGAATCTATGAGTTGGAGATAGAGGGTACCGACGACTTGGTGTCCCCATTGATCGTACACCTCGTACAGGTTGTATCCGTCACCGCAAGGACAAACCAAGAGCGAGCCGTCGACTTCTGCGAGCCAGCTCCAAAACAACGAGTTATCCCACTGAGCAGTGGCTGGCGTCACGACGGCGACTGTCGAGATTACGACGAGTATGACGGTGAAGCAACGCATGGGAAACCGCCTATTTGTACTCACACGATTACGTGACCGAAGGCTTACTCGGGTCAGACACCACTGCACGTCCGTAACTGCATCGGCAAGACCTTTTGGTCGTCGCCGCCGCGCTGGACCAGATGCGGCTTTGCATCGATACGATCCTGATTTCTCTACCTCCAGAGCGACTTGATGCTACCCCACGCTGTTGGCTCGACCGGTACCGTTCCGGTGATCTCGAGCCGGACGTCGGTGAGCTCGCCATATGTGTCCGTCTCGACCCAGCAGATGCCGAGGATCGCCCAGTCGACAAAGAAATGGACGGTGATGGGAACTCCGAGCAGCTCGTCGAAGGCAAGCGCACCCGGCGGGCAACACGAGCGAAATTCGTCGGCGAGGTTTGTGAACTCACCATCGGGTGGAAGAACGCTGGCGCTGAAGTATTGGAAGGGAGCGCCGCCAAGGTCCAGGAACATCGCCAGGCCTGGCTGGAACGGGCTGGGTTCCGGACCCTGGACGCCCGAGCACCACTGGACGCCCGCATGCCAAACGCCGGAAACCACCAGTCGCAAGTTGTCGATGACCGTTACCTCGGGTGGCAGGACGAGGGTGGTGAACATCTCGACCGGCCCGCTGCCGGGCGGAAGGTCCTCAATCGCTTGGTACGGGCCGACTAGCTGCGGCAGAGGTATGGAGATAGTGTCGGCCCACGCGACCGAAGCCACGAGGGCGGTCATCCCCAACACGAGTACTATTCGTACCATGAGCAAGCTCCTTCGCGTCGCTACGTCGTGCGTGCCGTGGCGCTGCTCACTCGAACAACGCGCGGTACGGTCCCGAAATCACCGGTGCGCGGAGACAGGGCAAATCTCACGACTCGTGAGCTGTTGCGTGCGGCAGGCTCGAA
>CAVSGO010000005.1:0-820261 GCA_963727525.1 uncultured bacterium | reverse complement strand
GGTGGTGTAAAAACCAGCGATGAAGCTTTTAATAAACTATCAGCAGGTTTTGGAGTTCCCGGAGGCAGTTGTTTTTTCAATTCCTGCCAGTTTACATCTTTTTCAGCAGTGGTAATATAGCCTGTTTCATCCACAAATTTTTGAAATTGTGCATTTGTTACCGGGTGCGGATCGATTAAAAAACTGTTCACTTTTACTGGGTGCACCGGGTATTCATCCTCCCGGGCAAAATTTGCATCTCGTGCACCCATCCGGAAAACCCCACCGGGAACATAAATCATTTCGTTTAAAAGCGGATTGCTTCTTTTTTAGCGAATCAATATTTAATTTCAGGAACCGGTTTTGTTTCATAATCCAGAGCGCCAAACCGTGCAGGTACAGACGAAACACAACAATCCAGAGTACTGTCCTTTTTCTCGTAACTGGTGGTGTTTGCTTTTTGATTTAATCTGACATCCTGAAAACAGTGCAACTAAAGCAAATAAATATGTTGGGATTAAAACTGTAACTTTTCATTTTGTTTCAAATAATTTCGAGATAAAGATGTTTTAATCTTTTGTATTTTCAAAAAAATGGCAGGTAAATAATTTTATTGCATCAATTCAGATTAAGGTGAGGTTCCTTTTGATTCACAGTTCGACTACACTCACTGTTACAGGTTTTAATTCGCTCAACGTGAAAGGTTTTATTCATTCTTTTTAAACCAGTTTTTGGGGTTCAGTTGGTTTTTATATTTGGTAAACAGTTCTTTTCCAACCAATAACCCGCCGGCCCAGAATACCACTTCCATAAGCACCAGGCTGGTGGTGGATAAATGACTTTTGTTTTAACGGAGAATTCAAGCAGCGGAATTATAAAAGTAGCGGCAAAGAAAACGCCGGAGAACACCATTAAAAAAATTCCGAGTTTAATTTGGCAAGTTCTTTTTTTGTTTCTGATTTTCCATATTTTAAATCAAGAATTATCAATTACCTGAACAATTAATTTTTCGTTGGTGCAGCGGTCCTGCCGGCTCCGGATTTAATTCCTGCTGAAAAGGATTGAAATAGTAAATATTTTCTGAATCAAAATACCGGACCATTTTTTTCAACCGCTTTTCAAAATCTGCAAAATTTTTATTTTCCGGAGTAGTCCAGGCAGCTTCTGCCAGTGCCGAAAGCCGAGGATTCAGCATAAAATCGAGGCGTTTGTTATTTTGGATGCGCTCGGTCCATGACATTCGCCTGCAATCCGCTGATTTGGTCATAATATTTATTGAAACCCGGCAAAGTATCCGGCGGAAAATGATAAACCAAATCGAGCGAAGCAAATGCGCCGCCCCATTTCCGGCCCCATTCATGGGAATTATACCTGCACAAAATCGAAATAAAGCGGAATGCGCGGGCAGAGAACAACATTGTAATTTTTCTCCAGCGCCTCTGCCAGTTTTTCGGGCATGTTGTGGCGCCACCACATAACCAGCGATGTTTCAGGATTTAAACCATGATCCACAATTTCGTCCCAGCCAGCAACTGTTTTTCCAAGCGACCGGATAGAATCTGCCATTCGTCGCACAAAATATGTTTCAACCGCCTTTAAATCCGGCAGATTTTGCTGTTTCATCAAATGCTGAACATCCGGGTCATTTTTCCAGTTTTCATTTCCAAAATGCACTTCATCGCCGCCTAAATGAATGTAATCCGAAGGAAATAAATTGGCCGTTTCGCGTAAAATATTTGTGAGGTAAGTATAGGTTTCTTCTTTTCCCGGGTTGAAAGTGAATTCGGGATATTTTTCAGAACCGCCACCCGAATATTCAGGATAGGCGCGGTTGGCTGCTGCTGCATGTCCGGGCATATCAATTTCGGGAATAATTTCGATGCAGCGCGCCGATGCATAATTCACTATCTCCCTAATTTCATCCTGCGTATAAAACCGGGCTGGTGCATTTGGATCGGTATGATTTCCCCTGCCTCCAATTTCTGTCAGTTTTGGGTATTTTTTAATTTCAATCCGCCAGCCGGGAACATCGGTCAAATGCCAGTGAAACACGTTTAATTTATGAAGCGCCATTAAATCCAGAATCTGCTTTACCTTTTCTGCTCCGAAAAAATGGCGTGACTCGTCGAGCATTAATCCGCGCCAGCCAAAACGTGGTTCATCTTTTATGGTTACAACAGGCAAATAAATTTCATTTTCGTTTCTTTCAGCAAAAAGAATTAATTGCCGCAACGACTGCAATCCATTAAAAATTCCGTTGACTGAATGTGCCGATATTTCTATTTTTCGTGAAATCTGTAAAATATACGATTCCGATTTTTGAAGAGGTTCAAGTAGCTGAAGCGAAATGAGCGCATTTTTATCTTCCGAAATTTGTATTTCCTGTGTCTGTTTTAGCTGCTCAATAAAGAGGTTTGCAAAAGGCAGCAGCTTTTCATTATTAACTGATAAATCTGCTTTTTCATCAATTTTCAGCATTCCCTTTTCCTGTACAATTTTATTGGGTTGCGGAATAATGTTTATTTCAGCAGGTTTTTCATTCCTGGAGGAACAGGAAAAAAGCAAAGCAAGAAAAAACAGGTATATGTACTTCATTATTAAAAAGATAAAAGGGCAGCTTAACCGGCTGCCCCTGTAATTTTATCCTATTGTATGTTAATCAATTCTTCTTCCGGCCCAGTTGATGGCATTTTTAATATGCTCTATTATTTTTTCATCCTGAAAAGCTTCGTCAGGATGTCCAAAACCAGTGTAAAAAGCGCGGGTACCGTCCATTTCGTGCCACCAGATGATGGGATGATCGTCCATTTTCCACTCTTCGTTATCGTATTTTTTAATGGTGCTTTCATCAAGATGTGCCAGAACATTCACATTTGGCCGCGGATTTTTCTTGAATGTGTACCACTCATCGAATGTGGTGTATGATTTCATTCCTTTAAAGGGTTTCATTGCCGGATGATCGAAATTTTCGAAAACCACTGTTGCTTCCTGTGCCGGCGGATGAATTTTGAACCAACCGCCTACAAGTTTTCCGTAAAAAGGCCAGTCGTATTCAAAATCGGCAGCCGCATGAATTGCTACAAAACCTTTTCCTTTTTTAATGTAACTTTCAAATGCATCCTGGCCCTGGTCTTCAATGGCATCACCGGTTGGATTTAAAAATACCACCACATCGAAATGCGACAAAAAATCATCGGTGAAAAGTGAAGCATCTTCAGTAGCTGTAATAATCCAGTTTTGTTTCGGACTTTGGTCGTACAACATTTTCAGCCCCTGCGAAATTGAAGCATGCCGGTAACCGTTTGTTTTTGTGAAAACCAGGATTTTCATGGGGTTATCAAATTCTGGTTTGTTATTTTGCGCATCAATGGAGCAACCAAAAAACAACAGTACAAGCAGTAAAATTAAATTAGTTTTCATATTGGTATCATTTTTAATTGATTGTAGATTAGTGAATTCTATACAATTTTACGAAAAAGAACAGTAGCAGAAAAATGAATTTTTGAAAAAGGATTTAAAACGCCTAAACTACCGGTATTATTTGGATTCGGTGAGCAATGTTGTTTATATTTGTTTTTTTTAACAGCAGCCGTTTTAAAATGCATGAAATTATTTTTTGGATTATAATTGCCATTGTTATTCTTGATTTTGTTTTTGAAAGTTTTCTCGATTATCTGAACACCAGGCAGATGAAAGACAAGCTGCCAGATGAAGTCCGGGGAATTTATGATCAGCAAAAATATAAAGAACAACAAGCTTATCAACGTGAAAATCATCGGTTTGGATTGATTTCCGGAGGATTTAGCTTTATTCTGGTTCTTTTTATGATTCTGTTTTATGGATTTGCTTTTGTTAATCAGATTGCCTGGAGTTTAACTTCAAGTCCAATTTTGGCGGCTTTAATTTTTTTCGGAATTATTATGTTTGCTTCTGATATTCTGACCATTCCGTTTTCAGTTTATCACACTTTTGTTATTGAAGAAAAATATGGTTTTAACAAAACCAAACCCAGAACATTTATTTTCGATAAAATTAAAGGGTGGTTGCTGAGCGCTATAATTGGCGGTGGTTTGCTGGCGCTGATTATTTTTATTTACCAGAAAACGCAGGAAATGTTTTGGATTTATGCATGGGTGGTTGTGGCCATTTTCAGTATTTTTATGTCACTTTTTTATTCCAATATTATTGTTCCGCTTTTTAATAAACAAACACGGCTTGAAGAAGGCGAACTGCGGACTGCAATTAAAAATTTTGCAGAAAAAGTTGGATTTAAAATCGATAATATTTATGTGATTAATGGCTCAAAACGTTCGACAAAAGCGAATGCTTATTTTACCGGATTTGGTGCAAAAAAAAGAATTGTATTGTACGATACTCTGATGAAAGAAATGGAAACTGAAGAAATAGTGTCGGTTCTTGGCGCACGAAATCGGGCATTACAAAAAGAAACATGTTATTCAGGGGATTTTTCTTTCATTAATACAGGCAGGAATTGTATTGTTTGTTTTTTCGCTGTTTATCAATAATCCAAATCTCAGCCAGGCACTGGGAGTTGAGGAACCTAATTTTCATATTGGTTTGGTTGCATTTGGAATTTTGTATTCTCCGATTTCATTTGTTTCTGGGAATGTTTATAAATATGTTATCGCGCAAAAATGAATTTCAGGCAGATGCTTTTGCAGCTGTTAATCATAATCCAAAATCATTGGCATCGGCGTTAAAAAAGCTGTCGGTTAAAAATCTGAGCAATTTAACTCCGCATCCGGCTTATGTTTTTTTCAACTATTCGCATCCTCCTTTGTTAAAACGGTTGGCACATTTAAAGTCATTTGAATAAATATGAAGGCTGAAATTATTACCATTGGCGATGAAATTTTAATTGGGCAAATTGTTGATACAAATTCGGCATGGATTGCAGAACAATTTAATTTGAATGGAATTGAAATTTACCAGATAACCTCTGTTCACGATGACGGTGAGCATATTAAAAAAGCAATTGAAAATGCGGAAAAAAATGTGGATTTGGTTTTGCTGACCGGTGGATTGGGACCGACCAAAGATGATATTACCAAAAAAGTGCTTTGCGAATATTTTAATACGAAACTGGTTTTGCATGAGCCAACACTGGAACATATTAAAGAACGGTTTTAAAAACGAAATATCGATTTAAACAAGCTCAACCGCGATCAGGCTTTGGTTCCTGAAAACTGCACGGTTTTGCCCAATAAAGCAGGAACAGCACCTGGTTTGTGGTTCGAAAAAAATGATACAATTGTTGTTGCATTGCCCGGCGTACCTTTCGAAATGAAATATCTGGTGGAAAGTGAAATTCTGCCACGTTTGCGAAAAACCGGGAAATCAAAAGCCATTTATCATAAAACGGTTCAAACACAAGGGCTGCCTGAATCGATGCTGGCCGAAAAAATAGAGCAGTGGGAAACGGCGCTGCCGGAAAATATTAAACTTGGCGTACCTGCCCAATCCTATGTCGGTGCGATTGCGGCTTTCAGCAATGGGAACAGATCTAAATCATCTGAAAATGCAGGTGGAAAAGGAAGTGGAACTGCTGAAGAAAATTATTCCCGATCATATTTTTGGATACGACAATGAAACACTGGCAGAAGTAATTGGACGGATGCTGGTGAAATCGGGAAAAACACTTGCCGTTGCCGAAAGTTGCACCGGCGGATATATTTCGCATTTAATAACTTCTGTTCCGGGAAGTTCTGCTTATTTTAGAGGCGGAATTACGGCCTATTCCAACGAAACCAAAAAAAATCTTTTGGAAGTCAGGGAAGATTCGCTGGCGAATTTGGTGCAGTGAGCGAAACTGTGGCAAAAGAAATGGCCGCCGGAGTTAAAAAAGCACTGAACTCAGATTTTGCAGTTGGCAACAACCGGAATTGCCGGCCCAGATGGCGGAACACCTGAAAAACCTGTTGGTACAGTGTGGATTGCAGTGGCCGGATGTAAATGAAGTAATTGCCGAAAAATATGTATTTGGCGATAATCGCGAAAGAAATATCATCCGTTCTTCACAAACTGCTTTGCAACTGTTGCGCCGGACATTAATGTAACTTTTATGAAATCCGGATACTTTTTCATAAACATAATTTTTAACAATATTTATCATTTATATACTGCTGGTTTTCTTTAATTTAGAAGTTTTTAAAAACTCTTTATTACCGGATTGGTTTTTATTAGTAACGGCAGTAATTTTGGCTAATCAAGTGAAATTTTAATAATTTAATTTAGATGAAAAAGACAATCATTATTATAGGAATTATTTTTGCAGTTTTTTTGGCTGCACTTTTTTTGGTGCCCATATTATTTAAAGACACACTGCTTGAAAAAACCAAAACAACAATTAATAAAAATGTAAATGCACAGGTTGAATTCGACGATATCCGCTTGTCGTTGTTTCGCAATTTCCCTAAAGTTACCATTGTAATTACCGATGCAATAATTACCGGAAAAGGTGAATTTCAGAACGATACATTACTCGATGTTTCTTCAGTAGTTTAAAAATGGGACTTTTTTCACTGATTGGAAGTTCTGAAAAAAGCATTGATGAAATTGAGCTTAACCAGCCAAAATTAAAGCTTGATGGTGAACGAAGCAGGAAACATGCCAACTGGGTTTGTTAAAAGCGCCTGCAGGAACCAACCGGCCACCAGCCGACAGAATCGTTTGATTTGCAGCTTGATAAGATTATTATTGAAAATGCTGTGCTGATTTATGATGACCGGGAAGCCAAATACTGTTGCTTCGGCTCGGATAGATATTAATTTCGATTTGAAGGTGAAATGTATGGCACTTCAGCAAAATTACAGGCCGAATGGAAAAATTGGCCAGTTTTCACTGAATTACGACGGAGTCAATTATATTTCAAAAGTTTCGCTCGAAACAAAAACACTTGTTTGATATCAATTATGAAACAATGGATATTTCCATTCTTGAAAATGAATTGCTGATCAACCGTTTACCAATGAATGTTACCGGTTCCATTCAGGCTCCCGGCGATACCATGTATTTCGATTTGGGAATAAAAACAACAGAATCGGGATTTGAAAATTTCCTCGCGCTCGTTCCACCCGATTACGAACATTATCTTGAAGATATGAAAACAGAGGGTTCTGCAACATTTGGCGGGCACTTTCAATGGGTTTTATTATGAGGAATCTTATCCGGCGTTGAAACTTGGATTTGGATATTTCGGAACGGAAATTTACATTATGCTGATCTTCCCGAAGAAATCAAAAATATAAAAGCTGACGGTTGCAATTTCAAAGCCACAGGGCGATTGGGATTTAACGGTGATTAAGATAAAAGAGGCACATGCCGAAATTAGAAATAATCCGGTGGATTTAACGCTCACGCTGTAAAACCTGGTATTCCGATCCATGTTTTGACGGAGCTTTTGTCGGTAAAATAAATTTTCAGCATTTAAAAGATGCTTTGCCACTTGACAGTGTAAATATGACCGGAATTGTGGATGCCAACCTTTTTGTAAAAGGAAATTATTCGGCCATTGAAAACGAAGCAGTACGAAAACATAAAATGCCGATGGCGAAGTCATGCTTAGCGATTATTCATTTCAGTCGCCAAAACTAACTCAGGTTTTATATGTTTCAAACGGCCGGATGCATTTTTCTCCGGAAAATATAAACCTCGAGCAAATTTAAAATGCGGGTAGGACAGAGCGATTTTAACCTTACCGGCAAAGTCTCGAACTATTTAAATTATTTTCTGAAAGATGGCGAATTGCGTGGAAATTCTACAGTTGAATTCTTCCAGAGTAAATCTGAATGAATTGTTCAGGTTGCAGCAGGTTAACTATGAAACGCCGGAGGAAACACAGCCCCGGCAGCAAAAGCAGCTGATAATGAAACGGAAGCACTGGCTTTTGATATTCCGTCGGATGTTAATTTCACTTTTCGTTCTTCAATAAACGATGCGGTTTTGGATAATGTGCCCATTTCAAACATCCAGGGATTAATTACCGCGCAAAACGGAAAACTGGTATTGAATGATTTGGGTATGCATCTGCTTGATGGTCAGCTGAATTTAACCGGTTCGTACCAGAATAATCCGCAAAACCAACCACTGTTTGATTTTAATCTGGTTGTTTCCGATTTTGATATTCCAATGGCAGCAAAAACGATTACCGGAATTCAAAAAATGATTCCGGTAATTGACGACAGCAAAGGCCGTTTCAGTTCAAACATGAAATTAAAAGGTCAATTTGATGAAATGCTTAAATTAAAATGCCAACGGTGAATGGTTCCGGAACTTTAATGACCAAAAACCTGCAAATAGTCAACTCCCCGGTTCTTTTACAAATTGGTGGTTTGCTGAACGAGGAGAAATTGAAAAATGTTTCGGTGGATGATTTTAAGGCTAATTTTACAATCAACAATGGAAACCTGCTGTTAAAACCCTTTACAACAAAAATTGCAGGACAGGAAACCGCAATTTCCGGATCCTTGAATACACAAAACCTGCTCGATATGCGGATGGATTTTCAGGTGCAGCGCGATGCTTTTGGAAAAGATATTCAGAATATCCTGAGTATTTTGCCGGGACAACAAAATATACAGGTAATTCCTGCTGCAGTTGCGATAAAAGGACCGGTAAACGAACCGGCAGTGAATGTTGATTTGTCGGAAGCGCGTAAAAAAATAACCGATGAAGTAAAAAAATCCACGAAAGAAGATCTGCAAAAAACCATCGATAAAGTAGGAGAGGGATTGAAAAATATTTTCAAATAATCTTCAGTAGGATCAGGATTTTAGTTACTCGGAGACAGGAATAATTCATGAATTATTCGGGTTAAATTTGATTCTGTCCTTCATGAAATTCATATTCATTTTTAGATGTTCTGCTAATTAAGGAAACGAATATTTCCATGTATAACTAAAATAGTAGTTATGTAACTATCCTGTATATTAGATTTCATACAATTATTTTCACAAAATAACTAATAATTTAGTTTGAAAACTAAAATCTTAGTTATATATTTGTTGTAGCACTTGTGAAATTAAAAACTGAAAAAAATGGAACAGAAAAAAACACGAAGAGCCAACCTTGAAATCAAGAAAAACACCTTCTTTTTAATTGGATTGGTTGTTGCTCTTGGAGCAACATTGGTTGCCTTTGAATGGAAAACGATGCCAAAAGAAACAGAATCGCTTGGCATGCTTAAATCTGCTGATGTGGAAGATGTTATTATTCCAATTACCAGAGAACCAAAAGTTGAACCGCCGCCTCCGCCGCCTCCGCCAAAAGTAATTGAGGTGTTGAATATTGTAACCAATGATGTTATTATTGACGAAGAAATCCGGATCGAGGATTCCGGAGCGGATGAAACAACAATAATTGATGTAAATCCAGTTTTTACACCCGATGTGGAAGAGGATGTTCCGGAAGAAATATTTTATGTAGTTGAGGAACCAGCGGAATTTCCAGGCGGGGAAGAGGCATTGTTAAGGTACATACACTAATACAGTAAAATATCCGGTAATTGCACAGGAAAATGGGATTCAGGGAAAAGTGTTTGTCAAATTTGTTATGGACGAACAGGGTGTGGTCAGCAATGCCGAAATTATGCGTGGAGTGGATGTTTCGCTCGATAAGGAAGCTTTGCGCGTGATTAACAGTTTGCCCGATTTTAAGCCCGGAAAACAACGTGGACGTCCTGTAAAAGTTTATTACAATGCAGTAATCAAATTTCAATTGCAATAATAAAAGAAGTAGAATTAAATCAAAAAAAAATAAAAATGAAAAAGATAAGCTTAATAATAGTGTTGGTCATTTTAGCAGTTCTTTATTCGGTTAAATCCAACGGACAGGAAGAAAACAAAACCACAAGCACCGGCGAACCTTTGTATTTTGTCGTGGAGGAATTGCCTGAATTTCCGGGCGGCGAAGAGGCGCTGAAAAATTACATTGCCGAACATGTGAAGTATCCCGAAGAAGCCAAAAAAAATGGAATATCCGGAAAAGTGTTTGTTACATTTACTGTTTCGAAAGAAGGAAAAGTAATGGATGCAGAAATAGCAAAGGGAAAAAATGCCTCGCTTGACCAGGAAGCGTTGCGGGTAATTAACGATCTTCCCGACTGGACACCCGGTAAACAAAAAGGAAAAGCTGTTAATGTACAATATACTTTACCCATCAATTTTGCCCTGGAAAATGAAAAATAACCTAAATATTTAGTTGTAAAACTAATGCCTTAGGTATGATTTTTGTTGAGCAGGTTATTGTCAGAAAATCAAAAAAAAACCGAAAATGAAGGAATTAACAAAGGGCGAAGAACAGGTAATGCAGCTTCTCTGGCAGCAGGAAAAAGCATTTGTAAAAGATTTAATTGAAGTAATGCCCGAACCAAAACCTGCTTATAACACTGTTTCAACCATCATTCGGATTTTGGAAAAAAAAGGATTTGTAGGACATAATGCCTACGGAAAAACGCACGAATATTTCCCGTTGATTTCGAGGAAAGAGTACACTAAAAAGTTCATGAAAAACTTTATGCGCAATTATTTCAGCGGTTCATTTCAGGAGATGGTTTCCTTTTTTGCCAAAGAAGACAACATGAGCCTGGCCGACCTGGACGAAATGATTGAGGATGTAAAACGCGATCTTGAAAACGAAAATCCGGAAGAAAATGAATAGCATTGTAAATTTCATATTGGAATCAGGAATCAGTCTTTCCGTTTTTGCAGTAATTTATCTTTTGTTTCTGCGGAAAGAGACTTTCTTCAGGTTGAACAGGATTTTCCTGTTGAGTTCCGTGCTGTTTTCGATTGTCCTTCCGTTTTTGCGGTTTCAAATTTACAATTCCGATCCGGTGATGCTTTCGGAAATAACGGTTACTCCTTACCGAAACCTGATTGAAGCAGTGACAGTTTATGGGAAGGATTTATCAGGAAGTATTGAAAAAGCTATTCTTTCGGCCAATGTCAGTTATTCTGGGTTATTTGGCGGGAGTGGCTTTTTTCCTGTTTCGTTTTCTCCTTCGGGTTGTAAAAATAATTCTCTTAATTGTAAAGCATTCCGTGCAGAAAATGAACGGATTTAAACTGGTGGTACTGGATAAAGATTGCAGTCCTTTTTCATTTATGAATTATGTATTTGTTGGTCAGTCGCTTCAAAAAGAAGAATATTACCACAAACTGATTGCCCACGAGCTGGAGCATGTAAAACAGGGACATTCTTTTGATGTTGTAATTCTTGAATTGCTTCTGGTGTTTCAATGGTTCAATCCTTTTATGTGGATGTTACGAAGGGCAATTACCGAAAATCACGAATATCTGGCTGACCAGGCGGTGCTGAAATCGGGTATAAAAAGAGGATATTACAAAAAATTGTTGCTGAACCAGTATGTTGGAGAACAATTTCTTATTGCAAACAACTTTAATTATTCGCTCATAAAAAACCGAATTAAAATGATGTCGAAAATTAAATCATCAAATATTGCCAACAGTAAAATAGTGCTCGGAATAATGGCAGCAATCGCATTGGTAATGGTTTTTGCCTGCGAGCAGGAAGAATCGTTTAAACCGAACATGAATAACGAGGACAAAACGGTGAAAATGACGCTTCAGGATGAAAAACTGAAAATTGAAGGAGCCGTTGAAAACATGGATAAAATAAAACAGCTTTTTATAGGAAATACGGGCTACGCTGTTTCTTTCGACAGCCTGGGGAATGTTATTCTCACCAAAGAAGAAGAGGAAAAAAAGGGAGAAACTTTGGCAGAAAATGAAGAGGTTTTTTTTATTGTGGAAAATATGCCTGAATTTCCCGGAGGCGAGGAAGCTTTGCGAAAATATATTACCAGTTCTGTTGAATATCCCGAAGAAGCTATAAATAAAGGAATTCAGGGTAAAGTATATGTAACGTTTGTTGTTACAAAAAATGGTTCGGTTGCAAATGCCAAAATTGCACGTGGTGTTGCTCCTTCGCTCGATCAGGAAGCGCTACGAGTGATAAATTCGCTGCCCAAATGGAAACCGGGAACGCAGCGGGGCAAAGCAGTTAATGTCAGCTACACAGTTCCTATTAATTTTGAATTGGCACCACGCAAATCAACTTTAAATACCAACAACCATAAAGTTATCTGGTCGAAAGTTAATTCCCTGCACAACAAATATGATTTTCATGAATAACGTTTAAAGTAAAAAGCCATGAAAACAATTAAATATTTACTGTTCTCTGTTATTAGCCGGAATAGTGTTGTTTCTTTTTCGCAGGATAAAATTGATTTGTTAATTCTGAACAAACATTACCAGCAGGCGCTGCAGCAAATTGAAAAAAAGCTGGAAAAGGAACCGGCTGCAGAATTGTATCTGAAAAAAGGGTTGATCTACAACAGTTTGCAAAACTACCAGGATGCGGTTAATGCATTTTCGGCAGCGCTGGAAATTGAACCGCAAAATCCTGAAATTCTGGGCGAAATGGCAGAAGCGCTGTCTGTTTTGGGAAATTACACGGATGCAAATTCTTTTTATGAACAAGCGCTTACGTTGCACCCACAAAATCTTCAGCTTGCCGGAAAATTGGGCCGCAATTACATTAACCTGAAAAATTACAAAAAGGCGTACGAAATCTTTTCAGACATTTATAAAACCGATTCAACAAATGTTTATCTGGAACAAACAATTTGCATTTTCCGCCTTTCAAATCAAATAATCGTAAACTGGCTGTTCATTTATACCGACAAAGTTATCGATCTCAATCCACGCGATTATTCATCCTATTTTAACCTCATCAAATTGTATTTAATGCAGGAAGAACAGGACAATGCCTTGGCAGTTATTCAACTTGGTCTTGCAAAATTTTCCGGGCGATGCTGAATTTTATTTGCAGGAAGCCAGGATATTATTATACGCTTTAAAAAATTACGAAGAGGCACGAAAGCTTTATGAGAAATATTTCGTCGCAGGCGGCGACTCTGCTTATAAGGAACTTCTAAACTATGGCATCAGTCTCTATTTTGTTAAAGATGAAAATAAGGCCATTTCTATTTTGGAAAAATGTGCAAATCTGGTTGCCAATGATCCTTTTGCATTTTTTACCTCAGTTTAAGCCATAAAAAACTGATTCATTATGAAGTTGCAGAAGCGTATATGGATGCAGCAATAGAAGCGGCCACACCGTCTTATCTTCCTGAAATGTATCATCATTTGGGGCAAATTTACGGACAACAGCGAAAATTTGAAGAGTCGATTGCCGCACTTCGCAAAGCTCATGAACTGGATCCGACAAATCATGAAATACTTTTTGAGATTGCTACAACTTATGAAGAATATAATTCCAATAAAACTCTGGCACTGAATTATTACCGGATTTATTTGAAAGAAGCCGGTGAATCAGGCAGAAACTTAAATTATGCCCTCGACCGGATTGAACGAATTAAAGAAGATTTGTTTTTTGAAAAATAGTCGTTTATTCACTTTTTATGTCTGGACCGGGAAATGATGTCATTCCTGTTTTTTCGCGCACGAGGTTGGTAAGCTGCACCCGGCTTTTCACCTGTGTTTTTGTATAAATTCGGTGGTTGTGATCTTTTACAGTCTGCAATGTAATAAACAGTTTTTCAGAAATGGATTTGTTGGTTTTGCCCGAACAGATTTCCAGAATTATTTCTGCTTCCCGTTTCGAAATTTCATAGGTTTCGCAGAACTTTTCAAAATTTATATTCCTGGCCGAGCTTTCATCCGCTTTAATTAATTGGTTTTAATTTTAAACCTGCCGGAATAATTACACTCACTCCAAAAAGCAAAGAATGGAAAAACAGATGGAAATAAATCCATAGAAATTAAAGAAATACAAAAATACCGAATAAAACATTACTCCTGATAAATAAATAAAAAAGATGGTTTTGAAATTACTTCTTTTTTCCAGTTCCGATGCGGATTTTATGTGGTTTCAAATAAGGAAAAATCAACACCAAATGTATTGCAAGATTTATGACTGCAAGAATGCGGACAATAAAAAGATCAGTTTCTGCCGGAACATGGATAGTCCCATTTTGAACTAGAAAATGAAAAAATAATCAAAGCGGCTATAAAAGAAATAAAGTAAGCTGAAAACCACATTTTTCGAAAGTTTGTAACCATTTATATTAAATCCAAATTTCAAAAGCATAAACCAGCTCACAATTAAAAATGGAATTCCCAAAACCGGAATAAATAATGCCAGTTTATGATTTGTTTCATGCATTCAGGTTTAAATCAGAAATAATTTCCCTGATGGCAATATTTCCCCAAATTCCATAAATAAAAAAAGAAAAAAGAAATATTTGCTGATAAAGTAAAATTTGCAAAACAGGTTTTTTATATCTGTTGAAACAAGTTGTAAGTTCCTAAAATATCCTATTACAGCAATCCCGGCGTAATTATAAAAGTTATAAGAAAAGTAAGGTTTTCAATAAGCATTTTTTCGAAATCCAACTTTGGTAGTGGCATTGCAATAATATAAACTGAAACCGTTATACCGATAACTACCAAAGTAGTGAATATTTAATTTCCAACCAAAGTAGGAAGGATATTTTTTATGATTGCATGTACATTTGATTCGACAATGAAACAGAAAACAGAAAACATTAAAAATTAAAAAAATGGAAAACGATAAGTATTACAATCTGGTTCCTTCAATTGGAGGAAGTTTTAGTTTCGCCTGGAGAAAAATATTTGAAAAAGTTTTTTGCCTCTTGCTGGTTACAGTTATTATTGCAGGCATTTTAAATGGTCCTTTTAATGCCAACTGGAAAGCCGATGGGGATTTTGGATATAATTTTATTTGGTTTTTGCCGCTGGTATTGTTCGGACTGGCCTATGGATTTTTATTTTTGCCGGTAATTAATTATGGCGAAAGATTTGTTTTTCTCCATGCCATGCGCGATGAATATGCCGATTTTAAATTTTTATTTGATGGTTTCAGGAAAAGTTATCTAAATATTATTCTGGCTAATTTAATTGTATTGGCATTGGTTGTAATTGGACTTGTGCATGTTTATTATTCCGGGAATAATTGTGGCCTGCCGGCTGGCATTTGTTCCGTTTCTGGTTATGGATAAAGATTTGGAACCCATGCAGGCCGTGGAAAAAAGCTGGCAAATGACGCGGGGCCATGGATGGAAAGTTTTTTGGATGGCCATTATTTCCTTTTTTATTGCCATTGCCGGTTTAATTGTATTTATTGTTGGAATTCTTTTTTCAATTATGTGGATTCATTCAGCATTTGCAACACTTTACCAATCGGTTTTAAACCAGGATGAAGATAAATAATCCAATCCCGATTTTAGGAGTAAACGAAGTATAAATTTTATAACGAAATTAGTATAGTTGAAGCCTGGAATTTTTTCCGGGCTTTATTTTTTTATCTGTTATACTTCTTTGTGTCGTATTTTGGAGACAGATTTATAATATTTTACTGATGAAGTGAAACAACTTTTTCTTTTAGTTCTTTTTTTGGGATTGATAAGCGGAGCAGAAGCACAATATTTTCAAACCGGGCGAAGATCCGGCTTCCATAAAATGGCGACAAATAAATACGGAAAATTTTCAGTTAATATATCCTGATTATTATGAATCACAGGCCAATAACTTGCCGCAGTACTGGAAGAAGTTTATCAGTATGGCGGAAATACACTTCATCATAAACCAAAAAAAATATCTGTTATTCTTCATACACAAACTGTTCAGTCAAATGGATTGGTGGCCTGGGCGCCAAAACGAGCTGAGTTTTATACAACTCCACATCAGTCAATTTATCCGCAAGATTGGCTGGAACAACTCGCGCTTGCACGAATTCCGGCATGTGGTACAAATTGATAAAATTAACGAAAATTTACCCGAACTTATTAAACTAATTCTCGGGCAGCAAGGGACCGCTTTGGTTTTTGGGGTTCACCTTCCATGGTGGTTTATTGAAGGTGATGCAGTGGTTACCGAAACTGCACTGAGTAAATTTGGGCGCGGAAGATTTCCTTCATTTTTAATGGAACACCAGGCACAGGTGGTTGAAAAAGGTGTTTTTTCGTACGATAAAGCTTATTTTGGTTCTTACCGGGATTTTGTACCCAATCATTATAAATTAGGATATTACCTGGTTGGAGGCTCAAGAGCAATATTTGGCAGCGAATCTGGGATTCGGTTTTGCTGGTTAGTATTGGTAAAAAACCGATTTCAATTCTCTCCATTGAACAATGTGTTAAAGAGTAAAACAGGTTATCGGCAAAGGCTTCATTGTATCAATTTATTTTCGACAGCCTTCAGCAGGTTTGGTTGGAAGAAGACAGGAATTACCATTCATTGCCGTTCGAAGTAATTTCACCCCCTGACGTGAATATTTACACCAATTATCAGTTCAATCACTGGGTAAATGATTCCACTTTGTTTTCTTATAAAACATCATTCGATCAAATTCCTTCTTTTGTAAAAATTGATAAATACCGGTATAGAAAAAGTATTGTATCATCCGGGAATAATTTTTAATGAGTCGGTAAATTACAGGGATAATTTAATTGTTTGGTCCGAACAAATACCCGATCCACGATGGGCACACAGCGGAAATCATTAATCAGAATATTGGAATTCAGAAACAGGTTATGAATTAACTGAAATTAAACCGGAATTTAAAGGTTTCAGTCCTGTCAATTTCGCACGGATAAAACAAAAGTTGCTGTTGTGGAAGCCGATTTTTCAAACCATTATTACATTTCAATATATGATTGTAAAACTGGGATTTGCTGAACCGTTTTCAAACTCAGAAATGATAATTATTTCTTTTCGCCGGAATGGATAAATGCCAATGAATTAGCGTTAGTTGTACTTACTGAAAACGGGCAAACAACTGGACAAACTCAATTTGGACACGGGAAATTTTGAACTTCTTTTAGATGAAAATTATGGCGACCTGAAACAATTAAAAGCGGTAGAAAACAATCTATATTTTATAAGCAGTTACACCGGTAAAAATGGCTTGTTCAGATTGAATCTCGAAGATAAATCATGTTGTTCAGGTGTATGAGCCGCGTTTCGGAGTGGAATCGCCTGCAGTTTCGCCAAATCGAAATAAAATAGTTTTAAGTGATTATACGGCTGATGGTTTTCGTTTGATTGCAATTACTGCAGATCCGGAAATGAAATTCCTGTTGAAAATGTTGAAAAAGGAAATTATCCGCTGGCGGCATAAATTGTCCGAACAGGAACCGGGACAACCCGATTTTACAGGATTTGGAAACAAGTTGAATATCAATCGAAAAACTATAGCAAAGCCAGCACATTTATTTAATTTTCACAGTTGGGCGCCTGCTTTTATTGATGCTGCTTCTTACGAAATTTTACCGGGAGTAAGTCTGATGTCGCAAAATAAATTGGGAACTTCGGAAACAATACTGGGATATAAATGGAATTGTACAGAAAAAGCCGGTCAATTTTATGCTGCTTACAAATATAAAGGATGGTATCCGGTTTTTAATTTCGAAATTAGCAGTGGAAACCGTGCTTCCGAATATCGATTAATCAATCAGACTAAAAATGAATTGGCGACAATTATTAAAGCAGGATACCACCAACTGAACGGTTTTTATGGGGCGAAACAAATGCGGGCATCGATTTAAATGTTCCGCTGAAACTTTCGAAAGGCCGCTTCAACAGGTTTCTTCAACCCGAAATCAGTTATGATTTTACTTTGTACAAGCATAAGAATCCACACCACATGGATTTTACGAAGGCAACTTTCAATCGTTAAATTATCGGTTGTATTTTTATCAGTTACTTAAGACAAAGTCAGCGGGATGTATATCCCGATTTTGGAGTGGTTTTCGATGTTGGCTTACCGGCATTCTCCTTTTGGAACAACCAGTTTTGGAAATCTGGCAACAATTCAGTCGAATTTGTTTTTACCCGGATTATTGAAAAATCATGGAATAAAAGTTTATGGTGGAGATGCAGAATAAAAAGATGAATAAAAACTATGGATTTAGCGATGCAATTCGGTATCCGCGGGGATGGGGAAGCATAAATACTACCCGGATGTATAGTGTTGGAGTTGATTATAAACTGCCGCTTATTTATCCGGATTGGAATGTGAAAGGACTTTGGTATTTAAAACGGCTAAATTTGGATTTGTTTGCAGATTTTGCTCAATTGAAAGGGAATACCTATCAAAACAATGAGCAGGTTGGCACTTTTACCAGTTCAATATTCTTCACTGGGTTTTGAATTAACCGCAGATGCAAATTCCTTCGTTTTTATGCACCGGTAAATATTGGATTCCGAACTTCATATTTGCCCAAAATAAAAGATTTTTATTTTGATTTTCTTTTTTCACTCAATCTTACTTCTTTTTAATGTAATAAGCGTAAGTTCAGCAGGCATATCAATTCTCCATGGAATACCAATTGTTCCCAATCCAACGTTTGTGTAAAGCATATTTTTTTCCGACTGTGTATATTCCTCCCCAGTTTTTACGGGTCAAATATGCTATGCTAAAAGTAATTCCTGCAGGTTTTATTCCCCACTGCAAATCCATGGGTATGCCCTGATAATGTCAACTCTATCGGTTCTTTATCTTTTATTTTCGATTCCCAGTGCGCCGGATCGTGCGACATCAGAATAATGAAAGCATTTTCTGGAATTCCTATCATGGCCTTTTCCAAATCGGCATATTGCGGAAATGGCGGATGTCCCCAGTTTTCAACACCAATCAAAAAAATTGAATCTGTACCATTTTTAAGTACAACGTTTTCATTACGTAAATAGTTCGAATCCGAATCTTTCTTCTGCATCAATAATTTCCTGTAAATTTTGTTGTTTTTCCTGCGGCGTTTTCCATCGGGTATAATCACCATAATCATGGTTTCCTAATATTGAAAAACTTAAAACATTGCTGTCATTTTTTTAAATGGAACTTCCCAGCCGTTGGTTTCCCGCGAAAAATTATTAACCATATCTCCGGTAAACAAAACCAAATCAGGCTGAAACTTGTTCCATATTCATTCTTGTGCATTTATCCAACATCTGATTTGTTTTTAAAAAACTTCCTAAATGAATATCGGATATTTGCGCAATTTTGTAGTTGTCAAAACTTTCCGGTAAATTCGGAAATTCAATCTTCAATTTCATTTATCATCAATTTGTTTTGGCCCAAAAAAGTACCTGAAATCATAATTAAAATAAGACAACCGAAATAATCAATCCGGAATACAAAACGGATTTTCGTTTTCTTTTCTTTTAACCACATAATGAATTAATAAAGAGAGAGTTAAGGGAATTTTTGAAAAAAAGTCGATGAAAAGAATCAGATTAAAATAGAAATAAATAGTATAATCCGTGGCCGTACGGGTTGGATTTGGATAAATGTACAAAAACACGAAACTAAAAAGCAGGATTAAATTATACGACCAAAATATCCATTTGATATTTTTCGAAACCTTTCCGATGTTAATTTGTATTAAATTTTTATATGCACCAAAGGTGATTAAAAAATAAAACAGTAAAAACAACGAAATATAGAGTAGTGCAAATGATCTCATTAGTTTTTAATTTGATTTTGAATTAATCTGTTCGGTAAACTACACATCATAAAAATCATTGTAATATTCAATACTTCAGTTCATTAACTGCGAAATTCACATGTTTTTAGCCTCTGAGAATTAAATATTTATATTATTATGTGCATTTACCTGTTAAAAATACAACGAAAACAGGGATAAAGTTAAAATCCAGTGAGGAAATAATTAAGCTTCATCTAATTATGATTTCCATAAGAATAAATGATCCAATTTTCATTCTTCAAAAACTTTATGATACAAATTAAATGCAATAAATTCATTTTATCATTTTAGATTCACAAGTAGAATGGATGGTTACAAATGTAAAATCTGTTTTGCATTAGTATAATACTACTTATGTAATTTCTTATTATTTTAAACATCACGGAAATACTTTATGCAGTCCATTTGTAAATATAACTAAACAATAAATGGCAATAATTTATCCAGGGAAGCAACTGTTTTTGAGATCGTAAATTGTATAGTTATGTAAACATTATAGAATGAGCACTCAATGTTCCATTGCTGTAAAATGAATATTTATTCATCAGGAGAAAGGTTTCGATATTTCCAGTTAATACAGTTATGTACAGAATTCTAAAATTCACTGTCATCTATTCTTATCTGATTTTTAAATTTAAAGTTCATTCAATCAAATATTTAATTGTAATTATTTAAAGTTTATTGTAATTTTTTGATGTAAATTGGGTAAATTCATTAAATATCGGATTAAAATTAAAATTAAATTGTTTTCAAATCAGGTATATAAAATTGCTTAATTAAAGTCATTTGAAGTTCTGTATTTTGAAGCTTAATTAGGTATACACCACTGCATTTTCTGATGTACTGGTATAGTCAATTGTTTTCTGGTGGGTATTTTATGCAAAAATATATTTTAGAATAAGTTGGAATTGTTAAAGAAGAAAATTACATTTGTATAATTCTATTATTGCATTTTCACTATGAAAGACAGAATAAAACAATTCATCGATTACAAAGGTATATCAGCCGGAGATTTGGCCTCTGAACTGGACGTACAGCGTTCGAATATCTCTCATATACTGAATGGAAGAAACAAACCAGGAGCGGCATTTATAGAAAAATTTCTGCTTGTATTTCCTGATTTAAATGCACGCTGGTTGTTAACCGGCGAAGGAAATATGGTAAACAGTGAAACTTCCAAATCTTAAATATATCCGGATAATTCAACCGCAGTGCAAGCTTGCACCGGAAATAGACTGAAATGGCACCTAAAAACAACAAAAAGCCATCAACTTAATAATCAATCTGAAGTAAAGAATCAATCTCCGCATTCAAAGGCTCTGGATAAAGTGTTACTGTTGCACTCTGATGGTACATTCGTTTTGTATAAACCTGAATAATTCTCAATTTGTATTTTTGTTACTTATGTCAACAAAAAATGTTCTACAATATAAAAATATTTTGCCTTAAAAGTTTGCAAATGTAAATTTAATGTTTACATTTGTACTGTACAATATTACAACGACAGGATGGTAAAATTAATATAGTTTAGATTTGCAAACCCAAGTAAGTTTTAGTTTAGTTAGTTACCAGAGTTAAACAGAAGATAAAAGACCGTTAATTTTTTAACGGTCTTTTTTATTTGAATTTAATTTGAACATACTACGTTTTTTCAAGAATAGGGTAAAATAAATATTTCTATATCTTTGCCGCAAATATATTTGGTAATGGTATAAGAAGTCGGTTGCAGATTTTATTGTAGTTGAAAATATCCATTAAATACAACCAATTTTTTACTCCGTTTAAAAACTGACAATACATTACCAACTGTAAAACCCGGGCAGTTTGTTAATATTGAAGTTAAAAATACCAGTGAAATTTTTTTACGCCGTCCTTTTTCAATATTTGAAGTAGATTATAACTCAAATACGTTATCAATTAATTGTAAAAATATTAGGGCGGGGTTCTAAAAAACTAACAGAAATGAAATCCGGAGAACTTTTAAATCTGATTTATCCGCTCGGTAAAAATTTTACATTTCCTGAATAAAACGATAAAATTTTGCTGATTGGTGGAGGAAGTGGTGTTGCACCAATGCTTTTTCTTGCAAAAGAAGCAAGATTTACCGTTAGAAAATGTTGATATATTGCTTGGAGCACGCACAAAAGAAGATCATATTGATATTGAAGAATACCGTAAGTTATGGAAATTTTCATTTTACAACAGAAGATGGATCACTGGGTGAAAAAGGATTTGTTATTCATCATTCGATGTATAAAAAAATTTGCAGTCATATAATAAAATTTATGCCTGTGGCCCTGAACAAATGATGAAAGCTGTTGCAAAAGATGCAAAAGCCGCTGATGTTTTTTGCGAAGTTTCACTCGAAAACCTGATGGCTTGTGGGTTTGGTGTTTGTTTGTGCTGTATTGAACCTACTGTAAAAGGTAATTTATGTGTTTGTACAGAAGGTCCTGTATTCAATATTAAAGATTTAAAATGGCAGATTTAAGTGTAAAATTACATAATCTTACATTGAAAAACCCGGTGATGCTGGCTTCCGGAACTTGTGGATTTGCGGAGGAAATGAACGATTTTTATGATGTTTCGCAGGTTGGAGGTATTTTTTTGAAAGGAACAACACCGCGAAATCGCGATGGAAATAATTATCCAAGGATGGCTGAAACTCCTTCCGGAATGTTAAATGCAGTTGGTTTACAAAATAAAGGAATCGATTATTTTATTGAACATATTTATCCACGGATTAAGAATTATAATACACCACTCATTGTTAATGTAAATGGATCAACAGTTGAAGAGTATATTGAAGTTACAGAAAAAGTAAATGAACTGGAGAAAATTCCTGCAATAGAATTAAACATTTCGTGTCCAAATGTAAAGGAAGGCGGAATGGCTTTTGGTGTAAGTTGTCCAAGTGCTGAGGCAGTTACAAGCGAAGTAAGAAAAGCGTATAATAAAACTCTCATTGTAAAACTGTCGCCTAATGTTACTGACATTACTGAAATTGCAAAAGCAGTGGAAGGACAGGGAGCTGATAGTGTTTCGCTGGTAAATACTTTTTTGGGTATGGCAATCGACTGCAGAAAAACGTATTCCATTATTATCGACAATAACCGGTGGTTTGTCGGGCCCGGCAATTAAACCGATTGCGTTGCGGATGGTTTGGCAGGTTTATCATGCAGTTAAAATTCCAATTATTGGAATGGGAGGAATTATGAATACTGCCGATGCTATTGAATTCATGCTTGCCGGTGCAACTTCGGTGCAGGTTGGAACAGCAATTTTTAAAGATCCGTTTATTCCTTTAAAAATTATTGAAGGAATAAACGAATATCTTGAACGACATAAATTACAGTCAGCCAGTGAATTAATTGGTGCATTACAAATGTAAACTGCATTGCAGGAATCTGATTTTTTACAAAATACAGTATTCATTTTAATTGTTCTTTTTATAGCCTTTTTAATTCAAATATTTGTTGTTGAAGTAAGTTAGCTTTTAAATTTAGGTATTAAATGAAATATTTAAATGACTGATTTAAAACAAAATTGCAATGTGAACATTTCAATTTTAGTTATGTTTAATAAGGCGTAAATAGCAATTAACCGAATAATAAATCATAAAAAACGATGTCGAAATTTGAAATTGTAATGCCTAAACTTGGGGAAAGTATTCAGGAAGGCACAATCACCAAATGGTTTGTAAAAGAAGGAGATACCATTGAAGAAGATGATATGTTGTTTGAAGTTGCAACAGATAAAGTTGATTCTGAAATTCCTTCTCCTGTTGATGGTATTGTGACTAAAATATTGTTTCCGGTTGACAGTCTGGTTCCGGTTGGCGAAGTTGTAGCTATATTAAATATGGAAGGGAAGAAGATGCAGAAGTAGTTCCGGAAACGGAAAAAGAGGAACTTCAGGCTGAAAAAGCAAATGTGGAAATTGAAGAACCAGGAAGAAAAAACAGTTGTCGACAGCAGAAAATTATCGAATCGTTTTTATTCACCTTTGGTAAGAACCATTGCCAAAGAAGAAAATATTTCAGTCGGAAGAACTGGAAACAATAGAAGGATTCGGGAGCAAATGGACGGGTTCAGAAAAAAGATATTCTGGATTATATCGAAAACAGAGCAACTAAAAGCAAAACTCGAATCGCGTAAAGCAGAAGAAATAACTGCATCGGGAGCTCCGTTTTTTGAAACCAAAAAACTTCGGCACCGGTACCAGTATCTGTTGGAGCAGAAGATCAAATTGTTGAAATGGGCAGGGTTCGCAAATTAATTGCCGATCATATGGTAATGTCGAAGCAGGTTTCGCCACATGTTACTTCTGTTGTTGAAGCAGATGTTACCGAATTGGTTTTCTGGCGGAATAAAAATAAAGATGCTTTTCAAAATAAATATGGCGAAAAAATAACGTTCATGCCATTTTTTATTGAAGCAACTGCTAGCAGCTTTAGCTGAATTTCCGATGGTAAATTCTTCTGTTGATGGCGATAAAATTATTCTGAGAAAAAATATCAATATCGGTGTTGCAGTTGCCAAGCCCGATGGAAATCTGATTGTCCCGGTAATTAAAAATTCGGAACAAAAAAATATTGTTGGATTAACAAAAGAAATGAATCGTCTGGCGGTTGCAGCACGAAATAATAAACTTTCACCCGAAGAAATTCAGGGCGGTACATTTACTATAACCAATTTTGGTTCGTTCCGGAATTTAATCGGAACACCAATTATTAACCAGCCCCAGGTTGCAATTCTGGCTACCGGAAGTATTGAGAAAAAACCGGCTGTTATGGAAACACCAACCGGAGATGCCATTGTTATCAGGCATAAAATGTTTTTATCACTTTCATACGATCATCGTATTGTTGATGGAGCGCTTGGAGGTGCATTTCTCCGAAAAATTGCTGATAACCTGGAACAATTTGATTTAAACCGTTCAATTTAAAGTTTAATATGAAAGAATTAGAGATACCAAAAATTTATTCCATTAAAAAAACTCCAAAAGAAACACTTGAAAAATGGTATAGATTAATGACCATTGGAAGGGCGATTGACAATAAAGCGCCCAATTATTTAAAACAGGCCATTGGTTGGTCGTATCATGCACCTTATGCCGGTCACGATGGAATTCAACTGGCTGTTGGGCAGCATTTTGAAAAAAAGAAAGACCATCTATTTTTGTATTACCGCGATATGTTATCTGCACTTTCGGCCGGAATGACTGCGGAAGAGATAATTCTTAACGGAATTTCAAAAGCAACTGATCCATCCAGTGGCGGAAGGCACATGTCGAACCATTTTGCAAAACCTGAATGGAATATTCACACTGTTTCCTCATCAACCGGAAATCATACACTTGCATGCAGTGGGTGTTGCCAGAGCTATTAAATATTATGGCGAAAAAGCAGTTGCAATTAGCGGACAAGGGGAATCATCAGTTAGTGAAGGGTATGTTTATGAAGCATTTAATGGCGCCGACAAAGAAAAATTACCTGTTATTTTTGTTATTCAGGATAATGGATATGGAATTTCTGTTCCTAAAAAAGATCAGACTGCACAACGAAAAGTAGCAAATAATTTTACCGGATTTAAAAATCTGCGAATTATTCATTGCAACGGAAAAGATGTTTTTGATTCGATGAATGCGATGGCCGAAGCAAAACGAATTGCGATTGAAGAATCGATGCCTGTTGTTTTGCAGGCAAATTGTATCCGGATGCATTCTCATTCCAATTCCGACGATCATTTGCTTTATCGCAGTCAGTCGGAAAGAAATTATGTTGAAGAGTACGATCCGCTGGCAAAATTCAGACGGATGTTGATTCGGTACAAACGTTTTACTGAAGAAGAAATTCAAGCTATTGAAGAAGAAACAAAACAAATTATAAAAGATGCACATAAAGCAGCATTAAAAGCGCCCGATCCTTCATCCTGATTCCATTTTTGATTTTGTTCTGCCCGAACCTTATCATTGCGGAAAAATATCCTGATGGAATTCATAATCAGGAAGGTATAAAGAAAAAACTGATAACTGCATTGAATGAAACCTTAAAAGCAGAATTCAGGTTAAATCCGGATACATTTATCTGGGGACAGGATATGGCCAATAAAGATAAAGGTGGAATTTTCAATGTTTCCAAAGGAATGCAACAGGAATTTGGTAAGAAAAGAGTGTTTAATGCACCAATTGCCGAAGATTTTATTATGGGAACTGCAAATGGAATGTCGACGATATAACGATAAAATAAGAGTAGTGGTGGAAGGTGCTGAATTTGCAGATTATTTCTGGCCGGCAATGGAACAGTATGTTGATACCAGTCATGATTACTGGCGCTCCAATGGAAAATTTTCACCAAACATAGTCAATCAGGCTTGCTTCCGGTGGGTATATTGGCGGTGGAATGTATCATTCGCAAAATATCGAAGGTTCTTTGGTTGCAATTCCGGGAGTACGTATTGTTTATCCTTCTTTTGCAGATGATGCAGCAGGTTTGTTGCGTACTGCCATCCGTTCCAGAGGATTGACCATGTTTATGGAACCAAAAGCATTGTACCAGGATCCAAAAGCTGCAACTGTTGTTCCCGATGATTTTGAAGTGCCGTTTGGAAAAGCAAGAATTCGCAGAGAAGGTACAGATCTTACAATTATTACTTACGGAAATACTACACATTTAAGTTTAAATGCTGCGGAAAAACTGGAAAGGAAGGTGTGAGTGTGGAAGTTATCGATTTAAGATCACTTGTTCCGCTGGATGAAGAAACCATTGAAAAGTCGGTTAAAAAAACAAATAAAGTTTTGGTTGTGCACGAAGATAAAGTATATGGAGGTTTTGGTGGCGAAATCAGTGCAATTATTGCCGAAAAAGCTTTTTGAATTTCTTGATGCTCCGGTTAAACGAGTTGGTTCAACATTTACTCCGGTTGGATTCAATAGAATTCTGGAACAGGCAATTTTTCCAAATGCCGAAAAAATTTATAATGCAGCAAAAGAATTAATCGTTTATTAAAATTTGTATAATATGAGTAAAACAGCAATCATATATAGTTTCAATACACAAAAATCAAAAAAAGTTGCCGAAAAAATAATTGAGAATTTGATGACTCAAAAATTGAAGCTGTTAATGCAGAGGAGCTTTCAATAGAGGTTTTCGAAAAATATGATAATTTTATTTTAAGTGCTCCAACCTGGTTCGATGGTGAATTACCCAATTACTGGGATGAATTTGTTCCTGATTTGGAAGAAATGGATTTAAAAGATAAGAACTTTGCAGTTTTTGGTTTGGGAGATCAAAAAGGTTATCCTGAAAACTTTTGTGATGCCATTGGAATTTTAGTGGAAATCATTGAAAATTGTGGCGGT
Source organism: uncultured bacterium (assembly GCA_963727525.1). Lineage (GTDB taxonomy): Bacteria > Krumholzibacteriota > Krumholzibacteriia > LZORAL124-64-63 > LZORAL124-64-63 > CAVSGO01. Next base: position 793,350 of record CAVSGO010000005.1, on the reverse strand, counting down.
AAAGTTGTTGGGCATACTCCCCTTGAAGGATACAATTACGAATCATCGAAAGCCGAACGCAATGGTGAATTTGTTGGATTGCCGGTTGACCAGGAAAATCAGGCGCGGCTTACCAATGAAAGAGTAAAAAAATGGGTGGAACAATTGAAAAATGAATTTCATTAACAAAACAATTTCTCTTAATCTGAAATAAAGCCATTTATCAATCGACAAATGGCTTTATTGTTTTAAGGAGTTGCCCGATAGTCCCATTGAACAGGTGGATATAGGCAACTGCATTATCGTTTGTTTTTTAAAATACACTATCGGATGAATAAAACGGAATTCTGTTTTAATCACCAAAAGCAGTTTTGTGCAGGTTCATCGCTACCTTCCATTTTACATTACCAAGACTCTACTAAAGCTATACTTCAACGTTATACCAAATACGTATTATTTTCGAATCTTCTTCGTATTAAATTCGGACTAAATTCGCATTAAATTCGCGATTTCGCGAATTTAATGCGAATTTGATACGAGTATAATTCGAATTTGATACGGAGTTAATACGGAATTAATATTTCTTCATTATATCAAGGCTATATAAAGTCTGTACCAGGTCTTTACTATCGTCGGATTAAATTCGTCCGTATGTATTGTTGGTATAGAGATGGCAATGCCGGAAAGGGGAGAAAACGCTTCAGGAACTCCTCTAATAAGAGGTCGTGCCAAAACTTTCTGATAGAAGACAGCCCATTGTCTGCTCAATGTTGTTATGCTCCTGTTTATTTCATGTATGCTGTTATTATGGCTGCTTCTTTGCATTTATTCTGATACAGATTATTTATGAAATGCTTTGTCTATTTTTTATCTTTTCTCTACCTGATTTTTAAAGAAATTCATCGTTTTCCTGTATAAATCAGTAATTTTTTTTGTGAAAGAATTAATGATAAACATGAATACAGATTTCCAAATGCAAACTGGCAATGCATTTTATATAAAATTATCCAATCCTGAATTAATTTGTATTTTGCTGAAATACAAATTAATATACATTTGTAATGAGTATTATTTACAATTGTATTAATGTTGAATTTGTATGTAACAGGATTGTATAACATCAGTTTTAAGACTATACTGAATAAATAATGATAATTCATAATTTTTAAAGGAAAATCGGATTCATTATTGTTAAACTACATTTTATGGGAAAACAAATCCGGGGTTATTTTATCTCAATCCATATTCAATTTAATTGTGGTTTAGTTTTCAAATAACTTTTAATGATTAATTTTGTGGCTTTTAAAAACCTAAAAAATATAGAATTGTCTGAAACAAGATACATATTCGTTACCGGTGGAGTTACTTCATCTCTCGGGAAAGGTATTTTGGCTGCTTCACTGGCTAAATTGCTGCAATCACGTGGATATAATGTAACTATTCAAAAACTGGATCCATATATAAATGTTGATCCGGGAACATTGAATCCATATGAACATGGTGAATGTTTTGTTACAGAAGACGGTGCAGAAACCGACCTTGATCTTGGGTCATTATGAACGGTTTCTGAATACTGCAACATCGCAGGCAAATAATGTAACTACCGGCAGGATTTATCAATCGGTAATCAACAAAGAACGTCGTGGCGATTATCTGGGAAAAACAGTGCAAATAATTCCTCACATTACTGATGAAATAAAACGAAAAATAAAAGTTCTTGGGCTCAAAAGGCAAATACGATATTGTAATTACCGAAATTGGCGGTACAGTTGGCGACATTGAATCATTACCCTATATTGAATCGGTACGGCAGTTAAAATGGGAATTGGGGTCACATGCGCTTGTAATTCATCTTACTCTTGTACCATATCTGGCTGCAACCGGTGAATTAAAAACCAAACCTACGCAGCATTCAGTAAAACAGTTGCTTGAAGCCGGAGTTCAACCCGATATTTTTGTTTTACGTACTGAACATGAAATCGATAAAACAATCCGTGAAAAAGTTGCATTATTTTGTAATGTCGATATTGATGCTGTAATTCAATCGATTAATGTATCCACGATTTATGATGTTCCGCTAAAAATGCTGGAAGAAAAACTGGACTTATTACAATGTTAAAAAGCTGGGTTTGCCGATAAATGAGATCATTGATTTATCTGTCGTGGAATAACTTTTTATGCAGCTTGAAAAATCCTGAATTTGAGGTAAATATTGGTTTTGTTGGTAAATATGTTGAATTACATGATGCTTATAAATCAATTGCCGAAGCTTTAATTCATGCCGGTGCGAAAACCTTTGCAAAGTAAATATTAAATGGATTCATTCCGAATCGTTAAAACCAGATAATTATATTCAGAAACTTTCTGATTTAAATGGAATTATTGTAGCTCCCGGATTTGGTCATCGTGGAATGGAAGGCAAAATCTGGCAGTCAAATATGCCCGCGAAACAAATACATCCATATCTTGGAATTTGTTTGGGAATGCAGGTTGCTGTTATTGAATTTGCACGAAATGTTTTAAAGCTTCAGGATGCCGATTCAACGGAAATGAATCCGAAAACACCACTATCCGGTTATCGATTTAATGGAACATCAGAAAGGAATTACCGATTACGGCGGAACAATGCGTCTGGGGGCATATGAATGCCGGATTGTTGAAAAAGATTCGAATGTCTGTAAAGCATACAATAAATTAACTGTTTACGAAAGGCATCGTCACCGTTATGAATTTAACGATGCTTATCGTGAACAATATATTGAAGCAGGAATGATTCCGGTGGGAGTAAATCCTGAAACCGATCTGGTTGAAATCATTGAAATTCCTAAACATAAATGGTTTGTGGGTGTGCAGTTTCATCCCGAATACCGCAGTACAGTTTTAAATCCCCATCCGCTGTTTGTCGATTTTATAAAAAGTACTTTAGAAGAAGAACAAAAAAATGGATAGAAATTCAATAATTGGAATCGTAATGATTTTCGCGATACTGGTCGTATTTTCAATTATCAACCGGCCATCGCAGGAAGAAATTGAAGCAGCAAAACACAGACAGCGATTCCATTGCACAGGTTGAAGCTGAAAAAGCAGCGCAACTGGAACAGGAACAGCAACAAAATTTGACAGAACGAAGGAAATGCAGCAGCGCCGATTCTGCTGCGTGAAGCAAACAATGTTCAGCAAAAAACTAGATCAATTTGGTGTATTTGGAAAAGCTGCAATTGGCGAAGAACAATTTTATACGCTGGAAAATAATTTGATGAAAATAACTTTTACCAACAAAGGCGGAAGAATTTATTCGGTAGAATTAAAAGATTATAAAACATATGATTCACTCCGCTCATTCTTTTTGATGGCGACAATACTGAATTTGGCCTTAATTTCTTTTCCCAAAACAGAAGTATTCAAACCGATCAGCTTTATTTTAAGACTTCTACACAGAAAAAGATATTGTAGTTAACGGTCCGCCAGGTAAAACGGGCGAATGAGGGCAAAATTAAATTCAATGAAGAAAATCCGGGAGGCACAGAATCCATTAATTTCCGCTTGGAACTGGCGCCGGGACAATATCTGGAATATGTTTACACCCTTCCATATAATTCCTATCATGGTTGATTTCGATTTCAATATGCAGGGTATGAACAATTATATTGCATCCAACCAATCGTATCTGAATTTTAACTGGGCTTTTGATGTTCCGCGACAGGAAAGGCCTTCAAGGTTTGGTGAAGATCGGTATACCAACATTACCTATAAATTTTACGAAGATGAAGTGGATAATCTTTCACAAAATAAATCGGATGAAGAAAATCTGAATACAAGAGTAAAATGGATTGGTTTTAAACAATTGTTTTTTAATTCAACAATTATTGCCGACGAATCTTTTCCGAATGCTTTTGTTCGTTCAACAAAATTTGAGGATGACCCGAAATATCTTGCTAATTTTTATGCTGATATTGCTATTCCTTATGAAGGAACTGCCAATGAGCAGGTTGGAATGCAATTTTATTTTGGACCAAATCATTATCAAACACTGAAACAATACAGCGATTTAAACCTGGAACGCATGGTTTATCTGGGATATGCCATTGTGCGGCCTGTAATAAATATCTGATTATTCCGGTATTTAATTTCCTTCGCAAGATACATCAATAATTTTGGAATAATTATTTTGTTGCTTACCATTTTTATTAAAACACTTTTGTTTCCATTTACCTACAAATCATATATGTCTCAGGCAAAAATGCGCGCATTGAAACCTGAAATTGATGAATTGAACAGTAAATTCGGGAAAGACAAAGCCATGGAAAAACAGCAGGCAACCATGGCATTGTATAAAAAAGCCGGAGTAAATCCAATGGGAGGATGTTTGCCCATGGTGTTGCAGTTTCCGATTTTAATTGCCATGTTCTTTTTCTTTCCAACTTCGATTGAACTGAGGCAGGAAAGCTTTTTATGGGCACACGATTTATCCACTTACGATTCTATTTTGAATCTTCCTTTTAGTATACCATTTTATGGCAACCATGTTAGTTTGTTTGTTCTTTTAATGACTGTTACCACCATTATTTCAACCAAAATGAACCAGCAGGCAACTCAAGTCAGGGAATGCCGGGAATGAAAACCATGATGTACCTGATGCCGATTATGTTTCTTTTTATTCTGAATAATTACTCTGCAGGATTGAGTTATTATTATTTTCTTGCCAATGTTATTACCATTGGTCAAACCTATTTAATTCGTTCTTTTATTGATGAAGATAAGATAAGAGCACAACTGCAGGTGAATAAGAAGAAGACCGTTAAAAAATCGAAGTTTCAGAAACGTTTGGAAGACATGGCCAAACAACGGGGAGTGCAATTACCAAAAAAATAAATTTGAAAAATAATAATGAGAATGCCGGTTTTATGCCGGCATTTTTTTAGTGAATAAACTTAAGTACAAAATACCTGTTTTTCTAAAATTGGATTCATTTAAGAACTGCTGGAATTTCATACTTTTTATGATTTCGTTTTTACCGGCATCTGTGCAGTGGGAGCGAAATTTTCAAATAGGAATTTACTACATATTCAAAAAAAATTAAGCTTCAGGTTATTGGAACACTGTTGATATTCCTGGAATGAATATGAACGTTGGCCTGAATTAAATTCTTCTTTTTCAAATATCCCGTTAAACGTTTTATGTTTTTTATTGTCGAATGTCTGTTTTAGTGGCTTTGAAGTAAAAACATTTAAAATTTTAATTATGAAAAGAATTGGATTATTGTTGGCCGCACTAATACTGGGAACAACAGCAATTATGGCTCAACCCGGTGGACAAAGAAATTTTGATCCGGAAGAAATGGCGAAACGCCAGACAGCGCAGCTTAAAGAAGCGCTTGATTTAAATCAGGACCAGGAGAAAAAAGTTTATGACCTGAACCTTGAAACAAGTAAGGAAATGAGAGCTTTGCGCGAAAAAAACCAGGGTGGTGGCTGGGAAGCCATGCGCGAAGACATGACTAAAATACGCGAAGGACAGAATAAAAAAATGAAGGCTATTCTTACAGATGATCAGTGGGTAAAATACGAAAAATATCAGGAGGAACGAAGAGAAAGAAGAAGACAAGGCGGAGGATCTGGAGGGATGTAGTATTGTTTAATAGTTAGATTAGTTTAGGGGGTTTGCAAATTATTGTAAACCCTTTTTTTTATAAGAATGAATTTTTCAAGTGAACCATTTTTATTGCAGTAACTGCCGCTTCATCGCCTTTGTTGCCGATGTTTTCCACCTGCCCGGTCTTTCGCCTGTTGTTCATTATCGGTGGTTAAAACACCAAAAATAAAAGGCTTGTTGTACTTTAGGTTTAATTCAACTGTACCTTTGGTAACACCTTCACAAATGTAATCGAAATGGCGGGTTTCTCCCTGAATTACACAACCCAGAAGAATCACAGCATCCACATTTTCCATTTCTGCAAAATACTGTCCGCCCAAGCGGTAATTCAAATGTTCCGGGAACATATTTCACCAGAATGTTTTCTTCAGTTGCACCATGTTTTTTTAAAGTGCTTAATGCTCCTTCGGCCAATGCAGATGTTATTTCAAAATTCCATTCAGCCACAACAACGCCAAATCGCATGTTTTCTGCCGAAGGAACAGAATGTATATCGTAATGAGAAAGATCTTTTGTTGCCATATTTTATAAATAAAAAACCCCTCGCAAGGGAGGGGTTTGATTTATAATTTGAGTTTATCCCAATTTTATTTTTACCCGTGCTATGTATCGTTCAACATTTCGTCCTTCCGCTGATTCCGGATATTCTTCTTTTATTTTCTGATAAACTGCCAGTGCATCTTCCAACTCTGTCCATCGATTCAAGCAGATTGGCTGCTTTCATCATATAAATCGGAGTGGTTAATTCATTGTCGATCTAACGAATATGCCTTTTTATATTGCTTCAGTGCTTTTTCTTTTTCTCCAAGTTCAAGGTATGCATCGCCTTTTGCTCCTTCAGTAATTGGTTCAAGCAATAAATCATCAGTTTTAAAATCTATTCAAATAATCCAGTGCTTCTTCATACTGTCCAAGGTGAAGATAAGATATTCCGGTATAATATTTTGCAAGGTTTGCCGACTCGGTAATTCCATAATCATCAATAATATCAAGAAATCCGAGATAGTTGCCATCGCCGTTGATTGCCAGGTTAAATGAATCTTTTTCAAAATAATTCTCGGCCATAAACATTTGCGATTGCGCCTCTTCTTCCTTGGGTTGAAGATAAAATTTGGTAAACCCTAGATAAATAACTACAACCAGTATAATTGCACCAACTACATAGGTTATAATTTTCTGGTTGTCTTCAATAAAATGTTCCGTTTTTGTTAAAGCACTTTCAAGTTCCTGCAAATTATCTTCTTGCTGAGCTTTTTTCTTTGCCATGTCTTCATTTTCAAAATTGTGCCGCAAAAATAGCTTTTTTTTCAAAACTGTGTGGAATATAAACGTATAAATTTGAATATTAATCAACATCTTCGTGTTATTAAAATGAAATTGATTTCTGGAGTTCATCTCCCCGTGTTTTTTAATTAGTTTTGTAGCAAACTTGCAGAAATTTTATATATGTATATTGAAGAAATTTCAATTGTTAATTTTAAAAACCTGAAAGATGTAAAGGTTGGATTTTTCGCACCGGTTAAATTGTTTTATTGGGAATAACGGCGCCGGAAAAACCAACCTGCTCGATGCCATTTATTATCTTTCGTTTTGCAAAAGTTTTTCTAATCCGGTCGATCAGCTGAATATCAACCACGATGAAAATTATTTTATGCTGAATGGAAATTACAAGCGGCTCGATTCCAAAGAAATAATTTATGCGGCTTTCAGAAAGGGCAAAAAAAACAATTTAAAACGAAATTCGAAAGTTTATAAAAAACTGGTGAACATATCGGGTTGCTGCCATTGGTAATGATTACACCTTCGGATGTTAATCTGATTTTGGGAGGCAGTGACGAACGCCGAAAATTTATGGATGGTGTAATTTCGCAATACAATCAAAGTTACCTTGAAGATTTGTTGAAATACAACCGCGCACTTTTGCAACGAAATAATTTGCTGAAACAATTTGCCTCCGAACGTTATTTTGATTCTGAATTGTTTGCTATCTGGGATGAGCAATTGGTTGAACCGGGAAACAGAATTCATGAAGAACGGTTGAATATTTGTGGAAAAACTAATTCCTGTTTTTCAATAATATTATTCATTTGTTTCGCAGGGAAACGAAGTGGTAGGACTGACTCATCAATCGGATTTACACGAAAATGATTTTGAAAAGCTTTTAAAGGAATCGCAGTCCAAAGGATCGGGCTGTTCAATATACAACTAGCCGGAATTCATAAAGATGAACTGGTTTTTACCATCGACGGTTATCCAATTAAAAAACTGGTTCGCAGGGGCAAAAAAAAACCTACCTGGCAGCATTGAAACTGGCACAGTTTGATTTTATTAAAGAAATTTCGGGAATGAAACCGATTTTGCTGCTCGACGATATTTTCGATAAACTCGACAGCCTGCGGGTGGAACAAATAATTAAAGTAGTTTCAGGCGAAAAATTCGGACAGATATTTATTACCGATACTAACCGCGAACATCTTGACGCAATAATAAAAAAAATGAATGCCGATTTTCGTATCTTTCATGGTGGATTCAGGAAATGTTGAGAAGAGATCAAGAATGAAAAGAAGTAATACACAAACGTTAGGAGAAGCTTTGCAAGATTATATTCGCGAAATGAAGATTGGAGCGTAAATTAAAAGAGGTAGAGCATTGTTCAATCCTGGGAAGAACATTTAGGGAAAACCATTGCACGTTATACACGGAAAATTATTTATTTCAAACGGGATTTTATATGTGGAAATCAGTTCGTCAGTGGTAAAAAATGAATTTTAATGATGCGTGAAGAAATTCGTAGCAAACTCAACGAAAATGCCGGTGAAGAATTAGTCTATAAAATTGTATTTAAATAAAAGTTGCCGGATATATTATAGACAACCTTTCCAAATCTTCTTATCATATCTTAGAACCGTTCCGTTTTCGAAAAGAAAAAATCAGCTTCAATTATTGCATTTTCATCACTGTCGGAACCATGAACTGCATTTTGCTGCAAACTGGTTGCATACAATTTCCTGATTGTTCCTTCTGCAGCATTTTCCGGATTGGTGGCACCAATTAATGTCCGGTAATCTTCCACTGCATTTTCTTTTTCAAGAATAGCTGCAATAATGGGGCCCGAACTCATAAATTCAACCAGCGATTCGTAAAATGGCTTTCCTTTATGAACTTCATAAAAATCTCCGGCCTGTTCGGGCGTTAACCGGGTTAATTTCATTGCTTTAATTACAAAACCTGCTTCGTTTATCATTTTTAAAATTGCCCCGGCATAATTGTTTTTAAAAGCCGTTGGCTTAATCATTGTGAAGGTCAGTTTTCCTGCCATTTTCTCAATTTTTAAAATTTGTAATGAATTCGCAATATTATAAAAAATTGACTAAAATAGCCTTTGCACGCATACCAGAATTCTTATCTTTGTCAGTTCAAATAAATAACTGATTTGAAAAATACTGGAAATGAGATTCTTATAAAACTGAAACAACTTCTTGCAAGACAAAGAAGAGCAGATTGTTTTGGTAACACATGAAAATCCGGATGGCGATGCTATTGGTTCAGCTATTGGCTTGGCCGAAGTGCTTCAAAATCAGCGGACATAATGTATCAATTATTTCCCCGAACAATTATCCTGAATTTCTTAAATGGTTTTCTTCGGAAATTGAAATTATGATTTACGCAAAGAAAAAAAGAAGGCCAAAGAAGCCTTTGAAGAAGCTGCGATGTTGTTTTGTCTCGATTTTAATGATGCAAAACGGGCAGGGAATCTGGAAAAACATATTCTGAATTTTGACCGGCCAAATGTTTTAATCGATCATCATCCGCATCCTTCCGATTTTCCGCGATATTCTGATTTCGGAACCGGAATACAGTTCAACCGCTGAATTGATTTATGTGGTTATCAGCGAAATCGGGTTGAAAAAACATATTAACAAAAATTCTGCAGAAGCTTTGTACACCGGAATTATGACCGACACCGGCTCGTTCAGCCACAATATTTCCAATCCGAATACTTTCAGGGTAATTGCCGAACTGATGGCTTTGGGAATTGAACGCCGAAAAAATTCAGTCGAATGTTTATCATAATTTTTCGGCCAACAGAATGAGGTTACTGGGACATTGTCTGGATAAAAAAATGGAAGTTTTTCCTGAATTACGTTCAGCAGTTATTTCCATTACCAAAAAAGAACTGGAAGAATTCGAATATAAAACCGGCGATACCGAAGGATTTGTAAATTATCCGCTATCCATCAATAATATTGTTTTTTCTGCGTTGTTTATTGAAAAAGAAGATTTTGTTAAAGCCTCATTCCGGTCGAAAGGAAATTTTCCTGCAAATAAATTTTCGCGCGAACATTTTGATGGCGGCGGGCATTTGAATGCTGCGGGCGGCGAGTCAAAACAAAATTTAAATGAAACAATTGAAAAGTTCAAGCAACTTTTACAGGAGTATAAGCATCAGTTATTGGAAACAATAATTTAAAGAAGAAATATGAAAATGAAATTTTTAATGAATTTGGGATTTGCAGTGTTTGTTGCAGTGCTGATTTCATCGTGTGTTGATATGGATAGATCCGGAACCCGAACGGATACAGACCAAAGCGGAAGAAATGAATATTACTCAGTGCTTATATCGATAGTCTGGAAGCTAAAGATTACGATGTGGATACTACCGATTTGGGAGTTTATTATGTTGTAATTGAAGAAGGTGAAGGTGAATATCCTAAAGCAGGGTGACACCGTAGTAGTAGGTTATTCCGGTTATTTGATGGATGGTTATCTGTTCGATTCGTCTGAAATTCACTGGTCCGACGGCAAATGGGAATTTGAAATAGGCGCTGTAAATGCCATTCCGGGTTGGGAAGACGGAATAAAACAAATAAACGAAGGAGGAAAAATTCAGTTCATTGTGCCTTCTGAATTAGGTTACGGACCAGCTGGGCTCCGGAATTATCGGTCCCAACCAATCCCTGATTTTTGTGGTTAAAATGTTCGAAATAAAACCTTCTTCGGAAGTTTGAAAATTAAAATCAAATTAATGAAACTAAAATTTTTTAACGGATTGGTTTCGACTGTTGCTGGTGGCTGCATTTTTTTCCTGCAAGGAAGACAATTTGGGAAAACGCCGGCAGCGGGAGCTGGAAAAACTGGATACCTATATTGTCGAATAATTATCCTAACTGGAACCCAAACGGTCGGGTTTATTTTATATTGAACAACAAGAAGGCATCGGCGATTCCATCAAAATGTGGGCGACAGGGTGCAGATTTTTTATGATATCTGGACACTTGACAGTGTTTACATTGATGGAAGTGGTTCTTATGAGCCCCTTCAAATTGACGTTCAGCCGGCATCACAGTTAAGTTCTTCTGCAACATCAGTAACGCAATTTCAAAGGCCTGAACGAAGCTTAACGTATATGAAAAAAGATTCAAAAGCATTGCTGATTTTACCTTCAGAACTGGCATTACGGACAAAATGGACTCATTGGTAGTGGAGTTCCCGGATTTACAACACTTTTGATGGAAGTGGAGGTGTATAAGGTTTATCCCGCACCAAACCCAATAATCCGATTTTAATTATTTTTCCGGAATTTGAATGAACAAGACCGAACTCCTGAAAAAATTACTGCCCGGTTTTATTCCGCTTTTTGTTTTCATTGCTGCCGATGAAATTTGGGGGACTAAAACCGGGCTGTTTGTTGCCATTGGTGTTGGAATTGCTGAAATGGCCTGGGTTGGTTTCAGGGAAAAACGGTTCGATAAATTTATTCTTTTCGATACACTGTTGCTGGTAATTTTGGGCGCAGTTTCCATTCTGCTGAACAACGATATCTTTTTTAAACTAAAACCCGGATTAATTGAGCTGATTTTTGTTGCAGTGCTTGGTGTTTCTGCTTTTTCGCAGGTAAATATTGTCGGACTGATGGGGCAGCGCTATCTGAAAGGGGTAACGTTTAACGAAGCACAGGTGACGCAAATGCGAAGAAGCCTGAAAATTCTTTTTTATATGTTTTCTGCGCACACACTTCTGGTTTTTTATGCTACTTTTTACATGAGTAAAGAAGCATGGGCATTTATCAGTGGCGGATTGTTTTATGTTTTTTTTGGCGTTTATTTTTTATTCGAATTTCTAAATCAAAAGAAAAAACAAAAAAAACTTGCCAAGCGAAGAGTGGGTTCCGCTGGTTGATGAAAAAGGAAAAATTACCGGACAGGCGCCCCGCAGCCAGGTACACAACGGAAGCAAATTTTTGCATCCGGTGGTTCACATGCATGTAATCAACCAGCAATAAAGCCATTTTATTGCAAAAACGGCCGCATCAAAACTCATTCAACCCGGTAAATGGGATACTGCAGTTGGCGGCCATATTCAGCGCAGGAGAAACACTGGAAAAAGCCCTTAAAAAGAAGCATTTGAAGAAATCGGACTGAAAGATTTTTCCGCAAAACTGCAAAAAGTTTATAAGTGGGAATCAGATGTGGAAACCGAACTGGTTTATCTGTTTACCACCTTCGATTATAAAAACTATTCAGGTTCATTCCGACGAAGTGGAGGAAGCGCGTTTCTGGACCAAAAATCAGATTGAAAAACAAATCGGGACAGGAGGTTTTTACACCAAATTTTGAATATGAATTTTCATGTTACTGATAACGAAGCACGGGCATTCGTTTGAATTATCAATTACATTCCCATTAAAAAAATCGCAGGAATTTTATGCAAATCCGGAATACTTCCTTTTTCCATTGCTGAATGGTTTTGGTGGCAATAAATTCATTTTCGCCAGTAATATTGGCCGCAATACAAAGCAGGGTAGAAGGGGAGCATGTTTTCAGCAAATCATTCATCATCTGGTTGTTGCGGTAAGGAGTTTCAATAAAAATTTGTGTTTGCTTGTTGTGTTTGCACCTTTTTTTCCAACGTTGCAATAGCTCGCGATGCGTTCATCGGGTTTTACAGGCAAATAACCATTAAATGTAAAATTCTGGCCGTTCAACCCCGATGCCATTAGTGCCAGTAAAATTGAAGAAGGCCCTACCAGCGGAACAACTTTTATTTTTTTTTGATGTGCAATTTTTACAATATCCGCACCCGGATCTGCAACGCCCGGACAACCTGCTTCCGAAATTACCGCAACATCCAATCCCGTTTCAACGGGTTTTAAAAATCCGGGTAAATCAGCTTTTTCGGGTGTATTTGTTCAGTTCGAAAAAAGTTAGGCTGTCGATATCAATTTCCTTGTTTACCTGTTTCAGAAACCGGCGGGCAGTTCGTATATTTTCAACAATAAAATATTTTGTATGAAAGAATTTGAAAATCTGGCCGGCAAAACATTTTGCCAGTCGCCTTCGCTAAAACATTGGGAACAAGAAATAATTTTGCCATTTGAAAAGTTTTTGCAAAAATAGAGATATTCGTCGGTAACACAACAGCTTTTGTTAAATTTGCGATATGACAGACCGGAAAATTATACAATTGAAGCAACATTGCTTGGAACCGGAACTTCACAGGGTGTGCCGGTAATTGCCTGCAATTGCGAAGTTTGCCGGTCGCAGATGCAAAAGATAAACGATTACGATCATCATTGTTGCTGCAAATTAAGAGTAAAATTTTGTTATTGATGCCGGCCCCGATTTCAGACAGCAAATGTTGCGCGAAAAGTTTAAATACGCTGCGGGCTGTTCTGATTACACACGAACATGTAGATCATATTTTTGGCCTGGATGATATTCGCTCGTTTAACTGGTTCAAAAACATCCACTTGATATTTATGCCGAAGAGCGTGTGCAGGAAGCCATAAAACGTATTTTCTAGTTATGTTTTTACTGATTATAAATACCCGGGAATTCCTAAAATGAAACTTCACATGGTAAATAGACGGCCTTTTAAAATTGATGGTATTAACATTTATACCCATCCGCTGCTTTCACCATAAATTACCGGTTTATGGTTTCAGGGTGGGAGATTTGACTTATATTACCGATACCAATTTTATTCCGCCTGAAGAAATGGAAAAAATAAAAGGCACCAGAATTTTAATTATTAATGCCCTGCGCAAGGAAAAGCACATTTCGCATTTTAATCTTGATGAAGCACTTGATAGTTATTCAGAAAATTAAACCCGAAAAAGCATATCTAACGCATTTGAGTCATGGTTTTGGTAAACACGATGATATTGAAAAAGAATTGCCCGAAAATGTTTTTCTTGCATACGATGGACTTGAAATAAATTGTATAGGAAGATGATTCCAGATTTAAAGAAAAATTCAGATTATTCTAATTCCCCTTGTTTTCACTGGTTTTAACCACGGCAAAACAATAATTAAAGCAGCAACCAGATAAATTCCGCCGGCCAGAATAAATGCAGATTTCAGATTAATATTATCAGTTATCCAACCTAGCAACGGCCCAATTACGGCAAAACTTATCCGGATAACAAAATTTCGCACCGACAGCATTGTTGCCCGCACTTCGCTGTCAGTATATAGGTTGATGTAATTTTTTAGGATGGGAGTTGCAATGCCGCGTACCAGGTAAAAGAGAAACAAAAAACCAATTCCTCACCCAGGAAATGGATAATCCGGATAAAAAATAACCGGCCGAAAGCAACATAATTATCAAGTAACACCGACCATTTTTTCCCTAGCCATATTTCAACCTGATATGCAAAAACCGATGAAATCCCAACGGTCAGATTCAGGCAGGTCCACAATATTCCAAACCATTCAACCGGCAGCCCGATGGCTTTAAAAAAAGGCTGCACAAACCAGGCAAAAGTCAATGTGGCTGTTCCGGTAACAGCCGATAACAAAATCGCGATTCTCAGGTTTTGGTCCGATAAAAAGGTTTTACCGATATTTTGTATCAGTTTTTTAATGGAATGAATATGTTCTGTTGAATGAAATTTTGGTTCTATCAATGTTAAAGCAGCGGGAATGGCAATTGCAGCAACAGCAAACTGAAAATAAAACGGAGTACGTAAACTGATGGCTGCCAGAAAACCACCTGCAATACCTGCAATTGCTTCAGCAAAATTACCTGCCGATGTTATCCGGCCTTCCTGTTTCACGTATTCGCTTGTTTTATCCTGTGCTTTTAATGTATCAAAAAGCATGGCCGAATCGGCGCCTGAAACAAAGGAATGGCCAATACCCAGAATAATTTCGGCTACTGCAAATGCCCAAAAACCATACGAAAAACTGTAAATTAAAAATCCTGCACTGCCCAGAATACTTCCAAGAATCAATGTCTTTTTTCGTCCCCACACATCGGCCATCCAGCCCGAAGGAATTTCCATTGCAACAATAGCCAGCGAATAAATGGCCTTCAGCACAAAAATTTCGTGCATTCCCATCCCATTCGACTGGTAAAAAAGAACCACCACAGGCATCACCAGGTTAAACCATTTTGAGATTTTAATCAGGTAAAGCTTCGGTTATATTTTTACTGATTCGCGACACTAATTTTTTGGTAATTTTGATATTAGATACAAAAGTAAAAATCACTTTGGATTATAATAAAATATGCAGAACCTTTTATTAAACATTAATTTATTTTTTGTTCTTTTTGTAAAGTATTATGAAAGTTTTATGTAATATTTTCTTTCAAATTGAAAGCAGAATCTTATTTTTGCCTTTAACAGGACATGGAAATCATCCGATGAATCTCATACAGCATTTTAAAACAGAATTCATCGGATGACTTTTTGCAGCTGCCTTAAATTGAATACATTAAATACAATAAATATAAAATGAAATTATTTATTCCAAAAAATTACAAGTCGGTACTGGATGTTAACCAAACCGAACAGGCGATTAAATTACTAAAAGATTTTTTCCAGTCGAACCTGGCTTCCGAACTGAGGTTACGCAGTGTCACTGCGCCCTTGTTTGTAAAGCAGGGAACCGGGGTTAACGATGATTTGAATGGAATTGAACGCCCGGTTTCGTTTCCGATTAAGGAAATGAACGAACAGGTGGCTGAAATTGTGCAGTCGCTGGCAAAATGGAAAAGACTGGCGCTTGCAGATTTGGGCATCGAAAAAGGCTATGGAATTTATACCGATATGAATGCCATCAGGCCCGATGAAGAACTGACCAACATTCATTCGCTGTATGTTGACCAGTGGGACTGGGAACGTGTAATTTCGGAAGATGAACGAAATCTTCAGTTTTTGAAAAAAGTTGTACGGAAAATATATTCAGCACTTGTGCGGACAGAATTCCTCATTAATGACAATTATCCGGAAATTAAACCACAATTGCCCGAAGAAATTACTTTTATTCATTCGGAAGAACTGGCAGAAAAATATCCTGATCTCACTCCTTTTGAACGGGAAACAAAAGCAGCCAAAAAACACGGGGCTATTTTTGTTATTGGTATTGGTGGCGAAATTCCGGGAGGCGGCATCCACGACGGCCGTGCACCCGATTACGATGACTGGACAACACCAACGGAAAACGGCCGCAAAGGACTGAACGGCGATATTATTCTCTGGAATAATATTCTGGACCGGGCATTCGAAATTTCATCCATGGGAATCCGGGTCGATAAAAATGCCATGCTGGAGCAACTAAAGCAAAGAGGACTGGAAGAACGTAAAGAACTGATGTGGCATAAAATGCTGCTTAATGACGAACTGCCGCTGAGTATTGGCGGTGGAATCGGCCAGTCGAGGTTGTGCATGTACTTTCTGCGCAAAGCCCATATCGGCGAAATTCAATCCAGTATCTGGCCCGATGAAATGATTCAAAAATGCAAAGTAAACGGAATTCATCTGCTATAAAATACTATCCCGGTTAAATGCCGGGATTTTTTTTAAAGTGGCTTTTAAACCGTGGTAAAATTTATATATTTGCACCGCAAATAAAAAAAGGCTGCCCCGGTAGCTCAGTTGGATAGAGCAACTGCCTTCTAAGCAGTAGGTCATGGGTTCGAATCCCGTCCGGGGTACATTTGATGATGTAAAACCATTGTAAAATTATATTTTACAGTGGTTTATTTATTTTCATCAAAAGATTCACACCGCAGATGTTGACCGGCTGACATAAGTAATATAAATCTACCTAACAGTGTTGCCATTTCTCTCCGTATTAAAGAAAAATATGCAATAAGAATCACCGGATAAAAAATGAATCAATTTAATTTTCCGGTGGAGTAAAAATAGTTTAGACATCAATCTTCATTTATTCAAACGAGTATCACAAATTTTTCTTGCAGAGGCTGTACCTTCCCTATACTTTCGCTATACATTCGATATACCAGGGACGGATTAAATTCAATTATACATAGTGATGGTATATTGATGGTATAGAGATGGTAATGCCGGTGTAGCATTGAAAACCCTTCAGATGCTCCACTTGGCTGCTTCTTTGGATCATATGAATAGTGACATTTCAGGCAATATTTCATCGTTTGTAACTTTTCTCCTCCTGATTTTCAAAGTGTTTCAAAAACAACGATAAATCAGCTTCATAAATATTGCCTTCCTTGTCGGATGCCAGGACAATCCATGGGGCATTTTTGGGAAATGGTTTTTTTGAGGAAGTTACATCGTTTATGCGGTTATCCTTTTTCCAGTTGATGGTATCCGGAGAAATCACAGTTGCGGATTTTATTAAAACTGATGATGTTGTTGTATCGATTATTCCAAATTCAATATTTCCAAGAAATGAATTTTTTGTATTATAAATGGTATGTCCGCTTAAAATTACCGGTGGATTTTCGTCTGTGGAAATAATGATCGGGCGGCTTGGATGTTCAATTGTATCCAACAATCAAATAGGGATAATTGCTCCATCCATTTTTCGGAATTGCGAACCCTTAATATAAATTGCGGTTTACCAACGCTATCGAGGCTGTTTTTTGTAGCTACCCATAAAGTTCCATCAGGAGTAATTGCAGTATTCAAATGATCATCGGCTGTTTTGTTGCCGGCTGCAACAATTTCTGTTATCTCCCAAACTGAATCAGGCTTATTGTTTTTATGAACACGAAACAATACAGCATCCAGTACCTGGTTCGACCAAATAACTCCAACTCCATCGGGTAATGATGCAATCGTGCATATATCATCATTATCTATTCCTTCAGCTAAAATAAAAGGTCCGTTCCATTTTTTATTTTTCGCAACTGAATTCCACACACAGACTTTTTTACCTGCAGTTGCAGCTACCCAAAATACACCCTTTTTATCCCGTGCAATAGTAGCAGTTTCAAACCTTTCGTTTCCGGAGGGAGGATACAAAGTTGTCTTTATTTGTGTTTTCCACCGCAGGCCATTATACTTTGATATTCGCGATTCGAGATGAAATACTACAAGTTTAGTTTCATCCACACCAACCGCAGTAATGCTATTCTTTTCTGCCCAAATATCAACCCGGCCAGGTACCCCCTGAAGTGCTTTGTTAATTTCGGGAACTTCCTTCCAACCGTTCTCGGTTCGCTGCCATAAGGAAGGCCCGGAATTGCGGGGAAGAATCGCCCACCAGCAATTGTCCATGTACCATAGTTTTGATTGTGGCTTATCTGCAGTTGGATTAGGGGTATCCACTTTAATTACCGGCTGGCTAAATTTTTCAGCAACATTTTGTGAAAGTAATATACCTGGAGAAAACAACAGATAAATACTAATCAGAAAGACACAACCCGGCCGCTTCCGGCGATAAGATGATATCTTCTAAAACTGATTTTATTTGGCATCGATTCTATTCTTGACGGAGTTGCATTTTTTGAGATCATTACCGGCAATATCTTCCCACGAATAATAGTGAAAAGTTTTCCCCTGCGACATAACAACAAACATTCCGGCAGGAAAATCCAGGCAAGAATGTTTGTTGTTTCACTTGCCATCGCTTTGTTCTGCTGGACTTTTATAATTTTTACAAATACATGTTCATGCGGATTGGCCGCGGTTCCTTCTCTGGTAAAAATCCGGAATTGATTTGCCTGTTGATCTGAAACCAGAATATACCCGGTAGTATCTGTTGTTTTATAAATTGAAATCCCTTCATGGTCCTCTGCGAATCCTTGAGTACCAAATAGTGCCAGTTCTTTATCTGCTGTCGACTGCATCCGGATCAGCATGATATTTTCTTACTCCGACTGTTTCGTCAGAATAATATACATAACCTAATTCCTCGTCAACAGCAATGGATTCAATTTCTTTTTTTCCTGAATACCGGCCGAAAGAACGAACAGGTTTCATTTCTATATTTCCCATTCGTCACATTCAATTCGATATTGATTAATATAGCCTTGCGTCGGGCCTGATTTTCCGCTGACAAAAGCAAAAATAGCATATCTGTCGGCCGTTTATACAATGCAATTCCCATTGGAGCCCGGTTTTTATCGCCATCAAATACAGTTAAATTCACCTGCATCTAAAACCTGAAGATCAGGTAAACGAAATATGCGCAAGCCGCTGTGCTTCCCTTTCTGTAACTACTGCGATATCAATTAAATGTCCATTCATTTTAAAACCATAAGCAATGTCCACATTGTTTGGCCTTCGTAATCCTCCTGCACGTTTAACTATTTCATCCTTTCAGTTAAATGCGTAAAGAGCTCCATCTGTATTTTTATCCGTTCCTATTACCAAGCTCTTTTTCCGGTTTTTGTGATTTATCCAAATTGCAGGATCATCTGTGTCCCATTTAACAGTATCAGTAATAATTCGGGCTCTACTTTTCGAAATGGGTATGTTATCATTTATTTGTCCTATCCAGTTCATGCCATACTCAACAATGAAACAAGGTACATAGCAGCAACAATATTTTTATCATTTCAATCTCATTATTCAGTTTCGAAAATATCTGAACACAAAATGTAAACAAAAAAATACGGACCAGTTTTATGTGATCCGTATTTTTTAATAGTTACAACATATTTTAGGACAGTTGATGTTGATATACCATCCGGATTTAATTATACCCCGGATTCTGAGGCATTGGTGCTGTAAGATTTGCATCAATTACAGATTGTGGTATCGGAAATAATTTATCACGTTCAGTAATTAAATCGCCACCATTTGTATTGTACAACTTTGTTCTCTCCATCCATTTGTTTGTTCTCAACAAAGTCCACCGCCTGTGTTCTTCAACAACAAGTTCGCGCGCCCGTTCGTCCAGAATAAAATCGAGAGAAACATCGCTGGCAGTTATTTCGCTGGTATGCGATCGCCTTCTGTATAATATTTATTGTTTCGGCTGCCCCTTCCGATTTCCCAACTTGAACTGAGCTTCTGCCTTAATAAGATAAGTTTCGGCAAGCCGCAAATACACCTGATCGCCATAAGTACTTCCTCCATCCGGATTATTTGGATCAACACCTGCAGCCACTTTCTTTGACCACGGCCAGGTTACCCGGGTTCTGGTATCGAATGTAATTGGTTCGTCCCAACTCGTCCAGATTGTATCGCCATATTCATATCCCGGGGGTAAACGATCGGCGTCATAGGGAGCATTTCCTTCTGCGTCTTTTAAAATATAAAACCATCTGATGGCAAACGGGGAAAGCCGGTCATCCTTAAAATTCAAGATATCAGATTTTGTAACAGGGCCGGATTCAGGCCATTTGTAAAGTTCAAGTGCATATTGCGACAACGACATTCGTGTAGATCCCCTGCCACCTCTATCAACAGTATTGGTAAACGGCCTTACTCCGTCGACATTGATATTTGCATACCGGCTGGCATGTGATACCACCGTATGAACTACGCCACCACCAACAGTTTCCCGTGCAAACTGGTGTACCCACAATGCTTCCGTATTTCCCTGGTAGCGGTTTTGGTTTCCTTCAAAAACATGTCATAAAAGGAACGCCGGGTTGATCGGCCTGAACGCCATATCTTTCTGTAACTAACTTGTATTCCGGAGTATTTATCACCTGATTTGCCCAGTACAATGCGCTGTCGGGTTTATCCAATACCAGGTACATTTCGGCCAGATAATGCTGAATTGCCCCTTTTGTAATTTTTCCGGGAAGATCAGGTTCAACCGGAACATATTTTTCAGCAAATAAAAAATCCGACATTATTTGCTTTCCGTACTTCGGCCACGGGAGTTCTTTCCCAATCGGTTTTAATTGTTGAACCAAGAGCTTCACTTAGGTTTAAAGGAACATCTCCCCATCCAAAAGAAAGATGCCGGTATGCCCATGCGCGGATAGCCCTTGCCTCTGCAATGACTCTGTTTTTATTCTCTTCGGCAGTTCCGTTGCCACCTGACCAGTCGACGTCCGTTTTGCTTTCAGCTTGATTAATAATAGTATTTGCAGAATTTACTATTTGATACAACCATGTAAACATGCCGTCGATAAATTCGATGTATTCGGGGTTATTTCGTCGCCCCAACGCAAAGCAATCCGTCCGAATCCTCCGCCTGAATTTTCAGAATTCGTGAGCAAAACATCAGTACCCGACATAAACGTTTCATTTTTGCTCCAACTGCTGTTGTTTCTCAAACCTGTCCGTTCTTCTCTAACGAACGCATACAAACCGTTTAACCCGGTTTCAAAGCCATCTAAAGAAGTATACAATGTTTCGGTCGTTATCAGGTGCGGGGGTTTTTCATCCAACATCTCTTCCGAGCAGCCAAACAAAATCAATACAAATAAAAAACTGGCTGCAACTGTAATATTTAATTTCATAATTTTCATTTTAAATTTATTCTACAAACTTAAATTTATACCAAAAACAAACTCTTTTTGCAGAGGTGTTGCTACCTGAGAACTTAACTCCGGATCCAGGCCAGACCATTCGGTAAAAGTAAACAGGTTGCGGCCGGTTATGTAAAGTCTTAATCTGTTTAAGCGAAGTTTCTCCAACAGTATTTTGTGAAAAATCATAGGATAATGATATGTCTTTGATTCGAACAAAACTCGCATTTTCATAAAAATTACCTATAATCCCTGACATCCGTTCAGCATCAACAACATTTGCCACCCAGTCGTTTGTCGGATTTTCCGGTGTCCAGTAATTTTTATTGATGGTTCTTCTCCGAGCCTGGGAATAGGTGTCTTCATCAGTCATCAGCGAATTATGTCGCGTAACGCCGTGAACGCCATGCATGAAAATATTGAGGCTGAAATTTTTATATGAGAATGAGTTGGTCATTCCCCATAAAAATTTAGGATCCTGCTGACCGATGATTACACGATCTTCACCTGTCAACTGGCCGTCGTTATTAACATCCCTCAATTTTACAAAACCGGGTTGGGAACCATATTTTGCAGCTTCTTCCGCTTCATCGAGCTGCCAAACGCCATCCCAGGCCCAATCGTAATTCACGCGGATTGGTTCTCCGATAAACCACGCATTGGCAACGTCATCAATTTCTTTTCCTTCGTCATCCAGTGTTCCGTAAAGTGAAACTATTTCATTTTTCATATACGACAAATTTCCTGAAGTGAACCATTTAAAGTCGCCTGAAACTATATTTCTGGAAGTTAAGTGAAACTTCAAACCCTGTATTTTGGGTTTCACCAATATTTTGGGTGATTGAAGTAATACCGTGTACCGACGAAATTGTTCTGTTCAGCAACAAATCAGTTGTATTGGTTTTATAAACATTGACTGTTCCTGTAAACCGGTTGTTTAACAAACCCACATCCACTCCAAAATTGATTGTCCGTGACGATTCCCATCCAAGTTCGTCTTGTCCCAGTACACTGGGAATATAACCGGCGTAGGTCGTTTTGCCATATACCATATTTTCTTCACTTAATCTTGAAATTGATTCATAAGCTCCAACAGCCTGATTTCCGTTCAATCCCCAGGAAGCTCTCAACTTTAATTCATTAACAAGATCATTTGCCGGGAAAAAATCTTCATTGGCAATGTTCCAGCCCAAAGCCACCGATGGAAACAATCCCCATTTTGTACTTGCCCCAAAACCAGAAAATCCATCTCTCCTGCCGGTTACCGTTAAAAGATAACGACTCATTATAAACGTAATTCAGACGCAGCATCTGTGATATTAAAGTGGTTTCGTTAAACAGATATTCGGGAACGGAAATTCTGCCTGGGCAGCAGAATACCAGGTAAGAAAATCGTGCGGAAAACCCCGTGCACTTAATCCGTTTGAGCTGTATTTATCATTTTCATAACTGTAAACACCGGTTAAAAACAAACTGTGTTTTTCAAACTCTCTTTTATAGGAAAGTATATTTTCTATCACCGCATTGTTGTGCCGGGCGCGTTTAGTTTCTGCCCGTCCGTTGGCTTCATAACCTGATTTGGTATTTCGGCCCCTGTAGGTAGCATCATCATTAAACCTAAACCGGATACCGGAATTTAGCCTGTAACTTAAACCGGGAATAAAAGGCACATCGACAATGGCATAATTATTCGTTAAAATCTGGTAAGATTCATCCTTGTTCTTATAAAGTGTCGGCGCCATCGGATGTTCAAAAAAAGTATCTTCACTCCAGGGATAGATCAAGATAATTTCCATTTTCATCCAGGTTCTTTGTCAATGGATTCATCCAAAACAAACCTTCAATACTTGGTGAACTTCCGCTTTTATCATCGTAACTAAATTGTGTTCGGGTGCCGAGCGTAAGCCATTTGCCGAATTTTGTATCCACATTAATCCTGCTTGTCAGTCGAAAGTAATCGTCATTTTCCAGACAGCCCCTGTACATCCAGCACTCCGCCGGCAATGTAATAATTTGTATTTCCGCAGGTTCCTGAAGCAGAAAGGTTATGTTGCTGGCTGTGACCTTTTCGCAAACCTAAATCGAGCCAGTCAACCCATGCATCCGGGCCGGCTTCATAAATGGCTTCTTCTGACAAATGTCATTGCATCCGGCCATCTTTGCTGTTTAAAATTATAGAATTCCTCACCGTTCATTACGTCGGGAAGTTTAACAAAATCCTGAATCGGAATAATATCCGTCATAACTTATCAGCTGATTGTTTTGCACTTCCTGTTTTTGTTGTACACCAGTATAACGCCATTTGCGCCGCGTGAACCATAAATAGCAGCTGCCGAAGCATCTTTTAAAACCTCTATCGATTTTACGTCGTTTATATTGATGTCGCTGAGATTGCCACCATAAGGAATACCATCCACAACAATCAGAGGATTGTTACTTGCTCGGATTGAATTACGGCCACGTATCATTATGTTTTCATTCGGTGCAGCGCCGGCCGATGATAGTTTGAATCATAATTCCCGGAATTGCCCCCTGAATAGCCTGCGCAATATCAATGTTGGGAACCATTTCCAATCTTTCGTTGGGCACCGAAGCAACAGTACCGGTAATATCACTTTTCTTTTGTGTACCGTAACCAACAACAATCACCTCGTCCATTCCAACTACATCTTCTTCCATTGCAACATTAACCGATGTTTGTCCTTCCAGCGGAACATCTTTGGTTTTCATTCCCACAAAAGAGAATTGAAGCGATTGAACATCATCCGGAACGGTCAATGAGAATGTTCCGTCAGTACCGGTTACCGTGCCGGTAGTAGTCCCTTTCACAACCACTGAAACTCCGGGCAGCGGCTGACCATTTCTATCGGTTACCATTCCGGTAATAACCTGTTTCTGCTGTTGTGAATTTGCTGCTTCCGCAGCATTTGTTTTCAGAGTAGCCGGAGTATCGGCATTTTCATCTTCCAGGATTACAATTTGTCTGTCGTAAATCCGATAGACATTGTCGGGTGCCCTCAAACACCTGGTCGAGAATTGATTCAACAGGTTCATTTTTGACCTTCACATTTACCCTGCGGTTTATATTCAACGCTTTTTCGTTGTACAGCAGGATAAACTCACTGTTTTCCTCGATTTCCTGAAAAACCTGTTTTACAGTTACATCGTTTAGTTTCAGGTCAAATTTTATTGCCTGCGAGTAGGTATTGTTAGCTGTTGAAACAGCAACAACAGCAAGCATCAAAATAATCAAAAGTTTCATCTTTAGTAGAATTTTCACCATGCTTCCTCCCGGAAAGCGCAGCATTGTTCGCTTTTTTTTCATAATTTTGAATTGTTTAGATTAAATACTTTATTTAATTTATTGAAAGTCGCCAGGCCTGGCCGCCTGCCGGCTTTCGTTTTTTATTTGCGTTGGTATCTCTTTCATTTTTTTATCGATAAATATTTTGTTGTTTACTATCCGGTAATCTATTTGGGCTACATCGGCCAATGCAATTAAAACTTCTTCCAAAGAATCTTTTAAATCAAGTTTACCTGTAATCAAGCCGGAAGATGGAAAACTTTCCGGCAGCATGATTTCAACATCGTAATACCTTTCGAGCTGGGTAAAGACCGATTGTAAACTTTCTTTTGAAAACTCCAGCCATCCTTCGGTCCAGGCAATATACATTGTTGTGTTGGGTTCATCGTAAATGTTTATTTCAGTATTCTGCTTATTGTAATTTGCCCTTTGGTTGGGTTTTAAAATTACTTCGTTTGTACCGAGGCCTAAGAATTTTTGTTTTCTTAATGCCACACTTCCTTCCAGTAAAACTGTTTCAATATCGGCGTCGGATGTATATGCTGAAACATTAAACCAGGTTCCCAGTACTTTTAAATCCAGTTCCCCTACATTTACTACAAACGGCTGGCTTTCATTTTTTGTCACCTTAAAACAGGCTTCACCATCGAGGTAAACTTCGCGTGTTTTTTTGCTGAACCTGGAAGGAAACGCCAGTCGTGTGCCTGCATTGAGCCACACTTTGGTACCGTCTGACAATAAAAGTTCCGAACTTTTCCCGTAAGGGATAATTACCTCGTTCATTTCAATTCCATCCGGTTCAAGGGTGGAAAGATCAATTACGCTATCGTTGTTTATGACCAGTTGATTGCTCCTTGATAAATCAATGCTTGAATTATCTTGTTTAAGAATTACCTCCTGACCGTGACTCAGCATTAATCGGGCTTCTTTGCTGTTGCCATCTGCCTTAACCGTTTCGAACTGATAGCTTTCATCCTTTTCATTCAGATAAAGGTAACCCAGTGTACCCATTGAAATTATTAACAGTACGGCAGCTGCCCGGGTTAAAATTTTCCAGAATACAGGAATTCTTCTCTTTTGCTGCTGAATTTGTTCAAACCGATCAATATTTTGCCATATTTCCAATACCGATTCTTTGTCCAGGATATCATTTGTATCACGGAGTAACAGAATTATTTTACGTGCTTTATTTGCCGTATCTTAAAATCCGGATTATCGTCAATGAATTTCACCCATTCCTTGTCATTTTTTCCCCGGAGTACCCAGGCGATAAAAGATTTTTCTTCAAGCAGTTCTTCGGGACTATATGTTAAAAAAATTGATTTCATTTAGTTACTTGCAGCTTTATATTTATAAAAAGACAGGCGTCGGATTTTTGTGGACATCTTTTCCATGGAAATTTTTTTGTTGCTATCCGAATAATTAATAATCGAATCGAAAATGCCTGACTTTCTTTCAGCTAATGGTGTGACAGTTTCCATGATTCGTGCATGAAGTTGATTTTCCTTTAAAAGAAAAGCGCCCTGAAACTGAGCGCTATTCTTAACTAAACGAAATCTATGAACCGGTTATACAAAACACCGTCTTTAAATAGTAAAGGGACCAATGAAGATTTTGTAGACACTTCAGGGGAATTATTTTAACAGAGGAGAGCTTTTTGAAAAGATTCCTGCAAACAATATAAAAGTTCCACTCTTCAGCAGAACCTTCTTCAAAGCTTTTACTGCTCTGAATACCTGTTTGCGGGCCGAATCATATTTCAGTTGCATAATTTCACAAATCTGTTCGTAATCGAATTCACAGGTAAATTTATAAAACAAAATTTCGCGCTGTTTGGGACTCAATTCACTCAACCCTTTTTGTACCATCTTTTCCCGCGCAGTCAGTTCCTCTTTTTCAATAAATTCCTGTTCCGCTGAATACATATATAAAAGCTTCCGGTAAAATCGCGGTACTATCCATTTCTTCAAATTTCTGAGCTTTTATATTCCGAACAAGTTTTCGCCGAAACGAACGTATTAAATAAAACTGAATGTTGTCAGTTTCTCCAAGTCGGGAGCGGGTGCGTATTAAATCAAAAAAAAGGTCCTGTATGCTGTCTTTTATTAATTCATCGTTTTGACTAAATTTTTTACCGTAGCGAAACAGCAATTGAACATGCTGATAGTAGATATGGGACAATGCATAGCTGTTACCCTTTCGGAAGTCATCCCATATTTGTTTATCAGTCGTCATCAGTTTAAGAAGTTTTCAAATATAGATGCAAAATTTCCAAATTCAAAAATATTGGAAATATATAATATTGACTGAATATTTCAAATATGGATTTTATTTGTTTAAAAATATTAAGTCCATATTCTTTTGTATTATTCTTTTAAGGAATTTCTGTCTCTGAAAACCAGGTACCAGAGATTTTTTCTCATAAAATTTTTTATCAAATTAAATTCAATTCGAATAGGGTGGGAATGATGCAAATATTCTAACACTTGTATATGCAACCGGATGAATTTTAAATTTTAATTTATCGCTTTCAACCCTTTCAGCAAAGTTGGTAACAGCTCTGATACAGTAGGATGTGAAATAACAGCGTTCTTCATTACTGTGTAAGGAACATCGGTATACATATTTTGTAAAATACTGCCAATAACTTCATCGCCGCCAACGCCTAATATAGCTGCACCGATTATTCTCAGATTTTCAGCATTGACTATAATCTGCATCATTCCCTTGGTTTCCCCTTTTTCTTTCGCCCTGGATACCTTACTCATGGGCATTGTTGCTTCCAAAAGTTTAACTCCCTTTTCAAGTGCGGCTTTGCGGGTTAATCCTGCACGTCCCAAAGGCGGATCGATATACAGGTTATATGCAGTTATCCTGTCAGAAACTTTCCTGTTTTTGTTGTTGAATTTGTTGTCGGCAATAATTTCAAAATCATTGTACGAGGTATGTGTAAAAGCACCTTTTCCGTTGCAATCGCCCAGTGCATAAATGCCTTCAACATTTGTTTCAAGATACTCATTTACATGAATATAACCGCGGTCATCTGTTTTTATTCCGCAGGCTTTCAGGTTCAGCGAATCTGTATTTGGTCTGCGCCCAACTCCAATCAGCAGGTGCGAACCTGAAATTTCCGGAGCTCCTTGTTTACAGTCCAGTTTCAGGGTGACTGAATTATCGTTGTTTTGTATACCGCCGATACACGAAGTATTCAACCGGAATTCAATGCCTTCCTCTTGCAGGAAATCCAGAATATTCTCACTGATTTCACTGTCTTCACGACCAATAATAGCCGGCCCTTTCTCAATAATTGTGACTTTGCTTCCAAATCTCCGGAACATTTGACCAAACTCAAGCCCGATGTAACTTCCTCCAACAATGAGCAGGTGTTCAGGCAGTTCTTCAAGCTGAAGTATTGATTCGTTGGTGAGGTAATCCAGTTGCTCCAGCGATTCAGGAATAACAGCTCTTGCACCTGTGTTGATATAAATTTCAGGGGCGGTAAGTTCCACATCGTTAACATGAATCATTTTTTTACCTGTAAAGTTGGCCTGTCCATTAAAAAAAGTAATGTTTTCTTCGTTTTCAACACCCGAACTTATGCTTTCAACCGATTCCTTCACAATTTTATCCTTGCGGCTTTTAATTCTTTTTAGATCAGCAGTAGCACCTTCGGGTATATGAATTCCAAGTTCAGCCCCGTTCCGGGCATCCCGGATCCGACGTGCGCTTGCCACATAGGTTTTTGTGGGGGTGCATCCATCATTCACGCAAGTTCCTCCTAACTTCTCCTTTTCAATAAAAGCAACTTTATTCCCTTTTGAGGCAAGTTTAAAAGCAAGCGGTGTTCCTGCCTGACCCGAACCGATAATTATTGCATCAAATTTTTTCATTTATCTGTTTCATTACATTTATTTCGGCGCAGTACCGATAAGCTCCGGATTATTATTTTACTGAAAGAGTGGGGGAGTCCGTTTTTGTATTCACCGGGTTAATTGTCAGGCAGGGCATCAAATTCTTTTCTTTTTTTATCATACCATTCATTCAGTGTATCAGGTGAATTCATATACTTTTGCATTTCCTGCATTGCTTTTATGTGTGGTTCATCTTTTTTCTGAAACATTTCAACACCGTGGGCTTTGCTCAGATTTGCCATTTGTCCGAAGGTATCTGCATGGAACTCTTTATCACATGCCCCTCCCAATTGTCTGCAAGTCATTGTCTTCATACCTTTTGTGTAAAATATATTTGTTCTAAATAAGTATAAGGTAAAAAAAAGATTTCACTTGTACATCGTTAAACCTTTTTAAATAGTTGTTTTTGCCAAAAGGACAAAGGACTGAAGGATTGAGGGACTGAAGAATGCTTGAATGCTTAATTGCTTGAATGCTTGAATTTCTTGAATGTTTAAATGCTTGAATATTTTTGATGGTTTGATTTATAGCTGGTAGCTCGTGGCTTCAATCTTGTGTCTTGTGGCAAATTACTGAAGGACTGAAGGATTGAGGGACTGAAGAATGCTTGAATGCTTAATTGCTTGAATGCTTGAATTTCTTGAATGTTTGAATGCTTGAATGCTTGAATATTTTTAGAAGGTATGAATTACTGGTCTTTGGCTCATGGCTGATAGCTCGTGGCTTCAATCTTGTGTCTTGTGGCAAATTACTGAAGGACTGAATTCTGAAGGATTGAGGGACTGAAGAATGCTTGAATGCTTAATTGCTTGAATGCTTGAATTTCTTGAATGTTTAAATGCTTGAATGCTTGAATATTTTTAGAAGGTATGAATTACTGGTCTTTAGGCTCATGGCTGATAGCTCGTGGCTTCAATCTTGTGTCTTGTGGCAAATTACTGAAGGACTGGAATGCTGAATGCTTGAATGCTTGAATTTCTTGAATGCTTGAATTTCTTGAATGTTTAAATGCTTGACTATTTTTAGAAGGTATGAATTACTGGTCTTTAGGCTCATGGCTGGTAGCTCGTGGCTTTAATCTTGTGTCTTGTGGCAAATTACTGAAGGACTGAAGAATGCTTGAATGCTTGAATGCTTAATTTTTGAATGCTTGAATTTCTTGAATGCTTGACTATTTTTAGAAGGTATGAATTACTGGTCTTTAGGCTCATGGCTGGTAGCTCGTGGCTTTAATCTTGTGACATTGATCCATCTTTGAACCCGTCTGTTCAGCCGGGCTGGCTTTAAACCCGTCTGTTCAGCCGGACAGGCTTTAAACTCTGAGTCCTAAACCTGCGACTTCAAAGCCGGAATTATCGAATCAGTACAGTTTTTCGAACGAATGCCGTTACAGACTTTGTGGTATTTAAGCATAATTTCCTTATTGGCATCCGAACAGGTTTCAGCAATTTCATAAAATTCCTCATTCATATTCCTGTAAATTTCAAACGGGCATTGCGGGTTTGGTTTGTCGTGGGGGCACGATTTTACAAGTTTGTTAAAGGCTTTGTTGATATCTGGATCTTGCATTAGTTGTTTGCATAAATTGTAAATCAAAATTAGACATATTAGAAAATTCCAGAATGTTCTTATTGCTGAAATTACAGTTCAGAATTGCTGATTTAAAGTAATATTTTGTTTAAGTAAGGGAGGAAAAAGATGAAATTGGTTGGAACCGGTGATTGAAGCTCATTGGAGTTGAACTGTTGATTGAAATTCAATAGTCCGGTACCTTTATACTTCGTAAATTTTGCATTTATATATGTTAATGATAAATCAGACTTTTCTAAACTGGCTCAATCCTGTAATTCTTAAAACTCAAATTTATGAAATGAATGATTTAGACGGTTCTTTCCTCTCAAATTGGAAATTCCAAAAAAATATAAATAAAGTCGACTGCGATGTTTTTAAAATTAGAATTTATAAGATATATTTGACCCTGATTTATAAATTCATAATATCCAGTTAAAAATTTATTACTATGACCAAATTAGACATTGTAAACAAAATTTCAAGCCAAACCGCCATTGATAAAAACACAGTAATTAAAACACTTGAAGAATTTATTAAAACTGTACAATCATCACTTACTGATGGTGAAAATGTTTATTTAAGAGGTTTTGGTACGTTTGCAATTAAACATCGGGCAGAAAAAACTGCCAGAAACATTTCAAAGAATTCAACAATAATCATTCCTGCCCATAATATTCCTTCTTTTAAACCAGCGGCTGAATTCAAGAAATCAGTTATGGATGCCGGTTAATAAAACGAATATCCCCTATACCTGCTTTTTTCGATTCTTAGCTCCCGGGTCAAGGTTCCAGGCTCCTGGTTTGGAATTTTTTATTCCCTGCACTTCGCTTTTTGCGATTTGCAAATGACCAAAAATTTGTGTATCTTCAGTTAAAATAACAGTTTAACAATCAACCGCTTATATATTGTTAAGCAGTTTTTCTTTGATGCCTTTTTTCAGTTTAAACTTTTACTGTTATGAACTTAAAAAGTACACATCAGGCCAAAGAAAACCTTCGCAATTATGAATCTTTTTACAACATTATTACAAATCATACTCCTGTAAAAATATGGATTACTCAGTCCGATGGTTTCTGCACTTATTTAAATAAAAACTGGTACGAATTTACAGGTCAGCTTCCGGAGGAAGCTTTGGGTTTCGACTGGGTGAAGGCTATTCATCCTGATGATCAGCAACTGACCTTCAAAATGTTCAATGGCGCCAATAAAGATCATATTGCATTTAAGATTAATTTCAGGTTAAAAAACAACAACAATGAATTTATCTGGCACCAGTCGGAGGGAGCACCACGATTTAATGACGCCGGCAGGTTCGAGGGATTCGTTGGTTCAGCAATTAACAGCCACCTGCATGTAATCGCCGAAGATGAATTGCGACAGGCCAACCTGATCCTGACCAACCGAAACCTTAAATTGAAGAAATTAAATGAATTGCGCGACAACCTGCTACACATTATAGCACACGATTTGAAAGGACCGTTGGGAAACATGCATCAAACCCTGACTTATTTTTATCAGCTTGAAGAACAGAAATCAAGGGACGAGATTCTGCAGGATTTAAAAAAGATGATTGTACAGCAGCAAAAAGTGCTCGATGGCCTCATTGAGATCATTAAAGTTCAAAAACCTAAAAATCTTCATGCTGTAAAAGTAAACCTGAGCGATATTATGCGCGATGTTAACGAAGTACTGGATATCTCCGTTCCGGAAAATGGAAAGATAACATTCAACTTCGATGCTGCACCTCATATTCACTATGTCGAGCGGTTCATATTCAGTATTCTTTTCAATTTAGTTTCAAATGCTGTAAAATACAGACACAACGACCGGGCACTGTTGGTGGAGGTTAAAAGCAAAAGGGAGGACGAATTTATTATCATTACAGTAAAAGATAATGGCATGGGTATTACCGGTTCTGAAAAGGAATGGAAAGACATCTTCAGAGTATTTCAGCGCAATACAGACAAATGTGAAGGCTCCGGAATTGGTCTGTATATAGTAAAAACACTCATTGAAGGCAACGGCGGTCATGTTAGCCTGACCAGCTCACCCGAAACGGGTACCACTTTCTTCTGTTATTTAAAAGAATACGAAAGTTAATTCAGAATTTCAAAGTTTTAAGTTTAAAGTCTTCGGCTTCCAGGTTCCAATTTGAAGCCGACTCGGGTTACAGGTTACGGGTTGGGTTAAAGACACAAGCTATGTGCTTATTTCAGTCCTTCAGTCCTTCAGTAAATCATTCCCTCAGTAAATGGCATAAGACATAAGACACAAAAGACAAGAGGAGACACAAGATACCTACCTCCCCCTGTAAAACGGCAGATTGGCCGGTTGGCGTTTGCCGTTTCGTTTTGCCTGTTTTTTGACATATTTGCCTGAGTTGTTGAGCAGAAATGTAAGGCCGATAGTGAAGTCGGAGTAGATGCCAGTTATTTTCCGGCGTTCGCCCGCTGTATTATAATTATGGACCACATCCAGAAAATCGTAGTTGACAAGGTTAACATTAACGACAGCATTCAGTTCCACATGTGAGCTGATTGCCGCGCGGATTCCGGTACCGGCAAAATATACGGCGGTGGACATTTTACTTTTTGAGAATTCTTCGACATTTTTCCCGAAAATCAGCCCATCTTCCCGGTTATCTTTGTAGCGCAATTCAGATTTGTAGGGTAGCAATCCGGAGCCTGCTCTTATAAAGGGCAGGTAACGCCCGTTTTTTCCACCGGAGTTTAAGTTGTACTGCAGAAATATTTTATTGCTGGTAAACATGTTCCGGTAGATGACAGGATCAGTAATTGGTGCCATCATCAGGGGATGGCGGCCAATGGCGGAGAAATCAGGAGCATCTGTTTTGCCCCGGAGGATGCTGACCAGCAATTCGGCTCCGGCTTCCCATTTGCGGGAAAATTGTTTGGAGAGTTCAATGCCGTAAGTCAGACCAGGCTGGTTGTTGAATTCATTGATGGGGCCTGTGCTGCTAAATTCGGTAATTAATTGTGAGATGCCGCCCTTGCCTGTAATGCGGATATCCGACAACAAACCGGTTATCTTACTGTCGGTCTGTGCCCCTGCATACGAAATGATGCCCAGAACAATGCATATCGTGGCAATAATTCTCATTAATGGTTGGTCGTTCTAAATCGGCTGCAAAATAAAACATTTTTTTTGAATGACACTATCCCTAGATCTTTCTGTCGTTCCGGATTTTGGTTCCGGCTTTGTAGTTTGTCTCTTGTCTTATATCTTGTGTTTTATTCTCTGTATCTTGCAGAGTTCAGGACCTGACTGTCGGCAGAAAGGATCAAAGTTTGACCGGCTGAACAATATGCCTGTAATTTTGAACGAGCTTGTATTCATCGGAAGATTTCAAGTCATTCGATGAAAGGAACAGGGAAATCTGTTGCTAATAGTATGTGGCTTGTGTTTAGAGTTTGCCTGTGATTTATCAGTCATGGAAATTAATATTACCGGTGCTCTGCACCTAAAAATTTGGAATCAAAATATTAATGCTACAAATATTAATGATGCTCTGCACCTGATTCAACGCAGTACAAATTATAAATTATAAATCAATGTCGTTTAGTTAAGAGCTATCTATAGTCGTTTGTAATTCATATGGTAAGGCCTCTTTGGTGTTTTCTTTCGAGAAAAATTTCTTCCCGGCCTTATTACTTCTCTTGTTTTTTCAACTATCTTATCAAATGCCTCCAGTGCTAAAACAAACTGCTTTTTTATTATCATCCCAATCATTATATCCTGGGTCATTGATATGGCATTTGTCCGATTGATTTTCTGTCCGTGTTTACGCTGTAAATCTGCTTTGTATTCTTCTGTAACTTTTTCTTCTATCGGATGGGCATAAGCTGCACATAGTGTCATTAAAAATACTTTTGCATGAAAATCCTGCTTTACTGCTTTAGCTGTTTTTCCAGAGAAATTTTCAATTTCAACTCTGCTTTTCAGCAGCTTATATGCTTCTTCCTCATTCCACCGGTAATGGTATAATTGTTCAAATTCTTTATACTCATACTTTTTATCAATTAATGAAGTGCATAATATTTCTTTATCCCCATTAGGAAGTTCTACCTTTATCAACCTGCAGGTAATGACAGTATCAAGCATGTGCGGAAAAGCCGCCAGTTTATTGTGATCCTTTTTTGGTAAGGTAAAGGTTATTATGCGTTCCTTCTCCTGGCTTTCTGTAAAATTTTTAACCTTAAGCCACCAATCTTCTTTTAAACGTACACAAAATTCTATGCCTTTAGCCTTTAATAAAAATAACAACCAAAAACAAGGATAACCCCTATCGAGCAGTAACAGATTCCCTGCTTCTACACTATCCAAATGTTCCATCAGCAAATCTCTTTCGCTGGAAGTATATGGTGCAAGCTTGCTGTCAATCGTTATTTGATTTAATACATCATAGAGCATTGATCCAAGTGCCAATGAACGCGGACTGTCTGCATTTGGTCCAAAATGGTGTTGTCCAAATTCTTCTATAACGCTCGGATGGTTAGGTAAAACCAATCTTGTTCCATCTACGGCAAGTGTGCGCATCCCATACCAAACGTTGAATCTTCACGCGGTTTTCCCCAAGTTATCCCCAGCTTTTCGCGTTTGTCCCCATACAATTCCTTGACGTTGGCACATGCGGTAAGTCGTTATGTTTTCTTGATCTACGGATTGAATACAAGAGTTCCTTTCATTTTGGGTGCGGGGGTGCCGCAGGTTTATCCCCGGCGAGACGTGGCTTATGGGGATAACTCGCGCGCCCGATGGGGGCACCGGCGGCCCGGTCTTGCCTGCGGCGGCGGCGGGTACCATCATGGTGCTATCCTGCCCGGAAAACGGGCTCATGGACGGACAAAGCGAGGTTGGCGATGGCGGCACGAGGCGAGGCCGGCAGCCGCGGTGCGAGCGTCCGGTCGGACTGCTGGATCGCGGTGGAACCTGGTGGTGACGACCTGCGGATCGAGGTCTGCAGCAAGGTGGCCGACATGTACGGCGCCTCGCTGCATGCCCTGATCACCGACGGATGCGCGGCACTGGGCATCACCTACGCCCGCGTCGAGGTGGAGGACCAGGGGGCCCTGCCCTTCACCCTCGCGGCGCGCCTGGAGACGGCGGCGCACCGCGCGGGCCTTGCGGAAGGGCGCAATTTCTTGCTGCCGGTGTGCGCGCGCCCCGTCGACACCTCGCGCCGCGACCGCCTGCGCCGCAGCCGCCTCTACCTGCCCGGCACGCAGCCCAAGCTCTTCGTCAACGCCGGACTGCACCGGCCCGACGGCGTGATCCTCGACCTCGAGGACTCCGTGGCCCCGGCCGAGAAGGACGCCGCCCGCACCCTCGTGCGCAACGCGCTGCGCGCCGTCGACTTCCACGGCGCCGAGCGCATGGTACGGATCAACCAGGGCGAGCGCGGCCTCGATGACCTCGCCTGGGTGGTGCCGCACAACGTGCACGTGATCCTCATTCCCAAGGTGGAAGACCCGCAGCAGGTGCGCGACGTCGCCGCGCGCATCGCCGCCATGAGGCACGACAACGACGTGTTGCTCATGCCGATCATCGAGTCGGCGCTGGGCGCGTGGCGCGCGTACGACATCGCCGTCGCCCATCCGAACGTGGTGGCCCTGACCATCGGCCTGGAGGACTACACCGCCGACATCGGAGCCGCACGCACCGATGCTGGCACCGAGAGCTTCTGGGCCCGCGCGCAGGTGCTGAACGGCGCCCGCGCGGCCGGCGTGCTGCCCATCGACACGGTGTTCAGCGACGTGGGTGACATGGAGGGTCTGCGGCAGTCGGTCCTCGAGGCGCGCGGCCTCGGCTTCGTGGGCAAGGGCTGTCTCCATCCGCGGCAGATCGCCGTGGTGCACGACGCCTTCGCGCCCACTGCCGATGAGATCGAGAAGGCGGTGCGCATCGTCGCCGCCTTCGAGGCAGCGCAGGCGCGCGGTTCGGGCGTGGTGAGCCTGGGCACCAAGATGATCGACGCGCCCGTGGTCAAGCGCGCGCTCGCCACGGTGGAGACAGCAGTACTCGTGGGCAAGTTGCCGGCTGACTGGCGCGAGCAGGCCGACGAAGGAGACCTCGCATGACGAAGCTGGTGCAGAACGCCGCCGGCCGGATGGTGCCGGCCGAGATCAATGGGGTGCCGCAGACGCCATTCCGGAGTCTCTGTCAGCACCACCGTCCCGAGGGGCGCAAGGCCGCACCGCCCGTCCGCTCGTGCTGCGACTATCCGCAGGACGGCTACAAGGTGGTCAAGGACCTCGAAACGGCGCTGCGCAACGCCGGCCTGCGCGACGGCATGACCATCAGCAGCCACCACCACCTGCGCAACGGCGACAAGGTGGTCAACCAGGTCTTCCTGGCCGCCGCCAACCTGGGCGTGAAGGACCTGCGCTGGTTCCCCAGCGCGGCGTTCCCCTGCCACGCGCCGTTGATCGACCTGCTCGAGAGCGGCGTGATCCATCACATCGAAGGGTCCATGAACGGGCCCCTCGGCGACTACACCTCGCGGGGCAAGATGCGCGGTATGGGTGTGCTGCGCAGCCACGGCGGACGCTGGCAGGCGATCCAGGACGGCGAGGTGTCCATCGACATCGCCGTCATCGCTGCCCCCACGGCCGACCCATTCGGCAATGCCACCGGTGATCGCGGCCCGGCCGCCTGCGGCCTGCTGGGCTTCGCGCTGGCCGACTCGATCTACGCCGACCATGTCATCGTGGTCACCGACAACCTGGTCGACTTCCCCTGCATCCCCTGGCAGATCCAGGGCAACAACGTCGACCAGGTGGTGGTGATCGACTCGATCGGCGATCCCAGCAAGATCGTTTCCGGCACCACGCAGATCACCCGCTCGCCCGACCGCCTGCTCATCGCCGAACTAACGGCGCGCTTCGTCGACGAGGTCGGCATCCTGCAGAATGGCTTCAGCTTCCAGGCCGGTGCCGGCGGCACAGCGCTGAGCTTCGCCCTCTTCCTGCGCGACCTCATGCGCGAGAAGCAGGTGAAGGCACGCTTCGTGCGCGGCGGCTCCACACAGTACCTCGTGCAGATGCTCGAGGAGGGCCTCACGGACTACATCCTCGACGGCCAGACCTTCGATCTCGCGGGCGTGCGTTCCATGCGGGAGAACCCGCGCCACGTGAACACGTCGCCCTTCACCAGTTACAATTGGCATGGCAAGGGCAACTTCGCCTCCATGCTCGATGTGGTGGTGCTGGGCGCTACCGAGGTCGACGTGAACTTCAACGCCAACGTCGTCACCCACAGCGACGGCCGCTTGCTCCACGGCATCGGAGGCTGGCAGAACTGCCTGTTCTCGAAATGCACCATCCTGCCGATCCCCTCCTTCCGCGACCGCATCCCCGTGATCGTGGACGAGGTCACCACTCTCTGCGGCCCCGGCGAACTGATCGACGTCATCGTCACCGAGCGCGGCATAGCCATCAATCCGCTCCGCGTCGACCTGCTCGACGCCGTGCGCGGCTCATCGCTGCCCATCCGCTCCATCCATGATCTGAAAGCCGAGGTAGAGGACGTCTGCGGCGGCAAGCCCGAGCGCCCGGACCACGGCGACGATGTCGTGGCCGCGATCAAGTGGGTGGACGGCACGGTGATCGATAGCGTTTGGCAGGTGCGGATCTAGCGGCGAGCGCGAACGCTTGCAAGATACCGGTTCGTCCGGAACCATGAGTGACGCGGTCCGATCGTCCAGCGTGTCGGAACGGCCTGCGATCCCGGTTCACACGACATATCCGGCGCGGACCGCCGTGGGCCAGGTCGATCCGCCCGCGCAAGCCATGGAGAGTGGCGGAACCAGTTGATCGTACGGATCATCATTCCGACAGTGCTCTCATTTGCAATCCCCGAATCTCGGAGCATCACCATGCGAATCTTGCGAATCAGTGTTCTCTGTGCCATCGCGCTCGCGGTCGCGGCCGCGGGCGCCACGACGATCGTGTCCGACTACGAGAGTCTCGCCGAGGGCGTGCTCGGCAATCCTGTCGCGGTTGATGGCGTGACGTATCACGACCTCAACACGGTCGCGGGCGTGTTTCCTGACGGTGGGACCTTCGATCCGCAGCCGGACGACCAGTTCATCATCGAGGACGCCGGACTCTTCTACGTCGATTTTCCGGGATACGGCAGCCCGGTGAACGCGATGACGTTCGGGATCGCTTTCGTGCCGGGCGACAATCTGACGATCGGTGGGCTCGCGACCGTGGCCATGGACCTGCCGTCAGCGTGCACCGCCGCCGCACTCGATATCGCCTTCTACGAGAACGGGGTCTGGGGTGGCATCGTCTGGCACCTGGACGGTCTGCTCGGTGGAACGGTCGTCGCCTCGACCGAGTTCGCGATCGCTGGCGATTCCGATCGCGATGATCCGACGTGGACCACCCTCTCGATCGCGGGTGCGTCGTTCGATCAACTTCATCTCTATGCGACCTATGGAGCCGATTACTCGATGCCGCGGGGCATGATCGACAACCTGACACTCGAGCTCGATACCGTCGCGACGGTTCCCACGTCCTGGTCGTCGATCAAGGCGCTATACGCACGTTGACCTGACGCCCGACGCCGGCTGTGCTGCGCTGTACCTGCTGGTGATCGAGCACGTCGATGATGCGTACGCCGTCCACGTGCCGGAACGCGTGGTTCGGTAGAGCCGAGAACGGCGTCGGCATCTACCTGGGGTCGCATCAAGACAGTATTCCGCCAGTCGGTCTACGAGGGGTGCGGGCCGCCTCCGGTTCGCACCCCTGCCTGCGCCTCATTCCAGCCCCGGATCCACCACCACCAGATGACCACTCTCATTGCACGTCACCGCGTAGTGCAATGCGTCGCCTCGCAGCCACACCGCATGGCCCGGTGAGAGCGCACCGTCGGGCAGGTCGCTCGTGGTGTTCGAGATCACCGCGCCGGTCGCGTCGACGATCGTCACGGTGCTGGTGTCGTCGTGGAAGCCCGTGCTGACGACGGCGACGGTGCCGTCGGGCAATTCGAGGGCGTCGATTCCCACGGGGCCATCACCCACCGTGACCGCACCGACCACGCTCACGGCGCCGGTCGGGCTCCAGGCGAGGATCGTGAGCTCGTCCGAATCGAAGTTGCTGACGAAGGCGAGATCGCCGGCGGTGCGAATCCGACGCGGCGAGTCGCCTGCGTCACCGACAGCCACGGCTGGCGCGAAGGTGTCCACCAGATCGTGATGGTAGATCATGCCCGGCGAGCCAGCGGTGACCACCACGGCGCCGGCGCCCCGGCGCACGGCGGCGGTGAAAGGCGTGCCAGGGGCCTCGGGAAAGTCGGTGATCTGCCGGACGTCGTCGTAGTAGCCGGAATCCGCGTCGTATTCGACCATGCGCACCGCACCGCTCGCGCTGGCCACGTAGACGAAGCCACCCGAGAGCGCGTCGGCGTCGAAGGGTTGGAGGTCGGTGACACCGGACTGGAACTCGATAACTCCGGTCGCACCGAACGCGTTGTCTGCGGGAATCCACTGGGTGAGTCTGGCGCCTGCGGGGCCTGCTTGGACCATGGCGATCGATCCCGGAGCGGCGTCCTTGTTGCCGGCAGCCATCATCAGGCACTCCCAGATCACGAGCGAGGATTGGTTGAAGCCGGTGTAGACGGCTACCGCCGGGGTGGCGGCGTCGAGCGACCAGAGGGTGGTGCCGTTACCGGCACCCACGGCCAGGGTGTTGTCGAAGGGAAAGCCCGTCAGGCCGCGCACGGGGAAGGCCGACTCGACCAGGGCCGTCAGATACCAGAGCCCCGGGCCCAGGTCGTCGTGGCCGCCAGTGGTCGCGAGGATGGCGAGATTGATCGGGGCGAACTGGAACAGGACCTCGATGGCTCCGAGAACCAGTGGAAGATTCTGAGCGTCGGGAAATGCGAGTGCGGCTAGCACGTTGAACTCGGTTCGCAAGGCCAGATTCCAGGTGGCCGGCCCCGGGATCCCCGCCACGTAGGCAAGCAGGGCGAACTGCTTGGACAGGCCAACGGGATCGACGACCTCCTGCACGTCGACAACGTCGCCTTCCTCGAGCAGCGTGGCGAGATTCACGAGGGCGACCGGTCCGTAGTGGGCATCGGATGCGAAGGTGAGGGCCAGGGAGTAGGCGAACAGCACCTGAGCGGTGAACGAGGTATTCTCCACGGCTTGCGCGGGGACCTCGGCGCTCAGACCGGCCACGGTGGTCGCCACCGTTGCGCCGTCGACCACGGCCACGGGCGTACCGAGGACCAGCTCGCGCGGCAGGGTATGGAGCACGAGTTCCTGCCGGCCGTCGCTGCCGGCGGGACCGAGGACAGCCGTCTGCTCGGGGATCGCCCGCACGGCCGCGGTCTGCTCGTCGTCCTCGCTGACCACGACCATCTCGAGGCGTAGCTCGAAGTCGACCCCGGAATCGTTGTCGCCGGCGTCCTTGATGACATACTGCAGTTCCAGGGTGATGCCCACGTCGAACGCGAGGCCGGCCGGTTCCATCGTGAGGGCGTGGGACACGTCCATGCCCTCGCCGGTCACGGAGAGATCCTTGGCGGTCACCTCGGTGATGACGATCTCCGTGTCCTCGTCCAGGGCTCCGGCCGGAACGGTGAGAACGAGACGGCCGTCTGCGGACCGGATGGAGCCGCCGGCCGGCCCGATGGTGCCCGACGCATCGAGCGTCGTGGCCCCGGGGGTCGTGGGGGACCTGTCATCGTCCCCACATGACACGAGCGGCAACAAGAGAGCCCACAGGGGGGTGGCGAGCATGCGGCGACGGGCGCGGGGCGAGAACATGGCGTCTCCGATCGTTGCGATGCGGGATATCTGATACAAGATCTTCATCATCTTATATCAGGCGACGCCGCGGATCACGACAAAATCAGGCGGAGCGCGCGATCGAACCACAGATTCATGGTAGAATCGAAGCGTCTCGCCGCGCTGGACGCGGCCCGGAACGCACACAACGAAAGGTTGACGTCCGCATGATCCCGTCCCCTCGATCCGACCAGTTCCGGTGGCGCCGCCCTTTCATGATCATCGCCACGGTCTGGCTCACGTGCGTCGTTCTCGGCGCGAGTCGTCCCGCGCTGGCTCTCCTCAAGATCGACTTCGAGCAGCCCTACTACGTGCACCCGTACGTTCAGGTCTGGGATTTCTCGCTCGTGAGGGTCGACAGCACGTACCACATCTTCTATCACGGCATACCCGAGTCGTCCCCGACGCCGGCCTCGGCGGATACGATCTACCACGCCACCACCCACGACCTCATCCACTGGACGGCGCCGGTGCCCGCGCTGTGGGTTTCCAGCGACTCTTTCGAATCCCTGGCCATGTGGGCTCCCGACGTGTTCTTCAACCCGGAGAACGGCCTCTGGTGGATGGCGTACACCGCCGTCGATGCGGATTACAACCAGCGCGGCGCCCTGGCCTGGTCGCGAGATCTGACGACCTGGTACAAGACGCGGCTCAATCCGGTCGTGGTGCCGGATCACAGCATCTTCATCTGGAATCCCAACGGTTCCTTCGGCAATTTCCGCGACCCGTACGTCTACTACGACGGATCGCTATGGCACATGCTGATGACCGCGGCGGCCGACGGTCCCAGCGGATTCCAGGGCGTCACGGCCGATATCACGTCGGCCGATCAGCTGCACTGGGATGCGCAGAGCATCTTCTTCCGCAATGACGGCAGCAACCCCGGCAACGTGATGGAGAGCATGCAATACAAGGTGGTGGACGGCGTGCACCACCTGTTCTTCGTGGAGTACGGTGTCGAAGGGATCAACCACATCAGCGCGGACGACCCCGCGGGATTGTCGTTCGCCAACCGGACGGTCATCGACCCCTCGGGCATTGCCCCCGAAGTCGATCAGTTCGATCAGGACGGACCCTGGCTTTTCTCACGCCTCGGGACGTACCAGGAAGTCAACCACACGGCGCTCTCGTTTGTCGTGCGCATCGACACCTTGCAGTTCCAGCCCGGGCTGGACCCGCCCACGGTGTACAAGCCGCATCCCCTCGACCGCTATTTCGCTGTCCGCAACGGCGTCGCGACGCTCGGCAATCCCTGCTTCGGCGACAATCCGTTGCGTCGCGGCGAAGCGCCTGCAGGTCCGGTGGGGAATTTCTATTTCGGCAGCAAGGAGTACTACCAGGGCCCGCTCTCCGGGGTCGGATCGGCCGGCGCGTTCTTCGGCGATGGCGTGCGCGGCAGCGTGGCCACGGATACGTTCACCGTGACGGGCAACTCCATGCGCATGCTCGTGGGCGGCGGCATCTACCCACAGACCTGTTATGTCTCCCTGGTCGACGCGGATGCCGACACGGCGCTGTACAGCGAGACCGGCGAGGGCATCGAGACCATGAGCTGGCGGTACTGGGATCTGCGACCGTTGCAGGGGCGTGACGTGTACCTCACGATCGTCGATGACGAGACGGGCGACATGGGACACATCAACGTCGACGAGATCGAGGAGTCGTACGACGACCCGCCACCGCCGGACCCACGTCCGTGATCCGGCTACCGTACCAGCACCAGGTTCCTGGCCAGGTCCTCGACTGCGTTCGCCGCACAGGCTGCACCGCCGTCATCGACGGCCCCCGACACGTACGAACCCGGGAGGTAGGCTCATGGACATCTGGCAGGAAGCTCTTGCGAGCCGCCGTTCTGGTATCTCACCTTCCACACGCTCTTCAGGCATGACCTCTATCTCGGCGGTACGGTCGAGGGTTTCGCGCCACCGGATCCGTTCGGTCTCGAGGAGCTGGATCCCGCGGGTGTGCTGTCACCACGAGTTTTCACGCCGGACGAGATGCGCGCGTATCTCGCGCACGGCCGGCGCCAGGCCTTCGCCATCATCGCGGCGCTCACACCCGAGGATGCGCGGCGCGTCTGCACCTTCCGCTGGGGATCACCCACCTTTGCGGAACTGCTCGTCTACAACCTGCGCCACGTGCAACACGGCGTGGGGCAACTCAATCTGCTACTGCGTCACGTGGTGAACACCGCGCCGCGCTGGGTGGTGCGCGCGCCCTGACCGCGAGGAGTGTCGTCATGGAATCCACAGTGCGCTGGAATCCCGACCGCTATCTAGCCTTCGCCGACTATCGTCGCCGGCCCGCCATCGACCTGCTGCAGCAGGTGCCACTGGAGGCGCCGGGCACGGTTGTCGATCTCGGGTGTGGCGCGGGTGATGTCACGCGTATCATGGCCGACTTCTGGCCGTCGGCCGACGTCGCCGGCGTTGATAGCTCGCCCGACATGCTGGCGAAGGCACACGCCCGGGGCGGCGAAGTGCGATGGATCGAGGGGGACATCGAGAGCTGGTCGCCGGCGGTTCCGGTCGACCTTCTCTACACGAACGCGGCCCTGCACTGGGTCGACGATCACGCCGCGCTCCTGCCGCGCCTTGCGGGCTACCTCGCGCCAGGAGGCTGCCTCGCCGTGCAAATGCCGCTGAGCTGGGACTTGCCATCGCACCGCCTCCTGCGGGAGACGCTCGCCGATGGGGGTGAGGGCGGGCGGCCGCTGGGGAGCGAGGCCTTGCGGCGGGCGATGGGGCGGCGCTGGGTGCAGTCGCCGCGGTGGTACCATGATCTCCTCGCGCCGCACGTGCGTAGCCTCGACATCTGGGTCACGGAGTACCAGCAGTGGCTCGAGGGGGCGAACCCGGTTCTGGCCTGGGTGTCGGGCACGACGTTGCGTCCGGTGCTGACGGGGCTCACCGAGCCGGAACGCGCGCGTTTCCTCGCCGCGTACGAAGCGCGTCTGCGTGAGGCCTATCCCCCGGCGCCGGACGGCCGCACGCACTATCCGTTCCCGCGGCTTTTCTTCGTCGCGCTCGCCTGACGGGCCTCCACGAAGCCGACGAATCCTTCGATGAAGGCGCGTGCCTTGTCGCGCAGGCTGCCGTCGATCAGCTTGTCGTCTTCGTCGAAGACCGTCGAGGCCCGCGAGACGAGCAGCCGGCCCGACCAGAGATCGACGCCCAGGGTGCGCATCACCGTCAGCCACGCGTTCTGCGACAGCACCGTGCCGAAGCCGCCGGGCGAGGCCCCGGCGATGGCCACCGGTCGGCTATGGAACACGCGTGCGATGTCCGCCGGTGGACGCGAGAGCCAGTCGATCGCATTCTTGGTGACGCCCGGGATGGAGTTGTTGTATTCCGGCGTTGCGATCAGCAGCCCGTCGGTCCCGGCGATCGCGTCCTTCAGATGTGCGACGGTATCGGGTACGCCCGTAGCTGCTTCGTCGTCCGCATTGTAGAGTGGGATGCCGGCAATCGACTCGATACGCAGTTCGCTGCCCTTCGGTGCGAGTGCGGCGAGAACCCGCAGGAGCGCGGTATTGAAGGAGTGTTTTCTCAGGCTGCCCGAGATGCCGACGATCGTGGCCATGGACGGTC
Source organism: uncultured bacterium (assembly GCA_963727525.1). GTDB lineage: Bacteria > Krumholzibacteriota > Krumholzibacteriia > LZORAL124-64-63 > LZORAL124-64-63 > CAVSGO01. The sequence goes on along the minus strand of CAVSGO010000005.1, from coordinate 748,878 downwards.
CTTCCGCTGGAGATCTATTCAGCATCGTAAAGTTCCACTCCCCGTCAACAGTATCTGCCGCTAAGATGACGGCGCTTCTGGGAGGCCTGGCGTGACCAAGGATCGACTGCAGAGCTTCAGCGATGGCGTCATCGCCATCATCATCACCATCATGGTGCTCGAGATGCGCGCACCGCACGGAGCGTCGCTCGCGGCGCTGCAACCGCTCATCCCCGTGTTCCTGAGCTACATCCTCAGCTACGTGTTCATCGGTATCTACTGGAGCAACCATCACCATCTCTTCCAGGCCGTGCGCCGTGTTTCCGGTGGTGCGCTCTGGGCCAACCTGCACCTGCTCTTCTGGCTCTCGCTCACACCGCTGGTGACGGCCTGGATGGGCGAGAATCACTTTGCCGCGTGGCCGGTGGCCCTGTACGGCGTGGTGCTACTCGGGGCCTCGGTCGCGTACTATATCCTCACGCGCGTGCTCATCGCCGCGGAGCGCGGCGATTCGCACCTGGCGGCCGCCGTCGGCCGCGATGGGAAGGGCATCGTCTCCACGGTGCTGTATGCGGTCGCGATCCCGCTCGCGTTCGTGCAGCCTCTCGTCGCCTGCGGCATCTTCGTTCTGGTGGCTGTCATGTGGCTCGTGCCGGATTCGCGCATCGAGCGCACGATCGGCGCATCATGAGCCACCAGGACCGCTATTGCGACTACGCCGCGCTCGCTCGCCGCGAGAGGGAGGGGCGCGACTATCGTGTCACTGTCCAGGAACGGCCCGGGACATCCGTGGCCGTGGTGGCACCTCACGGCGGTGCGATCGAACGGCGCACCGCCGAGATCGCCCGTGGCATCGCCGGCGCCGAGTTCAGCTACTACGTGTTCGAGGGTACGCGTCCGCGCGAGAACTACGCGCGCCTGCACCTGACCAGCCGCCACTTCGACGAACCGCGCTGCCTGGCGCTGGTACGCGCGTGCGACACCGTGGTCACGATCCACGGCTGCGAGGACTACGGTGGCCAGGTCTACGTGGGCGGGCTGGACACCGCGCTCGCCACGCTGATACGCGAGGCGCTCGCCACCGCGGGGTTCACCCTCGCCCCCGACGGTCACGAGTTCGCCGCCACAGATACCGACAACATCTGCAACCGCGGCCGCCGTGGCGCCGGCGTCCAGCTCGAGTTGCCGCGTGCCATCCGGGGCGGGCCGCTCGAGGCCCGCTTCGTGCGCACGATACGAGGCGTGCTGCTGGCGCTCGCGGCGTCCCCCGCCTAGGTCCAGTGGGACGTGCGGCCGAGACGGGCTGATCCGGTCATCCCGGTCCTCGAATCGGTGTGGCGGGAACAGGCGTGACCGTCTCCAATATCGATGGAACAGGTTGGGGTTCAGTGAGTTGCCTCTGGTGCCACGCGTGCGATGCGTGCATGCATCTTTTTTGCTCCGGTATCCGTAGTGACGGGTCTGAACGCGACCGGACGCCTCCCACCGGCGACCCGGCGCCCACCATAGGAGTCGTCCATGCGAATCACCGGCGCCGTGTTGCTCGTCACCCTGCTCGGACCGCTCGGCGCCCGCGCGTTCACTCCGCAGTACCGGCCGCATCTGGAGACCGCGCACACGAGCGGCCGCATCACCATCGACGGCCGCCTCGACGATCCGGGCTGGGCCGCGGCCGGGCACGCCGACGGTTTTGCCGAGCGCAGCCCAGGCGATGCGATCGCGCCGCTCGTGGACACCGAGGCCTGGCTCACCTACGACGACGAGAATCTCTACGTCGCGTTCGTCTGTCACGACGATTCCGCCGCGGTCCGTGCCACGATGTGCCAGCGCGATCTCTACGGCAGCGCCGACGACGACGTGGGATTCATGCTCGACACCTTCGGTGACGGCACCTGGGCGTACTTCTTCTTCGTCAACCCGTACGGCGTGCAGAACGACGCGATGTGGACCTCGGTGCAGGGTGAGGACGACGGATTCGACATGGTGTGGACCTCGGCCGGGCGCATCACGGCCGACGGCTACACCGTGGAGATGGCGATCCCCCTCGCGGGTCTGCGCTTTCCCGACGCGAACGAGCAGCCTTGGCGCATCAACTTCTGGCGCAACCATCCGCGCGATGTGCGCCATCAGTACGCGTGGGCGGCCAACGATCGCAGCGAGCAGTGTTTTCCCTGTCAGTTCGGCACGGTTTCCGGCATCACGGGCTTGCACCCGGGACGCGGCTTCGAGGTGCTGCCGGCGTTCATCGGTTACCAGACCGGCACCATTCGCGACGCGCAAGACGCCGACTCCGGCCTCACCGATGCCCGCTCTCGGGGCGAACTCTCGCTCGGAGTGAAGTACGCCCCATCGAGCGACCTCACGGCGGAGGGCACCGTCAATCCCGATTTCAGCCAGATCGAGGCCGATGCCGACCAGATCGACGTCAACACCACGATCGTGCTGCGCTATCCCGAGAAGCGTCCCTTCTTCCAGGAGGGCAACGATCTCTTTCGCACCATGTTCAACTCGTTCTACACGCGCATGGTGAACGACCCGCAGGTGGCGGCCAAGGGAACCGCTCGCTGGGACGGCACCAGCGTGGCCTACCTCATGGCGCGCGACGAGCACTCGCCCTACATCATTCCCCTCGAGGAGCGCTCACGCACGGCGGCGATGGGCTACTCCACCGTGAACGTCCTGCGCGGTCTGCACAGCCTTGGGCCGAACTCGCAGATCGGGGCCATGATCACCGACCGCCGCTACGATGGCGGCGGCCATGGCACCATCGCCTCGGTGGATGCCAGCCTCCGCCTGGGCAGTACGCTGAGCTGGGCCACGCAGCTCGTGCACAGCGCCACGCGAGAGCCGCGCGGCATCGTCGTGAGCCCCGGCGAAACCTTCGCCGATGGCAAGCACACCGTCGATCTCGATGGCGAGTCGTATTCGGGCCCCGCGCTGATCACCGATCTGCGGCTGCGCTCGCCGCGCTGGAATATCACGATCGACTTCAACGAGGTCGATCCCGAGTACCGCACGCAGACCGGTTACGACCCCTGGAACGACCAGCGCAACGGTTTCATCTACCTGGAACACGTGGCGCGGCGCGACCACGGGCTGGTGGAGCGCGTGGTGCCGGGCGTGGTCGTCGATGGGCGCTGGAACTACGCCGGCCAGCGCAAGTGGGCCCACGCTAACGTTTTCGCCGATACGTACCTGCGCGCGGCACAGACGCACGTGGGCGTGCACTACCAGTTCGGCGAGGAGGTGTGGGGTGGCGTGGCGTTCCGTGATCAGCTCGACGCCGGCATCGACATCGACTCCCGGCCCATGCGCACCCTCGGCCTCTCCGCGTCGTACGCGGTGGGCCGCGGGCCGGCCCTGCTCACCCTCGATCATGGCGATCTCGTGAGCGCGTCGGCGTCGCTCGCGTTCAAGCCCATTGATCGCCTCATCCTCGAGCCGTCGCTCGACTACGTGCGCAGCGAGCAGGCCGGCACCGGAACGCTGCTCTTTCGCCAGACCATCGTCCGCACGCGATTGCGGCTACAGATCGATCCGCGGCTCTCGGTGCGCCTCGTGGCGCAATTCAACGATTCACGCAGCCCCTACTACCAGGACGCTGCCGTGGCCGGCGACTTCCCCGAGTACCACATCGTGTTCGGTCGCAAGTGGGAGATCGACCCGCTCATCACCTACCGGCTCAACTCGTTCTCCGTCTTCTACCTGGGCGCCACGCGCGACTACCACGACTTCAACGCTGCCGATCCCGGAGCGTCGTCGCTGTATCGGCTCACCGACCGCCAGTACTTCGTGAAGCTGCAGTACCTGTGGCAGTCGTGATGGTTCGCGCCGCCTGGCCGAGCAACTCGAGGCCGCCGGCTGGCTACCGGCATTCCCGCAGAGCTCCTGCCGCACCGTCGGGTGGGTGGGAAAAATCGCCGTAGCGATACGGCACACCCCGATCGGCGAAGCGTGGGGCGGTTTCTTGCCTATATTTTAACCTATTGCAATATAATAACTTGACATGAGTTCTCCGCGTTGCCAATCCCCGCATATCCGGTATGATCCTTGCCATCGTCGTGCGTACACCTCGTCGGGAGACGACCATGGCGCCACGTTCCAATCGCCGCACCCGGTGCTCACGCTCCGTCCTCATGGGCGCGTGCGTACTGGCCTGCCTGCTGGTCGGGCTGGCGGCGCCGCGTCCGGCCACGGCGGCGGCGCGGACGCTCACCCTCGAGCGCATCGAAGTCTCTGGTAACGGGCGCACGTCGGACGAGGTCGTCCAGCGGGAGCTGGGTCTGCGGCCCGGTCAGGTGGTGGATCAGGACGAGTTGACGGCGGCCGTCGACGCTCTGCGGTCCCGGGATCTCTTCCAGCGGATCGACTTCTACACCGAGCCGGGGTCCCAGCGCGGCGCGCTCGTTCTCGTGCTCGACGTGCGGGAGAACGGGCCACAGGTGCGCCTGGGCACCGGCAACTCCGATCTCGACGGCTGGTACGTCATCCCCGCCGAGCTGTCGCTCAACAACCTGCTGGGGCGGGGCGAGCAGGCAGCGCTGCAGCTCAAGTTGGGGTATCGCCTCGCGGGGGTCAGCGCGTACTACCGCGAGGGTACGGCGCCGGGCGCGCGCTGGTCGTGGGAAATGGCGACCTCCGTGCTGGGCAGCGACCGCATCTACTTCCAGGACGGTGTCGAGTACGCGCACAAGGTGACGCGAGGCACGGTCGGCCTGACGGTGACGCGGCACCTGGGCGCCCACTGGCGCCTCAGCGCGGGCCTGCGCGGCGAGACGGCCAGGGCCGACTCGACGAGCGAGGTGTGGCAGGACAGCGAGGTGGCCGACGCCCATGCCGGCGACCGCGTCGCCTTCGTCGACCTCCCGTCGGCCATCGCAGCCGGGGCCGGGGACCGCAAGCGCGCCATCGCCAGCGCCGATCTCGTGCTCGACACGCGTCGCGGCCTGCGCGCCGGCTCGGCAGCGTCGGGCCTGTGGGGTCGCCTGCGTGTCCAGCACACGGCCGACGATGCCGGTGATTTCGCGGGCGCTTCCGTCGATCTGCGCGCCTATCACGCCGCTCCCGGGGGCGTGCTCGCCCTGCGCCTGGCCGGCGATGTCGTCGAGAAGCCGGCACCATTCTACGACCGGCTCTACCTCGGCGGCCTCTACTCGCTGCGCGGGGTGCCGAGCCAGTCGCTCAGCGCACCCGGTGGCGGCACCTGGCTCTACCACGGGTCGCTGGAATACCGAGCCGCGCTCGTCGGTTCGGTGGCTAGGCCGCGGCTGGTCGGCTCGCTCTTCCTCGATGCCGGGCAGGGCGGTGGCCCGGGCGAGCGCCCGCACCTGAGCGACATCACGACCAGCGCCGGCTGGGGTCTACGCTACCGCCTCGCATCATTCCTCTGGCTCGGTCTCGACGTCGGCCTGCCCCTGCGCCAGGGCCCGGTGGACGACGTCTTCCACGCCCACGCCGCCCTCGGATGGAACTTCTGATGGGGCGGCGGCCCGCAGGGGCGATCCTCGGCTGCATGCTGCTGGTCGCGGGGCTGGCGCGCGCGGCCGATCCGCACGTGGCGTCGGTGGAGCCCGGCCGGCGTGGCGCGTTGCTCGTGTGTCGACTGTCCACGTCTGGGCTGCCGGGCGAGCGCATCGCGTCGACGCTGCAGAGCGGACTGGTGTCGGCCGTGGACCTGCGCATCGATCTGCTCGACGCCGCCGACCACACTGTCGCCGGCCACATGGTGCGTCTGCGGCTGAGCTACGATCTGTGGGACGAGGTCTACACCATCGCCATGGGCGAGGACGCGGTGCAGCTCCCCAGCTTCGACGCGCTCGCGGACTGGCTCGCGCGGCCGCCGTGGTTACCGGTGGCGCCGCTGTCGGCCATCGCGGCCGCCACACCGTTGCGCCTGCGCGCGGCCCTGCGCCTGCACGCCATCGCGCCGAGCGAGCGCGAGCAGGTGGAGGCCATGGTCGCCGGTCCGGACGGACAGGAGGTGTCGGTGGGGCTGAGCCGCCTGATCCGGCTCTTCTACAAGGGTGGCACCGATCGCGACGACGCTGTCGGGTCCGCGACCTCGGCCACCTTCCGCAAGGAGGACCTGCCCGATGCGACGGATTAGGTCGCGCATGCTCGTGGCCAGCCTCCTGCTGACGCTGCTGCCGGCGGTGCCGGCGTCGTTGCTCGTGCGCAGCCTCCTGCAACGCAGCCTGAACCCGGCGCTGCAGGATGTCGTGTCGCGGGGGCTCGCCGCGGGCGTGGAGGAGTCGCGCCTCGTGCTGCGCGAGCGCAAGACCTCCTTCGTCGCCGCGGCCGACGCCGCACTCGCTCGGGGCGCAGACGGCGATCTGATCGTACTCGATGGCGGCGGCATGCCCGTGCCGGCGGCGACGGTCATGTCCGGCCTGCTCGACGCGGCGCCGCAGCTCGGCGACGAGCCCCGCCAGGTGGGCGGCTACCTCGCCGCGCGCCGCACGCGCGTCGACGGCAGCCGCGTGGTGGTGGCGCAGGCGCTGCCGCCGGAGATGGCGATGCGGGCCGCGAGCCTGAGTGAGGCGATGCGGCTGACGGCGGCGTTCCGCCTCGATCGGCGCGCCATCCTGCGCAGCTACGTGCTGCCCTTCCTGGTCGTGTACGCGCTGCTGGCGCTGCTGGCGCTCGCCCTGGCCGCGTTGCTCGCCCGGAGCGTCGTACGACCCCTGGAGACCATGGCCCTCGCCACCGCGCGCATCGCCGAGGGCGACTTCACCACCCGGGTCGCGGAACGCGCCCCCGGCGAGATCGGCGAACTCGCCCGGGCCCTCAACACCATGACGGCGCGCCTCGAGGTGCAACGCCGCGAGCTGGCGCGGCTGGAGAAGGTGGCCGCCTGGCGCGTGATGGCCCGCACCCTCGCGCACGAGGTGAAGAACCCGCTCACGCCCATCCTGCTCGCCGTGCAGGAGTCGCGGCGCAGCTACCGCGGCGACGACACCCAGCACGCCACCGTGCTCGCCGACTGCGAGACCATCGTCACCGAGGAGGTGACGAGCCTGCGCAACCTCGTGCGCTCGTTCTCCGACTTCGCGCGGCTTCCGGCGCCGGAGCTGAACGGCGTCGACGTGCGTGCGCTCGTGGATGACCTCGCGCGGCTCTACGGCGAACGTCTCGCGACGGATCTGCCCGCCGGTGCGATCACGGTGGTGCTCGATGCGGCGCAGATCCGGCGGGCCCTCGTCAACCTCATCGACAACGGCCTGGCGGCCTGTCGACGCGCGGGCCGCCCGGAACGAGTGACTCTGGGTGCGCACATCGCGAGTGCCATGGTCGTCGTCACCGTGCACGATGCCGGCGACGGTATCACGCCGGAGAACCGGGCGCGCATCTTCGAACCCGACTTCACCACCGATCGCGAGGGTCTCGGCCTGGGTCTGCCCATCGTCGACGGCATCGTCGCCGGCCACGGCGGTACCATCGCGGTGGACTCCGTGCCTGGTGCCGGCACCACGTTCACCGTCACCGTGCCGCAGGGGCGGCCCGATCAGACGAGTTCCAAGGAGACGTCATGTCCCGCATCCTGATCGTCGACGACGAGCGCAACATCCGCCGCACCTTCGCCATGGTGCTGCGGTCGGAGGGCTTCGAGCCGCTCGAGGTGGAGAGTGGCGAGGCCGCGCTGGAGGCCGTGGCGCAGGAACCCGTCGACCTCGTGGTGCTCGACGTGCGCCTGCCGGGCATCGACGGGCTCGAGGTGCTGCGGCGCCTGCGCGCGAGCCACGCCGACCTTCCCGTGGTAATGATCTCCGGTCACTCCACCATCGCCACCGCCGTCGATGCCACGCGCGAGGGGGCGCTCGACTTCCTCGAGAAGCCGTGCACCCGCGAGCGGCTGGTGCTGGCAGTGCGCAATGCTCTGCGACTGCGCGCCCTCGACCGCGAGGTGAAGACCCTGCGCACGCGCGAGGCCGGCCGCTTCCGGATGGTGGGCGAGTCGCAGGCGCTCCAGGCGATCCGCGAGCAGATCGCCGTGGCCGCGCCCACGCCCGCGCGCATCCTCATCCGCGGCGAGAGCGGCACCGGCAAGGAGCTGGTGGCACGCGCCCTGCACGAGGCCAGCCCGCGCGCCGGCGGCCCGTTCGTCAGGGTCAACTGCGCGGCGATACCCGAGGAGCTGATCGAGAGCGAGCTGTTCGGCGCAGTGAAGGGCAGCTACACGGGCGCCACGGAATCCCGCGATGGCAAGTTCATGCAGGCCGACGGTGGCACGCTCTTCCTCGACGAGATCGGCGACATGAGCCTGCGCGCCCAGGCCAAGGTGCTGCGCGCGCTCCAGGAGGGCGAGATCGAGAAGGTGGGCGGCCGCGGGTCCGTGAAGGTCGACGTGCGCGTGATCGCCGCCACCAACCGCGACCTCGAGGCTGACGTGCGCGAAGGCCGCTTTCGCGACGACCTCTTCTTCCGCCTCAACGTGGTGCCCATCGTGGTGCCGCCCCTGCGCGATCGCCGCGACGACATCGCGCTGATCGCCACCCACGCCCTGGCCCGCTACGGCGAGGAGAACGGCCTGCCGCCCCGCACCTTCGGCGATGACGCACTCGCGCTGCTGCGCGACCTGCCGTGGCCCGGCAACGTGCGCGAGCTCCACAACGCGGTGGAGCGCCTGGCCATCATGAGCCGCGGACCGGTGATCAGCCCCGACGACCTGCGTCGCACCGGCCTCCTCGACAGCGGTGCCACACCCACTGCCAGCACCGCGCTCGATGACGAGCTCCGCCCCCTCACCGCCGCCGCCGTGCAACGTCTCGGCGGCCTCCTCGAAGCGCGCCGCCGCTTCGAGGCCCTCACCATCGCCGCCTGCCTCGCCGCCACCGGCGGCAACGTCTCCCAGGCAGCGCGCCTGCTCGGCATCGATCGCACGAACCTGCACAAGAAGATCCAGACCTACGGGCTGGAGACGAACCCACACTCCGACGAAAGGTAGCCGTTCATGCATCGCAATCTCGGGACCAATCCGCGCGTGGGCTTCGCGCTCGTTCTCGGACTTGTCGTCGTTGCCACGGCGGTGCCTGCCGCAGCCTGGCAGGGGAACTGGCTCATCGGGCTCGATGGGCTGGCCAGCACCATCGGGAGGGATGACAACGCCGACGTCGTCGTCGTCGACGAGACGGCGGGCGGCGGCGCGTTGCAGATCGGATACCTGATCTCGCCGACGTTCATGGTGCGGCTCTACGCCGCGGCGGCCGTCCATCCCACGAACGTGGCCGACATCGAGATCCGCTTCAGCTCCAGCACCTTCGATGCCTTGTACCTGTTCCGGCCGGGCCGGCGCTTCCGGCCGTACATCTTCGGCGGCCTCGGCGGGTTCCGGCTCGACTCCGACCAGGACGACCTGCACTACGAGGCCAGGGGTGGTGGCGTGTCGTTCGGCGCCGGCATGCACCTGGAACTCGGCAGCCGGGTGACGTTGCACGGCTCGCTGCGCCTCGAGGGCGTGAACTGGAACGACGTCAACGCGACCATCGATACCCCCTCGGGTCGTATCTCGGTGCGGCAGCCGATCGACGATTCGGGCATCGCCAGCAAGCTCACGGTGGGCATCGGTGTCTGGTTGTAGCGGCGAGGCGTGGACGGAACGGGCGGCTCGCGATGAACCGCCCGTTCGCGTGTCCAGGAAGATGCCGCGTCAGGGTGCGGGGGTGCAGTCCACGTCCCACTGGTTCTCGTCCCAGCACGCTTCCTCGCCGTTGTTGTAGTCGGGCACCTGCAGGCTGCCCGTACCGTCGGCCTCGTTCCAGCGGATGAAGAAGGTCGCCTCGGCGCTGGCGTCGGTGAAGTCGATGCGCGCGTCGTCGCCATCGCGTGCGAGGGCGAGCGAGTCGCCCGCGTCGACGCCGGAGAGAGCGGCGAGGGTCAGCTGGTGGAAGTCGCCGTCGTTGGTCCAGTCGAGGGTGGCGCACGCCATGCCGCCCTGCTCGATGTCGTAGAACGTCCAGTGACCGGTGTCGCCTTCGTTCTGGGTGGAGCCGTCGAACCACAACTTTTGGTCCACCGTGCCATAGGAGACGCGCATCTCCCAGATCACCGCGTCGCCGTCGAGCGTGCCGCGCAGGCGCACCTGGGCCTCGTCGCTGCCATCGACGAAGGTGTAGACCCAGATCCAGGAGCCGTCTTGCTGATGGTTGGGCACGGTGTGCAGCGCGAGGGAGAAGGCCGCCACCGGAGGAGCCAGCACGAGGTCGGTCGTGGCACCGACGATGACGGCGCGCAGGTACGCGTTGTAGAAGTTCTGGTGGCCGAATGCCTTGCCGGACAGGCCGGCCCCATCGGCGAAGAAGTCGAGGTTCACCGAGAGCTGGGCAGGATCGGGCAGGGTGGGAGCCTGTTCCGTGGGTGCCGTGGTCTGATCGTCGCTGCTGCAGCCGCCGAGGCCGGCCAGCAGGGCGAGGATCACCAGGAGGCTCGTCGCGAGGGTCGGGGTGCGCTTCATGGTCGTGCTCCTTGCCGGGGTGGTGGTCGACTCGATCACGCCATTCCTGGCAGGGGACGTGCCAGGAGGCGGGGATGAGGCTGGGGAAGCGGCTAGCTCATTGCTGAACAATGACTTCCGATGGACGGCCCTCGCCACGGGCCCCCCGCAACGTCCTGTGGTGAAAAGTCTCACCCGCGGCGAACCGTCACGCTCAGACGCCACTGGCGGCGAATCCGTACGATCGTCACTTACTTGCCAGAAGAAGCGCACAGGAGGCGATCATGATGGCACAGCGCCAGCCGGCCCTGTTCCTCGGACACGGCAGTCCGATGAATGCGATCACCGAGACCAACGACCAGCGGGTGTGGCGATCGCTGGCGGCGGCTTTTCCGCGACCGCACGCCATCCTCGCGATCTCGGCCCACTGGGAGACGCGCGGTGTGTCCGTGACGACCGCCGGACGTCCCGAGACGATCCACGATTTCTCCGGTTTTCCGGAGGAACTCTACGCGGTACAGTACCCGGCCCCGGGCGATCCGGCGCTTGCGCAGCGGGTGATCGATCTCGTGGCCACCGTTCCGGTCCAGCCCGATCCCTCGCGAGGCTTCGATCACGGCGTATGGAGCGTGCTGCGCGCGATGTACCCGGATGCCGATGTGCCGGTGGTGCAGCTCAGCCTCGACACCACCAAGCCGGGCTCCTATCACTACGGCGTGGGCAAGCAGCTCGCGCCCCTGCGCGACGAGGGTGTGATGATTCTCGGCACGGGCAACATCGTGCACAATCTGGGCGCCTGGAAGCCTGGCGCGCCGCCCGCAGAGTGGGCCGTGCGTTTCGACGCCGAGGTGCGCCGCCGCCTGCGTGAACGCGAACATGCCACGCTCGTCGCCCACGAGTCGCTGGGTAACGATGCCCGGCAGGCCGTACCCACCCCCGAGCACTACCTGCCCCTGCTGTATATCGTCGCCACGCAGAGGCTCGGGGAACCGCTGACGATCCTCAACGCGCGGATCGAGGGCGGGATCAGCATGACGTCGTGCGTGGTCGGCGACGTCTCACTCGATTGAGTCTACCGAGGAGATACCCATGCCCCTGGTCGCCCCGCTGCCACCGGATGCCGACGCGGAGGTGCGGGCCCTCGCGCGCTTCTTCGACGAGACCCTCGGCTTCTGCCCCAACAGCGTGCTGACGATGCAGCACCGCCCCGCGATCGCGAGCGCGTTCATCCAGCTCAACATGGCCGTGATGGCCAACGAGGGGCGCGTGACCAGCGCGCTCAAGCGGCTCATCGGTTATGTGGCGAGCCGCGCCGCCGGCTGCCGGTACTGCGAGGCGCACACCGTGCGCGCCGCCGAGCGCTACGGCGCGCCGACGGAGCAGCTCGTACACATCTGGGACTACCGCACGCACCCCGCCTTCAACGAGGCTGAACGCGCCGCGCTCGACTTCGCCCTCGCCGCCTCCACCGTACCCAACGCCGTCGATGCCGGCGTGCAGGCGCGGCTGCACGCCCACTGGGACGATGGCGAGATCGTGGAGATGCTCGGCGTGATCGCCCTCTTCGGCTACCTCAACCGCTGGAACGACAGCATGGCCACCACCCTCGAGGAGGATGCGGAGGCCTCGGCACGCCAGTGGCTCACGGCCGACGGCTGGGAGCGGGGCAAGCACATCTGATCACGGGCGACCGCGAGACGGCATTGGTCCCGGCGGCCTCCGTTGCCTACCTTGGCGGGCAAACGCCCTTTCCCCATCCCGAGCAGGTGTCCCCATGCTGACTCTCGACGATGTCAACGAGCCCGGGTTCGCGAACCTCGGGCTCAGCAAGCCCGTGCTCGCGGCCCTGGACGCGGTGGGCTACGAGACCCCGTCGCCCGTCCAGGCCGAGCTGATTCCCCATCTCCTGGCCGGCCGGGACGTCGTGGGACAGGCGCAGACCGGTACCGGCAAGACCGCGGCATTCGCGCTACCCATCCTCACCCGCCTCGAGCTGGCGCACCGCGCGCCTCAGGCCCTGGTGCTCACGCCCACGCGGGAGCTCGCCATCCAGGTGGCCGAGGCCTTCCAGCGCTATGCGTCGAAGTTGAAGGCTTTCCAGGTGCTGCCGATCTACGGCGGCCAGGACTACGGGGGCCAGTTCCGTCGGCTCGCGCGGGGCGTGCACGTGGTGGTCGGCACGCCCGGCCGGGTGATGGACCATCTGCGGCGTGGCACGCTCGAACTCGGCGACCTCGCATTCCTGGTCCTCGACGAGGCCGACGAGATGCTGCGCATGGGCTTTCTCGACGACGTCACCTGGATCATCGAGCAGACGCCGCCTACGCGTCAGGTGGCCCTCTTCTCGGCGACCATGCCGCCGGCCATCCGCCGCGTCGCCAAGCTGCATCTGAACGACCCGGTAGAGATCACGATCAAGACGCGCACCACCACCGTCGAGGCCACGCGGCAGCGCTACTGGATCGTGAGCGAACCGCACAAGTTCGAGGCGATGACCCATCTGCTCGAGGCTGAGGACTACGACGGCGTGATCATCTTCGTGCGCACCCGCACGTCCACGCTCGAGCTGTCCGAGAAGCTGAAGGCCCGTGGCTACGCGGCGGCGCCGCTGAGCAGCGACATCCCGCAGAAGCAGCGCGAACGCACGATCGATCGGCTGCGCCAGGGCAAGCTCAACCTGCTGGTGGCCACCGACGTGGCGGCGCGCGGCCTCGATGTCGACCGTATCAGCCACGTCATCAACTACGACATCCCCAACGACGCCGAGGCGTACGTGCACCGCATCGGCCGCACCGGCCGCGCGGGGCGCAGTGGCGAGGCCGTGATCTTCGTGTCTCCGCGCGAGAAGGGATTCCTGCGCGTGCTGGAGCAGACCACGCGTCAGGCGCTGGAGCGGCTCGAGCTCCCGTCGACGGCGCGACTCAACGACCGGCGCGTGGCCACTTTCAAGCAGAAGATCACCGACACCCTCGCCCTCGGCGATCTCGATCTCTTTCGCGAGATCGTGGAGCAGTACGGCGTGGATCACGGCGTGCCGACCCTCGACGTGGCTGCGGCCCTGGCGCGCCTCGTGCAGGGTGACCGGCCTCTCCTGATCGCCGACCGCCCGCCCATCGACTGGGCCGAGGATGCCGCGCGGGAGGGCCGGCGCGCGGGCGGCTCGGGTGCCGGTGGACGCGGCCCGCGCCGCCGCGGCGAACCGGAGGCGGGCATGGAGACCTATCGCGTGGAGCTGGGGCGCACGCATGGAATCAACCCGGGTCACATCGTCGGCGCCATCGCGGGCGAGACCGGCCTGGCGAGCCGCCACATCGGCCGTATCGAGATAGAGCACGACCACAGTCTCGTGGATCTGCCGGTGGGCATGCCACCGGCCGTGTTGAAGATCCTGCAGAAGGCCCGGATCTATAACCGTCCCCTCGCGATCACTCGGGTCGATCCCGACGCGCCGCCGTCGCCGCGCGAGAAGGGGGCCGTGCGGCCGCGTCCGGCCGATGCCGCGTCTGGTCGTGGGCGCGGCAAGACCCGACCGAAGAAGCGATGAAGGCGTCACCGGCCGCCGACCGCATCGTCGATGCGATCGGGTCGATCCCGGCGGGCCGTGTGGCCACGTACGGGCAGCTTGCCGAGGTCGCTGGCCTCCCTGGCCGGGCGCGCCTCGTGGGGCGGGTGCTGCGCGAGCTGCCGGACGATAGCGGCATCCCCTGGCATCGCGTGGTGAACGCGCGCGGCGAGATCAGCGATCGCGGACGTCCCGCGTCGCAGCGTCTGCAACGTCTCCTGCTGATGGATGAAGGCGTGGTCTTCGATCGTGCCGGCCGGGTCCCTCTCGACCGGTTTCGCTGGGAAGCCTGATCCCTCAGGGATGGTGTCCGAGCAGGCGTGTCACGGCGAGGCGGTCGGCCGCGCGCAGGGCGAGCATGCGTGGCGCCAGGGCGCGCGCGGCGGCGAAGACGTCGGCATCGTGTTCCTGCAAGGAATACTGGAGCGCGTACTGGATCACAGTCGACGGCACGACCGTGGCGTCGGCCCAGGCCGCGAGCGCCGCGAGCAGGCGCGCGCGATCGTGTGTTTGCACGAGGATGGCCGTCCACTGGATGGCCGCGATGCCGTTGTAGCGCCGGGAGAGATCCTCGCCCGCGTCGAATCGGATCGGCTCGTCCGGCCACGCGGCGGCGGCCGCGGAGTTGCGACGGGCGAAGAGCACGCGGTGCAGGTCGCCGTACGCGAGGCGCCAACCCGGATCGCCCAGCAGCGCGATCACCAGGGGGCCGGAGTCGACGAGCTTGACCAGGGCGCCGTCGAAGTGCTGCGCCGCGTCGATCTCGCGGAACACGTCGGGATGTATGAACGCGGCGAAGTACTGTAGGACCGGTGCGGCCTCGGTGTAGCGCGCGTCGGTGTACACCTGCAGTTCGGGGCAGGTCAGCTCGAGGTAGCCGCCGTCGGCTGCGCTGTTGAAGAGCCGGCCACGCGCTCCGTGGCGCTGCAGGTAGTCGACCGCGCCCAGCGGGTAGGCGTGGGGCAGCAAACGGGTGCCGAAGGTGCCCTCGGCGCGCAACGAACGATGCAGCCCGCCTTGCATCGTCCACAGCGCGAGGGCCACGGCCACGGTGGCCGTGCCCACCAGGAGGGCGCGTGACGCGCGGCGGCGGCGCGTCGGTACCGCCACCAGCGCCTCCCGCCACAGCGGCGCCGCCAGCAGGGGCAACAGAGGCAGATTGCGGGCCCCGATCGCGCTCAGATAGAGACCGGCGACCGCGAGGATCGGTGCGAACAGGCCGAGCCGACGCCGCCAGATCGCCATCAGTCCCACCACGATCGCGGTGGCGAGCGCCGTGACGGCCCAGAGCGCCCAGAAGATCTCCACCGTCCAGAGTTGCAGGAAGACGCCGGCGGCCGGTCCGAACTCGCGGATGCTGCCGCCCATGGCATGCAGGAACACCCACCAGGTGCCCACGAGCCGCCAGGCCTGCAGGCCGAACGGCGATAGGAGCGAAGCCGCCAACGTCACCGCGAGAGCCATACCCAGTTCGCGGACGGCACGGCGGTCCTCGCGTCCCAGCCACGACGCCACCAGGCGCGCCCCGACCACGGCGGGACCGAGCACGAAGTAGGCGTGCATGTTCACCCAGAGCACCTCGGTCGCGGCCAGGGCGGCGAGGCGCCCGAGGGACCCGTGCCGAGGTCCGGCGCTGCCGCGCGCGCCCCACGGCCAGGTCGTCAGCCAGCTCACCTGCAGCGCGAGCAGCAGGTATGACACCGTCTCCGGTCGGGGGTCGAAGCGAGTCTGGCTTACCAGGATGGTCACCAGCAGCAACGGCATGCCGGTCGCTGGATACCGACCGATGCGAACCGTGCGCGCCCACACCACCAGCACGGCGAACCACAGCGCCGCGAAGAGCAGCGTCACCGCCGACACGCCGCCGAGCGCCCAGGCGCCGTATACGACCGTCTGGAAGAGCCAGTAGATGTTGCGATACAGAGGTTGTTGCAGGAGAAGATGGTCGGGCGGATTCGGCGAACCGGTATGCACCACCTCGTGGCCAAGGTAGAGGTGGAAGAAGATGTCGGGCCCCTGCCAGGTGGACCACAGCAGGCAGGCCAGAAGAAGGACGAGGCTCGCCCCGGCGACGGGGGTGGCGCTGATGGACGGACGTGACATGACGGCGTCGCGATCGCTGATTGTGTCGAAGCTGGTTTCGAGCATAATGGACCCAGCACACCTGCGACACCACAAACCCGCACCTTCATCCACGGCGCCCGCGGGCGCCCGGGAGCTGCCCATGCGATCATTTGCACCCGTCATGGCTTTCGTCGTGGCTCTCGTCGCCGCTGCCGGACTGGCCAGTCCCGCGCGCGGTGCCACCGCGCTCGTCCTCATCGACATCCAGGACTTCTACTTCCCCGGGGGGGTCATGCCCCTGATCGAACCGGAGGCGGCCAGTCTCGACGCGGCGCGTTTGCTGGAGCGCTTCAGGCAGGACGGCGGCCTCGTCATCCACGTGAAGCACGAGGCGAAGGAGGGGGGCGAGATCCGCGCCGACGTGCGGCCGTTCCCCGGCGAGACGGTCATCACCAAGCGCCATGCCAACGCGTTCCTCGACACCGATCTCGAGGCCACGCTGCGCGCCCATGACGTCACGCGCGTGGTGCTCTGCGGTATGATGACGCACATGTGTCTGGAGGCGACGGCGCGCGCGGCAAGCGATCTCGGCTTCGAGGTCGTGGTGGTGGGCGACGCCTGCGCCACGCGGGATCTCACCTGGGGCAACCGTACTGTGCCTGCGGCCGAGGTGCAAGCGGCGTCACTGGCGGCCCTGGCGTACGCGTACGCCACGGTCGTGGACACCGAAACCTACCTCAGCCAGAATCCGCCGCCGCCACGCTGACCGTGGCCCAGACCGGCCAGTGGTCGCTGGCCGAGGCTTCGCGTGCCACGCCGGTGCCGAGGGGTACCAAACCGCGCACATAGATATGGTCGAGAGCGTTCTCAAGCCCCAGCACCCGGGCGATGGCCTTGCGATTGGTGGCGCCGGGCGGGAGTGCCGCCTCCCGCAGACCGGCGCGCCGTAGGCGGCGCCGTGTCGCCACCACTTCCCAATGCGTCACCGTGTTGAAATCGCCGCCGACGATCACCGGACCGGGCAGCCCACTGACGCAGTCGGCCACCATTTCGGTCTGGTCGAAGCGGTCGTGCTGGGAGACGACGACGGTGGCCTGGTGTACCGACAGTGCGTTGAGGACGCGATCGCCGAGGGTGATACTGGCGTCCAGGGCGATACGCCGCGTGCCGTCGACGGGCGAGGGGTGCGGTAGGATGATGACGCGCGACCCGCGGATCGGCCAGCGCGACAGCACGGCGTTGCCGAACAGGCGACCGGTGTGCCGCTGCACGCTCGCGGGAAAGTACACGAAGTCGCAGCCCAGCGCGCGGGCGATGCGCTCCGTACCGGCGGGATCCATCTCCTGCAGAAGGTAGATGTCGGCCAGCGCGAGCCGACGATCGGCGCGGATATCGACGATGGCCTGACTGATGTGTTCGGCGTACTGGATGTTGTAGGAGACGACGGTGATGCTGTCAGGCGCGGTGGCTGCCGGCGGCGGCGCATAGCGTCCGATCTCGGGCTGCGCGTCAGACCAGGGCAGGAGCGACGGCGAGGCACAGCTCAGGCAGCACGCGGCGAGCGCGAGCACCGTCAGCATTCCTGTGGCGCGATCAGTAGTCATGGGACCAGTTCAGCTCCGCGCCCGACTCGCCGTTGCGTCCGACGATCGTTTGCAGGTTGAAGTCGCCGAAGAAACGGTACTCCAGCGTGATGAAGAACATGGTCCAGTCGCTCAGCGCCTGCTCGTACTTCAGCAGGACCTTCGGACTAAGGTACTTGGCCACGACGAGCGCGCTGCCCTCGTTCTCATTTCGTCCCTCGGCGACGGTGATCATGTCCACGCCGAGCTGCTGGCCCACCGAGCTGTCGAGCAGGCTGCTGCCATAGATCGCGAGCAGATCGGTGGTGCGCCGTCGCACGAGATTCATCTGGTCGGTGTCGAGCTGGTCGAGGGGCTCGCCGAAGACGAGCACGGCGATGATGTCGCCCTGCTCGAGCGACGGTGTCGACGACAGCGCGAGCCGCGGTTTGAGCGCCGTACCGGTGAACTGGATCGTGATCTGGTACGACCCGACGGTGGTGCTCAGGCTGATGTCCAGGGTGGGATCCAGGGTGTCGTCGCCGTAGAAGCCCACGATACCGCGGTCCACCTTGAATATCCGGCCAAGATAGCGCAGCGAACCGCGTACCGTCTCGAGCTGGCCCACCACCGTGGGCATACCCTCCTGGCGCTGTACGTGGAGTTGCCCCGCCAGTTCCACCTCGAGGCCACGGCCGCGCAGAAGCAGCCCCGAGGGGATCCGCACCGTCACGTCCACGCCGCCCGGTAACGTGGCGACGTCGGCCGGCGGACGCGGGCGCGCCGGCATGGCCACGCCGGAGGAGTCGGTGCCGGTGGTGTCGACGGCGCTGGAGTCCTGTATTTCCCAGAGCATCGACGTGCCGCTGGCCGGCAGCAGGTCGCGCTGGGCTTCGGGGATACGGATCACACCCTGCGTGATGGTGATGTCGCCGCGGATGTGCGGATCCGCGGTGGTGCCGCCGAGGTCGAGCTTGCCGCTGCCTGTCACCCGGTTGCCGTCGGCGAGGGCGATGCGCGCGCCGTTCAGCGTGAGACGGCCATCGAGCTCCGCGGCGTTGGTCGGTCCGGTAGCCGACAGCTCCATGCGGCAGGTGCCGCCCAGGCTGGTGCTGGCCGGCAGCAAGGAGTCGAAGTTGGCGAGCGGAATGTCCTCGGAGGTGATACGGCCGTCCACGCCCCCGTCGCCGGGTTGCCACTGCACGGGCGCGAGCGAGAGCTCGCCCGGCCAGGCGAAGGCGGCGCTCAGCAGGTGGCGCTGCAGGCCGTCGAGGGTGAGGCGGGCCGTCACGCCGGACGAATCGGTGCCGGCCGGGCGCACCCGGCCCAGGAAGCGGGCCGTGAAGCTCGCCAGCTTGGGCCAGTCGGGGAAGCCGAGGGTGATGTCGGCGTCGAGCGATGGAGCTGCCGCCGTGCCCGTCATGGCTACCGAGCCGGCGAGGGTGGGATCGGGGGCGGTGGGATCGGGCGGCAGCTGCAACAACGCGCGTGGCAGCGGGCATCGGGTCAGCGTCAGGCGGCCTTGCAGCGGCAGCGACGCGTGTTCCGCGCCCGCGTTCAGCAACGTGCTCAGGGCCGGCAGACGCGCGTCGCCCGCGGCCAGCGCCTGGGCGTCGTCGCCGAGCCGCAGGGTCACGTGGGTGGAGTCGGGCGTGCCGGTGATCGCCAGACGCGCGTCGAGGTCCTCGCTGCGGCCCAGTTCCAGACCGGTGGCCGTCACCTGCGCCTGCACGTCGCGCCAGCTTTGCGCGTCGATGCGGGCGTCGAGGTGCCGGGGCCACAGCAGCATCGGCCGCGCGATCAGGCTCGGCTCCTCCGGCAAGTCGAGCGCCAGGTTCGCCGCGAGATCGAGGCTGTCCCGGCTCACGTAGCCGTCGACCGTCACCTGGCCACTGCCGGCGAGGTCGAGGTCGGCGATGGTGACACCTCGTCGGCCGGCCGCCTGCGCGACGGTGAACGGCTGCGTGGCGTGCAGGGCGAGCTTGCCGGCCCGCACTGCGAGGGAGTCGGTGCGCAGGGTCAGCGCGTCCCCCGTGCGCAGGCGCGCGCGCTGAGACCAGGCGAGATCCGCACTCACGGCGTCGATCGACAGGTCGACCGGCATCATGGTTGCGCGGCCAGCCGTCGTGGCGCCGACCGTGATGCTGTCCAGGTGCACGGTGCCCACGCCCACTCCCTGGGGCGCGCGCAGATGTGCGGCGAGCCCGTCATCACCGTAGCGCAGCGTTCCCGTCAGTTCCGGCAGCGCGAGGTCGGTCGCCGCCACGTTGCCGTGGAGCGTGGCTTCCACGACGGGGGCGTGCAACGCACCGCCCACCGTGAGGTCAGCTGTGACGTCGGCCCGCGTGTCGTCGTAGCCCACATCCGGTAGCCACGTCTGCGCGTCGGGCCAGACCACATGGAGGTTGCCGCGCAGATCGCAGCTCTCGTCGCGCAGGCCGCCTCGCGCGGTCAGCGAGAGGCCGTCGCCCGTGAAACGCGCGGAATCGATCGTCACACCGCGTGGCTGCCAGTTCGCGGCGAGCTTGCCCTCCGCGAGCCATGGCGTGCCGGCGAGATCGAGGAAGGCGTGCACGGCGGGATCGCCGCCGCCCACGGCGCCGTCCACGTCGAGCGTACCGCGCAGCGGACCGCCCGCGTGCGATGGCGTCTTCGCGCCGAAGGCCCGGCCCAGCGTCACGGGCCCGGGCAGCACGAACCGCGCGTGCGCCCGCGCCTGGGTGCGCTCGCCGCGCCGTGTGGCGTCGGCCTGGACCTGCAGCGTCGGCGTGTCGGCAGGCCACACTGCACGCAACGTATCGCGTTGCGCGGGCTCGAGGGGCAGAAGCGCCAGTAGCAACTCCGGCGGCGCCGGCCAGCGCGTGGTGAGATCGAGATGGCTCGTCCCGTCGGGAGCGTAGCGGCCGGAGAGGTTGATGTCCCCGGCCGCTCCGCGCACCCTGAGATCGCGCGCCGCGATGGCCCCGTCGCCGTGGCGCGTCACCTGGCCGGAGCGCTCGGCGCCCTGCGCCTGGCGTGGGTCGGCGCCGGCGGGCAGCACGACGAGCGGGGTCGACCGGAGCGTGGTGTCGCCCGGGGAATACGCGAAGCCCGCGGCCAACCGGTAGCCGCGTGCGTCGACGGCGAGGGTGGCGGTCAGCGGCGTGTCGGTCTCGTCGGCCGCGTAACGGCCGCGCAGCCATACGTCCAAGTCGGATGACCGTATGGCGAGGCTGTCGAGCACCACCGCGTGCCTGTCCAGCGTGACGGCACCCTGGAGCGACGCGCGCACGCCGGGGCGCTCGCCAAGGTTCGGTGTGCGCACGTCGGCCCGCACTCCGAGGTGCACGGGCACCGCGGGATCGCCTTGCAGCGTGACGACGACGTCGAGGCCGGGGTCGCGCTCCACCGGCGCCGCGGCGTCGCGCCGCGCCACTGCGAGGTGCACCTGGCCGGGTTGCGGCGTGCTCGCGTGCAGCACCAGGGGCCACTGCGGCGTGGGTGTGGCCAGCACCCGCAGGGTGTCGATGGTCACCGCCGGATCGTGCCCGGCCAGCACGTCGAGGTTGCCGCGCAGTCGGGCCGCGAGCGGCGGCATGGACGCCGTCACACGCAGGCTCGGCGCCGTGATCGCCAGTCGGTCGATGGCCACCGACGGTACGGCCGCGATCGCGCCCACTCGCGGGAAGCCGCTACCAGAGCCCACGCTCGCTGTCGAATCCGCTGCCTGCAGTATGTGCGCCTGCAACGCCGGCCAGTCGGCACGCAGCTCGCCAAGATCAAGGGTGTGCAGGTGCAGGTCGCCGGACAGCAGGGGGCGCAGCGCCACGTCCACGTCGGTGCGTGCCAGCGACAACAGGGTGTCGCCATCGGCCGTCCAGAGCACGTCGGCCAGCTCGATGTGCCCGGGACCTGGCCAGCGTGCCGAACCCACCGTCACCTCGCCGGGCAAGGCGCCCGTGACCCGTGGCAGCGCGAACTCGAGCACGCGTCCTCGTACCGGCGGCAGCAAAAGCAGGAGCAGCACGAGCACGACGATCCCCACCACCGCGGCCAGAATGCGGCCGAGGATGACGAGGATGCGGCGAAGCCGGCTGCGGCTCATCGAGTCGAGGGTCCTTTCCCGGGTGCCGTCAGAACGGCTGCCCGATGATCAGGTGCCAGAGCGTCTGCGGCTTGTCGTGCGGCCGCCGCGCCAGGTTGAAGGCCACGTCGATGCGGATGGGGCCTACGGGCGTCATCACCATCAGCGCCGGGCCCACCGCCGTCTCCAGATCGCGCAGGTTCACGTTGTCGTGCCGCGCCCAGACCTGCCCGCTGTCGATGAAGGTGGCGGCATGCAGCTTGCCGTACAGCGGTACGCGAAGCTCCGCCGACGCCAGCACGAGCGCCTCACCACCCAGCGGATCGCCCGCGCTGTCGAGCGGACCCAGCGCGCGCCGGCGCGCGCCGCGCATCGAGAGGGCGCCGCCCGCGTAGAAACGCTTGTTCGGCAGCAGGCTCGTGGCGCCGTCGATCGGCCGTGCCCAACCCAGATCGAGGCGGCACGCAAACACCGTGTTGCCGGCGACGGGGTGATAATAGGTGCCACGCCCCTCGACGGACGCGAAGGGGTTGTTCGAACCGAAGGCCCGGGGTGACCATTCGGTGGCGATCAGCGACGTCGTGCCATGCGTGGGATCCACGCGGTCGTCGGTGTTGTCGCTCTGCCAGCGCAGGTGCAGCGAGGGCAGGAAGCCGCTCTGCACGTCGAGCGCGGCACGGTCGTCCGTCTTCACGTCTACCGTCACACTCGACAGGGCGAAACCGGCCTGTATCGACGCCCAGCGCGAGAAGAGGTAGGCGAGGCTGCCGTCGAACTCGAGGTTGTTCAGGTTGTAGGCGTCCTCGTGTTCGATCGTGTAGCCCACGCTCGTGAGGCCCCAGATGTGCACGCCGATGAGTGCGGGCCAGCGCAGCGCCATGCTCGTGTCGAGCGTGTACCGCGACAGCGATCCGCTCAGTTCCAGGGATCGCGCGCGCAGCCAGAGGTTGCGATGGAGCCACCGCACGCGCCCGCGCGGCCCCTCGTCGGTCCAGTAGCCGGCACTCATCTCGAGCGTGCGCGGGTCGCGGTTTGCCAGCTCGGCTTCCACGATCAGGGAGTCGCCGCCGGCGGCGCGCATCCCGAGCTTGATCTTCCGGAACACGTTCAGCGAGCGCAGATTGTCCTGGGCGCGCGTGATCCGCCGCGGCGAGTAGCGGCCGCCCGCGTCGATGTCGGCCACACGAACCGCCAGGTCCGAGAGCGGCGGCCCGATACCGGTCACCTCGACGCCGGCGAACCGGTACACCGGCCCGGGCTCCGCGACGAAGTGGACCACGGCCTCGCCCGGCGCCCGGATCTCGATCCGCGGCGTGACCGTCGCCTTCGCGTGCCCGGCCTCGCGCAGCCGGTGCTCGATGGCCTGGGCACTCGCGCGCACCTCGCTGTCGATCACGGGCTGTCCCGTCTTCAGGGTCACGACCTTGCCGCCATCGCTCGGCAGGTCCGGCGGCAGGCCTTCGAGCGCGACATCGGCCACGCGCACCGGTGCGCCCGGCGTCACGATGAGTTGCACGGCGACGGAGCGATCGCGCGCGGCGGGCGTGAATCGTGCGCTCACCGTGGCCCGCGGGTACCCGTGCCGCGCCATGAAGAGGCGGACGCGATTGATGTCCTGCGCGAGGTCCTTCGGATAGAACGTCGTGGTCTGCGTGCTGAGCAGACCTGACTGATCGGCGAGAGCGAGACCGCTCTTCAGGGCGTCGACGAGGTCGTCGGCGACGCCGCTCACCCAGAGGTTGGAGACGGTCCAACCCTTGTATTGCTCCGGGTCGCCACCCTTCTGCGCCTGGGCGAAGCCCGCTGCGAGCAAGACCGCGAGGACGACGCACCACGGTCCGCCGCGGGTCGTGGAGCCGATCCTCGAGTGTCGCGGGGCCCGAAGGCCAGAGCGGTGCACGTTGAAATTCTCCCTCGCGACGGGGAAGCGCGACATCCTAGTCGTCAGTATATATGAGCCTTGGCCAATGCCCATCCTCGTGTTGGCGGCCGGCCACCGGCGCCTGCAGTCGAACCATAGATCTTCTACTCGATCCTGGAGAGACCGATGTTGACACGCGAATTCGCCACCGACCTGTTCCGGACGATCGATCGCAAGGATACCGAGGGGTTTGCCGCTCTCTTCGCGGAAGACGGCGCCTTCCGCTTCGCCAATGCGCCCGCCGTGCCGGGCCGCAGCGCCGTACGCGAGGCGGTGGGGGGCTTCTTCCAGAGCATCCGGGCCCTCGCCCACGAGCTGCGCGACGTATGGATCGTCGACACCACGCTCCTGTGCCGGGGCCAGGTCACCTACACGCGTCACGACGGTTCCACGCTGAGCGTGCCGTTCGCCGACATCATCACGCTGCGCGGTGACGAGGTGGTCGAGTACGAGATCTACCTCGACGCGTCGCAGCTCTACCAGCCGGCCGCCTGACGGCCGGCCCCGTCCCCGGGAGGACCGATGCGCTCCTGGATCGCAGCCGGCGCGATCGCCGGTTTCCTGGGCGTGGCGCTCGGTGCGTTCGGCGCCCACACGCTGCGCAACGTCCTGGACGAGCGCGGCCAGGACCTGTGGCACACCGCCGTCTTCTATCAGATGGTCCATGCCCTCGCCCTGGTGGCCCTCGGCATCCTGGCGTGGCAGCGGCCGGGCTGGTCCCTGACACCGGCCGCGGTGGCCCTGGGAATCGGCATCGTGATCTTCGCGGGCAGTCTCTACGCGCTGGCGCTGGGCGCGCCGCGCTGGTTCGGCGCGATCACCCCGCTGGGCGGTGTGGCCTTTCTCTTCGCCTGGGCCTGGCTAGCTGGTGTGGCCCTGCGGCAACGGGGGTAACGATGAACCGATGGCTCGTGAAGACCGAACCGGACGAGTACGCGTATGATGATCTCGAGGCCGAGGGACGCGGCGTCTGGGATGGGGTACGCAACGCCACGGCTCTGATCCATCTGCGACGTTTCGCCGTGGGCGACGCCGTACTCGTCTATCACACGGGCAAGGAGCGGCGCATCGTCGGCCGCGCCCGCGTGGTGCGCGCTCCGTATCCCGATCCCGGCCTCGACGACCCTCGCTACGTGGTCGTGGATCTCGCGCCGGAGGCGCGTCTCGAGCGCCCGGTCGCGCTCGCGGAGATCAAAGCGGACGCCGCCTTCGCGAGCTTCGATCTCGTGCGTATCTCTCGACTCTCGGTGATGCCGGTGCCGCCGACCATGTGGCAGCGTCTCCTGGCCTGGAGCTGACTCGCGGTTTATCATGGCTCGCAGACCAGGCGGTTCGCGAGATGCCGCAGTCGCCCAAGCGAGGAGAGGGAATGCGATGAGCTATTACGTCAACCGGTTCGTGTCGATGCCCTTCGACGAGGCGATCGAGACGGTCACCAGGGAACTCAAGAACGAGGGGTTCGGCGTCCTCACCGAGATCGACGTCCAGGCGACGATCAAGGCCAAGCTGGGCGCGGATTTCCGTCCCTATCGCATTCTCGGCGCCTGCAAGCCGACCCTCGCCCACCAGGCGCTCGAGGCCGAGGACAAGATCGGCCTCATGCTGCCGTGCAACCTCATCGTGCAACAGTGGCCCGACGGCCGTGTCGAGGTGGCGGCCATCGATCCCGTGGCCTCGATGCAGGCCGTGGGCAACGAGGCGCTCGTCCCCATCGGTGAGGCCGTGCGCACGCAGCTTGCCCGCGTGCTCGATCGTCTCTGAGCGAACGGGAGATCCCGTCATGGCGACCAAGCTCACCGCGGTGGCGGTGGTGGTGCTCCTGCTCAACCTGCCGTTCGGCTACTGGCGCGCTGGCGTGCGCAAGTTCTCATGGCAGTGGTTCGTGGCGGTGCACGCCCCGGTGCCGATGATCATCGGCTTGCGCTTCCTCGCGGGCCTCGGCTTCCATTTCGTCACGTATCCGGCCCTGGTCGGCGCCTACGCGGCCGGCCAGTTTCTCGGCGGCCGCTGGTACACCCACCGCCGAGACCGTGTTCGCCGCCCTCGGTAGGGTCCTCGCCCCGGGTACCAATGAGTGGCGTCAGATCGTGGCAGCTCGCCGCGAGAGAAATGGGGATTCATGACGCGCACGCATCGCGCTCTTCACCCCACATGCCAGGTGTGCGGCGCCGGCAAGCAGACTGATCTGCGTCCGTCCATCATCGTGCGGCCCGCCGTGGCCGATCTCATCACGCGGGAAATAGGGCACTGGGACCAGGCGGGCTGGATCTGCCTGGATGACCTGCAGCGATTCCGGCAAGCGTACGTGCAGTCGCTCCTGACGGCCGACAAGGGCGAGCTGACCGATCTGGAACGGGAGGTGCTCGAGAGCCTGCGTCAGCACGAGATCCTCGCCCACAATCCCGAGGAGGAGTTCGTCGCCGACTTCACCTACGGCCAGCGCCTTGCCGATCATATCGCCAGCTTCGGGGGGTCCTGGTCGTTCATTCTGGCTTTCGGTGGCATCCTGGTGATCTGGATACTCACGAATCTCGTGGTGCTCACGCGCCATCCGTTCGATCCCTATCCGTTCATCCTCCTGAACCTCGTGCTCTCGTGCGTTGCGGCATTGCAGGCACCGGTCATCATGATGAGCCAGAAGCGCCAGGAGAGTCGCGACCGCGCGCGCTCGGAACACGACTACCAGATCAACCTGAAGGCGGAGCTCGAGATCCGTCAGCTCCATCAGAAGCTCGACCACCTGCTCACGCACCAGTGGGAACGTCTCCTCGAGATCCAGGAG
Source organism: uncultured bacterium (assembly GCA_963727525.1). Lineage (GTDB taxonomy): Bacteria > Krumholzibacteriota > Krumholzibacteriia > LZORAL124-64-63 > LZORAL124-64-63 > CAVSGO01. The sequence continues at coordinate 722,516 of CAVSGO010000005.1, read as the reverse complement.
ATCCAGATGGACCTGATCGATGAGATCCGTAGCCGTAAATAATCCCGTTTTTCGCTGGATCTTTTCGTGATAGGGACCAATCATATCGCCGAGCAGTGCCGTCGACCTTCGGTTGCAGGGACGTGCCGTACGCGCTCCCGGACCCGAAACACCAATCTGGAGGATGATGGGATGATCAAGGAATTCAAGACGTTCATCTTGCGTGGCAATGTCATGGACATGGCAGTGGGTATCATGATCGGTGCGGCATTCGGATCCATCGTCAAGAGCCTCGTGGCCGACATCATCATGCCCCCGATCGGGCTGCTTCTGGGCGGGGTCGACTTCTCGAATCTCTTCGCCGTCCTCAAGCAGGGCGCCGACGTGGCGGGACCCTACGCGACCGTGGCCGATGCGGCGGCCGCCGGTGCCGTGACCGTCAACTACGGCATGTTTCTCAACACGGTGATCAGCTTCCTCATCGTCGCCTTCGCGATCTTCATGCTCGTGAAAGGCGTCAACTCGATGCACCGCAAGGAGGCGCCGGCGCCGGCCCCCGCGCCGACGACGAAGGACTGCCCGTTCTGCATGTCGCCAGTCGCGATCAAGGCGACGCGGTGCCCGCAGTGCACGTCCTCGCTCGGTTGAGTGCGCGCCCAGGCTTTCCCGGACGGCCCCCGGCTCTCGCGAGCGGGGGCCGCTTTGCGGCGGGCGGCGCCTCGCGCAGGCAACGGTGGTGGTGGTTGACAAACCCGAGGCCCTTCCGTTCCCTCACCCGAGGAGGACCTCCCATGCCCCACGCCGAGACGGGTTCCCCGACGCGATCCGCAATCTTTCGCCCGATCTGCATCGCTCACCGTGGTGCGAGCGGCCAGGAACCGGAGAACACGCTGCGAGCCTTCTCCCGGGCCCTGGCGCTCGACGCGTCGTGGATCGAACTCGATATTCACCGCTGCGAGGACCGCCTCGTCGTGTTGCACGATGATCGCGTGGATCGGACCACCGACGGCCACGGCTTCGTGCGGCAGTTCACCCTGGGTGCGCTGCGTCGGCTCGACGCTGGCCATGGCGAGCGCATTCCGTTCCTGGAGGAAGTGCTGGACCTCGTCAGTGCGCGTGCCCACGTGAACATCGAGCTGAAGGGCGACGGCACGGCCGAACTGCTGGCGACCGTGCTCGCCAGCGTGGTCGGAACGGGTGGCTGGAAGCCGGAACATTTCGTCGTCTCATCGTTCGACTGGTCATGGTTGCAGGTGGTGCGCGACCACGATCCGCGACTGCCCCTGGCGCCGCTCACGTCGGCAAGGGAGAACACGGACGTCCTGGAGGCGGCCGTGCGTATCGGAGCGCAGGCGGTGCATGTGGGCAAATGGGCCGTCCGCAGCGGATTCGTACGTGATGCGCACCGCCGCGATCTGAGAGTACGCGTCTTCACCGTGAACGACCGCTGGGAATACGAGTTCATGCGGCGTCTCGGCGTGGACGGCATCTTCACCGACTTCCCGGACCGCGTCCTCGACTGGTCCCGGCAGCGCCCATGGGTGGGGACGCGGCACTGAAATCGCGGCCGATTGCCGCCTGGTGCACCCTCCAGGGGCGTTCCTTGACATTCCTTGGCCGGAGAGTAACCTCGAAAGACCCACGTTCGCGATGACCCCAAGGAGTGAGGACATGCGGCAGACGGATCTCGCCAACACCCTCCTATTTCTCATGTTCGCCGGCCTTGCGGTCGCCTCGACGCAGCCGGCGGACACGGCGGTCACCTCCAAGAACGAAGCGCCGGCCATTCTGGATGGTGACTTCAAGTCCGCCATCGTTGTCGATGCTGAGACAGGGATCGTCCTGGCCGAGAAGAATGCGCACAAGCGCCGACAACCGGCCTCGATGGTCAAGATGATGACGGAACTGATCGTTCTCGATCGCTGCGGCAGCGGCGACATCGCCCTGGGCGATACCATCACGGTCTCGGCAAAAGCGAGCCGCATGGGTGGTTCGCAGGTCTTCCTGAAGCAGGGGGAGACGTTCACGGTGGAGGAACTGCTGGAAGCGCTCGCGGTCCACTCTGCGAATGACGCGGCGGTGGCCCTGGCCCAGTACGTGGCGGGGAGCGTGCCCGCCTTCGTGGACCTGATGAACCTGAAAGCCCAGAGTCTTGGCATGAATGATACCGAGTATCATTCCGTGCATGGCCTGCCGCCGGGGCGAGGACAGGAGCCGGACTTGACGACGGCCTCCGATCTGGCCACCTTGGCCAAAGCGGTGATCAAGCACCCGGAATCCCTGAAGTGGGCGTCGATGGACAGGGTGCCCTTCCGTGGTGGCGAGTTCACGCTGTACAATCCGAATCACCTCGTCGGACACTATCGCGGGCTCGACGGGCTGAAGACGGGCTACCATGCGCAAGCCGGCTACTGCGTCACGGCAACGGCCGTCCAGAGAGGTAAGCGCTTGATCTCGGTCGTGATGGGGTGTTCGACCGATCGTGCCCGCGCCACCGAGACCACGCGGTTGCTCAGCTACGGGTTCAGCCTCTACACTCCGGTCACGCTCGTGGCCGATGCGAAGGAGGCCATTGCGGAACCGGTGGCGGTCGACGGTGGTAAGACGGCGGAGGTCCACCTGGTCTACGCCGAACCCTTAACCGTGACGGTGCCGAAGACGCGGCGTGACGAGGTGAAGCTCGAACTGGATCTGCCACCCACCCTGCGGGCCCCGCTCGCCGAAGGGGAGCAGGTGGGCAGGGCGGTGGCTCTGCTCGATGGACATGAGATTGGTTCCGTGCCGGTATTGACGGCGACGGCGATTGCGAAGGGTAACTGGCTGGACCGGCTCTTCCACTAGAGCCGATGCAAAGGAGACGCACGATGAAGAAGAGTCGCGTTGGGTTGTTGATCCTCGTCTCGCTCCTCATGGTCGCCGGCGCTGCGTTCGCCGAGGGCACCAAGGGCGAGATCGTGGGTGTCGACGGTTGCAAGATGTGTCACAAGTCAGCCACGAAAGGTGATCAGTACGGCGTATGGTCGAGTAGCGCGCATGCCAAGGCCTTCGAAACGCTGGCGACCGACGAGGCGAAGAAGATCGCGGCCGACAAGGGGCTTGGCGATCCGCAGGCGGCTCCCGAGTGTCTGAAGTGTCACACGGTAACCGGATTCCTGGGCGCCGACGTCAAGGTCGCGGAGAAGACGAAGTACACGCCGGCCGAGGGCGTGAGCTGCGAGGCCTGCCATGGCGCGGGTTCCGAGTACAAGGCGATGAAGGTGATGAAGGACCACGCGGCGGCGGTCGCGGCTGGTTTGATGGAGCCCAAGGGGGCCGAGTTCTGCCAGAAGTGCCACAACGAGAACAGCCCGACCTTCAAGGCTTTCGACTACGACAAGATGTGGGCGCAGATCAAGCATCCGGTGCCCGAAGCGAAGTAACGTTCCGGTCGGGGGGACCATGGCCGCGACCACGGTAGCGCGCCGATCCGGCTGGGCGACCGCGAGGTGGCTGGTCCTCGCATTCCCGATGACGATCGCGACCCTGGTGGGCTGTGCGCCTACCAGGGTCGCTGTCATTGATTATCCGCGCGCGGTCCGCTTCGCCGCGACAGCGGATTCGCTCGGCCTCGAGGCGTTCGCTGCCTTGCCCGTCGCTGAACAAGCGGCGCGCCGGCAAGCGGCCCTGGGGCAGTTCGCGGTCGCGCGGCAGACCGATCGGCTCGATGTTCGCCTGCGCTCGCTCCACACCGCGGTCGGCCTCGCGCCGGACCTGGCCGAGGCCTGGCTCGCTCTGGTTCGCCAGTCGCGGCGGTTCGGCGACTACCAGATGGCGCTGGCGCAGTATGCGCAACTCCGACGCACGGCGGCCATGCTCCCGAGCGACCAGCGGCGCTCGCTGAGCATTGCCGGCGCGGATGCCATGGCATGGCTCGGGTATGACCGCGGCGAATGGTTCAAGGGTCTGGCCTGGGTCGACTCGATGGAGGCCCTGGGCGGCGTTGCCGACGAAACCGTGCGCGGGCTTCTGCTGGCGGGCAGCGGCCAGTTCCTCTATGCGGAAGACGTGGCGCGTCTCGTCGCCGGGCGTAACAAGTTCAGCAGCGATGTGCTGTGGATCACGGGCATGGCCCAGTGGTACCGCGGGAATCCCGGTCTCGCGCGCAGCATCGTGCTGGGAGCAAGCGAGTCGGGTCTGCGCGTCCACGCGCAGCGCGGTCCCGATGCCTTCATCCCCGGCGAGCTGCGGCCCGAACCGGTGCACGCGGCCGAGTGCTGGCGCGACCTCGGCAGCCTCGAGGAAACGCTGGGTAATCACGCCGAGGCCCGCAAACGCTACGAGCGTTCTTGGGCGGCCGTCCCCGGTGGCGACGCACACGTGCTACGGCGCGATCACACGCCCATGGGGTCGTCGAGCAGCCGCGCGCGGCAGCCGGTATGGCTCGCATTCGATCGGTACTTCGTCACCGGATCGATCTCTGCCTTCACGGCCCTGGCCTACGAGCGATTCGAGCGCGCCACCGAGGCGCAGGAACGCGAGTTCTGGGCGGGCGCGGCCATCGATGGTGCTGGTATCTGCCTGCGCCGCCAGCTCGACGAGCCGTGGGCGTTGCGCGTGCGCGGCCTGCTGCAGGTTGCCGCGGGGCGCGACCGCGAGGGGCGCGATGATCTGCGCCGGGCCTGGACCCGGCTGGAGGCACGCAACCGGCCCGACTACGCCACGGCCGCGACCCTGGGACATCTCGAGCTGGAGGATCGGAAGGCGGACTCGGCGCGCCGCTATCTCGCGGTCGCGGTGCGGCTGCGACCGGACATCGCGGCGAGCTGGAGCGATTATGGTCTGGCGCTCATTCTCACGGGCGACCTGGCCGCGGCGCGCGGCGCCCTGGACACGGCGCTCTCCCTCGACCCCGGGCGGGCGGTCGCCTGGTACAACCGGGGGCTCATGCACTTCCATGCTCGCGAGTGGGAGGCGGCCGTGGCAGACCTGCGCCACGCCGCGGAACTGGCGCCGGACGATCAGGCCGTCGTCGGGATGCTCCAGCGCGCCCAGCAACAGGCGTCGCGGGTGGAGCCCCGTCCCTAGCCAGGCAGGGCGGATCTTGCGCACCTCCTTGACAGGACGTTGCTTTTGATTCACCTTACGCGGCGTTTCGCTGCGCGCGAGCATGGTGTATGCTCCTGATGCAACCGGGTCGCGGTGCCTGGACGAGGCGCCGGGCCGACCCACGATCTCGTACCCGCATGCCGAGAGCGGAGCTGGTGATGTGTCCGCCGAACGATCGTCGCCTGGACGACAATGACGAGGAGAAGCCCCGCAATTCCCGCCGCTGGGTGGAAACTCCGCGGAAACGGAAGGAGCGGGATTCGGACGAGCCGCGCGAGGGTGCCGAGCGGCCGCGCAAGAGCGGACGCAAGGAGCCACGTCGCGAATGGCTCGACGACGACACCGAATGGGATGGGGAGTCCGAATCGTGAACTGGCCTTACCACGCCGACCCCGGCGCTTTCATGGGATTGACGCGGCAAGGTCTGACGCCGGATCCGGCTCGGGCCCGTTTCGCGGTGCTCCCGATTCCCTACGACCGGACCGCCACCTGGCAGAAGGGCACGGCTGGTGGGCCGGAGGCGTTGCTCGATGCGTCCACCTACCTCGAGCTCTACGACCCTTACACGCGCCTCGAGCCGTACCGCGCTGGCGTCGTCACCATGGCGCCCGTCGCGGTGGATGGTCCGGCCGACCAGATGACCGACCGTGTGCGGGAGGTCGCCACGGAACTCCTCGATGCGGAACGTACCGTGGTCGGTCTCGGCGGTGAGCATTCCGTGTCGATCGGTCTGATCCAGGCCCACGCAGCGCGGTATCCCGGCCTTCACGTGCTGCAGTTCGATGCGCACGGCGACTCGCGTGATACCCTCGAGGGTTCGCGTTTCAATCACGGCTGCGTGATCGCGCGGGCGCGCGAGGTCGCCGCCGGCGTGGTGCAGGTGGGTATCCGCAGTTGCGATGCGGCCGAGGTGGCGGGCATGGACCCCGCACGCACGTTCCTGGCCCAGGACATCCGCGGCGGTTTCGACTTCATCTCGCGCGTCGTCGAGGCCGTGGGCGACCCGGTGTACCTCACCGTAGACCTCGACTGCTTCGACCCGGCCTACGTGCCGGCCACGGGCACGCCCGAACCGGGCGGTATGACCTGGTGGCAGGTGGTCGACTGCATCGCGGCCGTGGCGCGGGCGCGGCGCATCATCGGGTTCGACGTGGTCGAGCTGATGCCCATCCCGGGTCAGCGGGCCTCCGACTTCCTGGCCGCCCGCCTCGTGCACCAGATCATCGCCCTCATCCTTGCCGGGGAGCAGGCGCGGGGGTAGTCTGGCGGCGTCGGCAACGTCGTCGCTCGGGTGCGCTTCTTGCTATCAGCATCGCGACTCATGAGGTCCGGATCGGTCCGGCGTCGGGATCGTTCCCGATGCCGGTCCGGGCTTTCTGATCAGGCAGGAGGATGGAACATGCGTGAAGGCAGGATGATCGTACTGGTGGCCGTGGTGCTCCTCGTGGCGGCGAGTGCCCAGGCGGGCCTGTTGCCGGTGCCGACGGTCGCGGTGAAGGCCGGCGCCAACTTCTCGAAGCTGAACACCGACAATCTCGACGCCTCGACCCGTACGGGCTTAGTGGGCGGCCTGGCGCTCGACGTGTCGTTCGTGGCGATCCATCTGTCGCCCGAGCTGCTGCTCACGCAGAAGGGCTTCAAGGACGGCAATTACCTGGGCGGTCCGAGCACGGATTACCGCAGCCTCAACCTGGAGATCCCCCTGCTCTTCCGCTACGCGATCCCGTCGCCGGTCGTGCAGCCGTCGCTCTACGTGGCACCGGCCGTGAGCTTCCCGCTGAAATCGGAACTCCAGGAGACGGAAATCGACGAAGTGAAGGCATGGTCCGACGTGAAGGACCAGACGAAGAGCACCGTATTCAGCCTCATCGTCGGCGCCGGGCTGCAGGTGCAGCACATCACCTTCGATCTTCGCTACGAGTACGGCCTCACGAACTACCTCGACGGTGGCGGCGCCGACACGAAGGATCGCACCGTCACCGCGATGGTCGGCTACGCATTCTTCTAGCGCAGATGGCTGGCACCGTTCACGTCGATGATCCCGCCGGTGAGCGCGTCGGCCCGACCGCTCACCGCGAGTAGCACGGTCCAGGCCACCTCGTCGGGCGTGGCGATGCGACCGCCCGGGCACTGCGCCCGGATGGTGTCGCCGCCGGGCCCGGCGAGGTGGTCGCGCGTCATGTCTGTCTCCACCCAGCCGGGCGCCACCCCCACGACCATGATGCCGCGCGGCGCCAGCGCCACGGCGAGCGACTGGCTCAGCGCGTTGAGGCCCGCCTTCGCGGCCCCGTAGGCCGGGGCCTCGGGTTCGCCTCGGTAGGCGCCGCGGCTCGACACGTTCACCATGTGCCCCCCACCCGCGGCCACGAGGTGCGGGATCGCCCCGTGCATCACATGGGCGGGCCCGGAGAGATTGATGGCGAGGTGCCGATCCCAGGCCGTGCGCCAGGTGTCGGCGTCGCTATCGGCCGGGGAGTGCGGTTCGAAGATTCCAGCGTTGTTCACGACGATATCGAGGCGGCCGAGCCGTGCTGCGGCGCGGTCGGGCAGGTCTTGGGCGGCTTGCGGATCGGCGAGGTCGGCGCCGAGCGTGGCGTGGCCGGTTCCGATCAGCCGCGCGACCACGGTGCGGGCCGCAGCCTCGTCGCGCCCGTAGTGCGCCGCGATGCGGGCGCCGTGCGCCGCCAGCAGCTTCGCGATGGCGCGGCCGATGCCGCGCGAGGCTCCCGTGACGAGGGCGGTGCGGCCAGTGAGATCGATGCTGTTGGACAAGCGAGCCCTCCCGGTTGGTGAACTCCGGGAACCTAGGGCATGCGAACGGCGAGGGCCAGTGCCAGTCTAGGCGACGGGTCGCGTCGCCGAGCCGCCGATGACGCCCTGCAGCTCGCTCACGAGGTCGTGTCGCCTTCAGGCCTGACCGTTCAGTTCGGCAGAGGCCGACGCGCGCCGCCGCTCAGTGGCGCCGATCGGGGAAACCCCGGAATTCCGGCAGGCGTACCGGGTCGTCCGCGATCTCCTTCAGCAACACCTCCACGGTCTTCTCGAGCTGTGGATCGTGTCCTGCGTTCTCGGCTTCCGGCGCGTTGTCGATCACGACCGTGGGGTCGACGCCGTGGTTTTCCACGTCGAGCTGGCCCTCGAGATTGTAGAGGCCGAACTCGGGGAAGGTGACGTTGCCGCCGTCCATGAGCGCAATGCCGCGGCTGATGCCCACCAGGCCGCCCCAGGTGCGGGTGCCGATCACCGGTCCAAGGTCGTAGGCCTTGAAGTAGTACGGCAGGGCGTCGCCACCGCTGCCGGCGTAGCCGTTGCTCATCATGGCGAGGTGGCCGAGAAAGGCCGTCTGCGGCGTGCGCATGTCCTGGCCATGGCGGCGGCGCCACAGGTTCACCAGGCGCTGGCGCAGCACATTCATGAAGAAGTCGGGGATGAAGCCGCCGGCGTTGAAGCGCTCGTCGATGATGAGGCCGTCCTTGCGCAGCTGCGGGTAGTAGCCCTCCGCGAAGCCCTGCTGCCCGCCGATGGCCGTGTTGGGCAGGTGCAGGTAGCCGATTCTGCCACCGGACAGCTCGTCCACCTTGCGGCGATTGGCGTCGACCCAGGCCTGGTAGCGCAGATCGTGCTCGTCGCGGATCGGTTCCACGACGACCTCGCGGCTATCCTTGCCGTCGGCGTGCGGGCCCACGCGCAGCGTCACCTGCCGGCCCGCCTTGTCGACGAAGAGGCTGTACGGGTTCGTGGGGGCCTGCAGTGCGACGCCGTCCACGGCGAGCAGGTAGTCACCTTCCTGTACGGCGATGCCGGGGCCGGCGAGCGGCGTGTCGGGGCCCCCGTTCCAGTCGTGCTCGTTCAGGACGCGCGCGAAGCGGTAACGGCTTCTCTTCGCGTCGAGCGCGAAGTCACAGCCCAGCAGCCCGGTGCCCACCTGGTCGGGATGCGGCTGGTCGCCCGGCCGCACGTAGGAATGGCTGCAACTCAGCTCGCTGATCATCTCGCCCACGATGTAGCTGAAGTCGGCGCCGTGGGCGACGTAGGGCACGAGCTGTGCGTACCGGTCGTACATGTGCGGCCAGTCCACCTGGTGCATCTGGGGATCGTAGAAGAAATCGCGCTCGAGGCGCCAGGCGTCGCGCATCATCTCCCGCCACTCGGCCCGCGGATCGACGGTGGCCTTCATCTCGGCGGTACGCAGCGGCTCCTCGGCGGGTTTCTGGTCGGCCTTGGCGTCGACGATGCCGAACTTGCCGTCCTTGGTGTACAGCAGCTTCTTGCCGTCGGCGGAGAGATCGTAGTCGTCGACGGTGGCGAGCACGGTCTTCTGTTCGCGCTCCTTCAGATCATAGACCTCGAGGGTCGTGTCGCTGCCATGTCCATCCCGCCCACCACCCGCGGTGAACGGATGGCTGAGGAAGAAGAGCCCGGCGTCGCCGTTGGCGAGGCCGCTGTAGTTGCCCGGCTCCACGTCGAGCGCCACGATGCGATCGGTGATACCGTCCAGGTCCACGCGCAGCGGCTCGGGCGCGGCGTCGTCGTCGTCATCGTCGTCCTTCTTGCTCGCTTTGCCCTTCTTGTCCGACTTGCTCTTCTTGTCGCTCTTTTCGTCAGCGGCGATCGCCACCTCGTCGCTCTCGGGCGGGAACGGCCGCGGCGTATCAACGGCGAGAGTCACGAGATAGAGGCCGTCCTGATTCACCCACAGCGGCTTGAGATCGTAGCCACCGAGGGTGGGGTTGAAGTGGCGTGCCGAGGTGAAGAAGAGGTACTTGGCTTCGCGGTCGAAGCACGGCGCCGAGTCGTCGGTGAAGTCGTTCGTCACGCGGTGGACGTTTCGCCCGGCGAGGTCGTAGAGGAAGATGGAGCGGAAGCCGTTGTCCTCGGCCCTGGCGTACGCTACCCAGTCGCCGGCGGGGCTCCAGGCGAATTCCTGGATGTCGTCGCTCGGGCTCTGGTCGATGCGCGTGACGTTGCCGCTGTCGGCGTCGACGAGCAGTAACTCCAGGGCGGCGTTGCTCAGGAGGAGCCACTTGCTGTCGGGCGACCAGCGCAGGCTGTTCACCCATGACGTCAGGCCGTGGGTGAGCTGCCGCGGTTCGCCCTTGCCGTCCGCCGGGACGAGATAGACCTCGTATTCGCCGCTGGCGTCACCCACGTAGGCCACCTGGCGGCCGTCGGGCGACCATACGGGATGGCGCTCGTTCACGGCCGGAGTGGACGTGAGGTTGCGCACCGGACCCTTCTCGGCGGGCACGGTGAAGACATCGCCCCGGGCCGCGAAGACGGCGCGTTGCCCATCGGGTGCGATGCCGGTGCCACGGATCATGTCGGCCACGCTCTCCAGGCGCGGCCGCGCCCACACGTTGTCGCTGTGCAGGGAGATCGTGAGCTTGCGCGTCTGTTCCGTGGCGAGGTCGAGCACGTAGAGCCAGCCGCCGTTCTCGTACACGATAGCATCGGGTCCGAGACTCGGATACTTCACGTCGTACTCGTCGTGGTGCGTGACCTGATGGAACTGCTCGGTGCGCGTATCGTAGGCCCAGATGTTGAGCTTGGCGTTCGGTTCGCGGTCGCTGGTGAAGTAGATCGTGTCGCCGTGCCACATGGGGAAGTTGTCGGTGCCGACCCAGTCGGTCACTCGCTGCGAAGTTTCATGCGCGAAGTCGTAGATCCACACGTCCTGGGCCATGCCGCCCTTGTAGCGTTTCCACGTGCGGTTCTCGCGAGAGATACGGTTGTAGGCGATGCGCTGGCCACCGGGAGCGTAGCTCGAGAGTCCGCCCGTGGGCAGAGGCAGGCGCTCGGGCAGGCCGCCGGTTCGCGCCACGGTGTAGAGCTGCAGATCGCGGCCGGTGCGGCTCTGGCGGGCCGACTGGAAGCGGATCGCCTCGCCGTCCGGTTGCCAGCCGATGACGCGATCCCACCCAGGATGGAAGGTCAGACGGGCGGGCTCGCCACCGGCGGCGGGCATCACGTAGACATCGTTGTTGCCGTCGTACTCTCCGCTGAAGGCGATCCAGCGACCATCGGGCGAGAACTTCGGCATGCTCTCGAAACCGATCGCCGTGGTCAGCCGCCGCGCCTCGCCGCCCTGGGCCGATACGGTCCAGAGGTCGCCGCCGTACTCGAAGACGACAGTGTCGCCGTGGATGTCCGGTGTACGCAGCAGCCGCATGTCTGCGGTATTGGCGCTATCGGAATTCGCGACGGGCGTCGACGGCGATGCCGCCAGGGCGAGCGTAGGGAAAACCATGATGGCGTAAAGCCACGTCACGAGAGTCCGCAACATCCGAGAACCTCCACTTTGGCCGGGCGATACACGAGGGGTCCGGCCGTGCGGCCGGACCCCGGAAGTATAAACGCCAGGTACGGAAATGGGGACCGCAAGTTGCCTACTTCGCGGGTAACCTCGTCGGATCCACGTGTTCGATACCGCCAGCCGGGGCGCCGAATGCCATGCCCTTGTCACCGACGGTGACGGTGGCCACGGTCCACAAGTCTCCGGTATCGCCCAGGAAGCCGGTGTAATGGGCGACAAGCTCGTCGGGCGTGTTTTCATTCAGGCGAATGACGATGTCGCAGTTCGAGCCGATCGCCTGGTCCGAATCATGGTCGCTGTAGTAATGCACCTGCACCAGGTACTCGCCAGGCGGGGGCGTGAGGCAAGTGATGTTCTCGGGGCCGTAGCCGTTGACGTCGTCGACGTCGAGGGCGAGCCCACTCGCGGTGGTCGTGTGGGCGAAGTAGCATTTCTCCCCGTCCGGGTCGGTCACCCAGAGATCGACGTCGGTGCCGTTGGTGTCCCAGAACAGGGTCACGCGCAGGCCTGCCGGCTGGAAGTTCGCGAGGAAGCTCGCGGTATCCTCGGCGCGCAGGCTTCCGGACTCGGCCACGAGCGCCAGCGATATGGTCTGTGGTTCCGCGGCGCCCTCGAGGATGATCACCTCGCCGAAGATCCCGTGGTCGAGATGCACATCGTAGACCTGATCGAGGTCGTTGTTCACCACGAGGTGAGCCAGTGTCAGCGCGGGATTTGCCACCTGGCCCGCCACGACCACCACGCGGCTGGTAACCTGTGTCGGCAGTGGCGACAGCTCGGCCCAGAACGCCACCGGTAGGTGCAGCTCCTGTGTGATCACGGCGTCGTCGGTGGTGAAGGTGAAGATGAAGACCGCCTCGTCCTCGCTGTAGTCGTCGGGCAGGGCGACGGTGACGGGCCAGGTCGTGCGGTCGCCGGCCTGGAACGTCCACTCCTCGCTCGGGGCGCTCACGACCTGGGCGCGTCCGCGGCTGGCGAAGCTGGCCACGCCGCTGATGCCCGCGTCCGGACTGCCGATCACCGTGAGCGCCAGCACCGCCTCCTCGCCGGGATTGAGCTCGCCGTCGACGAATCCGGCGTCGCGTACCTCGATGTCCGACACGCGCACGGCCGCCGCGAGGATGGTGAGGGGAAGCGTCGCTGCCGTCTCATGCCCCGCGCCGTCGCTGATCGTGAGGGTCACGGCGTAGTCGCCGGGTTCCTCGGCGATGAAGAGCTGGCTGGGATTGCGGCCGAAGAACGTGGTGCCGCCCGGCCCGGAGGCCGCCCAGGCGAACTGGAGGGCGCTGCCGGTCGTGCTCACGGCCACGGCATCGAGGCGGATGGTCTCACTCGTGCCGGCCACGGTGCGATCGGCCGTCAGCGACTCCAGAATGATGGCATGGGTCGCGCGGTCGTAGAGCGGGATGGCGATCTCCTGGCTGCCAGCGTCGGTGATCTCCAGCTGCGGCTCGACGCCACGGATGTAGTGCGGCGTGACGACGACCACGTCGTATATGCCCAGGGGCAGCTCGAGTGTGGTGACTGCGGCCACGCCCTGGAGCACGGCGATCTTCTCTCGCCCGGGCGCCTGGTTGCGCTTGCGCACGATCACGGTGGCGTTGTCGATCAGCGGGTCACCCGTGGTGATGTCACTGAGGGTCTGGGTCAGGCCCCCGCGCGCGCCCGGATCCTGGCCGGTCGAGGTGAGGTGGGCGGCGATCTCGCCGGCCACGCTACCGCCGTCGGCCACGCCGGGGAAATCGCGCAGGCGATCCAGGGCGAGCCCGCGCAGTGTGGCGAGCGTCGCGTCCCGCTCGGTCGCGTTCCAGCGATGCACGGCGCCGCGTATCGCGAGCTTGAGCGGGTCGTCGTCCGGCAAGACGTCGTAGGCGGCGGCGCGTTCCTCGTCCGTGTCGCCCGCGAGCTGTGTGATCGGTATGAGGCCCTGGTGATCGTCGCCGGCGAGAATCGCCTGCTCGATCGCGTCGTCGCGGTTTGCCAGATGTTGCTGCAATGCCGTGGTGAGATCCGAGACCACCGACACGCCGGCGTCCTGTACCCGCAGTGCGTCGCGCAGGCACATCGTCCCACCGAGCACGCGCCAGCTCGTGCGTAGCCTCCGGCTGCTGCCGACCACGACATCGCGGCTGCTGGCATACACGTCGCGGACCGTGGCACGCGCCGCATCGGTGAATGCGGCCTTCTGGGCGCCGTAGGGGACGATCGCACTTTCCAGCTCGATCAGACCAGTGAAGCGCTCACCTGCCGCGTCGCACGCCGCCACGTACTGGTCGACCAGGGTGTCCACGATCGACGTCGGTGCGTCCGGATCGTCCACGGCGGCATCGACGGCGTTCCATGCATCGGCAACGTCGCCCAGGGAGCTGGACATATCCTCCTGGGCTTGCCAGTAGTCCTCGAGAGCCTGCGGCAGGTCGGTCGTCGCGGTAGGTGGGGCGGAGGTGCCGCCGTCGTCATCACGGCCACAGCCGACGACGATGGACAGCAAGAAAACCAGGCAGAGGGGGAGAAGGATTTTCCGCGAAGGCAACATGGATCCGTCCTCCTGTCATGGCCGACCAACACACGCAAGTGTCTGGTACCGGGCGAGATGGAGCCACCGCCGCAAGGGCGGGGCCCGGGTGTCGCAGGAGCGAAAGCGAGATTCGTGCCGGGACGGGGACTACGCGGGCCGGAAGGTCGGTTCCGGCGCCGAGCGCACGTACACGCGCAGGCGCCAGAGCAGGATGATCAGGCAGATCAGACCGCCGAGCGCATCGCCCACGGCCATGCCGTACCAGCCGCCGAGCAGTCCACTGGCGCCGATGCCCAGGCCCAGCCCGAACCACACGCCGAGCGGCTCGAGGATGACCCGCATGAGCGTGTTGGGGATCATTCCGGCCAGACCCTGACCGCGGGCCTGGAACCAGAAAGCCGTGATGTTCACGACGCTGAGCATGGGACGCGCCAGCGTGGCCCAGCGGGCCAGGGGTGCCCCGACTGCGATGACCTCGGGGTCGTCCGTGAACAGGCCCAGGGCCCAGCGGGGCCAGATGATCACGGGCAGCGCCAGGACGGCCAGGAGCGTCAGGCAGAACCCGAGCGTTGACAGCGTGATCTTGCGCACGCGCTGGCGCTCGCCCGCGCCATGGTTCTGGCCCACCATGATCATCATGCTCAGGGAGATGCCGAGCGTGGGCAGGAACACGAAGCTCAGCAGCCGCAGACCGGCCCCGTAGGCCGCCAGCGCGGCGGTCCCGAAAGGGGCGATCATGTGGTTGATGAGGTACACGGACACCGGCAACGCGAGGTTGGCGACGACCGCGGGGCCGCCGACGCTGCCCATGTCCCGCAGCAGCGAAGAGTCGAAACGCCACGCCGTACGGTCGAAGTGCACCGTCCGGTCGCGGTTGCGCAACTCGAGCAGCGCCACGACCGCCGCCACCGCGAAGCTCACCACGGTGGTCACCGCCGCGCCCTTCACGCCGAGCCGTGGCAGCGGGCCCAGGCCGAAGATGAAGAGCGGGTCGAGGATGATGTTCAGCCCCAGGCCCAGGGCCATGATCTTGAAGGGAAAGATCGTGTCGCCCTCGCCGCGAAACATGGCGTTCACGCTCATGGCCACCATGCTGAAGATGCCACCGGCAAAGAAGATCACGCCGTACTGTCGCGCCAGGCTCGCCACCACCGGCGAGGCTTCCGTGGCCGAGAGCGCGGGTTTGAGCAAGAAGATTCCCAGGGGCACGAGCGCGATGGACAGCCCCGTCGACACGAGGAGCACGTGCCACACGAGATTCCGCACGCGACGCGGATCGCCGGCGCCGATCAACCGCGAGCATGTGGACGTGGCCGCGGTGCTGAGCGCGCCGCCAATCGTCTGCAACAGGTAGGTGATGGGGAACGCGAGGCTGATCGCCGCCATCGCTTCCTTGCTGAAACGTCCCAGGTAGATCATGTCCACGAGGCCGAAACCGGTCACCAGGAACATGGCCATGATCATCGGGATGCTCAATCCCAGCAGCGTGGGGGTGACCTTGCCGGTGAGGATGGGGTTGGCGTCCCCTTTCGCAGGGCGGCGTCCCATGGTCTTCATTCGATCCATGAAAGCGGACACGGTGACAAGGCCTCCTCGGGAATGCTGGCGGCGAAAGCCCGTACACGCTAGGGCCGCGAGGCCCGTCCCGCCATGCGCGACGTGGCGGGTTCCGGCAGCCTCGCTAGCTTGAGACTCAATGCGAGGGGTACGCGATGTCGCACGATCGAGGCACGACCAGGCACGATCAACACCGCCCGCGCGTCGTGATCGTCGGCGGCGGCTTCGGCGGCTTGCACGTGGCGCGCGGGCTCGCTCGCTCGCCTGTCGATGTCGTGCTCTTCGATCGGCATAATTACCATCTTTTCCAGCCGCTGCTCTACCAGGTGGCATCGGCGGCGCTGTCGCCTGCCGATATCGCGCAACCGATCCGCAAGATCCTCAGCCGTCAGAACAATTGCCGCGTCGTGCTCAACACCGTCGATGGCGTGGATCTCGAGCGGCGCGTCGTCCGGTACGCGGGGGGCGAGACGGCGTACGATTTCTGTGTGCTCGCCACCGGCGCCACCCACTCATACTTCGGACATCCCGAATGGGCCGAGCATGCGCCTGGCCTGAAGACGATCGACGATGCCCTCGAGATACGCCGGCGCATGCTGCTGGCCTTCGAGGAGGCCGAGCAGGAAGCTGACGCAGCCTCGCGGGCCGCCAAGCTCACCTTCGTCGTCGTGGGCGCGGGACCGACGGGTGTGGAACTGGCCGGGGCACTCAAGGAGATCGCCGCGCGCACCATCCCGCGCGACTTCCGCAACATCGATACCACCGCCACACGGGTCATCCTGATCGAGGGCGCCAATCGCGTGCTGCCGGCGATGGCGCCGGCTTCGTCGCAGGCAGCGGGTGCGAGTCTCGAGCAACTCGGCGTGGAGGTGCGTACGGGGAGCCCCGTCACCGGCGTCAGCGAGGACGGCGTGCACGTCGGCGACACGTTCGTGGCGGCCGCCAGTGTGTTCTGGGCGGCCGGAGTGCAGGCCTCGTCGCTGGCCCGCAACCTCGGCGTGGACCTGGATCGCCACGGCCGCGTGCCCGTCGCGGACAATCTCTCCCTGCCTGGGCACCCGGAAGTCTTCGTGATCGGCGATCTCGCCGCTGCCGCCGACGCGCGGACGGGCGAGCCGCTGCCTGGAGTGGCCCAGGTGGCGATCCAGGGTGGCGACCACGTGGCCCGGGAAATCGCCCATGCGGTGGACGGACGGCGTGTCCGTCAGCCCTTCCATTACCGCGATCTCGGCACCCTGGCCACGATCGGACGCCGGCAAGCGGTGGCCGAGGTCTTTGGCCGCCGTTTCCACGGTTTCGTGGCCTGGCTGCTGTGGAGCGCCGTGCACATCGTGTCGCTGGTGACGTTCCGTGCCAAGGTCTTCGTGCTGGCGAGCTGGATCTGGAACTACCTCTTCGCCAGCAAGGGGGCGCGACTGATCACCGGGTCGCCCCGGCTGCGTCTGGCGCGCGTGCGCAGCGACGACCCCACCGATGAGGCGTCATCGCGCGAGCGCGCCGAACGCGGCTAGCATATCTGCGCAGACCTCAGTGCGTCGCCGGCGATGCCGGCGTGGCCGTGCTGTCGGCCAGCGCTCGCAGATCGCCCGGGTCGTCGCCGAGGGCGAGCACGAGGGCTGCGACGGCGGCGACATTGGCGGCGAGATCGTCCGGCGCGATGGTGCCGAAAGCGTCGGCCGGGCTGTGGTGGTAGGAGAAGTAGGCCTCGTGGTGCGTGCGATGGCCTATGCCCGGTACGCCGGTCTCGACCAGCGGCTCCACGTCCACGCCCGAGCCGCCGGCGGACACGTCGGCGGCGCCAAGATCCACGAGGGGCGCGACCAGTGCCGCCACATGGGCGACCACGGCGTCCGATCCCTGCACCGACCACCCCGACGGCGCGAAACAGCCGCCATCGCTCTCGATGGCCGCTACGTGCCGCTCCTGCCGGTGAGCGTCGCGGTAGGCGCGCCCGCCGTGCCCACCGAACTCCTCGCTCGTGAAGAGCACCACGCGCACCGTGCGCCGCGGCCGCAGCCCGAGATCGTGCAGCAGCTTCACCGCGCCCAGCATGATCGCGCAGCCGCCCCCGTCGTCCTGCGCGCCTTCCGTGGTATCCCAGGCGTCGAGGTGCGCACCCGCGAGCACGATCTCGTCAGGCCGCTCGGTGCCACGCAGCTCGCCGAGGGTGTTGGCGCAGGGGCCGTCGTCGAGCTGATGGGCCTCCATCATGAGTCGCACACGCGGATGTTCGCCCGCCGCGCACAGGCGATGCAGACGCGCGGCCCCTTCCACGGTGAGCGACGCGGCCGGGACGCGCGGCCCGTCATCATCGTAGCGCATGACACCGGTGTGCGCCGTGTTCTGGCCGAACCCGGCGGGACGGATGAGGCAGGCCACCGCACCGTGCTTCGCCGCGCGGCTGGCGCCATGCACGCGGTACTGCACGTTCGGGCCATAGCTCGTCCAGGGCGGATCGAAGAGCACGATCTTGCCAGGGATCTCCGCCGCGCGCGCCTCGAGTGCGTCGAAGTCGGTCACGGCGACCACCTCGGCCTCGATACCCTCCGGCGGCGTGCCCACGCTCAGACCCAGGCCCGCCATCGCCAGCGCGACGTCGCACGGGGCCGTCAAGCGGGCCCACTCCTGTCCGCGCACCCAGCGCGGCACCGTCACCGGTTCGGTCCACACCGTGTCGCACCCCGCGGCGTCCATGGCCCGCTGCGCCCAGGCGATGGCGCGCTGCATGCCCGCCGACCCGGCCAGTCGCGGTCCGACTGCGTCGCAAAGCTCCTCGAGGGCGCGCAGCGCGAACGAGTCGGCCCGGGCCGCGGTGATCAAGGCGGCGGCTGCGAGGGCCGGCGCAGGGGCCTCGGCGGTATGACCGGTCGCTGACATCAGACCGATCAGGGCGAGCGCGGCGAGAATGGCGACGACAGGAATGGGGCGCATGGCGGAGCCTCGGGGCTGGAGTGCGGGGGCGCGACGGGTGAACACGGATCGGGAGTCTAGGACATATCGGCGCGGTTGTCGCGGGCGAGAATGGAACGGGCCCCCGTCCGAAAACGGGGGCCCGCGCGTGGGTGGCGATCAGCGGTTGAGCGTGAGGTTGAAGTGGTCGCCCAGCACCCAGCGGATCGCGTCGACCATCGCGGCGTGATCCATGCGGTAGGGGTCGAAACCCCAGATCACGTCGGGTATCTCGCTCGGCTTGTCGGCGACCAGCTTGTAGGACAGGAAACCCACTGTCTGGTCGTTCGTCCGCGCGGAGGTATTGCCATCGTCGAGGCCGTAGGCGCCGCACAAGGCATCGAGCTGCTGTTCGGTGTAGTACCCGTCGGGCCAGTCGTCGTCCGGATCGGCGGCAAGATGCTGTTCCCGGATCCAGTCGAAGCGCGACTGCGACCGGAACATCGGCTCGATGCACGCACCACTGGGTCCGTCGGCGCAGGTCTGGTAGGTGAACGGCGTGGAGCGATCGCCGGGGTTCTCGTAGAACTCGTCGTTGCCCCAGGTGTAGGGACGCGTCAGATCGTCGTAGTACGCCGGATCGAGATCGCGCCAGTCGATCGTTGCCTCCGTCCCGATCGTGTCGGCGAACGCCAGGCCTCCCGGCATGTGCTGCGATGCGAAATCACCGTCGAGGACGATGGATTTCATTCCTGCACACGGCGGCTTGCGCGCCTGGTGCACGGTCAGAAGCGGGTCGGTGCCGTAGAGGATATCGGTCGACATCGGTGACATGACGTCCGTCACCGACAGGCCGAGCGCCCGGTACGGGTAGCGTGTCTCGCCTACCTGGAGCGTCGTCCCGTCGGGCAATGTCCGGTGGCCGAAGCCGACGCGGTACTGGTTCGGGCCATCCTCGGCCACACCTGACGGGTTCCCTTCCAGCGACTCGTAGATGGTCGGGAGGGCGTAGGGGACACCATCGTACAGGAAGTTCTGCGTGCCGCGACTCGCCGCGTAGAGAAGATTCCCACCGTTCTTCTGGTACGATGCGAGCCACGTATACCTGTCCACTTCGGACGTGACAGGCCGGAAGTTCGTGTCCACCGCGTTTGTCGACGCGTACCTGCTGGTCCAGATCACGGCGCGATACCGTACGAGGTCGCGCAGGGTGATCGGCTCGGTCTCCGTGTCGATGACGTTGCCCTGGGGATCGAAGCCCAGGACGTCGCTCAGCGCATTCTGCCAGAACGTATCCCGGTAGATGTCATTGTCCAGCGCGATCGACCCGTCCTGGGATTGCCAGGCGTTGCTATCGTGATCCGGCACGTCGTCGACGAGCAGGAGCTGATCCTGGTCGGGGAGATCCGGGATCGGGACGACCGACAGAAGGTAACGCGCCCGCGTCAGTCCGCCGGCGGAATCGGTGGCCTCGATGATCAGGTTGTGTATGCCGGAAACCAGCGGCAGCGGACCGGTCTGCTGATACTCGGGGCCGAGCCCCGGCGGTCCGGACCAGCCGGGATCGTCGGGATCGTCGACGTCGGCAATATCCACGCCCCAGCGATAGGATGTGATCTCTGCCCCATAGGAGCTGGCGTCCGCGACCCACTGGAAGGCGTAGGTGTCGCTGCCGATGTCGAGGTCGAAGACCAGGTGCGTGCCCACGAAGGTGTAGTCGCCCAGCAATGGTTCGTAAATGGCGAGCCGCGGCGCCAGGTCGGCCACGAAGAAGTGGCCCACGTTCGTGCCGTACGTGCGGGCCACGCTCACGGCTCCGTTCTCGTCCATGGCCTGCAGCGCGATGAGGTAGAAGATGCGCCTGGCCTGCTCGTCTAACCTCGGGAGGTTGTTGATCGCGATGCGCTGGTCCGCCTCGTCGGCCGGCCAGTCGAGCCATGACGACCACGCGGGGTCCGCGTACGAGAGCAGCGACTCCACGTTTTCCTGAACCTCGATTTTCGACATCGCATAGTTCCCGTCAGGCAACACAGCCCGGGTGAGGAGATAGCGGTATTTCGTCGGCGCCTGGCTGGCGATACCGTCCGGGTCGGACCCCACGAAGCCGACGAAAAAACTCGTTGCGACGGGACGGGGCTCGTCTTGATAGAGCAGCGCGCTCGGACTGTTCATCTGGATGGTCGGCAAGTAGTCGTCCTGATTGGCGCGGACCGGACCCGCGAAGCCGACCAGGATGAGGGCCGCCACGACGATCCCCATGACGAGGTTGGTTCTCTGCGTAGACATGGCGTTCCTCCTTTCTACTTCACCATGGTGAGGGATCGGGTCTGCGTCAGGCCACCGGCCACGAGCCGGCAGAGATAGACGCCGCTCGCGACGCGGCGTCCGCTCACATCGAGGCCGCGCCAGGTGGCTTCGTGGCCGCCGGCCGCGACGGTGCCGTCGACGAGCGTCGCCACGCGCCGCCCCGTGAGGTCGTACACGTCGAGCCGGGCGTGGCCCGACTCGCGCACGGCGAAGCGGATCGTCGTGATCGGATTGAACGGGTTCGGAGCGGGCGTTTCCAGCACGCACGCCACCGTCGGCACGTCGGGCACCGGTAGTGGCGTGTCGCAGCTCTGTCCGAAGACGCCGATGAGGTCGCAGCCGCCAGAGTTCGCGGGCAAGCACGGCGAATCGGCCGCCACTCCGAAGCGGAGGTCCGGTTCGTCGAGCGAGCCGCGGCGGCAGAAGCGCGGATCGGCGGCGACGTTGCCGTTCACACCTTCCTGGTCGGCGATCGGCCCCAGGAAACCACCGAAATACCGCACACTGCATGTGAACTGCGGCACGCTCGCCGCGTCGACGAGCAGGCACCGTTCGGCCGTGGGCTCCGGCGGAAGCTCGATCAGATCCGGCTGCGCGGGCAGGCTGGTCCAGATCGGCAGGTTGATCGCGGCGGCCGTATTCTGAACGACGACGCCAAGGGCCGCGAAGGCCGCTCCCTCGCCGCCGGCCTCCACCACGGAGTTGTCCGCGATAGTGCCGTGATCCAGCGAAAGGGAACCGCCGTCGGCGACGTACCAGGCACCGCCTCCCGTTTCGGCGTAGTTGGAGGCGATCAGCGTCGAGATCGCGAGCAGTTCCGCCTCACCGTGGACGTATAGGCCGCCGCCAAACGTGTCGGACTCGTTGCGGACGATGAGGCAATCGTCGAGTTCGCACTCGCCCTCGGCGACAAAGATTCCGCCACCGTAGTGCGCACGGTTGTTCTGGACGCGGCAGCCATGGAGCGTGAGTCGGGTGCCACGACTGAAGACGGCGCCGCCGCGATTCGCGTCGCCGCCGGTGAGGGTGATGTCGCGCACCTCGGCGCTGATATTCGCGAAGGATATCGCGAGGACGCGCCCCTGCTCCTGGGCGTCGATGACGACGTCCTGGGCATTCCCGGTTTCGCCTTCCAGGCGGACGTCGGCCGGGAGTTCGAGGTCGTGTTCGTCATACGTGCCTGCCGCGATCAGCACCTGGTCGTCGGGCTGCGCAATGGCGAGGGCGGACGCGATGGTCGGCTGATCGCCTGGTACGTGAATGATGGTGGCCGAGGCGAGCGCTGGGAGCAGTAGTCCCAGCGTCACGGCCAGGGCAGCGGTGATTCCGACCGCTGGACTGCGTGTAGTTCGTCGCATGGATGTCCCCCTTCCAGCGGGTTGGCTGGTGACCCACGTGGCTGCATGATGATACAGGATGGAGTCGCGTAGTCAAAACGCCCCACAGACGCGACGATGGGCGTTCCTTCAGGGGAACGCCCACCGTATCAGGGATTCAAGGGACTCGTCGGTCCGCTAGCCGTCGATGCGCTTGAACACCTTCGCCACGCGGCGCAGGGCCCAGTTCAGTTCTTTCTTCGTGATCACCAGTGGCGGCGCGAAGCGGATGACGTTCTCGTGGGTCTCCTTGCAGAGGACCCCCTCGCCCTTCAGGGCCTCGCAGTAAGGGCGGGCCGGCGTGTTGAGGACGAGGCCGATCCACAGGCCCTTGCCACGTACCTTGACGATGCTCTTGCTCTTGATCTCACCTAGCTTCTCCATGAACCACGGGCCGAGTTTGGCGCTCTGACCGACGAGGTCCTCCTCGACGATCACCTTGAGTGCCTCGCGCGCCACGGCCATCGCCAGCGGGCTGCCGCCGAACGTCGACCCGTGATCACCCGGCTTGAAGACGTCCATCACCTCGTCGCTGCTCAGGAACGCGCTCACCGGCAGGAAGCCGCCCGAGAGCGCCTTGCCCACGATCAGGCCGTCGGGCTGCACGCCGTCCCACTCGTAGGCGAAGAGCTTGCCCGTGCGCCCCAGGCCCGACTGGATCTCATCGCAGATCAGCAGCACGCGGTGCTCGTGGCACAGCTCGGCGGCGCGTTTCAGGAAGCCCTCCGGCGGCACCACGATGCCCGCTTCGCCCTGCACCGGTTCCACCAGGAATGCCACCGTGTGCGGCGTGATCGCCTTGGCCAGCGCATCGGCATCGCCGAAGGGGATCGTCTTGAAGCCGGGGGTGAACGGGCCGAAACCCTCGCGATACTGCTCGTCGGTGGAGAAGCTCACGATGGTCGTGGTACGGCCATGGAAGTTGCCGGCGCAGGTGATGATCTCGCCCTTGTCCTTCGGCACGCCCTTGACTTGCTCGCCCCACTTGCGCGCGGCCTTGATCGCGGTTTCCACGGCCTCGGCGCCCGAGTTCATCGGTAACACCTTCGCGAAGCCGGTGAGTTCGCAGATCTCCTGGCAGAAGAGCGGGAGCTGGTCGTTGCGGAACGCGCGGCTGGTGAGCGTCACCTTGCGTGCCTGACGCTGCAATGCCTTGAGGATGCGCGGGTGGCAGTGCCCCTGATTGACCGCGCTGTACGCTGCGAGAAAGTCGAGGTACCGCTTTCCGTCGACGTCCTCGACCCACACGCCTTCCGCCTTCGCGATGACCGTGTCGAGCGGGTGGTAGTTGTGGGCTCCGTAGCGCTCCTCGATCTCGATGTACTTCGCAGTCTTCATGCGGCCCTCCTCGGCGTGTCGGGTGGCCCACGGCGACGCCGGTTGCAGTGCGGAATATACAGGATACGCGCCAAAGATAGCGGGCGGCCTCGTGGAGTAAAGCGGGATCGGATCGCCGCGGAACGGACTGACCGTACCCGCGGAAAAAGTTACTTGACAAAATGAAGTACTTGAATTAATAAAGCATATGTCATCCGGCAGGCGGGCATCCGCAAGGAGGCGGAACCGCCAAGGTCACGGAAGCGGGCCTGTCTGGAGGTTGACGCCGGGTCCGGACGGAGCGCATGCCGCAAGGCACGGACCCCCGCAAGGGGAAGGGGAAGGAACCCCGACGGCCGAAGGGGGGCGGAGTCACTGGTCCTGGGTGCCAGCCGCCCCCCGATTCAACCTCTCGCCGCGAAGGGATGCGCGGTTCGCGCGGTGTTGCTCCCACTGCGCGTAGACGACCCCCGTGGCAGGGATTCCGCGGCGACCCTCCGGATGGCGGGGACCGGCCGGCACCTCGCCGCGCAGCCTCGCGCCGGTCCCTGAACGCCGCCACCTGACACCGCGCGCACGGCAGGGAGGCCAGCGCCCGTGGCAGCATCGGCGGCGTCCGCGTCCGAGCGCGACGACCTCACACCGCTGTCTCCTCTCATCCACGGTCGTGCACGACTGCTCGTCCTGTCATACCTGGCGACGCACGCGGCCGGTGCCACGTTCACCGAACTGAAGGTGGAGGCGGGTCTCACCGACGGCACGCTGTCCGTACACCTGTCGAAGCTGGAGGCCGGGGGGATGGTGGAGATCGCGAAGGACTTCGTCGGCAAGCGGCCGCGTACCGTCGTCAAGCTTTCTAGCGGCGGGCGGAGCCGGTTCCAGGCGTACATCGACGAGTTGAAACGGATCGTGCCTGGTCTGGGTTAGGCGATAGCTCAGAAAGGACGAAGGGTCCACCGCGGGATGGACCCTTTCAGTGTGCTCGACGAGCCGGTCCTCACGACGCGTATTGGGCCCGCGGCCGCGGCGCCGTGACGTCGTCGCCATACCAGCGGATGAGTCCGGTTTCGAAGCGGTTGAGGGGGAAGGCGGCGTTGCGAGGGGTCACGCGCACGGTGAAACCACGTTGCCCCGAGCGTCGGCAGGGAATGCTGCCGGTGTAGACCACGCGCCCCGTCACCCCCTCGTGTTCCGGCGTCATGATCTCGGTCTCGCCGTTCATGACCTCGCCATTGCGGTCGAGCAACCCGTGGTAGATCTCCACGAGGATATCCCCCGTGCCCAGGTCGCCCAGCTCGATCGTCGCCTGGACCGGGAAGCTCGAACCCATGGGCTGGGCCTCCTGGTCCTCCGCTGCGATGTCGGCCACCGACACGGCGGGCCAGTGCTGCGACACGTGCGCGCGCCAGCGCGCCAGCTCCACCGCATCCTTCGCGTCGTTCGCAAACAGGCGCAGCCGGTTCTCCACGCAGGGCATGTAGAAGCGCTGGGTATATTCCTCGACCATGCGGTTGGTGTTGAACTCGGTGTTCACGGTCTTCATCGAATTCTTCATGACGCGGACCCAGTCGCGCGGGACGTCGTCGCTGCTGCGCTTGTAGAAGAGCGGCGCGATCTCGTTATCGAGCAACTCGTAGAGGTTGGTCGATTCCACCTCGTCCTGGTATGCCGGATCCTCGTACATCTCGCCGGCGCCGATGGCCCAGCCGTTCTGCTTGTCGTACGCCTCGCACCACCAGCCGTCGAGCACCGACAGGTTGATGCCGCCATTCACAGGCACCTTCATGCCGCTGGTGCCGCTGGCCTCGAGCGGACGGCGGGGGTTGTTCAGCCAGATGTCCACACCCTGCACGAGGTAGCGCGCGACCTCGATGTTGTAATCCTCGAGGAAGACGATGCGGTTGCGGAAGTCGTCGCGTTGGGCCAGGTGCACGATCTTGCGGATCAGTTCCTTGCCGGGATGATCCTTGGGGTGCGCCTTGCCGGCGAAGATGATCTGCACCGGTCGATCGGGATTGTTGAGGATGCGCGAAAGGCGCTCGGGGTCGCGCAGCACGAGGTCGGCGCGCTTGTAGGTCGCGAACCGTCGGGCGAATCCGATCGTCATGGCATCCGGGTCGAGCACCTCGCCGGCGGCCTGCACGTAGGCCTGGCTCACGCCGCGCGCCGCGAGCTGCGCGCGCAGGCGCCGCCGCACGAAGCCCACCAGGCGCTCGCGCATGCGCATGTGCGCTCGCCACAGCTCGGCGTCGGGAATGCGGTCGACGCGTTGCCACACCATGTGATTGGTTGGCTTGTCGTACCAGCGCGGTCCCAGGTAGCGGTCGTAGAGCTGCGCCAGCTCGTTGCACTGCCAGCTGCGGGTATGGATGCCGTTGGTGATGTGGGAGATCGGGATCTCGTGCACCGGTACGCCGGGCCAGATCTTCTTCCACATGTCCCGTGTCACGTGCCCGTGCAGCTCGCTCACGCCGTTGGCGAACTGGCTGAGGCGCAGCGCGAGCACGGTCATGCAGAACGACTCGGCCTTGTCGTTCGGGTCCTGGCGCCCGAGCGCGAGGAGGCCCTCCAGCCCGATCCCGAGCTGGTCGGCCATGCCCTTGAGGTAGGTGCGCACGAGGGTGGGATCGAAGTAGTCATTGCCTGCCGGCACGGGGGTGTGGCTCGTGAACACGTTCGTGGCACGAACCAGCTCGAACGCCACGCTGTATGGGAGCTTCTGCTCCTCCATCAGCAACCGGATGCGCTCGAGCGCGAGGAAAGCCGAGTGGCCCTCGTTGAGGTGGCACACCGAGGGTTCGACGTTCAACGCCTTCAGGGCGCGCAGACCGCCGATGCCCAGCAGGATCTCCTGGCGGATGCGCATGTCGGTGTCGCCGCCGTAGAGCTTGCTCGTCAGGTCGCGGTCCTCGGGACGGTTCTCGAAGAGATTCGTGTCGAGCAGGAACAGAGGATTGCGCCCGATCTGGACGCGCCAGATGCGCGCCTTGACCACACGGCCGGGATACTCGATCTCGATGACCACGGGGGTGTCGTCCGCGTTTTTCTCGAGCGTCATGACCATGTTGTAGAAGTCGTTGATCGGGTAGTCTTCCTGCTGCCAGCCGTCGTGGTTCAGGTATTGCCGGAAGTACCCGTACTGGTAGGCCAGACCCACGGCCACGAGCGGAATGCCGAGATCGGTCGCCGACTTCAGATGATCGCCCGCCAAGCAGCCGAGGCCGCCGGAGTAGAGCGGCAGGCATTCGTGCAGTCCGAACTCGAAGGAGAAGTACCCGATGCGGCTGCCACTCACGTTGGGGTGCTCCTCCTCGAACCACGACGGCATCTGCAGGTAACGCTGCAGGTCGTCGTGCACGCTCTCGAGGTGGGCGAGAAAGGCCGGGTCGCGCGCCAGCTCGTTGAACCGCTCCGACGAGAGGCTTCCGAGGACGGCGATCGGATTGTGATTGCGCTCTTCCCAGAGATCGGGATCGATGCGGCGCAGCAGCGCGATCGCTTCGGGATTCCAGATCCACCAGAGATTCCGCGCGATCTCGAGCAGCGGTGCGAGCTTCGGCGGCAGACTCGGAGTCACGACGAACTTGCGGAACTTGTGCATCAGCCGCTCCTATGGCTCGAACACATTCAGTTCACACGGCAGCAGCCACGCCCGGTTTCGTCCCTGATGCGAGGATGGCCGAACCCAATCTAGAGGAGTATTGCCCCGACCGGCAAGCCAGAGCGTCCTCTCAGAAGAGCTGAGGAGGCGCGATCCGCCGGGCCCCGATCAGGGTGTGGCCCTCGAGTCGCAAGAGCCGTGCCTTGAGATCAGTCCCGCCCGCGAACCCCACGAGCGCGCCCCCGGCTCCGATCACACGGTGGCAGGGGATCACGATGGGCAGGGGGTTCTGGGCCACCGCCTGACCGACGGCGCGGGTCGCCCGCGGGCGACCCAGGTCTGCTGCGAGTTCCCCGTACGCCCGCAGCTTTCCGTAGGGTATGGTGGCGATGCGGTGCCAGACGGCCGTCTGGAACGAGGTTCCGGTCGGAGCCAGTGGCTCGTCGAATCCCCGCCGCAGCCCGGCGAAGTACTCGCCGAGCTGACGTGCCAGCGCCGTGAAGGCTCCGGGATCCTCGACCAGCTCGGTCTCGTCGCCGGGAATGCCCGGGACCAGACGGGCCAGGTCGGGACGGTAGGCATGAATTTCCGGCAGGATGCGCAGATACCGCAGGCCATCCGGTCCAGCCACCACCAGCAATGGGCCGGCGAGCGTGGGCAGCATCGCGTGTCGCAGCACCATGGGCCACCCCAGGGACACGGAAAGGCGAAGGGGCACGGGAAAGCGCGTGCCGGCGATGGTATCAGATCCTGGACGGCGGGGGAAGGAGACCCTGAACGTTCGCGAGGGGGCCTGTGAGCGACGACTTCATCCTCGTCCTACCGAACGATCTGTCTCGGCTCGTGTCCGCAGGGACAGGGCTCGCGAATCGGATCCTCGATCTACGCCCGGCTCCGGACTTCGAGGGCGGCCATCTCCCGGGGTCCTGCAACATACCGCGTGACGACGGGTCGTCGGCGGGGCTGGAAGCGTGGCTCGATGCCGAGGTGCCGTCGATCTTTCTGCCTCCGCGGGAGGTCGAGCTCGTCGTCGTGGCGGGAGACCGCGTCGTCGCCTTGCGGGCCAGCGCACATCTGCAGGCGCGAGGCCGTGCGCGGGTCCAGGCCGTGGTCTGGCCCCCGGGATGCGTCGCGCCCGAACCCTGGCGGAGCTCCGGGACGGTGCGGCAACCGCTCTGGCAGCCGCCCAGCTTCCTGGCGCGATGGGCGCACCTGTTGCCCCCGCCCGCCGCCGGGCCGGTGCTCGACATCGCCTGCGGCAGCGGCCGGGCGAGCGTCTGGCTGGCGGAGCGCGGTTACCGCGTGGTGGGCATCGATCACCAGCCGGAAGCGCTGCGTCTCGCGCGGCGCCTGGCGGAGAGCCGTGGTGTCACGCTGCAGCTCGTGGAAGCCGATCTGCGAAACCCGGCCGTCGTTCCGGACGGGCCGTGGGCGGTGGTCCTCATGTTCCGCTACCTGCAGCGCGATCTCGTGCGCGCCTTGCCGGGGCTCCTGGCGCCTGCCGGCGTGGCTGTCGTGCGGACGTTTCGCGACGCGCCGGGCTATGTGGGCAACCCCCAGGCGCGCCACCGGCTGCGTCGCGGCGAGCTGGCACGCCTGCTGCCGTCACCACTGTTCCTGCGCCTGGTGCAGACCGAAGACTTCGATCCCGATGGCCGACCGGCAGCCGGGGTCGTGGCGCGGCGTATCACTTGACGAGCAGGACCTTCGTGGTCTGGAGATTCTTTCCCTGGGCCGCGAACGCCACGACATAGGTGCCGGACGCGAGCGCGCGCCCGTCGTCGTCGTGGCCATCCCATAAAACCGACTGTGTACCGGCGGGGAAGGTCTGATCGGCGAGCGTGCGCACCCGTCGCCCGCTGACGTCGTAGACCGTCAAGCGCACGCGCCGAGCGGTGTCGAGGTCGAAGTTGACGGACGTGACCGGATTGCACGGATTGGGCGCCACGGACATGCGAACGAGCACCGGGAGGTCGTCGTTCACGACGATGGCTTGGTTCGAACAACCAGGCAGGTTCGCGCCGATGAGTCCGACGTCGTTCTGGGCCGGCGCGCAGGGAGACGCGGTATCGATGTGAAGATCGGTGTCGCTGCAGAAGAGCGGATCTGCGGACATGTTCCCCTGCTCGCCGCTCTGTCCGGCGATGGCGCCGAGCCAGTCGCCGCCGGAGTTGCCCCAGATGTCGCAGGCGTTGAACTGCGGCAACGAGTCGTCGCCGATGTGCACGGCCACACCCTCGTTCTCGGCGATGATCGTGTGCACGATGTTCGGGATGCATCGCTTCACGTACACGCCGCCACCTTCGCGGGTGGCGGCATTCGCCCGCAGCGTGCAGTTGGTCATGTCGAGGCTCGATCCCGTCGCCGCGGCCAGAGCACCGCCGTACCGGGCCTTATTGCCGTTGAACATGCACATGACGAGCGAGGGATGCGACTGGCTATCGGAGAACAGGCCGCCACCGAGTCCGGGTCCGGCTAATACCGTGTTTTCCACGAACGCACACGTCATCATGGTCGGCGCCGAATCGCTCCGGATCGATATGCCGCCACCCCAGGCCGCGCTGTTGTTGCGCAACGTGCACGATTCGAGCATCGGGCTCGCGTCGTAGCTGCAATCGAGGCCGCCGCCGCCGTCCCCGGCGGTGTTGTCCAGGAACTCGCAGCCGACCAGCGTGGGCGAGGCGCTGATGAGCCGGAGACCGCCGCCACTGTACCGCGCGTTGTTCCCTGTGAAGCGCACCCTCACGAGCTTCACGCGTGCGTCATTGATCAGCATGCCGCCGCCACTGCCGTCGTAATAGGTGATCCCATCAGCATTGCCGCCGGTGATCGTCAGATCCTTGGCCACGGCGAGGGTGTCGATATGCGTCGCCAGCAGTACGCGGGAACCGCCGTTGCCCACGATCGTGACTGCGCCCGGCTCTTCCGTGGCGCCCTCGAGGATGACACCGTTCGTGAGGTAGAGCCCCCACTCGTGGTAGACGCCGGGCTGTACGCGAACGTGGTCACCACTGCGGGCCACGCGGAGCGCCAGACTGATGTAGGGGTAGGTGGCGGGGACGTTGATCGTGCGTGCGAGTAGCGGTCCGGCCCATACGGTGGTCCCGACGACGAGCGCCAGGCCCGCGACCTTTTTCACGAAATTCAAATCTATTGACTCCTCGTAGACCGTCGGGAGTTCTCACCGTACCCGGTGAGGGCATGCAGAAAACTTCAAAGGAAAGAGATACGGGTTTCCCGCTAGCAAGTCCAATAAGATTGCAGGAATTATTCGATTTCATGAACTGGAGCCATCAGCGGCTGTCCAAGTGGCTGTGCGGGAACGACTTATTTTTAGAGATGATACGTGGGCGCCATTATGTAATAAATAATATTATAATATGACATAAAATAGGCGAAAAAATTGTTCCCTCCGTTCTTCGCGGCCCCCCGATCGTCTCATTTGCATTCGGGAGTCATGGAGGGTAGATTCAAATCCAGGACACGTGTCGGTCCCGCCGCATGTCACCTTTGGCCATAGAGGATTCACGTAGACATGACTATCGACACCACCACAAGCACACGTGCCGGCGGCGTCCGTTTCGGCGCAGTCGAGTTCGCCGAGAAACTCGTGGGCATCGCGCGACTCATGGTCGCGGCGGGACTCGTGGTCGCTTCCGGACTCTCGTTCGTTGCGTCCGCCAGCGCTCAGGATGCCGGACCCGTGACGCTGCACTGGGGGCTCCCGAGCTCGGGATCGACTCCCGTCTCGTACAACGTCCAGATCCAGGACATCGACGGGACGTACGACGAGATCACGCCGGTTCAGGCCGTTCCCGGTTCGATCCAGACCTACGAATTCCCGGGCGTCGAGTACATGCACCGCTACCGGGCTCGGGTCATGGCCGTCGACGGTCAGGGCCGCCAGGGCCCGTGGTCGGACTGGTCGGCTTTTTACGATCGCGAGCTTCCTCCGCCGCAGCCTTGACGACGGCCGACCTGGTAGCCGATGGTTGGGCCCGCATGAGCGAGAGACCTGCCGCATCGGCAACGAGGAGGAGCCAGACTTGGAAGTCGGGATCGTCGGTCTGAAGTTCACGGGCAAGACCACGCTGTTCAACGTCATCACCGGAGCCTCGGTCGCCACGGGTCAGGGCGGCGTCGACCCTCACCGCGCCGTGGGCAAGGTGCCCGACCCGCGCCTCGACACCCTGGCCGCCATGTACAATCCGAAGCGCACGATCCACGCGCAGGTGGAATGGGTGGACGTGCCCGGTTTCAGTCCCGGCCAGAGTGCGGACGGGGGCCGTGAGGCCACGCGGTTCCTTGAGCACGCGCGCAAGGTGGACGCGCTGGCCCAGGTCGTACGCTGCTTCGACAGTGGCTACGGCGATGCCGACCCGGCGGGCGAGCTCACGACCCTCGCGCTGGAACTGATCCTCGCCGACCTGCAGATCGTGGAGAACCGGCTGCAACGGCTCGTGCGGGAGAAGCAGATCAAGGGCAAGGCTGCGAGTCCGGTCGAGCCCGAACTCTTCGAAAGGCTGCGCACGCAGCTCGAGTCGGAGCGCCCCCTGCGCGAGCTGACATTCAGCGCCGACGACGCCCGTATCATCTCCGGCTACTCGTTCCTCACGCTCAAGCCGCTCATCGTCGTACTCAACCACGCCGAGGGCGAGGCGCCGGACGACACGGTGCAGGCCGCGGCGCGCGCCGCGGGCGCCGAAGTCGTACCGCTATGTGCCGGCGTGGAGGAGGAACTGGCGGCGCTGACGCCCGAGGAGGCCGGCGAGTTCCTCGAGGCTCTCGGCGTCACGGAGCCGGCGTCGCACCGCATGATCCGGGCGGCCTACGGTGCGCTCGATCTGCAGAGCTTCTTCACGGTAGGACCCGACGAGTGCCGCGCGTGGACCGTGCGCCGCGGCGCTCTGGCGCCCACCGCGGCCGGTGTCATCCATTCCGACCTCGAGCGTGGCTTCATCCGCGCCGAGGTTTGCGCCTACGACGATCTCGTGGCCGCGGGCAGCCACGCCGCCGCGAAGGCCGTCCACAAGGTGCGCCTCGAGGGCAAGGGCTACGTCGTCCAGGACGGCGATATCCTGGAGATCCGGTTCAGCGTGTGACCGACCCGAACGCACCGAGGGTGAGACGGTGGGGAATGACGAGACGGCGACGGATTCTGCTCGTCGCGATCGGCGCCCTCGTGGTGGTGGTGTTCTGGGGCGTCTACTGGCACGAGACTGTCGATTCGGTGCTGACCCGCGTCCCGGTTCTCGATGAGGCCTGGTACCTGCGCGACGCCCGGCATCTCGCCGCCGGCGACTACGGCTCGCGCGCGTTCATCATGTCCCCACTCTACACCGCGCTCGTGGCGGTGCTGAGCGGGGGCCGTGCCCTCGCGGATGGCGTGCTCGCCGGTCGGCAGCCGTGGGCGCTGCTGGTCTTCCAGGCGCTCGCGTGGGTTACCATCGGTGGGATCATCGCCGGGGTCGTGCGGGGCCGCGATGCCGGCACGCCGGATCGGCCAACCCTGGCGATCGCCGCGTTGGCGGCGCTGCTATTCTGGTTCTACCGGCCGGCCGCCATCTTCGCCCGCACAATCCTGCTGGAGATCCCCCTCACGCTCGCGGTCACGGCCTACCTGGCGCTGGTCACCCGCTGGCTCGCTCGCGTGCCGATGCGCCCCGTCCTCGCCGCGGTGGGCACGGGGGTGGTGCTCGGGCTGGCCGTGCTACTGCGGGCCCACGTGATCGTGCTGCTGGTGCCCGGGCTCGTCGTGATCTGGCGCGCGAGCCGCAGCCGGCGTGCGGCGCTCTGCGCGGCCCTCGTGCTCGGCTGCCTCGTGCCGTTGATCCCGGCGGTCTGGCACAACTCCCGGCTCAGCGGCCGGCTCACGCCACCCGTGCTCAACGGCGGCGTGAATCTCTTCCTCGGCAACGGGCCGCAGGCGCGGGGGCTCTTCACCACGCCCCGCGGGCTCGACCTCGAGCACGACCCCGCGGGCCGCGAGTTCCTCGCGGCCCGTACCGGACACGCGGTCCCCGACGCCGCCGAGGCTGACAGGCTGTGGCTGGACCAGGTCGGGCGATCCGTGGCCGCGCGCCCGGGTCATTTCGTCGTCCTGTGGTTTCGCAGGGTCTGGCTTCATCTGCAGGGTTGGGAGATTGCGCAGGTCACACCCCTCGCGGCCTGGCCTCGCGAGGTGCCGGTGTTGCGCGCGCTGGTGGTGCCGTACGGACTGCTCGTCGCCCTCGGACTGGTCGGCGGCTGGCTGGCCTGGCGGCGCACGGTGCCGGTTGCTCCCGACACGGCGTCCGACCACGCCGTGGCCGCACTCTGGGCCGGCGCGTTGGTCCTGTTGATCGCGACGCAAAGCCTCGTCTTCGTGGTATCGCGGTACCGGCTCGTTCTCGTGCCGGCCCTGGCCGTGCTGGCGGGACTCGGCGCGCGGAGCCTCGCGCCAGCCCTGGCGCAGCGGCGCTGGCGCGTCCTTCTGGGACCGGGAACCGGGGTCGTCGCGCTGCTCGTCGCGGTCTGGCCGTGGGGTCTGGGTGATGCGCAACAACGGTGGCGCGTGCGATCGTGGTCGAATGAGGCGCAGCGCTGGGAGCGCTGGGCACCGACTGCACCCGCCGGGCGCGAGCCGGCGCTCGCGCGGGCGGTCGCGCTGTACCGCGAGGCCGCCGCGGCCGAGCCGCGTGACGATGGCCCCTACGCCGGACTCGGTCGGGCGCTCGCCGAAAAGGGCGACATCGACGCAGCCGTGGCCGCCCTCGCCGAGGGCGTGCGCCGGGTGGACGCCCCGCTACCGCTCCAGCGCCAGCTCGTCGAACTCCTGCTCGCCGAGCGGCGCCTCGGCGACGCGGAGGCCCAGATCGCGGTGTACCTTCGCGACGATCCGGGCGATGCGGATATGCTGCACAATCGCGTGGTGCTGATGGGGCGCACGGGCCGCTGGAGCGAGGCTGTCGCGGCCGCGCGGCAGTTCCAGGCCGAGGTGCCGGACGATCCGCGTGCGGCGCTGGATCTGGGCGTCGCTCTGGCTGGCAGCGGGCAGCCGGAGGCCGCCGTCGACACGCTGCGCGAGGGCCTGCGGCGCTGGCCCGACGACCCGAATCTGCGGGCGAATCTCGAGCGGCTGATCCGGTCCAGATAGGCCCGGATAGTTCCCGCAGATTCCACTCATGTTCGACCCGATATTCGTGCGCTGGTATTCCCGCGGGCAAGGGTTGGGTGGAGTACCTAGTGGAACGCGCGAACCGCAGAGATCTTCACGTACGATGACCGGAACGAACCGAGGAGAACCCGCCATGAGAAATACGAAGCATTCGCTGCCCCTGATCATGCTCGGCGCCATGCTGGTCGCCGGCGCCGGCGCTACCGCCTGGGCCCAGCCGGGCCCGGGCGCGGGGGCGCTCCCTTGCCCCGCCACCTGCTCGATGCCCGACGGCCCCGGGATGCGCGGTGGTCAGGGCGGACCCGGCGCGGGCTGGGACCGCATGGTCGGGCGCCTCGACCTGGGCGACGACCAGAAGTCGGCGATCGAGGGCATCCGCAACGACGCCCAGGAGAAGAATCTGCCGCTGCGCAAGCAGATCATGCAGCTCGAGAACGACCTGCGTGGCGAGATGCTCAAGGACAACCCGAACGACGACGCCGTGACCAAGCTGGTGGCGAAGATCGGGCAGGTGCGCACGGATATCCAGACCAACCGCGTCAAGGCGCAGCTGGCGATCCGCAAGCAGTTGACGCCCGAGCAGCGCGACCAGATGCTGCTGATGCGCGGTGATGGTCCGGGGCATGGACGTCGTGGTGGGCACTGCGCCCGCGCCGGCCGCGCGCCGCGGATGGGCAAGGACAAGCGGGACAGCTAGTCCGGAGTGGTTTTGTGCGTGGACGACGATGCCCTGATGCAACGGATCGCCATGGGGGACGAGGACGCGCTGCGCGTCCTCGTCCAGCGCTGGCAGCAACCGGTGTACGCGTTCCTCGTCCACATGCTGCGGTCGCCCGAGGAGGCCGAGGATCTCGCGCAGGACGTGTTCGTGAAGGTGCACGAGCAAGCGAGGCGCTACGAGGGGCACGGCAAGTTTCGGAGCTGGCTCATGCGCATCGCGGGCAACCGGGCGCGCAGTGCCTTGCGGCGACGCAAGATCATTGGCTGGATCAGCTTCGACCCGGTGCGGCACGACCGAGCCGGCCGGGACGACGATCCGCTGCAGAGCCTGGAGCGCGCCGAGACGATAGCCCGCGTCCAGGAGGCGATCGCGAGACTCCCCGAACGTCAGCGCGAGGCGGTGGTCATGCGTCGGTATCAGGAGATGAGCTACCAGGAGATCGCCGACGCTCTCGCGACCACGGTGCCGGCTGTGGAATCGCTTCTGCAGCGGGCATCGGCGAGTCTGCGCCACGACCTCGGCTCGCTGGTCGTGGCCGGCGGAAGGAATGAGGCATGACACACGAGACGTCCCGTCTGCAAGCGTATCTCGATGGGGAACTGGCCCCCGCCCAGGCGCGTAGGGTGCACGATCATCTCCAGGCGTGCCAGGCATGCCGCGACGAGCTTGCCGCGCTGGAGCGGACCTGGGCTGCGCTGGCGGCCGGTGCCGCGCCCCTGCTAAAGCGCCCGCTCTGGCCTGAGGTGTCCGCGCGTCTCGCCACGCGGCGTCCGCGGGCGCGGTTCGTCTGGATGCGCGCCGGCCTGGCGACGGCGGCCGTCGTGGCCGGACTGCTGCTCGGCCTCCAGCTCGACCGCGTGCTGGAGCAAGGCAATCCCCGCGCGACGAATGCGGTGGCGACCATGTCCAGCGACAATGATGCCTACCTGCAGGATGTCACGCCCCTCGATGAGATCTGGTGGTCCGCCGGCACGGCGACCGGCACCACGGAGGTGGGTTCGTGAAACGCGGCTTGCTGGTCGTCCTCCTGCTCTCCCTGGGCCTGAATCTCGGGCTCGCCTGGCGGGTCGCCCATCGCGGCGCGGCTCCGGCGCCCCCTGCCATGGAACCGGGATTCGTTCCGCCCGGCCCGGGGCCCGAGGGGGGCGAATCCGGCGAGGTAGGCCCCGACCCGCGGCAGATGGCCCACCGGCGGCTCGCGCGCTTGACGCGGGATCTCGATCTCACGCCTGCGCAGCAGGAGGCCTTCGCCGAGATCCACAGCAAGGCGGCCGATGCGTTCGTGTCGCGCCGTACTTCCATCACGCAGCAGCGACGAGCGTTGCGCGACGCGTACATGGCCGGGTACGATCGACCACGATGCCGTGATGGCGGGGCAGAGGCGCCTTAGCGCCCTGCAGGCGGGACTCGATTCGGTGGTGGTGGAGACCATGATGCGGGAGGTCCAGGTGCTCACGCCAGAGCAGCGCGAGCGCTACCAGCGGCTCATGCCGTGGGGCGTACCCGGAGGCGGCGAGGGCGGCCCGCCGGGGCACCCCCGAGGCGAGCACGCGCCTCACCATGGCCGGCGCGCCCCCTGACGATGGTCTCGGATCTTGACAGCAGGGGCGCCAGGGCCTTTATATTCTCACAGTTTGCGGGGGTGCTCGTGCCCCGGTCGAACCAGCCTTCGCGGGGTGTCGACAACGAATCCCCACCCAGTCCAGGATCATCTGCTCTGCGTTCTTACCTTGTCCGGGTGATCCCGAAGGGGAGTTTCTGATGACGAAGGTCCGTCTGATCGCGATGACGCTCCTGGCCGCGTCGCTCTTGCTCATCGGCCTTGCCGGGTGCCGCTCGGCCCACACCACCAGCGCGATCCTGTACATCGACGATCAGAACTACCAGAAGGCGATCGACGTGATCGACGAGGGTTTGCAGTACACGCCCAACGATCCCGAGGCCTACTACTGGCAGGGCGAGGCCTACAGCCGCATGGCGGAGAAGGCGATCCAGAACAACGAGTATCTCAAGGCCAAGCACAGCTACGAGAGCGCATACCTCAAGTACAAGACGGCCGAGGAGATGGACCCGAAAGACATGACCGAGCAGGTCAACGAGTCGCTGCAGATCAACTACGAGAACCGCAAACGCGACGGCGACCTCATGTGGCGCGGCGAGAACTACGAGCAGGCGGAGGGCTTCTACCGCCTCGCCTTTGCCGCGCTGCCGGACTCGGCGACGCCGATCCAGAACATCGCCAACATGAAGATGGCGATGGCGAGCAAGGCGCCGCCCGACTCTGCCAAGGTGCTCATGACCGACGCGCTCGACCTGCTCAACCAGGTGCTCGAAACCCGGCCGGACGAGTATCCGCTCCTGCAGGACAAGGCTTACGTATTGACATATCTGGGCAGGCTCGACGAGGCGGAGTCGATCTACACCGACCTGCTGAAGGACTCATGGCGACGATGCGAACCTGCTGACCGATGTCGTCAGTTTCGCCCTGCAGCAGCAGAAGCTGGAGTGGGCTGCTGATCTCAACGTGAAGATCGCGAAGATCTACGAGAACGACGACGAAGCCGACAATGACGTGAAGATCGGGGCACTCTACGCCGACGCCGGAAACTGGTATACCCAGGCACAGGACTTCGAGAAAGCCATCGCGGCGCTCAACAGCGCAAGTGAGGCCAATCCGTCGGACACGAAGGTGTTGCTGGCGCGATTGCAAACCTACTATTTCTATGGTAAGAAGCTTCAGGAACAGTCCGCGGACACCACCGACCCCGTCGAGAAGCAGAATCTGATGGATCAGGCGCGTGATCAGTTCACACGTGGTGTCCAGGTCGGCAATGCCCTGACAAGCCTCGATTTTACCAATGCCCAAGGATTCCAGTTCCTGGCTCTGTGCCAGGTCGCTCTGGGCGACCAGGCGGCCGCGGAGCAGAACTTGAGCACGTACAGAGAGTTGACTGGCGGTTCGTAGGCTTCGCGCCGGTGACCGGCGACGGCACCGGATCGGACTGGTACGAGCCTTGCATTCGCTCGGGCCGAGCGCCCGATATCTCAGGTATGCGGGCCTGACCGAAACTCGCGATTACTGCACGACAACCCAGCTACAATCAACTCGTCGTCCTTTTCGCCGCTGCCGTCCTCGCGGTCAGGCTCCGGCGCTGACGTTTGCGGATCATCACAGATCCCGGTAACCCTAGGAGCATCGATGGATATCAAGGACTTGCAAGAGATGAACATCCACGAGCTGGTGGAGGTGGCTCGCGGCATGAGCATCGAGGGCGTGAGCACCCTGCGCAAGAGCGAGCTGATCTTCAAGATTCTCGAGGGACAGACGGAGAAGAACGGCTTCATCTACGCCGAGGGTGTGTTGCAGGTCCTGGCCGAAGGCTATGGTTTTCTCCGCAGCGCCAAGTACAACTACCTGCCGGGCCCCGATGATATCTATCTCTCGCCGTCGCAGATCAAGAAATTCGACCTCAAGACGGGCGACACGATCAGCGGACAGGTGCGGCCGCCCAAGGAGAACGAACGGTACTTCGCGCTGCTCAAGGTTGAGTCGGTCAACTACATGGATCCCGAGGATGCGAAAAAGGTCACCCTCTTCGACAACCTCACGCCGTTGTATCCGCAGGAACAGATCGATCTCGAGCACAAGAGCGCCGACCTCACCACGCGCCTCATCAACCTGCTGGCACCCATCGGCAAGGGCCAGCGCGGACTCATCGTGTCGCCGCCGCGGGCCGGCAAGACGATCATCCTCCAGAAGATCGCCAACGCCGTCTCGACCAACCACCCGGAGGTCCACCTCATCGTGCTGCTCATCGACGAGCGGCCCGAGGAAGTCACGGACATGGCCCGCTCGGTGAAGGGCGAGGTCATCAGCTCCACCTTCGACGAGCCCGCCGAGCGGCACGTGCAGGTGGCCAACATGGTGCTGGCCAAGAGCCGGCGCCTGGTGGAGAGCGGCAAGGATGTGGTCATCCTGCTCGACTCGATCACCCGCCTGGCCCGCGCCCACAACGCCGTGGTGCCCCACTCGGGCAAGATCCTCTCCGGCGGAGTCGATTCCAACGCGCTCCAAAAGCCAAAACGCTTCTTCGGCGCGGCGCGCAACATCGAGGAAGGCGGCTCGCTCACGATCATCGCCACGGCCCTCATCGAGACCGGCAGCCGCATGGACGAGGTGATTTTCGAGGAGTTCAAGGGTACGGGCAACATGGAACTGGTCCTGGATCGGAAGATCGCCGACCGCCGCGTTTACCCTGCCGTGGACATCTTCAAGTCGGGCACTCGCAAGGAAGACCTGTTGATCGACGCGAAGAACCTCAACAAGATCTGGGTCTTGAGGAAGTACCTGAGCGACTACAACCCGATCGAAGCCATGGAGTTCTTGATCGACAAGCTTGGTAAGACCAAGGATAACAAGCAGTTCCTGGCGGCCATGAACACTTGAAGAGTCAGGAGCAAAAAAATCCCTTGCTCTTGCAAATGTGCTATATTTCTTTGTGGCCCAGTCCTCAACCGAGCTTTTTGGCCAAGAGGGGCCGTGAACGATGAAGAAGGACATTCACCCCAAGTACGTGGAATGCGAGATCACCTGCCTGTGCGGCAACGTGATCAAGACGCGCTCGACCCGGCCCAAGATCAACGTCGAGATCTGCTCGAACTGCCATCCGTTCTTCACGGGGCAGCAGAAGATCGTCGACACCGCCGGACGCGTGGAGCGTTTCCGCAAGCGGTACGAAGGGGTCAATTACGGCGGCAAGAAGTAGGCCGCCCGCGTGGGGCGGGATCTCACCCGCCTTTGCCGAGTGCATGCCGAGGGTGCCAGGCCGTGGGCCTGGCACCCTCGTTTTCGTTCCCGACGCACCGGGCGCTCCGCGTGGGCGCTGACGGCCCGGGAATCAAGGACGGAGAACCATGAACGAGCAGGCTGCAAGCACATCGCCCGGGCAGCCCGGCGTCGAGGAGGCCCGTAAGCTCGACCTTGCCGTGGGTGGCCAGGCCGTGATCGAGGGCGTCATGATGCGCAGTCCTACCTCCGTGGCGATTGCCGTGCGGACGCCCGATGACCGCATCGTCGTGCGCAAGAAGCCCTTCCGCAGCGTGATCCGTCGCTTGCCGTGGTTGAACATCCCGGTGCTGCGGGGCGGTGTCCACTTGATCGAGACCATCGGACTGGGGATCGATGCCCTGATGTTCGCCGCCGACCAGGCCACGAGCGAGGACCGCGTGCAGGCCAAGCCCAGATTCACCGAGACGCTCATGATGTGGACGACGATCGTCGTGGCCTTCGCCCTGAGCCTGGGACTGTTCTTCTACCTGCCGCTCATGCTCACCCACTGGCTGGGCGTGGAGGGCAGTGTGTGGTTCAACATCGTCGACGGACTGATCCGTGTGGCGATGTTCGTCGCGTACCTGCTGCTGGTGAGCAAGCTCAAGGACATGGGACGCGTATTCGAGTACCACGGCGCTGAGCACAAGTCGATCCATGCCTTCGAGAACGGACGCACCCTCGATGCGAACGGCGCGCGGCCGTTCACCACCCTGCACCCGCGGTGCGGCACCAGCTTCCTGTTCTTCGTGATGCTCATCTCCATCGTCGTATTCGTGTTCCTGGGCAAGCCGGAGACCGTGGGGGACAGGCTGATCCGCCTGGCATACGTGCCGCTGATCGGCGGCCTGGCGTACGAGGCGATCAAGCTCTCGGGCAAGTTCTGCAAGGCCTGGTGGCTGAAGCCCTTCATCTGGCCGGGGCTGATGATGCAGCACATCACGACGAACGAGCCCGACGACAGCCAGCTCGAGGTCGCCATGGCGGCGCTGCGCGCCGTGCTCACACCTGAAGCCGACACCTTCACGGCCCGCACCTATTTCGATCTGCCGGCCACGGCGACCGCACGCGAGGCCTCGGTGGTGGTCGGGGGCGAGGGCGGTGACGCTTGAGGGACAACGTCCGGATCCTGCAGGGTCGCTACGATGAGCTCGGCGCGTTGCTGAGCGACGCCACCGTGATCAAGGATCAGAACCGCTTCCGCGAGCTGGCGCGCGAGCACTCGCGGGTGGAGCAGCAGCTCGACATCGGCAAGCGCTGGCAGTCGCTGGCCGATCAGGTCGAGGCCAACCGCACCCTTCTGCGCGACGAGAGCGATCCCGAGATGGTCACCATGATCAAGGACGACCTCGCACGGCTCGAACCGGAGCTCGAGGCGGCGGAGTTCGAGCTGGAGGCTGCGCTGCTGCCCCACGATCCCACCGAGGATCGTGACGCCATCCTCGAGGTGCGCGCGGGCACCGGCGGCGACGAAGCTGCGCTGTTCGCGGAGGAGATCCTGCGCATGTACATGCGCTATGCCGAGCGTCAGCGCTGGAAGACCGAACTGATCGACATGACGGAGGGCCAGGCCGGGGGCATCAAGGAAGCGATCTACGCCGTGCGTGGGGACGGCGTGTTCGGCGTCCTGCGCTGGGAAAGCGGCGTGCACCGCGTGCAACGCGTTCCGGTGACCGAGAGCCAGGGGCGGATCCACACGTCGGCCATCACGGTGGCGGTGCTGCCGGAGGCCGAGGAGGTGGACGTGGAGATCGACGAGAACGACCTGCGCATCGACGTCTTCCGCAGCAGCGGCCCGGGCGGCCAGTCCGTGAACACCACCGACTCGGCTGTGCGCGTCACCCACCTGCCCACGGGCCTCGTCGTGCAGTGCCAGGACGAGAAGTCGCAGCACAAGAACAAGGCCAAGGCCATCCAGGTGCTGCGCTCACGCCTCTTCGAGCTGGCGCTCCGGGAGCAGGAGGCGGAGATCGCGGCCCAGCGCAAGAGCCAGGTGGGCACCGGCGATCGCAGCGCCAAGATCCGCACCTACAACTTTCCGCAGAGCCGGGTGACGGATCACCGGATCGGCTTGACGATGCACAACCTGGATGCTGTCATGGAGGGCGATCTCGACGCCATCGTCGAGGCGATCCGTGAACATCGTCGGCAGGAGGCGCTGGCCGCGAGCCGGCAGAAGACCTGAGCGTGGTACCCGCCCCCGTCAAGACCGTGCGTGAGCTGATCCAGGTCACGGCCGACTACCTGGTCCGCAAGGACGTGGAGTCGGCACGTCTGAACGCCGAACGGCTGCTCGGCGATGTCCTCGGCATCTCTCGCCTCGAACTCTATCTGCAACACGACCGTCCCCTCACAATCGACGAGCTCGACCGCTACCGCGACGTGGTGCGCCGGCGCGCCGGCGGCGAGCCGCTGCAGCACATCCTGGGTACCTGGGGCTTCTATGGGCGTGATTTCAAGGTAGAATCGGGCGTCTTCGTGCCGCGACCGGAGACCGAGCGGCTGGTGGAGCACGCGCTCGCTCTCCTCAACCCGCCGGACCATCGCCTTCTGGCGCCGGTGGCGGTGGAGATCGGTTGCGGCAGCGGTGTCATCGCCGTGAGCCTGGCGGCGGAGGTGCCGCGTCTCGAGGTGTGGGCCACCGACATCAATCCGCGCGCCGTGGAGCTGACGCGGACCAACGCCCACCGGCACGGCGTGGATGGGCGGGTGCATGTCCTGAGCGGGAGCCGTTTCGATCCCCTGCCGGACCACCTGCGCGGTTCCGTCGACCTGATCGTGAGCAATCCTCCCTACGTGCGTCGGGACGAACTCGTGGCGCTGCCCGCGGAGGTGCAGCGCGATCCACGCGAAGCCCTGGACGGCGGCCCCGACGGACTCGACTTCTACCACGCGCTGGCCGGCGCGGCCGCGCGCTGGCTGCGTCCCGGGGGGCAGATGGCCCTTGAGATCGGCGCCGACCAGGGCGAGGCGGTGCCATCGATCCTCGAGGCGTCGCATCTGGAAAATGTTTCTATATTCCATGATTACAACGATTTGAACCGCGTCGTGGTCGGTCGTCTGGCCGGGTCGCCGTCTCCGGGGTGAGATCGTTTTCGCTTGGCACCGGCGCCGAAATAGAGTAGGATGTTCGTCTTGTTTTCGTGGGTGGCCGGAATATCCGGCCCCTGGAACCTCAGCGATCAGGAGCGATCATGCATCACCGTCGTCCGCACTGGGGGCTCGCCATGAGCCTCGTCGCGCTCGTCGTGCTGCTCGGTGCCGGCTCTGTCTTGGCCGACGAGCATCCGAGTGCCAGCAAAGAGCATCCCGGCGCCGGAGCAGAGCATCCGGGTGCAGGTGGGAACGAAGCTGATATGATGAAGGTCTACATGGAAGCCGCAAAGCCAGGATCCGAGCATGCGATGCTCGCCAAGAGCGCCGGCTCATGGAAGGTCACCATGAAGTCGTGGATGGACCCGTCGGGCGAGCCCGTGGTCTCCGAGGGTTCCGAAACGGCGAAGATGATTCTCGGCGGGCGTTTCCTTCAGTCGAACACCAAGGGCGAGGGCATGATGGGGCCTTTCGAGGGCATGGGCTTGCTCGGGTACGACAACGTGACAGGCAAGTACGTGGGCAACTGGTGCGACTCCATGGGCACCGGCCTGATGAATTATGAGGGCGACTACGACGCTCAGAAGAAGGAACTCGTCTGCACTGGCGACTTCGTCGACGCGGCCACGAAGATGACGATGAAAGCTCGTATGGTGTCGCGGTTCATCAGCGACGACGAGCACGTCTTCGAGATGTACGGCCCGGGGCCGACCGGCGACGAGGTGAAGTGGATGGAGATGCACTACACGCGCGTGAAGTGATCCCGCCGACCGGCTGGGCGGGGTGGCTCCGCGCCTCCCCGCCCAGCATCTCCCACACCTCCGGCGCCCCTCGTTTGACCCCGCCGCCATTCGATGCCATCATGATCTCCCGGCCACGACGATCCCCACTCGGAGGAAAGGGCGGTGATGGACCGTTTCGTGATCGAAGGCCCCACGCGGCTCGAGGGCGACGTGCCCATTGCCGGCGCCAAGAACGCCGTGTTGCCGCTCATGGCTGCGGCCCTGCTCGCCCGCGGCGTGAGCGAGATCGCGAACGTTCCCGATCTGCGGGACGTCGTGTCGTTCATGCAACTCCTCGAGCACCTCGGTGCGCGCTGCGAGCGGCGGGACGACTTCCTGCGCATCGATACGAGCGGTCCGCTGGCCACGGAGGCCCCGTACGACATCGTGCGCAAGATGCGCGCGAGCATCTACGTGCTCGGACCTCTCCTCGCGGCGCGAGGTGAAGCACGCGTGTCCCTGCCTGGCGGCTGCGCCTGGGGCCCGCGCCCGGTGAATCTGCACGGTGACGGCATGGCGGCGCTGGGAGCCGAGCTGGATCTGGAGGCCGGGTATGTCCACGCGCGAAGCCGGGGTCGACTGCGCGGCGGTCGCTTCCGATTCGAGCCCGTGTCGGTGGGCGCCACGTGCAACGTGCTCATGGCCGCCGTACTCGCCGACGGTGTCACCGAGCTGGACAACTGCGCGCTCGAGCCCGAGGTCACCCAGCTCGGCGCGGCCCTGCTGCAGGCCGGCGCGTGCATCGAGGGCCTGGGCACGCGCACGCTCGTGGTCACCGGTGTTCCGGAGCTGGCGCCGCTACGCCACCGGGTGATCGCCGATCGCATCGAGGCGGGTACGTTCCTGACCGCAGTCGCCCTGGCGGGCGGGCGCGCGCGGCTGCGAGGCTGCGATCCCTCCCATCTCGGTGCCGTCATCGAGGTGCTGCGTGACATGGGGTGTGGCATCGCGGTGGCGGACGACGAGGTGACGATCGAGCGTGACGGACCCCTGCGACCGGTGGAGGTGCAGACGGGCCCCTATCCGGGATTCGCCACCGACATGCAGGCGCAGATCATGGCGGTGGCGTCGCTGGCCGAAGGCGTGAGCTTCGTTACGGAGACGATCTACACCGACCGATTCACGCACGTCGCGGAGCTGCGCCGCCTCGGGGCCGATATCCGGCTGAGCGGCGCCACGGCCACGGTCTTCGGTGTGGCGTCCCTGCAGGGCGCGCCGGTGATGGCCACCGACCTGCGTGCCAGCGCCGCGCTGGTGCTCGCCGGCGTGGCGTCCGAGGGGGAGACCC
This sequence comes from uncultured bacterium, assembly GCA_963727525.1. GTDB lineage: Bacteria > Krumholzibacteriota > Krumholzibacteriia > LZORAL124-64-63 > LZORAL124-64-63 > CAVSGO01. The sequence continues at coordinate 677,706 of CAVSGO010000005.1, read as the reverse complement.
AGGTCAATCGTGTGTACCACATCGATCGCGGCTACGAACGCATCGAGGCCAAGCTTGCCGCGCTGGGGGCCCGTATCCGGCGCGAGTCGACCTGAGCGAGGAGTCCGATGGATCCCATCCGCCACTTCATCCTGGGTGCGGCCGGTCATGTCGACCACGGCAAGACCGCGCTCATCACCGCGCTCACCGGCACCAACACCGATCGCCTCAAGGAAGAGCAGGAACGCGGCATCTGCATAGAGCTGGGCTTCGCCGAGCTCGATCTCGGCGACGGCATCATGCTGGGCGTGGTGGACATGCCCGGTCACGAACGCTTCGTGAAGCAGATGGTCGCGGGCGCGGGCGGCGTCGACCTCGCGTTCCTGCTGGTGGCGGCCGACGAGGGCGTGATGCCCCAGACGATCGAGCACCTGGAGATCCTCGACACCCTCGGCGTGCGCGGGGGCGTAGTCGTGATCGCCAAGATCGACCTGGTCGACGAGGAGATGCGCGAGCTGGCCATGGAGGAGGCGCGCGACCTCGTGGCGGGCACGTTCCTGGAGGGACGGCCCGTCGTACCGGTGTCGGCGCACAAACGGATCGGCCTGGAAGACCTTAAGGCGGCTCTGCGTGCCGAGGCCGAGGCCCTCGCGCCTCGCGGCGCGGACGAGGCGTTTCGCCTGCCGCTGGACCGTGTCTTCTCGATGCCTGGGGCCGGAGCCATCGTCACCGGCACGGCGTGGAGCGGCGAGGTGCGCACCGGCGACCAGCTCGTGGTGGAACCGACGGGTGCGAAGGTGCGGATCCGCGAGGTCCAGGTGCATGGCCGGCACGCCGAGGTCGGCCGCGCCGGCCAGCGGCTGGCGCTGGCACTGCACGGCGTGAAGAAGGAGGAACTGCAGCGCGGCTACCAGGTGCTCGTGCCGGGCAGCGCTGTGGTGACGCGGCGGATCGACCTGCGCGTCAACCTGTTCGCGCACTACCGCGGCAGCATCAAGAACCGTCAGCGCCTGCACGTGCACCATGCCGGCCGCGAGGTGCTCGGGCGCATCGTGCTACTGGATCACGAGGAGCTGGGCGGCGAGCAGGGACCGCGCAGCGGCCTGTGCCAGCTCCATCTCGAGGATGCGATCGTGGCGAAGCGCGGACGACCGCCTGGTGCTGCGCTTCTACTCCCCGGTGACGTCGATCGCCGGTGGACCGTCGTCGACGTGAATCCGCGCCGGCACCGCCGCTTCGACGATGACGCGCTCGAGCGCCTCGACATCCTGGAGGTAGGCGATCCGCGCGATATCTTCCGGCAGCAGCTCCAGGCGGTGGGGCTGGCCGGCCTCGCCCAGGACGACGCCGGCGAGTTCGCCGACGACGAGACGGCTGTGCGCGTGGGCAAGCGCATTTACGCGAAAGCACGGTTGCAGGAGCTGGCAGACACGATCGACCGGTACGTGCAGGACTATGCCCGACGCTTCCCGATGCGCCTGGGGTTGCCCCGCGAGGAGGCGCGCCGGCGCGCCAGTTCGGCGGCGCCGCGCCCGAGTGGACCGCCCTCTGCCAGGCGATGGCCCCGCTGGCCAGCTGGGCCCTCGTGGGTGATCGGCTCGCCCTCGGGCCGGAGGGGCCGCCGCTTGCGCCGGCCCTGGCAGCCGCGGTCGAAGCGCGGGAGGCGATTCTGCGCGGGTACGGGCCGCAATGGCCGGGTCTGGCTGCCTTCACCGAGGCGGCCGCGGGGGGGGCGTCCGGCCCGCGGATCAGAAGGACGAGGAGATCCTCCGCTGGCTCGCGGACCATGGCCGTGCCGTCCAGATCGCGGTAACACGACTACTATGTGCATACCGTGCGCTGGCCGAGATCGTGGCCGCGGTGCGGCGCATCTTCGCGGCGGACGGCGGGCTGAACTTCGCGACTTTCCGCGAGGCGAGCGGCCTCACCCGCAAGCTGGGCATACCCATGCTGGAGTTCCTGGACCAGGCTGGATACACGGTACGCGACGGCGACCTCCGGCGGCCCGGACCCTTGCTGGAGGACAACGGAACATCATGAGCGAGATCACCCCGCGCGAGACCGGAACCCGTCGCCCCACCTGCGCGCCGCGTCGCCAGACGCGCGCCGTGCAGGTCGGCAGCCTGACCATAGGCGGCGACGCGCCCGTGCGCGTGCAGTCGATGACTCACCACGAAACCGGCGACGCCGAGGCCACCCTGCAGCAGATCCGCGAGCTGGCCACGGCCGGCGGCGACATCGTGCGCGTCACCGTGAACGACGACGCGGCCGCCGCCGCCTTGCCGCGCATCGTGGCCGAGGCGAACGTGCCCATCGTGGCCGACATCCATTTCGACCACAAGATGGCCCTGGCCGCTGCGGCGGCGGGCGTGGCCAAGCTGCGCATCAATCCGGGCAACATCGGCTCGCTGGACCACGTGAAGGAGGTCGCGCGCGCGGCAAAGGACCAGGGCATGCCCATCCGCGTCGGCGTGAATCGCGGCAGCCTGCACAGGCGCTACCGCGATCTGCGCATGATCGATCCGGCCGGCGCCCTGGTTCAGTGCGCGCTCGACGAGCTGGAGGTGCTCGCGGCGGTGGGCTTCGATGATGTCGTGGTCAGCCTCAAGAGCAGCGAACCGTGGGAGATGGTCGAGGCCTGCCGGCGTTTCGACGAGGTATGCGACGTGCCGCAGCACCTCGGCGTGACCGAGGCGGGCACGCTGCTGGCGGGCACCGCGCGCTCGGTGGCCGCCATGTCGGTGCTGCTGAGCGAAGGCATCGGCGACACGGTGCGCATCAGCCTCGCCGACGACCCCGTGGAGGAAGTGAACGCGGCCTTCCACATGCTGCAGGCCCTCGGCCTGCGCGAGGGCTACGCCCGAGTGGTGGCCTGCCCCACCTGCGGCCGGGTGGAGGTGGACGTGATGAGCCTGGCGGCCAGGGTGGAGGAGCTGGCCAAGGACCTGCCGGCCGACAAGATCATCTCGGTCATGGGCTGCATCGTCAACGGGCCGGGGGAGGCCAAGTCCGCCGATCTGGGAATCGCCGCCGGCAAGTCGAAGGTGGCGATCTACCGCGACGGCGAGCTGCACCGCAATATCGAGAAGGAGGACCTGGAAAAGGTGCTTCTGGAGGAGATCGCGCGCCTGCGCTAGCCCCATTGTCCCGAAGGGTTTCTACAGTTCTCTGCCGATCGGTCGATGCTAGGCCCAGGACCCCCCGTCCTGGGCCTTCGTCGTGCCCAGGCCAGTGGATCCGTCACGGAGGAGTGCTCTTGGACGTCCTGCTTCCCAGCCAGCGTCCCGTCGGCATGGCCGGCGACGATCCGACCCGCTTCGACACGGTCGTGCGGCCGGACGGCGCGTCGGACCTCGTCCGCTTCTCCCAGCGGCTGCGTGCCCTCAGCTCGCTGAGCACGCGGCTCGTGGTGATGACCGACCATGCGCCGGCCTTCGAGGAGATGGTCAAGGGCATGTGGCGCGTGCTCGGTTGCGACGCCTGCGCGCTCTATCTCGTGGCGCAAGACTCCCAACATCTCGAGTTGCGGGGCGTCGCCGGTTACGAGCCGGGCGACGGGACGCGATCGATCTCGCTCGACGACGTGGGCCGCTGCACCGTCCAGGCCTTCGTCGAGGAGTATCTGGTCCACGTGCCCGACACGGCGTCGGCGCACGAAGCCGTGGCCCTGGATTCGTCCCTGCGCAGCTTGCTCGTGTTTCCGATCATCGCGGCGCAGGGGCCGGTGGGCGTATTCGTGTTCGGCAACCGGGAGCCGGAAAGCTTCGCGCCGGGCGATATCGACCTGAGCGGCATGCTCGTCGATCAGATGACCTACATGCTCGAGAACATCCGTCTCGTGCGGCAGCTTCGCACGAGTCGCGACGCCGTGATCCGTGGCATGGCCATCCTTGCGGAGGCGCGCGACGGCGACATCGGGGGCCACCTGGATCGTATCTGCGCGCTCTCGCGCAGACTTGCCGAGCGCCTGCGCGACCGCGCGAGCGTGCCCGTCTCCGTGGATGACGAATTCGTGGAGACGATCACGCGCGCCGCGGCCCTGCACGACATCGGCAAGGTGGGCATTCCCGACCGCATCCTGCTGAAACCCGGCCGCCTTACCGATGATGAATTCGTGGTCATGCGCACGCATTCCTCCCTCGGCGCCCGCGTGCTGGTGGACCTCATGGACACTCACGGCGCCTTCGCGATGCTGGAGATGGGTGTCGCCGTGGCCATCGGACACCACGAGTACTGGGACGGCAACGGCTATCCGAATCGCGTGGCCGGTGACGCCATTCCCCTGGCAGCGCGTATCGTGGCACTGGCCGACGTGTACGACGCCCTCACCAGCAGGCGCGTCTACAAGGAGGCCTGGGATCATGACACCGCCGTGGCTTATATGCGCAAGCAGGCGGGCCAGCAGTTCGATCCCTTGCTCACGGAGATCTTCCTCGATCGCGATGCAGAGCTGCAAGAGATCCGCGCGCGGTATCCCGACTAACGTGCCACGAAGAATGTTGGCGGGTCCAGCGCTTGCCTGGACCCGTCCTCATGAACATCAAAACACTCACTTCATGCCCTACGCTTCCTCCCCACTGCCCCAACCCTAACTGCAAATACCACAAGCCTCAGCCGCAACCCTGGCCCTTCGCGCTCTTCGGCACCTTCTCCCGAAAATCCCCGCCCTACACCGTCCAACGCTACCTCTGCCTGGCCTGCGGCAGAACCTGCTCAGACCAGACCTTCCGCACCACATACTGGCTCAAACGCGCCGATCTCCTGCCCAAGGTCCACAAGCACGCCGTCTCAGGCGCCGCCAATCGCCAGATCGCCAGGCTCCTCGACACCTCGCCGACGACCGTCGACAACCTCCTCTCCCGCCTCGGCCGACACTGCATCCTCTTCCATCGACACCTGGTGTCCCAGGCGTCACCCTTCGTGGACATCGCCATCGACGGGCTCGTCACCTTCGAGCACTCCCAGTATTTCCCCTACGAGATCGTCGCGGCCGTCGATCGCCCCTCCAGCTTCATCATCCACTTCGCCGAGGCCGAGCGACGACGCAGCGGGGCGATGACCGACGAGCAGAAATGGAAACGGTCCCTCTTTGAACAAAACTATGGCCGGCCGGACCCCAGGTCGTTGATGCGGGCGCTGCTCGAGGTGCTCTCGGTCTCGCTCGACGGCGCCACCGAGGCCCACATCTGGAGCGACAAGCACAAGACCTATCCCTACGCGATCGCGAAGCTACGGTATTGCAAGGTGATCCACGAGACGATCGACTCCCGTCAGCCGCGGACGAGTCGCAACCCGTTGTTCGAGGTCAACTTGCTGGACATGTTGCTGCGGCATTGTCTGAAAGACCACACGCGGGAGACGATCGCGTTCGGGAAGCGACGGCAGCATTCGATCTACCGGCTGGCGATCTTCCTGGTGTGGCGCAACACGATCAAGTTGCGTCGGGAGAAGCGGTGCTGGAGCACGCCGGCGATGCAGATCGGGATCGCCACGAAGCCCCTGACCGAGGAGGAGGTGTTGTCGCGGCGGCTGTTCGTGTCGCATATCGAGTTGCCGCCGTTGTGGGATGACTACTACTGGCGACGGGTCGAGACGCGGCCATTGAAGGTGAACCGGAGGCACAAGCTGACGTACGCCGCGTAGTGAGAAAGTCGGGCCTAGCGGGCGAGATGGCGGTGCGAAGCCTCGTCAACATTCTTCTTGGCACAACTCACTGGTTGCGCGTAAATGCCGCACGTATTGACAACCAATCCACCCTTGTTTTAAACTCCGAGACATCGCAAGCTCAAGATCTGGTCGAGGATTCCCCGGCCCTGAGGTCTTGAGGGCACTTGGCCATGTCGGTGGGTTCTCGAGGAACAGTAGGCAGCCACGGGAGCCTCGTTCCCCCGGATCTCAACGTCGTCCTACCCCTTTGTTGGCTTTTGAAGGAGCAAAAGGAGACCGGACGGGCGACGGTCACCTTGGAAGCAGTGTCCCGTGGTTCGAACATTGGCTGGCAATCTCACATCGCCTGGAAATTCACAAAGTCTGTCTGTGACAACGAAGGAGATTCCGAATGCGCGCGAAATCAGCTATTGCAACAATATTCATCACTCTCTCTGCGGTGCTATTCGCGGCTAACGCGGTTCACGCAAGCAATGTGCTGATGGTGAACATCAGTGGGGGATACAACTCGGACGCCGCCAATATCTACACCACTCTCATCAATGCAGGGGCCACGGCAACGTACGTGAACGTGTCGGCCGACGGGCAGGCGGCGGCCGCTCTGGCGACGGGCTCGTTCGATCAGATCTGGGTGTTCGACCTTTCGACCGGCGCCGACAACTACCCGACGGACTTTGCCGCCATCGCCAACTGGTTCAATGGTCGGCCCTCGAATGAAATCATCTGCGACGCCCGGATGATCTCGTCCTACTGGTCCGGCCGCTGGACGGGCGAGGGCCAGAATCTCACCGAGAATTACTACACCAACCTCGACGTCCGCGGTGGCGGGATTCTGCTGGGCACGGATCACCAGCCTTATCAGGGGGGCATCAACGAGATCAATGCTCAGATCGGTCTAGACTCGTTCCAGGGAACCTTCAGCCTGACCACCATCCCGGTCGATACGGCCAATCCGCTGATGAATACGCCCAACGACCTGGGTTCCGAGCTCTACGACGATTCCACGCCCGGCCAGACGCCTTACGGACTTCAGCCCAACGGGCAGATCCTCTACACCGTCGCGTGGCACTCCAACAATCCCGATACGCCGGGCATCTCGAGCACGATCGAGGGTGAGATCGGCATGCATGTGACGATCACGTCGCCGGTGGACGGCACCGTCTTCGAAGACGACCAGGTGATCGACTTCATGGCCGAGGTCACGGGGGGCACCGGGCCTTTCACCTACGAGTGGACCTACAACGGAGGGACGCCGCTGGGCAATGGTCCGTCCATCCAGGTCCAGGCCAGCGATCTTCCCGTGGGCCCCGTGAATGTGACGGTACTGGTTCACGACGCCGAGGCGCGTACGGATGACGATTCGATCATGATCACGATCAACCCCTCGGTGCCGACGGAGAAGACGAGCTGGGGGGCGATCAAGACCATCTACCGCTGAGCGGAATCAAATGAAAATTTCGCTGCCGTCGCGGCAGTGATGTCCGATAAGGCTGCCCCGCCGCCGAAAGGTGGCGGGGTTTCCGTACGGCCCGAAACGCTCGGGTCAGCGGGGCGTCTTGGACTAGATCGGCTCCGCCCCCGTCGGGATGCCGGGCGCCACGAACACCGTCTTCTCCTGCTGACATACCACCGCGCCCGGCGCGGCCTTGCGGGGCTTGCGCACGTGGCGGCGCTGCGTCCAGTTCACGGGCACGAGGGTGCTGTGGCGAGCGCGGCTGTGCAATGCCGCGAGCTGGGCGGCTTGTTCGATGATCGCGCGGGGCACCTGCTCGGGCTTGCCGCCGGTGCGGATGATCACGTGGCTGCCCGTCACGCCCTGTGCGTGGAGCCAGAGGTCGCGGGGATGGCTCGCATGGAGCGTGAGTTCGTCGTTCTCTTCGCGGCTGCGGCCGATCCACACATCCCAGTGCCCGGCCAGTCGGTAGCGCCGGAACGGACGCGTGGGCTCGTCGGGGGCGCGGCGACTCGCGGACTCGGAATCGCCGGGGAGCGTGGCCGTCTCCGCGGCGAAGGCGAGCAGGTTCTCCAGGCGCGCGAGGGGATCCGGCGGATCGGCAGCGGCGAGGCATGCGTCGAGGCGCTCCAGCGCGGCCTCGGTGGCGGCGGCATCGTCTGTGGCCGTGCCCAGCCGTTCGGCGATGACGTGGCGGCCACGGTCGGCCTTGCGCGCCAGCTTGAACAGACGCTCGAGATTCGCCGCGGGTGGGAGGGCGGGGTCCAGCGCGATCGTGCGTGCCGTGCCGTCGCGGGGATCCTCCAGGACGACCGTGTCGGCGCCCGAGGTGAGCGTGTGCAGGTGGGCCGCGAGGGTCTCGGCGTCGCGCCGGTGGTCCCCGCCGCGCTCGGCGCCACCCAGGTCGGCGGCGAGGTTGGCGGCCAGCCGGCGGGCGGCCGCGTGGCGGCGCTGCAGGCTGCGGCGCACGCGGTCGGCGAGCGCTGTCTCGCGCTGGCGCAGCAGCCTCGGCAGGCCGGTGTCCCGGAATCGCTCCGACGGATCGGGCGCTTCCGGGATCTCCGGCGGGGGTGCCGGCAGCGGTTCGAGCAGACACGGGTGCAACGGCTGGCGATGGGCCCACAATACGCGGCCCGAGCGCTCGACCACGGCGGTATTCCCCGGGCTGCCAAAGAGCTGGTGCAGGAGCACGCGCTCGCCCGCGGGGCCGCGTAGACGCACCGCGAGCACCAGATCGTTTGGCAAGAGATCCGCGCCCAGGAACATGTGTTCGGGACCGAGGGCCGGCGGCGTGGGACCGCCGCGTTCGAGGGCGCGTGCGAGGACCCGCGGCAGGGGACCGGCCTGGTCGAAGACCAGGGAGGCACCCGGCAGGGCGGTGAACACGAGCACGGGCCGGTCGTCACCCATGAGGTGCAGGGTCGCCCAGCCCTGGCCCGTGGCAAGATGGTGCACGGGCCGGCCGCCCCACCGCGCGCACCACGCCGCGACGAGGGCCGCCAGCAGGTGCCGATCCCGCCACGGCCGCAGGTCGGCGCGATCAGAAGACGTTGACACCGACAGTCAGCTTGAAATCGGGACTGTCTTCCAGGCCCAGTCGTAGCTCGCCGAAGAATTCGTTGCGCAGGTTAGGCAGAGTCCACGTGGTGCCGATCACGGCATTCATGCCGATGTCGGTGCTCGTGGCGTGGGGCAGGTCCCAGCGGTTGAAGGCCAGGCCGAGGCCGGCGTAGAACCCCCAGCGATTGGTGGCGAATTCGGTGAAATCGTAGACCACGTCGCCGTTGATGGCGAGCAGCGTGGATTCGCTGCCGAATCCCACTTCCACGGAGGGGATGACCACGACGTTCATGCCGAAGTCGCCGATCACGGCCTGCCCGCCGACATGAGCCTGATCGAGTCCCGAGTCGTGCGTGTAGCCGAGACGCGGTCCGTAGCCGACGCCAGCCGCCGCGGCGGTGTCGGCGACCAGCAGCAGGATGGTGAGTGTCAGGGATGTCTTCATCATTTCTCCTCGACGTGGCGGGGTGGCCTGGCTCGATACTTACACCCATTCCGGGGCACCGACAACCGGCGACTCGACAGATGCCGACGTGGTTCTTGCCGCGCCTGCCGGCGGCGCTTACACTGCGAACAGCCTTCGCCCGGAGGGGCGGTGGCGGGTTCGTCCGTGGTCAGAGAGGAAGTGAGACGATGCTCAGCATGACAGGTTTCGGCGGCGGCGAGGCCGTGGCGGGACCGATCACCGTCACCGTCGAATTGCGCTCGGTCAACCACCGATTCCTGGACGTGGCGCTGAAGCTGCCGAGCAGCCTCGCGTTCCTGGAGATCGATATCCGTGCACGCCTGAAGGACGCCATCGCGCGCGGCCGGGTGACGGTGGCCGCCACGGCCATCACCGCGCCGGACGCGGCCACGCCCACCCTCGACACTACACGCGTGGACGGCGCCATCCGCCAGCTCCAGGGGCTCGCCGCACGCCTTGCGGCACTCACCGGCACGCCTCAGGCCGTGAGTCTGGGCGACCTGTTGCAGGTGCCCGACCTCTTTGCCTCCACGGCGGAGGCGATCACGCAGGACGACCTGCGCTCGGCGATGCTGACGGCCCTCGACCAGGCGATCGGCGGGTTGCAGTCGATGAAGCAGCAGGAGGGTGAGAAGCTGGTGCAGGAGATGGCCCAGCGCGTCGTGCGGTTGCGGGAGCACCTGGCCAGCGTCCAGTTGCTGCTGCCGCGCGCGGCCACCGAGGCTCATGGGCGGCTCCAGGCGAGACTTGCGGCTCTGCTCCAGGAGCAAATCGAACCGCAGCGCCTGGCTCAGGAGGCGGCGATCATCGCCGATCGGGCGAGCATCAACGAGGAGTGCGAGCGCCTCGGCATCCACCTGCAGCATTTCGACGAAGCCTTGCGCCGGGGGGGGCAGGTGGCCAAGCAGCTCAACTTCCTGCTCCAGGAGATGCATCGCGAGGTGAACACCATGGGTTCCAAGACCAACCTCATGGAGATCACCCAGCTCGTCATCGCGATGAAGGACGAGGTCGAGTCGCTCAAGGAACAAGTGCAGAACCTGGAGTGAGATGCTGCTGCTAATCTCCGGCCCATCGGGCGCAGGCAAGAGCACCGTGTTGCAGCGGCTGCTCGCCGCCGAACCCGCGCTCGCGTTCTCCGTGTCCACCACCACGCGGCCCAGGCGCGACGGCGAGGCGGAGGGACGCGACTACCACTTCGTCGACGACGCCACCTTCGATCGCCTCGTGGCCGCCGACGCGTTCGTGGAGTGGGCTACCGTCCACGGCCGCCGCTACGGCACGCGCTGGGAACACGTGCGCGCGATGGAGGCCGCGGGGCAGATCCCATTGCTGGACATCGACGTGCAGGGCGGCGTGCAGGTGCTGGAACGCTTTGGCGCCGACGTGGTCTCGGTCTTCCTGTACCCGCCGTCGTGGGACGAACTGGAGCGCCGCCTGCGCGGCCGCGGCACCGACCAGGACGACGTCATCGCCACTCGCCTGAAGAACGCCCGCTGGGAGGTGGGCTTCGCCTCCCGCTACACTTACTGGGTGGTGAACGACGAGGTAGACGCCTGCGTGGCGCGATTGCGGGCGATCCTCGCGGCAGAACGGTGCCGGCAGGATCGGTTGCCGGGGCCTCCGGTGTCGGGGCACGCTGAGTCGCACCTGGTGCGCGACGACTCCCGAAACCCGGACGGCTCTTGATATTCCGCAAAAAAGCCGTAAATTGGATCGGCTCTGTTGGCCGGGGCGAGTCGCCCCGCGTTTTTGCGTCGTTGTTCCACGAGGTGCATGTTTCATGACCTACATTCCCCGTCAGCCGGTGCTGGATCTCATTCCCAACAAGTTCGAGGCGATTCGGGTAGCGTCACTGGAGGCGCGCCGGCTGAATGCCCGGGCGCGCACCCTGTCGGTCAATCTGCCGGGCAAGATCACGAGTCTGGCCGTGAGCCGCCTGCTCGATGGTCAGGTGAGCTACTTCGACAAGCGCGAGCGGGAGCAGCAGGTGAAGGCCGAACGCCTGCAGGAGCAGCAGGGCAAGGAGTAACGGACCATGGCGCAAGGCGACGTGCCGCTCGGCAACGTCCTACTCCTGGTGTCCGGTGGTATCGCCGCTTACAAGGCCTGTGTCTTGACCCGCCTGCTGAAACAGGCGGGTCTTTCCGTCAAGGTGGCCATGACGGAGGCCGCACAGCGTTTCGTCACGCCGATGACCTTCCAGGTGCTCTCGGAAAACCCCGTGGCCACCGATCTCTGGGGCGAGGGGCAGAGCCAGGCCCTCGATCACATCGAGTATGCGCGCTGGGCCGACGTGGCGGTGGTCGCGCCGGCCACGGCCAACATCCTGGCCAAGCTCGCCCACGGCATCGCCGACGACATCGTCTCCACGCTGCTGCTGGCCCACCCCGGGCCCGTGGTGGCGGCCCCCGCGATGAACGACAACATGTGGCGCCACGCCGCCACTCAGGCCAACCTCGCCACGCTGCGTGGCCGCGGTGTGCACGTGGTGGAGCCGGACAGCGGCTTCCTGGCTTGCGGTACGGTGAGCGTGGGGCGCATGGCCGAGCCGCCGCTCATCGCGACGCGCGTGCACGAGGTGCTGGCCGGGGCGGCCACCCTCGCCGACGGATTCTGGAGCGGACGCCGCGTGGTCGTCACCGCCGGGCCGACTCACGAAGCCGTCGATCCGGTTCGCTTCCTCGGCAATCGCTCGACCGGCGTGTTCGGTTACGCGCTGGCGCGGCGCGCCGTGCAACTCGGCGCCGAGGTCACGCTGATCACGGGCCCCACAAGCCTCGAGGTGCCCGCCGGTCTGGCGCGCGTGAGCCGGGTGACCGCGGCTGCCGAGATGGCGACCGCCGTGGGCGCGGCCCTCGACGCCGGTTGCGACTGGCTCGTCATGGCCGCGGCAGTCGCCGATTTCACCCCGCGTGAACCGCAGGACGCCAAGATCAAGAAGGACACGGTCGGCGACGTGTGGACGCTCGAGCTGGTGCGCACGCCCGACGTGCTGGGCGACGTGGTCGCCGCGCATCGGCCGGCTGGCTGCCGCGTGGTGGGTTTCGCCCTGGAGACCGACGACCTGCGCGCCCGCGCCGAGGCGAAGCGCCGCGCCAAGCGGCTCGACTATGTCGTGGGCAATGGGGCCGGTTTCGGCGACGCGCCGCACCAGGTGGTGCTGCTCGGGCCGCAGGGCGAGGTGTGGAGCAACGCCGAGCCCATGCCCAAGGACGTGCTCGCCGGCGAGATCCTCGCGCGCGTGGCCGCGGCCGAGTCGACCGGAAAGGCGCGCGCGTGACGGGCGATTCCCTCGACAGCCTGCGCGACGATCTCGTGCGCTACCTCGGACAGCTCTCCGGTCGCGGACCCGACTGGATGTTGCTGGAGGCCGGCGTGGCGCCGACCAGGGAGCCGGCGATCGCGGAGGCCCCGGCCCCGGCCGCAACGGCCGACGCTCCGAAACCCGCCCGCGACGAGGCATTCCAGCGCGAGTGCGAACGCTTCGTGAGCGAGAGTCTCGCGGCCATCGACGTCACGCGCGAGGCCCCGGCGCCGACGCTGGCGCAATCCGACATCTTCGCGTCGTCGCCGGCCGATGCCGAGCCCGGCCCGCAGCCGCCGCCTGCACCGCGTACCCGCGAGGAGAAGGTCGCGGCCCTCGCCGCGCTGGCGCGCGAGGTGTCGCCGTGCACGCGCTGCAAGCTGCATACCGACCGCACGCAGACGGTGTTCGGGGCCGGCAATCCCGAGGCCGACCTCGTGCTCATCGGAGAGGCGCCGGGTCGCGACGAGGACCTGCAGGGATTGCCGTTCGTGGGCCGTAGCGGTCAGCTCCTGACGAAGATCCTCGCCGCCGTCGACTTCGCGCGCGACGACGTCTACATCTGCAACATCCTCAAGTGCCGGCCGCCGAACAACCGCGACCCCGAAGCCGAGGAGGTTGCCAGCTGCGAGCCGTACCTGAAGCGTCAGCTCGCCATCCTCGAACCACGGCTCATTCTTTGCCTGGGCCGCATCGCGACCCAGACCCTGCTCGGCACGAGCGCCTCGCTCGGGGCGTTGCGCCGCGCCGTGCACTTCTACGGCGGCATCCCGGTCATGGCCACCTACCATCCCGCCGCGCTCCTGCGCAACGAGCACCACAAGCGCGACACGTGGGACGACGTGCGCAAGGTGCGCGCCCTCCACGACGCGCTGCGGGCGCGTTCCTGAGGTCGGCGCGGTCCACGCACGTTCATCGCACAAGCAGCATCTTGCGACTCTGCACCGCGCCGTCGGCACGCAGACGCGCGAGGTACACGCCGCTGCTCAGGGCGCGGCCAGCGTCATCGTCGCCCTGCCACACCACGTCGTGGTATCCCGCCGGCAGCGCGCCGTCCACGAGATGGCGCAGAAGGCGGCCTCGCAGGTCGAAGATCGCCAGCTCCACTGGGCCGGGCCTGGCCAGTTCCAGGCGCAACGTCGTGCGCGGATTGAACGGATTCGGCGCGTTGCCGGCCAGGCATGTCGCGGCAGGAAGGGCGCTGGCTACCACGCCCACCGGCGGCAGCTGCATCAGACAATTCAGGTACCAGGAGTAGAGCGTGCCCGCCCCGGTCGGGATCGTGTCCACCACGTGCAGCACCCAGTCGCCGGCGATGCTCTCGCCCTGGACGTCGTCGAGGCTACCCGGGCCATCCACCGTCAACGTGTGGGGCCAGTTGCCGTGCAGGTTGTGCGTCTCGCCGCCGGAGTGATCGTGGAGCGTCACCTGCGTGCCGGCGGGGCTCGTGAGCGTGACTGCGAGCTGGCTGATCGACGGGTGCCCGAGATCGATGTCGATGGACACGTCGAGAATGGGGCTGTCGAAGCCGTGCTGGCCACCGGGGGGCACGGAGATGATGCTCGTGAGCCCTTCGGGATCGCCATCGGGAATGGGCGCGATCGGCTGCGCGCGGTACTGCTCGGTGAACGTTCGCGGCAGGAGGAAATCGATGCCGGCGAGTTGCTGGCCGCTCGTGAGCGTCACCTCGGTCTGCAGCGTCGTGTAGCCTTCATGGGAGGCCGTGACGACGTACGTGCCCGCGAAGAGCGGTCCGAGCAGGTAGCTGCCGTCGGTCGTCGTCGTCGTCGTGAGGGAGCCGGCCATCACGGTGATGCCCGCGTTGTCGCTCTCGCTGGACATGCGTGCCGTGCCGGCGATCGTCGCGGTGGCCGGGAGTTCCTCGGCAAGGAGAAGGACGACCGCGTTCTCGATCAGGTCGCCGGCCTGGTCCGGGTCGGCCAGGGAGCCCAGCGCGAAGGGTAGATAGACCAGCTGTACCGCCTCGGGTTTCGGATTGTCGTCGTACACCACGAGTCCGGCCGCCGCAGGGAAATTCGCCGGCACCAGCGCGCCCACGGCGTCGCCGGCCGGCGTGACGCAGTCCTGCGCATCGTAGTCGACGCAATCGATCGCGAGCGGCAGCGAGATGGCATGGGGCGTCTGTAGCAGCGGATGCGGATCTTGCCCGGCGGGCACGGTCAGCGCGCCGCCACAGTCGCCGGCCCAGCCGCTGCAGTGCAGCACGTCGGCCGCAAAGGTGCCGAAGCTTCCCATGTGGGTGGCGCGGTAGCCGATCTCTCCGCCCTCGACCAGGAGGCGCCCGCCATCCGCCATCCAGCCTGCCAGCAAGGCCCGCAGGGCGGGATCGCTCGCCGGTGTCAGGTTGATACCGCTGGCGAGGATCGCGAGCGCCTGGTATCCCAGATCCGAGGCCGTCACCTCGGATGGGCCGCGCCAGGTGAGGTGATAGCCGAGGCCGGCGAGCCGATCGGCGATGAGCGAGGCGCTGCCGTCCGGAGCATCGTCGATGAGCAGCACCAGTCCGTCGCCGGCCCCGAACACCGTGAACGCGACGGGATCGGTGCTCGTCGCGTTCCCGTTCAAGGAGATGTCGACGGCGGTGAGGGTGTAGGTGATCCGGTCGTCCTCCTGGAGTGCGCCGGTCGCCAGCGGAAACGCGAGCGTATACGTGCTGTCCGCTCCCTCGGGCAGCGAGAATGGCCCTTGCTCGTCGCCGTCGTTGATGTGGAAGCGTAGCTCGACGCGATCGACGCCACGGTCGTCCGTGGCCGTGGCCGTGACCAGGGGTGGCCACAGGCCGATGTACATGTCTGCGAGCGGCGCATGCGTGAGCATGGGCGGCGTGGTGTCGGGACTCACCTCGAAGGCGTATGGCGCGTCGGGGCCACGCCCGGGCAGCGTCGTCACCCAGCCCTGGTTGTCGCCGGCCTCGAGGTAATATTCCACGAGACTGACGTAGGGTTGACCCGGAATGGACCCATCGAAGCGCGTGCCGCTGACGTGCGTCAGGGCCAACGTCTGCCAGGTACCGCCGTTGATGCGGTAGTGCAGGAAGGCCTGGGATGGATCGACGTCGAACCGATCGGTGATGGCGCTGACGATGGTGTAGGGGCCGACGGTGTCGTCGGTGATGCCCAGGGGCGTGTGGGCGATGTCGGGGCCCCAGTAGCGGAGAGCGGCGTCGGCGTCGACGATTCCCCAGCCGTAGTCGTTGTCGGGATTCCCGGCATGGTTCGCGGTCTCGCGCAGCGCGTCGCGCACTTGCATGGGCGTGAGGCCGGGCAGCCGCTCGAGCAGGAGGGCGGCGACCCCGGCCACGAGCGGGCCGCTGAGGGAGGTACCACCGGTCGCGTCGTAGGAGACGTCGTCCTGCGGGTTCACGACGGGTACGCGAACTCCCCGGGCCGTGACGTCTGGCTTGATGCGACCGTCGTAGCTGGGGCCTGGCGACGAGAAGTCCGCGCAGAGTCCCACGGAGTCCACGGCACCCACGGCGATCACGCTGTCGCCGTCGGCGGGGGCGCAGATGTGCTGATATTCGGTGTTGCGGAAATTGCCGCACGCATTGCAGACGACGATGCCATGGGCGGCCGCGCGATCGCCCGCGATCGTCGACGGTGCGGTGTCACCGTCGAGTTCTTCGAACTGGTGAAACTGCCAGTAGCCTAGGCTGCTCGAGACGACATCGACGCCCTGGGTCTCCGCCCATTCGATGCCGGCGACCCACCAGTCTTCCTCGAAAGGTTCCTCCACGCCGCTTTGTTCGGCCTTGGCGAGGACGTACGAAGCCCGATATGCCGGTCCTACGAGATGGCCGGGCGCGAAACCCGCGATCGCCGAGAGGACCTTGGTGCCGTGCGAGTCCTGCTCGATGGGGTCGCCGGGCTCGTCGGCCACGATGTCGTCGTCGTTCACGAAGTCGTGTGCGGCGACCACGGTGAGATGCGAGAAGGCGACGTGGGTGACGTCGAAGCCGGTGTCGAGCATGCCGATCAGTACTCCGTGTCCCGTGTAGCCCCGCTCGTGCACGAGCGGCACGTTGATCTGCTCCAGCGTGGCGAGGCTGGCGCCGTAGTCCAGTGACCAGGCGTCGCTCGTCGGCAGGGCCTCGATGTCGAGGGACCGCGTTGCGTCCGCGCGCAACGTGGTGCTCCGTCCCACGAGGCTCACCCGGCGCACGCCGGGCAGCGCGGCGATCGCGCGGACCTGGGTGGCTGTCGCCAGGCAGCTGACCGCATCGAGCCAGCGGCTGCGGACCCGCAGTTCCGCGCCGGTCGCCGCCACCGCGGCGACGCGTACGGGCGACACGGGCAGATCGCTCCAGTCCACGAGCGAGGCGCCCTTCGGTACCATCTTGGCGCGCCGACGTGCAGTGCGGTCGGTGAGGGCCGACTCCGCGCCGGCCAGCGCCCGCGACAGTGCGGCGCCCGCGAGATCCTTGCCGTCGAAGAAGACCCAGATCGTGAGGCGCCCGTCGGTGCGCCAGACGTCGCGGTCGGCGTCGGCAAGCGCCGCGACGACGCTCGTGGACAGTGGTGACGAGCTGGCGCCGACGGCGGCTGCGCTCGCGGCGATCGCGAACAGACATACGGCGAACCGCGCCGGTATGGCCCGTATGCGTGACATGGTCGACCCCCATTGGCGAAAAACCGAGGCGGACCGCATCCGGGTCCGCGGCAGGATCCCGGGGGACATGCTGACGTCCCCGGTTGACGTTACGGACTCAGAGCGGTGGGACCAACCACCGCCGTCATCCGCAGGCGACGCCGTCAACTTCCCGTGCCCCAGGCGGTTGACGCATCCGTCGCGCGGGGCCGTCACCTGGAGTTGACGGTCCTGGGGTCGGGCCCTGTCGACGGTTCCTGCATCATGTTGTCATGGTGTCACTTGAGTGATTCATGAACGTCGCGCACGTTGGTACGCCTTTTGCCGTAGCTCCGCGTGTAGCAGGCGGGCGCGGCGGCGGCATTGCGAATACCAGGGCGAGGGTATCCAGGATCTCCTCGCGCGGTGCCGCCGCCGCGGAGCTTCTCGGTCGACCGACGCGATGGGTGGAGACAAACCGTTCCGCCCCCCAGCTAGACGGCTCCACCCTCGCGTCGCGTGATCAGCATCGGAAACTCGAAACCCGGATCGACACCCGTGATGGGGCCGTACCGGCTATCCTCGTGCAGACCGGCCGCAGCGAGCATGTCCTCGAGGATGCCGTCGGCGTAGGCCTGGTGGCACTGGGCGTATCGCTGCAGGCGGCCGGTCTCGGCCTCGATGATCCAGTGTACGGTGATCTCCGCCTGGTCGTCGGCGTCCCAGGCGTGTTCCTGGAGCCAGAGGTGGGGGCGGTCGCAGAAGACCGAACTCGCGAGGGCATCCCACTCCTGCGCGTCCTCCTGTTCGAAAAGGCCGTAGGGCTGGTATTCGAGCACGAAGAGCCCGCCGGGCCGCAGCATCGCGGCGACGGTGTCCAGCAACCGCTGCGCGATCGCCGGCCGGAAGCTGTGGAACTCGCCGAACCAGAAGGTGACGATGTCCGCCGCCGGCCGATCGGCGAGATCGTCCTGCCGAAACGTTGTGAGATCGGCGTGGCGGAACGCGCAGCTCAGGTGCTCGGCGTCCGCCACGGCGCGCGCGTGGGCGAGGGCGGCCGGCGAGAAGTCGAGGCCGGTGGTTGGCCAGCCGGCACGGGCGAGAGCATGGCAGTAGAGGCCGGGGCCGCAGCCGAGGTCGACGACATGGGGCGCAGGAGTGCCGGGCAGGCGGTCGGTGGCGACGCGACGCAACCAGGCGACGTGCTGCGACACCACGTCTGCGCTCCGGCTGGCCATGTGAGTCTCGGGATCCAGATGGATGGGAAGCACTCGCGCGCTGAACTCCGGCTCGTGCCACGGCAACTGGGTGCCGTCGCGCCAGGGCCGCGGGGGGTGGGGGGCCTTGGCGATCGCAGCCAGTGCGGCGAGCCAGGATCCGGGATTCACGGCAGCCTCGCTTTGGGACGGAGTTATCCCCTGCCGGGCCCCGTCTGGCCGCCCCGGCAACGGCAACCGGCAGAATGCCTTGCCCGCGCGCAGCCGCGGCCGTCGGCCGGTCGGGCGCGAGTTTTCCACCGTCATCCCCACGTTGTCCACAGGTTTGTCCGCCAGTTCGCGGAGGTTGTACGCAGGCTATCCCTCTGTCATCCACCGGTCGTCCCCTGCCAATCTGGTGGCAGCGGGAAGTCCGCCGGGCGCGCCCATGAGCGTTGTGTTATCGTCACGGGTCATCCCGATCTCGCACCAGCACGGAGGCCGACCACGTGGAAGCACGCAGCCAGTTTCAATCGCCGAGCGAACGCCGACAGCCGGGCCCGCTGGCTGGCGACCGTCAACCGCCCTGCAACGAGGACGCCGAGCGCGCCATCCTCGGCGCCGCGATGCTCGATCGCGAGTCCGTGGGGCTGGCCGGCGAGGTCCTCCAGGGCACCGAGTTCTATCGCCTGGAGCACCGCCTCATCTTCGCCGCCATGTGCCGGCTCTATGACGCCGACCAGGCCATCGATCCGATCACCGTGGGCGGCGAACTGGAAAAGGATGGCCGACTGAAGGACGCCGGCGGTATCGACTACCTGGTCGATCTGCAGTCCATGGTGGCCACCGCGGCCAACGTGACGTACCACGCGCAGATCGTGCGCGAGAAGTCCGTGCTGCGCGAGTTGATCCACGCCTCAAACGTGTCGGCGAACGAGGCCTTCGAGGGTACCGGCGACGTTGCGGATATCCTCGACAGGGCCCAGAACCGCGTGTACGCGATCGGCGAGGAGAGCCGCAAGGCCGAGTTCGTGGGGCTCGACGAGGTCCTGCCCGGCACGTTCAAGTCGATCGAGGAGGCCTTCCAGAGCAAGAGCGACGTCACCGGCCTGCGCACCGGGTTCACCCAGATGGACCAGTACACGAGCGGATTGCAGCGCAGCGACCTGGTCATCCTCGCCGCGCGTCCATCGATGGGCAAGACGAGCCTCGCCCTGAACCTCGCCTACAATGTGGCGACCAAGGAGGGCAAACCTGTTGCCGTCTTCTCGCTGGAGATGGCGAAGGAGCAGCTCGTCATGCGCATATTGTGCTCCGCCACCGGCTTCAACCTGCACAACGTCCGCCGCGGCAAGCTGCGCGCCGAGGACTGGCCCCGCCTCACGCGCGCTTGCGACCAGCTCTCCCGTGCGCCCATCTTCATCGACGACTCGAGCGGTCTCACCGTCCTCGAGATGAAGTCGAAAGCGCGGCGCCTGCAGCAGCAGCACGGCCTGGGTCTGGTGATCATCGACTACCTGCAGCTCATGTCGATCAACGCGCGCATCGAGAACCGGCAGCAGGAGATCTCGCAGATCAGCCGCGGCCTCAAGGGCATGGCGAAGGATCTCGACGTGCCGGTCCTTGCGTTGAGCCAGCTCTCGCGCGCCGTCGAGTCGCGCAGCGATCACCGGCCCATGCTCAGCGACCTGCGCGAATCGGGCTCGATCGAGCAGGACGCCGATGTGGTGCTCTTCATCTTTCGCGAAGAGGTCTACAGCGCCGACGACGAGTCGTTGCACAACCTGGCCACCGTCATCGTCGGCAAGCAGCGCAACGGTCCGATCGGCCAGTTCGATCTGCACTTCCACAAGGAGTACACGCGGTTCAGCGACCTGGCGCGCTAGCATGAGCGCAAATCCCTTGGCTCCTGTGAAAAATAACTTATGTTATCCAACGCTCGCGTCGCCGTCCGATCCTCGAAAACAGGAGTCGCCCGGGCCGTGCTCGACCTCGTGGATCTCGACCAGCCCGCCCTCGAGGGCCAGCGCCAGTTCATCAGCTGCTGGGTCTGGCGGTCGCCGGAGCTAACGTTTCTCGTCGATCCCGGACCGCGGTCGACGGCGGACGTGCTGCTGGCGCGCCTGCGGGAACTGGGCGTGGACCGACTCGACATTATCCTGCTCACGCATGTTCATCTCGACCACGCAGGAGCCACCGCGGCGGTGCTCGCGGCCCATCCGCAAGCCCGTGTCGTGTGCCACGAGAAGGGGCGCCGGCACATCGTGGAGCCGACCCGGCTGTGGGAGGGGTCGCGGAAGGTGCTCGGCGCCACGGCCGAGGCCTACGGCGAGCCCGCACCCGTGATGGCCTCGAGCCTGGCCACCTTCGACGAGATCGCGGACCGGGGCATCGTCACCGTGGATACGCCCGGTCACGCGCCCCATCATCTGAGCTTCGTCCACGAAGAGACCCTCTTCGCGGGCGAGGCGGCGGGTACGTACATCGCGATGCCGGGGGGCCATTGGTATCTGCGCCCCGCCACGCCACCGCGTTTCGTGCCCGAGATCGCGCTCGCCTCGCTGGATCGCCTGCTGGCGCTGACGCCGGTGCCGCGCCGCATTGCGTTCGCCCACCATGGGCTGCACGAGGGGCACGTGGTGGAATTGCTGCGCTTCGCGCGCGAGCAGCTCTGCCAGTGGCTGGCGGCGGCGCGCACCGTGTCCCGCAACCAGCCGGGCGCCGGGTTCCAGGCTCTCGCCGACGCCTGCCTCGGCCGGCTCGCGGCCGGCGACCCGCACTATGCCTTGCGGCGCGATCTGCCGGCCGACATCCAGGTCCGGGAGGACCAGTTCTCACGGCAAACGCTGCGCGGCATCTTTCAGGCCGTGGATGCGTCGGTTGGCTGATGGACGAACCGAGATGGACAGGATAGGCTAGCCGGCATGACGAGGTTGTTTCAGCTCATCGGCCACATGGTCATGGAGGGGCTCGCGAGCATCGGGCACGGCTACCTCATGCTGTGCGGCATCGTCTGCCATCTGAACAAGGCCTGGAAGCTGCGCCACGAGATCTACGAGCAGATGCACATCGTCGCCGTGGGCTCGTTGCCGCTCGTGATCACGACGGCCGTGTTCACGGGTGGCATCACGGCGGTGCAGACCGGCTACCAGATGGAGGGCTTCGTGCCCCTCGTGTTTCTGGGCACGGTGATCACCAAGAGCGTGATCCTGGAGATGGGGCCGGTGCTCGCGGCGCTGGTCGTGGGCAGCCGCCTGGCCGCCAGCTATGCCGCGGAACTGGGGACGATGAAGGTGACGGAACAGCTCGACGCCATGGAGATCATGGCCATCGAGCCCATCGAGTATCTCGGCCTGCCACGCTTCGTGGCGGCGGTGCTGATGATGCCCGTCGTCACCGCGATCGCCGACTTCATCGCCATCTTCGGTGGCATGGTCGTGGCGATGATCACCCTGCAGGTGACCCCGCAGACATTCGCGGAGGGCTCGCGCTACTTCTTCGACATCGGCGACGTGATCAGCGGTCTGGCGAAGACGTTTTTCTTCGGCGGCGTCATCGCCATGAGTGGGATCTATTACGGGTTCAACACGCAGGGCGGCGCCGAGGGTGTCGGCAAGTCGACCATGCAGGCCGTGGTCGCCACCTGCCTCGGCGTGCTCGTGGCGGACTACGTCCTGGGTACGATCTTCCTGCAGATCATCTTCGGAGGCTCCCAATGAGCACCGCCGTTCCGCCGCCTCCCGACCTCAAGCTCGCCGATCCGGGCTCCTTCGACGGCATCGCCGTACAGGGCCTGAGCAAGCACTTCGGGGCCAAGCAGGTGCTCGAACACTGTGATCTCACCATCCGCCGTGGCGAGACCATGGTGGTGATCGGCCGCAGCGGCGAGGGCAAGTCGGTGCTCCTGAAGCACATCGTGCGGCTACTGGAACCGGATACGGGATCCGTGTGGGTGGAGGGCGTGGAGATTACCACGCTCGACCGCGCGTCGCTGATGGACCTGCGCAAGCGCTTCGGCATGCTCTTCCAGGGCGCGGCACTCTTCGACTCGATGACCATCTGTGAGAACGTCGGCCTCATCCTCAAGGAACACACCGACTGGGACCGCGACCGCATCCGCGCGCGCGCCTGCGAGTGCCTCGAGATGGTGGGTCTGGAGGGTACCGAGGACAAGCTGCCCAGCTCGCTGTCGGGCGGCATGAAGAAACGCGCCGGACTGGCGCGCGCGATCGCGATGCAGCCGCAGTACATGCTCTACGACGAGCCCACGACCGGGCTCGACCCCATCACGGGCGACGCGATCAACGACCTGATCCTCAAACTGCAGCAAGAGCTTTCCGTCACGTCGATCGTGGTGACGCACGATATGCAGAGTGCATACAAGGTGGCCGATCGCATGGCCATGCTCAATGCTGGTAAGATCGAATATGTCGGCACCGTGGACGAGGTGAAGCACACCGACCACGCTGCCGTCCGTCAGTTCATCGAAGGGCGGGCCGAGGGCCCCCTGGGCGTCTTCTGAGGAGTCACGCATGGATCAGATGCGAAGGCGAGAGATCCAGGTCGGCATCACGGTGACCGTCGCGATGCTCATCCTGATCGGTGGCCTCATGTTCTTCAAGAACATGCACCTGAAGGGCGGTACGCACGAGTTCACGGCCGACTTCACTGCTGTCGAGGGCCTGAAGGTGGGCGACCGCGTCCAGGTGCGCGGCATCCGCTCGGGTACGGTGACGGCCTTCGACTTCATGCCGCAGAAGGTGCGGGTGCACTTCGATCTCGACAGCTGGATCGCGCTGCACGACGACGCGAGCGTCACACTCGTGCAGAAGGGCATCGTGGGTGAGATCGTCGTGGAGATCGATCCCGGCACGGGGACGCCGGTGGCTCCGGGTCACGAATTCCAGGGGCGCAACGCCGCGTCGATCGTGGCGCTGGGCGACAAGGTGAACAAGGCCCTCGACGAGATGACGTCGTTGTCGGAGGAGGTGCGCGGTTTCATCGGCCAGCTCCGCACCGAGGGTGACCTCGTGGGCACGCTGGCCACGGCCCAGCGGACGCTGCTCGAGGTCGAGGGCATGGTGAAGGAGAATCGCTCCCGGCTACGCGACGCGCTGGGAAACGTCGTGGACCTGACGGAGTCGCTCTCCCTGGCCTTGGGCGATGGCAAGCTCGACAGCACCCTCGTGTCCACGCGCCAGGCGACGGCCCATCTCGATTCGGCGATGGCCGAGCTGGTCACGCTCTCGCGCACCAGCTCCACCATCCTGAAGCGCCTGGAGGCGGGCGAGGGTTCGGCGGGGCGTCTGCTCACCGACGAAGCCCTGTATGACCAGGCCGACTCCACGCTGCAGTCGCTCGATCGCCTGCTCGACCAGATGCGCCGCAATCCCAAGGCATTCTTCAAGGTGAGCGTGTTCTGATGGCCTGCAGGCCGTGATGGCAGCAGCCGCGGCGCGTCGCCGCTGATACGCACGACACCGGGATGGGCTTATGCGCGTTCGCGTCTTGCATCTCGTCGTTCTCGGGTTGCTCGCGCCTCCCGCTTTCGCCCAGGTCGCGGACGTCGATTCCCTGGTCGGCGGGGAGCCAGGCTCGCCGCCGCCTCGCAGCGGCCTGCTCTACGTGTTGCCGGTGCTCGCCTATTCGCCGGAGACGGAGCTGGCCTTCGGAGCCTCCACCGGGTTCTACCTGCGTCTCTCGGACGACCCCGCGCGCCGACCCAGCACCTTCAATCCCACGATCATCGTCACCACCGCCGACCAGCTCATGGCCCTCATCGCCGGCGACGTCTGGTGGCATGACGACACCTGGCATGCTGCCGGCATGGTCGGGTACCTGAAGTTCCCGACCAGGTTCTACGGGCTCGGCGACGATACGCGCGAGGCCGACGAGGAGACCCTCACGCCGCACTACCCGCGCGCGGACGTCACCGTGAGCCGCGCACTCGCGCGCGGCCTGTACCTGGGGGCGCGCCTGGAGTGGGAGCATGTGCGCATCACCGGCACGGGGGAAAGCTCGTTCCTGCGCAGCGGCGCCGTCACCGGTGCGGATGGGGGGACGCTGGTGGGCGTGGGCGCCGTGCTCACCTACGACACCCGCGATGCCCTCTTCTATCCCACCCGCGGCTGGCTGCACCAACTCGGCGTCTCACGCTATGCTCCGGGGCTGGGCAGCGACTTCGCCTACACCCGCACCACCCTCGATCTGCGACGCTTCCTCTCGCTCGGCGGTACGCGGGTGGTGGCCTGCCAGGTGCTCGTCTCGGTTCTCGGGGCGGGCACGGCGCCCTTCTATCAGCTCCAGCGCATCGGCCTGCGCGGCTACTACGAGACCCGCTACCTCACCACCCACGTGGCCCTCGTCCAGGCGGAGCTACGCACCGTGCTGCGGGGGCGCCTCGGCGCCGTCGTCTTCGCGGGGGCCGCGGAAGTGGGCGATGGCTGGGACGCGCTGCGTCTGCGCGAGGTGCGGCCGGCGGCCGGTTTCGGCCTGCGCGTGCGCGTGGGAGGCGAGGCGGACCGTTCCAACCTGCGCTTCGACTTCGGGTTCGGACGCGGCGACGCGGGCTTCTACGTCAACTTCGGCGAGGCCTTCTAGCCCGCACGGCCATTGTCTTTTCCAGACCAGACCTTATTATTCCCCCCTACCTGCACCCCTCGCAGAAACCGAGCCCAAGGACGAGGACGCCATGGCCTACAACCCGGCCGACATCGAGCCCAAGTGGCAGCGCCACTGGCACGACCACGAGACCTTCCGCACCAAGGACGACCCGGCCCTTCCCAAGTTCTACGTGCTGGACATGTTCCCCTATCCGTCCGGGCAGGGGCTGCACGTGGGCCATCCCGAGGGCTACACGGCCACCGACATCGTGGCGCGGTTCAAGCGCATGCAGGGCTTCAATGTGTTGCATCCGATGGGCTGGGACGCCTTCGGACTGCCGGCCGAGAACTACGCCATCAAGACCGGCACCCATCCGGCGCAGACCACGAAGCGCAACATCGCCAACTTCAAGCGGCAGCTCCGGATGTTCGGTTTCAGCTACGACTGGGACCGCGAGATCACGACCACCGATCCCGACTACGTGAAGTGGACGCAGTGGATCTTCACGCTGCTCTACAAGCGGGGCCTGGCTTACGAGGCCGAGGTGGCCGTGAACTGGTGCCCCGAACTGGGCACGGTGCTGGCGAACGAAGAGGTGGTGGACGGTCTCAGCGAGGTGGGCGGCCATCCGGTGGTCCGCAAGCCGATGAAGCAGTGGATGCTGCGCATCACCGCCTACGCCGAGCGTCTGCTGGCCGATCTCGACGATCTGGACTGGCCCGAGCCCATCAAGGAGCTGCAGCGTAACTGGATCGGCCGCAGCGAGGGTGCCGAGGTCGACTTCCAGGTGCCGGCCATCGACGACAAGCTCCGCGTCTTCACCACGCGGCCTGATACGCTCTTCGGCGCCACGTACATGGTGGTGTCGCCGGAGCATCCATGGGTGGAGCGGCTCACCGCCGAGGCCCAGCGGGCCGCCGTGCAGGCCTACCGCGAGGAGGCCTCGCGCAAGAGCGAGCGCGACCGGCAGATCAGCAAGGAGAAGACCGGCGTCTTCACCGGCAGCCATGCCGTCAATCCGGTCAATGGCAAGCAGATCCCCATCTGGGTGGCCGACTACGTGCTCATGGGCTACGGCACCGGCGCCATCATGGCCGTTCCAGGCCAGGACGAGCGCGACTGGGAATTCGCCGAGACCTTCGACCTTTCGATCATTCGCACCGTGCAACCCCCGGCCGACTGGGACGGCAAGGCCTATCCCGGCGAGGGGCCGGCCATCAACAGCGACTTCCTCGACGGTCTGGGCATCGCAGCGGCGAAGACGCGGATCACGGCGTGGTTGCAGGAACGGGGGCTGGGCACCGCCCGCGTGAACTACAAGCTCCGCGACTGGCTCTTCAGCCGGCAGCGTTACTGGGGCGAGCCGTTCCCGCTGCTGAAGCTGGCCGACGGCACGATCCGCGTGCTGGAGTCGGACGAGCTGCCGCTCACGCTACCGGAGGTGGAGACCTACAAGCCGTCGGGCACGGGCGAGGGCCCGCTGGCCGTCATCACCGACTGGATCGAGACCGTCGATCCGGTGAGTGGCCAGCCGGCGCGACGCGAGCATAACACGATGCCGCAGTGGGCGGGCTCGTGCTGGTACTACCTGCGCTTCATCGACCCGCGCAACATCGAACGCGCCTGGGACGAGGCCAAGGAGAACTACTGGATGCCCGTCGATCTCTACCTCGGCGGCGCGGAGCACGCAGTCCTGCATCTGATGTACGCGCGCTTCTGGCACAAGGTGCTCTTCGATCTCGGGCTCGTATCCACCACGGAGCCGTTCACGAAGCTGCGCAACCAGGGCATGATCCTGGGTGAGAACGGCGAGAAGATGAGCAAGAGCCGCGGCAACGTCGTCAACCCCGACGACGTGATCGCCGAACACGGCGCCGACGCGCTGCGCATCTTCCTCATGTTTCTGGGGCCGCTCGATCGCGACAAGCCGTGGAATCCGCGGGGCATCGAGGGCGTGCACCGCTTCCTGGATCGCGTGTGGCGCCTGTTCTGTGACGAGAACGACGACCTGGCCGCCGACATCCGCGACGTCGCGCCCGACGAGGCCGCGCTGCGCACGCTGCATGCCTGTATCCGCGAGGTCACCGATCGGACGGAGGACCTGCGCCTGAACACGGCCATCAGCCAGATGATGATCTTCATCAATGAGATGAATCCGCGCGAGGTGAAGCCGCGGTCGGTGATGGAGCCCTTCGTGCTGCTGCTGGCGCCGTACGCGCCGCACCTGGCGGAGGAGCTGTGGCAGAAGCTTGGACACACCGCTAGCCTGGCCCATGCGCCGTGGCCGTCGTACGACGAGCGCTACCTCGTGCAGGACATCGTCACCCTCGTCGTGCAGGTCAACGGCAAGGTGCGCGACCGTCTCGAGGTGCCGGCCGACGCGAGCGACGACGTGATCAAGCAGCGCGCCCTCGAGAGCGAGAAGGTGCAGCAGTGGCTGGCCGGCAAGCAACTCGTGAAATCGGTCGTGGTGCCGGGCAAGCTGGTGAGCCTGGTGGTGAAGTAAGACGCGGCTGCGCAACCCGACACGAACACGAGGCCCCGTCGTCGCCGGCGGGGCCTCGTGGAATCGGGACCGCGTTCAACGATACATCGCCTTCAGCGTACCCCAGGTCGCGGGCTGCGCCGATACCGTGACACAGCTCGGATTGGTCTCGGTGGCGCTGTTACGCGGTGCGGGAACGTCGATTGCGAAATCGGCGGCGTTGTCGTCGGTGTCCGCGACGCCTCCGGTCCCCCGGAACGCCGCCGTGGATGCGCTCAGGCCCGGCGCCGGCGCGTTCTCGAAACAGTTTGCGCTGCCGTATCCCACGAGATCCACCAGGTCCGGGCTTCCGGGCGGGCAAGCGCCGGCGGCCAGGTCGGTGCTGAGCAGGGCGACCTTGCCGCTCGACCCGCTCATGTTCATGGCGCCGCTCGCGTCGAGGGTCGGCAGGGCGCTGCCGTTCGTACCTGTCGCCATGCCGACGAGGAAGTAGCCGCAGGATGCCACGATGGACCCCTCCGGCAACACGACCGTGCAATTGGAGCAGGTGCCGAATCCCGTCGCGTTGTCGCCCGACGCCGAGCCGTACTGGAGTGACCAGCCGCTGATGTCCACGTCGTCGCCCGACATGTTGAACAGCTCGATGTAGTCCTGGTTGTAGATCGCGCCACTGTTGCCGCCGGCGCCGTAGACCTGGCTGATGCGCAGCGGCTGGTCGCTGGCGCTGGCCAGTGCCGTGAGGCTGCAAAGTCCGACGAACATCATCCCATGAGCAAATTTGTTCATTTCCTACTCCCTGAATGAAGCGGACACGGTGGTGCGCCACCGCGCGTCGACACGCGAGCCGCGGGGCTGCGGTACTCGGTGAGCATGTCGCGAACGACTATAATATATGACCGAAGTTCAATTCAATGGGGGTGGCAATCCTGGGGTCGCCTGTCACGGAACAGGTTGGCGCTACGCATCTTGGGATGCAGGCTGCCGCGGCGAATGACCAGGGTGCGACCGCTGGCTGGCCCTCGCGCGGGAACTCCACCGGCCCGGTCTCCTTTCATCCACGCGAAGAACCGGCGACCGCAGGTGACAGTGGCGCGCCGCGCCGCGAGATTGTGGAAGAGATGGCCGATCGACAGGAAGAGAGGATGATCATGACGAAATACAGCAAGCTCCTCATGCTGGCGTTCGCGCTCGCGACCGCCACCTGGGGACTGACCGCCGCGGCCCAGACCGACATGGGACAGATGAAGAACGACACCATGCACCAGCATGACGCGATGTCCGGCAAAGCCAAAGCCTGGCACGGGGGCGCGATGATGACGGTGGGCGACCGCTCGTTCGAGACGGTGGCCACCCCGGATGGCGTCTGCGTCTACGCCTACGCGGCCAACGGTGCGCCGATGCGCCTCGACAAGGCTGCCGGCTCCGTGACCGTGCGTTTCGCCGACGGCACGGTCCGCAAGGCCGCTCTCGAGCCCAAGGATGCGGTGCAAGGCGAACCCACCGCCTATTTCTGCCCGATGCATCCCGATGCCACCCAGTTCGAACCGGGCACCTGCGCCCAGTGTGGCGGCATGAAGTTGATGCCCCAGGACGCCATGTTCGGTGCGATGAACATGTCCGATGCGACCGGCGGCATGCGCGCCGAGGTGGCCCTCAGCCACGTGCCGGGCGAGAAGGCCGACGTCACCTACACGGCAATGGTGCCGATGCACGGCATGGGGGACATGCCGACCAGCAATCCCATGGGTTCCCCACCGAAGCAACCGCAGCCTGATAGCAAGTCGATGCTCGGCAACCACCGGGACGGCGGGAAGTAGAGGCGCCGGCTCACGGCGCGATCGCGAACCACGAGGCATTCTCCTGACTCGCGAGCAATTCGTTCTGCGCACTCAGACCGTGGACATACCATGCGTGCCACCCCGTCGCGATGTCGCCGCGGGGTGGCGCGTAGCGCGTCGCCGCCGTCCTGGCGAGGCGCTGACCGTCGAGGTAGATGGCGAAGGTGTCCACCGCCACGTCCCCGGGCAGGCTCCAGCGAAAGACGAGATCGGCGGCAGCAATGGTCGTGTCGGCCGGCGCAATCGCCGTGATCGTGGGCACCACCTGGAGATCGCCGGCATCCACGACGATGCTGTCCGCCACGGCGTGCGGCACGTTGCCCGGCTGCGTGGGGAAAGCCCAGCCGTCGCCCACCGTGAAGGCCGGCTGCACCACGTAGCGCCCCGGCGGCAGCTCGGCGAACGCGAACGCGCCCTCCTGGTCGGTGCGGGTCACGTGTCCCGGCCAGCCGGCAGCCTTCGCGGCCAGATCACCGTCGCCCAGACCGCCCAGCCCGACGAGGAGATCCGGCACCGGTTGCGTGCCCGAGAGCACGCGCCCGATGAGGCGCCCCGTACCGGATGGGGCGGGCGAGAGTGCGATCACGACATCGCGGATGTCCACGTTCAGGTCGCCGGGGCGCGGGTGGTGGCTCCAGAGGCGCGGCTCGTAGCCGTCATGCGTGATGACCAGGGGGATGAGCTGGTCGATGTTGCCGGAGACCGGATCGATCGCGAACGGGATATCGCTCACCGCAAAGACCCCGTCGTCGAGCGTCACGTCGTCGGTGGCGTCGGCCCAGCCCAGGAAGCCCGACAGGAACGGTGAGAGGCTCACGAAGGCGGCGGCGAGCGGCTCGCCCGTATCGGCGTCG
Organism: uncultured bacterium; assembly: GCA_963727525.1. Classification (GTDB taxonomy): domain Bacteria; phylum Krumholzibacteriota; class Krumholzibacteriia; order LZORAL124-64-63; family LZORAL124-64-63; genus CAVSGO01. The sequence continues at coordinate 647,711 of CAVSGO010000005.1, read as the reverse complement.
ACGATGTGGCCGGTGATGCGCGGCAGGCCGGCCGGCTGGCCCAGGGGGGCCACGGTGATGGTCGCTGTGTTGTGTGCGGCATCCGGCGTGAAAGGCGCGGGAACCGCGATGACGCGCAGGCTGTCGCCCGGAAGCGCCAGCACCCGCATGCTCGCCGAGGGGTCGGACCACGCGAACCGGCAGCGGCCCGTCGTGTCGCTCACGGACGGCCCGCCGACGACGTGCTGGGCGTCATCGAAGAGCACGATCTTCACGCCGGCTACCGTGGCCTCCGTGTCGCGATCGCGCACCGTGATCTCGATGGTCGGGGTACCGACGTGCGGCGTCGTCGGGGAATGCTCGTCGCCGCAGCCGCCTGCGAGCGCGGTGACGAGGATCATCACGACGATGCCTGAAAACCGCCGCATGTGCTCACGATAGTCGCGCCGCGCGCCCGCCGCCCGGATCAATCGCCCGCTGTACCGGGCGCGACGCGCACGTATTCTTCCTCGAGCACCACGTCGGGGTGCAGGGAACGCCGGATCGGGCATCCCTTGCCGGCGGCGACGATCTTGCGGAAGTCGCCCTCGCTGCAATCCGTGGCGATCTCGTAGCGCACCCGCAAACGGCCGATCCGCCGGGGATTCGCGGACATCTCCTTGTCCACGGTGAACGCGATGCCGGTAACCCCGATGCCCGTGTTGTGGGCGAACATGTGCATGATCGTCGTGCCGCAGGAGCCCAGGGACGCGGCGCAGAGATCGGTGGGCGAGAAGAGCCGACCCTCGCCGCCGTTGTCCCGCGGGGCCATGGTCTGGAGAACCGAGCCGGAATCTTCGTGGACGAGACGAGTGGTGGTCTTGGCGGTGGTGACGCCGGTGATCCTGACGATCATGATCTGCCTCCGGGTTTGACGGGAACGGTCCTCACCAGATAGCATCGTCGACGGGCTGCGGCAAGCGGCCCCGGGATTCTCCTTTGATCGGTTCGCTTCGTTGGTTAGCTTCCCTTCAGATCGCCAGGACATGTGGGACGTGGGAGGAAGAGATGGCCAAGACACGGGATGGCGGCACGCGGAGCGACGGCGGTTCGGGAGGACGGCGCCTGCAGCGTTGGTTCACGGGCAAGCTGCCTCTGTTCTGGAGCAACTGGATCAGCGCCGTCGGCAGCATGGTGATGATTACCATCGTCATGCTGATGGCCGCGATGTTCGTCCTCTTCGTTTTCAACGTCCTGCTCGGTCGCGAGTCGAATCCCTACGTGGACCTCGTCGCCTTCATGCTGCTGCCCGCCCTGCTGCTCGCAGGCCTGGGGCTGGTGCTGCTGGGCAACTTCTTGCGACGCCGGCGTATCGCGCGTGGCGACAAGCACGTGCACGCGGTGGAGATCGGTGGCGCCACCCTGGCCCGCCGCGCCGTGGTCGTGGGCATCGTGTCGATCGCCGTGATGTTCGGACTGGGGCTGTTCAGCTACGAGGCCTACAATTTCACCGACTCGAACCAGTTCTGTTCCGTCGTGTGCCACAAGGTGATGGCACCGGAGGCGTCGGCCCACGCGCGGTCGCCGCACTCGAACGTGCACTGCGTGTCGTGCCACATCGGACCGGGAGCCTCGTGGTTCGTGCGGTCGAAGCTGTCGGGGCTGCGCCAGGTGTACGCCGTGCTCACGCACACGTACGACACGCCCATCCCCACGCCGGTGGAAAACCTGCGTCCCGCGCGTGAGACGTGCGAGGTCTGCCACGCGCCGCAGCAGTTCCACGGCTCGCAGCTCGTCACACGCAAGCACTACGAGTCGGATGAGAACAACACCGAGACGGTGACGGCCCTCGTCGTGCACATCGGCGGTCCCGAGGCGCCGGGCAAGCTGAATACGGCGCGCGGTATTCACTGGCACGTGGCGCCGCAGAACCAGGTGCGGTATCGGTACACGGACAATGAGCGGCATGACATCGCGGAGGTGGTGCAGACCACGCCCGAGGGCGAGATCCGGTATCTCAAGGAAGGCGCCGATCCCGACTCCACCCAGGGCACATGGCGCGTGATGGATTGCCTCGACTGCCACAACCGCCCCACCCACATCTACGATCTGCCGGCGCGTGCGCTCGACATCGCGTTCGCCACGGGGCGTCTCGACACGACGCTGCGCTGGCTGCGCAAGGAAGGCGAGGTCGTGCTACGCGAGGTGGAGCCGGTGGAGGGGCAAACGGCCCAGCTCGTCTCCGACAAGCTGCGCAGCATCTACCAGACCGACCATCCTGAAGACGTCGCGGCCCTCGAGAAGGAGTTGCCGGCCACCGCGCGGGAACTGGCCGCGCTCATCGACGAGAACGTCTGGCCGAACATGAAGATCACCTGGGGCACCTACCGCAGCAATCTGTCGCACTTCACGGATGACGGCGAGCTGGGCACGGGTGGCTGTTTCCGCTGTCACGACGAGGAGCACACGAGTAGCGACGGGCAGACGATCGGTCAGGACTGCGACAAGTGCCACGATGTGCTGGCCTGGCGTGAGCCCAGCTGGTCGGGGGTGGGCGGCATCCCCATCGCCCAGTTCCTGCGCCGCTGAGTTTCTCGACCACGCTTGCCGAAGATGGACACGGCCGCCGGGATACCCGGCGGCCGTGTCGCGTGTATCAACGATGTCGCGCCGGCTAGGTGCCGTACGCGCGCCGCTCTTCTTCTTCCTGAGCCTCGATGCAGAGCCGTGCCGTGGGCATGGCCTCGAGCCGATCGGCGTTGATCGGGTTGCCGGTCATCTCGCAGATCCCGTACGTGCCGTCCTCGATACGCTCGAGCGCGGCCTCGATCTCGCGCAGATACTGGGCCTGGCTCGCCGACAGCAGGAGTTGCGTCTCGTATTCGGCCTCGTCACTGCCCTGGTCGGCGAGGTGGTTGCTGTGGGCGCGTCCGCTGGTCGACTCGGACTCGTTATCGTCGTGCGCGATCGCCTTGACGCCACGCTTGACGCTCTTGAGCAAACGCATCTTCTCGACGAGAAGGATCTCGCGGAAGTGCTCGAGGTTTAGCTTCTGCATGGGGAACCTCCTGGTTCACCGCTCGAAAGGTGGGGCATCGTCCGGCTGGCTCGCCCCCGACCATGGCTCCGCTGGAGCCGGCATATAATATGTGCGAACGTCCTGCGCGCAAGGGCGATTTCGGTACGTCTCGATAGGACCTGAAGCGGTGAGTTTGGCGCGATGTTCGGCTCAGACGAGGAGGCGCGGAAGCCGGTCGAGGAGGCGCTGGAAACCGCCGGTCAGGCTCGACCGCATTGCCAGCTCGCTGTGCATGTCGGGGATGCTGGCCATGGCCGCAGCGTATCCCAGGTCGCGACACCTGGTACCCGAGCGGAAGTCGGCCCAGTGGATGCTTGCCACCTCGGGACGCACCACGGTGTCCGCCGTGGCGCAGACGAACTCGTTGAGGCGATCCAGCGCGATGGCGTTGCTCCGGATGGTGAGGTCGAGCCCGTTGTTCAGCTTCGAGTCGTGATAGGCCGGGATGTCGACCGCCACCACGAACTCGGCGCCCAGGCTGCGGCACGCCTCCACCGGCACGCGATATGGCCCGCCCCCGTCCACGAGGACCTGCCCGTCGCGTTCGATGGGCGGAAAGACCCCGGGGATGGCGCAGCTCGCGTAGAGCGCCTCCACGACGGAGCCACGTGTGAAGGTGACATTCTCACCAGCCACGAGGTCGAGTCCGACGGCCGCGAACGGCAGCGCGAGCTGGTCGAAGCGCGGCGTGTCACGGAAGAGCTTGGCCAGGGGATCCCATAGCCTCTCGCGCCGCTCCGCCGAGATCGTCGACAGGGCGCGTACCGCCGCGCGGCCGCGCTGCATGTAGTCGAAGAGCGTGCCCCACGACCAGTGCGGCTCCTCGTCGTCGCCGTCGTGACGCGGTCCAAAGGCGGCCCAGTAGGAGGCGAAGCGCTCGTCTTCGACGTACGTCTGCAGCTTGCGCCACACGCTCGCGGCATTGGGCTCCTGGGCATAGAGCGCACCGACGATGGCGCCCATGCTCGTGCCGGCCACGACGTTGGGCCGGATGCCGGCCTCCTCGAACGCGCGCAGCACGCCGCAGTGCGCGAGTCCACGTGCTCCACCGCTACCGAGTGCCAGACCGATGCGGGGCTGGGGCATGCCGGATGATCTCCTGGAAGGATTCGCGAGCGGACGCCGCGAAGTCCCGGTGCGGGCCGCGGCGTTTCCATGATAGCCTTCTTTCAGTGGCTAGGCCAATAACTTGAGGACATGCTCGGCGGCCACGATCGAGTCGACCGACGCCTCGATACCCGAGAGTTCGTCGTAGACCGGCGCCACGAGCCGGCGAAGTTCCGGGTCTTCGAGGTCGTGCAGTACATGGTGTACGCCATCGCGCACGTCGGGATGGTCGCCCTTGATGATCAGGGTCTCCAGGAGAGGCGCCAGCGCCGGGCGCCCGATCGCGGCGAGGCCCTCGGCCGCGAGCCAGCGCACGTCGGGATCCTCGTCGACGAGGCACTGGATCAGACCAGGCACGGCGGCCGGATCGGCCAGCGTGGCGAGGGTCTTCGCGGCTTCCCAGCGCACATGGGTGTGTCGGTGGGTGAGGAGGGGGAGCAGGTGCGGCGTCACGCTGCGTCCTATCGCGAGCAACGCCGCGCGCGCCTCCTGGCGCCTGAGGCCATCCTTGTTGTCGAGGGCGGCCAGTAGGGATTCGATCTCGGTGGGGTCCATGGCTTGGGAATGCATGGCAAACCTCGCGATGATGGTTCCGCGGCCTGTGGGCGCCGCGGTCGGGATTCATGACTCCGCGCGTATATTCCGGGCCCGGGCTCGGGGTTCCCTGATTCGCAGAGACCCGCTGTGGTATGATCGAGGACGATTCCGCATATTGAGACAGTCGCCCGGTCATCCCGACCGGGACGGCAGGGCTCTGAACCGGACGCATGTCTTATGGCCAGATGGATTTACCGCATCGCCATCCTCGCCGGGATCCTGACCGGGTCGGCCGCTGCCCACCCGGCGCCCGTCATCGCGCCGCGCCTGGAACAGGCGCTCGCCACGCCGACCAACCCCTGGCGCAGCGCCGATGGCAGCTACGCCTTGTGGGTGACGTTTGCCGACAAGGGTGTGGCCTCGGGCGCCATGCCGCGCGCCCTGGCCGTTGCCGAGGTCGCTCTCTCGCCCCGCGCCCGGCAACGTCGGGAGAAGATGGCACGCAGCGGCGCTGCTCTCGTCACCGCGACCGACCTGCCTCTTTCGGCGACCTACGTGGCGCAGGTGCTGGCCACCGGTGCGCGCGAGCGCCAGCGCAGCCGCTGGCTCGACGCGCTGAGCGTGGACGCCTCGCCGGCCCAGATCGCCCGCATCGCCAACCTCGCGTGCGTGACGCGAATCGATCTCGTGGCCCGCACGCGGCGACCGGCGCCGCCGCCCGTCACGCCGGCCGACCTCGCGGCCCTGCGCGAGGCCAACGCGCGCCTGCGTGCGAAGAGCGCGACGGAGTGGACGCTCGACTACGGCTCGAGCCTGGCCGGCCTCATGCAGATCGACGTGCCCTTCGTGCACGAGCTGGGGTTCGACGGCAGCGGCGTCGTTGTCGGCATGCTCGACACCGGCTTCCGCACCACCCATGACGCGCTCGCCCACTTGCCCATCATCGCCACCCACGACTTCATCAATGGCGACGACGACGTGAACGACGAGCCAGGCGATCCCAACGGCCAGTTCGACCACGGCACCAAGACGTGCTCCACGCTCATGGGCTTCGCGCCGGGCCACGTGGTGGGCCCCGCGTACGGCGCCTCGGTGATCCTCGCCAAGACCGAGGACACCAGCCAGGAGGTGCCGATCGAGGAAGACTACTGGGTGGCTGGCCTGGAGTGGCTCGAGTCGCTCGGTGCCGATGTCGTGTCCAGCAGCCTGGGCTACTCCGACTGGTACACCTTCGCGGACCTGGATGGCAACACGGCCGTCACCACCATAGCGGCTGACATTGCGGTGAGCCTGGGCGTATGCGTGGTGAACTCCGCCGGCAACGAGCGCGGCGGCGGCCACTTCGGCCACATCATCGCGCCTGCCGACGGCGACAGCGTGGTGACCGTGGGCGCGGTGGATCTCAACGGCAACGTGGCGGGTTTCTCGTCGCCGGGGCCCACGTACGACGGACGCATCAAGCCCGATGTGGCTGCCCTCGGCCTGAGCGTGCCCTGCGCGGCCTCCACCAACGACTCCACTTACACCTCGGCCAGCGGCACCAGTCTGAGCTGCCCGCTCGCCGCCGGCGTGACCGCGCTCGTGCTCGCGCGCGCACCCTTCCTCACACCGATCCAGGTGCGCGACGCGTTGCGCGAGACATCGAGCCACCCCACCACGCCCGACAACGACACCGGCTGGGGCATTCTCGATGCCTATGCCGCCGTCACCTACTGGGGACCGAATATCGCGCACGAGCCGCTCATCGACACGGAAGACACCATCGGGCCCTATGCGGTGGTCGCCACGGTCACCGACCGGCTCCCTCTTGCGCCGGCGCAGGCGGCGTTGCACTGGCGCGGCAACGGCGGCGCCTGGCAGACCGCGGCGTTCGCCGCGCAGGGCGGCGACACGTGGTCGGGCCTCATCCCGGGGCAGACCGCCGGCACGACGGTCGACTACTATCTCGAGGTCACCGACGCCAGCGGTCTCACCATGCGCGCACCCGCCGACGCGCCCGGCCACCTGCACACCTTCGTCGTGGACGTGGACACGGTACCGCCCACGCTCCTGCATCAGCCCCTTGGCGATCAGCCCCTCACCACCTGGCCGCCGCAGGTGGTGGCGCTGGCCGACGACAACCTCGGCATCGACCGCGTGGAACTCACCTGGACCATCGACGGCGGTGCCACGCAGGGGCCGGACACCCTCGCGGTCCAGAGCGGCGGCGCCTACACCCTCGAGTTTCCGGTCGCCGTCGCCGATCTGCACGCCGGCGCTGCCGTGACCTACACGCTCACGGCCTACGATGTCGCACTGGTCCCCAACAGCACGGTGAGCGGCCCTCATGCCTTCACCGTGGTCGACGCGCCGGGCGTAGTGGGCGTGATCGACGACGCCGGTGGCCCTATCGCGACGTGGCTCGCCGACGCCGGCTACCAGGTGACCACCCTCGCGCCGGCCGACGTCACCGCCGAGGCGCTCACGCCGTATCAGGTCGTGGTCTACACCGCCGGCGGCACGGCCACGTCTCTGGAGGCGCTCCCGGGCCTGCGCGCGTCCTTGATCGCGCGGGCCGAGGATGGCGGCAAGCTCCTCGTCGAGGGCGGCGAGGTGGCCCGCCTGGCCCACGGTTCGTCGGGCTTTCCGACCTTCGCGCAGGAGGTGCTGCATACCACCGGCTCGCACAGCGACTTCGGCGGCGCCCTGGTGGCGGCCGCCGGTGCGAGCGAGCACCGCCTTCTCAACTATCCGCACGTGATCCCGCTGCCCCTGGCCCTCGACTACCAGGACACCTACGATCAGGATACGGCCAACCCCGCCGCCGACGCCGAGCTGATCCTGGTGCCGAGCGGCTTCCCGTCGTCGGCCGGCTTGCTCATCCACGACGATGACGCCGCCCCGCAGTCGGCGCAGACCGTCTTCCTCGCCTGCAACGCGGGGGCGCTCGATCCGCAGGCAGGACGCGACCTGGTGGAGAATGCCCTCGCCTTCCTGCTCGCCGTCCAGGTACCGGCCACGGCCACCATCAGCGGTCACGTGGCGCTCGCCGACGGAGCGCCGCCCGTCGGCGTCACCGTGTCGTGCGCTGGCCAGTCGGTGATCACCGTCGCCGACGGTGCCTTCACCCTCGGCCCCTTCGATGCCGGCACCTACACCGTGACGGCTCGCAAGTACGGTTATCGCGATGAGCACCGAGACGTCGCCGTGGCAGTCGCCGAGCAGGTCACCGGCGTCGATCTCTCCCTGGTGCCGGTCACCGTCGTGCACGCCGCGGTCCAGCCGGAGCGACCGATCCCCGACGGCCAGCCCGGCATCGTCAGCGCGATCACCGTGACCGATTCCGGCATCTGCACCGGACTGACTGTAGACGTAGATATCACGCATCCCGCCATTGGAGACCTTCGCGTGGTGCTCTTCAGTCCGGTGGGCACATCGGTGGTGCTGCACGACAACACCGGCGGCGACGCCGACAACCTCGTGGGCACATGGCCCACGACGCTTTCCGTGGACGGCCCCGGCAGCCTCGACGATGCCCTGGATGAAGAGATCCAGGGCAACTGGCTGCTCTTCGTCACCGACAACGCCGGAGGTAACGTGGGCACCCTGCATAGCTGGGGCCTGAACTTGCAGGTGCCCGTCGCGGACATCGCCGGCGGGGTACCCGCCGCCACCCACGTGGTGGCCGTGGCGCCCAACCCATTCAATCCGCAGACGGTGGTGACATACGACCTCGCGCGCGCCGGCCATGCCCAGCTGTCCGTTTACGACGTACGCGGTCGCCACGTGCGCACGCTCGTCGACGCGTCCCTGCCTGCAGGCCGCCACACGGCCCCCTGGGACGGACGCGATGCCAGCGGCCGGGCCATGGCCAGCGGCACGTACGTGTGCCGGCTCGAGGCGGAAGACACCGTCACGCAGCAAAAGATGACCCTCGTGCGCTGACACAGTCGTGCGCTGACACAGTCGTGCGCTGACGCCTGTCCCGGTCGGCCTCCTGCTGATGAATTCACGTCTGTTCTGTGCTACCTTCCCTCGGTACCCGTGGTTGGCACCGATACCGATGGTGTCGCCCGGCGTTGACGCTCCTCCTGAAAACGGTGATGCGCATGGCCAAGGCGACCTCGAACTACGTGTGCACCGAATGTGGCCATAGCGAGGTCCGCTGGCTGGGGCGGTGTCCGGCCTGCGGGACCTTCAACACGATGCGCGAGTTCCGCACGGCGCCCGATCCGGCGAAGGCGGGCAAGGGGGCGCGGGGATTCCAGTCCGGCGCTACGGCCCGGGGCGAGACGGCGCGGCTCGTGCCCCTGCGTGAGATCGACGCGACAAAGGCCCGGCGCTTGCCTGTGCATCCGCCAGAGGTGGCGCGCGTGCTCGGCGGCGGGCTCGTGGAGGGCTCGGTGGTGCTGCTGGGCGGCGAACCGGGTGTGGGCAAATCGACGCTGCTCACCGGCCTGGCGCTCGACTGGGCGCGCCGAGGCGTGCGCGTGCTCTACGTCGCCGGCGAGGAGTCGCCGGCGCAGATTCGCCTGCGGGCCGAACGGCTCGGTTTCCAGCCCGACAAGGAGGAGGGCTTCGAGATCCTGCAGGAGGTACAGCTCGAGGCGCTGGTGGACACGCTGACACGGGCGCTCACCGAGCGCGCCGGGCCGGCCGTCGTCATCGCCGACTCGGTGCAGACGCTGCACAGTGAGCACATCGACGCGTTCCCCGGTTCGCCCACGCAGATCCGGGCCTGCGGCGGCGTGCTGGCCGACCTGGCGCGCCGCCACGGATGCCCCGTGTTCCTGGTGGGGCACGTGACCAAGAGCGGGGACCTCGCAGGTCCCAAGCTTCTCGAGCACATGGTCGACACCGTGCTCTACTTCGAGGGCAGCGGCGGCGGGCCGGTGCGGCTGGTGCGCGCGGTGAAGAACCGCTTCGGCACCACGGGCGAAGTGGCAGTGCTGGAGATGCGCCGCGAGGGCCTGGTGCCGGTGGACGACGTCAACGCGCTTTTCCTCACCGGCCACGGCCGCGAGGCGCCCGGCGCCGCGGTGTGCGCCGTGCTGAACGGCTCGCGCATCTTCCTGGTGGAGGTGCAAGCGCTGGTGGCGCCGTCGTCGTACGGCACGCCGCAGCGCGTGGTGCAGGGCGTGGACGGCAAGCGCGTGGCCCTGCTCGCGGCCATTCTCGAGAAGCGCGGCGGACTCGACCTCGCCGGCTGCGACATCTTCGTCAAGGTGGCCGGCGGCGGGCGACTCGACGATCCCGCGGCCGACCTCGCCATCCAGGTGGCCCTGGCCAGCTCGCTACGCGAACGCCCCGTGGCCGCCGGTACGCTCGTGCTGGGCGAGGTGGGCCTCACGGGCGAGGTGCGCGCCGTGAGCGCACAGACCGACCGCCTGCGCGAGGCCTTCCGCCACGGCTTCACGCGCGCCGTCTGTGCCGCGCCCACGGGGCCTCGCGCGGAAAAGAAGAAGAAAACCACCCGTACCTTCGATCTCGCCCTCGTCACCACCGTGGAGGAGGCCGTGGCCTTCGCCCTCGCGCCCGGTGACAACGTGCGCGCCAGGAGTCAGGCATGACCCCGCGTCTCTACCTCGCCGTGCTCGCCGGCGGCCAGTCCACCCGCGCCCGCGCCGGCGATTCCACGCCGCCCAAGCAGTTCCGCCGGGCCGGCGGCACCATGCTGCTACTCCACAGCCTGCGCGAACTGCTGCGCGCGCCCGGCGTGGTGCACGCCACCGTGGTGGTGCCCGACGCCTGGCGAGCCGTCGTGACCCAGGCGCTTGACGAGCTTTCGCTCGCCGTGCCCATCGCCCTCGCCCCGGCGGGGGCGCAGCGTACGCAGTCGGCGTGGCATGCGTTGCAGGCCATCGCCGCACTGGAAGGCGAACTCGCGCCGCGCGCCGACGACCTCGTGGCCATCCACGATGCCGCCCGTCCGTTCGCCTCACATCACCTGCTCACCCGCGTGGCCGTGGCCGCCGCGCTCCGCGGGGCGGCGATCCCGGGCGTGGCGGTCACCGACACCGTGGTGCAACTCGCCGAAAGTCGAAACGTCGAGGTCCGTCGCACCGAGCAGGCGGTGGCCGAGTACCTCGAGCGCGCGTCGCTCGTGGCCGTGCAGACGCCGCAGGTCTTCCGTTTCGCCGACCTGCACGCCGCTCACGCCTGGTGCGCGGAGCAGAACGAGGTCTTCACCGATGACGGCGGCCTGCTCGCCGCGCGCGGTCTGCGTCCGGTCGTGGTGATGGGCGAGGCTCAGAACTGGAAGGTGACCACCGAGGATGACTGGACCCGCGTGGAAGCGCGGTTCGGGCGGTAGGCTGGTCGGAACCCGTGGCGCACCTTGTCGGATACGGCCGCTCGTAGAGGACCATTGCCTGCGGGAGGCTGTGCCGGTAGCGTGTGGAGACGACCAGCAATATCGATTCCATCTGTTCGGGAGGTCACCATGGCCACGTACCGCGATGATCCGTATCCCGAGTTCAACTTCCTCGTCACGGTGGAGGGCATCGGCGACGACGGTGCGCGCGCCGGCTTCGCCGAGGTCAGCGGTCTGGGCGTGAGCGTCGAGGTGATCGAGTACCGCAACGGCAACGAGGACATCACCGTCCGCAAGATCCCGGGCCTGAAGAAGTTCACCGACGTCACACTCAAGCGTGGCGTGACGGGCGACCTTGCGTTGTGGGACTGGATCCGCACGGCCATGAACGGTCAGGTGCAGCGGCGCAACGTCACGATCAACCTGCTCAACGAGGCGCGCGAGACGGTGCTGCAGTGGCGCCTGCGGCGCGCCTGGCCCAGCAAGTACACCGGGCCGAGCCTGCGCGCCGGCACCAGCGACGTGGCGATGGAGTCGCTGGAGATCTGCCACGAGGGTCTCGATCTGGAGTAGGTCATGGCCACCAAGACGAAACCACGCGTGACCGTGCGCCCGCCGCGCGCCGGCGAACCCGAGGTGCTGCTCGACGTCGAGTTCGCCGACGAGCGCCTCACCCTCGTGCTCGCCAACGTCGGGCCGGCCACGGCTTTCGACGTGCATGTGGAGTTCGTGCGGCCCGTGCGCGGCGTGGGGGGCGAGGTGGTGGTGTCGGAGCTGGCGCTCTTCAAGCATCTGCCGTTGCTGCGCTCCGGCAAGGAGGTGCGCGTCTTCCTCGACACGCGGCCGGCCCTCTTCGCACGCAAGCGCGAATCGCGGCGGATCCGGGCACGCGTGGTCTACCGCTCGCGCACCGAGCGCTGGCTCGGCGAGACCTTCACCCACGACCTGCGGATCTGGGAGCACTGGGGCGAGGTGCGGTAGCGTGCGCCCGACTCAGCTTCCCGTGCCGAGCGATGCGAGGAGCTGGCGCGCCTCGGCCCGAGGAGCGAACCCGTCGTCGGCCTGTTGCCACGCAGCGAGCGCCTTCTGCAGGTGTTCGCGCGCGGGCTCGGCATCGCCGCGTGCGGCGAGGATGCGGCCGTACTCCAGATGCATCGGCGGCAGCGCGGGGGCCAGCCTGGTCAGGTGATCGAGCACCGCGAGCGCCTCGTCGGGCTGACCGGCCTTGCGCAGAGCGGTCGCGAGCTCCAGCAGCACCTGCAAGTTGTCGGTGATCCGGCCGGCCACGCGGCGGCGGCAGGCCACGGCGTCGGCAAGGTCGCCTTCGGCGTCAGCCACGAGGGCGCGACCCCGATCGATATGGGGACGCCAGACCTCGAGATCGAGGGCCTCCACGGTGGTCTCGATCCCGTCGATGATGGCACGGGCTCCGTCGAGGTTGCCAAGGGCGACCTGGGCCTCGAGCTGTCCGTAGTCCACGAGCTTGTCGATGGGCGGCGTCACCGACCCGCGAAGCTCATTCACGATACGGATTGCATCCTCGGGCCGGCCGGCCTCGGTATAGAGGTCGAGATGCATGACGTAGCGCATCGTCAGCTCGATCGGGTTATAGAGGTGCGACGCCGCGACGTGCCACGCCTCGAGATTCGCGATCGCGTTCTGCAGGCGACCTTCCGCGCTGCACAGGTTGCGCAGGCCGTCGTGGGCGCGCATGAGATCGATGTCCTTGTCGTGGTGCGCCAGGAACTCCTCGAAGATCTCGCGCGACCGGGCGAAGTCGCCACGCCGCATCGCCAGACGCGCCAGTGCGAGCTGCGCCTTCGTGTCGACGGGATCGAGGATGAGGATGTGTTCGTCGGTGCTGCGCGCCTTGTCGAGGTTGCCCGCGGTCTCGTACAGGGTAGCTAGCGCCGTCCAGGCCTTGGTGTTGGTGGGAAACCGGTCGCAGTACTTCTGATACGAGCTCTCGGCTCGCGCGTAGTCGCCGGTGTCCTGGTAGAGGTCGCCGATCGTCAGCAGCAGGTCGTGGAGCTGGGGATCGATCGCCAGCGCCTTCTCGTACGACGCGATCGCTCCGGCGCGATCGTCGCGCACGCGCTGGAACATCGCCTTCTGCCGCCACGCGTCGGTGTCCTGCGGGTAGAGCTGCGTCCACATGTCGACCACGGCGAGGGTGCGGTCGGGGTCTTGCTTGAAGTTGAGGTAGTAGAGCGACTTGATCTGGAACTGCGAGCGTTCCGGAAGACGGTAGAGATGCGCCATCGCAGCATCCGCAGCGGCGGTGGCCTTGTCGCCATGGCCCGTCACCGACAATGCGCCCGAGAGCGAATACTGCGCGAGGGCGAACGTGGGATCCAGCACCACGGCACGCTGCAGCTTTGCCACGGACGCCTCCCAGTCGTTCTCGTAGATCGCCGCGTAGGAACCCTCGATGAACGCACGCAAGGCGTCGCGGTTGGTCGTGGTGATCTCGGCGACCGGCAGGTCTTCGCGGCTGGCGAGCTGGTTCTCGGGGATCTCGAGGTCGCGCTTGAGCTGCGCCGAGATCTGGTCGCAGGCCGCGAAGAGGTCGCTGGCCGTGATATCGTGGCTCGCCACCATACGGCCCGTCTCGCTCTCCTGCAGTTCGGTCGTCACGCGCACGCCACCGGCCGCGGCGGCCACGCGCCCGGTGACGTAGTACGGGAAGTGGCGATCGCGCGCGATGCGACGCATCACGGGCGCGGGCACGTCTTCGCCCGCCTTGAAGTCCGACGCGATGAGCGAGCCCATCACGTGCTCTGGACGCCGCACCGTGAGGAAGGGATCCTGCGTGAGGTCGAGGGCCACGAGCGTGCCGAGCCCGCGCCCGAGCCAGGTCTGGGCCGTATCGGCGGGGGCAGCCAGGTCGTAGATCAGGAGCTGCTTGCGGAACGCTGCGCGCGGTACCTGGCGTCGCTGCACCTGGCCCTGCTCGTCGGTGACCGAGATATTCGTGGTCACCGCGCCGAGTTCCTTGTCGTGGAACACCACGAAGAGCACCGCCGCCGCCACGACCAGGTTGAGCGGCAATCCCACGCGCGACACGCGTCCGAGCTGGTCTGGCCCGGGTCGTCCCTGGGACCATGCCAGCAGCGCCACGCCCGGCAGCAGCAGGGCGAGAGCCAGCGCCACCAGGTTCGTCACGTGCGGCGACAGGGCGACACGTCCCTCGAGGAACTGGATGAACTGGATCAATCCCCACGAGGCCACGATGTAGGCCGAGACGTACTGGGGGACCCGCCGCTGGCGCAACTCGTGAAAAAATGGCATGAACTCCAGATTCCTTGTCACGGGGACCACTCGGGAATCGAACCTGGATTGTATCGGAAATCGTCCGGTCGCGCCACGCTATGCCAACGGTTCTTGCTCCCGGACGACGATTCCGCTAAAATGACGATGATAAATCTCATGTATCGACCCGGGAGGGTGCCATGAACCAGGGACTCCAGCGCCACCGATTCCTGCTCGCCACCGTCGCCGTCCTGTTCACCGCGCTCCTGGCGTCGACCACCGCCCGCGCCATCACGTTTCCCCGGATCGGCCTGTCGGCCGCATCCGATCACCTCGTCAACAGCATCGATGTCAGCGGCGACGAGGAGTTCCAGCTCTACGTCCTCGTGCTCCCGCCCGAGGATGCCACCCTCCTGCCGGCCAGCTACACCCGCTTCTCGTGGGCCGTGCTGCAGGCCTGCTGCGACGGAGCCGTGGAGATCGTCGACGAGCAGTACGACGCGATCTGCCACCACACCGGCTCCGCCCTCGGCGGCGTCGACTCCACCAGCGACACCTGCCTCGGCGGCGACTACCTGCACCTGGCCACCCTCACCTTCCGCTTCCTCACCGACCAGACCGGCCTCTACTACCTGATCGCCGGCCCCCTCAACTACGCTCAGGACTGCGAGGGCCAGAACGTCGTGTTCACCGACATGACGGTGGAAGTCCACTACGCCGGCGGGAGCACGCCGGTCGCGCCCACCTCGTGGGGCAGCGTGAAGGCGCTGTTCGAGGATTAGGCCGCGCGAGCGATCTGAATGCGAGCCATCTGAACTTCTTTGCCCACGGCAGCGCCATGTGATAGAGTCGTAGCACACAGATCGTCAAGGAGGGTGACGTCGTGTTCCGACCAGCTTTGCGGATGCTCCCGCTCGCCATCGTCCTCGCAGGTCTCACTGCCACCGCGGCGCAGATCCACGTCGCCCCCGACGGTGCGGGCGATGTCCCCGACCTCCAGACGGCCATCGCGGCGGCTGCGGCCGGCGATACGATCGTGCTGGCCGACGGCGTCTTCACGGGCCCCGGGAATCGCGATCTCGTGCTCGGTCCACACGACTATTATTTCCAGTCGCTATCCGGTGACGCGACCGCGTGCGTCGTCGACCTGGAGCAGTCCGGTGGATTCGATCAGACCGCCGAGTTTCGCCTGACCCTGGTCGGCCTGACCATCACGAACGGGAATCGTCCCGCCGGCGGTGGCGCGGTATCGATCGAGGGCGGTGGTCTGACGGCGCGGCACTGCCGCTTCCTGAACAACCGGGCGTCGGAAGGTGGAGGAGCGATCCGGATCCGCAATCTGTGGTCCGACTTCACGGACCTCATCGAGGATAGCGAGTTTGCCGGCAACATCTGCGCGACCGGTGCTGCCATATGGGCCAACGGCAACGGTCTGACGCTCCGGCGCTGCGAATTTCACGACCACGTCATCGGCGCCGGCACCATCGTGCACAAGGATAGCGCATCGGGGCATTTCGAACATTGCGTGTTCCGCGACAATATTTGCTCGTTCAATCCCGTCGCCCTCTCCGTCACGAACACCGATGTGACTGATTGCCTCTTCACTCGCAACCACGGCGAATACGGCGGAGGCATCTATTTCTTCGACGCTGGCGGAACCGTCTCCGGCTGCACGTTCCTCGCCAATGGCGGCGACCTCGTGGGGGACGTCATGTGCCAGGCCAACGACGAGTGGCTGACCCCGACCTTCGAGCATTGCCTCTTCGCCTTCAGCGAGGGCACCTATGCGATCATCGGCGATCCGCAGTCACCACCGACGTTCCACTGCTGTGACATCTTCACCAACGGTGGCACGTGGCACTATACGATCGCCGATCAGCTCCGGGTCGACGGCAACATCGACGCCAATCCCCTGGTCTGCGACCTCGCCGGCGGCGACCTGGGGCTCGCGGACATCTCGCCCTGTCTGGCGGCCAACAATGCCTGCGGCGAGCAGATCGGTCTCTATGGCGAGGGTTGCGTGAGCGACGGCTACGTCGTCTATCCCGACGGCCACGGCGCGCTGTCCACGGTCCAGAGCGCGATCGACATCGTGCCGGCCGGTGGCGAGGTGCTGCTTGCCGACGGCACCTTCAGCGGGCCGGGCAATCGCGATCTGGACTTCCATGGCAAGGCGCTCACGCTCCGCTCGGCGTCGGGCGATCCCCAGGCATGCATCATCGACGCCGAGGGAGAAGGTCGCGGATTCCATTTCCACGGTGTCGAGGGTGTGGATTCCCGCGTCGTGGGCCTCACGGTGCGCGGTGGCTCGAGCAACGGCGCCGGCGGCGGCGCGCTCGTGGAGAGCGGATCGCCGGTATTCGAGGACTGCCGTTTCGAGGGCAACTGGGCCGTCTGGGGTGCGGGCCTGGCGACAACGGACGGCGCGTGGCCGGTCTTGCGGAGCTGCGTGTTCCACGACAACGCGGGCGTGTTCGGCGCCGCGATCTCCGCGCAAGATGCGCACGTGGATGCTTTCTCGTGCACGGTGGCGGGGAACCACTCGTCGGGGGCCGCGCTCTTCAGCCAGTCGGGTTACCTGCGCATGGAACAGTCCATCGTGGCGTTCACGAGCGATAGCGGCCCGGCAATCCTGCTGCTCCAGGACGGCGACGCCTACTTTCGAGCCTGCGATATGTTCGGTAACGAGGGGGGCGACTGGACCGCTCCCATCGCCGACCAGCTCGATCTGCGCGACAATTTCCTGGCACCCCCCTGCTTCTGCGATCTTGAAACGGGCGTCCTGTCGCTCTGCGCCGATTCGTGGTGTCTGCCGCCGCACAATCCTCTCCACAACGACCTGCTCATCGGCGCACTCCCATCAGGTTGCGACGCCTGCGAATGCGGTGGTCCAGTGGGCGTGGAGGTTGCCGATTTCGCGGCGCACGCCGTGCCCGGCTGCGTGACACTGAGCTGGCGCGCCCCGGCGCGCGAAGCCTCGGATTTCCGACTCACGGCCCACCTCGGCGCCCTGACCTGGCCGGTCGCAGTCACCGCGAGCGACAACGGCTTCGCCGCAACCGACCTCGACGCCCACCTCGTCGCCGGCGCGACGATGTCCTACGCGCTCGCCCTGGACGACGTCACGGTCGAGGAGCTCGCGGTCGACGTACCTGTCGTGACAAGCGTCACCGTCACGGCTCGCCCCAACCCGTTCAACCCGACAACAACCCTGCGCTACCAGGCCGACCGTCCCGGCTTCGCGCAACTCGCCCTCTACGACCTGCGCGGCCACCACATCGTGACCCTGCTATCAGCCGACATCTCCGCCGGCGAGGGCCAAGCCACCTGGAACGGCCGCGACGCCACAGGTCGACCAGTCGAGTCAGGCACGTACCTCTGCCGCCTCGAGTGCGCCAGCGGCATCCGCACAACATCCGTAACCCTCGTCCGCTAGCGGCCAGCCCAGCTGGTCATCGCGCCCCACGAGACGTCGGTAGACATAGGCTCGGCTGTGAACCATACAACCGCGGAATTCGAGTCCAAGCTGGGGAATTAGGGCGAACATTGACACGAGCCCCGTCGAAGTCCGGTTGCTGAACGGCAAGAAGCGGAGGTACCGCGAAGAGGCTTCGTTCGCAGTCAGGTGATAGGCGCTCTCAATAACAAGATGAAACATCAAACAACTCGGGGCTGCCTGCCACACTTTTCGACCGCCATTTTCAGTGCGACGTCAGGGCGTGCAGATAAAGCAGGACTCGGAGACAGTTATAGGATACATTTCAGCAATAGGCCGCCGGCTCCCGCACCTTGGGAACCTGGGGGCCGTGAGATTCCCTCGACCATCGGGGGATGAGGTTCGGCCGTCAATGTGACTGCCGGGCCAACTCTGTAGCGCGCGGGATGCACCGGAAGAAGCTGGTGATTCTGATCGCTCGGTTAAGCCGGAACGCCGGCATCTGGAGAGAAGACCTTGAAAAAGCTCTACATTGGCAACCTACCCTTCACTGCCACCGAAGATGAGATCAGGGAGCTGTTCGGTACCCACGGCACCGTTCACTCGGTCGCGCTGATCATGGACCGCGAGACCGGCCGTCCCCGGGGCTTCGGCTTCATCGAGATGGACGATGCTGCGGCGACGGCTGCCCAGCAGGCTCTGGACGGCAAGGAGATGGGCGGTCGCGCGCTGAAGGTGAACGAGGCTCAGGACAAGCCTCGTGGCGGCGGCGGCGGTGGCGGCGGCTACGGCGGTGGCCGTGGTGGCGGCGACCGTTGGTAGGTTAGTCAGCCCTCGGGTTGATGATTGGGACCCCGCTGCTGCGACGTGGCGGGGTCCTTCCGTATTCAGTCCGACCGGCATCTCCGTGCAATGCGGGACTAACTGGTGAAGCATGGTGGCCACGGTTCTCAGGTAGCGGGCGTCAAGACCCGGAAGATTCGTGCTGGCTGCTGGTTCGTGGATCGCTGGGGTTGCCGCCCGCGAGCGTGGTGGCCACGCGTCCCAGTCCCCATTGCTGTGCGAATGCGCCCAGCACCGTCGGGTCGACGCCACGCCAGCGAAGGTCCGCGCCCGTGAACGGGCATGGTGCCTCGCGGTGCAGGTCGACGAGGCGACGGCTCAGGAAGGCCGCCTCGCGTCCGTCCTCGAGCTTGCGGCGCAGCGACTTCGCGCCGCGCAGCGGCAGGGTTTCCACGCGGTCCAGATCGGCGTAGATCCCCGCCAGGTCGCCGAACCCGGCGAGCAGGGCGATGGCGGCCTTGGGGCCGATGCCGCGCACGCCGGGGATGTTGTCCGAGGTGTCGCCGGTGAGGGCGAGCAGGTCGCGCACCTGGATGGCGGGGACGCCGAGGCGTTCGTGGACGTTGGTCTCGTCCCACCATTCGTCGCGGGCCAGGTTGTAGATGCGCACGCCGGGACCCACGAGCTGGGCGAGGTCCTTGTCGCCCGACACGATGACCACGTCGAGGCTTTCGGCGCGTAGACGATCGGTGAGGGTGGCGATGATGTCGTCGGCCTCGTAGCCGGGGCACATGGCCACCGGGATGCCAAGGGCCGCCACGAGTGCGCGGCAGAGATCGAATTGCGGTACGAGGTCCGCAGGGGCGGCGCCGCGGTTGGCCTTGTACAGCGGGTACATCTCGTTGCGGAAGGTGTGGGCGCCGGCGTCGAGGCAGCAGGCCAGGTGAACGGGCTTGTGGTCGCGCAGGAACTTTTGCAGCGTCATGCCGAGGCCGAACACCGCATTGATGGGCGTGCCGTCGGGCGCCGTCATCGGGCGCATGGCGTAGTAGCTGCGAAAGACGTATGCCATGCCGTCGATCAGGTATGCCGTGTCAGCCACGCCCACCTCCCGCTGCGGGCCGGTATCACTTGACCAGCGTCATGACCCGGGCCTGCTCCGCGCCGCCGGCGCGCAGGCGTGCGACGTAGGCGCCGCTGGGCATCAGGCGGCCGTTCGTGTCGCGGCCGTTCCACGTCACCTCGTGGCGGCCGGCCGGTTGCGGGCCCGTCGCAAGGGTGCGCACGAGCTGACCCCGCATGTCGTACACGCCGATCGTCACGCTCAGGCCGTCGCGATCCACCGTGAAGGGCAGGCGCGTGGCCGGGTTGAACGGATTCGGCACGTTGGGCGCCAGCGAGGCGCCGGCTGCCGGCGTGTCGTTCACCCCGACGTTGTTCTGATCCTCGAGTCGGTTCACGGCCTCTTCGATCACCTGGCTCAGAGCGGGGATGTTCACGCCGGCGCCACGGTACTGCACCACGCCGTCGCCGTCGAGGACGAAGCAATAGTGGTAGCTGCAGTTGTACATGTTCGGCGCGCCGAGGGGCGACGCCATCTCCAGCACGGGGAACGAGATGCCCGTGGTCTGCTGGAAGAGGTCGCACTGCAGGTCGTTGCCGTTCCAGAAGTCGCAGGCGAAGGCCGTCAACGGCCGGCCGGCGTAGGACTGAACGATAGCCTCCAAACTGGGGCTGTCCTGGATGCAGGCGCCTCAGGCGTAGCCCATCATGAAGAGGAGAACCACCTGCTGATTGCCGTCCTGGCGGTAGTCGCTCAGCGTGTAGCTGTTGCCATCGTTGCCGGCGAGCGTGAAATCGGGGGCGAGATCGCCGATCTGGGCCTGGGCGAGGGCCTGGCCGGCGCCGGCGGCGAGGATCGCGGCGAGCGCGAGCGCGGTGAGCATGCGGGTATGGGGCATCGGATCACTCCTCGTGGATGGTGCCTGGTCGTCACACACCAGCAGTACGCCGCCGCGGCCGGGCCGTGACACGAAAAAATCACCAATTAACTCTAGATTATGACAATCCGGCGGGAATGCCAGTTACCGGACGTGAATCAGGAGATGTCGGCGCGCAGGTGCCCCGTGGCGGCATCGCGATACACCTTCACCTGGCGGTACCGCTTCAGGCGCAGGCGGCCGGCCAGGACATCGGCCTGGATGCGGTCGTAGCAGGCGGCGAGGTCGCCGTACTGCTCGTCGAGCACCGTCAAGCGCGTGCGCATGGCATTCCGGTCGCCAGCGGCCGCGGCGTCGCAGGCTTCCTGGACGTGGTAGCGCTTGAGCGCGAGGATCGACAGGCGGTCGACGATGCTGCCCACCGTCTCGCTCGGCACCGGCGCGTTGGCGCTCTGTCGGTCGCCCAGGGCGGCGACGTACCAGGCGTCGAGGTCGTCGATGGTCTGCACGCGCCGCCGGTTCGAGGCGTCGATCGAGCGCTTCACGGCGGCGAGCACGTGGTCATCGGCCCCGAGATCGCGACTGCGATCCTCCTCGTGCCACTGGAAGGTGTTGATGAGAATCAACCGTTGGACCAGCGCCGCAGCCTCGCCGGCAGGCTCGGGACACTCGCGCTGCGCGCCGGACCAGTCGTCGATGGCGCTCTCGCGGTCGTGCCAGCGACCGACCACGTGATCGAAGATGGCGACGAGCTCATGACTCGCCGGCAGGGGAGGTAGCGCTTCGCTCATGACGACTCCTGATCGGGCCTCGGGCGTCGGCGGTGTGCACGCGCAGGGTAACCGCCGCGTCGACGGGTGGCAAGACCGGCGGGCGCGAGACCAGGGCTGGAAACCCGGGCGAGACGCTTCTATCATGACGGGCATGAAGAACCCGCCCTCAGCCCGTGCCGGCGTCCTTGCAGGGTGCCTGTTCATCCTCGCGGTCGCTCCGGGTGCGGGGACGGCTGCACCACCACCGCCGGCCACCCAGACGGTGACGCTCGCCCCGGGGCTGCCGGTGGTGCTCGACGCGGCCACCATCACGCGGCTGGGCCTTTTTCCTGACGAACCCGACTCCGTGTTGCAGGCGTCATTCCACTACGCCCGGTGGGGCGGCGTGATGGCGAAGCTCGTGCTCGATGAGCACGGCGTGCGCCGCGAACGCCAGCGTTTCCTCTCGTGGGCACAGTGGCAGGATCTGCGCGCGCGGGCCGCGGCCATCCTGGCCGGCACGCCGCCGCCGTCGGCCCCCGGCATCCCGTCGCCACCGCCGGAGGGTCGCACCTGGCCGGAGGTGCCGCTCGCCACGCTGGCGCTGCGGGCTCCGGCACCGAAGGTGCCGGCCGGGTTCCCCGCAATGCGGGGGCGATGGATGGCCCTGCTCGAGGCCGGCGTGCGCAAGAACGCCAGCGATTTCGACAAATTCTTCACGCCCATGGGCATGATCGGCGTGGGGTTCGGCTACCCGTTCCTCGAGCACGCGGCGGCCATGCTGAACTTCACGGCGGGTTTCGGGAACATCAATGGCGATTTCGAATCGCTCTACGGTGACGGCCGCAGCAATACCTTCAGCTTCGCCATGGGCATGCTGGGACGCCAGCGCGTGAGCAAGCGCGCCAGCTTCTATGCCGAGGTCGACGGCGGCTATTACATCCGGTCGCTGGTGTGGGGCGGGCTCTTCGTCGATCCGCGCACGGGCCAGGTGACCGACGGCATCGTGGTCGAGCAACAGGACTGGGGCTACGCTCTGCGCGCCGGGCTGTTGCTGCAGCGCCGCCACAGTGAACGCCCGCGATTCCTCGACATCGGCGTGAGCTGGCAGACGTCGCGCGCCGACACCTGGGATTTTCCCGGCGATCCCGACCCTTTCCGCGCCAGTGGCCATGATAGCTGGGTGAGCCTCTCCGTAAGATTCTGGGACGGCATGTGACCCCGATCGCGAGGTGATGCATGATCTTGCACGATCACTCGACCGCCGCCGCCACCTTCCTGCAGCTCCATCTCGGTGGCGACCGCAACTTCTGCTACGTGCTCGCCGATCCGGCAAGCCACGAGGCAGCGGTCTTCGACCCCGGCCACGATCCCGACACCCTGGCGCGGGTGTGCGGCAAGCGCGGGCTCAACGTCACCCGCATCCTGCTCACCCATGGCCATGGCGATCACGTGGGCGGCGTGGCGAGGCTGGTCGATTTCACCGATGCCAGGGTCCATGCCGGTGCCGGCGAGCGCGTGTCCGGCGCGCTCAGCCTCGTCGACGGCGACGTGCTGGCCGTTGGCGCCCTGCGGGTCGAGGCGCTGAGCACGCCCGGTCACACCGCCGACCACTTCTGTTTCCTTTGCGAGGACATCCTCGTCACTGGCGATCTGCTGTTCTGCGGCAAGGTCGGCGGCACCGGCTCGTACTTCCCCGGGTCGTCGGCCGAGAAGGAGTGGGAATCGCTCCACCGCCTGCTCGCACTGCCCGACAACGTGCGGGTATTCCCCGGCCACGACTATTACGGCGGCGAAGGCGCCATGGCCACATCGACGATCGGTCACGAACGGCTTCACAATCCGTTTCTCTTGTGCGACGATTTCGCGGCATTCGTTCACCTGAAGAGCCACTGGGCCGAGTACAAGAAGGACCACGGTATCCGTTGAAATCGCTGCCCGATCCCACCTCGGCTGCGGCGTGGCGCACGCTGCTCGTGGCCATGGCGCTCACCGTGGGCGCCACGGCCGCCAGCCTCGGGGCCAGCACGCCCCTGCTGGCGAAGCTCGCAGTCGTGCCCTGGGCCGCCGCGCTCCTGGTGTCGATGCGTTACGCATGGCTGGGTCTGCACCGTCGCCGCGCGGCGCTGGTGGTGGTCATCATCGCGGGGGTGGTGTATGCCGCCACGGCATTCGCCCGGGGCGGCCTCATCGCGGGCGCCATCCTCGCCGGTCTCGTTCTCTTGCGCGGCGTGGGCGCGCACCGCCGGCTCGCGAGCCGACACCGCGCGCTGGCCTTCGCCCTCGCCTGGGTGGTGCTTCTGCTGCTGCTCGTGCTGAGCCCGCACCCGGGAGACGGGCGGACCTACCAGTTCGCGCAGGCCGTGCGCTGGATGCTCGTCGCCTTCTGGATCCAGAGCCTGCTGCACCTCATGATCCGCATGCGCCTGCACTTCCTGCGCCTGCGGCCCAAGCTGGCGATCGCCGGCGTGCTTATCGGCATCGTGCCCCTGCTGATCCTCCTCGTCTTCGGCCTCCTGGCTGCCTGGGCAACGCTCGGGGGGAGTCGCGCCAATCGTGGCGGCGACATCGTGGCGTCCTGGGTGCAGGAATTCGCCCGGCGCGGCGAGCTGACGAGCGTGCCGACCGCCGATCGTTTCGTGTGGGAGGAGGAACTCGGCGGCGTTGACGCTCCCCAGTGGACGCATGACCTCGTGACCGGGCTGCGCCACCTGCGACCCGGCGGCGCCGCGACCGCCGACTCCACCTGCCTCCTCGATGCGGACGGCGCCATCTGGCTCGTACGATTGCACGACGCCGGTCCCGGCGGCGCCCGACTCGACGGCGCGCGGCTCGGTAAGCCGGCCCTCGATGAGCTGGCCCGCGTCCTGCGTGCCGATGTCGCCTTGCACGGTACCGACTCCAGCCCCGTGGCGGCCGACCGCGACGAGACCAAGAAGGACGAGACCAAGCAGGACAAGACGAAGAAGAACAGGATCACCGTCGCTGCCGGGGAGAACACGGTCGACCTCGGCTCCGGCTTGCACGGCACCTACCGCCCGCGCGCGTCCGGAGCCGACCTCTGGCACCGTCCGCTGTACTTCGGCGGGTCCATCCTCACCGTACTCACGTTCGACGGCGCTCGCGTGGGAGACGACAACGTGCTGCTGACGCTGTCGACCAGCCTCGCGGATCTCAAGGACGAGTTCGTGGGCGGCCGCAACGAGTTCAACAAGGCCATCATGTTCGGGCTCGGCTTCGTCGCCTTCCTGCTGCTGGCGATCGAGGTCTTTGCCCTCATCTTCGGTCTGCGCATCACCGGCGGAATCCTCGGCGCGGTGCGCGAGTTGCACCGTGGCACGCGGCGCCTCGCGACGGGCGATCTCGACGCCCTGATCGAGGTGCCCAACGAGGACGAGCTGGGCGACCTCGCCGACAGCTTCAACGAGATGACGGAGGCCGTGAAGGAGGGGCGCGAGCATGCCCTCGCGCGCCAGCGCCTGCAGCAGGAGATGGAGACGGCGCGCGAGATCCAGACGCGCCTGCTGCCCGCTCAGGAGCCGCTGCTGGCAGGCTTCGAGGTCACGGGCAAGAGCATCCCCAGCCGCCAGGTGGGCGGCGACTACTTCGACTTCCTCGCCCGCGGCGACGGCAGTCTGGGCGTGGCCATCGGCGACGTGTCGGGCAAGGGCATGCCGGCAGCGCTGCTCATGGCCAACCTGCAGGCGAGTCTGCAGGGCCAGGTCATCCATCCGGCCAGCGTGGACGAGGTGGTGGAGCGCATCAACGACCTGCTCGTGCTGTCCACCGACACGCATATGTTCGCCAGCTTCTTCTACGGCGTGCTCGATACGGCGAGCGGCCATTTCACCTGCGCGAACGCGGGCCACAATCCCGCCCTGCTGGTGCGGGCCGACGGCACGTCGCAGTGGCTGGAGGAGGGCGGCCTGCTCCTGGGCATGATGCCGCATATCGACTATCCGGAGGTATCGATCGACCTCGCGCCGGGCGATGTGCTCGTGCTGTACACCGATGGCATCACCGAGGCGGAGGCGCCCAGTCCCGGCATGGCCCTGGGGGACGACGACGCTGAATTCGGCGAGATGTTCGGCGAGGAGGGCTTGCTCGCCATCGTCCAGGCCGTTCACACCCAGCCGGCCTTCACCATCCGTGAGGCCATCCTCACCGCCGTCCAGAACCACCTGGCCGGCGCCCCCGCCGGCGACGACATCACGCTGGTGGTCATCAAGAGAACCGAGGTGGCGATCGACGCGACGGAAACCGCGCCGGCCGCGCCCACGCCCTGACCGAGGAGCGACCCGTGTCCAACGTGCTCTACCTGCTGATCCTGCTCGGGGTCGTGGCCCTCGTGCTGTGGCGGCTGCCGAAGATCGAGCTTGGCCACAGCGACGCGTTCCGGCGCCGCCGCGTGATGAACTGGCTCCCGCTGGGCCTGACCTACGCGTTCCTCTACATGGGCCGCTACAACCTGACGGTGAGCAAAGCGGCCTTCGAGAACCTCGCCGGCAGTGGCGGCGGGTCGATGATGGGCAACGAGGCCTTCGGCGTGATCTTCGGCGTGGGCACGATCATCTACGGCGTGTCGTTCGTGATCAACGGGCCACTGACCGACCGCTTCGGCGGCCGTTTTTCCATCCTCATGGGCGCCGGCGGCGCCGCCATCGCCAACATCGCCATGGGCCTGATCACCTGGACGCTGCTCGTGCAGGGACCTGGCCACGCGCTGTTCTTCAAGCACTTCGTGCCCATCTTCGCCATTCTCTACGGCCTCAACATGTATTTCCAGAGCTTCGGCGCCGTGGCCATCGTCAAGGTGAACTCGGCCTGGTTCCACGTGCGCGAACGCGGCGTGTTCGGCGCCATCTTCGGCATCCTGATCTCCCTCGGCGTGTACTTCGCCTACGACTGGGGCGCCGCCATCCTGAAGTACTTCGGCCTGATCTGGGTCTTCTTCGTGCCCGCCGCGCTGCTGGGGATCTTCTGGCTGCTCGACCTCTTCATCGTCCGCGACAGGCCCAGCCTCGCCGGCCTCGCCGACTTCGACACCGCCGACGCCACCAGCGGCGACACCGGCCCGCAGCTCGGCGCGGTGCAGGTCTTCGGCAAGATGCTGCGCAACCCCATCATCATGACGGTCGCCGTGATCGAGTTCTGCAGCGGCTTCCTGCGCCAGGCCATCATGCAGTGGTTCAAGACCTTCGCCAAGCAGACCGACGCCGTGCTGGGCCTCAAGAGCAGCGCTGTCTACGAGCACTGGGGTCTCTTCCTGTGCTGCGCCGGCATCCTCGGCGGCCTGACCGCGGGAGTGATCAGCGACCATGTCTTCCAGTCCCGCCGCGGCCCGGTGGCCGCGCTCCTGTACGGCGTCATGCTCGCCGGCGCCGTGATCCTGATCTTCGCCTACCAGACCCCCCTCGTCGGCTGGCTGGTCATCATCATGTCGATGGCCGTGATCGGCGTGCACGGCATGCTCTCGGGCACGGCGAGCATGGATTTCGGCGGCAGCAAGAACGCCGGCGTCGCCGTGGGCCTGATCGACGGCTTCGTCTACCTCGGCACCGCCGCGATGTCGTTCACGTATGCGGGCATCCTCCCCAAGGAGATGCTGGACGAGGCAGGGCACATCATCGGGCCCGCCACGAATCCCGCGAACTGGCGCCCATGGCCGCTGGCGATGGTGCCGCTGGCGGTGGTCGGGTTGATTCTTGCGCTGCGGATCCGCAACGCGATCCCGCATGGCAAGGGCGGGCACTGAGCGAAGGCGCTCGCCCGGCTCCTAGGCTCCGTTCGCGCGGCGCCGGCAAGCTGCGGCAGAGCGATTCGCGGTGTTCGATGTGTCCGGTTGAAGCAGGGGCGTCGTCACGCCGCGCGCCCGAAGATCCGCGCCCGCTGCCACGCCCCCGAGCGGAACCGGCTGTACATCACCAGCGCCTGCACCGCGTAGACCATGGTGCCCATGGTCCATGCGGCCGTGATGTCGCCGCCGCGGTGGGCCACGGTATACCACGTCAGCGGCACGAAGCCGAGCCACAGCACCACCATGCTCGCCAGCATCGGGAAGCGGGTGTCGCCGGCGCCCTGGAGGACCCCGATCGAGATCATGCGCAGGCCGTCGCCGATCTGGAAGGCGGCGAGGATCGGAACGATCACACCGCCGAAGGCGACGACGCGCGGGTCGTCCGAGAAGACGCGGAAGAGCAAGGGCCCGAGTGTGACCAGGAGTGTGGCCAGGGTCAGCAGGTAGTAGATGCCCACCTTGTAAACCTGGCGCGCATAGGCGGCGGCCTGGTCGGGACGGTCGGCCCCGATCCAGTTGCCGGTGACCACCGAGCCCGCGATGGTGAGGCCCCACACGGGCATGAAGCTGAAGCTCAGGAGCTGCACGGAGATCTGATTGGTGGCCAGGGCGACGGTGCCCGTGGTGCCCACGATCACCGTGAACATCATGAAGGCGCTCATGTCTGTGAAATTCTCCACCGCCGCCGGCGTGCCCACGCGTAGAATGCGCGCGATCCGCGACAGGTCGGGCCGGCGCGGCCGCGCGATGTGATAGCGGTGGCGATACTCGGCCGGCGTCACCGCGGCCACGATCAGCACGAGCGCGGACACGAGGACGCCGATGGCCGTGGCGATGGCCGCGCCCTCGATGCCCATGGGGGCCACGGCGAGCCAGCGCCGTCCCGCCAGCTCGAATCCCTGCCACCCGAAGATGAGCCAAACGTCGAGAACGACGTTGACGACGTTGCCCGCGAGGCCCGACCACATCGGCGTCATCACCCGCTGGCGACCCTGGAAGAAGCCCGACAGGCAGAAGCTCACCTGCGTGAACACGGCACTCGCGCTGCGCCACTTGATGTACACGTACGCGAGGTCCAGCACCTCGGGCGGATTGTGCGTGAGCGGCAGCGCGAGATACGAGAAGTAGCCCGCGAGCTGCAGCAGGAAGCCGCCCACCAGCGCCACGTACAGGCCCTGCCAGGTGTAGTCGCCGATGGCCGCGTGGTCGTCGCGCCCGAAGGCCTGCGACACGAACGTGCCCGTGATGCGGCTCTGGTTGTTCACCAGGGAGTAGCCGGTCCAGGTGATCATGCCGCCCAGACCCGCCGCGCCCAGGGCCGCGGTGCTCACGTGGCCGAGCAGGATGGTGTCCACGGTCCACATCAGGGTGTGCGAGATCATGGCCAGCACCGTGGGCCAGGCCAGACGCAGCACCTGCCGCCCCTGCCGCACTTGCAGGTGCGTCAACGGGCTCGCGCCCGGCGTGGGCTCGAGCAGGGGGTAGGGCAGGGCGGCCGGTCGCTCGGTGGTGCCGGTGGTCATGTCGGTCCGCTCGGTGGGGTGAAGCCTCCCAAGATCGCGGCGACCACCATGTCGCGCCAGCGAAACCGCCGGCCGGGACTTTACCCGCGGCGTCGGCGGTCCTATCCTACCGGGCACGCGCACGCGCGAGGAATCCGCGAAACACACCCGGGAGTGCTCATGTCCACCCACACGCCGCCTCACGAGACCTTCCTGCAGGAGATGCGCTGGCGAGGCTTCTACCAGCAATGCACCGACGAGACCGGCCTCGACACCCTGCTCGAGGGCGACACCGTCACCGGCTACATCGGCTTCGACCCCACGGCCGACAGCCTGCACGCCGGCAGCCTGTTGCCGATCATGGGCCTGGTGCACCTGCAGCGCCACGGCCACCGGCCCATCGCCATCGCCGGCGGCGGCACCGCGCTGGTGGGTGATCCCAGCGGCAAGACGGAGATGCGCCAGCTCCTCACCGAGGACCGCATCGGCGAGAACCTGGTGGGCATCCGGGGACAGCTTGCGCGTTTCCTCGACTTCGGCGATCCCGCCCTGAGCGACCTGCCGCACGGCCCCGTGATCAAGGCCACCCGTGGCAACACCGGCCTGCTCGTCAACAATGCCGACTGGCTGCGCGACCTCAACTACGTGGAGTTCCTGCGCCACGTCGGCCGGCACTTCTCCGTGAACCAGATGCTCACGCGCGACTCGGTGAAGCTGCGCATGGAGACGGGCCTGTCGTTCCTCGAGTTCAACTACATGATCTTCCAGGCCTACGATTTCTATGTGCTCAACCGCGACCACGGCTGCCGCCTGCAGATGGGCGGCAGCGACCAGTGGGGAAACATCGTGTCGGGCGTGGACCTGTGCCGGCGCATCAACCAGGTGGAGGTGTACGGCCTCACCTTCCCGCTGCTCTCCACCGCCACCGGCGAGAAGATGGGCAAGACCGCGGCCGGCGCGGTGTGGCTCTCGCCCGAGCGCACCAGTCCGTACGACTTCTACCAGTACTGGATCAACGTCGACGATCGCGACGTCGCCCGCTTCCTGCGCCTCTACACGTTGCTACCGCGCGACGAGATCGAGGCGCTCGAGAAGCTCGATGGTGCCGACATCCGCGAGGCCAAGCGCGCGCTCGCCCACGCCGTCACCACCCTCGTGCATGGCGAGGAGGAGGCCGCGAAGGCCGAGACCGCCGCGCGCGCCCTCTTTGGCGGTGGCGGCGACGAGTCCTCCGTGCCGTCGAGCGCTCTCGACGCCGCGCGTCTCGAGGGCGATGGTCTGCCCGTCATCGAGATCCTGGCCGAGTGCGGCCTGGCGAAGAGCAAGGGCGAGGCGCGCCGGCTCATCCAGCAGAAGGGCGTGAAGGTGAACGGCGTCGTCATCGAGGGCGAGCTGCACGCGCTCACCGCGGTCGACGTGGACAACGGGCGCATCGCCCTGCAGGTCGGCAAGAAGAAGCACCATCATTTGCTGGTGGGGTGAGAGCGCCGGCACCACGGTTGCGGAAAGAATCAGGCCCCGGGGCGCGAAACCCGGGGCCTGACTCGTACGCGACCGGAAGAGCCTGCTACTTCAGCCGGTGCAGCTCCACGCGCCGGTTCTGCGCCCGGCCGTCGCGAGTGGAGTTGTCGGCGATCGGGTAGTCGGAGCCGTAGCCGACGGCCGTGATCCGCGGCGCCGGCACGCCCATCTGGATCAGCACGTCGCGCACGGCGGTTGCGCGCTGCTGGCTGATCGCGCGGTTGATGCCGGGGGAGCCGGTGGAGTCGGTGTAGCCGCGCACCTCGAGCCAGATGTCGGGGTGGCTCTTGAGCGAGCTGGCCACCTTGGCCAGCGACGTGATCGACTCCGGCGTCAACTCGGCGCTGCCGGTGCGGAAGGTCACGCCCGTGAGGATGAGCGGCTGGTCGCGGGTGGGCAACTCGCCGGCGGGCGCGGACCGGGCCACGGGTCCCGTGGGCTGCGGCGGCGTCGCGGGGCGGGTGTGCGGTGCCGGCGCCGCGGGCGTCTCCTCGCGGCAGCCGTCCTCGTCCACGGCCACACCCGCGGGGGTGTCGGGACACTTGTCGACCGTGTCGGGCACGCCATCGCCGTCGTTGTCGAGATCGGGGCAACCGTCGGAATCCTGGAAGCCGTCGATATCTTCCGCCTCGTCGGGGCAGGCGTCGTTGGCGTCGATGATGCCGTCGTTGTCGTTGTCGGGATCCGGACAACCGTCGCCGTCGCGGTAGCCGTCGAAATCCTCGGGATCGAGCGGGCAGGCATCATTGAGATCGAGGATGCCGTCGCCGTCGTTGTCGTTGTCGGGGCAGCCGTCATCGTCCTGGAAGCCGTCGAAGTCCTCGGCGTCGCGCGGGCAGAGGTCCTTGTCGTTCTTGATGCCGTCGTGATCGGTGTCGCTGCTGCCGAACCAGTAGCTGATGCCGAAGAATCCCTGCAGCAGGCTCTTGTTCGCATCGGCGTAGCCGGAATTGCGCGTGGCGTCCCAGCTGCTGAGACCGATGTTGTCGAGGTCGTTCGACGCGAAGATGTGGTACCGCACACCCAGCCGTAGGCTCACCTTGTCGGACGCCCAGTACTCGGCGCCCAGCTCCGTCGCGAAGGTGAAGCTGTTGGCGGCGAGTTCCTGGTACTCGTCGCCGCCGGTCGTGAAGCCCTGCACCGTCACGCCGGAGGGGAAGAAGGTGCCGTCCTGCGATATCTTGATCACGCGCCAGCTCGTGACGCCGAGGCCGAAACCGACATACGGGTTGAACCGGGAGTACGGCTGGAAGCTGTACTGCAGATCGATCGTCGGGTTGTAGATCTGCGTGGCCAGACCGAAGAAGCTGTTCGACGTGAAGCCCGCATCCTGGGTGGGATCGGCCACGCCCGGGCGTACCGTGCCGAAACGCAATCCCACGTTCAGGGTCCAGGTCGGCGAGAGGCCGCGCCGCAGCGAGAGACCGGCGAAGGAGTCCATGTTGGAGTGGTCCCAGTAGCCCTCCACGAGCTTCCAGCGCCCGTACTCGAGGCCGGCGCTCCAGCGCCCCTCGGAAGGGCCCGCCGTGGCCGGCACGGCCAGGGCCAGAGCCGCCGCCAGGCTGATCATCCCCAAGATCCGGCTCATCCCCAAGATCCGGCGCATGTGCCATCTCCTTTGCCTGCACGAACGTTCAGCCCGCGAGCGGGCATCGACACCTGATCGTAGCTGGGGTCTGCGGCGTTGGCAACCGGAGGCTGCCGCGCGCGGGATCCCCGACTCCTAATCCCGGGTTTCCTCGCGGTGTCTCCGCGATTATCTTCCGAGCATGAACAAGAACGACGCATCCCCCGTGATCCGGCTGGGTACCCGCGGCAGTGACCTCGCGTTGTGGCAGGCCCGGCACGTCCGCGACCTGCTCGACCAGCGAGCCGGTGTCGCGACGGATATCGTCATCATCGAGACTATCGGCGACAAGGACCAGAGCCGTAGCCTCGATTCGCTGGGCAGCCAGGGCGTGTTCACCAAGGAGCTCGAGAGCGCGCTCCTGGATGGGCGCGTCGATCTTGCTGTCCATTCTCACAAGGATCTGCCCACCGAGTCGCCGGAGGGCCTCACCGTGGCGGCCGTGCCCGCCCGCGGGCCCATCCGCGAGTGCCTCGTGGTGAAGCCGGAGGCCTGGCAGGACGACGCCCCGGCATTCCCCCTGCGCGAGGGGGCGAGGGTGGGCACGGGTTCCGCGCGCCGCGTGGCGCAGCTGCGGGCCTTGCGGCCGGACCTCGTCATCGTCGATCTGCGCGGCAACGTGCCCACGCGGATGGCCAAGCTGGCGGGCACGCACCCGGGCGACTGGTCGTACGACGCCATCCTTCTGGCCGAGGCCGGTATCGTGCGCCTTGGCCTCGATCCGGCGCCGCAGCGCACCTGCCTGCTCGACCCCGAGGTCTTCGTGCCGGCGCCGGCCCAGGGCGCGCTGGCGCTGCAGATCGCGACGACGGCCCCGGCGCACGTGACACAGGCGCTCGCCGCCCTGCACGACGATGCCACCGCCACCTGCGTGCGGGCCGAGCGCGGCGTGCTGGCTGGTCTGGCCGGCGGCTGCAACCTGCCCCTGGGGTGCCACGCGCGCCTCACCGGTGACGGCGTGGAGCTGCTGGCGGTGCTCGGCCAGCCCGACGGTTCCATCGCCCGCGTCAGCGTGAGCGCATCCACGCCCGACGACGCGGCCCAGCAGGCGCTTGCCGCCCTGGGCAGAGCCTGATCGACATCACGTAAGCAGTAGGTTCCTGGAAGCCAAAGTTGCGGAGGCAAGCGGTATGACTCACTCGCACCACGACCACGATCACGACGAAATCATGGAGATCCCTGCGCCGGGGCTCGTCCGCCCGCGCCGTCTGCGCCGCACCGACGTCCTGCGCGAGGTCGTCGCCGAGACGCACGTGTACCCCGACATGCTGTGCACGCCGCACTTCGTGTTGCCCGGCAGCGGCAAGCGCGAGGACATCGGCGCCATGCCCGGCATTCGCCGCGAGAGCCCGGACATGCTGCTGAAGACAGTGGAGCAGGACCTCGAGCTGGGTCTGCGCCAGGTGCTGCTCTTCGGTCTGCCGGCCGACAAGTCGCCCGAGGGAGACAGCGCGCTCGATCCCGACGGCCCCGTGCCCGTCGCCGTGACGGCCTTGAAGAAGGCATTCGGCGATGACCTGCTCGTGGGCGTCGACGTCTGCCTGTGTGCCTACACCGATCACGGGCACTGCGGTATCCTCGACGGCGAGGTGGTCGACAACGACAGCACCCTGGGCCAGCTCGCGAGCATGTCGGCCATCTGCGCCGCCGCGGGCGCCGACATCGTGGCGCCGTCGGATATGATGGACGGACGCGTGGAGGCCATCCGCGTGGCCCTCGACATGCAGGGCTTCACCGACGTGGCGATCATGGCCTACTCGGCCAAGTACGCGTCGGGTTATTACGGCCCGTTCCGCGAGGCCGCCGACAGCGCGCCGTCGTTCGGCGATCGCCGCTCCTACCAGATGGATCCGCGCAACGTGCGCGAGGCTCTGCGCGAGGTGCGCCTAGACGAGGCCGAGGGCGCCGATATCGTCATGGTGAAGCCGGCCCTGGCGTACCTCGACGTGATCCGCGCCGTACGCGAGATCACCACGTTGCCCCTGGCCTGCTACAACGTGAGCGGCGAGTTCTCCATGGTGAAGGCCGCGGCCCAGGCCGGCTGGATCGACGAGGCCCGCGTGGTGCGCGAGAACCTGCACGCCATGGCCCGCGCGGGTGCGAACATCCTGATCACCTACCACGGTCGTGACGCACTGCGAGAGGGCTGGCTCCGATGACGAGCGTGAAACGCACCGCCTCGACCGCGCTCTACGAACGCGCCTGCGAGTTGATCCCCGCCGGCGTGAACTCGCCGGTGCGGGCGTTCCGTTCCGTGCATGGTACGCCCCTGTTCATCGCGCGCGGCGAAGGCGCCCACCTGTGGGACGCCGATGGCAACTGCTACCTCGACTGCTGCGGCTCCTGGGGCCCGCTCATCCTCGGCCACGCGCATCCCGTGGTGCTGGACGCCGTTGTCCGCGCCGCGCGCCGTGGCCTCACCTTCGGCGCGCCGTGCGAGGCCGAGATCACGCTCGCCGAGATGGTCACGGCGAGTTATCCGGGCTGCGAACAGGTGCGATTCGTCAGTAGCGGCACCGAGGCTGTGATGGCGGCGGTGCGCCTGGCCCGCGGCTTCACGAAACGCGACGTCATCGTCAAGTTCAACGGCTGCTACCACGGCCACAGCGACGCGCTGCTCGTGGCTGGCGGGAGCGGCCTGGTCACCTTCGGGCAGACGTCGTCGGCCGGCGTGCCTGCGCACGCGGTGGCCGACACAGCCGTGCTCTCCCTCGACGACGAGGCCGCCGTGCGCCAGTTCTTCGCCGAGCACGGCGACACGGTTGCGGCGGTCATCATCGAACCCGTGCCCGCCAACTCGGGCCTGCTCCTGCAGCGGTTGCCGTTCCTGCAGTGCCTGCGCGACGTCACGCGCGACCACGGGGCCCTGCTCATCTTCGACGAGGTCATCTCCGGCTTCCGCCTGGGTCTGGGCGGGGCCGCGGCCGCCACCGGCATCACGCCCGACCTGGCTACCTTCGGCAAGATCATCGGCGGAGGCATGCCCGTCGGGGCATTCGGCGGCCGGCGCGACATCATGCAGATGCTGGCACCGCTGGGTGCCGTGTACCAGGCGGGCACGCTTTCGGGCAACCCGGTGGCCATGGCCGCCGGTGCCGCCGCGCTCGGATTGCTAGGCGACGGCGAGGTCTACCGCCAGCTCGAGGCGCACGGCCAGCTCCTGGAGGAGGTCGTTGCGCCGGTGGCTCAGGCCACTGGCGCCGCATTCGTGCGCGAGGGGTCGATCTTCTGGCTGGCGATGCAGCCCGAGTCGCCCCGCCGCGTGGAG
This sequence comes from uncultured bacterium, assembly GCA_963727525.1. Classification (GTDB taxonomy): domain Bacteria; phylum Krumholzibacteriota; class Krumholzibacteriia; order LZORAL124-64-63; family LZORAL124-64-63; genus CAVSGO01. Next base: position 612,860 of record CAVSGO010000005.1, on the reverse strand, counting down.
GACGTGCTGCCCGACGGCATGGCGCGCTACGCCGACATGCAGGCCAAGCTCCTGGACGCCGGCGTGTACATGGCGCCGTCGGGCTGGGAGGTAGGATTCCTGAACGCGGTGATGACCCGCAGCGATGTGGTGCGTCTGGGCGACGCGCTCGCGGGGGCCTTACGAGAGACCGTCGCCTGATTCGTTTCCGCCGCGCATGACCGGACCGCAAAGAGAAAGCCGGCTCAGCCTCCCCAGGCTCGCCGGCTTTATCTCTTGCATATCCGCTTCGGTGACGCTGACTACTCCATGCTCATATGGAAGTGGTCAATGATCTTCACGGGATGCGGGCTGCCACCGCCACCTTCACCTTCGCCCTCGCCATAGACGCCAAACACGCCAACCTGCAGCGTCTGGCTCCTGAGGAGCGGCTTGGTGTAATTCAGCTTCGACATTGCTCGTACTCCTCTGCGTTCGGATGGCCTTCGCTCATCCACAGCTCCGAGAGTTTAACATGTGTTGTTGTAAACGTCAACCAAGATCGTCGAAAATCATTGCGGCGTACCGGGTTGGCCCTGTTGAAATCCGTATAACAGGGCATAGAGACCCTTATTCGCCAGGAGTTCGGCGTGGCTGCCGGCCTCCACCAGGCGGCCGCCCCGTAGCACGAGGATACGGTCGAGATCCCGCACCAGGGACAGGCGGTGGGCCACCACGATCACTGTCCGCCCGGCCATCAACTCGGCCATCGCCAGGCGCACGGCTTCCTCGCTGGCGGCATCCAGGGCGCTGGTGGGCTCGTCGAGGATGAGGATCCCCGGATCCCGCAGGAAGGCCCGGGCGAGCGCCAGCCGCTGCCGCTCGCCGCCGCTGAGGCGCACACCGTGCGGCCCCACACGCGTGGCCAGCCCCTCAGGCAGGGCGTTGATGAAGGCGAGGGCCTGGGCCCGCTGCGCCGCCTGGCGCACGGCGTCGTCGTTCGCGCCGCTCAGCCCGAAGCGGATGTTGTCGGCCACACTGGCATCGTAGAGCACCGGATCCTGGGCCACGTAGGCCATGCGCCCGCGCAGGGCGCGCAGGGGGATGGTGTCGTAGGGCCGGTCGTCGAGAAAGAGGCGGCCCGCGTGGGGATCGAAGAGTCGCATGATCAGGCCCGTCACGGTGGTCTTCCCTGCACCGCTCGGGCCCACCAGGGCCACCTTCTCGCCGGCGGCGATGGTGAAGTCGAGGTCGGCCACCACAGGCGCGGCGTCGGCCTCGTCGCGGTAGCCGAAGCTCACCCCCTCGGCGCGGATGGCACCAGGCTGGGAGGCGTCGGGGGTGGGGCCGCTCGTCGGCATCCCGGCGCCGAGATCCGACTCCGGCGCCACGTCGAAGACATCGTCGAGGCGATCGGCCGCCGCCGCCGCGCCCTGGGCCGAGGCGTAGAGGCTCGTGAGGGAGCCGAGCGGCGAGGCCACCCTGAAGGCCAGGAGCAGGAACGTCACCAGTTCGCCGTAGGTGGTCTTGCCCTGCCCCGACAGCGCGAACCCGTACACCACCACGGTGATCATGCAGATCCACAGCAGGATCTGCGCGCCCGACTCCAGCGCTGCCGAGAGCCACACCCGCTTCACGCCCGCATCGAGGAAACGGCCGAGCAGGCCGTCGAAACGCGCCAGCTCGCTGGGCTGGCTATTGAAGACCTTCACCACGCGGATGGCGCCGGCCAGCTCCTGCACGTGGTCGCTGAGCTGCCCAAGCTCGTCGTACATGCGCCGCGACAGGCGATGCAGACGCCGCCCGAAGAGCTGCACGAGGATGATCGTGGCCGGCACCAGCAACACCACCACGCCGGTGAGCCGCGCGTTGAGCTTCACCATGAGGATGAGCGCGCCCACCAGCGTGACCATGGCCCGGATCAGCGCAATCATGCCGCCAGTGAGCAGGTACTGGATGCTGCCCACGTCCGACGTCACCCGGCTCGACAGGTCGCCCGGCTTGTGGCTGGTAAAATACAGGCACGGCAGCTCGAGCAGGTGCGCAAATACGCGCCGCCGCAGCCCCACCACGATGCGCAGACTCAGCCGGTTCGACACCACCTGGTACCAGAAACTGCCGATGAGCTGCAGGACGAGCAGCACCCCGAGAATGACGATGAACTGCGACCGCACCCCCCCGCCCGACGCCTTGAGCGCATCGACGAATCGCCCCGCAAACACCGGAATCGCCAGGCTCACAGCCGTGGACACGAGCATGAACGCCACCATCAACGCCAGCTCCCCCTCATGCCCGCGCAGCACGGACACATAGGGGCGCAGGCGCTTGATGCCGAAGCGGGGGCGTTGCTTGTCGTCGTCTGCCGTCACGGTCGACTCCTGGGGTCGGGAAGGCTGGTCGCGCGAAGCGTAGCCGCTCGCTCCCGTCTTTGCCAGGAGCGGATTGGCCAGAACGACGGGCCACGGCAGGCTGGCTCCCTGGCACGCGTACTGCTATGCTGGCGCGGCTTCGTGATCGAGGAGGCGATGTTGGCGAGTGTGACGGGTCCGGTGGCCATCGTGGCGGCCGGCGAGCTATTTGGCGGTGCCGAGCGCCACGTGCTGGGCCTGGGCGCCTTCCTGCGCGACCGGGGCCTCTCGCCGCGCGTGTTCGTGTTTCACGACCGCGAGCTGGCCGGGTATTGCCGCACCGAGAACCTGCCCGTCACCGTCATCGCCACCCGCAGTAGCTGGGACCTGGCGGGTCCGCGCAGGCTCGACCAGGAGCTCCACGCCCACGGCGCCAGCCTCGTTCACGTACACGGTTACCGCGCCGCCGTGAACACCGCCTTGACGCCGACGCGCCGTCCCATGGTGTGCACCCTGCATGGTCAGGGCGAACCCTCGTGGCGCATGGTGAAGGCCTTCGCCAAGGACTGGAGCTACCGCACCGCCGAGGCCTGGGCCTGCCGCCGCCGCCGCGCGGTCGATCTGCTTCGTCACTGCCGATCTGCGTGGCCGCCACGCCCATCGCTACGGCAACCTCACTCTGCGCACCGTACGCAACGGCATCGCCTCCCTCGACCGCGACGCCCAGCCCGCGCCCGACCCGCCCCTGGTTCCCGACCGCCGTCACGCCGTCGCCGTGGGCCGCCTCACGCGTGTCAAGAGCCTGGCCACGGCCATCGAGGCGTTGACCCTTCTGCCGGCGGCGCATCGTCCGTGGCATCTCGATCTCGTGGGCGACGGCGGCCTGCGCGATGACCTGCAGGCCCTCGCCGCCGCCCTCGGCGTGGCCGACCGCGTGACGTTCCACGGCTTCCGCCGCGATGTCGAGGCCGTCATGGCCCACGCCGACGCTCTGGTGATGCCATCCCTTCACGAAGGCTTACCCTATACCCTGCTCGAGGCGATGTCCCTGGGTCTGCCGGCCGTGGCCTCGGACGTGGGCGGCCTGGCGGAGGTGCTGCGCAACGGCGAGACGGGCCTGCTCATCCCCGTCGGCGACGCCTCCTCCCTCGCCAACGCCCTGCGCCGCCTGGCCGACGAACCCGACCTGAGCCGGCGCCTGTCCACCGCCGCCGCCCAGGAGCAAAGGACACGCTATACACTGGACGCCATGGGCGAGGGGTACCTCGAGGCCTACGATGCGGCCAGCTAGCGGAAGCAGGAGCCCGATGGTGCGACGCCTGATCAAATCGGCATTCGGAGCGCGGGCGCTCACGCGCCAGCTCCTGTTGCTCGATGGCGCGACGATCGTGCTCTGCTACCACGATCTGCGCGTCCCCGCCGATCCTCCGTCCTGGATGCGCCCGAGCGCGGACCAGTTCGACCGCCATCTCCGCTGGCTTGGCCGCGTGGGCCGCTTCATCGCGCCCGACGAGCTGGACACGCCCGCCCGCCGCGGCGAGCTGCGTATCCTGATCACCTTCGACGACGGCTACCGCAACAACCACGACCTCGCCTGGCCCATCCTGAAGCGCCACGGCACGCCGGCCCTGTTCTTCGTCTCGACCGCCCACCTGGAGAGCGGCGAGGTCTTCTGGTTCGATCGCATCACCGGCCCGCTGCTCTACGGCGACACCCGCCGCCTCGACCTGCGACGCCGCGACCTCGGGGTGGTGGGCCTGCGCGCCTACCCGCCCCACGAGCGCTGGGACGACATCGACGGCCTCCTGACCGCGCTGAAGTCGATCGGCCCCGCCACCGACCCCCGCGTGGCCGGCGTGATCGCCGACATCGAGGAACTGTCCCCCCTCGCCATGCCCACGGTGGAGGACCGCTGCCGCCCCCTGAACCGCGCCGAGCTGCTCGCCATGGCCGCCGATCCCCTCTGCCACTTCGCCTCGCACGGCCACCCGCACGACATCCTGGTGCAACTCGACGACAACGCCCTGCGCGCCAGCCTGGAAGACTCTCGCCGCATCCTCACGGAACTGCTCGAGTCCGACGTCCATGACCTCGCCTACCCGAACGGCGAGCACGGCCCCCGCGAACGCGAGATGGCCCGCACCTGCGGCTACACCCGCGCCTTCACGGTCAAACCCGCTGCGGTGTCCCCCGACGACGATCCCATGGCCCTGCCCCGCCTCCTGGTGGGCGGCTTCGACACCACCGCGGTCCTCGGCTACCGCATCAACCGCATGCTCCTGTCCCGCCGCCGGGCCCCCGCACGAGGCTGACGATGGAGATCCTGAAAGCCCACCCCGACGAATACGACGACCTGGTCTCCCTCTACGCGAAATACAATTTCGCCCTGACCAAACGCGAATACTTCGACTGGAAGTTCTTCCAGAACCCGGTCGGAGAGGCCCTGATCTACAAGATGGTGGACAAGGGCCAGCTCGTCGGCGCCGTCGCCATCATCCCCCAACGCTTCCGCTACCAGGACAAAGAGATCATCGGCCTCCAGACCGTCGACGGATTGATGGGCAAGGAAATCCGCGGCAAAGGCCTCTTCAACGACGTCATGGCATTCCTGCGCCAGCAACGCCCAGATTGGCTGGAAGGCCAGGAATACTTCTACCTGAGCTTCCCGTCCCTGGCGTCATCGGTGCAGGCGCACGCTCATGCGGGGTGGACGATGCTGGGGCACTTCCTCATGCGGACATTCGTGCTCAGGCCGGGAGCGGTGGCGAGGCGAGTGGGAAGACCATGGTTGGCATTGCCGATGGGTTTGCCGCTCGTCGTGACGCGCGTGGCGGCGACCGTGATGCGCGGAGACGGCTATGCGTTCTCGATCGCCGACGGACCGGTCGATCCTCCTGCGGGCGTAGAAGTCATGCACGGCGCTCGTGACCGCGTGTTCGTAAAATGGCGCGTACTCGACCACCCACGCGACGATCTCGCTCTGGTCGTCGTCAATGACGCCGGGGGGCCCGATGTCGGGTTCCTGGTGATCAAACGCATTGGACGCCAGTTCGAGATCATCGATATCTGCCTTACCAGAGGGGCGAATGGGTCCTTCCGGCTTTTCTTTCCTGGATCGAGAACCAGGACATGGCAGATAGTGTCGATCTGTGGGAGATTCGACGTAGGCGTCTCGATAGCCGGCCGTGGCTGGGCCTCAAGCGTGGTTTCAGCGGCGCTCTGTTCGTCGATACCGCAAATGCCCCGAGCTTGCCGAAAGACCCCGAGCGCTGGCGGATCACCTATCTCGACAGTGACTGGTAGGTTCCTGTGAACGTGACGTCCGCGAAGCGCACCCTCAACCCATCCGCTAGCGAGACGGGCACCGTGAAGGCAAGACGGACGTCCTTCTACCGCGAGCCGCCTGTTATGGCAACACTGATGTTCCTGGCGTTCGTGCTCGATTTCTATGTCCAAGCGCCCGCCCGGTCGTCGCTCCTCGCTTCCATACGATTCGAGTTCCTCCTGGGCTGGGCGCTCATCGCGACGTCCGTCGCCGTCATGGCATCAACCCCGGTGAGAGTCGACCGTGGGAAGCATGTCGTTATCGGGATCGTGCTCCTTTTTTGCGTCATGCTGTTGCAGATCCCGGTGTCGGCATCGGTCGAGATCGCGAAGCGCGAGTTCATCGATCGCGTCGTCAAGTTCGCGGCTCTCACCTTGTTTATTTCAGTTCTCATCGGCTCGCCCCGAAACATGCGGTGGTTCATGATCGCTTACATGTTCGCCGTCTGTTATATCACGTCGGAGGCTTTCCGCGGACTGATCACTGGTGGCCTTGTCTGGCAGAATCAGGGCGTGATGCGACTGCATGGCGCGGTTCCCATCTACATGCATCCGAACAGCCTTGGTGGCGTGGCCATGGGTGGAATACCGTTCGTGATCTTTCTTTGGCCAGTCCTTCGCAATTTCTGGATACGCGGACTCATGGCGTTGCTGCTTGTGACGGCCGTTATCTGCGTTATCTACAGCGGATCGCGTACCGCGTACGTTGCCCTTGTGTCCTTGGTAGTATTCTGGTTCGCTCGCTCGAAACGCAAGAAGCGGTTCATGGTCACTGTTGCCATCTTGACACCGATCGTCGTGTTCGCGATACCCAAGCAATATATTGGTCGTTTCGAGAGCATCACGGGCGAAGAGGCGGAAGGACACTCGAAAGAGACGCGGATTCAGATCCTGAAAGATGCCTGGGAGATCTTTCGTGAGAATCCTCTCGGCGTCGGTCTGATTGCTTCCCGCTTGTGCGGGCGCAGCGGTTCGGCCGTACGCAGGACACGCACAATCTCTATCTCGAAGTCGGCACGAATATTGGCGTCCAGGGACTGGCAGTATTCCTGTACTTCGTGTGGTCGATGATGGCCGGATACTTCCGAGCTTACAGGGAGTTGACGCGGCAATTGCGGCCGCTTCGCGCCGTCGCCCGGTCCGGTCTGTCACCACCCGCTCGCAAGGCGATCGCCTCTCACTACGAGGATCTCCAACTTCTCGCCGCCACGGCCAACGCTGCGGCCGGTTTCATCTTTGTGCGGCTCGTTCTTGGTTTCTTCGGAATGGATCTCTACGAGATCTATTGGTGGTTCGGGGCTGGAATCGCCATCTCGATTCTCGCCATGACGGAGGCGACAGAGGCGAAGACTCGCGCCCTGCTTGCCGCCGTGACCGCGTCGAGCGATGGCGCCTCCGCTGTTGCGGAAGCCACCGTGTAGGGTTGATTGGACCGAACGCTGAAATCGCCAAAATGAATACTGTCTGTCAATTAGTGAGGCAAAGTCCATGGCAGATAAGCAGGCTGAAGCACAATTCTTCGATCAGGACTATTCGAGTAATTCGCGCGCCGTCGTAGGTCAGGTCTACTCGCTCATCCGAAACCGCAACGCTTTCTACGAGAAGCTCATCTATACCGACGTGGCGGGAAAGAAGGTCCTCGAATATGGCTGCGGGACGGGTTCGCACTCGCTCGAACTCGCGCGCCATGGCGCCGACGTGGTCGGTATCGACATCTCCGAGGTCGGAATCACCAAAGCGGCCGAACGCGCCAACGCTGCGGGTATTCAGGACCGGGCGGAGTATCTCGTCATGGATGCGGAGGCGATGACTTTCCCTGACGGGTCCTTTGACTTGATCATCGGCGAAGGCATCCTGCATCATCTCGATCTGGATAAGTCGTATCGCGAGATTGCCCGCGTACTGAAACCCGGGGGCCGCGCTGTGTTCCAGGAGCCGCTCGGGCACAATCCTGCGATCGAGATCTTTCGTAGGCTTACGCCACGTTTGCGGACGGCGGATGAGCATCCCCTCGTGCGAAAGGACCTGCTACTCGCCAAGCGCTATTTCGGACGCACCGACATCAAGCACTTCCATCTCACGTCGTTTGCGGCGCTCGCTCTGCTCAAGACCCGGATCTTCTATCCCGCGGTGAATGCCCTCGATCGGGTCGATTCTGCACTGTTCTCGGTATTGCCCCCGCTCAAGTATCTCTCGTGGTATGCGGTGATGGAACTCAGTGCGCCCGTACCGTCGCGTCATTGACGGATTGATGCGGTAGCAAGCGGGAGGCCGGAAACGACCTTGGAATCCGGTCAGGTATTGCGGTGACCCGCGGCGGTATAACGCGGGCTGAGGGCGTCCAGGGCCCATAAGAATGCATAGACCGCGCGTGGGCGGCTATGTTCGAAGATGCGCCAGTCGTATTGCGCGTTCTTGCCGAGCGTACCGCGGATCAACCTGTTGCCGGTCGGGTGATGGCGCAGGTGCATCAAGATCTTCATGGGAATCTCACCGAGCATTCGCGCATTCTCCCACGATTTACGTGCGCGCTCGCATTGCTGGGCGATCTCGGGCTGCCGCTCCAGCACGGCCGTATAAGCCGCGACGGCTGCTCGCGTACCTGGTTGCAGGAGCGATTCGTCGAAGAACAGCAGCCTGCTCGCGGCCCGCTTGCTCTGGCCGAAATCACCGCGTGCGACGCCGCGCTCCTCGACGATTCGCCGCGGAATCGGTCGGTCGTAGTCGTTGCCCAGGCGCCACGGCTTCATCGCGGGCGATCGAGAGATCTCACGAATCGAGCGGTGATTGCGGGCGCCAAGAAAAAGGACAGGTACGTGCACGAAGTTGGCTCGCAGGCGAAACTCGCCGAGGCTCGAACCACTGATGTCGCCGCGTTCCAGACAGTCATTGCTGGGGATATGAATATCCCACAACTTGTCGCCGTGAAATCCGGTGAGAATCATCGCCTGCCCGAGGCGTGGGGCAAAGACGCTGAAGTAGCAGTCCTCGCCTCCCATGCCTGCAGCGAGGAATTCTGCCTCGGTCTCAATTGGCATCGTCTCCGGCCTGAAAGAGAACTCTTCGACGTGTAGTCCGATCTGTCGCCCAACCGCTGCGCCGGAATCGACAGGGGATCCGCCAGTGCCGATCAGAGTCACCGCGTTTCGGCAACCGACTTCCGCAGCCAACGCCGAAACCGCGCTTGAGTCATACCCCGAAGAGCACGTTGCGAGCGGTTGGTAACAGGTGCGACGTTGAGGGGAAGTGGCATTGGCGAAGAGTATCGCGAGCTGGCCCGCCAAGAAGTCGTGATACGCAGCGAAGTCGGCAAATGGGAAAATATTCGGCTTTCCGGTGGATTCGAGCAGCGAAAGCGGTCGGAGAGATACCGTGATATTCTCGGCGGCGAAACGGCGTACCTGGCCGGTCGCGGTGCGCACCACGTTCGTTGCATAGTCGTCGACGCCCCGCACGATCGAGGCAAACCGTGCACCTTCCCGGAAGTCCGGGTGCGGGGTAAGTCGGCAGTAGTGGAAGAGGAAGGCCAGGGAATTCGATACGGCCTGGGGTTCACCGTCGCAGTCGAACATGTAGATACCGTCGAGCGTATGGCATGGGGTCACCAGGGTGACAGTATTTCCCGAGAACACCGCACCGGACCCGAACGTGAAGGGTACTTCGGAGAAATCCGCGGCGGCGAAGTCTCCGGCCCAAGCTCCCTCGAAGAACGACCGTTCGTCGCACTCCACACTCGATCCGCAATGCAGGATCGGGAGGGGTTCGGCGAGATCGAGGAGCCAGCCCAGGGGCGGAATATCCGGGTGGCGTATGACCACGAAGAGACGGGTGCCCTGCTGCGTATCGGTCATCGGGCCGCTTCCGTTTCCTGGGGAAGCCCCACGACCACTCTCATCTTGCCCGAGGGACTCCGTTCGATTCGTTCCGTGAGTTCAATCTCGACCGTGGCGTTGGCGTCAATTTCCTCATGGATCTTCGCGGTGATGATGTCGACGGTTGCTGGCGAGTAGTGACCGTCCGGAACAATCCGAATCAGAAACCTGTCGAGTGCGGTCTGCACGACTTGAAACTGAGCGATCCCGAAATTCCTTCGCTTGAGATCTTCGAAGATGTAGACCATGAACTCTCCGTGGAACTTCCGCCCATCGCTGCTTCTGACCATATCGTAGGCACGGCCATGTAGCCCCTGGAGAGTGTGCAGGCTACGACCGCATTGGCACGGTACCGGTGACAACGTGGCGAAGTCCCCCATGCGATATCTGATGAGCGGCATGGCGAAATTGTTGAGTTCCGTCACGACCATCTCGCCAGGTTCTCCCGGCGCGCAAGGGCGGTTTCCATCGAGGATCTCGACAATCATGTTCTCTTCCGACAGGTGCAATCCGCCGTGCTCGCACTCGTGCGCGACCGTACCGAGTTCCCCGCACCCGTACTCGTTGAAGACTCGTGTATTGAAGGCGCGACCGAGGCGTTCCCTTATGGGATCCGTGAGCACTTCGCTCGTTGTGATCACACACTCGAGGTCAAGTTGCATATCGATACCGCGATCAAGTAGAAACGTCGCGAATGCGTCGAGCATGGAGACGTATCCGTAAAAATAGGATGGACGAAAGCTTCGCAACTTGTCCACGTATCTGGCGAGATCCGAATCATCGAAGGCAAACGCGGACAGACGCGTACGGTTGCAGACCAGGTCGGTGAGGGCCGCCACTCGCCGAGCGCCGTCACGCATCGGAATACCCCAGAATCGCGCCTGTGGGTCGCCGATCTCAACGTTGGCCCACCGGTAACCTCGCCATGTCGCCGCGATCTCCCAGAGCCAGGATTGCTGTGTTTTGAGGATCGTCACGGTCTGGCCCGTGGAGCCGCCGGTCGTCTTCTTGATGAGGCGTGTGCCGGCTTTGCGCGACATGCAGGCACCGGGATCTTTCTGAATCATCTGTTTGGTCAACGTCGGCAGGGATCGAATCTGTTCGAGACTCTCAAGGTCCGAAATGGCCGGGGCTGCCGCTTGAAAAGCCGGAACGTTGTGCCGCGCATGATCCACCAAGCGACGCAGTCGCTGGAGCTGTAGTTCACGAATGCGGTCCGCCGACCAATACTGGCTCTCGGCCAGGAACCTCGTCGCCGGCCCAAGACGACCCGCTTTCAGCGTGATCGCGGGATCGTAGACGAGGTGGCGGAATGCAAAACGACGCCAATTCAACTGAATTCCTTCGTCTCCAGAACGCTCGTTCGCTTACGGCCCATGGCGCACTCTCAAGAATCGCGCCCCAGGAGTATTGCTGATGTCGCCATCTCGGTGCGAAGTCCGCGTAGGATATACCGACCGAGGTCCAAACCGCCACCCGTGGATTCTGCACGGTCCGGGGAGCGCCGATCAGGGGGTACGCGAATGAATGGCGAAGCGATACAACCGGCCCGGCGGGCTCTCTCTGTGTTGGGGGGGGGGTACGGAAACCGCGTAGTTGCGACCAATTAGCTACTTTATTCCGAATAGTCTGTCCAAGACCGCAGAGGTGCTTATATTCAGGCTTGATTTGTCCGGGAACCCGGGAGCCGCTTCGCTGTATGGCGCTGCCGCGTCGCCGGAGCGCCAGGGGCACGTATTTTGCTTGATCGCTACGGTACACCCGGATTGCCGGTAGAATGCCACTGGAGGCTACACATGAGGCGAAACCTCTTGGCCATTGTGCTTGTCGCGGCGATGGGGCTGCTTCAGGCAACTCCGACGCTGGCGGCACCGCAGATCACGGGGATCTCCGGCAGTCTCAACCATGGCCAGATCGTGACGATTCAGGGAAGCGGTTTCGGCACCAAGATCCCTGCCGCGCCGCTCCGCTTCGATGATTTCGAGAACGGTACACTCGGGGACCGGCTTCCGACTCAGAGCCAGGGGGGGTGGCTCACCGGGGGCGGAAATGGAGACTATCCTCACTACTCCCAGGGGCGTCAACGCGTGCCGGGTGAGAAGGTCGCCGAGCAGGACTACCTCGTGTCGGGGATTTACAACCAGACCATCGGGCTCGAAGGTATCGACTTCAAGGTGTTCTACATGAGCACATGGGTTTACCGAGACGACTTCGCAGGTACTGCGCTCCAGTCGACGAATCAGAAACTCTGGGGCAACTTCGGAGAATACGAGCCAGGTTCCTGGTATGGCAACCCTCAGTGCCGCGTCGATAGTTACGGTGGGACGTCCGGTGGCCATCTCTACGCGACGGACGACTCGGGCGCGGTCGTGGAGAATCTCTGGGAAATCCCGCCGCTCGGGAACTACCTTGACCGATGGTTCCGCGCCGAGCGTTTCATCGATCAAGGTACCGTCGGCCACGCCGATTTTCGCAGTTGGGTGGCGGCCGATCTGGACAAGCTGGCCGAGATCACCGGCACCTATCTGATCAATGAGCACCGCGACGACTATTTCGTGTTCGGGCACTACTTCCGTACCAGCGACGGTGGAGAGTTGAAGAGCTACGTCAGTGAGATGTACTGTGATACGACGCTGGCTCGGATCGAGGTGGGCGACAACGCGAACTGGGATGCCTGCAGTCATCGGGAGATCCAGGCTCCGACAACCTGGACAACGAGTTCAGCCGCCTTCCGTGCCAATCTCGGTACGTTCCACACGGGCGATACCGCGTATGTCTTCCTGGTCGACCGCGACGGTAACCATAACGGCTCGGGGTACGAGGTCGTGATCGGGGAAGCCGTCAGCAACGATTTTCCGCCTAGCATCGAGATCCAGCAGCCGACGTCATCCGACACATACCAGACGGATCTTCAGACGATCCTCGTCGGCGGTGCGGCGAGCGACGATGGCGCAATCAGCACCGTAGCCTGGTCGACGAGCGGTGGTGACAGCGGTACCGCGACCAATGTATCCGGTAACTGGACCCAGTGGGAGATTCCCGCGGTGCCACTCGGTTCCGGCGTGACGGTGATCACCGTGACCGTGCAAGACAGTGGCGGACAGACAGGGTCAGATGTGCTCACAGTGACGGCGTCCGGCGACGAAGGGCCGCCCGGCCCACCGACGATACCTCTATGGCAGCCGTAAAATAGCGGCTCGATCGATTCGAGATTGCTCCGCGCCGACGCCAGTAGCTAGACTGGAGTCGGCGCGGGTCGTTCCGGCTCCAGTCGGAGCCGGTCACCGGCATCAAGGCAGCTGACGGCAACAACGCCGACACGTGGCGCTGGGTGGATCTACTATGGCAAATTCTACTCGCGCAGAGAGTATATGGATCACCTGGGAAGCCCACCGCCGATCGCGTGAACTCGCCGATGCCCTGGGGGTAGAGTGTCTGACCTTGATGTCGCGACGCCCCTATTATCTCAGGGCGCTTCTGCTCGGGTTCAAGACGATCTCAACGCTTTTGCGGCGACGCCCGAAGCTCCTATTCGTTCAGAACCCGTCGATTTTGCTCGCAGCCGTTGCCTGCGCGATGAAGCCAGTCCTACGATACCGGCTCGTCGTCGATCGCCACTCGAATTTTCACCTCCGGACCGTGCATGCCAGCGGATTCGAAAAAAGAACTTTCTACGCGCTGAGCCGCTATACCGTGAGAAACGCCGATTTGACGATCGTGACGAACGAGAGCTTGAGGAATCTGGTCGATTCGATGGGCGGTCGGGGATTCGTACTCCAGGACCGACCGCCGCGCCTCGAAAAGGGGAGTGTCACCGACCTTGGCCCGGGGCACCACATCGTCCTTGTCGCCTCGTACGCCACAGACGAACCCCTGTTCGAAGTCATGGAGTCTGCTCGAGTCGTGGGGCCCGGAGTCACGATCCACGTGACGGGCGACTCGCGCAAGGCCCCGACGGGCCTCCGCGAATCTGCCCCGTCGAACGTACGGTTCACGGGATTCCTGTCCGAAGAGGACTACGAGTCGCTTCTGATGTCGAGCCACGGCGTCCTCGCGTTGACGACCCTTCCTGAAACGATCTTGTGCTGTGCTTATGAAGCCGTGGCAGTGGGAAAGCCACTCGTGGTTTCAGACCAAAATGTACTCGTGGAGTATTTCTCCCGTGGCGCCGTCGCGACCGATAACACGGCAGGGGGAATCGCCGAGGCGATCGGTGCTCTTATTGATCGGCAGCAGGAACTCGCGTCTGAGGTCTGCCAACTGGCCGAGGTCCACCGACGCGACTGGCAGCAGCGTTTCGACATGCTTCTGGCTGCATTGGACCTCCACCCACTCGCCGAGAACGCGCGTGACGTTTCGGGGAGCACCTAGGAAAACTGTCCGATCCACATTTCAGGGGTGACGGGAAGCTGTACGCTGTCGCGAGCTAACCTGGCTGCCGTCGCCACAACGTAGCATTGGCGCATCCTCGTCATTTCACGAGGTTCATGCGGATGGTTGCCGTCCCATCTCCTGACTTGAGTACCGCGAAATAGACTCCCGCCGGAGATGTCTGTCCGGCGTTGTTGCGGCCGTCCCAGATCGTGACGTTTTCGCCAGCACTCATGACGGACTCCGCCAAAAGCGTACGCACGAGCCTCCCACGCAGATCGAAGACGGACAACGTGACCGCCCCGGAACGTTCGAGGCTATACCGGATCGTCGTCGCAGGATTGAAGGGGTTCGGATAGCACGGCGACAGCCCGAAATGCAGCGATGCCATCCGATCGAATACTGCCACGAGGTCGGATACGGCCCAAGGCGTCGGATCGCTGCGGTTTCCGGCCACGTCGACGGCGACGATGGCGTACGCGTAGTACCATCCTAGCAGGTCACCATCGCCGAGCGCATCCGTCCACTGCGTGGCGTAGACAGTCGTGAATGGTGGGTCGGTCATCGGGTCGCCGAGATGATCGCGGTCGCAACGAAATACGAGATAAGCCACGAGATCGGGGTCGCCCGGAGTCGTCCACGACAGGTCGTTCTCGGCCGCCGCAAAATCCACTGTAAAAGATGATGGCATGGACGGAATGAGATTGTTGACCGAATAGCCGCTGTCTGGCGCCGAATCAAAAAACACGACGGCATCTGCAGTTTGGGCAGAAACTATGAAGACGGACCAGCAGATACCGATATCCCGGCTCGAGTCGCAAAGGGTCGGGACGACCGTTTGATAGCCGACATCACCGCGCGCCGGCACCGAGACCACAAAATCCCAATCAAGCAAGCGACTACTCGCCGTAGGAACCTTGCTCCCAAGACGGGCGGACACCTGCTTGCGGTAGACGCCATATGCCGTGATGGGGGTAGCGCTATCCTCAATATCGTACGCACTGCGGTTCCAGGTGAGGCGCACGAGTCCGCCGTTGTCATCCGGGACATCCTCAACGCCGACGATGTAGGGCTCGGGGCCATAGGTCGCAGTCACCGTTACTGTCGAGTCGGCAGCGAGTTCGAACAGCAACGTCGCGGGCACAGGCGGGGCCCAGCCGTCCCCGGGGAGCCATTGCTGTGTATACGTACCAACAGCCAAAGACGTGAGGATGGCACCCGAGGTTCCCGACGCGACAACCTGATCGTCCCGCAGGAGTTGCCACGGCGTATCCGCCTCTTCCGGCTCGCATTCGACCACAACCGTACCGGCGTATATTGCGTCACAAACCTCACCATAGACACCCATGAATTCCCCATCCGCAAGGAGGCATGGGCTGTTGACCGCGAGATAAAAAGCACTCGCACCGTCGCCGCACCCGCCACAGAACAACGGATTTGCCGCGACGTTTGTGCCGGACACGATCCATGAGTCAGGACAGGTGTCGGTGCCGTTGCCGAAAACATCGCAAAAAGCGTAGCTGGCACCGTCATCGCAAAGTGCCTCGCCGGCGTTGTTGGCAATGACGGTGTTGGTCACAGTGGCATTGTTCGGAGCCGAGAGTGCAAGCCCGCTGGCATTATGTGCCACGGTGACATGATCGATAACGAGGCTGCCTGCGAAGTTGATAGTGAGTTCCGCGCCGGCTCCGGCGTTGCATGAGACTAGTGTATGGTCGATGTTGACACCAAAACCGCCACCGCCTGATGCCACGAGCCCGCGGCCTGCGTTGCCCGTAATTCTGCAATCGGAGACGGAACAATCGACAGAGGTGGCAAGCAATCCATCTCCGAGATTATCATGGATGTCGCAGTCGGTAAGATGAACGAAACTCGACAATCTGAATTGCGCTGCGATCTCGGTGTTGGCCACGAACTCGCAACCTACGAATGTACCGTCAAATTCTATATCGACGCCCCGCGCGTTATTCGTGAAAACGCAATTTTCGACGTGGCCGACAATTTGAACCCCGGCTTTGTCCTGCGGGTCGCCTAGCCGCTTTGCGCCAATCCCCGAAAGTCCGACGCCATTGGAATCAAATGTGCAATCGGTCAGGTTATACTGTGGGCCTTGCGAGAGCGTGGCGCCGATATCATTGCCGTCGAAATAGCAACTATCTGCGTCACAGCTGGCGCCAAACCCCAAACTCACCCCGGTGCCACAAGACTCGAAGCGGCAGTTCTGCAGGTGAAAGTCGCCAAAATTAGCGGCCATACCGGAGGTCCCGGCATTGATGAAGCGTACGTCGGTAAGATAGCCGGAAAGGCCCGATTCATTGGTGACTACAATTCCGGAGCCGTAGATATCGACTACAGAGATACCGGTGATATCTAGCTGATATGAACCTGTCCCGTCGCAATTGAGCCAATTCCCACTGCCGGTCAAGTCGTATTCGCAGTCGACGATGCAGAGATTGGGGTCGCCGCTCGCGGAGATGAGGTTGATCGATTTGTCGGTCAGTATCAGGTCGTGATTGGCGGCACCGGTGAATGTCGTATCGGCCAGGATGATGGTGTCGCTGGAACCGGCGGAAGTCAGTGCATGCTGGATGGTCGACCATGGGGCGCCGGCGGAACCGTCGCCGGACAGATCGTCGCCGGACGGCGAAACATGCCACTGGGCTGCCAGAACATGGCCCGGTGCAATCATACCGAAGAGGGCCGAAAACGCCACTGTCATGAGAGCGCCGATTCCGAACCTACGTCGATGGGAGCGCATGCCCGAGAACTCCACGATCACCCTCCTCATGAGCGGTCGGCCGTTGTGGCGCGCTCCACAATTTACCATCGCAGCCGCGGCCGGACAATCGAGAGTGACCTTTAGTGCGCGGATCGGGGTGGATAAGGGAAACCCTGCGGTCCGTTATAGCCAGGATTGGTGTCAGAATGGGGCTGACTGGCAATAGACCGGGAGGAGGAACGCGCGGAACCTGACGACCGAATCGGAAGCGCTCCAGTCGGCCACCAAGCGTCGGGAGCGGGTTTCGTACAGACCGCTGCGATACCACAGATGTCCCCAGCGGTCGGTGAAAGCATCCTTGAGCCGGGCTCTGATATCGATCTTGGGGGACGGCGTATCGCCCGGTACGACGGACTGCAGAAGGTCGGCGAGTTCGGCGCGCCGCAGCATACCCGGAATGCACGCACTTCCGTCAGCGATCGCTTGACCGACCGAGACGACCTCGTCAGTCATGTACGCATAGTAGTCCGCGATATGGCTGACGTGATTGCGACGATAGCGATAGAGCGTTGATTGATGGCGCGCCATCATCTCAAGGTAGAGATTCTTCTCGACCCGAAGGCGTGCGGGCACACGGCGCACAACATCCAGGACTTTACGGGTGAAGAACGGCCGTCGGACCTGAAGATGCTCTTCGTCGGAGGCGCCGAGGCCGAATATATACCGGGCGACACGGCCCTTGAAATAGAGGTAGTCTTTGATGTCGTTCCAGCCGTCATTCCGGCACTCACTCAGGACGCGGTCAATTTCGGCCTGATACAGATGTGCGGCATTCTCTGCGAAATCCGGGGTGAGCAGAGCAAGTGCGGCGCTATTGATTTTCGACGGCATCACGGGGGCGATTGCCGATAAACGGTCAACGGCCTCGGTGCGCCAGCCCCAGATCTCGTCTCCTTTGAAGATGAAGTCTAGATCATCGAATACGCCGGGGCGAGCCCGGTGCTGACCGAAGATCTCAGGGGCGGTATCGGTGATGAGTTCGCACCGAGCGACGCCCTCGCGATAGAGTCGCGGGGCGAGTTCAGGATCTCGCTTGCAGAACCTGTACTCCAGGCCGTGGTCGATAGCGAGTCGCCGCGCAAGCGCGGTATCGGATCCGGGAATACTGTCGCTCTTGCCGTTCGTGATCACGGCAGCCGGCGGGTGGCCGAGCTCGAGCTGGGCGCCCAGAATGCCCCGGCAATCCCAGCCACCGCTGAGAAAAAGACCGGCGCGGTCGTTGCCGTGGGGGTTGAGGAGATCGACGGAGTCGACGACGGCTTCGTGGAGATCAGAAGCTAGCTCTCGGTGGCTGGCGTCGTTGTCGGGTGAATAGACGATGTCCCAGTAGGTCGTGGATACCACGTTTCGACTCGCAAGGTCGACTGTCATATGCGTCGCCGGGGTAAGGACCTTGACGCCGTCGAAAAGGGATCTGTCATGGAGACAATACCCGATGCCCAGAAACGTGAGGACGCCAACAGGGTCAAATGACGGCATTTCATCGGCAACAAACCGCACGCGTGGTGCGAGTGTCACGCCCGAGGCTGTTCTTCGCCAATAAAGAGGCAACATCCCCGCGCGGTCGTTGAACACGTGAACTTGTCGGCGGAGGCTGTCATGGATAACCGCGTGGAAGCCACCCTCGAGGTTATCGAGAAGGTCGGTACCGTCGCGTTTGAAGCGACGAAGCAATTCCGCGGCGTCCAGTTGTTTGCGGTCGCGGGTGTCGAAGGCGTGGCCCCATAGCGCCGCGGTGTCGTCGGCGAGACGCGTGCTGGATTGCCTCATCGGGGCATCGACGCGTCCAGGTATGACGCCGACCTCTAGATGGCCACCGCTCGATATCAGTGCCTGAACGCCTGCGGGCCAGGACGTCTGGATCCGTGGATCGAATGAGATACGGGTCACGAATCCCGGCATGCCCTACTCCAACTGGAATCGCTTTCGATGCTCCTCATTATCCGCGGAATCTCTGCATCAGCTTCAAAACACCCAGGTACTCGGAACGCCATGCGAAGAACAGCACGGCAAAGTACGTGCCGGCTCCGGCAATGACATGAACCAGCAAACGAGGCAAGGGCAAACCCATGAATCCTCCGTGGACCCTCCCCAGCCCAAGCACCACGACCGCCATGGCGAGGCAGGCCGAGGCTGCTGGCCAGGTTGCCCGGAACAGGAGTGACCATGGCACCTTGATCCTGCGCATCACCTGGATGCCCAGGGTGAAGCCGATGAAGAGCGGCAGGGCGCTGCGGACCAGGACGACACCTTCCAGTTGCCAGAGCTTCACTCCAGCGTAGATGAGGGCGAGGTTGAGGGGAAGGAAAACTAGGGTCCAACGGAATGGCAACTGCTGTTCGCCGATGCCGTTGCAGAGGGAGTACAGGGGTTGCGTGTAGAGGCGTAGAACGCCGTAGAGGCAGAAGAGGCGCAGGCCGGTGACGATGGGCATCCACTTGGCGCCGTAGGCGACGGCCACGAATTCGGGGCCGACGAGGGCCATGCCCGTGAGGATGGGGAAGATCAGCAAGGCGTTGTAGCGGTAGAGATTGCGGAGCAGGTCGCGCAGTTCGGTGGGGCGGTCCTTCAGGCTTGAAAATGCTGGAAACATCACGCTGTTGATCACCTGGGAGATCTTGTTGACCACCATCAGGGGGATGTTGCCGGCGTATTCGTAGAATCCGAGCTGGGTCTGGCTGAGGAGGCCGCCCACGGCAACACGGTCCATATTGCCGTTGATGTACGTGACGATGTTCACTCCGAGGAGCCAGCGGCCGTAGCCGAAGTGCTTGCGCAGCGACGGGAACGAGAAGTTCCATGACGGTAGCCAGGGCATGAAGGCGAAGTTGAGGAGAGTCATCGTGGCGCTGCCCACGATCATGCCGCCAACGAGGCCGTAGACGCCCCAGTGGCAGAACTTCACGAAGGCGAAGGCTGCGCCGAACGAGGCCACGGCGCCCAGGAAATCGACCGTGGCAAGCCGACGGAACATGAACTGGCGGCGCATGAGGGCCTGGTTCACGGTGCCGAAGCTCATGAGGATGAACTGGACGGCGAGGAGGCAGACCACGTGGGCTACGCGGGGGCTTTCGGCGAATCGGCTCGAGATGAGGGCGATCAGCACGCAGGCGCCGGCGGCGGCGGTGTCGACGAACACGTTGCCCCACCAGGAGGTGGCCAGATCGCGCTTGTCCAGGTCGTGGTGGAAGATTACCGACGATGAGAAGCCGAAGTTGGCGAAGATCAGGATGAATTGCGTGAACACGTTGGCCAGGTTGACCACGCCGAAATCGGCCGGCATGAGCAGACGCGCGAAGATCATGCTGCGCACAAATTGGAGCACCGTGTTGGCGGCGACGCCCAGGCCCGACCAGAGGCTACTCGTGGCCACCTGGCCCTGCACGTCGCTGTTCTCGCGCGCGACGGGCAGAAAGTCTTGACGCGCCTTGACGGCGCTCTTGAAGCCGGCGGTCACGGCATCAGCCTTCGTTCGCGGACGGTGGCTCGTCTTCAGGAATCAGGCCGATGTCACGCAGCTCCTTTTCGTAGCGCTTGCGTGTCATCATGGGAATTATCTCGTCGAACTTGCCGAAGGCCTCGATCACGCGGTGAGGATTCACGCGGCCCTCGGCCTTGCATGCCTCGAAGTGGTCCCTGCTGCGGTAGCCGATGATCTCGGCCGGGTTGCCCTGGACGATGGCGAGAGGCGGAACGTTCTTCGTCACCACGGAGCCCATGGATACGATGGCGCCCTCGCCGATCTCCACGCCAGGCAGGACGGTGGAATTCCAGCCCACCCAGGCGAAGTCGCGGATGATCACCGGCTGCAGGAACACGCCATCGTCGAAGGGGATGGAGCGGGCATTGCGGTAGCGGTGGTTGAACGTGAGGATGACGGTGGCGTAGCCGATGCCCACGTAGTTGCCGATGTGCACGCCGCCCATGGCGTGGATGTACACCTGGCCCATGACGGTGGACCACTCGCCGACCCAGATACGTCCCGGAAACGAGGTATAGACGTTTCCGTGAATCTCCGAGTGAGCGCCCACGTGGCGGAATAGCGCCGGGTCGCTGGGCGTGTGCCGGCGTTTGGCATACTCGTCGTAGGCAAAACTCAAGGCCTGGTAGACGCGAGTCTTCCCCAGCAGTCTCTTCATCACATCAGTCTCTCTTTCAGGCATCGGACCGGGGGCGGCGCAGCAGATCCGTGTCCGAGTCGCCGGCCATGAGGGCGAGGCCCTGCTGCCGGAGTGCGGCGATCAGCGAAGCATCGCGCGACACGGCGACCGCCAGGGCGTCGAGCGGACGCACGAGATATCCCGCTGACCGGGCAGCAACGACCATGCCGGGACTGGTCGTCAGCACCTCCACGGCGCGCGAGGGAGAGGTTCTGGCCGCCAGATTCAGCAGGTCCACGTGCCTGGAGGCCGGGCCACCAAGGGCGAGGATCCGCTCGCAGTCTGCCGTGAACCGGGAGATCACCGCGCCGACCGGCGCATTGTCGGTCAGCAACACGGATACGGCGTAGTCGCGATACGGCCCGCGCTGGAAGCGCCATTGCAGGGACGGCAGCGATGCGAGGGGGGCTGCCCCGTCTGCGGCCTCGGGCAAGGGGAGCGCGGGATCGAGGCTTGCGGATCGGCGGGCGGCCTTGCGGCGGGGCGAGCGCAGGGCGAGTGCGAGGCCCAGGGCGTCGCGGGCGAGGATGCGCGGGGAAAGCGCGGGCGTCATCCGCCGCACTCGCAGGGCCCGGTGAAACGGGAAGCTCACACTGCCGCCGTGGGCGGCGTAGACCGAGCCCATGGCCTCCGATTGGCCGCTCGACAGGCTCACGTCGAAATGCTCGAGGCGCAGGCGGAGCATCTCGCGGGCGATGCCGCGCCGCCGGTACGCGGGGTGGACCATGAAATCGATGCCGAATGCGGCGGTGACGTTGCGGTCGTTCACGCGGAGCGTGACCGGCAGATGGCCGCAGCAGCCCACGAGGCGGCCGTCCGTCTCCTCGCAGAGAGTGACGTGCAGGCCGTCGGGATGCTCGAAGTACAGCCAGCGGCAGCGGCCGGGGAGGGCCTGCACGGAATTGGCACCGTAGGTCTCGGCCAGGAACAGCTCGAGGGCGGGGAGGTCTTCCGGCGTGGCCCAGCGGCAGGCGAGGGCCATGTTCAGCGCCCCAGCAGGCAGCGCGCCGTGCATTTCCACAGGCGCGCGTCGAGGGGGTTCTTCTGCATGGCACGGCGGTAGTCGGCCCAGGCTTCCTGGCGGCGGCCCTGGGAGCGGTGCCAGTTGGCGCGGGTCGTGTAGGTGTAGCCGTAGGCGCGGCGGACGTCGGCCTGGTTCACCGCGCCGGGGTGCTGGGCCAGGAAATTCTCGAGCAGGCGGAAGTAGCTCTCGAGGCGTTCGCCCGTGCGGTGGGACATCTGGCCGCCCCAGATGCGGTAGCGCACCAGCGGGGTGGGCAGGTGGAGGAACTCGTACTTCACCGAGATGCGCAGCCACAGATCGTAGTCGATGGCCATGCGCAGGCGCTCGTCGAATCCGCCCATCTCCTCGAGGATGCGTCGCGGTGTGAGCGTGGTGTTGAAGGTGACGAAGTTGTCGGCCAGCAGCTTGCCCGTGATACGCCCGCTATGGCGCGCCACTGCGGGCGTGGGCAGATCCTCGCCCTCGGTGCCGATGAGTTGCAGGTCGCCGTAGACCACGCCCAGGTCGGGCCGCTCCCGGAAGGCGGCGAGCTGGCGGCTCAGCTTGTCGGGCAGCCAGGCGTTGTCGGCGTCGCAGAAGCCCACGAAGTCGCCCTTGGCCGCCGCCAGGCCGCGGTTCTTGGCCACCGTCTGTCCGGCGTTGGCCTGGCGGATCACCGTTACCTGCGCATGGTCGGCATAACGTTCGAGCACCTGCGGCGTGACAGGGTCGCTGGAGCCGTCGTCGACCACGATGACCTGCACGTGCGGGTAATCCTGGTGCAAGACCGAAGTGATGGCCTCGTCGAGGTACTGACCCATGTTGTAGGCGGCCGTGACGACGGAGACGAGGGGCTGGTCAGTCATAGACCACCTCCGCGGACGATGCAGCTTCCGACCCGGACCAGTAGCGGGCGCCCGGGCCCGTGGATCGACCCAGCAGGCGGCGCAGGCGCAAGCCGAGGTACTCGGCGCCGCAGAGGACCCAGCGGAAGGCGATGGGGTCGGCGGACACGCAATAGCGCGGCATCGTGTAGGGCGTGGCGGCGACGACGACCTCCTGGTACGCCAGGTAGCTGCCCGCGAACCCGGCGGCCTGGACACCGGCGACGATGTCGGCCGAGAAATCGGCCGGACCGCCCTGGGGATAGCAGAACCAGGGCACGGCCTCGCCCAGCTCGGTCTCGAGGCGCTCGCGCGAACCGCGCAACTCGTGTGGCAGCTTGGCCGCGTCGATGCGCGTGAGGATGGGGTGGGACACCGTGTGGGCCCCGAATTCCATGCCGGCAGCGCGCATCATCCGGATCTGGTCCCAGGTGACCGGGCCATATTCCGCCGGCGGCCGCCCTGGCTGGGCGACACCGAGATGAGCGGCGAGGGCGGCGATGAGCGCATGCTTGTGCTCATCGGGCAGGAAACGGCAGCGATCGCACAGCTGGTTCCAGGCAGCGCGACGGCCTTCGCGGGTGGCGAGATCCAGCGCGAATGTCTCGCTGTCGTATGCGAAGGCGGTGGCGCCGGCGGGCGCCGCGTCGAGGAGATAGGCGACCTGGTCCCACCAGAACCACACCTGGCCGTCGACGAACCCCGTGGTGACGTAGAGCAAGGCGGGGATGCCGTGCTGCCGGAAGATCGGAAACGCGATGTCGTGGAAGTCGGCGTAGCCGTCGTCCACGGTGATCACGACGGGGCAGGCGGCGTCGACCGGTCGCTTGCCCGTGACGGCATCGTGATGGCGGGACACCGTCCACACGGCGTGATGAGCCTTGACCTGGCGCATCTGCCAGTCGAGAGTCGCCGCGTCGGGATGGTGATCGGCCGGGGCGTCCTGAGAGCGGAAGCGATGATACATCAGCGCCCGTACGTGCCGCCGGGTGAGCAGGCGGCAGAATGCCTGGAACCCGGGGGCAGCGAGGAGCAGGGCTTTGAGGTCTCGTTTCAAGAATCACCGCTGCCGTGGTTCACGTATCCGCGTCGTCGCGCGTCGAGGGCAACTATGATATATACTCCCGGCCGTTCATGTCGACTCCTTTGGTCACGCTTGACGCATTCCTGATCCGGACCGTGAGGACGCCAACGTGCCGATCCGCGTCGTTTACTGCATCGATGCCCTGGAACGCGGTGGTGGTACGGAGACCCAGCTCGCCGGCCTCGTGCAGCGGCTCGATCGGTCCGCGGTGCAGCCGCACCTGGTCACGCTACGGCCCGGCCACGACCCCATCCCGGTGGCCGATTGTCCCACGCGCGCCCTCGGGGTGCGTCGTTTGCTGTCGCCGGGGGCGTTGATGGTGGGGCGACGGCTCGCCGCATACCTGCGCGAGCAGCGTATCGACGTGGTGCAGACCTTCTTCCAGGACGCCACCGTCCTGGGCGGTTGGGCGGCCGGCGCGGCCCGGGTGCCGGTACGTCTGGCGTCGTTCCGCGACCTGGGTTTCTGGCGCACGCCGCGCCAGGAGTTCCTGATGCGGCGCGCCTACCCCCGCTTCACCGGTTTCGTGGCCAATTCCGAGGCGGTTCGCGACCACTTCCGGCATGCCGACGGCCTCGCCCCCGACCGGATCACGGTGATCCCCAACGGTCTGGATCCGGAGGCTATCCCGTTCCATGATCACGAAGGACCCACGACGGACGTGGGGATCGTTGGCAACATGAACCGCGAGGTGAAGCGCATCGACCTGTTCGTGGAGGCTGCGGGCCTGCTGGCCGGCGACTTTCCCCATGTGCGCTGGCATGTGGTAGGCGATGGGCATCTGCGGCCCACGCTCGAGGCGCGGGCGCGGGAACTGGGGCTCGGTGAGCGCGCCGTCTTCGCGGGACGCCTGTCCGACGTGCCGGCCTATCTGACGGGGTTGCAGGTGGGCGTGCTGTGCTCGGATACCGAGGGCTTCTCCAACGCGGTGCTCGAGTACATGCTGGCGGGCGCGGCGGTGGTGGCCACTGACGTGGGCGGGAACTCCGAGGCGATCGTGGATGACGTGTCGGGCTTGCTGGTACCGCCGGGCGATGCACGAGCGCTCGCGGAAGCCATCGGTAAGTACCTGGCCGATCCTCTGCTGCGGCGCCGGCTGGCGCGGCAGGCGCGGGAACGGGCGGTCGCCGAGTATAGCTGGGACCGCTGCGTGGCGCGGCACGTGGACCTTTACCAGCACGGGCTTGCCGCCGCCGGCCGGCCCGCGGCGGGAGCGTAGCCGATGTTCGCGAACCTGAAGGCCGACATCGGGCGGTTGCGGCGCTACGGCAGCCGCCAATCGACGCTGCGCCTGCTCCTGGAGAACCAGGGACTCTGGGCCATCGTGTGCTACCGGGCCGGGCACGCTCTGAACCAGCGCCGCCTGGTCCCGGGAATACGCCATCTCGTGATGGGGTTGTACCATATGTGGTGGAAGTGGGTGGAGATCACCACGGGGATCTCGATCTCGCCCGATTGCCGGATCGGTCCGGGCCTGTACATCGGCCACTTCGGCCAGATCGTGCTGCACACCGACGTGGTCATGGGATGCGACTGCAACCTGTCGCAAGGCGTGACCATCGGTCTCGCGCGCAAGGGCGATGTGTGGGGGGCGCCGCACATCGGCGATCGCGTGTACATCGCGCCTGGCGCCAAGGTCGTGGGGCCCATCACGATCGCCGACGGCACGGTGATCGGCGCCAACGCGGTGGTGGTCAAGGATACCGAGGAGAACGCGGTGGTCGGCGGCGTGCCCGCGAAGGTCATCAGCTACGCGGGCAGCGCGGAGTACATCCCTGTGGCGCCGCAGCCCGGAAAGGACTCGCAGGCATGAGGCTGCCGGATCGTATCGTGGCCGGCGTGCTGGAGCCGGCGTGGGACCTGTACGAGGGGAGCGTGCGGCTGAAGGAGCTGCGGCAGTTGCAGCGGAGCCAGTGGTGGGACCGGGAGCGGCTGGAAGGGCTGCGGCGGCAACGGTTGCGGGCCGTGCTCATGCATGCGCACGCGACGTCGCCGTTCCATCGGGAGCGGCTCGATACGGCAGGGATCGAGCCGGCAGTGGTGAACACGATCGAGGACCTGGCGTCGTTGCCGCTGCTGACGAAGGCGGACGTGCGCGAGCATCTGGATGCGATCCTGTCGTCGCGATTTCGGCGGGAGGATCTGGTGCCGGCCAAGACGGGCGGATCCACGGGGGTGGCGCTGCGAGTGTTCTGCGACGCGCGGGGGGTGCAGCGGCGCAACGCTGCGGCTCTGCGTAGCGATGGGTGGTCGGGGTGGCGGCTCGGGCAACCGATCGCCGCGGTGTGGGGCAATCCGCCGACGCCGCAGACGTGGCGCAACCGCCTGCGTCTCGCGCTGAAGGATCGGTTGATCTACCTCGACACCATGCACATCGACGACGCGGCGATCGACCGCTTCGTGCGGGAGTGGCACGCCTTGCGGCCCGGGCTGCTGTACGGCCACGCGCACAGCGTGTTCATCCTCGCCGACGCGCTGCGCGGTCGCGATCACGGCGTGCGGCCCACGGGCATCGTGACCTCGAGCATGATGCTGCTGGACGCCGAGCGCGCCGTGATCGAGGAGGTGTTCGGCGTTCCGGTGACCAATCGCTACGGCTGCGAGGAGGTGAGCCTGATCGCCTGCGAGTGCGAGCGGCACGCGGGACTGCACCTGAACTTCGAGCACAACATCGTGGAGTTTCTGCGCGACGACGGCTCGCCGTGCGCGCCGGGCGAGGACGGGCGGATCGTGGTGACGGAGCTGGTGAATCTCGGCATGCCGATGCTGCGCTACGAGGTGGGCGATCACGGCGTGCCCTCCGATCGGGAGTGCCCGTGCGGGCGGGGGTTGCCGCTCATGGAGCAGGTCACTGGTCGCGTGGCCGATTTCCTGCGGGCTCTTGACGGCTCGCGCGTGGCTGGTATCTCGCTCATCGAGAACACGCTGACGCGGTACCCCGGCATCTTGCAGATGCAGATGGTGCAGGACGCGCGCGACCACCTCACGATCAACCTGGTGCAGGGCGAGGCCTACGACGCGGCCACCGAGCAGGCGCTCGTCGACACCGTGCACCGCACGCTGGGGGCGGCGATGCGCGCGGACATCGTGCCCGTCGACCGGATTCCGCAAGAACGCTCGGGGAAGTACCGATTCTCGATCTGCCGGGTCGACGGCTGAGCGCCCTCCTGTCGAGACCTACCTGATGAGGGCCATCGTGCGTGACGTGCTGCCCGTGCTTGGTGGATTCATGACGCAGTGACGCAGCGAACCGGTGCGGGAGAACGGCATTGCTGCCGGGACGCCCTCGCACTAGAGTCGGATCGAGCCGCGCTGGATCGTGTTTTCCGCAGGAGGCGTGCCGCGTGTTCCGTGTCGGGCTGGGTTACGATCGCCATCCTCTCGTCGCCGGACGGCCGTGCATACTCGGCGGAGTGTGCTTCGACGCGCAGGCCCGCGGCCTCGGCGGCCATTCCGACGCCGACGTGGTCACTCACGCCATCATCGACGCCCTGCTCGGGGCGGCCGGCCTCGACGACATCGGCACGCACTTCCCGGACACCGATCCAGCCTGGGCAGGAGCCGACAGCCTCGACCTCCTGCGGCGCGTGCTGGCCATGGTCGCGGCGGCAGGCTTCCGGGTGGGCAACGTCGATTGCACCGTGATCGCCGAGGAGCCGCGCATCGCGCCGCGCCGCGCCGAGATGCGGGCGACCCTGGCGGCGGCGCTCGGGCTGCCCATCGCGGCCGTCAACGTGAAGGCCACGCGCGGCGAGGGGCTCGGGCCGGAAGGCCGCGGGGAGTGCATCACGGCCCAGGCGATCGTGTTCCTCACCACCGTCGATTGAAACTCGCCGACGTGCCTGCCTGTTGACGCTCGCGGCAACCACCGGCACAATGAACCTCCCCGTGAACGAGGTAGGTCCAGTCTTCGAGAGAAGAGCAAGGAGGACGGCGTTGCGCATCGCCGTGCTGATGGGGGGAGATTCCCCCGAACGTGAGATTTCGCTCGAATCCGGTCGCGCCGTGGCTGCAGCGCTGACCGAGGCCGGGCACGACGTGACGTCCGTGGCGCTGGACCGCGTGGCCGACGTGATCGGACATCCCGACCTCGGCACGTGGGACGTGGTGTTTCCGGCGATGCACGGCGGCGAGGGCGAGGACGGGCATCTGCAAGCCGTGCTCGACGTGCTCGGTGTGCGCTATGCCCTTTCCGGGCCGCTTGCCAGCGCCCTGGCCATGGACAAGGCGGCCAGCAAGAGGATCATGGCGAGTGCTGGCGTCCCCACGCCCGACTGGCTGCTCGTGACCTGGGATCGCGATGCGCGGGGGCCGCTGGCCATGGCCGGGCAGGACCCCCTGCAGGCGCCGCGCGCCGGCATCCCCGGCCAGCTCACCCTGGATCATGTGCAGGACCGCGTGGGTCAGGAACTGGGCTACCCCATCGTCGTCAAGCTCAACGGCGCCGGCAGCAGCGTGGGGGTGGAGATCGTTGCCGGCCCCGATGGTTTCGCGACCACCTTCACCCGCGTAGCCGACGCGGCCGAGGGGCGTACCGCGAACATCTTGCTGGAGCGTTACATCCCCGGCCGCGAACTGACGGCCGCCATCCTGCTCGGCCGGCGCTTGCCGCTGCTCGAGATCAGGCCGCGCGACGGTTTCTACGACTACGCGCACAAGTACACGTCCGGTGCCAGCGAGTACATCGTACCGGCGCCCGTGAACTCTCCGGTCTACGAGAACATGTGCGCCGACGCGTTGAGGCTCTTCGACCTGGTGGGCTGCCGCGGGCTGGCGCGGGTGGATTTCCGGCTCGATGGCGATCGGTACTTCTGCCTCGAGCTCAACACCATTCCGGGCATGACGGCGCACAGCCTGGTGCCCAAGGCGGCCGCGGCCGTGGGCATCTCCTTCGGCGCGCTGCTCGACGACCTCTGTCGCGAGGCTCGGATACCCCACACCCGGGATCTGGCGTGACCCTGCGGGTCTACGACGCGGTCACGGGCGCGAAGCGCGCGTTCGTGCCCGTGCAGCCGGGGCACGTGGGGCTTTACGTCTGCGGCTTGACGGTGCAGGACCGGCCTCACCTGGGCCACATGTTCGCCTTCGTGGCCTGCGACGTGGTGCGGCGTTACCTGGAGTACCGGGGATTCGCGGTCACGCATGTCCAGAACTTCACGGATATCGACGACAAGATCATCGTCCGCGCCCGGGAGGAAGGCGTGACGGCGTCGGTGGTGGCCGAGCGCAACATCGCGGCCTACCACGTGGCCGCGCGGGCCCTGATGGTCTGGCCGGCGCACCACTATCCGCGGGTGACGGAGCACATCCCCGCCATCGTCGCCTTCATCGAGCGTCTCGTGGCGGCGGGGCATGCCTACGCGGCAGCCGGCGACGTGTACTTCCGCGTGCGCTCCTACGATGCGTATGGGCGGCTCTCCGGGCGGCGCGTCGACGACATGCGCAGCGGCATCCGGGTCGAGGTGGGCGACGCGAAGGAGGATCCCCTCGATTTCGCGCTCTGGAAGGCGGCGCCGCCGGACGAACCGGGCTGGGCATCGCCATGGGGGCGTGGCCGACCGGGCTGGCACATCGAGTGCTCGGTGATGGCGACCGCGTATCTCGGCCCGCACTTCGATTTCCACGGTGGTGGGCGAGACCTCGTGTTTCCCCACCACGAGAACGAGGTGGCTCAGAGCTGCTGCGCCACCGGCGAGCCGTACGCCAACTTCTGGCTGCACAACGGGATGCTCAACCTCGACGGCCGCAAGATGTCGAAATCCGACGGCAACGTCCTGGACCTTGACGGCCTCATGCAACGATATCCCGCGGAGGTGATCCGCTTCTTCCTGCTGAGCGTCCATTTCCGCAGCCAGTTGGATTTCGGGGACGATCGGCTGCGGGAGGCGGCGGCGGCGTACGACCGGTTGCGCCGGGGCGTGCGCCGGCTTCTCGTGGCGCGCGCAGCGGTGGGCGACCGGGAAGCCGGGACCTCACCGCTGCCCGAGGGACTCGTCTCGCTGCCGGGCCAGGCCTTCTCCCTGGCGGTGGGCGAGGCGCAGCGGCAGTTCTTCGCCGCCCTCGACGACGACTTCAACTCGGGCGGCGCCCTGGGCGCGATCTTCGCCCTCGTGCGCGATCTGAACCAGTATCTCGAGGCCACCGATGACCGACCCGTCGATCTTGCCCCCCTCGCGTCCGCCGTCGAGCTCCTGGACGCCGCGGACCAGATCCTGGGGCTATTTCCCGATGGATTGCGAGATTTGATTTCTAGTATGGAAATTCCATCTGAGGTGCGAGATCTCGTGGCGGCACGGGAAACTGCCCGCCAGGGGCGCGACTGGTTGAGGGCCGATGCGTTGCGGGACGAGATCCGCACCCACGGGTTCCAGGTGACCGATGGTCCGCGGGGGGCCCGGGTGACGCCCCTCGATCAGGAGGCCGGCCGCGCCCGCGGAAAGCCAGGCGTCGACCGGGGATAGCGCCTTGACAGTGCGCCATAACCAGATTTATATTCCCCGTCCCTTGCGCCGGCGTTCGCGCTCGCGCGAGGGTGGCGGATGCCAGCCCGAGGACTTGTGCTGGCGTAGCTCAACTGGTAGAGCACCTCACTTGTAATGAGGCGGTTGGGGGTTCAAGTCCTCTCGCCAGCTCCAGCGTTAGCGAAGGCCCCATCGCGTTTCCGGGGCCGACCCATGCGCAAGATACGCGTGGGGGGGTTCCCGAGTGGCCAAAGGGAACAGACTGTAAATCTGTCGGCAGTAGCCTACGGAGGTTCGAATCCTCCCCCCCCCACCACCGAGACGATCCGCGAGACCGCGGGCGGTATGGAGCGGGAATAGCTCAGTTGGCAGAGCATCAGCCTTCCAAGCTGAGGGTCGCGGGTTCGAACCCCGTTTCCCGCTCCAGCAGGGCTGTTGTGACGAAGAAATGGATCGGGCCCACGTAGCTCAGCCGGTAGAGCACTTGCATGGTAAGCAAGCGGTCAGCAGTTCGATTCTGCTCGTGGGCTCCAGACCATAGTCGTTGGGAACGGCCGTGAGGAAGAACGGACGCAGCCGGACTGCGCGTGCAGCCGGCGCACTGCTGTGAAGTGATTTGACTCGGGAGGAAGCCGCTGATGGCGCGTACGAAGTTCGAACGCACGAAGGACCATGTGAATGTCGGCACGATCGGACACGTCGATCATGGCAAGACGACGCTGACGGCGGCGATCACCGAGATTCTGGCCAAGAAGGGTCTGGCGGAGTATGTGCCGTTCGACCAGATCGATAAGGCTCCCGAGGAGCGCGAGCGCGGCATCACGATCGCGACGGCTCACGTGGAGTACCAGAGCGCGACGCGTCATTACGCGCACGTGGACTGCCCGGGTCACGCGGACTACGTGAAGAACATGATCACGGGCGCGGCGCAGATGGATGGGGCCGTGCTGGTGGTGTCGGCGTCTGATGGCCCGATGCCTCAGACGCGCGAGCACATCCTCCTGGCCCGTCAGGTGGGCGTTCCGTACATCATCGTGTTCATGAACAAGGTGGACATGGTGGATGACCCGGAGCTTCTGGACCTGGTGGAGCTGGAGGTTCGCGAGCTTCTGAGCATGTACGATTTCCCGGGCGACGACACGCCGATCATCCGGGGCAGTGCTTTGAAGGCGCTGGAGAGCGGTGATCCGGACGCTCCGGAAGCGAAGTGCATCTTCGAGTTGCTGGACGCTCTGGACTCGTACATTCCGCTGCCGGAGCGGGATCTGGACAAGCCGTTCCTGATGCCCGTGGAGGACGTGTTCTCGATCTCCGGGCGCGGCACGGTGGCGACGGGTCGTATCGAGCGCGGCATCGTGAACATGGGCGAGAAGGTGGAGCTGGTGGGCATCCGCGACACGCAGGAGACGGTGTGCACGGGTGTGGAGATGTTCCGCAAGATCCTGGACCAGGGTCAGGCCGGCGACAACGTGGGTCTGCTTCTTCGCGGCATGAAGAAGGAAGACATCGAGCGCGGCATGGTGATCTGCAAGCCGAAGTCGGTGACACCTCACACGAATTTCGAGTGCGAGGTGTACGTGCTGACGAAGGAAGAGGGCGGCCGTCACACGCCGTTCTTCACGGGTTACCGTCCGCAGTTCTACTTCCGGACGACGGACGTGACGGGCTCGGCCCATCTCCCCGAGGGTGTGGAGATGGTGATGCCAGGTGACAACATCAAGATGACGGTGGATCTGATCACGCCGATCGCCATGGAGGATGGTCTGCGCTTCGCGATTCGCGAGGGCGGCCGCACCGTGGGCGCCGGCGTGGTGGCAAAGATCTTGAAGTAGAAGATCCCAAGTAGTCGAAGGCGGAACCCGTCATGCGCGATCTGATCATTCTCTCCTGCAACAAGTGCAAGGAGAGGAACTACACGACGAAGAAGAACAAGCGGCTCCATCCGGACCGTGTGGAGTACAAGAAGTACTGCCCGCGTTGCCGGACGCATACGCCGCACAAGGAAACCAGGTAGCGTGACGCCGGCGCTCGGCGCCGGCGTGCGTATGCCCTGAGTCGTCGAATCAGGCAGGGGCGTAGCTCAGCTGGTAGAGCATCGGTCTCCAAAACCGAGGGTCGCGGGTTCGAAACCTGCCGCCCCTGCCATCAGTACGGTGCGGTTCGTGAGAAGGTGAGCTGATGAACAAGTTGATGCAGTACTTCCGCGAAACCTCCCAGGAGATGAAGCGTGTCTCCTGGCCTACCGCAGCGGAGCTGAAAGAGTCGACAATGGTGGTCATCGTCACGGTGGCGGTGATCACGGTGTTCGTATTCGTCGTCGACAAGGTCCTGGATTACGCCGTCAAGCAGATCATCACCCTCGGCTGAGGTCGGGGGGCGCGGTCAGACGCGCAGGTCTTGGCGAGACAAGAACTTGAACCCTGGAGGTGGGGTGTTCGGCTTCACCATCCGGGGCGCATTTATGCAATGAAGCCGGTAGGCCGCGGCGCCGGCTCGAGGTCATCATGGTTGCTGACGACAGGGACAAGCAGGAATCGGACCAGGAGAAGGCGCGCGCCGCTGCCGATGGTGACGGTGCCCTCTTCCTCGACCTGCCCGAAGATGGCGACGGCGACACGGATACTGCCGAAGCCGATCATGACGCTGCCGACGCGAGCGACGCCCCGGCGATCGCCGATGGCGATACCACCGAGGCCGAACTGCTCGCGGCCATCGACCTGGGTATCACCGCCGACGATCAGGCGGAGATCGAGCGTCGCTCGAAGCTGCGCTGGTACACCATCCACGCGAACACCGGCCACGAGAACAAGGTCAAGCGCAACATCGAGATGGCCATCAAGTCGAATCGGATGGAGGATCACTTCGGCGACGTGCTGGTGCCGGTGCAAGAAATCACCGAGATGAAGAACGGCAAGCGGGTCACGTCGAAGCGCAAGTTCCTGCCGGGCTACATCCTCGTCGAGATGGTGATGTCCACGGAGACGCAGCACTTCATCAACAACATCCCGGGCGTGACCGGCTTCATCGGCGGCACGCCCCAGCGTCCGGAACCTGTCGACCAGGAAGAGGTCGACCGGATCGTCGGACGTATCTCCACGCCCGAGGAGGGCAAGGCGACTGTCGAGATTCCGTACAAGGTGGGCGAAAGCGTCCAGGTGATGGACGGTCCGTTCAGCGAATGGATCGGCGTCATCAACGAGATCAATCACGAAAAAGGCAAGCTGAAGGTCATGATCTCGATCTTCGGCAAGGAGACACCGGTCGAGCTGGACTTCCTGCAAGTGAAGGCGGTCTAGCGCGATCGTTGTGCGGCGGCGTCGGGGTTTTGTCTGGGCCCGGGCGTCGCGACCACCGCGCACCTCTCAGCGTCGGTGGATGTTCATAGAGACGGGGCGACGCTCCGGGATGCGGCAGGATGCGGGTGGTGGACTCTCCGCAGATCGCAGCCACCGGGTGTGGAGCCAGGACCCTGATTGAAGGAGACAATGCTCATGGCGAAGAAAGTCATGACGCAGATCAAGTTGCAGATCAAGGCCGGCGTGGCCAACCCCGCCCCTCCGGTGGGACCCGCACTCGGTCAGCATGGTGTGAACATCATGGAGTTTTGCAACACCTTCAACGAGCGGACCAAGGACCGGATGGGTCTGGTGATTCCGGTTGTGATCACGGTGTTCCAGGATCGCAGCTTCAGTTTCATCACGAAGACACCGCCCGCCTCGGTGCTGTTGAAGAAGGCCGTTGGCCTCGAGTCCGGAAGCGCGGAACCGGGGAAGACCGTCGTCGGCAAGGTGACCCGCGAGCAAATCAAGGAGATCGCCGAGTTGAAGATGGAAGACCTCAACGCCGGTTCCCTGGATGCGGCGATGAAGATCATCGCCGGTACCGCCAGAAGCATGGGACTGGAGGTCGCGTGACGGCTGTGGACTGAGAAGACACGGCGCCGCAGCCCGCGATCAATCCGGATCGGGGCTGGACGGGTGCCGGAGGTCGTAGGTCGCGGGTTCGTTCCGCGAACCGACCCGATCGAACCCTCTTGGTCGTATGGAGTCACCGTAGATGCAACGTGGAAAGAATTACCGCAACGCCAGGTCCGCGGTCGATAAGGACGTGGAATTCACGCTGAGCGAGGCGCTCGAGCAACTGGCGGCCTTCCCCAAGGCGAAGTTCGACGAGACCGTCGACTGCGCCGTTCGCCTCAACGTCAACCCGCGGCATGCGGACCAGATGGTTCGCGGCACCGTCGTTCTGCCCAACGGCACCGGCCGGCAAGTGCGGATCCTCGTGATCACGCGCGGGCCCAAGGAGCAAGAGGCCAAGGACGCGGGCGCCGACATGGTGGGGGCCGACGAGTACTTGCCCAAGATCAAGGACGGCTGGACTGATTGCGACGTGATCATCGCCACGCCGGACATGATGGGCGAGCTCGGCAAGCTGGGCAAGATCCTCGGCCCGCGCGGTCTCATGCCGAACCCGAAGGTCGGTACCCTGACCAACGACATCGCCAAGGCCGTCAAGGAGGCCAAGGCGGGTCGTATCGAGTACAGGGTGGAGAAGGCCGGGATCATCCACGCACCGGTCGGCAAGCGTTCGTTCTCGAACGTGCAGCTCGAGGAGAATATCCGCTCGCTGTACAACGAGCTGATGCGTGTGAAGCCCTCCGCCGTGAAGGGTGCGTACGTGAAGTCGATGTTCATCAGCGGCACCATGACGCCCGCTGTGCGCATCGAGTACGCATCATTGACCTAGTGGCGAACCGGGGGCGCTCAGCCCTGGTCCGTTGTGTTCAAGGAAGGTAGACCGACATGCCACGTCCCGATAAGATTGCCGACGTCCAGGCGATCACCGGTCAGTTGAAAGCGGCGCAGTCCGTCATCATGGCGGACTTCACCGGGCTGACGGTGTTGCAGATGACGGCTTTCCGGTCGCTGTGTCGCGCGAAGAACGTCGAGTGCCGGGTCGTGAAGAACCGGCTCGCGATGATCGCCGCCGACCAGGCCAGCCTGGCGGTGATCAAGGATCATCTCAGCGGCCCCACCGCGCTGGTGATGGGGTCGCAGAGCCAGGTGGACCCGGCGAAGCTCGTCGTCGATTTCGCCAAGGACAACGATAAGCTCACGATCAAGGGCGGCATCGTCGACGGTCAGTACATCGGTCCCGACCGCGTACTGGTCCTGTCGAAGATTCCGAGTCGCGACGAGCTGATCTCCCAGATGATGGGCAGCATCAATTCGCCGGCGCGCGGGATCGCCGTCACGGTCAATGGCGTCGCCGCCGCCCTCGCGCGCGCGATCGACGCAGTGGCCAAGCAGAAAGCCGCTGCCTGACCGGCAGAGTCGTCGCAAGTTGACAGGAACGGCGCCCGTCTCGTGTACAGCCGCCGTGTGAACCAGACAAACAGGAGAGACCGACCATGTCCGATATCAACCTGAGTGAGAACGCTCAGAAGGTCCTCGATCTCATCGAGAGCATGACCGTCCTCGAGGCCGCCGACCTGGTGAAGGCCATGGAGGAGAAGTTCGGCGTGAGCGCCGCGGCACCGATGGCCATGATGGCCGCGCCCGCTGCCGGTGGCGAAGCGCAGGATGAGGTCAAGGACGAGTTCACCGTGGTGCTGACCGGCATCGGTGACAAGAAGATCCAGGTCATCAAGGAGGTCCGCGCCATCACCAGCCTGGGCCTGAAGGAGGCCAAGGATCTGGTCGAGAGCGCGCCGACCAGCGTCAAGGAAGGCGTGACGAAGGCGGAGGCCGAGCAGATCAAGGCCAAGCTCGAGGAAGCCGGTGCCATCGTCGACCTGAAGTAGGTCCGCCGCGAACGGTGAGGGAACCGTTCGCGCCGCCTGCTGTTTGCCGCTGCCCCGCGTCCGTGTCGGACGCGGGGCTGCGGAGTCCCGGTTCCGGATGCCGACGCCACCGATGGCGGGGTGCCGGATCCGCAAGTTCGACGCCCCTTCGCGCGAGGAAGTGGTCACGTGAGTGTCAAGATCCCGAACGACAAGTTCACCGGACGCGTCAACTACTCCAAGCTCCAGCACGAGGAGGAGATGCCAAACCTCCTGGCCGTGCAGCTTGAGTCATACAACGATTTTCTGAAGCACGGTGTGGGTGACGAAGAGAAGAACGAGATCGGTCTCGAGGGCGTTTTCCAGGCGATCTTCCCGATCGAGTCGACTCGTGGTCACCTGGTGATGGAGTACATCGGTTATACCACCGGGGAGCCCAAGTACGGCATCGAGGAGTGCCAGGAGCGCGGCCTCACCTTCAGCGTACCGCTCAAGGTACGCCTGCGGCTGGTCGTGAAGGATCAGGAAGAGGGCGCGAACGACGCCGAGCTCCAGATCCGCGACATCCAGGAACAGGAGGTGTATCTCGGCGAGCTGCCGATGATCACCGACAAGGGCACGTTCATCGTCAACGGCGCCGAGCGCGTCATCGTGTCCCAGCTCCACCGGTCGCCGGGCGTGTTCTTCAGCGACGAGATCCATCCGAACGGCCGCCGTCTCTTCCGTGCCCGTATCATCCCGTACCGCGGTTCCTGGGTCGAGTTCACCACCGATATCAACGACATCCTCTACGTCCATATCGATCGCAAGCGCAAGCAGCCGGTGACCATGCTCATGCGGGCGCTCGGCTTCGAGAACAACGAGAAGATCATCGAGCTGTTCCATCAGGTGGAGACGCACGCGATCCCGCGCAAGGGCACCAAGAAGTACGACGCGCTGGCCGAGGAGCTGGAGGGCCGCGTGCTCGCCTGCGACCTCACCCGGCCCGACGGCGACGCGCCGTTCACCACGGCCGGCACCGTCGTGGACGCCCTGCTGAAGGAGGAGATCCTCGGCTCGGGCGTGGCTGAGGTCAAGCTGATCGTGCGCAGCGAGGTCTCGGTGAACAAGCCGAGCCTCATTCTGAACACCTTGCGCAAGGACCCCACGTCGACGCAGGACGAGGCGCTGCGCCGGTTCTACCAGCTTCTGCGGCCCGGCGATCCGCCCAGTGAAGAGGTCGCGCGCCAGCTCTTCGAACGCCTCTTCTTCCACGAGAAGCGCTACGATCTGGCCGAGGTCGGCCGCTACAAGATGAACCGCCGCTTGAACCTGGATGTCGAGCCGCACACCACGACGCTGACGCCGGCCGATTTCCTGGCGATCATCCACGAGATGACGGCGCTGTTCCGCGGCGTGGGCGAGATCGACGACATCGACCACTTCGGCAACCGCCGCATTCGCTCGGTGGGCGAGCTGCTGGCGAACCAGTTCTCGGTGGGCCTGTCGCGCATGGCGCGTATCATCAAGGAGCGGATGAACCTCTCCGACAAGGAGAAGCCGCTCAGCCCGGCCGACCTGGTGAACGCCCGCACCGTGTCCGCAGTGGTGCAGAGCTTCTTCGGCAGCAGCCAGCTCAGCCAGTTCATGGACCAGACGAACCCGCTGAGCGAGTTGACGCACAAGCGACGCCTGAGCGCGCTCGGTCCCGGCGGTCTGCACCGCGACCGCGCCGGTTTCGAGGTGCGTGACGTGCACTACACCCATTACGGACGCATGTGCCCGATCGAGACACCGGAAGGGCCGAACATCGGTCTGATCGCGAGCCTGGCCACCTACGCGCGCATCAATCGCTTCGGCTTCATCGAGTCGCCGTACCGCCTGGTGGACAAGGGTCGCGTGAGCAAGAAGGTGGAGTACCTGACCGCCGACCAGGAAGACGGCGTCACCATCGCGCAGGCCAATGCGCCCGTGGACGACAAGGCCCAGTTCGTGCGCGACCGCGTGCTCTGCCGCTACCGCGGCGAGTACCCGATGGCGAATCCGGCCGAGGTGAACTTCATGGACGTGTCGCCGAAGCAGATCGTCTCGGCGGCCGCCTCGCTGATTCCCTTCCTCGAGCACGACGACGCCAACCGTGCCCTGATGGGCTGCAACATGCAGCGCCAGGCCGTGCCCCTGTTGCGCACCGAGGCGCCCATCATCGGCACGGGCATGGAGAAGAAGATCGCCATCGACTCGGGCGCGGTCATCGTCGCCGAGGCCGACGGCGTGATCGAGGCGGCCACGGCCGACGCGATCACGGTGAAGTACGACGAGGAAGACATCGTGAAGCCGGACGACTTCTTCAAGTCCGGCGGCCTGGTGGAGTACCGGCTCAAGAAGTTCCGCCGCTCCAACCAGGACACCTGCTACAACCAGAAGCCCCTGGTTATGCCCGGTCAGCGCGTCGCGAAGGGCGACGTCCTGGCCGACGGGCCCAGCACGGAGAACGGCGAGCTGGCGCTGGGGCGGAACCTGCTCGTGGCCTTCATGCCCTGGGGCGGCTACAACTTCGAGGACGCCATCCTCATCAGCGAGCGCTGCGTGAAGAACGACACCTTCACGTCGCTCCATATCGAGGAGTTCGAGCTACAGGTGCGCGACACCAAGCGCGGCGTCGAGGAGATCACCCGCGAGATCCCGAACGTCGGCGAGGAGGCGCTCAAGAACCTCGACGAGGACGGCATCATCTACATGGGCGCACGCGTGCGCGCCGGCGACATCATGGTCGGCAAGGTCACGCCGAAGGGTGAGACCGAGCTGTCGCCCGAGGAGAAGCTGCTGCGGGCGATCTTCGGCGAAAAGGCCGGTGACGTGAAGGATGCCAGTCTCAAGGCGCCTCCGGGCATGGACGGCATCGTCGTGCAGGTGAACGTGTTCAGCCGCCAGGATCGCGGCCAGCGTTCCAAGAAGGAAGAGAAGCGTCAGCTCGACGCTCTGCGCCGCCGCCGCAATCGCAAGCGCGAGAAGGTGGACCAGGTGGCCAAGGAGCGTCTGGCCGATCTGTTCCTTGGCGAGACCGCCCATCATGTGATCGACGCCAACACCGGCGAGGTGCTGGTGAAGAATGGGCGCAAGCTCACCAAGGCCGTGCTCGACGAGCTGGAGTTCGCCACGATCCACTGGGGTCTGCCCCTGGTGAAGGACGAGAAGAAGGACGGCCGTATCCGCGCGGTGTTCGAGGGTGCCAGCCGTGAGCGCGACCGCATCGAGGTGGAGTACGAGAAGGAGTGCGAACGCGCTCTGCGCGGCGACGAGCTGCCGCCGGGCGTGGTGAAGCTGGTCAAGGTGTACGTCGCGCGGCGGCGCAAGCTGCAGGTGGGCGACAAGATGGCCGGCCGGCACGGCAACAAGGGTGTGGTGTCGCGCATCATGGCCGAGGAGGATATGCCGTACCTTGCGGACGGCACCCCGGTGGACGTGGTGCTCAACCCGCTCGGCGTGCCGAGTCGTATGAATCTGGGCCAGATTCTCGAGACGCATCTCGGGTGGGCGGCCGCCAAGCAGGGCGTCCGCGTGATGACACCGGTGTTCGACGGTGCCAGCATCGAAGAGATCAAGGAATCGCTGAACGGGAACGGGTTGCCGGAAAGCGGCAAAGCGGTCCTGTACGACGGACGCTCCGGCGTACCGTTCGACAAGGAAGTGACCGTCGGCGTGATCTATATCCTGAAGCTGCATCACCTGGTGGAGGAGAAGATCCACGCCCGGTCGATCGGCCCCTACAGCCTCGTCACCCAGCAGCCGCTGGGCGGCAAGGCGCAGTTCGGAGGCCAGCGCTTCGGTGAGATGGAGGTGTGGGCGCTGGAGGCCTATGGCGCCGCCAATTGCTTGCAGGAGATGTTGACGGTCAAGTCGGACGACGTGGCCGGTCGCTCCAAGATCTACGAGGCCATCGTCAAGGGCGAGAATCCGCCGGAGCCAGGCATTCCGGAGTCCTTCAACGTATTGATGAAGGAATTGCAGAGCTTGTGCCTGGACGTGAGCCTGGAGACCCCCAACGAAGGTACGTCGTAGACGCCCGCAGCCGACGTTGCGTGGAGCGCGTCGGCGAGGAGGATAGACAATGCTCGGACTGAGGCAGCGAGACGACACCCGCCATCAGGACAGCAGCGCGATCTTGATCCAGCTCGCGTCGCCGGACAAGATCCGGGAGTGGAGCTACGGCGAGGTCACGAAGCCGGAGACGATCAATTACCGGACCTTCAAGCCGGAGAAGGACGGGCTCTTCTGTGAGCGCATCTTCGGTCCCGTGAAGGACTGGGAGTGCAACTGCGGCAAGTACAAGCGCATCCGGTTCCGCGGGATCGTCTGCGACAAGTGCGGCGTCGAAGTGACGCAGAGCAAGGTGCGCCGCGAGCGGCTGGGTCACATCGAACTGGCCGTGCCCATCGCGCACATCTGGTTCTTCAAGGGCTTGCCCAGCCGCATCGGTCAGTTGCTGGACATGAAGCTGAAGGATCTCGAGCGCGTGCTCTACTACGAGTCGAGCGTGATCGTGGATCCCGGCAACACCGACATGAAGGTCGGCGACATCATCAGCGACGAGGACTGGTGGGAGATGAAGGAGGAGCACCCCGACTGGGAGTGCTCCATGGACATGGGCGCCGAGGCGATCCGTGCGCTGCTGGCCGGTCTCGACCTCGATGCTCTCGACCAGGACCTGCGCGGGAAGATCAAGACCGAGACGTCGGTACAGCGCAAGAAGTCGGAGCTCAAGCGGCTCAAGGTCGTGGACGCGTTCCGCCAGTCGAACAATCAGCCGGACTGGATGATCCTCGACTGCGTGCCCGTGCTGCCGCCCGATCTGCGACCGCTGGTGCCGCTGGATGGCGGGCGCTTCGCCACGAGCGATCTGAACGACCTGTATCGGCGCGTGATCAATCGCAACAACCGCCTGAAGAAGCTCATCGAGATCAAGGCGCCCGGCGTGATCCTGCGCAACGAGAAGCGGATGCTGCAGGAGGCCGTGGACGCGCTCTTCGACAACGGCCGGCGGTCGCGCGCGGTGAAGGGGCAGGGCAACCGGCCGCTGAAGTCGCTCAGCGACATGATCAAGGGCAAGAAGGGGCGTTTCCGCCAGAACCTGCTGGGCAAGCGCGTCGACTACTCGGGCCGTTCGGTGATCGTGGTGGGACCGGAGCTCAAGCTCTACCAGTGCGGCCTGCCCAAGAGCATGGCGCTGGAACTGTTCAAGCCCTTCATCATCCGCAAGCTGGAGGAGAAGGGATACGTCCAGACCGTCAAGAGCGCCAAGAAGCTCGTGGAGCAGGAGCGCCCCGAGGTCTGGGACATCCTCGAGGAGATCATTCGCGACCACCCGGTGCTGCTGAACCGCGCCCCGACGCTGCACCGCCTGGGCATCCAGGCTTTCGAACCGGTGCTCATCGAGGGCAAGGCGATCCGCATCCATCCGCTGGTGTGTACGGCGTTCAACGCCGACTTCGACGGTGACCAGATGGCCGTGCACGTGCCGCTGGGCTACGAGGCGCAGCTCGAGGCGCGGCTGCTCATGCTGTCGCCCCTGAACATCCTCTCGCCGGCGAGCGGCGAGCCCATCGCCACGCCGAGCCAGGACATGGTGCTCGGCTGCTACTACCTCACGCTCGACCGCACCGGCGACCGGGGCGAGGGGAAGATCTTCGCCGGCACGGACGACGCGCTGGCGGCGTACGACGCCGGCCTGGTGACCAAGCACGCGCGCATCAAGGTGCGGTTCCCGGAGACGGGCATGTTGGAGACCACCGTGGGTCGCCTCATGTTCAACCAGATCCTGCCCGTGGGCATGGAGTTCGTGAACCGTCCGCTCGGCAAGAAGCCGCTGGCGCAGATCGTGGGCCAGGTGCACCACCGCCTGGGCACCACGGCGTGCATGAATTTCCTCGACCGGCTCAAGGAACTGGGTTTCCACCATGCGACCGAGGGCGGCATCTCGATCGGCATCGACGACATCCTCATCCCGCCCGAGAAGCTCGATATCATCTCCGAGGCGCAGCGGGTGGTGGAGGGCATCGTCGACCAGCACCGCAAGGGCATCATCACCAACCGCGAGCGCTACAACAAGGTGATCGACAAGTGGACGCAGGTGACCAATGAGGTGCGCGACCGCATGTTCGACCATCTCGCGCAGTACGACCAGGGCTTCAATCCGGTGTACATGATGAACGCGTCGGGCGCGCGAGGCTCGGCCGACCAGATCAAGCAGCTCGCGGGTATGCGCGGTCTGATGGCCAAGCCGCAGAAGAAGATCACGGGCGGTTTCGGCGAGATCATCGAGCAGCCGATCATCGCGAACTTCCGCGAGGGTCTGACGATGCTCGAGTACTTCATCTCCACGCACGGCGCCCGCAAGGGACTGGCCGACACGGCCCTCAAGACGGCCGATGCCGGTTACCTGACGCGCCGTCTCGTGGACGTGGCGCAGGATATCGTGATCAACGAGATCGACTGCAGCACGCTGCGCGGCATCGACATGTCGGCTCTGAAGGAAGGCGAGAAGACGATCGAGGGCCTGTCCGAGCGCATCATCGGCCGTTCTTCCGCCGACGACGTGTTCGACGCGCACGACAACGTACTCGTGGAGGCCGGCCAGCTCATCACCAAGGAGGTCGCCGATCGCATCGAGGATGCGGGCGTCGAGCTGGTGACCGTGCGTTCGGTGCTCACCTGCGAGAGCAAGCGCGGCGTCTGCGCCCTGTGCTACGGCTACAACCTGGCCGAGGACAAGCTGGTGGACATTGGCGAGCCGGTGGGCGTGATGGCGGCGCAGTCGATCGGCGAGCCGGGCACGCAGCTCACTCTGCGGACGTTCCACATCGGTGGTACGGCGAGCCGTATTGTCGAGCAGAATGTCAAGAGTGCGGCTGCAGCGGGCAAGATCGTGTTC
Organism: uncultured bacterium; assembly: GCA_963727525.1. Lineage (GTDB taxonomy): Bacteria > Krumholzibacteriota > Krumholzibacteriia > LZORAL124-64-63 > LZORAL124-64-63 > CAVSGO01. The sequence goes on along the minus strand of CAVSGO010000005.1, from coordinate 569,927 downwards.
AACAAGGAAGTGAAGCTGGTCAAGAACGATCATGGCGACATGATCTCGATCGGCCGCAAGGGCGAGATCTCGCTGGTGAAGGGCGATGGGACCACGCGCAGCCACATGACGCTGCCATATGGTGCCAAGGTGCTGGCGGGCGCCAATCAACAGGTGGAAGCCGGCGCGCCGATCTTCGAGTGGGACCCGTTCGCCGACTACATCCTGAGCGAGAAGGTCGGTGTGGTGGAGTACGTCGACATCATCCCGGGCATCAGCCTGAGCGAGGAGCTCGACGAACGCTCGAAGATGAAGCAGCCGGTGATCACCGAGCCCATGGACAAGGGCATCCACCCCGCCATCCGCATCGTGGCTGCCAAGAGCGGCCGCAAGGTGGGCGAGTACATCATCCCCACCGGGGCCTTCCTGCTGGTGCAGGACGGCGAGGAGGTGTCGGCCGGTACGCACCTGGTGAAGATCCCGCGCGAGGTGGCCCAGAGTGGCGACATCACGGGCGGTCTGCCGCGTGTGGCCGAGCTCTTCGAGGCCCGGCGCCCGCGCGACACGGCCACCGTCACCGAACTGGACGGCGTCGTGGAGTTCCGTGGCACGACCCGCGGCCTGCGCCGAATCGTGGTACGCGGCGAGAGCGGTGTGGAGAAGGAGTACCTGATCCCTCACGGCAAGCACGTGCGCACCTACGAGGGTGAGCGGGTGGTGGCCGGCGACCGCCTCACGGAGGGTCCGATCAACCCGATGGACATCCTGGCGATCAAGGGTGTCGGCGCCGTGCAGACCTATCTGGTCAACGCGATCCAGGAGGTCTACCGGCTGCAGGGTGTGAAGATCAACGACAAGCACATCGAGATCATCGTCTCGCGCATGCTGCAGAAAGTGGCGATCCTCAACCCCGGCGACACGCCGTTCCTCGAGGGCGAGCAGGTGCCGAAGAAGGGCGTGGACGAGGCGAATCTCGAGATCCTGCAGCAGAATACCAGGCTGCGCGAGCGCGGCGAGCCCGAGCTGGAACCGGCGACCTTCGAACCGCTCCTGCTGGGTATCACCAAGGCGAGCCTGACTACGGATTCCTTCATCAGTGCGGCCAGTTTCCAGGAAACGACCCGGGTGCTGACCGACGCGGCCACCCGCAGCAAGCGCGACGAGCTGCGGAGCTTGAAGGAGAACGTCATCATGGGGCACCTCATCGCCGCCGGGACCGGTATGAACCGGTTCAAGGGTCTGGCGGTGGAAGATCCCGAGGTCGAGGACATTCATATCCTCGACGCCGTGGAGCAGCTCGAGGCCATGTCCGCCGTCCAGCAGGAAGCGGGCGTGTACGATCTGGAGTCCGAGGCCGAGAGCGCTCTGGAGTAAGGACTGAAAACGGGCTGGCGGTGCTTGACATAGACCGCCAGCCTCACTATCATTCGTCCCTTGCGCGGCAAGCGGCCAGAGAAGTGCCCTGCCGCGGTTGTCCGTGTCTGTCGAGTTTTTCCGCCCGCCCGTTTGCGGGCGCGTGAGCAGGAGCAAGAGTCTTGCCGACACTGAATCAGTTGGTCCGCAAGGGCCGTACCGCGCCGGAAACGAAGAGCAAGTGCCCGGCCCTGCAGTCGTGCCCGCAGCGCAAGGGCGTGTGCACCCGCGTGTACACCCAGACGCCGAAGAAGCCGAATTCCGCGCTGCGCAAGATCGCACGCGTGCGTCTGACCAACGGCATCGAGGTGACGGCCTACATCCCCGGCGAGGGTCACAACCTGCAGGAGCACAGCATCGTGCTCGTGCGCGGCGGCCGTGTGAAGGATCTGCCGGGTGTGCGATACCACATCATCCGCGGTACTCAGGATGCGTCCGGTGTGGACGGTCGGCGCCGCGGTCGTTCGAAGTACGGGGCCAAGCGGCCCAAGAATAAGTAGTCTCGAGCAAGTAGCAGGAGCTGGACAGATGTCGCGACGTCGTTCCCCGGAGAGGCGAAATCTCCCGCCCGACCCCCGTCACGGTGATGTGCTGGTGACGAAGCTGATCAACTATACCATGTTCGATGGCAAGCGCAGCACTTCGGAGCGGTCGATCTATGGCGCCTTCGACCTCATCAAGGATAGGACGGGGCAGGAAGGCATCGATATCTTCCGCTCGGCTCTGAACAACGTGAAACCGGGTGTCGAGGTGAAGTCTCGGCGAATCGGTGGCGCCACCTACCAGGTGCCGGTGGAAGTCCGACCCGAGCGGCGGACCCAGCTGGCCCTGCGGTGGATCATTGGATTCGCGCGAACCCGGCCCGAGCACACCTTTGCGGAACGGCTCGCGGCCGAGCTCATGCTGGCAGCAAAGAACGAAGGACCGTCTATCAAGAAGCGCGAGGATACCCACCGCATGGCTGATGCGAACAAGGCGTTCGCCCACTGCCGTTGGTAAAGGTCCCTCTCGTTCGTTCCTACAGCGCTGGACAAAGCAGACGGATCGAAACATCGCAATAGCCTGATCACGCCACCCGCGCACGGATGCGAGGGGGCTAGAGGCAAGGGAGTCGTGCAGACCGGCATGGTCCTGCGCGCGTCATTTTGTCGCGGGTGGAAGTTTTTCCACCGTCGCGCAGCTGGGAGACTTGCGTGAGTCGCAAGGTGGCACTGTCCAGGGTCCGGAATATCGGGATCATGGCTCATATCGACGCCGGTAAGACGACGACGACTGAGCGGATCCTGTTCTATACCGGCCGTGTGCACAAGCCAGGCGAGGTCGATGACGGCGCCGCCCAGATGGACTATATGGAGCAGGAGAAGGAGCGCGGCATCACGATCACCTCGGCCGCCACGACGACCCAATGGCGCGATCACTGGATCAACCTGATCGACACGCCGGGGCACGTGGACTTCACGGTCGAAGTCGAACGCAGCTTGCGCGTCCTGGATGGGGCTGTGGCGGTGTTCTGCGGTGTCGGCGGCGTGGAGCCGCAGAGCGAGACCGTGTGGAAACAGGCCGACAAGTACAGCGTGCCGCGCCTCGCTTTCGTCAACAAGATGGATCGCCTGGGCGCCGACTTCTGGCGCGTGGTGCAGATGATGAAGGATCGCCTGCACGCGCGGCCGGTGCCCGTGGTACTGCCTATCGGTGCCGAGGACGCGTACCGCGGTGTGGTGGACCTCATCGAGATGCGCGCCTTCGTCTCCCACGACGAGGACCTGGGCGCCACGTGGGACGAGGTCCCTGTGCCGGCCGAGATGAGCGACGAGGTGGCCCGGGCCCGCGCGGCACTGGTGGAGGCCGCCGCGGAGATCGACGAGAGCGTCATGGAACTGTTCGTCGCCGAGCAGGAGCCCAGCGTCGATCAGCTCCGGGCGGCTCTGCGCCTGGGCACCCTGCGCGACGAACTCGTGCCGGTGTTCTGCGGCTCGGCCCTCAAGAACAAGGGCGTGCAACGTCTGCTCGACGGCGTGGTGGATTTCCTGCCGTCGCCGCTCGACCGTCCGGCCGTGAAGGGTACCGATCCCCGCACCGGCGAGGCCATCAGCCGCGATCCCGATGATGACGCGCCGCTGAGCGCGCTCGTCTTCAAGCTGGTCACCGACCAGCACGCCGGCACGCTGGCCTTCGCCCGCGTGTACAGCGGCTCGCTCGAGGCCGGCAAGGTGGCCCTGAACGTGACCACCGGCAAGCGCGAGCGCGTGCAGAAGCTCTTCCGCATGCACGCCGACAAGCGCGAGGAGCTGCCCGAGGCCCGCACCGGCGACATCGTGGCGCTCGTCGGGCCGAAGGAACTGCGTACGGGCTCGACGTTGTCGGACCTGGAGGCGCCGATCCTGCTCGAGGCGATGACATTCCCCGAGCCGGTGATCTACGTGGCCATCGAGCCGCGCACCAAGGCCGACGGTGACAAGCTCGGCGATGCCCTGCAGGCGCTCAGCTACGAGGATCCCACCTTCCAGGTGAAGATCGATCCCGACAGCGGGCAGACCGTGATCTGGGGCATGGGCGAGCTGCATCTGGAGATCATCGCCGATCGCCTGCAGCGCGAATTCAAGGTGGCCTGCAACGTGGGGCGGCCCCAGGTGGCTTTCCGCGAGACCATCACCAAGGCTGTGGAGTACGAGTTCGAGCACAGGCGGGAGCTCGTGGGGCGCGGCAACTACGCCAAAGTGAAGCTGGGGCTGGCGCCGGGCGAATACGGTACTGGTGTGGGCTTCACGAACAAGCTCGGACCGGACGCCCTGCCGGCCGAGTTCGTGGCTGCGATCGAGGGCGGCGCCCGACAAGCGGCCGAGACCGGGATTCTGGCGGGATACGCTCTCGTGGATCTGCAGATCACGGTCCTGGGTGCGGCGCAGGCCGAGGGTGAGTCGATGGCGGCGGATTTCGCGTATGCCGCCAGCGAAGCTTTCTGGAACGGCGCGCGCGACGCCGGGCCGGTTCTGCTCGAGCCGGTCATGCATGTCGAGGTGGTCGTGCCGGAGTCCTATCTGGGCGAGGTCACGGGTCACCTCAATGCCAAGAGGGGCAAGATCACCGGCATGGAGCGGATCCGCGAGGATCGCACCGTCCAGGCAGAAGTGCCGCTCATCGAGATGTTCGGGTACGCCACCCAGCTCCGGTCGTTGACCCAGGGGCGGGGCGTGTACACCATGCAGCTGGCGCGCTATGAACGCGTGCCGGATAAGATCGCCGCGAATATCACGCGGCTGTACGTGGGCGCGTAGGAACGCCCCGCGAGGAGGTTGCCGGTCATGGCGCGTACGAAGTTCGAACGCACGAAGGACCATGTGAATGTCGGCACGATCGGACACGTCGATCATGGCAAGACGACGCTGACGGCGGCGATCACCGAGATTCTGGCCAAGAAGGGTCTGGCGGAGTATGTGCCGTTCGACCAGATCGATAAGGCTCCCGAGGAGCGCGAGCGCGGCATCACGATCGCGACGGCTCACGTGGAGTACCAGAGCGCGACGCGTCATTACGCGCACGTGGACTGCCCGGGTCACGCGGACTACGTGAAGAACATGATCACGGGCGCGGCGCAGATGGATGGGGCCGTGCTGGTGGTGTCGGCGTCTGATGGCCCGATGCCTCAGACGCGCGAGCACATCCTCCTGGCCCGTCAGGTGGGCGTTCCGTACATCATCGTGTTCATGAACAAGGTGGACATGGTGGATGACCCGGAGCTTCTGGACCTGGTGGAGCTGGAGGTTCGCGAGCTTCTGAGCATGTACGATTTCCCGGGCGACGACACGCCGATCATCCGGGGCAGTGCTTTGAAGGCGCTGGAGAGCGGTGATCCGGACGCTCCGGAAGCGAAGTGCATCTTCGAGTTGCTGGACGCTCTGGACTCGTACATTCCGCTGCCGGAGCGGGATCTGGACAAGCCGTTCCTGATGCCCGTGGAGGACGTGTTCTCGATCTCCGGGCGCGGCACGGTGGCGACGGGTCGTATCGAGCGCGGCATCGTGAACATGGGCGAGAAGGTGGAGCTGGTGGGCATCCGCGACACGCAGGAGACGGTGTGCACGGGTGTGGAGATGTTCCGCAAGATCCTGGACCAGGGTCAGGCCGGCGACAACGTGGGTCTGCTTCTTCGCGGCATGAAGAAGGAAGACATCGAGCGCGGCATGGTGATCTGCAAGCCGAAGTCGGTGACACCTCACACGAATTTCGAGTGCGAGGTGTACGTGCTGACGAAGGAAGAGGGCGGCCGTCACACGCCGTTCTTCACGGGTTACCGTCCGCAGTTCTACTTCCGGACGACGGACGTGACGGGCTCGGCCCATCTCCCCGAGGGTGTGGAGATGGTGATGCCAGGTGACAACATCAAGATGACGGTGGATCTGATCACGCCGATCGCCATGGAGGATGGTCTGCGCTTCGCGATTCGCGAGGGCGGCCGCACCGTGGGCGCCGGCGTGGTGGCAAAGATCCTGAAGTAGAGCGGAACCGACAGGGGCGGCATCCCGCTGCCCCGCCTCGGACACGCGACAGGTGAGCAGGCGCCATCCGGCATGCCCTGTCAGACGGGACCGGAAGGCGATGCTGGAGTAGCCATCGCAAAGGAGCAGGTGTGGCGCGTCAGAAGATCAAGATCAAGCTGCGAGCCTATGAGGCCGCGGTGCTCGACAAGTCGGCGGAGGTCATCGTGGCGACCGTGCTCAAGACGGGCGCGCTCGTACGCGGACCGATTCCCTTGCCGACGCGACGCTCGGTGTACACGGTTCTGCGCTCGCCGCACGTGGACAAGAAGTCCCGCGAGCAGTTCGAGATTCGGATCCACAAGCGGTTGATCGAGATCGAGAACTCGACGCCGCAGACCACGGAGTTTCTGCGCAAGCTGACGCTACCGGCGAGCGTGGATGTAGAGATCAAGGCCTGACTCCGCCCTGGGCGAGAGTAAGGGAGCGAGACAATGATCGGACTGATCGGCAAGAAGCTCGGCATGACCCGCCGCTTCATGGAAGACGGTCGCGCGGTGCCCGTGACGGTGATCGAGGCTGGACCCTGCGTGGTTACCCAGGTCCGGACGGACGCTCGCGACGGTTACAGCGCCGTGCAGCTCGGCTTCGGCAAGAAGAAGCCCAAGAACACGCCCATGCCGATGCAGGGGCACTTCCGCAAGGCGGGCTGCGAGCCGCTGCGGACTCTGTGCGAGTATCGACTCGACGGCAAGAGTGCCTTCAAGCTGGGCGACGTCGTCGATCTGTCGGTGCTCGAGGGCGCGCTGAAGGTCGACGTGGTGGGCACCACCAAGGGGCGCGGCTTCTCGGGACGCATCAAGCGGCATGGTCAGCACCGGGGCCCGTCGTCGCATGGTTCCAAGAACGTGCGCGAGCCGGGCGGCATCGCCATGTGCGAATTCCCGGGCCGCGTGCTCAAGGGTCACCCCATGGCGGGCCAGTACGGCAACAAGCGGGAAACCAAGAAGAACCTGGTGGTCGTCGAGATCGACAAAGAGCGCAACCTTCTGATGGTGCGTGGCAGTGTGCCCGGCCATCGCAATGGAGTCGTGTTCATCCGGCCCTGCCGGTAGGACGTCCGGATCAACCGGCGAGACGAGGTCGAGATCATGGCAACGGCGAAGCTATTCACGAGCACGGGCGAGCAGAAGGGCACGGTGGATCTGCCGGCGGCCCTCTTCGAGCAGCCAGTGCATCGACAGGCCCTGTACGAGGCCGTCCGCTGCTACCTGGCAAACCAGCGTCAGGGCACGCATGACACCAAGACGCGGGCCGAGGTGGTCGGTTCGAAGTCGAAGATGTTCCGCCAGAAGGGCACCGGTCGGGCCCGCATGGGTCAGATCCGCAGCGCGAGCCGCGTCGGTGGCGGCCGTGCCCACGGGCCGCATCCGCGCGATTACGGCTACGTGCTGCCGCGCAAGATCAAGCGCCTGGCGTTGAAGTCGGCTCTCAGCGATCGCGCGGCCAGCGAGCGTGTGGCCGTGATCGAGGATTTCAGCCTCGACGCGCCCAAGACGTCGCGCATGGCGAAGCTGCTCGCGTCGATGTCGCTGGAAGGTCGGCACACGCTGGTGGTACTCACCGGCCAGGGCGACACGCTGTTCAAGTCTTGGCGCAATCTGAAGGGCGTGCGCGTCCTGAGGAGCGACGAGTTGAACGCTTACACCATCCTCTGGGCCGACAACCTGGTGTTCATGCAGAGCGCACTGGACACCGCGGCGGAGGTGTTCGCATGAAAGACCTGAGCCAGGTAGTGCGCAAGCCGCTGATCACCGAGCGCTGCGCGTTCCTGCGTGAGCGGGACAACAAGTACATTTTCGAGGTGCATCCGCACGCGAACAAGCACGAGGTGCGGCAGGCGGTGGAGCATTACTTCGGTGTGAAGGTGCTCGAAGTCACCACCATGAACGTGCTGGGCAAGATCAAGCGGCAGGGCCGGTTTTCCGGCAAGCGCGCGGACTGGAAGAAAGCCATCGTGACCCTCGCCGAGGGCGATACGATCGATTTGTTCGACCAGGTCTAGACCCGTTCGACCAGGTCCAGATTCGTTCGACGAATTCCCCGGGCCGGGGCAGAGGAGACGAGAGAGATGGCCATCAGAAAGCTCAAGCCAAGGACGCCGACCCAGCGTTTCCGGACCGTCGCCGACTTCGGCGAGATCACGAAGACGGAGCCGGAGAAGTCGTTGCTGGAGCCCCTCAACAAGAAGGGCGGCCGCAACAATACCGGTCGGATCACGGTTCGGCACCGCGGCGGCGGCCACAAGCGGCGCTACCGCAAGATCGACTTCAAGCGCAACAAGCTGGAAGTTCCGGCGCGAGTCGTGGCGATCGAGTACGATCCCAATCGCAGTGCCCGGATCGCGCTCCTGGTCTATGCCGACGGCGAGAAGCGCTACATCATCCGGCCGAAGGGCCTCAACGTCGGAGACACCGTGGTCGCCGGGCCGGATGCGTCGTACAACGCGGGCAACGCGCTGCCGCTCGAGCGGATCCCGCTGGGAACGCTGGTGCACAACGTCGAGCTGAACATCGGCCGCGGCGGCCAGATCGTGCGCAGCGCCGGTGCCTACGCGCAGCTCATGGCGAAGGAGGGTGACCGCGTCACCCTGCGTTTGCCGAGCGGCGAGGTGCGCATGGTACACAAGAACTGCTATGCGACGATCGGCGAGGTCGGCAACTCCGAGCACGAGAACGTGGTCAGCGGCAAGGCTGGCCGTACGCGCTGGCTGGGCTTCCGCCCCACCGTGCGCGGCGTGGCGATGAATCCGGTGGACCATCCGCACGGAGGTGGTGAAGGCCGCACGAGCGGCGGCCGGCATCCGACCACGCCGTGGGGCAAGCCCACCAAAGGTTACAAGACGCGCAAGAAGCAGCCGTCCGACGCCTTCATCGTGCGCCGGCGCAAGGTCAACAAGTAGGCCGCCCAAGCGGTATACGCGACGGAGGATACGGTAGGCATGGCGAGATCGATCAAGAAGGGCCCGTTCGTCGACGGCCATCTGGTCACGAAAGTGAGCACGCTCAACTCGAAGAGCGAGAAGCGGGTCGTGAAGACCTGGTCGCGTCGCTCGACGATCGTGCCCGAGTTCCTGGGACACACGATTGCGGTGCACAATGGCAAGCAGTTCGTGCCCGTTTATGTCCAGGAGAACATGGTTGGCCACAAGCTGGGCGAGTTCGCGCCCACACGCACGTATCGTGGCCACACCAGCAAGAAGAAGAAGTAGCGAACGGTTGGAGGTTGACGAGATGGAGGCAACTGCCGTCTCCCGCTACATCCTGATCTCGTCCAAGAAGGCCCGTCTGGTGGCGGACCTCGTGCGAGGCAAGACCGTGCAGGAAGCTCTGGGCATCCTGGCTTTGACGCCGAAGAAGGCGTCGCCGCTGGTGCGCAAGACCATCCTCTCGGCCCGCGCCAACGTGCAGCAGCAGGTCACCACGGGCGCCAAGCTCGCGGATGACGAGCTGCTGGTGAAGGAGATCCGGATCGACGAAGGGCCGACGATGAAGCGCATCCAGCCGCGGTCGCAGGGGCGCGCATTTGGAATCTTGAAGCGGATGAGCCACATCAAGGTGGTCGTCCAGACTTTGGACTAGCGGAGGAAGATTAGATCATGGGTCAGAAAACGCATCCGGTCGGATTTCGGCTCGGGGTCGTCAAGGACTGGAACTCCACCTGGTTCAGCGCCAAGAGTTTCGCGGACTGGCTGAACGAGGACATCCTCCTGCGCAAGTACATCTCTGCGCGGGTCGGAGCTGCCGGGCTGGCCTCGATCAAGATCAAGCGTTTCCGCGAGAAGGTGAACATCATCGTCGCGACGAGCCGGCCGGGTGTCGTGATCGGGCGCAAGGGCGCGCAGGCGGACCAGCTGCGGGCCGAGTTGCAGAAGATGATCGGCAAGAGCGTGAAGTTGGATGTCGAGGAAGTGAAGAAGCCGGAACTGAGCGCCCCGCTGGTGGCGGATCACATCGCGGTGCAGCTCGCCAATCGCGTCTCCTTCCGTCGCGCCATGAAGAAAGCGATCTCCACGGCGATGCGCATGGGCGCCCGCGGCATCCGCGTGCGTTGCGCCGGCCGCCTCGGCGGCGCCGAGATGGCGCGTGTTGAGAGCTATGCCGACGGTAGCGTGCCTCTGCACACACTGCGCGCGGACATCGACTACGGTACGTCGGTGGGCAAGTCGGCCTACGGCACCATCGGCGTCAAGGTGTGGATCTGCAAGGGCGAGATCTTCCCGTCCGAGTACAAGGAACAGATGCGGGCCCAGGTCGTCAGGGAACGAAGCTAGTCGTCCGGGACAGAAGAGCTAGACCACCGTCGACGTACGGTCCGAGGGCGCCAAGCGCGCCCAGGTGAGAGAGGTAAACGAACCATGTTGATGCCGAAGCGCACAAAGTTCCGGAAAATGATGAAGGGCCGTCGCCGCGGTCTCGCCACGCGCGGAACGACGGTGGCCTTCGGCGACTACGGCCTGCAGGCCATCGAGCCGGGCTGGATGAAGAGCCGGCAGATCGAGGCCGCGCGTGTCGCCATCACCCGCAAGATGAAGCGACTGGGTAAGGTGTGGATCCGGGTCTTTCCGGACAAGCCGATCACCCTGAAGCCCGCCGAGACCCGTATGGGCAAAGGCAAGGGCGCACCGGAGTACTGGGTCGCGGTGATCAAGCCGGGACGCATCATCTACGAGATCGACGGCGTATCGCCGGAGTTGGCCAAGGAGGCCCTGATCCTGGGCGCCGCCAAGCTTCCGTTCAAGACGCGGATCGTCAGCCGTCAGCATGGAGAGTGACCGATGTCGAAGAAAGCGCACGACTACCGCGATCTCGCGGTCGAGGATCTCATCGCGATCGAGCGGGAGAAGGCCGAAGAGGTGATGAATCTGCGCATGCGGTTGAAGCTGCGTCAGATCGACAATCCGCTGTCCGTCCGCAACGCGCGGCGCGAGCTCGCGACGATCAAGACGGTGATCAACGAGAAGCGGCGTGCCGCCGCCCAGGGATAACGGTGCGCCCCCGGCGACGGGTGGCAAGGAGTAGAGAAACATGGCCAACACCGAACGTAACCTGAGGGCGGTCAGGATTGGCACGGTCGTCTCCAACAAGATGGAGAAGACCGTGATCGTGCGGATCAGCCGCCGGTTCCCGCATCCGCTCTACAAGCGGATCGTCACGCAGTCGTCCAAGCTGGTCGCGCATGACGAGGAGAACTCGTGCCAGATCGGTGACGTCGTCAAGATCATGTCCGCCCGGCCTCTCTCGAAGACGAAGCGCTGGCGGGTAGCAGAGGTTCTGGAGCGGGCCAAGTAATCTGGCCGGAGGAACGGGAACATGATTCAGGAATACACGCGATTCAACATCGCAGACAACTCCGGCGCCAAGACGGCGATGTGCATCCGTATACTCGGTGGCACGGGTCGTCGTTATGCCCGCGTCGGTGACGTGATCGTCGCCGCCGTCAAGACGGCCATCCCGAATGGCAACGTCAAGAAGGGGCAAGTCATCAAGTGCGTGGTGGTGCGCACACGGAAGGAAATCGGCCGCAAGGATGGTTCGTACATCCGGTTCAGCGAGAACGCGGCCGTCGTTCTGGACAGTGAGGGCAAGGAGCCCATCGGGACGCGCATCTTCGGGCCGGTGGCCCGCGAGCTGCGTGATCGCAAGTTCATGAAGATTGTTTCGCTGGCGCCGGAGGTCTGGTGATGCGGATCAAGAAGGGTGACAGGGTCCGTGTCATGGCGGGCAACGACAAGGGCAAGGAAGGCGCGGTGCTCAAGGTCTTTCCGAACGCCAACCGCGTCATCATCGAGAAGATCAATCTGATCAAGCGGCACCAGCGTCCGAATCAGGACAGTCCGCAGGGCGGCATCATCGAGAAGGAGGCGCCGATCAACGCTTCCAACGTCATGCTGGTCTGTCCCAACACGAAGCAGCCGACGCGAATCGGCAAGGCGATCCTGTCGGACGGCAGCCGTGCTCGGGTGAGCAAGAAGAGCGGCGAAATGCTGAGCGACTGAGATGTCTGAACGACTTGATCGCGTCGGGAGGTAGGAGAAATGGCCAAGAGCAAGCCGCGGCTGCGGGTGGTTTACGAAGGTGACGTCGTGCCCGCGCTGCATGAGAAGTTCCAGTACCAGAGCGCGATGCAGGTCCCGAAGCCGGTGAAGGTCGTGCTCAACATGGGACTCGGACGCGCGCCGCAGAACCCGAAGCTGCTGGAGAACGCGGTCGCGGACCTCGAGAAGATCACCGGGCAGAAGGCCGTCAAGACCCGTGCCCGTAAGTCCATCTCGAACTTCAAGGTGCGCGCCGGCATGCCGATCGGCGCCCGCGTCACGCTGCGTGACGAACGGATGTGGGAGTTCCTCGACCGCTTCATCAACATCGCGCTGCCGCGCATCCGCGACTTCCGCGGCGTGCCGGCGAAGTTCAGTGGAAGCGGCGACTACACGCTCGGCTTGAAGGACCAGTTGATCTTCCCCGAGATCGACTACGACAAGGTCGACGAACCTCGGGGTATGAATGTGACCATCGTCACCACCGCCAGTAATGACGAAGAGGGACGCGAACTTCTGAAGTTGCTGGGTGTGCCGTTCCGGCGTGCGTAGTGGGAGGAAATTGTTTTGGCCAGAAAGTCACTGATCGCGAAGGCCAGCCGGCCGCCCAAGTTCAAGGTCAGGGCCTATAACCGCTGCCGCCGCTGCGGTCGCCCGCGGGCCTACATCCGTAAATTCGGTCTCTGTCGCATCTGCTTCCGGGAGCTCGCCCTCTCGGGTGACATCCCGGGCGTCAAGAAGGCCAGCTGGTAGCGGGCAGAAGGAGTCAGGTAGCATGAGCATGACCGATCCCATTGCGGATATGCTGTCGCGGATTCGGAACGCCATCCAGGCCGGTCACCGAAAGGTGGACGTACCGGCTTCGGGCACGAAGCGGGCCATCGCGCAGCTCCTCGAGCAACAGGGTTACATCATGAAGTTCGACGAGGTCTCCGACAATGCGCAAGGGTCGCTGCGTCTGCACCTCAAGTATTTCGATCGCGAAGGCAAGCGCATCGGCGTCATCGAGGGCATCCGGCGCGTGAGTCGCCCGGGGCGACGCATCTTCGCCGGCAAGGACAGCATCCCGAAGGTCTGCGGAGGCTACGGGATCTCGATCTTGTCGACCAATCAGGGTATTCTCACGGGCCACCAGTGTCGCCAGCGCGGTATCGGCGGCGAAGTGGTGTGCGAGGTCTGGTAGCGGACAGGCCGTCTAGCAACGTCGGGCCGTCAAGCTACGTCCTGCCGTCGTGAGCCTTCAGGCCGCCAAGGAGTCGAAGTATGTCGCGCGTAGGAAAAAAACCCATAGAGATTCCCGGCGGGGTAACCGTCACCATCCAGGGCAACGAGTCCGTGGTGAAGGGCCCCAAGGGCGAGATGCGTCAGCACATCCCCACCGGCCTGACGATCAATCAGGATGGTGGCCGGCTCGTCATCGAGCGGCCGAACGAGAGCAAGCCGATGAGGGCTCGCCACGGGCTCGTGCGCGCCCTGATCGCGAATCAGATCACGGGTGTCACCGAGGGCTGGTCCCGCACCCTGCTGATCGAGGGTGTCGGCTACCGTGCCGCGGTCAAGGGCGACGTGCTGGATCTGCAGCTCCAGTTCAGCCATCCCCTCGAGTACAAGATCCCTGAGGGCATCACGGTGGTCACGCCGGAGCCCACGCGGATCCAGATCTCGGGGATCGATAAGCAAAAAGTAGGACAGGTGGCCGCGGAGATCCGAGCCTACCGCAAGCCGGAACCCTACAAGGGCAAAGGCATCCGATACTCCGACGAGATCATCCAGAGGAAGGCCGGCAAGGCCGCCGGCAAGTAGTGGCGCCGGGTCGGGAGGACGAAGATGAGTCAGTTCAGTGTCACGAGGCATGGCGCCTGGGTCAAGCGCAAGCGGCGCGTAGGCAAGGGCCTGCACGGATCCGCGACCAAGCCGCGCCTGTCGGTATTCCGCAGTCACCGCCACATCTACGCGCAGATCGTGGATGACGACACCCGTCGCACGCTCGTGTGGTGCGACAGCAAGAAGGCGGGCGAGACGACACTGCCGGAGGGCATGACGGGCAAGCGCGCGCTCGCCTATCGCGTGGGCCACAGCCTGGCCGAACTCGCGAAAGAGAAGGGCGTCGCGGCCGTCGTGTTCGATCGCAACGGTTACTTGTACCACGGGCGTGTCGAGGCGCTGGCCCAGGGCGCCCGCGACGGTGGACTCGAGTTCTAGCAGGCCGGCCGGCATTGCCGGCTGCCAGACGACAGGAGCAGTATTCCGATGGCGGACATGCAGAACACCAATACCGGCGGTCGTGGCGGTCAAGTCCCTCGGCGCGGAGGTCCCGGTGCCGGACGCGGCGATCGACGTGGCGGGCCGGGAGGGCCCGGCGGGCCCGGCGGCCGTGATGGCAATCGACGCGATCGCGACCGCTCGTCCGACGGTCCGGACTTGCTCGAGAACGTGATCAACATCAACCGCGTGGCCAAAGTGGTCAAGGGCGGTCGGCGCTTCAGCTTCAGTGCGATCGTCACCGTCGGCGACGGCAAGGGCCGTGTGGGCGTGGCGATGGGCAAGGCGAACGAGATCTCCGACGCCATCCGCAAGGCCAGCGAGGCTGCTCGCGCCAACCAGATGTCGGTGCCCGTTCTCAAGGACACCATCCCGTACGCGGTCACGGGCGTGTTCGGCTCCAGCCGCGTGCTGTTGAAGCCGGCCGTGGCTGGTACAGGCGTGATCGCTGCGGGTGGCGTGCGCGCCATCATCGAAGCCGCCGGCATCCGCAACATCCTGACCAAGCAGCTCGGGTCGCGCAACCCCAACAACGTGGTGAAGGCGACCATCGACGGCTTGCGGCAGCTCCGGCGCGTGGAGGAATTCGCGGCCAAGCGCGGCATCACCGTTCCCGAGGTGCTGGGCCTCGCCGTCCCCGGTCAAGCCAAGGCGGCGAAGGCCAAGCCGGTCGCGCCGACCGAGTCGGCCCCTCAGGCCGAGCCGGCCGCTGACCAGGAGGCGACCAGCGATGAGTGACAAGAAACTGAAGATCACGCAGATCAGGAGTATCGTCGGGCGGCCCTGGCCGCACCGACGGGTCATCGCGGCGCTCGGGCTGCGGCACCATCAGATGACGGTGATCCACAACGACACGCCGGCGATCCGCGGCATGGTGCAGAAGGTGCGTCACCTCGTGAACGTGGAAGAGGTGCAGTGACATGCTCAAGCTGAACGATATCGGCGCCCCCGCGGGGGCGACGCGCAACACCAAGCGGCGAGGCCGTGGCCCCGCATCCGGACAGGGCAAGACTGGCGGACGCGGCCATAAGGGCCAGAAGGCGCGTTCCGGCGGCGGCGTCCCGCCCTGGTTCGAGGGTGGTCAGATGCCGCTGAACCGGCGTCTGCCGAAGCGCGGCTTCACGAACATCTTCAAGAAGACCTTCCAGCTCGTGAACCTCGATCAGCTCGAGGCACGGTTCAACGCTGGCGACAAGATCAATGCAGACGCGCTGGCCGAAGCCGGTCTGATCAAGCACCCCGGGCAGCCGGTGAAGCTGCTCGGCCGGGGCACGATCGAGAAGTCGCTCCAGGTCGAGGTGACGAAAGCCAGCGAGGCAGCCATCAAGGCGGTGGAAACCGTCGGCGGCAGCGTGACCGTGACCGGGTGAGAATGAGGATCGAGGCGGCGCGCGACGCTAGCCGAGCAAAGGAAACACTGCTTTGAATATCACCCGCAGTTACCAGTCGATGTTCAAGATCCCCGAACTGAAGCGGCGGATCCTGTTCACGGCCCTGATTCTGGCCATCTATCGACTGGGCAGCCACATCCCGGTGCCGGGCATCGATCGCGTGGCGCTTGCGCAGTTCTTTTCGGGGCTGCAGGGTTCGCTGGCCGGATTGTACGACATGTTCTCCGGCGGCAACCTGCACAACGCCACCGTGTTCGCGCTGGGCATCATGCCGTATATCAGCGCGTCGATCATCCTGCAGCTACTGCAGGCCGTGGTGCCGTACTTCGAGAAGCTCGCGAAGGAAGGCGAGGAAGGGCGTAAACGGATCAACCAATACACACGGTATGGGACCGTGGGTCTCGCGCTCGTTCAGGCCTTCGGCATGAGTTTCGCTGTCGAGAGCCTCGGCGTCGTGGCGTCGCCCGGACTGGCGTTCAAGCTCATGTTCATCCTCACGCTGACCACGGGCACCGTGCTCGTGATGTGGCTGGGCGAGCAGATCACCGAACGTGGCATCGGCAACGGCATCTCGCTGATCATTTTCATCGGCATCATCGCGCGCTATCCGGCCGACATTCTGCGTACGCTCGAGCAGATGCGCAGCGGTGAGATGCACTGGGCCAAGCTGGCGATCATCCTCGTCTTCATGATCGGCGTGATCGCTGGCATCATCGCCATCACGCAGGGCCAGCGGCGGATTCCGGTGCAGTACGCAAAGAAGATCGTCGGGCGGCGCGTCTACGGCGGCGCCAGCACCCACATCCCGCTGCGCGTGAACACCGCCGGCGTGATCCCGATCATCTTCGCGCAGTCGATCATCATGTTCCCGGCGACGCTGGGCGGGTTCTTTCCCAACAGCAACTTCTGGGGAACCATCGCCGGTGCGTTCCGACATTCGAGTCCGATCTATGTGATCATCTACTCGGCGCTGATCATCCTGTTCGCCTACTTCTACACCGCGGTCATCCTGAACCCGGTGGATCTGGCGGATAACATGAAGAAGAACAGCGGCTTCATCCCGGGCGTGCGTCCTGGCAAGAAGACGGCCGAGTACATCGACCGCGTGCTGACCCGCGTCACGCTGCCGGGCGCCGTATTCCTGGCGGTGATCGCGGTCCTGCCCGACATGATGATCAACTTCCTGAACGTGCCGTTCTACTTCGGCGGCACGGGACTGCTGATCGTCGTGGGTGTGGCCCTGGATACATTGCAGCAGATCGAGTCGCACCTCCTGATGCGGCACTACGACGGTTTCATGGCCAAGGGCCGCCTGCGGGCGCGCCGCTAGCGAGCATGAGCGTGGTGAAGGAATGAACGTCGTGATCATGGGCCCGCCGGGAGGCGGCAAGGGGACGCAGGCCAGCGGCATCGCCGAGAAGTATGTGCTGGTGCACATCTCCTCCGGCGACATGCTGCGGCGCGCCGTGCATCGCGGCACCGTGCTGGGCAAGCAGGTGGAAGCGATCCTCGAAGCGGGCGATCTCGTGCCGGACGCGCTCATGATGGCCCTCATCGCCGACCGTCTGCAGGATGAGGATGTACGCGGCGGGTGGTTGCTCGATGGGTTTCCGCGCACGGTCGCCCAGGCCGACGGCCTCGCGGCCCTGCTGGCGCGCATCGCGCAGTCGATCGACACGGTGCTGCTGGTCGAGGTCGACGATGACCTCATCGTCGAACGCCTGGGCCGGCGGCTCACGTGCAAGGCTTGCGGCGCCGTGGCGAGCCGCGAGACGGTGGCCGGCGGCGTGTCTGGCCGTTGCCCGGTGTGCGGTGAGAAGGCGCTCTATCAGCGCCCGGACGATCAGGAGGCGACGATTCGCAATCGCCTCGCCGTGTATCACGAGAAGACGGCGCCGGCGGCGGCCCGGCTTGGCGAAACCTACCCGCTGCGGACGATCGAGGGGAATGGCACCCCGGCGGACGTGGCCGAGAGGATTCAGCGTGTCCTGGGGTAAGGTGCAGATCCGTTTGAAGACGCCCGACGAGATTGCCAGGATGGCGGCCAGCGGGAAGATCCTGGCCGAGGTCTTCATGGCGGTGAGAGACCTAGTGAAGCCCGGCGTGACGACGGGCGACCTCGACGCCGCGCTCGAGGGCATGATTCGCGATGCGGGCTGTATCCCATCGTTCAAGGGATACAATGGCTTTCCGGCCTCGGCCTGCATCTCGGTGAACGAGCAGGTCGTGCATGGGATTCCGGGCGACCGGCCCCTGAAGGATGGCGACGTCGTCGGGATCGATATCGGCCTGATCCACGACGGCTGGCACGCTGACAGCGCGGAGACGCTGCCGGTGGGCGAGATCTCGCCGGAGTCGACGAAGCTGCTGCAGGTGACCGAGGAATGCCTGTGGCGCGCGATCGCGTCGGTGGAAGCGGGGAAGCGGCTGTCGGTGATCGGCACTGCGGTGGAGGCGCACGCGACGGCGAACGGATTCTCGGTGGTGGAGACGCTGGTTGGCCATGGCATCGGCCAGCAGATGCACGAGGATCCGCAGGTGCCCAACTACCGCTGCTTCACCTCGCCCGACCCCTCGCTGGAGGTGGGCTTGGTGATCGCGATCGAGCCGATGATCAACCAGGGCACGAAGCGTGTCGTGACCCTGGCGGACAAATGGACCGTGGTGACGGCCGACCGCAAGCTGTCGGCGCATTTCGAGCACACGGTCGCCGTGACTGAGCAGGGGACGCAGGTCCTCACCAATCGCCCCCGATGGGCCGACGCAGGGGAGATTTGAATGGCGAAGGAAGAGGGAATCAGCGTCGAGGGTACGGTGATCGAAGCGCTGCCCAACGCCAATTTCCGGGTCGAGCTGGAGAACAAGCACGTGGTACTCGCACACGTGTCGGGCAAGATGCGCATGCACTTCATCCGCATCCTGCCGGGAGACAAGGTCACGGTCGAGCTGTCGCCCTATGACTTGACCCGCGGGCGCATCACGTATCGGTACAAGTAGGAGCGCCGTTCAGACAGAGTACTCTGGGCGCCGTCGAGGAGTGGTCGCAATGAAGGTTCGCAGTTCCGTGAAGAAGATCTGCCCGAAGTGCAAGATCATTCGGCGCAAAGGCGTCGTGCGGGTGATTTGCATCAACCGCCGGCACAGTCAGCGCCAGGGTTGAGGACGAAAGGAGCCTTAAGTGGCGCGAATTGCTGGCGTCGACATTCCGAATGAGAAGCGGGTCGCGACGTCCCTTACCTACATCTTCGGGATCGGCCCCCACCGGGCTTTCGATATCTGCCGCAAGGCGGATATCAGTCCCGAGACGAAGACGAGGGACCTCAACGAGGAGCAGACCCGTCGGATCATCGGGATCATCGACAAGGATTATCAGGTGGAAGGTACGCTGCGCACGGAAGTCAGCATGAATATCCAGCGTCTGATGGATATCGGCTGCTATCGGGGCCTGCGCCACCGTCGCAAGCTGCCCGTGCGGGGACAGAACACCAAGAACAATGCTCGCACGCGCAAGGGCCCCCGGGCTCGGCCGGGTGCCAAGAAGAAGTAAGGCAGGAGGTTGCCAGTGGCCACGGCCAAGGACAAGCGCGGCAAGGTCCGCCAGAAGAAGAAGAAGCTGGACTCGGTGGGCGTGGCCCACATCAAGTCGAGTTTCAACAACACGCTCGTCTCGATCACCGACATGCAGGGCAACGTGATCACCTGGTCGTCGGGTGGGCACCAGGGTCGGTACAAGGGCAGTCGCAAATCGACCGCCTTTGCCGCCCAGCTCGCCGCCCGGTTCTGCGCCCAGGAGGTGCTGTCCGCCGGTATGCGGAAGGTCGAGGTCTGGATCAAGGGTCCCGGGTCCGGCCGCGAGGCCGCGGTCCGCAGCCTCAAGGCCGAGGGCCTCGAGGTGGCGCGGATCAAGGACTGTACGGCGATCCCGCACAATGGCTGTCGGCCGAAGAAGCGCCGCCGCCTCTAGTTTCTGACACGAACGGCGTCGGGGCGACAGGACCCCGCGACGCCGTGGGAGGTACCACTCGATGGCTAGGTATACCGAGGCGAAGTGCAAGCTTTGCCGCCGTGAGGGGATGAAGCTCTTCCTGAAAGGCGAGCGCTGCTTCAGCAGCAGTTGCGCCATCGAGCGCCGGCCGTATGGGCCGGGGCAGCATGGCCGTCGCCGCGGGCGTAAACCCTCGGACTACAAGCTTCAGCTCCGAGAGAAGCAGAAGGTGCGCGCCATTTACGGCGTGCTCGAGCGCCAGTTCCGTCTCTACTATGCAGAGGCCAACCGGCGCCAGGGTCCGACGGGTGAGAACCTCTTCAACCTCCTCGAGAAGCGGCTCGACAGCGTCGTCTACCGCCTGGGCTTTGCGCCCTCGCGTTCGGCGGCGCGCCAGCTCGTTCGCCACAAGCATGTGGCGGTCGAAGGCGTGGTCTGTGACATCCCGAGCATGCAGTTGCGGCTGGGTCAGGTGGTCGCTGTCCGTGAGAAGAGCCGGAACATCCCGATGGTCGCCGAGGCCGTGAAGAACGCGAACAAGCGCGATCGGCTGGCGTTCGTCGACGCTGACGACAAGAAGCTCGAAGGCAAGCTGGTCGCCGAGCCTCAGCTCACCGACCTGCCCATCCCCATTCAGGAAAACCTGATCGTGGAGCTCTATTCGAAGGTTTAAGTTCCGGGCTGCACAGCGGAAGGGATGGAATACGTATGCGTTGGGTGAACATGATGATGCCCGAGGGTGTGAAGGTCGACCGGGATTCGCAGACCAGCACCTTCGCCTCGCTCTCGATCGCGCCGCTCGAGCGTGGCTTCGGCCAGACGCTGGGCAATGCCCTGCGGCGCACGCTGCTGTCCAGCATTCACGGGCACGCGATCACGGCCGTGCACATCGAGGGCGTGCAGCATGAGATGAGCACGCTGCCCTTCGTTCTCGAGGACATGACGGACATCGTCCTGAATCTCAAGGAAGTGGTGTTCGAGCTGTCCGACGCGCCGTCCGGCTGGGCGACGCTCGAGGTGAGCGAACCGGGTCCCGTGACGGCCGGGATGATCCAGGGCCATCCGGACCTCGAGATCCGCAACCCCGACCTGGTGATCTGCCACATCACCGATGCCGGCAAGTTCTCGGCCCGTCTCTTCGTGGACGTGGGCCGTAGCTACGTGGATCGCGAGGTGCACGAGATTCCCGACGAGGTGATCGGCGTCATTCGCATGGATGCCAATTTCTCGCCGATTCGCAAGGTGGCCTACCGCGTGGAAGACACGCGCGTGGGGCAGCGCACCGACTATGACAAACTGGTGGTCGACATCACGACCAACGGCGCGGTAAAGCCCGAAGATGCGGTGGGCTTCGCGTCGAAGATCCTCAAGGATCATTTCCAGGTCTTCATCAACTTCGACGAGGCGCCGATCGATGCGCAGGAGGTCGAGGTCGACGAGGAACAGGAGCGGCAGGTGGATCTGCTGGCCCGCAACGTCGAAGAGCTAGAGCTGTCGGTGCGGTCGGCGAACTGCCTCAAATCCGGAAACATCAAGACCCTCTACGATCTGGTGACGAAGACCGAGGGCGAGATGCTGAAGTTTCGCAATTTCGGTCGTAAGAGCTTGAACGAGATCGCCGAGATCCTCGACGGTATGGGGCTGACCTTCGGCATGAGCTTCCCCGAGGAAGTCTCGCAGCGGGTCAAGTCGCGTACCGCGGAATAAGGACGGAAGACCATGCGTCACAATGTCAGCGGACGAAAGCTGAACCGCACGGCTGCCCATCGGGCCATGCTGTACCGAAACCTGGTCACGGCGCTCTTCGAGCACGAGCGGATCCAGACGACGGTGCCCAAGGCCAAGGAGGCGCGGTCGGTCGCCGAGAAGCTCATCACCTTCGCGAAGCGTGGCGATCTGCACGCCCGTCGTATGGCGGCGCGCAAGATCAACGATCCGCAGGTGCTCAAGAAGCTGTTCGAGGAGATCGGCCCGCGTTTCGCAGAGCGGCCGGGAGGCTATACCCGCATCATGCGCCTGAACGGGAACCGCAAGGGCGACAATGCGGAGATGGCCATTCTCGAACTGGTGGGCACCACCGTGAAGATGACGGTGTCGGACAGCCTCAAGCGCAAGCGTGCCCGCCGCATCCTCAAGGCCGAGGAGAAGGCGGAGGCGAAGGCGGCGCTCGTCGAGGCGGCCGAGGAGAAGGAACGCGCTGCCGACGAGCAGGCGCCTGAATCCCCGGACGAGCAGGCACCCGAATCCACGGACGAGAAGGACGCCTAGGGCCTTCCGTGCCGCGCCATGACGCCAGCGAGGGTCTCTGCCAGCGAGCGGAGACCCTCGCAGCGTTCCACGGCGGCCTTTATTCTGGATTTTTGTGCCCGATTCCCCGATCATTCCGTAACGTCTTACGGGGAAGGCGCCACCAGCCGCGGCGCATCGCCGTGACGGAAAGGACACCATGCCAGCACGGACGCTTCATTCGGCCGGGATCACCGGCGTCGGCATGTCGTTCCCGGAAAGGGTGCTGACCAACGCCGAACTCGAGAAGATGGTCGAGACCAACGACCAGTGGATCGTGGAACGCACGGGAATTCGCGAACGCCACCTCGTCGAACCGGGCACCGGTGCCTCGGTGCACGGAGCGCTGGCGGCGAAGAAGGCGATGGCGGCCGCGGGGGTAGCCCCGGAGGAGATCGACCTCGTCGTCGTGCCCACCGTGACGCCGGACATGCTCTTCCCCTCCACCTGCTGCCTCATTCAGCGCGAGCTGGGGCTCGTGAACGCGTGGGGCTACGATCTCGTGGCGGCCTGCAGTGGCTTCGTCTTCGCGTTGCAGACGGCGCGGGCGCAGGTCGAGACCGGCGCCGTGAAGAAGGCCGTCGTCATCGGCAGCGAGGTGATGTCGTCGATCGTCGACTACACCGATCGCAACACCTGCATCCTCTTTGGCGACGGCGCGGCGGCGGTGATCCTCGAGCGCCTGGCCGAGGGTGAGCAGGGTATCGTCGATCACATCAATCACATCGACGGCATCGGAGCCGAGTACCTCTACATGCCGGGTGGCGGTAGCCGACATCCGGCGACCCACGAGACCGTCGATGCGAAGATGCACCAGATCTACCAGCACGGCCGCGAGGTCTACAAGTACGCCGTCAAGGGCATGACCGAGGTGACGCGGGATATCCTGGAGCGCAACGGGCTCAAGAGCGAGGATGTGCGCCTCTTCGTGCCACACCAGGCGAACCTGCGCATCATCGAGGCCGTGGCCAAGCGCGTCGGTCTCAGCGAGGAGCAGGTCATGATCACGATCGACCGCTTCGGCAACACGACGAGCGCGAGCATCCCGTCGGCCCTGCGCGTGGCCCAGGATGAGGGTCGCGTCGCCAAGGGCGACTGGGTCGTGCTGTGCAGTTTCGGCGCCGGCTTCACGTGGGGCGCCACGCTCCTGCGGTGGACGGCTTGACGGTATCCCGATGATCGAGGTCGACCACCTCAGCCGACGCTACGGCGACACCCTCGCACTCGATGGGGTGAGCTTCGTCGTGGAGGTGGGCGAGGTGGCCGGATTCCTCGGTCCCAACGGCGCGGGCAAGTCCACGTGCATGAAGATCATCACCGGTAGTCTGGCGCCCACGGCCGGGCGCGTACGCGTGGGGGGCGAGGATGTGCAGACGGCATCGCTCGCGGTGCGTCGCCTCATCGGCTTCATGCCCGAAAATGCGCCTCTCTATCCCGAAACACCGGTGCTCGACCTGCTGCGCTTCGTCGCCGATCTCAAGGGCGTGCCGCGCGGCGAACGCGAGT
Organism: uncultured bacterium; assembly: GCA_963727525.1. Lineage (GTDB taxonomy): Bacteria > Krumholzibacteriota > Krumholzibacteriia > LZORAL124-64-63 > LZORAL124-64-63 > CAVSGO01. The sequence goes on along the minus strand of CAVSGO010000005.1, from coordinate 546,533 downwards.
CGCAACTCGACGCCATCGCCGAGCAGGTGGGCATTGGCGACGTGCGGCACAAGCTCGTGGGGCACCTGTCGAAGGGCTACCGCCAGCGGGTGGGGCTGGCGCAGGCGCTGGTGGGCGATCCGCCGGTGCTGATCCTCGACGAACCCACCGCCGGCCTCGATCCCCACCAGATCGTCGAGATCCGCGAGCTGATCCGCGAGTTCCGCGGCCACAAGACGGTGCTGCTGTCCAGCCACATCCTTACCGAGGTGAGCCAGGTGTGCGACCGCGTGCTCATCCTGGATCGTGGCCGTCTCGTGTGCGAGGAACGTGCATCCAGCCTGACGCAGTTGCGCGATCAGCACCATGTCGTGACCCTCACCTGGGACGGCGCGCGCGATGCCGTGCTCGCGGCGCTCGGTGCCGTGGCGGGTGTGGCGTCGGCGCGGCCCACCGACGACGGAGCCGAGGTCGTGGTGTTGGGCGATCCTGCGGAGGTCAAACCGCGGCTCGTGGATGCTCTGCTCGCGGCGGGCGGCCGGCTGCAGCGCATGGAGGACCACGGCCCCACGCTCGAGGATCTCTTCCTGCGCCTCACCGGCGGCGAGCGGCCGGTGAGGCCCGAGCGCGGCAGCAGCGCGAAGGAGCAGCCGTGAAGCAGACGCTGGCGATCGCGCGGCGCGAGATCGCGGCCTTCTTCCACAGCGCGATGGCGCCGGTGGTGATCATCGGCTTCCTGGCCCTCGCCGGTCTGTTCTTCACGCTCTTCCTGCTGGGCTACGCCGAGTCGAGCCTGGTGGCCGTGCGCAGCGGGCGCGGCGGCTTCCTCAATTTCACCGAGGGCGTGTTCCGGCCGCTCGTCACCGACATGATCATCTTCCTGCTCTTCCTGCTGCCGGCCGTCACGATGCGGTTGCTCAGCGGGGAACTACGATCCGGTCGCTTCGATCTGATCATGAGCTGGCCGGTGCCCGACCGCACCTGGGTCCTGGGCAAGTGGCTCTCGGCCGTGGCGGTGGCCGTGGTGCTCATCGTTGCCAGCGGATTCTATTTCGGCGTCGTGAGCGTGCTGGGCAAGCCGGAGGTGGGCCCCGTGCTGGTGGCGGCCCTCGGCCTCGTGCTCGTGAGTGCGGCGGTGTCGGCCTGGGGACTGGTGTTCTCGGCGCTCTTCCCATACCAGGTGGTGAGCTACGTCCTCAGTTTCGGCAGTGGCATCGCGCTGTTCGTGATGGGGGCCCTGGCGCCGCACCTGCCCGGGCTGATGGCTCGCATCGCTCAGGAACTGGCGCTGGGCGACCACTTCGTGCGTTTCTCGCGCGGCACGATCGATTCGCGCGACGTCGTTTATTACGTGGGACTCACCGTGGTGGGCCTGGCGGCGGCGACGGCCGTGCTCGGCGGCACCAAGCAACCGGCGCGCCGGCGGCTGCGCGGCTGGTGGCCGACACTGGTGCTGCTCGGGGTGGCCATCTTCGCGCAGATCGTGGCGATACGGCGGCCTCTGGCCGTGGATCTCACGCCCAACAGCCGTTATAGCCTGGCCCCGCAGACGGTGCAGGTGCTCGATGCGCTCGACCAGCCGTTGCCCGTACCGGGCACCGATCGCGTGGCGCCGGTGGACAACGTGGAGATCCGCGCATTCTACCAGCCGCTGGATCCCGCGCGCAGCGGCATGGAGGTACTGCTGCAGTCGCTTTCCAATCGCTCGTCGCGCGTGCACTACCGGATGATCGATCCCGAGAGCGAGCCCGAGCTGGTGAAGCAGGATCGTGTGGCAGTGGCGCGCACCGTGGTGGTGCAGGTGGGCGACCGCCGCCAGGGCATGCTCGAGCCCGACGAGGGGCAACTCATCAACATGATCTACCGGCTTGCCACCAACACTCGCCCCACCGTGGGCTACGTGCTGGGCCACGGCGAGCACCTGCTCGACGGTACCCAGCGTGCCGGTTACTCGTCCGTGGCCGACCTGCTCGCCGCCAATGGCTACCAGCTCCGTTCGCTGCTGCTGCCCGACCGCCTCGAGGTGCCGCGCAACTTCGATCTGTTGATCATCGCCGGCCCCAAGCTCGACTTCTCGTCGGGCGAGCTGGCGGCCCTCGACGCCTACCTCGACCGCGGCGGCGCGATGCTCGTGCTCTGCGACCCGCCCACGCCGGAGTCGGTGCGCGCGTGGACGCAGGATTACAACGTCAAGCTCGAGGGCGACGTCATCGTCGCCACGCGTGAGCAGTCGGATCTCGCGGGCGTGGGCTTGCGGTCGGCGGTGGTGGTGGACCGTGGCTACACCGACCACCCGATCGTGGAATCGATGCATGGCGTGGCGACCGTGCTGCCCATGGCGCAATCGCTGCATCCGGTGCAGGCGTCGCTGCCCCGCATCAGCGGCCAGGTGTTCCTGCTCAGCGAGCAGGGCGCCTGGGGCGACCGCGATCCCGACACCAAGTTCTCCGGCAAGCCCATCTTCCAGAATGGCCGCGACCTGCTCGGGCCGCTGCCCCTGGCCGTGGCCCTGGAGATCGCGAGCGCCGATTCCACCGGAAGCGAACGCGTCGCCGACGGCCCGCGCCGCGACGTGCCCGAATCGCAGAGCATGCCCGACCAGATAAACCGCGCCATGCGAAAGCGCGACCTCCGGGAGCAGGCCGGCGAGTCGCTCTTTGGGGAACAGCAGTCCGGAAGGCTGGTCGTGGTTGGCAACAGCGAGTTCATCTCCAATGCCAATCTCGATCTCTACGGCAATCGCGACCTCCTGCTCAACATGGTCAACTGGCTCGTACAGGAGGACGTCCTGATCAACCTGCGCGCGCGGCGAGGCAGCTTCCAGCCGTTGCTGCTGGAGCACCGACGATCGGTGCTGATCGGCTGGATCTGCGCGCTGGGGTGGCCGTTGCTCGTAGGGGGCGTGAGCGTGGGAATCGTGCTGCGCCACCGGCGAAGGCGCTGAGGGGGATCATATGCGCTGGCGTATCGTCCTGATCCCGATCGTGCTCGTGGCGGCAGTGGCGCTTTGGCGCTGGTCGGGCGGCGGGACGGGCGCCACGGGCCCCGACGCGGGCGGCGCGCTCCTGGCACGCCTGCCAGAGCGGCTCACGGCCATGGAGATCCGCAAGCCGGTGGGTACGACCACCGTCGAGCACGAGGGTACGCACTGGCGCCTCACCGGCGCCGTGACCGACTATGTCGATTCCACCCGCGTGGCGCGCTACCTCGGCTCGCTCACCGATGCCACCGGCGGGGCCGTCATCCCCGGCTCGGTGGAGGACGCGAGCCGCTTCGGCTTCGGGGGCGAAGGTTCGCTCGAGATCGCGCTGCACTTCACCGACGGCACGCCGCTGCGCCTTGCCTTCGGCGCCGTCAATCCCGTGACCGGCCTCTGCTACGCCCGCGGCCTTGGCCGCAGCGGCGTGTTTCCCGTGACCGCGGCTCTGCACGACCTGTGGAATGAATTGCCCGATGGCGTGCGGATGACCACCATCCTGCCGCCGTTCGCGCGCGATGACGTGGATACACTGCGCCTGCGTGGCCGCGGCGCCACCCATGCCACCGTGATCGCGCGCCACGACGGTCGCTGGTGGGTGCGCGTGCCTGACGCCGGTGTCGCCGTATATGGCGCCGCCATCGCCCGCTACCAGTCGCTCTACGAGGACCGGCGCCGCGAGGAGAACGGCGTCACCTGGCTGCTCGGCGACAGCCGTGCGCTGGCCAGCCTCGTCTACGAGGTGAGCGCGAACGTGGTGAAGGAGTTCCTGCCGCTGGATGCGGATCCCGGCTTCCCCGCGCAGGTGGGACTCGATCCGTTCTACCGCCGGGTGACCCTGGTGCTCGGCTCGCGGCCCGATCAGCCGTACGTGGTCGACCTGGGCGAGGGCCAGCCCGATCACGAATTGTGGGTGCGCCGGCTGCGGACGGTGCTGAAGACGTCGTCCACGGCCCTGAACACCGTGGAACTGCCCGCATCCGCCCTCGTTGACATGGGTGCCTTCACCTTCCGTCTGGCGACCGCCGACTCCTTCCACCTCGATCAGCCCGGCGCTCCCGTGCTCTGGGGCCGCGCCCGCCCCGACTCCGCCGGCGCCTGGCGTGCCACCGATCCCCCTGGTTACCACCTGCGCATGGCCCAGGCGATCGGCAACAACTACGTCCACGACGTCCAGGTCACCCTCGACCGCCTCCCCGCCACCGCGGTCCTCGACCCGTCGCCAGGCGACCCGCTCGCGCCGGAGCGGCGCACCACCATCACCGCCTGGTCTCCAGACGGACATCGGTTCCAGGTCGTCATCGGCCGCTTGGTGGCCGACGACCGCGCCGCGGTCTGGGACCCTGCCACCGGCAAGCTCCTGCGCCTCCCCGACGAGATCCTGGTCACGCTGCGGAATCTGAGGGATCTGCTGGAAGCGGAGTGACGACGCTGCGGCAAGGAGCGTTCTCGGCGCCGTGGTATACTGACCCCGGAGGTAGAACGTGACACCCGTGAGCATCGTGGTGACGTGCTACAACTACGCCCGGTTCCTGCCCGATGCCGTGGAGTCGGCGCTTGGCCAGACGCACCGCGACGTCGAGGTGGTGCTCATCGACGACGGGTCCACCGATGACACGCCGCAGGTGGCGGCGCGCTGGTTCGATGACGCGCGGTTCCGGTACGTCCGCCAGAGCAACGCGGGGCAGTCGGCGGCCAAGAACCACGGCATCCGGCTCGCGACGCATCCCCTCGTGGCGTTTCTCGATGCGGATGATCGCTGGGATCTCGCGAAGCTGGAAAAGCAGGTGCCGCTGTTCGATCGGCCCGAGGTGGGGGTGGTCTACTCCCGCGGGCTGTTTCTCGCGGCCGACGGTTCCACGCGCGTGCCGCCGGAGCCGACGCGGCATCGTGTGCCGCGCGCGGGCGACCTCACGACGGCGCTGCTCTTCGACAACATGATCCCCTTCTCGTCAGCCGTGGTCCGGCGCGATCTGCTAGAGCAGGTGGCGGGATTCGACGAGACTCTCGCCATGGCGATCGACTGGGATCTATGGTTGCGGCTCTCGCTGCGCTGCGAATTCGACTGGGTGGACGAGCGGCTCATGCACTACCGGATCGGGCATGGCGATCAGATGTCGCGGCAGGCGCTCGTGCGGCTGGATTGCTGCGAGAAGCTTCTCGCGGATTTTCTGGCGCGCCATGGCGACGGGATCCCGCGGTCGGCGGTGCGCGCCGCCCTCGCCTACAGCTACGCGCAACGCGGTGGCGTCTACGCACGGCATGATTGGCGGCGGGGGCTCGGCTACTACTGGCGGAGCATCGGGATGGATCCGCTGGTGCCGTCGAGCTGGGTCGGCCTGGCGCGCACGCTGGCCCGGCCGGTCCTGCGACTGCGTGGGTAGACCATAGGCAGAGTGCGGCGTGACGCTGCAAGTTTCTCAACTTTCATGATATTACTTGTCTCAGGGAATAAAAACTTACAGCCGGTTGTAAGATGTTCCAGCATTAACAATCAGATCGGTGCTCGTGGAGTTGTCATTGCCGCGTCCGCTAGGGACGGCGCAGAAGCTTGCGCACGATATCGATGCCGCGGCGCCCCAGGAATCGCCGCGCCTTGCCGCGCGCCTTGCCTCGCCACTGCGCGCGGCGCATGGCCTGCGAGTCGCCCAGGGGCACCGCGACCAGCACGACACCCTTCGTCGCGAGTGCGCGGCTCAGGTCGGCCGCCGCGTCGCCGGCGACGCTCTCGTACCGAGCCCCCGTGGTGGCGGCCAGGGCGGCGAGATCCAGACCGGCGAGCGCCACCGCGGCCTCGCCGGCGCCGGCACCGATCTGCTGGGCGCGGATCTGACCGAGGTGGCCGTCGCACAGTACGATGGCAGTGAGGTCGACGCGCTCGCGCACGGCCGTGGCGAGCTCGAGGCCCGCCATCATCAGGCCGCCGTCGCCCAGGATGGCCACGACCCGGCGACGTGGCGCGGCGAGCGCGGCGCCGATCGCCGCCGGCAGCCCGAAACCCATCGACTGGAAGTCGGCGGGGACGAGCAGGCCCCGCGGGTGCTCCACGCGCAGATGGGTGCGGGCCATGATCTGGTGGAGGCCGGTGTCGGTCACGAGGATCGCGTTGTCCGGCAACACCGACTGGAGCGCCGCGAAGAACGCCGCGGCCGTCCCTTCCGGCACGCCAGGAAACGCCGGCTCGGGCGGATGGTCGACGCAGTTCTCCCGCAGCGACCGGCACCACCGCGCCACGTCGTCCGGCGACCAGTCGGAGCCGCACGGTTCGCCCTTGGCGAGCGCGGCGAGCAGGCGCGTCAGGACGTCGGCGACCGGGGCGCGCACGGCCCAGCGTGGCGTATAGTTCGCGCCGAGCACGTCCGGATCGAGATCCACGTGCACGGTGCATGCCTCGGGCAACTGCAGCCCGTACCCACCCGTTCCGTTGTGCGAGGTGCGGCAGCCCAGCACGAGCACGAGATCGGCCTCGGCGAGCAGGCGATTGGTCTCCGCCACGCTGCAGGCGAGAAAGTCGTGGGCGAGCGACCACGGATGCGATTCTGGCAGCACGCCGCGGGCCGACACCGTCGTCATGACCATCGATGGCCGGCGTGCGACGAACGCCGCCAGGTCGTCCGCACAGTCCGCAGTGCCCTGTCCCGCGATCACCACGACCCGGCGCGCCGCGCGCAGGGCGACCACGATCTTGCCGAGCTCGGCGTCGTCGGCACGGGCGAGCGGTTCGACCATGAAGCCGGATTGCGCGTCGGCAGGTGCCGGTGCCACGAGCAGGCCATGGTCCACCTCCAGCAGCACGGGGCCCGGGCCGCGAGAGGTGGCGGCGGACAAGGCATCCGCCACGACGGGCATGGTATCCTCGACCTGATCGAGCCTGAGCGTGCGCTTCGCCAGGCCCCGAACCATGCCCACCTGGTCGAGCGCCTGAAGGTCGAAGCGCTTGCCTTCGCGGTGGCCCGGCACTCCGGTCAGGAGCACGAGCGCGGCGCTATCGTGCGCCGCCTCCGCGAAACCTGTCAGCGCATAGGTGAATCCGGGGCCGGGGATGGCAGCCACCACGGGCACGCCGCCACCGGCGCGGAAGAAGCCGTTGGCCATGAACGCGGCCATCAGCTCGCTGCCGGTCATCACCACGCGTATGGACGTGCGGGCGAGGGCGGGAAACAGCGCCGCGTTCTGCGTGCCGGGCAGGCCGAACACGTGGGTCACGCCGGCGCGCTCGAGCGCGGTCGCCAGCAACTCGGCCCCGTATAGCGCGCTCATGCGCCACCCCGCCGCAACGGCGCGAGGATCCGGCGCGCGAGGTTCTCCGCGGCGTGGCCCGCGCGCACTTTGCGGCTGCGCGGCGCCACCGCGGCGAGGCAAGTCTCCAGGCGACCGCCGAGCTGGCTCTTGAAGTGGGTGACGGGGTTAAGCGACGCGTCCGTGAGGTCGTTGGCCACCGACCCGGCGGCTGCGAGCGCCTCGAAGGCTCGCCAGCGTAGGAACGGGTTCGCGCCCAGCTTCTGCAGCTCGCCGTCGGCCGACGCGGACACCGTGTGCGAGACCGGATGGGCGCCGACCAGGACGAGTTGCGAGGCGATGGACCGGCCATCGGCCGTGCGGGCGTGGAAGAGGCGGCAGTAGCCCAGGGCGCGCAGGCGCTCGACAAAGGTGCGGAACGCGATTTCGGGCAGGTAGAGCGGGGCGCCCTTGCGCTGGTGAGTGTCCCGGTGCAGGCGGTAGAAGGCGTCGAAGTCGTCGTCCTCGGTACAGACGAGCCCTTCCTGCTCGGCGCGCTTCACGAGCCGGCGCAGGTTCCGTTCCACCAGACCCCACTGGCGCTCCAGGTCATCCAGGGGCACGACATAGGTGTACGTGGGCCAGATGTTCCAGCCGAGCTGCTCGAGGGCCCGGCCATCCGCGACAGGCGAGCGGCTCTTGACGGCGCGGAGCGCGTACGGCGTGCGGGCGATGACCTCGCCGAGGGCGGTGAGCACCTTGACGTCGAACGCGGTGATCTCGGAGGGGTACTGCGACCGCGGTGTACGTAGGACGAAGCCGTTGTACTGCAGGAGCAGGCGCGGCTCCAGGATCACGCCCCAGCGCGAACCGCGTTCGTAGAGGGCGATGCCGCCGGCGATCTCGCCGCCCTGCTCGGCGACGAGCACCCGGAAGCGGCCGCCGCCCACGGAGCAGAGGACGTCGAGATAGTCCGTATTGGCGTACGGCGAGCCGGCCGGCGATTCAGCCACGAACCGGTTCCAGGTTTCGTACTCGTCGTCGCGCAGAATGCGTGTCGTCAGGTCCCTACCCACCGCTGCGTCCTCGCATCAGGCGCCGCACACGTCGCCGCATCCAGCCGCGCGTGAGCTGCGCGAGCGCCGTGACACCGGGCCAGGGATCGTCGCGACGCCACTCCGGTTGCGTGGCGCCCATCCAGAATCTCAATAGCGACGGCCACGAGCCCTGTTGTGCCGTTCCGCCGCGTCGCCACGCCGGCCAGTCATAATAGGGGTAGACGAGCCGGACGCCGACCCTGTACGGCGCGGCCGCGGCGACGGGTGCGCCTAGCGCATCATGAAAGGCGGGCCCGCAGACGTCGGCGCCGCAGGTTGCGGCGTACTCGACGTACCACCACGGACGTGGGTTGACCTCGAGCAGCTTGAACCGGCCATCGCGGGCGTCGCGCTTGAACTCGGCGCTGAAGATGCCCCGCAGTTCGAGCCGCGCCACGAGGGTTTCCAGTGAGGCCACCGCGCCGTCGACCTCGGCGAGCGGCACGCTGACCAGGGCCGTGCTGTTGCCGAACCGTGGCGGGTGGATACGCAGGCGCCGCCGCGCGAAGAGCACCAGGAAGCCACCGCCCTCTCGAGCCACGACACCGTCGATGAAATAGTGGTGGTCGGCCGGGCCGGGGATGTACTCCTGCAGGAGCATGGCCAGGCGCAGGTCGTGGGTCCGTTCCAGCAACGCGGACGCCTCGGCGCGCGTGCCAAAATCGAAGGCCTTGCGCCCGAAGCGGTCATAGAACGCCACGGAATCGCGCGGTTTGAGGAAGGCGTCGGCGAGGAACTCGTCGGAGACGCCGTCGAGATCGGCCGGCGCACTCACCTCGACGGTGCGGGGATGGGGAATGGCGGCGTCGGTCAGCAGGTGGCCGAAGCGTCCCTTGTCGACCAGCATCTCGATCACGTCGGTCGCGGCGACCACACTCGGGAATCGGCGAGCCAGGTCGCCGTCCAGGTGGCCCACCGCCTCGGCCCAGCGATCGGAGCACGGCACGAGGACGGCGCGCTCCAGATCCAGCCTCCTCAGCACGGCGGTCAGCCCGGTGTAGTCGTAGGGCGCGATGCTCGCGCCGGGCCAGCGGCGATACCAGCGCGAGGTAACGGCGAGGTGGTCTCTCTCGGTGAGCACGTAGGCGGGTATGCCGGCGCGGCCGAAGCAGCGGACCGTTCCCAGGAGCGTGAGCCCCTGGCCCAGGAGCAACGCGGGCACCGGCACCGGAACCATCTAACAAACGGGCCGCTGACGCGGCGTCAGGCGGCAGGTCATGGCTTGTCCCACCGCGAGGAGTACCCTCCTGGCGCATGGATTGGCAATCACGTCGATCAAAGGGTCACTCCCGCCCGCCGTTGATGCGTCGCCGCGCGCAGGACAGATTCCCCTGGATTGAATGAGGACGGTCCGCGCCCGCTTGCATCAGCTAACTGCAATCCTAGCATAGAAATGCAGTGAGACCCATGGATTAGTGGAGATGCTCGTGCGCTAGTCCTCGGCCACGGCCCGCACCGCGGCCGGAATGCTCGCGGCGACGTAGGCCTCGGCGTTCCAGTGCGGCGGGGTGGAGGGACTCAGGGCCGTGAGCGTCTCGGGGCTCGTGGTGTCGGGAAGATCCGCGAGGGCCCACTGATAGAGGTCGCGCTGGGAGTCGAAGACGGCGCGCTCGTCGCCGGGGACGGGTTCGGCGGCCGGAAGCTTGAGCTTGCGGGGATTCACGAAGGTGCCGCCGCGCTTCACGCGGAAGTCGAGGTGGGGGCCTGTGGCATAGCCGCTGGCTCCCACGTAGCCGATGACCTGACCCTGGTGCACGTGAGTGCCCCGGTGCATGTTCTTCGCAAAGCGCGAGAGGTGCAGGTAGTAGGTCTCGTATTCGCGATTCGTGTGCTGGATGCGGATGTAGCGGCCATTGCCGCCCTTGCGGCCGATGTCGATGATGGTGCCATTGCCGGCGGCCCACACGGGGGTGCCGATGGGTGCGGCGTAGTCGATGCCCAGGTGGGGCATCACCCTGCCGAGCACGGGGTGGCGGCGCGCGTAGCTGAACCCGCTGCTGATGCGCGAGTAGTTCAGCGGAGCACGCATGAGGGCCTTCTGCAGGTTCTTGCCGTCGGTGTCGTAGTAGCCCGGATTGCCGTCGCCGGTGAGGTACCGGTACGCGCTCAGCGTCCGGTCGCTGCGACCATACGCGCAGGCGAGGATGGGGCCGGTACGCACGAAGGTCCCGTTCTTCCACACCTCTTCGTAGAGGATGCGAAAGGTGTCGCCCTTGCGCACGTCGCGCTGAAAATCGACGTCCCAGCCGAGCACGTCAGTCATCTTGGGGGCCAGGTCGAGGGGGGCGCTCACGCCCTGCAGGCTCGCGTACAGGCTGCTGGCGATCGTGCCCGACACGCCGCATACGCGGTGCTCCACCGGGTAACTGCCCTGCTCCTGCTCGAAGGTGTTGCCCGTCCGTACGTAGCGTATCCAGCTCTCGAGGTCGAGGTCGAAGCCGAATGAGGTGAGCTGGCCGTCGGCATCGGTCGCCACGCGGAAGTGTTCGCCGGCGTGTACCGACTTGAGGTTGCGGAAGGGTTTGACGGCCTTCACGAGGGCCATGATGTCGGTGTGGCCCACGCCGTGGGCCTGCATGGCTTCGTAGAAGGTCTGCTTGCGGCCGATGACCAGATCCTCGTCACCAGGGACCGTGCTATCGGCAGCGGTGAAGCCATCCGGGCCTTGCATATCGACCGGGATCTCCGGCAGCGGCATCTCCGCAGGGCCGCCCATGCCGTTGGCGATCGACGCCGTCTGGGCCCCCGTGGGGGCCGCCGGATCGGATTCCGGCGTATTGGTCACGAAAATTGCAACGCCACCCAGGATGAGCAGGGCAGCCGCGATGAGTCCATTTGTGCGCATGCAAAATTCCTCGGCGAAATCCGTTTCTAGCCGCCCCGGTTCAGCCTACAATGGCAGCAGCGACGCTCGGCGATCAAGGTCTTTCTGCAAGGATCGGCGCCGCATAGAAAGGCCTTTAGGCCATATATAGCAAGAGATGGACCGATTGGTGGCCGAAAATCCACCTCAATGGCCCGTGATTTCCCGGGAGGTTTCGTCGTGGTCGCTCGTTTCTTCACCGCCCTGGCGCTCTCGGCCCTCGGGTTCGGCCTTGCCACCGCTCCGAGTGCCCGGGCTGTCATCCTGCGCGACGCCGCCGGCGTCGACGGCCAGGACTTCGGTGCCTGCGCCGCCGGCGTGGCCGACCAGAACGGCGACGGCCGCGACGAGCTTCTCGTGGGTTCACCCGGCTACGGCGGCGACAGCGGCCGGGCATTCCTGTGGCTTGGCGGGGTGGATCTCACGGTGAATGCCTTCCAGGTGTGGTCCGGGACCGGTGGCGAGTCGTTCGGCCGGGCCGTGGCCGCCATCGGCGACGTGAACCACGACGGTGTGGGCGATTTCGCCATTGGCGCGCCCCTCGCCGACGCCGCGGGGACCGACGCTGGACGCGTCTATGTCTTCTACGGCGGTACGCCCCTGCCGTCCACGCCGGCCCAGGCTGACCGCATCCTCGAGGGCACGGCCGGCGGTGAGGAGTTTGGCTTCGCGATCGCCGCGCTGGGCGACTTCAACGGTGATGGACGCGACGACTTCATCGTGGGTGCGCCGTACAGCGACCGCACCGGCGTGGAGGCCGGCGCGGCCTACGTGTTCTATGGCTCGAACAGCGGTATCGGCGCGGCGCCCGACCTCATCCTGACCGGCGCCCTGGCCTACGAGCGCTTCGGCTGGTCGGTGGCCGGAACGGGCAACTTCCTCGGCGGCACCGCGCGCTGTGCCGTGGTGGGCGCGCCCAGCAACGGCACCGGCGCCGGCCTGCGCGAGGGCGCAGCCTATGTCTTCGCCGGCACCACCGCAGCCAATCCGGGGCCCAACGCGGCATCCGACCTCACGCTCACCAGCAACGCCACCAGCACCGCAGATAACGAGTTCGGCTACGCGGTGGCGGGTGCCGGACGCTGGAACAACGACAGCTACGACGACGTGGCCGTGGGCGCGCCGCTCGACAACACGGGAGGCGCGGATGCCGGCCGCGTGGAGGTGTTCTACGGTGGCAGCAGCGCTGACGGCAACGCCGACCGCACCGTGAACGGAGCTGCGGCGAACGACTGGCTGGGCTTCAGCCTTGCCGGCGTGGGCGATGTGGAGGGGGCCACGTACGCCGACCTGCTGATCGGCGCGCCCAATGCCGTGGCCGGTCTGGGTGCGCAGGCGGGACTCGCCGTGATCTACCCCGGCGGCTCCAGCTCGTACGGCAGCGCGTCGTCGCTGCCGCAGGTGACGCACGAACTGCTGGTGAACGGCACCGCGCCCGGCGACCGCTTCGGCTGGTGGGTCGCCGCGGCGGGTGACTTCGACGGCGACACCTATGCCGATTACGCCGTCGGTGCGCCGAGCGGCAACGTCGTCAACTCCGCCACCGCGGGGTGGGTGAAGGTGTGGTCCAGTTCCGGCGAAGCCACGCCGGCGATACTCACGCTCTGGAGCGCGGACTGGACGCCCGATCTCGACGTGGTCCTGCGCTTCCGGTGCGCGGTGCCGGTGGGCGACGTGGCGGCCGTGGCCGTCACTCGCCTCGTACTCGGCGACGACGACCAGGTGGCGGCGCGTACGGCCGTGGGCGGCGTTGCCTGGACGGGCGACGCCTTCAGCGGCATCGACACCGGTGCCCCTCTCGACGCGCGGTTCCTCTACGACGTGGCACTCACGCTGGCCGACGGATCCAGCGTCCGTTTCGCCACGCAGCCGGGCCCCGCGTCGGCCCCACCGGCCGGGATCGCCGCGCTGCAGGCGGCGTATCCCAACCCCTTCAACCCTCGCACCTCGTTGCGCTGGCGGGCGCCGGCGGGCGCCCAGGCCGCCTGCCGTGTGGTGGATCTGCGCGGCCGCCGCGTGCGCACCCTGTTCGCCGATGCGGCGGCCGGGACATGGCAGACACTCACCTGGGATGGGCGCGATGACAGCGACCACGCCGTCGCCGCAGGCGTTTACCTGGTGCAGCTCGTCACGAACGAGCGCATACTATCGCGGAGGGTGGTGCTGGCGAAATAGAGGGGCCGATGACCTTCCGGGGCTCGTTCACGCTGTTCGCACTGATCGTTGCGGCGCCCGTCTGTCTGGCCGAGGCCAGCGTCACCACGATGAACGTCGTCTTGCTCGGGTCCGATTTCGTGGGCACTCCCCTCGCACTCGACGATCACACGGTTCTCGAATTTGCCGGCGCGCGCGGTGTGGTCCGCGACGTGACCGATCCGCAGGCGCCGACGCTCGCAAGCGAGTTCCGGGTCACGACCTGCCTGCTTGACCACGTGGCCTACGACGACGGCCTGCTGATCGGTGCACAGAGCATCGTCACCTCTGGAGCCACGCTCCTCGACCTGCGCGATCCCGGTGTCGTGGATGCCGTGTACACCGGTTTCGCGCCTTACTTCTACGACACGCTCACACTGCGCGGCGGCGCGGCCTACCTGTGCGACGACACTGTCTGTTTCGCCTACGATCTCGAGAATCCCGGCGACCCGACGTTCGGCGCCGGGCTGTTCATCGGGGAGTTCGACGGCTATCGCTGGCCCGCGACGATCGGCGACGTGCTCTATCTTGTGGACGGGGCGTCGCGCCTGCACGCCATCGACGTGACGCAACCGACGCTGCCGGTCGACCTGGGCACGCTCACGCTGCCGGCCGCGCGCATCGACGCGATGCTGGCCGTGGGCACGACGCTCGTGGTCGCGCAGGAGGGGCCGGCAGGTCCCGAGCTGGCGACCTACGGGTTCAACGGCCCGCTGACGCCGGTGACGCTCTCGGTGCAACCGGCGGGCGTGTCTGCCGACGCCGCGCACACGAGCCTCGCCCGCGCCGGCGACCTGCTGCTCCTGGGGACGCGCCAGGGTGGTCTGCAGGCCTTTTCCTTCGCCGATCCCGCGGCGCCGCGGCCGGGTGCCGTGCATCCGGCGCTGGTCGCTGGCCTGGCCGCCACGCCTGGCGCGGTGTTCGTGCTGGAAGGCGGCAGTCTGCGCACCTATGCGTGGCCCGAGTACGACGCGCCGCCCACGCTGCTGGCGGTGCGCACGCAGGTCGGCCGTCTCGGCGACGCGGTGATGGAACACGGCATCGTCGTGGGACGCACGTCCGCCGAGCACGACCTCGTGTTCATCGACGCGCGGGATCCGGCCCGACCCCGGCTGCTCGCCGATATGCTCAAGGGACCGTTCGGGGAGCCCGCCCTCAACGGCGGCAGGCTGGCGTGCTGCGATTCCGCTTCGATCTGGCTCTACGACGTCAGCGATCCCGCCCTGCCCCGCGTCATCGCCAAGATCCGCAATACGATGCCCGGTTCGCGCGCGGCTTGTCGACTCGACGGCGACCGCCTCGCTGTGTGCCATGGCCTGGGCATCCAGCTCTACGACGTCAGCGATCCCGCCGCGCCGCGGCGTGCGGCCGTGCTGGCCACGCGGCCGGGGTTCGTCTCGCTGCAGGGATCGTTGCTCGGGGTGTGGGACTACGCGCACCAGGAGGTGCGCCTCTACGGTATCCGCGATCTCGACACGCCATTGCAGATCGGCGCGGTGGACGTGGACACCGTGGCCGACATCGCCGTGGCGGACGGCCGCGTGTTCATTGCCACGCGCAGCGTGGTGGGCGAGTACGTACCCGGCGGTCCACATGGGTTGCAGCCCGTGGCCCACGTCAGCGTGCGCTATCCGTCGGCGCTCATGGTGGCCGGCTCGCGGCTGTGGGTGCAGACCCACCGCGGTGCGCGTATCGTCGACATCGCCACGCCGGGCCAGCCGGCGATCGTGGGCGGATACGACGATCCGAGCGGCACGGAGGCTCTCGCCGCCAGCGATGGCCTGGCTTACACCATCAGCGTCGAGGGGGGAGGACTCGTCATCCGCGACGACACCGCCTGGACCAGCGCGGCCCCGGACCTGCCGCGACCCGCCTCGTGGTTCGCGCCGCCATATCCGAATCCCTTCAATCCCGCCACGACGTTGGCCTTCTCGCTGGCCAGCGCGGGGCCCGTGCGCCTGACGGTGCACGATCTGCGCGGGCGCCTGGTGGCGACGCTGGCCGACGGCGATCTCCCGGCCGGTGCGCACGCGCTCACGTGGCGCGGCGACGACGCCGTGGGGCGCCCCGTGGCGAGCGGCGTGTACTTGCTCCGGCTCGCCGCCGATGGACGCACGTCCTGGCAGCGCGCCACACTCGTGCGCTGAATTTCGAACGCCCGGCAACTTCATCGACGAGCCGCCGTATGCAGGCCGTCCCCACGCGACCAGGGAGAGGATCATGGCTATCACGCCTGCGATGATACACGCCGCCCGCCGTGCGATGGTCGCGGCGCTCGGCCTCACGTCCGATGATCGCGTCCTCGTGGTGTGTGACGCGCGCTGCGGTGACTGCCCCGACGCATTCGTCGCCGCGGCCGAGGCGAGCGGGTGCCACGTCAGGACGTTCGACCTTCCCGCCATCGGCCGCCCGCTCGCCGCCCTCCCCGACGGGATGACGGCCGCGCTCGACGGCGTCAACGTGGTGGTGAACGTGCTCGACGGCGATACCGCCGAGGTACCCGTGCGCATCCGGTGGATGCACGCCATCGAGTCGCGTGGGACGATCCGTCTGGGTCACTGCCCCGGCATCACGGAAGGCATGATGACGGGCGGCTCCCTCGACGTTGATTACGCCGCCATGCACCGACGCGCCGACGCTCTCATGGCGGCACTCGCCGGAGCGGCGCGCGTACGCATCACGGCTGGTTCCGGCACCAACATCACCTTCGACATCACCGATCGCGCCTTCGTCAGCGACCTCCAGGCCACGGTCGCCATGGGTGTGAACCTGCCGTGCGGCGAGATCTACTGCGCGCCGGTGGAGCATGGAGCGCAGGGCGTGATCGTGGTCGACGGTCCAGTGGGGGGCGACGGTCTACCGACGGCTCCGATCACCCTGGAGGTGCGCGACGGACGCGTCATCGAGGTGGGTTGCGACGATGCCGACTGGCGGGCCCGCGTGCGGGGCTATATGGACACCGATGGGGGCGCTGCCGTCATCGCCGAGCTGGGGATCGGGCTGAATCCGGGTGCCCGCCTCGTCGGCCGCATGCTCGAGGACGAGAAGGCTCTGCGCACCTGCCACATCGCCTTCGGCGACAACGACGGCATCCCGGGCGGTAAAAATCGCTCCCGCCTGCACGTCGATTACCTCGTGCACCGGCCCACCATCACGGCCATCGCCTCCGAGGGTACGGCGCGTCCCGTGCTCGATGAGGGTGAGGTCGTCGTCTGAGCCGCGTTGCTGGCACCACGGCATATCATGTCTTTTCTCGTGTCACCCGTCGATTCTGTCTCCCCGATTGATGCGATTTCATTATATCATCGTGCTATCGTTGCGGACTTTTTAATACGCATCCACGAAATAGGAGGACATCACTATGCGTACCTTGCTCACGATCCTTATCGTGGCCGCGCTCGCCGTGCCGGCCCTGGCCCTCGACTTCGGACGCCAGGCGCCCGTCAAGGGCACGCCGGTCGTGCCGGAGAATGTGCCGGTGCTCCGCCAGGGCGGCGACACCATCGCCGATGCCTTCGTGATCGACGCGCTGCCTTTCAGCGACACGGGCACCACGGCCGGCTACACCAATGACTACGACGAGGTCTGCCCCTACACGGGTTCCACCTCGCCCGACGTCGTGTATGCGTACACGCCCACCGCGACGGGAGCCATCACCGCCGACCTCTGCAACTCGAGCTATGACACGAAAGTCTACGTTTACGACAGCAGCCTCGCGCTCCTTGCCTGCAACGACGATTTCTACTTCGGCGATCCCTGCTTCGCGTACTCGTCGCGCGTGGAGGACGTGGCCGTGTCGGCGGGTGAGACTTATTACATCATCGTCGACGGCTACGGCGGCTCGTTCGGCGACTACCAGCTCGACGTCACGATGTTCTCGCCTTGCGCCCTGGAGTGCCCGGCGAACGGTGTGCCCGAGGGGGAGCCGCCCATCGAGAACGGCTACGTGGACGTGTACAACGGCGGATGCGGCGTGCACCCCGACCCGGCATTGCAACCCATCGCGGGCGACCTCGCGGGCGAGGCCGTGCTCTGCGGCGTCAGCGGCTGGTACCACAGTAATGCCGGGGCGAGCTATCGCGACACCGATTGGTTCGCGCTGACCATGGGTCCCGGCGGCTCCATCGAAGTGACGGGCGACGCTGAGCAAGCGCTCTACCTGTTCGAGCTCTATCCGCAGGACTGCAACGACGTGGCCGTCGTCCAGAACGTCACGTGCGGCCCGTGCGAGACGGCGCCGCTCACGCTGACCGGATACGCGCAGGGCGAGGTCGTGTGGTTCTGGACCGGACCCACGACCTTCGATCCGCCGTCCGGCGACGCGCCGCAGGCGTACGACTACATCTGCTGGTTCACCGGCCTCGAGCCCGCCGTGGCCACCGAGCCGGCGAGCTGGTCGACAGTGAAGGCGCTGTTCTAGTAGCGGTTCCGGAAGTTGAATGGCCCCGATCACGGGGGCCGGCCTGGCGCTGACGCCGGGTCGGCCCCTGTGTTATACTGTCACCCGTCGCCCAGGAACCCGTCGCTGGAGGTCGTCTCATGCGGTGTGCTCGCCCCGTTGCTCTCGTGTTCGCGCTCGTGCTCTTCGCGGCCGGTGCGCACGCCGAATACGCCACGCCCGGGCTGGGCGTGAACTGGAGCCTCGACGACCTCGTCGCCAGTTCGGGCGGTGCGGTGACCGGTGGCTCGGGGGCCTACGAGTTCCACGACTCGGTACTGATCACGGTGGGCGACCGGGTGACCGTGCCGGCCGGGGCCACGCTCACTTTCCTGGACACGAGCGGTGTCATGGGGCTGACGGTGAACGGCAGCTTCGTGGCCGTGGGTACCCTGGGCGCGCCCATCGCACTCACCTCGCAGGCCGCCACGCCCGGCGCCTGGCGCGGCATCGACTTCCAGGACACCATCGCCGGTTCCGAACTGCACCTCGCGCACTGCGACATCGCCTTCGCCGACATCGCCGTCGATGTCTTTGGCGCCGATCCCCTCGTCGAGGATTGCCTGATCCACGATTGCCTGAACCGAGCCTTCGACTTCGCGTCGGCCAACGGCACCATCCGGCGCTGCACCATGCGCGACAATCAGCAGCGCACGGTGACGATCACGCTCACGTCGTCGCCCCTGTTCGAGGACTGCACCCTCGAGAACAACAACATCCAGAACACGTCGCCCTACCCGTACTTCAACATCGGGCTGCAGGGCGTGAACTCCCCCACGATCCGCGGCTGCACCATCCTCGGCAGCGGCCATCAGATGAGCGGCGGCATCTCGGTGTGGGCGTCCAGCAACGCGGTGATCGAGGACAACCGCATCGAGGGTTGCGGCTACGGCATCCTCTGCTACTCGACGGGCGCAAACCCGACCATCATCGGCAACCGGATCCGCAACAACAACATCCACCCCGACACGGTGAACTGGGGCTTCGGCGTGGCCTGCAACGGCAGCAACGCGCCCATCCTCGTGGACAACCTCATCGTGGGGCACTGGTACGGCGTGGCGGCGATCAACGGCGGGCAACCGAACCTGGGCGACCTGACCAACGAATTCCCCGGCGACGACGGCAACAACTTCATCATGGACAACGGCCTCGGCGGCGAGATCTACGGCTTCTACAACAACACACCATTGCCGCAGATGGCGCAGGGCAATTTCTGGGCGGCGTACACGGCCGCGGAGGTGGAGGACAGCATCTGGCACCAGGTGGACGATCCGTCGCTGGGCCTCGTGAACTTCGACTTCTTCATCCCCGAGGCTCTCGGCGTCGAGGAGACGCCGTCCCTGGTGAGCCACGCGCAGGCCTACCCGAACCCGTTCAACCCGCAGGTAAAGATCGCCTTCTCGCTCGCGCGACGTGCGCACGTGTCGCTCACCATCGTCGATCTCGCCGGCCGCCTCATCCGCGAGCTGTACGTGGGCGGCCTCGATGCGGGCCCGCAGGAGTTCACCTGGAACGGCGTCGACCGCCACGGCCGCGCCTTGCCCAGCGGTACGTATTTCTACCGCGTGGTTGCCGAAGGGCAGTCACAGGTGGGAAAACTGACACTGGTGCGCTGATCGGACCCGCCGTTGCGGTGCGTATGCATCATACGGAAATCTATTACGACAAAAAAACTCGTGTTATGATAGGCTGCCGGTATCACTGACCGGTCTCTACTCCGGAGATCGACGTTCCCACCAGATCCGGAGGCACGACCATGACACGTGGTTTACTCGTGTATTCCCTGCTCGTTCTCGCGGTGGCGGCCGGGGCCATGGCCGCCACGCCGGCCGATCGTCCGCCGCTGGCGAACGCGACCGCCGTCCCGACCATGCCGAAGTCGCATCCCGTGCATCATACCGTCGCGGGCGGGGGAACCCGTGATGGAGGCGAGACCATCCAAGACGCCCAGTTCGTCGAGGTCTTGCCGTTCCTCGATACCGGCTTCACCTGCAGTCACATCGACGACTACGACGAGGCGTGTCCCTCCACGGGGTCGACGTCGCCCGACGTCGTCTACGTGTACGTGCCGCAGGAGGATCACCTGCTCACGATCGATCTGTGCGGCAGTGATTACGACACCAAGATCTTCGTCTACGCGGGAGCCTACACGCCGGGCAATCCGGTGGCCTGCAACGATGACTACTACCGACCCGGAGATCCATGTGGCGCATGGGTGTCACGCATCGATGCGCTGCCGGTCGTGGCCGGCATTCCGTATTTCATCGTTGTCGACGGCTGGGGCGGCGATTGTGGTACGTACCAGCTTCGCCTCGACTACGGTGTGCCGCCGCCACAATTCGATGTCTCGTTCGCACAGCTGACTTTCGGTTACGAGGGCTACGGAGACGTCCCGAACTCCAGCATCGGCCGCGTGAGCCTCGACTTCGAGGTGCCGCCGGCGATGGGCTTTCTCAACATGGCGGCATACGTCCCGGACATCTCGACGACTGCCGAGTGGATCGTCCGCAACATGCTGGTGCCGGGAGCTGGCATGGGACCGCCTCTGGAGTCGTTCGATGTACGGTTCCCCATGAATGGCATGACCATCACGAACGGCATCGTGGTGCCGGACATGGTCTACGGTTACACGATCACCGCGGATCCCCTCAACGACGATCAGGTCACCGACTGGTACAACAGCCTGGCCATGCAGGGGCCGGCGTCCGTCCAGCAGGAACGCGTGGAGACGCACGGCCTGACGGGCGCGAGCGTGTCTCCGGCGATCGACGTGAGTGCTGCCCGCTGGTGGTTGCCCTCCGCGCTGCCGCTGGAGATCGAGGTCAACAGTTTCATCGGGTGCGACATGCCGAACGTGCAGCTCGATAGCACCATGTCCACCACCGACTGGAACGGATGCGCGCCGGCCGCGTGTGCCAACAGCCTGACCTGGTTGAAGAACAAGCATCCGGAAATCGACTTCCCGCCCGGTCTGCGCGAGACCTTCGAGCAGCTGAGCAATCTCATGAACCGCCTGGCCCGGCAAGGCGCTGGTCCTGAAGACATCATCAAGGCCAAGCTCGACTTCATCGAGGCGTACGGATTGCCGATCCATGTGAAATACCAGGCCAAGAGCGTCGAGGGCAACGTCGCCAGTTCCACGGGCGAGTCGCAAGCGACCGACAGTGATGGGGCGGACACCGCGTTCCCCGACCGTGGCTGGATCGAGTCCGAATCGGCGCACGGGGAGGATGTGGAGCTCGGCGTGGGGTTCTACTACATCTACAATGACACGCTGCGTCGCGACGGCGGCCATGCTGTCGTCGTCACCGGGACCCACACCGTGAACGGCGTGCCGAAAGTCAGCTACAAGCACGACACGGCGCAGGAAGACAGCACCGGCACGAAGCAGGAGACCAGCGACATCGACGAGCTGGGCGGCGGCATCATCCATCTGCCGGGCCTCGATGGGTGGATCGAACCCGCACCCGGCGCCGATCCGGTGGCCGCGGTGGCCATCGTGGAGGCTGCCTTCTCGGAAAGCTATGACGACACGGTCACCGCCGTCCCCGACACGCACACGTACCATAAATACTGCGAGTGGTTCGAGCGCACCATACCGCCCGGCAAGAAGCTCAAGATCACCTTTGGTGGCGGATACTCGCGGTGCCAGAACGTCCGGGTCTATCGCCTCGACCGGACCGTCGATCCTCCCGAGTGGGTGGAAGTGGAGGTCTGGAACAACAACAACGACGAGACGCGCGAGTGGGTGAATCCGTACGACTACCCTGTG
Organism: uncultured bacterium; assembly: GCA_963727525.1. GTDB lineage: Bacteria > Krumholzibacteriota > Krumholzibacteriia > LZORAL124-64-63 > LZORAL124-64-63 > CAVSGO01. The sequence continues at coordinate 524,996 of CAVSGO010000005.1, read as the reverse complement.
ACGATCGCCATCCACAACGACGACGACTACAAGTACGAGGGCGCGTATGTCCCCAACACCCTCGGGGTGGAGATCGTCGCGGCCGGCACGGGTGACGACAGCACGCCAAGCAACGAGGAGGACTACGGCGGCTTCTCGCTGGGCGGTACCGACGGTAGCGAGGGTGAGTTCGGCAATCCGGCCGGGCCCGACGTCTCGATCGACGGTTCCCTCGGCATCAACCTGGCGAGCGTGCCCCGGCGCCTGAGCGATACCCCGACCGGTGTGCGGTCGCTCACGCTGAACCACCCGATCCCGGTCTGGAATGACTTCTGGGCGAACCTGGGTGTGGTGGTTCGCATCGCGTCCGTGGAGAATCCGGGCGATCTCGTCATCGACTGTCCCACCACGGGAGATACATTCACCATTCCGGTGACGGACACGAGTCCGATCGATCTCGATCTCACCTCGCTGGCGCCGACGACGGGCTTCCAGCTCGTCTTGACGGCGAGCGAGGGACTCGACGTATTCGTCGACTTCATCGGTGTGCCGTCGACCACGCCCTACCCGACGGCGGCGGGCGATCACGATCTGCCGGTTGCGCTCGCGCTTGCCGCCGCTCAACCCAATCCCTTCAACCCCGTGACGAAGATTCGCTTTGCCCTGACGCAGGCTGGCCCCGTTGCGCTGGACGTGTACGATATTAGTGGTCGGCTCGTCACCACCCTCGTGCACGGCGACCTGCCTGCGGGACGCCACGAGGCCGTATGGCTCGGCGAGGATAGCCATGGCCATTCCGTCGCCACGGGCGTGTATCTCTATCGACTGGACGCTGAGGGGGAGGTGCTGACGCGCAAGATGACGCTCGTCCGCTGATACGGAGGGGCCCTTCAAGCACCTTTCGTCTTCTCGTTTCGGCCCCGGGTTTCGCCCGGGGCCTCTTCACGCCGTTCAAAGACGGTCGATCAAGACCGTGCCACCGGCACCTCGGAGCTGGATGACCCGCTCCTACTCCTGCTCCGCCACCAGCGCGTTTAGCCGGTCGATCTCGGCCTGCACGAGGGCGGGGTCGAGGCGGGGGAAGAGGATCTCCGGCTTGCCGAGAGGGCGGCCCGCCGGGATGTCTTGCAGGCCCTCGTCATAGGCGCCGTCGAAGAGCGGCGTACTCATGCCCAGCCAGCCCCAGAGCTTTTCCATGGCGAATGGACACACAGGGGCCAGCATCACGGCGAGCTGGCGAAGGATCTGCACAGCCACGCCCAGGCTGTGGGCGCAGCGGGCGAGGTCGGTCTTGCGGCTGGTGAAGGGGGCCGATTCGTCGAAGTAGCGGTTGCCCAACTGACCGGCGGCGAAGGCGCACTCCATGGCGGCCTTCACCTCGAACTTTTCGAGGTGCTCGGCCCATCGCTCGCGCTGCGCCGTCACCTCGGCGAGGGCGCGCGTGTCCATGTCCTGATGCCGCGACGGGTCCCACGCGGGCACGTTCCCGTCGAAGTACTTGTGGATGAACGTGAGGACGCGGTTGATCAGGTTGCCGAAGTTGTTTCCCAGCTCGTTGTCGTTGCGGGCGAGGAAGCCCTCCCACGTGAAGTTCATGTCGCGGGTCTCGGGCAGGTTGCGCGCCAAGGTGTAACGCAGAGGATCCGGCTGGAACTTCGCGAGGTAATCCGGCAGCCACACCGCGAAGCCGCGGCTGGTGGACAGCTTGCGGCCCTCGAGGTTGAGGAACTCGTTCGCGGGCACGTTGTCGGGTAGCACCCAGGGCTCGCTGTGGGCCATGAGCATGGCCGGGAACATGAGGGTGTGGAAGACGATGTTGTCCTTGCCGATGAAGTGCACCAGGCGCGTGGCCGGATCCTGCCACCACAGCCGCCACGCTTCGGGGTCGCCCTGCGCGATGGCCCATTCGCGCGTGGAGGAGATGTAGCCGATGGGCGCGTCGAACCACACGTAGAGCACCTTGCCCTCGTGGTCGGGCAGGGGCACGGGCACGCCCCAGGAGATGTCGCGCGTGACGGCGCGGTCCTCGAGACCCTCGGTCAGCCAGGAGCGGCAGTACTGCTGGACGTTGTCCTTCCACTCGGGATGACTGGTGATGAACGCCTCGAGTTGTTCTTGCCAGTCGCCCAGGGGCAGGAACCAGTGCGTGGTCTCTCGCAGTTCCAGGGGTTCGCCGTGCAGGACGTCGCGCGGATCGATAAGGTCGGTGGGATCGAGCGACGAACCGCACGACTCGCACTGGTCGCCGCGGGCGCCCGGCTTGTGGCAGCGTGGGCAGGTGCCCTCGATGTAGCGGTCGGCCAGGAAGCGCTTCTGGCTGGGGCTGAAGAACTGCTGGGTCGACTTTTGCTTCAGCACGCCCTGACCGTGCAGATCGAGGAAGAACGCCTGGCTGGTCTCGGTGTGGATCGCGCGGCTGGTCTGGGAGAAGTTGTCGAAAGCGATGCCCAGGCCGGCGAAGGAATCGCGGATCGTCACGTAGTTGCGGTCCACCAGCGCCTTGGGCGTGATGCCGAGCTTCTCGGCGGCCAGGGTGATGGGCACGCCGTACTCGTCGGTGCCGCAGATGAAAAGCACCGGTCGTCCGCGCAAGCGCAGGTAGCGCACATAGATATCGGGCGGCAGGTAGGCGCCCGCGATGTGGCCGAGATGAATGTCACCGTTCGCGTAGGGCAGGGCGGCGGTCACGAGGGTGCGCTGGAACGGGCTCACGGGGTCTCCCGGCGTCGAGGTGATCGGCGTTCTTGGATCGGGCTGGAAGTAAACACCATGGCGAAGGCCGCGGCAAGAGGGGCCCCGGGGAGCTTGACAGGGCGGCTAAAACCGATAAATTAAGGGTTAACTAGATTTGCAGATAGTTGACTGTAGATGGACGATCGAAGAGGAGCCGGACCGTGATCAAGCTGATCATCTTCATCGTGGCCTACCTCGTGGTGGTCAACGTGATCCTGCCGCGGCTCGGTTTCCGCCCGGGCTGAGCGGCGGACGTCTGCGAGGTCGGAGACCCGCACAAGAAACCGAAAGAAACCAAGTCCGGACAGTGATCCGGGAGTTCGACAGCAGGAGGACAGGATTCATGCCGATCTTCGAATTCAGCTGCCGCGCGTGCGGCACGTCGTTCGAGGACATCCTCACATTCGCGGAGATGGAGGCCGGCGAGGCCCAGTGCCCGCAGTGCGCGTCGCACGACGTGGAGCGCGCCCTGTCGACCTTCGCCACCGGCGGCGGCGAAGGTGGGCCGTCTTGCGGTAGCGGCTTCAGCTGAGGCGCGTAGCACGAAGGCGGCCCGGAGGGCCGCCTGACGCGCGAGAACTGTCGGGTGGTGCCCGACCAAGTCGGGGGATTGGAGGGAGAAACCCAGCCGGGCACCGGCACCATTGTAGCTAATCGATAGACAAATTCAACTGGAAAAGTCCCGAAAACGCCGCGACGCTCCGATGACGAGGGCCCCCCAGAGCACCCCACCGATCAGATCCACGCCATAGTGATAGCGGCAGTAGATGATGGACGCGCAGAGCGAGAGCCAGAGGGCGGTTGTCCACCAGCGCTGCCGTGGGAAGAGCCGCCACGTCCACCACCAAGGTACCATCGAGCCCGCCACGTGCGAGCTGGGGAACGCCGCGCCGTGCAGGGCGCCGTGGGCGTGGATATAGTGCATGATCCTCGTGAAGATGCCGCCGCCTACCTCCACCGGGCCGGCAACGCCGATCTTCGCGAAGTACTTCGGCCCCCACACCGGCAACACGATGTACCACGCATAGCACGTGAGCATGACGGCCACGAGGTCGCGCACCATGCCGGTCGTGTGCCGCCAGCGTTCGTCGCGCGTGGCGTCGCCCAGGCGCCAGATCATGAAGAGCGCGCCGGCGGCGAAGAGGTAGTAGCTGAAGTACGCGAACTCGAAGTACTCGTGCAGCCAGGGCCACGGCATGCGCTCGGACCAGAGCAGGCTGGGCTGGCCCCCGAAGATCGATTGTTCGATGTCGATGAGCCAGGGGTCGAAGCTCGCGTTCACGTTGAAGTAGATCTGGCCGAGGTAGGCCAGCTCGCTATAGAAGAGCGGAAAGAGCAGCGGTACGGTGATCTCGGCCAGCAAGCGCGGCGCGAACGACTCGCGACTGCGCAGCCAGGGAGGGAGCACCCAGAGCAAGGCGGCGAGCCCGAGATGCAGGGCGATGTGCGGGCCGAGGCCCAGAGGGGGGCCGGTGGGGACCTCGCTGAACACCGCCGGATCCAGGAGCGGTAGCAGCCCCGTCACCAGGACGTAGACCACGGCCCAGCGGTCGACCGCGCGCCGCCAGGGCTGCTGCGCCGCCAGGGCTCCGCGCATCACAACCATCCGTTGCGCTCGAAGAAATCGCGCGTGTCCTGGAATCCAGCGACCAGGTCGTGGCGGGGGCGCCAGGCGGTCTCGCGGCGCAGCCGGGCCGCACTGCACACCCAGCCCTGGGCGCCGAGATCCCGCAGCCGGTCGTCGCTCAGCAGGGCGGCCGACCGACGCCAGCGCGAGGGCATCACGACCGCCGCAGCGCGCAGCAGCGGCATGGGCAGAGTCAGCTCGCGCACGCGTCGTCGCCAGACCACGGCCAGGGCGTAGTGGATCTCGTCCCAGGTGTAGCCCCAGGCCAGGCGCCGGCGTGCCGCCTCCTTGCCGTCCTCGTCGACGCCGTCGTCGACGAAGTAGGCGCCGTGCGTATCCGGTGTCTCCATCAGCGACACGGCAGCGCTCGCCGCGTCGCGTCCGTCCACGAGGGAGATGGCCTGCAAGTTGCCCAGGGTCGCCGTCCAGCCGCGGCTGGCGGCCTTGAAGAGCGGCAGGAATTCACGGTCGCGCGGGCCGTAGAGGGACGGCGGCCGCAGCGTCACCACGCGAAACGGCCAGGGGCGCCCGTGCACGAGGGATTCGGCGTCGCGCTTGCTCCGGCCGTAGGCCGAGACGGGCTGCAGCGGACCGTCCTCGGTCGCCGGCGCCTGCGGCCCCGCCGGACCGTGCGCGGCCAGCGACGAGACGTAGACGAAGCAGCCCGGCGCGCGTTCGAGCGACGCCGCTTCCAGCAGAGTCCGCGTGGGCACGACGTTGGCTTGCTGGTAGTCGTCCTCGCCGGACCCGGACACGCGGCCGGCGCAGTGCACGACGGCATCGCAGGCTGTCACGAACGCGCGCACGCGGGCGCTGTCCGCGAGGTCCACCGTCGCCACCTCGATCGGCTTGCCGCGCAGCCAGCGCAGGTCGCTCGTGGCGCGCGCGGCCGCGCGGATGCGATAGCCGCGCTGCATCAGGATGTCGCAGATATGGCTGCCGAGGAACCCGGTGGCGCCGGTGACGGCGATCATCCCACCGGCTTCGGGCGTGGGAGAGCGCGTCCCGCCCGCGCTCATGGGGCCGGCATTTCGTAGATACGATACACGTTGGATACGGTGGCGCCGTAGTTCTCGAGGATGCGGTTCATGCCGACATTGTCCTCGAGGATCCACGAGCACTGGCTGCGGTTGATGCCGCGCCCGATGCCGTACTTCATCGTCTCGTAGACCAGGAGCACGTCGACTCCCCTCGACCGGTGTTCCGGCTTGACCCCCAGCAGCAATGTGCGCGCCCGCTTGATCTTGCCCTTAGCGAGCAGGAATTTCAACCATCCGAACGGCAGCAGTCGACCTTTCAGCGGGTACATGGCCTCGTGGAAGTCTTGGGTGGTCATGCAGAAACCGATGGGTTCGTCGCCGATCTCGGCGATGAGGAGGAAGCCCGGGTCGACCATGCTCTTCATGTCCTTGGCGGCGTACCGGAACTCCACCTCGTCCATGGGTACGAAACCCCAGTTGTCGGCCCAGGCGGCCGAGTAGATCTCGCGCACCGTCTCCACGTCCTCCCAGAACTTCTTCATGCGGAAGCGACGGATGGTGAACGTCTGCCGCGCCTTGATGCGCTCGGAGAAGCGCACGATGCGCTCGGGGATGACGTTGTCGGCGGGGTGGATGTCCCAGGCCCAAAGATCCTTGGATTTCTGCAAGCCGAAATCCTCGAAATGCTGCTGGTAGTAGGGCGGCTGCCATGGCATGCCGATGAGCGGCCGCTCGTCGTAGCCCTGCACGAGCAGGCCGAGGTAGTCGTGATTGGTGGTGAAGCAGCCCGGGCCCCGCATGGTCGCCAGTTCGTGATCGGCGATCCAGCGCCGGGCGGTACCCAGCAGGGCGTGCGCCACGGCAAGGTCGTCCGTGCACTCGTAGAAGCCGAAGAATCCCACCAGCTCATCGTGGTACTGGTTGCTCGTGTGGTCGACGGCCGCCGCGATGCGACCTACCACCTTGCCGCCTTCGTCCCGCGCGATCCACTTCTCGGTCTCCGCATGGCGGAAGAACGGATTCTTCTGCGGATCGAGGAACTGCTTCATGTGCCCGAGCAGCGGATAGACGTACTGCGGATGGTCGATCCCGTACACCGTGTAGGGGACGCGCAGGAACGCGTCGAGATCGGCCTTGCTGCGCACGGGCTCAATAGCGATGGGCATGACGGCTCCCTGGTTCGTGGACGACGGGCGTGTGGTGCAGGACAAAGACTTACCGCGTCACGGGACAATCGTCAACTGCCGGGGTCGGAGAAACAAAGACGCGACCCCCGATCGGGGACCGGGGGTCGGAGGTCGTACGGGCGGTGGGGCGGCGTTCAGACCACCCCGAGGTCCTTGCCCACCTTCGTCATGATGTCCATGGCCTTGTGGATCTCGTCCTCGGTGTGAGTGGCCATGAGGCTGAGCCGGATCAGCGCATGCCCCGGTTCCACGGCGGGCGACACCACCGGGTTGATGAACACGCCCTCATCGAAACAGCGCACGCACATCTTGAAGGCGATCTGGTCGTCGCCGACGACGGCGGGGATCACCGGCGTCTCGCTGGGGCCGGTATCGAAGCCGGCGCCGCGCAGCCGCTCCAGCATGATGTGCGTGTTGCGCCACAGGGCCTCGTGTCGCCAGTCTTCCTCGAGCATCACGTCGATGGCGGCCGAGACCGAGGCCACCGACGCGGGCGGCGGGCTGGCCGAGAAGATGAGCACACGGGCGAGGTGCTGGATGTAGTGGATCGTGTCGGCGTCGGCCGCCACGAAGCCACCCACGGAGGCCAGGCTCTTGCTGAAGGTTCCGACGATGATGTCGACGTCGTCGGTGAGCCCGAAATGGTTGCAGGTGCCGCGCCCATGGTCACCGAGCACACCAAGGCCGTGCGCATCGTCCACCATGGTCTGCGCGCCGTACTGCTTGGACAGCGCGACGATGTCCGGCAGGCGCGCGATGTCGCCCTCCATGGAGAACACGCCGTCGACGATGACCAGCTTGTCCGTCTCCCGCTCGCGCTGCAGCAGGTACTCCAGGCTCTCCATGTCCTGGTGCTTGTACTTCGCCACGCGGCCGAAACTCATGCGGGTGCCGTCGATGATGGAGGCATGGTCGGTGCGGTCGACGATGGCCACGTCGTTGCGGCCCACGATGGTGGAGATGGTGCCCAGGTTCGCGAAGAATCCCGTGGAGAAGAGCTGGGCGCGCTCCTTGCCCACGAGGGCGGCGAGCTTCTGCTCGAGCTCCACGTGGATGTCGAGCGTGCCGTTGAGGAAACGTGAACCCGCGCAACCCGTGCCGTACTTGGCGATGGCCAGCTGGGCCGCTTCCTTCACCTTGGGATGATTGGTCAACCCCAGGTAGTTGTTGCTGCCCAGCATGATGACTTCGTGACCTTTATACCGGACCGTGTTCTCCTGGGCCGATTCGATGGTGCGAAAGTAATTGTAGAGCCCTGCGTCCATCAGGTCGCGGGCGGTCCGGAATTTCCGGCACTTGTCCAGAAGGCCCATGCTCTCCGTCACCGGGTTCGGGCTAGGTAGCGGGGGATCGGGGACGTTCGCGGCGGCATCTTGCCGACCGCCCAAAATAGCCCCACAGCCCTCCGCGAACAAACGATTTTCACGTGCCGGCATTCAATCCCGCTCCTCGCCGAGGATTTCGGCCTCGAAAACGTGGAATTCGCTTCCGTTGCGCCAACCGTCGGCCGCCAGGCCCGCCTTGATGGCCAGATGGTCGAGAGTCGTCGCGAGGTCCCAGCCCTGCTGCGGCGCGACATGAGGTAGGAACACGGCCTTGCGCCTTCCCTTGCGCAGCACGATCCCGTGCCGGCCGATCTCGATCGCCTGCGGGCCGGGCACCGCCCGCGTGGGAGTCAGTATGGAAACCTCGATCGTGGTCCCGTCAAGCTCGGACTCGCGCAGCGGGACGAATCGTGGGTCGGCCAGGGCGGCGCCGGTGGCGCTGTCGACCACCGCATCGACCACTGGAAGCTCGCCCTCGATCGTGCCGATGCAGCCTCTCAGGTGCCCGCCGCGGTCGTTGAGCGTGACGAAAACGCCCCGCCGTGCCTGGAGCGCGGTCCCGAGGGCGATGCCGCGCATCGCGGCGAAACTCGCGGCCGATGGGGCGGTGTGCCCGCGCGCCGCCGCGGTGACGGCCGCCCGCGCCAGGTCGAGCAGGAACGCGCGTTCCGGCGGTGTGAATGCGGCCGGCCCCGGCGTGGCGCCAGGGGCGACGGCGTCGTCGTCGGCGCAGAGTACGATGGCGGCGTAGCTCACGGACATCGTCGCGCCGGGATCGTCGTCGGCGCTTCGCGCGTAGCCGAGGAGCGCGGCCTCGTAGCCGGCCGGCGGCGCGCCCAGCAGCACGACGGCCGCGGCGTCGAGGCCGCACATCGTGATGCCGGTGGCCGAGCCGTACTCGATGAGCCCGTCGCTGTCGTGAGCCAGGATCTTCAGGATCGCCCCCGTGTCGAGCTGTTCGATCCGCTGCGGTACGTCATCCGTGAACGGCACGAAGCCGTACTCGTCGCCATAGTGGGTGAAATCGCTCGAGATGAGGAACAGATGCCGGGCATCCCGCCAGGGGTCGAGGGTGCCGGCAGTGTGCAGCCGCGACGCGCGGTCGAGATGGGGGACGAGGATGGGGACGATCGGCGTGCCGGCCGGCAGCGCGCACTGCAGCAGCGGCAGCTGGATTTCCACCGCGTGCTCCATCGCGTGGGCGCCGTCGTCGATGTCGAAGTACGGCGTGGCCGCCAGCGTCTGCACGATATCCACGGCCACGGGCACCTCGCCGAGCGGCGTGGCATACGCTGTCATGCTCGACAGCGCGGCGCGCCGCAGACGCGCGCGATGGCTCGGCGCGAGGATGAATACCGCGTCGTAGGCAAATCCGGCGAGCAGGCCGTAGAGCTTGCCGGCGGTGGGTCCGCTGTGCCGGTAGCCGGCGTGCGGGACCACGGCGATCCTGGGCTTGCCCTGCGGCTGGTCGCTGCGTTCACTCATGGCGAGGTACGAGGCGACGTGATTGCGCAGTGGCCCCGGCTGGGCGGGGTACCAGGTGCCGGCAAGGACAGCGGGACGCACGGTGGGCATGGTTCGCGTCCTCCCGACGCATCCACGGGGGTCGTGGCAGTTGATGCCAATGTACCAAAACCGCCCCGGGGAGGTCCAGTCGAGGGTTGCGCTGGACGTCGTTTCTCCCCATTCTACGCATTGCGCCGAATCTACGGGCGGAGACAGCCGGAGCGTGTCCAAGGGAGTCAGCGATGAACATCTCGAAGCAGAATATGGGCGAGGTCATGGTTCTGAATCTCGGCGGCAAGATCATGGGTGGTCCCGACTACGAGAAGTTGCAGGGCGAGGTGAAGACCCTGATCAAGGAGGGGCACGTCGATATCCTGATGAACATGTCCAAGGTCACGTGGATCAACTCCACCGGGCTGGGCATCCTGGTCTCGGCCTTCCATACGCTCAAGAAGAACGACGGCCGCCTCAAGATCTGTGCGGTGAGCGAGCGGATCGACAACATCCTGAACGTGACCCAGCTCAAGCTCGTCTTCGACACGTTCGACACCCAGGAAGCCGCGCTGGCGTCGTTTGCGGTCGACTCGAAGTGAGCGATGACGGTTACCGCAGACCGGCCCTGACCGTCGACGCGGTCGTCCTCTGCCGTGAGGGCGCGGCGGAGGCGACAGGGCGCGACCGCGTGCTGCTCGTGCAGCGCGGCCGCGACCCTTTCGCGGGCCAGTGGGCGCTCCCGGGAGGGTTCGTGGATTACGGGGAGGATCCCGATCTCGCCGTGGCGCGCGAACTCCGCGAGGAGACCGGGCTGGACGGACTCGCTCTGCGCCAGTTCCACACCTTCGGCGCTCCGGACCGCGATCCGCGCGGCCACACCGTGTCGGTGGTCTACGTGGTCGAACTCGACGGCGAGGCGCCGCCGGTCGTGGGCGGCGACGACGCCGCTGCGGCCGATTGGTTCCCCCTCGACGCCCTGCCGCCACTCGCCTTCGATCACGGACGGATACTGGACGCGCTCCTGCCGAGCCTCGGCCCGACCTACTCCCCATAGCCCAGATCCCGCAATCGCTTGCGCACCTCGTCGTCGAAGTCGCTCCAGGCCGCCGATTTGCCCGGGGGCGCCGGGTCGGCCTTGCCGGTAGCCTGACGCCACCGCGAGAGGTGGCCCTGCATATCGCGCAGGATATCGGCGTGCAGGTGCTGCCGGTCGTCGCGCTCTGTGGGGTCGTCCGCGAGGTCGTAGAGCCCGAGGGGGCGTCCGTCGCGATGGGCGATGAGCTTCCAGCGGCCGCGGCGCACCGCCACGAGGTCGGGGCCGAACGCGAGGGCCTCGGCCAGCAGCCAGCGCCCGGCGATCGTCACGTCGTCGGGTGCGCCGACCAGCGGTGCCAGCGACTGTCCCACCAGTCCCGTACACGCCGGTGCGGGTAGTGGCAGGGGCGGGTTGCCCGACCAGTCGAGCAGGGTGGGGGCGAGATCGCACAGCGACACTGGCCGCTCCCAGACCGTGCCCACCGGGACTCCCGGGCCCCAGCTCAGCCACGGCACGTGCAGCAGCTCCTGGAACTGCGTGTGGCCATGCCCGATGCCGCGTATCCGGCGGGGATCGTGGCCCCAGGCATGGGCTTCGGCCGCGTGGTCGAGGAACTCCTCCCCGTGGTCGCTGAACACCGTGGTGATCGTGCAGGTGTCCAGATGCCAGCGTGCGAGCTGGTCGGCGAGGTCGCCGATGGCGCGGTCGACGGCACGGATCGTGGCGTCGTAGATCGCGACCTTGAGTCGCTGCAGATGCCGGATCGACTCCGGTAGCGGCCACGGCGAGAGACCGAGGTGGGAATCCGGCGACCCGGGGCTGCCCCAGGTGGCCAGGCCGCGCAGCCGCTCGGGCGACGGCTGCGGTTCGGCGTCCGCGAGCGTGGTGAGCATGGCGTGCAGGTCCGCGGGCGGCGGCGTGGTGGGTTCATGGGGGTCGTTGAGCAGCAGGAAGCAGACGAAGGGCCGGTCGCCATGGCGGCGCATCCAGTCGGCGGCCCGGGCGCAGACCTCGGCCGCGGGCAGGTTGACGTACGTATGGTCGTCGAAGCTCTCGGCCAGACCGAACGTGAAGTAGGCGTTGGCGTAGAACGCGGCGGTACGGTAGCCGTGCCGGCGCAGGTGGCCGGCCAGCGAGACCACGCGGTCGTCCAGCCGCTGCGGCGGTTGCTCGTCCATGTTGCGCAACGCGCCCACGAGGCGGCCCCCGTGCAGGCCCGGCATCAGCCCGGTGAGGGCGCTGGCGAAGGAAGGCAGGGTCCAGGGCGCCGCCGCCATGACGTCGGTGAAGACGCAACCGCCCCGCGCCAGCGTGTCCAGCCGCGGCGAGGTGGGTCGGGGGTAGCCGGCGAGGCTCAGGTGGTCCCAGCGCAGCGTGTCGACGCCGATGATCAACAGGTTGGGGGGTCCGGCGCGTCCCGGCGCGATACGGGACGGTCGCCATGGTCGTTGCACGCGACGACCGAGCCCGGCGAGGGCCGCGGCCAGTCGCTTCTTGCGAACCAGCGGTGCGAATGGATCGTGCACGAAAATCCCTGAACTCCCGTGGGAAACTGGACAGGACGCCTCTGCCCCTATAAGTTCGGTGCCATGAAGCTGGTGGACTATACAACAGAAGGGGCATTCCTGCCGCGGCTCGAGTGCCACGACCGCGCCGAGTTGATGCGTCTGCTGGTGTCGGCCCTCGTCGCCTCCCTGGGCCTGAAGGAGCCCGAAGCCCTGGTCGAGGAGATCCTTCGCCGCGAGGAGGAGAGTTCCACGTCGGTGGGAGAAGGTCTAGCGCTGCCACATGCCCGGTTCGCGGGCGTCGACCGCGTTCACCTCGCCCTGGCCACCCTCGTCACCCCGCTCGCCCCCGATCCCGACGGCGACGATGCGTTGCCGGTCGACGTCGTCATCCTCATCGTCGGCCCGCGCGACGATCCGCGCCAGATGCTGCGGGTGCTGGCCCGCCTCACCCGCCTCGTGCGTAGCGGTCAGCTCCTGTCGGCATTGCGTAAGGCCGAGAGCCCCGACGACCTGCGCGACGCCCTCGCCGAGACCGAGAGCCGTTTTCCCGCCTGATCGCAGCGCGCGGACCACGGCATGCGGGAGATTAACGACTTGCCTGGCCCCACCCCCCCAACTATCCTAAGCGTCCTCATTGCGCAGAAGCCTCCGAAGGAGAGTGTCCCGATGACATCTTGCCGTCGTCTCACGCCGCGGACCCTCGGTCTGGTCCTGGCGGTGGTCAGCGGCCTCGCGGTCGTGCCCGTCGTCCGGGCCGCAGCCGACCATCTCGTCCTCACGGAAATCGTTGTGAGGGAGCGGGAACCGCGGCCGCCCACGTACTACGGCAGTCCGTTCATCGAGATCGCCAATCCGACCGCCGCCGACGTCGATCTTTCCGACGTCTACATCGCCACCACGCAGGACGTCTCGCTCGACAGGTTCTACTGGACCATCGTCCAGGACGGTGGCGTCGGCGCCAGCTCGTCGGGCAACTTCCACTGCCGCTTCCCCGACGGGATGACGATCGCTGCCGGCGACACGCTGGTGATCGCGCTCAAGGGCTCGGCAGATTTCCAGCTCAACTACGGGCATCAGCCCGACCTCGAACTCTTCGAGGACGGCACCGCGCCGGACGCCGTACCGGAGATGCGCGCCGTGGCCCCGGGGTCCATCGGCGCGGGCCTCGGCAGCTCGGGCTCGAACGTGCCCAGGCTGAGCGATACGTTCGACAGCATCGTCATGTATCGCTGGGACGGTGCGACGGATCTCGTCCAGGACCTCGACTATCTCGTCTATGGCAGCGACACGCGCGTGCGCGTGGACAAGACGGGCGTGGCCATCGACGGTGTCGATGTCGACCAGGCTTCGAGCACGTACCTGGACGATACCCCGGTGGCGTCGCAGCACCCTGCCCTGGCCGCCGCGCCCACCTTTGGCCACTCCCTGCAGCGTCTCTCCTTCGACGAGACGGGCGAGGCGGAGTCGGGCGGCAACGGCCTCACGGGACACGACGAGACGAGCGAGAATCTTGCGGCGAGCTGGCACGACGTGTCGACGCAGGAGCCGGCGGCCGCACCGGAGACCTGGTATCGCACGGCGCCGATCGTCACCGCGGCCACTGCCTCGAGTCCCGCCTACGCCGGCTTGCCGGTCACCCTCGCGGCCACGGTGCTCAGCCATGACGCGCTGGCGGCGGTGACGTTCCACTACGCCGTCAACGGCGGCGACGAGCAGACGCTCCCCGGCACCTCCGGCGCGGCGAGCGCCTGGACGGCCGCGATCGAGGGGCTCGCGGTGGAAGACACCGTCGCCTGGTACGTGACGGCGGCCACCACCGAGGGGGCCACCGCGACCGTGCCCATGGGAGGTTTCGCCCACGCGAACACCTTCGGTGTGATCGAGGCGCCCCAGCAGGGCGAGGGGCCGGCCAAGCTGCTCTTCACCGAGGTGTGCACCACGCCCACGCCCGGCGAGTTCGTCGAGATCGACAATCCCAACGACTTTGACGTGTCGCTGGCCAACTATTACCTGACCGACGCGCTCTATGCGCCGAGCTCGGAATATTACTGGCGCGTTGTCGAGGGCAACCCCACTGCCGACAACGTCGGCGGCGACGGCACGTTCGGCGATTTCCACATCCGCTTCCCGGCCGATGCGGTCGTGGCGGCCGGCGATCGGGTGACCGTGTCGCTCGGCGGCAGTGACGGCTTCGAGGGACAGTTCGGCGTCTTGCCGGATTTCGAGATGTTCGAGGACGGCGCCGTGCCCGACGATGTACCCGACATGGTCCCGGTCTTCGACGGCAGCAACGTGCTGAGCCAGTACGGCGATCTGACGAATTTCAACGTCGATACCGGCAATGGCGAGCTGGTCATCCTCTATTACTGGGACCAGCTCTCCGATCTCGTCACCGATATCGACATCGTGATCTGGGGCAACGGCAGCTCCTACCGCTTCTCGAAGACCGGTGTGAGCATCGACGGCATCGATCCGGACACGACTCCCACGTCCTACGCGCCCGACACGGCGCCGGCCAATCAGGACACGATCATGTTCGCACATGCGGTTGGCGAGTCGTACACCCGCATCGACATGAACGAGGGTGAACAGATCGCAACCGGGAGCAACGGCGTCGATGGGCGCGACGAGCTGAGCGAGAACTGGAGCGTCACCTTCGCAGCGGAAACCGCCACGCCGGATCCGCCGACCGGCGGGGGCAACGGTGGCGGTGGGGAGCCCGCGGTGGGCGAGGGTGTCGCGCTCTCGGTGCCGTCGCGGACGTTCTTGCCGCGTCTGGGCGAGACGTTCCCCATCACGTTTGGGACCCGGGAGAACAGCGAGACCCGTCTGCGGCTCTACGATCTCGATGGGCGGCTCGTGGTCACGCTCTTCGATAGCCATTTCGATGCCGTTCCAACCAACCTGCACAAGGTGGTCGTCTGGGATGGTCGCGACCAGGATTACGAGCTCGTGCGAGCGGGCGTGTACGTGGCCCATCTGTCGGTGGTCGACGAGACGACCGGTGACGAGGAAACGAAAACCGTACCCGTGGTCGTGGCCACGCGGCTGAAGTAGGAGAGGAAGCGATGACGCGCACACCGAGAATCCTGGTCAGCCGCCTCATTCTCGCCCTCGTGCTGCTGGCGCCGCTGGCGGCGCGCGCGGCGTTCGAGGACGTGACGATCGATCCGCGCGCGCGGGGCATGGGGGAGGCGAGCGTGGCCGTGGCCGACGCGCCCTTCGCCGTCGCCACGAACCCGGCGTTCCTCGCGCGGGCCGACCGACCCACCCTGGCGGCGACCTACGTCCAACCCTATGGCCTCGCCTTCGCGCGCCAGGCCTTCATCGGGGCGGCGATCCCGCTGCCTGGCAAGGCCGGCGCCGTGGGTGTGGGCATGCGTCGGTTCTCCGTGACTCAGGGCGCGGTGGACCTGATGACCGAGCTCACGCTGTCGGCCGGCTACGGCGTGGTGCTCTACGACGACATGCATTCCACGATCACGTTGGGCGGTTCCCTGAACGTCTTCCACCTGAAGTTCGCCGACACGGTCGGCGATTGGGACAACGAGTTCGCCGGGAGCACCGATCCCGGCAACGACAGCAGCGTCGGGGTGGATGTGGGCATGGCCGTGACCCTGCACGAGCGCACCCATCTGGGCTTCCTGGTGCACAACCTGAACCAGCCCAACATCGGTATCGATCAGGAGGAGCTGCCGCAGCTCGTCAAGGGCGGCGTGGCCTACGAGCCCTACACCGGCGTGATCACTTCCTTCGAGGTGGCCAACCATCTCGATCATGAGGTCCAGTACCGGGGCGGCATCGAGTTCAGCGTGGTGGACGGCTTCGTCCTGCGCGGCGGCGTGGTGACCAATCCCGGCAAGCTCACGGCGGGCTTCGGCTATACTGTGCACGGTGTGGCCGTGCAGTACGGCTTCTCGACGGGCGGTGGCGTGCTTGACTCGACCCACCAGTTCGGACTCACCTTCGTGTGGGGTGGTGAGGCGAAGTGAGGCACGAGCGGAAGACCCGAGAGCTCCTGGTCGCGCTGGCGCTCGTGGGCGCCACGCTGTGGCTCGGCGGTCTCGCTGCGGCGCCGGCGCACGCCGATCCGGTCGCGAAACTGGATCTCAACCGCGCCACCCTCGAGCAGATGCTCGCCTTGCCCATCCCGCCGGACGTGGCGCGCGCGATCCACGATTACCGCACCTACGATCGCTATTTCAGCAGTGTCTACGATCTCCTCGAGGTGCCCGGCGTGACGCCCGGCATCCTGGCGGTGCTGAAGCCGCTCGTGGAAACGTTGCCGCCGCCGCCGCCGGACGAGGCCATCCAGCGGCTCACGCAGAGCTACCGTCAGGCCCGCCGCTATCTCGGGCAGGAAGGATCGAGCGAGGGTCTCGCCGACGAGTACTTCGACATGCTGCTCGATCCCGTGAACGTGAACGATCTCGACCTCTTCGACCTGATGTCGTTCCAGAACGTCTCACCGGTCGACGCCACCAGCATCCTGGGGGCGCGTGACCAGCTCGGCGGGTTCGAGAACGCGTACCAGCTCCGGCGCGCCGAGGGCATGCGCTACTGGGCCTATCGCAACCTGCGCGACTTCGTCGTGTACAGTCCAGAAGACCTCGGCGTGGACAAGGTGCGCGGCCAGTACACGCTGCGGTACTACGACACGCCCTACGCCAGCGGCGACGACGAATCCCTGGCGAATCTCTCCCTCATCTGGGGGCCGAGCTTCGACACGCATTTCGCGACCGGCGACACGCGGGTCATGGATCCGGCGATGACGCAGAAGATGCGGCTCAACCTCACGCACGGTGTCCGGGTGGGGGCCACGACCCACCGCAACGTTGGCGAGAGTACGTGGGACGAGACGGCCAAGCTCTACCTCGGCGTCAGCAACAAGGACCTGGGACCGTTCCATCTCAAGCGCGGGGTACTGGGCAACTTCCGCGTCGCGTTCGGCCAGGGCCTGGTGATGGATAACACCGACTTCATCCATTTCCGGCAGACCGGCTACGGCTGGAACAAGCGGCCGCTGGGCGTGCGCGGCGATCTGAGCCGCACTCGCGAGTACGCACTCAACGGCGCGGCCTTCGAAGGCACGGTGGGACCCGTCAACATCGCGCTCTTCGGGTCGACCGACCGTAAGGACGTCATCCTCAATGACGACGGCACCGTCAATCGCTACGTGGCCATGGTCCCGCGCCCGTCGACGGCGTATCTCGACCAGCACCTCACCACGGCAGGCGACCCCACGGGTCTGGCGCGCGATGCCCTGCAAGAGGACATGTTCGGCGGCGCCGTGCACGTCACGGTGGCGCCCGGCACGTTCGTGGGCGTGAGCGGCTACTCGGCGCGGTACAACAGGGCCTTCGATCCCGATCCGCACACCCTCTACGACTATTCCATCACCACGATCGAGGATCTGATCACGGCCCGCGATTCCGAGGTGTTCGCCGGCTATCGCAGCGTCTTCGACGATCAGGCCGCAGGCGTGCGGCGCGAGTACAAGTTTCGCCGGGTCTTCGGCACGGACTTCCAGACCGTCTATCGCAACGTGGCCGTACAGGGCGAGTACGCCTGGCTGCAAG
Source organism: uncultured bacterium (assembly GCA_963727525.1). GTDB lineage: Bacteria > Krumholzibacteriota > Krumholzibacteriia > LZORAL124-64-63 > LZORAL124-64-63 > CAVSGO01. Next base: position 507,542 of record CAVSGO010000005.1, on the reverse strand, counting down.
ATCCGCGGCGCGGTCTCTTCAGTGGGGACAATCCCAAGGCCTGGCTGGTGAACGCCTACACCCAGTGGGAGAATCTCAATCTGCTCGCGATCTACCGCGACTACGATCTCGACTTCGACAATCCGTACCAGCGCTCGTTCAGCAACGACAGCAAGTACGAGCAGACGCTGCTCGATTCGCCGTTCCGCCTGCAGGACGATCTATACTCGTGGCTCGTGACGGAATCGCCCCAGCCAAAGGCAGAGAAGGGGCTCTTCCTCAGCATGAACTACCGGATCAGCCGCACGCTGAATCTCACGGGCCTGGAATACGACCAGTGGCAGCGCAAGGCCGACGGCGCCGACCTGCAGCGCTACACCATCAAGGCCGAGTACCAGCCGATCTTCAACCTGCGGTTACGGCTGCGGCAACGCTACAGCAGCCGTACCGAGGCCTGGCCCACCGACGTGCGCACCTATCGCAACTGGGAGACGCGCTGGCAGCTCATCGCCCTGCTGAGCAACTACAACCGGCTGCAGTTCACGTACATGACGAGCAACGTGCAGTTTCCGCCGCGGCCGCGTCTGACCTACCCGGCCCCTCCCGGTACGGGCTGGAGCGGCGTCGGTCTGGCGGCGGGGCCGGCGCACGCGTTCGAGGCGCGCTACGAGCACAATCTCACGCCGGGCATCACACTGCAGTTCGCCACGTCGATCTACGACGGTTTCCTGTGGAATTTCGAGGGCAACGAGTTTGTGCTGCTCGACGGCTCGGGCTTCCGCAACTGGTTCAAGGTGGAGAGCCGCGTCTCCCAGCGACTGCTCTGCCAGCTCAAGGTCACGCGGGATCACAACCTGCCCAAGACCTATCTCGATCGGCGGTCATACGGCAACACGACCGACGAACTGGCGTCGACCTACGTGCCGCGAGACGAGCTGTCGGTCCGTCTGCAGCTGGACTACAGCTTCTAGGCGGGATTGCCCCGCAAAAGGAGAATCGAAGCGATGTGCACGCGACATTTGACCGAGGTGATCTCCGGACACGCGCTGCGGACGCTGGCGGTGGCCGGCGTGCTCGCCCTCGCGGGCACGGCGGTGGCGGTTCCGCAGATCGAGTCGACCTATGGGGGCCAGAATCCGTATCTGGCGGCCGATGTCAACGCGATGGGTGGGACCGGGGTGGCCATGTACAGGGGCGGTCTGTCCGGCCTCTTCAATCCGGCGTTCCTCATCGATGCCGGGTACTGGCGCGTCGATCTCGCGGCCGCGGTCGACCATGCCGACGAGGACCGCTTCCAGCCGCTCTTCGACACCTTCGAGAACTACGTCACCGACACGGTGATCGCGAGCAACCGCCACGATCACTTCCCGGGCGGACTGAGTGCGGCGCGCGGGCTGCGGCTGGGGAACGTCCCGGTCGCTATCGGGCTCGCCCTCGCCGACCGCAACGAGTTCGGTTACGTGTTCGACGAGGAGCTGCGCAGCCCCGACCCGTACAACAACCGCGACGCGGTGCTGCAGAACCGCACCTACAAGGTGGTCGGCACCTTGCATGACCTGGGCCTGGGCGCCGCCGCCGCGGTCACGTCGGCGATCTCCGTCGGCGCCACGCTGCACTATGCGTTCGGCTCGCGCGATACCTACGTTTCGGATCGCTATACCCAGGACGTCACGCAGAGCTTCGAGATCACCGACCGCTGGGACCTCTCGGGCGTCAACGCCACGTTCGGCGGGCGCGTGCACGTCAGCGAACGCGTGGACGTCGGGCTGGCCTACGACCTGCCGCTGAAGGTGGACGGCGATCGCGCGATCGACACGTACGGCTGGTCGGCCGTCGACACGGCGTACGTGACCACGACCACGAGCGGCTCCGCGAGCGTCCGTTACCCGGGCCAGTATCGCGCCGGCTTCACGCTCTATCCGCGCAACGACCCGCGCACGATCGTCTCGGCCGAACTCCTGTATTGCCAGTGGAGCAAGCTGGAGGGCCCGCGGGCCGCCCTCGGCAGCACGATGAGCGGGAACCCGGGCGAGTTGCAGGACGTTTTCGACGTGCGGCTCGGCGTTCAACACACCTTCTACAACGGCATGCGGGCGATGTTCGGATTCCGCCACTACGATAGCTATGCGGACCGCGACGCCGGCACCGTGGTGTTCACCGCGGGTGCGGGCATGCCGGTGGCCGGGGGCGCGTTGCTGGCATCGGTGGAGCTGAGCAAGCTGCAGTCGATCCAGCCGCATATCTTCGCGTACCCCGCCGGGTTCACCACCGATCCCGAGGCACGGGTCGAGGATACGCGATTCCGGGTGGGTCTGGGATTCTCGCGCGATTTCTAGCGGTCGAGAGAGGGACATGACCATGCGCAAGACCACCGTCGTTCTCGGGTGCGGCCTGTTGCTCCTGGCGTTTGCCAGCGCGGCGTCGGCGAAGCCGGCCGACGATGCCCTCATCCATCTGCAGTTGCTGTGGACCAACGATGTCCACGGCCACATCGCGCCCGAGCCCGCGCGCTTCATGAACCCCGCGTTCCCACCACCGCTCGGCGGCGCCGCCTCGGCGGCCACCTACATCCACGAGGTCCGCGACGAGGCCGCGCAGGCCGGCCAACCGGTGCTGCTGGTGGACGTGGGCGACATGTTCCAGGGCACGCCCATCGGCAACAAGACCAAGGGCCGCGCCGTCATCGACTACTACAACAGCATCGGGTACGACTTCGCAGTCCCAGGCAACCACGACTTCGACCTCGGCCGCGACGTGAACGAGGCCCTGGCCCGCCAGTCGCACTTTCCGTGGCTCGCCGCCAATCTCGTCTCCACGGACACCGGCAAGGTCGTGGACTGGTGCCGGCCCACGCTCATGGTGGAGAAGGCAGGCATCAAGATCGGCGTCATCGGCATCATCACGCCGGCGACCGCGAAGATGAGCTTTCCCGAGAACATCGTCGGTCTGACGTTTCTGCCCATGCCGCCCGTCGTGGCGAAATATCGCGACGAGCTGCGCGCACAGGGTGCGGACCTGATCATGCTCGCGATCCACGAGGGGCTGCCCTATGACCCGAAGAAAGGCTGGGAGAAGATCGTCGGGAAGCAGGATGCGGAAATCGTCGATAGCGAGGCGGGAGCCGAGAATCAGAGCCAGGCGTCGCAGACCTACGGCAGCAATACCTCGTACGGCGGCATGAACCTGATGGAACTCGTGAACACCGTGCCGGGCATCGACATCGCCGTGGGTGGCCACACTCACCGCGGCTATCAGAAGCCCTGGATCGATCCCGTGAATCACACGATGTGCTTCGAAACGTTCGGCAACGGGTCGAGCGTGGGCCACGTGATCCTGCTGATCGATCCGCAGACGAAGACGCTCGTGGGCTACGAACCGGCCCACGACAGCGGCACGCTGGTCACGCTGTTTCAGGACGAGCTGTGGCCCGACTCGACGACCACGAACCTGCTCCAGCCCTACCTCGACCGCGCGAATGCGGAGATGAATGCCGAGATCGGCAAGACCACGGCGGCGATGTCCCGCGGTGGCGCCGGCTCGAACCAGGTGGGCAACCTCGTCACCGACGCCATGCGTGCCTATTTCGATGCCGACTTCGCCTTCCAGAATCTCGGCGGTCTGCGTGCCGATCTGCCGCCTGGCCCCATCACTGCCGGCGACATCTTCGGCGTGTTGCCCTTCGGCAACGAACTGGTGGTGGTGCAGATGAACGGCCGCCTGCTGCGCAGTGTGATCGAGGCCAAGCTGCGCGGCGATGTCAGCGGTCTCTGCGTCTCGGGCGTCACCGTCGTGTACGACTCCTCGCGCCCAGACTGGGATCGCCTCGTCGCGCTCACCGTCGGCGGCAAGCCGTGGGATCCCGACGCCACCTACACCGCCGTGTGTACGAACTTCCTGCTCGAGGGCAACAGCGGCCTCGACATGCTCACCAAGGTCCCGCCCGCCGACGTGACCCCCACCCAGGTGCGTACGGCAGAGGCGGTGGAGCGGTATTTCCAGGTCCATAGCCCCGTGGCGCCGATCAGCGATGGACGGTGGGCCGAGCACGTGGGCCAGGCTCAGGCGCCGTACCTGGCGGTGCCATACCTGCCGTGACCGGGGGGCGAATCCCGAGAGCACGGCAAGCGCATCAAGGCGGCCGACCAGCAATGCCGCCCCTACCTCGGCGACGCGCCAGGCGATGATGAAACATCAATTACCTGGCCCCCGCGCGCGCCGGTAACTGACAACAGCTCAAAACTTTGGCACTCAAGACGTCTTGTCGCGGGCCGATCTAGAACCCGACGGTGGAGCCGCTACTCGCGCCCCGGAACCCACCGTTGCCGCAGGGACAGGGATGTCCCATCAGGAACGCAGGAACGCGAACGGCACGAGGTCACGTCGTGAAAACGCTAAGCCTGGACAAGACCAACACCCAGCTCGATCGCTTCGCCAACCGCATGCGCAAGATGGTGGTGGGCCAGCCCACGGCCATCGACAAGATCGCCGACAGCTTCAGCCGGCTCATCGCCGGGATCCACGATCCTGAGAGTCCGCTGTTGACGATGATGTTCATGGGGCCCACCGGCGTCGGCAAGACCGAGACCGTCCGCGCCCTGGCCGAGACTGTCTTCGGCAGCAAGCGCGCTTTCACGCGCGTGAACTGCCAGGAGTACTCCGCGCACTACAACATCAGCAAGCTGCTCGGCTCGCCTCCCGGCTACGTGGGCGGCGAGATCCGTCCGTTGCTCGCGCAGGAGAACATCGACCGGCATCATCGCCGCGCCATCGAGAACCAGTGCGGCCTGATCACCGAGCCGGGCGGCCGCCTCACGCGGCTCTTCCCGCCCGAGAGCGAGCGCAACCTTTCCATCGTGCTCTTCGATGAGATAGAGAAGGCGCACCCCAAGCTGTGGAATCTCCTGCTGGGCATCCTCGAGGACGGCACCGTGGTGCTGGGCAACAACGAAGAGGTCGATTTCCGGCAGTCGATCATCATCCTCACCACCAACGTGGGCAGCGAGGCCATGGGCGCGCACCTGGCCCAGAATCACATCGGCTTCAGTACCGGCGCGGCTGACGCCGCCCTCGACCGCGACGTTGCCGAAGCCGCCATGCGCGAGGCCAAGAAGGTGTTCCCCTTCGAGTTCCTCAACCGCTTCGACGACATCGTTACGTTCGACACGTTGAAGCGGCCTCACCTCTTCCAGATCCTCGACATCCTGCTCACGCAGATCCACCACCGCAGTCTGCGTTGCGCCGAGCCCTTCCTGCTGGAGATCACGCCCTCGGCAAAGGCCTACCTGGTCGAGAAGGGCACCGACGTGCAGTACGGCGCACGCCCGCTGAAGCGGCTCGTGGAGAAGGAAGTGGTGACCAACATCAGCAACCTGATCTGCAGCGACCAGATCCGCAAGGGTGACCTCATCACCGTCGACTGCCGCCAGGAGAACCTGGTCTTCCAGAAGGAGACCGGTGCCGCCGACTGGGACGAACTCGAGGCCCTCGGACCCTTCCCGCAGGAGAAGTGGGGCAAGGACGACCTCGGCGTGAAAGACGACGGGGGCGAGAAGGAGAAGGTCGTCGAGGAGTTGGCGCAGGTCCTCGCCACCGCGGGGGCGTACGACCACTAGAACATTCGCGACAGGTGAGGGAGAACGGGCGGCGGCTCCGCGAGGGGCTGCCGCCTTGTTTTCGCGCGGACCTGCACATCGTGGCTCGTTCCTGCGCATGAACGTCCAGAAGAGACATGCCGCCCCGTTCCGGAGGTTCCCGTCATGCGCAAGGCATTGATCATACTCGTCGTCGTCGCCACCTCGGTGCTCGGGATGCTGCCCGCCGCCCGGGCCACCGTTTTAGGTGGCAATCCCGGCAAGTTCGTCTACTACCCGTACGATGGACACCAGATCGACGGCACGGAGCCGAGCCTGGCCATCAGTTCCACCGGCAAGATCTACACCCTCGTCAATCGCGAGATCGACCTCGACACCAGCGAACTCGTCATCCTGCGCAGCGACGACCATGGCGCCACCTGGATGACGTGGGACGTCGTCAGCGCGCCCGGCACGGAGTACAAGGACGCGCGCCTGCAAATCTCCAGCGGGCTGTTCGACGAGTGGGTATTCCTCAGCTTCTACGCGGATGCGGGCGACGGGACGATCTGGGTGTGGCGGTCCCAGGTAGATCTGCCCACGCCCTTCTGGACGCAGACCGTCGTCGACACTTTCCCCGACGTGCCCGGTGTGTTGCCGCGTGTCGATGGTCTGACGGTGGCGCTGCGCACGTCGGCCACGCAGTACATCGACGTCGCGGTGGCGTACGCCGTCGAGACGGATATCGAGGACTGGGAGCTGCGTTACAGCCTTTCCGAGGACGCCGCGACCGTGTTCACCGCGCCCGTCGTCATCTACGACTTTCCGCCCCTCGCGTCCGGCATCACGAGAACCATGGCGCTCAGCCTCGGCTTCGGTGGCGGCGCCACCGTCAACCTGGCGGGCCTGCGCACGGTCCTCGACTGCGGCAATGACCTGATGCAGATCAACTTCGCCCGCGCGACCAGCAACGGTATCACTCTGGCCGACTGGCCCGCGCCGGCCACGCTGGTGGTTGCGGACACGACATGGGGCTATTCCGGTCTGTCGCTGGCCAGCGACCAGCACGGGGACGACGTCGTGATCGGTTACCACAAGGACTCCTCGCCCAATCTCGGCGCCACGGTCGTGGGCTCGCTCGATGGAGGAGCGACCTGGTCGCCGGCCACGCTCGAGGGCCCGACGATCCGCAACCACCTGCGGCTGTTCTGGACGGCGTACGGCGTCATGGGCACCATGTGCGACTATGCGGGATACTACGTGCTGCGTCCGGACAGCGGCCCGCTGGGGACCTACGAGACCGCGCAGTACCTGGCCAACGGCCACCTCCTGACGCAGCCGGCCGCACTGGCGCTCGATCCCTCGCAGGGCAACCAGACGGCCATCGCTGCGGTGATGCAAGTCGATGCCCACGATGAGGCGCCGCTACTCTTCAACGCCGCGTGGCGCACCTCGCCTGGGTTCGCGGTGGCCAAGGACGGTGGCTTCTTCACCCTCGGCGGCAACACCACCCACTACGTGTCCGCGCCTGGCGTGGCCGACCTCGACGACGATGGCGTGAAGGACGTCGTCGCCGTGGACAGCGACGGCTTCGTGCGGCGTTACGCGCTGGGTGCGGGCACGGTGGCAAGCTACGGGATGGGCGCGGCGGGCGACTGCTCGCTGCCCGTTCTCTTCGACCTGGACAGCGACGGCGTGCGAGAGGTCGTCGTCGGCGACACGAACGGCCGGGTCCATGCTCTCGATTCGGCTCTCGTGCCCCTGCCGTCGTTTCCTCGGGACCTCGGGACCGGTAGCGACACCTACGTGAGCGTCGGGCCGATCACCGGGTTCTATGCCGGCGAGATCGTCGCGGCCAGCGGTAACCAGGTGCACCTGCTCAACAGCGCCGGCAACGAGCGCCCCGGCTGGCCCGTCACGTTCCCGGGCGCGCAGGTGCTGGGCCGCGCCGCGATCGGCGACCTCAACGGCGACGGTGCGCCGGAGGTCGTCGCCGCCCTCAACACGGGCGTGGCGATCATCGAGTCCGACGGCTCGGTGCACGACTTCCTGCTCGGCTCCGGCGCGGCGCCGTCGGGCGGCGTCACGCTCAGCGATCTCGACGGCGATGGCAACCTCGAGATCGCGGTGCCGATGAGCACGGGCCGCGTGCAGCTGTTGAATCGCGACGGCAGCGCCGTGAACGGGGCCTGGCCCTACAACACCGGCACGGGCTCGCCCATCCTGGGCGTGACAGTGGCCGGCGTGGAAAACGCTACCGACCCGGTGCTCTGCTTCAGCACGCGGTCGGGCAGTGTGTTTGCGGTCAATGTCGACGGGACGTTGCTCGCCGGATATCCGGTGACCGTCGGGCCCGCCGACAACGCGAGCACCGAACCGATCATCGGGCGCGTCGCGCGTCCCGGTATCGACCGTCCCCAGCTCCTGGTCGGTACCACGGGCGGCTGGTTGCACGAGTGGGCGGCGCAGGCGACGATCCCGGCCGACTGGCCGAACCTGTTCGACCTCGAGACGGCGCAGAGCGCCGTGGTGACCGACATCGAGAACGACGGCATCGCCGATCTCGTGATCACCGTCGGCCGCTTCCTTTACGTCTGCGGCACCGGCACCGACGCACTCGCGGGCGCGACGCGCCGCTGGGCGATGGCTGGCCACGACCTGGCGCGCACGGGCTGCACCGAGGGCGTACCGGCCCAAGCAACGGGTGTCGAGGATCCGCAGCCGCAGGTGAGCCAGACGCGTGTGAGTTTCCGGGGCGCGTTCCCCAACCCGGCCCCTGGCCGCACGACATTCGGATTCTCGCTGCCGGCGGGCGAATCGGTGGCGCTGGCGGTCTACGACATCCGCGGCCGGCGGGTGCGCGACTTCGGCCGACAGGACTTCGCGGCCGGCGACCACGCGGTGGCCTGGGACGGCCGCGACGCGCATGGCGCGACGGTGGCCAGCGGAGTGTACGTGGCGCGGATGGTGGTGGGACAGGGAGCCGGGCGGCGGGTCGTCACGCGGCAACTCATGGTGCAGAAGTAACGAATCCGCGGCTCGTGCCACGGACGTCCGAAACGCAAGGAGCAGGCGACGAGCCTGCTCCTTGGCAATGGCGCGGGGGCTACGGCCAGTACAGGATCCGGCCGCAGTTCTCGCATTTCTGCAACTTGTTCTCGTTGGTCACGCTGACGAAGCTTGCCGGGATGTTGGCGAAGCAGCCCATGCACAGGTTGCCCACCACCGGCACGACGGCGTGGCCGAAGCGCTTGGTGAGGCGTCGGTAATAGCTCAGGTGCCGCGTATCGATGCCGGCTTCCAGTTCTTCCTTGCGCTTCTTCAGGTTCTCCAGCCCGCTGAGCTGAAAGCCCATATCTTCGAGTTCCTCGGCCTTGGCCTTGTCCTCGGCTTCATGGATCATCTGCTCGATATCCTGGAGCGCCACGAGTTTCTGCAACTGCGGATGCATGGCTACACCTCCTGCAACGCGGCGCAGAAGCCCTCGAAGTCCTCGGCGGCCAGCAAACGTTCGCGCACGTCGTCGCTCTGCAGGCGATCGGTGAGCACGGCCAGCGACTTGATGTACTTGTGACCGGAGTCTTGCGGCGGCGCGATGAGCACAAAGAACAGGTGCGTCGGTTCGCCGTCGATGGAGTCGAAGGCGATGCCCGCGAGCGAGCGTGCCATGAGGACCGTCAGCTTCTGGACGGCGAGGGTGCGGCCGTGGGGGAAGGCCACGCCGGGGCCGACCGCGGTGGAGCCGAGGTCCTCGCGGCTCTGCAGCATCTGCAGGACGGCTTCCTTCTTCGTGATCTCGGGACTGCCGACGACGAGTCCGTCGACGAGTTCTTCGAGTGCCGCAGCCTTGTCCTTGGCTTTGAGATCGGGGATGAATAGTGCGGGAGAGGTGTGCTGAAGGACTTCAGCCATGTCCATGGTGAACGCACCACCTTGAGTTTCCAGATCTTCCGTGTTATCACATTCTGCCACGGCTAACCTAACCAAACGCGCTGCCAGGCACAAGTCGTTTTACCCGCATGGAAAGGACCTCATTCTGGGCGAAACACTGAAACACGATGATCCGCCATTGCTCGAGGGGGTCGTGGTGCGCGCCGGCGCCGGGTCATGCCTCGTGGCGGCAGCAGGCGACGTGTGGCGCTGCCAGCTCCGGGGCAAGCTCAAGCGGGGTGAGAAGCGCGAGCAGAACGTCGTCGTGGTGGGCGATCGCGTGCATCTGCGCACGCTGCCTAGCGAGGCGGAATCAGCCGTGCCCGCGGGCGTGGTGGAGGCCGTGCTGCCGCGTCACAACCGGATCTCGCGCCAGGCCGCGCGGCGCACCGGCGGCCACATCGAGCAGGTGCTGATCGTCAACCTCGACCGGGTGGTCGCCGTGCAATCGGTGGCCGAACCGGCCCCGCAGACAGGGTTCGTGGATCGACTCCTCGTGGGTGCCTCTAGCTTCGGCGTGGCGGCCGTGCTTTGCCTGAACAAATGCGATCTCGATCTCGCGCTCGCGTCCGATCCGCGCTGGGACTACTACGCCGGTCTCGGCGTTCGCGTGTTGCGCACGTCGGCGGAGACCGGCGCCGGTCTCGCCGAGCTGCAGGCGCTTCTGCACGAGGGAATCTCCGTCTTTCTCGGCGCCTCGGGCGTGGGCAAGAGCACCCTGCTCAACGCGATCGAACCCGGGCTGAGCCTGCGCACGGCCGAGGTCACGGGCAAGACCGGTCTCGGTCGCCACACCACGACGCACACCGAGCTGTTTCCGCTCACCGGCGGCGGATTCATCGCCGACTCGCCCGGCCTGCGCGGTTTCGACCCCTGGGACATCGCGCCGGTGGAGCTGCGCGATCACTTCCCCGATCTCGCGACCCTCGCCGATGACTGTCGCTTCCGCACCTGCCTGCATCGCGACGAGCCGGAGTGCGCCGTGAAGCGCGCCGTGAGCCATGGTACATTGCCGCCGTGGCGCCATCGCGCCTATCTGGATCTGCTGCGCGACCTGGAGGACCGCGAATGAGTGCGAGCCGGCGCTTCAAGAGAACGGCCACCGCCGCGCTGGCGGCGCACTGGCGCCGCGAACCGCTCGCTCCGCGTGCGATGCTCGCCCTGCGTCCGCGCCGGATCCTCGTGGTGCGCCAGCACAACCAGATGGGCGACATGGTCTGCGCCACGCCCTGCTTCCGCGCCCTGCGCGAGACCTGGCCGCACAGCGAGATCGCCCTGGTCACGGCTCCCGTGAATCGCGAGGTCGTGAGCGCGAACCCCCATCTCGACCGGATCATCCTCTTCGAGCAGCGATTATGGTGGCAACCCGCGGCCCTGCGCCGGTTCCTCGGCGAGCTGCGCGCGTGGGACGCGGAGCTGGCCTTCGTGCTCAACAGCGTGAGTTTCTCGGTGACCAGCGCGTTCCTGGCGCTCTGGTCACGGGCGCGCTGGGTCGTCGGCGGTGACAGTCGTCCGTTCGGTTCTGCCGTGAGTGCGCGTGCGTACAGCCTGCAGCTTCCGGGCAGCCCGGATCTCGACGAGCATGCCGTCCTGCACGGCCTGGCGCCGCTGCGGGCCGTGGGCATCACCACGCAGGACACGAGCACCGTGGTCGTGCCCGCGCCGTCCGAGGTGGACAGGGCGCAGGAACTGCTCGAGGCGTTGATGCCGCCCGGCCCGTTCTGGGCCCTGCACCCCGGAGCCGGTAAGAGGCAGAATCTGTGGCCGGCGGCGCGATTCGCCGCCATCGCCGCACGCGCGGCGGAGGCGGGGTATCCCGTACTCGTCTTGCACGGACCGGCCGACGCGGGTGCTCTCGCCGAGATGCGAGCCCATCTGACACTCGCCCCGGGGGCCGCTCCCGTGGTGATCGCGCCCCCGCTGTCGGTGGGCACGGGCGCGGCCGTCCTTGCCCGTACCGAACGCTTCCTCTGCAATGACACGGGAGTGATGCACATCGCGGGCGCGTTGCGGACGCCCACCGTGGCCCTGTTCGGGCCCACCGAGCCGGCGCTGTGGAAGCCGCCCGTGCCCGAGGTCGTCGCCCTGTGCGCACACGACCGCGAGCCCGATCTCCGCGGGCCGGAATACGGCTACCTCGAGACGCTCACGGTCGCGGAGGTGTGGGACGCCTGGTCAGGCCTCCCGCTGCGTGCGTCGCCGGCCCGCTGAACCGGCGGGTGTCAGGGCACCGTGATGTCGGACGGGACGTGATCGATCGAGGTGTCCACCACCAGCACACAGGCTGCCGAGACGTTGCCCTCGCCATCCACGGCGCAGAGCGTGTAGGTCGCAAGGCCCGTGAACGGGTGCGTGTCGACGAAGACCGTGGTATTCACGGGATCCGCGAGCATCGCGACGTCGGCCCCGGCGGCCGTCCGCGTCAGGGTGAAACCTCGGAAGTCGGGATCGGCCAGGTTGGGTTCCCAGCGCAGCTTGACGTCGTGAAACCCGACCTCGGCCAGCAGACCCGTGGGTGGGATCGGCGGCGCCGTGTCCACGATCGCGGGTGCGGATGGCAAAGGCGCCTCCGTCGCGTCGTTCCCGCAACCAGCGTCGAAGAGCAGTAGCCCGAAGGCGACCAGAAGATAGATCGGATTCGTGATGCGCGGCATGGTCGAACTCCAGGAACCGTGAGGTGGTCGAGGTGAGGGGCCTTCCGTCACCGGAAGGCCCCCGAGCACGTTGCAACAGGGAACCAACCCCTCGCGGGACTCACGGATTGGACGGCGACGGCGCCTGCTCATCGATCGTGATGGTCAGAGCGGCGTTGGTGGCCGCGCTCACGTTGCCGGATGTGTCGACGGCATAGATGTGGTAGGTCAGGCTGCGGCCCAGGCCGGCGATGTCGTCGACCAGAGACGTCTGAGCCTGCGGCGTCGCGAAGAGCTCGACGGTACCATTGTAAGCCGTGCGCGTGACCAGGAAGCCGGCAAAGTCGGCGTCCACCGTGTTCGCGTCCCAGGACAGGACGGCCTGATGCTGCGTCGACACGTACGCGACGTCCACGCCCGAGGGCAGGACGGGGGGCGCGGTGTCCAGCGTCGGAGCGGCGGGGCTCGAGTCGTCACTTCCACAGCCGGTCGCCACCAGGCTGACCAGGGCCAGCGCCGCCAGCAGCAGCGTCCACTTCTGATTCGACATGGGTCGGTCCTCCTTATTGCATTCATTGCCCGATGTTCTGCTTGACGAAGAGGCCGGAGGCCGTCGGTTGCAGTGGCACGGTGCTTCGTACTGGCACCTCCGGCCATCTTCGCTGCACGCGGATTGCAAGGGGGGTGCCACGCCGCGCGCGGCGCGTACGTGGCGGGATAACTCGATGCTCGATAGCAAGTTGCGGGAGCCATCAGGAAGATCGAGGTCGTGCGAGGAGGCCCTGGGTATCCTGGACCTCGTTTCGTCCTGCCATGCGGAGACCTGCAAACCGTGCAATGTGCCGGATCGACCGATCCGTGGGCGTCGCGACCGGGCGGTGGCGGCATAAAGCCCTTGACTCGGTTGCGGTTATCGTTAAACATGGCAGAGTCGCGAGGGGGCTGCTCGCCGCAGCACCGGGTTGCCGTTCGGAGGAGATCCGCATGACCAAAGCCGATATCGTGGAAGACATCGCCCAGCGAACGGGGCTGACCAAGAAAGAAGTGAGCGAGACCGTCGATCTGTTCCTGCAGAAGATCGGCGATCTTCTGGTCGAGGGACAGCATCTGGAGATTCGCGGTTTCGGGACCTTCAAGGTCAAGGAGCGCAAGGAGCGCATGGCCAGGAATCCGCGGACCGGCGATGCCGTGCCCGTGCCGTCGCGCCATGTCCCCGTCTTCAAGGTCTCCAAGATGCTCAAGGACCGGGTCGCCGTACTCGACGGAGAGGCCACGGTCTAGGCTGACCGCGACAGGCGCCAGAAACCGACCGAACGGCCCCGTGCGGCTGGTCGTGTCGGTTTCTTGCTGCGCACCACGTTCCACCACCAGAACGAGCGAGGCTGGCCGATGATCGATCTGCGCAGCGACACCATCACGCGCCCCACCCCGGGCATGCGTGCGGCCATGGCTGCGGCCGAGGTCGGCGACGACGTCTTCGGCGACGACCCCACCGTCAATCGCCTGCAGGACGAGGTGGCGGCCCTGCTGGGCAAGGAGGCCGCTCTCTTCGTCCCCAGCGGCACCATGGGCAACCAGCTCGCGATCCGCTCGCAGACCGAGCCCGGGCAGCAGGTGATCGTCGAGGCCGATGCTCATATCGTACACTACGAGGTGGGCGCACCGGCAGTGCTCAGCGGCGTGCAGCTCACGACCATCGTGGGCGAAAGCGGCGCCTTCACCTGGGCGCAGGTGGCCGCGGCGCTGCACCCCGCGGATATCCACGCCGCGCCACCGGCCCTCGTGTGCCTCGAGAACACGCACAACCGCGCGGGCGGCCGCATCTTCCCGCAGCCGCAGATCGTGGAGATCGGCCGCGAGGCGAATGCGCGCGGTTTGCGTGTGCATCTCGACGGGGCCCGGCTATGGAACGCCCACGTCACCACCGGGATCTCGCTTGCCGACCTCGCGGCGCCCGCCGACACGGTGAGCGTGTGTTTCTCCAAGGCCCTGGGCGCGCCCGTAGGGTCGGCCCTGGTGGGTCGCCGCGAGACCGTGGCGCGCGCACGGAAGTTCCGCAAGATGTGGGGCGGCGGCATGCGCCAGGTGGGCATCCTGGCCGAAGGATGCCGCTACGCGCTGGCGCACCATCTACCACGGCTGGCGCAGGATCACGCCCGGGCACGGCGCCTGGTTAGCGAGTTGAAGCATCCGCTCCTGCGCCGCGCCCATCCGGTGGAGTCGAACATCGTGATCCTGCGGGTAGCGCCCCCGGCCACGGCCGTGGATTTGCTGGCCCATCTGCGGGAACGGGGCGTGCTCGGCGTGGGCTTCGGACCGGGACGCGTGCGGCTGATCCCCCATCTCGATGTCAGCGACGCCGACATCGACGCGACGATCGCGGCCCTGAACGATTTTCCAGGAGCCGGTTCGTGAAGATCGTCATCATCGGGGCCGGGGCGGTGGGTTCCGACCTCGCGCGGACGATCAGCGAGCGCGAGCACGACGTCATCGTCGTCGAAAAGGATGTCGACGTGCTCGGCACGGCCCAGGAGTCGCTCGATTGCCATTTCGTCCACGGCAACGGCGTCAATCCGGCCACGCTCGAGTCCATCGGCATGGCCGGCTGCGATCTCTTCGCCGCCGTCACCAACCGCGACGAGATCAATCTCATCGCCTGCCTCACCGCGCATCGTCTGGGCGCCCGCGTGAAGGTGGCCCGTGTGCGCAATGACGACTACTTCCTCGGCAGCCGCCTGGCCCTCGATGGCATCGACCTCGCGATCAATCCCGACCACGAGGCGGCGCACTCGATCCGCGAGATCCTCTTCCAGACCGCAGCGCGCGAGGTGTACGAATTCGCTGGTGGGCGCGTGCGCGTGGTCGCCTCGCGCGTGGCTTCCGACTCCTACGTGGCCGGCCGCCGCCTGCGCGACCTCGATCGCGAACAGGGTGAGAACATCGCCCTGGTGGCTGCCGTCTCGCGTGGCGACGAGACCGTCATCCCGAACGGCGACACCGTGCTACAGCCCGACGACACCATCTACTTCACGGGGGAGCGCCGTCTCGTGGATCGGTCGCTCTACTTCGTGCAGACACGCGGTCGAGCGCTCAACCGCGTGATGATCGTGGGCGCCACGGCCATGGGCATCGAGCTGGCGCGCGACCTGCTCGCCGCCGGCGTGAAGGTGAAATTGATCGACGACGATGAGGCACGGTGCGAGCACGCGAGCCGGCAGCTCCATCGCGCGCTCGTACTGCGTGGCGACGCCGTCGACGCCTCGTTGCTCGAGAGCGAGGGCGTGGGCGAGATGGACGGATTCGTGGCGGTGGGGGGTGAGGAGGAGATCAACATCCTCGCCTGCCTGCTCGCGCGGCATCACGGGGCACGCAAGACCGTGTGCCTCGTCGACCGCCCCGACTACGTGCCGCTACTGCCGGATCTGGGCATCGATGCGGCCGTATCGCCGCGCCTGTCCACGGCGGCGTGGATCGCGCGTTTCGTGAAGCGGGGCGCCGTGATCAGCGCCGAGAAGCTGGGCTACACCGGCGCCGAGATCCTCCAGCTACGCCTGGGCGATGCGCATCCCGCGGCCGGGCGTCCCCTGCACAAGCTGGCGTTTCCGCGTCACGCGGTGATCGGCGCGGTCCTGACGCGTGGCCGCGTGGAGACGCCGCGAGGCGATACGGTGCTGCGAGCCGGCGACGAGGTCATCGTCTTCGCGTTGCCTGACGCAGTGCATGCGGTCGAGGATTTCTTCGCCGGCGGGGCGAGAAGGACGTGATCGATCCGTGAATCTGCGCGCGGTCGTCCGGGTGCTCGGTTTCCTGCTGGCGGTGACGGCGGCTTGTCTGCTCGTGCCGGCGGTGATCTCGGCCCTGTACGGGGACAGCGACGCGTGGTCCTTCGTCGTCGCGGCGGTGGCCGGTGCGACGGTCGGCGGCGTCGCCCTGCGCCTTTCCCGCGGCGCGCCGGACGTGCGTACACGCGAGGGCTTCGCCGTGGTGAGTCTGGGCTGGCTCGCCGTCGGTCTCCTCGGGGCGCTGCCCGCCTGGTTCAGCGGCCAGATCCCGGGCTTCACCAACGCGGTCTTCGAGTCCGTGTCGGGCTTCACCACCACCGGCGCATCGATCCTCACGGACATCGAGGGGTGCACGCACGGCGTGCTCTTCTGGCGCGCGCTCACGCACTGGCTCGGCGGCATGGGCATCGTGCTGCTTGCCCTCGCGATCCTACCCCTGCTGGGTGTCGGCGGCATGCAGCTCTTCCGGGCCGAGGTGCCCGGCCCCGTGGCCGAGCGGTTGCGCCCGCGCATCAAGCAGACGGCCAAGCTGCTCTGGGGCGTGTACGTGCTGCTGACAGGCGCCGAGGTGGTGGCCCTCGTCATCGCCGGCATGCCGGTCTTCGATGCCGTGTGCCATGCCTTTGCCACCATGGCCACGGGCGGCTTCAGCACGCGCAACGCGAGCATCGGCGCCTATGGCGGCTCGGCGATCGAGTGGATCATCATCGTGTTCATGCTCCTGGCCGGAGCCAACTTCACGCTCCACTACCTG
This sequence comes from uncultured bacterium, assembly GCA_963727525.1. Taxonomy (GTDB): domain Bacteria; phylum Krumholzibacteriota; class Krumholzibacteriia; order LZORAL124-64-63; family LZORAL124-64-63; genus CAVSGO01. The sequence continues at coordinate 490,894 of CAVSGO010000005.1, read as the reverse complement.
GTCCTCACCGGGAAGTGGCGCGCGTACTGGGATGACGAGGAGTTCCGCTTCTACATCGGCGTGGCGGCCGTCGCCACCGTGCTCGTCACCGCCCCGCTGGTGCTCTTGCACGCGTACCCGGCCTGGACCACGTCGCTGCGCCACGGCACGTTCCAGACGGTCTCGATCATGACGACCACGGGTTTCGGGACTGCCGACTACCTGCTGTGGCCGCCCGTGGCGCACGCAGTGCTGCTGATCCTCATGTCGGTGGGCGGATGCGCCGGATCCACCGGCGGCGGCATCAAGGTCGTGCGCCTGCTCCTGCTGCTGAAGCAGGCCAAGGTGGAGATGCGCAAGCTCCTCCACCCGCGAGCCGTGGTCACCATCTGGTTCAACGACCGCGCCGTGTCGCCGAACCTCGCCACCAACGTGCTCGGTTTCTTCCTCCTGTACATGCTCGTGTACGTGGCCGGGGTGCTCGCGCTCACCCTGGGCGGCCGCGACCTGGTCACCGCCGTCGGGGCCACGGCCGCCACGCTCGGCAATATCGGCCCCGGATTGGGCCTCGTGGGGCCGGCCAGCAACTACGCAGCGCTGCTGGGGTGGGAGAAGTGGCTGCTCGTCTTCTTCATGCTGGCAGGCCGGTTGGAGATCTACACGGTCGTCGTGCTCTTCCTGCCAGAAGCCTGGCGACGCGGCTAGCGCGCGGAAGCCGGGACGATTTTCCCGCACGACGGGAGACTTTTCACGTCCGGGGCGGTATCTTGGCGGCACACACTTGGAACCCATGTCGCGGAAGCGAGCCTGCATGCCCGACTTGCACGATCCGAACATCCCCTCCTGGGCCGTTGCGCCCGCCGATGCGGTCGCCAGGGCGGGCGCTTTCGTGGCACAGACGGTGGCCACCGCCGGGGCGCGGGGGGTCGTCGTGGGACTTTCCGGCGGAGTGGACTCGGCCGTGTCGGCTGCCCTCGCGGTAGCAGGACTCGGCCGTGAGCGCGTCCGGGGGCTCCTGTTGCCCTACCGGACGAGCGCGCCGGCCTCCCGGGACGATGCCCGGACGTTCGCCGAAGCGCTGGGCATCGGCACCGAGCTGATCGAGATCACGCCCGTCGTCGACGCGTTCCTGCGCGAGCGGCCCGACGCCGACGCCATCCGTGCCGGCAATGTCATGGCCCGGGTGCGCATGCTCGCTCTTTACGACACGAGCCGGCGCGACGGGACGCTCGTGCTCGGCACCGGCAACCGTTCCGAGTGGCTTCTCGGGTACACGACGCGGCATGGCGACGCCGCATGCGATCTGAACCCGGTCGGTCAGCTCTACAAGACGGAGGTGCGCCTGCTCGGCGCGCACCTCGCCCTGCCGCCCGCCGTGCTCGCGAAGCGTCCGAGCGCCGATCTGTGGACCGGGCAGTTCGACGAGGACGAACTCGGTTTCACCTACGCCGAGGCCGATCGGGTGCTGCACCATCTCGTGGACGAGAGGCTCGCGCGCCGGCAACTCGCGGCCCTGGGATTCGCGGCCCCACTGGTGGAGGCGGTGACCGCCCGTGTGCGCGCCATGGCTTTCAAGCGCGCCGCGTCGCCCGTATGCGACTTCGAGCGCTGCGCCCCGGGAGACGGATGATGCCGGCCCCGGTGGCTTGCCCGACCGTGGACCTGGAACCCGGCTCGTGCTGGTTCGTGGCCACGCCCATCGGCAACCTGGGCGACATCTCGCTGCGCGCGCTGTCGGTGCTCGAGGCCGTCGACACGATCTATGCCGAGGACACCCGTCAGACGCGCCGCCTCCTGCAGCGATTCGGATTGCACACACCCCTGGATAGCTACCACGATCACAACAAGGCCCGCGCCATCCCGCGCATCGTCGAGCGTTTGCACAGCGGCCAGCGTGTGGCGGTGGTCAGCGACGCCGGCATGCCGTGCGTGTCGGACCCGGGCTACAGCCTGGTGCGCGCGCTCGCCGAGGCGTCGCTGCCGTGGAGCGTGGTGCCCGGTCCGTCCAGCATCCTGGCGGCGCTCGTGCTGGCGGGCTTTCCGCCCGATCGATTCCTCTACGTGGGCTACCCGCCGCGCAAGACCGGCGCCCGCCGCCGGTTCCTGGAAGATGTCCTCGCAGAGCGGGGCACGGTCATCATGCTCGAAAGCTGCCACCGCATCCGGCGCACGCTCGAGGAACTGGCCGACCTGGCGCCCATGCGCGAGATCGCGGTGGCGCGCGAGATCACGAAGGTGCACGAGGAGACCCTGCGCGGGCCCGCATCGGCCTTGCTCGAGGCGATGACGGGACCGCGGCTCAAGGGGGAACTCGTGCTTTTGCTGCGGGGTTCGCTCCCCGCCTTGAACCGCGACGACGGGGACGACGACCCCGTGCGCGACGACGAGACGAGGTCACGCTAGCATGGATACGAACCAGCTCAAGACGACGGCACGTGGTGCCCTGCGCCCCCTCGTGTTGCTGCTCGATTCGCTGGGCTTCTCGCCCCTCGCCGTCACGCTGCTCGGCCTGGCCCTCTCCTTTCTGGGGGCGTGGCTGGTGGCGATCGGTCAGCTCTTCCTCGGTGCCATCGTGTTCCTCGTCGGGTCGGGCTTCGACATGCTCGATGGCGACCTCGCCCGCCGGCAGGGCACGGTATCGCGGCGGGGCGCCTTCCTCGACTCCTGCCTCGATCGCTTCGGCGAAGCTGCCATGCTCACGGCCGTGGCGGCCTGGTGCATGGACAGCATGCCGTCCGGATGGCAGACGGGCGTGGTGCTCATCCTGGTGACCATGTTCGGCAGCCTGGCCACGAGCTACGTCCGTGCGCGGGCCGAGGGGCTGGGGGAGACCTGCCTCGTAGGAGTGCTCCAGCGCACGGAGCGCGTCATCATCCTCAGCGTGGGGGTGCTGCTGGGGTGGTGGCTGCTGCGGATCGTGCTCTGGGTCCTGGCCATCCTGACTCTGGTAACCGTGCTCCAGCGGATCACGCACGTGGGGGCAAGGCTGACGTCCGCCGCACCGGCCGTGGGCGTGCCGGCGACCGATGCGGATCCCCCGGCCGACGTCGAGGCCGACGGCGAGGTCTGGCCATGACGCCCGGCGGCACCGCCGGCGAGCGCGAACGCCGGGGTCTGCTGGTCACCTTCGAGGGGCCCGAGGGGAGCGGCAAGACCACCCTCATCCGGGCCCTCGCCGACCACCTGGCCGCGCGGGGCTGCGATGCCATGCTGCTGCGGGAGCCGGGTGGGACCGAGATCGGCGAGCGCGTGCGCAACATTCTGCTCGATCTCGCGTCTCGCGACATGTGCGCGGAGACGGAGCTGCTGCTCATGGTGGCGAGCCGAGCCCAGCTCGTGCGGGAAAAGATCCAGCCCGCGCTGGAGGCCGGCCTGGTGGTCCTGTGCGATCGATTTACCGATGCCTCGGTGGCCTACCAGGGGTTCGGGCGCGGCCTGGGCGAGAAGGTCGTGGGGCGTTTCAACGATTTCGCCACCGCTGGCGTCGAACCGGACCTGACGTTCTTCTGCCTGCTCCCCCCGGAGGAGGGCCGAGAACGGTTGCGCAGCCGCAAGCAGGACCGGCTCGATCGGGAGGATCTCGAATTCCATGCACGGGTCTACGACGGCTACCAGGCCCTCGCGGCGGCCGGCCGGTCCCGGATCGTGGTGATCGACGCCCGGCAGGACCCGCAGGGCATGCTGGCGGTCGCTCTGGTTCATCTGGCGCGGTTGGAACACGGATTGCTTAAATTCCTTTAGGGAACCCCGAGTGTTGCGCTGGTGGTGGTGCCGCCCCGAGCCCGTGAGCGCGGTCCCGCCCCGGGAAGGGTCGCTGTCGGCACTGACAGAGAAGGACGGACACGAATGATGCGTTTTCCCAAGCAATTGTTGCTCCTGCTCGCGGGCGCGCTGGTCATCGGCGCCTGCGGCGGCTGGCTCGCGGCCCAGGCGGCCGGACAGGAGCCGTCGAGCAAGTCGCGGCGCGAGCAGTACCTCGACGCGGGGCAGCTGATGCAGGACGTCTTCGACCGCATCATGCTCAACTACGTGGACGAGCTCGACCCCGAGAACATCGCCGAGGCCGCGGTGCAGGGCATGCTCGACAAGCTCGACGAGCACTCGGATTTCCTGAACCAGCGCAACTACGAGGATCTGATGATGTCCACCGAGGGCGAGTTCGGCGGACTGGGCATCACGATCAACGTTCGCGACCATTACCCGACGGTGATCTCGCCGATCGAGGGCACGCCCGCCTATTACATGGGCATCCAGGGTGGCGATCAGATCACCGAGATCGAGGGCAATTCGACCTACGATTTCACGAGCACGGATGCGGTGGAGAAGTTGCGGGGTCCGAAGGGTACGAAGGTGAACATCACGATCCAGCGGCCCGGGCGCGCCGACGCCATCCCGCTCACGATCACGCGCGATATCATCAAGGTGGAGAGCGTGCCCTACGCGTTCATGCTCGGCGACATCGCCTACATCCGCGTCTCCAACTTCGCGCGCACCACGGCCGAGGAGATGCGCACCAAGCTCGAGGAGCTTGAGGCCCAGCATCCGCGCGGTCTGATCCTCGATCTGCGCTTCAATCCCGGCGGTTTGCTGGGATCGGCGAAGGAGGTGGCCGAGCTTTTCTTGCCGCGTGGCGATCTGCTCGTCTACACGAAGGGCCGCCTGCCTTCGAACAGCATGTCGTTCTACTCGGAGCAGAAGGGCAAGGTGTACGACAACCTACCCATGATCGTCATGGTCAACGGGTCGTCGGCCTCGGCCAGCGAGATCGTGGCAGCCGCTCTGCAGGACCATGACGCGGCCCTCGTCGTGGGCAAGACCAGCTTCGGCAAGGGCTCCGTGCAGACCGTCTTCCCGCTCACCGAGGACGAGGCGTTGAAATTGACGACGGCGCGGTACTACACGCCGTCGGGCCGCTCCATCCACAAGGATCGCAAGGACGAGGGGCACCATCTCTTCAAACCCGACGACGCGCCCGACGACGAGAACCATACCGATCTGCAGCAGGAACCCGCCGATCGCGAGGTGCCCCGTCACAAGAAGGAGCAGTTCCATACCGACAGCGGCCGCGTCGTCTACGGCGGCGGTGGCATCACGCCCGACATCGAGATCGATCAGGATTTCCTCAGCGATTTCGAGGTCGCGGTGGAACGCGACTACGCGCTCTTCGCCTACGCTGTCGACTACGTGAGTCAGCATGGCGACGTGCCGCGGGATTTCCAGGTCGACGAGAAGCTCTTCGGTCATTTCGAGGACTTCCTGCGCCACCGCGAAAATCTGCCGGAGTACCTCGGCGCCTTCAACCTGACCATGAGCGACTCGCTGCTCAACGCCAACGAGGACTTTCTGAAGTGGGGGCTGCGACGTGAGCTCATGCGGCGGTCGCAGGGAGCGCAGGCGGCTTACGAGGTCGCGATCGAGAAGGACATGCAGCTCGAGGAGGCCCTCGATATCTTCAAGCGGGCGCACACCCTGAAGGACCTGTTCGCGGTGGCCGCCGAGTGGAATCGCGATCAGCTCGAGAAGGCCGCCGCCGATTCCGCGGCCGCAGCGGGCGAACCGGTGACCTCGGCCGACCACTGACGCTGGACGAAGTCCATAGCTGGTGCGGCGCGGGGACACCCGCGCCGCTTTTATGGACCAGGTGAGCGCTGGTTTGCGGCCGGTGCGGCGTTGGGGCCGACACCAGCCCACCCCACGTCGGCCGAAAGGAATGTTGCCATGGCTTTGCGTGCTGCCGTCGTCCTCACGATTCTGGCCTGCCTGACGTCACCAGGCCGGGCCCAGGAGCCCGGGTCCGCGAGCGCCGGGTCTGCGAAACCCCACTCCACGAGCCTCGAATCCGCGCCTCCTGAATCCGCGTCTCCAGAATCGGCGACTCCTGCACCCAACCTCAACGGCGTCTGGAACCTCGACGAGCACGGAAGCGACAACCTCGAGGCCTTCACGTCCCGGATCGGCAAGCTCCTCGCGAGCGCACGCGCCTCCCGTCAGCGTGCCGGCGCCGAGGTCGGCGGCGGCGACGACATGCCCGGCGGCCGCGGCGATTTCGACAACGACGACCAGATGGGAGGCGGCGGCATGAGTCGCGGTGGGATGGGCCGCGGCGCCATGGCTGGCGGTGGGAGGGGGCGTCCTGGTGGTGGGCGCCATGGCGCGGCGCAGGGCGCGCGTTCCGGGGACGATGCCCGTCCCGGACAGCACCTCGAGACCGCCATTCGCCAGCTCCTGATCAGCGGCACCTCCGGGACGATCGAGATCATGGACGGAAACGACCGGAGCTACACGTACATCACCGACGGCCAGCTACACGCGAACGCCGGAGGGCCGCATGGCAACGAACCACGCCCCGGTGCGCACGTGACCCGCGCGACCTGGCAGGACGGCACCCTCGTCGTCGAACAGGCGGGTGGACCCCTGACCATCGTCCGGCGCCTGCGCCTTGCGCCGGACGGGACGCGCCTACTGGTGGAGATATCGGTGGAAGGGGCGGGCAACGAGACGGTGACCGCCCACCTGGAGTACGCGGGCGTCCCCTAGGGACATGCGAGGGCATGCTTGTCGAGCAAGTGGACGAGCTCGTTGAACTGCGGCTTGGAAATCGTCGCATCCGCATGCACGGACAGGCACTTCGCGGCGATCTGCTCGTTGATCAGCGACGAGAACATGATCACGGGCAGGTCGCACAGTCCTGGCGTCTGCTTGATCGTCTTGCAGAGAGCCAGGCCGTCCATCTGAGGCATCTCGATGTCCGTGACGACAGCGCCCACGTACTCGGTGAGCGGACGTCGTTCGCTGGCCGCCCGCTCCGCGAATGCGGTGAGGGCGGTGAGGGCGTCACTGCCGTTGGCGAAGGCGTGGACCTGCTGGTAGTTGCCGCGCTGCAGCTCGGCGCGCACGGTCTCGCGGATCGTGCCCGAATCCTCGGCAAGGAGTACGGGGACGGTGGCGCGTCGGGCGTAGCAAGGAATCGAGCTGTCGTCGATCACCCGGTGGAGTTGCTGGGCACGGGGCAGCACATCCACCACGACGCGCTCCATGTCCACGACCATGATCTCGCGGCTTTCGATGTTGAGCGATCCCGTGAACTTGCTGCTGCACGCGCTCAGGAACGGGCTCAGGGCGCTGATCGATTCCCAGCTCACTCGGTGGATGCGGTTCACCCCGTCGACGAGGAACGCGGTCGTGAGTCCGTTGAACTCCATGACGAGTACGATCCGGGTCTCGGCGTCGCCGTCGCTGCCCGGTTGGTCAAGCACTATCGCCGTGTCTCTGATACCCAGCTCGAAACCGAGGTCCACGAGCGTCACCACGGCGTCGCGGAAGCCGTAGCTGCCGACCACCGACGGGTGCGCGAGCGGCACGGCGGTGACCCGCTGGGGGTCGAACTGTTCGATGGCCTGGATCTTCAGCACGTTGACGCCGAAGCTCTGGTCCTGGAGTGCAAACTCCAGCATCTCCACCTCGTTGGTGCCCGATTCGAGCAGGATGCCGTCGGCCGCGCCCATCGTCGTGTCCTCCGTGTCCCCGTCACCCCACCAGATGCAGGCGGTGCAGGGTTGTCTGGATGATGTAAGCTTCTTCCGGGCCCAGGTCCTCGAATACCAGTCCGATGCGGTGGTATCGCGGATTCGAGTCGGGGCGGCTCCAGATCGACTTCGCCGTGACGTCGATCTCGGTGCGGCCGTTGACCATGGTGGGAAGGGGGATGCGCAAGGAGACCGATCGTCCCGGCAGCATACGCGTGGCGGTCACCACCATCATTCCCGAGGTGGTGATATCCACGAGGCGTCCGACGACATGTCCGTCGGCGGCGGACAGGACGTTCACGCGGTGAGGTGTGTTGCGGCGGAGGCTCTTGCGACGTTCTCGCATACGTTCTGACCTCGAGCTTGAAGGCGTGATCACGGCTGCGACCGCTTGCGGATTCTCCGTAGCTATCGGCGGGTTGACGGGGATCTTGAGGGGAAGCACCCGCCACGGCGCATCTCGCTCACGCTCGCGACATCGGTGGCGGCCAGGGGTGGCACAGGCGGGCTTTCACGCGAGTGCCGCCTGGCGGCGTCCGAGGTGGACGGCCACCGCCGCCCAGGCCACCGTCAGCGCCGCGGCTACCACGGCCACACCGCCGGGGCCAAGTCCGCGGGCGGCGAGCCGGTCGAAGAGGGCTGCGCCCAGGGCATCGCCGCCCCGGTAGACGAAGGTGTCGATGAAGGTCTTGGCTCGGTACTTGGCGACGCGCGCCAGGGGGGCGAAGAGGGTCTCCCGCGCCGGTTTGACGAGGGCGTAGTTCGTGGCCCGGCGTACCACCTGGAAGGCGATGAGCATGGTGAGAGTCGGCCGTAAGCCGAGCGCCAGGAAGCCCAGACCGGTGACCATGGGCAACAAGGCGAGGGTGAGCCCGGTCCCGAGCCAGCGCAGCACGCGGCTCGTGCCCAGGAGCTGAGTGGCGAGCGTGACCCCCTGCACCCAGACCTCGATCCGGGCCAGGAGCGCCGCCCGTGCCGCGCGGCCATGTTCCGCGGCCGCGACGATGTGGGCCTGTTCGAGGTACACGAGCGTCGACGTCAGGCTGTAGAGGATCAGGAACGCGCTCACGGCGATGAGGTAGGGTGATGTGAACGTGAGTCGGATCCCGTCGAGGGCGTGCCCCGGTGGCTCGGATGGGGCGGCGTCCGTGGCATCCAGCGCCACGAACCGGCGGTGCAGGATGCGGACGAGGACCACCGCGGTCTCCAGGCAGACGACCGAGACGAGCAGCAACGGCAGGCGTCCGACGAGCTGCACGAGCGCAGCCGTGATCGTGCTTCCGAGCACTGCGCCCGCCGTACCTCCCACGGCCAGGACTCCGAAGGTGCGGCGGCTGCGCGTGAGGCCGAAGCCGTCGGCCATGAAGCCCCAGAACAGGGACAGTGCGAAGAGGTTGAAGACGCTTACCCAGACGTAGAACATACGGCCCACCACGGTCTCTGCGGTGGGCCACCAGCGCAGCAAACCATAGAAAAGCAGGAGGTTCGCCGCGAAGAACTGGTACGTGACGGGCAGGAACACCTCGCGCCGCCGCCGTCGCGCCAGCCAGCCGAAGAGCGGAGCGGCCGCCACCATCGTGGCGAGAGTCGCGAGGTAGAGGTGGGGCAGGCTGTCCACGCCCGCGGCGATACCCATCTCGTCGCGCAGGGGCTTGAGTATGGCATAGCCGGTCATCAGGACGAAGAAGAGGAGGGTGGCCAGGCAGACAGGTACGCCCTCGCCAGGGGCGAGACCCGCGATGCGGCGCATCCGGCTGGTGATCGTCACGTCGGCATCCCGGCCATTCTCCGGCTCCTGCGGGCGAACTCTCGGCGAAACCCTCCGTACGCGTCCGGTCGGGCCTGGTTGCGTTGACAATTGTCGCCAAAGCGACTAGTTGTGTCCACGTTAGAGCGTTCTCGATCGCCCAATCTCTCACTCAACCAGGTGAAGGTGCGGCATGCCCGATTCGACGATCATGTCCGGTCCCGCGCGCGGTGAATCCGCCTTGCCCGATACGAGCATCAAGCTCCTGCGCATTCACCACATCGAGCTCTGGGTCGGCAATGCGAAACAGGCGGCGTACTTCTACCGCAAGTGCTTCGGCTTCGATCAGGTCGCCTATCGGGGTCCGGAAACGGGCTGCCACGACCGCGCCAGCTACGTGCTTCGCCAGGGCACCGTATTTCTGGTCCTCACCTCGCCGCTCACGCATCTGAGTCCCCTCAACAACTGGCTGGCGCTGCACGGCGACGGCGTACGCGATCTGGCCTTCGAGGTGGAGGACGCAGCGACCACTTATGCGGCGGCGGTGGCGCGCGGTGCCACGCCCGTGCGCGCTCCCCACGATCTCGAATCGGCGGACGGTGCCGTGCGGCGGGCCTCCGTGCGGACCTATGGCGATACCATCCACAGCTTCATCGAACGTGGCGACTACGGAGGTTTCCTGCCCGGTTTCGCTCTCGACACGGTACGTGGCCACAATGTGGGCGTGCACTGCGTCGATCATGTGGTGGGCAATGTCGAGTACGAGCGGATGCAGCACTGGTGCGATTTCTACACGCAGGTCTTCGATTTCACGCAATTCGTCAGCTACGACGACAAGGACATCTGCACCGAGTTCTCGTCGCTGCGTAGCAAGGTGATGACGAACGACAACCGTGCCGTCACGTTCCCGATCAACGAGCCGGCGCCCGGTCGCAAGCGCAGCCAGATCCAGGAATACATCGACTTCAACATGTCGGCGGGCGTGCAGCACATCGCTTTGCGCACGGACAACATTCTCGAGACGATCGAGGTCCTGCGCGACAATGGAGCCGAGTTCCTCGACGTGCCTGATTCCTACTACGAGACGATCTGGGATCGCGTTGGCGACATCGAGGAAGACCGCGACCGCGTGCGCAATCTGAAGATTCTCGTCGACCGCGACGAGAAGGGCTACCTGCTGCAGCTCTTCACGCGCCCGCTCCAGGATCGGCCGACTCTGTTCCTCGAGGTGATCCAGCGCGCCGGCAGCGACAGCTTCGGCAAGGGCAACTTCCAGGCGCTGTTCGAGGCCATCGAGCGCGAGCAGTCCAGACGCGGGAATCTGTAGCGCGGAGAACGATCGCGCGGAAATCGCGAGGAGTTTCGAGCATGCCGTATTACCACCGGCTGGGCAAGATTCCCCCGAAGCGGCACACCGTCTTCCGCCGCGACGATGGCGAGCTGCACCCGGAGCATCTGATCGGCAACCTCGGCTTCACGGGGCTACAGTCGCTCATCTACTCGCTGCGGCCGCCGACGGCCGTGGTCAGTGTGGAGATGCTGACCTCGCCGGGCTGGGAAGCTGATCCGGATCCGACGCTACGGATGCGGCACCTGCGCACGCACCGCCTGGAACTGGCCGGGCACGATCCCGTGCGCGACCGTGTGCCCCTGCTCTTCAATCATGACATCGCCATGTCGCTGGCGCGGCCGCGCGGACCGCAGACGCCGTATTACCGCAACGCGCAGGGCGACGAGATCGTCTACGTCACCGCCGGCGACGGGGTGCTGGAATCGCAGTTCGGGGAGCTTGATGTTCGCGAGGGCGACTACGTCGTGATCCCGCGCGGTATCATCCACCGCTGGCGACTCGAGGGCGACGCCGAGCGTATCTTCTTCATCGTGGAGAGCCGCGGCTACGTGCGCACGCCACAGCGGTATCGCAACGACCACGGGCAGCTCCTGGAACACAGCCCGTTCTGCGAGCGCGACATTCGGCCGCCCAGCCGTCTCGTCACGCACGACGAGAAGGGCGAGTTCCCCATCCTGGTCAAGAAGCAGAACCTGCTGCATCAGGTGGTCCTCGACCACCATCCGTTCGACACGGTGGGGTGGGACGGCTACTACTTCCCCTGGGCGCTGAGCATCCACGACTTCGAGCCCATCACGGGCCGGCTGCACCAGCCGCCGCCGGTGCACCAGACCTTCGCCGGCGACGGCTGGGTGCTGTGCTCGTTCGTGCCGCGTCTGTACGACTATCATCCGGACTCCATCCCGGCGCCGTATGCGCACTCCAACGTGATGTCCGACGAGATGCTCTACTACTGCAACGACGAGTTCATGAGCCGCAAGGGGATCGAGTTCGGGTCGATCACCCTGCATCCCGACGGCCTCCCGCACGGCCCGCAACCGGGCAAGACGGAGGCCTCGATCGGAAAGAAGGAGACGCACGAGCTGGCCGTCATGGTCGACACCTTCGCACCGCTCGCCGTCAGCCGGAACGCCCTCGCCTGCGAGGACCGCGACTACGCGCGGTCGTGGCTCACCTAGGGGGCGTCGATTTGACCGCCGCTCAGGCCGCTCTCCTCGCCGATCTGATCGATTACGCCGGACTCTTTCCTCCCGCCAGCCTGTCGCTGCCGCAGGCGGTGGGCACCTATCTCGACCACCGCGCCGATCCGGCGGCCGGCATGCTGGCCCGCTTCATCATCCCTGCTGCCCGGCTGGCGGAGCTGGAACCGTGGCTGACGTCGCCGCCGCCTGGTCAGGCCGCCTGGCGGCTCTCCGTCCTTGCGGCACCCGGCGACATCCCGGTTGTCGCGGCCTTCGTCGCCAGCCATCCGGACGTGCGTGTGGAGGCCCTCGAGACGAAGGTCGCCGAGGCTGGCGACGGATCGTGGCGCGCGCTGCGCGACGTTGTCGCATGCGTGAGCGACGCCGGACTCGGGCGCTGCGCGCTCTGGTGCGAGGCGGTGGCGTCTTCGCCGACCTCATTGCCGACCGCGGACACCGACAGGGCGCTGCTCCAGGTGCTCGCCGAGCACCCCGGAGGCGATGATGGACCGCGGCTCGGCTACAAGCTCCGCTGCGGTGGCGTGACGCCCGCGGCGATCCCGCCGGTGGCGCGCGTCGCCCATGTCGTGGCGCAGGCGCACGCTCTGTCTGTACCATTGAAATGCACGGCCGGCCTCCACCACCCCGTACGCGGCATGGCGCACGTCGGCGACGCGCCCATGCACGGGTTTCTCAACGTCGTCGGTGCCGGATTGCTGGCCCAGGCGCACGATATGGCTGCCGACGCGCTCGTGCCGATCGTCACCGAGACGGCGGCGCAGGCGTTCGGCCTCGACGCCGCGGGGTTCCGCTGGCACGATCAGGTCGTGCCGATCGACGCGATCCAGCTCTGGCGCCGGACCCGCTTCGCCGGATTCGGTAGCTGCTCGTTCATCGAGCCGCGCGACGATCTCCGCGACCTCGGTATGCTTGACCGCGGCGACACCTGACCTGCAAGCGACTGTCCAGGAGCGATACCCGATGGATGCGACCACTGCGCCCGATCTCGCCTCGTTCGTCCCGGTGCCGGCCGGGTCCGACTTCCCGATCCAGAACCTGCCGTGGGGCGTCTTCACGCCGCGAAGCGGTGGCGGCGCACGATGCGGCGTTCGCATCGGCGACCACGCGCTCGACCTGGCCATGCTGCAGGACGCGGGGCTGCTCGATGTGGCGGAACTACCGGCCGGCGTCTTCGCGCAAGATGCGCTCAACGCATTCATGGCCCTGCCGGCCGGCGTACGGCGCGCCACGCGTGCCCGCATCAGCGAGTTGCTCGACCTGCGCACCCCCGCGCTGCGCAGTGACACCGGTCTGTGCGAGCGTGCGCTCTGGCCCTGCGCGGACATCGCGATGCACCTGCCCGCACGCATCGGCGACTACACCGATTTCTATTCGTCGCGCGAGCACGCGACCAACGTTGGGATCATGTTCCGTGGCAAGGACAACGCGCTCATGCCCAACTGGCTGCACCTGCCGGTGGGATACCATGGCCGCGCGAGTTCCATCGTGGTCGATGGCACGCCGGTACGCCGACCGCTTGGGCAGACGGTCGCCGCCGATGCCACGGCGCCCACGTTCGGCCCTTGCCGGCTGCTCGACTTCGAGCTGGAGCTGGGGTTCTTCACGGCTGGCCCCGGCAACGCGATGGGCGAACCGATTCCGGCAGACGCTGCGGACGACGCCATCTTCGGCATGGTGCTGGTGAACGACTGGTCGGCGCGGGACATCCAGAAGTGGGAATACCAGCCGCTCGGCCCTTTCACCGCCAAGAATTTCGCCACGTCCATCTCGCCCTGGATCGTGCCCTGGGAGGCCCTGCAGCCCTTCAGGTGTCCGCCGCCGGCGCAGGATCCGCAACCGCTGCCGTACCTGCGCTCCCCGGCGAACACCGGTTTCGACATCGCGCTCACGGTGGCGCTGCAGGCTCCGGATGTTGCGCCGCAGACGATCTGCCGCAGCAATGCGAGGTACCTCTACTGGACCGTGCAGCAGCAGCTCGCCCACCACACGATCACCGGCTGCAACGTGCGGCCTGGCGACCTGATGGCATCGGGCACGATCAGCGGACCGGACAAGGGCAGCTTCGGCAGCCTGCTGGAATTGACATGGCGCGGTGCCGAGCCCCTGCGCCTTGCCGACGGCAACGAGCGCCGCTTCCTGCAGGACGGCGATCGCGTGATCATGGCCGGACACTGCGAGGGGCGCGGTGTGCGCATTGGATTCGGGCAGGTGGCCGGTACGGTGCTGCCGGTTCGCGATTGAGGGGCGGCCCATGCGCGACGGCGAGATCATCTGGCAACCGGACGCGGAACGTATCGCGGCGTCGCAGCTCACCGCCTTTCGCCGCGCGTGCGCGTCGCGCACCGGGCGTGCGCTCGACGACTGGGCATCGCTCTGGCGCTGGTCGGTGGACCATCGCGATGAATTCTGGTACGAGGTGTGGCGTTTCGGCGATGTCATCGGTGATCCGGGCGCCGGCCCCGTGGTGGAGCATCCCGACGCCATGCCCGGCGCGCGCTGGTTTCCCGCAGCCCGCCTCAACTACGCCGAGAATCTCCTGCGCCGGCGCGACGACGCCCCCGCGGTGATCTCCCGCGGCGAGCGCGGCGATCGTCGCGCGCTGAGCTTCGCCGAACTCGCGCACGAGGTGATGCGCGCCGCCGGAGCCCTGCGCCAGGCCGGCGTGGTGCCGGGCGACCGCGTGGCCGGCGTCCTGCCCAACGTGCCCGAGACGATCATCGCCATGCTCGCGGCGGCCAGCCTGGGCGCGGTGTGGTCGAGCAGTTCGCCGGATTTCGGCGTACAGGGCGTACTCGATCGTTTCGGGCAGATCGCTCCCACCGTTCTCTTCGTGGCCGACGGCTATGTCTACAACGGAACCCGTTGCGATCGCCGTGATGTGGCGGTGCAGTTGCGGGCCGCGTTGCCGTCGGTGCGGGAGCTGGTGGTGGTGCCTTACCTCGATGCCGAGCCGGACCTCGCAGCCTTGCCCGACGCCGTGACCTGGCACGACTTCCTGCGCCGTGGCGACGGCGGCGACGACGGGCTGGCCTTCGCCCGTCTACCCTTCGACCATCCGCTGTTCATCATGTACTCGTCGGGCACCACGGGGCTGCCGAAGTGCATGGTGCACTCGGCGGGCGGGACCCTGCTTCAGCATGTGAAGGAGCATCGCCTCCACGTGGATCTGCGTGCCGGCGAGCGCATCTGCTACTTCACCACCTGCGGCTGGATGATGTGGAACTGGCTCGTCTCGGCCCTGGCGACGGAGGCCACGATCGTGCTCGTCGAGGGCGCGCCCACGCGCCCACGCGCCCGCCTCTGGACCATGGTCGCGGACGAGAAGGTCGACGTCTTCGGCACCAGTGCCCGGTACCTCGCGGCGTGCGAGAAGTTGCAGCTACGGCCGGGCGCCGAGGTCGATCTCGCGCAACTGCGCGCCGTCCTGTCCACCGGCTCGCCCCTCGCGCCCGAGTCGTACGACTGGGTCTATCGCGAGGTGAAGGCCGACCTGCTGCTGGGCAGCATCTCCGGCGGCACCGACATCGTTTCGTGCTTCGCGCTGAGCAACCCCACGCTTCCGGTGCGGCGCGGTGAGCTGCAGTGCCGTGGCCTGGGGATGGCGGTGGAGGTCTGGGATGGCGACGGGTGCCCCGTCGTCGACGAGCCGGGCGAACTGGTGTGCACGCGTCCGTTCCCGTCCATGCCTACCGGATTCTGGAACGACCCCGACGGTTGCCGCTATCACGATGCGTACTTCGCCCGTTACCCCGGCGTCTGGCACCATGGCGATTACGCCACGCTCACGGCCAACGGGGGGCTCGTGATCCTGGGCCGCAGCGACGCCGTGCTCAATCCCGGCGGTGTGCGCATCGGCACGGCCGAGATCTACCGCGTGGTCGAGCAGTTCCCCGAGATCGTCGACTGCCTCGCCGTGGGGCAGGACTGGCAGGGCGACGTGCGGGTCGTCCTGTTCGTGCGTCCGGCCGACGGTTGCGTTCTCGACGACACGCTGCGCGATCGCCTGTGCGGGCGGATCCGCGAGCTGACCACACCGCGCCACGTGCCCGCCAAGATCGTCGCCGTGGCGGATATCCCGCGCACCATCAGCGGCAAGATCACGGAGATGGCCGTGCGGCGCGTCATCCACGGCCAGCCCGTGGACAATCGCGACGCCCTGGCGAACCCGCAGGCGCTCGACGGTTTCCGGGACCTTCCCGAACTCACGGTGGATTGAACCCACCTTATTCATGCTATCGCTACTGCGGCGGCTACACGTTCACGGGTTGCCCGCTATCGTGCGCCTCGCGGGGCGTGGCCTCGGCTACGGGCTCGAAACGGGCGGCGATGGCCGCGGCCATGCGGTCCATCCGCAGCGGCTTCGCGAGGTAGTCGGTCATGCCCGCGGCCAGGCATTGCTCCTGGGCCTGCGACGTCGCCTCGGCCGTGATGGCGATGATGGGAATCCCGGCCCTGGCATCCCCGCGCGCGCGGATCCGGCGACTCGCCTCGTATCCATCCATCACCGGCATCCGGATGTCCATGAATACGATGTCATAGTCGGCCGCATCGATCATCTCCAGCGCGACGGCGCCGTTCTCTGCCACCTTGGACGCGATGCCGAGCTTCAGCAGCGTCTGCTTCGTCACCATCTGATTGAATGGGTTGTCCTCCACGACGAGGGCCCGCAGCTTGAAGCGGGGGAGGTCGCGCGTGGCCGGCTCCGATTTCGCCATCGGCATCTCGGCGGGCGGCAGCGAGAGGCTCACCGTGAACGTCGAACCCGCGCCGACTTCCGAACGCACCGTGATCTCGCCGCCCATCATCTGGGCGAGCTGTTGGCTGATCGCGAGTCCGAGTCCGGAGCCGCCATGCTGGCGCGTCACCGAGTTGTCCACTTGCTCGAAGACGTCGAAGATCGCCTCGTGCCGGTTCGCGGGTATCCCGATGCCCGTGTCGGCGACCTCCATGATCACGTTGCCGCGGCTGCGGTCGGGCACCACGCGGCAGCGGAGCCGCACGCCTCCGGCGGGCGTGAACTTGATGGCATTGCCGACCAGGTTGAGTGCGATCTGCCGCACGCGTGTCGGATCGCCCAGGAACCCGCGCAGCTCGACGTCCGGGTACTCGAAGTGCAGCGAGATCCCCTGCGCTTCCGCCGTCGTCGCGAGCAGCCGGTATACGTCGGCGAGCACACGCTCCAGGTTGAAGGGGATCGCCTCGAGGGTGAGCCGATTCGCAGAGATCTTCGAGTAGTCGAGGATGTCATTGATGATGTTCAGCAACGAATCGACCGAACGGGTGATGACGTCGACCTGTTCGCGCTGTTGCCGGTCGAGGACGGAGTCCTTCAGCAGCTCGGCCATGCCGAGCACGCCGTTCATCGGCGTGCGCAGCTCGTGGCTCATCGTGGCCAGGAATTCATCCTTGGCCTTGTCGGCCAGCCGTGATTTCGCCAGCTCGACCTCGAGGCGCGACACGGCCTGCAGACGCTTCAGCACGGTCAGGAAGAAGACCGGCAGCACGATCACGCCGATGAGCAACCCCACGCCCAGCGCCTGATTCTGCGCCCAGTACGAATCGCGGGCGAGGAGCACGGTGAACCCCGTGGTCCCCATCGCGATGCCCATCTTCAAGTAGCGCGGCCCGAACCGAATGCCGTTGCCGATGATCACCCAGAGGAAGATCGGGTAGTACGACGTGACGTACTCGTCACCCAGGTGCATCCAGTACACCATGATGCCGAGGTCCGCGAACATGCCGACATACCGACGCCACAGGCATCGATTCGGAAACCGGGCGATGATCGCATGCCAGGCGAGCGCGAAGGTGAGGTAGCCGAGGATGGTCGCGAATCCGACGATGGTCGTGTGCCCGTCGACCAGGTGGTGCGACTTGACGATGATGTAGAATCCGAGCAGGGACACCAGGCAGATCGCCAGCCTGGCTCGACTCTGCGAGCGTTCCTCGTCGATCGCGGTGACCGGCGTCCAGGGCACGGTGGCCGTCCTCGGGGTTTGGGGTCGAGACCACGGGTGGTCGTCGACACATTTCGGCCGGAATTCGCGGGACTGAAGGTCCATACGCGGGAAAACGACGGCGGCCGGCAGCGTCGCGCCGCCGGCCGCCGTCATGGCTGCGTGGGTGCGCCCTATTCGGCGGCTTCCATCGCCTCGAGGCGGTTCTGCCGCGCCAGGGCCCGATCCTGCGCCTGGACGATCCGAGCAATCATCTTCAGATCCCGCTCGGAGAGCTTCAGCGCGGCATCGACCCAGATCCTGGTAATCGCGATAAGTTCCTCGTAGGTCACGGGATCGACGAGCTGGCGGACGCGTTCCAGGGCGGCATGGGCGTTGGCGCGCTTGTGGAAGCGCGCCAGATAGTCGTTCACGGCGTCGACGCCCTCACCGTCGTTCACGACGAGGTCGACGAGGTGCAGATCCATCATCTCGTCGGCGGTGAGGACCTTGCCGCTCATGATGAGCTCGCGGGCCACGTCCGGGCTCACTCGGCGCACCAGGAAGCTGTAGGCGCCCATGCCGGGAATGAGGTTGAAAAGCACCTCAGGCAGCCCGAAACGGGCACTGCGCTCGGCGATGACGATGTTGCTGGAGATGGCTGCCTCGAATCCGCCGGCCAGGGCATCCCCCTGGACCAGGGTCACCGTCGTCACCGGCTGATGGTAGCCGACGGCGTTGGGATACAGCACGTCGATGCAGGCGGTCGCATAGCGGAGCAAGCCGCTGCGATCCTGAGCGCGGATCAGTTTCGCGAAGAGCTCGAGATCGCCACCGAGGTTGAACACGCCCGGCACCGCGCTCGCGAGGATCGTATAGCGTACCGGTGGGATTTCTCCCATCGCCATCGCGGTTTCATTGGCGCGAACGAGGTCGTCCTGGAAGCTGCGCAGTTCGCGCAGCAGGCCGCCGTTGAAACACGGGCGGTGATGGGGGTCGAGGATATACCACAACGCCCGCCGCTGGCCGTCGTATTGGAGCTGCAACTGATCGTAATCGCCCGCGATTGGCATTCCGTCGGGTCTGAGGAACATGCGCCGGCCCCCCCAGCGAAGGTGCTCTCATCCAGTTGCGCGGCCAGCATCCCCACGAGCCGACACGAATGTCACCTCAATCATAACACGTTGATCGGATCAAATCAGGGACTTTTTATTGGCCGTCAACCGGCGTCTGTCCGCGGCGCGAGGAGTGTCGCCACGTGGGCGCGGGCGCGCGGACTCTCCGTCGCGAGCCAGGCGAGACGAAGATCGTCGCGGGCCTCGGCCGACAGCGGCCAGTCGACGCTGGATCGCCGCAGCCTCGACGTGAGATCCCAGAGGCAGAGCGCCGCGGTCACTGAGACATTCAGACTCTGGGTGAAGCCGTGCATGGGTACAGAGATGCTGACATCTGCCAGCTCCTGGAGGGCGGGACTGAGTCCGGTCTCCTCGGTGCCGAAGCACAGCGCCACTGGTTTCGCGAGATCGAGATCGGCGATCGTCTCTCCCGAATGGCCCGGGGCGGTGGCGGCGATGCGGTATCCCCGTGCCTTCAACGACGCGAGGCAGGTGCTGATGTCGTCACCCTCGCGGTGGCGCCAGCGCTGGATGGTGAGCCAGCGCGCGGCTCCGCGCACCACGTCCGTGCTCGGGCGGAAGCGGTGCAGACCCTCGACCACATGCACGTCCTGGACGCCGAAGCACTCGCAGGTGCGCAGGACGGCACTGGCGTTGTGCGGGTGATACACGTCCTCGCACACCATGGTGACATGGCGGGTGCGGTTCGCCAGCACGGCGTCGATCCTGGCGAGGCGCCGCGGTGTGAGAAAGGACGCGAGTTCCTCGACCAGGACGACGCGTTGCCGTGGTGGGAGCGCGAACAGTGGGGCGAGGTCGGCCAGAAGCCCGCGTTCGGTAGGATTGCGCCGGGTACCCGTCACGGTGTCAACTCGGCGACAGCCGAGAGGATCTCCTCGTTCGTGAACGGTTTGCGGATGGCGCGATCGGCGCCGAGGAGCTTCGCCGAGTGCAAGTAGTTGTCGGGCGTGGATCGACCGCCGCCGCTGATGGCGATGACCTTGAGGTTGGGGTGATCCCGACGTAAGTCGAGGATGGTCTCGATACCGTCCTTCTCCGGCATGATGATGTCGGTGATCACCACCTCGCAGGGCTCATCGTTGAACACCTGCACGCCATCCTTGCCGTTGCCGGCTTCCAGGACCTCGTGACCGGCGCGCGTGAGCACGGCGACGAGGTAGGTCCTCACCTCGGGGTCGTCTTCTATGACTAGCACTCGGGCCATGAGCCACCTTTCCAGGGTGTCATGGGACACCCCGAAGCGCGCGTGGTGCGCGGGAAGCGCGGCTGAAACACTGAAAAGAGCATAATATGGTATTCGAGATATCTCAATTCCCGATCTTGCGCCACCATGTTTTCAGAACGCTCCGGGTGCCGGTCACAGCCAGGCCCATCGACGAGGACGAGACCCGAGGGAAGGATCCGCACCGTGGCTGCCGTGTCGTTCTGGGACAACAGCTTGTTCGCGCTGGCCGTGATCGTCGCCGTGGGGTTGCTCGCGGGCCAACTCGCGCAGCGACTTCGCCTTCCGTCGGTGACGGGGCAGATCCTCGCAGGGGTCGCGCTGGGGCCATCGGCGCTGGGCTGGCTGTCCCATGATGTCGGCGAGAATTTACGGCCCGTCGTGCACTTCGCTCTGGGGCTCATTGCCGTCGCGGTGGGGAGCCATCTGCACCTGCACCGCCTGGGCACCGCGGGGCGGCGCCTGCGCTGGCTGCTCGCGGCGGAATGCATCATCGTGCCCCTGGCCGTGATCTTCGCGGTGAGGATCGCCGGCGACGTGTCTTGGTCGTTCGGATTGCTGATCGGCGCCCTCGCCGTGTCCACGGCGCCGGCCACTGTCGTGGCGATCATCAACGAGACGCGGAGCCGGGGCGTCTTCGTGTCCACGCTCCTGATGGGGGTGGCACTCAACAACATCGCCTGCATCGCGCTCTTCGAGGTCGCGCTCGCGGTGGTGAGCGTCAGCGAGAAGCTCGGCTTGGCCACGCCGTTGACCCTGGTGCTCTCGCCGGTCATCCAGCTCGGCGGCGCGGTGCTGCTGGGCGCCGGGATCGGCGCGGTGCTTGTCTTCGCGACACGGCACGTCGTGCAGCTCGACCGGCTCACGACCGGTTCGCTCGTGTCCATTTTCCTCACCGTGGGGGCGGCGGACAGCGTCGGCTTCTCCCCCCTGCTGGCCTGTCTCAGCCTCGGCGCCACCATCGCGAACCTCGCACCGGCGAAGGAGGAGATCGGGCATCGCGTGTTCGCGAATTTCGAGCCCGCGATCCTGGCCACCTTCTTCATCCTGGCGGGGCTCGAGCTCGATCTGCACTACCTGGCGCCGGCGGGGGTCCTGGTGGCGGTCGTCGTGGTCGCGCGGATCGCGGGAAAGGTCTTGGCGGGCTGGCTCGGCATGCGGGTGTCCGGCGCCACGTTTGCGCTGCGGCGGTACCTCGGGCTGGCCCTCATCCCGCAGGCGGGCGTGGCCGTCGGGCTGCTGCTCAAGCTGCGCGAGAGTCCGCAATTCGCCGCGGTGGGTGAGCTGTTCCTGGCCGTCGGCGTGACCTCGGTGGCCATCAACGAGCTCGTCGGACCGGTGACCACCCGCATCGCCCTCGCCCACTCCGGCGATCTCGGCAAGGACAGGCCACGGCTCATCGACTTCCTGCACGAGGAGAACATCGTCACCGGCTTCGAGGCCGCCGACAAGGACACGGCCGTCACGGCCCTCGTCGATCTGCTCATGCGCTCGCACCAGCTCGGCGGGGTGAGCCGCGACACGGTGCTGGCCGATGTCCGCGCGCGCGAGGAGGCCATGTCCACCTGCATCGGCCGGGGACTATTCGTGCCGCACGCCGAGATCGAGGGCGTGACCCGGCTGTGCGGTGTCATGGCCGTGAGCGAATCGGGTCTGGATCTTCCGACACCCGACGGGCAGCCGGTGCACTGCATCGTCCTGCTGGTGATCCCCCCGCAGGAGCGGCAGCGGCATGTGCAGGTGCAGGCGGCACTGGCACGCTCGATCGGGTCGGATCCGGGAATCCGGTCGCTGGTTTTCCATGCCGACACGCCGGCGCACGTGTGCGAGATCCTGCATGCGGAGGAGTTCGAGGACTACAACACGTTTCTCGAGGAGTCGCCCGCGTGAAACCCGGCCTCGACCAATCGCGTAGAGCGCCCGACTCGGTATCAGATTCGAGGAGATTCGCATGAGCGACACCGCCGACACGAGTCTACGCGTGCAGGATCTGACCTTCGCGTATCGACGCGAACCGGTCCTGCGTGGCGTGACGTTCACGCTCGAACATGGCGCTGTCGGCCTGCTGGGACCGAACGGGTCGGGCAAGACGACCCTGCTGCGGGTGCTGCTCGGCCAGGTGCCCCTGCCGGCGGGGCGGGTGCACGTGCTGGGGCACGACATGGCCCACGCCGCGCAGCATGCCCGGCGCTGGCTCGGCTGGATGCCCGAGCGAGGCGGCATCATCCCTGGCATGAGCGGCGTGGGGCTCGTGGCTTACATGGGGGAGCTAGCCGGACTGCCGCGCCGCGACGCCATGCAGCGCGCCCACGAGGTGCTGCACTTCGTGGGCCTGGGCGACGAGCGCTACCGCAAGTGTGAAACCTACAGCCAGGGCATGCGCCAGCGGCTCAAGCTCGCCACGGCCCTCGTGCACGATCCGCGCTGGATCTTCCTCGATGAACCCACGAGCGGACTGGATCCCGGCGGCCGCACCGCCATCCTCGAGCTGGTGGCTGACCTCGCCCGTGCCAAGGGTCTCGGCGTCATTCTCTCCACGCACCTGCTGGCCGATGTCGAAGCGGTGTGCGACGAGATCCTCGTGCTGCGGCAGGGGGAACTCCTGGCGCGCCGGGGGGTGGCGGCCCGGCCCGCGGGCAGCCGGCAGGTCTTCGAGGTCGAGGGATTCGGCCCCGCCGAGGCGTTCCAGGCCGGTCTGCGGCGGCTCGGTGCCGCTCTCGAGACGTCGGGGCGCGTCATGCTGGTCACGCTCGAGCTCGACCGTCTGCCGCCGGCTCAGGACGGCGGTGACGACGGTGCCGCGCCCGCCGTGCATGCCATTCTTGCC
This sequence comes from uncultured bacterium, assembly GCA_963727525.1. Taxonomy (GTDB): domain Bacteria; phylum Krumholzibacteriota; class Krumholzibacteriia; order LZORAL124-64-63; family LZORAL124-64-63; genus CAVSGO01. The sequence goes on along the minus strand of CAVSGO010000005.1, from coordinate 467,968 downwards.
GAGGCGGCCGCGGTGGGCTACGCGCTGCGCCGCCTGCGCCCGCAACCGGTGACACTTTCCGACCACTTCCACGCCATGGTCCAGGGAGACTGATCGATGCCCGTCTACGAACGCGGATACACGCACTGGACACCGTCTGGCCTCGCCGCCGATCCCCCCTGGTGGGCCATCGCGCGGCGCGGCCTCGTGGCGCCGCTGCAACGCCGGGCGTTTCTCTTCCTCGTGTTCATGTCCTGGATCCCGGCCATCGTCAAGGGCGGCATCATCTATTTCAAGGCCAAGGCAGGACAGATCCTCGACCTCGCCGCCGGCAGCGCGTGGACGAGCATCGCGCCGGGCGGATTCCTCAGCTACGTGGAGAGCCAGCGTTTCTTCGTGTTCCTCTTCACGGCCCTCGTCGGCGCCAGCCTCATCGCGCGCGACCGGCGCGAGAACGGGCTGTCGCTCTACTTCTCCCGTCCGCTCGGTGTGAGCTCGTACGTGGCCGGCAAGGGGCTGGTCATCCTCGGCTGGTACCTCGCGGTCACTCTCGTGCCCGCCTGGGTTCTTTGCATCTTCGCCTATCTGGTCGACCCCACGGCCACGGGCGTGCAGGTGCTGCTGCTCACGCCGTTACGCCTGCTCGTCTACTGCCTCGCCAGCGGGGTGATCGTGAGCCTCGTCCTGCTCGCGTTCTCGTCGCTGGGCAAGCGCACGATCTTCATCGTCGTGTGGTGGACGGTGCTCTACATGGGCAGCGAGGCCGTGGGCAATCTCTTCTCGCTCGTCGGCGTGAAGTCGATGCAGATCGTCAACTTCGGCGGTCAGTTCCACAACGCGGGCACGCTGCTCTTCGCGGCGCCGCCGCGGCTGGACGTGTCGCCGTGGGTGAGTCTGGGCGTGTGCCTGCTCTGGGCCGGCGGGGCGATCCTCGTGCTGCGCAAGCAGATCCGGCCGGTGGAGGTGGTGGTATGATCGGCGCGGGCCAGGCGCGCCTGTCCGCCAACCGCGTCGGCAAGTGGTTCGGCGAGGTCGTGGCCGTGAACAGCTGCACCTTGTCCGTCGGCGGGGGCGTGATCGGTCTGCTCGGGCAGAATGGCGCGGGCAAGACGACGCTCTTCAAGCTGATGGCCGGCCTCATCACGCCGAGCCACGGCGACGTGCACCTCGAGGGCCAGCCGCTGCGCAGCCACATCGGCCTGTATCGCCGCATCGGCTTCTGCCCCGAGAGCGACGCGCTGCCCGGCTGGATGACCGGGCGCGAGTTTCTCAACCTCATGCTGCGGTTGCATGGCTTCACCGCGGCGCTGGCCGCGCGGCGCGCGCAGGAACTGCTCGATCGCTTCGAGCTCACCGATGCCGCACGGCGGCAGCTCGGCGGCTACTCCAAGGGCATGCGCCAGAAACTGAAGCTCGCCCAGGCCCTCGCGCACGATCCCGACATCCTCTTCATGGACGAGCCGCTCAACGGCATGGATCCCGTGAGCCGCCATCAGACGATCCAGCTCATCCAGGAACTCGGCCAGGCGGGCAAGACGGTGCTGGTCTCCAGCCACATCCTGCCGGAGGTCGAGGAGATGACGCGCAACGTGGTGCTCATCCACCGTGGCAAGGTGCTGGCCGAGGGCGACGTTGCCGAGATCCGCGATCTCATCCCCGAGCATCCCACGGTGGTGGCCCTGCGCTCGCCACGCCTGCGCGATCTCGCGGCGTACCTGGCGCGCCAGGACCACGTGGTGGGCACCGAGCTGACTGGCGATGGCCGGCTGGTGGTACGCACCGACCATGCTCTCGACTTCTACCGGCACCTGCCGCAGTGGCTGCTGGATGCGAGACTGCCGATCGAGGAGATCCATACGCTCGACGACGACCTGGAATCCGTGTTCGCCTATCTGACGGAGAGCTGAGGCCCGCATGACGATCGCGTCCGACACCTCCCCCCGCAACGCCACCGCGCCGGCCGCGCCGGCGGCGATGCCAAGCTTGCCGGCCATCGCCATCATCGCCTTCTATGCCGTGCGCGAGATGGCGCGCCGGCGCCGGCTGGTGTCGCTGTCCCTGCTCATGCTGGTGCCGGTGGCCCTGCTTCTGGCCGCGCGGCTGTGGCTGCCGGTCGCGCTGGCGCCCGAGTCCCTGCTGGCGATGCTCGTCGGCAACCTGCTCATCCCGTTCCTCATCCCGGTCGTGGCGATGGCGGTGGGCACGTCGGCGATCGGTGAGCCCATCGAGGACGGCACGCTCGTCTACTACTGGACGCGTCCCATCCGCCGGAGCGCCCTGTACCTGGGGCGGCTGCTCGCCGCGCAGGCGGTGGCCGGCGGGCTGCTCGTGCTGGCCCTGGCCACGTGCTTCGTGATGCTCATGCTGGGCGGCTTCGGCGCGGTGACGCTCGCGTTCATCAAGCTCTACCTCATGGCGGCCGTGGTCGTGCTGCTCGGCGCGGCGGTGTACACGGCGATCTTCGCGTGTGTGGGCACGTGGCTGAAGCGCCCGCTGCTCGTCGCGATCCTCTTCGTCTTCGGCTGGGAAACACTGGTCAGCGGGATCCCGCAGCGCATCCAGGAATGGACCATCCGGTTCCACCTGCGCAACCTCATCGACTGGCCCGATCTGCCGGCGCAGGATCTTCGCGGCGTCATCGAGGACCTGCTCAACCGTGCCCTCGCGCGGCAGCCGATGCCCGCGTGGCAGTCGGGGGTCGTGCTCATCATCGTCGTGATGGTGGCGACGTTCCTCGGCGTGGTGCTGCTGCGCCGGCGCGAGCTGGACAGGCAGGGGGGCTGATGGCGACACCCGCGCCGCTTTCCGTGGCCTTCTTCGCTCGCGACACGTTGACCGTCGCGCGTGATCTGCTGGGGTGCCAGCTCTGGACCCGGGTGTGCGGCGAGGTCGCGGGCGGACGCATCGTCGAGGTCGAGGCGTATCTCGGCACCGACGACCCCGCGTCGCACGCCGGCCGGGGGCCGACGCCGCGCAGTGCCATCATGTTCGGCAAGCCCGGAGTGGCGTACGTGTACATGGTCTATGGTATGCACCACTGCCTGAATGCCGTGACCGAGCGCGATGGCGTGGCCGGTGCCGTGTTGCTGCGGGCGCTCGAACCCGTGGCCGGGCTGCCGCTCATGGGAGCCCGCGCGGGGCGCCCGCGACCCGTGCGGGACCTCTGCCGCGGGCCGGGCAGGCTCTGCCGGGCTCTGGGGGTCACGCGGGCCTGCAACGGCCGATTCCTCGCCGGTCGGCGCGTGCGGGCCGCGGCGGACATCCAGGTGTGGATCAGTGCGTCCGAGCGTCCGGTCACCGCTGTGGAGGCCACGGGACGCATCGGCGTACGCCAGGCCGCCGAACGGCCCTGGCGTTTCTGTGACGCGCAGAGCGAGTGCCTCAGCGCGTCCCGGCCGGAACTTCGCCGCAAAGCGGTTTTTTGACAGGGGTTGGCGTCGATGCTAGCGTGCCAGGGTTCATGGCGACGCCACCATCACTCGAGTGACCGCAGGAACGGCGGCGTCCGGACCTGCGTCGACCCCCGCCGAGTCGGGGATTTCCACGGAGGCATCATGCCCAGGTTCACCTCTTTGTCGGCCACGCGCGCGTGGCTGGCCGTGATCACGGTCGGCGTCGTCGTGGCGAGCGCCGCGCTGGCCACGGCCCAGACCGATCAGAACCAGACCTATCTCGGCCTCGAGAATCAGGTACACGCGTTCACGCTCGACAACGGCATCACCTTCCTGGTGCTCGAGCGTCCGGAAGTGCCGGTGTTCTCGTTCCACACCTACGTGAGCGTCGGCAGCGCCAACGAGGTGCGTGGCATCACCGGCATCGCCCACATTCTCGAGCACATGGCATTCAAGGGCACCCACGACATCGGCACCACCGACTCCAAGGCCGAGGCCAAGGCCATGGCGGCCGAGGATGCGGCCTTCGCGGCCCTCAAGACCGAGCGTCTGAAGCGCGACAAGGCCGACCCCGACAAGCTGGCGGCGCTGCAGAAGGCCTTCGACGACGCCAAGGACGCTGCGCGCGAGTATGTCAAGAGCAACGAGTTCGGCGAGATCGTCGAGAGCAACGGCGGCGTGGGGCTGAACGCGTCCACGTGGGTGGATCAGACGCAGTACTACTACAGCTTCCCGAGCAATCGCCTCGAGCTGTGGGCCTACCTCGAGGGCGATCGCATGGCCGACCCGGTCCTGCGCGAGTTCTACACCGAGAAGGACGGGCCGGTCACCGAGGAGCGCCGCATGCGCACCGACAACAGCCCGTTCGGCAAGCTCATGGAGCAGTTCCAGAATCTCGCCTTCATCGCCAACGGATACCATCACTCCACCATCGGCTACATGTCCGATCTGCAGAACATCAGCCGCCAGGATTGCGCGGACTTCTACCATCGCAATTACGTCGGCAAGAACATCTGCATCGCCGTGGTCGGCGACGTGAAGGCGGACGAGGTGGAGAAGCTGGCGCGCAAGTACTTCTCCCGGATCCCCGCGGGCCATCCCGAGGTGGAGGAGACGCGCGAGCCCGATCAGATCGCCGAACGCCGCCTGGATATGCCCTCCCAGAGCCAGCCGATCCTCATGATGGGCTGGCAGATCGACAGTATCCACAGCGACGACTGGCCGGTCTACCGGGCCATCGCCGACATCCTTGGCCAGGGGCGCACGAGCCGGCTCTACAAGAAGCTGGTGAAGGAAGACAAGCAGGCCGTCCAGGTCATGAGCTTCGCCGGTTTCCCCGGCAACCAGTACCGCACCCTGCTCGCCCTGATCGGCGTACCGGCCAAGGGCGTCACGGCATCCGATCTCGAAACCTCTGTGCGCGATGAGGTGGCGCGCCTGGTCGCCGATGGTGTTACCGACGAGGAACTCGCCGGCGTCAAGCAGCGCGCCCGGGCCAATTTCCTGCGCGGCCTCGACGACAACGAGGGCCTCGCCGACCAGCTCTCCACCTATCAGATGGAGACCGGCGACTGGCACAACCTGTTCCGCGAGGTTCAGAAGATGGACGCCGTCACTGCCGACGACATCACGCGCGTGGCCGCCGAGATCTTCCAGGACAAGAAGCTCACCGTGGGCATGATCGAGAACCAGGAGTCGTAAGCCGGGCCCCGTGTCCCGAGCCGTGAGAAAGGACCGACGATGAAGACGAAGACACGCGTGACGCTGGCTGCCCTCCTGGCAGTGCTCGCCCTGTCGCTGGCGACGGGGGCGACCGCGAAGGAGCCTTGGCAGAAGATCAAGATCCCGGCGCTCGCACCGTTCACGATGCCCGACTACGAGCGAGTAGAGCTGGACGACGGCATGGTGCTGTACCTCGCCGAGGACCATTTCCTGCCCATGATCCAGCTCTCGGCCACGATCCGCGCGGGTGGTATCTACGACCCCACGGACAAGGTGGGTCTCGCCGCGATGACCGGCACCGTGCTGCGCACCGGTGGCGCCGGCGACCGCACCGGCGACGAGATCGACCAGCTCGCCGAGGCGCGTGGACTGGTGGTGGAGACGTCGATCGGGCAGACCAGCGGCAACGCCTACCTATCGTGTCTGAAGGAGGATACCAGCCTCGGGCTGGACCTGCTGGCCGACATCCTCATGCATCCGCGCTTCGCCGACGACAAGATCGACCTGGCGAAGGAGCAGCAGAAGGCACAGATCTCGCGTCGCAACGACGAGCCGATGGCCATCGCGCGTCGCGAGGCGATGAAGGTGCTCTTCGGCCCGGATCATCCGCTGGCCCGCACGCCCGAGTACGACTCCATCGCCGCGATCACCCGCGACGACATGGTGGCATTCCACGACACCTACTTCCACCCCGACCGCACGTACCTCGTGGTCGTGGGCGACTTCGACCGGCAGCAGATGGTCGACGCCATCACCCAGGCCTTCACGGGCTGGAAGAAGGCCACGCAGCCGCTGCCACCGGATCCGGCGATCCCCGATCTGCCGCGCACCGTGAACATCGTGGACAAGAGCGACCTCACGCAGACCACGGTGATGCTCGGGCACAAGGGTATTCGCAACGACGATCCGAACTACGCGGCGGCGATGGTCGCCAACGACATCCTCGGCGGCGGGTTCGGCTCGCGGTTATTCAAGGACGTGCGCAGCAACCGCGGCTGGGCCTACGCGGTGGGCAGCGCTCCTGGCACGGGCTACCGGTTCCCCGGCATGTTCATGGCCTACACGTTGACCAAGAACAGCACCGTGCAACAGTCGGTCGACGTCATCCTCGACGACATCAAGGCCATGCTCGACAAGCCAGTCACCGAGGAGGAGCTGAAGCGCGCTCAGGATCAGATTCTCAACAGCGAGGTCTTCGACTACGAGAGCAAGCGCGATGTCCTCGACCGGCTGGTGACCTTCGAGATGAATGGCTACCCCGCCGACTTCCTGCAGAAGTACCAGGAGGCCGTGCGCGCGCTCACGCCGCAGAAGATCCAGGCGGCCTGCGATGCGCTGTGGCATCCGGACCGGATGAGCATCCTCGCCGTGGGCAACGCGTCCGACTGGGACGGCGATCTGAGCAAGTTCGGCCCCGTCAACGCCATCGACATCACGATTCCCGAGCCGTCGATCGCGCTGAACGTGCCGGATCCCACCCCCGAGACGCTGGCCAAGGGGCACGACCTCATGGTGGCTCTGCGGGACAGGTCGGGCGGCAAGAAGATCACCAGCCTCACGAGCTATCACGAGGTGAGCGTGATGACGGCCAACACGCCGATGGGATCGATGGACATCAACATCGAGAAGACCGTCGTCTTCCCCGACCGCATGGTCATGGTGACGAAGCTGCCCTTCGGCGAGCAGACCCAGGTTGTCACCGGCGATGCCGGCTGGGCCACGGGCATGGGCAAGACGAAGGACATGTCGGCCGATGATCTCGAGGAAGCCCATCGTGACATGCGTAGCGACACCGTGGCCCTGTTGCGGGAACTCGACCAGTTCGACTGTCAGGCCCTCGAGCCCACCGAGGTCGACGGCGTGGCTTGCCAGCCGGTCTACGTCACGCCCAAGGGTGGGGACGATTACCAGATCTACTTCCTGGACGCGAAGACGGGTCTGGTGAAGATGATGCAGAGCAAGGGCACGAACCCGATGACGCAGTCGCCGACCACCGTGAAGGTTTATGTCGACGGGACGGCGGACATGGCAGGATTCACCATGCCCAAGACCATGCGCATGTTCTTCGACGACGAGGAATTCGGCACGATCGAGGTCAAGGACTTCCAGGCCAATCCCAAGGTGGACAAGGCCATGTTCACCAAGGAGTCGTGACCGAGGGCCGAAGACCGGAAGGACAGCGGCCGGCGGCATCCTGGCGGTGCCGCCGGCCGATCTAGGTAGCTGCTTCACGGTCCGCCCGGGTGGGAATGAGGATTGCGCGCGTTCCACGGACCACGGGATGTCACCAATGAAGCAGCTTTTAGTATTTTATCACAAATTTACGGGTTCTTTGATTAAAATAACTCCGTTTTCTGATAACCGAACAAACACGCCGCGCTCCGGGTATCTCCCTCGTTGCCAGCCGGGACGGCCCCGCTGATGCAACCAGACACCGCCAAGCACGTAGTATTCGGCGGTCGGGTCCACGGCAATCCGCACGATCGCGGGAGGAAGGTCCATGTTCGAGGCGATTTTCGGTCTGATATTCCTGATGGTCCTGCTGGGGCTCGGTCTGGGCCTGCTGAAGCTCGTGGTCGGCCTGGTGATCCTGCCGATCAAGCTGGCCTTCGTCCTCGCGAAGGGGGCCTTCCTGCTGGTGGTGGGCCTGCCGCTGCTCGCGCTGGGCGCGGTGCTCGTTCTTGGCGTGGCTCCGATCGTGGTGTCCCTGGCGCTGGCGCTGGCTCCGGTGTGGATTCTCGGCGCCATCGTGCTCGCGCTCGTGCACTGATTCGTGTCCCGCTTCGTGCCCTGATCCTCGGCCTCGGACTGATGGCCGCGGCTGGCCTCCCACGCCCCGCCGCGGCAGCCGACGCGCCACCATCTGCCGACGATTACTACGCGATCCGCGGCCTGCTCACCGCTGGCGCCGGCACCGGCGGCGCCGTGGAGGTCGATCCGCGCGCAATCCCGCGGGCGACCCTGCGTCGCCAAGCTCTCCTCGGCGGCACCTTCCTGCCACCCTATCTCCCGATCTCGGCGGGGGAAATCACCGCGTCCCTGCTCGGCGACCAGGACGGTGACGTCACGTCCTCGCTCGCAGAGCGTCGGGTCGCCGCGCGCCTGCTCGCCCGCTACGGTCTGGGCACCTACGGGTGGTACGCCCAGACCTGCGAATGCAAACGGTACCCCGTTCATGCCCGTCTGGCGGGCCGGGTCGGGATCACGGCGCTGGGACTCGGCGACCTCATCCGTGATGAGGCGGGCCTCGGTGCCGGCACCGGCATCGCCACCGATCTGGCGCCCGGGTTCACGCTGTGGGCCGGCTCGTGGTGGGCCAGCGTCGCCCCGCGCCTCGAAGGGCGCGCGATCGCCTTCGGACGGGACGTCGATCCGTCGCTTGCCTATCGCGGCTGGCCGGACGCCACCATGCTGCCGCGTCGCGGAACCACGCGCGATGGCGATCCCGCTTGGCACCTCTCGTGGCCGCGAGCCCTCACCGGCGTGCGCCTCGGACGCTGGTCGGTGTCGGCAGGGCTCACACCCCTGTCCGTGGGGCCGGGGCTGGACGGTGGCCTCACCGCGAGCCTCTCGGCGCCGGCCTACCCGGCCGTCACCGTGCGGCGCGTGGCACCTTTCGCCTGGGGTGGCTGGTGGCGGCACGTGGCCCCGACGCATCTCTTGCTACGCGTGGGCGCGACTTCGCGCCAGACCATCCAGTACGAGGACGCCCATGACACAAGATTCACGCGCGAGGCCCATCCCCTGCTCACCCAGGCCCTGGTCACGTGGAACCACACGCCCTGGCTGCGCACCACCGTCACCCACGCCGCCATGGCCGCGCCCCGCGCGGGCAAGACCCTGTGGACCGACTGGCCCGAGGTCATGTTCCCCACTCCGGGCGTCACCTGGAGCGAGACCTCCGATGGCCCCGTAACCGACCGCATCCTGACCTTCGCGACGGAGGTCCGATTTCGCCACGCGCCCTGGCCGCTGCTGCCCGCAGCCGCCGGCCGCGTATGGGCCGAGTACGGGGGAGAGGACATCAACCCCCACGACTGGCTCCCCATCCCGCAGCTCTCCGTTCCCGCCGCCATCCTCGGCGCCGAGCTGCTCGACCCCGCCTGGGACCTCGCCCTGCAGTACAGCGAGACTCGCCACCCCGATGTGCTCTGGTACACCAACAGCGGCTTCACCCGGGGCTTCAGCGACGACGGCTGGGTCCTCGGCCTGCCCCAGGGCGGCGCCGCCGAATCGTGGCTGGGCATCGTCCGCGGCCGCTGGCACGACGGCGACGACGAGCTGGAACTGCAGCTTCGCCGCACGGCGTGGGCCATGTGCGGTCATTTGCCCGGCGTCGCCCGGCGCACCGAGGTGACGCTCACATGGCGCCGCTTCCTGGGCATCAGCCGCTGCGACGTCAGCGTGGGCGGTGTGCGGGAGCGGGTGGAGCCCGCGGGCGCGAGCGCGGTGACGGCGGACTTCGCCACGGCGCGTTTGGTGTTCTCGCGGTAACTACGCCCGGATCGACGTCCCGACGTGCGTCGGCGTGCGCGTGATTCGCCACGGAAGACGGGCGACGTGTTACCTCGCAATGATGGAATCGATCACCACGCAGGGCGTGTCGGCGTGCATGGAGATGCCGGGGTAAGCGGGGTACCACGATCCGCCGGGGTTGTCGCGGATCACGCAATTCTCGATCCGGATGTCGCCGGTGTGGTCGTTGCTCACGAAGAAGATCGCCGCACCGTACGCGTTCACACGGTTGTACTCGATGCGCGTGCCGACCAGCGACAGGGACATGGTGTTGCCGTCGTTGTAGATCGCGCCGCCGCTGCCGCCGCCCGGGGTGCCGGCCTCGGCGGGATTGCCGCCATTGCCCACCGCCTGGTTGCCATCGAAGACGCAGTCGATGATGGTCCACGACACGCCGATGCTGCTGATTGCTCCGCCGTTGGCGCCCACGTTTCCGAATCCATCCATCCCGCCGAAGGTGCAATCGACGAGATAGACGGGCCGGTCCTCGAACTGGTCGAAGGCGCGGATGGCACCGCCGCCGACGTCGGGTCCCGCGAGGGCACAGCGGTTGTTGAAGAAGCGGCAGTTCACCGCGCGGAAGCGTCCGCCGCGGGTCCAGATGGCACCGCCTCCGTCGTGCGCGACGTCTCCCATGGCGTTGCCGTTGATGAAGGTGAGGTTCTGCACCACGAGGCGGGGGCTGTCCTGATCCTGGCAGTGGGGTGTGGTCCAGACCAGGTCGGGATCGCAGGTGTTCATGTAAACGAGGCGGGTCTGGCCGCGGCCGTCCAGCGTCACCAGGCCGCCGCCGTCGATGACCACGTCGGGGTTCGCATCGTTGAAGACACGCGCCGGTTCGCCCAGCGTCAGGGTGAACGGCCGGTCGCCGCCGTCGAAGACGATCACGCCCCCGGCAGCCACCGCCGCCAGGAACGCCTCGGCGGTGCAGCTCTCCGGCGTGCCAGTGCCGATCACGTGGTCGGGGCTGGAGACGTCGGCCAGGCCCGCGCCGTCGGGGACCGGACTGGTGACGTCGGGGTTGCCGGCCGGTGGGCCGTCCTCGGGGTTGGTGAGCAGCTCGAAACCGGGCGTCGCGGTGTCGGCGGGAGACCCCGGGTCCCCGCCGCAGGCGGCGAGGAGGGCCAGGGCGAGGATGAGAATCGGCAAGAGCGGCACGCGCATGGAACCGGCCTTTCGTGTATTGCGGCGGCGGTGCGATGCTCGACCGAGCAAGTTGTGTTCCTCGACTTCTAAATCCGTTGAAATCTGTCTTTGATAGGAGTACGTTTTCCCCGTGTCCGGCGTGTCGATCCTCACACCCGAGGGGCCACCCGATGAGAGCACGATACACGTCGATCGTTCTGACGTCCCTCATCCTGTTCGCGGGAACGCGCGCGACGGCGGTCCAGTGCAGCCTGATCATCCCCGCCGTCCTCACCGGAACCCCGCCCGTGTGCCTCATGATCTGTCCCTATGGTGACGGCGATTCTCTGGCGCAAGCGTGGCTTCGCGGCTCACCGGCGGTCCAGGTCGATGCGACGATCTCGGCCGTGCTGATGGATGACAACGGCAATCCCATCTCGAATTTCCCCTTCGAGGACGCGTGGCTCCACATCGACGGTCTCTGCACGTGTGATCCCGACCGGACCCTCCTGGCCGATGCCGACTCGGATGCCAATGGTGTCTTCACGTTCTCGGGTTCACTCCTCGGGGGCGGTTGTGCGACCGACCCCACGGTCGAACTGGTCATCAACGGAACCGTATGTGCGACGAGTTCCACACCTCTGAACCTGCATATCACCAGCGTCGATTTCGATTGCGACGGCGCCGTCAACCCCACCGGGCCTACAGGTACCGATAGGTTTGCCATGGCGGTGCTGTACTTCAATCACGATGATTGCGCTGATCTGAATCACGACGGTATGTGGACTCCTGCGGATGCCGCGATTCTCGCGCAGCATACATACTTCGGAGTTCCGCCGATTCACGAATGCCCGTGACGTGTCGCGCGGAGAGCGCGACGCTGTCCAGCCAGGGAGTCTGGCCCATGCTCAAGGTCCTCGTCATCATGAGCGCCATGGTCGCCGGGGCCGCACTCGCGGTGCCCGCCGATCCTGCGCCCGATCATATAGGGGTGTACTTCGATACCGACGCGACGTCGACGGACCTCGAGAGCACGCCTGGCGTTCCGTTCCACGCCTACGTGATCGTCACGAATCCGACGGGAGCGAGCGTCGGCGGTGCCGAGCTGGGATACCGTCTCGACGTGCCGGCGGGATCCGAGGGCGCGTTGACCCGGCTCGGTCATGACGGGCCGTTCCAATCGGTGGACCTCGGAAACAGCGAGGACCCGCGGCAGGGAGACTACATCGTGGGTCTGGCGACGCCGCTGCCGTCGACGGCGACGGTGGTGCTGGTGACGTGGCAGTTCGTCCTCGCGGAGGATGTGCCGGTCAGCATCCTGCTCGGTCCGGCCTCGGTCCAGTCGATCGACGACGGCCTTCCGGCGTACCTGGCGGGTGATGCCATGGTGCCCCTGATCCCGTCATCCGGCGACGTCGACGTCCCGGTCGCGACGATCAACGGCGGTGTGACGGATGTCCCCGGGGCCGCGGTGCGTCGAGCCGTCGTGCTCGAGCAGTGCCGGCCGAATCCCTTCAACCCGCGGACGACGATCCGGTATGCCCTGATCCGGAGCGGGCGCGTGACTCTGTCGGTGCACGATGTGTCGGGCAAGTCGGTCCGGGTGCTGGTCGACGGAGACGTCGTGTCACCTGGCGAGCACGAGGTGGAGTGGGACGGGCTCGACGCGACGGGGCGCGCGGTGGCGTCGGGGACCTACTTCTGCCGGATCGAGGCGCTGGGGGTGTCGGCGACCCGGCGCATGATTCTGGTGCGGTAGTGCCGAGCCGGCCTGTTCCGACATCTGGCAATCCGACGTCCACCCCGATCCTCCCCGGACGGGTGGCCTGTTCGCATTCTCCTTCACGTGCCAGGGCTCGACTTGCCGCGGCGGGTGCGCGATCATCGGTGGCCTCGACAGCGGGTACCGGACGTTGCACACTGAACGCCACGAGGTCGGCGTCGATGGCGCCGGCAAACGCGTTGTAACCCACGAAAGGTCGATCATGACGCGACGGAATCTGGTCGCCATCGCGACGGTGGCGATGGTACTGGTCACGGCATCGGGGGAGGCCCGGGCCGCGGATCGTATCACCGGCGAGATGTTCGCCACGCGGTCGGAGGTCCTCGCGCGCCACGGAATGGCCGCCACCAGCCAGCCGCTGGCCACGCAGGCCGCCCTCGAGATCCTGCGCGCGGGGGGCACGGCGGTCGATGCGGCCATCGCCGCCAACGCGGTGCTCTGCCTCACCGAGCCCACGGGCAGCGGTATCGGTGGCGATCTCTTCGCCATCGTCTGGGATCCCACGGAGCAGCGCCTGCGCGGCCTCAACGGCAGCGGACGCTCGCCGCGCTCGCTCACGCTGGCCGAACTGCAGCGCCGCAACCTCACGCATATCCCGCCGCGTGGGCCGTTGCCGGTCACGGTGCCGGGATGCGTGGACGCATGGTTCTCCTTGCACGACGCCCTCGGCAAGCTGCCGATGGACCAGGTGCTGGCTCCGGCCATTCGCTATGCCCGCGAGGGCTTCCCCGTCACCGATCTCATCGCGCACTACTGGCAGCTCAGCGCGCCCATCCTCGGCGACTATCCCGGCTTCGCCGCCACCTTCTTGCCGGATGGCCGCGCGCCGCGCGCGGGCGAGATCTTCCGCAACGAGGCCCTGGCCGCCACCCTCACCGAGATTGCCCAGGGTGGACGCGACGCGTTCTACACCGGTCGCATCGCCGGCGTCATCGCCGACTTCATGGCGCGCGAGGGCGGCTACCTCACGCGCGACGACCTGGCCGCCCATCACAGCGAATGGGTGGATCCGGTCTCGACGACGTACCGCGGCGTCGAGGTGTGGGAGCTGCCGCCCAACGGCCAGGGCATCGCCGCCTTGCAGATCCTCAACATCCTCGAGGGCTTCGACCTCGCCGCCGCCGGCTTCGGCAGCGTCGATCACCTTCACTGGTTCCTCGAGGCCAAGAAGCTCGCGTTCGAGGATCGCGCACGCTTCTACGCCGACCCCGACTTCGTCGACGTGCCGGTGGCCGGGTTGACCAGCAAGGACTACGCGAAGGAGCGCCGCGCCCTCATCGATCCCGACCACGCCGCGCGCAGCTATCCCGCCGGCAACCCCGCCCTCGAGGACGGAGACACCGTCTACCTCACGGTGGCCGACGACCAGGGCATGATGGTGAGCCTCATCCAGAGCAACTACCGCGGCATGGGCTCGGGCCTGTGCCCCGACGGCCTCGGCTTCGGCCTGCAGGACCGCGGCGAACTCTTCGACCTCACCGAGGGCCGCGCCAACACCTACGCGCCGGGCAAGCGTCCCTTCCATACCATCATCCCCGCCTTCATCACCCGCGACGGCAAGCCCTGGATCTCCTTCGGCGTGATGGGCGGCGCCACCCAGCCGCAAGCGCACGCTCAGATCGTCATGAACCTGATCGACTTCGGTATGAACCTGCAGGAAGCCGGCGACGCGCCGCGCGTGGTGCACGACGGCAGCAGCGAGCCCACCGGCGAACGCATGACCGACGGCGGCACCGCCTACGTGGAGAGCGGCTTCCCCGAGGAGACGCTGCGCGGCCTCATGGAGCGCGGCCACCACATCGCCCGCACCGTCGGCGATTTCGGTGGCTACCAGGCCATCCTGCGCGACCCCGACACGGGCGTGTATCACGGTGCGTCAGAGTCGCGCAAGGACGGGCAGGCGGCGGGGTACTGACTCGAGATTTTCATCGTCGTCTCCTTCCCGTCGTGAGAAGTGCCGGCCGTACGCTGCGGCCAGATCTGAGGCGATACCATCGCAAACGACGATGAAGCGAGGATGAAGGCCGGTGACTCCGGGTCGTCGATCGCGGGCCGGTCGTGTGCCGATCCCAGCGCGCCGCGGAAGCCCAATCGGCGCTTTCCCGTTATGGTGGTGGAAGGGGACCATTTGACTTATGGTTTCCATATCGAATCCCGCATGCCGACACGCCAGGAGAAAGACCATGTCCGATACGACCGTGATGACGCGCCTGCGCACCGAGACCCGCGACCTGCACGATACCGCCGAGGGTCGGCGTTTCCAGCAGCGGATGGTGGCCGGTGAGCTGTCGCGCGGAGATTTTGCCGATTGGCTCGGCCAGATGCTGGTCATCCACCGTGAGCTGGAGGCCCGGCTCGTCGAACACCGCGACGACCCACGCTTCGCCGCCGTCCGCGACGAGCAGATGCAGGCGCCATATTTGCGGGACGATCTCGCGGTGTTGGGGGTGGAGGATACGGCGATCACGGCCTTGCCGGCGACGCGCCGGCTGGTGGCCGACATCGTGCGTGCGTCGCGCGAGGATCCTCTCGCCCTGCTCGGATTCCACTACGTGCTCGAGGGAAGCAACAACGGCAACCGATTCATCGCCGACAAGCTGCTGCCGGCGCTCGATCTGACACCCACCCGCGGTGGCCGCTACCTCGCGCCCTACGGCGACGATCAGCCCGCGAAGTGGCGGCAGTTCAAGGCCGACATGAACGCCGTCGGCTTCGCGACGGCCGAGACGGACACCCTGGTCGCCGCTGCCCGCCGCATGTTCGAGGGCGTCAGCGAGATCAGCGACGAGCTGCGGATGCACCGCGACGCCTCGGCCTGAAACTCGAGATACCGCTACTGCAGTGTGCTGGCCCCGGTGGCGAAGATGTGCACGGCGGTCACTCGGACGGCCGGGCCCGCCGGCACGGTGCCGCATGCCCACGAGCGCGTCCGGGCGGTGATGGGTTTGGCGGAGGCGACTGAGCCGCGACCCAGGGCGTCACGCTGCTGGGTACTGCTACCGGCGCGCATCCACGAAGCGCGGCCCCTGCAGTGTCCCCGATACGGCGGCCCGACGACCATCGTGTTCTTCATCCCGGACTCGGCCGTGATCAAGCGGACCCTCGACCACCTGGACCCGGAGAGCGAGCCGCCGGCCGTGTTTGGCGTGTCGAGAGGTTCATGGGCGATTCCCGCGCGATCGCACGGCGAACATGTGGTAGAATCGAGCCCGCGAGCCGGCGCCATGGGGGAGTGGGGTTTCGAGAACGTGGTCTTATCGTCCTTTACTCATCGAGAAAAATCCGCGAACGATCATGAAAACCAAACACGGAGACAGGCTTCAATGCACATTCGTGAACTCCATCTGCAAACCGCCGACCTCGCTCAACTTGCGTCATTTTACGAAAAGACACTCGGCTTAGATATCCGCTGGAACGCTCCTGACGACGACGAAGCCATCGAAATTCGCATCGGCGAATCCCTACTCAGGTTTGTGTCCGGTGGCGCGCATCGTTATCATGTCGCCTTCAATATTCCGGAAAATCAATTTGAAGCGGCTAAAGCGTGGGTGAAAGACCGCGTGCATTTAATCCCGATGACGGACGGCGCGGGAAGCATCCATTTTGAGTCGTGGGTGGCGCACGGTCTGTATTGTTACGATAGCGCGGGCAATGTGCTCGAATTTATCGCCCGCCATCGCTTGAAGAATGCCAGCGACTCGCCTTTCAGTGTGGAGTCTCTGCTGTCAATCAGTGAAATTGGTATGGGCGTGCCGGATGTTAAAAACGCGGTGTACGAAATCAGCGCGGCGTTTGATGTGCCGGTGTTTGATGGGCTGGATAATGACGATTTTACCGCGATGGGGAACGATGACGGCTTGTTAATTGTCGTTACAGCAGGGCGCGAATGGTTTCCGAATACCAGCGTCCCTGCGGGCAACAATCCAATGACGGTGGTTATCGACCATACCCATGAAGACAGTGTGTTGACTCTGCCGGATACGGTTTGCACCATCATCGGGCGGGTCGCAAAGAATTTTCATTGAATTCTGGCTTCAGGGGAGCGCATACATACGCTCCCTGCAGATAGATATTGATTTGTAGGGAATGTATACATGCCTTCGATGAATTGCCAAAAGATGATGAATAATTAGTTCATCACAAAATTTCAACTGGTTTACTGGTTTTAAGGAACAAAAATTATGGCGACACAGGTACAACGCCATCAAGAACCGCTCAGTGGCGGTGCGGAGGAGGACAACACGCTCGGCGTCGTCCTCATGCAACGAGGACACCGCAAGGAAGCAGAGGAGATTTTCGCTCGTTTGATGGAAGACGAGCGACCGCATGGTCGCCTCGTCAACGCCTACTTCTACGGGTTGTGCCGCTGGATGGCCGGAGCTCACGACGAGGCCGGCGCGTGCTGGCGCTCCGTGGCGGACGTCGACGTGCATGACACGTTCGGCCGCGTTATCCAGGAGGCGATCGCCGCCGTCGATGCCGGCGAGGATCCGACCTGGCTCTACCTGTGGCCGCCGAAGTAGACGGCGGTGCGCCCGGTCAGGACGTGGCCGGGGTCAACGTGGTGCCCTCAGTGATCAGTGCGACGACGCCGGCAAGGTTGGGACCGAACCTGGCCTTGAAATCACCGCTCGGGCGGTTCGGCCCAGTGCGGAGCCGGGCGGGACAGGTGCGCTCCCGCGTGCTAGAATCGTCGCCATGTTCCGACGAACCCGCATCAAGATCTGCTGCATCATGAGCGTCGAGGAGGCGCGTCTGGCCATCGACGCGGGTGCCGACGCAATCGGGCTCGTGTCGGCGATGCCGAGCGGACCGGGCCCCATCCCTGACGGGCTCATCGCGACGATTGCCGACCTGGTGCCACCGCCGGTGGCGACGTTCCTGCTCACGTGTCGGACCGCGCCCGACGACGTCGTCGAACACGTCCTGATGTGTCGGACGGGCGTCGTGCAACTCGTCGATACCGTGCCCGAGGCCACGTACCGCGCCCTGCGCGATCGCTGTCCCGCCGTGAAGATCGTGCAGGCGATCCACGTGGCGGACGAGAGCGCACTCGGGCAGGCGTCACGCTGCGCCCCATTCGTGGATGCGCTGCTCCTGGATTCCGGCCGGCCAGGCGCCGCGGTGCGCGAGCTCGGCGGCACCGGGCGCGTGCACGACTGGGCGCTCAGCCGGTGCATCGTGCAGGCTGGGGCGGTGCCGGTCCTTGTGGCCGGTGGATTACGACCGGACAACGTCGCCGCCGCGATGGCCACCACCGCGCCGTTCGGTGTGGACGTCTGTTCCGGGGTCAGGACCGACGGTGCTCTGGATCCGGTGAAGCTGACCGCCTTCGTGGCCGCGGTGGCGGATCAGGACCGAGCCGGCGCACGGGGGAGACCGGTTCCGAAAACGTAGTTTTTTTGTCTATCCCCCATGAAGCGAGACTACGAAGCCCTCCTCAAGGGATACCTGGTCCGGTCCCTTGTGTGGCGCCCACTGCAGGCCTTCAGCCAGAACGCGACCAAGAGGGTGACCAAGCATCCTGAGGGTTACCTGCGCGACAGCGGGCCGGGACGCCACGCCATGCGGATTCCTGAGGTCTCCGGCTTGCTCGCCCACCCGCCAGCCGGGGCAGTGCACGCGGCTGCAGTCGCTGCGGGGGATGAGAGATTTCGTCCAGGAGCACGGTTTCCGTTTCGGTCATGTGCCCAGCAACGAGGACCGGCCACGGATGATCGATCACGGGATCGCGGGGCTTCCGGTGAGGTCCCCGCTGCAGATCCGCCGATCGAGCTCCTGTCCCTGCTGGGGTCTTGCCGACCACGGCTCGCTGCTGAAGATCGTGCTCCGGCATGGATTGAAGCGCTAGAGACCGAGGTAAGTGCGGCGGACCTCGTCGCGGCCGGCGATCTCGCGCGCTGGTCCGTCCATCGACACCCTGCCCTCGGCCATCACGTAGGCGTGATCGGCCAGTGCGAGGGCCAGATGCACGTTCTGCTCGACCAGGAGCACGGTCAGGCCGCCGTCGCGCAGGTCCTTCAGCGTCTGGAAGAGCTGCTGCGCGAGCACGGGCGCCAGACCCACCGACATCTCGTCGATCATCAGGACCTCGGGCCCGGCCATCAGGCCGCGCGCCAGCGCCAGCATCTGCTGCTCGCCGCCTGAGAGGGTGCCCGCCTTCTGGCGCAGGCGCTCCTTCAGCCGTGGAAACGTCTCGCAGACTCGGTCGCGATTGCGCGCGAGGTGGGCGTGCGCGCGCCGCGCGTAGGCCCCCATCTCCAGGTTCTCGGCCACGGTCATGTCGGCGAAGAGTTGCCGACCCTCGGGCACCAGAACGATGCCGCGGTCGGCCTTCTCGTGCGCGGACAGGCGCGTGATGTCCTGGCCCTCGAAGGTGATGCGCCCACCGGTCGGCCGCAAGGTGCCGGCGATGCTGCGCAGCGTGGTCGTCTTGCCGGCGCCGTTGGCTCCGACAATGGTCGTCAGCTGGCCGCTGGCGACCAGCAGCGAGATGCCCCACAGGATCTGCACCTCGCCGTAACCGGCTTCGAGTGCCTCGACGCTGAGAACCGTGTCGCTCACTTGCGCTCCATCAGTTTCTCCGCGAGTTCGGGATCACCCAGGTATGCGGTGACAACGGCCGGATCATGGGAGATCTCGGCGGGCGTACCCGAGGCGAGCACCGCGCCGAAGTTCAGCACCAGGATCCGGTCCGAGAGGTTCATGATCGCCTGCATGAGATGCTCGATGATCAGGATACCCAGGCCACGTTCGTCGCGAATCTTGCGGATGACTTCGATCATGCCGCCGATCTCGGTGGGATTCAACCCGGCGAGCACCTCGTCCAGCAGGAGCAGCCGCGGCTGGCCCGCAAGCGCGCGGGCCACCTCCAGGCGCTTCTTGCCGCCCAGGGTGAGCTGGCGCGCCAGCACGTCGCGGCGATCGTAGAGGCCGACCGCGTGCATCACCTCATCGGCGCGCCCGCGTGCCGCGGGCAGGCCGAGGCGCTCGGCACCGAAGCACGCCCCGACCACGATGTTGTCCCGCACGGTCATCTCGCGCAGGGGTCGCACGATCTGGTGGGTGCGCGCCAGGCCGCGCGCCACGATATCGTAGGATGGACGGCCGGTGACATCCTGGCCCTCGATGATGACCCGGCCTTCGTCGGGCGGGATCGCGCCATTGATCAGATTGAAGAGCGTTGTCTTGCCTGCGCCATTGGGACCGATCAGTCCCAGGATCTCGCCCCTGTCCAGCTCGAGGCTGACATCGTCGACGGCGTGCACGCCGCCGAAGCGCTTGTGCAGGCCACGGACCTCGAGCAGGCGCGTCACTCCAGCACCTTCCGCGTCACGGGCCAGCGCTCGTGCAGCCAGCCGACGAAGCCGCCCGGCGCGAAGAGTACGATCACCAGCAGCAGAACGCCGGCGATGATCAGATGGAAACTCGAGAACGTGGGCGAGGTGACGAGGTAGCCGCGGAACTGCTCGTAGAAGAAGGCGCCGATCGCCGCACCGGCCACCGTACCCTGTCCGCCAAGCATCATCATCACGATCGCCTCGATCGACAGCGTCAGGTCGAAGGCCTGGTCGGGCTGCACGACGCCGTTCTTGAAGAAGAAGAGGACCCCTGCCAGCGCCGGCACCAGCGAGGACAGGCAATAGACGACCGCCTTGTACCGCGGCGCGTGCACGCCGAGCGACATCGCCGCGTCCTCGTCCTCGCGGATCGCGAAGAGCCCCAGACCGAAACGTGACCGCTTGATGGCGTAGGTGCCCAGCATCGAGATCAGCAGCAGCGCCAGCATCGCGTAGTAGACGACCCACAAAGCCTGGCGCGGACCGCCCAGGGGCGCGTACGCCGAGAACGACACGTACAGGCCGGTCGACCCGCCGAAGGGCCCGAAGTTGGCGGTGAACGCCTTGGTCGCCTCCACCACGCCGATCGTCGCCAGCGCGAAGTACGCCCCGCGTAGGCGCAGAATCCCCAGTCCGAGCACGAGCGCGAGCCCGCCGACGCCCACGGCCGCGAGCAGCAGTGCCACCCACAGGGGCCAGCCCAGGCCGGCGACGAAGAACAGGCCGATCGTGCCGCCGAGGCCGAAGAAAACGATGCTGCCGAAGTTCACGTAGCCGGTGTAGCCGGTCATCAGGTTCAGGTTGAGCGTCAAGATCATGTAGACGGCGGCCAGGAAGAGGCTTTCGCGCACGCCGATCCCCTGCCAGACGGGCAGCACGGCGAAGACCGCGGTAACGGCCAGGGCGATCCAGGGAAAGGGGCGTTTCAGCATCAATGCCCCCCGCGCGGCCGCAGCAAGCCCTGCGGAAATACCACGAGGATCAGGACGAACAGGCTGAACTCGATCACGGGCGTCCAGCTCACCGGCACGAAGGGACTCACTGCGCCCTCGATACCGCCCAGCAGGAGTCCGCCGATCACCGCGCCGGCCGGGTTGCCGAGACCGCCCAGCACGGTGACGACGAAGCTCTTGAGTTCGTAGCCGCCGCCCGAGAGGATCGTGAAGGGAAAAAGGGTCGCGAGCAACGCACCGGCGAGGCTCGCGATCGCGATGCCGATACCGAACGCGACAGCCAGGGTCTGCGCCGAAGGGATGCCCATCAGCTCGGCCGCGTCACGGTTGCTCGCCACGGCGCGGATCGCCTTGCCCTGCCGCGTGTAATTCATGAAGGCGAAGAGGGCCCCGGCGAACAGAAGCGCGATGCCGGCCGCCACGAAGTGATGTCCGGCAATCGTGTAGCCGCCGAGCGTGACCCCCGGCAAGCTGACGCGCACGTTGCGCGGGCTCGTGCTCCACAGCGCCGTGCCCAGGCCGATCACGACCATGCTCACGGCGAAGGTGGCCAGCAGGCTCATCAGCTCGGCGCGGCCGATCACCCGGTGCACGGCTGACCAGTAGATGCCGATGCCCAGCGCGAAGCCGATCACCCCCGCCAGCGGTAGGGTCAGGTACGGGCTGATCCCCAGACCGCTGGCGAGGAAGTACACCGCGAACATCCCGAGGGCGATCATGGCGCCGTGGGCCAGGTTGATGACCTTCATGACGCCGAAGATCAGGGTCAGACCGATCGCGGCCAGACCGTACACCGCTCCGAGCAAGAGTCCATTGATGAGGGACACCAGGACACCCATCGCGGCCCCGTCACTGCCGGATCGGGTACATCAACGGCGCCGTCGCCGCCGACGTGGGCCAGACGACCTGCTTGACCAGCTTGCCGTGCGCGTCCTTCTGCCACTGCGCGAGCACCATGTCGTGGCCGATCTGCAAACCGTGCTGCTCGGCCCCGCCGGCGAACTTCACATGGCCGTAGAACGTCGTGACGTCCATGCCGTCGAGCACCTTCTTGACCTTGTCGGTGTCCAGGCTGCCTGCCGTCTCGATCGCGTGCTGCAGGATCAGCCCCGCCGCGTAGCCGCCGGCCGCGTGATACGCGGGCAGCTCGCCGTACTTCGATTGGTAGTCGTGGGTGAAGGCCTCGGCGGTGGGCCCGAAGTCCGGCTTGAAGGTGACCTGCGGCTCCCACTGCGAGGGAACCGAGACGCCGAGGGCCGCATCGCCGAGCTCCGCGAACTTCTCCGCGTCCGGCGCCACGAGCAGGCACACCATCTTCAGGCCCATCTTCTGCTCGAAGAGCTGACGCGCCAGCGTGCTACCGTCGGCGAAATGGCCGCCCCCGATCAGCATCGTCGCTTTCGAGGTGACCACCTTGTTGAGGATCGGGCTGAAGTCGGCCGTCGCCGGATCGTACGACTCGTCGATGGCGATCGGCAGCTTCAGCTGGTCGGCGTGATCCTTGCCGCCCTTGGCCGCCGCGCTGGAGAAACCGTCGTTCGAGTAGATCAGCGCGAGCGTCGCCTGCGGATCGCGGGAGGCGGCTGCGTCCAGCGCGCTGGCGAGGTAATGATCGGCAGGCGTGTACATCTGGAACAGGTACTGGTTGCCCAGCGTGTACGTCTTGCCCTCGGCGGCGCCGGTCGTGACCATGATCTTCCCGTACTGCTCGGAGATGATCGCCGACGTGGCGGTCAAACCGGAGGAGTACGGACTGAATAGGAAGTCGGCCTTGTCCGACGTGACGAGCCGCGCATAGAGCTCCTGCACCCGGTTCGAGATAGACTGGTCGTCATACATGACGAACTTCACGGGGTACTTGTCCTTGCCGACCTGGATGCCGCCGGCGGCGTTGACCTGGTCGCGCCAAAGTTCGAAGCCATTCAATTGTGGCACCGAATCGGCGTTGAGCCGGCCGGTCTGCGAAGCCGTGAAGCCGATCACGATGTCCTTGGCGAAGGAGCCCGCTGGAAGTACCGCGATGAGCGTCAACGAGAGAAGCAGGGCCACGATCGATCGTTTCATGATCTGAACGCCCCTTTCTGGACTCCAATCCCCACCCTCCGCGCAACAGCGTAGCGAAGGTTTCGGTATAATGTCAAACGCCAGTTACCGGCCGGGCTGGCAAGGAGAGGCCCGGCCGCCCGCTCAGGAGGATGTGATGACCAGGCCCCCAAAGCGCCTCGCCACCCGTTTAGACAGCAGCGTGCACTTGCGACTGAGGTCCGTCGGACCGACGCGCAACCGGCACACGTAGGTCCCCGATCCGTCGGCCAGGACGGCGAGCAGTCGCCCCGCCAGCTTCTGGAGTATTTGCAGGCTACCCCAGGCACGTCAAATCGGCTCTTCTACATGAAATCGCGATGACGAGCAAGGCGGTCGCTTCGAGTCGTGGCCGTGGCGTGATTCGAGACACGACCTGGGGTGCGGTGAAGTCCCTATTCCGGGACGAGGGTCGCGCTATGTCTGCACCATCCCCTTCACGTCCGACGTCGCCGTCGGATACGCCCACATCATGCGCTGCAGGTCCGCCGCCGTCAGCTTCTGAGCGATCGCCAGGGCGAAGACGTTGATGACGTCGGCGGCGCCGTGGCCGAGGACGTGGGCACCGAGGAGGCGGCCGTCGCGTGCGCGTTGCATCACCTTGCTGGCAGCGAAGCGCTGGCCGCGGCGGCGGGCGGTGGGCCAGGTGCTCATGTCGCGCTGGACGATGGTGACGGCTTCGCCCGCGTCGGCGGCCTGTTCGGCGGTCATGCCCACCGACGCCAGGGGCGGCAAGGTGAAGACCACCGTGGCCACGATCCGGGCGTCGAGTTCGCGGACGTTGCGACCGGCGATGATGTTGGCCGCGGCTGCGGCGCCCGCCTGATCGGCGGGTGGCGCGAGGTGGGGCAGCAGGGCGCAGGCGTCGCCGATGGCGAATACGGCGGGATTCGTGCGGCTGCGCAGGCCGGCGTCCACGATGATACCGTCGTCGCCGGCGGCCACGTCGGCGGCGTCGAGGTCGAGATCGTCGAGGGCGGGGACGCGGCCGGCGGCGTGGAGCACGAGGTCGGCGGGCAACGGCGGGCCGCCGTCGGTGGTATGCACAATGAAGGCGTCGTCGTCACGGGCCACCGCGGTCACCGCGGCGCCCGTCCGGATGGCGATGCCGGCCTCGCGCGTGGCCGCGGTCAGCGTGGCCACGAGGTCGGCGTCGAAGCGTGACAGGATACGCGGTCCCTGGTCGACCACCGTCACCGCCACGCCGGCGCGCGCGGCCACGTGCGCGAACTCGAGCGCGATGAAACCGCCACCCACGCAGACGAGCCGGCGTGGCAACGCGGCGAGCGCCAGGAAGTCCTCGCTCGTGATCAGCAGGTCGTGGCCGGAGAAGGCGAGCGGCGCGGGTCGGGCGCCGGTGGCGACGACGATCGTGGCGGCGTCGATCTCGCCCGCATCCGGCCCCTCGATGACGACGGTGGTGCGTCCAGTGAACCGCGCGCGGCCATGCAGGGTGGTGATGCCCGCGTCGCGGAAGTGCCGCTGCGTGCTGGCGGGGACCGGATCGGTGAACGCGCGCTGGCTGCGATGCAGGGCCGGCCAGTCGAGTGTGGCCGGCGCGCCGATGCCGCGGCCGTGCAGGTCATGGCTCAGCGCCGTCACCTCGGCGGCGGCGACGAGGAACTTCTTGGGCTGGCAGCCGCGGCGGGCGCAGGTGCCGCCGTAGGCGCGGGCGTCGACGACGGCGACCTCGAGGCCGGCCGCGGCGCAGGGCAGGGCGGCGTTGCTGGCGGCCGTGCCGGTGCCGATGATCAGGACATCGAAGCGGCGGGTCATGATGGGTCCTCTCGTGGGATGCCTGGGCTATACATAGCTTCAGCGTCGCAGGTAGGCCAGGAGGAGGGCCCGATCTTCGTCCGGCGCTCGGCGCTGCTTCAGCGGGTTAGCGTCCGCCGCGTTCCCGCTATCATGAGGGCATTCCATTCACTTTTCCCAACACCTTACTCCTGCGCCCAGTGGATGATGCAACAGGAATCGCGCCGCAATACCCTTACGGTCGGCCAGGACCCTCAGGACGGGAAAGAGATCCGGTCAGCGCTGGCTCGCGCCGACCACGACGGGCCCGAAGATCCCGCACATCAATCGAGATATTCATGGTCTTTCGAGGGACGCCTGTGAAGACTAAAACTTCGTGCATGATCTATCCGTGGAAATTCAGACGTAATGCCAGTGGCGCCCGGCACCAACGGCCACCAGGCCCACGCCATGCACCGCGGGCTC
Source organism: uncultured bacterium (assembly GCA_963727525.1). Classification (GTDB taxonomy): domain Bacteria; phylum Krumholzibacteriota; class Krumholzibacteriia; order LZORAL124-64-63; family LZORAL124-64-63; genus CAVSGO01. Next base: position 442,857 of record CAVSGO010000005.1, on the reverse strand, counting down.
TTGGCCCGTCTCCCGACACAGCCCGGTGACGGAAGGTGCCCATGCCCCCACGTGCTTCCGATCGGACCCTCTGCCCGAGCGCGCCCTCTGCGCGGGTACCTGGGGCACTTTCCTGCAAGGTGCGCTATCTGAAACTCTACTCAATTATCTGTTGGGAAGGAGCCATGGCCCTATGGTACCTGGCGTTTGCTTCGCGTTCTTCTGACGTTCATATACGCCCCAGCACGAGCGCTGTCACTGTCGACAGGGTATTGATGAAGATGTGGAGGGCGGCTGATGCCCACCAGTTTCTGCGATAAGCAAGGACACCAAAGACCATTCCCAGGGCCGTAATTGTCAGAGCGCGACCGAACGATGCATCTACAAGCACATGCTTCAACGAGAAGCACACGGCAGTGATGCCAATGGCCAAGGGAACCGGCATGGCACGCACAAGTCGTGGCTGTACCACTCCTCGCCACAGGAACTCTTCTCCTACGGGGACAAAAAGCCCATTGACAAGGATGAGCGTTGTAGCCTTCAAAATGGGGGCGGCAGCGGGTAGCCAAACAATGGAGTTGTGATAAGAGCCGATCAGCATGGGGAGATGCAGACCCGCCCACAGAACTCGGTCGAGGACAGGAAGGAGTCCCAGGCTCAGTGCCGAGGTTATGATCCACCCGGTGTAGTGCCGAGAAGTCACACAGTCTCGAAGAGCCATGGTGACACCGGACAACTCGCCAACCCAATCGACATCCATTAGGAGCCCTACGCCGCCGGCAAGGACGGAGTAGGCACAAACCAACGACAACATATCATTGACCCGAAGCGTGCCAATAGTCGGCGGCAGGAACATCAGGTAGTGCCGAAAACAATACTCCAATCCAATAATGAGACAGATGAGAACAAAAGCCACAGATCCATTGCGGATCGCTGCTGACGTGGGATTGGAAACACTGTTCGCCACAAGACAACTCCAGGCTTTCTTAAATGTATACGGCCAACTCTGGCTTTATCGGCTTATGATGGACTGATGATGTCGTACCTCTCTGGCCTTGGCTACGCAGACGGGGTCTCAAGGAGGCGCGGCGGTTGATCGGGTCCCGGCGGCCCATTGCTGAAGGTGGTGTGCCGGAGCGTGGGACCGCTACCGGCGGTAAGATCCCAGATGTCTGGGCCAATGGCGGGGTTGGCGTTGCCGTTCCTGTCCCAGGTGAGGATCACGACGAGCTCCATGGACAGCGTGAGATCGGTGTGAGGCGGCGGCCCAGTGAGGTTCAACGTGGCCGATTGGCCCGAGAACCGCCCCAGAAGGATCCGCCCCTCCAGCGGCGTGGTGTCGCGGTCAGCGGTGGACCGCTCCGGCCCCGTGGGCGACTCGAAGTCGTTCTGGTAGACCACCGCCGCCGATCCAGTTGCCGCAAAAGCCATCATGATTCCCCACGTAATACAGGAAGCGCTGCCTGCGTCGTCCAGGGGTTGGTTGATCCATCTCAGGGTCCTCCCCGTTTCGAGATTATTGCGGACGGGGCTCGCCTGGCGCGGTTCGCGCGATCCATGACTCCGACCTTGATCTTATCACTTTTTGTCCTCCATATATCCACGATTCGCGGCTACACTGAACGCGCCCGTCGTCACTGACGTGAATTGCCACGGAAAGGCCTACGATGACCACCGCCGCGTCCCGACCGCCGGCGCCCGCCTCGCTGCGCTGGCTGGTGCTGATCTTCACCAGTCTGGCCATGTTCGGAAACTACTACGTCTACGACTCCATCGCGCCGCTGGCGGATATCCTGAGCCGGCAGCTCGGCTTCAGCGACACGCAGCTCGGCACGCTGAACGCAATCTACAGTTTTCCCAATATCATCATGGTGCTCATCGGTGGGATCATCGTCGACCGCATCGGCACCCGTCGGGCCACGCTCATCTTCACGGTGCTCTGCGCGGTGGGCGCGTTCATGACGGCCATCTCCGGCACCTTCGCGGTGATGGCCGCCGGCCGTCTGGTCTTTGGCCTGGGCGCCGAATCCATGATCGTGGCGGTCACCGCCGCGCTGGGCCAGTGGTTCAAGGGCAAGCAGCTCGGCCTGGCCTTCGGCCTGAACCTGAGCATCGCGCGTGCCGGCTCCTACGCGGCGGACCTCTCGCCGGCCTGGGCGAAGGGCATCTACGCGTCGGGCTGGCAGAAGCCACTGCTGCTGGCGGGTGGTTTCGCGCTGATCAGCCTGGTGGCCGTGGTGATCTACTGGCTGATCGAGCGTGCGGCTGAACCCAAGTACGACCTGGCCAGGCCCGCTCCCCCCGATCGCATCGTCTGGGGCGACCTGGTGCGCTTCGACAAGTCGTACTGGTACATCGTGGGCCTGTGCGTGACGTTCTACTCGGTCATCTTCCCCTTCCGCAGTACCTTCGCCATCAAGTACTTCCAGGACGCTCACGGCCTGTCGCTGGAGAAGGCCGGGCTCATGAACAGCTATGTCTTCCTGGCGGCGATCTTCGCCACGCCCCTCTTCGGTCTGCTGGTCGACCGCGTCGGCAAGCGCAGCCTGTTCATGGCCGTCGGCTCGCTTACCCTGATGCCCGTGTTCCTGATCCTCGCCTACTCGCACTGGAGCCTGTGGATCTCCACGGGGCTCATCGGCCTGGCCTTCTCGCTCGTCCCTGCGGTGATGTGGCCGGCGGTGCCCTACCTGGCCGACCCTCGCCGCCTGGGCACGGCCTACGGCCTGATGACCATGCTGCAGAACATCGGCCTGACCGTCTGCAACGTCGGCGCCGGCGCCCTCAACGACCACGCCGGCGCCGGTCCCGACCATCCCCAGGGCTACCTGCCCATGCTCTGGATGTTCGCGCTGCTGAGCCTGGCGGGCCTCGTCTTCTCGGCGCTGCTGCGCCAGCGCGAGAGCGGGCCGCACGGCCACGGTCTGGAGACGATCAAGGTCAAGGGGTTCTAGCACGGCGACGTCTGGCCTGCGCCATCGCACCGTCCCTCGGTGACGCAGAGATGGGCCACCGTGTCACGAGCGTCGGCAAGTTCAGCCAGCTGGGCACGGCGGGGCCTCCTGGCCTCTAACGGATCGAGAGAGCACCGTGGCCGCCAGCGACCGGAGCGTCAGCATTGAACGATCGATAGGATCGAAGAGCCGAATGCAAAAAAGCAAACGTTATATTATTACATCTATATATAGCTAGACGGATGATGTTTTAGTTGATATGATTTCGGTAATCAAGGAGTTCCCCATGAGCCCCCTGTCCCACGATTCCGCCACGCTCGGGCAGTTGATCGCCGGCTACACGACCGGCGACAACTCCCACGACTGCCTGTTCTGCGACGCCACCGTCCAGAAGGGCCACATCTACCCCCAGGGACCGGAACTGGTGGTCGCAGAGCTGGCCATGCAGCACCACATCACCGAGGTCCACACCTCGACCTTCCAAGCCTTGCTGTCCCTCGGCAAGAAGGGCACCGGCCTCTCCGACACGCAGCGCACGCTGCTGGCCCACCTCCACGACGGCCTGACCGACAAGGAGATCCAGCCCCTCGTCGGCGACGTCAGCCTGTCGACGCTCCGCAACCATCGTTTCGTATTGCGCGAGAAGGCCCGCCAGGCCCGGGTCTTCCTGGCGCTCATGGCGTTGCTCGAAACCGGCAACCAGGCTCCCGGTTCGCACTTCATCGCAATCCCCGGCAAGCGCTCAGCCGACGACGATCGTTTCGCCATCACCGAGGCCGAGTTCAACAAGATCGTCCGCACCCACTTCCCGGACGGCCCTGACGGCATGATGTCCGGCCTCCCCAAGCGCCAGAAGCGCAAGGTCGCCGTCCTCATCCACATCCTGACGCGCTTCGACGCCACCCGCCGTTACACCCAGATCGAGGTCAACGAGATCCTGGCCACGGCCTCTGCCGACTACACCACCCTGTGCCGCTATCTCGTCGACTTCGGCTTCCTGGGCCGGACACGAGACGGATCCGAGTACTGGGTGGAGTGAGCCGTCGCTGGACCGGTGGTCGCAACCTGGTGCGCCCTTGTAGACGACGTGCACCGGGACTCCACGTCGCAGCCGAGCGGCGAAAACGCGGTGGAATCGAACCAGCGAGTTGGCGCAAAGGGGGAGATCGTTCCGGAAGATAGCGTTTGTCTCTCCTCTCCCCATCCTCGAGGGCCTCGAGCAGGCTATCAGGGACGGCCACGTGAACGGAGCCATGAAAGGAACGGGCCACGGAAAGATCGCCGTGGCCCGCTCTCGTGGGTGCGGTGGTCAACGCACCAGGACCAGCTTCGCCGTCTCGACGGCATGGGACGTTGCCAAGCGGCAGATGTAGGTTCCCGTGGGGGCTGCGCGCCCGTTCTGATCGCGACCATCCCAGGCGAATTCGTGCCTGCCGGCAGCCCGGACACCGTGGACCAGCGTGGCGACGTGCCGACCAGCCAGATCCAGCACGTCGAGGTGACACAGGCCGGTCGCCGGTAGTTCGCACACGATGGTCGTTCGTGGATTGAATGGGTTGGGCTGGATGCTCTCCAGGAGTCGTGGCCGTGCGGTGACGACCGGTGCCACCGCCGTTGCCTGTACGCGGTGGAGCGAAATCGTCGCACTGACGAGCAGACCGGCAGAATAGCCGAAGTCGTAGACATAGAAGTAGATCGTATTGTTTCCGACCCGAATCTGGTTCGTTACGTCGACCTCGAGGCTATACTGCTGGGTAAAATCGCCGAGGCTCCCCACGCCGACGACCGGCTCCTCGTTGACGAAGACGCCGGGATTGATCCCATCGCCGAGGGAGTTGTCGACCGCGTAAACCATCGTGAGGTCGGCCTGTTCAAAGGCGTGATCCACCATGAACTCCGCTGCGACCAGTGCGCTGCGGCCGGTTTCGTTCTGGCCGGTGTCGTTGATCCAGTAAGCTGCGGGATCGGAAGGAAGCGCCTGGATCCAGACAGGCGTCGTCGCGCAGACGATGGCGGGCGGTCCGACCGCGGCCGCGGCGAAATCCGCAACCTCGAAGGGTATAGAGAACCCACTATCATCGGGTCCCGACAGCACATGAAAAACGGGATCGTCGGTTCCGACCTCGCCTGTCCCGCCGCTGCGAATGTGGATCACTTCGACGGGGGCGTCCTCATTTGTGAAGAGGGAGGCGCTGAAGATGATACCGGCCGGCCCTCCGCCCTCGTAGGCGTAGAGGCTCAGCGTATTGTTACCATTCTCGAGTAGGCTGATGACATCGGCGACCAGGAGGTATTCCTGTCCGTACCCGCCCAGATAGGTTGCATCGAAAAGAGAGACGCCGTTGAGGAAAACGCCGTGATTGACCGTGTCACCCAGATTATTGTCGACGGCATATCGAATGTAGAGCCGGGCATTCAACGCCGCAGACGTCGTCTGGAAGTCGACCGAGTAGAGCCCGCTGCTGCCGCCGTCGTTGGATCCTGTGTCGTTGATCCACTGGGCCTGTGGATCGGAGGGAAGCCCCGAGATCCAGGCACCGTTGTTCGCGATGACGATCGCCATCGGCGCCGTTCTCGCCGCCTCGAAATCTGCGGGACCGAAGGTCGCCGGGAATCCGCTATCCGCCGGACCAGAGAGCACATGCACGGAAGGATCACCATCTCCTACCATGACGCCCTCGCCGCTGCGGACCGTGATCACCTCGGCAAACGCACCCACGGGCACGAGTAGCGCCAGCATCAAGCTGGTTGCTGTGAGTTTCATGGAGATCTCCCCTCGTATTGGTCCACCTTCCTGATCGGGTCACCGCGCGTCGAGCCGCATGATAGAGATCACTGGTCACGGGTGACCATTCCGCGCCCCGGGATTATGATGGCGTGCCTCGCCGCTTTTCCAACGATGGCCCCTGCCATTTCGCGTGATTGGAGGAAAAAAATCAACGGAAATCGTCATGGGCAAACCGTTCGGTCCACTTGCCTCGTCCGTAGAGCGCCTTGATCGTCGACCGGTTCGCCGCTTCAGTGGGTATGGGGCGACTGGTCCAGGTCGCTGGACATTCCCCAGTTCATCGACGCCTTGCAAACCGCTCCCAGGGACCATGGTTTCGGCATTCTGCGACTGGAGAAGTCGAACATCGAGGCGCTCGCCGACGGTCGTGCCATGGTGCTGCTGACAGCGCCAGCCGACGTGCCTGCGGATGTTGCCGCCCTCGCATCCGCGGTCGCTGATCTTCACAACGAGTTGACCGAGTTGCGCCGCGTTTCCACGGCGATCGCCGCCGGCTGCCTTGAGCACCAGTTGGATTTCCTCGGTGACTTCTCGACGGCGTTCAACAGCATGGTGGCGGCGCTGCGCGAAAAGCGAAGAGCGGAGCAGGAAGCCACGCACGCATCGAAGATGGCGGCAATCGGCCATCTCGCCGCCGGCATGGCCCACGAGATCAACACGCCGATCCACTACATCGGCGCAAGCGACGACGGGTTTGCCAACGAGGAGATCACCTCCGCGCTCGCGGACTCCCGGGCCGGCGCCCAGCGGATCGCGGTCATCGTCCAGTCGATGAAGGAGTTCGCGCAACCCGGTACCTCCGTCATGACGATGATCGACATCAATCGAATCATCGACAACACCCAGATCGTCAGCCGTAACGTCTGGTCGCCAGCCGAGATGCTCGAGCTGGAGCTCGATCCGTCCCTGCCGGACGTCCATGGCCAGGGTGGGGAGATCGGTCAGGTCGTGCTCAATCTCGTGGTCAACGCGGCGCAGGCGATCGCGGAGGCGGGCCGGGCGCAACCAGGCATCATCAGGATCTCGACGGCGCGCGATGGCGACGACCTCGTGATCCGGGTCGGCGACGACGGCCCGGGCGTTCCGCCCCCACAGCGTGAACGGATCTTCGACCTGTTCTTCACGACGCGTCCGGTCGGCGCCGGCACCGGCCAGGGTCTCGCCGTCTGCCGCGACATCGTGGCCGCGAAGCACGGGGGCCGCATCGAGGTTGGCGACAGCCCGCTCGGCGGCGCCGAGTTCGTCGTCCGCCTGCCGATCCAGAGCACGGTCGGCAACGACGAGAAGTCGGATTTCATCGACGACCTGCCGGTCGACGACGCAATTCCCCTCACAGGCCAGACGCCGGGCAATCGACGCTGAGGTCGCGGTGACGTGAGACAGCGACGGCGGCAACGGAATCACCCGCATGTTGAAGGGGGTCTCCTGTCGAGCGGCAAGAGGGTGTATAGAGGCGGCTCTTGAGGAGGAAGGCCTTGGCATCTTCACGGGAATCGATGCCTAGGCCACGCTCAAAGCGACGTTGAACCAGGACTTTCCCGACCACGCGACCCCGGGAGCACGCAACCCACCTTGCCACCACACGCCGAACACTGGACCCGTGCGTTGCTCGACCAACCGGGACCCCGCGCCGCATCACCGAAGATGACTCATCACGTTAATGACCACGCCGTTTGGATCTCTCAGGTGGAATCGGCGTACGCCCCAGCCTTCGCTGGTCAAGGGATAGACGATCACATGGCCGCGTGACCTCGCCTCGGCGTAAACGGCGTCGACGTCGCCAACCTCGATCGTAAGCGTGACGTTCGTACTGGCCGACTCCGCCGTCTCCCCGCGAACGATGCTGATCTGTGCGCCTGGGGAATCGGGAGAGGCGAGCGTCACGATCCAGCCCATGTCCATCACGACCTGGAATCCCAGGAGGGAGGTGTAGAACTCCCGGTTCTCCTCGAGACGCTCGGTCGTGACGTTCGGTACCACTCGCTTGATGCTCACGGGTCACCCCTCGAGTTACGGCCTGCGCGGCCTCACCGTAGATGCTCCAGGTAGTAGAGGGTCGAGAAAACCACGACGAGCGCAACAGCGGACACGGCAAGACGCTTCCCCACCTTAAGCGGCCGATGCCAATCGGCCGTGGCCAGGAACACCAGGCCGACCGGAACGAGCAGGACAATCGCGAGCTGGAAGACGTGCGCCGCCGTGCCTTCGTCGCCGTTGGGCGACGGGTCAAGGCGGCCGACGATCGTGAAGACCGCCGCGCCGACTACCAGGAACATTGCGAACAGAGACAGTCCAAGCATGATTTGGCCACTGATCCGGTTCACGGTCTCGTTGTTCATGGCGCTCCTCACCACCGGCTTGCGGTTGCCTGATATCAGGCCCTGACGGTTGCGCTCACGGCAGGTACCCCGCCTTGCGAAAAGCATAGGTCGAAATGTGCACAGAAACGCGAGCTACTCCCGCCCGCAGACTCACGGAATCGTATCCGCCGGCGCGAATTGCCATCACTCCTTCCGAACTGTCGCGAAGGCGCCCCGGCTGCGGGGTGAACTCGACCAATATGCGCATCGGCTCGCTCGCAAGATCTGCTTTGCAAGACTCACAGGTATACAGAAAGATCCTCTCCACGGCTCCCGCCGTCATGCGTTCTTTCCGTCGAGCCAACGACCTCTCGTAGCACGGGGCACGCCCGTCGTATCGAATCTCGGGTGTTGCCAGCGATGTGGGCGAAGACCACCCCACCGTCACCAGCACCATGCTCGACATGGTCGCCCTACTACGAGCTGGGAATAACCGGCAAGGCCCAGAAGAGCTGGACCGGGACGCTGGCCATGGTGACGTGGGATGAGGATGCGCCGCGGTCGTATGGCGGCTGCAGGACGGAAGGTGGATCCTGTCGCCCACAGGATCGGCACTGATCACGGCCGCCGGAATCAGGCCGTCGTCTCGCGTCGAGCTTCGGCAAACGTGACCAGACATTGCCGCTTCTCGTCCCACAGGCGGTACTTGAAGCAGCGGACACTGGCGGCGAGACCGAGCGTCGGCGCGGCCTGCAGTTCCGGGTGTTCCCGATGGCACCGCTTGAGAAAGTAGTTCGGGATCCGCGAGCTGAGATGATGGACGTGGTGGAAGCCGATGCTGCCCGAGAACCACTCGAGCACGATCGGAAGCCGGAAGTAGGAACTGCCCTGCACCGCGGCGGCCGCGGGATTCCACTCGTCGTGCCGCCGCCAGTAGACGCCGTCGAACTGGTGTTGCACGTAGAAGAGCCAGATCCCTATCGCCCCGCTGAACAGGGTCACCGGGATGTGGATCATCAGGTAGGCCTTCCAGCCGATGAGGTAGATGAGCCCGGCGACGAGGCCGCCGATCGCCAGGTTCGTGTAGACGACGTTCATGACCTCGCGTCGCCGCGCGCCCTTCGACGGGAACCGATTGTGGATCACGAACATCACGATCGGACCGACCGCGAGCATGAACGCCGGTGTCCGCACGAACCAGTAGACAAGGCGCTGCCAGCGGGAGGCGCGGCGGTATTCCTCCACCGTGAGCGTCCACACGTCTCCATCACCGCGCCGGTCGAGGTCGCCCGAGGTGGCGTGGTGCTTGGTGTGCTGACGCCACCAATCGCGCGACGGCGTCAGGGTGAGCACGCCGGTGATGAATCCCACCAGCTCGTTGGCCCATTTCGCCCGGAAGAACGAGCCATGGCCGCAATCGTGAAAGATGATGAAAGTGCGCATCACGAAGCCGGCGGCGACCACCGCGAGCGCGAGAGTGAGCAGGTAGGACACGCGCAGGCTGTAGATCATGGCGACCCAGAGGGCGAGGTAGGGCAGGACGCTGTCGGCGATCTGCAGGAGGCTGTGGCGGAGACTCGATCGCTGGTATCTGGCAAGCATGCGGGCCGTGATCTCGCCCGCGGGCACCGAATTGGAGTTGGACACGGACTCACTCTTTTCGAAGCGGACTCGAGACCGACGGCAAACCATACCGTTGCCTCCCCATCCATAGCGTAGCTGCGAACGACCGCCACTGCACGTGGTGATCGTACACCATCCCAGCTGGAAATCCTATCTCTGTTGGCATAGCTGAAGTTATGAGTACTGTGGTTGACCGTGGATCGACGCTCGAAGTCGCCGTCACGACGCCAGGAGGACGGCTTCGATCCCAATCCAGACAGCCGACCCGACAGCTCTTGGCAGGACAGGGGCAGGGTCGTCAGCCAGCGGCTGAAAGCCGCTTGGTCGTCACCCGCGAACTTCAGGCGACGTCGCCCTCGATCTCTGGCTCGCTCGTCATCGGGAGACGGAGGGTAAATGTCGTACCAGTACCTGGCTCGCTCTCGACATCGAGTCGTCCACCATGGCGGTGGACGATGTCACGAGACACGGAGAGCCCCAAGCCGGTCCCCTCTCCGGCCCGTCTTGTCGTGAAGAAGGGGTCGAAAACGCGAGGGAGATTGTCAGGGCTGATCCCGCCGCCTGTATCGCTGATCGAGATCCATCCTGTGTCGCCATCTCGACCGCTACGGACCGTGATGATACCCTTCTCCTTGATGGCCTGCGCAGCGTTCACGATCAGGTTGAGGAAGACCTGGTTGATTTGAGCAACGACGCAGCGCAGGGGTGGCAAGTCACCGTATTCCTTGACAACCTCCGCCTTGTACTTGACCTCGTTCCTCACGATGTTCAGCGTACTGTCAAGAGCGGCATGGAGGTCGGCCATCTCCGGAACTGTCGAACCAGTCCGCGTGAAGCTACGGAGATCGAGAACAATCCGGCGCACCCTGTCCGCACCGTCGATCGATTCGGTGATGAGGCTGGGGATGTCCGATATCAGGTAGTCGATATCAGCCTCACGGCACAATGACTCGATGTGCGAGGCGAATTCTGGCGCCATGGTGAGCTGGTGTGCCGCGTCACCGTAAGCCCCGAGGATGGCCAGCAAGTCGTCCGCGTACTTCTGCAGAGTGCCGAGATTCGCCATCACGAACGCGATCGGGTTGTTGATTTCGTGAGCAACTCCGGCGGCGAGCTGCCCGATCGCCGCGAGCTTCTCAGACTGAAGTAGCTTGTGATGTGCGTCTTCGAGCTTGTAGATGAGTTCCTGCTGCTCCGCCTTCTCGCGCGCCAGTGCCTCATTGATCGACTCGATCTTGCGCAACGCTTCTTCAAGATCGCGGGTGCGCTCATGGATCTTCTTCTCCAGCACGACCGTCGATTGCAAGAGGCCGAATCCAGAACTCTGGATCGAGGTGCTGCGCTCGGCACGATCCATGAGCACCTCGATGACCTTTTTCAGTCGCGTGATTTCCTGTTGCGATGTCTCTGGCTGGGCGACCGTGGAAGCGACAGCAGTCTCAGTCATGGCGACCTCCCGATGCACGATCATCGGCGATCGCGATTGCCGTAAAAGTCTGATTGACATGGACGCCGGCGACTTGCTCGCCATAGGTGCTAAACCCCACCACGTTGTTGGCCCGCAGGAGCTCGTCGGCGGCAGGTCGGGTTCCACGGTCATTCAGCTCGAGTTTCCGTAGAATGCAATCGCATCCGATTACCAGGGCCGGCGCACCGATTTCTGCCCTTATGCGGGTAAGAGCGTCGTCGAGGTCGCCAACGAGATCGAGTCCGCGGGCAGTCCGCAGAACCAGGCCTTCCTCGATCGCGCTGTAAAATGTCAGGCTTCCGTCGGGGTTGACCTTCTGGATCGAGCGGACATAGTCCTGGCCATCGATGATCGTGACGATGGGGTAGGCCGCAAAACTACTCGCGTTCAACCGGTCGGCGTCGATCCCGACAAGGCGCGCATATTCCGCGGCTGCCGGCAGTCCATTGATTTCGTGGACCGTTCGGAGCGCCGGGTCGGCGGCCGTGACAACCATTCGCTGGGTGAGTGACCGAAAATGCTGCGTCTTCAACGTTCGAAATGGCCGCGTCAACGCCGCAAGCACGACGACGGCTGCGTCATCGTGAAATGCTCCGTCGAAATACACCAGGGTCTTCGAAAAAGCCAGGTCGTCGCCGGCCGATCCCCCCACGAGAGGGACGCCGCCGAGCCCATCCTGCAGAGTTCGCACGACGATTTCCTCCCTGACCGACAGTCCGTCGATCAAGAGGAGACCACAGGTGCCCTCCGTTCTTGAACTCGGGGCCCGCTGTTTCAAGGATTGCAGGAGGCTCTTCGAGAATCCCTGGTAGTTCGAGGGAGCGAATTCGGCCAGTCGAGCAATCGGGCCATGGACGATCGTGGCCACATCCGCGGAAAGACTGACGCCCGAAATCGAGTGGTCGAGATAACCTTTCGGACCGATTTCGCCGGCCGTCGTGCAACCAACGACCGGCGTGCCGGCAAATGCGTTTCTCATCTCCTCAGCTACGATTTCGAGAGGATACAGACTGGAGCAGAAGAACAGTACCAGTTCAGTACGTGGCTGGTTGATGGCGTCATATAGCTCCCGAACCGCAATACGGGGATCGACCGCCGTGGATTGCCCTGATCGGATCCCACAACCGGTCTCGGGAGATGGCGCCATTTCGGGCCTCCTACTTTCGGCAATATGCCTAGATTCTCCCCCGTCTCGGTCAGTCTCTATCGACACGCCGACGAATCGGTTTAGTGCGAACTCTGTTGCCACGATTCCGCACGCCTCTTGCAGCGTGGTAGCCCCGATGCGCCGCTGCTGCTTGGACCGCGTCGGCCGCGGCGCGGGCGGTGAGCAGGGAGGCTCGGGTGGGCCTTCGCGCCGAAACCGCGTGGTCCACGCTCCGGCGTGAACGCAACCTGCGTCCGGGGTAGGATCACATGGGACCGACCGGCCGCCCTGCTCGTAGCAGGACTCGACGCAGTACCGAGCGATGGCGCAACGGCACCCGTCGCTGATGTCATTGAATCAAGATTGTAACTGTATGCTATGGAACGGTTTTGACCGTTGACAAACATTAACTATTTGATAACATTACCGAAATTGTAACCTTCACCGGGAGGGCCACCGTGCACGGCATCAGCCGCCAGACCGACTACGCCTCGCGCATCGTGCTCCATCTCGCGGCGCTCGGGCCGGACGCCCCGGTGCAGCAGATCCGCGACATCGCCGAGCGGCGGCTGATGCCGATCGCGTACCTGCGGCGGGTTGTTGCCCAGCTCGCGGCTGCGGGCATTCTGCATACGACGCGCGGCAACGGTGGCGGCGTGAGCCTGGGCCGTCCCGCCGACCAGATCTCGCTGCTGGATATCGTGCAGGTCGTGGAAGGCGGCATCGTCCTGAACGGCTGTGTCGGTCTGGAACGGTCGTGTCCTCTCGCCGCCGGTTGCCCGGTGCAGGACGCCTGGGCTGGCGCGACGGAAGCATTGGAGAGGCACCTTGCCCGCATCACCTTCGCGGATCTCGCCACCACGCAAGAAAAGATCGTCAGCGTGAATGGCTACGCAAAGACGCGTCCCGCGAGGCGACGCGTCCGCGCGGGCGTTGATCAAGAGGACTGAGCCGAAAGGAGCCCCGCATGGACGTCCTCTCACTGTCGCGCCTCCAGTTCGCGGTCGCGACCTACTTCCACTTCCTCTTCGTCCCGCTGACGCTGGGGCTGTCGTTGATCGTCGCGATCATGCAGACGCGGTGGTACCGCACCGGCGACGACGATTACCGGCAGATGACGCGGTTCTGGGGAAAGCTCTTCCTCATCAACTTCGCCATCGGCGTGGTCACCGGCATCACGCTGGAGTTCCATTTCGGCACGAACTGGTCGCGCTACTCGGCCTTCGTGGGCGATATCTTCGGCTCGCTGCTGGCGATCGAGGCCACGGCGGCGTTCTTCCTCGAGTCGACGTTCATCGCCGTCTGGTTCCTTGGCTGGGAGCGCCTCTCGCGCAAGGCCCACCTCGCCTCGATCTGGCTGGTGGCGATCGCCTCGAACCTGTCGGCGTTCTGGATCCTCGTGGCCAACGCCTGGATGCAGAGCCCCGTCGGCTACACGCTCCGCAACGGGCGCGCCGAGCTGACCGACTTTTTCGCGGTGATCACCCAGAAGTTCGCGGTGCTCGAGCTGGTGCACACGCTGGGCGGAGCCTACATCACGGCCGGATTCTTCGTGCTGGGGATCTCAGCCTGGCACCTGGCGCGGCGCCGGCACGTGGCGTTCTTCCGCAAGTCGTTCGCGCTCGCCGCAGTGTGGACGCTCACCTTCGCCGTCCTCGAGGTGGCGCAGGGTCACATGAACGCCGAGATCCTCGGCACCAAGCAGCCCATGAAGCTGGCGGCGATGGAAGCGCAATGGGAGACCGAGGCAGGGGCGCCCATGAACCTGATCCAGTGGCCCGACACGGCCCACGAGCGCAACGCGATGGAGGGGCTGTGGATCCGCGGGCTCCTGTCGCTGCTCGCGCACTCGGCCTGGGCCGTGATCAAGCGCCGGGCGCCAGAAAACCAGCGGATGCTTCTGCGCGTGCTGGTGCTGGCGATCCCGTTGCCGTACCTGGCCAACGAGCTGGGGTGGACTCTCAGCGAGGTCGGCCGGCAACCGTAGATCGTCTACGGCGTGATGCGCACCTCCGATGGCGTATCGCCGCTGGCGACCACCCAGGTGGCGTTCTCGGCGATCGCCTTCATCCTCGTCTACTCTCTGCTCGGTGCTGCCGATTTCTACCTGCTGGCCAAGTACGCTCGCCGCGGACCCGTCGAGGGACCGGCGGTCGAGGCGTAGGGGAGGCGCGACATGCTCGAGACTATCTGGTTCCTGCTCTGGGGCGTGCTCTGGACCGGCTACTTCGTGCTGGACGGGTTCGACCTTGGCCTGGGCATGCTCATGCCCTTCCTGGCCCGCGACGACAGCGAACGGCGCCTCGTATTCAACGCCCAGGGACCTTTCTGGGACGGCAACGAGGTGTGGCTGCTCACGGCGGGCGGCGCGACGTTCGCGGCGTTTCCACGCACCTACGCGTTGATGTTCTCCTCGCTCTACACGCCGCTCATGCTGCTGCTATTCGCGCTGATCCTGCGCGGCATCTCCTTCGAGATGCGCTCGAAGGAGCCGGCCGCGTGGTGGCGGCGCACGTGGGACACCTGCCTGACCGTCGGCTCGTTCCTGCCGGCGCTGCTGCTGGGTGTGGCGTTCGCCAACATCTTCAAGGGTCTGCCGCTCGATGAGGCCGGACGGTTGCATGGCAACTTGCTGACGCTCCTCAATCCGTACGGCCTCGTCGGCGGTGCCCTCTTCGTGTTGCTCTTCGCCGTGCACGGCTCGATCTGGCTCGCGATCAAGGTGAAAGGCGACCTCGGTGAGCGCGGCGCGCGCATGGCATCGCGCCTGTGGGCGGCGTTGCCGCTGGTGGCGGTGGCATTCCTGGTGCTCACGGCCGTGGTGACGGACCTCTATGCGAACATCGGCCGCTGGCCCTGGCCCAGCGTGTTCCCCCTGCTCGCGGTGGCGGGATTGCTCGGTGTCCGGGTGTTCCTGACACGTCGGGCCTGGTGGAAGGCGTGGGCCGCCTCGGCTGCCACGATCGTCGGCGCGACGGCCTTCGGCGTGGCGGGCCTGTATCCGCGCCTGCTGCCGTCGAGCCTCGACGACGCGGCGACGCTGACGGCGTTCAACAGCGCGTCGAGCCATCTGACACTGTCGATCATGCTCGGGGTGGCGCTGGTGTTCGCGGCCGGCAGCGTGGTGAGCGTTACTGTCTTCACCGTTCGTGACCATATAGGTATTTGTCCGCGCGCGATTTCACGCTTCACGAGAACGGGTATTCATGGCCAAGTACACCGCGACGATCATCTGGCAACGCCGCGATGCCGCCTTCCTGGACAACCAGTACGGCCGCGGCCATCGCTGGCGCTTCGACGGGGGCGTTGAGGTGACAGCGTCGGCCTCGCCGCATGTGGTGCCGCTGCCGTTTTCGGTGGCTAAGGCCGTGGATCCAGAGGAGGCGTTCGTGGCGGCGCTGGCGAGCTGCCACATGCTGTGGTTCCTGTCCATCGCCGCGGAACGGGGTTTCGTGGTCGACGACTACCGTGACGACGCAATCGGCGTGCTGGGCAAGGGAGTCGACGGCGCCCTGGCAATGACCCGGGTGACGTTGCGGCCGGCGGCGACGTTCGCCGGCGAGCGACGCCCGACCGCCGCTGACGTGGCGGGCATGCACGACGCGGCGCATGCGCGGTGCTTCATCGCGCGGTCGGTGCGAGGCTCGGGGTCGCGTTGGCCTGTGCGAGGATCGACACGCCCGCTTGCTACAGGATCTGCGCGCTGATCATCTTGCTCGACTCGTTGGCGATATCCACATCGCGAATGCGACTGTTGGCAGCACTGAGGTTCTCGGCCGTGTTGGCGACATTGCGGATCGAGCTTTCCAGGCGGTTCTGGATCGCGCCGAAGTCCGCCCGCGCAGCACTCACCGAATCGATCGCCACGTCGATCGTATCCATCTCGTCCTGCGCGTCAAGCACCGTGTTGATGGTATGGATACCCATGGTCATCGCATCGTGATTATTGTTCAGGTCCACGGCGATCGCGTCGTAGGAGGCCGTGCCGATCCCGACCTGGATGTTCACGTTGCCGCCCGTGCCGTCCAGAAGGTGGACGCCGTTGAACTCGGTCGATTCCGCGATACGGTTGACTTCGTTCCAGAGCGCGTAGTGCTCAGAATCCAGATAGCCCCGCGCTCGGAGTCGGTCAATGTGCCGTTGAGACTCTGCTCGGTCAACTCCTTCATGCGGAGCAGGATGTTGCTGACCTCGTCGAGCGCGCCCTCGGCCGTCTGCATGAGCGAGACTCCGTCGGCGGCATTGCGGCCGGCCTGATTGAGCGCGCGGATATCTCTCTTGAGGCCCTCGCTGATTGCCAGACCAGCCGCGTCATCACTGGCACGGTTGATTCGTAAACCGCTGGATAGCTTCTCCATCGACTTGTGGAAGTCCTCGCTGGCATTGTAAAGATGGCGCTGCGCGTTGATCGAAGCAACGTTTGTATTGATTCGTATTCCCATTTCCGTCCTCCGTGATCGCAACTGCTGAATGACCAAACACCATGGGTGCAATTCGGACCCAAGGAGCGGCAACTTGCTGCATATATAGTCACTAATAGGATCAACTTTACTGAATGAGTGCCGCTCCGGTTGGAACAAGGGCCGCCCCAGCGAGGACGCCGATACGACGTTTACGGAGGTGTGCGCGCGACGTGAGGGCGAGCGGATATTACCGAATGCCCGTCCGGAGCCTTCACGGAGGACGAGCCGCCCTTGCCAGCCAGCGTGCCCGACGAGTTCGACTGCGGCTGCGAATGCGTTGACGAAACGCCGCGTTTCCTGACCATCGTTGGTGACGAGATGGGCACGGCGACCTGGTGCTTCCGCACCGGCTGGCGCGATCTGGAAGTCGATGGTGCCGACCATGACTGGATCCTAGTCGCCGCGGGCGCAGGTGGCGCGATCGATGTGACCATGGAAGCCAGGTATGCGACCGATCTCCTCTTCTACACGAATACCGGATACACGGGTGCCTTCCCGGAAGCTGTCCTCAACGTCGACGAGTGCACGTCCGGCTTGCAGATGTTCTCGGCGGTTCCCGACCTCTTGATCCTGTTGCGGCCGCACACGGTCGGGCCAGTGGCAGGGGTGGTACCGGCGTAATACGACGTCGTGCTCAAGTTCTCGGGACTTGCTTTCGTGACGGTGGTGTCGACGACGTGGGGACGAGGGAGTCCCAGCCCTCATACCTCACCGTATTCGTGTTATCGCTACTGCGGCGGCGGAACGGTCTCTGTGAGTGGGCTTTCTCGGGTTTACTTCGGTCACCGTACCCCAGCGGGTACGGCTCCCTCACAAACCCAACGAGATCCCGCTGACAGAGACCGTTCCACTCGCTTCGCTACGCGGTAGCATGAATAAGGTGGGGTGATGATGCCGCGAGAGTGCCGGTCGGTTTTACACTTGATTAAATATATCCTTATATACCGTGTCCGGCTTTTCCTTTCAAGGTCCTTCCGATCCGGTCGATGGGAGATCACTGTGCGTCGCAGCCACCGTGGAATTGCGGCAGACCGCGGCGCCGGACAAACATGGAACCGGCCCGCGGACCGGGATTCGGCGCCAATCGCGAAAGGACGAGACCGATGAACCGCAAGATTCTGATCCTGACCCTGGTGGCGCTCGCGTCGACCCAGGTTTGCACAGCTTCAGCGCAGGATGCCGCCGCCCTCGCCGAAGAGAGTGCTGCCTATTGCAACAGCACGGCCACCGACACGCCCACCGACCCCGGCCTCATCATCGCCAAGGTCACGGAAGCCTGTGCGCTCCTGGAAAAGGAAGGCACCGCCGCCTTTCCGAAGTTTCAGGGCAAGGGCAGCAAGTTCCTGTTCAACGGAACCTATGTGTGGATTCACACGCTCGACGACGGCGTGATGTTGATGCATCCGATGAAGTACAAGCTCGACGGGCAGAGCATCATCGGCATGAAGGACAAGAAGGGCAAGCGCTTCTTCGCCACCATGAACGCCGTGGTCAAGGAGAAGGGCGCGGGGTGGGTCGACTATTACTGGCCGAAGCCGGGCAGCAGCGACATCGTCCACAAGGTGTCCTACGTCCGTGGCTGCAAGAGCGCCGACGGGATCAACCTCGTCGTCGGCTGCGGCCTGTACAAATTCGATGAAACCGCGACCGCGGGACTGGGCATCAATTAGTCGATTCGGCGGAGGGCGCGGCTACCAGGCGCGCCTCCCGCACATCGGCTTCAGGAGTTCATCATGTTTGAACGATTCCGGAACTCGAATGTGCGGACGCGTCTCCTGGCGTTTGCCGGAATGGCCGTGCTTCTGGTCCTGATACTCGTCGGCGCCAACCGCATTGCGAGCCAGAGCATCGACCACGCCTACAGCCAGATGGAAGCGGCAAACGAAGACATCGACGCGGCCGATCAGGCCATCGACACCGCGAATCAGCTTCAGCAGCAGGTCAGTGACGCAATGATGAAGGTCATGGAACTGCGATTGACCGAAAAGGCATTTCTCCAGTTCCATGAACAAGAGCAGCAGGAGCAGTTTGACCAGATGGCGACGGCCGTCGCCTCGCAGCTCGCAGCCGTCGGCCGCGAGAACCTCCTGGGACCTTTCGGCGACTACCGCGGACTCTTTGCCGAATACACCTCGGTCCACCGCGAACACGCGACGCTCAAGGATGCGATGATCCGCCCCATCGACGAGTCGATGGGATACATTGCTTCCACGATGGACGAACTGGAGAGCCAGCAGTCTGTCCTCCAGCTGGAGGGCGAGGACCTCCCGCCGGTCGAACTGGAGATGCTGAACGTGCTGAGGGACTGTGAGATCTTCTTCTTGCAGATCCAGGCGCGCCAGCAGAAATACCTCGATACGGGAGAACAGAGATACATCGACCAGTACCGTGAGCTGGTCACTGGTGACGGACTCGTGAGTATCGATGCCTTGGTGGAGTTCTCGTCGACGTTGAAGAACGACGAGTGGATCCGGCGCGCGGCTTCCGTCCGTGACTCCCTTGACAAATTCATGGCCGATATCGATCAGTCGCTGGCATTCGGTGGTCGCGAAGCAGACCTACGCCTGCGACTCGACGAAACGGGCAACGCGATCATCGTCGCGGCGCAGTCGGCACTGGACGAGGCCTCCGCCTCGGTCACGGACCAGCGGGCCACGGCACAGAATGCCAAGCAGTCGGCCGTTGCGGCCAAGCAGGATGCCGCGAACGCCCGCGCCAAGGCCACCCTCGCCTCCACCATCATCGTCGTGGTCGGCATCGCCTTGTTCCTGCTGGTGGCGTGGCTCATGGTGCGCTCGATCAATCGCGCGCTCGGACGCGTCATCGCCGATCTGGGCGAATGCTCCCGCGAGGTCGCGGGTTCGGCGCGCCAGGTCTCGGACACGAGTAACGATCAAGCCGGAGAGGCGACCCAGCAAGCCGCGGCGATCGAGGAGACAGCCTCGTCGCTCGAGGAACTGGCTGCAGTCACGAAGCAGAACGCCACGCTCGCCGGCGAGGCCAACGGCTTGATGGACGATGCGCAGACGCTCGTGGACCGGGCCAATCAGTCGATGAGCCAGCTCGTGGAGTCCATTTCCGCCATCAATACTGCGGCCGACGAAACCTCGCAGATCATCAAGACCATCGACGAGATCGCGTTCCAGACTAACCTGCTGGCCCTCAATGCGGCTGTCGAAGCCGCCCGTGCCGGCGATGCCGGCAAGGGCTTCGCGGTCGTCGCAGCCGAGGTCAGAAATCTCGCCGCCCGATCGTCGTCCGAGGCGAGCAATACCGGAACGCTCATTCGGCGTACCCTCGAAAAGGTCAAGGACGGCTCGCAGCAGGTCGAGGCGGCCAATTCGGTCTTCGCCCAGGTGGCCGGGAACGCGGCCCGCGTGTCGCAGATGATGCGACAGATCGCCACCGCGTCCGACCAGCAAGCCCAGGGCGTGGATCAGCTCAATTCCGCGGTCACCGTCATGGACCACTCGATCCAGCAGTCGGCGGCCAACTCCGAGGAGTTGGCGGCCGCCTCGCAAGGGCTGACTGGTCAGGCGGACCAGATGAACGGCATCGTCGGCCGACTCGCAGCCCTGGCGACCGGTGGTTCCCATCACGTGCACGATCTCGCACCGCCCCGGTTACCCGGACCGCCGCGGCGGACCCGCCCGGCGCAGTCACGAAGCCAGGCCGGCGTCATGGCACTCGACGAAGCCGACATTCAGGAGTTGATCGAGGTCTGACGATCCGCCGGGTCACGGGATCGGTCGTCGGTCCGGACGCACGTTTCAACGCGGTCATCCCGGCTCGCTTGCATACAGCCTTCCGCGCAACCGGTCCATCACTTCCTGAGCTGCCGCGGTACCAGTTCTCCAACGCGCGACACCAATCGTCATGGTCGCCATGCCAGCAACGGCGACCACGATGGCCAGCGCGCCGCGCGCGATCGCCGAGGAGTCACCGGTTCCGTTCCGCGAGATCGCAGAGGTCAAGAAGCTCGCGGGCAGTGATCTCGAGACGATCGTCCTGAAGGCGCCCGAGAAGGATCCGGCCCGGCGTTACCAGAGCGCGAATGCCCTCGCGGAGGACATCGAGCGTTTCCAGACGATTCAACCGATCCTCGCGCGGCCGAGGCCTAGGAGCAAGAACGAGACGACACGGTGCGCGAGGTGCTGGACGCCGGATCGAAAACGATCGCCGACAAGTTTCCGGATGAACCGCAGGCCAAGGCGCGGATCATGAGCACCACCGGGAAGGTCTACCTGTCCCTGGGTCTCTTCGAGGAGGCACAGCCGTAATACGAGCAGGCCCTTGCGATCCGGGAGCGCGCTCTCGGTTCGGACAGTCCCAGGGTAGCGTCGCGCCTGAGCCGACTGGGCGATCTCGCCACGACCACGGGAGACTACGCACGGGCGGCGGATCTGCTGGCCGATCCCTGGCCATCTCCCAGAAAACCCTCGGCGCCGACGACCCCGATCTCTCGGTCCACCTACGAGCGTGCGCTCGCCATTCACGACGGGTCGCACGAAGACAATGACGAGTATCTGGTCCCCCTCCTGGAGGAACTCGCCGACGTGCAACGTAAGCTCGGGTCGATCGAGGCTGTCGAGGCAAGCGAGGCGCGACTGGCGGAGGTCCCAGCAGATGGATGTCTTGGCAGGGACAGGTCGATTTGATCGGGAGTTCAGTCTCCTGGCGATCAACCGTATCAACGATTTCCTTGTCTTCATCGAACTGGGCGATCTGCATCCGGACGATCCCGGCCGGGACCTGGCAGCCGTTTTTGCCCTGAGGCTGTGGCTCTCGATATCTTCGGTCGTGGCATGGAGGTATGAGTTGGCACATGTGGAAGGAAATGGTCATGACGACCCAGCCAGGAAGCCTGATCATCAGGGGCGGGGAGTCGGGGTGGTCGAAGGCCATGATCCCGTCTGCGGCATGCGCGTGTCTGCCGATTCCGCCGCTGCCAGCACCCAGTACGGCGGCCGAACGTGGCTATACTGCAGCCGAAACTGCGCCGAGAAGTTCATGGCCGAACCGGACAGGTACATGGCAGCTGAGCAGGCGGATTCGTCAGAGTCTCCCCGCGCCGGCGGCGCGGTGAAGTACACCTGCCCGATGCATCCCGAGATCATCCAGGACGGTCCAGGAAGCTGCCCCAAGTGCGGTATGGCTCTCGAACCGTTGGTGGCCACCGCCGAAACGGATGGTGATGACGCTGAACTGCGCGACATGACGCGCCGCTTCTGGACAGCTGCCGCGCTGGCCGCGCCTCTTCTGATCCTCGCCATGCTGCCCATGGCCGGCGTCCGCCTGCTGCCGTCTCGCATTCAACCCTGGGTCGAACTCGTTCTCAGCGCGCC
Organism: uncultured bacterium; assembly: GCA_963727525.1. Lineage (GTDB taxonomy): Bacteria > Krumholzibacteriota > Krumholzibacteriia > LZORAL124-64-63 > LZORAL124-64-63 > CAVSGO01. The sequence goes on along the minus strand of CAVSGO010000005.1, from coordinate 420,790 downwards.
GGTCGTCCTGTGGTGCGGATGGCCCCTGCTGGAGCGGGGCTGGCGCTCCCTGGTCACGCGCAATCTCAACATGTTCACCCTCATCGGCGTCGGCGTGGCTGCGGCCTGGGGCTACAGTATCGTGGCCACCGTGGCGCCCGGTATCTTCCCGGCGTCTTTTCGCCGTCATGGCGGTGTGGCTGTCTATTTCGAAGCGGCGGCGGTGATCACCGCCCTCGTGTTACTCGGTCAGGTACTCGAGTTGCGGGCCCGCCGCCGGACGGGTACGGCCATCAAGGCGCTGCTGGGCCTGGCGGCCAAGACGGCGCGGGTGATCCGCGCCGACGGCTCGGAAGAGGATGTGCCGCTGGAGCAGATCGTCATCGGCGACCGCCTGCGAGTCCGCCCTGGCGAGAAGGTGCCGGTCGACGGCGAGGTGGTGGAAGGCCGCAGCAACGTGGATGAGTCGATGATCACCGGCGAGCCCATGCCCGTGGCGAAGGGAATCGGGGACACGGTCATAGGGGCGACGGTCAACGCCACCGGCAGCTTCGTCATGGACGCCCGCAAGATCGGCAGCGATACGCTGCTGGCGCGAATCGTCGAGATGGTGGGCGCCGCGCAGCGGAGCCGCGCGCCCATCCAGCGCATCGCCGACGTGGTCGCGGGATACTTCGTGCCCGGGGTGATTGCCTCGTCGGTCATCACCTTCATCGTCTGGGCCCTGGTGGGTCCAACCCCGGCCATGGCTTACGCCATCGTCAACGCAGTCGCCGTGCTGATCATCGCCTGCCCCTGCGCACTGGGTCTGGCTACCCCGATCTCGATCATGGTCGGCGTGGGCCGAGGCGCCCAGGCGGGTGTGCTTATCCGCGACGCGGAGGCCCTGGAGGTGCTAGAGAAGATCGACACCCTCGTGATCGACAAGACCGGCACCCTCACCGAGGGCAAGCCGCGCCTGGTCCAGGTGGAAACCGCCGCAGGTCGCGACGAGGCGGACCTGCTACGCCTGGCCGCGGGACTCGAGCGCGGCAGCGAACATCCCCTGGCCGAGGCCATCGTCTCGGGCGCCAGGGAGCGTGGCGTCGAATCCACCGTCGCGCAGGACTTCGACTCCGTTGCCGGGCAAGGCGTCACTGGAACGGTCGACGGCCGGCTGGTCCACCTGGGCAATCGCAAACTCATGGACGGCGCCGGCGTCGATGTGGGCGACCTCGCGGCGCGGGCAGAAGTGCTGCGTGGCCAAGGCCAGACCGTGATGTTCCTGGCGGCCGACGGCGAGCCGATCGGACTGCTGGGAGTGGCCGATCCCATAAAGGCGTCGACAGCCGAAGCTGTCGAGCTGCTACGCGCCGACGGCATCGAGATCGTGATGCTCACCGGCGACAACCGCACGACGGCCGAAGCTGTGGCCCGCGAGCTGGGCCTGGATCGGGTAGAAGCGGAGGTCTTGCCCGAGCAGAAGAATGAGTTCGTCAGACGGCTGCAAGACCAGGGCCGCCGGGTCGCCATGGCCGGCGACGGGGTCAATGATGCACCCGCGCTGGCCCAGTCCGAAGTGGGTATCGCCATGGGCACGGGCACTGACGTCGCCATGGAAAGTGCTGGCATCACGCTGGTGAAAGGCGACCTGCGCGGCATCGCCAAGGCCCGCCGGCTGTCCCGGGCCACCATGCGCAATATCCGTCAGAACCTGTTCTTCGCCCTGATCTACAATATTGTCGGTGTGCCGGTCGCCGCCGGCGCACTGTATCCCGTCTTTGGCCTGCTGTTGAGCCCGATGATCGCCGCGGCTGCGATGACATTCAGTTCCGTGTCGGTCATCACCAACGCTCTGCGCTTGCGACGTGTCACGCTATAACGCATCGTCACCGACGGCGACGCGGGGAGGATTCCTCTGATGAAACCCGGAACTCTCAAGACCATCGTTCTGACGCTCGTCGCCGGGATCGTCATCGCTGTCGTGGTCGCTCTCGTAGTGATCAATTCGGGCGCCTACGACGTGGCCGCAACGGTACCACACCACGCCATGACCGAGAGAGCGCTCTCGTCGATGATGGACAACTCGGTTCGGCATCACGCGTCAGGCATCGCATTGAGCCCAACTTTCAGCAACCCGGATCTCGATGAAGGGTTCGAGCACTATCAGAAGATGTGCGTGACCTGTCATGGAGCTCCCGGTGTCGAAAAGAGCGAGGTCGGCCAGGGACTGAATCCACCGGCGCCCGACCTCAGCGAGTCGGTCGCCGACCTGTCACCCCAGGAAGTCTTCTGGATTCTCAAGAACGGCATCAAGATGACCGGCATGCCGGCCTTCGGACCGACGCACGACGAGGAGAAGCTCTGGGACCTCACGGCATTCGTCAAACATCTCCCGCGCATGACGCCCGAACAGTACCGAGAGATGGCGGCACAGGCGGAGAGCGACGAACCCATGACTCAGCACCACTAGCGGTGGCCTCGGTCCTGACCCTCACAAGTGACCGCGTAAATTTGGCGCCTCACACCCATGAGCCCCGCCCGGTCTCCCGGTACTCGCGCCGCTCGAGCCGCAACCCATCCGTCAGCGGCCCCGCCCTCACGAAGAGGACGGGGCCGCATCAGATCTCGCATCATCGGGCCATTCAGGCCGGTGCAGCGCATCTACCAGTTGGAACCACCGCTACGCGGCTCGCGCGGGCGCGCCTCGTTGACGTTCAGAGCGCGACCGTCGACGTCCTTGCCGTTCATGGCCTGGATGGCCTGCGTGGCGGCACTGTCGTCGGACATCTCCACGAAGCCGAAGCCCCGGGAGCGGTTGGTCTCGCGATCCATGACCACCTTGGCGCTCGCGACCTCGCCGTGGAGGGCGAAAGCAGCTGCCAGCTGGCGGTCATCACAGTCGAAATTGAGGTTGCCCACGTAGATCTTTTTCAAAGAATATATCCTTGGCACATCGGGGAACGGCTGGGAAGCCATCATCGGGTTCCTGGGCCGCACCCCAGCAGAAAGGACTGGCGGGGTCGCCAGTCCACCTGGTCAATGTCGTTCGATTCTGCGCCGCCGCAAGGCGTTAATATATTATTTACAAATAGTTGGGCTCGGTGTGGGCGCTAATGCGGCGGGTGGCATCAGTTCGGCATCCTGGAACCGCCACTACACGTCGCACCCTCCCATCGTACCAGCGGCGTGCCGGGGTCAATCATGTTCGGCAACCGCCTCCCCGGGTTCACCATAACTCTTGAGTTTCCGGTAGAGAGTCGCCGAACCGATATGGAGATCCCTGGCCGTGCGCGCTTGATTGCCAGCATTGCGTTCGAGCACCGCGAGAATGTAATCCTTCTCGATCTCGTCGAGCGGCCGCACCGGTCCGCCCACCGGCGGTAGCGGAATTGCTTCCCGCACCTCCTCGGGTAGATCGTCGATTTCCAGGAGATTGACGCGGCTGAGCGCGGCGGCGCGGTCCATGGCATTCTCGAGTTCACGCACGTTGCCAGGCCAGTCGTACCGCAGAAGCTGATCGGCTGTACGCGGCGAGAATCCGGTCACCGTGCTCTTGTAACGGTCGGCCGCCTGAGCCAGCAGCAGGCGTGCGAGCGGCAGGATGTCCTCCCGCCGCTCGCGCAGGGCCGGTACGTGCAACTGGATGACGTTGAGCCGGTAGTAGAGATCCATACGGAAGCGTCCCTCCGCGATATCGGCAGCCAGTTCGCGATTCGTGACGGCGATCACCCGCACGTTGACTGGCCGGCTCGTGTTCTCGCCGACGCGCCGGATCTCGTGTTCCTGCAGGACCCGCAGCAGCTTGACCTGCAGGCCGGGCGTGATGTCACCGATCTCGTCGAGCAACAGCGTTCCGCCGCTGGCGGCCTCGAACAAGCCGATCCGCTGCTGTACGGCGCCGGTGAACGCGCCGCGCGCGTGACCGAAGAGTTCGCTCTCGAGCAGGGTTTCAGTGATCGCACCGCAGTTCACGGCGACGAAGGGGCCGGCGGCGCGGACCGACTTGTTGTGAATGAGATGCGCGATGAGTTCCTTGCCGGTTCCGCTCTCGCCGGTGATGAGAACGGTGGCGTCGACCGTGGCGATTCGCCGGGCAAGGTCGACGACTTGCCGCATGCAGCCGCTACGGGTGATGATTCCCAGGGGATCCGTAGCTTCGGGGGTTACCCGAGCGAGTGCCCTTTTCTTGGCGCGAAGCTTGTTTTCGACCTTCTTGAGGTTCTCGGTAATGTTGTGGAGCGATGGTTCGAGCCAGTCCTTGAGATTCTCTACGCGGAAGAAGCGCAACTCCTCATCGTGGCCGGCGCCCCATTCCTCCGCGGTGTGTCCCACCAGGTGGCAGGCCACGTCGCCCCGCCCTATGCATTGATCTTCGAGAACGTAGATTTCTTTACCCAGCGCCCGGCTCAAGTAGCCGCTCGTGAGTCCGCAGATGGTCCAGCAAACCGAGGCCTCGCTACGCCCAAGGTGGGCGACGTGCTGTTCCGCCTCGTATGAGTCGATGAGCGTCAGCCCTTCGCTCGTCAACGAGTTGTTCGCACTTGGCCCGAGACGATACATCCCGCCGAGCATGTGGATCCGTCCGCACGCATGGTGCCAGTCGTCTTCAGTCTCCCACTGGAATAGATCCTGCATCGCGTCAGCCATGCGCCAGCCCTGGACGTAGCCAAACCGGGTCAGAATGGCGCGGGCGGCGGCGACACCGAATTGATTGACCAGCTCCTTGCGGAGATTTCCGTTCGCGGTGGCGTCGATGATGACGGCGCGCTGGCCCGCGAAGCGGACAACACCGTCCTCGGAGTCGAACTCGAGTAGTTCCGTGATCTTCAAATCTTCGAGTCGCATCGTCTACTCTCTCGTTTTGGCGGGACCTGCGTCGTTATGATGGTACCAGGCAATCGTGCTACCATCTCCAACCCTTGCCCCGCAATCACCTACGAGAAGGCCCGAATCTTGCGGTCGGCTGCCTGGGAGCGGTTACGAACCAATGTAGCCACGGTTCGGGAAATCCACCGCGGATTGGCGTGGGGTCGGTGCACTCGGCGTTTGCGGCAGGACGCATCGGGCCGGGAAAACGGTAGCACCTCCCACTGCTGGGCGGGATCGCCACACCAGTGTCATGAACGTCGTTGCTTCGATCCTCGTGACTCCTGGCGCGGCCGGAGTGGAGTGGGCGGCACCGGGAGGACGGTATCGTGGACGTGGACCTGGACAAGATCGAGGCGCAACTCACGGCGTGGGGTGACCGGATCAATCGGTTGGCGACCAGAACCAGGATGCAGGGTGCCGCCACCGACTTCGCAACTCACATATACGTCGACGAACTCCAGGCGCTCCACGTCATCGCACGTTCAAGATACGACGAGTATCGGACGGCCGACGCATCGCAGCGGGCGGGGCTCAAGATCGAATTGACGAACGCGTGGAATGATCTGGCCGCCGCCATGAAGAAGAAACGACCGCCGCCGCCGGCGGGGAAGTGGCTGAGCGAGTGACGGACCCTCGCGTCCCTCGGCATCGGGAATAGAGAATTCTTCAATTATCGGCAAGTGGGTCTGTCACTGTTGATCCAGGAAACGGGAGGCTATCCATCATGAAACGCTCAACACTCGGGATCGGAATCATGGTCTTGACCATCGCTGCCATCGCCGATGGCTGCAACAAGACGCTGGACACCGCCAGCGACACCGGCGCCCAGTCGACCCAATTCGCGACACTCATCATCCCTGACGGCACCGATGTCGTCGGGACGCTCAACGCGCCGATCTCGTCGGGCACGGGCCATAACGGTGACACGTTCGCCTTGACGACGCTCGCTCCGATCGTCGTCGACGGCCGGACTGCGGTTCCGGCCGGTGCCCGGATCGCCGGCGTTCTGTGCGATGTCCAGGCCTCGGGCCGAACAAGTGGTCGCGCGCGGATGACGCTCGCTTACCAGGAGATCGTCGACCCGACGGGCAAAAAGTACACGATCTCCGCACAGCCGCTCGAACTCGACGCGGCTTCCGGCACAGGCACGGACTTGGAGCGGATCGCGGCGGGAACCGTGCTGGGCGCTGTCGTCGGCGGCATCGCCGGTGGCGCGGAGGGTGCAGCGATCGGTGCTGGTACCGGCGCGGGCGTGGGGATCGTCGTCATGATCGCGACGCAGAGTGACGAGTTGGAACTCGCGGCGGGTCAGAAGATGAACGTCCATATGACTTCGTCCACGAGTATCCAGGTCCTGGCAAGCAACTAGCGCTTGCCGCCACCAGGAGCAGCGGGAGAACTCGTATGCAGCCACCGGCAGTCGACGAGATCGAGAGAGAGATCCAGCGGTTGCGGCGCCGATACGCGACGGCTTTGCGCGAATGGCCGAACTCGCGGGAAGCGTGTGCCCGGTGGGCCGTCGAGGTGACTGGCCTGCGTTGGTTCGTGCCGCTGGAGGACGTGGTCGAGGCCGACATCGACGTCGAGATCCTGGACGAGGTTCTCATTGTTCGTGCCAGCCGGTCCTGGCCCGACCCCGCGGTCCTGGTGAGCATCCTTCCCGTGCCGCCAGGATTCGATACCGAGCCGGTGGCGATTCTGTATGCGGAGGAGACGCTGGAGGTCCGGATCCGGCGGGTCCAGCGCAGGATACCGCGATGAAGGACTACTACGAGATCCTTGGCGTCCAGCCTTCGGCGACGTCCGCGGAGATCAAGAAGGCATTCCGTACCCTCGCCCTCAAGTTCCATCCCGATCGGAACCCCGGCGACCGGAAAGCCGAGGAGAAATTCAAGGATCTGGCCGGCGCCTACGCGGTCCTCTCACATGCCGACAAGCGACGGGAGTACGACGACGCGGTGGCGACTGCCGCGTCGTCGACGTCCACGCCGCATGGGCCTGCCGGACCCGGGGGACCCACGCCATTCGCGGCCGAAGGCGAATCGATGTCGATGGACGAGATCCTGTGCCGTTTCGGTGGCATCTTCGGCGGCGAATTCGGGCAGGAGGTCCATCGCTCACGTGGCGCGGCGCGCCCGGGGCACGATGCCGAGGTCGAACTCGAGGTCGACTTCCGCACGGCCGCACTTGGCGGGAAGGTGTCGGTTTCCCTCACCGCCGCCGTTGCCTGTGCGCGCTGCGGCGGGCGGGGTGCAATTGGGGACGAGCCGGCGTGTCCGACGTGTCAAGGAAGCGGGCGGGTCACGGCGCAGTCCCGCGACAAGGGCCAGTTCTTCACCGTGACTCGTCCGTGCTCGCGCTGTCACGGCACCGGTTTCGACCCGGCGAAGGTCTGTCCAGAATGCGGTGGCGAAGGCACTGTCGAGCGGGCGCGCAAGCTCAAGATCACCGTCCCCGAAGGCAGCGACGAGGGAACGGTTCTCCGTCTGGCGGGACTCGGTGGAGTCGGGACCGGTGGCGGACCACCGGGAGATCTCATGGTTCACCTGCATGTGCGCCCCGATCCGGTCCTCCGCCGCGAGGGGAATGATATTCACTCCGATGTCGCGGTTCCCATGGTCACCGCCGTGCTCGGCGGCAAGGTGCCACTGCCGACCCTGCGCGGCCGAGTCAATCTGACCATCCCTGCCGGAACCTCGTCCGGCGTCCAGCTCAAGCTTCGAGGCCAAGGTATTCCCGGCGGGGACCATGTCGCGCGGGTCATGGTCGTCGTGCCCGAGCACTTGACGCGGAGACAGCAGGAGTTGATCGAGGAATTTCGAGGAAGCGAAGGGTGACGGCGTTCGCGACCCGTGGGTTGTACCCGCGAAATTGTGCATGCCTGGTTCCACGGTCGGAATTCACCGACCGCGGCATCCGCTTCTAGAACGCGTACTTCAGCTCGTGCCGCCGATTCACCCCCACCACCGGCGTCTCCACCAGACCCCAGTAGTACTCCCGCCATCTCTCAGGCAACCCGATCCGCCCCGGAAACAACCGCGTCTCCAGGATGTCTGCCACCGTCAACCGCCGCGCCACAAGCCCCCGCAACATCGCCGGCGTCGACAAGCACCGCTTCTCCCAGCGCTTCTTCACGAAGTTCTTCCACACCACGAACACCGCGAATCGCTCCGCCGCAGCCTGGCGGCGCCGTGCGAACGCGATCGTCTCCCGCCGATGATCCGCCCGACTGTGCCGGATGAATGCATCCAGCGCGTTGATCTCGAACAGCGGATTGCGAGCATCCCGCTTCGCCCGCGAACTGATCGTCTGGTGGTCGATTTCAACGGCCAGTCCCCGCATCGCCCGCGGATAGGCCTGATGCTCGTCGCTATGCACCGTCGCCACGGTGGCCCCCGCCAGGGTGACCTCGAGCACCTCGCGCATCCCTTGCTCGACAGCTTTCGGGTCAGGCGTCCCGAACGCGGCTTCGAGCGCCGCTCGGCGCCTCTTCTGGGCCCCGGTCATCCGGCCGCTACGCCGCTGCGGCGCCTCGGTGAAGTGCTCGACGAAGCTGTTGTCCCGGTTGACGGCGACCAGGAACTCGAACGGGTAGTCCTGGCTGTACTCGAAGGTGACGAAGCCATCGATGGCGATGTCAGCGGGAGGAGACGCTCCGGTGAGCATGTGTCGCTGAAAGAGCAGGCAGTGGCGGCCGAGGCGGGCGAGCTGGAGATCGGCGGTCGCGGGAGCACATTTGAGCGTCCGGGCCGCCTGGCGGTTGGCCATGGCGTTGACGGAGAGATCGAGGATCAGGGGCAGCAGAAGCGGCTTCTTGAGCCAGTAGGTGGTGGAGAAGGTCTGTTTGGAGAAGGATCGGCCGCAGTGTCGGCACTGGAAGCGGGGGACGAGGTGGGGCGGGTTGAGTCGTCGGAAGTACCCGCGCCTGAGGAAGGGCCAGGGGCCGTGCATGTGGTGGTGGTGGTGGCAGTTGGGGTTGGGGCAGTGAGGCGGGGACCAGGGTTGAGCTGAGGGCGAAGTCGGTGAGCACATGGCCTCGGGTCAGGCAAGCACCGGGCCATGCACAATTTCGCAGGTACAACCCTTGCCTTGGCGCCGGCGTTGGCGAAATCGATGTGCTTTAGCTTCAGCGGATGCTCGAGGAGCAGATTGTCGTTGAGAAAGATCTTGCCGACCGACAGATAGTTCGCGGCGCGCGAGTAGGCATCGTCCTTGTGGGGGAGTTCTCGGGATAGAGTTCTCGTCTTCATGGTCTCATTTTCCTTGCACAACCAACGTCGAGAACGCGGCACACGCCCTGGGCGATCATGCGTTCCTCGTCCGTGCGGATGACGCGGACCACGACCCGGCTGACTGCCGTGGAAATCACGCCTTCACTGGCGGCGTTTCGGTTCTCGTCGAGCTCGACGCCGAGGAACCCCAGCCCGTCGCAGATCCGGGCGCGGACCGTAGGCGCTCGCTCCCCGATACCACCCGCGAACACCAGGGTGTCGAGTCCCCTCAACGCGGCGGCGAATGCGCCGACCCACTTCTTGACCTGGTAGCAGAACAGCGCGACGGCTTCGGCCGCCCGCACGTCGTGCGTTTCGCAGTCGAGCAGGTCACGCATGTCGGAGCTGGTTTCGGATATTCCGAGGAGCCCGGATTGCGAATTCACCATTTCGTTGAATTGCTTCGCGCTCACCTTCTCGGTGCGCGCCAGATACCAGACCAATCCGGGGTCGAGATCTCCGGAGCGCGTGCCCATCGGCACGCCGGCGGCCGGGGTGAAGCCCATACTCGTGTCCACGGACCTGCCGTCGCGCACCGCCGCCAGACTCGCGCCGCTGCCGAGGTGCGCGAGGATGACCCGCCCCTGCGCCGCTTTCGTCCCGGTCAGACGTCCAAGTTCTTCCATCAGAAACGCATATGACAACCCGTGGAAGCCGTACCGCCGCACGCCCCGAGCCTCGTAGCGCCGCGGAATCGGCAACAAGCGGGCTACGCGCGGCAGGTTGTGGTGAAACGCGGTGTCGAAGCACGCCACCTGGGGCAACTCGGGAAATCGGCGTTGAAACGCCTCGACGAGGCGGAGCTCTTCAGGCATGTGCTCGGGATCGAATGGGCTCAAGCTGCGCAACTCGTGGACCATGTCCGGAGTGATTTGCTGCGGGTCGCTGTACTTCGGCCCGCCATCAACCACGCGATGACCCACGGCGGTCAATGGACCACCCCCGCTACGTGTCTCGATCCAATCCATCAGCGAGTCCACGGCAGCGTTGTGGTCCGCCGCCGGCACCGACCGCGAAAAGGTATCTTCCTCGCTGACGCCTTCCACCCGCAGGACGGCCTCCGGCCGGCCGATCCGTTCGATCTCGCCCACCAGAAGCCGGCGGAGCGAGTCACCGGCCTCGAAAAGCGCAAACTTGATGCTCGACGACCCGCCGTTGATCGTCAGGATGAGTGGTGGGGCCGAAAACCGGTGGGTCTGTAGTTCAGTCATGCAACCGAATCTCCCGCTTTGCCAGCCGGTACCCGCTCTCGATCATCACCGCCAGAGCGACCATCGACGCCAGCACCCACAACTTGCCCGGCCCCGTCCGCGCCGTCTGCCACACCAACGCTCCGAATGCCGCAACACAAGCGCCCGCGCCGGTGGCCGAAATCGAGGCGTGGCTGTTCGTGTGTGACGCGTGCCGCGCGTTGGCGGCGTTGACCGCGGCGAAGATCAGCAAAAACCCGGCGCTTCCGAGGGTCGCGATGCTGGTCATGTCAAGTGCGTTGGCCACGAACAGCGTCAGGCCGGCAGTGATCAACAGACCCTCCACCGGCTTACCCCCCACCTTCCGTTCCAGAGCAGCCGGCAGTTCGCCGTCGCGCGCGATGCAGTAACTGAGCCGTGCCGTGCCGTAGAGCGTAGCGTTGATCGCGGAGGCGGTCGACAGCATCGCCGCCACGGCGATAAGCGCGAAGCCGGCTTGTCCGAGAAAGGGTCGAGCCGCTTCGGCCAGCGCGTAGTCCTTGGCCGCCACGATTTTGTGCACCGAAAGGTTGCCCACCGCGACGAGGGCAACAGAAACGTACAGCGCAATCACGAACCCGACCGCCGTGTAGTACGCGCGCGGCAGCGTACGTGCCGCGTTCCGCACGTCCTGGTCCGTGTTGGCGATCAGCTCGAACCCCTCATAGGCCACGAAGATGATCATCCCGCCCGCCGCCAGCTGCAGCGGTGGCGACCACGAGGCCAGCGCGATGTGAGATGTCTTGATGCTGGCAACGCCGACCGCGACAAAGAACAGCAGGATCGCCAGCTTCAATGCCACGATCCACTCTTCCGCCTTGCCGATAAGCCCGACGTTGAGCAGGTTCAACCCGGCAATCAGGACCACGCTGAGGCTGATCAGCACGTGCGTGCCGGTCGCCTGCCATGCCTGCGGCAGGAACCTCGCTCCGTAGCTCCCGAAGGCGAACGCGTAAAGGGAAAGCATCACCACGTAGCTCAGCCACAACAAGACGTTCAAGCTGCCGGTCAACATGCCCGCACCGAATGCGCGATCGAGGAAGGTGACCGTTCCACCGCGGCTGGGGTACGCGACGGACAGCTTGGCGTACGAATACGCTGTCAGCAGCGCGACCGCGCCCGCAAGCGCAAAGGCGACGGGCGTGCCGCCATGCGCCAGTTCCACCGCCAAACCCAGCACTGCGAAGATGCCGCCGCCGACCATCCCGCCGACGCCGATGGCAACAACCGCCCACAGACCAAGCTTACCGTCGCCGGCTCTCTTCATCTGCGGTCTGCCTCCCGTTCGTTCCGTCGATGCCCCTGTCCGGCGTTCTCAGCTCCGGTTCGGGGCAATGATCGGGCGGTTGCGTTCTTCATTTCAACCCCATCGCCTCGAGCGAGGCGCGGGTGGTCTCCAGGCCTTGGTGATGGATGCCTTGGATGCCGAGGCTATCGGCGACCTCGACGAACATGGCGCGATCGTCGATGTACACGACACGATCCGGCGTGACCTGGGCGACGTCCAGCGCGAGACGAAAGATGTCCGCGTCTGGCTTGCGCATGTGGATGAAGCAGGACGAAATGAAGGAGTCTACAAGGTCGGTAAGTTTGAACGTTCGAATCCGATACGCATTCAGCTCGCGCGCTTCGTTGCTGACGACGACGACCTTCAGCCCGTGTCGGACCTTGAGCTTTGTCATCAACGCGATCATCTCGGGATGGGGTTTCGACTGGGAAAACATGAAGCTTAGAAACTGAGCCCGGGTGAACGGCCGTTTGTGGTAGAAGAGCAGCCGATCCAGATACTCGTCCAGTGTGAGCTTCCCCTCCTCGAAGATTTCGAACAACAAGTGATGCCGATCTTCCATCTCGTCAAATTCAAGGTTGAAGTTTGTCGCCGCCCGTCTGCGGGCATGATGGTCCCATCCGGCGGTGAGCAATACGCCACCGATATCCAGGAAGACACAGGTGATTGAATTTTTGCTCTTCATCGCCGACTTTCCTGCCGGGAGTGTTCTGCTCTTCCTACCATTCCCTTTTGCCGACCATGGCGAACCGTCTGATGTCGCGGAAATGATGGTTCGCGAGCTTGGTTCCCTCCCGCGGCACAACCGCGGTCCAGCCGTGGAAACCGAGCGGGTCGCCGAGCAGGCCTTCCACGAACCATTTGAAACCGACCGGCACCCCGTAGAGCTTGCGCCTCCGCTTCCCGATGATGCGATCGATCATCCGGCTGCTTACCACGGTCTTGCCGACCGCGGCTTCCGCGCGCCATTTCCGCCGGTGCTGGAGGAGTTCGTCGATGGCGACGGCGAGGTCGTGGTCGATGTCGCAGGCGAAGGCGCGAGTGTCGGTTTGTAAACGATGCAGAGAGAGCTGCTCATGGATCGGCATTCCTGAGTCGGCAGTACCTCCTTATGAGCGCGTTGGTCGAGCTGTCATGTGTGGGGTGCGGTTCGTCCCTGCTTTCAAGTTCCTGGGCCGTCTGCTTCGCCAGCACCTTGCCCAGCTCGACTCCCCATTGATCGAAAGAATCGATATCCCAGATTGTGCCTTGAGTGAAGACGCTGTGTTCGTACAGCGCGACGAGCCTTCCGAGCGCCGCCGGGGTCAGTCGGTCCATCAAGATCGTGTTGGTGGGACGGTTGCCCTCGAAGGTACGGTGTGGCGCCAGCCACGGCGGCGTCCCTTCAGCTTCGACCTCTTGTGAGGTCTTGCCAAAGGCCAGGGCCTCGGCCTGGGCAAAGACGTTGGCCAGCAACAGGTCATGGTGGCGACCGATCGGGTTGAGCGGTTGGATGAACGCGATGAGATCACAGGGGACGAGCTGGGTTCCCTGATGGATCAATTGGTAGAAAGAATGCTGGCCATTGGTGCCGGGCTCCCCCCAGTAGATCGACCCGGTCTGGTAGGTGACCTCCTCTCCAGCAACCGTGACGTGTTTGCCGTTGCTCTCCATCGCCAATTGCTGGAGGTATGCCGGGAAGCGCGTCAGGTACTGCTCGTAGGGCAAGACCGCGACGGTCTGCGCGCCAAGGAAGTTGCTGTTCCAAGCGGCCAGGAGCCCCATGAGCACGGGCAGGTTTCGCTGGAAAGGGGTCGTGCGGAAATGCTCGTCCATCTCGTGGAGTCCGCCGAGCATGGCACGGAAATGCTCGGGCCCGATGGCGATCATCGTCGAGAGCCCGATTGCCGAGTCCAGCGAGTAACGCCCTCCGACCCAGTCCCAGAACTCGAACATGTTGGCGGCGTCTACGCCGAATTTCGCCACTTCCGCCGCGTTGGTCGAGACGGCGACGAAATGCCTGGCAACGGCGGCAGGATGTTTCAAGGTCTCGAGGGCCCAGGTGCGCGCCGTATGCGCATTGGTCATTGTCTCCAGAGTCGTGAAGGTCTTCGACGCGATGATGAACAACGTCTGGGCGGGGTCGAGGTCGTGTGTGGCTTCCGCGAAGTCGGTGCCGTCGATGTTGGAGACGAAACGGAAGGTCAGGTCGCGCCGACTGTAGTGTCGCAGTGCCTCGTACGCCATCACCGGCCCCAGATCGGAACCTCCGATGCCGATATTGACGACGTTGCGGATCGGCTTGCCGGTGTGGCCTAACCACTTCCCGCTGCGCACCCGTTCGGAGAAGTCGGCCATTCGATCGAGTACGGCATGGACCTGGGGCACCACATCCTCGCCGTCCACGAGGATTGATTGGTCTCGCGGGGTGCGCAATGCAACGTGCAAGGCGGCCCTCTGCTCGGTGACGTTGATCTCTTCCCCGCGGAACATCGCGTCGATACGGGACCGCAGACCAGATTCGTCCGCCAATTGCAGAAGGAGGCTCAGGGTCTCGTCAGTGATGCGGTTCTTCGAATAGTCGAGATAGATGCCGACGGCTTCGGCGGCCATGCGCTCGCCGCGCGTGGGATCGTCGGCAAAGAGCTCGCGCAGATGCAGCTCCCGGACCTTCTGGGAATGGACCTCGAGGGTCTTCCATGCCGGGCGCCCGGTGAGCGGCGGGATGACTGTCGTCATAGGTGTCCTTCCTTCGCTGTGCGCGAGCCGCTTTGTACATCGCGTAGAGTCGCGGGCTCGCATGACCCTCGGAGAAGATCAGCCGGTCGCTGTCGCGCATCGGATGCTGTCCATCCTGAGCTGACTCCCCAACTCCGCGACGCGTTGCGTTTCACCGGCGATGAGACCATTCCTCAGGCATGCTGTCCACCTCCATCGTATACCGGCGCGTAGCGGGATACGCGGTCTTGATCGGTCGCGGGCTCAATCAGCCATCTCGAGCGCCTCGCCCTTGGACGCGACACGATTCATCAGCTCGTTCCAGGACTTCACGAACGACACTGCCCCTTCGTCCTGAAGTCGGGCGGCCAAAGCGTCGACATCGACGCCCGCCTTGGCGAACCTCGCGAGCGTCTCCTCGCAGTCACCACCGTCGGCCGGTAGAACCGCACGGAACTTGCCATGTTCCGCCAGGGCTTTCAACGTGTCCTCGGGCATGGTGTTGACCGTGAACGGAGCGGCAAGCGACTTGATGTAAAGCACGTCGGAAGCTTTTGGATCCTTGGTGCCGGTGCTCGCCCACAAGAGACGCTGGGGCTGAGCGCCAGTGTTCAGGAGGCGCTGCCAACGTGGCGAGTCGAGTAGCTCGCGATAGGCCTTGTAGGTTCGCTTGGCGATTGCGATGCCGAGCTGGTCACGCAGCTTATCGGGTGTCTTCCCTGCCACGGCGACGTCCCAACGGCTGATGAATATCGATGCAACGGAGAAGACGTCGGGTTTCAGACCCGCGGCGATACGCCGTTCAACGCCTTGCATATATGCGCTGCCACGACGTGGCCAGCGGCCCGGTTTCCGCCTCGCCATCGCCGACGACGCAGGCGACGATGAGATCGGGATTGTCGAACACGGCCCCAAACGAGTGGCTGAGCGAATACCCCAGCTCGCCTCCCTCGTGTATCGAGCCCGGGCATTCCGGTGACGCGTGACTCGGTATGCCGCCGGGGAAGGAGAACTGCTTGAAGAGCTTGCGCAGTCCTGCCTCGTCCCGGCTGATATCGGGATAGACCTCGCTGTACGTACCCTCGAGGTACGTGTTGCCCACGACAGCCGGGCCGCCGTGCCCGGGGCCTGAGACGTAGATCATATCCAGGTCGAATTTCTTGATGATTCGGTTGAGATGCACATAGATGAAGTTCTGCCCGGGGGTCGTGCCCCAGTGCCCCAGGAGCAAGTGCTTCACATCTGCAGATGTCAGTGACTGTCTCAGCAGCGGGTTGTCGCGAAGATAGATCTGGCCGACCGACAGATAATTCGCGGCGCGCCAGTAAGCGTCCATCCTCCTGAGCGTCTCCGGGGCCAGGGCTTCTGTCGTCATGGTTCAACTCTCCATCTTCCCGCCGAGACCGAGACCCGGCACATCGTCTTGGCCATCATCTGTTCTTCGTCCGTGCGAATCACGCGGACCACGATCGGACCGGTTGGGTCGGGGATCACGCTTTCGTTTGCCGCGAGAGCCGCCGCAAATGCGCCGATCAATTTCTTCACCTGGTCGCAGAACAACGCGACCGCTTCGGCCGCCCGCCCATCGTGGACTTCGCGTTCGAGCAAGTCGCGCATGCGATTCGTAGCGGCGCGGAATCAGTCGCAAGCGGGCGACCGGCCGGAGCTTGTGGTGAAATGCCGTTGACCCTGAAGCCGCTCGCCGGAATCTCAATCTCCAGCTGGCCCGATTTTCGGGTCGCCCCGGTTCCTGGTCAGCGGCAGTACCCCGGCCAGTTCCCCGATCACGTTGACCAGTTCGGAATTGGCCGGAATGACGACCTTGGCATTTTGGGCAAGGGATCGTTCCACAGTCTCCAGTTTGCGCAGCAACTGGGCGTTGCCCACGAAATACCTGTCGGCAGCTTCATTGACGAGTTTGATTGCCTGTGTTTCGCCCTCTGCTGCCAGAATGCTCGCCTGTCTGACTCCTTCAGCTTTCTTGATCTCCGCCCTCCGTGCGCCGTCTGCCAGCGTTTCCGTGGCCGTTGCAAAATCAATCGCGGCGACCTTTTCGTTCTCGGCTTTCACCACCTTGTTCATCGTCTCCTGCACATCGCTGGGGTGGGTCGATTTCCTTCAATTCCGTCCTGACGATCTCGAGTCCCCAATTCGCGGTCTCGCCGCTGAGCGTAGAGTCAAGTCATGGGGCTTTCCTGGCCAGGTACGATCGGGTTTCAGTCGCGATAGCTACCGGCGAGGCCGAAGGCGTTGCGCGCGCGCGGCACCTGGGTCCAAATCGAAGCCTTGAAGCCACGCGACCGTTCGAGACGGCCGCGTGACCCGTTGCGCTTTCCCACACGACGACTCGAAGATTCGCGACGTCCGCCAGTGCATGCTCGATGGCCTTGCGGATCTCCTGCTGGCAATAGCGTCGAAACGAGCCGCCCAGCTGCGGGAGATAGGTTCGGCAAGCCGATATCAGGGCCACGTTCCCTTCGGCGATGCGATCCATGAGAGTCAGACGATCGTCGTCGTAGGACTCAGACAAGGCGAGGACCATGATCTGATTGGCGTCGACCAGCGCTTCCGTGGCCTGTCTCCCTCCAGACCGGGACCGCGCCAGCAGCTGCTTCTCGTCCTTCAAGGTGAGGCGTTTCGCCTTCCTGGTAAAGTTCAGGTAGTGATACATCGCCACCTCTTCGTCGCCATCTCGTTCCCAATGTCTATGGGCTTCCATGAATTGCTCCCCTCAGGATTAGATCCCTGTCGATCGCTCATGAGGCGAGAACACCTTAGCTCTCGCGATATGGTCATTGGCAATTCCCACAGCCGTCCTGGGGCCGGGCCGCTGGAGAACCAACAATGTGTATCCGGAATATCCACACACCTCTTGTCGCCGTGTGCTCTAGATCGCCCTGCGCCCCTGAATAATACGGAGCAGCACAACAACGATGGCGATGACGAGGAGCACATGGATGAACCCGTGGACCGTGAAGGACGTGACCAGGCCCAACAGCCAGAGGATGAAGAGTATGACGGCAATCGTCCACAACATGAGAAACCTCCCGATGGAGCGCCAGGTAGCTCGTGGGGCGGCGCCTGTGTATGCCGTCGCCCCGACCCAGCGCGCGTTATGGAACGCGTACAAGGCGTTCAACTCGTCGATAGGCGTGCCTCGTCCCCGGCCATGTTCGCGGTCGGTAGCTGCGGACGGGCTCGGCACGCTTCAGTTCGCGATCGGCGTCGTGCATCGTTCCCTTGGCTCTGTCCCATTCCCCGGAAGCGATCTTCGCCGCGATGCTGACCTGCTGACCAGTGGCCCGAACGGCGGCCAGGACGACCACGCACGCGATCGTCGCAATGAGTGGTCGATGTAACTTCATGGTTCACCCTTCCGGGTATCTTGGGTCGAAAGGGAGCCCAATCCGATGTCCACGAGCGCGTATTCGATGGCCCCGGGGATCTTCGCCACACACCGCGGCGAACCAAGCGCCATCCCTGATTGTTGATGAATGGTCGCTTCCCGGCCGGTGGCCACATGAGGCGAGAACCATGCCACCCCATAAGTGTATGTGGGATAAGGAATAAGCCGAGACGGGCCCTCGGCGGCTCCATCAGAATGAAGCCCGGCCAATCATTGTGAATGATGGCTCTTGGCGGCGCCTGCACGCCGGCCGCACTGGCCAAGATGCACGGCATCCACGGCAACTTGATCTCGCGGTGGAAGAAGGGGATGCAGGCCGATCCGCAAACTGGAGATTTGAATCGTCGCTTCGTTGCAACTTCGTCCATCCACTTGGGCGGGATGCCGTCACGCCGATAGGACCGCCCCGCTCGCCGCGCGCATATGGTCGACCATGCATCAGGTGCCCCTGGGCTGATCAGCGGGGCGAACGCACCTCGCCTTCCACCCACCGGCCGCGGATTCCTCTGGCCGGACGCCCGCGATTCTGCGACGATGCCGGCATCGCTCCAGGGAGGGACCATGCGACGTTTGTTCTTGGTGATCGTGCTGGCGTTGATGGCGGCCGGCGGTAGGGCCCAGACCGGTTACGAGGCCATACGGCTGCCCGCCCTGCGGGAACTCGCGGCCCAGCTGAGTGGGGGGGATCTGGCGGCCGCGGTGGTCGGGCTGCGCGCCTACCTCGTCGACCATCCCTGCGATGCCACCATGCAGTACAACCTGGCGTGCGTGGAGAACCGCCTGCAACAATCGGACGCGGCGTTGACGGACCTGGCGCGGGCGCTCGCGCTGGGCTACCGCGACCTCAAGGCTGTCCGGCGCGATCCCGACCTCGCTTCGCTCGCCGGCGACCCGCGCTTCAGCGCACTGCTGAGCGCCCACCGCGACACGCTGCTGGCCAGGCGCGACCGCGCTTCGCGCGTGCTGGACGAGGGTCAGTGGAGCGACTGGATAGCGCTGGTCGCCCTGGACGGAACCTGCAGCGAGGCGCCCTCGCTCACCGAGGCGCGGTTCTGCTTCACGAATGCGTTGCTCCGCGTCGAGGTGCGGCGCCCGGCGGGCGCGCTCAGCGAGGGGCGCGTCGTCGTGGCCGTACCTACCGATCCCGATGCTGTCGAGTCCGATCGCACCAGGACTTTCGAGATGGCGGGGGGCGGGACCCTGCGGCGGACCCGTCGCAATGGCCGCGCCGATCCGGGGCCGGTGCGGGCGATCCAGGATGACGCGCACGGCTGGCGGCTGGCGATCCCCTGGGGCGACCTCGATCCGCTCGGCCCACCGCTCGACGCGGAGGTGGGCCTCAATCTCGTCGTCGATGGGGCGGCGCTGGTGCCCGACCCGTACGTGGGCTCGTGGCACGTACCCTGGCGGCGTTTCGCGCTCCTCACGCTGATGCCGGCCTTCGATGCCGCACCGGCGCTGCGCGGTCGCCTGAACACGACGGTTCTCGTGGGCGACACCCTTCGGGTGGACCTGGCCGAGCAGGGGCTCGCGGAGGGCACCGCGCGCCTGACGCTGCGGGCGACCGCGGGCTGGGCGCCCGCCGCTGGCGCCGACGGCATCGTGGACACGCGCGAGGTGGTGCTCGAACCCGACCTGAGTTTCCTCGATACGTCGATTGCCCTGGGCGACCTATCGTCGTCGTGCTACCGACTCGGCGTCGAACTGTGCGACGCCAGCGGCCAGACCGCGACCTGGACGACCACCGGCGTGCGCCTGGAGCCCGACTGGTTCGTGCGCACGCGGGTGCGGCTCGCGCACGTGCCGCCAGCGGAACAGAGTATCGTCGATCGCTGGCTCTTCTTCGTGTTGCGGTCGCTGCCGCGGCTTGACCCTCGGGAGGACCCCCGAGTGATCGCCCGTCCGATGGCGATCGCCGACTCGTTGCTGGCGCGAGCGGAGCGTAGCGGGTCCGTGCTGGTGTCCGGCACGCGTCTCGATGTGGCCTTCCCCGTGGGCGGCGACACGTTCCACGCCGCGGTGCTGCACGTGCCGCCGAACTACCGGCCGGGCGCGGCGGCCCACGGCCTCGTGCTGTTCGCTCCCACCGACGCCACGGTGGCCACCCGCGTGGGGCTGACCGACGACCCGACCGCGCGGTCCGACGCCGCCGTCGACGCGCCGCCCCAGCGGCCGACGCCGTGGGCCTTCGCCGGCGGTGACGAGCCCGTCGTCCTGGTGGTGGGCAACCTGCCGCAACCGGCCGATCCGCAATATGCTCGGCAGGTCGTGGCCGCGGCCACGGCGTGGCTGGCGCAGCTCTGCCGGGCGCCGGAGGTGACGGTGTGCGCCTGGCGCCAGGCTGGCGCCCCGGTGCTGCGCGCCATGCTCTCGCGGCCGGTGCTTGCCGACGCGGTGCGTCTGCTGCCGGATGGCCCGCTGGATCCCTGGCCCGGCGCAGACATCGCGGGGCTGGCCGACCGCATCGCGCCGGCGACGGCGACGTCGCCCTCGCTCACGATCATCGCGCCACCCGGCGCCGATACCCGGCTTGCGGCCTTCGCCCGCGTGCTCGAGCGACGCCAGTACGTCGTCCACGCCGTACCGGCCGCAGCCGATGCCGCCGGCGACGCGCACCTCCTCTGGGTCGGCCGCTAGTCCTCGTCGGGGAACAGCTCGCCGGCGAACAGGATCTCGTAGATCAGGTGCATGGTGCGATTGTAGTCGGGCTCGACGTTCGCGCGGAAGGCCGGCTCGGCGAGTTCCGGCGTCGTCGTCCGGGTGGGCGGCGGCGTGATGGGAGCCGGCTTCGGCGTGAGCGTCGCCGGCGGCGTGGTAACCGTGGTGTCGGGCGGCGTGGTGACGACCGGCGCCGGGGTATGCTCGGGCTCCGCGATGCTGGGCTTCGGTGTTGCCGGTGGCCGGGTATCTTGCGGCGTGAGTTTCGCCGGTGTCACCGTCGCCACCACGGTCTCCTTCGCCTTCGCCGTGTCCACAGGCGCCGCCACGACCTCGGTCTCCTTGCCGATACGCTTGAGGATGAAGGTGGGGCCCTGGACGAAGTCGCCGAGCAACGGCACGCCTACCTTCTGTGGCGGGGGGATGATGTAGTCGTCGCCGGGCACGGTGGCCTCGACGATGCCCAGCGTGTAGCTACCGGGTCGCACCCGCTGCAGCAGGTAGTAGCCGTCGAACTCGCTCACCGCCGTGGCGACGCGCTGGCCGGTGGAGTCGAGTAACTCGAGGCCGATGTTGCGCATGGGGTGCTGCATCGCCTCGTCGCGCACCACCAGACCCTCGATCTCGCCGGCGTAGAAGAACGGGAAGTCGAGGTCGACCACGCCGCCGCTATGAGCCAGCGTCGTGAGGCCCTTGTAGTCCGGAATGAGGAATGGGTCTGCCACCGAATCGAGATCGAGCTCGATGTTCTGGAAGCGATCGGGACTGAGGCCGGCGAGGAAGGCAAGACCCTCGTCGCTGGTGGCCACGCCTTGCCAGCGGCGGTTGCGTCGGAAGGCGACGCCGGGTAGCGGTTGGTCGGCCGCGGAATAGCGGCCGTCGCCGTCCGCGTCGATGAAGGTGCGCGCCATCGCCGCGCCGTAGTTCGAGCTTCTGGTGCCACTGACGATCCACTTGCCGGTGCGCGGGGCGCGCGTGAGCGAGACCGCGACGCTCAGGCCGATCTGCCAGGTGCCCCGCGTGTTGAAGCCGACGGAGATGCCCGCGAGCAACTGGTCGAGAGTCCACGTCACGTCCGTATCGATGGTGCCGTAGGGCCTGTCCTCGAAATAGCGCCGCGCGCTGACGTGCGCGTTGAGCCGCTCGTTCGGTCGCCACTGGAGCATGGCGCCGGCCGACTGGAGTCCTGCATGCGACGCGAAGCCGTAACCGAGATCGCCGTTGACGCGCCACCGCCCCCAGTAGCCGCTGACGAGCTGCGTGCCGGTGCCGTAGTCGGTGGCGCCCTGACTGGCCAGGTTGCGCCGAAGCTCGATCTCGTGCCCGAACATCAGGCCGTGCATGTTGGTCGACAGCCGCCCCTGGTACTGGACCGCCCGGTCGATCGTACCGCTGTCGAAGGTCCGGTTGCGGTAGCGAAACTGGTACGAGAGAGGGAGCCCCATGACGCCCACGTTGGCGCTCACACGCGCGTTCGTCTCGCTCTTCGAGCCGTCGTAGGTGTCGTAGGCCTCGGTCTCGAAATTGTCGAAGAAGTCTTGCTCGAGATACAGGCTGTGGTGGAAGACCCGGCCCTGTCCAGCCAGTCGCAGGGCGCTGCCGGCCGCCAGGTCGCGGGCATAGATCGATTGCAACACGATCGGACCGACGCTCTTGTACACCGTCAGGTTCGCGAGGTCTTGCGGCTCGCCCTTGTTGGAGACGCGACTCACCGAGGCATTGGCCGACAGGCTCGACGTCAGTCCGTAGCCGACCTCGACATGATGGTTCCAGATCCCATGGTCAGCGGTGGCATGGCTCCAGAGATTGCCGCCGAAGATCGACCGCTCGTCCTGCAGACTGTATGCCTCGAAGAAGAGCTGGCCTCTGCGTGACATGCCGGGTCCCACGTAGACCGAGCGCACGTCTTCCCGGCTCTGACCCTGGGGACCGTAGTACACGGTGCGCAGGACGTTGGTCCCGCAATAGATCGGCACCTCGCGGAACTCGAACTGGCCGGTGGCATCGGTGGTGGCGAAGTCGAAGAGGTTGCCGTTGACGTAGAGCTCGATCTCCCAGCCCGGCGGCGCGTTGCCGAAGATGTCGGTGGAGTCGAAGGACTGACTCGAGCCCAGGCGACGATTCGAGACCATGAATCCTCGGCCCCGCTTGCCCTTGGTCACGAAGGGCATGCCGGCGGCGAAGATGTCGCCCACGTCGTAGCGCGTGGCGTGCAACGGACCGATCAGGTCGCCGTCGGGATCGGTGCGGCCGGCGCGGAACCAGCCCTGGACGTCGTGGTCGATGCCGCCGCGGGCGGCAATGAAGCCGTTGGCGCTGAGGCGGGCGAGGTCGCCCCGCGCGAGAATCGAACCGCGGTACAGGTCGCCCGAGGGATCGCGATGGTAGCCGAACTCGCCGTCGAGGATGGGCCAGGCCACCGCGCGATACTCGCCGCGACGCTCGGGGAAGAGGATCGCGCCCGGTCGACGCGCGAGCATCTGGGCGCGGATCTTGTCACGCTTGAGCCGCGCCATGAGGGGCAGGGTTTCGCGCGGCCGCACGTCCACGCGCATGCTGCGCATGTCGATGACGAAGTCCGCCGGGAGCCATTGCGAGAGCACGTTGGTCGCCACGTAGATGTCGGCGTCGTCGGCAAAGGCCGCGTCGGCCGGCACGCCGTCCTGTCGTCCGTCCAGGGTGATCCGTCCCTGATCCAGCTCGAGATCGAAGGTGCGGTTCTCCGTGATGATCCAGCCGCGGGCGCGGTGGCCGTAAGGGTCGACACTGATGGCCAGACCCAGCGCGGCCGACAGCTCGCCGAGCGGCAGCATGACGCGGTTGTCCACCAGGTAAGCGACGATGCCCTGGCTCGCGGTGAACCGATCGACCGTGATCTCGAGGATGAGTTCGCTGGGTTTGTCGGGCTCGGCATACACTGGTCCGGCCGGCAAGCCGAGACTTGCCAGGAGGAGGAGCGAGGTCAGGATGCAGGACCTCGCGCGCATCGTCAGTTCGCCGTCGCTCCGCCGAGCGGAATCTCGAGGGTCGCCGACTCGTTGCCGCCGCCGACCTCGAGTTCGGTGAATTCCACCCGCAGATGCCCGGCGTTCAAGCGCACGCCCGGTTCGAGGTCCAGGTTCTGTCTGATCTCACGCCGCGTGTTGGGCAGATAGACGGCCAGCCCTTTCACGTAGCTCACCCGAGCTTCCTTGCCGCGCGGGTCGACGTAGGTGATGGTCAACTCGCCGTAGAGCGAGCGGTTACCAGTGCGTTCGAGCACGAGGTCGAGGCGAGGCTCGGTGCCCGGCCCTCGTCGGAACAGGTGCGGCTCGCTGATCTTTACCGTCGCCTCGAGGCGACCGAAGCGGACGATGATCGGCACCAGCGTCTCGATCGACGCCACCGGCCGTACCAGCACCTTGTCGCGATACTCGGGTGGCAACTCGGTGGGTCTCTCCACTTCCGCAAGCGTCGGCACCCCCGGCACGGAGCGAACCGAGAGGTGGGTGCGGTACTCCGCGTTCAGGGGGCCACCACCGGCAGGGCGATGGACGAGCAAACGGACCGTCTGCGAGCCACCGGGCGGTAATACCACGCGGTGCGGCGAGAAACGGATCAGCTCGTCGGCGAACAGTTCGTCTTCTTGACCGAGGGAATCGGCCGGCACGATGGCGCCATCGTCGCGCATGGTGTACCGCACGAGATCGATACGGTAGGTCTCCGTTCGATCGCTCCGGTTCGACAGGTAGACGGTGGCAGCGCGAGTGGGGCCGTCCAGCACGATGCGCGTCGGCGCCACCGAAACGCCCTGCGCCAGGCCGGTGCCTGGAATCTGGGCTATCAGACCGACAAGCATGGCCAAGACCAGTCCGCGTCGCATGGCGGATGCGGGCATACACGATCCTCCCATTGCAATTAACACGTTGCCTTACAATGAAATAGCAGCGCTGCCGCAACAGCGCCCAGCGAGGCTCAGGCAATGGGTATGCCAAGGGGGTCAGGTAGGGAGGGTCTCGACAAGCAGGGCCGGCAGCTCGTCGCCGCCGGCCCTGGATTCCTGCACCAGGCCGTGGTCTACTGGAAGACGACGGTCACGGTGAACGGCAGCGACGTGTCGTCGCCCACGGTCGCGGTGGCGCCCGTCACGTCCAGCGAAGCACCCACGAGCAGCACGTCGGTGTCAGCCGACATCGTGTGGTTCTGCGGGCTCGCGCCCGTCGTGGTGCCGCCAGCGACGTCCACGGTGAACGTATTGAGATCCAGGCCAGCCGGCATCGCACCCGCGACGACGCTCACGGTGACATCGGCGCCGGCCACCGACTGAACCGTGAAGCCGCCGGCGGCCACGCCGGTGGGGTCGAACATGAGGCTGGCAGCGTCGGTGTACGAGCCGTCGGGCGCGATCACCACGGTACCGTCATTCTTCGACAGCGTACCGAAGTCCATGCCCGCGGTTTCCGTGAGTACGATACCCTCGACGATGTCGACCAGAGCGTGGCTGGCGAGATCAACGGCCGACGCGGTGCTGGCGATGCAGACGATCGCGATCGTCAGGACGGAGAAACGAGTGAAGTTCAGCATCGAACACTCCTTTGACGTGAGCTTTCCGCTCCACGAACTTCCTCAAGGCAGTCAACTCCAGGGCTGGCTTGCACTGTTTCTCAGCCCCTTTCTGGATAGGGGTATCGGACCCGCAAAGTGGGCCTTTAGCGATTTTTCGAGAAAGTATAGGGGACTATTCGTAATTGACGGTAATCGTGTAGGGCACGCTGTGATCGTTGCCCGGGCTGGCGGCTGCGGAGTCGACGGTCAGGCGACCGCCCACCCGTAATTCGATCGCACCGGCCGCGCCGAGGCTGACGGCGACCAGGGGCGGGGTGCCGCGATCCGTGTGGAATGTGCTCAGTGTGAGGCCGCTCTGCGTGCCCCCATTGATCGTGACGCTGATGGCGGCGTCGGGATCGCCCGTGATGGAGATGATGGCGGAGTAGGGCGTTCCGCCGAAGAAGATGTTCTGCGGATCGGCAAGGACGTTGTCGGCCGCGCCCAGTTCCACGTAGCCGTCGTAGTCGGCGAGCGATCCGAAATCGAGATCGGCCGTCACCGACACCCCGATGGCGTCCTTCTCGTGACCGCGGGGCGCATCCTTGGCCAGAGCTGGACACAGGCAGGCTGCGCCGGTTGTCAGAAATCCCGCCAGCAGTGGTCCAATTATCGTCCAGCGACGGACCATGAAACGCGTTCTCCTTCCTCTGGCGATGAATTAGGCAATTCCCGTACCGGGATTTTCTCCCCTTCCGGCGCGCCCCGGGGTTATCATTGCAAGATGCTCGCATGGGCGTGCAATGTGCATGCTGCGGGCGTCGAGCATGGCAAAATGCGAATCCGGAGGTGTCTCTTGTTCCGCGCCCACGTCAGCCTCACCTGTGTCCTCGCGCTGGCCCTCGCCTCGCCGGCAGCGGCCGCGCTGCTCGAGACACGCGCCGTTGTGGATATCGTCGCGGGCACCGAGATCATGCCCTTGGCGACGGATCACGACGAATTCGCCGTGCGCCTGGATGGCGCTCCCGACACGGGGCTACAACTGGCGGTGCAGTATCGCGACGCCGACGGACGGCCCCAGGCGTCGTGGCAGGATCGCCGCGTCCGGCTCGACGCGTCGGGCCGCGTCGTGACGAATTTCCCTTCCCCGCCCGAGGCGACGCCGCGCGAGGTGCGGCTCGTCGTCTGCTACGAGTAGGCGCGAATCCTGCATAGCGACGCTGTCTCGATCCACGGGAGAGCCGCCACATGCGTCCAGCCCATCACCATCGGTTCGACCGGATCGCCGTGCTCGCCACGCTGGGGGCCGTCGTCCTTACCGCCGCGGCGATGGCCGCCCCCACCGGCAACCGCTTTGCGGCCGCCGCGGGTTGCGATTTCCGCCACGCGCGCTGGGGCATGACGGTTGCCGAGGTCCGGGCTGCCGAACCGGGCACGCCGTTCCAGGCCGACGGATCGCTCGTCTGCTGGCAGACCGACGTCGGCGGCCAGCCCTGCACCGTCAGCTATTTCTTCCACCAGGACCGGCTCTGCCTGGGCATCTACCAGTTCTCGGACACCAACGACGAGCTGTCGCACTACTTCGACGACGCCAAGACCTACCGGAACGAGCTCGTCACGCTGTACGGCGACCCCGGTCTCGAGAAGTGGCGCTGGGCCGACGAGACCCTCGCCAACGACCGCTCCCTGTGGGCCGAAACGCTCGGCTTCGGCCTCATGACCTACGAGCTGGGCTGGCTGCATGGGCGCAACCTGGTCGCCATGCGCATGAGCGGAGGCAGCGTCAAGGCCGACATCGTGATCCTGGTCGCCAGTCCCGCCTGCTTTGCCGAGGGTCGCCGCGACTTCGCCGGCTACTTCAGCAGGGTCATTGGCGACGCGTCGCCGTTCTTCCGCTGACGGGCGCCGGTGCAATGGCCCCACTGATCGACATCGGTCGCGACGAAGGGTTGCTTCGCGCCACGCGACCGCGGTCGGTGAATGCCGTCGCGGTCGATCTCACGCATTCCCGGATCGGCGTCCGACGAACATGAGTGCGACGCCGCCGAGCACCGCGACCACACCGGCGACGGCCGGGATCGGTATGCTTCTATGTTCCGTGGCGGCGATCTCCATCGATCCCATCTGGAGAATCGTCCGATTCCGGCTGTAGCTTATGCCGTCGTAGACCAGGGCCACGATGCCCAGGACCAGGAGTACGACACCAATTGTTTTCATTTCATCTTTCCTTTCCTGCTTCTTGAACGGCCTAGGTGATTCGCCGCCCCTGGATGATGCGCAGTATCACGATGACGATAGCGAGGACGAGCAGCACGTGGATGAAGCCGTGCAGAGTGAATGACGTAACCAGCCCTAGCAGCCAGAGAACCACGAATATGACCGCGATGGTCCACAACATGCGACCCTCCTTGTTTGACGATGCCGTAGCGTTCGACGGACAAGATTCCTCGTACCTCGGCCACCGCCAAAGCGACGACCTGAACTGGCGACCGACGATAGCGAGGAACGACACTCTTGTATTGCGACTATCGGGCCCGCGCATAAGTGATGATTGCGTGCGGATCTGGACGGTGTCGTGGCCTGGTGAGGCCATCAATACGATGTGACGTCGATCAATACAGATGGGGAGGCTCGCGCCGTCCGGCCGGGCCGGTCTCAGGGGTTCTGCCACGCGATCGAGGCGACGAGACCTCCATCAGTGAATCCGTGGGCCACGTCGATCCGGAGCTGGCCTCGAATCCCCATGCCCCGCATCCGCAGGCCGGTGCCGCCATCCACCTGCCAGGGGTTGCGATCGGCCCGTCCAGTATCCCACGGCTTGGCACCGTCTAGGAAGACGGCCCAGCCGAGTTGCAGAGGTTCCCGTCGCCACGGCCACACCTGACGCTCGATGGTCGCCTGGGCGACCGTGCGCCCGAAGACGCGGCCGCTGACGATGCCGCCGTCGAGCAGGGGATGAGCGCGTAGGAGTGCGGCGCGGCCGTAGCCGGTACCCGCGCCAGACCAGAGCGCCAGTGGCGCGTCGGCCGTCGCGCTGGAGATGCCGAGGCCCGCCTGCCAGTCCGCGCGTTCCGGCAGACCGCCCGTACGCCACCGCAGCGACGCACTTCGGGCAGTGAATGGGGTGTGGTCGTCGAGGCTCATCCACGTCGCTAACGCCGCGGACACCACCAGGCGATCACCTGCCCATCGCGTGTCCACCTTTCCTTCCAGGGCGAGATAGGTGCCTCGCCCGTTCCAATCGTCCAGTGCAGACCCGATCTCGACCCGGAGATCCGGTCCGAGCCAGTCCGCGAACGAGAGCGCGGTACGCCGGCGTTCCTCCCGGCTCAGTTCATCGGTGGCCACAGCGGTCGCACCGGAATAGGCCCGGGCCACGTAGGTCTGTCGTTCCCAGAAGCCTTCCACGCGCCAGATTCCTGGACGGCCGCCGGCTGCCGGTACGGCCACCGCCAGTGCGACACGTGGACGTTCGCTCCACCATCTCCACGTAGCGGTCCACAGTTCTCCGTTCCCGGTGGGACTCGCCCCCTCGATGGTGATCTCGCGACCGGTGAGTGCCTTGACGCCGATACTGGCGATGTCCCAGGGGCCTGCGGCAACGAGGGGTCGCTCCAGCAGCGTCACCTCCACCTGTGCAGTGCCACGCGGCAGCGGTCTCAGGTCCAGGCGGTACGCCGCCTGGGCCGGCAATTCTGCCAGGCGCCGTCGCGCGCGGCGGAAAGCCTGGGGGGTGATCAGTCGTCCCGGCGGCAGGTCGATTTGCGTGGCCACGGCGGCATAGCGGATGTGCGCCAGACCAGCGATGTGCGTCAGGTCGTTCCGCGGTTCAGCAAGGTGATTCCAGGCGCCGAGAGCGCCCTCCACATCGCCGGTCAGGAAACGGCTGCCGGCCAGGAGACGCCAGGCGTGAGGATCGCTCGGATCGAGCGACAGGGCCCGTTCCGCGAGGCCGCTCGCGCCCGCCCAATCGCCGACGTGAAACCGCAGCCCTGCCCGTTCTCTCAGGGGAGCGGCGGACGCGGGGTCGAGGGCCTGCGCCGCGAGGAACTCGCGCTCCGCGCCCGCCGTGTCCCCTTGCTCGGCCAGGGCAACACCCTCCTGCACCAGCTGGCCGCATTCGTCGGCCACGGCGGGCGCCGCCTGGACGGTCGGCCCAGAATCGCGTGCGATCCGCTTCCCGGTCCCTTGCGGCGGCAGGACCAGGAGTGACCAGGCGCCGCTCCCGGACCAGGCCGACACGAACTCCCGTTCACGCATGACGCGCAGCGGTCCTACATTCGGGTCGTGGACGATCACCCAACCGTTGGCCCAGGCGACGAGCACGACATAGTGGTAGCTGGCACCACCCACTCGCAAGAGGGCGATGACGGGACGACGGTGGACCAGCTGGTCCGCGACGGCGACCGACGTGCCCGGCAAGACGAAGGCCGTCCAGCCGCGGTCGGCAACCGCGCCCACCAGGGCGCCGGTGCGGATGCCGGCGTCGTTCCCGTCAGCCAACGTGGCGAAGTCTTCAGCCACGACGCCCGCTTCGCCCCAGTAGCGCAGAACCATGGCGAGGGCCGCCCCGCCGCACAGCTCCCCGCTCTGCGGAACGTAGGGGACGTCGAGAAGCCGCAATTCCCGTGGATCGTTCCTACCTGGCGTGGGCGCCACCGCTGACGTCAGAGTGGTCCGACTCAGCACCGCGGCCGCTACCAGGATCGCAATTGTCAGCCTTGCTCCCACGACCTACCGGGCTCAGTTCAGGAGCAAGATGAGGATCAACAGGATGATGATGATCCCTGTCGTGGTGATGACGACCCTGCCCTCGCCGCCGGCGACGTCGGTGTTGATCTCTCTGGCCTGCGCCGCCAGCATTGCGAGCGAGGGTCCCGACAGGACCGCGGCGGCGGCGCTGGCCCGCTCGAGATCCAGGCCGGCGGAACCGGCGATGCGGCGCACATCCGCACGTTGCAGCAGGAGCTGTATCTCCTGGCGGTCGGCGTCGGCCTGGTCGATCCGCTGATCGATGCAGGCCTGGATCTCGTTGTCGCCGACCACGTGGCGTTGCGGTTGGCCGGAGAGGTCGGCACCCAGGGCACCGGTGGCAAACCAGCAGAAGGCTATGCCGATGGCGACGAGGGTCATGAACGCCAATGACAGTCTCTGGTACTCAATAGTGGGTTTCATATGATTGACCACGCTATGCTCGCTTTCGTTTGCCGATTTCGGGTCTCATCCGGAGGGAATCTGCCAGGACACCTCCATCGTGCGGTGGAGGCTCCACCCCGGCATACGCAACCGGCATGCCTCACGCGAAGGAGCGCGTAACTCCTTGGGGTTGTTCGCCATGGTGGCGACGAGCGTCTGGAGCGATCGACCACGTGATGAACGCCTCGATCAATATGATGGGCTGGCGACCTGCGATCTCGGACTACTGCTCGAACAGGCGCAGCCAGGGGGCGATCGACATACCGGGGACGGTGGTGCGGATCGCGGCCTCGATTGTCGTGTCGCGGGGACTCGAAATGCCGGGGCGGTTGCTGTACCAGAGGACGGCGTCGTTGTCGCTGAAGGCGGGGCCGGGGGGAAGAGCGAGCGCTTTGCGGGTGAGGGCCGCAACGCGGGGGGCGTCGTGGCGGGCGGAGTCGACGCCGTTCTGTTCGCCGCCGATGCCGGGCGGGGTGACGACCAGGGCGGCGGCGATCGCGGCGGTGAGGATGAGGGCGCGGCTCCAGGACGTCGTCCAGGGTCTGCCGTGGCGGGGCAGTGCATCGTTCGCTCCCAGAGCCAGTTCCCAGCTCAGGGAGGGGAGGAGGACCAGGAGGTGGCGGACCTCCTGCGAGAAGAGGGCGTACTGGAGGACGAGGAAAGCGAGAGTGAGGGCCAGGGTGACCAATGGCGCCGTGAGGGTGGCGGACGGTCCCCCCTGTGTCCGGCCCCGGATGATCGAGCGGATTCCCAGTCCCATTGCGATGAGCCACAAGAGCCAGGGGAGCCACTGGCCCAGGGTCTCGGCGAAGAAGCGGATGCCGTGGCGGACCTTGACCAAGGCCTCGTGGGGGTGGGCCCGCAAGTTCTCCAGCAGGGGGACCGGGGTCAGGCCGCGCAGCATGGGGTAGGTCCACCATGGGCTCTGCATGTCGAGTTCGACGGCCTGGGAGGGGACGTTGGTCACGGGGGAGCCGGTCACGATGGTCGTGCGGACGAACCAGGGAGTGCAGACGATTAGCCAGCCCAGGGCGACCCAGCCAAGGCCGCGAAGGCGCCCACGCCACCACAGGACCGGGATCCACAGGAGATCCAGGCGGAGCATCGTCAACGCGCCGGCGACGAGGCCGTCGACCACGAGGGTGCCGCGAGTCAGCGTCGCGCGAGTGGTGGCGCGGTCGCGCCAGCGCAGCCAGAGGCCGAGCAGGATCACGCTCGCCGGGACCTCGGTCCAGCCCCAGTTGGTGGCGAGGGCGAGCAGTGGGCTGAAGAGCAGGATGAGGATCCAGGCTGGCAGGGCGGGAGTGGCGCCGCGACGCACGAGACCATGGCTGCCGATCGCCACGGCTACGCCGAGCAGAACCGCCAGGGTGATGCGCATGATTGCGACCGTCGCGGCCGGGTCGCCGCCGGCGAGCAGGTAGGGGACCGTGAGAATCACGGCGAAACCGGGCATGGGATACGTGAGCGGCTGAGGGATCTGGCGTCCCCACGTGAATGCCGTGGTCAGGGGGTAGGCCATGTCGATGAGGAAGCCGTCACCCTGGACGAGGTGCCTGGCGACCGACAGGTGGGCGTAGGCGTCGGCCGTGGGGAGAAGGGGATGGGCCGGGTAAAGGGCGAGCCACAGGCCGACAAAGGCGAGGCCGACGCCGGCGGCGACGACCCCGCTCCGTCGCGCGTCCAATCAGTTGCCCCGGCTGCCCGGCTTCACCGGTGGCTGACCCTGCTGACACAGCGGGCAGTTCGCCGGGTCGTAGGTGGCCACCGTCACCCTGGCCAGAGCGTGCAGGGGGAGCGGCAGGTCGGCGTCGCCACCGGTGCGGTCGATGATCGCGCCGAGGCCGGTCACGATGCCGCCGGCCTCCTCGACGGCTGCGGCCACCTCGCGCACCGACGTGCCGCGCGTGACCACGTCCTCGACCACGAGCGCACGCTCGCTCTTCTCGAGCGCGAAGCCACGGCGCAGCACCATGACGCCGTTCTGGCGCTCGGTGAAGACGAAGCGTCGTCCGAGGGCGCGGGCCACTTCATGGCCGATGAGGATACCGCCCAGGGCCGGGCTGACCACGAGGTCGAACGCCTCGTCCTCAAAGTGGGCGGCGATGGCCGCACCCAGCTCGCGCGCCAGCTCGGGGAACTGGAGGATGCGCGCGCACTGGAAGTAGGTATCGCTGTGCAGGCCGCTGCTCAGCAGGAAGTGGCCCTGGTGCAGGGCGCCCAGCTCGATCATCAGGTTCAGCAGATCGGGTTCCTGCATCGCAGGTCGACTCCTTGGCTCACGGTGGTGGCGCGCGCCTGCCACGCGCGCGGAGTTCAGGCCAGCTCGGCAGCCAGGCTGGTCAGGGCGGCCGCGGGGTCGTCGGCGCGGGCGACCGGGCGACCCACGACCAGGAAATCGGCGCCATCGGCGATGGCGCGGCCAGGCGTGGCCACGCGGGTCTGATCGTCGACGCCAGCGCCGGCCGGCCGGATACCGGGGGTGACGACCAGGGGTTCCGGGCCCACCGCGGCGCGCAGCGCGACCAGGTCGGGTGCAGCGCATACCAGGCCGTCGCAACCGCAATCCCAGGCCAGACGCGCCAGGCGCAGCACGCGATCGGGCAGTGTCTCCCACGACGGGGCCGTCTCGGCCAGCTCGTCGGGGCCGAGGCTCGTCAGCACGGTCACGGCCAGCAGGGCGGGGCGTAGGCCGTCCGTAGCCGCCGGCTCGCTGGCCAGGGCCTCGGCGGCGGCGCTCAGGGCGCGGCGTCCGGCGGAGGCGTGGATCGTGCAGAAGGCGGCGCCCAGGCGCGCAGCCATGCGGGCCGCGCCGGCCACCGTGTTGGGGATGTCGTGGAACTTGAGGTCGAGGAACACGCGCTGCCCGCGTCCCTGCAGGAGCTGAACGACCGTGGGCCCGGCGGCGCTGAACAGCTCCAGACCGACCTTCACGTACCGGCCGCGCGGACCGAGCCGCCCGGCCAGGGCCATGGCCTCCTCGGCCGACGGGACGTCCAGGGCGGTGATGATGCGGTCGGTCGCGGGTTCGCCGCGCAGGGTGGCCAGCAAGGCGCTTCGGTCCATGATCGACTCCTGTGGCGAAGCGGCGGGCCGGCCGGGGGCGATTTGCCTTGCTCGCGCTTACGCCGTTGTTTATACCGTTCTAGCAGCCGCGAGGTGCATTTGCAACCGCATCCGCAGCGGCCACGACGGCCGTCTCGGACGGGTCAACGAAGGGGAGTCAGGTGCTCGATCGCAAGTTCCTGCGCGAACATATGGATCTCGTGATGGCGGCAGTCGCCGACAAGCGGGAGACCGTGGACATCGCGGCGTACTACGACCGCGACGCGGAGCGTCGCGCGGCGCTGCAGGAGGCGGAGGAGCTGCAGTCGGAAGCCAACCGCGCCAACCGGGAGATCTCCGAGCGCAAGAAGGCGGGTGAGGACACGTCGGCCGCCATCGACCAGATGAAGCAGGTCGCGACGCGTCTGAAGGCGCTCAAAGCGCGGGCTGAGGCGCTCGACGCCGAGGTCGAGGCACTTTACCTGCGTATTCCAAACGTGCCAGATCCGGACGTACCGCGCGGCGGCGAGAATTGCAACCAGGTGCTGCGTACCTGGGGCAACCCCATCGAGTTGCCGGCGCCCGTGTTACCACACTGGGACCTCGGGCGCGAGCTGGGCATCCTCGATGTCGAGACGGCGGCGCGGATGAGCGGCTCCGGCTTCACCCTGCTCAAGGGCGATGGGGCGCGTCTCGAGCGCGCGCTCATCAACTGGTTCCTCGACGAGGCGCGGGCGCACGGGTACGAGGAAGTAGGCGTGCCCTACCTCGTGAACCGGCAGGCCATGACGGGCACGGGCCAGCTTCCGAAGCTGGAAGACGACATGTACCTGGCCGCGGTCGACGACCTCTTTCTCATCCCCACGGCAGAGGTTTCCGTCACCAACATCCATCGTGAGGAGACGCTGGCCGAAGTGGACCTGCCGCGGCAGTACGCGGCGTTCTCGCCGTGCTTCCGCCGCGAGGCGGGGGCGGCGGGCAAGGACACGCGCGGTCTGCTGCGCGTGCACCAGTTCCACAAGGTGGAACTGGTAAAGTTCACGCTCCCGGATTCCTCGCCGGCCGCGCACGAAAGCCTGACGGCCGATGTCGAGTCGTTGCTGCAGAAGCTGGGGCTGGCCTACCGCGTGGTACTGCTGGCGAGCGGCGATCTGAGCTTCGCGGCGCAGCGCTGCTACGACCTCGAGGTTTGGGCCTGCGGTGTCGGCAAGTGGCTCGAGGTCTCGTCGTGCAGCAACTTCGGCGATTTCCAGGCGCGGCGTGCCGGGATCCGCTGGAAGGGGCCGTCGGGCAAGGGCTACGTACACACCCTCAACGGCTCGGGCCTCGCGCTGCCGCGCATCCTCGTGGCGGTAATGGAGAACTACCAGACGCCGGACGGACGCATCCGTGTGCCCGAGGTCCTGCGTCCCTATCTCGGCGGTCAGACCCAGATCGGTTGAGCCCGGGGTCCGGCGAGGTCGCCGCCCGGCACGAAGGAGACCCGGCATGGATCCCCTGTCCGGCGGACTGCTCGGACTGCAACGACGGCAGCTCTTCACGCTGTACATGCTCATCGGCGGAGTGCTCATCGTGCTGGCCGTCACCGCCTACACCCTGCATATCGTGCGCAGCGTGGAGCGGCAGAGCCGGCTGACCACCGAGCTCTTCTCGGGCATGGCGAGCCGTCTGCTGCTCGCGGGCGACGACTTGCGAGAGGCGGGGAAGGTCATCGGCATCCTCAACGAGATCGAGGTGCCATTCATCATCACCGACTCGGCCGGCCGTCCCATGCTGTGGAATCGCGTGACCGGCGTGCGCCAGGTGGACGACTACGCGGCGCTGCGCGCGGAGAATCCACGCTCGCCGTCGATTCCCGAGGTGCGGCAGGTCCTGCGCCTCGCTTTCGATCTGGATCAGGCGAACGAGCCCTATGCCATCTTCGGTCCCGATGGCGCCCGCGTGGGCACCGTGCATTACGGCACCTCGGCTCTGAGCAAGCAGATCCAGATCATGCCCTACCTCGAACTGGCCATCATGGTGCTGTTCTTCCTCGTCATCCTGTGGGGTTTGCAGGTGAAGAAGGAGAACGACCAGAATCTGCTCTTCGCCGGCATGGCGAAGGAGACGGCGCACCAGCTCGGCACCCCGCTCACCAGCATCCTCGGCTGGCTCGCGCTGCTGCAGGAGCGGCTGGGGCCGGACGATACGGTGATGGCGGAACTCGACCGGGATGTCGATCGTTTGGGGAAGGTCTCGGCTCGTTTCAGCCAGATCGGCTCCAAGCCGCGGCTCGACGATCACGACCTGATGGGCGTGATCGCCGACACGGTGACGTACTTCAGCCGGCGACTGCCGCATCTGGGCGGCCGCGTGGAGCTGCACAGCGAGGGGGCCGTCAGCAACCGCGTGCAGTTCAATCGCGACCTGATGGAGTGGGTGCTCGAGAACCTCATCAAGAATGGCATCGATGCCCTCAAGGACGGCAAGGGTTCGGTGGTCGTGCGGATGGCGGACGTGCCGGAGGGGGGCGTGATCGTCCGCGTCGTCGATACGGGGGGCGGGATTCCGCCACGGGCACGTGCCAAGGTTTTCGAACCGGGCTTCACCACCAAGAAGCGCGGCTGGGGAATGGGGCTGGCCCTCGTGAAACGTATCGTCACCCAGTATCACAACGGGCGCATCCGCGTCGAGTCGACGGGACCGCACGGCACGACTTTCGCGATCACCCTGCCTGGCGAGGAGGCCTGAGATGGCACACCGGATCCTCTGGATCGACGACAACATCGAGGACCTGCGCGCGCACATCCTCTACCTCGGCGAGAAGGGCTACGCGGTGTCCGGCGCCACCAATGGACGCGATGGTCTGGCGATGCTCGCCGAGAGCAACTTCGACGCCGTACTGCTCGACGAGATGATGCCCGGAATGGGCGGCCTGGAGACGCTCGAGGAGATCCGCAAGCTCAACGAGCACATCCCCGTGATCATGATCACCAAGAGCGAGGCCGAGGACCTGATGACCAAGGCCATCGGCCGGCGCATCGACGACTACCTCGTGAAGCCCGTCTCGCCGCTGCAGATCCAGGCGGCCTTGAAACGTCAGCTCGAGGCGCGCACCATCACCTCGCAGCAGGTCACCCGCGACTATCTCAGCCACTTTGCCGCGGTGGGCGACCGCATGGCCACCGCGAAGTCGGCGGAAGACTGGGCCGGCATCTACAACGATCTCGTGGCGTGGGGCATGGATCTCTACGCCTACAGCGATCACGGTCTGCTCGCCACGCAGGCCGAACAGATGGCGGCCGCGAACCTCGCCGTGGGCAAGTACGTGCGCGATCGCTATCACGACTGGATCCATGGCAGCGCCGACGCGCCCGTGCTCAGTCCCGACGTGTACCGGACCTGGGTCGAGCCCGAGGTGGCGGCCTGCGACCAGGTCGTGTGGGTCATCATCGACTGCATGCGCATGGATCAGTGGCGCATCGTGGAGCCGCTGCTGGAACCGTATTTCCACATCGACCGGCGCCACTACTGGTCGATCCTGCCCACGGCCACGCCGTACGCCCGCAACGCGCTGTTCAGCGGCACGTATCCGCTGGATATCGCGCGCGCGCACCCCGACCTGTGGCACGACGGCTTGCGCGAGGAAGGCAGCCGCAACGCCCACGAGGCGGAGCTGCTGGGGTTTCAGCTCGCCGTGCTGGACAGTCCGGCGCGCGAAAGCTACCGGTACTTCAAGGTGTCTGACGCGCGCGATACCGACCAGCTACGGCGCGACTACGGATCGCTCGGCAACGTGCGGCTGGTGGCGGGCGTCTACAACTTCCTCGACATCATGGCGCACGGCCGCAGCCAGAGCTACATCCTCAAGGAACTGGCGCCCGACGAGGCGGCCTTCTGCACGCTGATGCGGAGCTGGTTCGAGCACTCGAGTCTCTTCGACCTGCTCAAGGACGTGGGGCGCCGGGGATCCACCGTGGTGATCACCACCGATCACGGCTCGATGTTCAGCCGCCGCGCCACCCAGGTGCGGGGCAATCGCGACGCCAGCAACAACGTGCGCTACAAGTTCGGCGACAATCTCTCGGTAGACGAGAAGAAGGTCATGCTGATCAAGGATCCGGCAGCCTATCGACTGCCGCAGAACAGCACCATCGAGACCTATGCCGTCACCACGGAGAACTACTATCTCGTGTACCCGACGAACTTTCACGAGTACGAGCGTCTGTACAGGGACAGTTTCCAGCATGGCGGGATCAGTCTCGAGGAGATGGTCTGTCCCTTCGCCGTGCTCAAGCCTCGCTGAGGGAGCCTGCGTGAGCACCGCCGATCTTCCCGCCCCCGCGGCGTTCGCGGGGAGCGTCGCCGTGACCGACGTGTCCGGCACGCATCGCCTGGCCGCCCGCGTCGCCGCGCTGCTCCAGGGCGGCGAGGCGTTGCTGTTGCACGGCTTCCTGGGTGCGGGCAAGACGGCGTTCGTGCAAGGGCTGTGTGCCGCGCTGGGGGTCGCCGAGGAGGTGACGTCGCCCACGTTCACGCTGGCCAATCGTTACACCGGCCGGCTCGTGGTGCACCACCTCGACTTCTACCGCATCGCGTCGGGGGCCGATCTCGCGGATATCGGTGTGGAGGCTGTGCTCGATGACCTGGACGCGGGTGGGGCCATCCTCGTGGCCGAATGGCCGGGGCTGCTGGTACCCCTGCTGCCGCGGCGGATCGAACTGCTCGTGTCGCCGCTTGCGGATCCGGACGCGCGGCTCTGGCTGGCTCGTGGCGCGCCCGCGCTGCCGGCCGCGTTTGCCGAGATCTTCAGCTTCCCGCCTCCGGCCCCGGAGGGAACGTCGTGCTCGTCCTGACCCTGGACACCGCCACGCCCTGGGGCCGTTTCGCCGTCGCGGACGCCGGCGCACTGCTCGCCTACCGTCCGCACAACGTCAATGGCAGCTACGCTGACGCCATCCTGCCGCTGATCGACCAGACCCTGGCCGATGCAGGCCGGCGGCTCGACGAGGTGAGGGTGCTCGGCGTGACCGATGGTCCTGGCAGCTTCACCGGCGTGCGCCTGGGCGTGGCCACCGCGAAGGGCCTGGCCTATGCGCTGGGCTGCGAACTGGCCACCGTCTCCACCCTCGCCGCGATGGCCGCGGCGTTGCTGGCGGAGCATACGGATCGCGAACTGGCCGTGCCCGTGCTCGACGCGCGGCGCGGCGAGGTCTTCGCGGGCGTGTTCCGACGCGCCGGTGCCTGGGTGGAGCCGGTGCGGGAGATCGCCTGTCTGGGCTACGATGTCTGGTGGCAGCGGCTCGTGGAAACCGTGCCCGAGCTGCAGGCGCCGATCTACGGCGGCAGCGGTGTGAGCCTGCTCGTGGGGCAGGGGGCGGACCTGCGGCAGGAGCTGCGCCACCTCGACGAACCGGTGACGCGGGCCTGGACGGCCGCGCATCCCGCCACGGCGCGAGCTCTCGCCGTCGCGCTCGCCGATGACGGGTTGCGGTCGGCGGCGATGGTGCATCCGTTCGCGCTGACGCCGCGGTACCTGCGCGCCTCCGACGCCGAGGTGCTGCGCGAGGTCGACCTCACGCCATCGCGCCCAAGCGATGCCATCGATTTCCATGCCTCGCGCTCGCGGAACGAGGAGCGTCCATGAGCGATGGTACAATCGCCATCCGGTCCGGCGACATCGCCGATCTCGGCGCGGTGGTGCGGATCGAGCAGGAGAGTTTCGGCGATCCGTGGTCGCGGGCGGCTCTGCTCACCGAGTTGCAGCCGTCGCCGCTGCATCTGGCGCTGGTCGCCGAGTGGGCGGACGAGGTGGTGGGGTACCTCATGGCCTGGCTCGTGGCCGACGAGCTGCACGTCCTGAACATCGCCGTCGCCGGCCGCGCGCGCCGTCGCGGCGCCGGCGCGGCCTTGTTGGCCGCCGCCATGGACGTGGCCAGGCGGTCGGGGCAGCGCGTGGTGACCCTCGAGGTCCGCGTGACCAACCTGGGCGCCCAGCGCTTCTACGCGAGGCTCGGTTTTCAGCAGGAGGGTGTGCGACGCGGTTACTACCCGGATACGGGGGAAGATGCGCTGATCCTGACACGATCGCTCGCCGATTCGTAACCGCAACGCCCGCAGCGACTGCCGGTGGCCCTGGATAACTGACTTGTCGATCCCGTCCGCTTGCGTCACATTGGTGGCACTGCGCCGGACCGCCGGCGCAAGGAGGTGTGCTCGTTGTCCTGGCTCAATCGCGCCGCCCGGGGCATCCAGGCCCTGGCCAAGCAGCACGAAGTACCCGACAATCTCTGGCAGAAGTGCCCGGGATGCGGCGAGGTGCTCTACAGTCGGGAGCTCGAGCGGAACCTCTGGGTCTGCGGCGCCTGTGGCCATCACCTGCCGCTGGATACGGAGCGGTACATCGAGCTGCTCGTCGACGGCGGCACCTGGTGCGAGACCCATCGTGGCATCACCAGCGCCGATCCTCTCAGGTTCAAGGACACCAAGCGCTATCGCGATCGCGTGAAGGCGAGCATGCAGGCCACGGGGAAGGACGACGCTGTCATCACCGGCGCCGGGCGCATCGATGGTCTACCCCTCAACCTCGCACTGCTCGATTTCTCGTTCATGGGCGGCAGCCTCGGCTCGGTGATGGGCGAGAAGATCGCCCGCATGCTGCTGGACAGTCTACGCGACCGTCACGCGGCTCTCATCCTGTCGCGCTCCGGCGGTGCACGCATGCAGGAGTCGCTGCTTTCGCTCATGCAGATGGCCAAGACGTCGGCTGCACTGGCGCGGCTGCGCGAGGCGGGTATCCCGTTCATCTCGGTGCTCGCCAATCCCACCTACGGCGGGGTGACGGCCAGCTTCGCGTCGCTGGGCGACGTCAACGTGGCCGAGCCCGGCGCCCTCATCGGCTTCGCGGGACCACGGGTGATCAAGCAGACCATCGGCAGCGATCTGCCCCCGGGATTCCAGTCGGCCGAATTCCTGCTGGAGCACGGGCAGGTGGACATGGTGGTCGAACGACGGCAACTCAAGCCCATCCTGGCGCGCGCCCTGCACTGGTTCGTCGACGGGCGTGACGTGTCCGTTCCCCATCCTGTGCGAGACTAGTGAACGATGACCGATCCGCGGCAACCCCACCCGCCGGAGGCGGTCTTCCCCGGCGAACCCGGCATCGGTCCGCAGCTGCCGCCGCCCTTCGCTCCGC
Organism: uncultured bacterium; assembly: GCA_963727525.1. Classification (GTDB taxonomy): domain Bacteria; phylum Krumholzibacteriota; class Krumholzibacteriia; order LZORAL124-64-63; family LZORAL124-64-63; genus CAVSGO01. The sequence continues at coordinate 380,472 of CAVSGO010000005.1, read as the reverse complement.
CCGACGAGGCCACGCGCTGGCTGTTCTCTCTCAACCGTTTCGGCATCCGTCCCGGCCTGCAACGCATCGAGGGATTGCTCGGCGATCTCGGCCATCCCGAACAGGGGCTGCGCACCCTCGTGGTCGCGGGTACCAACGGCAAGGGCAGCACGACGCTCATCCTCACGCGGCTGTTGCGCGCGGCGGGCTATCGCGTGGGCACTTATACGAGCCCTCACCTGCTGAATGTGCACGAACGCATCATGATCGACGAGACGCCGGTGGATCCGGCGCTCTTCGCCGCGCGCGTGGTCGCCGTTCGCCGCCTGGTGGAACGGCACGAGGCGAGCTGGTTCGAGAGCCTCACCGCCGTGGCGATGCAGATCCTGCGCGACGCTGCGGTCGACGTGGTGTGCTGCGAGGTCGGGCTGGGCGGGCGCCTCGACGCCACCAACGCCCTGCCGGCCGTCGCCACACTGCTCACCTCGATCGGCCTGGACCACCAGCACATCCTGGGCGAGACGCGCGAGCAGATCCTGGCCGAAAAACTGGGGCTCCTCAAGGCGGACGTACCGCTGTACTGTGCTCTCGACGACGACGCGCTGCGCGAACAGGCCCGCGCCGCCGCCGCCCTGGTCGGCAGCCCCTGGTACGGCCTCGATGCCTGTGTCCGCGCCGCCGACGCCGGCGCGACCTGGAGTCTGCAGTGTGCCGGCCGCACGTTTGGCGGCCTGCCCCACCTCGCCGAGCCCGTGCTCGAGCGCAACGTGGCCCTGGCGCTGCTGACCCTGACAACCCTGGAGGATCGCGGGAGCCTGCGCTTGCCGGACGATCCGGCGGGAGCGCTGAGCGACCTCGTGTTGCCGGGACGTTTCCAGACCGTGCTCACGGGGCCGGACGTGATCGTCGATACCGCCCACAATGCCCAGGCGCTGCGTATCGCACTCGACGCCTTCGCGGCGCGGCCTTGCCGGGGTCGCCGCATCGTGTTGCTGGGCGCCATGCAGGACAAGCCGGCACCGCCGGAGCTGGGGACATGGTTGCGGCGCTTCGATGCCGTGACGGCGGCGCCGGTGAGTCTGCCGCGCTCGCGGAACCGTGAGGCGTGGAGGGGGTTGTTCGGCGAGTGGGGACTCGCGGACATGGCTGCCCACTCCATCATGGACAGCGTGGCGGCGGCGCTGGAATACTGGCGCCAGGAACTGAGGCGCGACGACGCCGTCCTGGTGACCGGATCGTGCTTCATGGTCGCCGAGGTGCTGCATCGCCTCGGTTTCGGCCGCCTCGAGGCGACCCGGCGACCCCGGCCGGCCGTCGAACTGCTGTCCCGCTGACGCGGGAGCGACGACGAGGAGACACACGTGCCGAAATCGCTGCTCGTGGGTGCCGATGTGGGCGGCACGAACATCAAGTACGTGGTGCAAGAGCATGGAGGCGAACGCGTCGCCCAGGGCGATGTCGCCACCGATCCGCGCGACGCGCGGGCCTCGATCCGGCGCCTGCGCGATGCCATCGCCCACGATCTCGCCGATGCGCGGGGCGGGATCGACGCCGTAGGACTTGCGTGCGCCGGCATCGTCGATCCCGAGAGCGGTCAACTCGGCCGCTCGCCCAACTTGCCGGGCTGGGAAGAGGTGAACCTCGTCGGGGAGCTGACGACGGCTTTCGGCGAACTGGGCACGGGGAACCTGGCGAACGGTGCGCTGGCCACCGCCGTGGCCAACGACGTCAATGCGGCTGCCTACGGCGAGTTTTGCCACGGGGCCGGGCGCGGCGTGCGTCACCTGGTGATGATCGCGCTGGGTACCGGTGTGGGCGGCGGTGTGATCGTGGATGGCAACCTGCTCACCGGCCACGGTCATGGCGCGGGCGAGATCGGCCACATGACCCTGGCGCTCGACGGCCCGCTGTGTCCGTGCGGCAACCACGGCTGCCTCGAGGCGTATTGCGGCAGCAACGGCCTCGTGCGCCGCGCGCGGGAACTGGCAGGCGACAAGGCCTCGACGGCGGCGTTCCGCGAGTGGGTCGGGCGGCGCGGCCATGATCTGACGACGAAGGACCTCTTCGAGGTCGCCGAATCGGGCGACACCACGGCCGTCGCGCTCTTCCATGCCGCCGGCCGGCGCCTGGGGCAGGCGGTGGCCAGCCTCGTCAACGTGCTCGCGCCCGAGCGTGTGATTATTGGCGGCGGCGTGGCGCAGGCGGGCGACCTGCTTCTCGCCCCCTGCCGCGAGATGGTGGCGCGCCACGTGATGGCGCCCTCGGGACGCACCACGCCTGTCCTCTTGGCCGACCTGGGCTCGTACGCGGCTGCCATGGGGGCGGCTGCGCTCGCCGTTGAACGCGGGACATCCGCGTGACCGCGGGCCGGCGCGATGGTCGCGGTCGCCTCGTCGTGACCGGACTCTACGCCGGCCTGCTCGGGCTGCTCATCCTCGCGGCGTCGCTGCGCGAACGCGCGGCATTCGCCGATCCCCAGGCGCCCGGATCACCCGCGACCGATTCGACCCTCACCGATACCGCCGCCGCCGACACGGCGGTGGCCGGGTTCGCGCCCGCCCCGCGTGCGCGCACGCTGCCGCGCACGGCGCGGCAGGGGTCGTGGATCGTCGCCGATCGCTTCATCGACCGCACGGTCAACGGCAAACCCGTGTCGTACCTCATCGGTAACGTCTACATCGATCGCGACACGGTGGTCGTGCGGGCCGACTCGGCCCGCGTGTACCGCGACCGCGAGTTCGCGCGCCTCTTCGGCCATGTCCGCATGCGCCAGTTCAGTACCCGGATGTCGAGCGACCGCGCTGACTACAGCCGCCAGTCCCAGGATGCCGACTTCTACGACAACGTACATGTGCTCGAGGGGGGCGTACTGGCCACGGCGCGGCGGGGCGAAATGCGTGAGCAGGGCCGTCTGATGCGTCTTTTCGAGGATGCGGTCGTCATCGCGCCCGAATACACGGTGATGGCCGATACCGTCGTACGTGACCGCACGCTCGACCACGGCGAGGCCTTCGGCCACGTACGGATCATCGATCCCAAGGAGTCGACACTGGTCACCGGCCGGCACGCCGTGTTCGCGGCCGACGGCACCTGGGCCGAGGTGGACGAGTCGCCGGTGCTCACCTCGCGCGAGGAGGGGGGCGAGCCGGCGACCAGCGTGGCCGGACGCATGCGGTTCTACCGCTCCGAGGAACGCGTGGTCATGACCGACTCCGTACGGCTGCGACAGGGGAGGACGCATGCCCAGGCCGATACCGCCGTGGCGTTCGGCAAGCAGCGCATGGTCCTGCGCGGCCACCCCGAGGTGTCGCTCGACGAGGGCAGCCGCATGCGGGGGGACGAGATCACGTTCTTCTATCTCCACGGCCAGCTCGTGCGGGTGGTGCTGGTGGGCGATGCACACATGGAGGATGGCGACCCGGACAGCCTGGCGGCCGTCTATACCGGCTTGCCGGCCCTGGATACGGTGGACGGAGACAGCATCACCGTGCATCTGCAGAACAAGCAGGTGTCAAGTACCGTGGTGATCGGCAACGCGCACAGCGTGTACGTGCCCACCGATGTCGATGAGGAGGTGGCGTTCAACGACGTGAATGGCGATACGCTGGTCATCGACTTCCATGGCGGCCGCGTGCGCAAGGTGAACGTGCGCGGCTCGATGAGCGGTGTCTACCACTTCGCCCGGATCGCCGCCATGAGGGGCAAGGCCGCGTCCGACTCCGCCGCCGTCGATACGACCGCCGCCGTCGAAACGACTGCGGTGGCGGACTCGCTCGTCGCGGCCATCGCCGATTCCGCCGCGCTTCGCGGTGACTTCACGGCCCATGAGGAGGCCGTGAACTATAGCGGTCAAGCGGTGGCCTTCGACCTCGCGCACATGACCATCGATGTGAGCCAGGACGCCCGGCTCGTGTACGGTGACATGACGCTCACGGCCCAGGAGGTTCAGCTCGATACCCGCACCCGCGAGCTCTATGCGTCTGGCCAGCCGCTGCTCGAGCAGAACGAGACGATCGTCGGCCAGCGCATGGGGTACGATTTCGCCAACAAGACCGGCGCCGTGAAACACGGCATCACCACGTTCGACAACTACTACTACGTCGGCGATGAGATCTACCGCTATCCCGATGGCAGTCTCAAGATCCACGGCGGCAAGATGACGAGCTGCGATCTCGAGCGGCCCCACTATCACTTCTGGGCCGACAAGATGAAGATGCGCATCGGCGACCAGGTGGTGGCGGCGCCGATCGTGATGAAAGTGGGTAAGGTACCCGTATTCGCTCTGCCCTTCTATTTCAAGTCGCTGAAACAGGGGCGGCGTTCGGGAATCCTCTTCCCGAATTTCAATGTGGGCTGGTCATCGCGCACGGGGCGCTACATCCGCGATCTTGGCTATTTCTGGGCGACGAACGATTACACGGACTTCACGTTCGAGGTCGACTACAACGAGCATTCGGAGATCGCCACACGGCTGCGCAACCGCTACAACAAGCGTTATGCCTTCAGCGGGGGCATCGACTACACGCGGCGGGTGAGCCTGCGTGCCGGCGAGGATCTCAAGGAGTGGCAGCTCGCCGCGAATCATAACCAACCGCACCTCTTCGACGACTACACGTTCCGGGCCAGCGTGAAGATGGCGAGTCGCACGCTCACCAGCAACGACCTCAACTCAAACGTCGGGCGCGACATCCTCGATCAGAATCGCAAGTCGACGATGTTCGTGAGCCGTAAGTTCAATTGGGCCAGCATGAGCCTCAACGCTGACCGCACGGAGCAGCTGAACGCCGACGACAACGACCCGTTGTCCAACAACGAGGTCTACAACATGACGCTGCCTTCGCTGAGCATCAGCCCCAACCAGATCGCCCTGGCGCCGGCGTTGCCGGCGGGGCAGAAGGGCAGCATGCTGGGCGAACTGGCCCGCAACACGTACCTGACGCAGAGCTATTCGATGCGCAACTACGTGCGCAAGCGTGAGCGAACCGACCTGCACACGTACGCGGCCTCGGGTAACTGGTCGCTACGGGTGCGGCCGCCGCGGATCGGCTTCCTGAATCCGAGCTTCGGCGCCTCGGGCAGCCAGTCGTGGCAGCGCGACGTGGTGACCGGACGCGATTACTACACCGTCACCTCCGATACCGACACTGTGGGCTACTATGCGCCCATCGATTCGGTGCACGAGGTCACACGGCCGAGCCTCGCCTACAATGCGGGGGTGACCACCACCCTCTACGGCGTCTTTCCTGCACGCGTGGGCGCCCTACGCGCGATCCGCCACACGCTGGGGCTCTCGGCGTCGGGCTCGTTCCAGCCGCAGCTCGGCAGCAAGCAGGATCGGCGCTCGAGCTACTCGTTCTCGATGAGCAACCGTTTCGACGTGAAGTACGCCGCCGGGGCCACCGACAGCGGCGAGACGCTGAAAAAGCTCGACGGCCTGATCGATTGGACCATGGGCACCGGTTACACGCCGAAGGCGCCCAGCGGGCGGATGTGGAACAATGTGTCCAGCCGTATCACCATCAAGCCAGGTTCGAACCGCAATCTCAATCTCGGCATGTCGAATACGATCGACCCGTACCGCCGCCGCATCATCAGCACCCAGCTCAACTACGCCTTCGGGTTCCGTGGGCGGTTCGATACGGGATGGCTGGGCAAGGAACGCGAGCAGAAACGCAACGCGGCGATCGATCAGCTCGAGGCCATGGTTCCCGATTCGTCGACCGCCGTCGCCGACAGCCTCGCCAATCCGGCCGACCAGGACGCGTTCGTGCAGGACGATTTCTACGGCGGTTTCGACGAGCCCAACGCCGGGCGCGGGGAATCCGGAGGCGCCGAGCGCGACGCCACCGAGGGCGGACGTCTGATCCCCTGGAATCTGAACGGATCGCTCACCTACTCGCGCCAGGCCGGCGGCGCGTCCACCGCGCGGGCGAATCTGAGCGTGTCGGCTTTCTTGACCCATGGCTGGGAGCTGAGCTACAGCAGCTCTTTCGACCTGAGTGCCGGCGCCACCACGCGGCAGACCTATCGCCTGCAGCGTGACCTGCACTGCTGGCGACTCGAGTTCTACCGCGTCCTCGCCGGTGTCAACGACTCACAGTTCGGTTTCCGGTTCTATCTCAAGGCGATCCCCGAGCTGAAGCTCACCCAGGGCAAGGAGGACCTGCTGGGGAGCGCCGGCGGCCTCGCCTCCGGCGGGCTCTATTGAGAGAGAACCGTCGCTTGCCGGTCTCTGCAAGCCGGGGTATACTTCGGTTTCCTTGGAACTTTTCGCGACGCCGGCCGGTTCAGCGGCTGGTGCGGCCGTTTGAGCCGTAAAACACAACCCCGCTCAAGAGGAAGCATGATGCACCCCAACCGACGCATTGCCGCGAGCGGGGGGCTGGGCTTGCTCCTGGCGGCGCTGCTGATCGTGCCGAGTCTGCTGCCCGTACGTGTGGCGCACGCCGCCGACGTCAACTGGAAGCCGGTCTCGCTCATCTACACCAGCGACGTCAAGGGCAAGATCGACCCCTGTGGCTGACACTCCCATCAGCGTGGCGGGTTGGCCCGGAGGGCCACCTTTTTCAACACTGTTTGGGACGAAGGCGTCGAGACGCTGACTCTTGACGCCGGAGATCTGTTTGGAAAGCGTACGCGGCAGGAACGGAACCAGACGGAGTTCCTCTGTGAGCAGACCGGCGCCTTCGGTTACGACGGGATCGGTCTCGGCGAGCAGGATCTGAACTACGGTCTCGGATTTCTGAAGCAGATGATCGAGAAATACAAGCTGCCGTTCACGAGCGCCAACGTTCACGATCCAGGTTCCGGCGAGCTCATCCTGCCGGAGTACCTCGTCGTGGAGAAGAACGGCATCAGGTTCGGCATCGTCAGTATCCTTGATCCGCAGCAGAAGATCATCACGATGGATGCGAGCGAGGCTCAATTCCGTGTGGATGATCCGATCGCCGCCCTGCGGGATGTCATTCCGAAGTTGCGCGAGAAGTGCGACACGGTGGTGCTGCTCAGCCACATGGGCGACAACGGCACCGAGAACATCCTGAAGGAAGTGAAGGGCATCGATGTCGTGGTGGTGGGCCACACGTTCCGCAGCTACGAGACCGAGCGCATCGTCCAGGACGCGGTCATGCTGGCCGCCGTCTACGAGGGTCGCTTCATCGGGCGTGCGGATCTGCAGGTGGAGCCGTCCGACGGCAAGGTGATGGCGGTGCAGGTGCACGTCACCAGCCTGGACGACCAGATCGCCGACGACAAGGACATGGCGGGCAAGGTCACGGCCTTCAAGGAGCACGAGGAGCAGGCGAAGGCGGAGGAACGCGCCAAGTGGCCGCGAGACAAGGGTTCCAAGGACGAGCAGTTCCTCGGCCTGGTCAACTGCCGCTCGTGCCATACGGATGCCTACGAGTCCTGGCGCAAGACGGAGCATGCCCAGGCGTTCAATACCCTGCGTGGTCAGGCCCTGGAAACTGAGCCGCAGTGTCTCACGTGCCACACCACGGGGTACCAGTACTACGGCGGGTACGAGGAAAACGGTCCGAACAAGCACCTGACCAACGTGCAGTGCGAGTCCTGCCATGGCTACGGTACCGAGCACGAGCGTGACGCGTCGTGGCTCAAGGTCGCCCGTGAGTCCTGCTCCGGCTGCCATGACAACAGCAAGCGCCCGTGTTACGACAAGACGAAGGATACCGATTTCGACTATGCGAGCTACTGGGAGAAGATCAAACACTGAGAATGGGGCTCGGGCATGGCGATGGGGCCGGCGGCATGCGCTGCCGGCCCTGCTCGTGTCCGCGTTGCTGTTCGCGTCGGTACCCGCCCGTGCCCTCGACCTGTTCACCCTGTGGCGTCAGCCGCAAATCCCGCTCCGCCTGAAGGTCGGCTCCTGGGTGGAATACCAGCGCCAGAGCCTGGCGGGTGGTCGCCGCGAGAGAGAGTTGCTGCGTATCCAGTGCCTCGCGCCCGGGCCGGGTCACCCCGATGCGGGCTGGCTCCTCGAGATCGTCCCGGTGCAGGAACTCGCCGAACCTGGTGAGCGGGAGCCGGTGCCGGGAGAGGGCGTGCGGGTGTGGGTTGCCGATACCATCCTCATGCGACGGGGCCAGTTACTGGACACCGTCGTGGCCGTCGAGCGGTGGCAGGACGGAGTCCCCACCGACCTGACCGGCGCGCAGTGGCGGGCCGATCCCCTGGTCACGGACGCGTTGCGCGGGGACTTTCAGGCCGAGTCGGTGGCCGATCAGGGAACCACCGTCCGCGTGATCCAGGATCGATCGCTCACATGCCACCAGTTCGCGTTCGCCGCGGCCGATACCCAGGCTGCCACGTTCGCCACCGGCACCCTGGTCCAGATGACCACGATCGAGGTCAACGCGGCGGTTTCGGACGATATCCCGTTGCTGGGCCTCGCGTTTGCCGCCGAGCGGATGCGCGCCGAGTCGGTCATGACGCCAGCGAGCCCCCGGTTTTCCCCGCCGCCGCCCCAGGCGAAGGTGGAGACCCTCGAGTGTCTGGGCTATGGCCAGGACGCCCGTCCCCTGCTGACGGGGGCGGCTCCGGGCCCTGATTGAACACGCGATACCCCTGTGCTATAATGACGCCATGCCGATCAACGACCTGAAACAGCTCCGCGATCTTGCGCACCGTTATCTGCTCGAGATCGACCGACCTGTCCAGACGCATTGCATTGCCCGCCGACTCTTCGGCCCCCAGCGGCACGAGATGCCGGAGGCGCATGTCGTGGTGCGCATGCTGCTCGAGGGCGATCCGCGCTTCCTGCGCACCCACGATCAGCGATGGTGCGCCCGCTGGACGCCATTCCTGCAGCGGGATACCCGTGAGATCACGTTCGCGGTGGTCGATCTGGAGACGACGGGCAGCGTGGTCGGTGTCGACGAGATCATGGAACTGGGCGTGGCGCGCCTGCGCCGCGAGCGGATCATGCCGGGATTCTCGAGCCGCGTGCGCACCGGACGCGCCATCCCTCCGTGGGTGAGCCGACTCACCGGCCTGCGCGAGTCCGATCTGACCGATGCTCCGACGCTCGACGAGGTTGCCCCGCAGCTTCTCGGCATGCTGCGCGGGTCGGTGTTCGTGGCGCACGACATCCGCTTCGACCTGCCTTTCCTCCGCTGGGAGATCATGCGCCGGGATCTCGAATTTCCCGCCGTTCCCGGCCTTTGTACGCTCTGCCTCTCGCGCGCCCTCTGGCCCGATCTCGCCAGCCACAGTCTGCCGGAACTCGCTGTCAGCCTGGGCGTTTGCCATGATCGTCCGCACCGCGCCGCCGACGACGCGACGGCGACGGCGGGTGTGCTCAAGCTGGCGCTCCAGGAGGCGCGACGCCTCGGTCGCACGACCCTCGGCGAGATCTTCGAGTTGGAGGCGCCAGTCGTGGCCATCGACGGTGCGGTTGCGGCCAAGCTGCGGACAGCAGAGTCCTAGTTCGGGCGTTTTGTCACTCTCGAGGCAGGATCCCGCGGATCGTTGAAGCGAGCCGACTTGACTCCGATCTGTGTATGTTCTAACATGCAATGGACTTGGAGGAATCCGCTCCCACGACCGATGCCTCTCAAGGAGGAGAGCCCATGGCAGTCAAGGAAGAACAGATTCTGATCCGAGATGAAAGTTTCGTGAAATATGAGCGGCTCCTGCACAAAGCGGAGGTGGAGGGACGTATCGATGGTCCCTGCAAGTGCCTCGTTTGCGGGATGCGTTATCTTGCCAAAGCGGACGCCGAGGATTGTTGCCGTATCATGTCCTGATCGCCCAGGGGATTGCGCATCGTCAGGGGCCAATAGTCAGGGACCATGTGAAGATCAACCAGTACTGTTCCGTCTGCAAGCAGCACCTGGACATGGACGTCGTCCCCACCGAGGACGGTGGCGATGACGGCGTCATCTGGTTGCGCTGCCCTGAATGCAAGGGCTTCCTGCCCAAGTTCAGCGGCGAATCCGCCGCCTCCACGGCTGTCGCCGACCCCACGGACGCCGAACCCAGCACAGCCGAACCCGCAGTCGCCGGCTCGATCGTGCCGGCGCAGCCTGTGCCGCCCCAGCCGCGCCGCGACACGGCGGCGACGCCGGACGCTGACGACGACACGGACGACGATGCTGACGACGATGTCGCTGACGACGCGCCCGCCGCGGCGCCGGCGGAACCCATCGCCGAATATGCGGCCAGGCTCGCGGCCGCCGACGTGAGCATGGCTCGTCCCTACCGCCCGAGCGACGCGTACACGGTCGGGGATGTGATTCACCATCTCGCCTGGGACGATTGTGGTCTGGTCGTGGCCAACGAGTCGTTGCCGGGCGGCCGCAAGGCGGTCAAGGTCTACTTCGAGTCGGTGGGCGTGGCGCACCTCATCGAGCGCACCACGGACGGTTACTGATGTGCCACCGCCGTCGTTCCGCGCGTTGCGCGTGGGCCGGCGCCGCGTGCGTCATCCTGATCGGGCTCTTCGCGGCACCCGCGGCGCGGGCCCAGGTTCCCCGCCTCGACGATCTTCCGTGGACAGCCGTGGCCGATACCGCGAGCCGGCGCGCGCTCACCGTGTCGGCCGATCGTTCCTGGGACAACCTCACCCACTGGACGGCCAGCCGCCTCGGCCTGATGGCGACCTTGCCGGCGGGTCGCGAAGGCGCCGTGTTCCTGCGCGTGCACCTCGTCCACTTCGATCGCGACGATTTGCCGGCCCTCGAACGCTGGCCGCAAGTCGCGGGGGAATCCACGGCGGATGACCCGACCTGGCCACGCGCGCGCTACATCACGAGCTGGGGCCAGATGCAGATCGGGATCGTCATGCCGGCGCGGTTACCCCTCGTGGGGCACGCGCGCATGGGAATCCTGGTCGGCTTGCCCGTGGGCAAGGAGGAACTGTACCCGTTCGGCTCGACCAGTCTGCCCCTCGTCCTCGATCTGCGACGCGGCTGGCGGGTGACGCCCGCGGTCGAGATCGCGCTTCGCGCGGGTATCGAGAGCACACTCGATGCCGCCGGCGACGCGCTCGCGCCGGACGCGTTTCCCGATGGCCACCGCTTCGGCGCGGAAGCGATCTGGGAACCGCGGACAGGCCGGTCGTTCCATGTGTCCTTCCTCGAGCGCAGCTTCGGCGGTCATGCCACACGACGTATCACCGCGGCCTGCTGGTTTCCGCTGCATACGCGCCACATGTGCGGCGTCGCGTACACGCGCGATCTCGGCGAGCGCTCCGACCGGGCGGGCACCGACGAGGTGGCCGTGTTCTGGCGATTCGCCGGCACACCGCCGGCGCCGCCGTCGGCGCAGCGACGCTGACGCGACGGCCACGGCATTTTGCCAGTGCCGATCCGGTTGGCGCGACCCGTGCGCGTGCACGAGGCGTCGCGGGGATTCCCTGTCGTACCCGATAACGCCGCGGCGGGGCGAACGGCGGGCGCGGAATTCCGCGGCCGTACCCATGGCATGTCCCTTGCCGATCGTTCCCCGTCAGTCTTCACCGCGGGCGATCCGCAACCGGATGGTGCCGATGAATCGCGTTCTCATCGTAGCCGACCCCACGCAGATGCGACGTCTGTCCTCCTGGCTTTCCGGGTGGGGCCTCGTGGCCGCGCCTCTCACCGCGGCCGGCGGTCACCCCGCGGCACAGACCCGGGAGCGAGCCGCGGCCGTCATCGTGGCGTGGAGCGAGGAGACGTCGTGGATCAACGGTGCTGCCGTCACCCTGCCTGAACACGCATTGGTTCCGCTCGTACTCATCGATGCGCCGGGAGCGCCGGTTGCGTTGCGCCGCGTGGCCGCCGCCGTGCTCGCCGATGGCGAGGACATGGAAGCGCGTCTGCGGGAGGCTCTGGCCTACTGCGTCGACGTGGAAGCGAGTCCGGCCAGCGCCCTGCCGATGTCCGGCGACCTGCGCCAGCACTTGCATTTCTTCAATCACGAGCTGAGGACGCCGCTCGCCGCCGCCAGCGCGGCGTTGCAGACCCTGGCGCGTCGTTGCGAGCTGGCGCCTGTGAATGGAGAGCTCGATCTCTTGGACATCGCGCTTCGCAATCTCAAGCGCCTGGAGCATACGGTGGAATGGGCCGGCGATTTCATCGATGCGACGATGGTCGACAATGACGCGGCGCCGGCGATCGCGACGACCGGCGAACTCGTGCAGGACATCGATGAGCTCGTCAGCGCGGTGGTGGTGGAGTGGTCCGCGGAGATGGGCGATTGGGGCAAGAATGTCGCCATCGCGCGCGAGCAATGGCGACGCTTGCTACGTCAAACGCTCCACGCGATCCACTACTTCCAATCGGACCTCACCGTTGCCGTCGCCGCGAGCGAGATTGCGGCCGCCGATTCCGAGCTGACCCGCCTGGCGCTCGACCTACGCCTCGAAGGTGTGGCGGAATCTAGCCACCGGGTCAATCGCACCGGCCTGAGCGACCCCGTCGACGATGCCGACGAGCTACAGCGGCTGATAGGGTTCATGGTCGCGCCGGGTCTTCTCGACGTGCTCGGTGGTCGAATCGACGTTGAGGCCGGCTCGCCATGGCCGGTCGTTCGCCTCACCGTGCCGCTCGTGCCCCTGCGAGGTGGCGCGGCGTGCCTCACGTGATCGCGTATGGACGGTCGGTGGGGCCTTTGCTAGTGTGCCCGTAAATTGCGGCTTTGCCACGCGAAGATGCCGCATACACGGGAGCATGAACCATGGCGGAGCCAACCTCCGATCGCGTACCGGGATCTTCGGCGCCGGACCTGCGGGTGCGCACCGTCGTCCACGACGTCAATCAGCTCCTGTGGGTCATTCTCGGCCAGGCATCGCTCTGGGAGCACGACCCCGCGGCGCCACCGGCCGTGGCGAGGATCGCCGCCGCTGCGCGCGATGCCTCGGCGTTGCTGCGCGGATTGCTGGGCGACGAGGCGATCGTGGCCGATCCCGGAGCCTGCGACGTCGGCGACGTCGTGAGGCTGGCCTGGCGACAGAGTCACGACCTCGTCGCGGCTCGCACCGGGGCGTCTGTGGTCGGGACCCTGGCGTCGGGCGACGGCCCGCCGTCGCGATTGGCGGTGCCGGAGCTCGTGGCCCGCAGGATCCTGGCCAACCTTTTCACGAATGCACTCGAGGCCGGCGGGGCGCAGGCGCACGTGGTCTGTTCATGGCGCGAACATGAGGGTGACGTCATGCTCGACGTGGCCGACGATGGCCCCGGCATGGCCCCGGACCTGGCGGCGTCGATCTTTACCGCGGGGGTGAGCACAAAGGGCGGGGGACATGGCATCGGCCTGGCGGGCTGTCGTCAGCTAGCGCGCGATCACGGTGGCGACCTGACCCTGGTACGCGCGGGAGCGAAAGGGACGGTCTTCCGCCTGACTCTGCCTCTCGTGGGCGAGGCGATCAACTCGCGCCGGTTGCGCGTGCTGGCGGTGGACGACGAGGTGAGCGTCCGGGATATGCTCCGCGATTGCCTGGAGGCCGAGGGACACACCGTGGTCGTGGCCAGCGCGGCCGCAGACGCCCTCGCCGGCTACGATGCGGGTAGCGCCGACGTCGTGCTCGTGGATCTGCGCCTGCCCGGGCGCTCGGGACTCGAGGTGGCAGCCGAGCTACGCCGGTGCGATCCTGCCGTCGCGGTGATCCTGATGACGGGCTGGGGCAGCGAGGCCGCCTCCGGGATGGCCGACGATCCGGCAATTGATTTCATGTGCACCAAACCTCTCGACCTGCCGCGTCTGCTGGTGTTGCTGCAGCGCGCCGGCGTCCTCTGTGCGCGGCGTCGAGAGCAATGATTCTCGAGAGCAGTGATCCTCGAGAATGCTGGAACTTTTTGGACGGGATTCGGAGGTTTGCCGCGTGTCGCGTTTCATCGCACTCAGCTTGATCGTGTTGGGTCCCGCCGCGCTGGCGCGTGCGGAACTGACCATCGCTCCCATCGACAGCCTCGCGATGCCGCCGGGGACGGTGACCGGAATCACGTGGGTGGGCCCCGACGTGCTGGCCGTGCTCACCACGGATGCCGACTCGGCCGCGACCACCGGCAGCCAGGCCACGTTCCTCGTGGTGCAGGACAGTTCTGGCCGGGTTCTCGCGCGTCAGGACGTCACCGGTACGCTCGCGCGCGGCCTGGCCTACGATGGGGAGTACTACTGGAGCTGCGGTGACGATGCCGAGGGTGGGTCGTTGATCTACCAGGTGGACGCCGCAACGCTGGAGGTGCTGCAGAGCTTTCCGTTGCCGGGGCACCGTCCCGTCGACTGCTGCTACGATGGCCACTGGGTCTGGGTGAGCGATCGCGACAGCGCCCGGATCGATCGCGTGGACCCCGAGAAGGGGCAGGTGACCCGTTCCGTGACGGCCCCGGCCTTCTCGCCGTACGGGCTCACCTACGACGGTTCGGCGATCTGGACGACCGACAGCGCCACGGGTCGGATGTATCGTCTCAGCGGGGCGCGGCTGGCGACGTCGGCCACCGTGGATGCCGCGAGCTTCCTGATGCGCGGCAGGGATGTCTTGCTGGCTTACGATGGCCAGAATCTCTATTTTCTGCCAATTGGCGGCCGTTTCGCCATACGCGTGGGCATCTTCTGAGCGCCGTAACTGGCGACCCCACTGGCGATTCCGTGGATTTTTGGGTAGTCGCCAGAAAAAAGATTGAATTGCTCTAAAATAGTTGCGCGAGATGCCCGGAACGGGTACCATATCAAAAGCGGATTATCGTTATCATCACCAGTCGAGTACCACCAGCTTCTCGGAAGCGAGGTCCATAATGAGGGCTGCGGAGAATCAAGCTCCCGCGGATGAGCAGTTCATCAAGGAGAAGGAGGCCCAGTTCCTGGAGTTCATCCAGACGAAGGGCCTGAAGACGACGCGGCAGCGAAGCACCATCGTGCAGGTGTTCTTTCGCATGCACGGCCACGTCTCGGTGGAGGAACTGTTGCGTGAGGTCAAACGAGTCAACCCCCGGATCGGGTATGCGACCGTCTACCGGACGCTGCACCTTCTGGTCGAGAGCGGCCTCGTGGAGGAACGTCGCTTCGGCGATGGTCTCGCGCGCTACGAGGGACGCAGCGAGGTGGAGCATCATGACCACATGATCTGCCTCGAGTGCGGCAAGATTCGCGAGTTCTCCAACCCGCGGCTCCTGGAGATCCAGCAGCGCCTGGCCGAGGAGAACGGTTTCAAGATCTTCCGGCATCGCCTCGAACTCTACGGCGTGTGCGAGGATCCAAGCGATTGCGCGCACACCAAGACCGAGCAGCAGCACCAGGGCTGACCGACTGCACGACAGCCGAAAGCGCGTTGGGACGTGTCGACGGCGGGGCCTCTCGCGGGGGGATCCCGCCGTTGCCATTGACATGGGCGCGAACCGTTTCCACCATGACAGGCACGAGGTGGCGGGTCGGCTGGCTATCTGGCCGATGTGTCGGTTGCACAAGGACGCGTCGAGGATGAACACCCGGCTTGCGAGCAAGACCGAGAGCTGGCTGCGCCTTCTGGTCGATACCGAAGCGCTCCGGGACAACGTGGCCCAGTTTCGCCAGCGGGTACGCCCGCCGGCGCGGCTGCTCGCCGTGGTCAAGGCGAACGGCTATGGTCACGGGCTGGAGATCGCGGGGCGTGCCTTCCTGGACGGCGGAGCCGACATGCTCGGCGTGCACGCTCTGGCCGAGGCTCGGCGATTGCGAGACGCTGGTCTGGACGCGGCGATCCTCATTCTGGGACCGTTGACGCGGGCGGAAGCCGCGGCCGCGGCCGCGCTGGACTGCGAGATGATGGTCGGCAGCCTCGCGGCGGCGGCGGCCATGCGGGCGGCGGCGGCGGAGGGCAGCCCGTGCCGCGTGCATCTCAAGGTGGAGACCGGCGTCAACCGGCAGGGCGTCCGGGAGGAAGAGCTGGACGCGGCCCTCGCCGAGATCGCAGCGCCGGGCGTCGTCCTGGTGGGTGTGGCGAGCCACTTCGCGGATGTCGAGGACACCACCGATCACACGTTCGCACGGCGCCAGCAGGCGCGATTCGACCAGGCGATCGCGAGGCTGGCGGCGGCCGGCCACGCGGATCTCGTCCGGCACATGTCGTGCAGCGCCTCGACGCTGCTGTGGACGGAATCGCACCGGGATCTCGCGCGCGTCGGAATCTCGGCGTACGGCATCTGGCCAAGCCGCGAGACGCGCGTGGTGGCGCGCCTGGCGGGGCTGGGCGAGCTGGACCTGCGACCCGCGATGACGTGGGAGGTCGGCGTGGGGCAGGTCAAGCCGGTGCCGGCAGGCGAAGCCGTGGGCTACGGCCGCACGTGGGTGGCGCCAACCGACAGCCGCATCGCCGTGCTGCCCGTAGGATATGCCGACGGCTATCCCCGCGCGCTCTCGGGACGGTCGCACGTGCTGATCCGCGGGCGCCGGGCGCCCGTGCGCGGCCGCATCTGCATGAATCTCTGCATGGCGGACGTCACCCACATTCCCGATGCGCAGGCCGGCGATGCGGCGGTACTGCTGGGGCGCCAGGGCGACGACGCGATCCCGGCCGAGCAGATGGCCGACTGGCTGGGCACCATTCCGTACGAGGTGCTCACGCTGCCCAAGGACACCTGGCGACGCGAGGCACATCCGCAAGTGGATCATCCGCAAGAGGCACATCGACACGTGGAGGCACCCGATGCTTGAAGGGCTGAAGAAGCTGCTCGTGGGCAATGGTACGGCGCAACACGATCCCGACGCCGAGCTTCGCCGCCGGCGCATCGCCACCTGCGTGTTGCTGCTCGAGGCGGCTCATGCCGACAATGTCCTCGATGCAGCCGAGACCGCCACGCTCATCGACCTCGTCTCGCGACGTTTTCAGCTCTCGGCCACCGATGCCACCGAACTGCTCGCCGTGGCCGAAGCGCACCGGCGCGACAGTACCGACCTCTACAGCTTCACCCGCGTGATCAACGATCACTTCACCCGGCCGCAGAAGCTGGCAATCGTGGAATTGCTGTGGCGCGTGGTCTACAGCGACGGCCGGCTCGAAGCCCACGAGGATGCGTTGATGCACCGCGTGGCGTTCCTGCTCGAGCTGCGTCAGCAAGAACTCATCGCGCTCAAGCTCCAGGTCAAACAGGAGCTGGACAGCGCTGATTCCGGCGACTGAATGGGTTGTGCCAAGAAGAATGTTGACGAGGTTTCGCACCGAGGTCTCTCCCGCCAGGCCCGACTTTTCCCGCTACGCGGCGTACGTCAGCTTGTGCCTCCGGTTCACCTTCAATGGCCGCGTCTCGACCCGTCGCCAGTAGTAGTCATCCCACAACGGCGGCAACTCGATATGCGACACGAACAGCCGCCGCGACAACACCTCCTCCTCGGTCAGGGGCTTCGTGGCGATCCCGATCTGCATCGCCGGCGTGCTCCAGCACCGCTTCTCCCGACGCAACTTGATCGTGTTGCGCCACACCAGGAAGATCGCCAGCCGGTAGATCGAATGCTGGCGTCGCTTCCCGAACGCGATCGTCTCCCGCGTGTGGTCTTTCAGACAATGCCGCAGCAACATGTCCAGCAAGTTGACCTCGAACAACGGGTTGCGACTCGTCCGCGGCTCACGGGAGTCGATCGTCTCGTGGATCACCTTGCAATACCGTAGCTTCGCGATCGCGTAGGGATAGGTCTTGTGCTTGTCGCTCCAGATGTGGGCCTCGGTGGCGCCGTCGAGCGAGACCGAGAGCACCTCGAGCAGCGCCCGCATCAACGACCTGGGGTCCGGCCGGCCATAGTTTTGTTCAAAGAGGGACCGTTTCCATTTCTGCTCGTCGGTCATCGCCCCGCTGCGTCGTCGCTCGGCCTCGGCGAAGTGGATGATGAAGCTGGAGGGGCGATCGACGGCCGCGACGATCTCGTAGGGGAAATACTGGGAGTGCTCGAAGGTGACGAGCCCGTCGATGGCGATGTCCACGAAGGGTGACGCCTGGGACACCAGGTGTCGATGGAAGAGGATGCAGTGTCGGCCGAGGCGGGCGAGGAGGTTGTCGACGGTCGTCGGCGAGGTGTCGAGGAGCCTGGCGATCTGGCGATTGGCGGCGCCAGAGACGGCGTGCTTGTGGACCTTGGGCAGGAGATCGGCGCGTTTGAGCCAGTATGTGGTGCGGAAGGTCTGGTCTGAGCAGGTCCTGCCGCAGGCCAGGCAGAGGTAGCGTTGGACGGTGTAGGGTGGGGATTTTCGGGAGAAGGTGCCGAAGAGCGCGAAGGGCCAGGGTTGCGGCTGAGGCTTGTGGTATTTGCAGTTAGGGTTGGGGCAGTGGGGCGGAAGCGTAGGGCATGAAGTGAGTGTTTTGGTGTTCATGAAGACGGGCCCAGGCAAGCGCTGGACCCGTCAACATTCTTCGTGGCACGTTAGACTGAATGCCGCGTCGGCGGGCGTGATCCTTTCGTGAGCTTTCCCGGAGCATGATCGTCGGCTATGGAGCGCGCGACTGCGCGGCCGGCGATGGCGACGACCTGCGTGTGATCGCACGCATTCATCATCCTAACCTCATGCACGGAACGATGTTGCTGCTTGGCGCTTCGGCGTGCGCCGTTCCGGCAACCTCGCGCCGCGCGGGCCGCGTTGAGGTGCGCCGCTCCCGGATGGTAGAATGGATCGCCTGATTCGTTCGCATTGCCGAAACCAGGAGGACACGATGGAGCCGAGGTTCAAGCGGAGTTTCTTGCTCACGATGGCCGTGATCATGGTGGCGGCGACTGCCGCCCAGGCGGCCTGGGTGGGGATCGACAGTGGTGACAGGTCGACCCCGCGCCTGACGGCGACCCAACTCGACGGCCAGCGCACGCGCGTGGACCTCACTCTCACCGGCTACGACACGGCGCCGGTGACCATCGACGGCAAGACTTACGCCAGCATCGTGCTACCCGGGTATGTGCAACTCCTCGAGCGCGGTCTGCCGCAGCTGCCCTACGTCACGGCTAGCCTGCTCATCGCGGACGAAGGCACGCCGACGGTGCAGGTGGTCAAGACGGAGTACGTCGAGTTCGCCACGGACCCCATTGAACCGTCGAAGGGCGTGATCCTGCGTACCGAGGACCCGGCGGCGGTACCCTACGCATTTGGCGCGCCGTACCAGCAGGGCGGCGTGTTCCCGACCGCGCCGACGGAGATCGGTGATCCATACATCGTGCGCGACTACCGCGGCGTGACGCTGCGGATCTACCCCGTGCAATGGGATGCCGACCGGGGCGTGCTGCGCGTCCTCAAGCACCTCACCGTGGACGTGGTCACCAGCGGCCAGGGCGGCGTGAACCCGAAGGTGCGCCACGCAGCCGAGGAATCCGCGGCCTTCCACGCGCTATACAGCAATCGGTTCCTGAACTTCAACAGTGCGAGCAAGTACCAGATCAATAGCTCCGAGGGGCCGATGCTCATCGTCTGCTACGACGCCTTCATGAGCGCGATGCAGCCCTTCGTGGAGTGGAAGCAGATGCGCGGCCTCGACGTCGAGATGATCGCCTCGAGTTCCTGCGGCGGCACCACGACCGGCATTCTCGATGCGATCCAGACGCGGTACGACAGCCCTGCCGGATTGGCCTTCGTGATCCTCGTGGGCGACGGGCAGCAGGTACCGTGCTGGAGCGGTGCCTATGAGGGCGCCAACGACGACACCCGCTACGTCTGGCTCGAGGGCAACGACAAGTATCCCGACGCCCTGGTGAGCCGTATCTCGGCGCAGAATCTCACGCAGGTGCAGACGCAGGTGACGAAGTTCGTGCAGTACGAACGCGATCCGCAGGCGGGCGCCGACTGGTACCACATGGCTACCGGCATCGCTTCCAACGAGGGCTCGCCCACCGACTCCGAGCGCGCCGACTGGTTGAGAGACGACCTCCTGGGCTACACGTTCAGCGACGTCGACCGGATCTATCAGGGGCAGGGCGGTACCACGGCGGGCATCACCGCCGCGATCAATGAGGGTCGCAGCCTCGTCAACTACATCGGACACGGTTCGGGCACCTCGTGGGGCAGCGTGTCGTACACCAACAGCAATGTCCACAGCCTCGTCAACACGCCGGCCTGGCCCTGGATCATCGACGTCTCCTGCCTCAACGGCGGCATCTCCGCCCTGAGCGAGAGCTTCGCCGAGGCCTGGCTGCGGGCCGGGTCGCCGGCCGCGCCATATGGCGCCGTCGGTATGTACGCGTCGTCGACGAGCACGCCGTGGGTGCCGCCGTGCGTCATGCAAACCGAGGTTGTGAACCTGCTCGTGACAGACGCGAGCAACGTCCTGGGCGTGCTCGTGCAGGGCGGTATCATGAAGGTGGTCGACGATTACGGGCAGTCGGGCACCGGTCTGCAGCTCATCGAGCAGTACAACCTCTTTGGCGATTGCTCCATGCAGGTGCGCACGGACACACCGGCTGCGCTGGCCGTGAGCCACGCGCCCGTGATCCCGCTGTTCCAGCCGTCCTTCGACGTCGATTGCGGCGCTCCCGGCGTCACCTGCACGCTGTACACCGACGGCGTGGTGCACGGCACGGGCGTGAGCGACGCCTCGGGGCATGCGACCATCGATGTCGCCATGCCCATCGCCTCAGTGGGCGAGGTCACGCTCACGTGCTTCGGTTACAACACCCTCACCTATCAAGCCACGCTGCAGGCCGTGGTACCGGCGAACGTGTCCGTGGTGCCGGCCACCGTGCCGGTGGGCACGAACACAGACGTCACCGTCACCATCACCGACCCGGACACGGGCGACGGCCTGGCCAACATCGCGGTGTGGATCACCGGTTACGGCTTCACGAGCGCGCCCGCGACGACGAACGCGGCGGGCCAGGTTCAGATCACCGTGTCGCCGCAGTACGGTGAGACGCTGGTCGTGCACGGCCAGGAAGTGGGCGAGGGATACGAGATCTTCGGTGTGGATCTGCCGGTCACCGGCGCCACGCCGCTGACCCACCCGGTAATCGCGGCCGGCGTGCCGAGCATCGGTCTGGATGGCAGCCTCACGCCCCACCTCGAGGGCACGGTGACCGGGTCGGCTGCCGAGAGCGGTCTGACGTTGCATGTGCACGGCGGCGGTGTGGACGATATGGCCTCGGATCCGGGCACCGAGGTGACGCTCGCCGTCACGCCCACCGAGCTCAGCGACGTGACGGCGGCGATCGTCCGCGCGGGATACCAGGTGTACGAGACGACGATCCCGGTCGTAGCCGCCTACGGCACGCTTGCCGGCACCGTGCTCGACGGGTCGAGCCAGCCGCTCGTCGGGGCGCGCGTCACCGGCTTCGTGGCCGGCAGCGACCCCGGCGGCACGCCGCTCTTCGACCTGACGACGACGGCTGCGGGAACCTACACCGTGCCCGATGACCTCGAGGTCGGCGACTACGACCTGTACGTCACGAAATTCGGGTATCTGCCCTATAGTGAGACGTACTTCCTGATGTATGGCGCCAACGATCACGGCATCACCGTGGAGAATGCGCCGGCCGGCGTCCTGAATGGCACCATCACCGCGAGCGAGGACGGTTCGCCCCTGGATGCGTCGGTGAAGGTGATCCGTACCGACACCGGTGCGGTCTATGCCGAGACGAACACCGATCCCGCCACCGGCGCCTACGCCACGACGGCTCTGCCGTACTTCGACTACCGGCTCCTGGTACGGGCGTATCGCCGCATTCCGCAGACCGTGGGCGTCACGGTGGACGCGGCCTCCCTGGTACGCGACTTCGCGCTCGATCCCACCGAGGGCGATCTCCTGGTGATCGACGACAACGGTGCGGCCAAGTCGACGTCGTTCCCGGCCAAGCTCTACAAGGAGCGCGACGTCATCGCGCCCGCTTACGACAGCCCGCCCTGCCGCTCGCTGGCGGAGATCGTGGCCGATCTCGAGGACATCGGCTATACGGCGACGGTGGAGGCTGCAGGGGCCACCGATCCGGTGGCGTGGAGCCAGTACGACGCCCTCATCGTCACCTGTGGCAACAATCTGAGCCCGCTCAGCGACGCCACGCTGCGCTCCGCCCTGCTCGCGTTCGTGGCGAACGGTGGCCATGTGCTTCTCGAGGGTGGCGAACTGGCGTACGACATGCAGTACACCGATGCCACGTTCTTCCAGTCAGTGCTGCACTGCGCCAGCTGGACCCACGACAGCGCGGGCCACGTCGGCGTGGCCGACGCGAACCACTACGTGATGAG
Organism: uncultured bacterium; assembly: GCA_963727525.1. Lineage (GTDB taxonomy): Bacteria > Krumholzibacteriota > Krumholzibacteriia > LZORAL124-64-63 > LZORAL124-64-63 > CAVSGO01. The sequence goes on along the minus strand of CAVSGO010000005.1, from coordinate 358,376 downwards.
CGTACCCAACCTCATCGCGGGCCCGGTCACGCTCAGCTACTCGGGCTACGGCGACAGCGACGCAGCCATTCCCGCGAGCGGCGCGGCAATGGTCGGCAACTGGACCAACTTCCCGACCGACGCCAGCGTCATCTGTTACGACGAGAATTCGTCGCCAGTGGGCGGCCAGGCCGTGTTCTTCTCGTGGAACTACAGCGCCGCTGAAACGGCGGGGCGCAAGGCGCTTTTGCACAACGCGGTGAACTGGTTGATCACGCCCGAGGTCGGCGACGGCTCCCTGAGCGGCGCGGTGGACCTCTCGGGAAGCGGCGACAATGGCGGTGCCGTGATCACGCTGACTCCAGGGAACGTCACCACCACGACCGATAGTACCGGCCACTATTCGTTCCCGGGTCTCTTCGCGGCTACCTACCACGTGGTGGCCACATGCGACGGGTACACGAGCGCGGCGGCCGATGTGGTCGTGCCGAGCGGCGCCGACGTCACGGGTGTGGACTTCACTCTCCTGCCGTTCGTGACGCAAGACTTCTGCGACGATCCCGGACTGGCGATCCCCGACAACAATACGACGGGTATCTCCTGCCCTATCACCGTCAATGCTCAGGGCGAGCTGAGCAACATCGCGGTGTACGTGGATATCACGCATCCGTACATCGGCGACCTCGATGTCGACCTGGTCAGCCCGGCGGGCATCGTCGTGCGGCTGCACAACCACGGCCAGGGCGGCACCGACGACGACATCGTCGGCTGGTATCCCGATGACCTCACGCCGTACGAACTGCTTGCGCCGCTCGTGGGCGAGAGCATCCAGGGCGTGTGGACATTGCATGTCGTGGATTCGGGCGCGTACGACGCCGGCACGGTGAACTCGTGGTGCGTGCGTCTCGGTTTCCCGGAGGGCGCCACCCCCGTCGAGGATGCTGCCGTACCGGCCGTGGTCGCGCTCGAGGGCAACTTCCCCAACCCGTTCAATCCGCAGACGGTGATCCGCTTCTCCGTGCCGCGGACGCAGCGGGTGGATCTGGGCGTGTACGATCTGCGCGGCCAGAAGGTGACAACGCTGGTCAGCGATGTCTTGCCGGCGGGTCGGCATGCCATCACCTGGACCGGCCGCGACGACAGTGGCCGCACCGTGGGCAGCGGCCTCTATGTGTATCGCCTCGTGGCCGACGGCAAGACGCTCACGAACAAGATGCTGCTGCTGAAATAGCGCGGCGTCTTTCATCAGGCGCGCTGCCGGCCATGGACGGCGGCGCGCCGATAGACTCGAAAGGAGACCTCATGCGCAACGCGGTATCGTGCCTGCTCTTCCTGGTTCTCGCAACGTCGGCGCTGGCGGTACCGCCGCCTCCGGACGATGGCGACGGCGTGCTCTGCGTTCTGACGGCGGCCGACGCGCCGGCGGACAACTTCATCAACGGCGTCGGGGCGACGACGCCGTTCACCGTCTACTTCGTGCTGTATCACCCGACCCTGCCGTCGGGCCTGCTGGCGGCCTGCGACTTCGGCTGGGATTTCAGCCCGGATCCGGGTCACTTCGTGATCGATTTTTCCGCACCCGTGTCCTTCATCAACATCGGCACCGACCATGACCCGATCATCGGGTATGGCAGTGGCGTCCCGATGTCCAATGACCATGTAGTGATCTGCTCGATCACCCTCGCCTTCCTGAGTGCTCCGGGTGTCACAAACCTCTACCTGCGGCCCAATAATCTGAATCCGTCGCTGCCCGGCCAGATGGCGTACATCGATCTCGCCGATGCCGGCGTGCTGCAGTCGATGGTGCCCTATTCCGCGAACGACGCGTTCACGTCGCCGGTGTTCGGCGTCAACAGCCAGCCTGTGGCCGCCGCTCCGAGCTCGTGGGGCCACGTCAAGGCGCTCTTCGACTGACCTCGTATTTTGCCGAAAAAACGACGCGGCGCAGGGAGGATCCTGCGCCGCGTCGTCATGAGGGTAGCTGGTTTCAGACGAGTTCCAGCACGAGTTCCTTGACCTCGACGAGGGGATGATCGCGCAGCTGTAACCGCTTCGCTCGTACCAGATCGAAGCGTCCCTGCAACCGCGCGGAGCCCTGCGCCTCGTAGTCGTGTGCCGGCGCGTAGGCCTCGACACCCTTTGCCGACGGATCGGTGTGCACCTCGCGTTCGACGTCGACCAGCTTCACGCCCCGCGGTAGATCGCGCAGGAGCGCCTGGATCTCTTCGTCGTAGCGGGTGGCGAAGGCGCGGTAGCTGAGGTGGCACGACGCCGACTTGATCTTCACGATCGAGTTCAGCTCGCAGATCCCGCGATCCGCCGCCTCGCGCTGCACCTTGCGTAGCAGCTTCACCAGCGGGCCGGTCGCGACGAACTGCACGTCCCCGGTCTGCAGGTGCAGCAGAGCCGCGGCACGGTGGGCTGTTGAAGCTCCGGAGTCGCTGATGATGTCCTCGTCGTGATGGAACCAGTAGGGCAGGCACTCGCCGCTGCCGAGGGCGACGCCGGCCAGAAAGCCGCGTACCACTTTCGGCGAGCCCTTGAGGGTCACCTCGCTGAAGGTCGGGGTGGTGGTAGGTGCGGGCTGATTCGAGGTCATCTCGGCACTCCTTAGAAGATGAAGAAGACCAGCGTCACGAGGACGAACACCGGGACAAGGTAGACCAACGAGTACTTGATCATGTAGCCGAAGAAGCTCGGCATGGGGACGCCCGACTCCTCGGCGATGGATTTGACCATGAAGTTCGGGGCATTGCCGATGTAGGTATTGGCACCCATGAACACCGCGCCGGCGCTGATCGCCGTCAGCGTCTTGATGAACGCCGGATTGCGCAGCATCTCGGCCCCGTGGCCCAGCATGCCGGCCACCTGCGACTCGTCGGCGCCGATCTGACCGAGCGCCGCGTTGAAGAACGTGAGATAGGTGGGCGCGTTATCGAGGAACGACGAGAGACCGCCGGCGACCCAGAAGTACTGCCACGGATGTTGCACGGCCGTCACCAGACCGGCCAGGGCGCCCTCGGTGCCGGCCTTGAGGATCGCCAGGGCCGGGATGATCGTCATGAAGATGCCTGCGAACAGGTAGGCGACTTCCTTGATCGGTTCCCAGTTGAAGCCGTTGGCCACCCGCAGATCCTTGCGCGTGGTCGCGAGGCTGAGCACACCCATGAGGATGAGCACGACGTCCTTGATCCAGTTGGCCAGAGGCACCGCCACGTGGCCGTAGATCGGGATGATGGGCATGGCCTTCGCCGCGCCGCTGCCGGAGAAGACCACGCCGGCCATCACACCCAGCAGGAACAGGAAGTTGTGCGTGCCGCGCAGCCGGATGCCGGCGCCCTTGCCGGCTGTGGCGACGGGCTTGTCGGGCTCGAGCCGGTACGCGCGCCGATCGACGAGGTAGAAGATGATGAGCAGGATCCCGGCCGTGACGAGCAGATGCTCGAAGAGGCCGCGGGTGACCCAGAAGAACGGCACCCCGTGCAGGAAGCCGAGAAACAGCGGCGGGTCGCCGAGCGGCGTGAGACTACCGCCAACGTTCGCCACCAGGAAGATGAAGAAGCAGACGATGTGTACCTGGCTGCGGCGCCAGGCGTTCGCGCGCAGGATGGGCCGGATCATGAGCATGGCCGCGCCGGTCGTGCCGATCCAGGACGCAAGGAAGGTCCCGATGGCGAGCACGACCAGGTTCGCGCCCGGCGTGCCGCGCAGGTCGCCCTCGAGTACGATGCCGCCACTGATCGTGAACAGCGACCAGAGCAGGATGATGAATGGGATGTAGTCGATCAGGTAGATGTGGATGATCGACTGCCACGCCGCCTCCTTCAGCACGAACACGAAGGGTATGGCGAATAGCAGGGCCCAGAAGGCGCTCACCTTGGGAAAGTGGCGGTGCCAGAAATGCGGGGCCACGAGGGGAAAGATCGCGATGCTCAGGAGGATGCCCACGAATGGCAGGCACGTCCATAGCGGCATCTTGCCCACCGGGTCGACGTGGAGTCCCGCGTGCTCGGTGTCCAGCGGCAACGACACGTCGGCCTCGGTCGTCGGTTGTGCCGACGAGTGCGGGGCGGCAAGTGCGGCGATGGGCAAGCTGCAGAGCAGCATCAAGCCCAGCAAGAGCAGCAGCGGCAACCACCGATGGCGGCGAATGACAGCGACGAACATGGGGCCTCCCGATCCTGTGCGGCCTGTGGCCGTGACGTTGCAGGACGCGAGCGAGGTAGGGATCTTCCCGATGGTGGCTTGGGCCACGCTAGTCTATGATTCCCGGACTGTCAATTTCGGGAGAGATGCCGTGGTTTTCGGCCGCGCGCGGCGTTCATTGAGGCATATTGTCGACTCATGCGTATCGTACATCTGAGTTCCCAGCGAGCCTTCTACGGCGGCGAGGTGCACCTTCGCGATCTCGCCGTGGCGCTGCGCGACCGGGGCCACGTGGTGCATGTCATCGCCATGCCGGGTAGCGCCCTGGCGCGTGAACTGGCGGCGGCCGGGGTGGCTACGAGCACGATCCGGCTCCGCGACTGGTACGAGCCCTGGGGCATGTTCGCGCTGCGGCGTGCCCTGCGCCGGTTGCAGCCGGATATCCTGCACGCACACAGCCCCCGAGACTACTACATGGCCGCCATGGCCACGCTGGGCATGCCCAGCGCGCTCGTCGGCACCCGGCACCGGCTGGAACCGATCGCCTTTCCGCGTCTCAAGGCCCCATTCCTGCACCGCGTGCGCGCCATGATCGCCGTGAGCCAGGCCGTGAGCGACGGTCTGCTGGCCACGCGATGGCCGGCGTGCCGCGTCGTCACCATTCCCAATGGCGTCGGGACCCCGCCTGTGGTGGCTCCGGCGGCAATACGCGCCGAACTCGGCCTCGCAGCGGACGACCTCGTGATCGGCTACGTGGGGCGACTGTGCCCGAGCAAGGGGGTGGCGACGCTCGTCGAGGCCGTGGCGGCAATCCATGGGCTCCTGCCTGGCCTGCGCCTGGCGATCGTGGGCGCCGATTCCTGCGGCGGCGCCTACCGGCGGGAGCTCGAGGGCCTCGTGGCACGTCTCGGACTGAACGACGTGGCGTGCTTCCTCGGTTACCGGCATGGCGCGGACCGGTTGTCGGCGGCGTTCGATGTGCAGGTGGTGCCTTCCCGCGCGGAGCCCTTCGGGCTGGTCACCATCGAGGCGCTGGCCCGTGGTGTCCCGGTCGTGGCCACGGTGTCGGGCGGCAGCCGGGAGATCATCCGCGATGGCCGCGAGGGCCTGCTCGTGCCTCCCGACGACGCGCGAGCCCTTGCCCGCGCCCTGCGTCGGATCCTCTCCGATCGAGCGCTGCGGCTGGAACTCGGCGCCCGCGGCCGTGTCAGGGTCGCAGCCTGCTTCACCCACGAGGCCCAGGTGGTGGCCACCGAGCGAGTCTACCAGATTGTGCGGCGAGGGCTGGATGTCGGGGCCATCGTGTCGAACCCGGGGGACATCGGCGTCGCGGGGGCGATCCGCGAATAGGCGCGTCGATTGGCAGTTGAAGCTCAAGATCTCTTTAGTCGGTCCGATGCTTGCGATGCGGATTCCCGCTCCCGACCTGGTGCCGGGGGTGAACGTCGGGAGCAATGCGAAGCATGAACCGAACCGCGGACATCGTTCATCGGACGATCATCGCGATCCTGAGCCTGGCCGTCGGGCTCGTCGTCTTCCATACCGTCTGGCACGCCTTCGACTACTACCGGACGCCTCTTCTCGAGCGGCCACGGAGTTCCGGCTACCTCCTTTATCGCTCCGCCGGCGACGTGGGGCACGGGCTGGGCATCATCGGCAGCGCGATGATCCTGCTCTTGCTGCTGTACTCGCTGCGCAAGCGCGTGCGCGCTATGCAACACTGGGGCAATCTGCGTATCTGGTTGCGGTATCATATTTTCCTTGGTGTCGCGGGGCCGGTGCTGATCACCCTGCACACGGCGTTCAAGGTGGATGGCCTCGTGGCCGTCAGCTACTGGTCGATGATCGCCGTGGCCGCGAGCGGGGTCATCGGGCGGTTTCTCTACCAGCAGATCCCGCGCAACGTGCTCGGAGACGCGTTGACCCTGTCCGAGGTCGAAGAGCGCGGCGAGTCGATGCTCGTGGCGCTGTCCACCGAGCACGGGATGGATGACCGGGCCCTTGCCGGACTCGAGCGGGTGGCAATGGGCCAGCTGGAGGGCCGTCCGTCCATTCTCGCCCTCCTGAGTCTGCCATTCGTCAATGCCACGTTGGCCCGACAATTGCGAACTTGGTTACTAGGAATTGGGATGGACCTGGGACCACGCGGATTCGCCACGGCACGTCGGTGGGTGTTGCTCTCGCGCCGTATGTTCTTCTTCAACCTCGTCCGGGACCTCTTCCATTGGTGGCACGTACTGCACAAACCCTTTGCTTTCATCATGATCCTGGTCATGATCGTGCATGTCACGGTCGCTGTCGCCCTGGGATACACGTGGAGATTATGATTCCCCGAATCCTCGGATGGCGAGGAAACAGCATCATTTACTACCGTCCGCAAAATGCGACAAGATGCCTTTATATTGGATCAGCGCTGGCTTTAGTGCTGGTTCTGCCCGTATCCGGGTCTGCCTGGGCGCAGCTCTCTCCGGGCCCGCTCAGCCGGTTCCACAGCGAACTCGAAGGCATCAAGCAATGCTCGCGCTGCCACACGTTCGGGAGTCGCGAGGTCACCGATCGGTGCCTCGCATGCCACGAGGCGATCGCCGCCATGCGTGCCGGCGGGCCGGGATTGCACCGCGAGGCGAGGTTTTCTCGCTGCGCCGATTGTCACGTCGAGCATCAGGGCGTGGATTACGATCTCGTCTACTGGGAGGGCGGGCGGGAGGCCTTCGACCACGGGACGACGGGGTTCTCGCTCACCGGGCGTCACGCCACACTGAAATGCCGCGACTGCCATATGCCGTCGCACATCCAGGAACCGGCGCGCTGGCGCGCGATGGGCAAGGACCTGACCCGCACGTTCCTCGGGCTGGCCACGGCTTGCGCGGCCTGCCATCAGGATCCCCACGCAGGGCAGTTCCGGCAGGTTTGCACCGAGTGTCACGATACGCAGGCCTGGAAACCCGCCGCCCGGTTCGATCACGCGAAGACCGGATTTCCTCTCACGGGGCGTCATGCGTCGGCGGCGTGCGATTCCTGCCACACGCTGCAGCCCGCCGCACGCCAGGGTGGCGCGCCCCGGCGGAAGTATGCGGGCGTGGCCGCCACGCAGTGCACGAGCTGCCACAGGGATGCCCATGCCGGGGCGCTCGGTCCGAACTGCAGTAGTTGCCATGTGACCGCTGGATGGCGCCAGATCGAGGGCAGCACATTCGACCACGATCGCACGCGATATCCGCTGCGCGGCCGCCACGCGGGCCTGTCCTGCAATGCGTGCCATGGCGGCGACAGGCGGCGGCCCGCCTTCGCGCGTTGCGTGAATTGCCATCGCGACGATCACGGCGTGAAGGCTCGGGGAAGGGCCGACCTGCTCGCGTGCGCCGACTGCCATACGGTGGCCGACTACGCACGTGCGACTTTCACCGTGGCGCGCCACGACAGCACGGCGTTTCCCCTGCGCGGCGCCCATCTCGCCGTGGCCTGCGTCGCTTGCCACCAGCCGCGAGCCGGGACACACGCCGCCGAGCTGCTCCCCCCACACGGATCGTGCACCGACTGTCATCGGGACCCGCACGGCGAGCGAACGCAGAAGCTCGCGGCTGTGACCGGATGTACGACCTGCCATGACGAGGGGAGCTGGCGCCAGGTCGCCTTCGTCCACACCGGCGTGGGCTTCGACCTGACGGGGCGCCATGCGCAGGTGGCGTGCCGCGCATGCCATCCGCGGGGCGAGGGCAGGGATTGGATCCTCGGCGACACGGGGGCGTCGCGTACCTGCGCCACCTGCCACGCCGACATCCATGACGGCCAGCTCGCCGACGCCGAGGGGCGGACGACCTGCGACCGCTGCCATGTCCCCGCGGACTGGCTGGCCGAGAGATTCGATCACGATCGCGACAGCCGTTTTGCGCTGCGCGGCGGCCACGAGAAGGTGGCCTGCACGGGTTGCCATGAGCCGCGAGAACCGGGTCACGCACTCACGTTCAAGCCGCTTCCAACCACATGTGCGGCGTGCCACGGGGCGAAGGTTCCCGCCGGGAAGGAGACGCCATGAGTCGTCGCTTGTCGACCTCGAGCCTGCTCGCGCTGACTGCCCTCGCCCTGATGGGGGTCGAGGCGCGTGCCCAGGACAACCCTCACGGCAATGCCGATCTGGATTGTGCCACCTGCCATGTCGAGGCGTCCTGGCGCATCACGGGCCGACCCGCGGGATTCGACCACGGAACGACGGGATTTCCCCTGACGGGACGCCACAAGGATGTGCAGTGCCGCGCCTGCCACGGCGACCTCGTGTTCTCCCACGTGGGGACGAGCTGCGTCGACTGCCACGCCGACGCCCATCGCGGGCGGCTGGGGCCGGACTGCGCGCACTGCCACGCCACGACGGGCTTCATCGACCGCGAGCGTATGCGACGACTGCACGACGGCACGTCGATGCCGCTCGTCGGCGTGCATGAACGTGTCGATTGCGAGGCCTGCCATCGCGGCGCCCCGGGCGACGACTACGTGGGCACGCCCACCGACTGCTACACGTGCCATGCCGACGTTTACGCGGCGACCACCGCGCCGGCACATGCGAGCGCCGGTTTCGGCACCGATTGCCGCGTTTGCCACGGCGTCTTCGCCACCTCGTGGGGATCGCGTGATTTCCACCATCCGTCGTCGTTCCCCCTCTCGGGTGGACACGCGGGTGTGGAATGCGCGCGCTGCCACACCAGCGGCTTCGCCGGCACTCCAACCGATTGCTACGCGTGCCATCGTACCGACTACGAGCAGACGACGGACCCGGCGCACGTGGCCGCGGGCTTCGCCACGAGCTGCACGAACTGCCATACGATCAACGCCTGGCAGCCGGCCACCTTCGATCACGATGCCACGGCGTTCCCGCTGACGGGCGCGCACCGCACCACCGAATGCGCCTCATGCCACACGAGCGGCTACACGGGTACGCCCACCGGCTGCTACGCGTGCCACCAGACCGACTTCCAGCAGACCAACGACCCGCCGCACACGGCGTCGAACTTTCCGACCACCTGCGCGACGTGCCACACCACGACGGCCTGGCAACCCGCGAACTGGGATCACGACACACTGTTCCCGATCTACAGCGGTAGGCATCGCAACGAGTGGAACGTTTGCGCCGATTGCCACGTCGTGGCGACGGACTACACGGTGTTCGAGTGTATCTTCTGTCACGAACACAATCAGACGGATACCGATCGTGATCATCGGGAAGTCAACAACTATCAGTATGTGAGCACGGCCTGCTACCAGTGCCACCCGCGCGGGCAGGGCGACTGATGCGGCGCCAGCTGATACTCGGAGGCCTCCTGTTTGCCCTCGTCGCACCCGCGCGCGGCCAGTCCGCGCAGTGCGAGGTGCGCTACGTGTCCGCCGACCACGTCTACCTCGACGCGGGGACGTTGCGCGGTGTGAGCCTCGGCGACCATCCGCGCGTGCATCGCGATGGCAAGGAGATCGCCGAGCTGGAGGTGGTCTTCGTGGCCGACCACTCGGCCTCGTGCCGGGTGGTGGTGGCGACCGGCGAGATCCTTTCAGGCGACGTCGTGACGTACGTGCCGGAGGTGACCGAGGAGCCTCCCGCACCGGCGCCACCGCCCGCGCCGGAGCGCATGCGCGCGTCCATACGCACGCGACAGGTGGCGACGTCCGAGGCGAACGCCGGCGTCGACATGTCCGGTTACCTGGGACTCGCGTGGGATCACACGAGCGAGGAACTGGACGTTGGACTGAGCAGCGATCTCGTGACCCTGCCGTTCCGCGTGCTCGTGCGTGGACTCGGAGGTGGGCGTGAGCTGCGAGCGCGTGGCCGGTTGCGGCACCTGACGCGTCAAGGCTATACCGCGTCGGTTCCCGGCCAGGAATGGCGCAACCGTGTGCTCGAGATCGCGCTGGTCCAGGACGACCCGCGCCGCAACTGGAACTACGCGATCGGCCGCGTCGGCTCGCGGCTCGTGGCGGCCGCCGGCCCTTTCGACGGCCTGCGCGCCGACGTGCGGGTGTCCGGACCGCTGCGCGTGGGGCTGTTCGGCGGCTTCGCCCCGCGCTGGTCGGATCTCGGTTTCGCTACCGACGATCGACTCGTCGGGTTCACTGCCCACATCGATGGGCGGACAGCACGTGGCCGCGCGCTCGATGTCGTCCTGTCGGCGGTGGGGCGCTACCGGCGCAGCGCGATCAGCCGCGAGTACGTGTCCATCACGACGAGCTGGCGCAACGCGTCGGGTCTGAGTCTGCTCCAGGCTGCCGAGGTCGACGTGAACCGCGGCTGGCGCCACGAAGCCACCGGTACGCGACTCGCGCTGTCCAGCCTGGCGCTCACCGGCCGCTGGCGAGCGTCGCGGCAGGTAGCTCTGAGCCTGGGCTGGGACGACCGCAACCCCGTGCGCACCTGGGAATCGCAAGCTCTGCCGGACAGTCTATTCCGCGATGCCGGCCGCCGCGGCCTCGGCGCGGGCGTGACCTGGCGACCCGCCCCCGGCAAGACGTTCGACCTGCGTGGGAGCCTACGGCGCGACGACGCCAGCGCTACGACGGTGTACTCGTGGAGCAGTCGGATCTATGCCGTGAACCTGCCGACCCGCGGGCTGGATCTCGACCTGGCGCTTCGCGGTTTCGACGGTCCATATCTTTCCGGCTGGTCGCCATCCCTGGGGCTCGCGCGGCGCTCGCGCGGCGGGCTCGACGTCCGTGTCGCCGCGGGATACTACGGCTATCGCGGCATCGACGGGGCCGGTGGCCGGTCCAGCTCCTGGGGCGAGGTCGGCGTCGACTGGTCCCTCACCGCCGGCTGGTCGCTCGGCGCCGAGGTGCACCGCGACTGGGGCCGGGATATCGCGGGCGACCGCTGGCTGCTGCAGTGGCGGCGGCGGTTCTGACGGCGAGGACGACGCATGGAATCGATCGCGATCTGGGTTGTCGTGCTGCTGATCATGTCGGTGGTCATCTCCACCTACGCCATCCAGTTCCGTCGCCGGCGCGGCCAGGATTCGCGGCGGTTGCATATGACGCGCGAGCTGGGCATGGATCGCCCCTCGGGCCAGTATCCCCTGATTGACGCCAGCCAGTGCATCGGTTGCGGCTCCTGCGTGAGCGCCTGCCCTGAGGGCGACGTCCTGGGCATCGTGATGGGCAAGGCCGTCGTGATCAACGGCGTGCGCTGCATCGGCCACGGGCTGTGCGCCGAGGCGTGTCCGGTCGGGGCGATCCAGGTAGGTCTGGGTGACATCACACGGCGCGACGACATCCCCTTGCTCGACGCGCATAACCAGACGACGGTGCCGGGCCTCTGGATCGCCGGCGAGCTGAGCGGCTTCGCACTCATCAACAACGCGGTGGCCCAGGGGCGCCTGGTGGCCGAACGTATCGCGACGCTCGGAAGTCCCGGCGACCCGGATCTCCTGGACGCCGTCGTCGTGGGGGCCGGCCCGGCCGGGATCACTGCGGGCATGGTGCTGCGCGAGCGCGGGCTTTCGTGCGTCGTGCTCGACCAGCAAGGGGCCGGGGGCACGATCCTGCAGTACCCCAGACGCAAGCTGGTCATGGTGCAGCCGGTGGAATTGCCGGTGATCGGGCGCCTGCCCAAGCACGAGTACTCGAAAGAGGAGCTGCTCGCGATCTGGAACGAGCTGCACGCTGGCTCGGGCCTCGACATCCGCACGGGAGTGCGGGTCACGGGCGTCACCGGTAACGTCGGCGAATTCACCGTACAGGCGACCTCTGATACCTGGCGCTGCCGCCACGTCGTCCTGGCCCTCGGACGGCGCGGCACGCCGCGCAAGCTCAATGTCCCCGGCGAGGACCTCGCCAAGGTCGCCTACAAGCTCATCGACGCCGAGGCGTTTGCCGGGCGCCGCGTGCTCGTCGTGGGCGGCGGCGATTCGGCGGTGGAGGCGGCCGTGGGACTGGCCCACCAGGACGACTGCGAGGTCACGCTCTCGTACCGGAAACCGGAGTTGCTGCGTATCAAGCAGCGCAACCAGGAGCATATCCAGCCGCTCATCGCGAGTGGACGCATCGCTTTTCACGGTGGCACCACGGTGGCGCAGATCCAGCCCGAGGCGTGCGTGCTCGAGAAGGACGGCGGCCGGCTGCTGGTGCCCAACGACGACGTCTTCATCCTTGCGGGCGGCATCGCGCCGTTCGCGTTCCTGCGGGAACTCGGCGTACGCTTCGGTGGAGAGCAGCCCGTGCCCGATCCCGCGCCGGGCGTCGACGCGCGAGCGATACGATGAAAGTCTACGAATACAGTCGTTTGACGGAACAACTCCTGAAACCTAGGGTTCAACCCGCTCGCGACGCCCGCTGCCACGCCGTTGCCACCCCGATCGGCACTCACCGGAGGTCAGCCTGATGACTCTACTCCACCGCATCGTAACGGGCTGTGCCGCGCTCGGCGTCGTCCTGACGGCGGCGTTCGCGATGGGCGCCCCGCCGGCTAGCCTGGACGAGGCGCCGGCCTCCCTCGCGCTCGCGGCACACCACGGCGACGTGGTCGTCGTCGATTTCTGGGCCTCGTGGTGCAAGCCTTGCCAGGCGTCGTTGCCCTGGTTGGGGACGATGCAGACACGTCACGGCCAGCAGGGCCTGACGATCGTCACCGTGAACGTGGATCACGAGCGCAAGCTCGCCGACCGCTTCCTGTCCGGATTGCCCACGCCCATGACCGTGGTCTACGATCCCGACGGCAAGGTTGCCGAAGCGTTCGATCTCCAGGGCATGCCCACGAGCTACGTCTACGATCGCAGCGGCAAGCTGCGCGCCACCCACCTCGGATTCCATCCCGACGACGTGGCCGCGCTCGAGTCCGAGTTGACGGGACTGCTGGCGGAAGGGGGCGAACATGACCCGGGACTCTGATGTCATGATCACCAGGATGCGCGATCTCCGGCCGCGCATGTTCCTGCTGGTGCTCGTCGGATTCGGGCTGGCCGTGGCCCTGGCCGGTTGCGGCAGCGTGGGAGTGCAGCCATGGGAACGCGACCTCCTGGCGCAGGATGCCATGGCCGTTGGCGCCGGCCCGATGGACAGCGCGATCGATGCCCACATCTACTTCAGCAAGGAGGCATCCACCGGCGGCCTCAGTTCGGGGGGTGGGGGCTGTGGCTGCAACTGATCCGAGAACGGGACACGGACGCCTGCGACATGGCCTGCGCGCCGGCCTGGCGGCCGCGTGTACCCTCGTGGGCGTGCATGCGGCACCGGCCCAGACGACGAATCTCGATTCGGCGGTGCTTTATTACAAGGAACCCGGCCGGGTGGGTGCCCTCGAGGCGCTGCTCGAGGCCGCGTCGGATTTCACGGGTGGTCGCACGGGCAAGGTCAAGGTCGTGCTCGACGCCCTCTCCGGCGCTTCGGCCAACGGCGCCACGCCAGCGCCGAGCGCCCAGACCTTCACGAGTCCTTCCGGCAGCAGCGGCTACACCACGCCGGCCGGCGAGACGCCTCTCGACGACACCTTCCAGGACCTGCGGTTCGCGGTCGACGGCAATTACCTGATGCCGCTGGATCGCCTCACGAACCTTGGCCTGGGTGCCAACATTTCGTTCGAGCGCGACTACACGTCGCTGGGGGCGAGCACGTCGCTGTCGCGCGACTTTTTCAAGCGCAACACGACCCTGGCCGCCTCGCTCAGCCTGTCGCACGACATCGTGCGGCCCATGGGAGGCCGTCCCGTGGGATTCGACGTGATGCCGGCGCCCATTGCCAATGGAGGCGAGGGCGAGAACGAGGGCGGCAACCGGCCCGGCGCACTCGGCGATGGGCAGAAGAACCTGGTCGATGCCAACTTCGGCCTCACCCAGGTCCTCGACCGCCGCACACTCGTGCAGTTCAGCTACTCGCTCGGCCACGTCAGCGGCTACCAGACGGATCCTTACAAGCTGCTGAGCGTGGTCGATCCCGTGTCCGGCGATCCGTCGCAGTACATCTTCGAGAAGCGACCCGAGTCGCGGACGCGGCAGGCCGTGTTCGGTGAATTGAAGCACCACTTCGGCTGGTCGGTCCTCGATCTCTCGTACCGCTTCTACCACGACGATTGGGGCATCCATTCGCACACCGCCGAGGCGCGCTGGCGCTGGGGCCTGGGCGAGAATGCGTACCTGCAGCCGCACGTGCGCTGGTACCGCCAGACGGCGGCCGATTTCTATCACCGTTACCTGCTCACTGGCGGGGCGCTACCCGACGTCGCGTCGGCTGACTATCGCCTCGGCAAGTTCACGGGTAAGACTGTGGGGCTCGAATACGGTCGCACGCTGGCCAGTGGCCACACGGTTACGGTGCGTGGAGAGTATTACTGGCAGACGGGCGACAGCCATCCCGTGGACGCGCCGGCCGGGCTGCAGGGGTTCGACCTGTTTCCCACCGTGGATGCCGTCATCTTCCAGGTGGGGTACTCGTTCGGCCTGAAATGACCGACGGGATCACGCTCGAGCGTCCCGCGGGCCAGACGCATTGCGTCGGCCGGTTCCGCGCGATGGCGAGCCCCTGCGAGATCCTGATCGATGTCGACGATCGTGAACAGGCCCGGCGGCTGACCGAGCAGGCAGCCGCCGAGGCCTGGCGCATCGAGCGCAAGTACAGCCGCTACCGCGACGACAGTGTCGTGCATACCATCAACACCAGCGCCGGCGCTCCCGTCACCGTGGACGAGGAGACCGCAGGACTCCTGGCCTTCGCCGACCGCTGCCACACCCTCAGCCACGGACGCTTCGACATCACCACCGGGATCCTGCGTCGTGTGTGGCGTTTCGACGGATCCGACCGGGTGCCGTCGCGGACGCAGGTCAAGGCCCTGCTGCCCGCGATCGGGTGGGAAAGGGTGCGCTGGGATCCGCCCACGCTCGTCCTGCCCGCCGGCATGGAGATCGATCTCGGAGGTCTGGGCAAGGAGTACGCCGTCGACCGGGTAGCCGAGCAACTCGGCGAGGCCACGCCGCAGGGGGTGCTCGTGAACTTCGGCGGCGATCTGCGCGCCCTGCGGCCGCCGGGCGCCGGCCACTGGTCGATCGGCATCGAGGACCCCACGCGCGATCGTCAGGCCTGGCGCCAGCTCCCGCTGGCCGCCGGCGGACTGGCCACGAGCGGCGACGCGCGTCGCTACCTGCTGCGCCACGGCGTCCGCTACTCGCACGTCCTGAATCCCCGCACCGGCTGGCCGGTGCACCAGGCGCCGCGATCGGTCACCGTCGTCGCCGACTGCTGCCTCGAAGCCGGAATCCTCGCCACGCTGGCCCTGCTCGAGGGGCGGCGGGCCGAGGCCTTCCTCGCGGACCAGGACGTGGACTCGTGGTGCTACCGCTGACGGGCGGGATATTCCTGGTGGGGGAAGGAATTGCCGGGACGTTCCGCCGCCATGCCGCCGACTCCCGTCGCCCCACCATCACGGTTTCGCTAATTTTTTAACCCTCTGCGTTTTGATTTTACTGATGGTCCGTCGCTACTCGGCGGTCATGCAGATTACGCGTGCTTTTGTTCCGGGGCCGGGTCCCGACGCCCGCGGCCCGCGTCTTGCACTTCGTGGCCGAGGATTCGTTTCCGGGTCGTCATGACCACCGGGCCGACCGCGCGAGTTTGCGGTCGATGTCCTGGACCCGGACCGTCGCTCGACGCGGCGCCGACGCCATTTAACGCTGGAGGATGCAGCGTCATGTTCCGTATTCGACGCAACGCAGGTTTCACGCTCTTCGAGGTGATCATCGCCGTAGCGCTCGTGGCCATCATGGCCATCGCCATCGCGCCGCCGCTGATCAAGAACCTCAATGAGGGAAAGGTCGCGCGCGCGCAGAGCGACGCGCAGGTCATCGGCAATGCGGTGGCGGCGTTCTATAAGGACGTGGGCGACTGGCCGCTGCAGTACGACGCCGACACGGCGTACGACCTCGCGCGGCTGGCGGGCAACGCCGACATGGGTGGTGGCAACAACGGCCTGCCATCGGGCGTCGACGGCGCGTCGAATGGGTGGCGTAGCCGCGGCCTTGCCGGCACGCTCGACAACCTTCTGATTCGCAACTCCGATGGCAGCGGCAACACCCCGCTGTATACGCCCAGCTCGAGCCCGCACGTACGTCCCGGCTGGAACGGGCCGTACCTCGATCGCGTGCCTCTCGATCCCTGGGGCCGTCCGTTCGTTGTCAATGTGTACTACGCGCGCAACGACGTGGCCACAGCGCCGCAGCACAACGTGATGGTGATCTCGGCGGGACCCGACGGCCGCTTCCAGACACCGTTCGCCGACGCGCAGACGAACGAACAGGTGAGTGGCGACGACATCGGTTACGTGATCCGCGGCTCGAACCAGCAGTAGCGAAGACGGAGCAGGAGAGCGCGCATGGTCGTCACACGGACGAAGAAGCTCGGGCAGATCCTCGTTGAATCCGGACGGATCAGCGAGGATCAGCTCGAGCAGGCGCTGAAGGAACAGCACCAGACCCGCGAGAAGCTGGGCACGATCCTGCAGCGGCTGGGCATCTGCTCGGAGAAGGAGATCGGCCGCGTCCTGGCCAACCAGGCCGGCGTGGGCTATGTGTCGCTCGCCGAGGAGTGGATCCAGCGCGAGGCCATCGATCTGCTGCCGCAAGCCTTCGCCGAGGAGCACCGCATACTTCCGTTGACCATCAGGGGCAAGACGCTCGCGCTTGCCATGGCGAATCCCCTGGACCTCGATACCATCGATGCCGTCGCGCGCATGACCGGCCACTACGTGGAGGTCGTGCACGCGACAGAGTCGGACCTCGCCGATGCCCTGCTGCGCTACTACGGCGCCAAGAGCGACACCGACTCGTTGCTGCAGGCGAGCATCACCGAGGCGCGCGACGCCGTGGAGGCCGGTGCGAAGCTCGGCGAGATCGACTCGCCGTTCATCAAGCTCGTCGATCTGATCCTGCGCAAGGCCATCGAGGACGGTGCCACCGACATCCACGTGGAGCCGGAGGAACGGGTCGTACGCAGCCGGTATCGCGTGGACGGCGGTCTGGTGCAGGGGCCGTTCATGGCCAAGGAACTGCAGAGCATGGTGACCACGCGCCTGAAGATCCTGGCGGGCATGAACATCTCGGAAACGCGTGTGCCGCAGGATGGCCGCATCCTCTACGACCTCGGCAAGCGTTCGATCGATCTGCGCGTCTCCACGTTTCCCACCGTGCACGGCGAAACGGTGGTGTGCCGCGTGCTCGACAAGCAGAACCTCATCGTGGGCCTCGACAGGCTGGGCATGAGCAAGGCGATGCACAGGGCATTCCGGCGGGACATCTCGCTGCCACACGGCATCATCCTGGTGACCGGCCCCACCGGTTCGGGCAAGACCACCACGCTGTACTCGGCGCTGGCCCAGCTGAACAAGCCCGACGTGAAGATCATCACCATGGAAGATCCGGTGGAGTACGAGCTGCCGTCGATCAATCAGGCTCAGATCAACACGGCGCAGGGCTTCACCTTCGCAGCCGGACTGCGATCCATCCTGCGTCAGGACCCTGACATCCTGCTCGTGGGCGAGATCCGCGACCAGGAGACGGCGCAGATGGCGATCCGCGCCGCCCTCACCGGCCACCTCGTGTTCAGCACGCTGCATACCAACAGTGCGGTGGGCGCGATCCCCCGTCTCGTCGAGATGGGCGTGGAACCATTCCTGTTGTCGGCTACGCTGATCTCGGTGCTCGCTCAACGGCTGGTGCGCAAGGTGTGCCCGCTGTGTCGCGTGCGGCACGATCCCGACGAGGATGAACTTGAATTGCTGACCCAGCTCGGTGTGGATCCGGTGCAGCACACGTTCTTCGTCGGCAAGGGATGCCCATCGTGCCGGGATACCGGCTATGCCGGCCGCAACGCCGTTTTCGAGTACCTGCGTGTGGACGGAGCCGTCCGTTCGCTGATCAACACGCGTGCCACCTCCGATGAGCTGGGCGCCCGGGCGGAAGAGACCGGCACGCGCACTCTGTTGCAGGACGCGCTGGACAAGGCTATCGCGGGCATGACCTCCCTGGCCGAGCTGGCGAGGGTCGTGGCATGAGGGAGTATCGGTATCGTGCCCTCACACCCGGCGGCGAGCTGGTGGCCGGCATCCGCCGAGCGCCGAACGCCGCGGCACTGGCGTCGCAACTCATCGCGCAAAACGTCGTGCTGCTCGACAGCCGCGCCACCCTGGGTTCGCTGGGCAAGGCATTCAGCGGAGCTGGGCGCGCCGGACGCCGCGAACTGCGCGACTTCACGATCCACCTGGCCACGTGTCTGGGCGCGGGCATCCCGATCCTGGTGGCCATGCGCGATTTCGAACTGGCCACCGCACGCGGCGCCTTTCGCGACGTGATCGTCGACATTCGAGAGGAAGTGTCCAGCGGCACGCAGGTGGCCGACGCCCTCGAACGTCATCCCGAGATCTTCTCGGACGTGTACGTGGCGATGGTGCGCGCCGGCCAGGACACTGGGAATCTCGCAGAGATCTGCAACGAACTGGTGGCGTACCTCGAATGGTTCGACGACCTGCGCGACCGCAGCCGCCAGGCCATGGTCTACCCCGCCATCCTCGTGACGGGCGTGATCGGGCTCTTCCTGCTGCTGCTGCTGTATGTCATCCCGCGCTTCCTGGTCATCTTCGAGACGGCCGATTTCACGCTGCCCACCCTGACCCTACGGGTCCTCGGTCTCTGGACGTTCCTGCGCCACTGGTGGCCGGTACTCGCGGGCGCGATCGTCGCCGGTTCAGTGGTTTTCGGGTTCCTGCGCCGCACGCGCCAGGGACGCTACCTCATTGACCTGACGATGCTGCGCTTGCCGGCGCTCGGCGCATTCGTGCGCAAGCTCGCCCTCGCGCGCTTCGCGCGCCACTTCTCGCTGCTGTTCAGTTCGGGCACTGGTTTGCTGCGCGTGCTCCAACTCTCGGAGAAGATCGTCGGCAACGCCGTGCTCGAGGCGGAACTCGGCGCGATCCGTGAACGGGTGGTGACAGGCGCCACGCTCACCGAGAGCTTCCGCCTCAGCCCATGGTTTCCGCCGCTGATCCAGCGCCTCGTGGCGGTGGGCGAGAAGGCGGGCAGCCTCGACACCACGCTTTTGAAGGCGGCCGAGTACTACGACCGCGAGCTTCCGCGCGCGCTGCAGCAAGCATTCAAGATCCTGGAAGCGGTGATCATTGCCGTGATGGGCGCCCTGATCGCGATCGCGGCACTCTCGCTACTGCTGCCGATCCTGCAGATCCGCAGCCAGCTCGGGCACTAGCCGTGCGAGGGAGGGTCGACGTGCCACGCAAGATTGCAGGTGAGGGTTTCACGCTCCTGGAGGTGATCGTGGCGGTGGCGATCGTTGCCATCATGGCGGGTGCGCTCACGCCGGTGGTGTTTCGCCAGCTCAACGAGGCGCGCAGCGACGCCACGAGCCGTGAGCTGAACACGATTCAGAAGGGGCTGATGGACTTCTACGACGATACCGGCCGTTTCCCCACCGAGGCGGAGGGACTCATCGCCCTCGTGGTGGATCCCGGCGCGACCAACTGGCAGGGGCCGTACGTCGAGGGCGGAGCGGAGGCGCTGACGGCGGCCATCCTGACCGACGCTTTCGGCACGACGTACACCTTCGACACCACGCCCAGTGTCACGCCGGCGGGCACGGCCGACGTGCTGGTGGCCAGTCCCGGCGTGAACCATCGCTGGGACTCGGGCAGCCTGAACCACCCCTGGAATCTCACTCTCGACACCGACGACCTCTACGTGGCTGTGAGTGCGGGTCCCGCGGCGCGCGAGAAGACGTCGGCCACCGGCGGCGAGCTGACGAACCTTGCCGACGCCTGCCGCGACTACTTCCAGGACCACGCCAGTTTCCCGGCAGCGCCGGTCGATCTCGTGGGAGGCTATCTCGATGCCGGATACCAGAACGCCTCGCTCGTCGACGGCTGGAACACCGCATATGTGTTCACGAGCCTCGGCGGCGCGGCGCCGTCGCTGCGTATCGCGAGTTTCGGACCGAACCGGCAGAACAACAACGGCGGCGGCGACGACATCGCCGTCACCGTGAGCAGTGTCCCGCCCGGTCGCCATACCACGGTCTCCGAGCTGGAGATCGCCCAGACGGCGCTCAACGCGCAGCCCACCCTCGTGCTGGCCGGTCCCTGGGCCGGCGGCATCCGCGCGGCGCTGGGGCTGGCTGCGGCCTACGACCAGGACGGTTGGGGGCGCACCTACGCGGTGAACGCGTCGTCGCGCGTCGTGTTCTCGGCGGGACCGGACGGCAATCCCGGCACCGTGTCGGACAATCTTCCCCCGGGAGTAGGACCGTGAAGAACCGCTCCGGAACCAGCCTCACACTTATGGCCGATCGCGCCGTCGCGGTCCGGGTCCAGGCTCATACCGCCGAACTGCTGCGCGTGGTCTGGTCGGAGACCGTGCCCACGCAGCAGCGTTTCGGCCCGCGCGCGCAGCGCGACCTGGGCGGCCATGCGGGGCCGACGAGTGTCGTGGTTCCCGGCGACGATGCGGCCTACCTCATCACGCCGCTGCCGAAATTGAAGCTGAAGCAGCAGGGCACGGCGCTGCGCGGGGTGCTCGTGCGCGAGAAAGGCGGCGAGCCCGGCGACTGGACGATCGACTTCCGCACGCTCTCCGACCGCGAGGCGATCCGCCGCGCCGGTCGTCAGGACGTGGGTATGGTCTTTGCGCGTACGACGGTGGTGAACCGGCATCTCGACCGGGCGCGCGAGCTGGGCGCGCGCGTGTCCCACGTGTTGCCGGGCTACCTCGCGCTCGACGCCTTCTACCGCCGCCGGCGGCCGGCCACCGTGACCGGACCCTGGAACCTCGTGTACCTGGGGCCACAGCTGCGCTTCCTGTGTGTCGGCGATCCCGAGGGGTTGCTGTTCACGCGCACGCTTCCAGCCGACCTCTCGGGCGGCGCGGAGCAGCAGGAGTACGTGGAGCGCCTCGTCACCGAGATCGAGCGCAGCAACTTCTTCGCCCAGCAGGCGGAACGCAGCCTGCGTGTCGACCGTATCGTCGTGTGTGGCGAGCCGGAGCTGACGGCGGCGGTGATCGCGCAGCTCGCCAGCGCCGTGGAGATCGCGGCCGAGCCGTGGGAGCCGCAGGACCTCTTCGCGTGGCCCGAGGGCGGCGCCGACCTCGCGCTGCTCCTGCCGGCCATCGCGGCGGCCATGGCGATGGAGCGCGATGTTCCGAACCTTCTACCGCACGAGCAGCGTCCCGCCCGGGGACGCGAGCTGATCCGCTTCGGGCGCATCGCGGCGGCCGCGGCGGCGGCCGCCGCCGTACCCCTGGTGCTGGGTGGCAGCCTGCTGACCGGACACGTGCAACAGGAATGCCTGCGCACCCTGGCCGACCACGAGAGCACGACCTACGAACGCGCGCAGGATGCCACCGCGGCCTATCTGGAGAACCGTGCTCTGCTGGCGCGTCAGGCGAGCCTGGACCGCTTGACGCAGGGCCGGGTCGATTTCGCCGGACTGCTCCTGGACATCGCGAAGCGTACACCGTCGTCCGTCGTGTACCAGGATCTCGCGATCACCCAGGCGCCTGACGCGTCGTTCCATCTCACGCTCAGTGGCGAGAGCCAGGGGCGCGATGGCATGCAGGCGCAGGAGGTGTTCCTGGCGTTCCTGGACGATCTGGCCGCGAGCACCCGGCTTGCGGCCATTGGCGAACCGTCGGCCCTCGAGATCGCCGGCATCGATGCCGCGCGGGACGCTGGCACCGGATCGCGTGTCGCCTTCACACTCGAGTATCGCATCACGGAGGCCCGGCCATGACCGCGAAGGTGATCGTCTGGTTCAGGTCCTCGCCGGGTCACCGGCTCTTCATGATCGTCGCCGGCGTCACGTGGGCGATCGTGCTCGTCGGCGGCGCCGTTCCGGCTTGGCACGTGGCGCATCGCCAGGATCACGACATGCAGGCCGAGTCGGCCCGCCTCGCCAGCCTCGATGCCTGGTCGGTCGCCGGCGTGTGGTACGCCGCAGCGGCGGAGCGCTGGCAGCCCGAGCAGCAGGCAGTGTACGAACGTCAATTCCCTGCCACGAAGCAACGCGAGGCGCTGTTCCTGGAGATCACGCGTGTGGCACGCGAGAGCCGCGTGGATCCGGTCACCGTGACCGAGGTGCCGTCGCACGCAGAGTCGTTCGAGCAGGGCGACCTGGGCGAGGACGACGGGGGTACGGCCGCCGATCCCGAGGTCGCCATGCTCGTCGACCAGTTCATGCCGGACCAGAGTGGCATGCCGTCGGCGCACCTCGATCCGTACCGGCTGCGCATATCGTTCTCTGCCGACTACGTGCACACAGCTCGCTTCGTGGCGGGTCTACAGAGTATCGAACGGGCGCTCAACCTGCAGATGCTGCACGCCGAGCCGTCGCGCGGGGAGATCGCTGTGGAGATGGAGCTGGAGTATTATGCGCAACAATCCGATTGATCTGCGCGATCCGCGCCTCGTGATGGTGGTGGCCGTATTGCTCGTGGCGGTGGCGGCGATCAACCTGGGCCCATTCCTGTCGCATGGCGGCGGGGCTGCCGATCCCGCCATGACCGAAACGCTCGTGCTACCGAGCGATGCGGCAGCGCTATCGCAGGCGGCCAGCCGGCATGTGACCGGCACGGCGAGCCTGGGACCGTCGCCGGGCATGGTATGGGGGGCGACGGATCTCACGGCCGGCCGCGATCCCTTTCAGAAGGGCACCGGCACGCCAGCCCCGACACAAGCGCCCTCACAGCGGCAGACCCGCGCCGGTTCGCCGGCAGTGCCGACCTGCAACGCGGTCATGCTGGGAGGACGCGAACCGACCGCGCTCATCGGCAATCACGCCTATCACTGCGGGGACTCCGTGGCGGGCTATCGCGTGCACGCCATTTCGCGCGACGGCGTCACCCTGCACCGCTCCAACAAGTCCCTGTTTCTTCCGGTGGGACAGCCCGCGAGCGCGGCCGCGGTGTTTCCGCTGGTAACCCGACCCAAGCAGCCCGGCGCGGAAGGCCGCACCGAACTGGAACGCCCCGACGCCGCGAAGCGGCCCTGACCCGACAAAGGATGGAACCATGCGACAGATCAGCGTCACCACTCTGGCCCTCGTTGTCCTGCTCGCCGGCGCCCGCGCCGGCCACGGGCAGACGCGCGAGGACGCGTCGGCGCCGGATACCCCTGTCACGCTGGTGACCAACGGCTGGGTCGACGTCCGCGAACTGCTGCGCACGGTGGCGAGTGAGGCCGGGCTCGGCTTGCAGATCGCCCCCGACGTGACCGGCGAGGTCAACGTGCACCTGGAATCGGTGCCGTTGCCCCAGGCGCTGAGCGCGGTGCTCGAACCGGTGGCCCTGGGCTACGAGTTCGTCGACAACGTCCTCGTTGTCTACAAGCAGGGCATGGTCACGCGCTGGCTCACCTTCGACTACCCGGTGACGAAGCGCGAAGGCCAGGGCGAACTTCAGGTGTCCGCGCGCCGGGCCGGCGGCTCGAGCGGCGGTGGCGGCGGCGGTGGGCGCAGCAGCGGCGGCAGCGGCGGTGAGGGCGGCGACGAGAACCGCAGCCACCTCACGACCTCGGCGACCATGGCCGTCTGGCCGCAGGTCATCGCCTCCCTGCAGACCGTGGTCTTCGAGGCCGGCGCTGTGGCCGGAGCCGAGGGTGGCGCCGACACGGAGCTGTCCATCAGCCTCTCCGACGCGCAGGGACGCAGCCTCGTGGTCAACGCCATGGCGGGGCTGGTGCAGGTGACGGCCGAGTGGAACCGTGTCCAGAAGGTGCAGACGATGCTCGCGCGTCTGGAGGAATCGCTGCGACGGCAGGTGGCGATCGAGGTGAAGATCCTCGAGGTCTCTCTGCGGGACGTCGATCGCTCGGGCATCGACTGGTCGAACCTCACCGGCAAGCACGTCGGCGTCGATTTCCAGTCGACGGAGGGGCTCGACGCCCCGGTGTTGACGATGGTGTTGCAGAATTCCAAGACCTCGGCGCTCCTGGAGGCGCTCAGCACGCAAGGGAGCGTCAAGGTGCTGAGCACGCCGCGCATCAGCACCCTCAACAACCAGAAGGCCGTGGTGCGTGTGGTGACGGAGGAGGTCTATTACGAGGCCATGGTCGAGCCGGCCGTGGTGACCAACGGCGTGGCCACCGAACCCATCGTGCAGTACACGCCACAGATCATCCCCGTGGGCATCGTGCTCGACGTGACGCCGCAGGTGGGACAGGATCGTGTCATCACCCTCAACGTGCATCCGACGATCTCGGATGTCGTGCGCATCGAGTCGAGCCCCAACGCCGACACCCAGCCGGTGCTGTCGGTGCGCGAGCTGGATACCGTGGGTAAGGTGGGCGACGGCCAGACCCTGGTGATCGCCGGCCTGATGAGCGAGGGTACGAAACTCGACATCGCAGGTGTGCCCATCCTCAAGGACATCCCGCTGCTCGGGTACCTCTTCAGGCGCACAGTGCACCAGCGAACGAAGACGGAACTGGTGGTGCTGCTGACGCCCGTGATCATGGACGACGTGCGTGCCCAGGAGATGGCCGAGGAAGCTGAGCGGGCGCTGCGGGGGAAGATGTAGACGGACGCCACCGCGAGCTACTCGTAGCGCAGCGCCTCGATCGGGTCCAGCCGCGCCGCCTTGCGCGCGGGCCAGAAGCCGAAGAACACGCCCACCAGCGCCGAGAACAGGAACGCCACGGCGATGGCCTGCGGCGCGATGAGAATGGGCCAGTGTGCGAAATGGGCCACCAGGCGCGCGGCGCCCACCCCGAGCAGGATACCGAGGATCCCCCCGAACGCGGCCAGCACCACGGCCTCGGCCAGAAACTGGGTCATCACGTGCCAGCCCTTGGCGCCCACGGCCATGCGGATGCCGATCTCGCGGGTGCGCTCGGTCACCGACACGAGCATGATGTTCATGATGCCGATGCCACCCACAAGGAGCGACACCGACGCGATCGCCGCCAGCAATCCGCGCATGACGCCCGCCGTGGAACCCATGATATTGGCGATGTCCTGCTGGGTGCGGACGGTGAAGTCGGCGTCCTGGCCCCGCGGGATGCGGTGGCGCTGACGCAACAGGCCCTCGATCTCCGACGTGACCTGCGGCAGGGCGTCCATCGAGTAGGCCGACGCCTGGATCATGTTGAGGTACGTGGTGCCCGTCAGCTTCTTCATGAGCGTGGTGTAGGGGATGATGATCGTGTCGTCCTGATCGCGTCCCCAGCTGTTCTGGCCCTTGGCCGCGAGCAGGCCGACCACCGTGAACGGGAGCTTCTTGATACGGACGGTCTGGCCGATGGGGTCAGCAGTGCCGAAAAGCTGGGTGGCGACGGTCTGGCCCAGCACGGCCAATTTGGCGCCGCTGCGCACCGCCGAGTCGTTGAAGTTGGCACCCTCGGCAATCTCCCAGTTGCGGATGTGCAGATAGTCGGGGCCGCCGCCGGTGATGCTGGTCGTCCAGTTCTGGTTGCCGTAGACCACCGGCGCGCCGGTCATCGCCACCGGGCTCACGGCCGTCAGCTCCGGTACCTGCTGCGCCATCGCCGCGGCGTCCTCGGCCGTGAGGGTGGACATGCTGCCGGCGCCCCCATGCATGCCGCCGCGGTGCTCGGAACCCGGGAAAACGGTCAGCAGGTTGTCGCCCAGACTCGAGATCTGCGACTGCACGAGGTGGCTGGCGCCCTCGCCGATACCGACCATGGCGATCACGGCACCCACGCCGATGATGATGCCCAGCACGGTGAGCGAGGAGCGCATCTTGTTGCGCGCGATGGCGCGCAGGGCGGTCTTGACCAAGAGCAGCAGCCGCAGCATGGGCGGCACCTCCGGTGTCTAGGTGTGCCGATCCTCGACGATCTCGCCGTCGCGCAGCTCGATGACGCGCCTGGCGAAGGCGGCGATGTCCGGTTCATGGGTAATCAACACGACGGTCATGCCGTCGGCGTTGAGCTGGCGGAACACGTCGATGATCTCCAGGCTCGTGCGCGTATCGAGGTTGCCGGTGGGCTCGTCGGCCAGCAGGAGCGCCGGTTCGTTCACCAGGGCGCGCGCGATCGCCACGCGCTGCTGCTGCCCGCCGGAGAGCTGGCTGGGGATGTGCCCGAGGCGGTCGCCAAGCCCCACCAGTTCGAGGCACGATCGCGAGCGCTCGCGCATGTGGTGGCGGTCGGCCTGGGAATACACGAGTGGCAGCTCCACGTTTTCCAGCGCCGACGTGCGCGGTAAAAGGTTGAAACTCTGGAAAACGAAGCCGAGCCTGGCGTTGCGGATCTCGGCAAGCTGGTCGCGGTCGAAGCGGCTGACATCGTGCCCGTCGAGGCGGTAGGCGCCGCTGGTGGGCCTATCGAGGCAGCCGATGATGTTCATGAGCGTGGACTTGCCGCTGCCCGAGGCGCCGATGATCGCCACCATCTCGCCGGCCGTGATGGTGAAGGTCACGCCCCGCAGGGCCGCCACCTGGTTCTCGCCGTGGCCGTAGATCTTCACGATCTGTTCGGCCTCGATGACCGGCTGGCCGCCAGCCGAGCGCGTGTCTGGCGCGCTCATCTCAGCGTCCCCGCCGATTCGGCATGAACGGGTTGACGACGGTCTGGTCCTGGCCGCGTCCGCCGCTCGCCAGGCCCACGATCAAAGGTTCTCCCTCGACCAACGAGTCGGTGTACACGGCCGTGAAACTTCCGTCGCTTGGACCGATGCGCAGGCGCAACTCCCGCGCGGTGCCCTCGGCCGCGCCGGGCAGGAACACGTGCCCATGGCTCGGCCTCGCACCGCCCTCGTGGCTGCCGGCATCCCCGCCCTGCGCGAGGGTGCCGCGTTCGCCACGGCCATTGCCGCCGCCGCGCGGCCGCGCACCGGCGCCGCCGGCGCGACTCGTGGTCATGCCCGGGGGCTGAAAGCGGAGCGCGGCGGCCGGGATCTTCAGCACATCGCGAGCCTCGTCCACCAGGATCGACACGTTGGCCGTCATGCCGGGCAACAGGATCTTGTCCGGATTCTCCACCAGGATCACGACGGTGTAGGTCACGACATTCTGCACGACCTCGGGGGCGAGGCGGATCTGGTGCACCGTGCCGCCAAACGTGCGGAAGGGATAGGCATCGACGGTGAACGTGGCCTTCTGACCTTCCTTGATCTGGCCGATGTCGGCTTCGTCCACCGCGGCCTCGAGCTGCATCTGCGTGAGGTCCTGGGCGATGGTGAACAGCGTGGGGGCCTGCAGCGAGGCGGCCACGGTCTGGCCCACATCCACGTCGCGCGACACCACGACGCCGTCGATGGGGGAGGTCACGGTCGCGTAGTGGAGGTTGGTCACCACGCGGTCGAGGTTGGCGCGCGCCGATGCCACGGAGGCGCGAGCTGCGTCCACCGCGGTCTGGGCCATGTCGAGATCGGCCTGGGAGACGAGTTCCTCACTCCGCAGGGGAAAGATGCGTGCACTGTCGCGCTCGGCCTGACGTAGCTGTACCTCGGTGCGGTTGAGGTCGGCGCTCGACTGCGCCACCTGCGCCTTGAGGAAGGTGGGGTCGAGCTGGGCCAGCACCTGGCCTGCCTTCACCTGGTCGTTGTAATCGGCGTACAGGGCCGACACGGTGCCGCTGATCTGGCTGCCCACGGTCACGGTGGTGACGGCTTCCAGGCTGCCGGTGGCCGAGACGAGCACCGCGACGTCGCCGCGCTGGACATCCTCGGTGCGCCAGACCGTGCCGACGTCGCTTCCGCGTGCCGACCGCCAGACCAGGAAGCCCGCGGCGGCCACGACCACCACGGCGACCAGACCCCAGACCCGCTTTCCAGACATTGATGCTTCTCCTTGCGAGGGGTGACGAGGGCGCGACCATCTCCGGCCACCGTCAATGAAACGCCAAGAGGGCGTAATACCAGCGGTGTGATTTTTCGGTGCCCGAAGTCGGCCAAATAAGGCGCCGCGGCGACCCGGTCGCAGGTCGCCGCGGCGCGTCGGCCGTCTTGCTGGCCGCCTCAGAACTCCAGGGTCTCGTCCTCGGTCAGGGGAATGACGACGCTGGCTCTGGTCTCCGAAAGCGGCGGGATGGAGATGCCCTGCGGCGGGGTAGGCCGCTGCGGCCGGCGCACGGGGGACGTCCCCATGCTCGCCGGCGCCGGGATGGTCGCGGCCGTCGCAGCGGGGAGCGACGTGCGTCCGCCTTCCATCAACTCCACGAGATCGGCCACGGCGTCGGCGACGGCCCGCGCCTGGTCGTGAAGATCGTGGCCCGACGCGGCCGTCTCCTCGGCGCTTGCGGCGTTGGTCTGCGTGACCTGGTCGAGTTGCGTCACGACCACCGTCACCTCGCGGATACCCCCGGCTTGCTCGGTGCTGGCCGACGACACCTCGCTCACCAGGCTGCGCACCTCGGCGACGCGGGTGGCGATCTCCTCGAGAATGCTCGCCACTTCGCCCACGGCCGTGACGCCGCTGTCGGAACTTTGGCTCGCCTGCTCGATCAGTCCCCCCGTGCTCCGGGCCGCATCGGCGCTGCGCTGGGCGAGATTCCGCACCTCCTCCGCGACCACTGCGAAACCCCGACCGGCTTCGCCGGCGCGTGCGGCCTCGACCGCGGCGTTGAGCGCGAGCAGATTGGTCTGGAAGGCGATCTCGTCAATGGTCTTGAGAATGCGCGCGGTCTCGTCGCTCGAATTCTTGATCGCACCCATCGTCGTCGCCAGGTGCTGCATGGCTGCGACACAGCGGTCGCTGGCCTGAGCCACGGCGTCGACGGACTCGCTCGTCTTCGTGGCGTTGCCGGCTGTGCGGTCCGTGGATGCCGAGATTTCCGTGAGCGTGGCGCTCACTTCCTGGAGCGACGCAGCCTGGTCGTTCGCCCCCTCGGCGAGCTGCTGGCTCGCGCTTGCAACCTGGTTGGACGCGTTGTTCACGTTGCTCGAAGCATCGCGTAGAGTCGTCGCCACCCGGTCGAGCTGGCCACCGATCCGACTCGCGACCACGTAGCCGACGAGGCTCGAAAGCAGCAGCGAGAGCCCGGCGGTGATGGCGAGGATGAGCCGGTTGCGATGCGATAGGGTCGTGATATGGTGCTCGGCCGCCATGAACTCGTCCTCGTAGGACCCGGCGCTGATGACCCAGTCCCAGGGCGCATAGTAGGCGAAGCGCGCCACCTTCACGCGCGGAGCGGCCCCCTCCTTGTTCACCCACGGGTAGTGCTGCTCGCCGATGCCACCGTCCGGCAGGTCATGAGCCTTGGCGATGATCTGCTGGATGAACGGCACGCCATCGCTGTCGTGGGCCTCCCAGATGTTCTCGCCGTCACGCTGGCCGCCCTTGGAAATGACGTAGTGGCCGGCGGAGTCGAGCACATAGACGTAGCCCGTCTGGCCGATCACGATGTCCATGATCGACTTGCGCAGGGCCGTGACGCTCTCCATGGGTATGCCGAAATAGACGACACCCATGACGTCGCCGCCGGCATCGGTGATCGGCTCGTAGGACGTGAGGTACCACCGGTCGACGACGAAGGCCCGGCCGGTGTAGGTGTGTCCGGCCAGGACAGCCTTGATCACCGGGTTGGCATTCCCGTCCGGATTCACGGCTGGGATGTAGGTCCCGATTGCCCGCTTGCCGTCCGCTTTGATCACGCTCGTGCAGACGCGCAGCATGTCTCCGGTCGGGTTCATGCGCTGAAAAACGGTCGCTGTGCCACCGACCAGGTCCCGAACGGCGTCCACGATCGGGCTCGGCACGTTGGCTGCCTGGTTCTGACCCAGCCACTCGTCGCCGACCATGAGGCGAGGCAGCGTGACCGTCTGTGATGCCTTGGTGAACTGGTTGACGGCGTTCCAGGTCACCGTTTCCTCGGCGACGTGCGCTCCGCCGCTGGCAGCCACTTCCTTGCGGGCGACGGCCAGCCCGTCCTGGACCATCGTCTTGAGGACGGCGTCCTGAGTCTCGCACAGGGACACGACATTTTTCACCACATGGTCGAGATCCGTATAGGCCAGCTTGCGGCATTCTTCACTGGCGCGAGTGCTCATGTGATCCTCGGACCTGAATACCGTCACGGCCACGACGATGAGGGGGACGACGAGCACCACTGGCCCGAACAGCAAGAGGCGCGTACGCAGCGATATACGACCAAACATAGGGATGCCCCTTTCTCAGCTATCCTCACTCCCCGGGAGCTCGCGCTCCTGCGTGTTCTGTTCGGCGGACTGGTTTCGTGCTTTATCGAAAAACTGTATATAGGGGAATGACTGTCCGTTTTCTGGGCGCTGGCGACCGCGAGACTGGGCTCGTCGGTTGTCCGCGCTCCTCAACGGCGTTACTGTGGGGTCAGGAGCGGGGTCGCGACGCGGCCACCGCGCCATTCTGGCAGGAGCCCCAACTGATTCCAGCGCAGGCGGGTGAACGTCCCATGAAGCTCGGGGATTGGACATTCCGGGTGATATCCGACGGCGAGTTCCGCCTCGACGGTGGGGCGATGTTCGGCATCGTGCCACGCGTCCTCTGGGAGAAGGAGAAGCCGGCCGACGCGCTGCACCGTATCCCGCTGGCCCTCAACTGCTTGCTGGCGGAGAAGGGCGACCGGCGGATCCTCGTGGACGTAGGCATCGGCGACCGCTGGGACGCCCGTCAACGCGAGATTTACGGCATGGACCGGCGCCCGGGACAGCTCATCACGCGCCTCCAGGATCTGGGGGTGCCCGCCGAGTCCGTGACGGACGTGATCCTCACCCACCTGCACTTCGACCATGCCGGCGGCGCACTCCACGATCTCGCCCACCGCATGGAGCCGGCGTTTCCGCGAGCGACCTGGTGGTTGCAACGGCAGCAATGGGAATGGGCGCAGCGCCCCTCCGAGCGCGATCGCGGCAGCTTCCGCCCCGAGGATTTCGGCGCCCTCGCCGACACGGGACGCCTCGAGCTGCTGGACGGCGCCGTCGAACCCCTGCCCGAGGTGCGGGTGCTGCCTCTGGGCGGTCACACGCCCGGCATGCAGGCGGTGGAATTCCATACGACCGGCGGCGTGGTGGCCTTCCTCGCCGATCTCGTCCCGTTCGCCGCCAACGTGCACATTCCCTGGGTGGCGGCCTACGATCTGAACCCCCTGCTCTCGGTGCGCGAGAAGCGCCAGTTCCTCAGCCGCGCGGTGGAGGACGATTTCCTTCTGGTTCTGCAGCACGACACGGTGCACGACGCCTGCCGCGTGGCGTTCGACGGCAAGCGCTTCCGCGTGCGCGAGACCCTGACCCTGGTGGAGGCAGCATCCGCATGAGCCCGAGAATCCGGAGCAAGGGCACCCCCAAGCCCGAATGGCTACGCATGGAGCGGCAGGGTGGTGAACCGTACAACGCGATGAAACGCCTGCTGCGCTCGGCCAAGCTGAATACGGTGTGCGAGGAGGCCAACTGCCCGAACCGCGGCGAGTGCTTCGCCAGCGGCACGGCCACGTTCCTGCTCATGGGCCACGTGTGCACGCGGCACTGCACGTTCTGCAATATCCCCGGCGGGCGCGTGGCGTCCCTGGAGGCGGACGAGCCGCAGCGCGTGGCCGAGACGGTGAAGCACCTGGGCCTCCGGTTCGCCGTGGTGACGAGCGTCAATCGCGACGATCTGCCCGACGGCGGCGCCGCCCACATCGCGGCCACGATCCGCGCGATTCGCCGCCTGAATCCGGGCTGCGGCGTCGAGGTGCTGATTCCCGATTTCCGCGGCGATCCGCTGGCCCTGGAGAGCATTCTCGTGGCGCAGCCCGAGGTGCTGAACCACAATCTCGAGACCATCCCGCGCCTCTATCCCGAGATGCGGCCACAGGCGCGCTTCCGCACGAGCCTGCAGGTGTTGCGCCGTTCCCGCCAATGGGCCGATGCGCTCCCGACCGGCATCGCCGGGCCGAGGATGAGCGTGAAGACGGGCATCATGGTGGGCGTGGGGGAGACGCGCGACGAGGTGATCGAGGTCATGCGCGCCGCCGTCGATCATGGCGTGGAGATCATGACGGTGGGGCAGTACCTGCAGCCGTCGTCGCAGCACCATGCCGTTGTGCGATACTGGGAGCCGGCCGAGTTCGACGACCTCGCCGCGGCGGGTCGTGAGCTGGGCCTGGCGTGGGTGGAGGCCGGTCCGCTCGTGCGGTCCAGCTACCATGCGCGCGAGCAGAGTGACGGCCTCGGCCAGCTCGACGCGCGCACTGCGGCGGGATGACGAAGCGCGCCGTCGTCGCGGCGTCGCTCGTGCTCGTCGCCCTGGGTGGGTGCGTCCGCGCGCCGCACCGCGTCACCACCGTGCAACCGTACCGCGGCCTCTGGATCACCCGCTGGGACTACCGCACGCTGGTTGACGTGAACCGCGCCATCGACGATGCGGCCAGCCTGGGCGCAACCGACGTGCTGTGGCAGGTGCGCGGCCAGGCCGACGCCTTCTACGCCAGCGATCTGGAACCCTGGGGCCGCGAACTGCTTGCCGATCTACCGCCCGGCGCCACCGATCCCGGCTTCGATCCGCTCGCCGCCGCCGTTACCCGTGCGCACCAGCGCGGCCTGCGCCTGCACGCCTGGGTGAACGTGTGCCCGCTCTGGAAGGGCACCACGCCGCCGACGAATCCCGCGCAGGCCTGGCTTGCGCATCCGCAGTGGCGTCTGCGCGACGCGCGCGGTGTGGACCAGGCGCTGAACGAGCACTACGTGGTGGCCGATCCGCGCAATGCCGCCTGGCAGGCCCACGTGGTGGCGGTATGCCGCGACATCGCCACGCGCTATGCCATCGATGGCTTGCATCTGGACTACATCCGCTTCGTCGCCGAGACCCTCGACAGGGCGCAGGGGTGGCCGGGCGGCGACGAGGTGCGCGACGCCATCACGGCTCTCGTCGGACGCATCGCCACGGCCGCCCGTGAGGCACGGCCGGGCGTGGAGATCTCGGCGGCCGTCCTGCGCGATCCGGCGCGTGCCCGTGAGGTGTACCTGCAGGACGCGCCGCGGTGGCTGGCCGACGGCACGCTCGACCGCGCGCTGCCCATGCTCTACACGGCCGATGCCGACGTCTTCACGCGCGAGCTGGCCGCCTGGCGCCGGGTGGCCGATCCGGCGCGCCTGTGCCCAGGTCTGGGGGTGTATCTGCAGGACGCGGATCAGGTGGCGCCGCAGGTCGCCGCCTGTGCCGGGCTTGGCGGCTACGCCGTCTTCGCGTACTCGTCGCTGTTCACGAGCATCGATCCCCAGCAGGACCATTCGGAGGCGGAGGCGCATGAGCGTGTCGCCCGCCGCGCCGCGGTGCGCACCCTGTTCGCGGCGCGCGGCGCTTCATCCTGATAAAGAAGGAGAGACCATGCAGATCAAGGATGCCCGCATCCTCATCACCGGCGGCAGCCTGGGTATCGGCAAGGCGACGGCGTCCCTGCTGGTAGAAGCCGGCGCGCGCGTGGCCATCACGGCGCGGCAGGCCGACCGCCTCGAGAAGGCGGCCGCGGCGATCGGCGCGGTACCGATCGTGGCCGACGCCGGCGATCCCGAGGTTGTCGATCGCACCATCGCCACGGCGGCGGAACGCCTCGGCGGGCTCGACGTCCTCATCAACAACGCCGGTATCGGCGTCTTCAAGGAACTGGCCGACGTCACCTACGACGACTTCGCGACCATCTTCCGCGTGAACGTCTTCGGGCCGGCCCTCCTCGCCGCGCGCGCGGCCGCGGTGTTTCGTCAGCAAGGCACGCATGGCCACATCGTGAACGTGGGGTCCACGGCCGCGCGCAAGGGCTTCGCCGGCGGCACGGTGTACGCGGCCTCCAAATTCGCGTTGCGCGGCATGACGGAATGCTGGCAAGCCGAGTTGCGCCGGCAGGACATCCGCGTCACCCAGGTCGATCCCAGCGAGGTGGCCACCGCCTTCGGACGCGACGGTCAGGAGCGCGAGGCGCCGCCGAACAAGCTGAGCTCGCGGGAGATCGCGGTGGTCATCAAGTCGGTCCTCGAGCTGGATGACCGCGGCATGGTGCCCGACCTGGCCGTCTGGGCCACGAATCCCTGGTAGGGCGCGCGAGCCACGCGACGGATTCGCCTTGCCAATCCGCGGACAACGGCGACACAATGCGAGGGAGCCTGCGGTGGGTGGAGCCATCGGGAGAGTGTGCCCGTGTCGGCCTTGTCGTTCGCGAAACAGACCATCTTCCATAACCGGTCGCGCGCCTGCCTCTGGCGGCACCCGGTGGAGGCGACGCGCCTGATCTGTGGCGCGGCGGCGAACTGGCTGCTGCCGCTAGGCGAGCGACTCGTGCGCCAGCGCGGGCAGGAGTGTGTCGTGTGCGGCTGGCGCGGCCTGCGCTTCCGCTCCTACCTCGCGCCCGGCAATGTCCAGCACGCCACCATCTGCCCGGAGTGCGGCGCTTTCGATCGTCATCGCCATCTCGTCCACGGCTTTCGCGAGGAATTGACGGCCCGCGGCGACGTGCCCCGCACGATCCTCGGCTGCTCGCTCGCCGCGGCCACGCGTTACGTCCTCGAGCACGAGGGTCTCGGACGCTGCTTCCGCATGGACTACGATCACGTCGATCCGCGCTACGCGCCCGACGTGATCGCCGACCTGCGTCGAGCCGGGTTCCGCACGGGCTCGGTGGACTGGATCATCTGCAGCCACGTACTCGAACACGTGGCCGAACTCGCACCCGCCGTGGACGAGTTGCTCAGGATCCTCAAGCCCGGCGGAGTGGCCTGGCTCCAGGTCCCCATCCACGACGATCTGGCGCGCAGCGAACCCATCCCCGTCGACCCCGCCGACTTCGACGCCCACACCTGGCGCTTCGGCCGCGACGTGACCACGCTGCTCGAACGTCCCGGCTGGGACGTCGCCTGCCACCGTGCTGCCGAGGAACTGGACGAGGCCACCCGGCACCGCTACGGCATCCACCCCGTCGAGAGCTTCTGGCTGGCACGCAAGCTTGGGTGATCGATCACGTGAATTCGAATCTAAGAAACGCATGCAGTGCGGATTTCCTGAGGATGCGCCTGAGCTGACATACTATGAGGCTTCTGTATAAATAAATATCAAATCGATCCTCTTTCTTCGAGAAAGACGTGGTATGCTGGTCTCGTGCCTGTCATCTCGTGCCCTGCATCCTCGCCGACGCGATCGGTCGGCTCGCCCTCGGCGTCGCCGTTCGCTCGCTCAATCGCCCACTCCCTCGCGCAGGAGGTCATTCCATGACGAGGTTTTCGAAGCACATATTCGGGCCCGTGGTTGCCGTCGCCATTATTGCGACGATCATCGGAGCCGGCACCGCCGTCGCGGACGTGATGGACGGTGAATTCGACAATGGTGGAAGTGACTGGAGTCCGAACGTCCCGCCCGACTGGGGCCTTGCCTTTCCTGCGGCCGGCGGTAACCCCGGTGGCTACGCTGCGATCCAGTCCCCGTTCAGCGGTCCCGGCGGCACAGGCTGCATCTCGCAGACCTTCTACTGCAGCCAGCAGGGCGACGAGGGGGATTGCACGATCGGCATCGACTACTCCCTCGCGCCCGTGGACGCCGGACCGGACACCGGCCACATCATGATCGAAATCGACGGAATCCAGGACACCGTGGCCACGGGCGACACCCCCTGGACGACCGTGACCTACGTGGTGCCGTGCGGTCTGCACGTCATCCAACTCTGCCTCGTCGTGGATCCGCAAAACAACGCCTGGCGCGCGTGCTTCGACAACGTACGCTCGGTCTGCGGTCCCGTCTCGGACGAGAAGACAACATGGGGCTCGATCAAGTCGCTCTACAACTAACCACCACTCCGGACTCGCCATGGACCCGCCGCATCCCGCCGCGGGTCCATGGTGGTTGATGGGCCACCCGACGACAGTCTCCCAACCCGGTGTCTCCGAGCCAGGCGACCATCTCGCCGCCCACGGCCACGCGGCGTCAGACGACGCCACGTTCGGCAGGACATGCGCCATCCCCGACCTCCGCGCCGATGCCTTCGGACACTGGTGGTGTCCAACTCCATCACGCCTGGCCGGGGTCCGTGCTGGATGCAGATCTCCGCAAGACTCTCCCTTCGGCCTAAGCGTTCCTGTGGCTGTTAACCGAGACCGGTTGGGTTCGAGTCCAACCAGGGGAGCCAAAGGACTCAAGGGCTACCCGTTCACCACCGTGGTCGGGGAGTACGGCTACGCGCAGGCGCAGGTCCGTGAAAATCTCAGTGAATGGTGGAAGCCTGCCGTGAAAGCCAAGCAGAGACTTGCGGAACTTCACTCCGACGGAAACTGGGGATCGCCGCCGATGTGGTATACTATGGAAGTCGCGGCGGCGAATTAGGGGGAGCCGACGGTCGAAACAGTGATCTGTTCTTCCTTTGCTATTTGCTGGGAGATTTGCCATGCGCGTCGGCCTCACTTGCCTCGTCGTCACCCTCCTCGCTGCGACCGCGTCAGCCAGCTTCCCCTGGCCCGTGCTGCCCGACTGGCAGTCTACCGAGAACGGGTATTTCGGCACCGGTTGCGATCTCGCCGATGTCGATGGGGATGGGTTTCTCGATCTCGCCGTCAGCAATGGCAACGATATGCTGCAGGCGCCCAACCTGGTTTATCTGAGCCAGGCGGGGGAGTTGCCGAACACGGCCACGTGGGTGTCGGACGATGCCGAGTTCAGCGGGATGTGCGGCTTCGCCGATCTCGATGCCGATGGTTATCCGGAACTGATGGTCGCCAATTACATCACGCCGGGCTGGGGGGCGGGCTGGGTGCAGGTCTACGCCAATGACGGCGGCACGCTCGCCACCAGTCCCACCTGGGAGTCGCCCCATACCATCCACACCTTTCGCGCCACCTTCGGCGATCCCGATGGTGACGGCGATCTCGACCTCGCCGTGGCCACCGGCGAGGAGTACCACTCCTACCTCGAGCCCACGCTCATCTTCTTCAACGAGGGCGGCACGCTGCAGGCGAGCCCGGGCTGGGCGAGCGACGACACCGACGCGTCTTACGACATCGCCTTCGTCGACATCGATGGCGATGGCGACCAGGATCTCGCGGTCCTCGAGGGCTCGGCGCAGGGACGGGTGAAGGTCTACTTCAACGAGGACGGCGTGCTTGCCACCAGCCCCGGCTGGGTGAGTGCGCATCCGGGCAGCGGCAATTCTTTTGACTTCGGCGACCTCGATGGTGACGGCGATCTCGACCTGGTCGTACACTACAACGACCAGCTCGGCGGCGACGGCAGCGCGGCCGTGTACCGCAACGAGGGCGGCACGCTCGCCACCACGCCCGACTGGTCGAGCGATTTCGACGGCTACGGTTCGGCGGTTGCCTGCCTCGATGTTTCCGGGGATGCGGGCCTCGATCTTGTCGCGGGCTCGTGGTGGGGTGCGGTGCGGCTCTACGTGAACGTCGATGGTACGTTCCCCGTTGCGCCGGACTGGCAGACGGATCCTGGGCATACCTCGGTTGTCGAGAGTTTCGCTTTCGCCGATCTCGACGAGAGTCACACACGCCTCGCGACGGCGACCTTCGCCACCGGCGTCGGCCCACACCTGGCGCTGCCGCACTTGCGGGTGCAGCGCGTGGTCGACGTGAGCGTGGGCGGCGTTCCCCTTCCGCGAACCGACTGGTGCTGCCACGCGGCCGACGGCTGGGTGTCGGTGCGCCACGACCTCCTCACCGCACCGATCACGGTGACGTATGCCTGGTCGCCGGTGCCGGACCTCGTGGTGGCCAACTGGGACGACGCCACCTACATCTTCCGCAACCAGCGCGCGACCGGTGTGCCCCTCGCGAGTGGATCCACGCCCGGCGTGCTCGGTGCGGTGGCGGCCTACCCGAATCCATTCAATCCGACCACCACGCTGACCTTCGAACTCGCGCAGCCAGCTCCCGTACGCGCGCAGGTATTCGATATTGTCGGGCATTGCGTGGCGACCCTCGTCAGCGGGCCGCAGACGGCGGGCCGGCACGCACTGGCGTGGCAGCCTCAGGGGCTGGCCAGCGGCGTGTACCTCTACCGCGTGCAGGCGGGGACGCAGGTGCGGACGGGCCGGGTGCTGCTCGCAAAGTAACGCGTCAGAACGGCAGTTCGAGGGCCTCGCAAAGGAAGCGCATCATCGGCGCGCCTTCGGCCCAGGCCTCCGCGAGGCGCTCGGGAAAGTTGCGGGCCAGCACGTCTTTCTGCGTGAGGTTTACCGCGCTGCCGTAGTCCTTCCACTTCAACTCCTCGGCGGCCGGATCGTCGGGCCGGAAGCCGCGCGGCACGCGCGACAAACGGTCCCCGAAGCGCTGATGGCGGGCGCGGAAGCCTTCTTTTGTCAGCGTCTGCTGCCAGCGGCGCGGCTGAGCGGCGATGGCGCCGCGGATGCGCCGCAGCGTGGGCTGGTCGGGATGCCAGATGCCGAGGGCGGCCAGTGACGCGCCGGGTTCGATGTGCAGGTAGAAGCCGGGTGCGTGGACGTTCTTGCCGGCCGCGTGTCGAAAATGGATGCCGCAGTGCGTCTTGTACGGGCTCTTGTCGCGGCTGAAACGGATGTCGCGGTAGATGCGGAAGAGCGAGCCGCCCACCGGGCGCGGATCGGTCTCGAAGTGCGGACTGATCTTCCGCAGGTGCGGCCCGAAATCCGCGATGAAGCGCAGCGCCGGCTGCCGCAGGTGGTCCTCGAACCGCTGCTTGTTCGCGGCGAACCACTCGCGGTCGTTGTTGCCGTCGAGTTCGAGCAGGAAGCGGAAGATCTCGCGGGTGAAGTACGGCTGGGCCATGGAGCGACTCCGGCGGCTGGGGACGGGGTGCGGATACGCCGTAGAGACTAAACCGCTTCGCGCGTCGTCGCAATCTGGAGGGAGCAACCGATCAGGGGACGACGAGGGTCACGGTGGGCGTGGTTGGACGCAGCGCGACGCACGCGGTTTCATACCGTCCCGTAGGATTCCACAAGCACCATCCTGAGGCGCCCGACACGTCGGCCGCCGCGATCTGGCGCGCCACGTAACGACTGCCGTAGCCGTCGACGCGCCAGGCGAAGGCCTGCAGCCACGGGCGGATGCGCGCCGCATCGCCGGCCAGCGCGCGGAACCGCCGCACCCCTTCGCTCACGAAGTACTCGGGTAGGTTGGCGGGATTGGCGATGCCCTCGAAGCCGGGGCCGAAGTGGGAGGGGTAGATCATGGGGCAGATCGTGTCGACGTACTGCGCGAAGGTGGGGACGTGCTGGCCGGTGACCGCGAGATCGACGTCGCGTCCCCAGGCCGAGATCCCGTAGAGGTCGGCCGAGATCTGCACGCCTAGCGGCCGCAGCGAATCACTCAGCGCACTCAGGAATCCGGCGATCACAGCGCGGCGATCCGCGCCGGTGGCCGCGCTGTCGCCGGTGTCGTCGCCATCCCAGCCATTGGTCGGGAAGCGCACGTAGTCGAGCTGGATCTCGTCGGCGCCGGCCCGCGCCAGCTCCAGGGCCAGGCCGATGTTGTACTGCTGCACCTGCGGCGCGGCCGGGTCCATCCACACGCATCCGCGCTCGCGCCACGGCTCGCCGTCGGGGCCGTGCAGCGCCAGGTCGGGGCACTGGCGGCCCAGCTCACCGTCCAGGAAAAGGGCCAGCCGCGCGACGACGTAGAGGTTGCGCCGGTGCAGCCGCGCCAGCAGGTCGTGCACGTCGGAGATGACCGGGGCGCTCCGTCCGTGGCCCCAGGCCGCGAGCGGCGAATGGCTATGGAACGACACGCCGCCGTCGATGTCCTTGATATCGAAGATCACCGCGTTGCCCCCCGCCACCACGAACGAATCGACGCGGGCAAACACACTCGCCTCGCCGCAGATCGGGCCGGTGAGGTAGATCCCGCGCAGGTCGGCTCCGTTGTTGGCCGGCTGCGCGACATGGGGGTTCGCGACGGCGCGCGCGTGGGGGACCGTCAGCCGCTGGCCCGGCCGCAATAGCGTGCCTTCGAGGTGGTTGGCCGCGCGGATGTCGTCCAGCAAGCCCGTCAGGCTGTAATGCCCCGTGGC
Organism: uncultured bacterium; assembly: GCA_963727525.1. GTDB lineage: Bacteria > Krumholzibacteriota > Krumholzibacteriia > LZORAL124-64-63 > LZORAL124-64-63 > CAVSGO01. The sequence goes on along the minus strand of CAVSGO010000005.1, from coordinate 318,357 downwards.
GGCCTTCAGATGGCTGGCGATGAGGTTGAGATTGTCGCCCGGCTGGACGACGTAGACGGTGTCGGCAGGCGTGGGCGTCGTGTCCGCTGCGGCGGCCGGGGCCAGCAGGAGGAATCCAAGCGTTGCAAGGTGCAGGGTGCGCATCGTCGTCGGCTCCGGCCACGCGCCATTGTGCAATCAGGGTTCGCGTTGCACCTCCTCCCTGCAATCGTCACGCCAGCGATGGCATCAGGGCCCACGCCAGGTCTCGATGCGTCGATCCTGATATCCGATCCAGATCTGCGCGCCGTGCTGAGTCAATCCGGCGGCCTGGTCCCCGACCGCCTGCACGGTAGCGACCCGGTCGTACGGTGGCGAGGTCGAGACGACGACGTCCACACCGGCGGTGTCGGTGGCCAGTACGTAGAACGTGGCGCCGTGCCCGGTGATGGCCCGCGGCCACACGCCCGGTGCCAGAACGTCCCAGACCACCGGCGGCGAGGTCGCCACGACCGCACCCGACGCCGGATCGTAGCGGCGCCACACCAGCGACCCGCGATCCGTCGCGTAGAGCGCCACGAGCTGCGCGGTGTCGGTGTCGTAGCAAAGGCCGCAGCCCCGCCATCGGGCATCCGCCGCCGGCACGTCGTCACGCAACCGCGGCAGCGCACCGTCAGGCGCCGCCTTGATGATGCGCGCCCGGCCCCGCGGCTGCAGGTACAGATCCACGCCGTCGCTGGCCATGGCGAGGTAGCCGTACCCGTTGAGCTCCAGGGCGACGGTTTTCTGCGGCGACTCGAGGGCGCCGTCGGCGTACGCGTAGAGATCCACCTGGGAGCCGACATGACCGGATCCATCGTCGTTGGTCGCGTAGATCATCCCGTTCGCATAGGCGATGTCGCCGAGGGGATCGGAGAGGGTGTCGCGTTCGCCGCTCGCGTCGGGCGACGTGTTGCACCCAGCCAGGGCCAGCGCGGTGATGAGCAGAAGTGCGATGGATCGCATGATGATTCCTCCGGAGCGACAGGTGATCATCGTCCAAGGATACGCGTAGCGCGCCATGCGGGGCAACCGGCTTCCCCGCGCTCTTTCGCAACTGACGACGACGTATTATCTTCCACCGTCCGCTCCGGGCCCCAGGCCTGGTCCGCCGGTGGCCGCCGCGAGCCGGCTTTCGCCCCTTCCTGCAAGAGGTTACGTCATGGCCGAGATCACCAAGCGCAGCGACGACTACAGCCGCTGGTACCTGGACGTCATCCGCGAGGCGGAGCTGGCCGACAACTCCCCGGTGCGCGGCTGCATGGTGATCCGCCCCAACGGCTATGCCATCTGGGAAAACGTACAGCGCATCCTCGATGGTCGGTTCAAGGAGCTGGGCCACGTCAACGCGTACTTCCCGTTGCTCATCCCGAAGAGCTTCCTGGCGAAGGAGGCGGAGCACGTGGAGGGCTTCGCCAAGGAGTGCGCCATCGTCACCCATCATCGCCTGAAGCAGGTCACCGAGAACGGCAAGACCACGGTGGTGCCCGATCCCGAGTCGAAGCTGGAGGAGGAGTACGTCATCCGCCCGACCAGCGAGACGGTGATCTGGGACATGTACCGCAAGTGGATCCAGAGCTACCGCGATCTACCGATCCTCATCAATCAGTGGGCCAACGTCATGCGCTGGGAGATGCGCACCCGCATGTTCCTGCGCACCACGGAGTTCCTCTGGCAGGAGGGCCACACCGCCCACGCCACCGCGCAGGAGAGCCGCGCCGAGACGTTGCAGATGCTCGAGACCTACCGCTGGTTCGCCGAGGATATCCTCGCCATGCCGGTGATCTGCGGCGTGAAGACGGCGAGCGAGCGCTTCGCCGGCGCCGTGGAGACCTACTCCATCGAGGCCATGATGCAGGACAACAAGGCCCTGCAGGCGGCCACGAGCCACGACCTGGGCCAGAACTTCGCCCGCGCCTTCGACGTGAAGTTCCAGGACCAGGAGGGCAAGGTCGACCTGGTCTGGGCCACGAGCTGGGGCATGTCCACGCGCATCATCGGCGCTCTCATCATGACCCATAGCGACGACGATGGTCTCGTGCTGCCGCCCCGCATCGCCGGCACCAAGGTGGCCATCGTGCCCATCTGGAAAAGCGAGGACGAGAAGACCGCCACCTGCGAGGCCGCCCAGCGCATCGCCGCCGAGCTGCGCGCCGCCGTGGGCCCGGTGGTGGTGGATGACCGCGACAATCTGCGCCCCGGCTGGAAGTACGCCGAGTGGGAGCGCAAGGGCGTGCCCCTGCGCCTCGAACTGGGACCTCGCGACCTCGCACAGCAGACGGCCATGCTCAAGGCCCGGCACGATCGTGCCAAGTCCACCACCCCCCTGTCCGGCGTCGTCGCTGCCGTGACGGCCGAGCTCGACCGCATCCAGGCCGATCTCTACGCCCGCGCCCTCGCCCGCCGCGAGGCCGCCACCCACGTCATCGACACCTGGGACGACTTCAAGGCCCTCTACGCCGGTGCCGGCGGCTTTGCCCAGAGTCACTGGTGCGGCGACGCGGCCTGTGAAAAGGCGATCCAGGAGGAGCTGGCGGTGACGATTCGCAATATCCCGTTCGAGCGGGACGAGAGGGCGGGGGCGTGTGTACGGTGCGGCAAACCCTCATCAGGCCGCGTCCTCTTCGCGCAGTCCTACTGATGTGCCTCGAAGAATGTTGATGCCGACGGCGACATCTTCAAGGCGTAAATAATCCCATATAACGATATCAATTTGGGTCCGATCGGTGCCCGGCGTGGCCAATTTTGCACCGGTTTGCCGCCATCAACATTCTTCTTGGCACGTCGGTTGCCTCTCCTGCCCCATGGCCCCGCCCCCCGGCGGTCTCCACCGAACCGACACGCCGCGAAAAAGGTACCGCCATGGGTCGTCACCCGGTGCTCGCCACGCTTCTCCTGCTTGCCATGATCCCCTGCCGCATGGCCGCCGCCGGCGACTTCGTCGGCATCCCGGATCGGGAATTCGCCCGGCACTACCGCGTGCAACATGCATCGCAATGGTGCTGGGCCTCGTGCATTGAGATGGCTCTGGCGTACGAGGGGATCGAATTACCCCAGGAGGCGATCGTGTCCCGTACGCTCGGCGGTCCTGTGAACCTGGGCGGTTTGCCGGCGGACATCGTGGCCTCGGCTACCGGCACCTTTCCTACCTTCACGGGCTCGCAGGCCCGCGTATCCAGCGAATTCGTCAGCGGATCGCCGCAGCCCGACACGCTCTATGCGCGGCTGAACCGGCATGAGCCTGTCATCATCCTCTACAAGCGCGACGATGGCAGTGGCCACGCAGTCGTGCTGACGGGAATGGACGTGGCGGTGGATCCGGTGCAGGGGATCAGCGTCGACACGCTGCATGTCTACGATCCGTCTCCCCAGGCCGATGCCACGGCCGAACCGGGATTTTGTGTCTATCCCGCCAGCGAGGCCGATGGGCGGCTCGCGCTCGCGAGCGACGCCATCGACGGCATCGTGCTGATCAACCGCGCATCCCTGGACGAGGCGCCGGCATCGGCAGCCCGCTGACGATCGATCGTATCCGACTCGGCGCGCTGGTGGGGACCTCAGGCCAGCTCGGCGAACGCCAGCGTGAAGCTAGCGGCGCGGTGGAAGTCCGGCCGCTTGGCCGGATGGGTGAGCGCCCAGTACGAGAGTTCGCCCTGTCGGTCCTCGAGGACGACCGCCAGGCCCATGCGCAGCGGCGCGGTGGCGAGCCGGGGGTCGAACTGCGCGAGGTCGACGATCGCGTTCACGGTCAGGCGGTCGTCGCGTCGATGCACGTCGATGCCGGGCGCCGGCTCGGCCGGATCGAGGCGGGCGCCTTTCCGGTACGCCTGGAACGCATGCACGTCCCAGGCCCGCGAGGGGGCGAAGTGGTACTCCCAGTACGCTACCCCGTCGTCCGGCGCGACGAATGCCTCGCAGCAGGTATGCTGCCAGAGGGCGGGTGCTGCCTGCACGGGACCGCACTCGGGGATGGTCAGGGCATCCGGGAGAGCGGGGCCTTCCGGTTCGCCGAGGATCTCGTAACTCAGGAACAGGCGACCACCGTGCACCCGGTGAGCTTGCACCAGCACCCGCCGTACGGCCGGGCAACGCGACTCGCGGTGTGGCACCAGCGTCACGGTATGGCGATTCAAGGCGACCACGACCACCTCCTCGCGGCCCGGTAGTGGCCGCGGTCACGATCACGCCACCGGCCGGGTTTGCGCACCGTCGTATGCAAGCGCCGGGCCTGGCGGACGTCTTGACAGCAGTCTACGCCGCGGTTTCCTTGGGGCGCGTCGGTCTGATATCCTGGTGAGCGCCCCGTCCAACCTCGAGCCCGCGAACGGTAGGTTCCCATGCGTCCGGTATCCCGTGCCCTTCTCGTCGGCGCCGCGCTCCTGGCGTTGCCGTGCCTCGGCTCGTGCAAGTCGCAGTCCGGACCGCAGGCTCCCAACGTCGTCGTCATCGTCATCGACACGCTGCGTGCCGACCACCTGCCGTTCTATGGCCATGCCGAGACCACCGCGCCCTATCTGAGCGAACTCGCCGCCCAGGGCGTCGTGTTCGAGCACGCCCACAGCACCTCGTCGTGGACGGCGCCCGCCACGGCCTCGATCATGACGTCGCTCGCGCCGATCCAGCACGGCGTGCTGGCGGGCATCACGGCGGTGCAGGCGCTGCAGAAGGTCGATCCCAGCGTCACGCTACCGCGTATTCCCGCGGCGTGCACGACCATGGCCGAGGCGTTCCAGGCGGCCGGCTACGTCACCTGCGGGGTTGCCGACAATCCGAACATCATCCCGGCCATGGGCTTCGATCAGGGTTTCGCAACCTTCAGCGGATCGGACAACGAGGGATGCGGCGCCGTGAACGCGCGCGTGCTCGCGTGGGACAGGACCCGCGACCGTAGCCAGCCCTACTTCCTCTACCTGCACTACATGGAGCCGCACCGGCCCTACGAGAAGCACGCGCCGTGGTACCATGCCCAGACCAACGAGCGCGACGATTCCATTGCCGCGTACGACAGCGAGATCAGCTTCCTCGACCGCAATCTCCGCGACCTCGCGCGCAAGCTCGACTGGCCCCGCAACACGATCATCGTGGTCACGGCCGATCACGGCGAGGAATTTCTCGACCACGGCGACTGGGACCACGGCCGCACGCTGTATCACGAGGTCACCGACGTGCCGCTGGTGGTCGCCTATCCCGACGGTGGTTTGCAGCCCCGGCGCGTCGGCGGCCAGGCCAGCCTGCTCGACGTGCTGCCCACGGTGTCGGATCTCGCAGGCCTGCCGCGCGTGGCCGAGGCGATGGGCATGAGCCTCGCGCCGGCGGCGCGTGGCGAGGCGGCCATCCCGCCGCAGCGGGCGCTCTTCCTCGACCTGCGCTGCCCGCCCTGGTTCGACAACCTCGTGTGGAAAGCCGTCATCCGGGGTCACGACAAGGTGATCGTCACCGAGCCCGACAACGTCGCGCTCTATGACCTCGCGGCCGACCCCGCCGAGCAGACGTCCGTTCTCGACGCCCATCCCGACGTGGCGCACGACCTCATTGCCCAGCTCACCGCCTTCGAGCGCGACTGCCATCGCTACGCCGGCGAGACCACCAGGATCACGCTCGATGCCGCGGCGATCGAGAAGCTCAAGTCGCTGGGTTACGTGCGGTAGTTGTTCGGCGCACGCGCGACGCAGGGACAAGGCGCGCTATCTTCGAGCGCGCCGCCGACGGTGCGCCACGAAGAGGCAGACCGCCCAAGGGATGAACACGACGTTGAGCCACGTGGTGTAGTTCCAGGAGAAGCCGGCCTGGGCGATCGCGGGGTGAGCCTGGCTCACGTCGGGGATCAGGCCAGTGGCGGCGAAGAGCAGGTCCACCACGATCCCGGCCACGACCATCGATACGAAGAGGATGCCGCCCAGGTAGGCCGCCATCCGGAGCCCGTAGTACCGCCGGTACGCGGCGAGCAGGGGGATCACGATCAGGTCGGCGTAGATGAAGGCCACGGCGCCGCCGAAGCTGATGCCACTCGACCAGAGCAGCCCGGCCAGCGGGATGTTGCCCACCGAACACACGAATGACGCCATGGCGATGAGCGGGCCCACCAAAGCGTTCTCGATGAGTTGCAGGGCGCCCGCGTGCTGGCCGTCGCCGCTGAGGAAGAGCGTCTGCCACCACGATCCCGGCACCAGCACCATCACGAAGCCGGCGATGAGCACACCGGCGAGGATCTCCTTCCAGAGCATCGCCACGTCCATCACGAAGGCGTCGCCGGCGCGGCCCCAGTTCTCGCGGCGGGCGAGCTTCTCGCGCAGGGGCGCCTCCTCGTCGCCGTGCTGATGATGGTGGTGGTGATGTCCCCCTCCGCCCTCCTGCGCGTGCTCCCTTGCCGCGTCCACCCAGTGCGACGGCAGCGTGAGGCTGGCGAGAATCCACATCACGCCCACGAGTATGAACGAGCCTACTACCTCCGCGAGCAGGAACCGCCATCCCATCAGCATCCAGAGCACGATGCCCAGTTCGATGACCAGGTTCGTCGAGGCGAAGAGGAACGCCACGGCCGGCACGAATGCGGCGCCCTTGCGAAAGGCCGTCTTCATCGTCGCTGCCGCCGCGTACGAGCACGACGAACTGGCCGCGCCGATGCCCATGGCCATCAGCACTTGCTTGAGCCCCGCGCGGCCGAACCACCCGGCCATCTTCTCACGGCTGACGAAGGCTTGCATGCAACCGGAGATCGTGAAACCCAGGATGAGGGCCCACAGCATCTCCCAGAGCATTGCGGCGGCATGATGGAGGCTTTGCCAGAGCATGGGCACGGGAAATCCTCCCGGGTGGTGGTGCGCAGGAGCCGGCGCCATGCGCCGCGATTCAAACCTTAGAGAAGAACGCTGCGACCGGCACGTCCCGACGGCGGCATGACGAGCCTCCGTCCGGCGCCAAGCCGGATGGGGCTGATCACGCGCCAGCATGCCATTTCGAGAGCGGTGGGGTGAGACCTTGTTCGTGACGGCAGGAGCCAGATTCGGCTATATTGAGGGTATGGCGGCGGCGGAGAACTCGACCTGGAGCAGGGTGCCGGCGCTCGTCAGTGTTGATCAGGATGGGGGAAACTCAGAGTCCTGGAATGTGTTAGAATCGGGCCTGCTAGACTGGCGCGGCACCGCCAGGTATCATATCGAGATCCCGATGGTGGCTTTTCGGTGCACTGCCAAGGTGCAACCCAGGTGCATCTCGGGGGATACCCGCTGGAGGAAGGATGGAAGCCATGAATCGTACCGTGCCGCGGCTGTTGTCGGTGTGTTGCCTGAGCGTGCTGGGCCTGGTGTTCGCGGGGGCGGCTCTGGCGCAGTCCGCCGATTTCCAGCTCCTCATGCGGGGCTGGTCGGTGAACCGCGCTCTCGTGCACGGAGGCTGGGTCTACACGGCCACGCCTTCGGGCGGGCTCGTGGCCTGGTCGGTGGACGACCCCGCGGTGCAGCGCTCATTCGCGTCCGACAGCGGCCTCGGCGGGTTCGAGGTCACGGACCTCTGCTGGACAGGAGAGCATCTCTGGGTGGCCACGCTCGATGGCGGCATGACGCGCATCACGAATCCCGAGGCCGCGCAGCCGACGATGCGCCGCTACTCGACCACGCTCGCCAGCGTCAAGGTCACCGCCGTCACCGGTGTCGTCGCGGGGACGACCGAACGGATCTACTACGGCACGGAGAGCAACGGGATCGGCATCATCACCGACGGCCTGCCCGGTGGCTACTACACGACGGCCGACGGGCTGCTCGATGATCACGTCACCGGTATCGCGGTGTCAGGCGAGGTGGTCTACGTCGTCACGCAGGCGGGTGTGTGCCGGTTCGCCGACAACACGTTCACCCCGATCAACACTGGCATCACGGACGTCGTGGAACGCATCGCCTGCGACAGCCAGGGACGGCCGGTCATCGCCACCCGCGATGGCGTGCTGCGGCTGAACCTTGTAACCGACGAGTGGGAGCTGCAATTCGGTGCCGGCGCCTGGTATCTCGACGTGGCGACGGACGGTGACGACATCTGGACGGTCAACTACATCGGTACGGTGTACAGAGATATCGATGGCCAATTGACCGTCTATGCGCACCCCACCCCGCCCGCGGACCAGAGCGTCAACTACGGCTGCTTCGCGCTCGACGGCGACGACATCTGGGTGGGCGGGCGTCTGCGCATCGGCGATATGCGCAGCGGCGATTCGGACTCCGGCTACCCCTGGCTGGCGCGCCTGCGGAACAGCGAGTGGCAGCAGTGGCATCGGGTGATGTCGGTCACGGCCGATGCGGCCGGCTCGGCGTTCGATACGCTCGGGCGCGCCTGGATCGGCGATCGCTGGGGAGCGGGAGCTTCCGGCTGGAGCGAGGATCTGGGCTGGTCGTCGATCTACAGCCTCGCCACGGCTGCGAACGATTCGTCGGGCCTCTTCAACCTGCTGGGCGCCATTCTGGACATCGACCACGACCCGTCGGGCGCGCTCTGGCTCGCGCAGTACTACAGCGGGCTCGTCCGCTACCGTGCCGCCGCGGTCACGGGGCTCGACCACGACGAGTATGATCTCATCTATCCCGGCAACAGCGGCCTCGTGGGCACGCCCATCGCCAAGGTCCTCGCGCATCCCGACGGTCCGATCATCGTCATGACCAGTGAAGATGCACCCACGGTCGGCGCACAGGTTCTCGTCGATCCCGACCACTTCCACGACTCCAGCGTCTGGGTGACGCCGGACGTCGGTGGCATCGACGTGGAGGCGGCGCTCGTGGAGCGGCGCGACGTGATCTGGTTCGCGGTGCGCAACGTCGGCCTGGTACGCTGGGACATCAACGGCGCGTCGGCAGGCCCGAACGATCGCCTCACATGGACCGACACGAGCGACGACGTCATGTCCCCGCCGGTCACGGCCATACCCGACACAGCCTTCGACATCAGCCTGGCGAACGCGATGGTGCTCGGAACCGACGGGACCATCTGGGTGGGGGGCAACGGCGTGGTCGGCTTCACCTACGACGTCGCCACCGGGATCGCCACCCGGGTGGCCAGCTACGGCAACAAGACGTCCCCTCTCGATCAGGGACTCCTGAGCAAGGCCGTGAAGGGCATGGAACTCGACCACAATGGCGATCTCTGGGTGCTCACGGATATCGGCCTGAATCGGATCCGGCTGAGCGAGCCGGCACCGCAACGCCAGGTCGACGCCTACACGGACCTCGAGTCGTACATCCCGCTGGCGCGTACGGGTCTCTACACCGACAACGTCGTGGTGGCTCTGCCGGGCGGCACGTATCGCGGACTCGATATCGACGACTCGGGGCGACGTCTCGTGGTGAGCAGCAGCCGCGGCGGTGCCATCGTCACCGTGGGAGACAAGTCGAGCGGCCCCGTGGGCTCGTTGACCTCGGTCTACCTCTATCCCAATCCCTTCCCCGGGACCGGCGGCGACGGCATGTTGCGGCTGGCCGGCATCGGGGCGAGCACCGATGACCCCGCCGAGATCCAGGTCTTCAACCTGGAAGGCCAGGTGGTTTTCCGCAGCGACGTGGTCTCGGCCGAGTCCGGCTTCTGGGACGGCAAGAACTTCTACGGCACGCCCGTGGCCGCGGGTCTCTACGTCCTGAAGATCACCTATGGCGGTGAGACCACGGTGCGTACGCTCGCGGTGGCGAACTAGGCGGGAGGGCTCGCAGCCTCGTCGATGATGCCGACCACCACCGAGCGGATGGGCAGCGCGTCGCCGCCGAGGATCTGTCGCGCCCCGTTGCCCTCGTCGAGTACGAGCACCGTTTCGCCGGCGCCGGCACCCGCATGGTCCACGGCGATCAGGGTGCTGCCCGTGGGTGCGCCCGCGGCGTCGAGCTTGTCGATGATCAGGAGCGTCCGGCCCTGCATCGACGGGTGGTGGATCGTCGAGGTGATGCGCCCGGCCACGCGGCCTACGATCACGACGGAACCTCGTCGAGTTGCACGTCGTCGACGATGCCAACGATGGCGTGGTCGACCGGGACGAAGCTGGGGTCGAGGGTGAGTGCGGCCTCGCGGCTGGCTTCCCAGTATATCAGCTCGTCGCGGTCGGCCATGCGGGTGCCGTCGGCGGCGACGAAGCACCGGCCGAGGGCGGCGCCGCGCTTGTCGAGGGGCTGCACCCAGAGCAGGGGCACACCGGTCAGGCCGTCGCTGACGATGGTGGCGACGAGACTACCGATCACGCGGCCGAGATGCATATCAGACCTCCGTGTTCTCGGGCACGAGCTCCGCGCCGTCCGGCTCATGGATGCCGCAGGCGGCGAAGCGGGTGGTGGTGCCCACGATCGTTTGCAGCGTCGACTCCACGCGGGGCATGAGCGACTGGCCGCAGAGGGTGCCGCGCGGGCCGACGCTCGCGTTCAGGACCGCCAGGGCCGCTTGAAGATCGGTGAGCCCGCCGGTGAAGACCGCGAGGCCGCGGCCGCCGAGGTCGTCGGCGAGGCGCAGAACGGTCAGGCTGATGGGCACCGCCTTGAGGGCAACATCGACGCCGCGCAGCAGGGCGGGGGATGTGGTGGTCTCGATGACGGCCATGGCCTCGTCGTCCGTGACGAGGCGCGGCGTCTCGAACAGGCCGGCGACGAGCGCCGGATGGGGGTCGGGCAGGCAGATGTCGTCCGTGACCTCGCCTACCCCACATCCCGTTCGCCAGGCTTCCTCCGTGCTGGCGACCGACCCGCCCACGAGGGCGAGGTAGCGGCCGGGATGGATCGTGCCGCACTTCAGGATCGCGATGGGCGAACACTTGAGCATGCGGTCGACGGCCGCCATACCCGCGGCGATCGACCGGTATTCCAGCAGAGCTATCGCCGTCGCGCGCATCTACACGATCCTGAAGTGGTCCACCATCACGCAGCGGCGCAGGCGGCTGAAGCTGACGGGATACGTCAATCCCTCGCCGGTGGGACTCGCGATGGTGAAGCTGGTGTGGCCCTCGCCGCCGGCGCCCAGGCCGGTGGTGATGGGGCCGTTCTTGACGAAGATGCTGGTGTTGATCTCACGGGCCATGCGGCTGAGCGCCACGATGTCGCGCGAGTGCATCGACGCGGAGTGGCCGAAGCCGTGCTCCGCCTCCTTCGCGAGATCGATCGCGCGATCCACGCTGTCCACGCGCACGATCGGCAGCACCGGCATGAGCTGCTCGCTCCAGACGAGCGGGTGGTCCTCGGGCACGTCGGCGATGAGCAGGGCCAGCTTGGGGCCGGCGTTGCCGCCGATGCGGCCGAGGATCTCGCCGGCGTTCTTGCCCACGAGGTCCTTGTTGATCACGCCGTGGCGGCGCGGCTGGGGCTTCTCCGCGAAAATGACCGCCTCGAGCCGGCTCAACTCGTCGGCGTTCAGCAGGTAGGCGCGATGGGCGCACATGACGCGGATCAGCTCGTCGGCCACGCCGGCGACGACGAAGACCTCCTTCTCATCGGTACACACGACGTTGTTGTCGAAGCCGGCGCCGTACACGATGTCGCGGCCGGCCTTCGCAAGATCGGCCGTGGCGTCCACCACCACCGGCGGGTTGCCCGGCCCTGCGCAGATGGCGCGCTTGCCGCTGACCATGGCCGCCTTCACCACGCCAGGCCCGCCCGTCACCGCCAGCAGGTTCACGCCGCGGTGGTGCATCAGCGCGCCGGCCGACTCGATGGTGGGCGTGGCCACGGCGGCGATGGTGCTGGCCGGGCCGCCGGCGTCCACGATCGCGCGATTGATCAGGCGCACCGTTGCCATGGAGCACCGCGTGGCGTTGGGGTGCACGTTGAAGACCACCGTGTTGCCTGCCGACACCATGCCGATGGTGTTGCAGATGATCGTGCTGGTGGGGTTGGTGGTGGGCGTGATGGCGCCGATCACGCCGTACGGCGCGTACTCGGTGAGCGTGAGGCCGTGGTCGCCCGTCTCGGCGCGCGGCGTGAGGCATTCCGGCCCGGGCGTCTTGGTCGTGACCAGGCGGTTCTTGATCGTCTTGTGCTCCACGCGTCCCAGCCCGGTCTCCTCGACAGCCTGCCGAGCCAGGTCCTCGACGGCGGACAGCACGGCCGCGCGGATCGCGGCGATGATCTCCTGGCGGCGCGTGAGCGACAACGCGGTGAGTTGCCGGAAGGCGGTGCGAGCCGCATCCACGCAGGCATCGACCGTGGGGAAGACGCCGTCGCCGGTCGGCGGACTCATCGGCGCCGCCGCTGGTGCCGGCACCGCGGGTGGGGCGGTGCCACCACCGATGCGGGCGGCCAAGCCGCGCGCGATGGCGTCGATCTGGGCGTCGTTGAGGCGCGTCATATGCGCTCCTTAGTCGTCGCGGCCCTTGTGGTAGCGATCCTCGCCGCCGATCTCCCAGCTATCGACGATCGCCATCACCACCGCGTCGACCGGTTTTCCATCCGTGGCCTGCGTTTGCCGTGCGCTCGAGCCCGAGGCAAAAAGGACGTACTCGCCCTCGCCGGCGCCCACCGCATCGGCGGCCACCACCGTGCCGCCGGTGAGTTCCGCATCGGGACCGGCGATGCCGAGCAGGAGCAGCTTCAGGCCGTCGAGGCGCGGTTCCTTGCGCGTCGCCACCACGGTGCCGATGACCCTGGCCAGGTTCATGACCTCTCCTGTCGGTCCGCTACTTCTTGACGGTCTTGTCCGCCTGCCGGCCCAGCGGGATCACCAGGTCGACGTTGGCATGTGGCCGCGCGATGATGTGCACTGCCACGATCTCGCCCACGCGCGTGGCCGCAGTCTGGCCCGCATCGCAGGCGGCCTTCACCGCGGCCACGTCGCCGCGGATGACGGCCGTGGTGTAGCCTCCACCGGTCTTCTCGTAGCTCACCAGTTCCACGCGCGCCGCTTTTACCATGGCGTCGGCGGCCTCGACCATCGCGGCGAAGCTCCTGCACTCGATCATTCCCAATGCGTCCGACATGACGGGCTCCTTGCTGCGTTGTCCGGCCGCGGCCGGACGGTTGGCACGTTACTTCTTCACGACGCGTCCATCGAGAGACTCGAGGGCGGCGAGCGCGGCCGGCCGCGCCACGGCCACGTCGGCTTCCTCGCCGCCGATGTACAGGCGGCCGAAGCTGCCGTAGGCCCGCACCTCGAGGATGTTGATGCGCGCCGCCTTCTCCGCCTCGTTGGCCGCCAGGGCGGCGTAGGCCGCGGGCTCGCACTCGAGAATGAAGAGGGTCTGGCCCGCGAGGATCATGTTGCCGTGGCGGGTGCGGTTGATGAGCATGCACTGATGGTCGTCGAGGTGGCGCACCACCTGGTCCGACACGATGCGCGGCTTCAAGCGACCGTGCTCCGCGAGGTCGAGTGCGCTGAGGATGGCGGCGCCAGCCTGCCGCACGTCGGCCTGGCTGTCGGCGTGCACCTCGAGCATGCCGAAGTGGCGCTCGACGATCTGCATGCCGGGCGTGACCTGGGTCGACTTCAGGGCTATGTCCATGACCCGGTTGATCTCGATGCCCGGCGCGATCTCCACGAAGAGGCTGGCTTGCCCGACGCGCGGCAAGAAGCCCTGGGCCACCGTCGCCTGGAACGAGGCGAACTGCGGCTGCAGGCTGTCGATCACGCAGAAGGCTCTCAGGTCGACCATGCTCACACTCCCGGCTAGGCGCTGACGGTCAGCCCCTGCGCTTCCTGGACGATGGCGATGCTCGCGCTGGCGCCGATACGGGTGGCGCCGGCTTCGATCATCTGCTTCGCGTCGTCGTACGAGCGGATGCCGCCCGATGCCTTCACTTCCATGCCCGCGCCGCGTACCACGCTTGCCATGAGCGCGACATCGGCCGCGGTGGCCCCGCCGCCGGCGAAGCCCGTGCTCGTCTTCACGAAGTGGGCACGCGCCCTGCGGGCCAGTTCGCAGGCGCGCACCTTCTCGGCGTCGGTGAGCAGGACGGTCTCGATGATGACCTTGCACGTGGCGCCGCCGTCGACGCAGGCGTCGGTGACGGCGCGGATGTCGCGCAGCACCTGGGCGTCGTCACCGCTCTTCAAGGCGCCCACGTTGATGACCATGTCGATCTCGCGGGCGCCGTCGCGGATGGCCTGGCGCGTCTCGGCGGCCTTGATCTGCGGCGTGGCGGCGCCCAGGGGGAACCCCACCACCGAGCAGGTGAGCACCCGGGTACCGCGCAGTTCGCCGGCCACGGTGGCGATCCAGCAGGGATTGACACAGACGGATCGGAAGCCGTGCTCCCGGGCCTCGGCGCACACCTTCATCACGTCCGCGCGCGTGGCGGCGGGCTTGAGGATGGTGTGGTCGATGTAGCGCGCGATGTCCTCGGGGATGTGGCCCGGGCTGGTCGGCGCCTTCGCGCCGCCAGTGCTGAGGCGCGCGGCGCCCAGGCCGATGAGATGGCGCGCCGTGTCGGGGCAGGTTGTGACGCAGGGGCCGCACGTGGCCGCCCCGGCCGGTAACATCTGGGCGAGGCGTGCGACGATGCGCTCGAGGTCGGCGGCGTCGAGTTCGGCGGGCAGACTGTCGGATGCTGGAGAACGGGTCGGGGCCGCTGCATCGATCATGGCCACGCGGCGCTGATGGCGCGGTTCGCGGCACTCGGCGGTCAGGAAGATGTCCACGAGCTGTTCGGCCAGGTTCGGCCCGATGAGGCCGGCGCCGAGTGTGAGCACGTTGGCGTCGTTGTGCTCGCGCCCGTTGCGGGCACTGGAGAGGTCGTAGGCGAGGGCGGCGCGTACTCCAGGCACCTTGTTGGCGACCATGGAGGAGCCGATGCCGGCGCCGTCGATCATGATGCCGCGATCGGTCCGGCCGCTGGCCACGGCCTCGGCGACGGCCCGCGCATAGACTGGATAGTCCACAGCTTCATGGGAAGAAGTTCCGACGTCCTCGACCTGGTGGCCGTTCTGCCCAAGGTGGCGGATCAGCCGGGCCTTGAGGTCGAATCCGCCGTGATCGGCGCCGATTGCGATCTTCATGCTGGGTCGCCTCGGTTCCGCGGAGCTGGCTACCAGACCCGCGATTCGTCGTAACGTTCCCGCGCGGCTTGCGGCAAGATGGCACCCTCGTCGCCGGTCACCACCGCCACCAGCCGCTGCACCTGGATGCGTAGGCGTACGACGCCGTCGTCCGTGATCCGGAACATCGTCTGGGTGCGTTTGCCGGTAGGCAACTTCGTGATCGAAAGTAAACCAGCGCTGGCCAGGCGCCGGGTCTGCACATGGAGGTTACCGTCCGCAATGCCTGTACGGGTCTTCAGATCGGAAAAACTCACCGGCTCTCCCGGAAAGAGCGTCGTCAACACGGCCAGTCGGGCTGTGGCGCTCAGGTTCTCGTCGAGGTCGCGGACGTGCATGGTGCCCCAGTCTTTGACGTATTTTACTTCGTAAGGTGAAGCTAATATGGTTAAATTCTGCGTGTCAAGAGTAATCGTTGGTTTATTTGTGGAGTGCTTTATAGATAGAAGTTGATGCGACGCGGGGTGTGCTGGTCTCGCCCCCGGAATGTGGGTGCGGCGGTCCCGGGTGCCGATGGTTGTGCCGTCGAAATTGTGTCCGCGGCCGGCGGCCGAATTCGCCGGCCGCGTTTGTTCGCCCCTCACCTCGCGAACGTCAACTCATGCCGCCGATTCACGCCCAATGCCGGGGTCTCCACCCGTTTCCAGTAGTACTCCTCCCAGAGCGGCGACAACTCCACCTTGCTGGGAAACAACCGTTTCCCCAGGATTTCCTCCACAGCGAGCGGCCGATCGACCAGGCCCGCGGCCATCGCCGGCGTCTCGCCTGGCCGCTTCACCCACCGTGACTGCACCCAGTTGCGCCAGACCGCCAGGATCGCCAGGCGGTACGTCGACCCCTGCCTCCGCTTCGACCACGCGATCGTCTCCCGACGGTGATTCGCGCTCGCATGCCGCAAGATCAAGTCCAGCAAATTTGCCTCCCACAACGGATTGTCCTTGTCCCGGCGTTCCTTCGAGTTCGTCACCTCGTGCCGGATTCGATGAGGCAGACTCGCGATGGCACGCTTGTAGGCGGGGTGATCGTCGCTGCGGACCGTCACCAGCCGTTCACACTTCTCGAGCACCATCGCCAGCAAGTCGCGAATGCCCTTCTGCACCGCCTTGGGGTCCGGTCGGCCGAAATGCTCTTCGAGATCCTGGCGACGACGCTTCTGGTAGGCCGTCATGCGACCCTTGCGGCGCAGCGGGCTGTCGGTGAAGCCCCGGATCAGCCCCGACTTCGCGTCGACGGCGACGTTGTGGTGGAAGGGGAAGTACTGGCTGAGTTCGAAGGTCTCGAGTCCGTCGATGACGATGTCTGCGGGGGGCGGAGCCGTCGGCATCTCCTGGGCGAAGAAGAGCAGACAATGGCGACCGAGGCGGTCGAGCTGGCGGTTGACGGTGGTGGGGCAGACGCCGAGATCACGGGCGGCCTGGCGATTGGCCATGGCGCCGCAGGTCTTGGTCATGAGTTGCGGGAGGATATCTGGTCGCTTGAGCCAGTAGTCCGGGGAGAAGGTCTGTGAACTGAAGGAGACACGGCAGTGTAGGCAGAGAAACCTGGGGATACGGTGGGGATGGGCCTGGCGGGTGAAGAAGCCGATGCGTTTGAAGCGCCAGCCTGGCTGGAGTTCGCTGTGGAACTGGCAGTGATGGTTGGGGCAGAAGGGAGGCAACCAGCTGGAGTGGTGGGATTCGATGCATGACATGGCCCCGGCCAGGGCAAGCCGGAGGCCGGACACATTTTCGACGGCACAACCCAAATGATTCATGGCCCCGGGCGAGCCGTACCCGGGGCCGTGATCCGTACAACGGTGACCCACCGACCCGCAGTCCGCGGGGCGACCTAGACCGTCAGTTCGTCGAGGACGTCGTCGTCGTCGAGCGGAAGCACCTCGCAGGCCCGGGGTGTGCCCTGGCTGACATTGCGCTGCTTGCGGCTGCCGACGCCCTGGGTGACGTCCCGGTGTGATGCGGGCTGGAATGGCGCGGCTTTCGATTCCGAATTGCGGGCGACAGGGCGGTTGCCTGCGTGGGGGGTGCCGCCGCGCGCGACCGACGAAGTGCCGGTCGTCGCCCCCGAAACCATGACCTCGAGCCCGTGGACTGTATGCTTGAGCTCTTCGGCCTGGGCTGAGAGTTCCTCACTGGACGAGGCCGACTCCTCGGAGTCCGCGGTGTTGCGCTGCGTGACCTCGTTCACCTGGCTGACCGCGGTTGCGATCTGCGCGATGCCCTGCGTCTGCTCCAGGCAAGCGGTGGCGATCTCGCCGACGAGGTCGTGGACCTTACGGTTGCCCGCCGCGATATCCTGCAGCGCGCTGCCGACCTCGTGCGAGATCGTGACGCCATTGTCGGCGTTCTTGACGGCGGTGTCGATCATTCCGGCCGTATTGCGTGCAGCCTCGGCCGAGCGCTGCGCGAGGTTGCGGACCTCCTCGGCGACCACGGCGAAACCTCTGCCGGACTCGCCGGCGCGAGCCGCTTCCACGGCGGCATTCAGCGCCAGGAGATTGGTCTGAAACGCGATCTCGTCGATGGTCTTGATGATCTTGGCCGTCTCGTCACTGGAGGACTTGATGTCGTCGATGGCCCTGGACATGCGCGCCATGGCGTCGGCGCCTTTGTCGGCGGCGGTCGTGGCGCCCTCCGAGAGGGCCTTGGCCTGGGCGGCGTTCTCGGCCGTCTGCCGGATGGTTGCCGTGATCTCCTCGACATTGCTGCCGGTCTCCTCGAGTGCGGCGGCCTGCTGACTCGCGCCCTCGGCCAGAGACTGGCTGGATCCGGCGAGCTGGTTGGCGGCCGCCGAGGTCTGGTCAGAACCGGCTGCGAGTTGATCGATGATCCGGCGAATCGGTTCGGTGATGCCGCGGCTCACGCGCCAGCCCAGCAGTCCGAGACCCAGCGTCATGATGACCGGTCCGAGCAGGGCGAGCCAGTTGCTGATGCGAGTCATGCGATCGATCCGCGCCTGGTCGGTCTCCCACTGCTGGCCGGCGAGCGTGACGACCTGGTCGATCGCCGCTCGGTGCTGCCGGTACAGATCGGACATCTGGCCGAGCACGAGATTGCGCGCTTCGTCTTGCCGGCCCTCGTGGAGGAGCGGAATGAATTTCCGGTCCCGGAGATCGAGGAACGCGAGACCCGGCTGGTACGAGTCGGTGAGCAGGGCCTGGCGCAGGGCGCCTGGCGGGAGAGTCTGGTCCCAGAAGGCGTGCCTGTCGAGATAGTCCGCCCGTAGCTGCACGCCGCGTTGCTCGAGCTCGGCCAGTGCGGACGGATCCGTCAGCGACGCCATCTGCAACACGACGAGATACGATTCGACAAGGTACTCCGGCGGCGGTAGCACGTCGGCCGTGAGGTCCTTGTCAAGGCTCGTAGCAGTTCCACCCTTGCTGACTGCCTGGTTCGTGAAATACGAGAACACGCTGAAAGCCAGCAGTGCCACGATCGGGATCACGATCAGGGCTGCCATCTTGGTGCTAATCTTCATGGTCGAGTCCTCTTGCTCATCGCCGCCGACGGTTCGCGGGCGCGACATTGGCTCTGATGCGGCGTTCCCGTCCGATTGGCGGGAGTCATCAGCCGCCGTCGCGGGTGATAGTGCAAACGGAGATCGACTTTCATCGCCGGAACTTTAGTCAAGCCTGTGGGAGCTCGGGGCGTCCGTAAATTGTATCAATCGACTTGACCTAAACAATTGCTGCAATTATCCTTTATTTATTATGACAATATGGACGCCCGAGATCGACGAAATCGCCGGACCGCGTTACCTCGCGATCGCCAACTGCCTCGCGGCCGATGTGCGCTCGGGGCGGCTCGCTGCGGGTGATCGTCTGCCCACGCACCGCGACCTCGCCGAGACCCTGGGACTGACGGTCGGCACGGTGACGCGCGCGTACGCCGAGGCGGAGCGGCACGGTCTCGTCCACGGCGAGGTGGGGCGTGGCACCTTCGTGGGGCCGACGGCGGCCGCGCTGGCGGCGGCGGGGCCGATCGATCTGGGGCTCAACCTGCCGCTGTATGCCGAGGACCCCGATCTGGGTGACGCTCTGCGCACTCTCGCGCGCCGCGACGATCTGCACGAGTTGCTCTCGTACCTTCCCGGCGGCGGCACCGATCGGCACCGACGTGCCGGCGCAGCCTGGATCGCGCGGCACGGCGTGACGGTGGCGCCCGAACAGGTGATCATCACGGGCGGTGCGCAACATGCCATCGCCATCCTGCTGGGCACGCTCTGCCGGCCGGGCGATGCCGTGATGTGCGAACCGGTGACCTATCCCGGCCTGAAGACCGTGGCGAAGCTGCTCGGTCTCCAACTCGTTCCGGTGGCCATGGACGACGAGGGGCTCGAACCCGGCGCGCTGGACGCGGTGTGTCGCGCGAGCGGGGCTCGCGTGCTTTATTGCCTGCCGACCCTGCACAATCCGACCACGGCGACAATGGGCCGCGCGCGTCGCGACGCCGTTGTGGCCGTGGCACGCCGACGCGACCTGCTGATCATCGAGGACGACGTGCATGGTCTGCTGGCCGAGCCCGCGCCTGAGCCGCTGGCGCAGCTCGCGCCGGAGCGCACGTTCTACATCGCGAGCACGTCGAAGGTGGTGGCCGGTGGTCTGCGCGTGGCCTTCGTGGCGACACCGGCCGCAGCCGTGGATCGCGTGGTCGCCACGGTCTCGGCCACGCTCTGGGCGCTGCCGCCGCTCACGGTGGAAATCGCCGCGCTATGGATCGACGACGGCACGGCGGCGCAGGTGAGCGTGCGCAAGCGCGACGAGGCGGCGCGGCGGCAGGCGCTGGCCCGCGATCTGTTGCCGGTGGAGGCGATGCGCACGGCACCGCATTCCTACTTTCTCTGGCTGGAGTTGGCGGCGCCGTGGAGCGCCGAGATGTTCGCGAGCGAAGCGCGCGCCCGTGGCGTCGTGGTCACCCCGTCGTCGGCCTTCGCCGTCGGCGAGGCCGCGGCACTCGCGGCGGTGCGCGTGAGTCTGAGTGCCCCGACCGGTCGCGACGAGGTGGCGGCCGGTCTCACGATCCTGGCTGGATTGCTGGCGCACGGGCCGACCCCGGCGCCGGCGATCGTGTGAACCGCCGCCGGCGAGGCGGCCCGGTTTTCGAGGAGGCAGAGCGATGGTGTTCCCGTGGGTTGACGAGAAGGCTCAGGAGCTGATGCGTCAGAAGATCGGCCTGGCCGAGATGCTCAAGGGCGGCGTGATCATGGACGTGACCAATGCCGACCAAGCGCGCATCGCAGAGGAGGCAGGTGCCTCAGCCGTCATGGCGCTCGAGCGTATCCCTGCCGATATCCGTGCCGACGGCGGCATCGCGCGCATGAGCCAGCCGCGCATGATCAAGGAGATCCAGGACGCGGTGTCCATTCCCGTGATGGCCAAGTGCCGCATCGGCCACTTCGCCGAGTCGCAGGTGCTCGAGGCCCTGGGCGTCGATTTCATCGACGAGTCGGAGGTGCTCACACCTGCCGACGAGCACAACCACGTCTGGAAATGGGACTTCAAGGTGCCCTTCGTGTGCGGCTGCCGGAATCTGGGCGAGGCGCTGCGGCGTATTGGCGAGGGCGCGGCGATGATCCGCACCAAGGGCGAGGCCGGCAGCGGCAACATCGTGGAAGCCGTACGCCACATGCGCATGGTGCAGGAGGGCATCCGGCGTCTGACGACGCTGCGCGACGACGAGATGATGGCCGAGGCCAAGGCTCTGGGCGCGCCGCTCAGCCTGCTCTACGAGGTGCGCCGACTGGGCAAGCTGCCGGTGCCCAACTTCGCCGCCGGCGGCGTGGCCACGCCGGCCGACGCCGCCCTCATGATGCAACTCGGCGCGGAGACCGTCTTCGTGGGCAGCGGCATCTTCAAGAGCGACGATCCGAAGCCGCGCGCCGAGGCCGTCGTGCAGGCGGTGACCTATGCCAACGACCCTGCGAAGCTGCTCGAGATCTCGATGAACCTGGGCGAGGCCATGCGCGGGATCGACGTGGCCAGTCTGCCCGAAAACGAGAAGCTCGCGAGCCGAGGCTGGTAGGCGCGATGGGCCGACCGATCGGAGTGCTGGCCCTGCAGGGCGACTTCGACATGCACCGCCAGGCCTTCGCCGCGGTGGGCGTGTCCACGCTCCCGGTGCGGCGGGCGTCCGAGCTGGCAGAGGTGGCTGGACTCGTCATCCCCGGTGGCGAGTCCACCACGCTCTCGCGTTTGATCGACCGCAACGATCTGCGGCAGCCCCTGATCGACTTCGCCCACGAGCGCCCCGTGCTGGGCACGTGTGCGGGGCTGATCATGCTGGCTCGCGACGTGGTGGACGAGACGCGGCCTGACCGGCACGGCGTGCGACCCCTGGGGCTGCTCGACGTGTCCGTGCAACGCAACGGTTACGGACGTCAGATCGATTCCTTCACCGAGAACCTCACTCTCGCGCCCGCGGTGTTCGGAGATGAGGGTGGGAGCGCGGCTCCGTTGGCGGCCGTCTACATCAGGGCGCCGCGGATCACCGACGTCGGTCCCGGCGCCGAGGTCGTGTGCCGCCGCCCGGATGGCGAGCCTGCGGGGGTGCGTCAGGGCCGCGTCCTGGGCCTGGCATTCCATCCGGAATTGACGTCGGATGGGCGGGTGCACCGGGCCTTCGCCACGATCTGCGGGGCCAACGGCCGCTGATTGTCTCGACCATGGAACTGATCCCCTGGCTGGCGCAAATCTTGCCTGGACACGGGCCTACTCCAGCGAGGAGAAGCCCGTGTTCATGAGCGTACCCCGGATCAGCATCCTCACGACGGCTTTCAAGGCGACGTACTTCGCGGATTGCCTCCGCAGCGCCCAGGCCCAGAGCTGCCCCGATTTCGAGCATGTGATCTGTGACGACAGCCCGGACGACACCATCGCTGCGATCGTGCGCGAGGTGGCGGGTGACGACCCGCGGGTGCGTTTCGTGCGCAATCCCGGCACGATCGGTGGTCGGCGCAACTACCTGCAGTGCTTCGATCTCGCAAGAGGCCACTACATCAAGTACCTCAACGACGACGACCGCCTGGCGCCCGACTGCCTGGCACGCATGAGCGCCGCCCTCGACGCCCATCCCAACGTGACGCTGGCCACGTCCTATCGCTGTCTCATCGATGCCGACGGCAACCGGCTGCCGGACCAGTCCTTCAACGTGCCGCTCGTCCGGGACGACGCCGTGATCGGCGGGCTCGGACTCCTCGATCGCATGCTGCGCACGCAGACCAACGTCGTGGGCGAACCGACCACCGTGATGTTCCGCCGGGCCGATCTCGCCGGCAACACGCCGCACATCATGAGCTTCGCGGGCCGGGCGGCGCCGAAGAACGGCGACACGTACATGTGGACGAGCCTGCTCACGCGAGGCGACGCCGTCTATTTCCGCGACCCCCTGAGCGACTTCCGCCAGCACGACGCCCAGGTGCAGCGAGATCCGGCGTTCATGGCGGCGGCGGTCGCCGCCTGGATCGTGCTGCGCGACGACGCCACCGCGGCCGGCGTATACGACCCGCAGCGCGGTGCGCCGTGGGTCGTGCGGCCTCTCGATCCGCAGCTCGCGGTCCGGTGGGCTCGCCTCGATACCATGCGGCAGCGGGCGAGCGCGCTCGCGGCTGCCGGCGATGCGGAGGCCGCGATGGCGATCCTCGATCGGATCCTGACCGAGGACCCCGCCTATGTCGATGCTCTCGACGATCTCGCATGCCTCACGTGGGAGGGCGGAGATCGTGAGCGCGCCGTGACGTACTGGTCGCGCGCGCTGGAATGCGATCCCGACCATCTCGGCGCCACGCTCAACCTCGGACGTGCCTGGCTGGAGATCGACGAGGTGCGCGAGGTGATGGCGCTCTGCTGGCGATATCTGCTTCGGCGCCCCTCGACCGCCGCCGTTCAGGCTCTCGACCGCGAGGCGAAGCAGAGGCATGTGCGTCGGGTCGCGACGGGTCAGCTCAGGCCACGCTGAGGCCGGACGTGCGCTCCCAGGCCTCGATCAACGGCCGGTATTCCCCCGGCGTGAGGCGCAGGCCGTTCGTGGCCTCGAAGCGCGCCGGCCCCGTGTAGGAACGCAGATGGCGCCCGCCCAGCGCGCGCACTCGCGCTGCGAGATCGGCGTGGACGGCACCAGGGTCGGCACAGAAATCCTCGTAGGAAATCGCGAGCACCCGCTGTGGCGACAGGCCTGCCAGGCCGGTCGCGATAGCCCGCTCGGTGGCTGCGAGCTGGCCGGCGAGTTGATCGGGGACCGGCAGGTCGGCGAGTTCCGCGTACTCGTCGGGCTTGTGGGAATACCAGAGATCGTCGCAGCCGAAGTAGCGGCGGCGCGCCAGGAGCAGCGACTGCAGGTTGGCCAGTGGCTCCCGAGATACGTGCAGGAAGATGGCGCGCGGCAGGAGTCGCGCCAGGAGCGGGAGATTCCAGCTCAGGATACCCGCCTTGAGAGCGAGCGGCCTGCCCGTCACGTGCTCCCACGCTGCCAGCTCGGCCGCGAAACGTGTGCCGAGCGCCGGATCCCATCTGGACTCGTCGATGCGCGCCAGCTCGCCCGTGGGGAAGAAGCGGCGCCAGAAGTACCAGAACTCGTTCGGAGCGAGCAGGCCCCGGGTCTTGCCGAGATCGGAGCGATACCAGAGCGAGGTGTCGGCGCCGGCGAGGTCGGCGAATTCGTCGCCGCACGCACAGCCCGGATCGGTGAGGACCTGCTGCACGCGAGCGCCGATCCAGGGGGCGGCAAAGAACCGGGCGATGAGGTTGCTGGCGTATGTCACGTCGCCGCCGGCGGCGAGCCACTGCAGCAACAGCGTGGTTCCGCTGCGCGCGCAGCCGAGGATGAGCACCGGTGGGTTGTGCGGCTGGTCGTAGCGCAGGCTGATGTGCTCGCCGAGGGTGGCGAGCTCACCGTTGAGCACGTCGAGCACGCTCTCGAGGCGGGCGTTGCGCTGGAACGCGGGCATGCGGTCGCGTTCATTCACGGTGGCCTCAGCTTCCGATGCTCAGGCTTGCCGGCTCGCGGCTGGCCTCGAGGCGGCGAATCAGCAGCTCGCGGCGCGCGCGGGCAGCGCGTTCCTTCGCCGGGAGCAGCCGGTATTCGGGTTTATCGTGGCGCTCGCGCGGCAGGAGCCGGGCCTCGAGTTCGGTCAATGAACGCCGGTCGGCCGTTTCGGGGACGTAATCCAGCTGCTCCATCTCTTGCGCACAGATCCGCTCCACGAGGGCGACCTCGGAGGGCGAGAGACCCGCGCGGAATTCGCCCACGGTGTCGCCGGCATCCGGTCCCCTCAGCTGGGCCGGATCGTACGCCACGCCCAGGAAACGGCAGAGGCGGATCATCTCCAGTTCGGGCACGATGGCGAGATCTTCGTAGGTGAGCAGGAGACCGTGCCGACCGTCGCGCAGATGGCCGACGACGCTCAGGCCGGCCGCCTGGTCCTGCTGCCACACCCGCGCGGCGCGCACCACGTCGCCGCGGTGGACCGGCGAGCGCTTCCAGGCGAGGGCCACGTCGCGGGGATCTCGTACCAGGACGATGGCGCGGGCATCGGGCCAGACCGTCAGCAGGTACGGCAGGTCGCGCCATAGGCGGCTCTCTGCGACGAAAAGTTCCGATTTGCCGTGGGCCGCGACCTCGTCGGCGAACACGTGGCGCAGCAGGGCCGGTAACGTGCGATCCGGGACGCGCGCTTGCAGCTCGGCGGCGGTCGGGGTCGTGCGCCACGGGGAAAGGGTGGTGGCGAGGATGTCGGCCGTGTCGGCACACAGCCGGCGCCAGGGATCGTCACGCGTCAGGTCGCCATACGCCGCTTCGTAGGGGGCGAGCAGGCGGATCAGGTGCGCCGGGGACGGCGTACAGTACTGCGGATGGTTGTCGACCATCCGGGTGATCAGATTGCTGCCGGACAGTTCCGAGCAGAGCAGAAAGACCGTTGCCATCGTGGGCTCCAGGGTATGGGTCGGGTATCTCGAGGGGAGACTTGCAAGCCCAGGGCCACGGTGTGGGAGGTCTGGAACGGTTCTGGCTCGGGGCGGCGGAAGTCAGGAGGTATCCCGTGACGAGGCCGACGAATACCGCCACGTCCGTACCGGACGTGTCGATCATCATCCCCGCGTTCAACAAGCTCGACCTCACGCGGGCCTGTCTCGAGTCGCTGGCGGAGTATACGCCCGCTGGGATGGCCGAGATCGTGGTGGTGGACAACGGCAGCACGGACGGTTCGCCGGCCTACCTTCGCGCGCGCGAGGCCGCCGGCGAGCTGCGCGTGGTCGCACCGGGTGAGAACCTGGGGTTTGCGCGCGGTTGCAATGCGGGAGCGGACGTGGCCCGCGGGCGCCACCTGCTCTTCCTGAACAACGACACCGTCGTCACGCCTCGGTGGCTGGAGCCGCTGGTCGATACGCTCGATCGCGATCCCGCGGTTGGCGCGGTGGGCGCGCTGCTGCTCTTTCCGGACGGGACGATCCAGCACGCCGGCGCGGGGGTGTTCGAGGGCGCGAGCTCGGATGGCCACGTCAACGTGGTTGGCCGACATCGGGGATACAGGAAGTCGGCCAACGATCCCGCGTATCAGCGTCCCCGGGAGTGCCAGGTATTGACGGCGGCGTGCCTGATGGTGCGCCGCGAGGCCTTTGCAGCCGCCGGCGGATTCGACCCCATCTACTGGAACGGCAACGAGGACGTGGACCTCTGCTTCAGGCTGGTCCAGGCCGGGTGGCGGCTTGTGTATCAGCCGGCATGCGTCGTCTGGCACTTCGAATCACAGTCGGGACCCGAACGGTGGCGGCAGGTGAGACACAACAGCGAGGTGCTCACCGCGCGGTGGCGCGGCGTCATCAAGCCGGAGTTCCTCGCCGCCTCCGAGTGCAAGAGGCAGATCGTGAGCACCAAGAGGCGCATCACGTATGCGTTGCCCCTGGCGCGCGATCCGCGCCCGCCACGCGCGGGTGCGGCTCCCACGGTTTCGATCGTGGTACTCACCTGGAACGCGCGCGCGTATACCGAGCGCTGCGCGGCGTCGTTGCTGGTGCACACGCATCCCCGGCACGAGCTGATCTTCGTCGACAACGGAAGTACCGACGGGACGCCGCAATGGCTGCAGGACCTGGCAAGGCGCGAGAACCGCGTGCGCGTGATCCTCAACGCCGAGAACCGCGGTTTTGCCGCCGGCAACAACCAGGGTATCAGCGCGGCGCGCGGCGACCACGTGCTGCTGCTGAACAACGACACCGTCGTCACGCCCGGCTGGCTCGACACTCTGTTGGCCGCGCTCGCGCGCCATCCCCGCGCCGGGTTGTTCGGACCCGTGACCAACAACATCTCCGGCGCACAGAAACTTGCGCGCGTCCGGTATGACCAGCCCACCTGCACGGGGCTCGACCGCTTCGCGGCCAGCCGCGCCGTGCGCTTCGCCGGCCGCACCACGCCGCTGCTGTGCGCCGTCGGTTTCTGCCTGCTCATCCGCCGCCGCGTGATCGAGGAGATCGGTGGCCTCGACGAGGGCTTCGGTCAGGGCAACTATGAGGATACCGACTACTGCCTGCGCGCCTTCCTCGCCGACTGGCGCGCGCTGATGGTGGAAGACAGCTTCGTGCACCACTTCGGCAGCCGCAGCTTCGTGGCGGGCAAGATCGACTACGCCACGCAGATCGAGAGCCGCTTCGCCATCTTCAAGCGCAAGTGGGGGTTACCTGACAGTGTGGAGCAGGGCGCGGCCCTGCCCCCCGAGGTCCTGCTGGCCGACGGATTCCTGCCCGCTCTGCACACCGAGCCGCTGGCGGCCGGGCCCCGCCTCGATCCCCTGCCATGGTCGGCATGGGACCTGGAGCGCCGGCTCGTGATGGGCGAGGACCTCTTCGCACGCGGCCGACTGGCTCAGGCCGAGCGGCACTTCAGGTCCGTGCTCGCCAGCAGGCCCGAGGATCCGCGCGCGGCGAGCGATCTGGCGGTGACCCTGTGGCAACAGGGTGACGCTGGTCGGGCCGTGGCCATGCTCGAGGACGTGCTCGCCCGCCACCCCGACCACGACGATGCGCGCCACAACCTCGAGGCCATCGCCGCGGTGAGCTGAGGGCGGGACCGGTGCGGGGGTTCTCATGCCGCCGACGTCGCGATCTCCCCTTCACGAGCGTACCCTGTTCGGCAAATCGATCCCCGAACGAGGAGCGGGCGTGCGCGCCGTCGCGATCATATCCATCGTCTTGCTGCTGAACGTACCGGAGATCGGTTCCGGTGCACCGCCCGTGGCGCGGCCCGACAGCGCGGCATTCCGCCACGTGCCCGACGTCGGGCGTGCGGGCGATCTGGTGCCGTCGCGCGCGGTGCTCGCGGCCGCGGTGAAGGAGCCGTTCTTCGCCATGGTGCTCGGATTCGTCGCGGCCGATTCCCTGGGGACGTGGACGGCGGCCGACGTCACCGATTTCGCGGCCGACTGGGGAAGGCCGTCCGACTTCCCTCTCGACGCGCTCGTCAGCTTCTCGCGCGAGGCCATCCCCGCCGCCGAAGCGGCGCACCACGAGGATCTGGTGAGCGACCGCCGGCTCGTGATCCGGCTGCGCAACGCGCGTTTCTCCTTTTCCATGCCCTACAGCATCATGGGCTACCATCCCGGTTCCCTGGTGCTCGCCAGCCCCCTCGTGTTCGACGAGTGGCACCTGGGCGACCGCGCCATCCGCATCACGTCGGGCGACGCCACCCGCCACTCCGTGCTGCGCGCCATCACCGTGTTCCAGGTCACTCGGGGTTTCCTCGTTCTCGACGTGGACGCATGGCTCGACGCACTCCTCGGCGACGTGGCCGACGATGCCTGGACGCTGGGCTTCGCCGTGGCCTGGTACGGCGACAGGCTCCTCGGCATCGGCAACTCCGCTGGACGCAACGGCCGGCGCATCTTCGGGGAACTGGACTTCCAGACCGACGAGATCGCCAACCATGGGCAGCCGGCGGCTGCGGGGCTCAGCCGCGCCACCCGGTCGTGGATGTCGCCCGCCCGGGGCCGCGGTCCCCTGCCGTGGCGGGGGTATTGACCGGCCTGCCACCGCCTGGCAAGATCACGCGCCAGACGGTATTCTTCTGGGAGGCAGGGGCGGCATGGACACCAGGCTCGACATCTCCGTGAGCGGCCGCGTGCAGGGTGTGGGATTCCGCTGGCATACGATGAGGCAGGCCCGGGCCCTCGGGCTCGTGGGGTGGGTTTGCAACCTGCCGGACGGCACGGTGCGCATCGTCGTCGAGGGACCGCGCGAGGCCGCCGAGGCCATGCTCGAGTGGGCACGCCACGGCCCCGATCACGCCCACGTCGAGCGCTGCGTCGAACGCTGGCAGGACGTTACGGGCCAGTATCTCGACTTCACCGTGACCGGCTAGACTCGCCGGAAGGTGGTGCGATGAGCGACCGTCTCCTCGTGGCCGTCGACATGGACGGCACATTGCTCGATACCGAGGCCGAGGATCACCTGCGCGACCGCGAGGTGGCCGCCTTGGAGGCCGTGCGTGCGGCGGGGCACGTGGTCGCCATCTGCACCGGTCGCAACGGCCGCTCGCTCGATAGTCTGCTCGATCACACCGGGTGGCATCCCCGGGATCTGCCCAAGGTCACGCTCAACGGCGCGGTGGTGACCGGCGGCGAGCCCTACCGGCGGCTCGCCTACAACATCCTCGGCGGAGATGAGTTGCGGCGCGTGGTGCGCGCCTTCCAGGACCATGGCGTCATGCCGATGGTCTACGGTGTGGATGAGGATGGCGGCGTGCTCTTCACCGACCGCGGCGACGTGAATCCCATCCTGGCCACGTACCTGGAGCACCGACAGGAGTGGGTGGGGGCGCTCACCTGGACGGATGACCTGCTCGCCGAGATGCCGGCCACGGCGCTCGAGGTGGGATCGATCGACACGATCGACGCCATCCTGCCTCTGACGAGGTCGTTGCGCGAGGCGATGCCCGACGCGGTGCGGGTGATCAACACGCGCTCGCTCCTGGGGCGTAACAAGTACTACTGGGCCGAGGTGTATCATCACGCGTGCAGCAAGGGGACCGGCGTGCTGGAACTCGCGACGGCATACGGCATTCCTCGCTCGCGCATCGTCGCGATCGGCGACAACTACAACGACCTCGACATGTTCGCCGCGGCGGCCGTCGCCGTGGCGATGGGCGGCGGACCCGACGATGTCGTGGCCGCGGCCCACCACGTGGCGGATCCGGTCGCGGTGAGCGGCGCGGCGGCCATCCTGGAGGCCATCGCGACGGGGGCGTTTCCGCCGGCCGCGGTGGTCGACGAGGAGATGTCATGACGAGCTTTCCCGATGGGCCGATCTTCCCGGGGCAGAACTTCCCCGGACCGACGCCACCGGTGTCCGACGCGACCAAGGAGCCGCTGACCGAGGAGGTCAAGGCGCGGCCTGAACTCGCGGATGACCTCAAGACGCTCAAGCAGATGGGCAACGCCGTCGTCGACCTCATCGTGGAGTATCTCAAGGGTCTCGAGGGACGCCGTGTGTATGGCCCGGTGTCGCCGGCCGGCCTCGACGATCTCTTCGCCGAGATCATGCCCGAGGAGGGGTGTACCTTCGCCGACCTCGTGCAGGAATGCCGGACCAAGGTCTTCCCCAACACCATGGCCATCGGCAGCCGGCGCTACTTCGGCATGATGAATCCGTCGCCGCTGCCCATCGCGATCTTTGCCGAGGCTCTCGCTGCGGCGATGAACCAGAACGTGGCCTCGTGGCGGCACGCGCCGGCGGGCACGGCGGTGGAGAAGCGTGTGATCCACTGGCTGTGCGACGCGTTCGGTCTGGGAGAGCGCAGCTTCGGCACCTTCGTGTCGGGCGGATCGCTGGCCAACATCACGGGGCTGAAGCTGGCCATCAACCGCGCGCTGGGGCGCAACCTCTCGCAGCTCGACACCATCGATCCGCCATGCGACGACCACGGGAAGCTCACGTTCTACGTGTCGAGCCAGGGACATTACAGCTTCGTGAAGGCGATCGACCTCCTCGGCCTGGGCCGCACCCAGCTCCGCAAGATCCCGGTTGACGAACTCTACCGCATCGACCTCGAGGCCCTCTCGGCCGCCATCGCCGAGGACGAGGCGGCCGGCCTGCGACCCTGCTGCATCATCGGCATCGCCGGCACCACGAACACGGGCAGTATCGACAAGCTGGCGGATCTGGCCGGGATCGCCGCGGCGCACGACTGCTGGTACCACGTCGACGCCGCGTACGGCGGCGCCGTCGTGCTGTCGGAGCGGTACGCACCCATGCTGGCCGGGATCGAGGTGGCCGACTCGATCACCGTCGATCCGCACAAGTGGTTCTACATGCCGTTCTCGGCCGGCGGCATCCTCGTGCGCGAGGGCGATTTCCTGCGGCAGAGCTTCCTCGTGCACCCCGAGTACTACATGGCCAAGGTCAAGGCGGGCGAGAACGGCGAGTTGGTGGAGTACGATGATCAGGGGCGGCGCATCATCCCCGACCAGCGCGGCTTCCACATGGGCGACAAGGTGAACTTCTTCCAGTATGGTGTGGAGGGCAGCCGGCGCTTCAACGCCCTGAAGGTGTGGATGGCGCTCAAGCTCATCGGCCGTCGCCAGTTCGGCGCCTGGGTCGAGAACGACATCTATCTGGCCCGCCTGCTGGCGGCCATCCTGCGGCGAGAGCGTGATTTCGAGCTCCTGGGGCCCAATACCCTGGGTATCTGCAACTTCCGCTGGGTGCCGCGGAACCCGAAGGGGCAGCCGCGGTTCAACGAGCGCGAGACCGACCGGCTCAACCGTCAGCTGCAGGAACTGGTGGAGCGCGAGGGAGATGCCTGGTTCAGCTACACGGTACTCGGCGGCCGGGTGGCCTTGCGCGTGAACGTGGAAAATCGCCGGATGAAACGCGAGAACATCGAGCGGCTGGTGCGGGTCCTGCGCCGGTCGGCCGATCGGATCCTGCATGCGCAGGACGCGATGACGTCCTGATCAACCCGACCCGAACATGAACCGAGGAGAGACCATGCTTCGCTCGACCATCGTCCGTATGCGGCTGATCCCCATCCTCATCGTGTTGCTCGCCGCATCGGGTGTCGCCTGCGCCGGTGGCGACGAACCCGCGGCGGCGCCCGCCAAGCCCCGGTCGACGGCCGACGTCGTGAAGGCGGTGGCCGTGCCGCCGAAGCTCGAGGCCAAGGCCGGCGCCACGGTGACCTTCGACGTGAAGGTGACGATCGCCGAGCACTGGCATCTCTATGCCCATGGCTACGCCGAGGATCCGGAGAGCTACTACATCGGCATCGATCTCACCCCCACCGAGGAATCGCCGGTGAAGGACGTCACCGTGGTCTACCCCGATCCGGTGAAGGGCGATTTCATGGGTGACGCCGTCATGATGCACGAGGGTGTGCAGACACTGAAGGTGACGGCCAAGATCCCCGCGAACGCCACCGGCGAGGTGACGCTAGATCTGAGCCTCGCCGCCCAGGCTTGCAACAACAAGGTCTGTCTGCGCCCCTCCGATGTCCCCGTGCCCGTGGTCGTCAAGATCTCGTGAACGGCGGATCGGGCGAGATCTACGCGGGCAAGCTCCCGCTCGACCTGACGGAAGACGACCTGCGCCAGCTCTTCGCTCCCTACGGGGAGGTGGCGCGGGTCGTGCTCATGCGCGACGACGCGGGATGTTCGCGCGGGTTCGCTTTCGTCACGATGGCGTCCGCGGACAGCGTGCTGCCGGCGGTCGACGACCTCGACGGCACGGAGGTGCGCGGGCACCGGATCCGCGTGAACGTGGCCCGCGACAAGGGCGCCCCGGCGCCGCGGCGCCGCTACTGACGCCGGCTCGTCAGTCCCAGGATGATCCCCAGTGCCACCGACCACACCGCCGCCAGCCCGATCTGGTAGTCCACCGGCAGGCTGAAGGTGACGGTGTGGGCCGGGATCCAGAACCACACGAGCGTCTTCCACGCGCGCTGGATGCCCGCGAACCCGCGCTGGCCGAGGATGAGATTGTCCTCCACCCGGTGCATCGCCATCATCTGCGGCCCGAAGAGGGTGTTGGTGAGCACCGACACGAGGAACGCCCAGCCCACACCCGCCCCCAGCGCCGCCGGCACGAGGCCGTGATCCACGAGCGAGCGGGCGCCGCCCTTCATGAGCGCGAAGCCATACTTGATCACCAGCCCCAGCAGCGCCCACGCCAGCACCTTGAGGGCGAGCTGCGGCCAGGTGCACGGCAGCGCGGGGCGCCGGGCGCGCAACCACGCGCTCACGACCTCTCCCAGGGTGCCGAGAACGCCGAACTGGACGGCGGCGGAGAGCAGGGGATGGGCGCGGACCCAGTCGACGTAGCTCACGGTGACCTCGCGGGGGATCGGGCGCGCCGCGCATGCGGCGGCAGGGACGCGTTGCGCGAACGGTAGTGCACGGGTTGGGGTGATGCAAATCGAAGCACGGCCCCGATCGCGCGCGACCGGGGCCGGATGGAGTGAACGCCTGCGGGGTGAATCCATCACTTCACAAGCGTCAGTTTCTGATTGAAGACCTTGCCGTCCGCGGCGAGGCGGCAGAGGTACACGCCGGCGCCGAGCGTCGCGCCCGCGTCGTCCGTGCCGTCGAAAACCACGGCGTGAGTGCCGGACGCCTGTATGCCGCCCGCTAGCAGCTGGCGCAGGCGCCGGCCCTGCAGGTCGTAGATCGCCAGGTCGACGGTTGCCGCCGCGGGCAGCGTGTAGCGCACCGTCGTGCGCGGGTTGAAGGGATTGGGTGAGCTGGGCAGGAGCGCCAGAGACACGGGCGTCGCCTCCGGCGTCGACGTACCCTCGTCCGCCTCCACGTAGATCGTGTAGTCGCCCGCCGCGCCGTTGCGATTCGTGATCACGAGGCCGTAGACGTCGTTGGTGGCGACATCGAAAACCACGTGCTCGCTGCCGCCGGGGCCGGCGCCGTCTGCGGAGGCGATCGCGGCGGTCGACGCCTGGAAATACGCGCCCGACTGGGAGTCGAACACGCTCAATCCCAGATCCACGCCGGCATCCTGCGGTGCGACCGAGATGCGCAGAGTTGCCGGTGCCGCCACGACGCGCAGATCCCAGGCCTGCACCACCTCGTCGGCCACAAAACCGGCCTGGCGCTGCACGAGATGCTGCGGGTCGAACACGATGTCGGTCGCGCTCGCGGTGTCGAACGAGAGGGCTTGCGAGCCGAGACCGCTCGTGCGCTCAGCGCGCGCGTAGTAGGTCTGGGCCACGGCGTGGTGGCCGTCGATGGCGATGGTGCGCACGTGGTCGCCGCTGTAGTCGGAGGTCACGAAGCAGTCGAGGAAGCGATCCTCGCAATCCCACAGCGCGATCAGGGATGTCGAGCCGACCTCGGGCCGCACCGCGACAGCCGACCAAGATCCCGAACCGACCCCGACATCGGCCCAGACGACCTCGTCGGGGAACACGCGCGGCACCTGCTGCGGCAGGACGGTGTACGGCCCCACGCCCACGGTGTACGTGCCGGCGTTGTCGTCGTTGGCGATCGCCACGATGCCGTACCAGTCGGTCTGGGTGGGGGTGTAGGTGAACCACTCGCCGAGGTTGCTCAGACCGTTGCTGCCTGCCGCGGCGCCGCTGCGCTGGACATAGCGGTCGCCGTCGGCCGAGCTCATGAGGTAGATACCGGTGTCCAGCAAGCTGAGGAAGCTCTCGTACATCTGTACACGATAGGCCTGGCCGCCGATCAGGTGAGCGTCCCAGACCTTGGCGACGTGATTCGCCTGCCAGTCGCCGTCGTAGAATCCTCCGAGGATGTCGTCACCCTGTTCCCATTCGGTGCGATAGGCCGTCACGCCACTCTGCCGCACGACGCGTAGGTAGTCGTTGGTGGTATGGCCCGGATTGTAGTCGGCGGCAATGAACTCCACATTCGGGTAGGCGCCGGAGGTGCCCAGAATGTCAGTGAAGGCCGCATCGTCGAAGAGGCTCAAGCGTAGGTTCGACGAGGCGCCCGGTCGCGCCGCAGCCACGGCCCACGAGAATGCATTCGGCTGGAACGAGAATAGGCGCAGATCCAGGCTCGACGTGAAGGGCGTCGCCTCTGCGAGTTGCTGGACCGAGGGACCGATCTTGATCGAGAAGTTCCCGGCCAGTTCGTTGTTGGACCAGACCACGAGGCCGTACACGTCGTCGGCCGGCACGTCGTAGGTATAGGCCTCGGAGATGCCCGCCGGCCAGTCGTCCGCTTCCCACACGGCGCTCGTGCGCGGCGCATAGTAGGTACCGCCGTTGGACCGGAAGAGCGCCATGCCCATGTCCAGGCCCGGCGTGTCGATATCCATCTGGACGGCGATGGTCTCGCCGGCGAAGAGGGGCACGTCGAAGGCCTTCACGACGTTGGTCGACGCCCAGCTTTGCGATCGATCGACGCCGTCGGGGTACAGTACCTGGTCACCGGCCTCGTACGACAGGACGTACTGCCCCGCGCCTCCAAGGTTGTAGAGACGAATGTGGTTCTCGCCGAGGTTGTTGTGATTGAAGTCGCCGACGACGAAATGGATGCCGTTGGAGAAGAAGTCCGACGCCAGGTGGTGGCTGCGGTTGTTGTCGCCGTACACGGACATGGCGTAGTCGGAGCTTCCGCGTGAGCGTACGCCGACCGCCGACCAGGAATGCCAGCGCTGGTTCGCGACGAACCCCCAGTCGGTATTCGTGTTGATGAGCCACCCGTTGTGGAACATCTCCCAGATGGTATATGTGTTCTGGGCGTCCACGTCCCAGCCAATGGTGTTGTCCAGCAGGCCGCTGCCGTCGGCATCGACCCAGGCCCAGTTGCGGTAGGTGTACGCGCAAGGTGGCACGTTGACATAGCCCTGCATGATGCACGGCACATCGCCAGGGCAGCTCGTGCAGTTGCCATTGGGCACCTGGTCCACGAGATAGTAGCTCATACACACGTCGTTGCAGCTCAGACCGTTGCATCCGGCCGGGCCGCCGCCCTCGTCGCAGGCGCCGAAGACGTGGCCCCACTCGTGGGCCATGGTGCCCCAGGACATGTCGGGGCTCACCTTGCACCAAGACGTGGTCCAGCCCGCTTCGGCGGTCTCGAAGGAGTAATCGGCCGGGATGAAGATGGCGATCACGTTGTTCCAGCCGCCGAGCTGCCCCTGCAGCCAGAATGTCATCTCGTCGATCACCGAGCCGTCGCCGTCGTCGTTCGTGAAGCCGATGGCCTCCGCGGCGTCGGTGACCATCCAGTTCTCGAAGTCGGCGTAGTCGTTGAGGTCGTAATCCAGCTCTGGTTGATAGTAGTAATAGCTCGCGGAGTTCTCGTGATCGAACGTCAGGAATCCGGCAGCCGGCAGGTACTGACGGTAGAACGCTTCGGAGTCGCGGACCTTGGCGGCTTGCTCGTTGCGTTCGTCGACCGTCCAGGTTCCACCGGCATGGTCGACGAACACCAGCATCACGAGCACCGAGCCTCGCGCGTAGTGCGCGGCGTCGTTATCCGTGACCGGATCGAGCGCGGTGGACGCGTCGTCGAGGGCGACGACGCGGCAAGGTGCGATCGCGCCCGGATCGAGGGCCGGCGCCGCAGCGTGGTGCGCCAGGGTGGCGTTGTCGATCGTTCCGACACGGGGAAGCGTCTGCGCCCGCGCCGCGGGAGCGAAGGCGAGGCTCGCGGCCAGCGGCGCGGTGGCGATCAGGATAGAAAGGCGTCGCATCATCCACCTCCCTGTGCGTTGGCGGGGATGCCCGGATGTTGAGCCCGCGGCTGAGGCGGCTGGTGGCGAAGGCGTTCGAGCTTGCGCTGCGCGGTTGTTGCGTCGGCCGTCGTCGCGCGATCTGGTGATGGGGCGATCCAGCGGGTGCCGGCCGCCTCGGCGGCGTCGCAGGCCGCGCGCGCCGCGTCGAGCTTGACCTGTTCGGTCGCAGTCGGCGGCAAGGGCGCCAGGCCGGCGCGGTCGTCGGTGAAGGTCAGCGCGTGCGCGCGAGTCCGTGGATCGAGATGCGGTACGGTGGCCCGCGCCGTCGGCGGGTCGGTTGTGGCGATCGCGATGACCGCGAGAAACAACGTGATGACGCCGATGACCAGTGCGCCGCGAAGGGTTCGGGGGGATCGCATCGGGTGGCCTCCTTCACTTCGAATCGATGAGGCGCGCGCGACCGGAGGTTGCGCCGGCGCCATTGTTGATGGCCGGGTGGGAACGTTCGACCCTACAGGGCCGGGCGCGGCGATGCACGTTTCTCGTCTTGAGCAGCGACTTGCAGTGTTCAGAGCCGCGCGGACGCCGCCGGCAAGGTCGCTCGGCCGCGGAGAAAGGGCGGAGTATCAACGGCTTGGTGGTCATGGCGGGGGCGCCCGAAACGCGCCGGTCGAGGCGGCGCGGAGGTCGCCCGTTCCCGCAGAAACCCCGCGAGCGCCGGCGAACACGAGCAGCCGAGACGCGACTTGGCAGGTCAACGCCGCGGGCTTAGTCTGCCTGGATGATCGACACGAACCTGCGCCAACTCTTCCTCCTTCGCGACGACGTCGTGTTCCTGAACCACGGTTCGTTCGGCGCCTGCCCGCGGCCGGTTCACGAGGAATACCAGCGGTTGCAGCGCGAACTGGAGCGCGAGCCGGTGGACTTCCTTCACGAGGAACGCACGTTGCCCGGGCGCATGCGGGGGGCGCGCGCGGTGCTTGCCGCGTTCGTCGGAGCGCGTATCGACGACTTGGTGTTCGTGCCCAACGCCACCACCGGTCTGAACATCGTGGCTCGCTCGCTGGCCCTCGACCGCGGCGACGAGGTCCTCACCACCGATCACGAGTACGGTGCCATGGATCGCATGTGGACGTTCCTCTGCGAGAAGCAGGGCGCGCGTTATGTGAAGGCACCGGTCATGGTACCCGTGGTGGCGGCCGGGGCGATCGTGGAGCAGATCTGGTCTCACGTCACCGACCGCACGCGCGTGCTCTTCCTCAGCCACATCACCAGTGCCACGGCCCTCGTGTTCCCGGTGGCCGAGCTGGTGCGACGCGCCCGCGATGCCGGCATCACCACCGTGATCGACGGCGCCCACGCGCCCGGCCAGATCGACCTCGACCTCGATGCCCTCGGCGCCGATTTCTACGCCGGCAACTGCCACAAGTGGCTGATGGCCCCGAAGGGCGCCGCATTCCTCCACGCGCGACCCGAGGTGCAGCCGCTCCTCGAGCCGCTGGTGGTGAGCTGGGGCTGGCGCAGCACCCACCCGGGCCCGAGCCGCTTCGTCGACGAGCAGGAGTGGACAGGCACCCGCGATCCCGCTGCCGCCCTCGCCGTTCCTGCCGCCCTCGATTTCCGTCGCGACCACGACTGGCCCGCCGTGCAGGCGCGCTGCCAAGCACTCGTGCAGCATGCCAGCGCGGCGATCAACCGCCTTACCGGCCTGGCGCCTCTTTGCCTGCATGATGCGGCCGAGCCCCTCCAGATGCAGACGCTGCCTCTGCCGCCCTGCGACCGCGATCGACTTCAGCGCGCGCTACGGGACGTGCACGGCATCGAGATCCCCGTGTTCACCTGGCAGGACCGGCCTTATGTCCGGATCTCGTGCCAGGGGTACAATGCCGCGCACGATATCGAGAGGCTCGTGGCAGCGCTGGGGCGGGAACTGGGCGAGGAACCGCGGGGGCGGGTGTGACGACAGGCCAGCCACGATGACGGACGGTCTGCACCCTACCACCATCCTCTGTCCTTACTGTGGGGAGGCGATCGACGTGCTCGTGGATCCGTCGGTAGCGCATCAGGAGTACATCGAGGACTGCAGCGTGTGTTGCCGACCGATCGTCGTCACGGCCCGGGTGTCGGCCGGCGAGGTCGTGAGCGTCGACGTGCGCACCGAGGACGACTGACGCGTTCGGCGGAAGCCGTGGGGGAGGGCACCGCGCGTCACGCGGAAAGGCACAGTGTGACGGATCGGCACAGTGTGGCGTGCGGGTAGCGGTCCCCATATGACGCCAGGCATATCATTGTAACATGTTATAATACAATATATTACGCAACTCGACGGTGCAAGGGGTTTCCGGTGGTACGCCGCCTGCGATAGGCGCCCACGAGACGACAACGGGGCGACCACAGAGGGTGCCCCTTCACCGGAAGCAAGGAGCCAAGTCATGATGCGCCGCCAGAAGTTGCTCTCGACCCTCGTTCTGATCGCCAGCCTCGCCACCACCGTCGCCGCCCAGGCAGGACAGGTGAGGGAGAACCGCCATGGTTTCTTCGGGGGCCTCGACTTCGGGACCGGGGAGATGCGGATCGAGTACACGAAGAACGGCCACAAGTGGGAAAGCGGCGATGTGCCGTCGGCCAGCCTCGGGCTGCGTTTCGGATATGCATTCTCGCCACGGTTCACGCTGGCGCTCGACGCTCGTGGCACGGGCCGCGATGACCACGATCGCGACTACGGTATCGGTTCGGCGGCACTCGTCGCGACGCTATATCCCACAGGTGGCGGCTTTTACCTGCGCGCGGGCCTCGGTGCCGCCGGTCTGAGCACGGAGTTGCCCGACGATGTGGATACCACGCGCGAGGAGGCGATCGAGAAGGGCGCCGGTGTGGCGGCCTTCGGTCTCGGCTACGAGTGGATGATGAGCAAGGCTTTCTCTCTGGGGTTGGGGGTCGAGACGCGAAGCAGCATGTCGCAGGATTTCGGCGATCTCCAGGATGTCAGCTTCTGCGAGTCGAGCCTAGGACTGAGGATGAACTGGATGTTCTAGATCAGTATTGCGAACGGCGAGAGAAACACCGCGGTCTCCCGGATCCAGGGGGCCGCGGTGTTCCTTGTGACCCGGCGATGCGGGCGTCCGTACGGGCGGCAGTAGTGTAAAACCCGGAGTTCAACTACGTTGTTGCCACACCAGGACGCAGGCGCAACGGC
The DNA here is from genome assembly GCA_963727525.1 of uncultured bacterium. GTDB lineage: Bacteria > Krumholzibacteriota > Krumholzibacteriia > LZORAL124-64-63 > LZORAL124-64-63 > CAVSGO01. The sequence goes on along the minus strand of CAVSGO010000005.1, from coordinate 279,535 downwards.
ACGCGATAGCGATGCGTTTCGCGATCTCGAATTTGATCCCAGTCACCATCGTCAAGGAGATGCGTCACATGAAACCCATTCGTACGTGGCTCAGATTCACGACCGCGGCCATCGTCGTGTCCGGCGCGCTGGCCTCGGTCGCATTCGCTCAGGACCCGACCATCGAGAACCGCCTCAGCGATACCGAGGCGAGATTCCAGCAAGCGAAGGCCGACAACTGGCAACTGTATGCCCCCAAGACCTACGACGAGGCCGCGAAGCAACTCGACAAGGCGCGGGAGCGCTTTCACAAGGGCGGCAAGATCGAGGACATCAACGCCGATCTCGCCAAGGCCGACAAGCAGCTCGAGGCCGCGCGTCAATACGCCGAGATCGGCAAGGTGGTGCTGACGAGTGCCATCACGGCCCGTTCGGATGCGTTGACGGCGGGGGCGCCGGACCACGCGCCCGAGGCCTGGAAGGAGGCCAAGGAGACCATGTACGAGGCGGGTCGCGACGTCGAGGGTGGCCACAACAACGACGCGCGGCGCGAGGCGACCAAGGCCGAGCAGCAGTTCCGCGACGCGGAGCTGAAGGCCATCCGGGTCGACCTGCTGGGCTCGGCGCGCGATGCACGTAAGACGGCCGAGGATGCTCAAGCCGACGAGAAAGCCTCGCGCACCTTCAATCAGGGCGTGGCCGACCTCCAGGCCGCGGAAAAGACCCTGGAGGGCGACCGCTATCAGCGCGCGAAGGCGCGTGAGCAGGCGCGGGCCGCGACGGAGGGCTTCCAGCACGCGACCTATATCGCGAGGACGTCGGACGCCGTGGGCGCCGACGACCGCAAGGCGTTCGAGGATCTCCAGCTCGCTCACGAGGCGGCTCTGGCCGAGGTGGCCGAGGTCGTCAACGTTCCGGTGAGCTTCGCCAACGGCATCTCCGATGCGGGCGCCGCCATCAAGGCGGGCGTGGCGAGTCTTGAGGCCGACCGCAACAACCTGCGCGACAAGTTGCTGACCACGAATTCGCGGGCGGATTCGCTCGACCAGGCGCTGGCGCTGGTGCAGGAACGTGAGGAATCGACGGCGGCCGGTCTGCGCGTGGCGCGCAAGCGCGATGCGGATATCCGTGAACTTCGCAACCTGTTCAGCTCGGATCAGGCGACCGTGATTCAGCAGGGCGACGAGCTGATCTGCCGGCTCTATGGTCTGTCGTTCCCGGTGGGATCGGCCGAGATCGAGCCGCAGAACTTCCTGCTGCTGACGAAGATCCAGAGCGCCTTGCGTATCTTCCCCGAAGCGGAGATCACCATCGAGGGCCATACCGACGCCGCGGGGGACGACGACCTGAACCAGCGCCTCAGCGTGGAACGGGCCGATGCGGTACGCAGCTACGTCGTGGCCAATATGCCGGCCGACTCCACGCGCATCGACGCCATGGGCTACGGCGAGTCGGTGCCTCTGGCCAGCAACGACACGACGGAGGGCCGCGCCAAGAACCGGCGGATCGATATCCGTCTGACCGATCTCTACGGCCCGGGCGGCGACGTGCGCTACGGTTCGGCGGAAGAGGCCTCACCGTCGAAGCACTGATCAATGTCCGAACAGTATCAAGGAGAAGCGGCCCCGGCGTTTGGACGCCGGGGCCGCAGCGTTTCCGGAGAATGCGCTCAGCGGTAGAGCGACTTGATGGTGCTCCAGGACGACGGCTCGGCGGCGACACCATCCTCGACGGTGAGCCGCGCCGCCATCGACGGGCAGTGGAACATACAGTGGTAGTAGATGTCGCTCGCGCTCGTGGCGGTCCAGTTGTAGGAATCCCCGGGGTTGAGGGTCCCCGAGGAGAACCCACCGGGGAAGACATCGCACGACATATCGGTCATGCTCTGATCGACAGTGTGCTGGTGCAATCCGTTGTTCGTCCACACGACCATGTCCCCGACGTGGATGGCGAGGTCGGCCGGTGAGTAGAAGCTATCGCCGATGCTCACGTTGAACGTATCCGCGACCGCCACGCCCGCCAGGGCGAGAACCAGCGTGGCGATACCAAGGGCATGCATGAATTTGCGCATAGGTATCCTCCAGGGCGACGCTGACGGTGGTTTCCGGCAGCACCGCCATGGTATCACAGGGCCGCAGGTCCGGGGTCAAAAAATACGAGAAATATTATCATATATACGTGATCGTCGGATTCGGAGCCCGGGTCAAGACCGGTCATGGGTGGAACTCGCACCATCGTGTTGCGAGCTTCGTCTCCGTTCGGGAAGCGTGGCCTCGCCCGCGTGCCAACGCGATGGCCTACTTCACCATCATCATGGTCCCGCTGACGGCGGCGCCGCCGGCCTGCACGCGATACGTGTAGACGCCGGAGGCTGCGGTGGCGCCCGCATCGTCCCGGCCGTCCCACAGGAGGGTGTTGCGGCCCGCTTCGCCGATGCCCGAGAAGCGGCGCACGCGCCGACCCGCGATGTCGTACACGTCGATGGCGTAAGGGCCGGGCAGAGGCATTTCGAAGCGGATCTCTGTCATGGCGTTGAACGGGTTCGGCGCACTGGGCAGCAGGGTCACGGCCGGCGCCGTGCCTGCGTCGGGTGTGGCCGTGGTGCCGCCGCCGGTCCACACGATGTCGTCGATGGCGAACGTGCAGGCCGTACCATGCTCCTCGAGGATGACGAAGGCGTAGCTGAGCATGCGCAGGTCGATCGCAACGCCGCGCAGATCATTCACCGGGATGGCCGCCTGGCCCCACTCGCCGTTGCGCACGAGGCCGTACGTGGTCTGGAACGCGGGGAACTCCACGTAGTGCTGATTACCCCACGAGTCGATGACGCCGATTTTGAAGGTGACGTTGGCGGGGATCTTGATCCAGAACTCGAGGTTGCCGTCGCCGAAGTCGAAGAGGTTGAGCGGCTGGTGTGCCATGATGCCGGCGCCAAACCAGCCCAGGCCGGTGGTCTGCCACGATAGCACGTGGTCGCCCTCGTGGGGCGGGATGTTGCCGTCGGTGAGGGTGCCTTCCCACACGTAGATCTCGGCATTCTCGCCGGGCACGAAGGCGTCGTCGACCGGCGTGGTGTCCGTGAAGACGCCGAAGCTGCCCTGCGCGAACGGCGGCGGGCCCAGGTGCACGTCGCCCTGGCCGTTCCACTCGAAGACGCGGATGTAGTCGATGTCCATCGTGGCCGGGAAGGGCATGGACACGGGCAGTCCGCTGCCGGGATCGCCGAGGTTATAGGCGTCGGTGAAGGAGCCGCCAATGGCCAGGTTGGCGAGAAGATAGAAGGGGTGGCGGAACTCGTCCGACTCGTCGTCGATCGTGAAGGGCGACGTGAACAGTTCGCGCTCCTCGCCGCCGTCGATCACCGTCATGCGCAGGCTGTCGACGTCCCAGTAGAGGCGGTAAGTGAGGAAGCGGTCGGTGAGGCCCGCGGTCATGTCGTAGTAGGGGCGGCAGTACAGGTCTTCGGGGTCCCAGGCCAGACTCGCCGCGCCGGAGGGATTGTCGGGCGACACGGCGGTGTCGGTGTAGAACAGCGCGTTGGCACTCACCGCCTGGTTCACGGTGGCGTGGTCGAGACCGTCGCCGCCGTTGTGCTCGTCGTGCAGGTCGCGGAAGCTCTGGTGGCTGCCCATCTCGAGCAGGTCGATCTCGCCGCTGCGCGGCCAGGCGAAGTTGGCGTTGCCGAGCAGCCAGATGGCCGGCCAGCCACCCAGGTCGAGGTCCGGCACACGCACGCGCGCCTCGATCATGCCGTATTGCACCGTGACGAACGAGCGCGACATCACGCGGCCCGACGTGTAGTGCAGCGGGTTGCCCCACTGGTCGACGATTTCCGGGCCGCTCTCCTCGCGCGCCGTCAGGCGCAAGGCGTGGTTGCCCGGCTCGCCGGCGACGTCGGCGATGCTGACGTTGTTCTCGGAGTAGTACTCCAGCTCCCCGTTGCCCCAGCCCCAGGCGCCGTTGCCCGTCAGGACGATCCAGTTCGCGAGGTCGTCGCAGTTGTCCTGCCAGAGCAGGGGACCGATCTGGGCATGGGCGGCGCCGGTCGCCAGGAGGACGAGCGCGAAGGCGAGGGACGGGGTCTTCATGAGGGTCTCTCCGGGAGGGGTGAGGGGTCGATCGTCGTCGCGACCGCCGCGAGGACCTCGCGATCATATACTTTGTACGGAGCCCGCACAATAGAGAATATCATGGCGATCTTTTTCGCCAGTTGTTTGCCAATTCAAGGCCGATATTTCCATCTTTTTTTACTATGTTCGGTAACCGAACATAGTGTATGATCCCCGGGCGAACCCAGGAGTCACTATCCAACAAAGGAGATTCGACCATGTCTATCGTGAAGATCGTGATCCGTGGCGCGGCTCTGCTCGCGCTGACCGTCGCGTTTGTCGGCGCTGCCGCCGCCGACAACCTGCTCGTGAACCCGGGATTCGAGATGGGAGACCTCACCGGCTGGCTCGTCTATGGCGCAGGACCGGATGCGAGTATCTCCGTCCTGGCCGGCGACAACGGTATCGGCGCGCCTGGCACCCATTGCGCGTTCATGGACAACCATGGCCAGGCCCTCAACCTGACGCTGAAGCAGTTGACGGATATCGGCAACGCCGTACCGGGTCCCGTCGACTTCGCGGTCGATCTGAAGGTCGGCCAGGTGGCCGTCGGCGGCGTGTTCTTCGTCCAGATCTTCGCCGAGCAGGGCGGCGTGGGCGTCATCGGACAGACCCCGGTCCTCGGGCCGTATTCCCCGGCCGACTGGACGACGATCACCGGGACGTTCACGGCTCCCAGCGGCACCGACATCCTCACGATGCAACTCTCCGCCGTCACGGGCGCCGATCCGAGCAGCCTGTCGTCGATGTATGTCGACAACGCCGTGATCGACCAGGGCACCGTCGCGGATGAGGCGACGAGCTGGAGCCAGGTGAAGGCTCTCTTCCAGTAGTTGCTGTCATGTTGCCGGAAACGGGCGAGGCTCGCACCGCAGTGGTGCGAGCCTCGCCGTTTGTCAGGGGGAATCACTTCACCAGGGTTACCGTCTGGCTCGTGACACGGTCGCCTGCCGTGAGCCGCAGCGCATAGACGCCGCTCGCGCAGGCCTGTCCAGACGTGTCGCGGCCGTTCCAGACAACCTGACCCGGGCCGGCCGGGCGCTGGCCGAGGTCGAAGGTGCGCACCAGGCGGCCCGCGGCGTCGTAGATCGCCACGGTCACCGGCGACGGCGCCGGTAGCGCGAAGGCGACGGTGAGCTGCGGATTGAACGGGTTGGGCGCGGCCGTGAGCTGCAGCGCCGTTGGCAGCCCGCCCGTGACGCGCGTCTCGGCGAGCGCGATGTCGCCACCGGCGGTGTGCAGGGCCAGGGTGTAGGTACGTGGGAAACCGACCGCATCGTGGTCGACGAGGTGGGCGCTCACGCTGCTGCCGGCGACCTGCAGGCCGTCGAACTCGGCGGCGGTCCAGGTGCGGGCCGCGGTGGCGTCGTCCGTCGTGCGTGTGACCACGAGGTCGCCAGCGGCGGCGGTGTTGCCGCTGATGGTGAGCGACACCGCCTGCTGGTTCACCAGCGCCGTGAGCATGCCGGTGGCGGCGGCCACGGGAGGCGGGCCCTGGAATAGGTACACGCCGGCCTCGCCGGCGGCGAGCACCACGATCTCGTCAGCCGCGTCCACGCCCATGCCGCGGTCGGCACTGGGGAAGCTGCCGGCCAGAACGGGGGCCGTGGGATCGGTGACGTCGAACTGGCGCAGGCCGTAGAAATCGTCACCGGCGTAGACGTAGCCGTTCCACACCACGTCACGCGCCTGGCCGGAGATGCCGGCCGTACCCAGGGTGACCAGATTGGACGGATCGCTGATGTCGACGACGCGCAGGCCGTACTGGCCGTCGGCCACCCACGCGTAACCCGCGGCGATGTCGAGGGCGTTGAGGAAGCCCCAGCCGATCTGCTGGTCGAGCAGCGAGATGGAACCGGGATCGCTCACGTCGACGCTGGCCATACCGCCACCGAAAAGTGCCATATAGGCCACCGAACCGTCGACCTTGGTGTCGAACGCGTTGGCGCCGAAGGCGAAGCCGCCCAGGTCGGCGGGTGCCGTCGGGTTGGACACGTCGACCACGTCGAGGCCGCCGAAACCATTGGCGATGTAGACGCGGTCGTTCTGCACGTCGAGCCCATAGCCCTGGTTCTGGGTGTTGTAGGAGGCGAGCAACGTCGGCGCCGCGGGGTCGCTCACGTCGAGAACCTTCAGGCCCTCGCCGCTGTTGTTCGCGTTCACTACATAGGCCACCGCACCGTCCACGAACACGTCCTGGCTGTTGGCAGGCAGGTCCGTGGCCGACAGCATGGTGGCGTTGGCAGGATCGGTGATATCCCAGATGCGCAGGCCGCCGCCGAGATCTACCACGTACAGGTAGGGCCCCACGAGGTGCACGCGGTTCGAGAAGCCAGCGTTGCGCGTCACGCCGATCGGTGCCAGCGTCAGCGCAGCGTAGGCGCGCAGGCCGATGAAGCGATCCGCGAGGAACGCGGCGTCGCCGACCACCGCCACGGAAAGGCCGCCGGCCACCGCCGACTGCGCGAGGATCGCGGGTGCCGCCGGATCGCTGATGTCCACGCGCACGGCGCCGCTCAGGCCGGCGAGGTACAGCTCGTCGCCGTGCAAATCCATCTCGTACGTGGTGTCGCCCACGCCGAGGGTCGCGAGCAGCGTCGGTACGGTGGGGATGGCCACGTTCACGGTGATGAGTCCGAAGTTGCCGGCGAGATAGGCCACGTCGTTCTGCACGGCCACGAAGGTATTGAAGCTTCCCGTGGCGTAGGAGCCCAGCGCCGCGGGCGCCGCCGGGAACGTCACGTCGTAGATACCCAGACCGCTCGTGCCCTGCGCCACGTAGAGGGTGTTGCCGGCGATGGCGGTGCCGTTGGCGGAACCGGGCGTGTCGAAGGTCGTGAGCGCCGACATGGCGTGGGCGTCGCTCACGTCCACGATGACGACTCCTGTCGACCCGAGGCCGCAATACGCGTACGTGCCTTCCACACAGACCGAGAGCATGTCGTACCCCGTGAGCTGGTCGAGCAGGGTCGGGGCGGTGGGGTCGCTCACGTCGAGCGCCAGCAGACCTTCGGTCTTGCGCAGGGCCACGTACAGCGTGGTGCCGACGACGGTCATGTCCGACGGCTGCGCCGCCAGCAGCCAGCGCGCCACGCGGACGGGGCTAGCCGGCGTGCTGACGTCGAAGAACTCGAGCCAGGCCCCGTTCTGCCACACGATGAAGTTGCCGCCGAGCGCCCGCACCTCCTTGCTCGTGCCCTCGGCGAGGTGGGCAATGAGGGTGAGGCCGTCGCGCAGCCCGTCCGCGGGCAACGGGGGCGGCATGACGGCGGGGACGTCGCGCGACGGGGCCGGGATGGGCTCGCCGGTCAGCGTGTCGAACGATGCGGCCGACGCGCTCGCGGCGAGCGCGACCGCCAGGACGAGGCAGAACAGGCGTTCGCGGTGATTCATGGTACGCTCCCTTGCTCGAATGTCAGGGTCGGAGGGTCCGAGAGTGTAAACCAGGGTGGTCGTCGAGGTCAAATCGCATCCGAGCGCGCATCCGCGCGCGGTGCTCGACTCGCGCCGGCACCCGGGGTGGGCGACGTCTTACGGAACGTGGTACGACAGGACAAGACGTTGTCGGCGTGGCTCGGCGACGAGGCCCCGGATTACCGGGGCCTCGCGAGCGCTGCGGGGATGCGGGAGCTCCCCGCGATCACTTCAGTCCCATGCGCCAGCCGATCATGCCCACGATCTCGTAGGTGGGAGGATTCGTGGCCGCCTTGGCGTCGTCGTACGTGTAGCCGTCGCGCGGGTTCACGTCGACGCCGTCGGGCGCGTAGGTCGTGTCATGCCCTGTCAGCTCGGCGTCGAAGTAGTGATCGACGCCCGCCTTCAGGACGAATGCGGAATGGTCGCCGGTGCGGAACGCGGTCTCCAGGCCCAGGCCCACGCCCCACGGGTTGCCGACCACGTCGAAGCTCTCGTTGCCGCCGATGTACTGGAAGTGGGCGGTGTAGTGCGAGTACCGCACGCCCGTGACGAGCGTCACGGTCTGCATGCCGAAATGGCCGACCGGCACGAGCAGGTCGAAGTTCATGGTCCAGAGATGGCCGGTCTTCTCGGGCGTGCCGTTGGTGTTGTCATTGATGAACACGTGGCGCGCATCGTAGGGATTCGTCGGTGTGTGCGAGAAGTAGCCCAGACCGGCACGGAGCGCCAGCGGAGCGCCGGGGGTGAACTGGGTGAGCAGGCCGCTGACCTGGCCGCCGAAACCGGCACGGGTGCCGGCGTCGAGATCGACCGCGAGGTCGGCCGCCCAAGCGGTCGGCGCCAGCACGATCAGGGCGAGCGCGATGGACGCGATGAGGCGCAAGTGCATGGCAGGCCGCCTTTCGCAAAAAGCCATGGATATCCGGGACCGGATACTGATGATCAATAGTCGGACCATTCGCGCAGCGATTGAGGGTTGTCCTCGTGGCCGGGATTCGCGAGGACGGTGTCAAGCGGGTGGCGGCTGGAGATTGGCGGCCGGCAGGCCGAGATCATTCCAGGGAGTGTCGACTGGCGCGATCACCGCCACGGGCTCGCCGGTCGCGGGGTCGGCGAAGTCGAGGCTTTTGGAGTGCAACGCGATGGCCTGCAATCGCTTGTCGTCGTAGGCGGAGCCGAACGCGGTGGTCGCGCCATAGGCATCGTCGCCGAGGACGGGGTGGCCGCGGCTTGCGGCCTGGGCGCGGATCTGGTGGGTGCGGCCGGTCGCGAGCGCGATCGCGAGCCACGAACCCCAGGGCGCGGTGGCCAGCGTCCGGTAATGCAGGACGGCGTGGCGCGCGTCCGGGTGTTCGGCCGGCACGATCTCGGCCCTCGGCTGATCGGGGATCTTGCGCAGATGATCGGTCCAGGTGCCGGCCGGAGGGTCGACGACGCCCTCCACCGCCGCCCAGTATTCCTTGCGCACCGTCCGCTGTGCGAACTGGCCGCTCAGATTACGGGTGGCGCGGACCGTGAAGGCGAAGACCATGGCGCCGGTGGCGGGACGATCGAGGCGATGGACCACACCCAGGAAACCGTCCCTGGGGGCACCGACCGTGGCATGGCGCCAGAGCTTGATGCGGGTCTCGAGGCTGTCGACGCCCGCCGGCGCCTGGGTGAGGAGTCCGGCGGGCTTGGCGACCACGAGGCAGGGGCCGCGCGCGTGGAGGATGGCGAATCCCCGCTCGTGCGCGGCTCCGACGTGGTCAGGCATCCGTCCCACCGGCAGGCGGGGCCGCGGGACCGACGTCCTTGAGGTCCTTCACCTTGCCGAGGTACGCGGGCAGATCGATGCCGACGTTGCGCGTGAGCTCATGCAGTGGCGGCAGCGAACCCACCATGCCGGAAAGGAAGTCGGCCGTGGACGTGCGGCCGTTGCCATTGCGCCCGTTCTCCCAGACGGTGATCTGGTCGATCTTCAGGTTGGAGATGGCCTTCACCTGCTCCTCGACGAGCTTCGGAAGCTGCTCGGTGATGAGCAGCAGGGCGGCCAGCTCGGCCTTGTCCTCGGCGGCCCGCACCAGGTCGGTGAAGCCGGCTGCCTTGCGGGTGAGGATCGCCTTGAGACCGTCGGCCTCGGCCGTCATCATCGAGAGCACGCCGTCGGCCTCGCCGCGCTTGGTGCGGCGGATGCGCTCGGCCTCGGCCTCGGCGATGGTCTCCACGCGGCGCTTCTCGATCTCCGCGGGCACGATGATGTTGGCGACCTGCGTGGCTTCCTCGCGCTTGGCGCGCTGGCGTTCGGCCGTCTCCTCGGCTGAGTACGCTTCCTGCAGGGCCTGCGCCGACTGCACCTTCTCGGCGGCCATGGCGCGCCGCTCGGCCTCGGCCTGGCGCTCGCGCCGCTCGGCGTCGGAGTTGGCGACGGTGACCTTGGCCACGTTCTCGCCCTCCACGGCCGACGCATGCGCGGCCGCCACCTTGATGCGCTGCTCGCGCTCGGCCTCGGCCTTGCCGATCTCGCCGTCGCGCTCCTGTTCGGCCACCTTCTTCTTGGCCTCGTTGATGGCGCGCGCGGCCGCCTCGCGGCCCAGGGCATCGATGTAGCCCGACTCGTCGGTGATGTCCTGGATGTTCACGTTGATCAGCCGTAGACCCACCTTCTGCAGCTCGCTCTCCACGCCCTTGGTGATGTTGTCGATGAGCTGCTCGCGGTCGGCGTTGATGTCCTCGATGGACATGGTCGCGATCACGACACGCATCTGGCCGAAGATGATGTCGCGGGCAATGTCCTGGACGTTCTGCATCGTGAGGCCGAGCAGGCGTTCGGCCGCATTCTGCATCACGCCCTGGTCGGTCGCGATGCCCACCGTGAACGTGGAGGGGGTGTTGACGCGGATGTTCTGCAGCGAGAGGGCGCCCTCGAGCTTGATGTCGATGGGGATGGGCGTGAGGTCGAGAAACGCGTAGTCCTGCAGTACGGGCCACACGAAGGTGGCGCCGCCGTGGATGCACTTGGCCGACGCCGCGGGGCCCTTGCCGGAGATCTTGCCGAAGACCACGAGGATCTTGTCCGACGGGCAGCGCTTGTAGCGCGCCGCAAAGCTGACGATGGTCACGAAGAAGATCAGGACGATGGTGGCGATGAGGATCAGGAACGAGTAACCCGACATGATTGTCCCTCCGCTGGCCGGGCCCGCCGCCCGGCGTGATTCAGAGCGCCTCGACCTTCAGGATGCTCTCGCTGAGCTGAGCGGTCACCTTGACCTTGCGTCCGCTCGTGATGTTCTCGGGGCCATCGGTGACCGCGGCGACCGTCGCCAGGCGCCCCTGCACGAGAACCTGGATCTGGCCGGTGCCCACGCCCGCGGCCGGAATGCGCACGTACACCGTGCCCACCTGACCAATGGCGTTGCGGTAGTCGACATTTCCGCTCTGTCGCAGCCCGTAGAGCACGCGCATCAGCCAGTACACCATGAACATGAGCACCGTGCCCACGGCCAGGGCCGCAAGCGCCGAGAGGCCGGTGGAGATGCCGCCGGTGCGCGCGATCACGCCGGTCCAGCCGAAGCCGGCGAGGAAGGCCACGATCGTGCGGGTGGAGAGCACGTGCAGGCCGGAGCTGTGCTCGGCAGCCGAGGCATCGTGCAGGCCGGCGCCGTCGAACGCCCCGCCGTCGACACCGCCGTCGAACGCCCCGCCGTCGACACCGCCGTCGAACGCCCCGCCGTCGACACCACCGTCGACACCACCGTCGAACGCCGCATCATGGTCCAGCCCGATCACCGTCATGAAGAGCTGGATCAGGAGGATGACGGTGCTGGCGATGCCGAGCGCATAGAAGATGTGCAGTTCGAGCGTCAATTCTTGCCACCACTGTGCCATGGCTCATCACCTCGCATCTCGATACCGCGACAGCTTGCCTCCGGACTGAGGCGAGGGTAGCGCACCGCAAGACCGCCGCGAATCGAAAACCCGAGCTACCGGCTAAATATTCGTGCGGCTCTGGATAATTCTGGCCCGTCGCGGCCCCGACGGTGCATCATGCCGGGCAGGCACCGCTGCGGCGAGACGAGGGGTAACGAGCATGGCGCTGACGATCCTGAAGGTGTGCACGAGCCGCGCGTGGGGCGGCATGGAGATGAGCATGGTCCAGTCGAGCGCCAGCCTGCGGGCGCGGGGCCATCGCGTCGTCCCCGTCTGCGCGCCGGGTACGACCACCGAGGAACGCTTGCGGGCCGCGGGCTTCCTGCCCGTGACCGCCGACCTCTGGAGCAAGGTGCATCCGCGGCAGGCGCGACGCCTGGGTTCCGTTGTCCGCGGCGAGGGTGTGGATCTCGTGCACACCGACTGGTCGCGCGACCTCTTCACCCTGGTGCCTGCCCTGATCGGCCACCGGCGTACGCCCCTGGTGCTGCACAAGCACGTGGGCGTGATCCGCCCCAAGCGCCTGTGGGTGCACCACTGGCTGTACCGGCGCGTCGATGCGGTGATCGCGATCAGCGAGGTGATCCGCACGAACGTGATCGCCATGCACCCGATCGCTCCCGACAAGGTGACGGTGATCCACAACGGCGTGGACCTCGGCCGCTTCGTGTCGGATCCGCAACGTCGTCTGCGCACGCGCGCCGAGCTGGGCCTGGCACCCGATGATCTCGTGGTGGGCATCGTCGGCCGCGTGACACGCCACAAGGGGCATCTCGAGTTCCTCGAGATGGCCCGCGAGGTGGCGGCCGCGCGACCGCGCGCCCGGTTCCTCGTGGTGGGCGAACCCACGCGCGGCGAGGAGGCGGAGGGCGACGCCATCCTCGCGCGCATCGACGCGTACGGGCTGCGCGAGCGCTTCGTCGTGACGGGTTTCCGCCAGGACATCCCCCAGATGCTGGAGGCGATGGATGTCTTCGCCTTCCCGTCGCGCGCCGAAGCCTTCGGGCTGGCGTTGATCGAGGCGATGGCGATGGGGCTGCCGACGGTGTCGTCGAACTGCGACGGGGTGCTCGACATCGTGGTGGATGAAGAGACCGGACTCATGGTGCCGCCCCGCGACGGCGCCGCCCTGGCCGCTGCCACCCAACGCCTGCTCGACGATGCGGCCCTGCGCGTGCGCCTCGGCCAGGCGGGGCAGGCACGCGCGCACGCGCTTTTCGGCGAGGACCGCATGTTGACGCGGATGGAGCACCTCTACACCGATCTCATCGGTCGCCGCGCCTCAGTACGGTAGCGCGGTCTTCAGCGAGTCGGGTTGCGCGGACGGCAGCTTGAACGCGTCGGGCCGCAGTTCACGCACATCGCGTCGCCAGTCCTCGGGGTAACCCCGCTCGCGCGGCTGGCCGTTCTCGTCCTTCACGTAGCCGTCGTTGTACTTCGTGAGCAGCTCCTCTCCGAGTTGCCGCCAGCGCGCGACAACCGCCGCACCTTTTTGCACGGAGTACTGCGTGAGATAGCGCGTCATCGCCGCGGGATCGCTCTTCGCGAGCGCGCAGGCGGTCTGTTCCACGGCCGGCAGCTCGGCGAGGCACGCGCCCTCGAGGGCGGACTGCACGGCGCGGATATCCAGCACCATGTCGCGGTAGCGGAGATTGGCGTAGTTGGCGACGAAGTTGAACACCCACCAGGCGCTGTCCCACGAGAAGTGCTGCAGGCTGCCGGTGGCGTAGGCCACGGGGACCGCGTCGATGCCGCAGTAGAGCGGGACGTAGCAGGTCGTGTAGGTGTCGTCGACCCCGTACCAGTGGCGGCCGCCCACCGCGTCGGGCAGCCAGCCGCGGCACTCGGACACGAACGAGAAGCCGGTCTTCTTCGTGGAGATGGGCCGTTCCCACGTGTACTTCTCGCCGTCCAGCTCCCAGCCCATGGGCTGGGAGCGCACGGGGCAGCCGAAGGGGCCGGCGTCGACACCCTGCGTCATATCGTAGAACGTGCCCTCGTAGTGATCGCGCATGACGGCGAAGACATCGCTCACGGTGAGCTTGTGATCGGGTTTCACCCACAGGGGGTAGGGCTGCGCGCCGGGTACGCCGCGATGGAAGTCGGGGGAGAGTTGGAGCGACGGCGCGACGCGGCGGAACATGCTCCAGACCCGCGTCGCGGTGTAGCGCAGCGTCTGCGGCGTGACGGGGCAGTAAGCCTCGCTGAAACTGAAGGGGCGCTTCGCCTGCGGGCTCCACCAGCCGCGGGCGACGGCCGTGTCGATCACACCGGGGGAGAAGAGGCAGTTCTGCGGGTCGTCGGTGGGAAACTCGCGGATGCGCGACATGTTGGCGTGGCCGCACACGGCGCCGTCGGGCACGCGCCGCGCCACCCAGAGGGCACCCTGGCCGCCGGGGCCCGGGCCGATCATCTCCATGAGCCACGCTTCCTGCGGGTCGCCGATGGAGAAGCTCTCGCCCGTGGAGCGGTAGCCATACTGCGCCACGAGATCGCCCATCACCGTCACCGCCCCGCGCGCCGTGGCCGCGCGCATGAGCGCCAGGCGCATCAGGAACCAGTAGTGAAGCATCCCCTCGGGATTCACCAGCTCCGGACGCCCGTCGAAGGTGGTCTCGCCGATCGTCACCTGGTGTTCGTTCATCAGGCCCACCACGGCGTAGGTGTGGGCGATCTCCGGGATGGTGGCACGCACCTGTCCGCTCCAGTCCTTGATCTCGTACACGTCGCCAGGCTGGTGGTCGGCGGCAGGGACCTGCTGGAGGGTGGGGTGGAACTCGCCGTCGCACGTGTAGGTGATCATCACCTCGCCGTCCTGCGAGGCTCCGCGGGTGACGAGGAAGTTCGTGCAGGCGCTGGCGGCGGTAGCACCGAGTAGCAGGGTGAAGCCGGAAATCCAGACACAGCGGGGCAGCATGCGCATGGGGTGGTCCTTTCCAGGAACGGTGATCTACTGGCGGGCGAACCACGCTTTCATGGTGGCGGTTGCGCGACCGCCTGTCAATCGCACCCGGAATCGGCAGAGCTAGGCCGCCGGCCAGAGCCAGCCGAACATGCCGGCCGTCAGCAGTCCGTAGATCAAGCCGTCGAGCATGTGCAGGCCGGTGGTCTTCCAGCTGCGACCTTTCCAGATGACGTCGGGGATGTACGTGACGGCGTAGCCCAGCGTGGCTACCGCGCCGGCGACACGGAAGATGCGCAGGTAGTGCGTGCCCGGATCGGCGGCGAGCGCGGTGATGTACGCCGTGAACACGCCGACCACCAGCGTGAAGAGGAACCAGAGCACCAGGCTGCGGGCGAAGCTGGGCACGCCGCTGGGGACGACGGTGAGGAAGCCCACGGGCCCCGCGGCGTAACGCGCCTTCGCGTCGTCCGTGCCCATCTCCTGCATCGTGCAGTGCGGGAAGGCGTAGTCGCCAGGGCGGACGCCCAGGCTGCGCATGGTCTTCATCACATCGGCCTCGCCCGGTAGCTTGCGGTACTCGCCCTTGTGCACGGGCAGAACCATGTGGATGACCGCGCTGACGACGAAGACAGCAACCGACGAGAGAAGGATCGGCAACCACAGATCGCCAAGAAACGCCATGTTCAGGCCTCCAGGTTCAAGCAAGAGCGTTGGATACCTGATTCTGGCATCGCGGCGCGGCGCCGTCCACGAGAAAACGCCGCGTCAATCGAGGTCGCGATGGCGCGCGGCACTCCTCGGATTTAATGTTTGCGCCTACTTGCTTGCCGTCCGTGAAAGGATCGACCATGCCCCTCTCTCGTCGGCGCCGGCGGTCAAGGTCCGGGCTCTGGGCCGGCCTGTTCCTTACCGTCGCACTGGCCGGTTGCGCCACGGTGACGGGCCTTGATGTGCGCAGCCGTATTCCGGACGATCCTGCGCAGGCTTGGCGGCCGCCGCACGAAGCATTGCCGGCGGCGCCGCCCGCCGCGCCCGCCGTGGTGCTGCCTGACGATCTTCTCATGGCCCGCAACGAGTGGACGCTGACGGACATCGTCGATCTCGCCCTGCGCAACAACCCGTTGACGCGGGCGTCGTGGGCGTCGGCACTGGCGGCGTCGGCGAACCTGGGGACCAAGCAGGGCGCCTACTGGCCGCAGATCGGCGCAAGCGCGGGATACCAGCGATCGCAGAACTCGGTGGGCACCCAGCCGCCCACCACCCTCACCAGCTTCACGCCCGCGGTGGCCCTCAACGCGGTGCTCTTCGACTTCGGCAAGCGTGCCGGCACCGTGGAGCAGGCACGACAGTCGCTCTACCAGGCCAACTGGAGCCACAACCAGACGATCCAGGACGTGGCCCTGACGGTCGAGCAAACCTACTACCAGTATCTCAGCACCCACGCCCTGCACGAGGCCGCGGCCCAGGCCGTGGAGGAGGCGACGGCCAACGTCGATGCGGCGGAGCAGCGGCGCAGCGCGGGCCTCGCCACCCTGGCCGATGTGTTGCAAGCCCGCAGCAACCTCGCGCAGCAGAAGCTGACCGAGCAGACGCTTGCGGGGCAGATCCAGACGGTGCGCGGGTCTCTGGCCACGGCGATGGGATTGTCGCCCACCGTGGACTACGACGTCGGTTTCCTGCCCGGCACCCCGCCCGCGGACTCGGTGGCCACCGCTGTCGAGGATCTTATCGTCGACGCCCAGACCTACCGGCCGGCGCTGGCCGCCGCCCGGGCGTCGGTACTGGCGGCCCGCGCCCACGTGGGCGCCGTGAAGGGGCAGGGCCGTCCAGAGATCACGGTGCAGGGCAGCGTGGCCCGCCGCTATTACGACGGATTCGACCAGACACGCGACACGTATCTCGCCGGCGTGTTCCTGAATCTGCCGCTCTTCACGGGTTTCTCTCACGTGAACGACGTGCGCCAGGCGCAGGCCGAAGAGGCTCTGGCGGAGAGCCGGCTGGAGACACTGCGCAGCTCGGTGGAGCTGAACGTGTGGCAGGGCTACTACGACCTGCGGACCGCGACCCAGCGTTTGCAGACGGCGCGCGAGTTCCTCGACTCCGCGACGCAATCGCACGATGTCGCCACCGAGCGCTACCGCTCGGGCCTGGATTCGATCCTCGATCTGCTGGCGGCGCAGACGACGCTGGAGGACGCGCGCGCGCAGGACGTGCAGGCCCGTACCGACTGGTACCTGGCCGTGGCCTCCCTCGCGCACGCCACCGGGCGCCTGGGTACGTCGCCGCCGGTGGCCACCATACGACCCGGTAGCGACACAACGCAGGATGGTGCACGATGAACCCTGGTCGCAGCGTCGGTCTGGTCCTCGCCTTGAACCTGGCCGTGATCCTGGTCCTCAGCGGATGCAAGGACGGCAAGGGGCCGGCCGGTCCGCCGTCGGTGCCCGTGGTGACGGCGGTCGCCACGCAGAAGACGCTGCCCCTGGAGGTGAGCGCGTTCGGGCACGCGGAGGCCTTCCGGTCGGTGGCGGTGCGGGCCCAGGTGACGGGCATCCTCGAACGCGTGGCGTTCACCGAGGGCGATCGCGTGCAGGCGGGGCAGACGATCTTCACGATCGACGCCGCACCGTTCCAGGCCGCCCTGGCGTCGGCACAGGCTAACCTCGCGCGCGACGCCGCCACGGCCGCCAACCTGGCCGCCAAGATGGAGCGCTACGCCGCGCTCTTGCAGAAGGACTACGTGGCGGTGCAGGAGAATGCCGATCTCGAGTCGCAGCTCGCGTCCGCGCGCGCGTCGGCCAGTGCTGATTCCGCCGCCGTCACGCTGGCGCGCCTCAACCTGGCATACTGCACCATCGCCGCGCCCATCGCCGGGCGCATCGGCGAGACGCTGGTGGATGCCGGCAACCTCGTCAGCGCGGGGGGCGCGTCCCCCCTGGCCGTGATCCACCAGATCCGGCCGATCTATGTGCGCTTCAGTGTCCCGGAGCAGGCGTTGCCGGACATCCTCGCCCAGTCGGCTGACGGCACGCTGGCGGTGCGGGCCACGGCGCCGAGCGAGACCGACGTCATGCGCGAGGGCAAGCTCACGTTCATCGACAACGCGGTCGACACGTCCACCGGCACAATCCTGCTGAAGGCAGAGTTCCCCAACACCGACGACAGCCTGTGGCCGGGCGAGTTCCTCAACACGGTGCTCGTGCTGCGGCAACTCGCGGGCGTGGTGACGGTGCCGGCCCAGGCCATCGACACGGGCCAGAACGGCGACTACCTCTTCGTCGTGAACGACGATGCCACGGTGGCCGTGCGTCCGGTGACGGTGAGCCGTCGCGTGGGAAACGACGCCATCATCGCCGACGGTGTGCAGGTGGGCGAGAAGGTGGTCACGGACGGCCAGCTCCGGCTGCGCCCGGGCAGCAAGATCGTGGAGAAGGACGCCGTGGGAACGAGCGGGGCGAACCCGTCATGAACCTCTCGGCCCTGTTCATTCGCCGGCCGATCATGACCACGCTCGTGACGCTGGCCATCCTCATATTCGGTCTGGCCGGCTACCGGCAGCTCCCGGTGTCGGACCTGCCGAACGTGGATTTTCCGACATTGAGCATCACCGCCAATCTGCCTGGCGCCAGCCCGGAGACCATGGCTTCGGCCGTGGCCACGCCGCTCGAGAAGCAGTTCTCGACCATCGCCGGTATCTCGTCGATGACATCGTCCAGCTTCCAGGGCGTGACGAGCATCACGCTGCAATTCGACCTCGGTCGCGATCTCGACGCGGCGGCGCAGGACGTGCAGTCGGCCATCTCGGTGGCGCAGGGGCAGTTGCCGCCCGATATGCCCAACCCGCCGTCGTTCCGCAAGGTGAACCCCGCCGACCAGCCCATCCTCTACGTGGCGCTCACCTCGCCGACGCTGCCGCTATCGACCCTCGACGAGTACGGCGAGACGCTCCTGGCCCAGCGCATCTCTATGGTCGAGGGTGTGGCCCAGGTGCAGGTGTATGGCTCGCAGAAGTATGCCGTGCGCATCCAGCTCGATCCGCAGCTCCTGGCCGCGCAGGGTCTGGGCATCGACCAGGTGGCCGGCGCCGTGCGCAGCGCCAACGTCAATTTGCCCACCGGCGCGCTTGACGGTCGCTACCGCGCCTACTCGGTGCAGGCGAACGGTCAGGTGGTGAACGCGAAGCAGTTCCGGCCCATCATCGTGTCCTACCGCGGCGGCCGCGCCGTGCGGCTCGCCGAGCTGGGCCACGTGCTCGATAGCGTGCAGAACGACAAGACGGCCGCCTGGTTCAACGACGCGCGCTCGGTGATCCTCGCCATCCAGCGTCAGCCGGGCACGAACACGGTCGCCGTGGTGCAGGCGGTACGCGCGCTGTTTCCCGAGTTCGAGCAGCAACTCCCGCAGTCGGTGTCGTTGAACGTGCTCTTCGACCGCTCCGAATCGATCCAGGCCTCGCTCAAGGACGTCAAGGTGACGCTGGCCATCACCCTGGGCCTGGTGGTGCTGGTGATCTTCGCCTTCCTGCGCAACCTGTCCGCCACCGTGATCCCGAGCCTGGCACTGCCGATGTCGATCATCGGCACCTTCCTGGTGATGGACCTGCTCGGCTTCAGCCTCGACAACCTCTCGCTCATGGCGCTCACGCTGTCGCTCGGCTTCGTGGTGGACGACGCCATCGTCATGCTCGAGAACATCGTGCGCCACATGGAAAAGGGAGAGTCCGCGATCGTGGCGGCGTATGCGGGTTCGCGGGAGATCGGCTTCACGATCGTGTCGATGACGCTGTCGCTCGCCGCCGTGTTCATTCCCGTGTTGCTGATGGGCGGCATCATCGGACGCCTGTTCCGCGAATTCGGCGTGGTGATCGCCACGGCCATCCTCATCTCGGGTTTCGCTTCCCTCACGCTCACGCCCATGCTCTGTAGCCGCTTCTTGCGGTCAGAGGGCGACCGCGTGCACGGCCGGATCTACAACGCGCTCGAGCGGGTCTTTGCGCGGTCGCTGGCACTCTATGCGACGGGGCTGGCCTGGTCGCTCGATCATGGCCGCGCCGTGCTCGTGTTCCTGGTGGTGGTGCTGGCCGGCACGGTGGTGCTGTTCAAGATCATCCCGCAGGGTTTCCTGCCCAGCGAGGACACCGGGCGCATCTTCGGACGCACCGAGGCGGCGCAGGGCGTGTCGTACGCGGATCTGGTGGCGCATCAGCAGGCGCTGGCGCAGATCATCGCGGCCGACGACAACGTCGAATCGTACATGTCGAGCTGCGGATCGCGCGGCAGCAATGCGAGCAACACCGGCTTCATCCTGATCCGACTCAAGCCGCGCGGCGAGCGCAAGCTGTCGGCCGATGAGGTGATCCAGGTGCTGCGCCGCAAGGCGTCGCAGGTGCCGGGCATCATGATGTTCCTGCAGAATCCGCCGCCGATCCGGCTCGGCGGGCGCATCACCAAGAGCGAGTACCAGTACACGCTGCAGACGGCGGACACCGATACCCTGTACCGCTACGGCCAGCTCCTGCTCGACCGCCTCGTCGATCTGCCGGAACTGCAGGACGTGACCAGCGACATGCAGCTCAACAATCCGCAGGTGTCCGTGGACATCGATCGCGACCGCGCCTCGGCGCTGGGAGTATCGCCGCAGGCCATCGAGGATGCGCTCTACACGGCCTACGGGTCGCGGCGCATCTCCACGATCTACGGTCAGAACAACACGTATGACGTGGTGATGGAGCTCGCCCCGCAGTATCAGCTCGACGCCAGTTCCCTCGGACTGCTCTACGTGTCGTCGAGTGGCGGTGCGCTGGTGCCGCTGAGCGCGCTGGCGACCATCCACCAGACGGCCGGCCCGCTCGCGGTAAATCACTCGGGGCAGCTCCCGGCGGTGACGCTGTCGTTCAACACGGCGCCCGGCGTGGCCCTCTCGGCCGCTGTGACGAGGGTGCAGAGTATCGCTGCGCGCACGCTGCCGGCCACGGTCACGACGAGTTTCCAGGGGACGGCGGAGGCCTTCCAGTCGTCGTCGGCGGGTCTCGGACTGCTCCTGCTGCTCGCGGTGGTCGTCATCTACCTCGTACTGGGCATCCTGTACGAGAGCTTCATCCACCCGCTCACCATACTCTCGGCGCTGCCGTTCGCCGGATTCGGCGCCCTCGTCACGCTCATGATCTTCAAGGTGGAGCTGAGCATCTATGCCTTCGTGGGCATCATCATGCTGGTGGGCCTGGTGAAGAAGAACGGCATCATCATGATCGACTTCGCGCTGCACGCGCAGCGCACCGAGGGCAAGAGCGCACGCGACGCCATCTACGAGGCCTGCGTGATCCGCTTCCGCCCCATCATGATGACCACGATGGCCGCCCTCATGGGCACGCTGCCCATCGCGCTGGCGCATGGCGCCGGCGCCGAATCGCGGCGGCCGCTGGGCCTGGCCGTGGTGGGCGGCCTGCTATTCTCGCAGTTCCTCACCCTTTTCGTCACGCCGGTGTTCTACGAGGCCATGGATGCGCTCCAGACCCGGCTGCGGCGCCGGCGTGGCGCACCGGCCGGGGAGGCGGCCCTGGAATGAGCAAGCTCGTGGTCCCGACACTGGCCGACATCCGCGCCGCACAGGCCCGCATCGCCGGCTTCGCGCACCGCACCCCGGTGATGACGTGCGCGACCATCGACGCCCTTGTCGACGCGCAGGTGTACTTCAAGTGCGAGAACCTGCAGAAGGTGGGCGCCTTCAAGTACCGCGGCGCCACCAACGCCGTGCAGTCGCTCGACGACGCCACCGCGGCGCGCGGCGTGACCACCCACAGCAGCGGCAACCACGCCCAGGCCCTGGCGCTGGCGGCCCGCGTGCGCGGGATCCCGGCCTATGTCGTCATGCCGCGCACGGCGCCGGCCGTGAAGCGCGATGCCGTGGCCGGCTACGGCGCCGAGATCATCCCGTGCGAACCCACGCTGCAGGCGCGCGAGGATACGCTCGACCAGGTTGTGGCGCGCACGGGAGCGCATGTCGTGCATCCCTACAACGATGCGCGGGTGATCGCCGGCCAGGGCACGGCCGCGCTCGAACTGCTGGAACAGGCGCCCGGTCTCGACGTGGTGATGACTCCCGTCGGTGGCGGCGGCTTGCTCAGCGGCACGGCGATCGCCGTCACGGAGTCGGCGCCTGGTGTGCGGGTTCTCGCGGCCGAACCAGCGGGCGCCGACGACGCGGCGCGCTCCCTCGCCGCGGGGAAGATCATCGCCAGTGTGAACCCGCAGACCATCTGCGACGGCCTGCTCACCAGCCTCGGCACGCTCACCTACCCGATCATCCGCGACCGCGTGGAGCGCATCGTCACCGTGGGCGATACCGCCGTGATAGGGGCCATGCGCCTGATCTGGGAGCGCATGAAGCTGGTCATCGAACCCTCGGGCGCCGTGGGGCTGGCCGCTCTGCTCGAGAAGCGTGGCGAGGTCGGAGGGCGGCGCATCGGCGTGGTGATTTCGGGAGGGAACGTCGACCTGGCGAATCTCCCCTGGTGATCGCTTACCTTGAGTTGTGCCAAGAAGAATGTTGACGAGGCTTCGCACCGCCATCTCGCCTGCTAGGCCCGACTTTCTCACTACGCGGCGTACGTCAGCTTGTGCCTCCGGTTCACCTTCAATGGCCGCGTCTCGACCCGTCGCCAGTAGTAGTCATCCCACAACGGCGGCAACTCGATATGCGACACGAACAGCCGCCGCGACAACACCTCCTCCTCGGTCAGGGGCTTCGTGGCGATCCCGATCTGCATCGCCGGCGTGCTCCAGCACCGCTTCTCCCGACGCAACTTGATCGTGTTGCGCCACACCAGGAAGATCGCCAGCCGGTAGATCGAATGCTGGCGTCGCTTTCCGAACGCGATCGTCTCCCGCGTGTGGTCTTTCAGACAATGCCGCAGCAACATGTCCAGCAAGTTGACCTCGAACAACGGGTTGCGACTCGTCCGCGGCTCACGGGAGTCGATCGTCTCGTGGATCACCTTGCAATACCGTAGCTTCGCGATCGCGTAGGGATAGGTCTTGTGCTTGTCGCTCCAGATGTGGGCCTCGGTGGCGCCGTCGAGCGAGACCGAGAGCACCTCGAGCAGCGCCCGCATCAACGACCTGGGGTCCGGCCGGCCATAGTTTTGTTCAAAGAGGGACCGTTTCCATTTCTGCTCGTCGGTCATCGCCCCGCTGCGTCGCCGCTCGGCCTCGGCGAAGTGGATGATGAAGCTGGAGGGGCGATCGACGGCCGTGACGATCTCGTAGGGGAAGTACTGGGAGTGCTCGAAGGTGACGAGGCCGTCGATGGCGATGTCCACGAAGGGTGACGCCTGGGACACCAGGTGTCGATGGAAGAGGATGCAGTGTCGGCCGAGGCGGGCGAGGAGGTTGTCGACGGTCGTCGGCGAGGTGTCGAGGAGCCTGGCGATCTGGCGGTTGGCGGCACCTGAGACGGCGTGCTTGTGGACCTTGGGCAGGAGATCGGCGCGTTTGAGCCAGTATGTGGTGCGGAAGGTCTGGTCTGAGCAGGTCCTGCCGCAGGCCAGGCAGAGGTAGCGCTGGACGGTGTAGGGCGGGGATTTTCGGGAGAAGGTGCCGAAGAGCGCGAAGGGCCAGGAATGCGGCTGAGGCTTGTGGTATTTGCAGTTAGGGTTGGGGCAGTGGGGAGGAAGCGTAGGGCATGAAGTGAGTGTTTTGGTGTTCATGAGGACGGGCCCAGGCAAGCGCTGGACCCGCCAACATTCTTCGTGGCACGGTGTAAAGAGAGCCGAATACTCTGCGAATACCAGGCTCGCCCGGCGGGCGACTTGGTGGTATCCTTACGGAGACGTCGAGGTACCGACCCCGCGATAGGGGTCAACGGCAGATTGTTGGCTGTCGCGGTCGAGTGTCCGCCCAGCGGGGAACCGTTCCAACTTGTCGAAATCCACGAAATCGCCTGGCGGCGCCTTAAAAATCCCCATACACGTCCAGGGTCTCGACGCCGCGCCGGCCGGACTCGCGACGTTGCTTGCTCGCGTACCCGATGCCGAGCTGGCAGCACGCGCTTTCTGGCTCGATCTCGTGGCGCGCCACTATGCGCGGGCGCGGGGGCTCTGGCTCGTCGCCGAGTGCGAGGGCGAGATGGTGGGCTGTCTGCCGGTGATCGAGCGGCGGCGGTGGGGTATGAATCGTCTGGAGAGCAGCCTGGATGGTGTGGTCTGTGGGCCGCAGGTGCCGGCGGATCTTCCGCCGGAGGTTCAGGCGGCCGTGTTCCGGTCGCTCGTGAGCGGGCTAGGAGATCACGTTGGCGGCTGCCGCATGCTGGCCGCGTTCACGCTCTCGGCCGACGCCGCCGCGCGTCATGCCCTGGTCACGCCGGGGCCGCCCTGGCTGGCGATCGAGACGCGTACGGCGATCGTCCCCTGCGCGGGCGGATTGGACGCGACCGAGCGTAATCTCGCCGGGATCCGGCGGCGCGAGCGCGATCGCTCGCTCCGGCTGGGCTGCACTATCCGGGAAGAGCGCGATCCGGCCCGCCTGGCCCCGTGGTACCAGCTTTACCGCCAGCGCGCGGCACGCTTCGCGCAGGCGCCCGTGCCGCTGGCATTCATGCAGGATCTCATGCGAGAAGCCCCCGATGACGTGGTCTTCGGCACCGTGAGCCGCGATGGCGAGCTGCTGGGCGGTCACTTCGGCTTCGTGTCGCGCGGACGCCTGATCTCCTGGCAAGGCGGCGTGCGCGGAGGGACGGAGTCCGGCGTGTTTCCGGCGGTGCTCCTCTACTGGCTCGACATCATGGCAGCCTGCGCGCGCGGGCTCACGGCCGTCGACTTCGGGGGCAGCGTGGGGCGGCGGAGCCTCTGGGATTTCAAGCGCCGGTTCGGCGCCGTGCCGGAGATGCGGCGCCAGTTCCAGCGCCGCTCCGTGGTCGGCACCTTGCTGCTGCGCGTGGCGAGGCAATACCGCACGCTCGTCGGTTCTCGCTCGTAATCGCCGTGTCTCCTCCGACAATACGTTCCGCCTATCACACATGGAGATCACGCTGGATTCACGATGGGCAGATGAGTCCACAACGAGGAGGATGATCATGCGCAACACGTTCATGAGCCTTGCGGTGGTGTTCACGTTCGTGGCGGGTGCGGCGCTGGCCGACGACAACGTCATGGGATTCTACTTCAGCGACACCGAGTTCAACTACGAGACCGCGGCGACTACCATTGTTCCCGGCTACGCCCGGATCGGGTACGTCGTCCTGACGAACGCGATGGGAAGTGAGGTGGCCGGTTACGAGGTCTCCATCGCCTGCACGGCGGCGGATTTCCAGGTGTATGTCACGTCGATGGGCTGGGGCGAGAATACCGGCACGAACACCAACCAGATCGTACACTTCCTCACGCCGGTTCCAGTGAGTCCCACCGGGACTGTCCTCTCGAACGCGATCTTCTACACCGAGAGCACGAGCTACGAGGAGATCACCTTTGGCCCCTCGGATCCCTCGAGTCTCCCGGATGGGTTCCCGGTGGTGGACTTCGGCGGTGGCGATCTGCAACCTTGCAGCTACTCGTTCGGAACGCCCGTCGTGGCGCGTCTGAACGACCAGTCGGTGGGAGCGACCAGCCAGAGCTGGAGCGACGTGAAGGCGCTCTTCCAGTAGACGACCGTGTGTCATCGGGGCGTGAGGCTCCCGGTCGATCGTCCGGGAGCCTCTCACTAGAACGGCGCAGAATCGACGAAGAACGCGGCTACTTCCTGGGGGGTGGTCTTGGCCGTCAGCGTGAACCGGCCCAGATGCCAGGGCGGGGAATCGTCCTCGACCGAGCGCGGACGCAGACTCAGGGTGCCGTGGAAGCCGACGCGTGCGGCGAGGCTGTCGAGGCGTCCGCTCCCGAAGCCGTAGGGCCAGGCGAGCCAGAGGCAGCTCTTGCCGATGTGGCGTTCCACGAGACGCCGGCTCAGAAGCAGATCGGCCGCGATGGGATCGGACGGCGGGGCTGCGGCGTTGGCATCGGAATGGTCCGGCGCGGTGCCGATCGCACGCAGTTCGGCCAGCTCCTCCGTGCGCTGCGCCGTGCTGATCGTCTGCGGATTCCAGAATACCGGCTGGCGCCCGGCGTCCGTCGCGACCTTGTAGTGCAGATCGTGCGTGTGCGAGCCGACGATGAGGACGCCGGAGTCGCCCATCTCGCGCAGCTCCGCCCACGTGCAGACATCGATGCCGCTCCAGTGCAGGCCCACCTCGCTGGTGGGCACGAAGAGATGCGCCCGCATGCCGTAGCGCTTCAGGAGGGGCCAGGCGAGTCGGTACACGCTGCGGTCGGCATCGTCGATCGTGATGACCACTGCCGGGTCGGGCAGCGCTTCGCCGCGCGCCTGGTACGCGGCGATATCGCCCAGCGTGAGTACAGGGATGTGCTCGTCGCGGAAATAGCGCAGGTGCCGCTCGAACTGGCTGATCGGCATTGTCCAGAACTCCTGGGGGCCGAGCGCCGGCATGCCGAGCACCACGGCCGCGAACACGCGCACGAGGTAGATCGGATCGAAATCGCGGCGGAAGTAGTGGTAGCAGAGGATACGCACGCCCGGCCCGATGTCGGCGCTCGCCGAGGTGGCCAGGTCGGTGGGGTCGAGGTGGTAGCTCGCGCTGTGCTCGGCGGGCTGGTGGAGGGTACGGCTGCGCAGTACGAGGCCGAGCGAAGCGATGGCGACCACCATGGTGATCGCGATCGCGAAGCGGCGTCGACGCGAAGTGCCCATGTCAGAAGAGCGCCCGGATGGCGACCGTGCCCGTGGTGCGGTGATAGCCGCTGTCGCTGGTGAAGCGGCTGCGGGAGTGCGCGGCGTCGAGACCGAGCAACCAGCCGGGGACGAAGCGCCAGCCCACGTGGCCGTGGATGCCGCCCACCGCGATGGCGTCGGCATCTGTTTCCTTCTCCACGCCGTAGCTTCCGTCCACGGCAATGGCGAGACGTGCCCAGTGGTGGGCGATCTTCGCCGCCATCGTGGCGTTGCGCACCCCTTCGGGCGCCCAGTAACCGCCCGGATAGGGGTGAGTGTAGTCCATGACATAGATGCCTGGCCCCACGGCGAGGTCCCAGGCGCCGGTATGCTTCCACCAGAGCTGCAGCGAGCCGCGACGACGGGTGTTGTCGTCGCTGTAGCTCGCATACTGGCCGGCGCCGGACAGCGTCCATTGGCGCGCGAAACGCCAGTCGGCCGACAGGCTCAGCGGCTCGTAGTGGAGGTGCTCGCCGAAGGCGACGTAGGTCTCCACGACCTGGCTGCTCGCGCCCAGATCGAGGCGCAGGCGGGCAAGCGGCTGCCACGTGAGCCAGCCGTCGCCGCCGAGGCGCGTCCAGTCGAGCGACTCACCGGTCGTCGGCAGGGCGCCGTCGCTCGTCAGGTGATCGACCCAGCCGTAGGCGTGCAGCGTGACCGTGTGCGCGAGCGGAGCGACGAGACCAGCCTGGAATCGGGGCGCGGTGACGTCGGGTTCTTCCGACTGTGCGATGAAGGCCACCCCCGCGCCCACTTCGGGCAGGGCCTCGCCGACGTTGGCGCGCCCCCGGACCGTGTAACGGTGGATCGTGAGGTCGTCGCTGTCCCGGATGCCATCCCAGCGGATGTCGACGTGCGGTTCGTAGGAGTCGAGGGTCGTCAGCAAGAAATCGCCGGCGCCATGGTCGTCGTCGGGATGCTCGATCTCGAGGCCTCGCAGCACGTGGAACCCCTCGTGCAGGTGATTGCCCCAGATGAGCGAGCGTCCGAACCCGAGGCGCGCGTCGAGATCGCCGGGATCCTCCTCGACGAGACGGCGATACATGTCGATGGCCAGGCCCTGGCGGCCGCTCCAGCTATAGGCGAGCGCGAGCCCTTTGCGCGCGTCCCGATTCACCTCGCCCGGATGCCGTGCCAGGTAGCGACGGAAGTAGAAGATGGCGCGGTCGTGCTGCTCGAGCCACAGCTTCTGGAAGGCCAGCTCGTCGCAGACCTCGCCGACGAGGCGTGCATCGTGATTCAGGCCCCGGATGAAGGCAGCCGCGGATGCTGCGTGTGCGTCGTGTCCCGCCGCCTCGCGGGCGGCGTCGATCTCGCGCCAGGCGGCGGGCGTATTGATGACGTGCACCCCGAACATCGCGGTGTCCGGGACCGACGCGGTCTGCGCCGCGGCCATCTCGGCCAGACTGGGCGCGGCCAGGGCAAGCCAGGCCATGACGAGGCGGAGGCGCACGGTCATTCCCTCACCGGCTTCCAGAGCGTGTAGCGCCGCTTCTGTCGGTTCACGTTGGCGCCGCGTGGATGTGTCACGACCGTGATCACGGCCATCAGGATCCAGTAGATGAGCGGGTAGAACACCGCGTGCACGAAGTATCGCGGCAGGGTGCGGTCGTAGTTGCGGTCGAGCATCACCCCTGTGATGAGCTGCAACACGCACACCGTGGCGATGAGCATGCCCCAGAAATTGGGGATGGGGCTCGCGCCCACCGGCGGATACCCAAGCGCGTAACTGATGATCCAGACGAGGCTCAGGAAGACGTAAGTGTAGGCCCAGGCCACCGAGAGGCTGGCTTCCACGATCACGGGCCAGAACCGGCGGTGCTCCCAGTGTAGCACGGTGCGCCAGTGACGATGCATCACCTGGCTCAGCCCGAGCGCCCAGCGGCGCCGCTGCCGCCACAGCCCCTTCAACGACTGCGGCACGCGCATCCACATCACCGCCTGCGATTCGTAGCGCACGTCCCAGTGGCGGATCTGCAGGCGCCAGGTGATGTCGATGTCCTCCGTGGCCATCTCCGGGCTGTAATAGCCGACATCCTGCAATGCCTCGCGGCGGAAGATCCCCACCACGCCGGACATGGTCATGATGCGGCCCCATACGCGCTGCGCGCGCCGCATCAGTGAGATGATGCTGGCGAACTCGATGGCCTGCAGCTTGGCGAGGAAACTGTCGCGATTCACCACCCGCGGATTGCCCGTCACCGCACCCACGCGGGGCGAGCGGAAGTGGGGGACCATGGCCTTGAGGATGCCCGGATCGGGAATCGCGTCGGCATCCATCACCATGAGCAATTCGCCGGTGCACAGCGGCAAGGCGTCGTTCAGCGCCATGGCCTTGCCCTCGTTCACGCGCTTGCGGATCAGGCGGATGCGGCCGGCGTCGGCGAGGGGTTGCAGGCGAGCCAGGGTGCCGTCGGTGGAGCAATCGTCGATGACGACGACCTCGAAATCGGGGTAGTCGACGGCGAGCACACCCGCCACGGTCTCAGCGATGTTGTCTTCCTCGTTGAAGGCGGGAATGAGGAAGCTCACGCGCGGTGTGCGATCGAGACGGTAGAATGAAGCCGCGGAGTCCTCGTCCCGGTGCTCGCGCCGGCGGAAGTAGATGATCGCCGTGTAGATCCACATGGCGCTGGTGGCCATGGGATACCAGGCGAAGTACACGAGTAGCGCGCCGTACACCCACGTCTGCTCGAACGAGACGACCAGGTCGTACAGGTTCACGACGGTTCCTTCGCAGCTCCGACCGTGAAGGTCTTGCTCTCGGGGTCCGCCGTGATGTCGACGATCGTCGCCGCACGCAGCAACGGCAATCCGGGATGCGTAATCGGCCGCCCGATGGCATCCCATTCGATGTTCGGCTCAGGCGCTCCGCGCACTCCCTGCCGGCGTCCCTCGAGCCTGCGCGCGAGGAGCAGATTGTGCTCGATCCAGAGCGCCGTCGTCACCAGGCCCACGAGAACCAGCATGCCCAGGATCACGATGGCCCGCGTGGTGCCGGGGCCGACTTCACGTCCCATGACGATGTACCAGTAGTATCCGAAGAGGACCCACATGAGGATGGAGACGATCAGGTGCAACAGGTGACGCATCGATTCTCTTCGGTATCAGGGGTCCTCGGATTCGTCGGGCCCTCGCGGGCGCGAGCCGAGCTCCAATCTCGTATGCTGCCGATTCGACGACAAGCGAAAGTTGTGGAGGGCTTTTCTCGTAATTTTTGGACGCCGCTAATCCTGGCGAGATCCCCTGAACCAAGACCCGGACTTGCATTCGCATGTCAAGATCAGATAAAATTTCTCCAGAATCAGCGCCACGCCTCGCATCTGTCCAAAAATCATATCACCGCCGAACCGAAGGGAAGAGCCATGGGCCGAACCAATCGCGTGTCGGCGGTCGTCGCCATCGCGGTGTTCACCGTAGCGCAGGCGGCGCTCGCCACCACCTATTACGTCCCCGGATCCTTTTCGACCATCCAGGCGGCCGTCAATGTCGCCTCCTCGGGAGACATCATCCTCGTCGATGGCGGGACATATACGTCCTGCATCACGACGGACGCCCTCACCGGCAGTACCAACTGCATCGTCGTCGAGAACAAGGACATCTGCCTGGTTCGGTTCGCAGGGACCGGCCCGGTGGTCGTCGACCCCGGCTTCGCCGGGCGCGGTCTCTACGTCAATAACGCCACGGTCCACGTGCGCGGTTTCGTGTTCTCTCATTGCCAGGCGAACGGCCCCCTCGTCAATGGCGATCATGGTGGCGGCGTGGCTGCCATCGATGCCACCGTGTACCTCCAGGAATCCGGAATTCGCGACAATCGGGCCGTGGCGGGCGGCGGTCTCTTCGGCTCCCATGCCGATCTCGACATCCGTCACTGCAGCTTCGATGTCAACGACGCCCAGCACCGGGGCGGCGGCTGTTTGCTGGACGACATGAGCGACGCGGAATTCAGCCTCTGCACCATGGCGAACAACCATGCCGAGCAGGGCGGCGCCCTGGCGTTCACCGCGCAATAGACCGGCCGCGCCAATGGTTGCCTGGTCGACACCAACGATGCGATCACCGAGGGCGGCGGTCTGTACGCCGTGAACCAGTCGCTGGTGTTCTGCTGCAACACCACCGTCACGAACAACGCGGCGCCCAGCGGCCCCGATGGTTTCGTGGGGCCGGTGAGCAACGTGGACCTGGGTTGCAGCACGTTCACCGCTGGCCAGTTCGCCGGAAATCCGGTGACGGTAAACACGAATCCCGATTGTCCCGACCTCAACGCCAGCACAGCCGGCACTCGCGCTGCGGGACAGGTCTGGGTGACCAACATCCCGATCTGCACGGGCGACCCTTTGACGCATGCGTTCGCACCGGGCGGTGTGGTCGTGGATGCCACGGTCGACGTGCAGATGATCAGCTGTACCGGCGTGGCGATCGCGGGGGTGCCCGCGGACCATATGTGGCTGGAGACCACGCTGGGGAATCTCGCCACGTGCCGCGATTGCTGCTCGACGTCGGATCGGGTACCCATTGCCGACGCGCCGACCGGACCGGCCGGGCGGACAACTTTTTCCAACCCCGTGTGTGCCGGCGGATGTACCGACGCGGCCGGCGGCGAGATGACGCAGGTCATGACATCCTGGGGACCGCTGGGGCAACCCATGGACATCCAGTTCCATAGCCCTGACATGAACGGGGACGGCATCATGAACCTGGCCGACATCCCTCTATTCGCCCAGGCGTATTTCGTCGCCTACACCGTATGCGCAGATTTCCATTTCGACGGGGTGCTCAACCTCTCGGACTTCGCCGCGCTCGCGCTCGCCAACGGGACAGCCTGCGCCGGCTGTCCGTAAGTCCCAGACGCGCGCGGTCGCTGGGCTGCGCCATGATCGAGGAGACGAGCATGAAGACCAGACAAGCCCTTTCGTTCCTGCCGCTGTTCGCGCTCGTGGGCAGCGTCTTCCTCGCGACACCGTTGCAGGCGTCCGATATCGGGATCTATGCCGATGAGGCAGCTACTGGTGCCGAGGCCACGGTCACGCCGGACACCCCGTTCCCGGTCTACCTCGTGCTGTCCCATGCTGGCGTGGATGTGCGTGGCTGGGAATGCGTCGTCGCGGCGTCGCCGAACCTGCGGATCGCCGACTGGGTATACGAGGGGCAGGCTCTCAACATCGCCGAGGCGCCGCGTTTCGCGGTGGGTCTAGCCCGGCCTTTGCCTGCGGCAGACCACATCGTGCTGGCGCGCGCCACCTGTGTGGTCACCGACGATCAGCCCGGCTGGCTCCGCCTGGCGGCCAACGATCCGTCCTCGGTGACGCCGCCCGCGCCCGCCTTCGTGGGCGGCGACCGCGAACACGTGGGCGCGGTCACGTCGCTGCGTACGTCCCAGAGCCCGGCGTTCACGATCAACGAGAGCGGCCCCGCGGCCGGAGCCAGACCGGCCGCCGTGTCGCTGGACAACCAGCCGAATCCCTTCAACCCGCGCACGACGATCCGCTTCGCGCTCCCGGCGCCCGGCCATACCACCGTCGCGGTGTACGGGTTGGACGGCCGGCGCGTGGCCACCCTCGTCGACGGCGATCTGCCGGCCGGCGAGCATCGCACCACCTGGGATGGGCGGGACTCCCGCGGCCAGGCCGTGGCCTCGGGCACGTACGTGTACCGGCTCGAGGGCGCGGGGGTGGTGGCGACCCGGCGGATGGTCCTGGTAAAATAGCTTGTGGTCGCCGCCGGATTGGACGGGCCCATGCTACGGCGTGGGCTTCGTCGTTTTCCGTAACACGTTGATAAAAAATCGCTTGAGATGTATTTCAGGCAGACTGAAATATCCCTGCTGACATGAAATCTGGGGAGGACACGATGCTGACCATTCCCAAGATGAGCGTGACCCACGGCGATTATCTCACCGCCATCATGCGTCTCGAGGCCAACACCGCCGCGGTGACTATCAATCGACTTGTCGACCGGCTAGGGGTGGCGGCGGCATCGGTGACGGGCATGCTCAAGACCCTCGATCGCGAGGGGCTGGTGGGGACGTTTCTCGTGCGTGTTCTGGGTGTGCCGCCGGCGCGGGTGCATGCGGAGGCCCATCGCCGGGAGCACGTGCTGTCGGACGATGGTGTAGCGCCTGGACCTCCGGCTGGGACGTCCGTCGCACGACCCCGGTGGAACGCCGATCCCGCAGGGTTCGGACGTGACCCCTGGGTTGGCGCGCCTTGCCGATCTGCCGGACGCATGGCGGCGACGAGCGCTACCTCACGGAGATCGCCGAGGAGGTCCGCGCCCTCGGCGTGGCCATGGAGATCGCCCTCTTGCATGGCGATCCGGTGAAGGAGCTTGCCGCCTTCGTGGTGAGTCACCACCTCGACCTGCTGGTCATGGGACCGCACGGCCATCGCATGCTGGGCGACCTGTTGCTGGGCCAAACCGTGGATCCGCTCCGCCACCGCGTGACCAACCCGGTACTTGTGGCGCGGCAGCCGTCGGGACTCGCGCCGCCAGATCCAGGAAGCCCCGGCCGCGATGACCGGGGCCTCCATCGTCATGGCGTCTATTTCACCATCAGCATCGACCGTGTAAGCACGCGCGCGGGCGTTTGCAGGCGGTAGAAGTACACGCCGCTGGCCGTGGGCTGGCCGCGATCGTTCTTGCCGTCCCAGACGATGGTGTGGTCGCCGGCCACCATCGCGCCCGCCACGAGGCGCCGCACCTGGTGGCCGCGCAGATCGTAGACGGCCAGCGTCACGTCGCCGGCCTGATTCAGCGAGAAGTTGATCTTCGTGCTGGGGTTGAAGGGGTTCGGTGCGTTCTGAAATAGCCGGGTGGCTCCTGGCACGGTGGGCGTGTCGTCCTCGTACGGATTCTCCACCGCCGTGATCTGATTCCAGATGTCCCTGGCGACGACGCGTCCGTACAGCACGGCGTGTCCCGAGTCGTTCAGGTGGATGCCGTCACCCGAGTCGTACTCCGGCAGGATGGTGCCATCGGCGGCCGCAAGGCCGTACCAGAAGTCGACGGCGTGGTCGCCGAAGAGGGTGAGCGTGGTGTCGGCCATGGTGTGCTGCAGGTCGCGCTGCTCCTGCGTCGGCAGGTTGCGCGGCTGCGTGGTGGAGATCCACACGGGAATGTCCGCATCCGCGGCCAGGCCCAGTACCACGTCGTAGTTCGCGAGCTGCTCCTCGATGGTGAAGCCCGAGGTGATGTCGTTGCTGGGCAGGTTGATGATGATGGCCCAGGGGTCGTAGGCCAGGGCTCGGGTGATATTGTGGCCCGGGCTCGGGCCCGGACGACCGGCCGGCGGTTCATATCCGTCGGGCATGATGTTGTAGGTGGTGAAGCCGCCGATCGCCAGGTTGACCACCTGCGCGGTGCTGTCCTGTTCCACCACGTAGTGCCGGTACCGGCCGACCCACGAGCTGTCGGGAGAACTGGCGCCGGTACCCGCTGCGGTGGACGAGCCGAGCACGACGATGGTGGGCACGTCCAGGCCGGTGAGGATCTCGCCGCCGGTCATGCGCACGTCGTCCATGAACCAGTGGTGCGCCACGCCGTCGGCTGCCTGCTGGCCGAAGAAGATGGTCTTGATGCGCGTGAGGTCGGCCGATCCCGGATGGTCGCGGAAGACCTGCAGGTCGAGGGCGACGCGTTGCCATTCGGCTGACGTGATGGCGCCCAGGTAGTCGGACAGCGGGAGGTGCTCGGTCTTCGCGTTGGAGAGGTCTTCCAGGTAGATGCAGGGCAGATCCGCTGGATCGATGGGCTCGTCGGTGTAGACCCAGAAGACCAGGCTGTCGCGCTGGGCGACGTCGTGGCCGAGCCAGCCGAGCGAGGCCACGGCCGCGCCCCAGTCGCCGCCGACCTGCGAGTTCCACTCGAACGACAAGCTGTAGTTGCCGCGGAGCGAGCGTTCCGTGGCCACGGGGATCTTGGACGAGCCCCAGCTCACGAACGTGCTCGGCGTATTGGCGAAGACGTAGCTGGGATCGTAGTAGTCGGGCGTGGGGCTGTCGCGAAAGAAGATCTCGTCGAACTCGTCGCCGGTGACCTCGAGGACCACGGCGAACATCTCGTCGCTGGTATCCGTGGCACCGGAACCGTCGGCGTCGGTGACGCGCATGAGGTACTGATCACCGGGACCATCGGGCACGGTCCACGCCACGGAGCCGTCGCTGGCGGGAGCCGCCGCGGCCACGGTGGTCCACGTGCTGCCGCCGTCGTCGCTGACCTCGACATCCACCGATGTCAGGTTCACTGCCGTGAAGAGGATGTGCTGGCTCGAGCCGACCTCCCACTGCTGCGAGCCATTGGGAGATTCCACCATGATCGTGTACACGGGCATGGCGATCGTGAACGACTGCGCGTCGATGTCGTTCACGGCGCTGTCGGCTTCGTCGCTCAGACGCACGCGGGCCGTGGTCGTCGGCGCGGCCGGGACGATCCAGGCGTAGGTGCCGAGGGACGCGTCCACGCCCGAGGCGATGGTTTGCCAGGAGGCGCCGTCGTCGGTGGAGTATTCGATGGTCAGGGTCGCCACCATGTTGACGCCCCAGGTGATGGCGTGGGTGCTGCCCGAGAGCCACTCCTCGCCGCCACTGGGCGACACGAGGATGATGTTCGGCTCGGTGGTGGAGCCGATGGGGTAGCGCAGCACGCGCTGGTTCGCCCAGTCGGCGAGCCAGAGCACGTGGTTGGTCTCGTCAACCTCGACGGCGCGCGGCGTGCGCAGGCTGGAGGCCGTCGGGGGATCGAGGATGGTGCTGGTGTCGAAGTCGGGCTGGCCGATCACGAAATCGGCCGGCGCGCCGTTGGGCAGCGTCGCCGCATCGTTGAAGACGAGCATGCGGTTGTTGCCCTCGCCTACCACGTACAGGTGGCCCGCGGCGTCCACCTCGACGTAGCGCGTCGTGCCCATGGTGGTCTGGCTGAGCATGGAGCCGCCGGTGACGAAGTCGGGTTTGCCGAGCACGCCGTCGGCCGCGGCGCCGTTGGCCTTGATGGCCGCGGCGTCGAAGCGTAGCACGCGGCGGTTGGCGTAGTCGCTCACGTAGAGGTTGCCGCTGGCGTCGACGACGACGTCATTCGGGTTGGCCATGCCGGTCTGCGAAAGCGAGCTGGAACCGCTGGTGAAGTCGGGCTGACCGAGCACGCCATCGGCGGCGGCGCCGTCGGGCTTGTTCGCGGCGTCGTCGAAGCGCAGCACGCGATGATTGTTGAAGTTGCTCACCCAGAGGATGCCGTCGGCGTCGAGGAACACGCCCACGGGGCCGCCCATCTTGTCGGCGGTGGTGCCCGACGACCCGGTGACGAAATCAGGCTGTCCGAGCACCGCGTCGGCGGCGGCGCCGGTGGCTTTGTTCGACGCGTCGTCGAAGCGCAGCACGCGATTGTTGCTGAAGTCGCCGATCCAGAGGCGACCGACGGCGTCCACGCAGGCGCCGATGGGGTTGTTGAACCGGGTGGCGCTGAGGCCGGATGTGCCGGTGACGAAGTCCGTTTGACCGAGGACCGCCTCGGCGGCCGCGCCATCGACCATGGCATCGACCGACGACCAGCGCAGCACGCGATGGTTGCCGCGGTCGACCACGAAGAGCTTGCCCGTCAGCGGATCCACCGCCACGCCATTGGGGCCGTTGAACTGGCTGTCGGTGGTGGCGGCAGAGGGGCGAGTGGTGAAATCGGTGGGGCCGAGGACGCCCTCGGCGGGCATGCCGTCGACGAACTGCGCCAGGGCCGGTGTGCCCAGCACGAGGAGCAGCACGGTGGCTGCGACAGCCCGGACGTGAGCTAGGTTTCTCATCGGCTCGCGCCTTTCGCTTGAGGTTGTCGGACCAAGGAGACGATGGGGTGTTGCTTCGAGGAAATGATATCCAGGATGCAACAAGCGGAGTCTAGCAGACCAACGGTGGTGATGTAACCGCTTACATGGCGAGAGCGAGACGATTCTTGAGGAATTCCTAGCCGCGCCGCGGGGCCGGGCGGTCGGCAACGGCTCTCGCCGCGCAGGACAACGGGTTACGGCTGGCGTTCCCTGGCGAATCGGGCGACACTGGAGGCCCAGAACCGGGGGCCCAGAGGAGGCACGATGCAGCATTACGACGTCGTGGTGGTCGGTGGCGGGCCGGCCGGCGACCGCGCCGCGATCCAGGCCGCCCGCAACGGCAAGCGCACCGCGTTGATCGAGAGCTATCACGCCGTGGGCGGCACCGGCGTGAACTGGGGCGCGATCCCGAGCAAGACCCTGCGCGAGAGCGCCCTCTTCGTGCACGGCCTCACCCTGGCCAAGCTCGATGCCATCCGCGCCAGCCTCGACGGCGAGATCACCATCGGCGACTTCATGCACCGCAAGCGCATGGTCGTGCAGCGCGAGCTGGAGCTGATCAACAAGGCGCTGGGCAGGTACGGCGTGGAGCTGGTGCAGGGGCACGGGCGGTTCGTCGACCCGCACGCCCTGCGCGTGGAGCGGCCCGACGGCGGCGAGCAACGGTTGAGTGGTGACATCATGGTGATCGCCACCGGCACCTGCCCCAACCGGCCGGCCGACGTGCCCTTCGACGACGAGACCATCTTCGACAGCGCCACCATCCTCAACACGCCGCGCATGCCGCGTTCGGTGATCGTGCTCGGCGCCGGCGTGATCGGTGTGGAGTACGCGTCGATCTTCGCGGCGCTGGGACTCTCGGTGACGCTGGTGGATACTCGCGACGAGCTCCTGCCGTATCTCGACCGCGAGATCGCCGACGTGCTCAGGTCCGAGCTGATCCAGCTCGGCATCGACTTCGTGCCGGGCACGACGTACGAGACCATCGACCGTCTGCCGGGCACGCCGCCATGTGTGCTCTGTCGCCTGCGGAACGGTCGCGTGCTGGAGGCCGACGCGATGCTCTACAGCGTCGGCCGCGATGGCAACACGGCCGACATCGGCCTCGAGAACGTCGGGCTGGAGGCCAACACCCGCGGATTGCTGGAAGTCGACGCGCAATACCGCACGGCCGTGCCGCACGTGTTCGCGATCGGCGACGTGATCGGCTACCCCGCCCTCGCTTCCACCGCGATGGAGCAGGGCCGCCAGGCCATTCGCAACGCCTACGGCCTGCGCGGCCCGCGCGCCCAGACCGAGATGCTTCCGTTCGCCATCTACTCGATCCCAGAGGTCAGCTACATCGGTGCCACGGAGGCGGCCCTTCAGGAACGCGGAACCCCGTACGTCGTCGGCCGCGGCCGCTACGACTACAACCCTCGCGGCCAGATCCTCGGCGCCACCGGCGGCATCCTCAAGCTGCTCTTCGAGACCCCCTCCTTGCGCCTGGTGGGCGCCCACATCGTCGGTTTCAGCGCCAGCGAGCTGATCCACATCGGTCAGGCATTCCTGCACGGCAACGCCGACGCCTGGCGCATCGCCGAGACGCTCTATAACTATCCCACGTTGTCCGACCTCTACCGCCACGCCGCGCTCGAGGCCATCCAGGCGAGCGGGCAGTCGGCGGCTTATCGCTGAGACATGGGGTGAGGCTCGCGCGCGCGGCCGTTGCCTGCGCGCGCTGCGTGATGCTACGATCTTCCGGGGTGTTGTCGATCCGTTCCCTGACGAAAACGGATGCCATGCTCACACTCAGGCCCCAGCCAGCGCTGTTATGGGCTGGTGTCGTCCTCGTCGGGCTCTCGTGGGCGTCGCTTGCGGTGGCCGAGGACATGCTGGCCGCAGATCCGGGGCGGCTGGCCGGTATCCTTGCCGAGACCCTACCCATCGGGGAACGCCAGGCGCGGCGTCTGGGACGCGATGCGGTCGTGGCCTATCACCAGCGCATCTTCGACGCCGACACGCGCTCGTTCCAGGAGACGGAGAACATCGTCTGGTGGGTGCGGCGCGGGGAGGCCGAGCGACTGACCAGCTACGTCCGCGATTTCCCGCCGGGTGTCGAGGTGAGAGACGTCGCCGCGTTCACCCTGCAGGCGGCCGATTCCACGGCCGCAACGACGGCCGTGGCACAGATGCGCATCCTTGCCCGCAACCGCATCAAGCTGCAGAAGGGTGATCGCGACCGCCGCGCGAGCACGCTGGTGGTGGCGTTCGATACCGCGCACCCCGGTGATCTGATCGGCATCTCGATCACGACGAAAAACGACACGCAACTTTCCCGGGAAGACTGGCTGCTGGCCGGTGATGATCCGGTGGCTCGCTGCGAACTCCGCGTCCGCAACGACTGACGCCTCGTCTTCGTCGTCTTCGGGAGCCGCATGCGCGCGGACGCGCTGAAGAAGGAGACCCTGAAGGAGAAGAATGGCCAGGTGCTCGATATGCGACTCCGGGTCGACGACATCGATCCGGTGTACGATGAACTGTACGCTCCCGGGGCGGCCCTGCAGTCGCCGAGCATCAGCGTCGTGTGGCGCGCCGAGCGCATACCCTGGGGCCGGACCGGTTTTGTCTGGATCGAGCATCGCGACTGGAACATGATCGCCGCGCAGATAGCTGCGGTGGAACGGCACTACCTGCAGGGGCAGAAGGATGTTGCGGCCCTGGCGCACGATCTGGCCGCGCCGGCCGACTCCGTCGCCGTGCCCGAGCGCCTCTTCGCGTACGTGCGGGACGAGCTGCAGCTGGTCCTGAGCGAGGTCTACGACCGACGGGACGAAACGCAGACTGTCGACGACGTTCTGAAGGCGCGTGCGGGCAGTGTCTACGAGAAGAGCTACGTGCTGCTCGCCAGGCTGCGGAGCCTGGAGGTGCCGGCGGAAGTCGTGTGGGTGCACGACCCCGAGGAAGGGGGCTTCTTCCCGGACTACCCGAAATTGGGGGCAGGTCACGAGCCCCCTCGTCAAGGCGATGTGGCAGGATCATGACCTCTGGTTCGACCTCGGCTGCGAGGCGTGTCCGGCTGGGCGCCCGCGCCCGCGTCTCGCTGGTGCCCAGGCCATGGCCTATGATTGCGAGGCCGACGCCGCCAATACCGAACTCCTGGAGCAAGCGGCGTTGCACGCTGGCGTCCTGAGCAAGAACCCCGTGCGTCGCTATCTCGACATGGTGGAGAAAGCCCAGTGGTGCCAGCTCGTCAAGGTCCCGACCGGTCAGGGGGACGCGGCGAGTCTGCTGATGGAGGTATGCGATCTCGCGCGAGCTGGCGATCAGTCCTACGTCGCGACGATTCACGTGACGTCATCCGGATTGACGCCGCTGGCCGACGATTTCCAGGACGAGGCGAACGCGACTGCGCTGGCGGAATCCTGGCTGGCGCGGCGCTTCCCGCCGATCGCACCCTGGGCTTCAAGCAATTCGAGTACCACGCCTCGTTCCGGATCGACGCGGGGTTCCTGGTCGTGACGCGGTCGCTGAAGGAGCGCGCCTGCACCGAGAGCGACAGTCAGTCCCTCGAAAGGCTGGGTCTGCAGGCGCAGGCGATGCACGAGTTCGAGCTCAATCCGGTGGTGCTCACCCGTGCGCCGTGATGGGCAATGGCCGGGCCTGCTCGTTGTGGCCGTTGCGAGCAGCGTCCTGATTGGCGCCGCCCACGCCTTTGACCTCGTCTGTTCCGCACCGCCCGCGGCCCCGCAGGTCGCCGACTTCCTCGCGCGTTGTGGAGAGTCCGACCACGCCGTGGTCCAGTCGTGGCAGGGGATGGAACTGCAGTACGACGCCCGTAGCCGGGGAATGCGGGGACGATTCAGCTATCGTTACGAGACCGCCGTCAGGACGCGCACGGCCATCCTGCCCACGTCGGTCGTCACCTATCGCGAGGGGCCTTCGCAGCGCCTGGAACGGTTCGAGGTGATCGTCACGGGACCCGACGAGGAACGCCGCTGGCGTCAGAAGGACCTCAATTGGAACGTGACCACCGTGCAGGACGACGGTGTCGTGATCCTGGATGGTGAGCTGGCCACGGCTTACGTGCCGGGGATCACGGTCGGCGACCGCGTGCGAGTCACGGCGACCTACCGCATCGACGGTTGGCAGGGACTGCCCCCGTTCGCGCTGGGCGACACCGACGCCCCTTGCCTCACCGCGGCGTGCGCGTTGCGCTTGCCGGACGACCACGAGGTCTTGTGGGCGACGGCGGATACGGCCCGCGCGGACGAGGTGCTCACCTTCAACGTCACGGTTGATGGCCGCTGGCGAAGCTATGCCTGGTCGATTCGCGGGGACGTCGGTGACACGCTCATGTCATGCGGCGACGTGTACCCGCACGTGCGCGTGGTGCCGCACCTCGCCTCCCTGGGCGGCGCAGCATCCGGGTCGATGGTCTACGGCCTCACGTGGGCGGACGTCGGCACGGCCTACCTGGCGGCCATCGAAGACAGGTTCGTCACCAGCGAGGCCATGGCGTCGGAGGCGGCCGCGATCACGGGCGACGCTGCCGATACACACGCGAAGATCGAGCGCCTCTACGCGTGGGTGCAGCGGCGGTGCCACTACCTCCGTCGGCGTCGCAGCGTATCCCGTACTCGTGCGGACGGAAGCCGATGGCAACGGGATCTCCTCGACGCCACCGTCGATCGCTACCCCGCCGGTGCCGTACCGCGCAGCGACGCCGCTTCCATGGTCCTGCTCCTGAAGCCGGACGCGATGGGCCTCGCGGAGATCCCCGAGACAGCGTGGGCGCCCGGGGCCGTGCGGCGTCGCCTCGAAGGGAGTCTCTCGGCGTCCGGGAGGCTGGCCTTCTCCGTGATGGGTGAGCTCACGGGCGGGCAGGCTCTCCGGTGGCGCATTCTTCTGGCCGATCGCGACGAGGCCGCAGCGCGCCGGATCGTGATGCCCCTCCTCGCCCCGACCGCGGTTTCCGCCGGGACCGGGTCCTGGTCCGCGAACGGTCTGGAGGATTGCCACGCCCCGCTGCAGATGTCGTTCATCCCCACGAGTGACGCCGTCCTGCCGCGCGATACTCACCGGATCTTCCTGCCGCGCGCCATGCTGTCCGACCTGCTGCCCGCCCGGCTCGTCGCGCCGTGCGAGGGCCGCCTGGACTGGCGTGGCCAGCCGGAGCTGTCGGTCTCCTGGCAGCTCGAGTTGCCCGCGGATTTCGCCCTTGTCGCCGCGGATTCGCTGGTCCTGGAGGCGCCCGGACTGCGCTGGTCGCGCCGGTGCTGGCAGGACGGCCGCTTCCTGCATCTCGAGAAGGCCGTACACCCCGTGGGTACGAGTCTCTCGGCGGCGGCGGTCGACTCGCTGCAGGCGACATTGCAAGCCATCGCGCAGGCCGAGGCAGGATACTTCGAGATCCGCCAGCGCTGACGCGACACCGGATGGTCGTGCCAATGCGGGGGATGGGGCTATCCTGTGCTCGCGGGCGTCTATCGCCGCCAGCTGTATCACGCCGTATCGACCATCACACTCGGAGAGGGTTGTCATCATGAACCAGAAGATCGCCGTCATCACCGGTGCCAGCCGCGGTCTCGGCCGCAGCATGGCGCTGCATCTCGCGAGGCGGGGTGTCGGCGTGGTGGGTACGTTTCGCTCGCGCGAGGACGAGGCGGACGCCGTTGTTCGGGAGATCACGGACGCCGGCGGGCGGACCGCGATGCTGCCGCTGGACGTCGGCAAGAGCGACACCTTCTCTGCATTCGCAGACCGTCTGCGCGAGACACTGTCCGCGACGTTCGGTCGCGATCGCTTCGAC
Source organism: uncultured bacterium (assembly GCA_963727525.1). Classification (GTDB taxonomy): domain Bacteria; phylum Krumholzibacteriota; class Krumholzibacteriia; order LZORAL124-64-63; family LZORAL124-64-63; genus CAVSGO01. The sequence goes on along the minus strand of CAVSGO010000005.1, from coordinate 237,861 downwards.
CACCTCGTCAACAACGCCGGCATCGGCGTGTACGCACCCTTCGCCGAGACCACGGAGGCGCAGTTCGACGACCTCATGCGTATCCACCTGAAGGGACCGTTCTTCCTGACGCAGACGCTGCTGCCGATGATCGCCGACGGGGGCCGCATTCTCAACGTCTCGTCGGGCCTGGCACGGTTCAGCCTGCCGGGGTTCGCCGCCTACGGATCATTGAAGGGCGGCGTGGAGGTGCTCACGCGGTACATGGCCAGGGAACTCGGCGCGCGCGGGATTCGCGTGAACGTCATCGCTCCGGGTGCCATCGCCACCGATTTCGGTGGCGGCATGGTGCGCGACAACGCCCAGGTCAACGCCCACATCGCGTCGACCATCCCGCTGGGTCGCGTGGGCGAAGCCGACGATATCGGAGCCGCGGTCGCGGCCATCCTGTCGGACGACCTCGGCTGGGCCAACGGTATCCGCATCGAGGTGTCGGGGGGGCAGAACCTGTGATCGATCGTCTCGTGCGTATACTCGGGCTCGAGCCTCACCCCGAGGGCGGCTGGTTCCGCGAGACCTGGCGTGCGCGCCGCACTGTCGCCACTCCCCGCGGCGTGCGTGCGGCTGCGACGGCGATCATCTATCTGCTCGGGCCCGGGCAGGTGTCACGCAGGCATCGTCTGCGTGCTGCGGAAACCTGGGCGCTGATCGATGGCCCGGGGCTCGATCTGCGGCTGATCGGCGAAACCGGCGACGCGGTCGTCCATCGACTGGATGCGACACGTACCACCGGCGTCGTCGTGCCGCCGCAGGTGTGGATGGACGCTGTTCCGGTGCCCGGCGGGTGGGCCCTCACGTCATGCACGTGCCTTCCCGGTTTCGATTTCTCCGATCTCACGTACACGGATGCGTAGCTCTGGTGCCGGTACCGGCACTGGATCGCGTATGGTACCTGTCGCCGCCGCATACTAGGATTTGCGGCGAACACGGCGGGAACCACCGGGCCGACGTTGGCGGCGTGCGATAAGTCAGTACGAAATCACGATCACGCTGTTCACCATCGTCTACGGTCTGATGCTGACGGACCTGTTTCTCAGCCTGCATCGGCTGATCCGAGCGCGGCGTCAGGTGCGCTGGCACTGGCTGCCGCTGCTGGCCGCCTGGTACCTGTTCCTGACCATTCTCCGAAACTGGTGGGATCTCGCGTCGTTCGAGGGTAGCGGCGACTGGGTGAACATCTATTACTTCGTGGCATACGGCCATCTGGCGCTGGTGATCTACCTGCTGGTGTCCGTGGCGTTGCCAGACCGGATCGGGACCGATACGGTGGATCTACGCGAGTATTACTTCACGCACCATCGTTACTCCTGGGCCCTGCTCGGTGTCGCGACGTTGCTGGCGCTGGTGATCAACGCGATCAAGCGATACGGCATGACCGGGGCGCTGGGCGTTCCCGTGCCGGCGCTCGTCGGAAGTGCGGTGTACCTGGCGCTGTGTGCCCTGCTTTCGATCAGCCGCCGGGCCTGGCTGCATCAGGTGCTGCTGGTGATCTTCGTTCTGGGCTTGGCGGTCGATATCGTCACGTGATCGCGACGGACGATGCCCACCGGATTGCCGCGTTCGGTAGCGGACTGCCGGTGCCGATCGGCGTCGAAGCGGATCGACCGCGCACGCGCCGACGCGAACCGCCGCCCTCCCCGAGGAAGGCGGCGGTCCTTCTTCCCTGATCAGCGTCGATTCAGAACCCGTACGTCATCTCGAAGGCCACCGACGTGCTCATGTCTGTCGGTTTGCCGTCGCTGTCGGCGAAGGCGTTCTGGTCGCTCTTGTCGACGCGTAGCTCGATGAGCGCGCCGAAGCCATCGTCGAGGACGAAGGTGGGGGCAATCGTCAGTGCGGAGCGCGTCTGCGCCTCGCCGCCGACCTTGCCGAACACATAGCCATCCTGGTCGTCGAAGTAGTCGGCGCGTACTGTGAGGCCCATGCGGTCGGTGAAGTCGTGGTGGGCCATCACCAGGAAACCGGACCAGGTGGCATCGGCGCCGCCGCGGGTGACCTTGCCGTGGTTGATGTCGGCGCCGAAGACCCATCCGTCCGGGGTGCAGCCGAGATCCGCGTCGAACACGGTGCGGTTGAACTCCTGCGCCCCGCCGCCGCCTTCCTTGCCGCCGATCACCGATACGCCGGCGCCGGAGATGTCGCCGGTGTAGCCAAGGCGGCCGCCCCAGGTCTTGATCTTGTTCGACTCGGCGTTGATGTCCCAGCCGTTCACGCCGTAGCCCACCACGTCGAACCGCTCGCCGAGCGTCTTGCCGATCATTGCGCCCGTGAGATTCACGGGCAGTCCGTAGTCGAAGACGAGCGAGTGGCTGTACTGGTACATCTCGTCGGGGTCGAGCTTCTCGAAGCCGATCGGGGCGTTGAAGCGGCCGAAGGTGAATGTCCAGTCGGCGCTGCAGGTGTATTGCAGGAATGCCTGCTCGACCTGAGCGACGAAGTCATCGCCGACCTTCACCCATTCCAGATCGGCGCGCAGCAGTGTTTTCTCGCTGGCCTGGTGGTCGACGTCCAGCTCGGCCTGGTCGAGGCCGAACTCGCCAGCGCGGTTGGCCAAGTTCTCGAAGTAGCTGGCATCCACGAAGCCGGTCATGGCCGTGTCCTGGGCCGGGGCAGACGCCGCCATGAGTAGCATGGCGAGGGTCACGATGATTGCTGTCTTCACGTCCGTCTCCTCCGTGATCAGGTGAGGTACGCGGATTCACCGTGGAGCGACTCGTCCAGTGTCGATTCCTGCTCCTGGCTGGTGCGTACCGTCATGACGCGATCGATGAGCCACAACATGACATAGGTGAAGACGAAGGCATACACCGAAGAAATGGCGACGGCCGCGACCTGCTTGCCGAAGAACGCGGTGCCACCGTTGATCAGGCCATTGGCGCCGTTCGGGTTCACGGCCGTCGTGCCCAGCACGCCCAGCATGATGATGCCAAGGGCGCCGCCTACACCGTGTACGCCCCAGACGTCGAGGGCATCGTCCCAGCCCAGCTTGTTCTTCATCTCCACGGCCCAGTAGCACACGGTGCCCGCCACGATGCCGATGACGGCGGCCGCCCAGATCGGTACGAAGGCGGCCGCGGGTGTGATGGTGGCCAGGCCGGCGACGGCGCCCGTCAACAGGCCCACGAAGCGCGGCTTGTGCGCACGGTTCCACTCGATGACCAGCCAGGTGATGGCTGCGAAGCTGGCGGCGATGTCGGTGTTGAGGAAGGCCAGCGAGGTGATGCCGTCCACGGCCAGCTCGCTGCCGGCGTTGAAGCCATACCAGCCGAACCACAGCAGACCGGTGCCCAGCGCCACCAGCGGGATGCTATGCGGGCCCGAATCGGCCACCTTGCGCTTGCCCACGTAGAGTACCGAGGCCAGGGCTGCCATGCCGGCGATGTTGTGCACCACGATGCCGCCGGCGAAGTCGAGCACACCCCACTTCTGCAGGATGCCGCCACCCCAAACCATGTGGACGAACGGGAAGTAGACGAGCAGCAGCCACAGCACGAGGAACACGAGGTAGGCCGGGAACCGCACGCGGTTGCTGAAGGCGCCCGTGATGAGGGCCGGCGTGATGATGGCGAACATCATCTGGTAAGCGATGAACACGATGAGCGGGATGCCGCTGGCTGCGAACATCGTCGACGGGTCGACGCCGCGCAGGAAGGCCAGGTCGAGGTTGCCGATGATCGGGCCGTCGCCGCTGAAGCACAGGGAGTATCCTACCACGTACCAGAGGATCGTGGTGATGCCCATGGACACGAAGCTCTGGATCATGATCGAGAGCACGTTGCGGCGGCCCACGAGCCCGCCGTAGAAGAAGGCCAGACCCGGCGTCATGAGCATGACGAGGCTGGTGGCCAGGAGCATGAATCCGGTGTTGCCAGTGTCGAGCACGACTGCGACCTCCCGGTGGGGTGACGGGCGAGATGCTGCCGCGCACGCGCGGTAGCGTAAGTTCAATGGTCACAGTCATGAGGCGCGCGGGCAACGAGGGTAATCCTGAAAACGTGTGGCCAATTCCCTGGCCCGGCCTCAGGGAATCCCTGTCATGCCGGGCGTTCGGGCGGGGACAGGAGCGGGCCTTGTCCCGCGCCTGCGCGCAGGCTACGATGCCCGGCATGCATGACGCCCTACACCACAGCCTCCAGGAGCGCGTGAAGGAACTCACCGCCCTGCACCGTACGGCCCGTCTGCTCCAGGATACCGAGAGGCCCCTGGACGCGGTGGTGTCCGACGTCCTGGCGCAGGTGCCTGGGGCCTGGCAGTTCCCGGAGACCGCGACGGCCCGGATCCGGCTAGACGACCGGACCTGGGCCACGCCCGGCCACGTCGAGACGCCCTGGATGCAGCGCGAGGAGTTCCGGCTGCGCGACCGGTCTCCCGGCGTGCTCGAGGTCGCCTACCGGGAGGAGCGCCCCTCCGCGGATGAGGGGCCGTTCCTACGCGAGGAGCGCGAGCTGATCCGTTCCCTCGCCGATATGCTGCGGGGCTACTGGCAGCACTGCCTGGACGACGCTGCACTCGTCGCCGTCAACGAGCAGCTCGAACGCCAGGTGGCCGACCGCACCGCTGATCTGCGCCGCCTGACCAGCGAACTGTGTCTGGCCGAGGCCCGCGAGCGCCGCGAGATCGCCAGCGATCTTCACGACCACCTGGGCCAGGCGCTGGCCTTCGTGCGCGGCCGCTTGCGCCAGCTCCAGGGCGAAGCGGCCTTCGGCGGCCACGATCCCGCTCTCGAGGAGCTGCTGCGCCTCATCGACCAGGCCATCCGCTACACGCGGAGCCTCACGTTCGAGCTGAGTCCGCCGGTGCTCTACGAACTGGGACTGGGGCCGGCGTTGGAGTGGCTGGGCGAGCAGGTCGGGGAAAAGCACGGGCTCGCGGTGGTGGTGCGCGACCGGTGCCGCCGCGACCTGCCGGACGACCTGCGCGTGCTCTACTTCAAGTCCGCGCGCGAGCTGCTGGTGAACGTGGTCAAGCATGCCGATGCACGGCGCGCCACCGTGGAACTGGTGTGCGACGACGCCACGCTCGCCCTCGTGGTCGAGGACGATGGCCGCGGCCTCGATCCGGCGGTAGCTCTTGCCGCGCGTCGTGACCATCGATTCGGCCTCTTCAGTCTGGAGGAGCGCGTGCGCCAGCTCGGCGGCTCCCTCGAGCTGTCGTGCCGGCCCGCCGGCGGCACGCGCGTGCGTTTGCTGGCGCCGCTGCCGCGAAAGGAGCGACCGTGACCACGCGTATCCTGCTGGCCGACGATCACAAGATGTTTCGCGACGGCCTGCGCGCCCTGCTGGCGAGCCACGCCGGACTCGAGGTGGTTGGCGAGGCTCAGGATGGCCTCGAGGCCATTGCGCTGGTGGGCGAGCTGCAGCCCGACGTGATCATCCTCGACCTCGCCATGCCCGGATTGCATGGCATCGAAGTGGCGCGGCGGCTCGCGCGGGACCACCCGCAGACCCGCATCGTCGTGCTCTCGATGCACAGCGACCGCCGTTACGTGGTGGAGGCGCTCCGCGCCGGCGCCGCGGCGTACGTACTCAAGGAGGCGGGTTTCAGCGAGCTGACGGGCGTGATTGCCGAGGTCCTCGCCGGGCGGCTCTACCTCAGCCCGGCCGTGAGTGAGCAGGTGATCAAGGACTACATCCGCCTCGCCGAGGCCGACGACGGCAGCGCCTTCGCCGTGCTCAGCGCCCGCGAGCGAGAGGTGCTGCAACTCCTGGCGGCCGGGCGTGCCACGAAGGAGATCGCCGGCGAACTGCATCTCTCCGTGAAGACAGTGGAGAGCCACCGCAAGCAGATCATGGACAAGCTCGGCATCCGCTCGATCGCCGAGCTCACGAAGTACGCCATCCGCGAGGGACTCACCCCGCTGGAATGACGAGGCAGGAGCACCTTTGCGCTTCTTCACCGAGATCGCCGTACGCGGCTACCACCTCGACGGCTACGGACATGTGAATAACGCCCGTTGGCTCGAGTTGTTCGAGGAGACGCGCTGGCGCTGGCTCGATGAGGCCATCGACGTGCGCCGCTGGGATGACGCAGGCCTGGGCATCGCCGTCGTGAACATCGACGTGAACTACCGTGCGCCGGCCGGCCGGCACGACGTGGTGCGCATCGGTGCCTGGATGACCCACCTGGGCGGCAAGACCGGCGTATGTCGCCAGGAAGCGGTGAATCGTGACAGCGGCCACCCGCTCGTGGACGCCGACGTGACCTTCGTGCTCTTCGACCTGGCCAGCGGCCGCTCCCGTGCCTTCGACGACGTGGCTCGCGAGCAGCTCGGTCGCTATCTCGAACCGCGGAATCGCCCATGAGGCCCGCGTCGTCACGTCTGCGCGCTCTCGGGCCCGGCTTGCTCTTCGCCGGCGCGGCCATCGGCGCCTCGCACCTCGTGCAGTCGACGCGCGCGGGGGCCGGTTGGGGCTTCACGCTGCTGTGGCCGGTGATCCTGATCCTCGTCCTGAAGTACCCGTTCTTCGAGTACGCGCACCGCTACACCGCGGCCACGAACGAGAGCTTGTTGCATGGTTTCCGCCGCGTGGGACGGGGTGCGCTGCTGGTGTTCTTCGCCATCGCGATCGTGTCGTCGGTGGTGAACGCGGCCGCCGTCACGGCGGTGACGGCCGGCCTCTGCGGCACGCTGCTGGGCGTGGACTGGACGCTCCCGCAGCTCGCGCTGCTGGTGCTCGTGCTGGTGGCCGCCATCCTCGCGGTGGGGCGCTACCAGACTCTCGACCGCACGATGAAGGTGATGATCTCGCTGCTGGGTGTCCTCACGCTGATCGCGGTGGCCGTGGCGGCGGTGCATGGGCCGATCGGCGACATTCACGTGCCGCGGCCCGACCTGTGGACGGCAAGCGGCATCGCCTTCCTGCTCGCGCTCATGGGCTTCATGCCCGCACCCATCGATATCTCGGCGTGGTCGTCGCTATGGACGCTGGCGAAGAACCGCGAGGAGCACCGCCGCGTGTCGGTGAGCGATTGCCGCTTCGATTTCGTGGTCGGTTACACCGTCACGGGTGTGCTCGCCGTGGCCTTCGTCTGCTTTGGCGCCCTGGTCATGTTCGGCACGGGGACCGATTTCTCGCCCAGCGGCCTCGTCTTCTCGCGCCAGCTCATCACCATGTACACGCAGACGCTCGGCGCCTGGAGCGGACGCATGATCGGCGTCGTCGCTTTCATCACCATGTTCTCCACCACCCTCACGGTGTGCGACGGCTACACGCGCACCCTCGTCGGTTGCTGGCGCCTGCTGCGCGCGGGCGATGGCTGGGCGGGGGCCGACGCCGCCGGTGGGCGCACCGGGTACGTGGGCTTGCTGGTGGCGATCATGGCCGTGAGCTGGGGGATCATCGCCGCGTGGCTCCGCGGCCTGACGGCGCTGGTCGACGTGGCCACGATCACGGCGTTTCTCACGGCCCCGGTGGTGGGCTGGCTCAACTTCAAGGTGGTGCGGCTGGACACCGTGCCGGTGGCCGAGCGCCCCGGGCCGGGTATGCGTGCGCTGAGCTGGGCGGGGCTGGTCTATCTCGTCGGTTTCGGTTTCATCTATCTCCTCACGCGCTGGGTGGCTTGATGAATTCTCCGCTCGTGGGACTGGTCGTCTACCTCTTGCTCATCGCCGGCGTCGCCGTGTGGACCTTCGGCAAGAACCGCACGAAGGAGGACTTCATCCTGGGTGGCCGCCGCCTCGGCGCCTGGGTCATCGCCCTCAGCGAGCGGACGGCGGCCGAGTCGAGCTGGCTCATTCTGGGGCTCAGTGGCGCGCTCTATGCCGAGGGTCTGGTGCAGGTATGGACGGTGCTGGGTTGTGTGAGCGGTATCGTCTTCTACTGGACGGTGATCGCGCGCAAGCTGCGCGTGGTGAGCGAGGCGCGAGGCGCGATCACGCTGCCGGAGTTCTTCGCGCAGGTGAGCGGCCCCTATGGCGCGCCAGTGCGTGTGCTCTCCATGCTCATCATCGTCTTCTTCTTCAGCTTCTACGTGGCCGCGCAGTTCCTGGGCGCGGGCAAGGTGCTGGCCGTCACCTTCGGGCTCGATCCCGCGCTGGGAATGCCGCTGGGCGCGCTGGTGGTGGTGCTGTACACCCTCATGGGCGGCTTCCTCGCCGTGTGCTACACCGACGTGGTGCAGGCCGTGCTCATGATCGTCACCCTGGTGCTGATGCCCGTCATCGGCCTTGTCGTCATCGCGCACCAGCACCTGGACATCGTCGCGGCGATGCAGGTCACGGGGCAGACGGCGTCGCTCACCGGCGGCGCCACCGGCTGGGCGGCCGCGGCGGCGGTGATCGGCGGCCTCTCGTGGGGCCTGGGCTACATGGGCCAGCCGCACCTGGTGACCAAGTTCATGGCGATCGACCGGCCCGACTCGTTGCGCACCGGCCGGCGCGTGGCCCTCGTGTGGACCGTGCTCGCCTACGGCGGCGCCGCCCTCGTGGGCGCCGTGGGTATCACGCTCGTGCACAACCACGTGGTCACGGGCGCCGACCTCGCCGACGTGGGCGGCGATCCCGAGCGCATCCTGCCGGTGCTGGCCAACCTGCTCTTCCCCGCGTGGATCGCGGGCATCCTCATCTCCGGCGCCGTGGCGGCCATGATGTCCACGGCCGACAGCCAGCTCCTCGTGGCCACGTCGACCATCGTCGAGGACTTCTGGAGCCGCGCGCTGAAGCGCACGATGACGCAATCCCAGCTCGTGGCGATGAGCCGCGTGGTGACCCTCGCGGTGGGCGTGGCCGCGTTCGTGCTCGCCGCGGTCAGCCACGATCTGATCTACGACGTTGTGTCCCTCGCCTGGGGCGGCCTTGGCGCCAGCTTCGGCCCGGTGCTGCTGCTCTCGTTGCACTGGCGCGGCATGAACGGCGCCGGCGTGGTGGCCGGTATGGTTACCGGGGCCTTGGCCACGGTCGTGTGGGTGCTGGTGCCAGGCCTGAACGCGGCGATCTCGCTGCGCTTCGCGGCCTGGGCACTGGCGTGCGTGGCGGCGGTGGTGGGGGCGCGGGTAGGGGGGCGGAGCTAGGGCGTACGACGACGGTGCTGGTCGTGAGATCATCTCTGATGTGGTATCATCGCGGAGCGAGCGGTCGTGCGCCGCAGCCGAACGCGGGCTACGTCGCGATCGCCGCGGGTGCCTTTCGCAGTCTCGGTCTCAAGTCCGATGGCCAGGTCGTGGCGGTGGGGAGCAACGTGGTGTACCAGTGCACGTTGCCGCGACCCAACAGCGGGTTCACTGCCGTCGCCGCGGGGGGACACCAGGGACTGGCGTTGCAAACGCCGGTTGCCATCGGGGTGGAGGATGCGCGGGCGCCATCGCTCACGAGGCACGCGGGGATGGTCGCGATGCGGCCGGGGCCCCGGCCGGGTCTGGCGTGTATCGGGTGCGGGTGGTGGGGCCGCTGGGCCGCGGGGCGGCGGCGCCGTGGCGAGGGCCGAACTCGTACGGTAATGGATCTTTAAGCAATTATTGTATAATGACTTACGCGTTTGTGCCGGCGCCGGTGGCGTCCCTCGACACATGGGTCGGTGAGTCTGGCATGGCTCGGACCGTCGAGGATCTGGACGTCGTGGCACGCAATTCGCTATAATGATCTCGTGGCCTTGTGAGATTCCGTACCAACAGGCTTGCTCCTGGGATCCGGCGCGCTATCTTGAGGCCCGCGTTGCCGCGGATCGGCGAATTCGCGTGGCGGCAACATTCCCCCTGCGAGACTCCAAGTCTCGGGGGAGGCGCGCCGGCCAGAGAGGGGCGGGGCGCCGCTGGACGTGCCGGGGGCGCGGGCATGCGTCACGGCCGAACTGGATGGCACTGATGGGCGAAGACCTCATATTACCTTCATCGCTCCTGATCATCGTCGGATCACTCATCGCACTCATCGGAACCCAGATGACGGGCAAGGCCCGGCGCTCCGCCACGCGCGCGCTGCCGGTGCACGATCTTGCCGAAAGCCCACTCGGTCGCGGCCGTGCCGTGATGGCCGGGGGCTGGTTCGTCTTCCTGGTCGGGTTCGTCGGCCTGCTGGCGACCCGGCTGGTCTGAGCGCGATGCGAGCCCGCCAGGGCGGCGGGCTCGCGATTGGACAACACCGGAAGACCAGGCGCTAGCCGGAGCGGGCGCGGTGGAGGTCAGCGAAGGCCTGGCTCAGGCCGTCGCGTAGCTTCTTCACGTCGGCCGGTGCCCATTGCGACGGCTCCTCGCGCACGAACGTCGTCCGATCCTCCCGGTTGTCGAGGCGTCCCACCGGCAGATGGTACACCTTGCCGTTTTTTTCCACGCGGATGGTGCGTAGGCGGTCGCTCTGGTTGAGTAGCCAGGCCATGTCGTCACAACCGTAATCGCCATACATCACCGCGTTAGGCACGCCGTGGTGCAGGATGCTGCCCGGGTCGTCCGGGTCGGTGCGTTCGGTGTTCTTGCGGCGCGACTCCTCGGGCGTGACCCAGATGTAGAGGACGGCCGCGCGCGAGAGGATGCGGTCGCTGAGACGGTCCAGGCTGTAGCGGTAGCCGTACGGCGCCGGCAGCGGCATGGGCGAGCCGTCGGCGCCGCCGCGGGCGAACTCGAGCAGCAGCGTCTTGCCGTCGAGCGTGTCGGGGTGGGCGGCGTTCTTCTGCTCGAGGAGCTCGCGGCATTCGGTTTCGAGCGTGGATTCCAACTCGCGCCGCACGCCCTCCGGAAGTTTGCGTAGCGCCGGGTCGGCGCCCACCAGGGCGCGGGCCCGGTCGAAGCGGTCGAAGAGCCAGGCCGCGGCGGAATCGGCCCTCGCCAGCCGCTGGGCGCGCAGATCGTCATAGTCCTCGTTGAGCAGCTCGATCAACGTGCCCCAGTCGCGCGGCTCGCGGAAGGGCAGCGCCGGGGACAGAAAATACGGGCCGGGCAGGTCGCGCTGGTTCAGCTCGTCACTGATGCGGCGCATGATGTGCACGTAAGGGAAATCATCGAGCTGCACGGTCGGGCCGATGCCGAGGAGGTCACGGCACTCGGCGGGGTCGAGGGTGGCCAGATACCGGCGCACCTCGGACTTGCCGCTGGCCGGCAGCGCGAGCAGGAGCAGGGTGTCGATGAGCTTGGGCATCGGCAGACCTCGTGGGAAGAGATGCGATCGGGCGACGGCGACAGGGGCCGGCCGGGCCGGCCCGTCAGAGTATCGAGGTCGTGCCGACGAGCGTCAAGTCGGGTCCAGAGTCATTGCGTCTGGAGTCGCGGGTCCGGACGAGTGTAGACGGCTGTGACGCGCGAGCGGCCGCCGCGCGTCCGTAGCGGCTCGTGCATGAAGCTCTCCTCATGCAGGCCGGCGGTGCGGAAGCCAGACAGCTCCTCGGGGCGCAGCCGCCACGGGGGACCGGTTTTCTCGGCACCCTCCGGGCGCATGTCGGCGATCGCCAGGATCCGGCCGCCGCCGGGCCGGGCGAAGGCCGCGATGGCGGCCATGCCGCGGTCCTGCCAGTCGGGGGGCAAGCTCTGGACGGTGCGGTGCTCGCAGATCAGGTCGAACGCTCCCTGCCAGGCGGGCGGTGCGGAGAACAGCTCGGCCACCTGGTACGCGACCCGGGAGGCTGGAAAACGCTCGCCGCAGAGCGCGATGGCCGTGGCGCTCACGTCGAACGCAGTGACGGCGAAGCCGCGACGTGCCAGTTCCTCGGCGTCGTCGCCCAGGCCACAGCCCACGACGAGGGCGCTCAGTCCGTCGCCGCGGAGCTGCGCGTGGTCGAGCCAGGTCATCATCTCGGCGCTGGGGGCCATGCGCGCCCAGGGCACGCCGTCGCCCTCGGCGGTGCTTGCGGCGTAGATGTCCTCGAACCAGTTGGGGGGTGTCTCCATGGCTTGACGCAACTCCCGGTACTGACATCTGGCGGCGACGGGTCGCCGGGTTTACGCTTCCGATCGACCCATGAAATATGGTTCCCCCGCCGCCGCAAGGTGGCCATTCGAGGTGATAAGCTTGGTGGAGCAGCGCGCCCATACCGGTGGCTACTACTCGCCGCTCGAGGAGTGGCTGCATGCTGGGACCCATGGCCTGGGCGTGCTGCTGGCCACGGCCGGTCTCGTGGTGCTGGTAGTCCAGACCTACCGGCATGGCGACGCCTGGGCCGTGACCAGCGTGGCGATTTACGGTGGCACGCTGGTGCTGCTCTACCTGGCCTCGACCGTGTACCATGCCGTGACCCGGCCGCGCGCCAAACACGTACTCAAGCAGATCGACCATGCCGCCATCTACCTGCTCATCGCGGGTACGTACACCCCGTTCTGTCTGGGGCCCCTGCGCGGGCCGTGGGGCTGGACGCTCTTCGGTGTGGCCTGGGGCCTGGCCCTGGCTGGTGCCACGCTCGACGTGGCCACCAACCGGCGTTTCCGCTGGGCGTCGCTGACGATCTACCTCGGCATGAGCTGGCTCATCGTGAGCGCTATCAAGCCCATGCTGCAGACCATCGATGGCGTCGTCCTGATCTGGCTGCTCGCCGGCGGCCTGTTCTATACGGGCGGCGTGGTCTTCTATGTGTGGCGCCGCTTGCCCTTTCACCATACGATCTGGCATGTCTTCGTGCTGGCAGGCAGCGCGTGCCACTGGATCGGCATCTTCCGGATGGTGGTGCCGTCATGAGCGGCCGGGAGACGTTCGCGGCAATGGGACCTCAAGTTCCGCCCCGGACCTTCCGAAAGATTTTTCGCCCTGGCAGGCGGGAGGGGATTGACAAGCGGGCGCCGCTCGTTATCTTCTCGCGCCATCAGCACCGGTTGCGTCGCAAAGAGCGCCAGACATGGCCCCAGCGACGCGCCAGGACCGCCGGTACGGGTACCGTGCCGCAGGCAAAGGAGACGAATGCAGCATCATCGCGTGCCTGGTGGCGCGCTCAGTGGGCCGCAGCCCACGTACCAGCGGGAGGTCCCGTCGGACACCGCCGACGAGCCTCCGTCCGTTGGGAGCGTTCCCGAAGCTGATCACGCACCAGCCGACCTCCCTCCGAGCTATCTCCTCAAGTCCTCTTTGCCCAGATCCGGCCCCCGTACGCGTGCGTTCCGCAGCCAGTACTTTCCGGCGGCCGGCGATCGCGACTGGCACGACTGGCACTGGCAGCTGCGCAATCGCATCCGCACGGCCGACGAGCTAGCGCGCGTGCTCGACCTCAGCGAGGCCGAGACGCAGGCCATGCAGTTCCACGGCTCGCTGCTCCCCGTGGCGGTGACGCCGTACTACGCGAGCCTGCTCGATCGTCGCGATCCGGAGCAGCCCCTGCGCAAGACGGTCGTCCCGGTGCCGGCCGAGCTGATGTGTTCCCCCGGAGAGTCGGACGATCCGCTCAACGAGGACGCGTCGAGCCCGGTGCCCGGCATCGTGCATCGCTATCCCGACCGCGTGCTCTTCCTGGTGAACGACCAATGCGCCATGTTCTGCCGCTACTGCACGCGCTCGCGCGTGGTGGGGCAGGACGAGATCCTGCCCGACCGCGATCGCCTGCTCGATGGCCTCGAGTACATTCGCCGAACGCCGGCGATCCGTGACGTGCTGCTCTCGGGTGGCGATCCGCTGCTCGTGTCCGACGAGAAGCTCGACTGGTTGCTCACGGAGCTGCGTCGCATCCCGCACGTGCAGTTCGTGCGCATCGGCACCAAGGTGCCGGCGGTCTTGCCGCAGCGCGTCACGCCGCAACTCGTGCGCATGCTGCGCCGCCACCACCCGCTGTTCCTCAGCCTGCACTTCACGCACCCGGACGAGGCCACGCCCGAGACGGCGCGAGCCTGCCGCCGCCTGGCCGATGCCGGCATTCCGCTCGGTTCGCAGACGGTGCTACTGAAGGGTGTGAACGACAGCGTGGCCGTGATGAAGTCGCTTGTCCACCGTCTGCTGCTGATGCGCGTGCGTCCATACTATCTCTACCAGTGCGACCCGATCTCGGGATCGGCGCACCTCCGCACGAGCGTCGCGAGTGGCCTGGAGATCATCCGCGGCCTGCGCGGTCACACCACCGGCTACGCGGTGCCCACCTATGTCATCGATGCCCCGGGCGGCGGCGGCAAGGTGCCGCTGCAACCCGATTATCTCCTCGGGCGCGAGGGTGACGAGGTGCTGCTCCGTAGCTTCACCGGTAATGTCCATAGATACCCGGATCTGGCGCCGGAGGTGCAAACATGAACATCGGTCTGACCTACGACCTGCGCGAGGACTACCTGCGCGCCGGCTACGGCGAGGAGGAAACGGCGGAGTTCGACCGCGCCTCTACCATCGACGCCATCGACGGGGCCCTACGTAGCTTCGGCCACCGGGTCGACCGCATCGGGCGTATCCATGCGCTCGCGCAGTGTCTGGCTGCGGGGGAACGCTGGGACCTCGTGTTCAACATCGCCGAGGGGCTGCACGGCATCGCGCGCGAGGCGCAGGTGCCGGCGCTGCTCGACGCCTACGCCATCCCGTACACCTTCAGCGACCCGCTACTCCTGGCGCTGTGTCTGCACAAGGGCATGACCAAGCGCGTCATGCGCGACGCCGGGCTGCCGACGCCGCCCTTCGCCGAGGTGCGCGCCCTGACCGATCTCGACGATCTGGCGTTGCCCTATCCGCTCTTCGCCAAGCCGATGGCCGAGGGCACGAGCAAGGGCATCGACGGGGCCTCGATCATCCGCACGCCGGACGAGTTGCGCGAGCGCTGCGCGTACTTGCTAGCCGTGTTCCGCCAGCCGGTGCTCGTGGAGACCTACCTCCCGGGTCGCGAGTTCACGATCGGCGTGATCGGCACGGGAGAGCGGGCCGAGTCGATCGGCGGGCTCGAGGTGGTGCTGCGGGCGCAGGCGGAGGCTGGGGTCTACAGCTACGCCAACAAGGAGAACTGCGAGGATCTGGTCGACTACGTGCCCGTGCGCGGCGGCGACGATCCCGTGATCGCGCGGGCCGAGGCCGCGGCGCTCGCCGTATGGCGCGTGCTCGGCTGCCGCGACGCCGGCCGCGTCGACCTGCGCTGCGACGAGCGTGGCGAACCCCAGATCATGGAGCTCAATCCGCTGGCGGGCATGCACCCGGAGCACTCGGATCTGCCGATGATCTGCACGGCGATGGGCATCCCGTACCGGACGCTCGTCGGCCGCATCGTCCTGTCTGCGAGCGAGCGCATCGGCGTCCTGGCCCTGCCCCCGGAGGTGAACGGCCATGCGCGTGGCGATACTGCACAACGCGGTCGCGCCGCACGCGGCGCCTGACGAGCAGGACGTTCTGGTCCAGGTCGCGGCCGTCGCGCAGGCGCTGCGCGACCTGGGCCACGAGGCCGGCGCGTTCGGCTGCGATCTCGACCTGGGCTCCGTGGCGAGCTACCTGGATCGCGAGCGGCCGGACGTCGTCTTCAATCTCGTGGAGTCCCTCGGCGGCCACGGCCGGTTGATCCATCTCGTGCCGGATTTGCTGGAGGCTCGCAGGCAGCGCTACGCAGGCTGCCCTGCCGCGGCCATCTACCTGACCTCGCACAAGCTGCTGGCCAAGCAGCGGCTGCGCGACGCCGGTCTACCGACGCCGCAATGGTTCACCGCGTCCGACGTCGATCCCGGCGTGGACGACGCCGACACGCGCTGGATCGTCAAGTCGCTGTGGGAGGACGCGTCGCTTGGCATGGACGACACCGCCGTCGTCGCCGGTACCGGCGCGGCGCGGGCACTCCTCGCAGCGCGTGCCGACCGACCAGGAGCGCCGTGGTTCGCCGAGCGCTACATTGAAGGCAGGGAGTTCAATCTGTCGCTGCTCGCCGGGCCGCACGGTGTCGAGGTCCTGCCCATCGCGGAGATCGTCTTCGCGGATTTTCCGGCACAGAAGCCTCGCATCGTTGGCTACGCCGCCAAGTGGGACGAGGGCTCCTTCGAGTACACGCACACGGTGCGCCGGTTTCCCGAGGATCCTGCCGAGATGCCGCTGATGGCGCGGTTGAGCGATCTGGCCCGCGCGTGCTGGCGCCTGTGGGGCCTGCGAGGATGGGCGCGGGTAGACCTCCGTGTCGATGCCGACGGAAACCCGTGGATCCTGGAGGCCAACGCGAACGCGTGCCTCTCCCCGGACGCGGGATACGCCGCCGCGGCGGCCCGTGCGGGGCTCGCATACCGCGAGATCATCGCCCGTATCGTCGCCCACGCGGCGAGCGGGCACGGACTCACCTAGAGGGACGAGACGATGTTCCGCATTCGCCGCATCCATGACGACTCCCTGCCGATCAACCGCGAGGCCATCGCGCAGGTGCAGGCGATCATGCGCGACCAGTTTTCCGGCGCGTCGGAGCGCGACATCACCGGCATTGCGGCCAAGCTGCGCGACCCGTTCATCCAGCGTTTTCACGGCGTGCTGCATGTGGCCGAGGCTCGCGACGGCAGGGTGCAGGGCTTCGCGCTCGTGCTGCATGAACCGCAGCTGCACATGGTGTACCTCGATTATATCGCCAGCAGCTCGCGCCTGACCAGCCGGGGCATCGGGGCCGCACTCTATCAACGCGTGCGCGAGGAGGCCCGCGAGTTCGGTGCCCGTGCCATCTTCTTCGAGTGCCTGCCCGATGATCCCGCCTCTTGCAGCGATCGCGCCGATCTCGCGGCCAATCGCGCGCGGCTGCGGTTCTACGAACGCTTCGGCGCGCGGCCGCTGATCAACAACGACTACACCCGACCCATCGAACCCGGCGACAAGGACATGCCGCTGCTCGTGGCCGACCTGCTAGATCGTGATCAGCCACTGCGGCGCGCGTACGTGCGCGATGTGGTGCGCGCCATCCTCGAGCGCAAGTACGGCGACCTGTGCCCGCCGGCCTACGTCGATGCCGTGGTGCGTTCCTTCAAGGAGGACCCGGTCCCGCTGCGGCCGCCACGCAACGCGCGCGAGCCGGCGCCGCCGCCGCGGATGCCGGCCGTGATCGGGCACGAGCGCATCGCCCTGGCTGTGAACAGCCGGCACGACATCCATCACGTCCACGACCGCGGCTACGTGGAGGCGCCGGTGCGTGTGCGCCGTATCCTCGCCGAGCTGGACGGCTCGGGGCTGTGCGACATGATCAAGGCCCGCGAGCGCTCGCTCGATCGGATCAAGCAGGTCCACGATTCGAACTTCGTGGAATACCTGCGCCGGGTATGCGCCAGCTTGCCGATCGACAAATCGGTCTATCCGTACGTGTTCCCCATCCGCAACGTTCAGCGGCCCCCGCAGGACCTGGCGATCCGTGCGGGGTACTACTGTATCGACACGTTCACGCCGCTGAATCGCAACGCGTTCCTGGCCGCGCGTGGGGCGGTCGATTGCGCCATGGCCTGTGTCGAGGAGATCCGCGGTGGCCGCCGGCTGGCCTATGCGCTCGTGCGGCCGCCCGGTCACCACGCCGAGCGCCGCGCCTTCGGCGGCTTCTGCTACTTCAACAACACGGCGATCGCCGCCCACGCACTGTCGAATCTGGGCAAGGTGGCGATCCTCGACGTGGATTATCACCACGGCAACGGTCAGCAGGACATCTTCTACGCGCGGGACGACGTGCTCACGATCTCGCTGCACGGCCATCCGCGCTTCGCCTACCCGTACTTCACGGGATTTGCCGACGAGCAGGGGGAGGGCGCCGGCCGCGGGTTCAATGTCAACGTGCCGCTGCCCGAGCAACTCGATGGCGCGGGATATCGCGAAGCCCTGGAGGCGGCGCTGCGCCGGATCCGCCGCTTCGCCCCCGCCGTACTCGTGGTCGCCCTGGGCCTGGATACCGGCCGCGGCGATCCCACGGGCACGTGGACCCTGAAGGCCGACGATTTCCACGCCAACGGCCGCCTGATCGGCGCTCTGCGGCTGCCGACCCTCGTGGTGCAGGAGGGTGGCTACCGTACCCGTACCCTGGGCCGCAACGCCCGGTTCTTCCTGGAAGGTCTGAGCAAAGGGAGTCGCGAGACATGACCGAGGTCGCGGGCTATCGCGATTCCGTGCGGCCGGCCGATGCCGGGGCCGTGCGTGCGCTCGTCGAGGCGACGGGGTTCTTCCACGCCGAGGAAGTCGCTATCGCCCAGGAACTGGTGGACGAGCGCCTGGAGAAGGGCGCGGCCAGCGGCTACGAGTTCCTCCTCGCCGACGACGGCGCGCGTCTCGTCGGCTACTCGTGTTACGGCCGCATCCCCCTCACCGAGGGCAGCTTCGACCTCTACTGGATCGCCGTCCATCCCGATCGGCAGGGTAGCGGCCTCGGACGGAGTTTGCTCGTGGCCACGGAGTTGAAGATCCGCGCGGCAGGCGGCACCGCCGTCTACGCCGAGACGAGCGGCCGACCGCAGTACGCGCCTACGCGAGGCTTCTACACGCGCTGCGGCTACGACACCGCGGCCGTGTTCGCCGACTTCTACGCGCCGGGCGATGCGAAGTACGTGTTCGTGAAGTCGCTGGGGTAAACGGCTCGAGACACGTACCACAACTCCTGAGCATCACTAAAGATATCGGATCGTTGCCGTCTGCTATGAACCCGTTGATACTGTCGTCGGTCTTCCGGGGTATATGTGGTGAATCGCCACCGATCCCGGTCGCCGCGCCGACCGCTGGGCAGTGTGCCGACGATCGACGGTGCATCCGTCGCTGATCCGGCCAGCCTCGTCCGACCGCTTCAGCATCCGTATCCCCATCAATTCAGGAGGTTCTCCATGCGACCCCGCTATGTCGTGTTGCTGGTCGGGTTGATCCTCGCGGTGTCGGTACCGGCGCTGGCCGGGAAACCCGGAGATCGCCCCACGGTGTCCGTTCCCTCGCAGTATCCCTGCAATCAGCAGGGCAGTCCCGGGCTCTGCTTGCCGCTGGACTCGACCTGGCAGGTCGTTCCTTTCACGAACGCTCAGGCCGATTGTTACGAGAACGACGATGGTTCGAGTGATATGGTGACGCTCCCGTTCACCTTCGATCTCTTCGGCACGCCGCAGACTCAGCTATGGATCAACAACAATGGCAACGTCTCGTTCGGCGGACCCTACTCGACCTATACGCCAGAGGGATTCCCCGTCGCGGACTACCCGATGGTTGCGGCCTTCTGGGGCGACGTCGATACACGCGCGCTCGATAACGGCGCTGGCGTCGTGTGGATGAAGATGGATCCGCACTACCTGGCGGTCACCTGGGATCACGTCGGCTACTACTCCCAGCACACGGACCTGCAGTCGACGTTCCAGCTCATCATCAGCGACGGTACGTTCGACGGCATCGGCGCCGGCAACAACGTCTGCTTCTGCTACGGCGACATGCAGTGGACAACGGGCGACGCCTCCGGTGGCAGTGGCGGTTTCGGTGGCTCCGCCGCGACCACCGGGGTGAACAAGGGCGACGGCGTGAACTATTTCAACGTCGGCCGCTTCGATCATTCCGGCGCCGACTACGCGGGGCCCGATGGCATCAGCGGTGTCGATTGGCTCGACGACCAGGAGATCTGTTTCAACGTCAGCGGCGACGTCAATCAGTGCCCGGTAGCCATCAACTTCCCCGCAAATAACACCGTGGTGCTGGACGAGACACATCCATCGCTGAATCTCACGGTGGGATTCATCGGGCCCGAAGCCGGGCAGACGGTCCATACCGAGGTTGATACCGGCGGGCTCGCGAACTTCGACTTCGTGAGCACCGATGGTAATCCGTCGACCGTGGGCATGACATTCACGCCGGACATCAACGAGGTCGGCGACCATGTGATCCATTTCGCGGCGACCGACGACTATGACCCGCCCTGCACGACGGAGGTCGCCCTCACGATCTCCGTGCAGCCGAACGTGGCGACTGAGTCGCGGACCTTCGGCGACCTGAAATCGATGTATCGGTAACGGCGATTCATCGGCTTCATCACCGCCTCTGGCGGGTCGCGGTGTTCGCGTAGATATTGACGGAGACTTCCAACACCTGACGTCGTACGCGGCGGGTATCAAGGTGGTGGCACATGGGCCGTTCCCCATTGCGCCCCGGAACGTCGATACCGGTCGACAGGCGCGGCCGGCGGGTTCGCGCGGCGTGCCAAAGCTCTGGAAATCCCGCTCACGCTCTTGAAATCGGCTATTAGGGGCCATCCCTGGCGTTTGCTGGGGATGGCCAAACGAGCGGTGGCGTTGAGTTGCCGGTCCGTTTAACGTAGCCGATCTGTTGGGGATTGGCACCCCGCGATCGACTAGGTCGTCGGGGAGGTGGAAGCGCAGCCGGATGCGCCAGAAGACACTGGCGATCCTGAGCGCTTGGTCAAGCCGGAGAACCGGCGGTTGGAGTGAATGCTTTGAAGAAGTTGTACGTGGGTAACCTGCCTTTCAGCGCGACCGATGACGAGATTACTCAGCTCTTCGGTCAGCACGGCACCGTTCATTCGGTCGCTTTGATCAACGACCGCGAGACCGGTCGTCCGCGCGGCTTCGGCTTCGTGGAAGTGGACGACAACGCGGCACAGGCCATGATCCAGGCCCTCGACGGCAAGGAACTGGGTGGCCGCGCGCTTCGTGTGAACGAGGCCGAGAGCCGTCCGCGTAGCGGCGGCGGCGGCGGCGGTTATGGCGGCGGTGGCGGCGGTGGCGGCAGCCGCGGCGGTCGCTGGTAAGTCCAGAGTCAGCCCACGGGTTGAATTCGAGAACCCCGCCACCGAGAGGTGGCGGGGTTCTTCGTGTGCCCACACGAAGTAGGGCGGCCCCGCAACCACGAGGGTTGCGGAGCCGCGAGTGCGCCGTCGGGCGAATACGGCGCACGTCGGTCACTTGACCAGGGTCAGCTTGCGTGTCTGCACCTGGCCGCTCGCGCGGTACTGCGCCACGTACATGCCGGAAGCCAGGCGGCCGCCCCGGTCGTCCGTGCCGTCCCAGGTCGCCTCATAGCGACCGGCCGCCAGTGGCCGGTCGACGAGCGTGCGCACCCGCCGTCCGTTCAGGTCGTAGATCGCCAGCGACACGTGCGTGCTCCTGGCGACCTCGTACGCAAGGGTCGTGCGGGGGTTGAACGGATTGGGCGAGGCGCCGGCCAGGCGGTTCGCCAGCGCGGGCAGGCCGTCCTCGACGGGTGTGAGGCCCGACGAGATCGTGAGGTTGAACGAGGCCGCACCGCCGCCCTGATCCTGTCGGTAGATCACGAGGCAGTAGTAGGCCTGCTCCGAGACGGAGACGGTCATGGACTGGTCGGCTCCGGCCACCGCATCCGTGGCTTCGGCGAACGCGTCCAGCCGGTTCTGGTACACGACGCCGGACTTGTGCATCGCGATCGCCAGGTCGGCGCCCGACAGGTTGTCGACCGTGATCTGGTAGGCGTCGACCGGGAACCGGAACTCGATGAGCTGCGTCAGTCCGCCACTCGCGATGGTGTAGGGACCCCAGGTGCCCACGGGTGCGTCGCCGAGGTACTGCGACGCGGATGTTTGCGCCTTGTAGGTGCCGGAACCACTCCAGCGCAGCACGCCGACATCGTAGTCGGCAAACGCGGTGGAGTTGTAGTCCACGAGCATGTACTCGGTGACCGTGCCGGCCAAGAACGATCCCGCGAGTGCACCGCTAAAGCCATCCTTCGTGCCGGTTCCCTTCGTATGCAGGCGCAGGTCGAAGTCTGACCCTGCGGCCGGCAGGATGGCGACGCTCTTCCAGTAACCCACCCCGGTCCCCGCGAGGCGTAGACCGTCGCAGTTGTAGTAGAGGCTTTCAGGTATCGTCACGTCGTCCCAGCCCGCCGTGCGCTCCGGCGGAGCCGGACGCGCCGCCGTCGCGGGCGGCGTCATGGCGTAGGGACTCCAGATCCAGTGCTCGCCGCGGATATTGTTGGTCTCGTTCGTCTCCTCGATCTCGTTGCCGCCGTCCACGCGCAGGGCGAGGATGTGCCGTCCCGGCGAGAAGGCGAACTGATGGTTCCAGTTGTAGGACACCTGGCCTCCTGCGGGTAACTCGCCCCAGCTGACGTAGCCGAGGTAGGCATCGTCGCGGTAGAGGTGCGTCGGCAGGGTCGACGGCACGGGCCCGAGGTTCGTGGCTGCCACGTTGAGATACGAGTACTGCGGCGTGGAGTACAGCGTGTCGGGCAGCGGGCAGGAGGTGGATGTCCCGTCGAGTGCCGATCGAGGCACGAGGCCCGCGTACCAGCCGCTCGGCGTCCACGGCGCCAGATCCGGCGGCGTGGTGGAGACCTCGATGGTCACGTTCGTCGCCGGCAGACCGCCTGCCTGGTCACGGTAGACGACGATGCCGTACCAGCCGGTGGTGGCGATGTCGCTGGACACGCGAGCGAAGCCGTCGCCGTCGGTCCACTGGGTACCGAGCTGGTCGCCGGACGTCAAGCTTCCCGTCGTGAACGTGCTGTTCAGCAGGGCGAGCCGCATCGGACCGTCGGCGGGATCGCACTGCGCGGTCACGCTCACGGGGCCGATGACGTCCGTGCTCACAAAGAACTCCCGCAGCAGGATCGGCACGTTCGTTGGCATCGCGACGGTGACCGAATCGCCGAAGGTGAGGATCTGGCTGTAGGCGTGATAGGCCTTGTAGGTGCCCTCGCCGCTCCAGCGCAGTACGCCGACGTCCCAGCTCGTGTCGCTCACCTGGTTGCGGTTGGCGATCACGCCGTCGAGCTGGCCGTAGACGTTGGTGCTGTAGCCGAGGCTGGCGCCGAAGCCGGTCTCGGCGCCGGTGGAGGTGGTGTGCAGACGGCAGTCGAAGTCGTCGCTGTCCGAATCGGCCCACACCGCCACGGCGTGCCACCAGCCGGTCGTGGTGGAGACGCTGACGCCGTCGCAGTTGTAGTACAGGGACCCCGAGGTGACGTCGCTCCAGCCACCGTTGGTGGCCGGTGGCGCCGGGCGGGTTACCAGCGCGCCGGGGGAGATGGTCGGCGTCGTCCAGATGAACTGCCGGCCGAAGACATTGTTGGTCTCGTCGATCTCCGCCACCACGTCCGTGGCGTCGTGACGACAGGTGAACGAGTGGCGGCCGGCTTGTACGGTCAGCGGGCCGCGGTTCGGACCGTAGTAGAGGCCGCCCGCCCCCACCGCGTTCCAGTACACGCTGGCCTCGTTCTCGCCATCGACGTTCAGCCAGGCATAGAAGCCCACGCCCGTGGATGCCTCGCCCTGGTTCTGGCCGAAGATGTTCCAGTAGGTGCTCGCGGCGCCTCCCGGTAGCGTGGCGGAGACCTCAGCCGAGCTGATGGTGGCGTCGTTGGCGTCGCGCGGCACCAGAGGGTAATCCCAGCCCGTGGGCAGGTACGGAATGAGATCGGCCGGATCCGGCTCGCGGATCACGATCGGCCCCCAGCTCGCGTAGCTGGCGCTCCAGTTGCCGGCGTTGTCAACGCTGCGGATGCAGAAATAGTAGGTGCCCGGCGGCAGGGGATCGGTGGTGTAGCTGGTCACGTCGCCGATGTCCTGCACCGCCGAGGGCAGGCCCGGTCCGCCCACTGCGACGAACAGGCCGTAGCCGGCGATGCCGGACAGATTGTCCGACGCGCGCGTCCAGGCCATGCTCACCGTGGGGTCGGGCGACTCGAGGCCCGCTGTGTGGTCGGTGGAGTGCAGGTTGGCGACCAGACCGGGCGCGGTGGCGTCGAGGTCGTAGCCGCAGTTCGCGGCCGTCTCCCAGAACAGCTCGCGCTGGCTCACGTAGCGCGCGATGTACTTGCTGATGAAGTCCATCGAGCCGGTCGGGTTGTCGAGGGCGTTGAGGTTGAACACGTCGTCGACTCCCACGGCCAGCCGGTCGGTGTAGGTGCCGTACACGCCATGGCTGTCCTGCGCGTTGTCGGCGATGTCCTGCGTGAGGGCGGCGATGAAGCCCTCGGTGAGGGTGGGGTCGCCATAGGTGCCGCTGCACGTGCCGAGGTTCTCGGCATTCACGGCGCTCAGGGGCGAGCGCCCATAGTAGCCGGGGTACCAGGAGCCGACGGCCCAGGAGTGGAACTGCGCCCAGCCCTCGAGCCAGGCGATGGCCTGACTCTCCTGGCACCAGAAGCAGTGGCCGCAGTCGGGCGGGTTGTCGCAGACGCCGTTGCAGTAGTTGAACGGCTCCCAGCTCGCCATCTCGTGGTCGAACCAGTGGCCGTACTCGTGCCAGAGCGTGCCATCGTTCCAGCTGAAGTCGCTGCGAATCTGGATGCGCCCGTCGCCGCTGGTATTCGGCCAGGCGGCCGATGGCCATTCCACGCGCGCCGCCGGCACGTCGTAGCCGAGGTTGTTGTCGTGTACCCAGCCGCGGGAGCCCTGCGTGTGCAGGAAGACGCAAGGATGCAGGTCGGGATTCGCGGGCTGAAGCGAACCGTAGTCGAGGTAGGTGCCGGTGTAGTCGTTCGTGACGCCGGTGACGAAGGCGTAGTTGTCGCCGCTGGACGGTTCGTACACGCGCATCCGTCCGTTGCTCGTGGTGAAGCGCACATAGACGTCGGGCTCGTCGAGCCAGCCGGCGTCGTCGCTGTTGAAGGCGAGCGTGTAGTAGCCATCGTAGTTGGTGTAGCCGGAGACCAGGAGGTCGTCGACGAGTGAGTCCTCGTCGTATACCTGCACGAGGACGGAGTGACCCGGCAGGTAGGTACCGTCGTCGAGCGTGCAGCCGAAACGCCCGGTGACGGTGACGGTGCGCCGGCTGTCGCGCGGCGGCTCGGGACCCGGACCGCCAAGGACGAGGTCCTCGTCGCGGTACGAGGGGTCGCCGCGTCCGTCCAGAAACGCGGGAACCGGCGCTGTAGGCGCGCCCTCGGTCATGTCGTGCACGTTGCGCTCGGACAGGTCGATCGCGTAGTGCACCGTGTAACCGTTGAAGGAGCAGGTGAACTCGAGTTTCTGCGTGGGGTCCATGGGCGTGGCCGTGAAAGGCACGACGAAACGATCGCCGGCACGCACGTCGCGCGAACGCGGCGCGTCGGTGAGGCTGGCCGACCAGCTCGCACCGGCGAGCGCGAAGTCGGCGAGCGTGCCGTCCTCGGCGCAGACGATCTCGTAACGGCCGTCGTAGACCTCGCCGGCCTTCACCGCCACGAAGGGCGACGCCAGGCGGATCTCGACACTCGGCGCCACGTCGGCGAGGGCCGTCTGCGCCAGGCTCAACGCGGCCAGGATCGCCAGCAAGCCAGAACTGATGTGATGGAAGACCCTTCTCGTCATGACGGGGCCCCCTAGTGCTGGTCGCCAGGCGCGGGCCGCGGCGTGGTGGGCGGTGTGGGGAGCGGCGGAGTCTGGATGAGGGCGATGTCGGCCTCGATGCGCGCGGCGAGGCCCTCGTGCCCGCGCTGACGCGCGTAACGCACCTGGATGGCGAGGATGTCCAGTTCGGTATGCTGCTTGACCTGGGCGATCTGCTGCTGCAGGTCGTCGATCGTCGTGGCGTTCGTGGTGGACGCCACCCGGCCGGCCAGCTCGGCCACCTGGGCGCGGCTCGCGGCGATGACGCCCTCGATGTCCAGGATCATCGGATCCACGAGATCATGTGCCGGAGCAGGGGCGGCGCCCGGATCCGTCACCACGTTGGCGGCGATCTCGGCCTGGTTGATCGCGAGAGGAACGACCGTGTTGGCCGCTGTGGGGTCGATCGGTGGCTGAGGCCGGGAATCGGCCGCCAGAGCGGGCAACGCGAGGGTGAGCAGGAGAACCAGAGAGGCATTGACGGTCGAGCGCATGGCATACCTCGAGAGGTTTGGGTTCAGGGGCGTTGTGGTGGAGTTGGATGAGGCACGGGCCGGCAAATCACATGCCGATGAAAAAAAAGAGCCCCGGCCGTGATGGCCGGGGCTGTTGCACTACGGTATATCTTTATGAATCGATCGTGCTTCGGCGATCACTTCAGCAACTACTTCACGAGCGTCATCTTGCGCGTCTGCTGCTGGTTGCCCGAGCGGTACTTGGCGAAGTACACGCCCGAGGCGACATGCTGTCCGGCATCGCCAGTGCCGTCCCAGGTCACCGAGTACTGGCCGACCGGTCGCTCCTCGTTGACGAGGGTGCGCACCCGCTGGCCGCTGACGTCGTAGATCGCCAGATCCACCAGGCCCGGCGTCGCGACCTCGTACTTGAGGCTCGTGACCGGGTTGAACGGATTCGGCGTGTTCTGCGCCAGGTGGAACATCTTCACCGGCAGCTCGTCCGTCACCGGCGTCGACGGGTTGTAGACGGCCTTGGCGGCGTCGACGTTGGCGAGGAAGTCCTCGAGGGTGGCGCCGTAGACCATTGCGAAAGCGGCGGTGTGTTCCGCGCCGGGTTCGAAGGCGAAGGGCCCGGCTGAGCAGCACATCGACCAGTCGTCGGGCGTCGGTGTGTCGTGCACCGTGATCAGCGAGCGTAGGAAACGCAACTTGTTGCCGTCGTCGATCGCCGAGTTCGGATACACGTACGTCGGGTTGTTGATGAAGGTGACGTTCTCCGGCGGCGCGTCGCCCAGCAGTGTGAGGCCGTAGTAGGGACCGCCGGTATTCCCTGTCATCCAGATCGCATGCCTGTCGACGTCCGAACTGCCGACGTTCGAGGCGGCGTCGGCGACGTCCCAGTCGCAGAACACGCCCATCCAGTACGTCGGCACCGAGTACGGGCCGGCGTTGGTGACGTGGTACTCCAGGATCACGAACTGGTCATTCGGACTGGAGGCGTACGCGTAGCTCGTCTGTTCGACGACGAAGCCCCGCGGGTTGGCATGGCCGCTGTCGGTGAAGGCGGCGCTGAAGGTCTGGTCCGAGCCGGTGGCGCCCAGATCGCGCACGCGTCCGTTGGGCGACTGCCGCGTCACCCACTCGTACGTCTCGATCCCGGCACCCTGGCCGTGGTAGTCGCGGTTACAGATGTACAGCGTCGTGTTGCCGCCCCAGAAGGAGCCGAGGAACAGCGCGCTGCCGGCACCGGCAAGACCGAAGCCGTCGCCCACGGTCTGGTCGTCGCTCAGGTAGCCGAGGATGCCCTGGTCGGTGACCGAACCGAAGACGCCGCCCACGTTGTGGGTGAGCAGCTCGGGCAGGCCCGCGAAGTGCTCCAGGTCGAAGGTGCGCGAGAAGCCGCCGTCGCAGGTCACGGTGAGCAACATCGTGAACTGGTAGCCCTGCGGCGTGCCGGCGGCGACGTCGAGCGTGAACGGATCGGCGGTGTTGTCGCCCGTACCCAGATGGGCAGGGATGTCGGGGAAGCTCGCGCTCCCATCGACCACCGTCACGTACGGGTTGCTCACGACGGACAGCGTGGCCTGCACGTTGGTGGCTGTCACCACGGTGCTGTTGTTCGTGAGGGTGAAGGCGATGGGGGAGACGATCCCCGGATCGAGGACCTGGTCGCCCGCGGGATCAGGCAGCACGGCGGTCTGAACGAGGTTGGCCACTTGCGTGGTCGGCGTGTGCTGGACGGCCTCGTACGCATTCACGAGGCCCGAACCGAAGATGTTGTCCTTGCCCGCGACGCCCAGATCGACGGCCGACTGCTCGATGATCGCGTCGATGCTCTCGGGTGTGAGCGACGGGTTCTTCTCGAGCATGAGCGCGGCGACGCCGGCCAGATGCGGACAGGCCATCGAGGTGCCGGACCAGGTGTTGCCGCTGTAGCCCTGCGGCGGTACGAGCGAGTTGACGTTGGTGCCGGGAGCCGCGATGTCAGGCTTCACCAGACCCGCGCCGGGATTGTACGGCCAGTCGTTGTAGGGGTCGATGTCGCCCCAGGTGACCGGCCCCTGCGACGAAAACGAGTACACGTTGTTGTTCTGGTAGCCGGTGCCGCCGACCGACACCACACCGCCGGTGCTGCTCCAGGGCACGCCCGCATCGACGTTCCAGGGTGCGGGTACGCGTGCCGTCATGCCGCATTCGAACGGTGGATCGAACTCGAAGTGCTCGTTGCCCGACGAGTTGAAGATGGCCACGCCAGCCTCGCGGATGGCCGCGCAGTTGGCGCGCTCGCTGCGCAGGAGACTGGCCGGAAGGTCGTTGCCCTTCACGCCCAGCGACATGGTCAACACGCGCGCGCCCATCTCCACGGCGTACTGCTCGCCTTCCCAGATCATGGCCACCGTACCGGTGCCGTCATGGGCGAAGACCTTGCACACCAGGAGCATCGCGCCAGGAGCAACGCCGGTCTGCGTGCCATTGGCGCCGTCGCCGCACACCGTACCCGCGGTGTGGGTGCCGTGGCCACCATCGAGGTTGTCGTCGTTGGGGTTGTTGTCGCCATCGCCGAAGTCCCAGCCATTGACGTCGTCGACGTAGCCGTTGCCGTCATCGTCGATACCGTTGCCCGCGATCTCGTTCGGGTTGTGGTAGATGTGACCGGAGATGTCGTGATGGGCGAGCCAGACACCGGAATCGATGTGGCCGACGAGGACGCCGTCGCCCGTGTAGCCGAGCTCGTTCCAGACCCGGTCAGCGTGCACCCAGCGCACGTTCCAGACGGTGTCGGCGCGGTCGGACCTGGTCTCGGCCGCGGCGGCGGACGGGGCCTGGCGGGCGTCGGTCATGTCGAGGAGGTTGCGCGGCTCATCGTAGATCAAGGTGGCGGCCGTCGCCTTGTCCGCGCCCAGGGCTTCGATCATGGCCGCATCGCCACGGAAGGCCAGTGCGTTGGCGAAATAGAGCACGTTCACGTCCTCGGCGACGCCCGGCGTGTCGGGGGCGGTGAGCACGTCGACCGAGTTCTGCATGAGCTTCTTGGCATATTTCTTCAGAGCGACGATGACGCTGGTGCGTCGCTTGCCCATGTCGGGTTGCTCGATCGCGGCGTCGTGGAGGTCCGACACGTCGTAGGGGGTGTCGAAGACCATCAGCACGGGGATCAGTTCCGTATCGGCCTTCTGGGTCATGAAATCGCGCAGGCCGGGATCGATGATTGTCGCCCCGGCGGGTGCGGCGATGGCAATGATCAGCAGGCTCAGCGTGAACGTTCCGAGCGTGAGCTTACGGAGCATGGGGTCGTCTCCTTGGCAAGAATCAAAAAGGACCTGGCACAACGTGACGAGCGCGCGCGGAACGCCCTCGTTTGAACCCATCGAGAATACCAGAGTAGATTGACTATTTCAATGAATGCTTGCGGTTCCGGCAGGTCGGGGCGGCCGCGGGTAAGCCCCGGAGCGCCGACCTGTGCCACGGGGTGACGTCGTAAGCTATTCAGATATAATCGCTTACCTCCTGAGAAGCCCGGACGAGATGACCATCCGCTGGGCTTCGGAGGTTCCTTCATAGATCTCGGTGATGCGCTGGTCACGGTAAAGGCGCTCGATGGCGAATTCCTTGATGTAGCCGTAACCACCATGTATCTGTAGCGACTTGTGCACCACACGGTGCGCGGCCTCGGACGAGAAGAGCTTCGCTATGGCGGAAGCCTGTGAGAAGCGATCCTTGCGATCCTTCAGGTTGGCGGCCTTGTGGATGAGCAGGCGCGAGGCCTCCACATCCACGGCCATATCGGCCAGGGCGAACTGGTTGTGCTGGTACGCGGCCAGGGTCTTGCCGAACTGCTGTCTCTCGCCGGCGTACTTCAAGGCCAGGTCGAGGGCGCGCTGGGCGATGCCCAGGGCCTGGGCGGCGATGCCGATGCGGCCGCCGTCGAGGGTCATCATGGCCACCTTGAAGCCCTCGCCTTCCTGGCCCAGGCGGTTGGCGGCGGGCACGCGGCATTCCTCGAAGATCAGCTCGGTGGTGGACGACGCGCGGATGCCCAGCTTGTTTTCCTTCTTGCCGATGCTGAAGCCCGGCCAGCCCCGCTCGACGATGAAGGCCGTGATGCCCTTGTGCTTGACCGACTTGTCGGTGCTGGTGAAGACGATGAAGACGTCGGCGAAGGCCCCGTTGGTCACGAAGATCTTGTTGCCGGTGACGATGTAGTGGTCGCCGTCGCGCACGGCCGTGGTCTGGGTGCCGCCGGCGTCCGTGCCGGCCTGCGTCTCGGTGAGGGCAAAAGCGCCCCAGGTCTTGCCGGACGCCAGGTCAGGCAAGTACCGGCGCTTCTGTTCCTCCGTGCCGAAGAACATGATCGGATCCTGGCATAGGCTGTTGGTCACCGACACCGTCACGCCCACCGACGCGTCGGCCCAGGACAGCTCCTCGATGATGAGCGCATAGGTGACGGCATCCAGTCCCGCACCGCCGTAGGCCTCCGGCGTGCCGACGCCGCAGTAGCCCATCGCCGCGCATTCCTTGAGTATCTCCTCCGGAATCCTGGCCTCGTGGTCGGCCTTCTCGGCAAGCGGGTCGAGACGCTTCTCGGCGAATTCCCGGGTGGCGTCGCGCATCATCTGCTGGGTCTCGGTCAACCTGAAGTCCATGGAAGGCGTCCTTTCGCGGGCAGGTCGGCGGCTGCGGGAGCGTTCCCGATTGTAGGCAATATCCTGCAGATTTTCATCCAAAACCCGTGTGCCCCGACCCCTTTGCTTGGCTCAGAGGCGCCGATCGGGTACATTGTGCCCAGTTTATCGCCCAGGTCGTGC
The DNA here is from genome assembly GCA_963727525.1 of uncultured bacterium. GTDB lineage: Bacteria > Krumholzibacteriota > Krumholzibacteriia > LZORAL124-64-63 > LZORAL124-64-63 > CAVSGO01. The sequence continues at coordinate 207,501 of CAVSGO010000005.1, read as the reverse complement.
AACCGGTGGGAGCCATGCGCGAATCGGACCTCGAGACCACGCTCGCTGCCTTCCGCGCGGGCGACCGCCGAGCGGCGGCCCGCATCATCACCGCGGTGGAGGATGGCGGCCCGCTGGCCGACCGCCTTCTGCACGAGCTGTACCCGCTGCGTCACGGCGCTATGCGTATCGGCGTCACCGGACCACCGGGGGTGGGCAAGAGCACGCTGGTGGAGACCCTGATCCGGCATTACCGCGCCCGCGAGCTGCGGGTGGGGGTCGTGGCCGTCGATCCTACGAGCCCGTTCTCGGGCGGCGCGGTGCTCGGCGACCGCGTGCGCATGAACGCCGTGGCCACCGATCCTGGTGTGTTCATCCGCAGCATGGCCACCAGGGGCAGCCTCGGCGGTCTGGCCCGCGCCACGATGGAGGTGGCCGACGTGCTCGACGCCTTCGGCCAGGAAGTGCTTCTCCTGGAGACCGTGGGCGTGGGGCAATCCGAGGTGGACGTGGCGACCGTGGCCGATACCGTGATCGTGGCCGTGTCGCCGGAATCGGGCGACACGATCCAGACCATGAAAGCGGGGTTACTCGAGGTGGCCGACATTCTCGTCGTGAACAAGGCCGATCGGCCCGGCGCGCGCGAGATGATGCAGGCCCTGCGTGGCGACCTCGCACTGAAGCCGGCCGGCGGCTGGGTACCGCCAGTGCTGACGACGGTGGCGGCGCGCGGCGAGGGCGTGCCCGAACTGGCTGCCGAGGTCGGGCGCCACCGCGCGTATCTCGAAGAGCATCGCGGACTCGACCGCCAGCGACTGCGCCGGGCGCACAAGGACCTCGAGGAAGTCCTGCGCGACCGGCTGTGGCGCCTGGCCGGCGATCGCCTGGGTGAATCGTTCTCTGTGGCGGCAGCCCGGATCGCCGCGGGGGAAGCCACGCCCTACTCCGCGGCCCAGGAGCTGCTGACGTCCGTTCTGAAGGAGTCATGATGTCCGACCACGAGCGCAATTCCAACGAGCGCAATCCCTATGTCACGGTGTCCGGTCTCGAGGTGCCGCCCCTGGCGACCCCGGCCGACGTCGGCGGCCTCGACTACGCGAAGCAGCTCGGCGATCCGGGCGAGTACCCATACACGCGCGGCGTGCATCGCACGATGTACCGCGGCAAGATGTGGACGATGCGCCTGTTCTCCGGCTTCGGCACCGCCGAGGATTCGAACCAGCGCTACAAGTTCCTGCTCAGCCGCGGTCAGACCGGCCTGTCCGTGGCCTTCGATCTGCCCACGCTCATGGGGCGTGACTCCGACGATCCCTGGTCGCTGGGCGAGGTGGGTAAGTGCGGCGTAGCGGTCACCTGCCTCGAGGACATGGAGACGCTCTTCGACGGCATCCCGCTCGACAAGGTCAGCACGTCGATGACGATCAATTCGCCGGCGGCGATCATCTGGGCCATGTACATCGTGGCGGCCGAGAAGCAGGGTTGCGACGTGCGCAAGCTGCGCGGCACGCTGCAGAACGACATCCTCAAGGAATTCATCGCCCAGAAGGAATTCATCTTCCCGCCCGAGCCGTCCATGAAGCTGGTGGTGGACACGATGGAATACGGCAGCCGGCACCTGCCCGAGTTCAACACCATCAGCATCTCGGGCTACCATATCCGCGAGGCGGGTTCCACCGCCGTGCAGGAGCTGGCCTTCACCCTGGCCGATGGCTTCGCCTACGTCGAGGCGGGCGTGAAGGCGGGGCTCGATATCGACGAGTTCGCACCGCGACTGTCATTCTTCTTCAACTCGCACCTCGACCTGTTCGAGGAGGTGGCCAAGTTCCGCGCGGCGCGACGGATCTGGGCGCGCCACATGAAGGAACGCTTCAAGGCGAAGAATCCGCGCTCCTGGCTGCTGCGCTTCCACACGCAGACCGCCGGTTGCAGCCTCACGGCCCAGCAGCCGTACAACAACATCGTACGCACGGCCTACGAGGGCCTGGCCGGCGTGCTCGGCGGCACGCAGAGCCTGCACACCAACTCCATGGACGAGGCGCTGGCCCTGCCAAGCGAGAAGGCCGTGGAGATCGCGCTGCGCACGCAGCAGATCATCGCCCATGAGACGGGCGTGGCCTTCACGTCCGATCCGCTGGCCGGGTCCTATTTCGTGGAGAGCCTCACCGACCGGATGGAACAGGGCGCCGAGGAGTACTTCGCGCGGATCGATGAGATCGGCGGCGTAGTGCGCGCCCTCGAGGAGGGCTTCTTCCAGCGCGAGATCGCCGACGCGGCGTACTGGTACCAGAAGGCCCTCGAGACGAAGCAGCGCGTGGTGGTGGGCGTGAACGAGTATGTCGACCCACAGGAGAAGATCGACATCCCGCTGCTGCGCATCGACCAGAATGTGGCCCGTTCCCAGGAGAAGAAGCTGACGGCTTTGCGGTCGCGCCGCGACAACGGCGCGGTGGAGACGGCGCTCGCGCGGGTCGCCACGGCCGCCCGCGCCGGTGAGAATCTCATGCCGCCCTTCATCGAGGCCGTGCGCTGCTACGCCACGCTAGGCGAGATCATCGGCAATCTCAAGACCGTCTACGGCGAGTACACGGAGCCCATCATCATCTGACCCCAAAGGACGGGACGATGGAACGGAAGATCAGGGTACTGGTGGCGAAAGCCGGTCTCGACGGACACGATCGCGGCGCCAAGGTCGTCGCACGCGCCCTGCGCGACGCGGGGATGGAGGTCATCTACACGGGCGTGCGTCAGACGCCGGAGATGATCGCTGAAGCGGCCATCCAGGAAGACGTGGATGCCGTCGGGCTGTCCATCCTCTCCGGCGCCCACATGACGATCTTCCCCCTCGTGCGCGAGGCGTTGCTTCAGAAGGGCGGCGGCGACATCCTGCTCACCGGCGGGGGCACCATCACCGACGAGGACATGGCCGCGTTGCAGACCGAGGGCGTGGGCCGGCTCTTCGGCCCGGGTGCGAGCACGCAGGATATCGTGGCATACATCCGTGAGGAGATCGGGCGGCGGCGCGCGAACTGAACTAGTGCCCGCCGATCTGGACGATGATCTCGTTGTTCTTGCCGCAACCGTTGATCGTGTAGCCCACGTTCACGCCGTTGGCCGCAAAGGCGACGATGCCCACCTGGCCAGGATTGGCGGCCAACGCACCGAACTGCGGCTCTGTGCGCACGCGCGTGAACGCGTTCTCCAGCAGCACACCATTGGGAAGCACGGGCGCGAGATCAGCGGCCTGGTCCGAATACACGCCGTCGTGTCGGGTGGCGTATTCCTCGGCCGTGAGTTGCACCGTGTGCGCCGCGCTCTTGACCGTGGCCTCCTTGGCGCGATCCTGCATCGTGATGTAATTGGGGATCGCGATGGCGGCGAGCAGGCCGATGACGACCACGACGACCATCAGCTCGATCAACGTGAAGCCGGGGCGCTGCAGCATTCCGTCACCTTCCTCGCTCGTGGCGGGGTGAAACCGATTGCACCTTGGTTTCGGTCGCGGCCGCTACCTATTGAGTGGCGATTTCAGCTGCAGGGGTCTGCAGAGGCCGTCAGGAAATAGTCGACCAGATTCATTCGATATTCTAAGCTCGCTTTCATGCACATCTCCACTGGACTCCGGCGGTGCCCGTGCACGATCTTGGTGCCGACGATTCCGAGCGTCCCGGGCCTCGCGCCCGTGGACGGACGTGGCGTTGCTGGCCGGGAAAGGATGCGTGGACCATGTCGATCAGTGATCAGGATGCCCTTAATTACCATTCCGAGGGACGTCCCGGCAAGACCGAGGTCGTGCCGACGAAGCCGTGCCTGACGGCGCGGGATCTCTCTCTGGCGTACACGCCCGGTGTGGCGGTGCCCTGCCTCGAGATCGAGAAGAACCCCGCCGACGCCTACAAGTACACGAACAAGGGCAACCTGGTGGCCGTGGTGTCCAACGGCACCGCCGTGCTGGGACTCGGCGACATCGGCGCGCTGGGCGGCAAGCCGGTCATGGAGGGCAAGGGCGTGCTCTTCAAGCGCTTCGCGCACGTCGATGTCTTCGACATCGAGTTGAACACGCACGACCCGGAGGAGATCATCAAGGTCTGTCAGCTCCTCGAGCCCACGTTCGGCGGCATCAACCTCGAGGACATCAAGGCGCCCGAGTGCTTCCACATCGAGGCGGCGCTGCGTCGCACGATGTCGATCCCCGTGTTCCACGACGACCAGCATGGCACCGCCATCATCTCCGGCGCGGCGCTCATCAACGCCTGCCTCCTGCAGGGCAAGAAGCTCTCCGAGGTGAAAGTCGTGGTGTCGGGCGCCGGGGCGTCGGCCATCGCCTGCGCGACGTTCTACGAGGTGCTCGGCGTGCCGCTGAAGAACTTCCTGCTCGTCGATACCAAGGGTGTGGTCTACAAGGGGCGCAAGGAAGGCGTGAACGAGTTCAAGGCGCACTTCGCGCAGGACACCGACAAGCGCACGCTCGCCGAGGCGATGCAGGGTGCCGACGTGTTCCTGGGCTGTTCCGTGAAGGGCCTGGTGACGCAAGACATGGTGCGCTCCATGGCCGACAAGCCCATCGTCTTCGCGCTCGCCAATCCCGATCCCGAGATCTCGTACGAGGAGGCCAAGGCCGCGCGTCCCGACGTGATCGTGGCGACGGGGCGCTCCGACTTCCCGAACCAGGTCAACAACGTGCTCGGCTTCCCCTTCATCTTCCGCGGCGCCCTCGACGTGCGGGCGACGGCGATCAACGAGGAGATGAAGATGGCGGCCGCGCACTCCCTCGCCGAGCTGGCGCGCCAGCCGGTGCCCGAGTACGTGCTCGCGGCCTACTCCGGCCAGGGCTTCGAGTTCGGCCCCGAGTACATCATTCCCAAGCCTTTCGATTCGCGCGTGCTGTCATGGGAAGCCGTCGCCGTGGCGAAGGCCGCGTGCGAGACGGGTGTGGCCCAGCAGCCGATCACCGACTGGGAGGCGTACCGCGAGCGCCTGGAGAACATGACCAGCAAGAGCCAGCAGGTCATGCGTACCGTCCGCTCCGGTGCGCGGCGCGCGCCGAAGCGCATCGTGTTCCCCGAGGGCGAGAACCCGCGGATCCTCGAATCCTGCCGGGTGATCATCGAGGAGGGTTTCGCGTCGCCGGTGCTGCTCGGAAACGTCGACGTGATCCGTAGCCGCGCGGAGCGCGTGGGCCTTGATCTCGATCGTTGCGTGCTGCGAGATCCGGCGGAGAACGACCAGAACGAGGCGTTCGCCGCCGAGCTGTATCGCATGCGTTCGCGCAAGGGATACACGCCGCGCAAGGCTGCCCTGCTGGTGCGCGAGCCGCTGCACCATGCCATCATGATGCTGCGCCAGAACCAGGCCGACGGCATGGTGGCCGGTGCCGACAACGCGTACGTGGATACGATCCGCGTGGTGTTGCCACTCATCGATCCCAAGCCCGGCGTGGAGCGCGCGGTGGGGATGCACGTGCTCCTGGCCGAGGGGCAGGTGTACATCTTCGCCGACACGACGGTGACCATCGATCCCACGGCGCGGGACCTGGTGAACATCGCGACGCTCGCCGCCGACGTGGCGCGTCAATTCAACCTGGAACCCGTCGTGGCGCTGCTGTCGTTCTCCAACTTCGGCGACAACAACCACCCCAAGACGCGCAAGCTGAGGGAGGCGGTGCGCATCCTGCAGGAAGAGCATCCTGAGCTCGTGGTGGATGGCGAAATGCACGGCGACGTGGCTGTGAAGCCGGACTACTGCGCGCGCAACTTCCCGCACTGCCGTGTGGGCGGCAAGGCGAACGTGCTGATCTTCCCGGACCTGCATTCGGGCAACATCGCGTACAAGCTGGTGGGCAGCATCGGTCAGCGCGAGGTCATCGGCCCGTTGCTCGCGGGACTGAAGTACCCCATCAACGTGGTGAGCTTCAATTCCGATCAGCGCGAGATCGTGAACATGGCGGCGCTGTCCTGCTATCAGGCCGGCAAGTAGCCGCGGCGCGGCAGACTGACGGCAAAAAAGAGACCCCGTGCCCGGAAGGGCGCGGGGTCTCATCTGTGCTGTCGTGCAGGTCGGGCGAGTTACCAGCCGCGGCCGCCACCGCCACCGCCGCCACCATAACCGCCACGGCCCCGGCCGCCGCCGCCGCCCATGCCGCCACGGCCACCGCCGCCGCCGCCGCCGCCGCGCGGGCGATCCTGGGCCTCGTTCACACGCAGGGCACGGCCACCCAGCTCCTTGCCGTCGAGAGCCTGGATGGCAGCCATCGCTTCGTTGTCATCCATCTCCACGAAGCCGAAGCCACGCGGACGGCCAGTGTCCCGATCATTGATCAGGGCCACCGAGTGCACGGTGCCATGTGCGCCGAACAGTTCGGTGATTTCGTCCTCGGTCGCGCTGAAAGGCAGGTTTCCCACATAGATCTTCTTCACGTCGAACGCTCCAAGTGCCGGTTTCACCGGCGATCGCGAACCCCCTGGACCGCCGGCCTCATCCGGGAATGCCCTCGGGCTCGATACCGATCCGACGCCGCGTCGGACCACTGACCTAGAATCAACGAGCGACGCGGCGGTTGACGCCCGGTCCGCCTCGATCCTCACGGTCGCATCATAGAATACAGCATGAACGAGCCCTTGTCGGCCAGGAAAATTTTCGATTGTCCCAAAAGAATCACGGCCGCCGGCAGGGCCGGGAACCTCGCCGCCCGCCAGGCGTTCGCGCATTTAAGTTTTTCTTTAATGCTGGTGTGAGGTCGGATTCGAGCCGCCGCGAGGACGAGGACATCGTGGGAAAATTTCATCCCAGGGATGAGATATTTTCCACTCCCGGCTCCAGTCTTGTGCTATTCTCAGGTTCGCAGTGTGGTCTGCTGCCTCGCGTGGCGAGGCAATGGCTAGCGCGACGGGTCGTGCCACCGCTCGACCAAACCGAGATGATCGACCAATCCAAGATTTGGGAGGCCAACATGCGTAACTTGATTCTGATGGTGTGTATCTTGTCGCTTGCCACCGCGGCGATCGCCGACAAGCCGTACGACGGTCCAGTGAACCTGCCGTCCTATCGCATTGCGTGCCCGCTCGAGGCCACGACCTATGACTGGGATTTCTCGGCCAGCGATCAGGGCTTCACCACCGCCACCTGCGATCCGGATGGTGGCGAGGCTGTCTGGGAGTGGGGCGCGGAGTCGCACTTCGGCAACTGCTGGGGTACCGTGCTTGCAGGGAACTACCCCAACAATGCGGGTGAGGCACTCGTCTCGCCGAGCTTCCTCGTCGACCAGACCACGCAGCTCGTCGAGGTCACTCATTACTTCGACACCGAGCTGAACTTCGATGGCTGCAATCTCGTGGTCAACGGGACGCCGGTGACTCCGATGGAGGGCTACACGGTGCCGGAGATCAGCACCAGCACGTCCTTCTACGCGTACTGTGTCGACATGGAGCCGGGCTTCTCGGGCCACGACCTGGACGACTGGGTCCTGATCACGAGCTGCTTCGACCTGGCCGACTTCATGGGCCAGACGGTCGATCTGCGCTTCCAACTCGGCGCGGATAGCAGCGTGGCCTATCCGGGCTGGTACCTGGCCAACGTCAAGGTTGGCGGCTCGGTGGTGGCGACCGATCCGATGCCGTGGGGCGGAGTGAAGAGCCTGTACCGGTAATTGACTCGCCAGGACGTCTTGCACGTCCGTCTGGGGGCGCCGATCGGCGCCCCCTTCTTCATGCCAGGCGCTCAGGAACCGGAGAACGGCAGCGGCAACTCGGTGCGCAGCTCGACCATGGTCCGGCTGTAGTCGCCGAAGTCCGTGCTCCAGGTCACGCCCGCGTAGAGGCCATGGCGGATCGTCATGGCGCCGGTGAGGTGGAAGCGGTCGTCCTGCCAGCCGAAGGCCGGGTTGTGCAGGCGCTCGAGGCTCAGGATGCCGCGCACCGAGGTAAGAGGGCCGGCGTGCACGGCGAGGTTCGTGCTCAGGCTCACGTCGAGCTTGCGGAAGCTCGTCGGGGTCTCCAGGAAGTTCACGCGCAGTGCCACGCGACCGTACTCGTCGTAGCGCTTGAAGAGCAGCGGTGCGTCGAAGTGGCGGTAGTTGTCCGGCACCAGTTCGTGTAGCAGCAGTCCCATGTTGATGTCGTACTGCCCGGTGAACGTCGTGCTGCTGAAGGTGGGCGGCACGTAGTGGATGCCGCGGTCGCCCCACATCACGCGGAAGTTGGTCCACTTGTAGAGCGTGGGCACCTCGATGTAATTGAGCGAGAATGAGGGCATGCCGGCGAAGTCGCCGAAGCGGTTGTACCGGCCCACGTTCACGGCGAAGCCGTCGTCCTCGGCCCAGTGGCCGAACATGCCGCCTACCATGACCTGGCCCGGCAGCTCCACGAGGCCGCCCCCCAGCCAGCGCGCCTTCTCGTCGGTCTCGTTGGATCCCCCGGCGAGCAACGTCACGGGTCCGGTGCGGTACTTCGCGCGCAACGAGCCGACGCTCAGGGACGTGGCTGGCAAGCTTGCGTGATCGATGCCGGCGGAGAACATGACCCCCTGCACGGCGCCGTCGAGGTACAGCGCGGTGTAGTGTGAGGGGTCGCTGCTCGCGGGATTCTGCTCCACGTAGAGGCCCTTGGCCGTCCAGCCGGCCAGGGGGAGGGGCTGTTCGGCGGCGAGCCGCAGGTCGCGCAGGTCGACGCCGGCGCCATTGTCGGTGTAGGCGTAGCGAAGCTCGTACATCGGGAAGCCGCGCGAGTCCTGTAGACGCAGGCGGCCGAGGTAGTATCCGGCGCCCACGTCGGTGTCGGGGGGCAGATTGCCGTTCTCGGCGGTGAGGATCTCGTGGGTGTCTTGCCACAGGGTGGTCATCTCGGCGCGCTCCACCTGCGCGGAGGCGGCGGCGGACAGGATGAGGAACAGGATCAGACTCGCGACCAGGCGCATGCGCACGTCTCCTTGCTGGCGGTTCAACCGCGCTGCCAGCGGCAGAACGTCCGCTCGAGACCATCGCAGATCTCGTAGAGGACCACGCCGAGCGCGGCGAGGGTGAGGATGCCGACGAAGATCTGCGCGGTGGCTGCGCGGCCCCACGCGTCGATGATGTAGTAGCCGAGTCCGCGGCGGGTGCCGAGCGATTCCACGAAGAACAGCACCGCCACTACCGTGCCGGTGGCGATGCGCAGCGAGGTGAACACCGCCGGCAGGCACGCCGGCCAGATCACATGCATGAAGAGGTGGCGCCGCCCGCCGCCGAGGCTGTACAGCGCGTACTTGTGCTCGCGGCTCACGGCCACGGCCGCGTCGCGGGTGGAGACCAGGAGCTGGAAGAAGAGGATCAAGGCCAGCATGGCGATCTTGCCGCCGTCGCCGATGCCGAACACGAGAAAGACGAGAGGCAAGAGCACGATCTTGGGCACCGGATAGCTGAGGTAGATCAGCGGCCGCGACCAGCGGTCGAGACGCCGGCTCGAACCCAGCGCCAGTCCCAACGGGACGGCGGTCACGAAGGCGATACCCAGCGCGGCGAGGATGCGCAGGGTCGAGGCCGTCACGTGCTGCCAGTAGAGCGCGGTGCCCAGCTCGCGCACCAGCAGCGCGACCACGGCGGCCGGCGGGGCCACCACGGCCGGTCCGGCCAGCATCGCCAGGATCTGCCACACGATCACAACGCTGGCCAGCGCGGCGGTATACGCTCCGGTGCGGGTCACGCGGCGCCTCCCTGGAAGGCTGCCTCGCGTTCGAGCACGGCGCGCACGTCGCCGACCATCGACGCGAAATCGGCATGCCGGCGCGGGGCATCCATCAGTGCGAGCGGATTGGTGACCGTCGCGACCACGCGGCCCGGCGCGGCACTCATGATGGCGATGCGTTGCCCCAGACACACGGCCTCCGCGATGTCGTGGGTTACCAGTACGAAAGCGAACCGGCGCAGGCGCCAGACGTCGGCCAGCAGATCCTGCAGGCGCTCGCGAGTGAGCGTGTCGAGGGCGGCAAACGGTTCGTCGAGCAGGAGCAGCTCGGGATCGAGCACGAGTGCCCGCGCCAGCGCGGTGCGCTGCTTCTGACCGCCGGACAGCTCACGGGGGTACGCGTCGAGCTTGTCGCTGAGCCCCAGGTCGCCCACGAGGCGAAAGACGGCGGGCAGGTCGGAGAGACCGCGAATGCGCAGGCCCAGCGCCACGTTGTCCCGTACCGTCTTCCAGGGGAAGAGCCCGTAGTCCTGCAACACGAGGGCGATGCGTGGGTGGGGGCGCAGGAGCGGCTGGTCCTGGAACACGACGCGGCCTTGCGAGGGGCGGTGGAGTCCGGCGAGCGCCAGCAGCAGCGACGATTTGCCACACCCCGTGGGGCCGAGCACCGCCAGGGTTCGGCCCGCCTCGAGCTGCAGATCGACGCCGGTGAACGCGGTCACGCGGCCGCGGTCGCCGGCGTAGTCGAGGCGGAGATCGTGGACGCCGAGCATCGCCAGACCCTACTTCACCAGCGTGGTGTCGACGATGTCGGCGTACGCGAGTGGTGCTGCGAGCACGCCGCGCTCGCGCAGCCAGGCGCTCGCCGCGGCGACGGCCGCCGCCGACGGGGCTGCGAGCGGCGGGAACGAGGGCACGGGATAGGTGGCCTGGAGCGCCTCGGGTACGCGCACGTTCGCGGTCATCACCGTCCGCGCGGCCACCGGGTCGGCGCCCAGGCGCTCGCGCGCGGCGGCCACGGCTTGCACGAAGCGCGAGGCTGCGTCGTGGTGCTCGCGCAGGAAGGCTTCGCGGAAGACGAGTACCGTCTGGCTCGCTTCGAGGCCGCGGTCATCGGCCACCAGAGTGGCGCCGCCGCGCAGCGCGGCCGTGGCCAGCGGTTCGGGCAGCGTGGCCGCCTCGAGCTGGCCGCTCATGAGCATCTGCATGCGGATGCCGATGTTCTTCGATTCGTAGGTCGCGAAGTGCGCGGGTGCCAGACCGGCCTCGCCCAGCAGCGTCGCCGTGACGTAGTGGATGACCGAGTTGCTGGAGATGGCCACCGGCACGTCGGCGAGCGAAGCCGCGGTGGCGTAGCCGCCTCCGGGCTTGCCCACGACGGCGAACATGCGCCGGTCCTGCCGCGTATCGTAGTTCGTGGCGACGATGCGGCAGTCGACGCCATTGCCGCGCACCACGATGGGGGTGAACAGGTCGCCGAAATAGCCGTCGATGCGGCCAGCGGCAAGAGCGATGTCCTTGTCGGCGGCCGTGTCGAAGGGCACCAGTTCCACCGTCAAGCCGGCGCGCGCGAAGTCGCCGCCATCGGCAGCGGCGAACAGCTCGAGGGCTTGCAGCACCGGCAACACGCCGAAGCGGACGGTGGTGGCGCCGTCGGGCGGCGTCTTGCCGCCGCAGCCGACGAGCAGGACGTGGACGAGCAGGACGAGAAAGAGCACGAGAGGCGTGGGGCGCTTGATCATGTCTTTCCTCGGGATCGCTGGCGGGTGGGCGTCGCCAGGCCGGTGGTGACGAGCGTGGTGGCGGTGGCGACCCAGCGCTCGACCTCGGCGGTGTCGCCGTGGTAGAGACCCAGGCCAGAGTCGACATGGCGAGTGTCGTAGGCGGCGAGCATCTGCTGCAGTAGGCCGTGCACGAGGTAGGCGGCGCGCGGCAGGTCGATGTCGGCACGAACCTCGCCTCGCTCACGCGCCTCGGCGAGCAGATCGTGTACGAATTCGCGGCTCTGGCGGTGAAGACTCTGCAGCCGCGCCGCCTTGAAGGGTGCCGCATCGCCGCCGAGCAGCCGGAAGTAGATACGCGCCAGGTGAGGGTGGTCGTCGATGAAGCGGAAGCCCGTGCGGAGCACCGTGGTAAGGCGCGCGGGCAGGGGCTGGTCGCGTGACGAGTCGCGCGCATCGCGCAGGAGGCCCTTGGCGAGACCGGTGGCTGCCGCCACAATACGATCGTAGAGGTCGAGCTTGGTCTTGAAGTACTGGTACAAGCTACCCTTGCTGATGCCGGCCTCGCGCACCAACGTGTTCATCGACGCCTCGCCGTAGCCGCGGTCGGCGAACTCGGCGGCCGCGGCGCGCAGCACGCGCTCGCGCTTGTGGTCGGGCAGATTGCGGAAGGCCTCGGTCTCGACCATGGGCTCCTCGGTCGCGCGGGAAACGGAAAATGACCAGGTGGTCAATCTGGCACATGGGATGCGTGTTGCCAAGGATGAAAAAGCGACCCGCGCCTCCAGTGGCGCGGGTCGCGTGACGGGATGCAGGTTGTGATCAGACGCCGCGCAGGATCGCCTTCAGGTACTCGCGGCGCATGACAGCGATGTTCTCGATGGAGATCTCCTTCGGGCACACCGCCTCGCACTCGCCGTGGTTGGAGCAATCGCCGAAACCCTCCTCGTCCATCCGCGCCACCATTGCCAGCGCGCGGCGCTTCCGCTCGGGATCGCCCTGGGGCAGGCGCGCGAGCTGCGCGATCTTGGCGCTGACGAAGAGCGACGCCGAGGCGTTCGGGCACGCCGCGACGCAGGCGCCGCAGCCGATGCATGACGCGCTGTCCATGGCCTTGTCGGCATCCACCTTGGGCACGGGGATCGCGTTGCCGTCGGGGGCGGAGCCCACGTTGGCGGAGACGAACCCGCCTTTCTGCTGGATGCGGTCGAAGGCGGTACGGTCGACCACGAGGTCCTTGATGATGGGGAACGGGCCGGCGCGGAACGGCTCCACCGTGATGGTCTCGCCGTCCTTGAACTGGCGCATGCGGATCTCGCAGGTGGTGCACGCAGCCTCGGGGCCGTGAGCGATACCCTTGATCACGAGGCCGCAGGTGCCGCAGATGCCCTCGCGGCAGTCGCTGTCGAATTCCACGGGTTCCGCGCCCTGCCTGGCGAGGTCCTCGTTGAGAATGTCCAGCACCTCGAGGAACGACATCTCGGGCAGCACGTCGCCCACGGTATAGGTCTCGAAGCGGCCCCGCGACTCTCCGCGCTTCTGCCGCCAGATCTTCAGATGAACGGTCCGGGTCTCGGCCATCGGGCCACCTCCTTACTTGTAGCTGCGGGTCTTGAGTTCCACGTTCTCGAACTCCAGCGTCTCCTTGTGCATCACCGGCTCCTGGTTGTCGCCGGTGTGCTGCCAGGCCGCGACGAAGGTGAAGTTGGTGTCGTCACGCTTCGCCTCGCCCTCGGGAGTCTTGTGCTCTTCGCGGAAATGGCCACCGCACGACTCCTCGCGCATCAGTGCGTCGCGCGCCATCAGCTCGCCAAGCTCGAGGAAGTCGGCCACGCGGCCGGCCATCTCGAGGTGCTTGTTCAGGTCGTCGCTCTCGCCGGGCACTGCGACATCATGCCAGTACGCCTCGCGCAGCTTCTGGATCTCGCGGATCGCCGTCTCCAGGCCTGTACGGTCGCGCGCCATGCCCACCTTGTCCCACATGATGCGGCCCAGGTCCCACCAGAACTCACGCACGGTGCGTTTGCCCTTGATGGCGAGCAGCTTGTCGTAGCGCGTCTTGACCTCGGCCTCGATGGAACCGAAGGCGTCGTCGCTCGTGGCGGCTTTCGCATTGCCGGCGCCGGCCAGGTAGCTGGCCACCACGCGGGGTACCACGAAGTAGCCGTCGGCCAGACCCTGCATGAGGGCGCTGGCGCCGAGGCGGTTGGCGCCGTGGTCGGAGAAGTTGGCCTCGCCGGCCACGAACAGACCCTCGATGGTGGACATGAGGTTGTAGTCGACCCACAGTCCGCCCATCGTGTAGTGCGGCGCCGGGTAGATGCGCATCGGCGACTCGTAAGGGTTCTCCGCCGTGATCTCCTCGTACATCTGAAAGAGATTGCCGTAGCGGTCGGCCACCACGTCGCGGCCCAGGCGCTCGATCGCGTCGGCGAAGTCCAGGTACACGGCGAAGCCGGTCTTACCGACGCCCTTGCCCGCGTCGCACTCCATCTTCGCAGCGCGCGCCGCGATGTCGCGCGGCACCAGGTTGCCGAAGGCGGGGTAGCGACGCTCGAGGTAGTAATCGCGCTCGCTCTCGGGGATCGCCGTCGCCGCTCGCTTCTCGTCGGTAGCCTTCGGAACCCACACCCGGCCGTCGTTGCGCAGCGATTCGCTCATCAGGGTCAGCTTGGACTGGTAATCGCCGGCCTGGGGGATGCAGGTCGGGTGGATCTGCGTGTAGCACGGGTTGGCGAAGTAGGCGCCACGGCGGTAGCTACGCCACGTGGCGGTGGCGTTGCAGTTCACCGCGTTCGTCGACAGGAAGTACACCGGCGAGTAGCCGCCCGTGGCCAACACGACGGCATCGGCGGTGTAGCGTTTCAGCTCGCCGCTCACGAGGTCGCGGCAGATGATGCCGACGGCGCGGCCGTCCTTGATCACCAGGTCGAGCATCTCGTGGCGCGGGAACATCGTCACGGTGCCCGCGTCGATCTGGCGTGACAGGGCGCTGTACACGCCTAGCAGGAGCTGCTGCCCGGTTTGGCCACGCGCGTAAAACGTGCGCGACACCTGCACACCGCCGAAGCTGCGGTTGGCCAGGGTGCCGCCGTACTCCCGCGCGAAGGGTACGCCCATGGCCACGCTCTGGTCGATGATGTTCACCGAGAGCTGGGCCAGGCGGTAGACGTTGGCCTCGCGAGATCTATAGTCGCCGCCCTTGATCGTGTCGTAGAACAGGCGGTAGATGCTGTCGCCGTCGTTCTGGTAGTTCTTGGCGGCATTGATGCCGCCCTGCGCGGCCACGCTGTGAGCGCGGCGCGGCGTATCCTGGATGCAGAAGTTGAGGACGTTGAAGCCCATCTCGCCCAACGTGGCGGCAGCGCCGCCGCCAGCGAGGCCGGTGCCCACCACGATCACCGTGAACTTGCGGCGATTGGCGGGGGCCACGAGCTTGCTGTCCATCGCGTGGCGATCCCACTTCTCGGCCAGTGGCCCGGAGGGGATCCTGGCGTCGAGGACCTTGTTCTCAGCCATGATCAATGACCTCCCACGGCGACAGCGGCGGCCGGATTGACGAAGAAGAACACATAGGCCGGCAGGATCAGGAAGCCGAAGCCGAGTAGGATCCCGAACACTACCGACAGTCGCGTGAGCACCTTCACGTGGCGATCGCTGTTCCAGCCCATCGACTGGAACGCACTCCACACGCCGTGCCATAGATGGGTGCCCAGCAGCAGCATCACCACGATGTAGGCGATCATGATGAGTGGCTGCTTGAACGCGTCGACGACCACGGCGTACAGATTCTTCATCGTGGTGCCGTCGTACGTCACGTCGGGATGGTGCGCGAACTTGAACATCTTCACGTGGATGATCACGAAGAGCAGGATGACCGGACCCGTCACGATCATCGACCGCGAGGCCAGCGTCTTGCGGCTCTTGCCGCCCGCATCGCGCTGCAAGGCGTACTTCTGCGGGCGCGCGCGTTGTTTGTCCACCAGTGCGACCGTCACCGCGTAGATCGCGTGGACGAGGAAGGCAAGGACCAGCCCCACCTCGAAAGCGATGATCAGCCAGCCGTGGATCAGCGTCTCCAGGAAGTGCGCATAGTGGTTGAACGCCTTACCGTCGTCGGGAATCAACAATGTGAGGTTCCCCAGCAGGTGCACGCATACGAAGCCGAAGAGAAGCAGCCCCGTGACGGCGACGAACACCTTCTTTCCAACCGAGGAGCCGGCAAGGGATCCGAAGGAGGCCATGGATACCATCCTCGCGTCTAAGGTCGTCATGCGGGCAAGCTTGGCGGACACAACGAGGCAACGATAGCAAGTCACCGGCTCAGATCCAAGCGCAGGAATCGGTTACGTCCGGTTTCCGTCAGAGGTGGCGGCTTTACTTCGCCGCGGCGGTCGGCGATCTTGGCGGGACCGCCGTTCCGGTCCCGGCGATAAGGCGTTTTCTGGCAAGGCAGGCGTTTCATGAGTGATTCGACAGTCAATCTCAAGATCGCCCGGCGCATGGACAATCTGCGGGCCAGTGAGATCCGCGAGTTGCTCAAACTCACGCAGCGGCCCAGCGTGATCTCCTTCGCCGGCGGTCTGCCGGCCGCCGAGCTGTTCCC
This sequence comes from uncultured bacterium, assembly GCA_963727525.1. Lineage (GTDB taxonomy): Bacteria > Krumholzibacteriota > Krumholzibacteriia > LZORAL124-64-63 > LZORAL124-64-63 > CAVSGO01. The sequence goes on along the minus strand of CAVSGO010000005.1, from coordinate 191,542 downwards.
GACCCACGAGATGGCCGAGGTGACGCGCCTCATCATGGAGAGAGAAGGGACGTCGGCGCTCCAGTATTCCACCACCGAGGGCGATCCCGACCTGCGCGCGAGGATCGCCGCCCGTATGAACGCGCGGCAGGCCACGCGCGTGGATCCCGATCACATCCTGATCACCGCGGGGTCCCAGCAGGGCCTCGACTTCGTGGGCAAGGTCTTCCTCGACGAGGACGACGTGGTGCTCTGCGAGAGCCCCACCTACCTGGGCGCGATCAACGCCTTCCGCGCCTATGGCCCGCGATTCGTGGACGTGCCCACCGACGACGAGGGCATGGTGCCGGAGGCGGTGGCGCAGGCCCTGCAGGCGAACCCGAAGGCGAAGATCATTTATGTGGTGCCCGACTTCCAGAATCCCAGCGGTCGCACCTGGTCTCTTCCCCGCCGCCAGGCGCTGCTCAATCTGGCGGCTCGCCACCAGGTGGCCGTGATCGAGGACTGCCCCTACGTCGATCTGCGTTTCGAGGGCGAGTCTCTGCCCGCGCTCAAGTCTCTCGACACGCACGATCTCGTGGTCTACCTGGGCACCTTCTCCAAGATCTTCTGCCCGGGCCTGCGCACGGCGTGGCTCGTGGCGCCCGCCCCTGTGTACCGCCGCTTCGTACTTGTCAAACAGGCGGCCGACCTGCACACCGGCACCCTCGTGCAACGCCAGGTGGCCACCTACCTCGACCAGTACGACCTCGACGCCAACATCCGCCGCCTCGTCGACGCCTATCGCGAGCGCCGCGATACGATGGTGCGCGAGCTGCACGCCCACCTGCCGGCGTCGGTGACGTTCAGCACGCCGGACGGGGGTCTCTTCCTGTGGCTTACGTTCCCGGAATCGGTGAACGCCCGCGAGGTGCTCGAGGAGTGCCTGAAGCACGACGTGGCCTTCGTCCCCGGCGGCGCCTTCTTTCCCAACGGCGGCCACGAGAACACGGCCCGCCTGAACTTCAGCTTCATGCCGCCCGATCGCATCTCTGAGGGTTGCGCGCGGCTGGGCCGTGCGGTGGCAATGTTTCCAGCGTGCCACGAAGAATGTTGACGGGTCCAGCGCTTGCCTGGGCCCGTCTTCATGAACACCAAAACCCTCACTTCATGCCCTACGCTTCCTCCCCACTGCCCCAACCCTAACTGCAAATACCACAAGCCTCAGCCGCAACCCTGGCCCTTCGCGCTCTTCGGCACCTTCTCCCGAAAATCCCCGCCCTACACCGTCCAACGCTACCTCTGCCTGGCCTGCGGCAGGACCTGCTCAGACCAGACCTTCCGCACCACATACTGGCTCAAACGCGCCGATCTCCTGCCCAAGGTCCATAAGCACGCCGTCTCTGGCGCCGCCAACCGCCAGATCGCCAGGCTCCTCGACACCTCGCCGACGACCGTCGACAACCTCCTCGCCCGCCTCGGCCGACACTGCATCCTCTTCCATCGACACCTGGTGTCCCAGGCGTCACCCTTCGTGGACATCGCCATCGACGGGCTCGTCACCTTCGAGCACTCCCAGTACTTCCCCTACGAGATCGTCACGGCCGTCGATCGCCCCTCCAGCTTCATCATCCACTTCGCCGAGGCCGAGCGGCGACGCAGCGGGGCGATGACCGTCGAGCAGAAATGGAAACGGTCCCTCTTTGAACAAAACTATGGCCGGCCGGACCCCAGGTCGTTGATGCGGGCGCTGCTCGAGGTGCTCTCGGTCTCGCTCGACGGCGCCACCGAGGCCCACATCTGGAGCGACAAGCACAAGACCTATCCCTACGCGATCGCGAAGCTACGGTATTGCAAGGTGATCCACGAGACGATCGACTCCCGTGAGCCGCGGACGAGTCGCAACCCGTTGTTCGAGGTCAACTTGCTGGACATGTTGCTGCGGCATTGTCTGAAAGACCACACGCGGGAGACGATCGCGTTCGGGAAGCGACGCCAGCATTCGATCTACCGGCTGGCGATCTTCCTGGTGTGGCGCAACACGATCAAGTTGCGTCGGGAGAAGCGGTGCTGGAGCACGCCGGCGATGCAGATCGGGATCGCCACGAAGCCCCTGACCGAGGAGGAGGTGTTGTCGCGGCGGCTGTTCGTGTCGCATATCGAGTTGCCGCCGTTGTGGGATGACTACTACTGGCGACGGGTCGAGACGCGGCCATTGAAGGTGAACCGGAGGCACAAGCTGACGTACGCCGCGTAGTGAGAAAGTCGGGCCTGGCGGGCGAGATCTCGGTGCGAAGCCTCGTCAACATTCTTCTTGGCACAACTTGCGGCTAGTGTGGGCTCCCCAAGTCGTTCAACTTCTCCCGCGTAGCCTCGATGCGGGCACTGGCGCGGCGGCCGCAGCGGGCGGCGTCGATACGCATGGCCCGTTCGTAGTTCTTGAGCGCGTCATCGTAGTCGCCCTGGGCCGACTGGCAGTCGCCTCGTAGCAGGGGAAACCAGCCGTCGCGCGGGTAGAGGCTGTCGTAGGTGCCGATCACGTCGAGGGCGGCCGGATAGTCTTTGGTGAGGATGAGGGCCTGGACGAGTGAACGCACCAGGAATGCGTCGGGATTTTTCTTGACGTCGTCGTGTAGCATGGCGATGGCTTCGTCGTCGTTGCCGAGACGCAGCTCGCTGAAGGCGAGCACGCGCTGGGCATTCATGCAGCCGCCGCAACCTCGGACGACCTTGCGTGCCAGGTCGGCCGCCGCGGCGTAATCGCCCTGGGCGTAGAGCTGCTCGGCCTCCATTCCCTCATTAAAGTACTCGATCTGCCACTTCGGGTCGGGCAGGCTGGCGGTATCGCCCAACGCGGCCGTGAAGGTATAGCCGAGCGAACGCAGGCGGCTCCTCTCTTCCTCGGTGATCTCGTGTTCCGCCTGGGGCGAGGTGGTCCCGCTGGAGAGCACGGATGCTAGCTCATCGCGCAGCGGCGCCACGGCCGCGGCGCTCGTGCTGTAGAGGTTGTGCAACTCGGCCGCATCCTGCGCAAGGTCGTAGTACTCGGGCTCCGGTGCCTCGATGAACTTGGCGACGTGCGAGCGAAGGCCGCGCAGTGGACTGCACCTGGCCATGCGGCGCGGCCCCTCCGTCTCGATGTAGATGGCCCGGTCGGGGGGCAGGTCCGCCAGGAAGCTGCGCCCGTCGTGGACGCCGGTGGGCGTGATGCCGAGCAGGTCGTCGATCGTGGGCCGGATGTCCACCAGACCCACCGTGACGTCACGCAGTCGCAGCGGACCGGAGATGAGGGACGGGCACGAGATCACCAGAGGCACTCGCAGGGTGGAATCGTAGATGAACATGCCGTGTGTACTCTCGCCGTGTTCGCCCAGCGACTCGCCGTGGTCGGCAGTGACGACGATGATCGTGCGATCGCGCAGACCTTGCCGGATGAGCCAGCCGACCACGCGCTGGAACTGCTGGTCGACATAGGCGATCTCCGCGTCGTACGGCTTGCCGGCGAACTCCGGCAATGACGCCAGCGGCGACGTGTACGGGTGGTGCGCATCGAAGTAGTGGAGCCAGGTGAAGAACGGCTGCGACGGCGCCTGAGCATGGTGGCGGTCGAGCCAGGCGAGCGCCGAGTCGGTGACGGCGCCGGCGGAGCGCTCGTTGAACTCGGTCATCTGCGGATGGTAGCCCTCGTCGGTCACCTCGAAGTCGTAGTGGTCGAAGCCGCGGGCCAGGCCGAAGCGTTCGTCGAGCACGAAAGCACCCACGAAGGCTGCGGTGGCGTAGCCGTGGTCGCGCAGCTCGGCCTGCAACAGCGGCGGCTCGGTGCCGAGCTGGGAGATGCCGTTGTCGTGCACGCCATGGTGAGGCGGGTAGAGTCCCGTGAGGAGCGTCGTATGCGACGGCAACGTGAGCGGTACGCTGGTGACGGCGTCGTCGCAGAGCACGCCGTCGTGGGCGAGGGCGTCGATGGTGGGCGTGCGCGCCTCGGCGTGTCCGTAGCAGCCGAAGTGGTCGCGGCGGGCTGTGTCGATGGTCACGAGCACCACGTTGTATCCGGCGGCCTGGCCCGGTTTCACGGACCCGGCCAGGGAGGTCACGGACCCGCGGGAACACCCGCCCAGCAACCCGGCCACGAGGCTCGCGACGGCGGCCAGCAGAAGAGTGCGCGCGGCGGTGACGGGCATCGATCGGGTCCTCTCCAGGGGGGAACTGGTGGGTTCTTGACCAGTAGAACCTAGTCCCTACCGCCATTCTCGGCAAACAACTCGTTCCGATGTATGACTTTGTGGCAGATCCGGGATAACTTGTCGTTCGGCTCGTGGGTTGCTCGCTCCCGACGCCATGATTACCATCTCGCAAGTCCGTGCCACGGCCCTGGGCCCTGTCACTTGCGCGTTCTCCAGCCATCCGGGCCGGTGGCACCTTGCGTCCTGCCCGCGGGAATGCTCGTGTCCGTTCTTACCGGTATCGTAGCCTTGCACCTCGGCGTCGTCGCCGTGCCCGCCTACATCGGGCCGGGCGCCGGGTTCGCGCTGGGCGGGTCGTTCCTTTTCGCCATCGCGGGAGCCTTTCTCGCCGTGGCGGCCATTGTGCTGTGGCCGGTGCGCGTGGTGGTGCGGTCGATCCGCGGCCGCGGCCGGCACCGCAAGGCACGGGCGCGGCGGGTGGTGGTGCTGGGGCTCGACGGGGTCGATCCCGGCATCGTGCGGCAGATGTGGCGGCGCGGCGAGCTGCCGAACCTGCGCGCCATCAAGGAGAGCGGCGGTTTCCGACCGCTAGTAACGACGTACCCGGCCATGTCGCCGGTGGGCTGGTCCACCTTCGCGACGGGCGTGGACGCCTCGCGGCACAATATCTTCGACTTCCTGTCGCGCGACCGCGCCACCCACCTGCCTATCCTGTCGTCCACGCGGCTGCATCGCGGCGCGGGGCGCAAGCTGGGGCCCATCCGCCTGCCCGGTGGCGGACCGAAGTACGAGCTACTGCGCCGTTCCAAGCCGTTCTGGACGGTGTGTGGCGAGGCGGGCATCGCCAGCTCGATCCTGCGCATCCCGATCACGTTCCCGCCCGACAAGTTCAGCGGCAAGCAGCTCTCCGCCATGTGCGTGCCGGATCTGCGCGGCACCCAGGGCACGTTCTCGCACTACACCGAGCCCGGCGAAGCGCCGAAGGACGGCGAGACGGTCGGCGGCGTGCGCCTGACGCTCGTGCCCACTGGCGGGGGGCGCTTCACGGCCGACCTCATCGGCCCCGACCATCCCTCCGGCCAGGGCGAACTCACGGTACCCGTGGCCGTGACGGTGGACCGCGCCGCCCAGCGCGCCGACTTCCGCATCGGCGACGAGACCTTCACGCTCGGGCCGGATACCTACTCCGACTGGATCACGGTACGCTTCCAGAGCGGACGCCTGGCCGCCCACGGCATCTGCAAGGTGCGTGTCACGAGCTTTGCGCCGCACTTCTCGTTCTACGTGTCGCCGGTGCACATCGACCCGCAGAAGCCGGCGCTGCCGCTGAGCAATCCGCCGCACCTGGCCATGACGCTGGCCAGGCTACAGGGGCGTTTCGCCACCCTCGGCCTCGCGGAAGATACCTGGGCCCTGAACGAGCGCGTGCTCGACGAGCAGGGTTTCCTCGACCAGGCCTGGGGCATCCATGCCGAGCGCGAGGCGCAGTTCTTCCACGCCCTCGACCGCCAGCCGGACGGCGTGGTCTCGGTGGTCTTCGACGCCACCGATCGTATCCAGCACATGTTCTTCCGCTACCGCGACGCCGACCACCCCGCGAATCGCGGCAAGGATACCGAGAAGCACAAGGACACGATCGACGACCTCTATCGCCGCGCCGACGACCTCGTGGGACGCACGCTCGCGAAGCTGCATCCGCGCGACGTGCTGCTTATCTGCTCCGACCACGGTTTCAAGCCCTTCAAGCGCGGCGTGAACCTGAACGCCTGGTTCCGCGAGCAAGGCTACCTCTTCCTCAAGAGCGATCCGGCCACGGGTCCGTTGCCGCCCATCCCCCAAGGTGTGCGTCACGAGGTGAGCGAGATCGACTGGCCGCGTACCCGCGCCTACACGAATGGCCTCACGGGCTTTTACCTGAATATCCAGGGCCGCGAGCAAGACGGCTGCGTGGATCCCGACGACGCGCCGGCGCTCAAGCAAGAACTCATCGCCAGGCTGCGCGGCTTGCCCGATCCCGATCCCGCGTGGCCCGGCCCCGCCATCGCCGACCTCTGGGCCTGCGAGGAGGTCTACTCCGGGCCATATCGCGAGAACGGGCCCGACGTGGTGGTGGGCTACAAGCCCGGGTACCGGGCCGACTGGGACGCGGTTGTGGGCGGAGTCACGAATGCCGTGGTCTGCGACAACACGCGGAGCTGGTCAGGCGACCACTGCATGGATCCGCGCCAGGTGCCCGGCGTGCTCTTCTCGACGGTGCCGTTCACGATACCCAGGCCGTCCCTCGAGGATCTGGCGCCCACGGTACTCGATCTGCTCGGCCTGGCCACGCCGCCGTACATGACCGGACGCAGCATCTTCGCCAACGGGTCAGGAGGCGCGCGTTGAAGCGGCTGGCCGGAGCGTTCATCCTCATCGCGCTGCTTGCCGGCGCGGTCGCGCAGGCGGCCGACGGCCCGCGCGTGCTCGTGCTCGGGTTCGACGGCATGGATCCGCAACTACTGGCGCGATTCCGCGCCGAGGGCGCCATGCCCAATTTCGACCGCTTCCTGGCGGAGGGCGGCAGCCTGAGCGCGTTCGGCACGTCGATCCCGCCGCAGTCGCCGGTAGCGTGGTCCAATTTCATCACCGGACGCGATCCGGGCGGCCATGGGATCTTCGATTTCATCCACCGCGACCCGGTCACCCTGATGCCGTTCTTCTCGGCGAGCGAGGCCAAGGGCCCCACGCGGTTCATCCATCTGGGCAAGTGGAAACTGCCGCGCGAGGGCGGCGACGTGCGCAACCTGCGCCACGGTACCGCATTCTGGCAGATCCTCGCCGATGCCGGCGTGGATGCGACGATCTTCAAGGTGCCGTCGAATTTTCCGCCCGTGGAGTGCGAGGCGCGCAGCCTGTCGGGCATGGGCACGCCCGACATCACCGGCAACTACGGTATCTCCACCCTGATCACCGACGACCCGCCGATCAAGCGCGACCTCGCCGGCGGCCGCGTGGACGCTGTGTTCGTGCGCAAGGGTCGGTTCACGGCCTCGCTGCCCGGTCCGGCGAACACGTGGCGCACCGGCGATCCGGAAGCGAAGGTCGTGGTGAACGGCACCGTCGACTCGCAATCGCGCAACGCCTGGCTCGACGTGGACGGTACCGAGATCGTGCTTCGCGAGGGCGAGTGGAGCGACTGGGTGAGCATCGGCTATCCGATGGTGCCGCTGCTGAAGACGGTGCACGGAATCTGCCGCTTCTACCTCATCTCGATCGAGCCGACGCTGCGCCTCTACGTCACGCCGGTGCAGATCGATCCTGCCCACCCGGAGATGCCCATCAGCACGCCCGACGGCTACAGCCGCGACCTGGCCGAGGCCGTGGGCCCATATTACACGCAGGGGCTGCCCGATGACACGAGCGGCCTGGAAAACGGGTTCCTCACCGACGACCAGTATGTGCAGCAGAGCGACCTCGTGCTCCAGGAGCGCACGCACGAGCTTCGCCACGAGCTGGATCGTTTCGCCACGTTGAAGTCGGGCTTCCTCTTCTTCTATTACAATTCGCCGGATCAGACCTGCCACATGACGTGGCGGAACATGGATCCCGACTCGCCCACCCATGCGGCGAGCGACCCGCGCCAAGCGCAGCGCATCCGCGACGTGTACCGGGAGCTCGACGGTGTGCTCGGCCTTGCCATGGATCGTGCCGGCGACGACGCCGTGATCATGGTGATGAGCGACCACGGCTTCGCACCCTGGAACCGCGCCTTCCACCTCAATACCTGGCTGCTGGACCACGGCTACCTCGTGCTGAAGGACGGTGTCGATCAGGCGCAGGTGGACCTGCTGCAGGGTGTCGACTGGTCGCGCTCGCGCGCCTACGCCGTGGGCATCAATGGGCTGTACCTGAACCTCGCCGGCCGCGAAGCCCACGGCATCGTGCCGCCGGGCGCGGCGCAGGAGGCCCTGCTCGCCGAGCTGTGCACGGGCCTCGAGGCAGTGGTTGATCCCCTCGACGGCCGCCGCGCGATCAAGCACGCCTACCGTGCCGATCAGGTGTACCATGGGGACATGGCCGGCCGCGGGCCCGACATCGATGTGGGCTACTACCGCGGCTGGCGCGGCAGCAACGAATCAGCGCTGGGTCAGATCCCGGAGATGGAGTTCGAGGACAACATGCTGAAGTGGAGCGGCGACCACTGCATCGCCGCCGATGAGGTGCCGGGCATCATCATGGCCAACCGGCCCATCCGCCGCGCGGATCCCGCGCTGGTGGACATGGCGCCCACGATCCTCGGGCTCTTCGGCATCACCCCACCGGCCGATATGGTCGGGGGCGATCTGTTCCGCGACCGCTAGCGAGAGAGGAGACCACGATGTTCGGCGGCGACAAGATCAAGCTCGACAAGGAGCTTCTCGAGAAGGTGAAGAAGTACAGCGGGATCGCCGGCTACGCCTCGCCCGAGGAGTTCGTGAAGCACATCGTCGAGCGAGAGATCGCGAAGTTCGAGAAGGGCGGCGATACGGAGGAAGAGATCCGTCGGCGCATGCAGGGTCTGGGCTACATCTCCTGACGCGAGCCATGACGATGATCAGCCAAACCATCAACGGTCTCTTCGACCTGCTCGTGCGGCCGTTCGCGGCGCACGCCGCGTGGGCGATGCTATTCGTGAGCGCCGTGACGTCGGTGTGGGCCCTGCTGCTGTTCAAGGCCGTCACGCCCCAGAAGCGGCTCGTGGCCGCGCGCGACCGCCTCACCGGCCACATCTTCGAGATGGGGCTGTACCAGGAGCATCTCTCGGTGGTGGGCCGCATCCAGCGTGACCTCGCGAAGGCCAACCTCCGCTATCTCGCGCTCAGCCTGCCTGCGCTGCTCGCCCTCGCCGTGCCCATGGTGATTACGCTCGCGCAGCTCGACAGCCACTTCGCGCACCGGCCCCTGCGCGTGGACGAACCCGCGGTGTTCACGGTGACGCTCGCGCCGGGTCAGCGGGACCGCGTGTCCGATCTCCAGCTCGAAGTGCCGTCGCCGGTGACGGTGCAGGCGGGTCCGGTACGCGACCGCGTCACTGGCGCCGCAGCCTGGCGTCTGGGCGCCGGCAGCGTCGGCCGGCACGATCTGCGCGTGATGCTCGATGGCACTGAGGTGGGACGGCGCACTCTCATGGTCGATGGCGATCTGCCGCGCTTGAACGAGACGAGCTCCGCGCACACCCTCGCCCCGCTGCTCGCCCCCGGTGCGCCGTCGCTGCCGCGCGATGGCGCCCTCGCCGCGATGACGTTGCAACTCCCGGCGCGCCACACGCGCTACCTCGGCATCGAGATGTCGTGGCTGGTGGCGTTCATGGTGCTCTCGCTGGCCGCCGGGCTGGCGCTGAAGAACGTGTTGCGGGTATCGCTGTAGTCATCGGCCCGCACCATGGGTCGATCCCGCTGTTACCTTCCCGTGGCCTCCGGCGTCCAATGGGATGGATGCCGAGGCCGCATCCGTGATTCCCTTCGCGCACAGCGGCCAACCGGGGGGCCCGGATCAGCACCCGGGCCCTCTCTCTCGCGCAAGGTATCGGTCGTCGCATCCCAGATGCTTGCCACGGCATTCTCCTGACTTCCCCCGTCCGGAAAAGCACTCTCGTCCACCAGGAAGTAGAACGGACAGTCGCCGCCGTCGCGCGGAACGATGGGCCGCATGCCGGGCATCGCGAGCCAGCCGTCGGGGTCGAGCGCGCGCACCTGGGCGGCGAAGTTGCGCAGGATCGCATCGCGGCGCGTGCGGGATTGCTCGGCGAACCATGTGATCTCGTCGTTGCCCCACACGCACTCGGGAAGGTTGCAGGCGCCGGCAATGCCGCCGGCGTAGCCGTTGTCGAACTCCACCAGGAAGGGCAGGCTGTGCGCGTACCAGCCCGCGGGCGTCACCCCGCCCTGGCTGCGGCCGTAGATCGCGTCGAGGTAGCCGGCTTGCAGCGTGGCGTCCTGGTCGGCAGCGCCGGCGATCTCGCGTGGGCGCAGCGGCCAGGAATGAAAGTCGAGCAGCAGTTGCTTGCCGCAGGTCATGCCGTGCGTGTGCGCGTCGAGCAGCACCCAGTGGCGGCGGGCGTGGTCGCCGGCGTATGCGCGGATGCGCTGCAGCAGGGCCTGAGTCTGGACGTAGCCATGGTCGTGGCTGGCGACCGCCGGGAAGGCGCCCAGATGGATGGCCTCGAGTCCGGCGTCGATGTAGCGCGTGGCGAGCTGGTAGTACCACATCTGGGTCTCGAGACGGGTGATGTCGGGCTGGATGGCGACAAAGGGCCACCCGGCATACTCGTATGCGTCGCCCTGCTCGGGCCGCATGCGGTCGAGGTCGTAGGTACGCGCCACCGGCGTGAGGCCGAAGGCCGCCTGCACGGCGGCGGGCACCGGCACCTGCTCGATCCGTTCGCTCACGAACTCGAAGATGGCGCCCTGCAGAATGATCCGGGGATCGATGGCGTGGATTGCCGCGGTCCGGGTCGCCAGTTCACCCATCCGATCGAGGTACTCGTCTTCCCAGCCCCAGGCGTAGATCACGCGGCTGAGCAGCATGGGGCGCAGCCGCGCGATCATGGCGAGGTTGGCGTCCCAAGCCTGGTTCGGCCAATCGTCGTCGAGGCAGAGGTCGCTCATGGTCATGGCGCGCGTGAGATAGCTCACAAGCACGTTGCGCGGCATGGCGCCGTCGAAGGTGTAATCGGGCGTATCCGGCGGCGATGGCGGTGTGATGGACTCGTCGGCGCAGCCGCCGAGAAGTAGCGCGAACAGGGCCGACCATATAAAGGATCTATGCAGTCGGAAATGGCGGTTGCCGCTTGCCGTTGGATTCGCTAGCCTACGGTTCATTGACCTTGCCTGGATCTTGCCGGCCGTCCGTTCCCTGACGAACTGGAGTCGCCGTGAGACACGCTCGTCCTCGCCTCGGCCTACCCGTCCTCCTGCTGGGCGTCGTCCTCCTGTCGTCCTGCACATCACCCAAGATCGTCCAATTCGATGCCGACCCCAACCAGATCTGTCGGGACCAGACGACCACCCTGTCGTGGTCGGTGACGGGCGACGCTGTTCTCGAGGCCGAACCGACGATTGCCGACGCCGGTCCCGTGGATGCGACAGGTTCGCTCGCGCTCGCGCCGCAGACGACGACGCGCTTCACCCTGCGGGTGACGCGGGGAGGCAAGGAGATCCACGCCACGCAGGAAGTGGTGGTGTACGACACGGCGGCCTCGCTTCCGCTCGCGGTCTCCACCGAGCCTGACGACGCCACGGGCGGTCTCAAGGCCGTGGGGATGGCACCGGAGCACGACTGGGACGACACGCTGCGCATCGCGCGCGTGGCGAACACGTCGGACCGACCCGTCATCGTCACGCACGGTGGACGCACCGCCGAGCTGGCGGTGGGGGCGGTGTCCGACGCGCTGGCGGACCTCCCGTACGGAGGGACGTGGACATTGACGGCGAGGCTCTTGCCTCTGGAAGTCATCGGGGATCCGGAGCACGCGCCAGCCGAGGTGCTGCGCCTGCAGGTGACCCTCACGTGCGGCGAATAGGGGACGCTCATGCCCGCGCTCGATCTGAAGCAGATTCGCAAGCTGGTGGACACCGTCGTGCTGGTCATGATGGAGAACCGCAGCTTCGACCACATGCTCGGGCATCTCAGCTACCGGCAGTTCGACACCGGTCTGCAGGTGGATGGGCTGCGCGATCCGCTCGACCAGCCGGCGTATGAGAATCCCTACGCGACCCAGCCGTACTACCCGTTCACGATGCGCGACGGCATCCTGCCCAGCGACCTGCCCCACGAGCGCGAGGAGGTGGCGAAGCAACTCGCCTTCAGCCGCACCTCCGGCCGCCATACCATGCGCGGCTTCGTGGAGGCCTACTACCAGCACACCACGGTGAACTGGACGCGCACGCCCGAGCCCCTGGGATTCTATCCACCGAACGAGGTGCCGATCACGTCCTTCCTGGCCTCGAACTTCGCCGTGTGCGATCGCTTCTTCTCCGCGCTGCCCACGAGCACGCTGCCCAATCGCCTGATGGCCTGGACGGGTTCCGCTCACGTGGACCACACCGGCAGCGTGCTGCCGCCGCGCGACGACACGCTTCTCGACTGGCTCGACGCCCATGACGTTCGCTGGCGCGTGTACCACGACGGCCTGTCGTTCTTCACCTTGCTGGGGGCGTTCAAGCATGTGCTGAGCAAGAATTTCAAGCGCTTCGAGCATCTGGCCTTGGACGTGCTTTCCGAGTCCGACGACACGTTCCCGCAGGTGATCATCATCGAGCCGTCCTACGGCGATGCGCCGCACCTGGGCACCGACAAGCCCAACGATAACCACGCGCCATTGCCCGTGGCGCCCGGCGAGCACTTCCAGCGCCTCATCTATCGCGCGCTCACGGCGAACCCAGGGCGCTGGGCGAAGACGATGATGGTGGTCTACTACGATGAGCATGGTGGCTTCTACGATCACGTGCCGCCGCTGAACATCCCTTATGATCCGCGCCCCGCCGCCGAGTACCCGGCCTTCACCACCACCGGAGTGCGGGTGCCGGGCATCATCGTCTCGCCGCTCGTGGCCTCGCGCACCGTCTACAAGGAGCCGCTCGACCACACGTCGATCCTGCAGTTCCTCGCGCAGCTCTTCGCCCCGCGGTCGCGGGGGTACAACGACGTGGTGAACCGGCGGCGGGATGCCGGCATCACCAGCATCGGTGATGTGCTCAACCTCGCCACCCCGCGCGTGGCCACGCCGCGCGTGCCGGACGTGGCGATCCAGTCGGTGGAGGTGCTGGGCGACGCACACCCGCTCAAGTCTCCGCAGCAGAAACTCTTCGAGCTGGCGGCGAACGAGATGGTCACCACCCACAAGCAGAAGACGAAGACGCAGTATCCCGAGCTGTGGCACTGGGCCATCGAGCGCGACGGTGCCAATGGCTGAACCTCGATCCCCGTTGCGGCCGCGGCCCTGGTGGCTGCTCGTCGCAGCGGTCTTTCTCGCCGTCTTTCTGGTCCCCATTCCGCGGGTGCTCGAGCGCAACCTCGTGATCGCCGCCCTCGGCGACCGCGTGCATGTGGTTCTGCTCGGCCTGGCCACGCTGGTCTTCGCCTATCTGGCCGCGCGGCGCTGCGGACCGGTACGGGCCATCGTCCTGGGCGTGATCCTGGCGATGCTGCTGGGCGGGGGCATCGAGTTCCTTCAGCTCCTCACCAGCCGCAGCGCGCGCTGGCGCGACTTCAGCCTCGATCTCGTCGGGATCGGCATCGCCGGCTGCTGGCTCGTGTATCGCCGCTGGCGCTCCTGGATCGCGCTGGCGGCCGGGATCGCGCTGGCGCTGCTGGTGCCCTGGCAATTGCGGTTCATCCCGCGCCTCCTGCTCGCGCAGGCGGTGTCGCGGCAGGAGTTTCCGCGCCTGGCCGACTTTCACGACGCCCACGCCGGCGCCCTGTGGGGCCCGAGCAACGGGGCCGCGATGCAGGTGGTGAACAGTGGTGATCCTGCGCACGGCCGCGTGCTGCGCGCGGTGCTGCCGCCCATCCCGTATCCGGGCGTGCAGATGCGCGGCTTCCCACGCGACTGGTCGGGCTACCCGCGGCTCACGGGCGCGGTGCGTGTGATGCAGGCGCCCACCGACAGTGTGAACGTGATGGTCCGGCTCGACGACGACAGCTATCACGAGGACCACGACTTCGCATTTCGGCGCGTGCGGACGGGCCGGCAGTGGCAACGGTTCGCGATCGATCTGCCATCGCTGCGCACGCACCACGGGGACCGCCCGCTCGAACTGGCAATGATGCACGGGCTGCTGTTCTACGTGGCGTCACCTGCCGACACCGTGGTGCTGCAGGTGGACGATCTCGCTCTTACGCGCGACTAGCCGCGGTCCAGAACCGCGCGAGTGCGCCTGACCTCACGTTTTCTTGATTGCGCCGCCGCCGCGATCTACTTTCGTGGCCGCGTCCGCATATCGCCCCGACGTGCAGGAGGATGCACCGTGTCGCGCATCATCGTCATCGGGTTGTTTCTCGTCGGTCTGTTCGGCATCGTGGGTCGAGGATTCTCTGCGCCGGGCTCTCCGGAACCCGGTTCTCTGGCGCTCCTCACCGGCACCGTCACCGACGCGCAGGGCGCACCGATCGCGGACGCCACCGTGATCGCGCCCCGGCTGAGTCTGCGGACCACCACGGATGAATCGGGGGGCTTCACCATCGCCGACGTGCCGACTGGCCGCTGCGTGCTGCTCGTGCGGCACACCGGGTACGGCGCCGTGATGACCACGGTGCAGGTGCCGGCGCCCGGACCGCTCACCGTCGTGCTGCAAGCCACGCCCTTCGCCTCGCCGGCCGTCACCGTGACCGCCACGCGCACCCTGCACGATCCGTTCACCACGCCGCTGCCGTACGCCGAAGTGGATCCTCAGCAGATGCGGCGCGAACCCGGCGTGTCGCTGGCGCGGGCCATCGACGACGTAGCCGGCGTGCGGTCCCTGGACACCGGGCAGCAGATCGGCAAGCCGGTGGTACGCGGACTCACCGGGGCGCGGGTGCTCGTGCTCGATGACGGGCATCGCCTCGAGGATTACTCCTGGAGCGACGAGGACGGTCCGCCCGTCGACGCCGCGCTCGCGCAGCGTGTCGAGGTGATCCGTGGCCCCGCCAGCGTACTCTACGGGTCCGACGCGCTGGGTGGCGTGATCAACGCCATCCCCGAACCCCTGCCGCGCGCGCGCGGCAGGGCACCGTTCACCCGCGTGGGCGCCCAGCTCTCGCTGGGCAGCGCCAACGCCGAGGTGGGGGCCGGCGTGCGCGTCGAGGGTGCGCGCGAGAACCTGGGCTGGCGCCTGGCGGGCATCGGCCGCCACGCCGACGACATGCACACGCCGACCGGCGAGATCCCCAACACGGGCTTCAGCGCCTTCAACGGCGAGGGTGCCATCGGCCTCTGGCGCGCCGATAGCCAGGCCAGCCTGCGCTACGCGCGCTATGCGGGCGAGTACAAGCTGCTCGAGGCGGGCGGCCCGACCATGGACACGGGCAACGACGCCCAGGAGGAGGGTCCGGAGCGCATGGTGGCGGACGACCGCGTGCAACTCGATGGCAGCCTGCAGCGCGGAGCCTGGCGGTGGGAAGCGCGCACGCAGTGGCAGCGTCACTCGCTGATCGAGCTGTCGGACGAGTTCCCGGCCGCCAAGGCGGAGAGAAAGGAAGCCACCGCCTTCGATCTCCTGCTGATGACGACCACGGTCGACCTGCTCGGCCACCACGACGCCGGCGGATCGCTGCGCGGCACTCTCGGCCTGAGCGGGGCGCTGCAGAACGGCGACTCGCGTGGCCCGGTGGTACTGGTGCCCGACACCGACGTGCGGTGGGGCGCGGCGTTCGCCACCGAAGAACTCGCGCTCGGCCGCTGGAGCCTGCTGGCGGGCGCGCGCGGCGACACGCGACGCCTCCACGCTGACGCGAACGACAGCGTCGGCAACGCCGACGAGACCCGCACCTACCGCGCCGTGACGGGCGACCTGGGCGCCGTCTACCGGGTGGCACCCTCGGTGGCGCTCGCCGCCAACGTGGGCCGGGCATGGCGCGCCCCCAGCGCCTTTGAGCTGTTCGCCAACGGTCCGCGTATCGGCGACCTGATCTACGAGCACGGCAATCCGGAACTGACGACGGAGAAGAGCCTCGATCTCGAGGCCAGCGTGCGCTGCCGCTTCGCGCGTGTCCACGCCGAGGCGTCGGTGTATCGCAACCTCGTCGACGACTTCATCCACGTGGCCGCCACTGGTGATTCCACCGGTGGCCTGGCCGACTACCGGGCCCAGCAAGCCGATGCCGTTCTCACCGGCGCGGAGGTCACGTTCGGCGTGCAGGCCACATCCGCGGTCGCCGTGAACGCCAGCGCCGACCTCGTGCGTGGCTCTTACCGCGACAGTGGCGCGCCGCTGCCCTTGATGCCACCGCGGCGCGGAAGGGTAGGCGTGACGTGGCGCGTCCTGGCCCCGTCGCAACCGCGCATCAGTCTCGTCACCGAGCTCGTCGGTCGCCAGACCCGCCTCGGGATGTTCGACGTCCCTGTGCCCGGCTACGTGCTCCTACACCTCGAGGCCGGCATCACACGCACGTTCGCCGGTCGCCCGCTGCGTCTCGACCTGCGTGTGGCCAATCTCCTCGACCACGCCTACCGCGACTTCCTGAGCCGCTACAAGACTTTCGCCCTGGATCCTGGCCGCGACATCTCGTTGCGGGTGGCGTGGGCGATGTAGGCATCCGTCTGCGCCTGGACCCGCGAGCGGCGCACGATGACCAAGGTCACGTTGTTGAAATCGATCTGGGCCATGGTGCGGCCGCTCCTCGGGGGCGGCCGGAGCCTCTCACGGATCGAGATCCCCGGCGTGAGGCTCGACGTCCAGCCACCAGTAGGCGGCCGCGGGCGTGGAAAAGATCTCCACGCTGACGCCGCGGGGGAGCCAGTTGCGCCAGATCATGAGGATGGCGGTCGTCTTGGGGTCGGTGGTGATCTCGGCCTGGCGGAAGCCGGCGTATTCGTCCTTGGGCAACCCCTGTTCGTGGGCCTTGAGGGCGGCGGTGTCGAAGCTGAAATACGCGTGGCGCATGTCGGTGAGGGTGTGGGGGACGGCAGCGGGGACTCCGGCCTGACGGCGTCGGGCGCGCAGGTTCTCGATATCGGCCAGGCTCACCGGGCCGGAGCCGACATGGATCACGAGCTGGCGCGAGGCGTCGTAGCGGAAGTTGATGGGCATCCAGGATCCCTTCTCGATGCTGCGGGCCCCGTCTTTCGTCACCATCGTACGTTTCGTCCAGGACGATGTCCAGCCGGCCGGCGCCCAGAGCCGCGGAAATGGAACGGGCATTGCACCGCCACATTGCACGGGGCGAGGCGGCCGTCGGTCGCCGAGCCGCCTTGGGGAACCCCACTCGGGAGATTGCCGTGACTCCGGATGTCATCTTTCTCATATGCTCGGAGCGATCGGGCTCGAACCTGATCACCCGGATGTTCGATGCGCACCCCGATTGTTGCGGGCCGTCACCCACCCATCTCCTGCGCATCCTGGCCGAGAACCGGCCACGCTACGGCAACCTCGCCGACGATGACGCCTGGCGCACACTGTGTCGCGATGCAGCCGATATCCTGGCCACCAGGGTGGGTGCCTGGCAGTGCGCGTGGAGCGCGGAGGATCTGGCCGCCGCCACGCCGCGCCACAGCCTCGCTGCCCTGGTACGTACGGTCTTCTCGGCAGAGGCAAAGTTTGCCGGCAAGAGCCGCCTCTTCCTCAAGGAGAACCACCTCTACCGCTACCTGCCCTTCGTCCAGAAGGCTTTCCCTGGTCTGAGGATCGTGGCCATGGTGCGCGACCCGCGCGACATGGCCCTGTCCTGGAAGCGCTCGCCCATCCTGCGGGGCGACGTCGTGCGGGCGGCGCGGGTGTGGCAGGAAGACCAGGAGCAGCTCATCCAGGTGCTCGGCTACCTCGATCCGGGCCGCGACATCCATCTGCTGCGCTACGAGGATCTCGTGGCTGACCCTGAGAGCCAGCTCGCCGCCGCATGCGCGGCCGTGGACTTGCCCATGGATCGGGCCATGCTCGCATTCCACACCACGGCTGCCGCGAAAGATGCGGCCGGCCGAAGCGACGACTGGAAGAACGTGGATCGGCCCGTCATGGCGTCCAACTTCGGCAAATGGAAGCGCGGTCTCGACGCTACCGAGGCAGCCTACGTGGAGCGGCTCTGCGGTCCGGCGATGGCCGTGTTCGGCTATGAGTGCGAGACCGACGACCCGCGCACCACGGCCGAGCTGGAGGCCGAACTGCTGCCGCGCGAGCGCGCCGACAAGCCGGGCTGGGCCGATGTGCCCGCCGCGGAAAAGCAGATCCGTGCCGAGCGCGCCGCGGTCCTCGCGCGCATCGCGGCGCGACCGTGGCAGGCGGTCGCCCATCGGGGCGTCGTCCACGCCTAGGCGTTCATCGTTTCCGTCGCCGCCACGGCGGCCGTCACGTCCGATGCTTGCGCGACGATCTCGCCCATGAGCCGACCCGCGCGCGCGATGGACTCGGGCGTGACGGTGGTTCCCGTGGGCAGCACCATCACCCGCGAGGCCACCCCTTCGGTGGCCGGTAGGTGCCAGCCACCGGCTGGCGGCTGCGATCGGTACGGTTCCATGCGGTGGCAGCCGGGGTAGAAATAGCGGCGGGCGAGCAGGTTCTCCGCGCGCAATGCCGTCACGAGGTCATCGCGCGTCAGGCCCGCGGCGGCGGCGTCCACCTCGCACACCACGTACTGATCGTTGCGGTGCTCGTGCTCGCCCCACTGCAGGAGCGTGATGCCCGGCAGCGGCTCGAGCGCTTCGGCCCACAGCGCCTTGTTGCGCTGGTTGATCGCGATCCACGCGTCCATGTGGTCGAGGGATGTCAGACCCACGGCGGCCGATAGCTCGTTCATCTTTCCGTTCACGCCGAGGGCCTCCACCGTGTCGAGTCCCGTGAATCCGAAGTTGTGCATCAGGCGCACGCGCTCGGCGACGCGGTCGTCGTTGGTGACCACGGCGCCACCCTCGGCCGTGTTGAGGAACTTGGTGGCGTGGAAGCTGAAGACCTCCAGGTCGCCGAAGCCCCCGATCATGTGTCCCTCGTGGCTGCATCCGAAGGCGTGGGCCGCGTCGAACATGAGCGCGAGGCCATGACGGTCGGCAACGGCCCGCAACCGCGCCGTAGGGGCAGGGCGCCCCCACAGGTGCACGGCGAGGATGCCCGTGGTGCGCGGCGTGACGAGAGCCTCGATCTGGTCGGGATCGATGGCGTGCGTGTCGGGATCGATGTCGCAGAACACCGGTGTGATGCCCTGCCATGCGAGAGCGTGGGCCGTGGCCACGAAGGTGAAGGCCGGCACGATCACCTCGCCCGACAGGTTCAGGGCCCGTGCGCCGATCTCCAGCGCCACCGTGCCGTTGCACATGGCGATGGCGTGCTTCACGCCGGCCAGCGCGGCCACGCGCGCCTCGAATTCCCGCACGAACGGTCCGTTGTTGGACAGACGCCGGCTCACGAAGAGGGTGTCCAGCCGCCGCAGCAACGCGGCACGGTCGCCGATGTTCGGGGCGCCCACGTGCAGGGGCGTGGCGAACGCCGGCTCGCCGCCCAGCACCGCGAGGCGACGGGGCGCCACCGCGACGGTGGCGACGGCGAGAGCACCGGGATCACCCAACGTGAGCATGGGAGACCTCCGGACGCGATGGGACGCGATAGAGCGGAAAATAGTCGCCGGCACGGCCGGCGGTGAGGGCGGCGTAGGCTCCACGGTCCAGCACGACGCCGCACAGCCAGGTCGGTCGGGTACCGTTGGACCAACCCGCCTTGAAAGCCGTCAGTCCGTCTTGGGGGTCGCTGGCCAGGCCGGCGCCGGCGCCGAGGTCGACGAGGCGTACACCACGGTCAGCGAGGTGCACGAGCGCGGCTTGCATCAGGGCATACGACGCGCCTCCCCAGTGGTAGCCTGCGGGCGCGTAGCCTGAAAGGTGGTGCCAGGCGACCTCGCCCGCCGTCAACCAGAGCTGCATGCCGACCGTCGCCCCGTCGGCGGTGACGGCCCGCAACAACACGGCGCCGGGTAGGGCGAGCTGCGCAGCGAAGGCGTCGCGGGAGAAGCGCGCGGTACCGCGGATCTCGTGGCGCCGGATGAGTTCGTCGTAGAGGGCGCACCATATGTCGAGGTGTGCTGGCGGATCGCCGCACGCCTCCACCGTGACATGGTGCAGGACGCGACGCGCGTTGCGGCGATGGTGGACCGAACCCAGCGCGGCGGGATCGCCGCGCAGGTCCACGAGGTAGTGAGTCTTCCACGGCCGGGCGAGATCGGGAAAGTGGGTGGCGAATCCTCCAGGCGGCGCGCCGCCCAGGGGATCGGCCACGAGCACGAGGCTGACGATCCCATCCTGGCGCAACGCCGCGAGATCGTCGGGCAGACCTCCCCAGTCGGCGCAGCGGAAGAGCGGGTAGCAGCCTGTCGCGTCCCGCCGGCCGCCGGGGCCGGGGATCGTCCGCTCGAGGACCCAGCCATCACACGCGGGCAGACGTCGGGGTGATCCGAAATCAGCCAGTGACTGGGCATATCGAGCGTGGGCGTAGCTCACGGATGTCCTTCCGGTCCGGGGGGCCGTGGCAAGGCCATGCCCGGCAACGCGTTGGATGAGGGGCCGGGACGTCGCGCGGGACGGCCGGAAACCCGGTCGAGACTTCCGCAAGGACCGGGCCGTCGAACTCCGCGAGCTTAGAGGAAGGCGAGCCAGCGGGTTGCGAGGGCGAGGATCAGGGCGTAGGCGAAGCTGCGCAGGGTGCCGATCATGATGTACTCGGCATGGTCGCGCTGGGCCGGTCGGGTGAGGTCGCCGATGCGGAACACAGACTTGGCCGCCACCACGAATCCCACGGCCTCGGGACGGCCGAGTAGCACGAAGACGAAAATCAGCATGCGTTCCAGGCGACCGACGGTGCGGCCGGCGCGGGGCAGTCCGCCGACCATCTCGTCGGGCAGGCCGGCGGCGAACTCCGCCATCTGGTACCGCAACACCACGCCCAGGGTCCAGACGGTGGCGGCGAAGCCGGACACCAGGATCAGAGCGCGGGTGTAGCCGCCACCCCACTGGAGCGTCCATGCGTTGAGCGCCGCGAGGCCGGGCAGGAAGGCGTCGGCCGCCCACGCGAGTGCGATCAGGGCGGCGAGGTGCAGGAACTGATCGGCCACAAACCACGCGAAACCGCGCGAGTCTTCGTGCCGTGCTTCGTCACCGGGCACGTATCGGGCGCCGTCGACGCCGGCGACGGGATTGCCGGCACGACGGCTCTCGCCCCCGGCGGGTCCCCATTGCCGTTTGGTGAGATCGATGACGAGGTGCAGCATGAAGAGCGCGGCCACTAACGGCCAGGCCGCGACCGTGCCCAGCAGCAGTCCCGTGACCGCACTGACCACGGCCACATGCAGGACCAGCCAGCCCGTGCTGCGGGTCTTGAGCTCGGCGAGGGCGTCGGTCTGCAGCACGAAGTCCCCGAGCAGGTGGCCCGTGACCAGGGCGGCGAGGGTCGTGGGGTCGAACACGGTTCCTCCTAAAAACATCCCTTAAAGGTTGTTTTTGCTAAAACAGCCCTTCAAGGTTGTTTCTTCCCAATTCAGGGCGGGCTCGAGCGCTGGCCAGCCCGCCCCCGCAAGGTGCTTGTGGATCGCCTGCTGGCTCACCGTTGGATCCCAGGACTGTGCGATCTCGGTCTGCGACCATCCCTGCATCGCGAGCGACACAGCGGCCGCCTGATGGACGGTCCACTGCCTGACCAGGGCGTCGACCACGCCGAGCAGGGCGTCGAGGCATGCGGCATCGAACGCGTCGCTCGCGGCCACGCCCATGCCGGGCATGCGCTTGTGCATCCGGTCGAGCCGATGCCCCGACCGCTCGTACGCCTCGCCACCGCCGGATGTGGTCGTCTCGTCGGGAAGGTATTCGATGGTCCCGAAGCCGACGGCGGCCGAGCTGTGAAGGCGCCGTGCGAACTCTTCCCAGCTGCGTACGAGCAAGCGACCGCGGAAGTGCAGGGCCGCGCGCATCGCGAACTCCGGTCGGCGCAATGCGAACTGCCATCCATCGCCGCGGAAACCCGTGAAGGCCGTGAGTTCGGCCGCAGGTAAAGCGGTGGCGGTTTCCGTGAAGCAGGACTCGAGCAGGGATGCGAGCCGGCGGGCCTGCTCGCTGGGCAGGCGCGACGAGGCGTTCACGTCGCCGGTGATGACGGCTCCGAAGAAGTGGTCCACGGATGTGGTCTCCTCACTTGAGGCTGGCGCGGTACGTCTTGCCTAGACACAACTTCACAAGGTTGTATGTGTCAATACAGCTTTTCATGATTGTTTCCGTTGTGCCAAGAAGGACGCAGGAAGGGCCCTCGTGGGCCCTTCCCTATTCGTCGACACGCTGGCATCGGCGCTTACTTGACGAGCATCACCTTGCGGGTTTGCGCACCATCGTCGGTGACCAGGCGGGTGACGTAGACGCCACTGGCCACGGCGCCGCCCTGGGCGTTGCGGCCGGACCACACCGCAGCGTGGGGGCCGGCGGTGAGCATGCCGCTCACCAGGGTGGCCACGCGGCGGCCGGCGAGGTCGTAGATCGCGAGGTCCACCTTGCCCGCGCGCGGCAGCGCGAAGGCGATCGTCGTCTGCGGGTTGAACGGGTTGGGGTGTGCGCCGGCCAGTGTCACGTGCGCCGGCACCAGCGGTGTGGCGTCGTCCACGGCGGTGGAGATATCGCGTACCACGCTGAGCAGGACGTCGTCGACACCGGCCTCCACGAGGGAACCGGGCGACGCATCGTCGGCCACGAACCGGAGCTGCACGTGGTCGGTGAACGCGATGACGTCGTTCAGCTCGAACGTGAACTGCGTCCAGCTCGCGAGCGAGGCCTGGGTATGCTCCAGGCTCACCCAGGTGACGCCGTCGTTCGTCACGTCGACGTTCCACCAGTCGCTGTCCGGGTTGTTGCCCAGATCATTCGTGTACCAGCGCCAGTAGCTGACGCGCGCCGACACGGCACCGGCGAGGTCGAAGACCGGCGAGAGCAGCGTGGTCGTGCCGCCATCGACATCGGCGTCGCCAGCCGCGCCACCCACGGTGCCGTTGCCGGTGACGAAGCACAGCGTCCCCGGATCGTCGGTATGGTCCGTTTCGGGTTGCACCGGCGAACCGTTGTAGACCGTTCCCACGGGTTCCGCCCGGATCCAGTCGCCGCTCGTCGCCGTGTCGCCGGCGAGGCCGAGTGTCCAGCCGCGGTCGTCGTCGGCGTCGTCGTACCAGCCGCCCACCGAGAGGCGGAACGTGCCGGTCACCGCGCAGCCGATCTCGTCGGCGCCGTCGACGGTGAGGGTGAGGTACGACGGCTCGGGGCAGCTCCCCGC
This sequence comes from uncultured bacterium, assembly GCA_963727525.1. Taxonomy (GTDB): domain Bacteria; phylum Krumholzibacteriota; class Krumholzibacteriia; order LZORAL124-64-63; family LZORAL124-64-63; genus CAVSGO01. The sequence goes on along the minus strand of CAVSGO010000005.1, from coordinate 168,462 downwards.
GATCGCGATACTGCAGCCGCTCAGATCCGTGAAGCCACCGGCCGGCACCGCGGCGCTCGTCACGGCGGGCGTGATCACGTCGACGTCCGGGTTCGCGCTTGCCACTGCGCCTGTCAGCGGGCCGGAGTCGGCATGGCCGGTGTTCACGATACGGATGCGCAGGCCCACCGTCTCGCCGGCGTCGGCATAGCCGTCGTGGTCGCCATGGCTCGCATCGTCCACGGCCACCTCCTGCACCGCGAGGATCGGTGCCTGCACGGACAGCGAGAAGGTGGTGTCCCACACGCCGTTGTCGGCGGTGACGTGCAGGGTGAAGGGCAGCATCTGGCCGTCGCTCACGTTGCCGGCCACTGTGATCGCGCACGGGGCGGCGCACGTGGCGGCACCGCCGGCGGCGATGTCGCCGAAGGTGGCGTCACCGGCGACGACGATGACCTGAGGATCCTCGCTACCGAGCACCGCCATCACGTTCGTGGCCGCTTCCACGCCCACGTTCTCGAGCGACAGCGTGAGGCCGGCAGACTCGCCGTAGTCGAGGTGACCGTCGCCGTCGCCGGCCGGGTCGCTGACCAGCACCGCGTCGAAGACGAGATACGGGCCATCGGGCGGCAACACCGCTACCGGCTCCACCACGGTCGCCTGGTTGTACGCGGAGACCGTGAGCGTGAGCGAGGTGGGGGCCGTCGGCGGGGCGGCCATGGCGATCACCGCATGGCCCGAGGCATCGGTGGCACCCACGCCGTAGAGCACGCCGTTGCCGTAGAGCGCGCACGCCGCGCCGGCCATGCCCGGCACGTCGACGGCGTAGTCGCTCATACCGATCAGCAGCACGCCGGAATGGTTCACAGCCATGACACCAGGTGTCTTCGTGCGCACATTCAGCGACGGGTCGCCGAAGATGGTCCAGTTGCGGAACTCGGTCATGCCGGTCGCGCCGGACACGTCCATCATCTCGCAGGAACCGTTGAACCACAGCCCGCCGATCGTGCGCGCCTGGTCGGCCACGAGCAGGTCGATGGCCTCGTCTTCCGCGTACATCGGTGGATCCCACGACTGGCTGATGTACGACATGTACGTGGCCACGGCACCGGTCGGCTGGCCGCCGCTCGTGGCGCGCAGCCAGGCCTCGGCGAAGCACGTGCCGCCGGTGAAGGTGCCGTTGTTGCACGCCACGCTGAAGATGAACGGCAGGCGGCCGTCGTTCACCAGCGCGTTGACGTTGGTGTTGCTGAAGCCGGTGGTGCCCCACGACGTCTGACTGCCATGGCCGCAGTAGTTCACGATGCCGCGGCCGCCGTTCAACGCGGCGGACACCATCGCGGCGGTGGCGCTGGGATCATAGATCTGATCGACGGTGGAGTAGCCGAAACCGATCAGATCGGTGCGGATGTTGTCCATGTGCTGGAAGTCGTACTCGCCGAAGTGGCCAGGGCCCTGGTCGGAGGCCACGCCGGTGCCGCTCTGCAGCCACCGCGAGGCGTCGCCCGCGATGGTGTCTCGTTCGTAAGCGATGGTGCGCGCAACCTGCGTCTGGACATCTTGCGGCGACTCGGCCGAGAAGCGCCCGACGAAGATCTCCGGGTAGTTGTCGCCGCCGGCCAGCAGCGCGTAGCACGGATCGGAATCGGAGCCGTACTTCGGCACGTATTGCCCGTCACCCACGAGCAGGACGTAGGCGAGGTCGGTGGTCTGGTATGCATTCTGGATGTAGTTGAAGATGTCGGTGTAGGTGGGGCCCGTGTCAGCCAGCGTCACCAGGCGGGTCGGCAGGCCGCGCTGATTCTTCCAGGCGACCAACGGCTCCAGGTAAGCAGCATAGGCGTCGTAACTGATGATGAGCAGGCCGCCATCCTCCGGCATCGGCGTATACCGCTGGCGCTCGGCGTAGTTGAGGAAGCGGTCGGAATAGAGGTTGGCGAACTGGGCGTCGAGGTGACCGGCCGACGCGTGCTCGTGCAGCACGTTCACGCGGCCCGGCCCCACCGGTGCGATCTCCACCACCAGACGCGTCGTCACCCGCAGCGTCTGCGTGGCGGGCAGGTAGTGGAACACGTCGGCCGACATCACGGCGGCGCGATAGTCACGCAGGATGTACGGGTCGTCGAGATGGGCGGGCGTGGCAGGAAACACGTCACTGCCGTCGTAGAAGGCGTCTAACGTGTAGGGCACCGTGGCGGGGTCGACGGTGCGCAGAAGGTCGCCCTTCGACGGCGCGACGGGGTAGGGCAGATCCACCGTCTCCGCCTGGAGCACGTGCACGTCCATTGCGGCATTGTCGGGGATGATGAGGCTGCGCCGCACAGACGGCAGCTCGGGCATGCCGACGAGCTTCGACCGCCCCTCCCGCGGCAGGCTGATCTGGTAGTAGACCTGCCCATCGATGGTGACGGCATCGGCTTCAAAGCCGCCGATCGTGATCTCCACGACGCTGCGGGTCCCGTCGTCGGACACGAGCCGCACCTGGACGGGGTCCTGGCCGCCCAGATCGACCCAGCCGGCACTTGCGACAGCCGGCGCGAGGACGATGGCGAGGACGAAGACTGCAAGCGGCGCGCGGCGGACTGCGCTCTCCAGCGATATACCAAAGCCCATGGTCGACCTCTCTCGGTGGGAACAAGGTGCGAGGATGCGGACGCACAGATGCCTGACGCTTGATTCTAACACGGACGGCGTGTTTCCTGAAAGTCTTGGGCCATGCAAGCCGTTGTTATTTAATAATATACGATAAATTTGGTTTGATATTGCAGGGCAATGACAGCAAGTTGGGCCGATGGTTTACTCGCGCCCGAAGCGACGAATGCGCTTCGATGGTCGCCAGTCGAGGGGAGACGAATATGAAGACGACGATCCTGACGATGCTCGGTCTGATCAGCTGTGCGGTACCGGCCCGTGCTTTCACGGCATCGATCACCGCCACCAGCGACGGCGATGGCGTGACCCTCACAGTGACCGTCGTTGATCCCATGCCGCCGGCCTGGGGCGAAACGGTCGGCTACACCGTCGTGCGCGACGCCATGGGTGTCTGTGCAGCCAGCGTTCCGCTCACCGAAGAACCTGTGGCGTTCACCGAGGGGCTGCAGGTCATCGACTATCCGGCGTACCGGGAACTTGCGAACAGTTACTCGATCCGGGCAATCGACACCCAGGGCAACCTCGTCGGTTTCGAATTCGGTTTCCACAGCTCAACCATCGCCAATCCCCACGGTGCCCCGCTGATCCGCGGCCGTGTCGTGAGCGGTGGTGTATTCGGCCATGGTATCGCGCCATGTTCCGATTCATGCTGGATGCCTTCATGGTACTGGGGGCCCTTGGTTCTCGGCATCGGTGGTGGGATCTCGCTCTACGAGTACTTCGGGACGGAAACCGTGCTCGACGTCTACGGTGACGTCGGTGTCAATTTCGAGGGACCCTATCTCATCGTCGACCATGCGGTCGAGACCACCTGCGACGCGGTGGCTGTCCAGTCTCGGAGCTGGGGCGACGTGAAGTCGCTCTATGGTCACGGTGCCCCCTGATCACGGGGGCGCGGCCGCATCGCGATCACTTCATCAAAGTCAGCTGGCGCGACTGCACGCCGCCGTCTTCCGTGCGTAGCGTGCACAGATCTTTCCCTGGCTTAGGGATCGGCGATCGGGTGGTCGTGGGAGTAAATCACGCATGGTGGCTCGTGGGCACCTTCATGAACGCGTCGGACAGTACTGTGGATTCCGACTTCTGAAGTCTGTATCATTACGCAGGTACGCTATATTCCCGAAATCATGTCCGGTATGCCAACATCAACATGTTCGAGGGGGTTTTGTCATGGAAGGCTTACCACGAAAGTCGCTATTGCTTGCCGTGATGCTCGTCACGGCGGGGCTCGCGGGGGCGAGTGCGGCCTGGGCTAGACCGGCCACGCTCGCGCTGCAACTCGGCGCCATGGCGCCGGCCAGCCGGGACGAGGCCCGGATCACACTCCAGTTGCCGGCCGGCATGCCGGCGACGCAGCGCGACGCGGCCCGTGCGATCGCGGCGTCCTGGAACTCCGGGCAGACGGATGCGGCGCTCACGATGCTGCGGGCGTTCGAGGCCGAGCAGAGCGCCACGCCGCTGGCCGTCGGTATCCAGTGGCTCGCGCCGCGGGCCGACGCGAACCGCGACGATCGGCGCATCGGTGACCGTGAACGCGTGAAGGACGTGGGGCTCGACTATGTGGCATACGCACTGCTCAACTTCCAGCTCTACTCGGTCCTGACGTTCGACCTGGCCGGCGGGGGCAGCGGCTGGTCGGTCAACCTGTCCGTCGACGACGGTGAGACCTGGCAGGAGACGTACGCCTATCTGAGCGCGACGCCGATCACCGCCGTCAGTGGCCGGGTGGGTGCCGATTACCTCTACGTGGGCTACACCGCGACGGGTGACGGCGACAACACGGCGATCGACATGCAGCGGTTCTCCCTCGCGGATGCCAGTGCGGATCCGATCTTTGCGACCCAGCACGTGGCGTCCTACCCGGTGGAGGTCAGGGAGGTTGCCGTCGAGACCAATGCCGACGACGCGAACGATCGGGTGTTCTGTGTCGGCGTCCTCGCCGACCACGGCCTGGCGATGCGCGTGATGACGCCGCCGGTCTTCGTCTGGTCGGACCTCGCACCGGGCATCACGGACGCGAGTGGTGGCCTGTCGGTGCACTGGAACGCGGGCGAGAACTCTTTCCTGGCGTCATTCCGGAGCGTGGACGATCGGGTGCACGTCGTCCGCGTCGATGATGGGGCGTCGGCTCCCTATCCGGTCGAGGATCTGGACAGCACGACCGGTGCGACGTCGATCGCGGCCTACGACGACCAGGTCATGGTCGTCTACGAGTATGCCTATGCCATCGGCACCGGGATCAAGTCCCAGCTGTCCGTCACCGGTGGCGCCACCTGGAGCTCCACAGACGTCGCGTTGCCGGAAGCGGACGTGTCGTATCGTGAACCCCGCGTGGGCGGGCGCCTGGGTTCGGGTTTCGCCGTGATCTTCCAGCAGCCGGCCGACGCCGGCGATCTCGTGTGGCTCGCCTATGACGCCGTGGTCGGGGTTCCCGATATTGACGGCCGCGAGATCATATGGGGTGCGCCGAGGCAGGTGAACGACGTGGGCGTGGCCGTGGGCATGCCGATGACAGTGGAGGCGATCCCGGTCCCGGTGACCGACATCTTCATCTCCATCGGCGTCATCTGGATCGGCGGGGATACCGTCGATCAGGGCGCCTATTTCCAGCACTTCGAATACGGCAGTCCCTTCGAGCTGATCGCCAGCTACACCGTCGCCCATCCGGGTCCGGTATCGGTCTTCACCCGTCCGGATCGCAACGGTCAACCGCTGGGCGAGAGCTTCGCCGAGGGCGGTACGATCGTCGATGCGACGATCACGGTGACCCTGGCCGACTACTTCGGCAACCCCATCCCGTTCTATCCGGGAGAGGATATGTGGCTCCAGACGAGCGGTGGCGGGCTCGTCATCTGTGCGGGAGGTTCCAACGCCGACCACGACACCGATGCGAACGGCCACACGACGTTCACCGTACCGATCGCCGGTGGCGGACACTCCGAGGGCGAGACGACGAACGTCTACATCGCCGGCAGCCCGATCAACCAGCCAGGAATCCCCATGACGTTCAACGGCCCGGATATCGACGGCAACCTGATCGTGGACCTGAGCGACGTGACGCTCTTCGCCGGGGATTTCTACAACGCGTACCACTACCGCAGCGATTTCAACTGGGACGACGTCATCAATCTCTCCGACCTATCGCAGCTGGCGTCGGCGATCGCTGCGACATGCGGCTCCGGCCAGCCGCACGCAGCGGATGCGCCGGACATGGGCATGGTCGCGGTGTCCTTCGTGCGTGACGCGGTGCAGCCGTCGATCACGGTTGCGCCCGGCGATCTTTTCCAGGCGCATGTGCTGGTCAGTGGCGAGGCCGTCGCGCGGGGCCTGAGAGGTCTCGAGGGCCGCCTACGCACGACTGACAACCTCGACATCGTGCAGTGGTCGTTCCGCGATGGTCAGATCAACGTGAGCGAGCCGCCCGAATTCATGATCGGCTGGAGCGAACCCCAGGTCGCGAAGGCCGCCGGCCGATCGGTCTGTGCGCTCACCGTCACGCTGAGAGCGACGGACGACCGGCCCGGCGCCGTCTTCCTGGAACGCGCCGCCGGTGCGGGGTCGGTGCTCTGCACGATCGGCGAGAATGCGGCCATGGGTCGCCTGATCGTCGCCGGTGCTGACGCGTCCGGTGCGGCCGCAGTCGTGAACGGCGCGGGCGATATCCGTTTCGCGACGGCGGCCAACGCACTGATCGACGGCAGCCTCCGCAACGCACCGAACCCCTTCAACCCGAGCACCGATATCCAGTTCGCCCTCGCGCGCGGCGGTCGGGTGGAGGCGCGCGTGTACGACGTCAACGGGCGTCTCGTGCGTCAGCTCGCCGGTGAGGTGCGCGGCGCCGGCCCCGGTTCTGTCCACTGGGACGGCCGGGACCAGCAGGGCAATCCCCTGGCGAGCGGGCTGTACTTCAGCCAGGTCTTCGTGGACGGCGCCCGCGAGGGTCAGACGATCAAGATGAGCTTGATCAAGTAGGTCGTCCAGTCGGTCAAGGTGGCCACGGTCAGCGTCGTGTGAAACCCTCGAGATTCGCCAGCGCGGTCGGCGGGTTCTGCATGAGCACCCGGATCACGGTGGCGATGCTGTGGGCGTCGAGGCCGAGGTAGGACAGCGTGGCCACCCGGCCGTAGTGGATTCCGACCATGCTCACCGGATCCGACGAGAGGCGCACGTTGGTCCCCTGTACGCGGTAGAAGAGCGAGCGTGCGTCGCGCCAGGCCTGCACGGGGTGCCGCACCACGCTGAGCACGGAACCAGCCGCGCGCGCGGTCAGCCCCACGCTCGTCTGCGATGCCATATCGCCGAGGTTGCCGGCGATGACGCCGACGCCGGGCGCGTTGAACGTGACGAAAGGCAGTCGCCGCCTGTTACCCACGATCTGGGCGATCGCGCCGCCGAGGCTGTGCCCACAGACGTAGACCGTGGCGCCCCTCGGTATGAATCCTGCGTTGTCGTCCAGGAACGCTTCCGCCTGATCGAATTGCACGGTGTTCATGCCAACACCGAGCTTCGCATCCGCGACCACATCGCCGGCGGCCGCCGCGGTGTCGAGCGCCGTCCCCTTGAACGCAACGACGACGATGTTGCCCTGGGCGAAGAGATACCCCTGGAAGGCACCCCACAGGCCACCCGTCGTCAACTGGGGATTACCGATCACGCGCCATCCATCGGGCGCCGTGCCGGTATACGCGGCCTGGGCGAGACGAGCACAGTCGAGCACCGTCGCCATGTGTGATCTCCTGACCTGAGTTCGCGAGGTCACGGTGGCCTCGCGTGGACGACTTTCCAGATTGCGAGGGTGAGGTCGAACTGGTTGCTGCAAGTTCACCTACGCGGTATGTCGGCGACATGGTATCACGAATCTGCGCGTACGGCGCCGCGAATATCGACGGTTCCGCCGCGTTTCCCGTGTTTTCTTTACTGCAGTTGAAAATCCGGCGTGGGCGGTAACTTCGCCGATTCATGCGTTGGTAGGAGAGAGTGATCACCCTTATTCTGTACGAATATGCCAGACGTGTGCAAGGCGTCCACGCGGGAAAGAGGATGCGCGATGTTGAGGCTCTCGATCCTGATCGTACTGTTGTCCTGCCTCGCTGCGTGCGCGCCGAACAACTACTATCGGGCGCGCCAGCTCATGGCCGAGGGGCGGCAAGAAGAAGCGCTCGCGTCGTTGCGGGAGGATATCCAGCGCCATCCCGACAGCGCCGTTGCTTGGCGGGAAGCCGGGGTCGTCTATTACAACCTGGGGCAGTACGCGCAGGCCGATTCGGCCCTCACCGCAGCCGCGCGGCTCGCACCCGACCTGCGCACGACGCTCTACCGCGGGCTGGTGAGCGAGGCCACTGGCGATACCGACGCCGCCATGACCGCGTATCGCAAGGTCCTCACCATGCGGCCCTCGGGCAGCGTGCGGCAGCTCGCTCATGCGCACTACGAGGCGTTGCTGCGCAACCAGGCGGCGCGGCTCGCCCGCGCAGCCCGTGACGCGGAGGCGACCGGTCAGTTCACAACACCCCCCGCCAACACGATCGCCGTGGTGGCGTTCGACACCGCCGATCTTCCGGCGGAACTCGCACCCATGGGCAAGGGGCTCGCCAACTTCCTGGCGCTCGATCTGGGCAAGGTGCACGCGCTGAAGGTGCTCGAGCGGCTGGAGATCGATCGCATCACTGACGAACTGAAGCTGATGCAATCGGGCCTCGTGGATCCGGCCACGCGCGTGCGCGCCGGTCATCTGCTGGGCAGCCGGCGCCTGGTGACGGGTACGGTGCAAGTGCCCAGCAGCGGTCAGCTCGAACTCTACGGCGCCTTGTCCGACGCCAGGGCCGACGCGAGCCGCGATCTCGATCCGGTCGCGGGCCAGCTCACGCGGTTCTTCCGACTGGAGAAGGACCTGGCGTTCGCCATCATCGCGGATCTCGGTATCACGCTCACACCCGAGGAGCGCAGCGCGATCGAGTTGGTTCCCACCGAGAATTTCGCCGCGTTCCTGGCGTATAGCCGCGGGGTGACCTATCGCGACGAGGGGCGCTATCGCGAGGCGGCCGTCGAGTTCCAGAAGGCACACCACGCTGATGGCGGCTTCACCGAGGCCTCCGACATGGCGGCGTTGACGGAGGACGTCGCCACGGCCAGCGGCGGCGACGACGCGGCGTCGGACGCCGGCCTCGCGGCCGACGGGGCGCGCGGTCGCTTCTTCCAGGTGCTGCAGGGCGAGTCGGGCGTGATGCCGGTGTCGCTCGCGACAGACGGCGCGGGATCGCCGACCACGACACCGCCGCACACCGGTGCGGTCACGGGCGTCCGGCTCGTCATCGGGGGGGATTACTGATGCGCGCGCGGTGGTCGTTGCCAGCCCTGGGCATCATCGCAATGGTCGCGGCTACGCCCGCCCGGGCGCAGATCTCGTACGGTTCGCCCGCGAGTCTCGACGCCGGCTTCGTGTTGACCGGGTGGACGCTCGAGGATACGGCGCAGAAGGTCACTGTCGATCAGGTCGTGGCGCCGTTCGGTGGCTTTGTGCCCCTGCGTGAGAACCTTGAAGCGCGGTACCTGCTCGCGTATGCCTCCAGCAAGGCCACCGTTGATGGCGATGCTCACCAGCTCGCGGGGCTCGGCGACGTGCGCCTGCAGCTCAACCAGACGCTGGCGCGGGACCGAGTGATTCTCGGTCTCGGCGTCAATCTGCCGACGGGCAAGAGGAACCTCGATTACGGCGACGACTGGCTCGTGATGCACTACCTCTCCCAGGACATCCTCGCGTTTCCGTTGCGTCGTCTGGGCGAAGGGCTGGGTCTCAGCGCCACGCTGGGCGGGGCCGTCGACTGGGGATCTCTGCTGGTCGGTGCGACCGTCGCGTACGAGTATGCCGGATCTTATAACTCGTACGTCGGGGTCGACGACTACGACCCTGGCGATCAGATCAACGCCACGCTGCGCGCGGAGACCACGGGTACCGGACTCCACGCGTTCGCCGGATTCACGTATGCCGATTTCACGGCCGACCGGGTGGGCGGGCGGGACGTCTTCAGTCAGAACTGGTACACGCGCAGCAGCCTGGGCGTGGACCACCGCGGCGCCCGGATCGGCATGGGCACCCGGATCTCCTACCTCCTGCGCGACCGCGCCACCACCTATGACCATGCGGGCGCGGTGTTGCAAAACCTGCGGCTATACGGGAACGAGCTGGTCTGGAGCGCGCGAGCGGCGTTCCACGGTGCCACCAAGGCTCGCCCGTGGCGGGTGGGTCCCCTGGTCGAGCTGCGCTGGATCGACTCCAACGAGTACGGCAATCCGGCCTCCCGGGTGCAGGCATATGGACTGGATAGCGAGGTCACGGTGATGGACCGCCTGCGCGCCAGCCTTGGCGTACGCTACTTCACCGGAGGGGCGAACGACCACAGTCTCGATATCCACGGATACCAGGTCGCGTTCTCGTTGACGGGGGTGTACTGATGAGGTCGGTCCGTTTCGCGCCACTCGTCGTGTTCATCCTCGGCCTCGGTGTCCAGAGAGCCGGCGCGCAGGGATCGCCGGAGGAGCTGGCGCTCTACGTGGCGCGCGCCCAGGATCTCGCGCGCGAGATGATTACCGACGCCACGCCGCGGATCGGCGTACTCATGCTCGGAATCGGACCCTCGAGCGCGGTGGCCACGGATGTCCATGGCCGCGGACACTTCTCGCTCGCCCTCGGCGGCCGTGGCGCGGGCTTCACGGTGACGAATCCCGACTACCGGGCCGCCGATCCCACAGGTGCCGACCAGATCGATGCGGGCGTCGGGGCCGTGTATGGCGATGCCAGTGTCGGATTGCTGTATCGCGATCACGGTGGGCGCACGACGGTGCTCGGCAGCCTCGACCTGCTCCTGCGCCTCGGCCTCACGGTGGGCGACCAGGCGAACATCGCCAACCGCGTAGACCTGGGGAAGCTCAAGCGCATGATCGGCGCGGGAGTGCGCGTGGGGCTCCTGGCAGGGCGCCACGTCCCGCAGGTTTCGCTGTCTCTGGGCGTGAACCACCTGGTGGAGAGACGATTCAGCGTCGCTGGCGAGGTCGAAGGTGCCACCTCGTCGGTGCCGTACCATGTCGATCTCGACTTCGACGAGACCACGTACTTCGGTCTTCTCGAGGTCGGCAAGGACCTCGGATTCGTGGCGCCCTACCTGGCCGCGGGTATCGGGCGGCACCATCTGAACTCGCGTTACGATGCGATCATCGTGTTCGATGCGGATGCTCCCGAGCAGCCACGTGTCGACGACACCATCAACGTGTGGAGCACGCGCACCCTGGCCTGCGGCGGATTCGAGTTCGGTCAGACGGTGAGCCTGGTCTGCGAGGGCGGCGTCACCGAGGACGGTCCCTTCGGTTCATTCTACCTCCGGTTCCGGCGATAGCGAGGAATCATGCACGCCATCGGCCACCGTCATTATTCGGGCTCAGTCATCACCCTGCTCGGTGCCGTCGCGCTGCTCGCGGGCTGCAGTCTCGACGCACCGGTGGGCGACCCGTCGACGACCGTCGCGATCAGCGTCGTGGCGCCCCTGCCCGCGCGCGACTCGTCCAAGTTTGCACAGGCGGAACTGGATTCGATCCTCGCGTACCCCAGACGTCTCAGCGCGGAGGTGACCATTCTGCGGCTCGGTGCGCAGGACCAGCCGGTCGCGAGCGTGGGCGCGGGGGACCTTCGCAACATCGAGATCGACGCCGGCGATCGGCAGCTCCGACTCGCGGGCGTTGTCGACATCGAACCTGATCAGCTCGTCGGCAATCGCTATCGGCTCGATCTCGAGGTCAAGTTCCTCGGCAGGGATCCCCAGGGTGAGTTCAGGGGTGGCATCGTGCTGGACTCGGGGATCGAGATCACGGTGACCACGTTCTCGATTGGCCAGCTCGTACCGGGCGAGGGACGGACGGAGATCACGCAGGATGCCACCCTCTGCCTCTCGTCGTCCGCCGTCGTCCCCGATGGGGGTAACCCCGGCGATCCATTCTGTGTCATACCTGGTGAATTCGGCGGCCCTGGCGTCATCTTCCGGCCGGGCGCGGCAGCCGTCTCCTTCGGCTACCAGCGCGACCACGTGATCTGGGAGGGAGCCGATTCTCCGCGTACGATCGACGTGGCATTTCGCGGCGCCCTGCTACCCGCGACGGTGATGACCGGTGCGCAGACCATCGGACCGCTCGTCCCCGGCCGCCCCGATCCGGTCACGGTGAACGTCCCGCTCGACGTGACGCTCGATACCTCCGGTCCCGGCCATCCGGGCGAGGTCCTCTCGGGCCTGGTGTTCCTGCAATTCACCGACGGTCTGCCTCCCGTGGAGACCGGTCAGGCGACTCTCGTGCGGGTGCCGTAACTGACCGAGCGTGCGCGGCGATCCCATGTTAGAATGCGGCCATGGGACGCAGCCATCACTCCCGGGCGGCCGCCGGCCCCCTCGTCGCCGGTCTGCTGACCATGGCGGTGCTGCTCGGCCTCTGGGGACCCCTTCCTCACGATGCCTTCTTCTCCGGCGACGCCGGTATCAAGCTGCTGCAGACGGAGTCGTTGATCGCCAGCGGCTACCATGATGTCACGCTGCCCTACCGGGGGCTAGACGTGGATCCCGACTCGCGGATCTCGCCGTTCCGCCTCGAGCCGTCGCTGTACATCGAGGACGGCCGGAATTACGCGGTCTTTCCCGTGGCCTTCTCGTTCCTCTCGACGTTCGGCTATCGGTCTGCGGGCATGGCCGGGCTCTCGCTGCTGCCACTCCTCGCCGCGGCATTCTGCCTCGTGGCCACGTACCGGCTGGCGCGGCTCTTCGTGCCGCCGGCGGCGGCGTCGGTGGCCATGGTGGGCACCATGCTCGCCACGCCCCTCGGGTTCTATGCATTGACGTTCTGGGAGCATTTGCCGGCGGTGGCGCTGGTGCTCGCGGCGCTGTGGCTCTTCCTCGGCGGTGCGACACGGGCCTGGCGGCCGCTCGTGGCCGGCCTCCTCCTCGGGCTCGCGGTCTGGTTACGTACCGAGGTGGCGCTGCTGACGGCCATCCTCGCCGCGACCGGTCTGGCGATGCTGCGGCGTCCCCGCGACGTCCTGCTGCTGGGCACTGGCGCCGCGGCCGCGTTCGTCGCACTTCTTCTCTTCAACCGCGCGGTCTACGGCGACTGGTTGCGTCACGTGGGGCTGAATCTCAGCGTGGCGGGGCCACGGGCCGGCGACGATCCCATCACCACCCGGCTCTCGTGGCTGCGGCGGGCGTGGTTCGGGCTCAATCTTCCGCAGACCGTGCCGGCTGACCGTGTCAGTGGCCCTGAAGTCATGCGGCTGATCGCGGAGGACACGGGACGCGAGACCCTGGCAGGCCTCGGTGTGGCGCTGGTGGTGGTCGGGTGCGTGCTGATCGCGCTGGTGGCCCGGCGGCTGTCAGAATGGCGGCGCTGGTTGCGCCTCGTGCCGCTCGCGGGCGCGTTGGTGCTCGGTGCCGTCACGGTGACGTACCTGGTCGCCATGCGCCGCGACGAGTCGCCACTGCTGACGGTGCTGGCCTCCGGTGGACTGCTCACCTTTGCGCCTTGGCTGGTGCTGGCGCTCGTCTGGCCGGGGTGTCATGTGTCGGCGGGCCGGCGGGACCTGGCCTGGCTCCTGGTGGCGGCGCTCGCCTTCGCCGTCGCGATGCCACTGCTCGCGCCCAACGACGGCGGTATTCGCTGGGGTCCGCGCTACCTCCTGACCGTCGTGCCTGTGCTTGCCATCGCGGCCGTTGCGGCGGTGGCCGGGCTGGCGGGATGGGTCCGCAGCCGGATCCCCTGGATCGTGGCCGTGGCGCTGCTCGTCGTTGCCGTTGCCGTGAACGTTCGGGGTTACGACATCATGCGGCAGAAGAAGTGCTTCAACCACGAAGCCGAGGTCGCCATGCTCGCGAGCGGGGCCCCGCGCGTCGCCATGGACCAGTGGTGGATGCTCTTCAACGCGGCGACCGTCCTCACCGGGCGCACGGTCCACCTCGTGAACACGCCGAACAACCTGGCCGAGCTCGTGGCGCGTGCTCGACGCGCCGGCGACACCCGTCTGGTGTACGCGATGCAGGGCCGGGATACCCGCCTGCCGGAGTCGGCGCAACGGCTCGGCGTCGTCGTGGAACGGCGAGAGGAGGTGCGGGCCGCGCGCGATGGGTACTTCGCGATCGCGGTCTTCACGCTACGGCTCGATGGCGCTCAGCCGTGAGCGACATCACGCGGCGTCGCCATCGTGGTCGCCAGGTCCGGGGCCATGCCCTATCATGGCGCCGGTCCGATCATCCGGGTCGAGGAGCGGCATGCGGGCTTGCAGTTGCGAGAGCGTGACATGAGCGGACACCGTCGCTGGGTGGTGCTGGGGTCGGCCGTGTACATCGGCATCCTGGCCGTCGTGGCGGGCGGCCTCACGCTGCTCTACCGGGACTCGCGCGAGCGGCTCGACGAGGCGCTCGGGCAACGGCTGTCGGCGGTGGCGAGCACTGCCGTGTACCTGGTGGAGGGCGATAGCCTGCTGGCCTGGGCCTTCGATCCTGAGCCCTCAGTGGATTTCCTCTGGCTGGCCTCGCGGCTCGAGCAGATCCAGCGGGACAACGATCTCGCCGAGCTCTCGCTCTGCGATCCCGACGCCTACGTGCTCATCTCGGCCTCGGGCCGGCTGGCGCGGGGCGATCGCGACGTGTTCTGGGACCTCGACCGGCCGGCCGTCGACCAGGCGCGCGAGGGCTTTCCGGCGGTGTCCAAGCTCTATCGTATTGGCGCGGTGTACCAGAAGTCGGCCCATGCTCCGGTCTTCGACTCGCGAGGAGACGTTGCGGGTGTGCTCACGGTGGAGGGCAACGTCGATTTCTTCGACTCGCTCGCCACGCTGCGGCACGGCGCCCTCGTGACCATCATCACCGTCGTGGCGTTTCTCACCCTGCTCAGCCTGCTGCTGCTGCGCGTGAACCGCTCGCTCGCGCGCTACCGCGCCAGTCTGCTGCAACAGGAGAGTCTCGCCGCCATGGGGCGCATGACCGCGGGCATCGCGCACGAGATCCGCAACCCGCTGGGCATCATCCGCGGCACGGGTCAGCACCTCGCTCGCGTGCTGGAACAGCACGGCATCGCCGACGAGGCCGTGACGTTCATCCCCGAGGAGGTGGACCGGCTCGATCGCATCCTCACCGGCTACCTCGCCTTCGGCAGCGATGCGGCCGGCGTCGCGGAAACAGTGGACCTGAGCGCCGTGGTACATCGCACGGTGCGCCTGGTCGCGAGCGATCTCGAGGTCACGGGCGTCACGGTGGCGCTCGGTTCGCTTCCCGTTGCCTGGGTGCGTGTCGATCCGCGCCGGCTACAGCAGGTGCTGCTGAATCTGCTGCTCAATGCGCGCGACGCCATGCCCGACGGCGGCGAGGTCTCCGTAGCCGTGAGCAGCGAGCGCGGCCGTCATATCGCCACGGTGAGCGACCGCGGCACCGGCATGGCGCCCCTGGCGCTGTCGCACGCGTTCGAACCGTTCTGGACGTCGAAGGAGAAGGGCGGCGGACTGGGCCTGGCCGTCTCGCGGCGCCTGATGCGCGAGGCGGCGGGCGATCTCGATCTCGCCGACCGTCCCGACCCGCCCGGCGCCGTCGCCACGCTGTGGTTGCCGAGCGAACCCCCACCCGAGGGAGCCTGAGCCGTGGCCAAGATCCTGCTAGTCGACGATGAGGTGAGGCTGGTGACACTGCTGCGCTCGGCCCTCGAGTACCGTGGCCACACGGTCACCGGTACGAGCCGCGGCCAGGAAGCCCTCGATTTCGCCGCGCGCGAGGCCTTCGACGTGGTGCTCACCGACCTTCGCATGGAGCCGGTGGACGGCATGGCGGTGATCGCCGGCGTGAAGGAGGCGTCGCCCACGACCGCGGTCATCGTGCTCACGGCCTATGGCGACATGGCCACGGCCGTCGAGGCCATGCGCCTGGGGGCCTACCACTATCTCACCAAACCCATCAACTTCGACGAGGTGGCGCTGGTGGTGGACAAGGCGCTGGCCGATGCGGACCTGACCCGCGAGAACCGGGCGCTGCGCGAGACGGTGCGCCATCTCGGTGGCGACCAGGGGCTCATCGGCGAGGCGCCGGCCACGCGCGAGTTGCGCGACCTCATCGCCAAGGTCGCGCCCAGCGAGGCCACGGTGCTCATCCGCGGCGAGAGCGGAACGGGCAAGGAACTCGTGGCCCGCGCCATCCATGCCGGCAGCCCGCGGGCTGCCGGCCCCTTCGTGGCGGTGAACTGCGCGGCGATCACCGAGACCCTGCTCGAGAGCGAGCTTTTCGGCTATCGCAAGGGGGCCTTCACCGGGGCGGACAGCGATCGCGAGGGACTCTTCGAGGCGGCCCGCGGCGGCACGCTCTTCCTCGACGAGATCGGCGAGGCTGGGCTGGCCGTGCAGGCCAAGCTGCTGCGCGTGCTCGAGGAGCGGCGCCTGAACCGCGTGGGCGACCCCCGCGAGCGTGAGGTGGACGTGCGGGTGTGCGCGGCCACCAACCGTCCGCTCGAGGACGCGATCGCCGCCGGCGCTTTCCGGCAGGACCTCTACTATCGCCTGCTCGTGTTTCCCGTGGATGTACCGCTCCTGCGCGACCGCGCCGACGACATCGCCATGCTCGCGCAACACTTCCTGGCCCGCCTCGGCCGGCGCGACACGCGGCTGCCCGCCTCCACGTTGCAGCGCCTGCGCGCTCACGCCTGGCCCGGTAACGTGCGCGAGCTGCGCAATCTCATGGAGCGCGCGCACATTCTGGCTGGTGCCGCGCCCGTGGCCGACGAGCACGTGCGCCTCGATGCGCCCGCCGGCCGCCGCGACGAGGATGTGGTGACTGGCGATCTGAACCTGGAGCACAACGAACGTCGCCTCATCCGGGCGGCCATCGCGCGAGCCGGCGGCAACAAGACGCTGGCGGGCAAGATGCTGGGCATCACCCGGCGCACGCTCTATTCCCGCCTCAAGCTGCTGGACATGGAGGACGAGTTCCTGCACGGTGGCGACGACTAGCGAGTGTCCCTCCAGGGACGCCGGTGAACAGGCCGGGTCAACGGGGCGGGGGCAGATGGTGCGCGATGCGCGCGGCGGCGATCATAAGTCGTTTTGGTGGTGTGTCTTGTGTTGGTCGAGGTGACGTGGCACGTCGTCTGCACCCCCACGTCGGGTTCGCAGGACAGGGGAAGGTCGCCATGGACATCACCAAACGGACATCCCGACGCCAGGTCACCGTGCTTCGCCGGGCTTCCTGCGTCTTGCTCCTGCTCCTGCTCGTTCCGGGCCTGAGCGGCGCGGCCCGCGCGGCCGCGCCGGGGCTCGACGAGGTGCAGGCGTTCATCGACCGTACCGGCGAGCTGATCGACTGGGCGATCGAGCTGGTGCACGATACCGATAGCCAGCAGGCGCGCCACGTGCTCGACCAGGCGCGCGACCTGCACGCCCGGTCCCTGGACCTGCTCCATGATAATCGCCTGCGGCTGGCTCTCGCGGCGTCCCGACGAGCCCGGTCGGCGGCGCAACGTGCGGCGCAACTCGCCCGCGTGTCGCGCGGCTCCGAGGAACTGGCGCGGCTGCGTCTCGAGCGCTACCAGGAGTTTCGCGATCAGGTGCGCGACCGCGTGCGCGATGCGAACGACGAGCGTGCGCTTCGTTTCGTGCGCGAGTCGGAGAAGCAGGCCGAGCGGGCCCAGGAGCAGTACCAGCAGCGCAACTTCGGGCTGGCGCTCAATTTGCTGAAGCCGGCGGAGGACCTGCTGGGGCGCGCCGCGCGTCTCCTCTTCGAAGGCAATGGCGCGGCTCGCCTCGACAGCGAGATCGAGCGTACGCAGATGCTCATCGATCGCACTGCCGAGCGCCTCGCCGATGGCGGGAGTGGCGCCGCGGGCGACGATCTGCTCGAGAGCGCCCGCGAGGCGCTGGGCCAGGCTCACGAGTTTCGCGATCGCGGTCAGCCCCTGCGCACGCTGCAATCGTTGCGCCTGGCGCGGCGCCTCACGACCCAGGCGGCTGCCACAGCCAGCGAAGACATCAGCCGCGAGTCGGTCGTGGCGCTGGTCGAACGGTGGGATGAGCAGCAGGGCGACGTGTCCGAACGTGTGCGCGACGGCGGTTCCGATGCGGCGGCTCAGGCGATGGCCAGGGCGCGCGATCATCGCGAGCATGCGAGCCGCCTCCTCGAGCAAGGCGACCTCGAGGCGGCCCTGCGGCAGATCCGGGCGGCGTTCGATCTTCTCAACGAGGCGGATGATCTGACCAGGTGAGCACGGCAAACGGGCGACGGGGCGCGATACTGGCGGCGGTCTGGGGAGGCGCCGCCCTCTGGCTTGCCCTTCAGACGGGCCTTGCGCGGGCCGCGGAGTGGCGCCCGCAGGCGAGTACCGGCTACGACGCCTATCTCAACTCCTACTACCTCGCCGACACCGACACCACGGAGACCGTCGCCGAGGTCAACGCGGCGATCGGCGTGGATGGGCGTTCGGCGCGCGATGTGGCACACCGCTGGTCGCTGCGGGCTGCGGTGTCGGGCGGTAGCGAGCTCTGGCGCGAGTCGCTGGGCGCATCGTATCGCTTCGCGCCGGAACGCCACGACATGCGCGTGCGCGACGTACTGTTGCGCGCCGATCTCGACTGGCTCGCGCGGCAGTACCGTCCCGGCAGTAACTACAGTCTCACGAGCGACACTCAGGAAGGCCGCGCCGAGTTGCGGCTGTCGCCCTGGCGGAGCCGGCGCCTCGCGGTCGATGTCCGTGGTCGGGAGAGCTGGTTCGGGTACGCGACGCCGTCATCGCTGGAACAGAGCTACCACGAGCAGACCGGCGGCGCCTACGTGAGCACGCGCGGCGATGCGGACGGCACCTTGAGCCTGGGCGTGCGCGCGAGCCACCGTGTCTACCCGGATACCGCGCAGATCGACCGCCGCGTGCTGGGCGTCGAACTCGACGGCACCCGGCTCGGCGACTTCGGCGATCTCACCGTGTTCCATCGCAGCGAACGCCGTCGCATCGCCGACGACACCGTGAAACCGTCGGCCTGGCTGCACTGGTCGCAGGTGGATCTGGCGCTGTCGGCCGGTCCCGGACAGGCGGTGTGCAGTGTCGGCAGCGAGCTCTGGCACTACGATCGCGAGGAGGGGGCGTACTTCGATTCCTGGCGCCTCGAGACCGTCCTGGGATACCGCTGGGGCGACATCCTTGGCACGACATGGCAAGCCGGCGTCACCGGCGAACGGCTCGCCGCGGGCGACAACCCAGAAACCTATGATCAAGCCGGGTTGCGGGGCGGTCTGGACATGAACGGGAATGCCTTGAGCGGCTCGCTCACGGCGGAGGTGGGCCGGCGCTGGTATCGTCACGCCGTGGGCACCGATGAGGCCGATTTCCTGATCGACTACTCCGACCTCACGTACTACGAGCTGTGGCTCATGGCCGCATGGACGTTGTCCTCCCGATTGTCGATCGAGGCCACCGCAAGCTACCAGCCGGAGCGCCATACCGAGCAAGACGATAATACGACACTGGGTTACGGCAGCCTGCGTCTGGTGTGGCGGCGTTGAAAGCTTATGTTCGATATGTAAAAACTCTTATCTTTCGTCAAATTAATATCTGTGGTATGATGGAGGGGATCTGGCGTACCGGAGCGGGGCTCCGGGCGGAGGGCCCCGGACCAGGAGAACATCGTATGCGCATGCTGACCGTCGGATCCGCCGTGGTCCTGGCCGGCGTTCTCGCCATGGGGGGCCTTGCGGAGGCACGCTCCTGGCAGGTGCCCGGCGAGGCGCCGACGATCGCGGCCGCCATCGATTCGGCCCAGGCAGGCGACGAGGTCGTGGTCGCGTGCGGCCTGTATACGGAGTCGGGACTCGTGATGAAATCAGGCGTGAGCCTGCGCAGCGAGAGCGGCGATCCCGCCTGTGTCACCGTCGACGCGCAGCAAAATGGCCGCGTCCTCGACGTCGTCGATTGCGTCGACGTGAGCGTGACAGGCATCACCTTCACGCAGGGCATCGTGAACATCTCGTGGTGGGAGAACATGGGCGGCGCCGTCCGCGCCCGCAACTCCACCCTCACCATTGCCGATTGCGCCTTCACCGAGAACACCTGCACGATCGGTGGCGCCGTGGGCGTCTACCAGAGCGCGATCACCGTCACGGGCAGCACGTTCACCGACAACGTCGCCACCGATCCGTACTGGGCCGGGGGCGGCGGCCTCTGGTGCCGCGAGAGCAGCGGCACCGTTTCCGACTGTACGTTCACGACCAACACGGCGTTCTCCGACTCGCTGCCCGGCGATGCCGGCGGGTTGTTCACGACCATGGGCCAGATCTTCGTGAACGACTGCACCTTCATCGGCAACGCCACGGGTGCCGGCGCCGGCGGTTTCTATTCCGTCGATCTGGATTCGTCCGTGGTCACGCGATGCTATTTCGAGCAGAACACGGCAGACTTCGGCGGCGCGATCTATCTCGAGGCGTCGCGTGCGCGTCTGGTCGACTGCGTCATGCACGACAACACGGCGAAGGCCGGCGGCGCCATGGAGGTGACGCGGGGCTCCGACTGTGCGTTCGAGAACTGCGAATTCACCGCGAACACTGCCACGACCTGGGGCGGCGGCGCCATCGTCGGGTGGGTGTCGGACCTGCGATTCACGGCCTGCCGCTTCGCGGACAACACCGCACCCGACACGGGCGGCGGGATCTTCCTCGGCGGCATCAACGCCTCCCTCGCCGACTGCATCTTCCTGGCGAACACCTCCGGCAACGGGGGCGGGGCATTGTACGGGCGCGCCTGCACGCTCGATCTGAGCGGCTGCACCCTCGCGGCAAATTCCGCGAACGGCGCGGCCGGGCTGCACCTGGGGGCGGATGGCACGGCCACGCTCACGCGCACCATCATCGCCGCCTCCGTGCTGGGATCCGCCGTGGTCGCTCCGACGGCGACGGCGGCGACGCTCTCGTGCTGCGACGTCTTCGGCAATGCGGGCGGCGACTGGGTCGCCGCGATCGCCGACCAGGCAGGTGTCGGCGGCAATCTCTCACTCGATCCCCTCTTCTGCGATCTCGCCGGAGGCGACGTGGGTATCGCGCTCGCGTCGCCCTGCGCACCGGCGGGTAGCCAGGGATGCGACCTCATCGGAGCCGGCCCCGTGGGCTGCGGCATCACCGGCGTCGACGACACGCCCCGCCCGCCGACACTCGCGCTGGCCCCGAACATGCCCAACCCGTTCAACCCCGCGACCACGTTGCGCTACACGCTGTCCACCGCCGCGCATACGCGCGTGGCCGTGGTCGATGTGGCCGGCCGCCACGTGCGGACGCTGGTGGACGCTTCTCAGGCCGCCGGGGCTCACACGGTGCTGTGGGATGGCCGCGACGACGACGGGCGGCTCGTGCCCGCGGGCGTGTATCTCGCCGTCGTCAGCGCCGGCGAGGCGCGCGTGGTCGGACGCATGGCCCTCGTGAAGTAGCCGGTGGCGGAAGTAGCCGGTGGCGGTGGTAACGGCGGCGGCGATGCGGTACCATGGAAGGGTTCACCGCACGATCGCCCTTCCCGTCCGCGGAGGCCCCGCCATGCGCCCCATGATCCCGATGCTCGCGCTCGCCCTGATCGCTTTCGTCGCGCTGCCGCTGCGCGCCGTGCCGCCGCCGGTCGAGGTTTCCGACGATGGCCAGGAGACGGTGACTATCGTCTCCTCGTCCACGGACGGACAGGTGATCACGACACGCGACGGCGTGCCCTACGGCACGGCGCCCGACTGGGAGAATGCCTTGCGCCGGCAGGTGGGCGGCCTTCAGGTGGCCGACATGAACGGCGATGGTTGGGCCGACGTCGTGGTAGGCTGCTACATCTCCAACAGCTTCCCGCCCTACACCGACTGGGAAAACCTCATCTACTACAACACCGGCGGTGCGCTGGAGGCCGATCCCTCATGGGTTTCGGCCGACGAGGTGTCCACGGGCGATATCGAGGTGGCCGACATCGACGGCGACGGGTATCCCGATATCTTCTCCGCCAACGGCGGCTCGGCCATGTCGCCCTCGGTGATCTACTGGGGCACGGCCACCGGTCCTTCGACGTCGCCGGGCTGGTCGAGCGCGGAGTCGGGCGGGGCGTGGAACAACTACGCCTTGCCGTATGACATCGATCATGACGGCGACATCGACGTGATCACCGCCAACCAGGGCAACTCTCCGACCGATCCCTACCGGCCCATGTACATCTTCTTCAACGACAACGGCACGCTGTCCTCCACACCGGGCTGGCAATCGGCCGAGATGTCGCTGCAGAATTACCTGGCCGTGGCCGATTGGGATCACGACGGCTGGGACGACATCGCCGTCTCCAAGTGGGCCAACTTCGCCAGTGGTATCTACCGCACCGTCAGTGGCGTCGTGCAGACGGTGCCCACCTGGACCACCGGCACCACCGATACCGACAAGGGCGTGGCCTGGGGCGATGTGGATGGCGACGGCTGGGCCGACCTCGCGCTCGGTCACTCGCCGACGCAACTCTGGGGCAACGATGCGGGCGCGCTCTCCGTGGTGTGGGCCTCCAGTGCCACCTACTTCGGGCACAGCGACATCACCTTCTGCGATGTCGACCGCGATGGCGATCTCGACCTCGCCGAGGATCATTTCAGCAACGGCCAGGTGCACATCTACCTCAACCAGAACGGCACGCTTTCCACGGCGCCGTCGTGGACCTACGACTCGCCCTCGGTGGGCACGGCCATCGCCTTCGGCGACATCAACGGCGACGACTGGCCCGACCTCGTGGTCGGCAACTCGGGCGAACCGTGCGTGAAGGTGTTCCTCGCGCACCCCGACCTCACGGCCACCCCGGACGCCGCGACGCCGCCGGCGGTGACGCTGCATGGGGCCTACCCGAATCCGTTCAATCCACGCACGACCGTGGCCTTCACCCTGGCGGAGTCGGGCCAGGTGGACCTGGCCGTGTATGACCCGGCGGGGCGGCGGCTGCGCACGCTGGCGCAGGGTCCGTATCCGGCGGGCCGCCACGCCGTGACGTGGGACGGACTCGACGATACGCAGCGAGCCGTGGCGGCCGGTACCTATCTGTGCCGTGTCGTGGCGGGGCAGGTATCGCAGACGCGCACCGTCACGCTCGTGCGGTGACGCACCGGTGACCGTGGCGCGCCGCACCTCCGTGACCGGCCGCCTGCTGTGGGTCGCGCTCTTCGGCGTGGCATTCGGCTGGGTGGAGGCCGCGGTCGTGGTGTATCTGCGGCGGATCGTCTATCCTGGCGGGTTCGCATTTCCGCTGCGTGTGATCGATCCGGCGTTGCTGAAGGTGGAGCTGGTGCGCGAGCTGGCCACGCTGGTCATGCTCGCGGCTGTGGGTATGCTCGCGGGGCGGTCGCGCTGGCAGCGGTTCGCGTGCTTCCTGATCGCGTTCGGGGTGTGGGATCTCGTCTACTATCTCGGGCTCTTCCTCGCCCTCGGCTGGCCGCCCGCACCCGGTACCTGGGACATCCTCTTCTTGCTGCCCTGGCCTTGGGTGGGGCCGGTGTATGCGCCGGCCACTGCGGCGGTGCTGATGGTGGTGTTCGGCGTGCTCGTGGCGCGCAAGGAGGAGCGAGACGAGCCCGGACGGGCCGACGCGGGAGCCTGGCTGCTGGGCGCGGCGGGGTCGGCGCTGCTCCTGACGAGCTGGTTGAAGGACATGGACGCGGGGCTGCGCGGGGCGATGCCTCGGCCGTATGCGGTGGGGCTGTTCGTGCCCGGATGCCTACTGCTCATCGCGTGCGGCGTGCGCTACCTGCGCGGGTCTGGTCAGCGCCGGGATCAGCGCCGAGGATCGTCGAGGTAGCCGAGCGCCTCCTGCTGCTCGCCGTCCATGATCACGTGCAGGCGCTGCCCGCCCGTGGCCGCGGCCACGTCGATCACGCGCACGACACCGGCCTGTGGCGCCGCCTCGGGCAGCAGCTCAACGAGCGCATTGGTGCTGCCGTGCAGGAACTTCTCGTTGAAATCGGCATCGGGGTCGTCAGGGTAGAGTGCCAGGTAGTGGATATCCGACTCCACGAGATCCTGGAAGAAGTGGCTGCCGAACGAAACCTCCGGTTGCACGCCGCCCTGTTCGCGGGCGATCTCCACCAGGAGTGCCGTGTTGTTGATGTCGGCGTAGCCCACGCGCACGCCGAGGCGCGTATCCTTGCTGCCCCAGCGGCCAGGGCCGAGCAGGGCGAAGCGCTCGCCGTGCAGGCGGGCATTCAGGCGCGAGATGGTCTGGGCGACGGCCAGACGCCGGTCTTCCGATTCGAGATCATTGTAGTCGCGCGGGTCGACGAGGACGATCCAGGCGAGGTCGTAGACCTGCGCGTTCACGATGTCGCTATGGGCTGAGAAAAGGCGCCGCTCGGCCGGGATTGCCGGCGGCACCGGTACCACGGCCACGGACTTGCGCATGGCCTGAGGCCGGCATTGCAGCAGGTAGAAATCCGTGCCGTCGCTGGCGTACTCGATGTCGATCGGACAGCCATAGGCGCGCTCGAGGGTCTTGAGCACCCACTGGATGCGGCCCGGTCCGCCGGTGTCGCGGGCGAATCCGTCGAAGGTGACCACGAGGTCTTCCGCATCGCCCATCAGGCCGTGGCCGAGCAGAGGGCGCAGGAATCCGTGTTCGAGCACCGAGAACACGAGGTTGGCGCCCGTCACCGACGTGCCGTGCTTCATGACGTCGGCCACCGATACCGTCTCGAAGCGATTCTGCGCCACGTTGATGACGTCCACGCGATGCTGGCTGTTGCCCACGATGTCGCGGGTCTTCACCTCGGGGCGCATGGTAGGTAGGCCCAGGGGTATCATGCGTGGGAAGTCGCTGGCGGTGCGGTCGACGGCGCGCGTGCCCAGGCCGAAGACGATGCGGGCCAGGCCGTCCTCGGCGCGGATACGCGGATTGCGGCGGTACGCGTTGTGACTGAAGCCCACACCGGCGTAGACCGGCAGGAAGTAGGGGCCGATGCGGCAGCCCACCAGCTTCTGGATGAGCACGCCCATGCTCTCGGTGAAGTCGAGAAGGTTGTGGCGCTGGCGGTAGCTGATCGGGTCGGGCATCAGGGTGGAGGCGTAGACCTCGGCGATGGCGCCCAGGAGCTGGTCGAGGCGCTCCTCCACCGTGCCCTGGTTGGTGACGAAGATGCTGCGGTACTTCCCGGCGAAGGCGGTGCCGAAGCGGTCCTCGAGCAGGCTGCTGGAACGCACGATGAGCGGGTGGGAGCCTGTGGTCTCCAGCAAGTCGCGCACGCGCGCCACGATCTCGGGCGGGAAGTCGGCATTGCGGAAGAGATTGAGGATCATCCCCGACTCGCGCCGCACCTCGTCGATCGGCTTGTACTTCTGATCGAGGAATTCCTGCAGCGCGTTGTGCTTGACGAAGCGTTCCATCACGTCCGACCGCACGAACCACGACTCGGGCACCTTCACCGCGATGGTCGGCGCCTGGGGATCCCGTCGGGCCTCGTGTTCGAGGATCTTGGAGCCCAGGATCATGCCGCCGGCCTTGCCGCCGATGAGCCCCTGCCCGTCGTCCGGGCCGATGATGCGCGAGACGATGTCGTCGAAGTCGCGGATCTCGAGGTAGCGCTTGGCGATGCCGACGAACTCGAGCTGCTCGCTCACCATGCGCTTGATCAGCGCCACCCGGACCGACGTGGCCTCGTACTCGGGCAGACGGCTCTGGCCGCGGGGGATTGAGCAGAAGTCGTGCACTTTCTGGCGGAGCAACCCGAAGGAGATCGTGCTCAGGTTGGCAATCTCCTCGAGATTCATGGCCTCGTCGCGCTTGCGGGTGATATTCAGGACGTCGTCGATCTCGGCGATCGAGAGGTGCCGCGCGGCGTGATCGATGGTCAGCTCCTGGACCTTGCGGCGCTGGGCCTCGTCGAGGCGCGTGGCCAGGGGCACGTTGTCGTCGCCGGCCTGGGTGGTGTTCACCTGCACGCTCTCGTCGGCCTGCCGCTGCACCTCCTCGAGGCTCAGCACGTTCTTGCTGTGCATGGCGATCAGGAGGGAACGCAGGAAACGCACCCGCAGCGTGGGATGCGTGGTCAGGAGATGCTCGATGTGAGCGCGGACGGACATCTTCGCCGTCATCGGCCCTGCCCGAGCAGACGGACGAGCTGTTCCTTCACATGAGCGACAGTGGGCGCATCGCCCGTGAATTCGAGGCCTGCCGCGTATACGCCGGGCGCCAGATCGGCCTCGCACCAGCGCACCCGCGCAGCCACCGGCACGACCTCGCCCGCACCTGCCGACCGCGGCAGCTCGACGGTGAGATCGAGGCGGATGCCCACGGTGAGCGGCGCCTCCGCGGTGAGCATGAGGCCACCCTCGGAGATGTCGGCGAGATGGCCCACGATCTCGTCACTGTCCTGGCGGCGAATCTCGGCGTGGTAGGCGGCGTGCGCCCTCTCGAACTTGCGGTCCTCGCTCATCATCTCCACCTCGGGTGGGGTTCCGGCCGGCGCCATCGCGTCCATCTCACCCGAGAATCTAGCACGAAATACGCCGCTGGTCAGCCTGCAGATATGACGATCCCGGCGCTATCGGACCGCTGCCGGGATCGCGGGAGGTGGGGGGTGCCAGGCCTAGTGCGACGTGCGCTGGGGCGTGCCGTCGTCGAGTTCGACGTTGATGGTGTGGTGGCCGTCGCCCTCGATGAACTCGACGCGGGCGTCGCCGGTGAAACCCTGGTCGGCAAGCTGGCGCAGGATGTTCTGACGGACTTCCTCGGCCGTCTCACCCTGGACCTCGGCGTGGAAGAGCGTGTGGCCGAGGGCGTCGACCATGCTGCCGTGGGCCTCGCCCGCCAGGGGGGTGATCGTGATGGCCGCATCGGCCAGGAAGGGGAAGTGTTGCTGCAATGCGTCCTGCAGGGCGGTGCCGTCGAGGGACTGGCCCCAGACGTTGAGGCCGGCCGTGGTGGTGCCGTCGGGCGTGGCGTCGATCGAGGCCCACACGCCGTCGACATCGGGCAGGGTCTCCACGAAGGCCGACACCTCGTTGAGCTGGGCCTCGAGGTCGGCGGCCTTGGCCGGTCCGTCGACGGCGATGGCCACGCGCTGGCCCATCTTGACATCGTAACTCGTAGGCGTGTTGCAAGCCGCCACGCCGAGGACGGTGATGGCGAGAGCGGCAAGTGTGGGCCGGAACCAGATCCGGTGCGTCATGATCGTCCACCTCTTCGTCTGCGGGTAGGCGCGGTGGTGGTGGGCGAGCAGCGTGGCACGCAGCTCGTCCCGATGGGTGTCACGGCCCGGGCGACGCGCAGCGAAGAGCGCGCGCAGCCGGCTATCCATGTCTTCATGTGGCATGATCCACCTCGCGGGTTGGCACGGTACGGGCAGGGGAAGTCTCGGCTCGCAACATGTCACGCAGCTCGCGGCGGGCCCGCGAGAACCGCTGCTTCACGGCGACCTCGCTCAGGCCCAGGAGCTTGCCGATATCCCGCAGGCGCAGGTCCTGCTCGTAGTGCAAGGCGAGCATTTCACGCGTGGCGGCCGGCAACTCGCCAAGCCGCAGCCGGAGGCGATCCGCCTTCTCGGTACGGATCAGGCCCTCGAGGGGGTCCGGGCCGGGACCGGCCAGCACGTCGGCCAGGTCCTCCACACGCAGGGTCTCGCGGGTGCGCCGCAGGTGGTCGATCAGCGCGTGGCGAGCCATCGTCATGGCCCAGCCCAGCACGCTGCCCCGACGGGGATCGAAGCGCGACAGGTTCTGCAGCAGGCGTTGGAAGACCGTCGCGACAAGATCCTCGGCATCTTCCACGCGGGCGACGCGCCGGCCGAGGTAGTGGCTCACCGGGGGGTAGAGTTCGTCGTATAGCCGGGCGAAGAGCCGGCCATCGCCATCGCGAGCACCGGCGAGCCAACGGGCGTGACGGCGATCGCGCCTGACGAGCTTCAGATCCACACGGTGACCTCTCTCCCCGGTGACACGGCGTATCCATGACGTGGCGAGCTATCCCTTCTACGACCGATCCCGGCATTGGTGACAAGATCGTCGCTGGCCATCTGCGCGGCTCGGCTTTTCCTGTCTCGGAGACCATGGCGCGCCCGGGCGCGCGGCACCACAGGCAAGGAGCGATCCATGAAGACGTCACCGATGACCCGCCTCGGGACGATCCCGATGCTCGGGGCTCTCGCCCTCTTCTCACTTGTTCTCTTCACACTCCCTCTCGTTGCCGGCTGCGGCGGCAAGAAGGCCGAGGAGATCGGCGGACACGGCAACGGGACCGTGGAATCGCAGCCGGCCCGGATTCCGCCCGCACCCGCGGCGGCGCCGGAGGGTGCGTTCACCATCGCCGGCGCCACCTTCACGCCCTCCGCCGGCTGGCAGGATCTCGGCGCCAACGGCATGCGCAAAGCGCAGTACCAGCTCGCGCCAGCGGAGGGCGACAGCGATCCGGCCGAGATCGACGTGTTCTACTTCGGTGCCGGCCAGGGCGGCGACGTCGACGCCAATCTCGCGCGATGGACTGGCCAGGTCGCTGCGGCGAGCGGGGAAGAACCCGAACGCAGCTCCTTCTCGGTTGACGGCATGGATGCCCATGTGGTGTCCATAGACGGCACGTACAAGGGCGGCATGGGCCCGGCCGTCGGCGGCGGTACGGCGAAGGACGGCTACCGGCTCGTTGGCGTGGTGCTGGGAGCCCCCGACGGCAACGTGTTCTTCAAGCTCACCGGTCCCGTGGCCACGGCGAAGGCCATGGAGGCGGGGCTGATGGCCATGGTCAAGGGTGCGCGGCGCGCCGGCAGCTAGGAGCGTCACCAGACGAGAGGCGTGATGTGAGAGGACAACGAGCGGTGTGGTTCTGGGTCATCTGTGTCCTGATGGCTGCCTCCGTGGCGGACGCCGGCGTCGACCTCGCCGCGCGCGTCGATTCGGTGATCGCCCTGCGCGGCGACGGCGCCCAGGTTGCCACGTGGTACGCAGGATTGTCGTCCGGATCGCCAGCGCAACGGGCGGCGCAATGGATCCTGGCCTGGTTGCCGCCGAGCGACGTCGCCGATCTCGATCTGCCGACCTTGCAGGAGCATGTGGCGTTCGCTTGCGACGCGCGCCGACGCGCGTCGTGGCGCGACGAGGTTCCGGACGATCTTTGGCTCCACTACGTCGTGCCGCACCGCGTGAGCCAGGAGCCGGTACAGGCTTGGCGTGCCGTGCTGGCGCGGGCGCTGGCGCCCGTGGTCGCGCCGTACACCGACATGGAAGCGGCGGCGCTCGCAGTGAATCGCTGGTGCCGCGAGCACGCAACCTACACGCCCACCAGCGGTCGTGACATGGGGCCGCTCACCACCCTCGCCCGCGGCCTGGGCCGCTGCGAGGAGGAGATGATCCTCACCATCTGCGCCCTGCGCGCGGCCGGCATCCCGGCGCGCGCCTGTTCCACGCCCTACTGGACGTTCACCGACGACAACCATGCCTGGGTCGAGGTGTGGGTGAACGGCCGCTGGCACTACGCCGAGAGCTGCGACGACGCGCGCTGCCTCGACAACACTTGGTTCAGCGAACCGGCGAGCCGCGCGGGTTTCGTGCGCAGCGTGGCCTATGGTGAGTTCACGCCGGCCGACGAACCGGTGTACCGGCAGGGCGACGGAATCACCGTCGTCAACTCCACGGCCGTCTACACACGCGCGTTCACGCTCGAGGCCGAGGTGGCCGGCGCTCCGGACGCCGAGATCTTCGTCAACGTGTTGAACTACGGCACGCTGCGTAGCATCGCGAGGCTGAAAGGCGGTGGCACGCTCGCGCTCGGTCCCGGCGAATATGCGCTCACGGCGGCCGATCCGGGCACGGGGGATCTCCTGCTGCAGGTCGTGAAGGGGGAGGCCGCGGGGCGCACACGCGTCACTCTCGGGCCGGCCGACCGCTATGACCTGGCGGCGTCGCCACCGTTCTGGCTGCACTATCCGTCGGCCGCCGCGTTGCCGCTGCGCCACGAGATTCTCGTGTCCGATGATGTCTTCGCGCGCCATCGCGCGATCGTCACGGCGATCGCCGACGAGCGCACCAAGCTGCGCACGCTCGATGCGACCGACACGACGCTGCTCGATTCCCTGCCGCCGGACCTGCGCGCCGCCTGGGACGCGATCCTTGCCAAGCCGCTGGTGGCCGTGTCGCCGTGGGTACGCCTGCTGGCGACGATGCGGCGGCAGGAGCGAGGCGCCCTCACGGCATTCCTCGCCGCCGCCGACGACAAGGACCTGCTGGAGGACACGCCCGACGCGGCGCTGGCCCAGGTGCGTGCGGCGCTGGCCGTGCGCGACGCCATGTCGCAGGCTTGGGGGATCGGCGTGCCGGAGAGCCTCTTCATCGATGCGGTGCTGCCCGGTCGCATCCACGACGAGCCGGCCGGCGACTGGCGCACTCCGTTGCCGCGCTGGGGTCTGGGCGCCGATGCCGACGCCACCGTCACCGCGTGGCTGGATTCGTTGCGCGTGCGGGTCGCGGTCGTGGCCGACGGTGCTTTGGGCAATCCGCTCCCGCCGGACCGGACATGGAGGCTGCGCCGCGGGCGCCGTGGCGACGTGCGCACGGCCTTCGTGGGTCTCTGCCGCCGCGCCGGCGTGCCGGCGCGCTTCGTGCGCGACCACGTGGAGGTGTGGTCCGGCGCCTGGCATCAGGTGGATCCGCTGCCGCCCGACACGTCGCCGCCGCAGGCCACCGCCGCGGCGGCGGCCTGGCTCGACCTCGCCTTCACGCATGGCGGGGTGGCCTGTCCGGATGCCGAACCCTATCGGCGTTTTGCCGTGGCGCTGCCGGGCGAGGGAAAGCTCGATCCGCGCTGGTGGGACATCGCGACGGGCGTGCAACCCTGGGATCCCGGCACCTACGTGCTGGGCGCTGTCACGCGCGTGCCCGGCGGCAGCGCGTGTGGGCGTCTGCGGGCATTCACCGTGGCCGTGGACGAGACAGCCCGGGTGGTGTTGCCGATGGATGTGGACCCGGCGGGCTGGGACCTGGGGACGCTCGTCGATGCGGACCTCGCGGCGGACCTGCCCGTCGGTGCCGTCGATGGTGGTCTCGACGTGTGGCTCGTACCAGGCGAGGCGGCGACGCGAGTGCTCGCCGCCCTCGCGCGTGCGAACGATCGCCTGACTCACGACGACGTGCCCGTGCGCATCGTGGTCTGCGGTGATGACGACGCCGTCGCTGCCTGGCGAATGCAGGTGCGCGATGCGGGACTGACCGGGGACGTGATGCGCGCCGACGAGCGGGTGGCGCGTTACGTCCGGGGGACGGCCCGCAACGGACCCGTGATCCTCTTGCGGGACCGCGCGACACGCCTCGTGCTCCTGCGAGCGGGCTTGGATAGCACGATCGACGAGTCGGTGCAACTCGCGCTCGACGGGCTCGATACTGGGCACTGACCGCCCCTGGGGATAGGCGCGGGAGGGTGCAACGGCTTCCGGCGCAGGCTGTTTCATGACAGCGCACCCGCCCGGAGGGTTGTGCGCTTCTGGTCCTGACGTGCCCCGGGGTGGGTGCCCGCACCCAAACCCCGGGACTTTGTTTGGTAAGTGCCCAAACGACAATAATTTACTAGTTGCGCAACCCTTTGTCGGGTCGGTCCCTGGAATGAGTCGATACTTTCCTTAAAAAAATCTAAATAATTCTTTACGGACACCGATTCATCGTTTACCTGTTGAAAACAGATCCCGGCCGGGACCGGGAGCTCCGGGTGGCTTTGGGCGAGAGCCAAACCGGAATGGTCCCGGCCCTTATCGAGAGGGCCCCGCCGGCACGCCGGCGGGGCCCTCTTGGTCGCGTTCGGGAACGTGGCCCCGCGCTCAATCGAAGACGTCGGTGTATCGACCGTCGCGCATGATCACGCTGCGACCCTCGGGACTATCGAGGCACACCTCCGCTACCGTGATACGCGGCTGGGTGCCGCGTATGTAGACCCGGTCGAGATGGATGACCGAGTGCGGGCTCGTGAAGTCGGCCGGACCGACAAATCCCCCGAAATGGTCGCTGCGGCCGAAGGCCACGTGGAGTCCGAGCTTCTCGTCGAGCAGGATGCTCCCGCTGGGTTGCAAGCCGAAGTCCCCGAGTACCCCCAGCCCCAGCTCGGCCACGTTCGCATACGCGGGCTCGCGCCGAAAATGGTCGGCCTCGTCGCGCGCGGCCTTGCCGTCGCCGAGGACCTCGACGACGCGGTTCTCCCTGATCACGAGCACCGCGATCTCGTCGCCGAGCTGCAGGGGCAGGGTCCCCGCGGTGCGGCTGGCGTCGCTCACGCGCTCGCCCTCGTAAGGGACGATGTAGGCCTCGCCGGAGGGCAGGTTGCCCGCGACGCCGTTGCGAGGGAAGAGACCGCCGCTGGCGTGGGCGGTGCGGTGGCGTAGGTCGAGCGTCAGCGTGTGCAGGTCGCCGTCGGCGCGCAAGGTGAGGAGCGCCGATTCGGCCTGGTCGCAGATCTCCTTCAGGATCGTGACACGCCGGTTGATCTCCAGGTAGTCGAGCTTCAGCGCGGGGATCATGGAGGGCAGGAATCCGGGCATGGTGGCGGCGCGGAAGGCGCCGCCGCGCGCGGCGACCTTCAGTGGCGCCGTGGCCGACAGCTCGGTGGGGGCGAGGACCAGGCTGTGGTCGGCCAGGAGGTCGGCGATCGGCAGCGTGTCCCGGCCCACGAGGTCGGCGACGTGGCCAGGCACCGTCGCCGGGTCGCCGGGCACGCAGCGCGCCGGCAGATCGGCGTTGTTGCTGCCGACGTTCGGATACCAGGCCAGCGTCACGCGCTCGAGACCGAGGTCCGCCTGGCTCTCCTGCAGACGGGCCGCCCAGTCGGCAGCCAGGCGTCGTCGCGCGGCCCAGTCTGGGTGGTCCGGGCACGCGTCATCGGGCACGTCGGCCAGAATGGCCAGGCCCCGGTCGGCGGGTCCGGGGCTGAAGACGCGTTGCACGAGCTGTTGCAGATCCTCGGCGGTCATGGTGGCGGCCATGGCTGTCCTCCTGAAGGCGAATTCTCATCGTCGCGCTGGGCAGCGGGCGAGTCATGCTGTATGGTTGTGCCAGCATGCATTCTATCCCATTCGCGAGAGTAGGACCAGGGAGGGTCCCTATGAGCACACAACCCAGCGATAGAAATCTCGCACTCTTCATCGACTTCGACAATGTCGCGCTGGGCGCGCGCGATGCCCGCATGCGCTTCGACTGCCACACCCTTCTGCAGCGGATCCTCGAGAAGGGCAAGGTGGTGGTCAAGCGCGCGTACGCCGACTGGCACTATTACAAGGAGCACATGACCTCGCTCCACGAGGCGGCGATCGAACTGATCGAGGTGCCGATGCCCAAGATCTCGGGCAAGAACAGCGCCGATATCCGCATGGTGGTGGACGCCATCGACCTCTGCTACTCGAAGGATCACATCGACACCTTCGTGCTCGTGTCCGGCGATTCCGATTTCTCGCCCCTGGTCTCCAAGCTGCGCGAGAACAACAAGCGCGTCATCGGTATCGGCGTGCGCAACAGCAGCAGCCATCTGCTCATCGCCAATTGCGACGAGTGGATCTTCTACGACGACATCTACCAGTCCACCGTCATCAAACTGAGCGAGAAGGTGGCGTCGGTGCCGCGGGAGAAGCGGGCCCTCTTCGATTTCCTGCTGGCCACCACGCAGAGTCTGCTGCAGGAGAGCCGCGGCGTGCTGTACTCGTCGCTCGTCAAGGACACGATGAAGCGCAAGCAGCCCGACTTCAACGAGACCAACTACGGCTACGCCACCTTCGGGGATCTGCTCGAGGACATGCGCGACCACGGGCTGCTCGCTGTCGAGCGCGACAGCCGTGCCGGGGGCACCCTCGTGGTGCTGGGCATCGGCAAGACCGAACTCAACGCAATCACCGGCGCCCCGCTCGCCACGCGCACGAAGGCCCGCCGCGGCCGGCGCCGTGAGCGCGATCGCAACGGCGGTCCCGAGGCGGCGCGGTCGGACGCGAGCTCGACCGAGGCGACGACGGAATCCACGACCGAGGCACCCGTGGAAGCGAGCGCCGCCAGCGGCGACACGGCCGCGACGGGCGAAGGCAAGACGCCGCGTCGCTCGCGCCGGCGTTCCTCGCGGCGCCGGCGAGCGGCATCGTCGGGTGAGCCGGCGACCGCCGAGTCGGGCAGCGAACCCGGTCCCGCGCAGGATCCCGCGCCGTCGCCGGCGGCGGGTGCGGCCCCCGCGGAGCGTCCGGCGCCCGAACCGGCGACCACGACCACGGCCGGGACGAGCACGGCCGGGACGACCTCAGGCAGGGGGAGCCGCAAGACTTCCAAGAAGACGGCCAAGAAGACGCCAGCCGAACCGAAGGCCGAGACGGCTGCGAGGAAGACGGCGAAGAAGGCCGCCAAGGCGGTGGACAAGGCGGCGAACGGGACGACGGCCAAGAAGGCTGCGAAGAAGGCCAAGAAGACCTCGCGCAAGACGGCGGCAAAAAGCGATCCCTCGGTATAAAGTCCCGCCGGCAAGGGACGATACCAATCGTGGCGGGATTGGAAGGCGCCGGAGGATCCGGCGTCGCGCTCGAAGGATTGAGGCAGGAGGCACCCATGGCGACTCTGGACATCGCACCCGAGATCGCGCGTGTATTCGACATCGAGACCACGCTGGAAAATCTCGGCGGCGACTGCGGCCTGCTCCGGGAGGTTCTGGATTTCTTCATGGATCTCACGCCCCAGCAGATCGATGACCTCGCCACCATCGTGGCCGCGGGCGACGTGGCGACCGTCTGCCTGCAGGCGCACGGCCTCAAGGGCGGCGCCAGCAACGTCGGCGCCGTGCGCATCGCGGACACCGCGCGGGAGCTCGAGTTGCTCGCCAAGGGCGGCTCCTTGACCGGGGCGGCAGCACTGGTGGCGCGGCTGCGCGATGACTTCACGGAACTGAAGGCGACTCTGCCGCAGCTCGACTGGTCGATATTCAGCTGATCCTGGACTCCACGCGACGGCCGCCGGGGAGATCCGGCGGCCGTCGTGCGTCGTGGTGGCGGCACTCCTCGGCATTTCTGTCTACTCGGTCTCGCTCTTCTGCGATCCGGAATCCGGGGCGATCGTGACGGCCGCGACGGCAGCGGTTGAAGGGGCCACCGGTGTGGCCGGGGGCGTCACGGTGAAGGTAGCGCCGAGTGCAGCCAGGTCCACGGGATCGGACACCGGCAGATCACCGAGATCCTCGATGCGGATGAGATTGGCCTCGGCGTGTGCGGCGCGGCCATCGCGGTCGAGGGCGGCCGCGTAGGCCGACTTCGCCTGGGCGAGATGTCCCGTGCACTCGAGCGCCATGCCCAGGTTGTTCTGGATCACTGCCACGTCGGGTGCCAGGGTCGCTGCGCGGGCGAGGGCGGGCAGGGCGTCGCCGTACCGCTCCTGCTCGATGCGCACCAGGCCGAGATTGTTCAGTGTCCAGACGTCGTCCGGCTGGCTGCGCAGCACCTCCACGTAGGCCTCGCTGGCGGCGTCGCGCTGGCCGAGGCTGTGGTAGGCGCGGCCGAGCACGCGGCGGGCGGCGACGTCGTCGGGCGCGAGATCGACGGCTGCTTGCACGGAGGCGAGGGCCGCCTCGGCGTCACCGCGCTCCAGTTCCACGCGGGCGAGATTGACGAGGCTCTTCAGGTGGTCCGGCTTGAGCGCGAGCGCCGCGTGGAAAGCGGTGGCCGCGTCGTCATCGTGGCCGGCCTTCCAGAGCGCGAGCCCGTGCATGTAGTGGCCCCAGGCATTCTCCGCATGCGCGTCGCAGTACTGCGCGAACATCTCAGCCGCTTCGTCATAGTGGTGAGCGAAGTACGCGGCTTCGGCGTTGGCATACGTGATCAGGGTGGGAAGCTCAGGTGCTGGGGCCGCGGCTTCCACCGCGACGTCAGGTTCCGGAGCCACGCTATCGGCGACACTGGCCGTGGCGACCTCCGCCGGGGCTTGCCAGGCGGCCTCCGTGCCCACCTGGCTCACGGCGGGCGCGTCGGATGCGCCGTCGCCCTGCAGCACCTTCAGCCCGAGGAACACGGTGAGGCCGAGGGCGAGCACGAACAGCATTCCGGCCTCGACGAATTTCATGCGGCGGTTTCCATCGACCGGCAGCTCGGTGATCTGCTTCTTCATGGCGGGCTCCTTCTCTCTGCGCCGGTGGCGCGATCGGCTTGCGGGTGAACACCCACCTCATCGCAAGTCGGGCACCAGATCGTCGTCGCTGGATTTCGATAATAACCCAGTGTAGAATATAATCTTATGTGATAGCATATTCGGAGGCGACGGCGCCTGCGAGCCGCGTGTGTGCAACCGGACACACAAGCATGTGTCCATGGGGACACGGTCCCGCGGTTTGTTCCTGGCGGACGGGATCCGTACCATCAAGCGCGGCAAGCCACGGGGACACGTTGATGACTAGGGGGCCACACATGACACGCTTGCCGAAAGTTCTCGGGATCGGGCTCTTGACCGTTGCCTTCGGGTTCGCCCTGATCGCGGCGGCGCCGGTCGACAGCTCCATCCACAGGGACGTGGTCATCGACGGTTCGTTCGTCCACGATGTCGGACGTCTGCAGGTGAATATCACGAACTGGGGGCTCATCGGGTCCCAGTATTCGGCGCCTTCGAGCTTCGCCGACGCGCCTTCAGGCCGCTGGCCCGGGGCCGACGGGATCGACCATCTCTTCGCCGCGGGGCTCTGGGTCGGCGGCGTCCTGAATGGCGAGACGCATGTATCGACCGGTCAGTACGCGACCGAGTTCCGGCCGCTGGACGGACCGGAGGCGACGATCTACCGCCTCTCCTACGGCGCCCCGCAGGCATCCCGCTATCCGCTACCCTTCGCCGACGACGACAGCGACGGCCTCGAGAACGAGGACCCGTTCAACGGACGAGACGACGACGGGGACGGCCTCGTGGACGAGGATGACGCCGGCATTGCGGATCAGCACTTCCGGGCCGAGATGGACGACATGCACGCGACGGACGTCTACCCCGACCACGTACCCCTGGATCTCGACGTCGCGCAGCAGTCCGTGCAGTGGACCTACGACGAGCTGGCCGATGGTGTGGGATTCGAGTACACGCTGCACAACGTGGGCGACGCGACGATCGACGATGTGTACGTCGGCATGTTCAGCGACTTCGACATCAACGACCCGCCGGGTTTGAACGAGGGCGTGGACGATATGGCAGGCTTCATCAGCGGAACCGTGGAACCGTATCCCGGTCAGACCGCCACGGTGGATGTGGCCTACATGGTGGAAGGCGTGGGCCGCACGACGTCGGGCTACATGGGATGGGCCGTCCTCGGTCACCCCACGGATCCGACCGGCGCCACGGCACCGACCAGCGTGGGAGCTCGCGGTTTCCGGCACTTCGCCGGCAGCCTCTCATACGTCGACGGTGGCGATCCGACGAACGACAACGAGCGCTACGATGCTCTATCGTCGACGAGTTTCGATGCCGGCACCGTGGAGCCGGACGATTATCGCGTTCTGATCGGGGTCGGCCCTTTCGCGAGCCTGGCGCCCGGGGAGTCGCTGAGTGTCGCGTTCGCCATGGTGGCGGGGGCCACCCTCGACGACCTGCTCCTCGAGGCGGGGCGGATGCGCCTCGCGTACGAGGGGCGCGCGTTCGATCGCGACGGCGATCCGGCGAACGGCGACGAATTCGTCGTGCGGTGGCTGGCGCCCGAGGAGGACCCTGTGAGCACGGAGGGCGACATTGCGCCGGGCACGCCTCCGGCCGACCGGTCGCTACGCCTGTCGGCGGCGCCCAATCCGTTCAATCCGCGGCTCGAGCTGATGGCCAACCTCAGCCATGCCGGTCCGGTCCGTGTGAGCATCTTCGATGTCAAGGGCCGCCTGGTGCGCGTGCTGCGCGACGGGGCGGCGCCTGCCGGGGAATCGCGCTGGTCCTGGGACGGACGCGATGCCGGGGGACGACCTCTGGCCAGTGGCGTCTACCGCGTTACCCTGACGACCCCCGAGAGGGTGCTGGAGCGGACGGTGACGATGGTCAAGTGACCATACGAATTCGGATCAAGAGAGCCCTCGTCATGAGGGCTCTTCTGTGATACGATCCCGGATATCACGAACGGGATTCCGTCTCTGGAAGGCGAGCCCCATGCGTTCCCGCAACCTCATCGTGATTCTCGTCGCGGCCACCATCCTGTCATCGGCCACCGTCCTGATCGCACCCGCCAGGGCCCAGTCCGCGAGTCCACGGACCCGCGCGAATGTACTCGTCGACGATACCGCGGCGAATCACTGTCTGCAAACTCGTGATCTCGCCGGACTCGAGCGCTCTCTCACCGCGGCGCAGGCCAGGTTCGACGCCCTCCATCCCGCGGAATTCACATCGCCCCAGAACCAGCAGAGCATGCTCCGCAGCCTGCGCGAAGACCTGTGGCCGCACCTGCTCTGGGCCCTGTTCAACTACCGTCTGCGCGCGCTCGAGGCGGGGTTGTACCGGGACACGCTCGATCTCGCGGGCCGGATCGCCCCGCCGGATGCGGCGCGTGAGACGTTGCGCCTGGTCCACGACTCGTATGACCACCTGTCGTGCCTGTTGCCCCTCGTCGAGCGGCCCGGGTGTTTCGACGTCTTCGACCCGCCAGCGCAGTCGATCCTGCCCGACTATCCGGATGCGATCGTCGCATTCGGCGCGTCGTTGACGCAGCAGGAGCCGCTCCTCCTCGCGCGGATCGAGCGGGGCGAGAGACCGCAGGTAGTGGATCCTGCCACCTTCGCCGCCGATCCGAGCGTGGCGAGTCGCTACGAGGAGTTGCAGGACGAATTTGCAGGAGACCAGCGGTGGGCGCCCATCCTGGGCACCATCGTGTCCTATGATCCGCAGACTGTGCAGGACCTCGTCGTCTATGCCGACACGACGGCCCAGCGTCCGGACGCGGAATTCCTGTTGAACGCGGCAGCGGCGCGCCTGCTCGCCTTCGAGGACGCTCTGGTCGCTGCCCAGACCGATTCGAGCGTCAGGCTTCTCTTTTCCCTCTTTGATCAGCGTGCGCACTGGTACACGAGCCCGCTGGCGGGCGGCCTCTCGGCCGAGCGCGATGCGTTCGCACTCGTGGCCCGGGTTCGCGAACGCATGGCGGCCATGGACTTGCGGGCGTTCTATGCCACAGGCGATCGCGTGCGCACGGTGGCGGCCGAAGTGCGGCGCCGACCCGCGCGGGCGGTAGGGGCGGCACCCGTGGCAAGCGCGGCGTCCTTCGCCCTCGACCACCCGGACGGCTACATCGACCGCTGACTGCCCGCCTCGTAGGCACCCGGCATTCCCCTTGCTAGGTCCTTTTCAATCTGGTGCTCACCCTGCTGGAATCGTGCGGTTACCGGACCACGATGTTCACGAGCAGCCGGGAAGCCTTGACCCGATTCCTGGCCCAACCCGATGCCTACGATGCGATCATCTCGGACCAGACCATGCCGGACCTCACCGGCGACGAGCTGGTGCGCGAGGTGCGCGCCCTGCGACCGGACGTGCCAGTGATCGTCTGCTCGGGGTACAGCGATCGGCTCGATGCCGAGCAGGCCCGTTCCTGCGGGTGCGAGGACTTCCTCCTGAAGCCGATCGCCCTGGGCGACCTCATTCGCGCTGTCGACAGCCTGTTCTGACCGGGGCGCATCGCGGCGACGGCGGTACCTGATCCGCGGCGGCGTGATCTGGGTCGGGGCGTCGTGGGCTAACGTCTCAGTCCGTGACGGCGCATGATCTTGAGCAGCGAGCTGTGGTCGGCCAGCCCGAGCGCCGCCGCCGTGTTGCTGATGTGCCAGTCGTGGCGCTCGAGTGCGGCGAGTACGATCGCGCGTTCGGCGGCGAGCTTCTGGTCGCGCAGCGTGCCGGGCTCCGGTCCGGCCACGTCCGGCGTGCGCCCCAGGTCGGCCGGCACGTACTCGGGACCGATCTCCGGGTCGGGGCAGGCGATCACGAGCCGTTCGATCACGTTGCGCAGCTCGCGTACGTTGTTGCGCCGCCAGTCGTGAGCCGCCAGTCGGTCGAGCGTGGCCGGCAACAGCCGCCGCGGACGCATGCCGAAGCGCTCGCAGGTACGCGCCAGGAAGTGCTCCGCCAGCAGAGGCACGTCGCCGGCACGTTCGCGCAGGGGCGGAGCCGCGATGACGTGCACGTTCAGGCGAAAGAGAAGATCCTCGCGGAAGCGGCCGCCGGCCACTTCACGGTCGAGATCGCGATTGGTGGCCGCGATCACGCGGGCATCCACCTTCACCTCCCGCGTGGCGCCCAGACGCATGACCACGCCGGTCTCGAGCACGCGTAGGAGCTTGGCCTGCGCGGCGAGCGGCAACTCGCCGATCTCGTCGAGGCACAGGGTACCGCCGCTGGCCGTCTCGAAGGCGCCGCGGCGTGTACGGTCGGCTCCCGTGAAGGCGCCGCGTTCGTGACCGAAGAGTTCGCTCTCGACCAGGTTCTCGGGTAGAGCCGCGGCGTTCACGGCGACGTAGGGGCCGCGCGCGCGCGGGCCTGCGTCGTGGAGTTGCCGGGACACCAGTTCCTTGCCCGTGCCGCTCTCGCCCAGCACGAGCACGGGGCTCGGGATGGCGGCGAGACGCGCGATCCGGTCACGTAGGGTCTGCATGGCGCGGCTCTCACCCACGAGGGGAGAGTCGTCCCCGGTGCGCCGTCGCAGGGCGCGCACCTCCCGTTGCAGGCGCGCCCAGGCGAGGGCGTTGTCCACCTCGTGGACCACGCGTTCCAGCGGTTCATCCTTGGCGAGGAAGGCGTATGCCCCCAGCTTCACGGCGCGTACGCAGCGATCGTAGTTGCCGGTGCCCGTGTAGACGATCACCGGCGGAGCGCCGCCGCGACGCTTCAGCTCGGCAAGCACCTGGAAGCCGTCCAGACCCGGCATCTCGAGATCTAGGATGATGCAGTCCACCGGCTCGGTCTCCAGCAGGTCGAGGGCGACCTGTCCGCCGGCGGCGGTGAACGCGTCGTGGTGGCCGAGGCGCTGCAGGTCGTAGGCGTATTGCTCCCGCATGGCGGCGACGTCGTCGACGATCAGGATGCGGCTCATGCGTCGGCCTCCGCGGGCAGGGTGATGGTGAAGGTGGTGCCCTCGTTCTCCGCGCTCCGCACGGCGATGTGGGCGCCGCAATCGGCGACCAGCCGGCGCACGTTGCTCAGGCCCAGGCCGGTGCCGTGCGCCTTGGTGGTGTAGAAGTCCTGAAAGATGCGCTCCTGATCGGCCGGCGCAATACCTCGTCCGTTGTCGGCGATCTCACACACCAGGGCATCGCCGGCGCGGCGCAGGGTCACCGTGATGGTGCCGCCATCGCCAGGCAGCGCGTCCTGGGCGTTGCGCAGGAGGTTGTCGAGGATGCGGCGCAGGCTCACCGGATCGGCCACGACGGGCGGCAGGTCGTCGTCGGCCAGCACCGTGGCGGGCGCGGCGGTGGCCGCTGCCGCGCGGGCGATGGCCACGAGATCGCACGACTCCCGGCGTCGGGGGGGCGACAGGCGGGCGTAGTTCGAGGCGAGATCCTCGAGGTACGAGAGTCCGCTCTCCAGCGTGCCGCGACGCTCGGCGAGGATGGCCGGCAACGCCTGTGGCTCGCGCTCGGCCACCTCGATGAGATGCCGGAACACGTTGCGCAGCGGGGTGAGCCCGTTACGTACGTCGTGGTTCACCTGCCGGGCAATCTCTCCCTGGGTGGCACGGCGCTCGGCATCTTGCAGGCGCAGCGCACCCTCGCGCAGGCGCGCGATCATCGCGTCGAGCACGGTGGCCAGACGGCCCACCTCGTCGCGCCGTCCCCTGGCCAGGGGCGGCCCGGGAGCGGCGAGATCGACCTTCTCCGCCCGGCGTGCGAGGTCGCGCAGCGGATGGCTGAGACGATCGGCTACCCAGAGGGCGAGGAGCAGGGCTCCCGCCAGCGTGATCAACAGTGCGAGTCCGAGCGTCATGTCGAGCTCACGTAAGCGTCGCCGCAGTGGCGCGCGCGGGTACGTCACCAGCAGGTGCGCCCACTGCAGCGCGTCGTCGCGCACCAGGGGGATGGCCCATGCGGCGGCGGCGAAGCCGGCGGTGGTGGACTGCTCCCGCAAGGCTTCGCCATCGTTCCAGGCCCGGAAATCGGCGAAGGCGCGGGGCAGCGGTTCCACGCCCACGAGCGGACCGTCGTCGGCCACGATGACGAGGTTCAGGAGCGGTGACTGGCGCAACGCGCTCAGCGAGCTTGCGGTCACGCGCACGCCGCCCACCAGCGTGAAGCCCTGGCCGCCGAGCGTCAGCGTCTCGGCGTGTTCGAGGGCGAGGAA
The DNA here is from genome assembly GCA_963727525.1 of uncultured bacterium. Lineage (GTDB taxonomy): Bacteria > Krumholzibacteriota > Krumholzibacteriia > LZORAL124-64-63 > LZORAL124-64-63 > CAVSGO01. Next base: position 126,562 of record CAVSGO010000005.1, on the reverse strand, counting down.
CGTGCCGTCGGGATCGCGATCGACGACCATCGCTCCGGTGGTCGCACCGGTGGCGGGCAGGCGGGCCCAAGCGGTTTCGCGGAGCAGGCGGGGCAGGGCCGGCTCACGCCGATCGTACTCGTTGCGATAGTGTCCGGAGCTGAGGATCCGGCCCGCGGAATCCTGGAGCTGGAGCACCTCGAGACCCGTCAGATCGCGGGCGAAGCCGGCGTAGTCCCGCACGTAGGGGCGCAGGTCGTCGCGCCCGCCGACGAGGGCGAGGCGCAGGCGGTCGTCGTCGCCGGTGGCGCGCGCGAGCGCGGCGAGCCGTTGCTGCACGCGGGTGGCTTCCTGGCTGAGCACGCCCGACGCGCGGGCGAGTTGATCGTCGACGAGCGCGGTGAAGCGGCCCGACTCGCGGGACGCGAGGCGCTGGCGCACCACGCTCGTGAGCGCGGCGAGCGGCACCACGATCAACAGCACGGCGCCCAGGAGGATACGCGTGCGGATGCTCATGGCAGGCTGCCGGGGCGGGCGCGTCCGAGCGTGGCCAGCCAGGGCGTCCCGTCGTGGCCCAGGCGCAAGCCGGCGAGGTGGCCCCGCCAGACCAGGCGCGCCCGCGTCTGCACGAGGGGTTCGGCGACGCCGCTGGCCACCATACGCTCGGCCACCACGCAGGGATCGTCGGCGCGCTCGCCGGCCACGGCGGCCTGCAACCAGGCGGCTCGGCCGAGGAGAGAGCTGAGCGTGAGGCAGGCCGTGGGGAATGTCGCGCGCAAGGTGACCACGTAACCGGAGGCGGTGCCACTCGCGATGGCGGCCGCGAGGTCGGTCGGGGGCACCGCACGGGGCCGCCGATCAGCGCCGGCGAACGCGGTGACGCGCTCGGCGATCGCCCGCGCGTCGACGTCGCCCTCCGCGTACATGATCTCATGCGCGGCGGCCGCGCCGTAGAGCGGATCCCAGAGTGCCGTGGCACGCCCGTCACCCGGATCGATGGGGCCCGCGAGCTGGGGACATGGACCCGACTCGCAAGTATGGAACAGCAGGCGCTCCCAGGGGCGGGCCTCGGCTGCGGTGGCTTCGCTCATCGCCTCGAGGGTGGGATGGGCGGGCGTCGCCACGGTGTCCATTCGCGGTGGAGTGAGCAGCACGAGCAGGCGATCCCACGGCAAGGGAGCGCTCGCGACGCCGGGCACGTCGCGGTAGTAGGCGGCGGCGCCGCGGTCGCGGATCACGGCGACGTCGACACCGCGCGGCATCAGGTCGCGCGCATCGGCGCCGGGCACGATGTGGAAGACGAGCCGCCGCCAGACGGGCCGGTCCGGGTGTTCCACGTGGGGCCGGCACACGAGATCCGGCGCGGGCGCACCGCTCTCGGCGCTCAGGCGGCACGGTCCGGTGCCAACGGGCCAGGTCCAGCCGCGCCGCGTCGCGGCAACGGCGAGGGCCGGATGCGCGAGCAGGCGCGGGATATCGTCCTGAGGTTCCGGCAGCAGGATGACGACATGGCGGGCGTCGGTAGCCAGCACACTGTGCACGTTCGCGTCCACCCACAGGCCGGGGCCCAGCCGCCCGGCATGGCGCGACAGCTCCTGGTTGTGCCGCCAGGCGGTGATGACCGCGCTGGCGGTGACCGGCGTGCCGTCCCAGAAGTGCGCGTCCTCGCGCAGGATGAAGACCCAGCGCGCACCGTCAGCCTGGCGTTCCCAGCGTTCGGCGAGGCCCGGCACGAGGCGTCCTGCACAGTCGACCCGCGTGAGCGTCTCGTAGAGATTCGCGAAGACGATGCGCTCGGCCTGGTTCAGCGGGACGGGCGCGTCGTCGGGCCGCACGGTATCGCCCAGGGCGACGGTGAGTGTATCGGTGGGAGCCGCCTCGCCGGGCATGAGGTCGCAGATGCCGGGGCCGGGCCACCCCTCGCCGGGCGGGGTGACTGGACCGACCAGTTCGCCGCGGTGGGCGCAGCCGGCGGCCATCCCCACTAGCAGGACGAAGTATGGAAGCGCGCGTGATCGCATGGGATTCACCTCGCGTCGAGGGTAGCCTGCCGCTACACGCAGGTCAAAGCAACGCTTCGGTTGTACCTGCGAAATTGTGCATGGCTGGTTCCACGGTCGGAATTCACCGACCGCGGCATCCGCTTCTAGAACGCGTACTTCAGCTCGTGCCGCCGATTCACCCCCACCACCGGCGTCTCCACCAGACCCCAGTAGTACTCCCGCCACCTCTCAGGCAACCCGATCCGCCCCGGAAACAACCGCGTCTCCAGGATGTCTGCCACCGTCAACCGCCGCGCCACCAGCCCCCGCAACATCGCCGGCGTCGACAAGCACCGCTTCTCCCAGCGCTTCTTCACGAAGTTCTTCCACACCACGAACACCGCGAATCGCTCCGCCGCGGCCTGACGGCGCCGTGCGAACGCGATCGTCTCCCGCCGATGATCCGCCCGACTGTGCCGGATGAATGCATCCAGCGCGTTGATCTCGAACAGCGGATTGCGAGCATCCCGCTTCGCCCGCGAACTGATCGTCTGGTGGTCGATTTCAACGGCCAGTCCCCGCATCGCCCGCGGATAGGCCTGATGCTCGTCGCTATGCACCGTCGCCACGGTGGCCCCCGCCAGGGTGACCTCGAGCACCTCGCGCATCCCTTGCTCGACAGCTTTCGGGTCAGGCGTCCCGAACGCGGCTTCGAGCGCCGCTCGACGCATCTTCTGGGCCTCGCTCATCCGGCCGCTTCGCCGCTGCGGCGCCTCGGTGAAGTGCTCGACGAAGCTGTTGTCCCGGTTGACGGCGACCAGGAACTCGAACGGGTAGTCCTGGCTGTACTCGAAGGTGACGAAGCCATCGATGGCGATGTCAGCGGGGGGAGACGCTCCGGTGAGCATGTGTCGCTGAAAGAGCAGGCAGTGGCGGCCGAGGCGGGCGAGCTGGAGATCGGCGGTCGCGGGAGCACATTTGAGCGTCCGGGCCGCCTGGCGGTTGGCCATGGCGTTGACGGAGAGATCGAGGATCAGGGGCAGCAGAAGCGGCTTCTTGAGCCAGTAGGTGGTGGAGAAGGTCTGCTTGGAGAAGGATCGGCCGCAGTGTCGGCACTGGAAGCGGGGGACGAGGTGGGGCGGGTTGAGTCGTCGGAAGTACCCGCGCCTGAGGAAGGGCCAGGGGCCGTGCATGTGGTGGTGGTGGTGGCAGTTGGGGTTGGGGCAGTGAGGCGGGGACCAGGGTTGAGCTGAGGGCGAAGTCGGTGAGCACATGGCCTCGGGTCAGGCAAGCACCGGGCCATGCACAATTTCGCAGGTACAACCCAACGTTTGCGCCGATCGCCGCGGGCCCGGCCTTGCCCCGGACGGCGATGCGCGCGTACCATGGATGCAATGCGTTTGCGAAGGAGCTGTCGTCCCATGCGCCGTTTCTTGTTGAACGCGGGTTTGGTCGTTGCCGCAGCGGTCATCTGGGCAGGACCCGCTCGGGCCCTGCAGCCGCGGGACCTCTACAACTTGCAGAAGGTGGGGATCGGCGCGCTGTCTCCCGACGGTCGTCGGCTCATCTACACCCGGAGCAGCTTCGATCAGGTGAGCGACCGGGCGAACACCACCGTGATCTTGCGCGACCTCGATACGGGCAAGGACACCGTTCTCTTCACGCCCGACGACGCCGCGACCGGATTCGTCTGGAGTCCGGATGGGAACGTGGTTGTCTACACGCGACCGGCGGCGGGGGCCACACGCGAGGTCTGGCTGATGGACGCCGCCGGCGGCGAGCGACGGCTGCTCGCGCCGGCCGGGCAATACGGCCCGTTCGTCTGGGCTCCCGATGGTCACGCGCTCGCGCATGTGGTCCCGAACACGGTGGGACGCTACGCCGGCGTGCCCGATGCGATCATCGTGGCAGATGATCTGGGCTATCGCCACCTCGACGTCGGCTATCGCGAGGGAACGCTGAAACAACTGCACGTGATCGACGTGGCCACGGGCGAGGACACGACCATTCCCACGACCGCTCTGGATGTGCGTGAGGTGGCCTGGTCGCCAGACGCGTCTCGGCTCGTGTTCAGCGCCAAGCGTCGCGAGGATCTCGGACGCGATCTCAACACCGACCTCTTCGTGGTCGACAGCGCCGGGGGTGCGCCGCGCGCGCTCACCACGAATCCCGGCCCTGATGAGCATCCGGCGTGGATTGCGGACGGACGGATCGCCTGTCAGAGCCACGCCGATCCCCTGCACGAGAGCGAGCCGGGGCACATCGTGGTCCTCGACCCTGACAGCGGGGCCGAGGTCGCCCGCCTCGTCCGCGACAACGCGGACGTGATGTGGGGGTTCACCTACCACGATGGAGCCTTCTACTACCGTGGCTTTCGTCGGGGGTGCATCGACATCTTCCGTGCCACTGCCACCGGCGGCGAGGCGCTCACGCACGGCGGCTACGACTTCTGGGACGTTTGCTACGGAGGCCGGCGCGCCGTTCTGCGGGGCGGAACGATGATGCAGCCCGGAGCACTCCAGGTCCTCGACCTCGACTCCGGCGATTTGAAGACCCTGATCGATCCCAACGCGCGCTGGGCGGAGCGTGCCGGCCTCGTGGAACCGCGGGATTTCGTCATCACCGTGGACGATCGTGAGATCCACGGCTGGGTCTTTCTGCCGCCCGATCGCGCGCCCGGCACGCGCGTTCCCACGGTGCTGAGTATCCATGGCGGACCGGAGTGGATGTACGGAGGCTATTTCCTCCCCGAATTCCAGGTGCTGGCGACCTTCGGCTACGCCGTGATCGCGGCCAACCCCACCGGCAGCACGGGCTACGGCCGCGTGTTCCAGGACGGCGTGCGCGGCGACTGGAATGGTCGGCCGGCGCACGAGCTGCTCGCCTGTGTCGACTGGGCGGTGGCGCAGGGTTGGGCCGACCCGCAGGCGCTCGCCGTGATGGGTGGCAGCTATGGCGGCTATCTCGCTGCGGTGCTCACCACCATGACCGACCGCTTCAAGGCGGCGGCCTGCGACCGCATGTATCCGGAGCTGACAGGCTTCTGGGGCACGACCGACGAGAAGTGGTTTCCGGAGTGGGAATTCGGGGGGCGACCATTCGATCCGCAGGCCCGCGTCGCGTATCACGCCAACTCGCCGTTTGCGAACGTGGAGCGGGTGACGACGCCGACGCTCATCTCCGGCGGCGCGGACGACTATCGTTGCCCGTTGAGCGGCAGTGAGACCTGGTTCAGCGCCCTGCAGTCTCTCGGCGTCCCGTCGCGCCTGCTGCGTTTCACGGGTGAGGGACACGGTCTGCGCGTTCGAACGAATCAGGTTTTCTACCTCGAGCAGGTGCTGGGTTGGTTCAACGAGTTCGTCCTGGGAGAAGGGGCGGATGAGTAGGCTGGCCGCTGCGTTCGCCGGGGCTCCGCGCGGTCAAGACCCGGCGGACGAGCACCACGGATCGGTGCCGCCTCTGCGTCATATCTCGCTCTGGCTGCTTGCTGCGGCCATGCTCCTGGCCATCGGTCTGAAGTCGGTGCCGGCGCCGGGCGTGCCGTGGGCGCTGCCGGCGGCGCTCGCTCTCGTGGCCGGGCTGGTCCTCGCGCACCGCGATGCCGATCGCAACTGGTGGCGCACGGCGGTCATCCTGGCATACGTCGTCGTCACGCTCTTCGCCACGCGGATCGACGGCGACACCTCGAACGCGCACGTCCTCGAGCTCGCGGCGAAGCTGGGGCTCGGCCTGCTGCTCGTGCCCACGGTGCTCGCCCGCTGGTGGCTGCGCGAACCGTTGCCCTACCGCTGGTCGAACGGACGCTGGACGCCGCGCATGGTCATGTGGCTGGTCGCGGCCGTCGGTATGGCCTTCGGCGGGCTCTGGCTGTATTTCCACGTGCTCACTCCCACCCTGCACCGAAGCTGGCCGTTGCCGCCGATCGGCGATCCTTCGCGCACCGAGGAGATGGGACGCCTGTTCTGGGGATGCAACCTCGTCGGCGCCTGGGACGAGCTGTGTTTCATCAACGTGGTCTTCGTCCTGCTGCATCGGCGGATCGGTTTCCGCGAGGCCAACGCGGCGCAGGCGGTGTTCTTCACCAGCTTCCTGCACGAGATGGCATTCGTCGGCTGGGGTCCCGTGATCATTGGCGTTTTCGCCCTCATCCAGGGCTTCACCTACAAGCGCACACATAGCCTGCTCTACATCCTGGTGCTGCATCTGATGTTCGATTCGATCCTGTTCTTCATGATCGCCAATCGCTGGTATCCAGGCTGGGGCTGGCACCCGGCGTAGTGGGGTTGGAGGTGCGGACGACCAGAAATCGGGTATCATCAACTCGAACCCGTCCCATGAAGCGAGGAACACGTGAGCGAACCGCGACTAGCCGACAAGAAACCCGCCGTGGTCGACCTCGAGGTGATCGAGCCCTCGCGTGCATCGCTCTGCCAGTGCAAGCGTACGAGCACGCCGCCGTATTGCGATGGCACGCACCGCGGCCTTTGATCCCCGTCGTCGTCTCGCCGCGCGTCGGTTACGAGCGCTGGTGGCGGCTGTTGTCGCCATGGCGGCAGCGTTCGCGGCCCGGGGCGACACCTGGCGGGAGCTGGCGCCGGGACTCGATCTCGGCCGTTTCGCCGTCGCCACACGGCGTGCCGACGCCGGCGGCGATCTCGTCGTGCTGCGCGTGGATCCGCGGCGCTACGAGCTGCGCTATCTCGCGGCGCGCGATCACGGCGGCAAGCCGCGGTCGGTGTCGCAGTGGTGCGAGGATCTCGATCTGGTGGCGGCGATCAATGCCGGCATGTACCAGGCCGACGGTTCCACCCACGTGGGGTTCCTGAAGCTCGGCGGCGAGGTGCGGCAGGCGACGCCAAACGGCTACCTCTCGGCCGCGGCTTTCTCGCCGTACGATGACGGCGATCCCCCGTTCCGTCTCTTCGATCTCGACGAGACGCCTCTGGACGAGATCCGCGCGCGCTACGACTGCGTCGTGCAGAATCTTCGCCTCATCAAGCGGTCGCGCCTCAATCGCTGGCAACCGCAGGATCGACGCTGGATGGAAGCGGCGCTCGGCGAGGACACGCAGGGCAACGCGTTGCTCATCCTCTGCGCCACGCCGCTATCGATGCATGATTTCAACACCGTGTTGCTGGCCCTGCCCGTGGGGGTGGTGTGTGCGCAGCACCTGGATGGCAATCTCCCCGCACAGTTGCAGGTGGCGGCGCCGGGTTACCGGACCCGGTTCCCCACCGGCATCGAAAGTCCGCCCGTACCCAATGTCATCGGGGTGACGGCGCGCCAGGGAGTCTTGACGCATTGACGACGGCGATGACGAGCGAAAGGACAAGACATGGACATGGAGTACCGGCGTCTTGGACGCAGTGGATTGCGGGTGTCGGCGCTGAGCTTCGGCGCGTGGGTCACCTTCGGCGACCAGTACGGCGAAGAAGAGGCCTATGCCTGCATGAAGGCCGCTTATGATGCGGGCGTGAACTTCTTCGACAATGCCGAGGCCTACGCGCAGGGCGAGGCGGAACGCATCATGGGCAAGGTCATCAAGCGGGCTGCGTGGACCCGCAGCGACCTGGTGATCTCCACGAAGATCTTCTGGGGCGGCAGCGGTCCCAACGATCGGGGACTCTCGCGCAAGCACATCATGGAGGGCATGTACGGCGCGCTCGATCGCCTCGACGTCGATTATGTCGACCTCGTCTTCTGCCACCGTCCCGATCTGCACACGCCGCTGGAAGAGACGGTGCGGGCGATGAGCGACGTCGTCACCAGCGGCATGGCCTTCTACTGGGGCACCAGCGAATGGTCGGCCGAGTCCATCCGCGCCGCCTACCTCATCGCCGAGCGCGAGCACCTCGTGCCGCCGACGATGGAGCAACCCCAGTACAACTTGCTGCAGCGCGAGAAGGTGGATGGCGAGTATCGCGATCTCTTCCGCGACTACGGCCTGGGCACCACCATCTGGTCGCCCCTGGCCAGCGGCATCCTCACCGGCAAGTACGACGACGGCGTGCCCGACGACAGCCGCTTCGGTCACGAACGTTACGCGTGGCTGCGCCGCACCATCGAGGGCGAGCAAGGAGCCCGGAAGCTCGATGTCTCGCGTGCGCTGGGCGCGGTGGCCAGGGACCTGGGCTGCACGCGCGCGCAGCTCGCTCTGGCGTGGTGCCTGAAGAACCCGCACGTGTCCACCGTGATCACGGGCGCCTCGCGGCCGGAGCAGGTGGTGGAGAACATGGCGGCGCTGGCGGTGGTCCCGCAGCTCACGGACGACGTGATGGAGAGGATCGAGACGATCGCCGGCAATCGCCCGGCTCCCCCGGCCGACTGGCGGGGCATGTAGGTCGCGTCGCCGGCGAGAAAAAGGCGCCCCGCTGCGCAGGCAGCGGGGCGCCTTGCTCTGCCTGGACTAACGCACGATCACGACGCGATTCACGAGTGTCCGTTCGCTCGCCGTCGCGCGTACGAAATACACGCCCGAGGCGGCTGCGCCGCCCTGCCGATCGCGGCCGTCCCACACCAGAATGTGGGCGCCGGCGCCGAGGTCGCCGCTGAACAGGTCGCGCACGAGCATGCCGCGCGCATTGTAGATCTTCACCTGCGCCGCGCCGGCCTGGGTGAGGGAGAGCTGCAGGCGCGCGGATCCCTCGCCGTTGCCCAGCACGGACAGGCGCGGGCCACCGATGACCACGCCGTCCACGCCCGTGGAGGTGGAGATGCTGAAGCTGCGGACATCGCCGAGCAGGCCCCACTCGCTGGCGTCAGCCGCGTAGGCCCGCCACCAGTAGGTGCCGGTGCCGAGGTTGCCGGCGTCCCAGCTCGTCTGGCCGCCGTCGCCTTCGGTCACACCGTCGGTCGTGGCGGCGACCTGGGTGAGGTCGGCGTCGCTGTAGACGCGGAAGCCGTAGGTCAGTGCGTCGCTACCGTCTGGATCGATGCTGTTGGCAACCGTCAGTGTCACGGGGCCGCTCACGGATGCGCCGTCGGCAGGTGCGAGCAGAGCCGGTGGCGCGGGAGTCACGTTGTTGCCGCCGGCGCCGAGAAGCTCCACGTCATCGATGTACCAGCCGTCGTAGTGGAGCGAGTAGTCGGATTCCAGCAGGAATCGGAACCGTAGCGGCTGTCCGGCAAAGGCGCTGAGATCGAACGAGACCTGGTGCCACGACGTGTTGCTGCCGGTGTAATTGGCCAGCGTGTTCCAGGCTCCGCCATTGGCCGAGACCTGCACGCGGCAGTAGTCGTAGCCGGACTCGACGTAGTAGCGCTGCCAGAACGTGAGCGTCGACGCGTAGAACGTACCATTGAGCGTGGCCGTGGCGCTGATCTGGTCGGCGTAGTTGCCGCTCGGCGAGTCGGTGAGGGCCGACGGGGCGGAGTGCGCCGTCGATGTGAGCCCCCATGGGCCGCCGGCGAGTGTCCAGTTGCCGGTGTCGCCTGAGAAGTCGTCCGAGAAGATGACGCTGGGGCTGCCTACCAGGAAGCCGATGGGGTAGTCGATGCTGCCGCCCGTCCAGCTCGCCGTGACGGTGAGCTGCACGAGATGGCCGCTGGGGCAGTTCGCGCTCACCGTGAAGGGCACCGGATCAGCGCCGAGGCCGACGGTACCCATGGCCGGCAGCGATGCGATGGTGCGCGTGGCCGCGCCGAGCTGCACGTAGGGATCGTCGCAGGCGAAGGTGAGGAGCAGGTCGTTCAGATCGGCCGCCACGCTCTGGTTGGTGACACTCAGATCGAGCGCACCGGCCTCGCCGGGGTCGAGCGTTCCGCCCCCGGTGTCGGTGGCCACCGCGTCGGACACCTGGACGAACGGCCCCGCGGCCATCATCAGGTAGATCGTCGGCCAGATGTTCTCCTGGAACAACGAGCCGCGCTCGCTCTCGGCCGGCCAGAAGCCCGTGCGTCCGATCTCGTTGCTGAACGTGTAGATCTTGGGATGCGTGGTGGCGCCGTAGGCCCAGTCGGTCGTGGAGCCGTTGGTCGAGTAGAGGATGACCGGCGGCGCGCCATACTCGTAGCCGTTGAACTGGGTCATGATCTGGCCCATGTGCTGGAAGATTGCGTCGTCGGCAGACGGTGTCGACGTGTAGCCCCAGGGGAACAGCGTCTGGCCGGAGTACGAGTGGAACGAGTTGTGGGTGACGAACTGATGGGCATTGATCAGGCCCATGAGCGCCTGGACCTCGGGTTCGCTGGCGGCGGAAGGACCGCGGTATGTCTCGTCCCATGTGTAGGGGCTGCTGCCATTGTCGTCGTAGGCCCACCGATAGGGGTAGTTGCGATTGAGGTCGACGCCGTAGTTGCCGTCGTTGTTGTTGCGGCGATTCTTGCGCCACATGCCGCCGCCGTTGGGGTCGGTCTGCTCGTTGTAGACCACGCCGTCGGGGTTCATGATGGGCACGATGTACAGCTCGCGGTTGTTCACCAGCCAGGTGATCACGGGATCGGTGCCGTAGTTCTGGCAGAGGTAGTCGGCGAACATGATGGGGAACTCGCTGGCCATGATCTCGCGCGCGTGGTGCATGCCGTCGATGAGCACCTCGGGTTCGCTCTCGTCCACGTCCGGGTTGTCGGACACGCGGAAGCACCAGATGTCGCGACCCTGGCCGGTCTGGCCCAGCGACCATTTCTCGCTCACGATCTCCGGATGGAGCAGGCGCAGGCTGTCCACGAAGGCCACGTTCTCGCTGTAGCTGTGAAAGATGCCGAAGGCTCCGGCGTCCTTGGTCGTGATGCGGCTGGCGTAGAAGGTCGCCAGATCGTCGTGGACGATCTCGAAGGGCACGCCGCTCTCGCGAATGGTGGCCAGGTCGCGCGCCTGCGCAACGATGTCGGCACTGACGCCGGGTTTCACGCCGGCGATGTCGAGGTAACCGTGGGATTGCAGGAATGCCTGGCCCACGGCCGTGTCGAGCGAGATGCGCACGAGCGCATACGGGTCGGACGCCGCGCTGGCCGCCGTGGCGGTGAGGGCGACGACCAGCAGACCGAGCAACAGGATCAACTTCGAGCGCATGGAGTGGCCTCCGGGGTGGAACAGAAGGAGCGACGGCGGCGCGAGACATGTCGGAGGGTCGGCCGTCGAGGATTTCGCCCATCCAGTCTAACAGAATTCAGCGTGAGGCTCAAATGGCAGAAAATCACGCCGTCGTGACAAAAGAACGCGGCCCGGCACCTGTCGTACCGGGCCACGCGGTCTGCAGGCGCGAGCAGGCGCCTACTTCATCTTGTCCACCTCGGCGCAGGTCTTCTTGACCGCATTCACCGAGTTCTTCAGGGCCGCCTTCTCCTCGGGCGTCAACTTGATCTTGATGATCTTCTCGATGCCGTTCTTGCCCAGGATCGCCGGCACGCCCACGAAGAGTCCCTTCACGCCGTACTCGCCGTTGAGATACGCGCAGACGGGCACGATCTTCTTCTTGTCGAAGGCGATGGCCTCGACCATCTCCAGGGCCGACCACGCCGGCGAGACGAAGGCCGAACCGCTGCCGAGCAGGCCGACGATCTCGCCGCCCGCCTTGCGGGTGCGCACCTCGATCGCCTCCAGCTTCTTCGCCGAGACGAACTCCTCGACCGGCAGGCCGTAGATACGGCACGCGCTGCGGATGGGCACCATCGTGTCGCCATGGCCGCCGAGCACCACCGCTTCCACGTTCTCCACCGACACGCCGGCCGCCTCGGCCACGAAGTACTTGTAGCGCGCCGAGTCGAGCACGCCGGCCATGCCCATGAGCCTGGTCGTCGGCACGAGCTTCTGCAGCTTCTTGTGGAGGCGGTAGACGATGGCGTCGAGAGGATTGGCGATGGAGATGATCGTCGCGCCGGGGCAGAACTCCTTGATGCCGGCTGCCACCGCGTCGGTGATCTTGAGGTTGGTGGTCAGCAGTTCCTCGCGGCTGGGGAAGGAGCCGTCGGGGCGAACGGTGCGCGGGACGCCCGCCGTGTTGATCACGAACTGGGCGCCGGTGAGGACGTCGTACGACTTCGACCCCTCGAGCACCACGTCGCGGCCGATCACGGACGTGCCCTCGGCGATGTCGAGGCACTTGCCCTTGGCCAGTTCGGGTGGCTTGATGTCCACGAGTCCCACGCAGCGGGCCAGGCGGCGTGACGCGATCTCCGAGATGAGAACGCCACCGATGTTGCCGCCACCGATCACTGCAATCTTCTCAATCATGCGCCGCCTCCCTGGGTGCGGGTCCGGTTCAGCGGACGCGACCCGATCGGCCGCGCCCGTGTCACGTGAACGCGGGGACTCTACTATGATTCCCCCGGCTAGCCAAGTGCCGGCACGGTGGCCTAGCGGCCGAGCGGGCTGCCGGTGATCACGATGCGCGACCAGTCCTCGAACGTGCCGCCGTCGGGGCCGCATTCCGGACCGAGCAATTCCGGCAACGCCGCTCCGGGAAGCCAGCGCGCCTGGTGGGGTTCAGCCTGGGCGCTCACGCGGGTCATGACATCCCCATCGTCACCCGGCAGATCGTCGAGCGGAACCTGGAAGACGACGCCGAAGTGGACGCTCGAGACGTCCTCACTGTCCGAGTTGATGAAACCCAGCGGCAAGATGGCGTCCGGAGTGCGGTCGATACCGGTCTCCTCGGCAAGTTCACGCAGGGCGGCAGCGCACACGAGACCGGCGGTGGCGACCGTGGCCTGGCCACGATCGAGAGGTTCGATATGGCCGCCGAATCCCACCGACCACAGGCCGCCGAGGCGTTGTTCGGTGTGCTTCACCTGCCGCTGGTAGGCGAGAACCCTCCGGGTGCCCGCGGCTCCCCGGGTCAGGACCAGATACGGGATGATCTGCTTGTAGTGCGCGTTGCGCTCCATGTACGACCGTTCGGCGAAGAACAGGTATGGGCCGATCGCCTCGAGGTCCACGACCGCGGGCGGCAGGAACCCCTGGGGGCTGAGTCCGGGGAAGAGATGCTTGCGTTCGACGACGAGGATGGTGCGCACGGTTGCGTCCTTCGGCTCGGGTGGCCAGGTGCTCCGGATGCGAAGGTACCACGGTCGCCCGTCGGGTTCCAACATTGACAAAAGATGGACAAACGATATGCTTGTGCGATGGCACAGCCGCCCGATGCGCCGCAGCCCCGCCAAGGGCACCCCATCAGCGTGGTGACGCGCCGGACCGGGTTGACGCAGGATCTTCTGCGCGCCTGGGAGAAGCGCTACCATGCCGTGGTGCCGAGGCGCACCGCCACGGGGCGGCGAATCTATACCGATCGCGACATCGAGAAGCTGCGGCTGCTCAAGCTGCTCGTGGATGGCGGACGGCGGATCAGCGACGTCGCCGATCTCGACATCGCCGCACTCACCTCGCTTGCGCAGGAGGATCAGCTCGAAGCGCGCCACCCCCTGGCCGTGCGAAGCGATGGCCTGTCGACCGAGGGCGACTCGTATCTCGTGCGCTGCGCCAAGGCAATCGAGGAACTCGACGAGGACGGTCTCAACGGCAGCCTGGGGCAGGCGGCGCTGGCGATGAGTCCCCCGCGCGTGCGCGACGAGGTCGTGGTGCCTCTGCTGACCCTGATCGGGGCGCGCTGGCAGGACGGAACCTGGCGGGTGGCCCACGAGCACTTCGCGTCGGCGGTGCTGCGCGCGTTCCTGTGGGACATGCACCGCCGCGCGGTCAGCGGCACCGAAGCCCCGGTGGTGGTCGCCGCGACGCCGAGCGGGCACCGTCACGAACTTGGGCTGCTGCTGGCCATGGCGGTGGCGGCCGAGCAGGGATGGTCGGTGGTTTATCTCGGTCCCGACGTGCCTAGTGAAGAGATCGCGGCCGTGACGCTGGCACGGCGAGCCCGTGCCGTGCTCATCTCGCTCGTGTTTCCGGCCAATGACGCCCGGACGGCACAGGAGATCGTTCGACTCGGGCAGCTCCTCGGCCCCGGCTTGCCGATCTTCGCGGGGGGGCGTGCCGCGGAATCCTATCGGGATCTGCAGGGATCCAGCGCCATCCTCGTGACCACCGACCTCGATCGTCTCAAGGGCCATCTCCAGAACCTGGCAGCCTGATCGTCGCCGGTCGCACGGGCCGGCTTGCCGCGCCCGCGTGATAATGTCCAAGATATGTCTAGATAAAATATTGACATTAGATGGACTTTTCTTATCGTGTTTCGCAGAGAGGCGCCGGGTGCCATGAAGCGCCGGGTGCAAGACGGACAACATCCGGGACTCGGTCCCGTCCGCAAAGCCGAGGAGGCTTCCATGCGTACCACGATGGTGCATTCCCTGATCGGATTGACGAGCACACTGCTGCTACTCGCGGCGACGGCGTCGGCCCAGACGGCCGACGTCCAGGTCATCCACAACGCCCCGGACCCGGCTGCGGCCGTCGTCGACATCTACATCGACGACAATCTGGCCATCGACGATTTCGCGTTCCGCGCCGCCACCCCTGTCTTGCCGCTGGACGCGGGCGTGGAGCTGTCGATCGGCGTGGCGCCGGGCAACAGCAGCGGGCCGGCCGATATCATCGCCGCATTTCCCGTCACCCTCACCGCGGGCGAACGCTACGTGGTGATGGCGGGCGGCGTGCTCGACACCAGCTTGCCCCCCAATCCGGAAGGCCGGGACACGAGCTTCACGCTGAAGATCTTCACGCCGCTCACGACGTCGGCGCCTTCTGATCAGGTGGCGCTCCTGGCCTACCATGGTGCGCCCGACGCGCCCACCGTCGACATCCTGGCTGATGGCGCAGGCGTGCTCGTGCCCGATCTCGGCTACGGCGAATTCGCCGGTTACATCAGCGTGCCGGCGGCCGACTATACGCTGCGCGTGACGCCGGCCGGCGACAACGGCACCATCGTGGCGAGCTACGAGGCTCCCCTGTCCGGTTTCGGCGGGGCGGGTGCGGTCGTGTTTGCCTCGGGCTTCCTGTCGGGCAAGACGCTCGCCTCGTTCGGGCTCTACGCGGCCTTGCCGAGCGGTGAAGTGATCATGCTGCCGGAGGCCAACGTGGCTGCCGAGCCCGCGACCTGGAGCGACGTGAAGGCGCGGTTCGAGTAGAGCACATGGGACAGGAACCGCGGAGCCGCGCGTCGCGATCGACGCGCGGCTCTCGTGTGTGGCCCGGATCGTCCGGGCTAGGGCAGGAAGCGCGAAACGCGCGCCAGCTTCTGCGGCAGGTATTCGTCGATCACGTAGTTGAGTCCATGTTTCGCCAGCGCCTGCTGCTCGGCGCGCACGCCCATCTTGATCATCTGCAGGAGCGCGTCCTGCCATGGCTTGTGATGCAGGATGAAGGGGTCGTTCTTCAGCGCGTCCTTGGCACGCTTGATGTCAACTTCCTTCAGCGGATGCGTGGGTAACTCGTACTCGATGATGTCCTGGGGCGTGATGCCCAGCAGATGCGCCTGCGGGACGCAGAAGTACTCGTTCAGGTGAGCCGCGTTACCGCTGCCCACCTTGAGCGTGCGGTAGATATTCGAATAGCCATAGGGGTCGCCGTCGACGAAGACGTACACGGGCAGACCCTTGTCGTCGGCCAGTCGCCGCACGAAACGCCGGCACGCACGTGTGGGCACGCCACCCATGGAGATCAGGATGCAATCGGCATGCTTCCAGTAGTTATGCTTCACGAGGCGCTGGAACATGCCGGCGGTCTCGATGCAGAGGATGAACGTGGCGTCGGTTTCGAACTCCAGCGCCTCGACCGCGACGGGCACCGAGTAGGCGCCGCTTCCGAAACGGGTGCAGTCGATCTCCAGACGTTCGCCGGTGTCGCGGTCGCGGTCGACCACGACGAGCTTGCCGGCGACGTCGCCGCCCTTCTCCTCGGGCACGAAGCCGAGCTGCTCGCGGTTGACGCCGAAGAGCGCCTCGACGTCCTCCATCACCGTGTCGCTCTCGGGTTGTTCCTTGAAGCGCGCGTCGGCCCAGTTCTTAGAGACGTAATAGGCTTCTCGCTTGGTGGCGATGTCGTCGGTGTCCACCAGCTCCTTGGCCAGGGCCATCATCTTGAGCGTCTGCGCGAAGGTCTTGACGGTGGCGACCGTGAGCGTGCGTTCCTTGAACCGCCCGCGGAGCTTGAAGTAACCGCTGCGGGGCTCGTAGCTCACGTTCTGTAGCGAGCGCAGGGGGAACTTGAGATTGGGCTTGTTGCCGGCGAGGATCGATTGCTGGATGACGCCGGCCTGGCCGCGGATGCGCCGCGCCACCGGCTTGAACGACGGCGTCCTGCCGGCCGTCGTGTCCGCGTCGGCCCTGTCCGCGGCCGTCGTTCTCGACGTGACGCTCGTCGGCGTCGCTCTTGCCACCGGTGTCTTCTTCGTTCTCGCCCGGGACGGCTTGTCGCTCGTGTCGCCGGCACTCGTGCGCGGTGCGCCGAAGAGCAGCTCCTGCTGTGGCTCCGACGGCTTGCGCGCGCCGCTCGCCTGGCTCGGTTTGCGGCCGCGGGGGGGCGCTTTCGTTTTCTTCTTCGGGGGCAACTCAGTCCACCTCTCGGGTCGCGGGCGTGTCCGCGTCGTGGCGCCGGACCACCAGCAGGTAGTTCGCGTCCTCGGGCCGCCAGCGCCCGAGGCTCAGGAGCTTCAGCACGGCGATCGCCGCGCGGTAGAGCGGCTGGAACCTCGGCGACAGGCGCTCCTGCGTGTAATGCTCGCACACGATGCGGGTGCCGGCCAGTTGACGTCGGAGATGGCGGGGCGCCACGGCGAGCTTCAGCGTGGTGGGGAAGATCGCATAGGGCCGGCGATAGATGTGACGGTAGAACCAGTGGTGGAACCAGAAGGGCGTGGCTTTCGTCGCCAGGCCCTTGAGCGAGAACAGATTGGGTACGGCGACCACGAGGTAGCCACCCGGGCGGGTCCAGGCGAGGAGGTTGGCCAGGGCGCGGCGCGGGTCTTCCACGTGTTCGAGCACGTAGATGTTGATCACGACGTCCCACTGGCGATCGGTCTGCCAGGTCTGGATGTCGCCCTCGATCTTCTCGTGCGCGTAGTCGTTGGCGGCGAGCTGCTCCGCCGAGATATCGAGCCCGGTGATGCGCGAACCCGCGGGATAGTCGAAGTGGCGGTAGCGACCGCTGCCGGCCTCGAGGATCGTCAGCTCATGGCCGAGCGTCCGCTCATGGTCGGCGAGCACGCGTTCGACGATCGCCGCGCCAGGTACGCTCATGCACGGCCGTCCGGTGACGGCAGGTCGTAGATCTCGCCGAACTTCGCGCGCAGGTAGCTCAGATACGGTTCGGTGCTCACCGTGGCACCCGTCACCTCGCGGCAGAGATCGCCGGCCATCAGCAGGCTGGCCCGGCCGTGGATCTCCCGGCGTAGCCAGCCCAGCAAGGGGCCGAAATCGCCGCGCGCCACGCTCGCGTCGAGGTCGGGGATCTGCTGGCGCGCGGCGGTGAAGAGCTGCGCTGCGTAGAGGTTGCCGAGCGTGTAAGTGGGGAAGTACCCGATGCTGCCGGTGCTCCAGTGGATATCCTGGAGGGCGCCCTCGGCATCCGTGGTCGGCGCGATGCCGAGGTCGCTGCTCGTGCGCTCGCGCCATACGGCGGCCACGTCGTCCGCCGCGAGTTCGCCCCGCACCAGGGCACGCTCGATCTCCAGGCGCAGGATGATGTGCAGGTTGTAGGTGACCTCGTCGGCCTCGATCCGGATGAGCGATGGCGCCACGACGTTGGCGGCGTGATAGAGCGCATCTCCCGTCACGTCGGCGAAGGCGTCGGGAAAGTCCTCGCGTAGCATCGGAAGCAGCCACGTGCAGAACTCGCGGCTACGCCCCACGTGATTCTCCCACAGGCGTGACTGCGACTCGTGGATGCCCAGGCTCACGGCCTGGCCTACCGCCTGCTCGCGCCACGTCTGCGGCAGCCCCTGCTCGTACAGCGCGTGACCACCCTCGTGCAGATTGGCGTACAGGCCGGGTCCGAGGTCACCCTCATGGTACCGGCTCGTGATGCGTACGTCGTCGATGCCCATGGCCTCGGTGAACGGATGGGCCGATTCGTCGAGTCGTCCGGTGTGGAAATCGAAACCCATGGCGGCGAGCACGCGCCTGCCGAGGTGCTGCTGGCGCGCGGTCGGGAAGTCGCCCTGCAGGATCACGCTCGTATGTGGCGGTCTGGCGCCTATCGCGTCCACCAGCGCGCGTAGGGCCTCTCGCAACTCGTCGAAGAGCGGCAACAGGTGCGCGACCCGGGCGCCCGGTTCGTACTCGTCGAGCAGGGCGTCGTACGGCTCGTCGACATAACCGACGGCCTCGGCCTCCTGGCGCTTGAGTTCCACCAGCCGCGCCAGATGGGGGGCGAAGAGCCGCCAGTCGTTGCGCTCGCGTGCGACGACCCAGTCGCGATGGGCCAGGGAGGTGGCCTGCGCCAGGTCGGATACGAGGCGGGCCGGTATTCGGATCGCCCGGTCGCGACTGCGCTTCATCTCCCGCACGTTGGCGGCGGCGACCGGGTCGAGGGGCATGTCCTGCAGCCGGTCGATCAGCGCGCCGAGGCGCGGCTGGCCGATCTTCTCGTGGATCACCGTGGCCAGGGCCATGCGATGCCCGGCGCGCGAGGGGCTCCCGGCCGTCGGTAGGCAGACTTCCTGATCCCAGCCGAGCAACGCCATGGCGCCTCCGAGCTGATGGATCGTCTGCACCGCCGCCTGAAATTTCTCGTATGCGCTGGACATGATGAGCCTCCAAGGTTCGCCCGGATCTCGCGCCGCTCAGACCTTGCGGCTGCGTTCCAGGGTGTCGGTCAGCGTGGCGATGATCTCGTCTCTCTCGGCGCTGCTGAGCGTCAGGATCTCCTGCAAGGCGTCGCCGATGTGAGGAATGTACTTCTGGATATAGCTCTGCTTCTGGTGTGCTTCCTTCTCGCGCTGCCGACGTCGGATGTGGCGGTGGAGTTGTCGGCCGGCTTCCTGCAGGGCCAGCTTGATCTCCTTGAGGATCTCCGGGTAGTGCGCCACGGCTTCCTTGCTCTCGCTCGTGAACGGTACCCACACCGAGGCCATGTGGACCAGGATCACGAGCGGCCCCGAGGGCAAGGCGCCCTTGCTCTGCTGTAGACCGTAGGCGCGCCAGTTGCTCGTGAGCACCGCCTTGGTGATCGCGCAGGCGGAGTTCTGGTAGAGCAGAGGCACCCGGTTCGCGAAACGCAGGACCTCGGCGAGGTCGTCGCCTGGCAGCTGCCCACCATAGGCCAGGCCGACCTCCACCTGGAACGGATTGCCGCGGTACACGGCGGGCGGTCGCGTGACGCTGGTGGTGAAGTCGGCCGGCACGCCGTGCTTGAGACCCGCCATCACGAGCTCCTCGCCGATGGGCGAGAGGCAATCGGTGGGCGGGGCCGGAATGCGCGTCTCGTTGATCGCGGCCATGAGTTTCTGCACGTCGTCCTGAACCAGCTTGTGCGGATTCTTGCGATCGAGAATCTGGGCGAGCTGCAGGATCTGTTCGGCGGTCTTGGGTCCTACGCGGCAGAACTCGTCGCGCAGGAA
Organism: uncultured bacterium; assembly: GCA_963727525.1. GTDB lineage: Bacteria > Krumholzibacteriota > Krumholzibacteriia > LZORAL124-64-63 > LZORAL124-64-63 > CAVSGO01. Next base: position 107,163 of record CAVSGO010000005.1, on the reverse strand, counting down.
CGACGTCATCGTGCGGCACGCCGTGTCCTTGAGCATGCGCGCGAGCATTCCCAGCTCCACGCCGTACGGGTGGGGCATGATCTCACGCGCCTCCACCGGCAGTGCCGAGGTGGCGTTGGCGTAGACGGACTTCTCGTCCTTCGGGTTGACGTAGGTGAGGTGGAGGTGCGGATTGGCGATCGCCGTCTGCTCGAGATAGCGGTCGACACTGTGCTGGCCTCGCTTGTAGCTGCCCGTGAGGTGGATCTCCACGCGCGTGCCATGGTCGACGTCCCAGATCGTCTCCTCGTCCTTCAGCACCACCGGCTCGTTGCGCTTCATGTCCAGCAGGAGCTGGAAGCGGTGCGCCGGTTGCTTCGGGCCCGTGCGGCTGTAGACGACGACGGGCTTGCCGGTGGTGAGCTGGCCGTACATCCCCGCCGCGGAGATGCCAATGCCCTGCTGCCCACGGCTTTGCTTGAGCGAGTGGAATTTGGATCCGTAGAGGAGCTTGCCGAAGATCCGCGGCACCTGGGCGGCCACGATGCCCGGGCCGTTGTCCTCGATGATGACGCGGTACTCCTCCTCGCGCGCCGGCGGTGCGTTGCGCCGATTCTTGCCGTTGCGGCCGCCACCGGCGGCGTCGGCCGGATCGGACCCGGCGAGGCTGGGCAGGTCGAGCCCCTTGAAGGAGTCGGCCACGGGGTGGATCTCCACGACGATGCGTGGCGGGATGCCGGCCTCCTCGCAGGCGTCGAGGCTGTTGTCCACGGCTTCCTTGATCGTGGTCAGGAGAGCCTTGGCAGGGGAGTCGAAGCCCAGGAGATGGCGATTCTTGGTGAAGAACTCGCTGATCGAGATCTCGCGTTGCTTCTCTGCGAGGGTCTCGGCCGTGCGATTCCGCGCGGATGCCGACGATGTCTTGCCCTTGGCGGTGGCCATGCCCCAGGATCCTTCCGCATACGAGGAGCGTCCGTGCGAATCAAGGGAGATTAAGCACTGAGTGGACGCGGATCAAGTCCTGGCGGCGGGCGGGTGCCGCCTCCCGGGGAACGCATGGAGGACCAGGCGGTCCACGGCAGGATCCATCGGGCAGGAACCCCGGGAGGCGTGCTCCCGGTCATGCACGGACAATGCCCGCTCCGTCCGCGTGGTCCATCGTGTCCCGCCGCGTCCGTCGGCGCCCCATTGCGGCGGGTGGACGCTCGCAAAGTGCCCGTCCGGCGCCACGGCGGCTAGCGAAATAACGTGCGCACGTCGCCCCAGGAGCGGCTCTCGACAGGCAACGTCGTGTTCGCTTGCAGGGTATACGCGCCGCCGCCCTCGGTGACAGACCGCAGGGCGTCCACGGCGAGGTACACGATACGCGCGGTGTCGCCCGCACTTTCCAGTTCCAGGGACTCGCTGGTTCCCCCCACGCCCGCGTCGGCGAAGTCGAGACACGTGGCGTCCGGACCACAGCCGTCGAAGAGCCAGAGCGCGAGGTCGAGCGCGGCGTTCTGTCCGGTGGCGACGATGGCGATGCGCCGGTGGGCGCCGACACTGTCGGCGGGGACGGTGAGGGCGAACCAGTCCTCGCCGCCGAGGTGAGCCACGTCGCTGCACGGGGGGTAAGCGGAGATCTCGTTCGGCTTGCCGAAGAGGTCGCCATCGACGGAGTGCGATGGCGCGACGAGGTCGAGGGGTGTGGCGCCGCCCGCCTCGCATACCTGCGGGGGTACGCCGGGGTAGCTGCCAGCGAAGGTGAGGGTGAACGGGCCCGCGTCGCCGTCGTAGCCGTCGACGACGAGGATGTACGTGCCCGGGTCGAGCACGGCCACGAATCCCGTGTTCTCCTGTGCGACGCACGCATCCGTGTCGCAGGTGGTCAGCAGTACGAGGTCGAGGTCGATGCCCCCGAGATCGCTCAGGACAGCCACCAGCTCCGTCGTCTCGGCCACCTCCAGGCGATACGTCAGCTCCGGACCATCCTCCGTCCAGGCGCGGCAGGCGTAGGTCGTGGCCGCGTTCGTCCCCCCGGACGTGTCCCCGTGGACCGTGTCCCGCCACGCCACGCCCACCGTCAACGTGTCGACCGGCGCGCACGTGAAGGACTCGCGTAGCCAGGCGAATCCCGGTTCGTCGGGGCGGTCGGGCGCCACGCCGCCAAGATGCACGGCTCCGGCGGCTGCTGGAGCACCGGCCAGCAGCAACACCAAGGGGCACAGCATGCGCACGGTCCGCGAACCGCGCGCCGAGCAAGGAAAGGTCTTCACGATCGGCTCCTGACGACTCGTCCCGTCCGGTTGCCGCGTCACGGGGTGGCTGCCGTCATTCTAGACAGGAACCCGCATCGTGCCCAGGATTTTGACGAAATGGTGTACCGGAACGGCGCCCAGGGGTTATCATGGGAGGCGTCCGTCGCCATGAACCTCGACCCCACGGCTTGCAGGAGCGGTGCATGTACCACGCGCACTTCGGGATGCACACCGACCCGTTCCCTCTCTCCCCCAAGCTCGTCTTCGTGTATCAGTCCAAGGCTTTCGGGGAGACGATGGCCCATCTCGTCTACGGCATCGAGCAGGACGAGGACATCATTCTCATCACCGGTGGGATCGGCACGGGCAAGACCCTTGCCGTCCACTATCTGCTGAATCAGGTGGCGCGCCATTTGCGGCCTGTGCTCGTGAACGTCACACGCATGACGTTCGAGGAACTGCTCAAGTACATCTTGCTGGAGCTGGACCAGCGGGTTGAGGGTCGACCCGATATTCCCGACCTGCTGCAGCAACTCAAGGCCGTGCTGCGCGACATGCGGCGCGACGGCCGCAAGGTCCTGATCATCATCGATGAGGCGCAGCAGCTCGACGCCGATACGCTCGAGGGGTTGCGCCTGGTGCTGAACCTGTCGTCGCCCGAGGAGCAGGTGTTGCAGCTCATCCTGGTGGGGCAGCCCGCCCTCGAGTCCACGATCGGTCGGCCGCAGCTCGCGCAGCTCAACCAGCGCATTCGCGTCCGCTATCGTCTGGAGCCCCTGAGCCGGCGTGAGGTGGAGGAGTATATCGACCACCGCGACCGCGTGGCCGGCTGTCCGGAGCCTCTGTTCAAGAGCGGCGCCTTCGATCGAATCTATGAACTGAGCCAGGGGATCCCGCGCGTGGTGAACATTCTGGCCTCCCGTGGCCTCCTGGCGGCCTTCGTCGACGGCAAGCGGCAAGTGGAAGCGAAGCACGTGCGCGCCGAGGATCTGCCGCCGGTGACTGACGAGACCCCGCTCTTCAAGCCCGCCGCGGCTCCTTTCGCCGGTGCGACCGCCGCGCCGGCCGAAGCGACGCCCCGACCGCCGCTGCACACGCCCGGCGGACCGAGCATCGAAGACACCGTGCGACCGGTGAACGCGGTGCCCTATCCGGGGCCCACCGCGGCGTTCGGCCGCGAACCGACCCGCAGGGGCCGCGGGCGCCTGGCGCTTGCGATCCTGTTGCCCGTGGTGGCGACCCTGGTGGTCCTGGGTTTCTGGAAAGGTCCCGACCTCGTGCGGACCTTCACGCGACAGCCGACGAACACCACCGATGCGATGATGCCCGCGCGTGCCGAGGTGGGCAATGACGCGGGGGACCACGGTTCGCCCCTGGCATCGGACGCGATGGCGGCGCCGGCTTCGACGACGGCGCCGGGGGTCGCCGGGAAGGTTGCCGTCCATGTGGCGTCATTCCGCGATCCGGCGGGCGCCAGTCGGCTCGTGTCACGCCTCCAGGCCCAGGGCTATGCCGCGTTCTCGCGGCCGCGGGCCGTGGACGGCAAGACCTGGTACCGGGTCTGCATTGGTCCGTTCGCCGATCGCGCGGCTGCGACGGCAGCGGAGTCGCGGCTCCATCAGACGGCCTCGTTGGCCTACACGCAGCTCATCCCGTACGGGGAGTGATGGTCTCGCCATGAGGCCAGAAGTGCCGAGGCCAGACGCTCGGGATCCACTCGCTGTCGCCCAGCTCATCGAGACTCTCGGGATGGGCGGCGCCGAGAACCTGGCGATCCAGATCGCCAACGCCCGGGCCGAAGCCGGGGATGCGGCTTACCTCTATGTGCTCACCGACGCGAACGGCCCCCTCGCCGACCGGGTCGCACCCGGCGTGACGGTGCGTGCACTCGGCCTCGCGCGGGCGCCGATCGGCTCCGTGGGTCCGTTCTTCGGCACGGTGATCGGCGGCTATCGCCGACTCGCCGCCCAGATCCGCAGCGATGGGGTGCAGGTCGTGCAGTCGCATCTGCCCGGCGCGAATTTCTGGGGGCTCCTGCTCGCCGAGCGCCGCGTGTGCGCGGTGGCGGCCACGATCCACAACACGCGCGAATTCGACTACGGGGATGCCGACCACCCCGTACGCCGACGACTGCGCCGCGCGGCCTACCGGCGTATCCTGCGACGATGTGATGCCGTCGTCGCCGTCAGTGCGAGGGTGCGCGACAGCCTGCTCGCCGAGCTGGACGTGACACCGGACGAGGTGCGGCGCTTCGCGGTGATCACCAACGGGGTGACCGTGCCACCACCGTGCACGCCGGAGAGGCGCGCGGCCGTCCGGGCGGCCGCCGGAGTCGCCGCGGGCGTGCCCTACGTGGTGGGCGCCGGTCGCCTCACGCCACAGAAGGATTTCGCCACGTTGGTCGCGGCGGCAGCCCGCCTGCGCGACCTGGGCCGGCCTTTCCACCTGGTGATCGGTGGCGAGGGCGAGTTGCGACCGGAACTCACTGCCCAGATCGCGGCGTCCGATCTCGCGCCCACGGTGCGGCTGCCGGGCAACCTCACCGATCTCGACGACCAACTGGGGGCCGCCGATCTCTTCGTGCTGTCCTCGCGCTGGGAGGGGCTGCCGCTGGTGTTGCTCGAGGCCATGGCGCGGGGGTTGCCGGTGGTGGCGACCCGGCTCGATGGTTTGCCGGAGCTGGTGGAGGCGTCGGGCGCCGGCCTGCTCGTGGCGCCCGGCGATGATGCGGCGCTGGCAGACGCCATGGCGGCGCTGCTCGACGATCCGCAGCGGCGTCGCGACTGCGGGCAATGCGCCCGGGCGACGATCGAGCGGGACTATGCGTTCGCCCAGGTCTCGGCGCGGCTCGGCGCGCTCTATGGCGAGCTGAGCGCATCGCGCGGTGCCCGATGCTGAACCGGTCGCTCTACATCTTCGCGTCCAAGATGGCCGGCTACGCCATCCGCATCGTCTTGCCGATCTTCCTCGTGCGTATCCTGGTCCAGGCCGACTACGGTGCCTACCGCCAGTTCTTCCTGCTCGAGCAGATCGTCGCCATCCTCTTCCAGTTCGGCATCAACCAGTCGCTCTTCTACTTCATCCCGCGCGACGAGGCCAACGCCGGCGCCTATTTCGTCAACAGCCTCGCGATGAACGTGCTGGTATACTCGGTGGCGTTCGCCGTGATCACGCCGGTGCGGGGACCCCTGGCCGCGGCCCTCAACATGGTGGCCCTGGCGTCGCACTACCCGCAACTCGTGTGCTACACCGTCATCCTCATGCTGATCACCGCGACCGACTGCTATCTCTGCGCCCGGCAGCGCATCCTGCCGTCGGCGGTGTTCGAGGTGGTCGGGCAGCTCGGCGTGAGCGGCGCCACGCTCGTGGTGGCCGCGTTGACGCGCGATATCGGCCAGATCTTCACGACCCTGGTCGTGGCGAGGCTCGCGCATTTCCTGGCCATGGTGCTCTACGTCCATCTGCGCCTGCACGGACTGCGGGCGCGGCGCTACTTCCATGGGCTGCGGGCGCAACTCGGCTACGGGGTGGTGCTCGGGCTCGGAGGCGCGGCCTGGTCGCTCCTGCTGCGCGTGCACCCGGTGGTCGTGAGCCGGTACCTCGGGGTCGAGGCGTTCGCCGTGTACTCGAACGGCATCACCGAGCTGCCGATCGTGGCGTACTACCTGCAAGCGCTCACCGTGGTCTCTCTCGGTCAGTTCGCCGTCCTGGAGCAGCAGGACGACTGGGACGGCATCCGGAAGCTCTGGCGCGAGATCCTCACCGGCATGTATGGCGTGGTCGTGCCGTTCGTGATCCTGCTCATCGTGATCGCCCGACCGCTCGTGCTGGCCATGTTCACGGAGCAGTACGCGGCGGCGGTGCCGATCTTCCGGATCAATGCGCTGGCCATGTTCAGCCTGCTCTGGAACGCCCAGCTCGTCCTGCGGGCCATGCGCCGCAACGACGTGAACCTCTACATCTATGGCGGCTTGCTCCTGATCTCTCCCTTCGTGCTCCTGGGGTGCCTGCACCTGGGCGGTATGGCCGGCGTCATCACCGGCCAGGTGCTGCTCATGCTGGGAGGGCGGTTGGTGTGCCTCGCCATTCTCAACCGGCTGGGGGACGCGCGTTTGCCCTACGTGGTCGCGCCGCGGGAGGTGCTCGCGTTCTACCGCGAGAGCTGGCTCAAGGGGCGGCAGAAGGTCCGCGACTGGCGCCGTCTACGCGCCGCGCCAGGGTGAGATCCGGCGAGGGGGGCCGGCGGTTGACACATCCCGGTATTAGGCCTAGAGTCTCGCCCCTGAAAGTATCGCCTCGCAGGCGATTTGCCATTCCGGTTTCCCCGCATTCAACGTTGTCATCTGTCCGGGTGGTTTGCGTACCAGAGGAGTCCATGGTCATGCGCGCGGTGTTGAGAGTCATGGTCGGATTGTGCGGCCTCGCGATCCTGAGCGGCTGCAGCGGTGCGGCGATGGGGCCGGCCGTGAAGCGGGAGATGACCCTGGGGTTCTCGCCCGAGCAGCAGGCCCGGATGCAGGCGCTCGACAAGCGCGAGTACCTGATCCGGCGCGGCGATACCCTCGGCGTGCAGGATATGTTTAACGAACAGCTCAATCAGGACTCCGTGCTCGTACTGCCTGACGGACGCGCGAGCTTCTTCGGCCTGGACCAGATCATGGTGGCCGGTCTCACGCTCTCCGAACTTGATGATGTCCTCACGCGCGCTTATGCCAAGGAGTTCCGGGAGCCGAGAATCGCGGTGTCCGTCAGGGAACTGGGCGCTAACGACGTCTACGTCCTGGGCGAGGTCGAGCGACCCGGAGCCTACGAGATTCCCGGCGCCGGTTTCTCGGTGGTCGCCGCGCTTGCGCTCGCGGGCGGATTCACGAAGTATGCGGACAAGGGCTCGGTGGTGCTCGTCCGCGTGACGCCCCAGGGCTACCTCTTCCGCGAACTCAACCTCGCCGGCTTCGCGGCCGGCAAGGGCTTCGACCCGGCCCTCATCGATCTGCAATCCTACGACGTCATCTACGTGTCGCGGTCCGCGATCGGCGATTTTGCCGCCTTCACCGACGGTCTGATCAGGAATCTGCTCCAGTACACCCAGCTCGCGGTGGACATGCGCTACATCCTGGACGGCAATCTCATCAGGAGATGACCGTGTCGAAACTGGTTCCCCGGGACGCACGTACGCTGCCGGTCACCGAGGCGTCTGGCGGTGTTCGCAGCCTGAGTGTCGTGGTCGTCAGGCGCCGGGGCTGGCTGTTTCTCGTCCTTGCCGCCGCGCTCCTGATCGGCGCCTTCGCGGTGCTGCGGGCGAACAGCGCGTTCGTCGCCACCAGCCGCGTGCTGATCGAGCAGCAGGCGACGGACGGAGCATCGGCGACGTGGCAACCCGTGGCCGATGCGACCACCTTGCACAGCCTCGCCCAGCTCGCCATGAGCGTTCCCGTCGCCGAGCGCGCCGCCGCCGCTCTCCGCGATTCCCTGCCAGCGCTGATGGCGATCGACTCGGCGCTCGTCCGACTTCGCGATCCGCTGGCCATGCGGTCGTTCGTGCAGTCCCGGCTGGACGTGGCGCCTCGGTTGGACCGCAGCGCCCTCGATATCCGTTTCGCGTCGTCCGAGCCGCGCGTGGCGATCATGGTCGATCGCACCATCCGCGACGCGGTGATCGCCTACCTGGTGCAGGATCGGCGCGATGAGCAGGCGAGCGCGTACTGCCGTACGCGGATCGCGCACTTGACGACCCGGATCGACAGCCTGCTGGCCGTGAGGCGGAGCGTGGCCGCCGGCGCCGGCGCGGGCGACGACGCCGGGCTGGTGCCGCAGCTCCGCAGCGAGCTTGCGCAGACGTCCGCTACGATCTCTCAACATGAGATGGCCCTTCACCGATTGCACGAGACGCTGGTATCGCAACCCGATTTCGTGCCTTCCGACATCACGGTCGGTCCCCTGGCCGACGCACGATCGCGCCTCGATGCCGAGGTGGTCGCCTACACGAAACTGCTCGCCGACCACCCGGAGAGCAGCCGGGTAGCGCTGCGGCAGGCCGGCGTCGTCGCGGATCTCCGTGTGCAGGTGCGTGGCGCGGTGGCGGACTACGTTCAGACCCGCGCCGATGAACTCGCGAGCTTGCGTGCGCGAGGCCGTGCACTACAGACCCAGATCGCCGATGTCCAGGCGCGGGGCGCGGATGCGCGGGAGGCCCACGAGCGCATCACGCAGCTCGATGCCCAGATCACGGCCAGGAGCGACGCCCTCGAGCACCTGCAGGTCACGAGCGACGACGTGCATCTGGCCGAACTCGCGGTCGCCCGTAGCCAGCGCGTGACATGCATCACCGATCCCCAGGTGGCGACAGAACCGTCGGCCATGCAGGCCCTGGCCTACGCTGGCCTGGTCGCCGTCCTGGGCCTCGCCGTCGGCGTGTTCGCGAGCGTCGTGCTCGACCGTGGTCGGCGCCGGGCCCGGATGGTTCCCGTCCTGGATGGGGCGGAGGAGTGCCATGTCCTGAAAAACGGAGAATAACGGCCGTAAAACGGTGGTATGCGCCGACCTCGGTTCGGCACCCCGCCGCACCCCGACTGGCATATTGAAATAGATCTAAAAATACGTTATAGTATAAAAAAACTGCTGACCATCACCCGACCAAAGGACGCATGCGTCATGGCCATGAAGCAGGTACGGTTCGCGCGTGCCGTGAACCTGGTGTTGTGGGGCCTCGTGTCGTTGTTCGTGTCGTTGCTCGTGTCGGCGGGTTCCGCCGGTGCCGCCGTGTTCCATGTCCGGACCAGCGGGACACTGGCGGGTGGGCCGAGTACGCCTTCCATCTGGCTGCCGGAGAATTGCTACCCGACGCTCGCGGCGGCGCTGGCGTCGGCGGCGGCCCAGGACACGGTGCTGCTCTACCCCGAGACGCACGTACTCGACGAACCGGTCACGCTGACGGCGTTGCTCACCAACCGGTACCTCGAATACGAACCCGGTGCCACCGAGGTCCAGGTCGGAACGAACGGTACCTTCACTGTCCCGACGACGCTGGCGGGCACCGAGGTGCGCGCCGTGAACTTCCTGGGCAATGGCGTGCCGCGGACGCCGGCTGCGTTCACGGTGGCGAATCCGGACTCGCTCGTGCAGTCGGTGCTCTTCGCGCGCTGCCGTTTCGAGAACCTGCGCGGCGCCCAGCGCACCGGCGGCTCGGCCGGCAGCGCCATCGCCGCGCTGACCCCGGGCGTCGATGCAAACCTCACTCTCGAACATTGCACTTTCGTCGGCAACCAGACCAGCGGCAACGGTGGCGCCCTCTGGGTGGGTGGTGGCTACCAGCTCCAGATCCTTTCGTGCACCTTCGAGCAGAATGCTGCGGTCGGCAACGGCAAGGGTGGGGCCATGGCGATCGCCGGCAATTCCGTGCCGACGGTCGTCACCTGCGAAGACACGGATATCCTGGACAGCTCTTCGGCCGGACCTGCCGGAGCCATCGACATCGACAGCAGCTCGTTCACGATGCGCCGATGCAATCTCAACGGTTCGCGCTCGGGCACCGTGCCGTCGCTCAACTGGTGCGGGGGCGCGGGCATCCGTGTCCATCGCGACGCCGGTCACATGTTGCCGGTGTCGTTCACCGCCGAGAATTGCGAGTTCCACGACAACCGTGGCCTGATGGACCACGGCTCCCAGGCGGGCGACGGCGGCGCCGTCATCATCAAAGGCGATCTCGACCGCCTCGTCGACGTGACGGTGACGGGATGCCTGTTCCAGGACAACTACAACGCCCAGGGCGCGGGGCTGTACATCGGGCGCTACGCCGTGGGACACGTCGTCGACTGCCGTTTCATCGATAACGCCGCCTGGTACCAGGGCGGCGGTTCGATGAAAGGCGGGGCGCTGGTCACGAACCAGGGCGAGCTGGCGACCTACGACTACTGCGAGTTCCGCGGCAACCGCGCGGGCGTGCGCCCCGACGGCACCGAGACCCTGGAGTACAGCCGCGGTGGTGGGATGATCGTGCGTCACTATCCCCGTGCCATCATGCGCAACTGCACCTTCGTCGACAACAGGGTAAACAGCGCGTCGTATGCGATCGGTGACGGCTTCTGCTCGGCGCTCGAGGGCGGTGGCTGGGAACCCGACCAGCTCTGCTCGCTGATCAACTGCGCGTTCTGGGGGACCGGCAACGATGTGCAGATCCATTCCGAATTCGGCGGCATGGCGCAGATCTCGAACGTTGCGGTGGCGAGCGACCAGATCATCGCACCGGACGTGACCTGGGAGAACATGGTCACTCTCACGGCCTCGCCATTCGTGGGCGGCCTCGACCTGCACCCGCTCACGGGGGCGCCCATCATCGATGCCGGCCTCGATCTGGGGCTCACGCAGGATCTCGACGGCCAGGCCGTGCCCTTCGGCGGCGCGCCCGATATCGGGTGTTTCGAGTGGGTGGCGCCGACCGCGATCGGCGCGCGCGAGGTGCCGGCGATTCCGTCCTTGACGTCGTTCCCGAATCCGTTCAACCCTCACACGACCGTGCGCTGCCGTCTCGCGGCGCCGGCGGCCGTGCGGCTGCGGATCTACGATCCGCGGGGTCACGAGGTCGCGGCGCTGTACCGGGGCGACCTGCCCGCCGGTGACCATGCGTGGATCTGGGATGGGACCGACGAGGCAGGTCGGGGTGTCGCGACGGGCGTCTACCTGGCGCGGCTCGAGGTGGCGGGTCAGCCGACGGTGAACACGAAGCTCGTGCTCGTTCGCTGAGATCGTTCTTTGAGTCCGTACTCGGGCAAAGGAGCGCCCGTGCGCAACATCCTGCTCATCGTGGTCGATACGCTCCGTGCCGACCACCTGGGTTGCTACGGCTACCGTCGTCCCACCTCGAGCTGTATCGATGCCCTGGCCCGCCGCGGCGTCGTGCTCGATGCCTGCTGGTCGGCCTCGAACTTCACGGCCCCCGCGTTCACCAGTCTGTTCACCGGCGTGTACCCGCGCCAGCACGGTGTCTTCGCCTTCACCCGTCGAGCTATCCAGTCGCCCGTCACGGCGGCTCTGACGGAAGCCGGCATGCGTACGGCCGGCGTCGTCACCTTCAACTTCTTCGAGCACTTGCTGGGCGATATCTGGGGACCGCTCGAGGTGGTGACGCAGGGGCGCAGCTTCGATTACAGCAAGGAACTGCCCCGGACCGTCACGCAGGGAGCGGTGGAGTGGCTGTCCCAACACGGTCACGACGCGCCTTTCTGTCTCTTCCTTCATTATGACGGGCCGCACCTACCCTACCGGCTACCCGACGAGTTCGCCGAGGCGTTCGACACCGTCGCTCCCGACGCGGTGCCGGCCGCGATCCGGCAGATCGCCTTTCCCCAGGAACGCGAACGGCTGAACACGGGCGACGATGCGAACCATCAGAAGCTGATGCGCCTCATTCGCGACGTGAACCTGAAGTGGAAGCGGCTCGCGCCCGACACCCTCCAGTGGCTGATCGACAAGTACGACGCGGCGGTGCAGTACAATGACGGTGTCATCGGCGACCTGGTGGAGTCGCTCGCGAATCTGGGGTTCGATCAGAACACGATCATCTGCGTGCTGTCTGACCACGGCGAGGAATTCCTGGATCATGGCGGATTTACTCATGGGCAGGTCGGCCTGCACGAGGAGGTCATCCGCACCGCGGGCATCATCGTCGATCCGCGCCTGGAGCGGGCGGGCCGGCGCGTCGTCAGCCCGGTGAGCCACGTGAACCTGCTGCCCACCCTGCTCGACCTGGCCGGCGTCGCCCTGCCGCCCGGTCTGGCCGCGCGCTCGTGTGCGCCCTTGATCCGCGGCGAGGTCGACGACGATCCGTCCATCGCGGCGCCGGTGTACTGTCACGGCATGTTCAAGGCTGCGGTTCGCGCCGGTCGTGACAAGCTCATCGCTTCCCTGCCGAGTCCGCATCTCACGCGCAACCAGCGCTTGCGCAAACGCGCGCGCATGCTCTATCTGAGGCAGCACGGCGATGAGGTCTACGACCTCACGGCCGATCCGCACGAGCGCCACAACCTGCGGCGGGATCGCGCGCGGACGCAGCGCCTGAGGGCGCTGCTGGCGGCGTCGCTGGAGGCGGGCGCCGACCCGGGGGCCGTCGCCGACGCCGACGACGCGATGCGCGCAAAGATCGAGCGCGAGATGAAGGATCTGGGGTACATGTGATGAGCCAAGAGTCGCGTTCTCTGCTGACATTCTTGCACCTGGCCAAGACCGGCGGCCGCTCGGTGGAGACGTTGCTGCGCTCCACGTTCGGCATCGCCTACTGCCACGCCGTGCCCTGGCGGAGCCATCTCGTGCCCGGCGCCGAGGAGCGCGCGCTATCGGTCGCCTCGTACGACCATGACGACTTCCGCCGGCTGATGTCGGTGTGCCCCGGTATGAAGGCGATCGGCGGCCATGCCGTCACTGTCCCCGGCGGACTGCACGATCTGCAACCCGTACGGTACTTCGCCTTCGTGCGCGATCCCCTGAAGCGCGCGGCGTCGCACTACCAGTATCATGTGGCGACGGAAAAAGACCCGCTCGACTGGGCGCAGTGGTGTGTCTGGAACGAGCCGCATAATCATCAGCTCAAGTACTTCACGCGCGAGAGCGACGCGGCGGCCGCGATCGCCGCGATCGAGGAGCTGGGGATCTTCGTGGGTCTGCTCGAGCACTTCGACGAATCGCTGCTCCTGCTGCGCAAGCTGGTGGCGCCCGAACTGAACATCGCCTACCTGCGATCCAACGTGGCCGAGCGCAACGACGTGGCGCGTGGCATCCTCGACGATCCGGTGCGGCGCGAGCAGCTCGCCCATCTGAACCGCCGCGAACAGCCACTGTACGACCATGTGGCCAACGTGCTCATGCCGCGTCACCGCGCCGCCTACGGCCCGTCGCTGGCCGACGACCTCGCCCGCTTCCAGGCGCATCGTGGTCGCGGTTTCAATCACGTGCACGATCGGCTCAATCGTCTCTACTGGAAGTTCCGCGTGAATCCCGCCGTCCGTGCCTACCGGCGACGGATGGAGACGACGGCCGTCTGATGCCATGACCGACCGCGAACTGCCCATGCCCCCGGATCGGTTCCACGAGCTACTCGCGCGTCGCGAGGACGAGACCAGCGGTGAGGGGCCGCGGGTCTTCCCGCCGGACCGGCTCGCGCCGCCGCCGACGTCGTCGGCCTTCGCCCGCACGCTGCTGGACGAGTTGCGCACGCGGCTGCCTGAGAGCGGCGAGCTGCTGGTGCTCTTCGAGGAGGCCGCGCTCGCCGACCTCGAGGCTGCCGCGGGGCCGGTGCCGCGACGACCGGCGGGCCCCGCCGTGGCGACGCCGGGCGACCTGCCCCTGCCACCCGCCCTGCGCGAGATCGTGGCCGGCGAAACTTGGCTGCTCAGCGACCGCGCGCGGTCGCTGCTCGGACTCACGCCGGGCACGACGGCCTGGCTCAAGGCGGCCCACGATCTGACGCGCGGCGGAGTGACGCTGGGTGTCACCCTGGTGATCGGGCACCTCGAGGTGTATCCCGAGCGTGTCGAACTGCTGACGCACGTGCGCGAGCTGCACGCGCGCACGCGAGGGGTGCGCGAGGTCGCCGTGCGCGCCTGCCGCGGCGAGGACGACCTGCCGTCACCGCTGCCCGAAGCTTTGCGGGACACGGTGCCCTGGCCGGCCGCCCTGCTCGAGCCGGATCTCGCCCGCACCGCGGCAATCGCGCGCCTGGCGTTGCCCGCCGAGATCGCGGTGGTCCGCCCCGCCTGATCCTGCGAGTCCGGTTTGCCCGCCCTGGTGCCGCCGATTATGTTTGGCCCGCCATCCGTTGCTCGCGCCGTGCCCTCGCATCGTCGCCATCGGAGCCGATCATGCCGCAACTTCAGCTTCCCGTGCAGATCTTCGTGTATGCCGCCGTGGTGTTCTGCCTCGTCGCCGTCGTCGTGAGGAGCCTGCGCTATGGGCGCGCGCCGGTCCACCTGCGCTGGGAGCTGTATCCCGTGGCGCACGAGCGAGGTCGGGCCCACTATGGCGGCTCGATCTTCGAGGAGAGCGACTGGTGGACCCGGACGCGGCGGCCGGATCACGGCGGCGCTCTTCGCGCGATGGCGGCGGAGATCGTCCTGCTGGCGGGCGTACGGCATCACAACCCGGCGCTGTGGCGGCGAAGCTGGCCCTTCCATGCCGGCCTCTACCTGCTGATCGTCTGGCTTCTCGGCAACCTCGGGCAGGGAATCGCGGTGGCAACGGGACACGGCGGCGGCACTCTGTCGACGGCCGCGAGCACGGCGACGACGGTGGTCGGTTTCACGGGCCTCGTCCTGGCGCTAGGAGGTGCTGTGGCGCTGGCGCACCGCCGACTCGTCGACCCCGCCCTGCGCGCCTACAACGCGCCGAGCGACATCCTGAACCTGGCGGTCTTCGTCGCCTGGCTCGGCACGGCCCTGGGCGTGCACGCGGTGGAGCGCGGATTCGCGTCCCTCGTGACGGCCGCGGCCGCTCTCGTCGCGTTTCAACCGCTCGCGGCGCCGGCGGGCGTGCAGGTCGAGCTGGCGCTGGGCGGTGTCGTGCTGGTGTGGTTGCCGCTCTCGCGCATGTTCCACTTCGTGGCCAAGTATTTCCTCTACCACCGCGTTCGCTGGGAGGATGCGCCCAATCCCCGCGGCGGTGCCCTCGAGCGGCGACTGCAGCAGGCCATGACCTTCGGCGTCGGCTGGTCGGCGCCGCATGTGGGTGAGGGGCGCACGTGGCAGGATGCAGCCACGACGGTCGCGGAGGAACCGCGATGACGGACGCCCTGCGCCCGCGCGACCTCGCGCAACCCGCCGAGGTCCTGTCGCCTGTCGATCCGCAGGCGCTCCCGCCGCTGCCGCATCCCTACGAGGACTGGCGCGATGAACCGATCGCGGCGCTCTCCGCCGATGCCGCCGGCCGTCTCGAGCACAGCCTCGACGGTGTGGTGGGTCTGCGCGTTGCGCGTCCGGACAGCGATGCGCAACGTGCCGTCCATGTGGACCGCTTCCTGATGGGTCTCGACAAGCTGCTCGATCGCGAAGCCAACTGGACGTTTCTGCAACCGCTCGTACTCTCGCTCGAGAACTGCGTGAAGTGCGACACCTGCGCCGCCGCCTGCCCCGTCTACGAGAGCAGTGGCGGTAACGAGGCGTACCGTCCGCTCCTGCGCGGCGAGACGCTGCGCCGCCTGGTGGGTCGGCGCCGTGGTGGACTGGGCCGCCTGTTCGCGCGGCTGAACGGCAACGATATCGATGTCACCTGGGATCTCGTCGCACGACTGGCCGATCTGTCGTATCGTTGCACCCTTTGCCGGCGCTGCGCGCAGAGCTGCGCCATGGGCGTGGACAACGGTCTCATCGCGCGCGAACTGCGCAAGCTCTTCAGCCAGGAACTCGGCTGGTCGCCGCCCGAGCTGCATGCCGACGGCACCGTCAAGCAACTCAGCGTGGGCTCATCGACAGGCATGAATCCGCGTGGATTCCTGGATGTCGTCGCGTTCGTGCATGAGGACATCAAGGATCGCCTCGGTCTCGACGTGGCCATCCCGGTCGACGAGGCGGGTGCCGAAATCCTCGTGATGCACAACGCGGGGGAGTTCCTGAGCTGGCCCGAGAATCTGGCCGCCTTCGCGATCATCTTCCACCAGACCGGCCTGAGCTGGACCCTCAGTAGCGAGATCGCCGGCTACGATTCGGTGAACTACGGCCTCTTCTACGATGACGTGCAGCTCGCACGGGTCGGCGTGAAGCACGCGCAGGCGGCGCGGGCGCTGGGGGTGCGCAAGGTAGTCATCGGCGAGTGCGGGCATGCACACAAGGCCGCCATGGCGGTGGGCGATCGCGTGTGGCTCGGCGATCTGAACATCCCGCGCGAGAGCTGCTTCACGCTGCTCGCGCAGCTCCTGCGCGATGGGCGGCTCAAGCTCGATCCGGCGCGGAATCCGTTCCCCGTGACGCTGCACGATCCCTGCAACGTCGTGCGCAGCATGGGCGTGGTCCAGCCGCAGCGCGAGGTCATCCGCGCCGCCTGCGCCGACTTCCGCGAGATGACGCCGCACGGCGTGCAGAACTACTGCTGCGGCGGCGGCAGTGGATTCGCGATCATGAACTCGCTGAACTTCCTCGACTGGCGCATGAAGGTGAGTGGCCGCCGCAAGTTCCAGCAGATCCTCGAGGCCTTCCAGACCGGCATCGACGACCCCGCCACGCCGCGCTACGTGTGCGCGCCTTGCTCCAACTGCAAGGGCCAGATGCGCGACCTGCTCGACCATTACGAGGCCTGGCCCCGGGCCCGCATCCACTACGGCGGTCTCGTGGAACTGGTGGTCAACGCCATGGTCGACGTACCCGAGGGCTTCCTCGACTGGGACGAGATCGCGCTACTGAAATAGCCGCCGTTCTTTCCTGCCCATGCTGGCCATCACCTGACCAGCAACACCTTCTCCGTGCGCACGCCCGCGGTGGACGTCAGCTTCAGCAGATACGTGCCGCCGGCGACGGGCACACCTGCGTCGTTGCGCCCGTCCCAGCGCGTCGCGTACGCACCCGGTACGGCCAGGCCCCCCACGAGATGACGGACGAGGCGGCCGCCGAGGTCATATACCGCGAGCGTCGTGGCGCCCGCTCGCGGCAATGCGTAGCGCAGGTTCACGCCGGCCGGCGTCGGGTTCGGGAAGCCCCGCAACGTGAGCGAGGGTGCGAGGTCTTCGCCCACGCCCGTGGGGAAGTTGCCGTTCTGCGTCGTCACCGTCATCGTCGCGCTCGCCGCGCGTCCCGAAGCATCGCGCGCGGTGACGTCCACCACGTAGTCGCCGTCGTAGAGCTGCGTCGTATCCCAGGCCTCGGCCAGATCGCTCGCGTCGTAGATCTCGTCGCCGTTCGAGTTCGTGATGATGTGATAGAACTCGCGCGCGCCGTAGTCGCCCTCGGTGAAGCAGGTCGTGTCACGCTTGTAGAGCAGTCCCACGAGGAACTGGTCGATCGTGCTGTTCTGGTAGGTATCCAGCAGCATGTCGAAGTTCACGGCGAGCTTGTCGTCCACCACCGGCTGTTCGGGATGCCCAGCGGGGTAGATGCTGTAGCGGATCGACTGCACCGCGCACACCCAGCTCGAGTTGATGGTGTCGCCCACGTGGGCGATGATGTCGATGGCGCCGTGTAGGGCCGCGGGACTCTGGTAACTCGACGTCTGGTTGGTGCAGAAGGCGAACATGTCGTTGCCCACCGCCGGCACGAAGACCGGCCAGGATTGGTCGTTCTGGTTCTCCATGTCGAGATGCGGGTTGTCGGTGTTGAGCCAGCTGCCCGACCAGACGGTTCCGGCGTCGCGTATGCGCCCGAAATGGCAGTGAGTGAAGTTGTCGTTGGGCCATTCCACCAGGTTGCCGAGGAACTGGCCGGTAGTGACGGTCTGCCCCACGCTCACGGCGATGGTGGGCTGGTCGACGTGCGCATAGAGATAGCCCTCGCTGGTGCCGCTGCCCGGCTCGCCGATCGCGATGCGCCAGTGGTACGCGCCGCTCGTCGTGAGGATGGCCTTCACCACGCCGCCCTTCACCGCGTACACGGCCTGGCCGGGCGAACCGAAGATGTCGAAGCCGGGGTGCAGGTAGGCCGAGCCGTAGTTCTGGTACTCGCCGTAGGTGTTGCCCACGGCGTGCTGCGCGTTGGGCAGCAGGGGCCAGGGGATGGTCTCGTGGGTGTTCTCGCCGAAGGCCGCCGGTGTGATGTCGGCGCTCGGGCCATTGCGCCGCGCGCGCACGCGACCGGCCGTGTCCAGGACGATCAGGGTGCCGTGCGCGATCGTGCCGTCGATGTGCCGCAGCCCCACCGCCATCTCGCGGCTGCCCAGCCGCAGGTCGCGGAATTCGGCTCCCGCGGGGCACGCGAGCACCGGCGCCACCTTGCCTTCTGCCGGTGTGTAGAGGGAGAGCGTGCGGGCATCGAGCACCCAGAGCTGCGCGCCGTCGCTCGACCAGGCGAGCTTGCGCACATCAACGGCGAGCGTGAACGTGGTCGCGCCGTCGTCGATCATGACCGTGCGGGGTGCGTCCGCCACGACGCCGGCGAATCGCCCGGATGGACCGGCCGCGAAGAGGACGCTCGGCGCATGGTCGGTCACCGTGCCACGGGCGAGATCGAGCACGCTCACCCCGCCGCGCCGCCGGTAGACCAGGTGATGCCCGTCGCTCGTCAGCGCCGGGTCGGACAGGGACGGGACCCGCCGCACGAGCCGTTCCCGGCCTGTGAGGTCGAGGACGCGGATGCGCGCCTGGGCCGGAAAGGGGTCGATCGCGACCAGCAGTCCGTCCTCGGCCGGCAGGAACGTGGCGCCGTCCAGGTCGAGCATGACGTGGGGAATGCCGTCGGGGCCGGTGACCGTGACGTCGGCGCTGCGCAGGTGGAAATCGACCCGACGTGGGACGACGTCGACGGAGGTGGTGCCCAGCGGTGAGACGTCGTGGTATCGCGCCAGGTCCGGGGCGACCCGACCCTGGGCGCTCACGCGCCAGGGGCTGGTCCCTGCCGACGCCATGGCGACGGTGGTGGTGGCGATCGCGACCAGCGCGAGGGCCGCGAGGGGACGGTACGTCATGGCGGATCTCTCTTGAAACGGTGTGATCGGCTTGGTCCTACGGTCTCGACGCGAACGGAACACGATCATATCACATGGCGCCCCCGGAAACAGCGTCGGCGATGTCGTCCTGTCGCGACCACGAATTAGGTCTTACATTCCAGGGGCGTCGCGGCGTGCGCCGGCGGCGTCGCCCGTACGGAGGATCGCCATCATGGATCGTCTGCTCTACCACATCGTGCCGCTGCTCCTGCTCGTGTTCTTCAGCGGACTCATCGGCCTGTGGATCGTGCTCGTACGCCGCGCGGATACGCGCCTCGAAACGGCTGCCAGAGGGGTGGGCTGGCTGGGCGCGCTGCTCTACCTGGCCTGGATGGTGGCGCTCACCCTGCGGCAGGGCCAGGTGCCGGTCTACAACTTCGGGCAACTCGCGCTCTTCCTCGGCGGCCTCGTCTGGATCGGCCAGGCGTATGCGCAGTGGCGCGTGGATCAGCGCCTGTTCACGCTGCTGCCGCTGGCGGGCGTCGTGATGCTGGTGCTGGTCGGTCTCGCGGCGGGGCCGACCCCATCCCATGTGCCGGACGGCCTGAAGGGCGGCCAGGCGTCGGTGCACATCACGCTCTCGCTCGCGGGCATCGCGATGCTCCTGGGCAGCGGCGTCTTCGGCGCCGGCCAGATCATCCTGCACGGCCATCTGCGCAAGCGAGACTTCGACGTGTGGTTCCAGCGCCTACCGTCGCTCGGCGATCTCGATCGTCTGCGCCGCGTGACCCTGGTGGCCGGATGGCTGCTCATCTCCGTGAGTCTCGTGTCGGCGATGATCTGGTTGCGACTGCGGCCGGCCGCCGATCATGCCCCCGTGATCAGCCACCTGCATCCCATGCTGCTGCTCGCCGTGCTCATCACCCTGCTGGTACTGGCCGACCGCTTTCGCTGGCTCGCGGTGCAGCGTCTCGCTTGGATCAGCTTCGTGCTCTCGGCGGTGGTCGTGGTGCTGCTGATGGTCTCGGTCGTGGAGATCTTCGTCGGGAGGGTGGTATGAGGCTCGAACTGATCGGGCTGAACCACCGCACCAGCAGCATCGAGGTGCGTGAGAAGGCAGCCATGGGTTCGGAGCAAGTGGCCGAGGCGGTGCAGCGCCTCGTCACGCAGGAGGGCGTGGAGGGTGCCGTCGTGCTCAGCACGTGCAACCGCACCGAGCTCTACCTGTCGCCCCTGCAGCACTGCCACGCCGACGAATTGCGCGATCTCCTGTGCGACTTGACGGGGCTCGCTCCCGCCGAGGCCGCCAGCGCGTACATCCTGCGCGACGACGAGGCGGTCCGCCACGTCATGCGCCTCGCCGCGGGACTCGACAGCCAGATGCTGGGCGAGGTGCAGATCCTCGGCCAGCTCAAGAATGCGTACATGCAGGCCCAGGAGCTGGGCACCACCAACAGCGTGCTCAACAAGACCATGCTGCGCGCCATCGAGGCGGGCAAGGCCGCACGTCACCGGACGGGGATCAGTCAGGGCGCCGTGTCGGTGGCCAGCGCCTCGGTGCAAATGGCCCAGCGGATCTTCGGCAATCTCGCAGGCCGCAACGTTCTGCTCGTGGGGGCAGGCGAGACGGCGCGGCTGGCGGCCAAGCATCTGCAGAGCGCCGGCGTGGCGAACTGGCGCGTGGCCAACCGTACCGGAGTCGAACGCGCGCGTCGTCGCCGATCTGCTCGGTGGTCGCCCCACCGCGTACCCGCCGGCTTTCGATGATCTCGTGTGGGCCGACATCGTGGTCTGCGCCACCGGATCACCGGAGGCGGTGCTCGCCCGCGAGCGGGTGGCGCCGGCCAACAAGAAGCGCAAGCGGCCGCAGCTCATCCTCGATCTCGCCGTGCCACGCGACGTCGAACCGGACGTGCGTGGTCTGCCGGATCTCTATCTCTACAACGTCGACGACTTCCAGGAGCTGGTCGCCGCGAACCTCAAGGCGCGCGAACACGAGGCCGAGCGCGCCGAGAAGCTCATCGACAAACACGTCGAGGAGTTCGTCGCCTGGTATCGCGAGCACCGCGTGGCGCCGATGGTGGAGCAGCTCGCCCAGGTGCTCGAGACGCTGCGCAGTGACGAGGTGGCCCGCCAGAAGCGACGCTTCCAGCCTGAAGACCACGAGCAGCTCGACCGTTTCTCCCAGTCGCTCATGCGAAAGGTCGTCGGCCTCGTGGCCGGCAATCTCCGGCGGGCCAGCGGCGAGCAGGACGACCTCGCGATGGCGCGCGCCCTCGCCCTGGCCGTGGCGCGCGAGGGCGATGCCGAGTCGGTGAACTCGGTCTTGCGCCGCCTCGACAGTGAATCCAGTCACTGAAGAATTCCCTCAAGTAAATGAATTTTTGATCGAAAAGTTGCTTCATGATGAGCAACGTGATCAAGCATCGCCGGTTGGCGGGGGTGATCCTCGCAGCCCTGGTCCTCCTCGCCGCGTCGGCTGGCGCGGCCGATCCGGGCCAAGCGACGGCGCACTCCGGAGTGGATTGCCGCCTCTGCCATCTCCGTTCCGCCAGCGGTGCGTCGGCCGGCGGGAACGCGTCGACGGCGGCGTGCCGGAGTTGCCATGGCGCGCATCCGGCCTCGACCCGTGCGCTCGCGACCTGGTTCCACCAGGTGCGGGGCGGGGGCGCGGATGCTCCCGATTGCGTGCGCTGCCATGCCTTCCATGCGCCCGATGCCGTCGCGACGCCGCTCGGCAGCCTGTCGCTGGCGAGTCTGCGCACCGTGGACGCGGCCCATTGCCGGTCATGCCACGGGCCGGGGCACGATCTTGCCCAGGTCTCGGATGCGCATCGTGAAGCCGCGAGACTCTATCACGAGGACGCGAAGCGGCTCGCCGGGCTCTCCCCGTCCGAGGGTTGTCTCGGTTGCCATTCCGGTAACAAAGCGTCGTTCTGGCGTGAACGAGGGGCCGAGACCGGTCCGCGGTTCGACGAGCACGCGAGTCATCCCTTCGGCATCGCGGTGCGTGCGGGGCAGACGATTCCCGGCAGCCGCTTGCGGGCCGATCTCGACAGCCGCCTACCGTTGCCGGCGGGGCGGCTCGAGTGCCAGACGTGCCACTTGCTGACGGCGACCACGCGCGACCTTCTGATCCCGTTCGACCCACCGCGGGATCTCTGCCTCGGTTGCCATCAATTCGCGTCGCCAGGCGTGCCGTCGCCGCAGGTCGCCCAGGCCGGCTTCTGAGAAATCCGAACGTTGTCTGTCAAGAAATCCGACTGATAATTAGGAATTATTTGATTCCGTGACGCCATACTGTTACGCTTTTAACCACATTTCGACAGCACCGTGCAGCGAAGTCACGCGTTGTGGGGGACGCATCGCCGCGGCGATACAGGATTCACGAGGATGCGAGTGCTTCCGGCAACGCGATTCGACGAGTGCTGCGCGGGCAGCAGAGCGCACGTCCAGGCGTCTTGCCTGTTCCTCGTCGTCGTGGTTGCCGGTCTCGCGCCTGCGGCGCTCGCCCTCAACGGGCGCGCCGACCTCTGGAATACGTGGCAGAGCGGTGGCGCCGGACTCACGGCCTACGACAACTCCACGCTCACCGAGACCTACCGCCTCGATCAACGTATCGTATTCATGCGCGGCCTGGATCTCCTGAGCAGTGCCGTCGCGAGGCGCCAGCATCTCGAGAGCAGCTTCGACGGCGCGACCAGCAAGTCGCATTCGGAGTACGCGAGTCCGAGCCTGCTGCTGAACTACGAGACGGGCGCGTGGCGGAGCGGACTCTCGGGTCTCGCTTCGCGCCGCGACTACTGGTATGCCGACGGCACGTCCCGCCGGGACGACTACGCGGAGTACGGTGGTTGGTCGCGCCTCGAGTTCGCGCAGATCTCACTGGAGGCGCGCGCCCTCGAGATCGGATCGTGGCGCGAGGCCAACGGCACGAGCCGGGAGAATCGCGAACATCGTCAGTCGGGCCGTGTGGAGGTCGACCCCACGCGGTTCGAGTCCGTGCAGTACCAGTTCACACGCAGCGATCAGCGGGCCAAGACTCAGGGCCATGAGACCGAGTACGTGAGCCACGAGGTGCAACTGCGTAGCGCGCGGGCCTTCGCCGACCACCGCGGACGGTATTCCCTCCAGGCCACCGGCAGCCGTTTCCGCCAGACCAACACCGCATTCGGCAGCGGGGCCACGATCCTCGTGCCGCCGATCTGGAGCGGCTACTCGCTCGACGATACGCCCGGGATCCTCGATCCGCTCGAGCTCGATCCCGTGGCCGTGACGGCCCTGGCCGACGGCGATCGCGACACGCCGACCGTGATCAACATCGGCGACTCGGCCTCGATCGTGCGCCAGTATGGCGGCGACTTCCGCAACCTCATCGTCGACTTCGGCGAGGCGCAGACCATGGCGTCGGTCGTCCTCTACGTCGACCGCATCGTCCGCTTCCCGGATCTGATCGCCTGGTCGGTCTACGTGAGCGACGATCCCGAGGGGCGTGAGTGGGGCGACCCGCTGTCGGCGGGTCAGGTGTCGGTCGTCTGGGACGAGATGGCCGATAACCGTCAAGGTTGGGTCTTCACCTTCGCCACGCCGATCGCGCATCGTCGCCTCAAGCTCGTCGATCAGAAGTTCGGCCCCACCGAGGCCGACCTCTACGTGAACGAGATGGAGGTGTACGAACCGGCGCCCGGCAGCGGCGACACGCGCGTGCGTTCCACGCTCGACCGCTATCGTGTGCAGGGCGACATCGGCTACGACCTGACGACCACCATCGGCGTGCGCTACAGCACCAGCCTCACTGGTCGCCACTACGACACCGACGATCGCGACGTCTACGGCATGGCCCATGTGTTCGGCGCCTCGTGGCGGCCCGGTCCCGTGGTTGTGTCGGCCGACCACCAGATCAATCGTGTGATCAGCGCGTCCCGGCAGAATACGGACGTTACGGCCCAGCACGTGTCCGTCGCCACGGCCCGGCGGGCCGATCTGCGCGCGCGCGTCGCCTGGTCGCGCGTGAACGATCAGAGCGACATCCAGCGCCGTACGACGAACTCCTGGACGGGCGACGTGACCTGGGACGCCAAGCCGCGGCTCACGTTCGCCCAGAAGGTCACCTATGGCATTCGCGATGCGCAGGACGTGGACGGGCAGAGCCACTCCTGGGTACTCGTGTCCGACGTGCGCGGGGCGCCGCGGCCCTACCTCGATCTGCACCTGCGTCGCGCCGATCGCTGGGTCAACCAGGAGGCGGGCTCCGGGTTCACGCCGTTCAACGACACGAGCCTCGATGTCAACTGGTCCATCCGGCCGCTCGTGTTCTTCAACAGTCAGGTCCTGTACCAGGTGCGCGACGAAGACGCCTGGTTGCTACGCAATACCCTGAGCTGGACCCCGCTGCCAGGTGGCAGCATGAATTTGCGACTCTATCTCACCGACCAGCAGGACACCCGCACCGACTACGTGCAGCGTGGCGCGGGCTGGGGCGCCGTATGGAAGGCGCGCCGCCATCTGCGCTTCGAGGGTGGTGCGGAGTGGACTCTGGTCAAGCAGCATGGAGATCGTAATACGCCGACGAACTGGAACGTGAGAGGGACCTGGACTTTCTGAGTCTGGAATCACTGATTTCGTGGGACGTTCGTCAATACGAACGGGAGGCGGTACGATGAAGCGAACCACAATCGGCCTGGGGATCCTGCTTGTCGTGGGGGCGGTCTTTCCAGGCTGCGCCTCTCGGCCGACATCCTTCGTGCGCGAGGATGTCGACTACAGCTTCATCCAACGCGCGGCTGTCTACCCCCTCCAGAATCGCACACCGGATCCGTTCGCGGACGCGCGTGTCTACTCGGTGGTCATGTCGTACCTGCTCGATCGTGGCGCGCTGCGTGTGATCGAAGAAGGCCAGGTCTACGCTGCGATCCGCAGCCTCAAGCTCGACACGAATCAGGATCCCTCGTCCGAGCAGATCGTGGCGCTCGGCAAGGAGCTCGGTGTCGACGCCATCGTTTTCGGATCCGTCGAGGACTATGGGGCGGAGAAGCTCGGCGGCGACCGCGTCAACGCAGTGACGTTGACGCTGGCATTGGCAGAGACGCAGACCGGGTCCCTGGTGTGGCAGAGCCAGGTCCATCGCAACGGAACCTCGATCTGGCGCAAGCTCTTCGGTGGCGGCTCGGCGAGTCTCTACGACGTGACACGCGAGGCCGTCGACGATGCCATGGAAACGTTGTTCTGATGTCCGACGTCGCGCGCAACCGATTCGCAGCCGGACTGCTCGCCGCCACGCTGGCGGCGGCCGGGCCGGTGTGGGCCGCGCCTGCTCCTGCGCGCACGGGACTCCTGGTCTTCATCAGCGGCCGTACGGAAACGGTCCTGCCCATCACCGTGAGCCAGCTCCGCATCGTCGTGACGCGAGCCGGCGAGACGGCATTGCAGCGTCTGGGGCACGATGTCGCGCCGACGTCTGCAGTCGTGGCGCTTGCGCGGCAGGAGCGCATCCGCAGCAGCATGCTCTTGACGCCGGCGTTCCTCGCCGCTGCGCGCGATAGCGTGGGTGTGGCTGATCTCGTGGTCGCGCACGTCATCGTCGAGGCGCAGCGCGTCGTGGCCCTGGTTCGCGGCGTCGAGACGAGTTCGGGACGCGTGAATCAGGTCTGGCTCGCGGAGCAGCCAGTGGCCGAGAGGTTGACCGGCGAGGATCCCGCGGGGGAGACCGCGGCCTTGCTCGCGGCGGTACAAGGCGTCATGGCTCAGCTCACTTCCCCGGTGTCCCCCGCCACGAGTGCCGCATCGGTGCTCGTGATGCCGACCATCGGCGTGGGTTGTGATGCCGACATGGCGCTGACCGCGACGTTCTGCGTCCTGGGCGCCGCGCTCGCCAGCCATGATGCCCGCCCCATCGATCCGGCGCTCGTGCTGTCCGACCTGCTCGCCGCGGGATTCGACCCGCAGCGATTGCAGCACGCGGCGTATCAGCAGCTCCAGGACCATTTCGGCGTGTCCGCCCTCGTGCGGCCGGAACTGGTCGCATTCGACGACCTGCGCGGCAGCGGCGTGCGCAGTGCCATGTTCGACGATGCCGCGCCCAGTGTGCATGCGACGGGTGTGCGCGACTTCGCGTTCACGCTGCGGACCATCGATCTTCCGGACGGATTGCTGGCGGCCAGCGCCACCCGGTATCGCGACCGCAGCGACGACGTGCGGTGGTTCGGGTCCACCGACACCACGCCTCTCATGCGCATCTTGCAACGCTCCGCCGATAGACTCTGGCAAGACCTTCGCTCGGTGAGGAAGGAATCCTGACATGTCCGTACATCGCCTGTCCTGGTGGCCGGGACTGCTGCTGATCGCCCTGTCGGCGGTGCCCGTGGCCTGCGTCCAGGCCGTGCCGGCACTTGCGACGCCGGTCGCGTCCGAGCAGCCCCTGGCCTTCATCGGCGACGACACGCTGCGCGTCGTCGATCTTGATATCGAACTCTCGCTCATGCGCCAGCGTGCGCCCTCCGGTATGCCGATCGCGCTCCCGGAACCGGCCGCCGTCCTGAAACGCATGATCGAGAACCAGCTCATCATCCAGGAGGGCTACCGGATGGGGCTGGACCAGCAGTTCACGGTGAAGAATCAGGTCACGGAGGCGGTGCGTACGCAGTGTTCCAAGGCGCTCCTCGATTCCGTGGCCGCGACCGCCGCCGCCGATGTCCCGTCGCGCACGGCCGCGGTGCACGCCTACATCCAGGGACTCCGCGAGCAATACGCCGTCACGGTGGATACGACGCTCCTCAAGTCGCTCGACTACGGCTCGGCCGATCCGGCGATACAGCAGCATCTGCACGATAGCGAGGACGTGCTGACCCGGATCCCTTCGGGGACCATGCGTGTCAAGCATCTCTCGCGCGAGATACGTTTCCGCGAGTACCACGGCATGGAGGGCAAGCCCGACGCGGCCGAACGGCGCGACAAGATTTTCGCGAGCTGGCTCGATGAGGCTCTCGTGCGCTATCAGGCCAAGATCGAGCATGTCGATGAGCGGCCGGACCTGCGCCTGTACGCGCGGCGGCTCGAGCGGCAGCTCGTGCAGGAGGAGTCGGTGAAGATCTTCGCGGCGGTCGACACCAAGCCCACCGATGCCGAGGTCGAGGCGTTTTACGAGAAGCATCTGTCGGACGTGACACCGGCGCCGCGGGTGAAGCTCGACAGCGTCAAGCTCGAGTCGAAGGAGGCGGCCGAGACCATGCGGACGCGGCTGGCGCAGGGGGCCATGCTCGGCTGGCTGCGGCGCAATCTGCCCGGCGTCGTCGACGGGCCGCCGCCGTTCCCGCAGGATTTCTTCGACCCGCAGATGCTTGGCATCGAGGCGGTGCAGATGAAGCCCGGTACGGTGCTCGATCCCTTCGAGGTGCCGGGCGGATGGGTGGTGGCCGTGGTCGACGGCGTCGAGAAGGTCGAACCCGCTCCGCTGGACGCCTGCCGTAGCAAGATCATCGGCCTCATGCGCACGGAGCAGTCCGTGGCACAGATGTCCGAGGCCATCACCAAGCTCAGGGCGGCCACACCGATCACGATCGTCCCCGACGCCGAGGCCATGGTCGCGGCGCGGGTGGCGGCAGCAGGCACTGGTCGCGAAGGCGCCGTCGCGCCATAGATCGCCCACGTGGCGGGAGGATACACCGTGGTCCGCACCTCCTTCATGACCGAAGCTCGCCGGTGGGCTCTCCTGAGCCTCGCCGTCGTCGTGATGCTGGCGGCGACGGCTCAGGCGGGGCCGTTCAAGCAGAAGGCCTGTCTCGACTGCCACGACACGATGAAGTCGCAGGTGAAGGACAAGTACGCCCACGAGCCGTTCAAGGCGGCAGACTGCGAGGCATGCCATATCCGGCACGGCGTGGTGGGCAAGCTCGCGCTCAAGCTGCCGGGCAACACGCTTTGCCTCGAGTGCCATGACGATGTGGCGACGGCCGTGAAGCGCAAGGTGACGCACCCGCCGATCAAGGACGATGGCTGCGCGGCGTGCCACGATCCGCACGGTTCGGGCCAGCCCTATCTCCTGCAGGCTCGCGGTGCGAAGGATTGCACCCGCTGCCATGACGCCGGCGCCTTCGCGCGCAAGTACGTGCACGAGCCCCTGAAGAAGGACGGCTGCGTGGTCTGTCACGACCCGCACGGGTCGGACCAGCTGGCGATGCTCAAGGAGGCTCCCGACGCGCTCTGCGCCTCGTGCCATGACGACGCAGCGAAGCTGGCGAGCGCCCATGGCAACGCGACCACCGCGCCCAGCGGCTGCATCTCGTGCCACGATCCGCACAGCTCCGACTCCCGGGCGATGCTGCACGTCGTGCGCCACGCGCCGGTGGCCGACGGCGACTGCGCCTCCTGCCACGAGACCACGAGCGACGGTGCCATGCGCGACGACCATGCGCTCCTGGCGACGGTGCCCCAGCTCTGCCAGGCGTGCCATGACGACGTGACGGCCGGCGCCACGGAGCCCCATCCGCCGGCGGCCGATGGCGATTGCCTGGCGTGCCACGCGCCGCACGGCAGTCCGTATGCCCACTTGCTGGTCAGCGACCAGGCGCGCACCTGCCTTGCGTGCCACGATGCGGCCGCCTTCCAGCGCGCCGACGTGCACGCGCCAGTGGCCGACGGCGACTGCGCCGAGTGCCATACGCCGCACGGTGGTCAGCAGCCGCACCTCCTGGTCGCCGCTTCGCGCGACCTGTGCACGACCTGCCACGACGACGTCGTGCCGGCCGATGCGGCGTCGACCCACGCGCCCGTCGTCAAGAAGGACTGCACGAAGTGCCACGACCCCCACAGTGCGAGCGAGGCCTCGCTCCTCAGGGACAAGCCCGGCGCGCTCTGTCTGAGCTGTCACGTGAGTACGCAGCTCCAGATCGCGTCTGCCCATCCGCATGACGTGGTGGCCCGCGGTGAATGCCTGGCCTGCCACGAGCCGCACGCGGCGGGACAGCCGCAGCTCCTGAATACGGCGCCCGAGCAGCTCTGTCAGCGCTGCCACGAAGACATGGTGACGGCGCCTGACGGCGGCAGCGTGCATGCGCCCACGGCCGCCGGCGAGTGCAGCACCTGCCACTTGCCGCACGGTGGCGACAACCCCGCATTCCTGCGCGAGCCCGCGCAGCAGATCTGCGCGACCTGCCATGATGTGCAGGTTGCGCAGAGCCCGAACTGGCACGCGCACCAGCCGGTGGCTACCGGCGACTGCACGGCATGCCACGATCCCCACCGGTCGCCGCAGAAGCAGCTCCTCGTCGCCCCGACCGAGGTGCTCTGCACACTCTGCCATCAGGACGTCGCGTCCACCGAGGGTGCGGTGTCCATCCACGCGCCGGCCCAGGGCGATTGCCTCGCCTGCCACCAGGCGCATGGCGGCGAGGGCAAGGGCTTCCTGAACGAGCCGGTGCCCGCGCTCTGTTTCCAGTGCCATGACGAGAACGCCAGCGCGTTCCGGGAGAAGCATCTCGACCGCGATCCCAGTACTCTCGACTGCATGTGGTGCCACGAACCGCACCGCTCCACGAGACCGTCGCTGCTGCACGCCCGCAGCCACCCGCCATTCGCCGACGGCGATTGCACGGTGTGCCACGAATCGAAAGCGCCGATCGTCGACCAGTCGAGCCTGTGCGCGGGCTGCCACGAGGATCCCGTAACGGGGCATGGGGCAGCTCCGGTCGTGCATGCCCCGGTTGCGGCCGGCGAATGCTCAGCCTGTCATAATCCTCATGTCAGCCGCGGCGAGCACTTGCTCGTGTCCGATACCGTGGCCGAGACATGCGAGTCGTGCCACGCCCTCGCGGATCTCGCACCGAATCCCGCGTTCGCGCACACGCCCGTTCGCGACGGCAAGTGCGACGCCTGCCACGAGCCCCACGCGTCGCAGCAGAAGGCATTGCTGCGCGTACCCGCCGGCAAGCTGTGCTGGGAATGCCACGCGGACCTGCAGGCCGCACAGAAGAAGGCCTTCGTGCATGCCCCGTTCCGCGCCGGCAACTGCCTCGGGTGCCACGATGCGCACGGCGGCCGCGTGGCGATGAGCCTGCGCGCCGCGCCGCGAGAGGTGTGCGGCCACTGTCACCGTGAATCGGCCGCGGCCCTCAAGTCCAAGCACCAGGGCTTCCCGGTGGCCGAGGCCGACTGCGCCTCGTGCCACGCCCCGCACGCGTCGGACGCGAAATCGCTGCCGCATGCCGTCGTTCATGCGCCCTACCGCAAGGGTCAGTGCACGGCCTGTCACGTGTCGGGCAAGACCGATCTCGTGAAGCCGGAACCCGCGTTGTGCTTCACCTGCCATCGCGGGCTGGGTGAGGACCTGAAAGTGGGCGTGCCGCACGCTCCGCTCGCGAACGGGGGTGCCTGCACCGTGTGCCATGCGCCTCACACCACGCCGAAGGCGGCCCTGATGCCGCGCGAGCAGGCTGACGTATGCGGCCAGTGCCATGCCGAGCAGGTTGACCAGCGTCGCCAGGCCGCGTACACGCATCCGGTGATCGACGACCGGACCTGTAGCATGTGCCACGATCCCCATCTCGCGGCGCCGACGCAGGCAGCCGCCGCCGGGCCGCGGCGCGAACCGTGTCTGGGTTGCCACACCTACGCCGAGCACACCGACCACCCGGTCGGGCCGTCTGTCACGGATCCGCGCACGGGTGGTCCGATGGGGTGCGCGAGCTGCCACGATGAGCACGGGAGTGCCTTCCCGAAGTTCCTCACTGCGGACCCGGGCGGCCGCCTCTGCGTACAGTGCCACACCGACAAGCTGCGCCAGAAGCGGGAGTGAGCTTTCCGGGAAACGGTGCAAATCGCGACAGCGGCGGGTTCTTTTGGGGGCCCGCCGCTAGTGTTCATTCTCACAATTCCAGAATTCCTTAATTCATAGGTATTTGGAGGGGGGTTCTCGGCCATTGCAAAAAGAAACATCAAAGGTGTTAACCTTTGTGCAAATAGTTTGACAGTTACTTTTTGTTTGATATGCTCGATGGCGTCGGGAATGAACAGGTGCTGCGGATTGGTGGGCCTGTAACTGGTCGATAATTGTCCGATTTCGCATTCCGAGGCTCGCGAGTTGTGAATACGCTGACGAAATTGGTAGTTTTTACAACGATCACTGCCGCCTTGCTCGACGCCGTGGTCTGCGCCGCGGGCTACGCCTTCGACTACGAGGCGACGCTGCCGCTCTCCGTGGGCAGCGTCGGCAAGCCGCGGCCGGTGGCCATCTCCATCGATCCTACCAACGGCGAGATCTGCGTCACCGATGTACGCCAGTCCATATTCCACCTGCTCAACCCGAGCGATGTCGAGGTTTTCCGCACGAGTCGTCTCGCCGATCTCTCGTACCCCGCCGATGGCGCAATCGATCGCGATGGCGGATTCGTGTTCACCGATCGCGGCCGCGATTTCCACACGGAGATCCGCCGTCTGAACGTATTCGGCGAGCCCGTCGCCTACGCGGCGCAACCGCCCATCGCCGACTGGAATCCCGACCATCTGCTGATCACGCGCGATGGCGACTACCTGACCCTGGACTCGGCTTCCGGCGTGCTGGCGAAGCACGATGCGCACACCGGCGCACTCCTGTGGCAGCGCGACATCAGCGAAGGCCGCTCGTTCACGGCGATGGGGCGCCCGGCCGAGGCGTCGGATGGTCGCATCTACGTTCCCGGCGGCGATCTGCGTCACATCATCGTCCTGGCCGCCGATGGCGCCTTGCTCGACACGTTTGGACGCTTCGGCTCGTCGCCGGGCCGCATGAGCTTTCCGGTCGCCGTGGCTTTCGGGCCGCAGGGCGAGGTCCTGGTGCTCGATCGCATGCGCGCCTGCGTGCTCGTCTTCGACAGCGACCACACGTTCGTCACGGAGTT
The DNA here is from genome assembly GCA_963727525.1 of uncultured bacterium. Lineage (GTDB taxonomy): Bacteria > Krumholzibacteriota > Krumholzibacteriia > LZORAL124-64-63 > LZORAL124-64-63 > CAVSGO01. The sequence continues at coordinate 75,530 of CAVSGO010000005.1, read as the reverse complement.
CGGCAAGCTCGGCTTCCGACCCGGACAGCTCTATCACCCGCTGGCGCTCGCCGCGACGCCGGAGGGGCGGATCTACGTGGCTCAGGGCTTCGAGGGCCGCGTGCAGGTTTTCAGGATGCGAGAACTCGGGCGTCGCTGATTGCGGCACTCACGAACCTGCAGCATGTGCCTGCGCAAGAATGACGAAAGGAGTGAAGACCGGCAACCAAGCACGCAAAGTCCGCAGCGACCGATATGAGATTCGTCGTGTCAGACAGTGATCGAGATTGACGGCACGAACGCTCCGGGCACCGCGGGTGTTCGGAACAACCTGGTAGCAATCCGTTGGAGGCAGACCCGTGAAGACCACGTTCAAGATTGCTCTCATCATCGCTCTCTCGCTGAGCGCCAACGCGGTGCTCGCGTTTCACGCTGGCGGCGTCGCCGAGTGCGCCGGCTGCCACACCATGCACAACAGCCAGGACGGCGAGCAGGTGACCGACAGCGCCACCGGCTATCCGTTCCTGCTCGTCGCGGCGACGCCGACCGACGTGTGCCTGAGCTGCCACGCCGACTACGGCCAGTTCTATGGCGGCGCCGGCTACGGCCCCGGCGGCGACTTCTACTGGGTCACCAAGGACTACAGCTGGAGCGCTCATGGCCACACCACGGTCAGCTCCGGTGATTCCCACGGCCACAACGTCGTGTCCGCGGCCTACGGCATCGACGTCGACCAGACGCTCGAGCATGCCCCCGGCGGCGACTTCCTGAGCAGCCGCCTCGCGTGCACCAGCTGCCACGATCCCCATGGCAACGCCAACTTCCGCCTGCTCTACGGCGCCGGTGCCGGCCCCCGCTACGACGGCACCCGCTTCCCGTTCACCAGCGCGGCGCCGCTGGCCAAGGGCAACAGCCGCCGCACGATGGTGGGCGACACCAACGGCAACGAGACCGATGCCAAGCACACCGTGTACAAGAGCGGCATGAGCGAGTGGTGCGCCAACTGCCACCCGAACTTCCTGACCGACAACACGACCAACCACGTGCATCCTGCCGGCGAGAACCTGGGCAGCACCGTGGCCGCCATCTACAACGCCTACATCAGCACCGACGACCCGAATGGTGGCGATCAGGCGACGGCGTACGCCGGTCTGGTGCCGTTCGAGGCCGTCAACGTCGACCTGGAGACCGTCGATTCCATGGACTACACGCTGGGCCCGGACAGCGTCGACAAGGTCATGTGCCTGAGCTGCCACCGCGCGCACGCGTCGGCCTTCTCCGACATCGCGCGCTGGGACATGGGCACGACGTTCATCAATGAATCCCACCCGCAGATCACCGACGACGGCGCGACGGCTGACGATGTGACGAACAAGTACTACCAGTACACGTTCAGCGACAACCAGCGCTCGCTGTGCAACAAGTGCCACGTCAAGGACGAGTTCGACGCCCCGAACGAGTAGTCGCGGACCTTCGGCCCGTCTCGACGGGATTGCTGACAGGGGACCCCGCGGCGTGCTCCGCGGGGTCTCCTTTTTCCCAAAGCCGTTCGGCGACAATGCTGCTGGAAACACGCGGTCAATGTGCTATCATATTGTGGGGGGCGGGCATACGGCTCGCAACGAACACGCATCCCGGGGAGCCTTCCTGACCATCATGAAGTCCATACGACCCAGCATGACCCGCCTGACCGGCGTTGGCCTGGGGCTCCTGGTCCTGCTCGCGGGACCCACGGCGCGCGCGTTCCACGACAAGGGTGTCGCCAGCTGTGCATCCTGCCACGTCACCCACGGTGAACGCGACGGCGATGTCCTGATCGACGGCGGGGAGGCCCTGCTCGTGGCGGCGAGTCCGAGCGACGTGTGCCTGATGTGCCACGGCGGACAGGGTGGCGTATTCGGGGAGAATCCGCTCACCCCGCCGGTCGAGCGCGGCGCCGGCAACTTCGTCTTCTTGCTCGAGGACAACATCAACGATGGTCCGGACGGTTTGACGCAGCCCATCGCCGGCGAGGCGGCCGGCCACAGCATCGTGGCGCCGGACCGCGGGGCCGACGCCGACACGCGCTTCACCGAGGCACCCGGAGGCACCTATCCGAGCGCCTGGCTCGGCTGCACGAGTTGCCACGATCCGCACGGCAACGACAACTTCCGGATGCTGTACGGCGTGGGCGAGATCCAGGGCGGACGCTACCAGTTCAGCCATCCGGCACCCACGGCCGTGGGGCTGCCGCCGCAGGGGTTCGCCTCGGGCGAGACGCCGGAATCCCATACCGCCTATCGCGCGGGCATGTCCGATTGGTGCGCGAACTGCCATGGACGCTATCACGAGGAACAGGTCAGCGTCTTCCAGCACCCCACCGACAGCACGCTGTCCCACGGCACGGCGCGCAACTACAACAACTACGACGGCACCCGCAACCCGGGCGGCGGTACCTTTGCGCTCGCCTACCTGCCCGAGGTTCCCTTCGAGGACACTCGTGCCGCCACCACGAGCACGATCGGACCGATCGGCAACAGCCGCGTCATGTGCCTGAGTTGCCACCGCGCGCACGCCTCGTCGGCGCCGGCGGCGGGGCGCTGGGATTTCCACGTGTCGTTGCTCGAGGACGATGGGGAAGTCTCGGGGTCCTTCCCGCTACCGAATCCCTACGGGGATCCGGAGCAGGGGCCGCTCTGCGAGAAGTGCCACCTCATCACGCCGGGGACGCACTGACCCGGGTCGTACGGCGCCGCTCAGTAGCGCAGCCATTCCTCGCCGTAGACCGATGTGGGGAAAAGGTACGGTACCAGCCCGCTCACGAACTGCCTTAGCTTGAGCGCCAGGTGGCTGGCGGCGTGCGCCGAGCACACCGTCCGCAGGAAGCTCTCGAGCGTGTGGATCTGGATCTCCACCGAGAATCGATACGGCGGCTGGCCCGGTCCGCGGCCCGGGATGAGGATGTCGACGTCGCCCTTGAAGACCTTGAAGCCGGCAGCGCTGTGCCGATTGAGGCGGCTGCCCGCGGGCTCGGCGCCGAAGGTGTCGGTGACGTTGCGCCAGCCGAAGGGGTTGCCGATGCCGGCGTCGAGGAGCGCCAGGAGATCGTTGAGGGCGTCGTCGTCGTGCACGATGAACATCGCGCCGAGCATGTCGGCGATCTCCCCGGGGTTGTTGATGCCGCGGCGGATCATCTTGGAGAGAATCGACCCGCTGCGGTGCTGGCGCATCTCGCTCCAGCGCACCCGTTCCAGCACCTTGTGCTGACCATCCACCACCTCGAAGCTCACGCGATCGACCGAACGCTTGAAGCGGCAATTCCAGTAAAGGATGTCGAGCGACGTCATCGCCCCCGCGTTCGGCGTCTCCAGGTACGCGGAGTGGAACGTCCACACCTGATCGTTGCGCCGCGGCCGCGCCGAGTAGCGGATCGTCTCGCCATCGTCCGCGATGTGAAAACCGATCTTGATCTCGTACTCCTGCTTCTTGTGCCGCCAGAGCACGTTGTCGAGCAACTCCTCGAAGTACGCGAGGTGGAGCGGTCCGTCCTGGACCAGGCGCGAGTGGTCGATGTCGAGTAGCAGGTTGGCCAGGTAGAGCTTGCGCTGGGCCTCGAAGCGCCGGCGCCCGGGATCGTCGCCGAAGACCATGGCGAGCAGCTCGCGCAGGTCGTGGCAGCGATTCACGTCCTCGTGCGGCAGCACCGCGTCGCGCGAGGGCTCGGGCAAGAGGTCGATGGTGGAATAGAGGTAGACGTCGGCTTCCTGCAGGTACTCCGAGATGATGACGATGTCGTCGTGGCACGGCTGGATCTCGCCCGGTACGCCGCGCAGCGGACGCAGCAGGCGGGCGGCCTCGCGCCGGTAGATCGCGTCGTCGTCGCGGATGCGCTCCCAGGTGAGCTGGGTGAACCGGCGCAGCCGGGACGCGCGGTCGGGCATGGTGGGATCGAGGAAGGGATGGGCCGTGTAGTCCACGGCCCAATCGATCGCGCCATTCTGGGGGAGGATCCGGTCCGGTGTGACCCACGGATTGTGCATGGTCAGAGCGTGTCCAGGACCCGCGCCAGGTCATGCTCGATATCCGCGTAGTCCTCGCAGCCCACGGCGATGCGCACCAGGTCGTCGGAAATGTCGGCCTTGAGCCGTTCCGCGGCCGGGATGCCGGCATGGGTCATGCTGGCCGGATGCTCGATGAGGGTCTCGATGCCGCCCAGGCTCACGGCGAGCGTGGCCACCTCGACGTTGTTGATCAGCATCTTGCCCGCCTCGAGGCCTCCTTTCACGCCGAAGGAGAACACGGCGCCGCCGCCGCGCATCTGGCGCTTCGCGAGCGCGTGCTGCGGGTGGCTCTCGAGGAAGGGGTAGCGGATCCAGGAGATCTTGGGGTGTTTCTCGAGCCACCGAGCCAGCCGCAGCGCGTTCTCCTGCGCCTTCTCCATGCGCAGACCCAGCGTCTTGACGCCGCGCAGCACCAGCCAGGCCTGGTGCGGATCCATCGTACCGCCCAGGTTCACATGCACCTTGCGCAGGCGCGCGTACATTCCCGGTTCCTTGGCCACCACCACGCCGGCCACCACGTCGGTGTGACCGTTGATGAACTTGGTCATGCTGTGCAAGACGATGTCGGCGCCCTGCAGCAGAGGGTTCTGCAGTACCGGCGAGGCGAAGGTGTTGTCGACGCAGACCACGGCGCCGGCCGCATGGGCGATGGCGCTGATGGCCTCGACGTCGGCCAGCTTCAGCGTGGGGTTGGCTGGCGTCTCCAGATAGACGAGCTTCGTGTGCTTCGTGATGGCCTGCTCCACCTTGGCCACGTCGGCGGTGTCGACGAACGTGGCGCTGATGCCGAAGCGCGGGTACTCGGTCTCCAGCACCATGCGGCTCGGACCGTAGAGCGACTCGGTGCAAACGGCGTGGTCGTTCTGGCTCAGCAACGCGTAGTACACCAGATTCACCGCCGCCATGCCGGAGGCGCAGGCGAGGGCACCACAGCCATGTTCCAGCGTGGCGATGCTCTCCTCGAGCGCGCGGGTCGTGGGATTGCCCAGCCGGGTGTAAATGAAACCGTCGGCCACCTCGCCGCGGAAACAGGCCGCGCCATGATCGGCATCGCGGAAAGCGAAGGTGGACGACTGGTAGATCGGGGTGGACACCGCACCCGTGACCGGGTCGGGGTGCTGTCCGGCGTGGATGATGCGGGTCATCGGTCCCAGCTTGCTGACATCGCGCATGATCGATCCTTCCCAGGGTGGCGCGGGGCGCCCGACGGCGAGATTTGTCGGCGAATCGCGGCCAGGACGCGGCGTGGCGAGCCCGGGCCGGTCTCGAGACGGCCACTCAATAATAGGCAGCGGTGCGGCGCCTCGCCAACGCGGGGGCTGGCGGCAAGAAATTGCCCGGGCTCTGTGATTCGCGGGGACGAAAACTGTCTCATATCAGGGACAGCGCGCTCGCGCACCGTTTACCAGTACCGATTCCGTCGCCGGCTTCGCCGCGACTCGCCAGTGAGGAGTTTCGCAATGAGCACCCGCGCACCGCGCCGCAGTCGGCGCCCGATCCTTGTTTCCGTCAGCGTCCTGGCCGGCGCCGTCCTGCTCGCGTCCGCGAGTATGGTGGTCGCCCAGCCCACCGTGAGCTTCGCTTTCACGCAGTACAGTGTCGTGGAACAGAATACGAACGCTATGGTGGCCCTCGTCATCTCCGAACCGCCGTCGGCGGCCATCTCGGTGTACGTGCAGATCGACCCCGGTACGGCGACGTTCGGCGACGACTTCGTGTCCGGCACCACCTTCACGATTTTCGAACCCGGCGTTGCCGACACCGTCTACGCCAGCATACAGATTTACGATGATAGCGTGCTGGAGCCGCCGGAAACCATCCTGCTCAGCCTCATCGACGGGGGCGCCCTCTACCAGGTGGGCGAGCCCTCGGCCGCGGTCCTGACGATCGTCGACGACGACTCGCAGACGCCGCCGGCCCACTTCGAGGTGTCGGACGACATCCCGCTCGACCCGTTGGGACGCCTGACCGAGGCCACCGCGCCCGGCACCACGGTCGCGGTGGACGTGGTGATCGACACCCTGCCGCCCGGTGGCGCGGTGGTCTGGTACACAAGTTCGATCGATGGCGGCCTGCACGCCCTCGAGTTCGGCGGCAGCACCCGGCAGACGTTGCAGGTGCCGGCCGCCGCGGTGAGTGGCGGCGACCTGTCCGCGACCCACGAGCTCCGTCTCCTGAATCAGACGAACAAGCGCGTCTCCTCATCCAACTGGTTCGTGCTCTTCGCATTCCTCGCCGACGAAATCAACGGATCCGCCGACTACTGCTTCGCCTGCGTGTTCGCCTACATGTATTCGATCATGCGTCCGGCGGATTGCGCACCGATCGCTGACATTTGCGGCCTGCCCTGTCCCGATAAACGGCTCGACGACGCTGAGACGGAATATCCCGCCGGCGACAAGACGTTCAACCCGGGGCCAGACCTGGATATGTTGCGCCGGTACCGCGACGAGATCCTGGTGCCGTCGACCGTGGGCGATTACTACGTGCAGCTCTACCACGATCTCTCCGACGATCTCGCCGTGGCGGTCCTGCAGCGCCCCGCGCTCATTCACCGCGTGGCTGAAGCGTGGGACCTCTGGCTGCCGGCCGTGGGGGCCGAGGTCGGCGGGCAGGGCGACAGCTTCCTCATCACCGCCGAGATGCAGGCCGCCCTCGTGGGCGTGATGAACGAGTTCGCCGAAGTGGGCAGCCCGGAACTGGGCGGCGCCATGGCGGACTTCCAGTCGGCGCTCGACCTCGCGAACATCACGGGGCTCACGGCGAGCGACCTGCAGACGCGGATCGAGGACAACAGCATGTCCATCGAACCGGCGAGCTGGGGCGCGGTGAAGTCGCTCTTCCATTGATGGCGGTCCATCGCCGTGCTTCCTTGTCCTGCGTCCGGGCCCGTCCTATCATGGACGGGCCCTTTCGCGTCCGCGCTACGTTTCCTGGAGGTCGATCATGCGTCGTGCATTGCGGTCCGGTCGTCGTCTCGCTGTCCTCGTCGCCATCCTCGTGGTGGCTTCGCCCATCCTGGCCGCAGCGCCGGGGCAGGGCTGGAACTACCTGCCGAACGACGACATGGGGGCGGTGGCGTTCAAGCAGGCGCACCCCACGTGGGACGGCCGCGGTGTGGTGGTGGCGATCCTCGACACCGGGGTCGACGCGTTCATGCCCGGCATGCAGACCACCACGACGGGTCGGACCAAGCTCATCGAGGTGCGCGACTTCTCCACCGAGGGCGACTGGGAGACGCAGAAGGCGACGGTCGCCGACGGCGTCGTCAAGAACGAGGACGGTGATCTCGCGCTGCGCGGCGCGGATGGATTGCGGGTGCCGCCGGTCTCCAGCGATCCGGTGGGGCACCCCGTGTTCATCGGCGCCATCCGCGAGCACCAGTTCGTGAACAACCCCGAAGTCACCGACCTCAACGACGATGGCGACCAGACCGACGTCTTTGCCTTCGTCGTCTATCTCGTCGACCGCTCCATCGCGGAGGCGGCGCTGGGCCAGGGGAAGGGCACGGAGTTCGCGCGCGGGCTCAACGCCACGGCGGCGCGGACCGTGGACGAGGAACGGCAGAGCGCCAAGGTATGGCTCGTCGCCGTGGATACCGATGGCGATGGCGATCTCTCGACCGAGACCTGCCTGCGCGACTATCACGTAAACTTCGACACGTTCGCCCTCGGCGGGCTCGACGCGCCGGACGCGCACACGATGATGTCGTGGGAAGTGAACGTGCGTGAGAACGAGGACCAGCGCGGTACACCCAAGGCCCCCACGGCCGAGTTCCACTTCGATGACGGCAGCCACGGCTCGCACTGCGCCGGCATCGCGGCCGGACGCGCCGTGAGCGGCCAGGAGGGGCTCGACGGAGTGGCGCCCGGGGCCTGGGTCATCTCCTGCAAGCTGGGTGACAACCGCCTTTCCGGGGGTGCCACGCGCACCGAGTCGATGAAGAAGGCGTACGAATATGCCGTCGACTTCGGCAAGCGCTACGGCCTGCCGGTGGTCGTGAACATGAGCTTCGGCATCGCGGCGGTGGAGGAGGGCGAGGATCATATGGGCAAGTGGCTCGACGATCTCCTGGCCGACAATCCCGACTTCTACGTGTGCCAGAGTGCCGGCAACGAGGGACCGGGTCTGTCTTCCATCGGCCTGCCGGCCACCAGTCCCAGCGTGATCTCCAGCGGCGCCTACCTCTCCGTGGGCACCGGCGCCGATCTCTACGACACGCACCTCGACCGCAACACCCTCTTCGCCTTCAGCAGTCGTGGTGGCGAATCGGCCAAGCCGGACGTGGTATCGCCGGGGTCGGCCCTATCGACGGTGCCCGGCTACGTCGAGGGCATGGCGCGCTACAACGGCACCAGCATGGCCAGCCCCGAGACGGCCGGCGCCGTGGCCTGCCTGCTCAGCGCCGCGCAGCAGGAGGGGTTGAAGACGCACTGGGGCATGATGAAGCGCGCCCTCATCGCCGGCGCCACGCGGGTGGAGGGGCTGTCGCTGCTGGACCAGGGCGGCGGTCTGGTCACGCTGTCGAGCACCTGGCCCCTGCTGGAGACGCTGGCGAAGAGCAAGAGCGCGCACGACATCCTGTGGTACCGCATCGAGACGGCGTGCCCGCTGCAGAGCGACGGGCTTGCCGAGGCGGCCTACTGGCGCACGCCGGGCGGCGCTCCGGTGAAGCCGGAGCAGGTGACTTTCACCGTGCATCCGATCTTCAATCCCGACCTGACGCCCGACCAGAAGGACACCTACTTCCGCAGCTTCACCTTCAAGAGCGAGGCCGACTGGTTGCGCGTGATCTCCGGCAAGCGGTACATTCGCGGCGACATGGGCATGACGGTCAACGTCGAGTACGACGGTACGAAGCTGAAGGAACCGGGCCTGCACGCCGCGCGCGTCATCGCCAGCCTCGACGGCGGCGATCTGAGCGGCCTCGCCGCCCGCGAGTTCGCGCTGTGGAACTCCGTGGTCGTGGGCGAGCCGTTGAATGCGGATAACGGCTTCAGCCGCACGTGGACGAGCAAGGATCTGCCCGCGAGCTGGGTCCATCATTACTACGTGAACGTGCCTGCCGGTTCGAGCGCATTGCGCGTACGCCTGGAGGTGGACAAGGAGGTCGGCGCCAGCCGCGGCGCGCGCGTGCTGTCGGAGATCAACGATCCTGAGGGGCACGTGCATGGGGGCTTCGCAGGCTATGCCTCGTTGGAGGGCAACCCGATCACTGATCACGTGGTCACGCGGCCCGAACTGACGCCGGGCACGTGGGAGATCACCGTGGCCTCGAGCCGTATCGCCGAGGACAGGGGCGCGTACCGCCTCACGGCGAGCTGCGACGGTTACGACGCGACGCCGGACACGCTTGCGGCTCTGCCGCGCAAGGGACCCGGCGAGCCCGCGAAGGCTACGCTCACCGTCACCCGCACCTTTCCCGGCGCGTTTCGCGGCGATATCGACGCGGCGCTCGTCGGCTTCCATCGCGCCTGGGATGTCACCGTGAAGGACAGCGACACCTGGACCTACGCGTTCTCTCTCGATGCCGCGACGCCGCGCGCCAGCTTTCGCCTGGTGATGGACAAGAATACGGGCAATCTCTTCACCGACTGCGCCGTCAACATCCTCGACAGTGACGGCGTGGCCGTGGCGCAGACGGGCTTCAATGGGCTCGAAGTGGACATCGCGACCAGCCTGCCCGATGGCGTCGACTCGGCCTCGTACAAGCTGCAGGTCGTGGGTGCGTTCGCCCTGGCTCCGGACATGAAGGACTGGGGTTTCCGTGCGGAGCAGACGACCGCGTTCGCGCAGCCGGTGCGCGGCACGGCCAAGCAGGCCGGACGCGACGGCCTGCGCCTCTACTGCGGCATGCCCACCGAGGTGTCGCTCAGCTTCGCCGGCGAGTGGCCGGCCGCGCCGGACGGGATGGGTTACACGGGCCGCGTGCGGTTCCTCGACCGCGATCTCGCCGACAAGGCCGCCGGCGATCGCACCGGCCGCCTGGTGCTGGAGGTGCCGATCGCGGTCGCCGAGTGATTTGAGCCCCGCGCGCCTCGAGCTGCGCGTGTTCGCTCCGGCGGTCGTCGACCGTCAGCGCAAGAGGGACGGTACGGTGTCGGCCGCGCTGCCCGGTACGAAGAGGTGAGCGATGCGGGTGAGGGCGCTCGGCTCCAGGTTGAACTCCACGACCCGGGCGCCCCGGCTGCGGGCCAGCTCCGCCAGGCCGGCCGCGGGATAGACGGCGCCGGCCGTGCCGATCACGAGAAAGATCTCGGCGCCGGCGGCCGCCAGCGTGGCGGCCTCGTGCACCGCGGGATCGATGCCCTCGCCGAACCACACCACGCCCGGGCGCAGGCGTCCGTCGCAGTGTGGACAGGTGGGCGGGATGGGGATCGGCACCCGGCGGTCGATCTCGTCGTGACGGCACCGCTGGCAGCGGACGCGCCAGATCGACCCGTGGTACTCGATCACGCCGCGGCTGCCTGCCTGCTGGTGATACCCGTCGACATTCTGAGTGATCAGTGTCAGCGACGCGCGCGTGGCGAGCGCGTCGTGTGCCGCGTTCGGTGAGCTCGCCGCGATGCGGCCGCGCCGCCAGTCGTACCAGCGCCACACCAGCTCGGGATCGCGCGCGAAGGCTTCGGGCGTGGCGAGGTCCTGGGGCGAGTACCGGCTCCACAGACTATCCTGGGCGCCGCGGAAGGTGGGGATGCCACTGGCCGCGGAGATGCCGGCGCCCGTGAGTGCGGCCACGCGGGTCGCCGGGGTGATCGTGGCGCGTAGCGCGTCGAGTTGCGCGCGAATGGCGTCGTCCATGGTCACCCCCGGCGCGTGGTTGCGGCGTCGCGAATCTGGACCCATGATCCCGGCCAGGTTGTTGGGTGTCAACCGGGAGAGTCGGTTGCGTCATTTCCGTCGTTTCGAGGTCACGGTTGTTGCGCTGATCACGGTGCTTGCCGTCATCGGGAGTGGGCACGCGCGGGCCCAGGCGTCGCCGCCGGTTGTCGTGTTTCAACTCGGAGACGCGGGCGATCGCGCGGCGGCCGATCGCTGCGCCCAGGCCTGGCGGGAGTTCGGTGTCGCGATGACGGCGGAACTCGTGCCGGAGATCGCCGCGCTGGACACCGTGGTGTGCGCCGTCCTGCCCACCGCCGCGTTTCGCGCCCACTTCGCCGGCGCCTTGCCCGACTGGGGCGTGGGGGTCGCTATCCCGCCGGGGCGGTTCGTGGCTGTCGACGACCAGCGGTCGCGAGCCACCGGTCCCGGCGTGGGCGACGTCTTCCTGCACGAGATGGTGCACGCGCTGCTCATGCAGGGCTCGCAAGGGGTACGGCTGCCCACGTGGCTACACGAGGGAGCGGCGATGCGCTGGTCGGGTCAGTGGCGCTGGACCGACACGGTCCAGGTCATCTTCGAGGGCGATCTGCCCTCGCTCGATCGGCTGCAGGGGGCGTTTCCCGGTGGACTCATTGCCGCGGATCGGGCCTATCGGACCAGCCTGCTGGCGGTCAACGCCCTGGTGAAGCGCCACGGATCAGGTGTCGTGGCGCGGATCGTTTCCGAATCGGCGCGCCGCGGCGATTTCGACGCGGGATTCGCCGCCGCCACCGGCGAGGATCTCGACCGTTTCGAGCAGGAGTTCGCGGCGTCCATGCGCTTGCGTTTCGGCTGGGGCTTGGCGCTGGTGCGCTGGCCCACGCTGTTCGTCTTCATGGCAGTCCTCGTGCTCGTCGGTGCGTTGCGGCGACGCTGGCGAGACCGCCGCCGTCTGCGCGCAATGGACGATGAGGCCTGACCATCCTCGGTCCGGGCAGATTGCAATGCGTGCATTGGGCAATGCCTGCCGAGTGCGAACGATCCTGCCGCCTCGGTCTTCCTTCCTCATGAAAACGGTCTTCAACATCGTCTTAGTTCGATGTCCGGCAAACACTTGGTGCCGCAACCCCTGATCGCGAGATTCGCCGGTTTCTGGTCCCACCTTTGCAAACGACCCGTGTCGATCGCGGCTGTCCGCGCCTGCTTTCGTCCCGCGATGCCGAGGTGGATCACGCCATGAAATCCAAGACGCTGTTCGCAATCCTGACCCTCGCCCTCGTGTTCGCGAGCCACGTGGTCCTGGCCCAGGATGCGGTCGAGGTCACCGTGCAGTGGGCCGCATGCTCCCAGCAAGATGGTGATGGCCACCCACTGGCGCCGGCCGTGAGCTACGAGGTCTACGTGCAGCAGGACTACGGGACAGAGTCGCTCATCACCACCGTGCAGGGCGACACCACCTGCACGCTGGAATTCACGCCGGGGGTGATCCATCGCGTGCGCGTGGTCGGACGCGACAGCAGGCACCGGGCCTCGCCGACGAGCGAGTGGTCGGATCCGGTATACTTCGATGCCGAGCGTTCGTCCGAGCAGCCACCCGAGGCTCCCCGGTTGCCGCCCAACGTGCCGAACCCGTTCAATCCGGAGACGAGCATCGCGTATGGCGTGCCGTCGACGATCAGCGAGAGCGACGTGGTGATGCTGGAGATCTACAACCTGCATGGCCAGCGTATCCGGCAGTTCGCCGTGGATCGCACTCCGGGCTGGCATCAGGTCCAGTGGAACGGCACCAACGACATGGGGGCGCCGCAGGCCACCGGGCTCTATCTCACCCGCTACGTGTGCGGCGAATTCATGCAGACCCGCAAGATGATGATGGTCAAGTGATTGTGCGCCGAGTCGCTCCATGACGTCTCGCCACTCGCGGATGTAAGGGTCCTGGACGTCCGTCCCGAGACACAGTCACCGAGACACCGACTTTCCAGACGCGCCCCGAGTAGCTATCTTGGGGCGCGTCGTCGCGTTTCTTGACCACCGATCTCCCGTGAGGACACCATGCAGGAAGCGTCCGCTCCGAAAGCCCCTTCTCTGATCAAACTCGGTAAACTCGCCAATAGCAAGAAGTTCGACCTGCTCGCTGAGCTGTGGCCGCAGGCGGTAGACCAGGACGATCTCACGGCGAACGATCTGCTGGGCATCGCCGGGCAGGTGGGTCGGCTCGGCGCCGATGACACGGCGGACGAGCTGGCGCTGATGGTCGTGGCCGCAGCGGGCGATGACACGGCTGCGCTGGCAGCGGCCCGGGCCGCGGGACGTCAGATCCCCGACGGCAAGGGTATCCGCACGGAGCTGATCCGGCTCTACAAGACGGTTCATGCCGATTTCGTCGAGCTGCCACGGCTGCTGGAGACCTTTTGCGGCGAGCAGGCGCGCCTGGACAAGGTGGTGGCGCTGATCGATGCCTACGTGGCGTTGCGCCCCGGCGCGTACGCGGTGGATTTCAACTTCGTGATGCCGGGGATCGTCGAGAGCGTCAATCCCGAGAACGGGGTCGTCAGCGTCCGTTTCGACGACCGGTCGAGCGAGTACGGACCGACGACGCTCGGCAAGATCCACCCGCGGCCCTCCGATTTCTTCCCGGCGCTCATCATGTACGATCCGGACCACCTGCGCGAGCTGGCGGAGACCGATGCGTCAGCTTTCGTGACGCTGGCGCTCAAGGCCGACAGCGATCAGCGTCTTGCCTACAAGGACCTCAAGCTGCATGTCACGCGGTTGCTCGGCGAGAAAGGCTGGACGCGCTGGTGGCGGTCGGCGCGAGACGTCATCAAGCACGACGCCATGCTCGCCATGTCCGGGGGATCGCAGCCCACCCTGCGTCTCCTGCGCCAGGCAGACCGCTACGAGGACCGCCTACGCCGCCGCTTCGATCGCACGCCAGAACCGGTCGATCGCCTGCGCCGAGTGCTCGACTACCTCGACGAGACGTCGCGCAAGGACAATCCGGGCCGAGTCGACGTGGACCTCATGACGCACTTCGGCAACGGCGCGGCCAAGATCGCCGTGACCGCGCTGGCCGGCGATCCGGTGCTGGCGCTTGCCGGCCTCGCGGTGCACGCGTCCGTGGCGGCGCGCGGCGTACCCGTGGCCAGGCCGAATCCTCGTGCGGCGCAGCAGGTGCTCGGTAAGATCTCCGACCCGGGCGTGCTGGCGGTCGAGCTGCCGGATGCGCTCGTGCAGCCCACGCTCGAGTACCTTCGCGAAACCCTGCCCGAGACCTGGGATCGCCTCTACTCGGCGACGATGCTGCGCGGCGGCAAGCGCCACGCCGATACCTGCGCGCGGATCCTGATCGAGGGCGGGAAGATCGAGGCGTTGCACGAAGCCGTGGTCCGGGCCATCGCAAAGCCCACCGCGAGTCCGGAGCTCGTCTCGTGGCTCTGGCGCATGCGCGCCGGCAACGGCTCGGTGTCGCGCACGCTCGCGGGCTTTCCCGAGGTGACACCGTACAATGTGCTGATCGCGCTGCTCACGATGACGGAAGCCCTTGGCCACCTGCACGCCCTCTCCGGCGAGGAGCGCTACCTCAAGATCCTCGAATCAGCACGCGCCGACGTCATGGTGGAACGTGGCGAGCCGCTGCTCGCTGTGGTCCACGGGGCCTCGTCCGCGCAGGCGGAGCGTCTGCGAGACCTTGCGGTGAACAACGGCGGCCTGCAGCCGAGCCTGCGCTCGCGACTCAAGCACATGCTGCGCCTGGAACATCCCGAGCTGTTCACCGAGATGGCCCGTCCCTGGGAAGACGAATCGGTGCTCTACACGTCGGCCAGCGGCATGCGGCGCCGGCAGGAGCAGTTCGGTCACATCATCGACGTGGAGATTCCCGAGGTGGCCAAGCAGATCGGCGAGGCGGCGAGCTTCGGCGATCTCAGCGAGAACTCCGAGTTCACGGCGGCCCTCGAGAAGCGTGATCAGCTCGCGAGCCGGGCGACCACGATGGAGAACGAACTGAAGCTGGCCCGTGTGATCGACAAGGATCTCTCAGGCAGCGACCACGTGAACATCGGCACGCAGATCACGGCGCGTGACTTCGTGGGCGGGGACGAGGTCACCTTCACCTTCCTCGGTCCCTGGGATTCCGATGCCGAACGGCATATCCTCTTCTACCGCGCGCCCCTGGCTCTGGCCTTCATGGGACACCGCGTCGGCGACACCGTCGCCTATGGCGACGGCGCCGATCACCGGGAGTGGGAGATCGTGGCTATCGGGCCCGCGCCCACGGCCTAGATCTCTTGCGGATCAACTCGTGCCCCGGGGGTGGCTCGCGTATACCGATGCCTGGTCCTGGGGCATCGCGATCAGGTCCATCACGGCCACGTGATCGGGACGCGTTGCGCAGAACACCACGCAGGCGGCCACGTCGCGCGGTTGCAACGGCGGATAGGCCGTGTAGACCGCGTCGGCACGCGTCTTGTCGCCGTGGAAGCGCACGAGCGAGAAATCCGATTCCACCAGACCGGGATCGACGCTGCATACGCGGACCCGTGTGCCCAGAAGGTCGAGGCGCAACCCCTGGGTGATGGCCGCCACGGCATGCTTGGTGGCGCAGTACACGGCGCCGCCCGCGTAGACCTGGTGCCCGCTGATCGACCCGATGTTGACGATCGTGCCGCGGTCGCGCGCCACCATGCCGGGCAGCACCGCCCGGGTGACCCAGAGCAGTCCCTTCACGTTCGTATCGATCATCTCGTCCCAGTCCGTCGGTTCCCCCGCCGGTAGCCGGTCGAGGCCACGGCTGAGGCCCGCATTGTTCACCAGCAGGTCGATCGCCTGCCAGTCGGCGGGGAGACCCGCGATGGACTCGTCGACGGCGGTGCGGTCGCGCACGTCGAGAGCCAGGGTCCGGCACTCGGTGCCGTGGTCGGCCCCCAGGGATCGAATCAGCTCGGCAAGGCGGTCGGCACGCCGGGCGGCCAGGATGAGACGATAGCCTTCCTCAGCCAGGGCCGCGGCGCAGGCGCGGCCGATACCTGCGCTGGCGCCCGTGATGAGGGCGATCCGGGAGTGGTCCATCGTGATCTCCTTGCTTGGGAAACACAGTCCGGACAAGAGAATAGCACGCGTGTGCCGGCGGGGCCATGGTCTACGTTTGATCTTTAATGAGGGGTAGAAAATTCGCGAATCGTGAAGGTTTCGCAATGGTTTTCTGGTTGAATGGAAGGCGAATCCATGCGGCCGCCACGTCCATCGGCGTGGTCGGCGTTTGCTATCGTTCGCACGCAACCGAAGGAACCCCACATGCGACATACGAAAGCCGTCCTGAGCGTCGTGCTGGTGGCTCTCCTGGCGGGCTCGGCGCTCGCGGGCGAGATCTCGCCAAACCTGGAGAAGGTCCTTGGCGCGACCGCGCCCGGCACGCCGGTGAAGGTCCTCGTCATCATGCGTACGCGCGTCGATATCCAGGCTCTCGATCTGAGCCTGCACGATCAGCGCGTCGACCTGGCGACCCGCCACGCCGTCGTCATGAACACGCTGCAGGACGCCGCGCGGGCGTCGCAGCAGTCCCTGATCACCAGCCTCAACGCCCGCCGCGACCGCGGCGAGATCGTCGGCTACACGCCGCACTGGCTCGTCAACGGCGTGCTCGTCACGGCCGACGAGGCCACCATCCGGGATCTCGCCACGCGCGATGACGTCGAGGTCGTGGAGCCGAACGTGGTGCCCGAGCTCATCGAGCCCGTGCGTCGCGTGCCGGCCAAGGAGAGCGGCGAGCGCAGCATCGGCATCACGCCGGGTGTCGTGAACATCGGGGCCCGCCGCGTGTGGGACGAACTCGGCATCCGTGGTGAGGGCGCCCTCATCGGCAGCCTCGACACCGGCGTCGACGGCAACCACCCGGCGCTTTCCAGCCGCTGGCGTGGCAACCACGCGTCGTGGCAGCAGTGCTGGCACGACGTGCTGGGCGGCAACACCCAGTTTCCCGTGGACAACAACAGCCACGGCACCCACACCTGCGGCACCATGTGCGGCACGGCGCCCAACGACACCATCGGCGTCGCGCCCGGGGCCGAGTGGATCGCCGCCAACGCCATCGACCAGGGTGTGAACTCGGGCTTCGACGGCGACATCATCGACTGCTTCGAGTGGATGACCGATCCCGACGGCGACCCGAACACGACGGATGACGTGCCCGACGTGGTGCAGAATTCCTGGGGCGTGTACGAGGCCTTCGGCTATCCCGACTGCGACAGCCGCTGGTGGGACGTCATCGATGGCTGCGAGGCCGCCGGCCCGGTCGTCGTGTGGGCCGCCGGCAACGAGGGTTCGGGTGCCAGCACCCTGCGCTCTCCGGCCGACCGCGCCACCACGCTGTACAACAGCTTCTCCGTGGGCGCCACGCAGCACTCGGCGCCGTATACCATCGCCAGCTTCTCCAGCCGTGGCCCCGCCGGCCCGACCTGCGGTCCGGCCGAGAACCTGGTGAAGCCCGAGGTGAGCGCGCCTGGCGTGAGCATCTACAGCTCCGTCCCTGGCAACTCCTATGCAAACTACGACGGCACCTCCATGGCCTGCCCGCACGTGGCCGGCACGGTGGCGCTCATGCGCTCCGCCAACGCGAACGTGGACGTGATCACCATCAAGCAGGTGCTCATGGACACCGCGCACGATCTCGGCGCGCCGGGTGAGGACAACACCTACGGCCACGGCTTCATCGACGCGTACGAGGCCGTGCTCGCGGTGGCCGGCGGCCTGGGCTACATCGACGGCGTCGTGACCGACCAGTCGACGGGGTCGCCGATCAGCGGCGCCCACGTCACCGTCACCGGCGGTTTCCAGACCGATCTCAGCGGAGTCGACGGTTCCTACCATCTCGTGGTGCCGATCGGCCCGGCCACGGTGAACGTGTCGGCCTTCGGCTACGCGGACGCGTCGGTCGGCGTGACGGCCATCGAGAACGACACCGTCGTGGCCGACTTCGCGTTGACGCCTCTGCCGTCCGTGACGGTGAGCGGCATCGTGTACCTGCCCGGCGGGAACCCCGGCGATGGTGGCACGCCCGCCGTGGGTGCCGCGATCACGGTGCTCAACACGCCGCTGGCCACGATCAATACCGACGCGGCCGGGTCCTACAGCCTCACCCTGCCCCTGGGTGTCTTCGACCTGCATGCCTCCGCCGGTACGGCTGGAAACCTCGTGCAGACCGTGCCCTTCGAGCAGGACATGACCCTCGATCTCTACCTCAACGCTCTGACGGCCGAGGACTTCGAGACCGGCGACCTGACCGGCCTGCCCTGGCAGCTCAGTGGCACCGCCAACTGGTTCGTGCAGACGCAGTACAAGCATAGCGGCACCTACGCCGCGCGCTCGGGCGATGTCTCGGACAACCAGTACTCGCAGATGCAGGCGTCCGTGGACTGCGGCGCCGGCGGCACGATGTCGTTCTGGTACAAGGTCTCGTCGGAAGCCACCTACGATTTCCTGATCTTCGCCGTCGACGGCGCCGAGATCGCATCGTGGTCGGGCGAGGTCGACTGGTCGCAGTTCACTTACGAGGTGCCGGCGGGTGTCCACACCTTCCGCTTCACCTATGATAAGGACTACAGCGTGTCCGACGGCCTCGACTCCGGCTTCGTGGACGACATCGTCTTCCCCGGGGCTGCGCCCGTGCCGCAGATCGTCGTGGCGCCGGATCCGGTGATGGTCGAGATGGCTGCGGATGCACCCACGCAGCTCCTGATTTCCGAGTATGTGTTCAACATGGCCGGCAGCAGCCTCGACTGGTCCGCGAGCACATCGGCGCCGTGGCTGGATGTCTCGCCGGCGAGTGGCAGCGTTTCCGGTGGCGGCTACATGGATCTGACGCTCGTGTTCAGCAGCTCGGGCCTCACTCCGGGACACTACAGCACGTCCGTCTCCATCGCCTCGAACGATCCGGCCGATCCGACGACGGTGATCCCCGTCGATCTCCTCGTGACGGGCCAGTCGACGGCGGTGGATGGAGCGCCGGCCGCGTTCGCGCTGCTGGGCGCCATGCCGAATCCGTTCAATCCGCAGACGTCCATCAAGTTCAACCTGCCCGCGAGTCAGCAGGCCACGCTGGCGCTGTTCGACGTGCAGGGACGTCACGTGCGCACGCTGGTCGATGGTGTGCGGCCGGCCGGCGAGACCACGGTTCGCTGGGACGGCAAGGACCAGGGTGGCCGTGCGGTCGCCTCGGGCACCTACTTCGCACGGCTGCAGGCCGGTGCCCAGTCGAGCGTGAAGACGTTGACGCTGGTGCGCTGACCCGCGCCCGCGAGGTTCGCGATGCTACCGGCGCCTTCCTGCGGGAGGCGCCGGTGGCGTCTTTGGGACCCATTGCGGGGCGCCCCGTGACAGAATCGTGACGAGACCCTATTATTCTGCTCCTGTTTTCGCGAACCCGGCAGCCGGGCCGGTCCACGAGACAGCGTCACCCCTTGCCCATTCCTCCAACGCAAGGAATGCCCCATGCGCATGAAGAACGCCCTGCTCACCAGTCTGCTCGTGGTGCTCGGCACCGGTGCCGTCCAGGCCGGCGAGCTTTCGGCGCGCCTGGAGAACGTCCTGGCCGCCAAGACCGATGACACGCCGCTCACCGTCCTCTTCGTGATGCGGGGGAGCGTCGACGTCCAGGCTCTCGACCTCAGTCTGCACGCGCAAAAGGCGCCGCTCGCCGCACGCCACGCCATCGTGATCGAGACCCTGCAGGACGCCGCGAAGACCGCGCAGGCGCCCTTCATCGCCGACCTCACCGCTCGCGAGGCGAGCGGACAGATCGAAGCCTTCCGGCCACACTGGATCGTCAACGGCGTGCTCGTCACCGCCAGCCCGGCCATCATCCGCGAGCTGGCCCTGCGCGACGACGTCGACATCGTCGAGCCGAACCTCGTACCGGAACTGATCGAACCGGTCGCCCGCTACGACGCCGCCACCACCAGCATCGGCATCACGCCGGGCGTGGTGAACGTGGGCGCGCGCCGCGTGTGGGACGAGCTGGGCATCCGCGGCGAGGGCGCCCTGATCGGCGGCCTCGACACGGGCTGCGACGGCAACCATCCCGCGCTGGCCAGCCGCTGGCGCGGTTTGCATGCCCCGTGGCAGGAATGCTGGCTCGACGTGGTCGGCTCGCCGTCCACCTTCCCCTCCGACGACAACTCCCACGGCACCCACACCATGGGCACGATGTGCGGCCTCGCGCCCGACGACACGATCGGCGTGGCGCCGGGCGCCGAGTGGATCGCCGCCAATCCCATCGCCCAGGGTGTGGGCGGCGGCTTCGACGCCGACATCATCGCCTGCTTCGAGTGGTTCACCGATCCCGACGGCGACCCGAACACGATGGACGACGTGCCTGACGTCGTGCAGAACTCGTGGGGCGTGCACGAGGGCTTCGGCTACCCCGACTGCGACTCTCGCTGGTGGAACGTGATGGATGCCTGCGAGGCGGCCGGTCCCGTGATCGTGTTCGCCGCCGGCAACGAGGGGCCGACGGCCTCGACCCTGCGCTCCCCCGCCGACCGCGCCACCACCATCTACAATTGTTTCAGCGTGGGGGCCACGAACCCGCAGCCGCCGTACACGATCGCCGACTTCTCGAGCCGCGGCCCGGCCGGCCCGAACTGCGGCCCGGTGGAGAATCGCATCAAGCCGGAGGTGAGCGCGCCCGGCGTGGGCATCTACAGCTCCATCCCCGGTGGCGGCTACACGTATTACGACGGCACCTCGATGGCTTGCCCGCACGTGGCGGGCGTCGTGGCCCTGATGCGCTCGGCCAACCCGAATCTCGACGGCATCACCATCAAGCAGGTGCTGATGGACACGGCCCACGACCTCGGCGCCGGCGGTGACGACAATACGTACGGCCACGGCTTCATCGATGCCTACGCGGCCGTGACGGCCGTGATGGGCGGTATCGGCACCATCAGCGGCGTGGTCACCGACCAGGCCACGGGCCTGCCTCTCGAGGGCGCGCACGTGTCGGTCGACGGCAGCGTCCAGACCGACGCCACCGACGCCACCGGCGCGTACAGCGTCCTCGCGCCCGCCGGGACCACGATGCTGCGCGTCTCGGACTTCGGCTACGGCGACCTGGCGACCTCCGTCGATGTGCCCGACGGCGACACCGTGACCGTGAATGTGGCGATGGACGCGGTCGGATCCGCGACGCTCAGCGGCACGGTCCTGCTGCCCGACGGATCCACGCCTGCTGCCGGGGCCTTGATCACCGTGCTCGACGCCCCCATCGCAGCCGTGACCTCGAATGCGTCCGGCCAGTACAGCCTCACCTTGCCCGCGAGCGGCGACTTCACGCTGCAGGTGGCCGCCGGAGCCCAGGGCGTGCTCACGCAGACGGTGCCGTTCCTCGGTGATCTCGACCTCGATCTTCGCCTCGACTCGCTCACCGGCGACAGCTTCGAGACCGGCGACTTCACCGGACTCGCCTGGCAGCAGGTGGGGTCCCCGCCCTGGTACGTGCAGTCGGACGTCGTGCACTCCGGCACTGAAGCCGCGCACTCGGGCGCGGTTTCCGGCACCGGCTACTCGCAGATCCAGACCGTCGTGGATTGCGGGGACGGCGGCGATATCACGTTCTGGCTCAAGGTCTCGTCCCAGAGCGGCATCGACGTGCTGCAGTTCTTCGACGGCTCGGCCGTGGTAGGCGAATGGTCGGGCGAGGTGGACTGGATCCAGTACACGCGGACCGTCACGTCGGGAACCCACACGTTCCGCTGGCGCTACCTGAAGACCACCGCGCAGTCGTCCGGCGACGACTGCGCGTGGCTCGACGACATCGTCTTCCCCGGCGGTGGCTCCACTACGCCGCTGCTGGTGGCCGCCCCGCAGCCGGTCGCGGTGACGGTCACGAGCGGCCTGCCGATGGCCACGGTGCCGCTCTACCTCTTCGACATGGGTGGCGCGGACCTTTCGTGGTCCGCGAGCGAGTCGACGTCGTGGTTGCAGATCACGCCGTTGTCGGGAACGGTCAACTCGTGGACCTACGGTACGCTCGCCTGCCAGGTCGACGGTTCGAATCTCCGCGACGGTGTGTACACGGCGCCGGTGCAGATCACGAGCAACGATCCGACCACACCATCGATGACGGTGACGGTGGAGCTGACCGTTGACTCCGGCAACGCCACGGCGACGCCGGACGCGCCGGGTCCGTTCACTCTCATCGGCGCCGTGCCAAATCCGTTCAACCCGACGACGGTGGTGCGTTTCAATCTGCCGTCGGCGCAACCCGCGCAGCTCAGCCTGTACGACGTGCAGGGACGGCTCGTGCGTACGCTCGTCGACGGTCCTCGTCCCGCCGGCCTGAACGAGGTACGCTGGGACGGCCACGATGCCATGGGCCGCACCGTGGCCTCGGGGACCTACTTCGCCCGCCTGCACGCCGGGGCGCAGTCGAGCGTGAAGACACTCACGCTCGTGCGCTGACGGCGCGAGCCGCCGGCCGGTGCCTCGCTTGCGGGCGGGGCACCGGCCATCACTCGCCGTGGGATTTGACACGACCCTGACGTGATGACGATATACTGGACACGTTCGCGTGCGCTCACCAGGCGGGGGAGGTCACCGTGTCGCGCTTGCCGCTCGTCCTGCTCGTGTCGCTCCTGCTGGCGACGCCCGTGGCCGCGTCCGCGGCCACGCCGCACAATGTCATCCTCATGATCGGCGACGGCTGCGGATTCAACCACATCGCGGCGGGCGAGGCCTATCGCGACGGCGCCGCGGGCCGCGATATCCTCGACTCGCTCGCCGTGCGGCTGGCGATGAGCACGTATCCGGCCGGCGGCGGCTACGATCCCG
Source organism: uncultured bacterium (assembly GCA_963727525.1). GTDB lineage: Bacteria > Krumholzibacteriota > Krumholzibacteriia > LZORAL124-64-63 > LZORAL124-64-63 > CAVSGO01. The sequence goes on along the minus strand of CAVSGO010000005.1, from coordinate 52,884 downwards.
TGGCAGCCTGGGCCGATGCCGACCGGGTCGATCACCACGTCACCGATTCGGCCGCGGCGATCACGGCCATGACCACCGGCGTGAAGACCCGCAACGGTCGACTCGCCGTCGGGCCGGACGGCGCGCCCCTGACGACCCTGGCCGCAGCCATGGCTGCCGCAGGCAAGGCCATGGGCGTGGTGACGACCGTCCCGTTCGCGCATGCCACACCGGCGGGCGTCTGTGTCGCCGACCCGGACCGGAACGACTACGAGGGTATCGCGCGGGCGATGCTCCTGGACAGCGCCGTCGACGTGATCATCGGCGCTGGCCACCCCTGGTACGACGACAGCGGGCGCAGGCGCACGCGTCCCGGCTGGCGCTACGTCGGCGGCGAGGACACCTGGCGCGCCGTGCTCGCCGGTGCCGGCGCCGATGCCGACGGCGACGGGACGCCCGATCCCTGGACCGTGGTCGAGACGCGCGCGCAGTTCCAGGCCCTCGCGTCCGGCCCGGCGCCGGCCCGCTTGCTCGGCGTTCCGAGGGTGCACGAGACGCTGCAGGCGCAGCGCGACGGCGATCGACAGGCCGCGGCCTTCGCGGTGGCACGCAACGACGATGTGCCGACCCTCGCCGAGATCTCCCTGGCCGCGCTCAACGTCCTCGACGCCGACCCCGACGGCTTCTTCGTCATGATCGAGGGCGGCGCCGCCGACTGGGCCAGCCACGACGGCAGGCCCGGCCGTCTCGTCGAGGAGGTCGTCGACTTCCTCGATGCCGTGCACGCCGTCACGGCCTGGATCGCGACCCACGGCGGCTGGGACGAGACCCTGCTCATCGTGACGGCCGACCACGAGACGGGCCGCCTCACCGGCGAACCGACAGGTGGGCCGGCCGACTGGCCACCCGTGACGGGTTGCGGCGTCGGCTGCATGCCCGCCCTCGTCCTGCACACGGGTGAGCACACCAACCAGCTCGTCCCTTTCCTCGCACAGGGGCTCTGCAGTGCCGAATTCGTGACACTCGCCACCGGCCACGATCCCGTGCGTGGCGCGTACCTCGACAACACCGCACTCGGCGCCACCTTGCAGCGCCTGGCGCGCGTCGTGACGACGGGTCGCGGCGCCCCCTGACCGAATCGAGGCTTGTTGCCCGCCATTATGTGCTTCTGCTGGCCCGAATCCGCAATTCAGGGGTTTTCTCCGCCGCCGCGACTCCGTACCTTCATGCCACACGGGGATCGCACCCACCTCGTCAAACGAGGAGCCTCCCATGAAGATCCGCGTAGGCTTCGGCCTTTGCCTGCTTGTCGTTCTTCTTCTCGTCGCACCGCGGCCCGGGGTGGCGCGTCCTTTCCAGGCGGAACAGTCGGTCAACCGGCCAATCCCCGGCGATCCGCTCGGTGGATTCGGCATCGCGCGCGACACCGCCGGGTCGGGCGATCCCGAGGGTGAGAACGAACGGCTTCCGCGCATCATGATCTGGCTGCCATGGCTCGGTCCGTGGAGTCCGACGACCTGGTGGTCGCTCGATCTGCCCGACGGTGTGCCGACACCCAAGACGCTGGACCGTGAACACAGCCCGGGGCATCACGACTCATGAGTCCTGCGCCTCGCAATGCCGCACGTCTCTTAGCACGCGTCGATGGGCCGCGATTCCGCGCGGCCCAGGACCACTTCGTGCGCGAGAACTATGCGCGTTGTGCGGATGCCCTCGCCGATCTGGTGGGACAGGAACTCGTCGTGTACGCCCGCAGCGGGCCGACCGTGGTCGATTGCTGGCTGCTCCAGGGCTGGGTCTGGCAGAAGACCGGGCGCTACGACGAAGCGACGGACCTCGTGGGATGGCTCGCTGGCCATGTCGTCGACGCCGACGATCGCTTCGAGATCCATCTCCTGGGCTCGTGGCTGAAGGTGTGCCGGGGCCAGTACAGCGAGGTGGAGGCGTCAGTCGCGCACGACGTCGAGGTGGCCATCCGCGACTGGCATCGGGACCTGGATCGCCTGCTCTTCCTGCGCGCCAACATCCGCTTTCTCCGGAGCCGTTATCGCGACGCGGTGAGCGACGCGGAAGCCGGCTACCAGATCGCGCGCCTGCGGGCGCAGAAGCCGCAGGTCGCGGAGTTCGCGAATCTCCTGGGGGTCCTCGCCGTGGTCGAGGGGCGGTATGACGAGAGCCGACGGTGGTTCACCGCGGCCCATGCGGTGAACATCGAGATCGGCGCACGCCTCGCCGCGGGCCTCAACTCCCTCAACCTCGGCATCGCCTGTTACAAGTCGGGCGGCGCGGTGGTGGCGGTGCCTCATCTCGAGGAAGCCACCCGCCTCTTCGCGGCGGTGGAGAACCGCCTCAACCTCACCCGCACCCACATCGCCCTGGGCAACGTCCACCGCCTCCTGGAAGACCACACCACCGCCCGCAAACATCTGACTCAGGCCTACACGCTGGCGGCGGAGTTGAAGGTGCCGCGCGAGGAGTGTCTGGCGCTCGAATTCCTTGGCGACGTCTATCGCGATGAGGGCAAGCCGGAGGAGGCGCGGCGTTACTACGCGCGCGGGATGGCGATCGCGCAGGAGATCGCGCCCAGGGGTGACCTGGTGATGGAGTTGCGGCGTCGGGAGGGCGAGTGTCTGACGCTGGAGGGCAAGGTGGCGGCGGCGTTGCCGGTGCTGAACGAGGCGCGCAAGCATGCGGCGCGGCTGGGGGATCGTTACGAGGAAGGGGTGACGCTGCGTTGCCTGGCGCAGGCGATGCAGGCGATCGGCGATGTGCGCAACGCGCAGCGTTACGCGGAGGAGGCGTGCGATCTGCTGGGGGCGATCGAGGCGCGGCTGGAGCATCTGTCGGCGCGGTTGGTGGCGGGTCAGGCGTTGATCGCGCGCAGTAGCGACGTCAAGGAGGAGGTGGCGCCGCGGGATCTGCTGGATGCGGCCTGGGAGCATGGTGTGGCGGCGCAGGCGCTGAGCCGTGAGGTGGGGATCGCGTCGTGGTCGTCATCGGTGCAGCGGATGCAGTCGCGGATCGCGAAGCGGCGGATGGAGGAGACGCGTTACGCGGTGCGGCGCGTGCAGAGCAAGGACGATCGCTACGAGGCGCGGGACGTGATCGTGGCGCAGTCGCGTTCGATGCAGGAGGTGCTGCAGGCAGTCGAGGCGTTTGCTCCGTACGACGAGCCGGTGCTGGTGATCGGGGAGACGGGGACGGGCAAGGAAGTGATCGCGCGGCGCTTGCATGAGCTGAGTCCGCGGCAGGGGAAGCCGTTCGTGGCGGTGAACATGACGGCGGTGCCGACGACGATGTTCGAGCGTGAGTTCTTCGGCCACGTGCGGGGTGCGTTCAGCGGGGCGGAGATGGACCGGACGGGCTACGCGGCGGAGGCAGATGGGGGGACGCTGTTCCTGGACGAGGTCGGGGACATGCCGTCGGAGGTGCAGGCGAAGCTGCTGCGGTTGCTGCAGGACGGATCTTACAACGTGCTCGGGGATCCGGACACGCGGTATGCGGATCTGCGGGTGATCGCGGCGACGAACCTGGATCTCGAGGAGGCGGTGGCTCAGGGGAAGTTCCGGGAAGACCTTTTCTACAGGTTACGGATCCTGGAGATCCACCTGGCGCCGTTGCGGAAGCGGCCCGAGGACGTGTTGCCGCTGCTGGAGCACTTTCTGAGCGAGGCTGTGGGGCGGAAGGTGGCGGCGACGGATTACTTCAGCACGCAGAGCCTGGGCCTGCTGCAGCGTTACCCGTGGGCAGGGAATGCGCGCGAGGTGGCGTTGATCGCGCGTCGGGCGGCGATCAGCCAGAAGGTGCTGGGCGTGGTGGACGTGGAACTGGGCAGCGGTCGCGACGCGTTGGTGCTGGCGGGTCCGGGTCGTCAGGCGAAAGCGGCGGCGGGATCGTCGGGCGCGGGGGAGGTCGCGGAGCTGTCGCGGGCGCGGTTGCTGCTGGCGCTGGAGGAAGCGGGAGGCAATCGGGCGGAGGCGGCGCGGCGGCTGGGGATCTCGCGGGCGGCGCTGTACCGGCGGCTGGACAAGCACGGCATCGGGGCGCGGAGCGCGTAGGCGCATGCCCGCGGGACGACGAAGCCCCCGGTCGCAAGTCGACCGGGGGCTTCGCGCGATCACGATCCGCGCTCGCGGTTCACTGGATCCAGCGGGTGAGCCAGGCCATCACCTCGTCGTGCCACTGGATCGAGTTCTGTGGTTTGAGTACCCAGTGGCTCTCATCCGGGAAGTACAGCAGGCGCGCGGGTACGCCCAGCCGCCGCAGGGCAGTGAAGGTGCTGAATCCCTGCGTGTCGACCACGCGATAGTCGTGGGCGCCATGCACCACGAGGGTGGGGACTGTCCAGTTCTGCACGTAGTCGACCGGGTTGGCCTTGGCGTAGCCCTCGGGGTTCTGCCAGGGTGTGCCGCCGTGCTCCCACTCGGGGAACCACAGCTCCTCGGTGTCGAAGTAGGCGGCGCGTTCGTCGAGATTGCCATCGTGGCAGACGAAGGCACGAAACTTCTTGGCGAACGGCTGCCCAGCCATCCAGTTGATCATGTAGCCGCCGTAGCTCGCACCCGCGGCCACGACGCGGGTGCCGTCGATCCAGGGATACTTCGCGAGGCCGGCGGCGAGGCCGCGCTCGAGATCCTCGAGGGGACGGTCGCCCCAGTGGTTGCTGATGGCATCGCAGAACGGCTGGCCGTAGCCGGTGGAACCGTGGAAGTCGACGGCGAGCGTGGCGAAGCCCGCGCCCACGTAGGCTTGGGGATTCCAGCGGTAGTGGAAGTCGTTGCCGAAGCTGCCTTGCGGGCCGCCGTGCACGAGGAACGTGAGCGGCCACGTCTTGCCGGCCGCGGCGGCCTCGGGCGTGTAGTCGTAGGGCTTCACGAGGTATGCGTACACCGTCTCGCCGTTCCAGCCCTCGAAGGTGAACTGCTCGGGTTCGCCCATCAGCGCATGAGAGAGGCGCTCGCCGTTCAGGTCGGTGAGCTGCGTCTCGTTCTTGCCCGAATGATCCACGAGATAGATCTCGTTCGGGGAGCGCAGGTGGTTCTTCAGATACAGGAGTCGGTCTCCGGCCAGGGTGACGGAGTTGTTGGTGCCGTGGCGCACGACCAGGCGGCTCTTGCCGCTGGCGACATCGATGGCGAAGATCGCGTGCTGGCCGAGGTAGTCGGCCGTGCAGATGATGGTGCGCCCCTTCGCGTCCCAGAGAATGGTGGCGGGGCTGAGGGCGAGTCCGTCGTAGTCGAGATCGAGCCGCTTCTCATCGCCGGACCGCTGGTTGCGCAGCATGACGTGCATGCGATCGGACTCGAAGCCCGGCCGGTCCATCGCCAGCCAGGCGAGCGTGGCACCGTCGGGCGAGAACAGCGGCTGCGTGTCCACGGCCAGGTTGCCCTCGGTGAGGCAGCGCGGCGACGACGTCGCACCGGTGGCGAGGGCGTAGAGATCGAAGTCGGTGCTCCAAGCCGCCTCGCTGCCGGGCAGGATCTTCGCCGTGATGATGACCTCGCTCCCGTCGGGCGCCACCGCGACTTCCTCCATGCCACCCCACGGGTGCGACGGCACGTCGGCGTCGACGTCGGGCATCAGATCGCGCAGCGAGGCGGCGTCGCCATTCTTGGCAAGGACGAAGAGGTGGCTGCGCTTGCCGTCTTCCCAGGTGTCCCAGTGCCGGAAGAGTAATTCGTCGTAGGTGCGGCCTGTCTGGGGCTGCGCGGCGAGCGCGGCGTCGCGCGCGACGGTGGAATCGGGCGACGTGCCGGGGAAGACGTCCATGGCCAGTAGGAATCCGCCGAGCTGTGGCGCCATCTCGAACGCGCTGATGTCCAGCGGCGTGTGGGACACCTGACGGGCCTCGCCGCCACGTGGATCGATGACCCAGATCTGGCTGCTGCCGCCGCGCGCGCTCAGAAAGTAGATGCGCCCGTCATCGCTCCAGCGCGGATTGCTGTCGCTGGCCTCGTGCGCCGTGAGCTGCGTGACCGTCTTGCCGTCGAGCGACGCGAGCCAGAGGTGGCTGCGGCCTCGGTTCGCGGCGAGGTCGGTCTCGCGCACGCCGAATACGACCCGGGCCTGATCGGGCGACACCTGAGGATCGCTGATGCGGAGCATGGCCAGCATGTCGTGAACGGAGAAGGGATGCGTGTCGTCGCGTGTCGTCGCGGCGACCGCGCCGGGCATGGCGGCGAGCATCAGCACGCACGTGGTCAGGAGTGCGCCAACCAGATATCGCAAGCGGGCCACGGGAGACCTCCAGGCTGCGGGTGATCGGCGGTGGGGCCGCCGGAGGGGGGCACGACGACGAAGTATAGCCCACGACCGCCGCGGCGGCGAGTACGCAGACAGGGCGAGCCCCGGTCGGCGGACCGGGGCTCGCGAGACGTCGTCGGTGAAACGTCGCCGTCTATTTGGCCATGACGACGCGCTGCGTGGCAACCGCGCCGGCATCACCGCGCAGCCGCACCAGGTACACGCCGCTCGCGATGCTGCGACCATGGTCGTCCGTGCCGTCCCAGGTGAGCGTGCCGGACGCGGGCACCGACGCGTCGGCCAGGAGCGTGCGCACGAGCTGGCCGCGCAGATCATACACGCAAAGGGAGCCGCGGCCGGCGTGTGGCAACGCCCATCTCAGCGTGGTCTGCGGATTGAATGGGTTCGGAAACGCTTGCACCGCGGCGATCGCCGGAGCGGGGGACACGCCACCGTCGGGCACCGGGGTGACCGTCATGCGCGGCGCCAGCGTCACGCCGTCGATGAACACGCCCGTTTCCGTGACGGCCTCATCGCTGCCGAAGACGAACCGCACGCTGAAATCGGTGCCGAGGTACGCGCTGAGGTCGAAGACCGCGGTGCGCCAGCCGCCGCTGTCGCCCGACCAGCCCGGCTGGTACACGAGACCGGCGAGGGAGGCGTCGGAGTAACCGCCGACCGGCGTGACAACCTCCGGCGTGGGCGAGGCGATCACGACATTGAATCCGTCGTACGTCGCCTCGGATCCCAGCCAGTAGTGGAAACTCAGGAAGAGATTCGCGTAGCCGTCGAAATCGTCGGCGGTGAAGTCCGGGCTGGAGAGGGTCCCGATCGAGTTGTCGGGATAACCCGCACCATCCATGCCCACGCCCCAGCAATTATTGCCGTCGAACGCGTTGCCAGGTCCGGCGTGGGTGGCCATGGGATCGCCGCGCGTCCACAACGAGTTCGCCGTGAAGCCCTGCGCGTCCGACTCGAAGGTATAGGTGGCCGCGGGCAGCTCGAGATCCACCGTCACGCTGCCTGGCGACGCCGGCAGGGAGATGTCGCGCGCCACGCCGCCATAGCCCGGCACGCTGCCCGCCACGAGGGAGAAGGCGACGCCCGCGGGGAGTCCCGAGAGCACATAGCTGCCGTCGGCGGCGCAGGTGACCGGGGACAGCGGTACGCCGAGGGGCGTGATCACGGCGCCGCCCAGTCCGCCGCCATCGACGTCAGTCACCTGGCCGGAAACCGCGACCAGGGGCAACAGATCCATGGTGACGTCGAGGGGTGTCGCGCCGGTGGCGATGACCACGTCGGCGTCCACGTCGGCATGGTAGAAGTCGTGGAAGTGCAGGGCGTAGCTGCCAGCCAGGAGCGGGATCTGGTAGCTGCCATCGGCCGCGGTGACGGCGACCGCATCGCCCGGCGAGACGGAGATCGTCACGCCCTCGAGGGGCTGCGCGGCGTCATCGAAAACCGCGCCCGCGACGGTGCCGATGCCGGCGGATGCCAACGACCAGGCCGCCACCAGATCGGGCCGCGTGCCGATGAGCGTGCTGCCATTGGTGGGTGTGCCGGTACTGCTGAGGATCGCGCGTGCGAGGTAGGCGTCCATCGGGATGCCGTACTGGGTCTTCACCATGCCCTGCAGGCTGAGCACGGCGCCCGTCACGATGGGGGAGGCGCTGCTGGTGCCGCTGAAGCCGCTGGTGTACCACATCGTCTCGTCGCCGCCCTGCAGATCGCCGTAGGCGCAGGTCGTGACGTCCAGTCCCCAGCCATTGCAGTCGACGCGGGTGCCGTTGTTCGAGAACCAGGCCGGATCGAGGCTGGCGCCGACGGTGGCGCCGATCATGATGGCGCCCGAGTCGCGGAACGTGCGATCGAAGAGGTCGCCGTAGATGGGGTCGTCGTAATTCTGCGAGCCGTTGCCCGCGGCCTCGCAGACGATCAACCCGAGGCCCGTGGCGAGCTGGATCGCGTCGAAGTTGTCCTGCCAGAACTCCATGGCCACGTAGCCGAACTGGCCGCTACCGCTCGCGTTGGGCCCGGGGGCGTGGAGCTCGATGAGGATGGCGTCGCCGGGCTCGTTGGCCGCGGCGGCGGCGATGATCGCATCGGCGGTCGACTGGGAGCCGATGCTGCTGCCGCCGACGGCGCAGCTGGGCACGATGCCCCGCACGCCGCTGAAGTCGTCGTTGCCGCGCATCTCGCCCATGACGGCCGTGCCGTGGTTGCGCCAGCTCAGGTCCTCGAACGGGGTACCGGCGGTGAAGACGGGACTTGGCAGATCCTCGTGCGTCCAGAGCCATGCGCCTTCCACGTCGACCACCTGCATCGAGCCGCCGCGCGCGCCGGGCTGGCTGGCCATGGTGAGCGCACCGATACCCGTGGGTGCATCCTCGAGGTACCCTTGCATGGCGGAGTAATCGGGCGACGGCAGGACGGCCGGCTCCGCACCGACCGCGGCGGCCGGCGGCGTGGCGCCGGTGAAGGCGTCGAACCCGAGCGCGGCCGGCACGGCCACCGGCTCCGCGAAGGCGGTCGCCACGGCCGGATCGGCGGCAACCGTCGCGACGATCGTGCGCAGGCGGACCAGGTCGCGCGTTCCGGCATCGAACATCGCGTAGCGATTCAGGTCGGGCGCTGGGCGACCCGTCCGTTGCCGGGCGGTGGCGGCGAGGCCCGTGGCGGCGGCCGCGGGAATGGCGAAGCGCCGTTCGATCCGGGCACCACCGGCGAGGCCGGCGACGAGTCGCTGGAGGCGCACGACGTCGGCGCTCCTGCCGACGAGGCCGGCATCATCCGTCGTCAGATCGGTCGTGGAAGCCAGCAGGACCACGACGCGTCCGGTAGGCGCCGGCGTCTGCATCGCAGGGCGCGCGAGCAGGGCAACGTCGCCTGCGACGGCGACCCCGGTCACCAGAACGCAGAGCAACGCGATCAGAAACGTCTTCATGGAGGTCTCCTCGGTCTATGCGCGACAAGACGGACGGGCCGGCTCCAGGCAGGCACCGATCTTGGGCGGACGGTGGTTTACGCCTATATTCTACCAGATCTTGTACCCGGACCGCATCCCGGAGGCCGTCATGCATCGTTTTGCCTTGGCTCTCGTGCTGCTGCTCGTACCGGCGGCCGCGCTCGCGGGGCCAGGAGCCGAGACGCCGGCCGGCGGCGGGCACTGCCCCGCCGAAGCGGTGCTCTTCCCATCGGCGCGCGGGCTCGAGCTGCTCGGCCACGTCAACGAGGCCCTCATCGCGACGCACTTTCCGGACTGGTCGCAGGAGCTCGAGGGCTGGGCGCCGGACAGTGCGGCCGTCACGACGCTGGCCAAGGTCGACGAGCCGGTGGACATCCTCTGCGTACTGGGCACCTGGTGTGGTGATTCGCGCCGCGAAGTGCCACGGTTCTGGCGGCTGCTCGCGGGCGCCCGGAATCCCCGCCTGGAGCTGGCCATGGTCGCCGTCGGCCGGGCCGACGACGCCGACGCGCGCGAGGCCCTGGCCGGATTGCACGTGAGCGAAACCGACGACTACCGGGCCGAGTACCGCATCACCAACGTTCCCACGTTCATCGTCAGCCACGGCGGCGAGGAGATCGGTCGCATCGTCGAGACGCCTACGGTGTCGCTCGGCGCCGATCTCGTGGCGATCCTCGCGCAAGCCGGCGTGCTGGCGAGCGATGACGCGGCGACCTCGGGCTGGCACTGACGCGCAGGTCGGTGCTATGATGCCCGTCACCAACCTCGGTCCCATGAAACGGAGGACAGGATGACCACCGCCGACAAGGTTGCCGCCCTGCGCGCGCTGATGAAGAAGCATGGTGTGGCGGCCTACTACGTGCCCAGTGCCGACGCCCATATGAGCGAGTACCTGCCGGAGTCGGAAAAGCGCCGCGCCTGGCTCAGCGGCTTCACCGGTTCGGCGGGCGAACTACTCGTGGGCCGTTTGCAGGCCGGACTCTGGACCGATGGTCGCTACTTCCTGCAGGCGGGTATGCAACTGCTCGGATCGGGGATCGATCTCATGAAGATGGGCGTGCCCGAGTCGATCAGCATGACCGACTGGGTCGCGGCTCGTCTCAAGCCCGGCGAGGCCCTCGGCGTCGACCCGCGCCTCATCTCCGTGGGCGCTGCCGCGCACTTCGAGGCGGCCCTGGCGCCCCACGATGTGCGGGTCGCGTACCTCGACGTGAATCTCGTCGACAAGCTCTGGGACGACCGCCCGGAGCCGTCCCTCGCGCCGGTGACGGTGCATCCGGCCAGGTACGCGGGCGAGAGCGTGAAAGCCAAGCTCACGCGGATGCGCATGGCCATGCGCGAGGTCGGGTGCCAAGCTCACGTCGTCGGGGCGCTCGACGCTGTCGCCTGGTTACTGAACGTGCGTAGTGAGGACATCCTCTACACGCCGGTCGCCATCAGCTACGCCGTGGTCACCGATCGCGACTGCACGTTCTATGTCGACCCGCGCAAGGTCACGAAGGCGCTCGAGAAGGCGTTGAGTGGGCTATGCGCGATCAAGCCCTACGATAGTCTCGCGGCCGATCTCGCAGCTCTCGCTCGGCGCAAGCCGCGGGTGTGGCTCGATCCGGGCACGACGACGCGCTGGGTCCAGGACCTGCTCGCGGACACCGACCAGCATATCGCACCCACGCCGATCACCGCGATGAAGGCCGTGAAGAACAAAACGCAGATCGCCGGGATCGTGGAGGCCCACGTGCGCGACGGCGTGGCCATGGTGAAGTTCCTGCGCTGGCTGGAGCTGGCCGTGTCCAAGGGCGAGGTCGACGAGCTGTCCGCTGCGGCGAAGCTGCACGCGATCCGCGCCCAGGCGCCGGATTTCCTGGACGAGAGTTTCGAGACCATCTCCGGCTACGGGGCCAACGGCGCCATCATCCACTACGGTCCAACCGACGAGACCAACGCGCCGCTGAAGTCGCGCGGCATCTACCTGATCGATAGTGGCGGGCAGTATCCCGACGGCACCACCGACATCACGCGCACCGTGGCGCTCGGCAAGCCGACCAGGCGCCAGAAGGAGTGCTTCACGCGCGTGCTCATGGGTATGATCGACACGTCGCGCACGCCGTTCCCGGCTGGCACCACGGGGCGGCGCATCGAGATGTTCGCGCGTCGCGCGCTGTGGGAGATCGGCCTCGATTACCAACACGGCACGGGACATGGTGTCGGCCAGTATCTCGGCGTGCACGAGGGACCGCATTCGCTCAAGGATCTCGACACACCGCCGGTGGTGCCGGGGAACCTGCTGTCGATCGAGCCGGGCTACTACGAGGCCGGTCAATTCGGCATCCGGATCGAGAACCTCGCCTTCGTGCAGGTCGACGAGAAGCACAGCACCGACGACCGCACGTGGCTCTGCTTCTGGCCCGTCACGCTGTGCCCGATCGATCTGTCGCTCGTGGAGCCCGCGCTGATGCGGCCGGAGCAGATCCGTTACCTGAACGACTACCACAAGCGGGTCTACCGCGAACTGAGCCCGTTGCTGGACAGGCCGCACAAGACATGGTTGCGCAAGGTCACACGGGCAATCTAGGCCACACGGGCGATCCGGACCACACGGGCGATCCCGCGCTGCGGCCGTACAGCGACGGAACCGAGTCGTTCGTACGCGTCACGACTGTCGGCGGACGGCGGCGCCTGAGCATCAGCTTCCGGGTTCCGCGCGGCAGCGGCGTGGCGTCGGCCCACGTGCGCAGCACGCCGGACGGCGAGCCCGAATACCGCGCCCTGCGCCGCATCGACGACGGCTTGTGGGAGCGCTGGGAGGGACTGCTGCCAGTGCCTGGCCCGCGGCTGGGGTACCGGTTCATTCTGCAGCACGGCGGCCGTCTCTGGCATCTCGATCAGCGCGGCCTTCACGCCGAGCCGCCTTGCGATGACGCCGATTTCGTGCATCTCGCGACGTCGCCGCCGGCCTGGCTCGCGGGGCGCACGCTGTACGAGATCGTCCCGGATCGTTTCGAGCGCGGCCGCGACAGCGGCCCCGGAGACGATCTCCTGCCCTGGGGCGCACCGCCGCCCGGCTACCGCCAGCGCGGCGAGCGCGCTTTCTACGGCGGCGACCTGGCGGGAATCCGCGAACGCCTCGACTACTTGCGTGATCTCGGCGTGGGCGGTCTCTATCTCACGCCCATCTTCCTGGCGGGTACGAACCACCGCTACGACGTGCGCGATCACCAGCGCATCGATCCCCGCCTGGGCGATGCCCAGCTTTTCGCCGCGCTCTGCCGTTCCCTGCACGAGACCGACCTACGCATCGTGCTCGACGGTGTTTTCAACCACGTCGGCGACGGTCATCGCTGGTTCAATCGCGGCCACGTGCATCCGGAACCGGGGGCGTGGCAGGACCCCGCATCGCCCTACGCGGAATACTTCATCTTCCGTCGCCATCCCGATCGCTTCGAGAGCTGGTGCGGACATGCGAGCCTGCCCAAGCTCGACTACCGTAGCGCGCGGCTTCGCGACGAGATCTACGGCGGGCGCGACAGCGTCGTGCGCCGCTGGCTGCGCCCACCTTACGGTATCGACGGCTGGCGGCTCGATGCCGTCAACATGCTCGGCCGGTGCGGCGCGGTGCAGGTGCAGAGGGAAGTGCTGCGCGAGCTGCGGCAGGCGGCGAAGGAGACGAGCGCCGCGGTCTACGTGGTGGGCGAAACCTTCGCCGATCCCACGGCGCTCGTGCAGGGCGACCAGCTCGACGGCGTGATGGCTTATCACGGCTTCTATTACCCGTTGCTGCGCTGGCTCACGGGGCGCGAGCCGCAGGGACCGCGTGGTCTCGTCCAGATGTTCCCGGCGAACGACGACGCGTCCGTATTCGCGCGCGCGGCCACGGACCTGCTGGCGCGGGCGCCGTTCGCGATCGGACAGGCGCACATGACGCTGCTCGGCAGTCACGACACGGCGCGCATCCTCACGTTGCTCGACGGCGACCGCGCGAAGCTACGCCTCGCCTTCACTCTGCTGCTCACCTGGCCCGGGGTGCCCTGTGTTTACTACGGTGACGAATTGGGCTGCGAGGGGGGCGTCGATCCCGCCAACCGCGCCTGCATGCCGTGGGACGAGGATGCGTGGGATCGCGAACTCCGCGATCACGTGCGTGCGATGATCGCCCTGCGCCGCGTGACGCCGGAGCTGGCGCGCGGCGGTGTCCAGGTACGCCACGCGCGGGATGGTGCGCTCGTCTTCGTGCGGATCCTGGCGGCGGGCGCAGTGCTCGTGGCCCTCAACCGCGCGGATCACGAGGAACGCCTGGTGTTGCCGGTGGATGATCTCGGTGCCGGCACTTTCGATGATCTCCTTGGCGGCGGCGAGGCCACGCTGCGCGACGGCATGCTCTCGCTCGCGCTGGCGCCGTGGTCGGCACGCGTGTTGCGGATCGCGACGTGACGGCCCATGCGGGCGAGCTGCTCGCCCTGAGCGCGGCCATGATCTTCGCCTGGACCTCCGTGCTCTTCACCACCGCGGGGCGGCGCCTGGGGCCGGTGACACTCAACCTGGGTCGCCTGCTCGGCGCGACGATCCTCCTGGCGGCGACGCATCGTCTGCGCTTTGGCTCGTTCTGGCCGGTCGGCGTACCCCTCGTGAGCTTGCTGTGGATCGGTGGCAGTGGCATTCTGGGTCTGGCGATCGGCGACTCCGCGCTTTTCCAGAGCTTCGTGATGATAGGTCCGCGGCGCGCGATGATGCTCATGGTGACGGCGCCGGTCTTCACCACCGTCGTGGCCTGGGGAGCGCTCGCAGAACACCTCGGCGTGTTCGCGCTCATCGGCATCTCCGTGGTGATCGTCGGCGTGCTGCTCGCGGTCGCCGGACGCGACCCTGGCGGCGGCGCCTTCGCCTCGCCCGCGCGCGACGTGCGGCGCACCGGTCTCCTGCTCGCGTTGCTGGCGGCGGCTTGCCAGGGTTTTGGCAGCGCGTTCGTGAAGATCGGTATGGCGGGTGGTGCGGTGGACGTGGATCCGCTGAGCGCGACCCTCGTACGTCTGGCCTTCGCCTGCGCCGCGGCGTGGCTCGTGGTGCTTCCTCGCCGGGGCATACGACGCGTGGTGGCGCCACTGCGCGATCGCGTGGGGGCCGCCGCCCTCGCCGGCGCGACGGTGCTGGGACCGTTCGTCTCGGTATGGGTGTCGATCGAGGCGATCCGGCGTGCACCGGCCGGGGTGGCGCAGGTGCTCCTGAGCGCGGTGCCCGTGTTCGTGCTGTTGCCGGCCTGGCTGGTATACCGCGACCGGCCTGCGCCGGTCAGCCTCGTGGGGGTTTGCGTGGCGATCGCGGGCGGTGCGCTGCTTTTCCTGCGCTGATCCGCCTCCCCTCGATCTAGTACGGCGGCGCCGGCATGCCGTACTGCGACCACTCCTCCTTGGCAGGGCCGAGGATGCCCGGCACCTGGAGCCCGGCCTGGCGCATGAGTACCGTCATCTGACCGCGGTGGTGGATCTCGTGATGCAGCAAGATCATGAGCGTGACGCCGCGCGGCCACTCCTCGCCGTACATGGTGTCGGTGGTGGTGAGATCGGGGTCCGTCCAGTGGGTGCGCAGGGCGCCGGTGAGGGCGTCGGTGACGGCCTGGTAGCCGGCGATGATCTCGCGTACGGTGTCCGGCGGCAACGCCTCGGGTTGCACACCGTCGATCGGCAGGCCGGTGCGCGTCATGATCTCGGGCACGGTGGTCACCAGATGCCAGGCCATGCCTCCGAGCGTGCGGTAGCCGTCGGTGACCGGTCGCGTGAGCGACTCGTCGGTGAGCGTACGTAGGATCTTGAGCGTGTTCTCGGCCACGATGTGGTGGGCACGGATGAAGTCGTCGAGCTGGCGAAACACGGGGACGCCTTTCTTTGAAGTGCGCGGGAATGCGCGACCGGGGACGATTCTAGCATGGAGGCGGAGAGTTGACATCAGACTTACAGGGCCGCGTACCCGCTCTGCTCATCGCGTTCGGCTACGCGGGGGCGCTGGTCGCGTTCCTGCGCACCGCGTGGCATATCCGCGACCGCCACGTGGACGCCGTGGGGCGCTATCCCGTGCCGGCACCCCTCTTCTGGCTGGCGAAACTGGCGATCGTCGTGCCGCTCGTGGTGCTGGCGCGGGCCGTGGTGCGCACGCTCGCCGGCGCGCCCTCGCCGCCGCTCGCGGCCGCCTGGGCGAGCGCGGCCTTGTTCACGCTGGGAGCCGGCGTAGCGGTGGCCGCATTCGGGGAACTGGACACGGATACGCGCACCGGCCTAGCCCGTGAGGCGACCACCCTGCGTACCGGCGGCATCTACGGCGTGAGTCGCAATCCGATGTACCTGGCCATCGTCATCCTGCACCTCGCGGCCGTGGTGGCTGTGCCCTCGCTCTGGACCGCGATTCCCCTGGTGGTCGCGGCGGTGATCCACGACCGCATCGTCCGCGCGGAGGAGCGGTTCCTGGCCGAGCGCTTCGGCCTCGCGTACCGGACCTACCACGGCCGCGTCAGACGATATCTCTGAGGCGCGGCCTCCCGGGCTTGACCGCGTGCCGCCCGATGGCTATTTTGTGCATATGCACAAAATGGAGGATCGATGCCTCGCTGCCCGAAACACCGCTGTTGCCGTCCGCTCGCGGGCGATCGTGTCTTCAAACCGCGCGCCGTCCCCATGCGCGACTGCGTGGTCACGCACCTGCGACTCGACGAATTCGAGGCGCTGCGGCTGTGCGACCTGGAAGGGCGCACGCAGGCGGAGGCCGGCGCCGCCATGGGCGTGTCGCGCGGCACGGTGCAGCGTCTGCTCGAGGTCGCGCGCCGCAAGGTCGTGGGCGCGCTTCTGGGCAACGAGGCTCTTGCGATCCAGCACGCGGAGGAACGTCCATGAAGATCTGTCTGCCGACCACGGGTACCGGTGAACCGCAGGATCCGCTGCATGGCCATTTCGGCAGCGCGCCCTGCTTGGTCGTCTACGATACCGACACGAAGCAGATGCACGTCCTCGGCAACGCGAACCAGCACCATGCCCACGGGGCATGCATGCCGGTGCATGCGCTGGCGGGGGAGCACGTGGATGCCGTCGTCACCGGCGGAATGGGGCAGCGTGCCGTGACACGACTGAACGACGCGGGCGTCCGGGTGTATCGCCTGGGTGCGCGGACGGTGGCCGAGGCGATCGCGGCCTTCGAGGCGGGCGACGTCACCGAGCTGACGCCTGCGATGGCTTGTGGGGGGCATGGCCACGGGCACGCCTGCCATTGACGGCAGCCTGATGCGGACGGGGTCGTGCTATCCCGCCCCCGTCCGCGTCAGTTCGTGCGATGCCGGTGCTCAGTTCCCGCAGCTCATGGTGTCGGTACCGGTCCCCGCGGCCACCACGGCGCCGGAACCGTCGGTGAGCGTGTGGGTGGCCACGTTGGTGCCGTCGAACACGATGTCGAGGTGGTACGGGGCCAGCGTGTAATGGAACGTGCCGGTCGGGCAACCGCCGATCGGCAACGTGATGCCGCCGGTTCCCGTGACCCAGCTCACGTCGTAGTTGTAGTCGTAGTGGTTGCCGCCGGACACCACGGTCTCGTCGATCCCGAACCCTCCGCTACCCGCCATCGTGAGCGTGGACGAACCGAGGCCCTGCAGGGTGACATCGGCGTGGTACGTGTTGTCGACGGTGACCTGCGTGCCGTTGCTGTTCGATGTGTAGTGGCCGGTACCCGCGTAGGAGTAAGCCATGCTCGAGGCGTCGGCCGGATACTGCTGGGGCAGATTCGCAGAGTCGAGATACTGGACGACGTAGTGGAACGTGTAGGAGTAGCCTTCGTTCGCGTAGGTGTAGTCGGAAACCCAGGAATGCGATGACTCGTCGTAGCCGAAGGTCCCGTCCTTCCCGGGCGTACTCTGGGCGAACGCGGTCATCGACTGCACCATGTTCAGCGCCAGAGGCACGGCGGCTTGCGACTGGGCCACGGCGACACTCTCCTGGAACTGGTCGGTCTGGCCGCCCGGATTGGTGCCCCCGTTGTTGTCGTCGCCACCGCAACCCGCCATCAGGGCGAGCGCGGCAAGAGCGACGAGGGGGATACGCGGAACCTTCACCATCGTGAGCCTCCTTCTCGGGTCAAGTGATAACAGGAGCATGACGGTATCATATTGCGCCCGCGAGACGAAGTCGAAATTCGCCTACACTCAGGCCGAGGGCGCCGGTTCCTCGTTGACCAGGTGCACCGTGCGGGTCGGGAACGCGATGCTCAGTCCGAGGTCGGCCACGATGTCCATGACAGCGAGGTTCATGTCCTGGCGCAGTTGCAGGTGGCGTTCCCAGTCAGTGGTCACGGTGAAGCAGTAGACGAGGATGTCCAGGCTCGAGGCCCCGAACTCGGTGAACTTGACCAGCATGAACTCCTGGTGGATCTCGGCGTTGCCGCGCAGGTAGGCCTCAATTCGCTGCACGGCCTCACGCATCTGCGCGGGCGAGGCGTCGTAGGTCACGCCCACGGTGAACCGGACACGGCGCTTCGGCATGAGCGAGTGATTCTCCACGGTGGCGTTCGCGAGGACCCAGTTCGGGATGGAGATCACGGTCTTGGCGAAGGTACGGATGCGTGTGGAGCGCAGGCCCACCTCCTCGACCACGCCGTCGGCGCCGTCGAGCGTGATCCAGTCGTTGGGACGGAAGGGACGGTCGATGAGGATCGTGGCCGAGCCGAAAAGGTTGGCAAAGGTGTCCTTCGCGCCCAGGGCTACGGCCACGCCGCCCACGCCGAGCGCTCCCAGGATGCCCGTGACGGAGTAACCGAGATTCTGGATCATGATCAACGTGATCAGGACGCCGAGGAACACCTTGATCGCCTTGCGCACGGTGGGCACCAGGGCATCGTCGAGCGTGGTCTCGGTGCGGCGGCTATACTCGAGCACGAAGATGGAGAGGGCGTCGACGAAGCGAAACAACGTCCAGGCAACGATGACCGTCATCGCCACCATGAAGATCCTGCCGCCGGCAGTCGCCACCGCCACGTCCCCGGCGGCCAGCAACCGGAACGCGACGTAGATTCCCAGCAACGGCAACACCCAGCCAAGCGGCGTGATGAGCGCGTGCACGGCCACGTCGTCGGCCTCGGTGCGCGTGCGCTCGGCCAGTGCCAGCAGGCGACGCGCGACCCAGCGCTGGAACAGTGTGCGCACGACGAATGCCCCCACGATCACGCCGAGTGCCACGAGGATTTCGTGCCCGCTCCAGGGACCGACTTGCTCGCCGAGCTTCTTCAACAATGGGTCCATCATGGCCTCCGCGATGGTGACGGCTGCGAGGGGCCGTCGGGTTTGAGGGAGTTTCCGCCCTCGTCGGCGCAGGCCGCGAGGAGCTGGAGGAAGAGATGCCGGGTACCGGCGACTTCCCAGCGGGAGCGACCAGCCTCGACGCCCGCGCCGAGATGGTCGAGGAATGCCTGCTTGCGCGCCTGCACCTGCGCCAGCGGTACGGGAAGATCGTCCGGAGCGAAGAGGAACGCGACCGTCTCGCCATTCAGGGCGCCGGCCCGTACGAGGTCGCGCCGCGCGCGCTCGAAGAGTCCGCGAGCCACGTCGGTGAGCGCGAGGTCGAAGAGCGCCTGAGGCGTGGGTCCCCACACCCGGAATTCACTGCCGGCGTCCACGAGGACGAGGGCATCGCGGGGTGTCGCTTCGAGCGCGTTGGCCCACACCACCGGCACGTCGGCGCCGAGGATGAGACGCGGACCGAGCGTGCCCTCGAGGCTGCGGTGCAGCAGGCTGCCCATCACCCAGCGCTCGCCCAGCCTCTGCGCGACGTTGGCGGCCGCCGCGGTGGCCGGCGGTTGCAGCAGGACGAGGCCGCTGGCCGGCCGTGCTCCGGAGGGCAGATCGCGCAGCAGCGAGGCGGCGTGGTAGGCCACCGCCGTGCGCTGCACGACCGGGTCGGCGGGAAGGCCGTGCCCATCGCGGTTTTCCAGGCGCGCCTTCATGCCCAGGATGGCCCAGCCTCCCACGCCGATCACCAGCGCGATGACGACGCCTTGCCGCGCCGTCCAGCGCCGAGGGACGAGATCGGCCAGCACCAGGGCGAGGAACGGCGCGGCCGGCAAGGCCAGATAGGGCAGCACGTGGCGCGCCAGGGGCAGCGCTGGCGCGATGGCAGCCAGGGCGCACGCCCACGTCAGGAGCGGCACATGCCAGCCCTGGCGCCCGCATGCCATGCCCCAGGCGGCCCAGACCGCCCAGAAGGCCCAGCCCGCGACGGTCATCGCCAGGGTGATGTGGGCCGCGTAGAGCGGGCCGGGCGAGACGAGCCACCAGCCATAGGTACCGAGGTTGCTCACGATCGCCGCCGCGCCTCCCCGGGCATATGGTTCGTCGGCGCCGGGCGAGAACGAGAGCCAGGCCAGCACGAGCGCCGCGATAGCCGCCAGCGTGACAACGGCCACGCCCAGCCAGCGGTGCCAGCCGACGCGGCCCCGGGAGCGTGGCGACCTCGCCACGACGGCCCAGGCCAGCCCCAGCGGCACCGCGAGCTGCGTCTCCTTGCTCGCGAGCGCGGCGACCCCTAGGGCGACGGCGGCGACGAAGGCACCGCTGCCACCGGCAAAACCGCGCTCGATCGCCCACACCCCGCAGGCGAGAGCGAGCAGGTCCTGCACGCCTGAGGCCCAGTACAGGGGCGTGAACGCCAGCGGTGTGCCGGCGACAATGAGTCCGGCCACCGTCGATTGCAGGGTCGTCATCCCCAGGCGCTGGGCGAGACGGGCCACGCCGGCCGCGACCAGGGCGATGAGCGCCAGGCGCGTACAGGCGTAAGGGACGGGATCGAGGTGAGCCAGGGGCTCGAGGACGGACCAGTACGCCGTGCGCGAAAGCCAGCGCAGCGGGAGCGAGGGCTCTGCCGCAAGTCCGGTCGCCCGCGCGAGGAGGCCCCAATCGTCCTGATTCCACCAACCGCCGAATGCCGCCAGATGACCGACCGCAGCGGTCAGTGCCACGACGGCGGCAGACGTGCCGCGCGGAATTTCCGCTGCGGCCTCCCGCGAGCTTTGGCTATACTGTGGCGCTGGCATCGATGCTCCCTCGTGACGCAACCGGCGTCGCTTGCCGGCTGGTCCGTATGGTACGCAATGCGCCCGAGACCGTAAACCGCCGGCGTGGCCGGCTTGCCGAGGATGACGTGCTCATGATCCGCCCGTTGACTGTCTTGGCCCTGATACTCACCACCCTGGCGCTGGCTGGGTGCCATAGCGACCAGAAATCCCAGGCGCCCGGTCCCATCGCCATGGATGCCGCCGCGCTCGAATCGTGGGAGATCGCGCTCGTCGAGGCGCGCATCGAGAAGAACGAGCAGTTCACGACAGCCCCCGATAGTCCGCTGCCACCCGATCTCAAGCAGGGCTTCGAGGGGCTCGACTACTACTTCCCGGCGCAGGATCTGCGGTACCGTGCACTGCTGGTGGCCGCGGCCGGCACCGATACGGTGATCCTCGACAAGCGCAAGGGTGCGAAGGTACCCTATCTGCGCAAGGGCACGGTGAGTTTCGAGCACGACGGCAAGTCCTATACGCTGTCGGTCTTCGGCCCCACCGAGGGCGACGATTATCTGTGGTTGCCGTTCTACGACGCCACCAACGGCGACACCACGTACCAGGGTGGGCGCTATCTCGACCTTACGCAGGCGGCCGATGGGACGGTGGAACTCGACTTCAACCGTGCCTACAACCCGCTCTGCGCCTACAATCCCGACGCCTACAACTGCACGCTGCCACCGCCGGAGAATCGCCTGTCGTTCCCGGTGGACGCGGGCGAAAAGCTGCTGGCCGCTGCGGCCCACTGAGCATGGAATTCCTGCACGCGGTGGGGCCGTGGATGGTCTACGTCGCCTGGGCCCTGCTCCTGCTGCTCGCATCCCTGCTCGTGTACGTGGGGTTGCTCGGCAATTTCGTGATCACCGCTCTGGCGCTCATTTACGCCCTCGCCACCGGCTTCCAGGCGATCGGCTGGCCCCTTCTGGCCGTGTTGCTGGGGATCGCGTTGCTGGGCGAGGGCATCGAGTTCGTGCTCGGCAATTTCTACGTCATCCGCAAGGGCGCGAGCGCCCGCGCCACCGTGGGGGGCTTCGTCGGCGGTCTCGTCGGCGCCGCCCTGGGCAACGGCGTGGTCCCGCTGGTCGGGGCGATCGTGGGGAGTTTTGTCGGCGCCTTCGCCGGCGCCGTGCTGGGCGAGTACTGGCACCAGCGCCACCTCGAGCCCTCCCTGCGTATCGGCGCCCATGCCTTCATCGGCCGCCTGCTCGCCATCCTCGCCAAGCATGCGCTCGGACTGGTGATGGTCTTCCTCATCTTGCGTGCCACCTATCCCGCCTGAACGCGATCGAAGCCGGCCTTTCCACCACTTCGTCGAACTTCCGGGATCGTCAGGTTCGTCGCAGCACGAGCAGCAGGCCGAGGACCCCCAGAAGCAGACTCACCAGGCGCCGAAACGTGCGCTCGCTCACGCGGACATGGATGCGCTGGCCCAGCCGCGTCCCCAGCCAGGCCACGGGCAGCAGGAGGATGCCCGACCACAGACGCGCCGGCGTCACGAGCCCGCTCAAGGCGTACGACGGCACCCGGACGAACGTCATCATCAGGAACAGCGTCATCAGGTGGCCGCGAAAGGCCGACTTGCGGGCGCCCGCGAGGTGGTAATACACGATGAGCGGCGGGCCGCCGGTACCGAACACGCCCGTGAGCACGCCGGACACCAGCCCGATGGGCGGCCCCGACCACGCCGGCCAGTCCACGTGCCAGTCGTCGCGGATCCGCAGGAAAACCACGCTCACGGCCACCAGGAAGATACCGAGCCCGACGAGGATCACATCGGGCGAACTCGTCTTCAGGACCAGCGTGCCCAGCGGGATGCCGGCCAGCACGCCCGCCGCCACCGCGGCCGTGCGGCGCCACGCCACCTCGCGCCAGGACCGCAGCACCACCGCCACCTCGGCCGGCAGGTTCACCAGCAGCAACATGACGACGACGTCCCGGATATCGGGGAATACCAGCGCCAGCGTGCCCACGGCGATCAATCCGGAGCCGAAGCCGAAGACCACGTAGACGATCTGGGCGGCGAGAAGCACGGTGACGGCCGCGACGACTTGCAGTGGGTCATGGAAGATCGTGGCCGGCATGGTGGGGAGAGTCTAGCCACCGCGACGCGCGCTGTCTATCATGGCGCGAGACCCCAGCCAGGAGGCCATGGCGCCATGAGCGATCAGCTCGAGCAGTTCCGCGAATACCGCGAACGCATGAACGAACGCATTCTCGCCGCCGGTACCCAGACCACGCGCCGCTTCTTCAACCTCGACGGCGCCGCCTACCGCGAGGGCGCCCTCGATGCGCGCACGAAGGAGTTGCTCGGACTGGTCGCGTCCATGGTGCTGCGCTGCGACGACTGCATCACCTACCACATCGTGCGCGCACTGGAGGAAGGCGCCACGGGGCAGGAGGTCACCGAGACCTTCGACATCGCGCTCGTCGTGGGGGGCTCGATCGTGATCCCGCATCTGCGCCGCGCGCGCGAGCGGCTCGACGAGCTACTCGCCTGAGGGCTGGGCGGCCGCCGCGGTATCGTCGTCGGGCACGTCCGATAGCGGTGCCAGCGGGCCGAAGCGCGGAACGAGGCGCGCGTACATCGCGAAGCGATTCATGATCTCCTCGACGTAGCGCACGGTCTCGGCGCCCCGGTAGAAACCGTGCCGCGACTCGCCGTACCAGCTCCGTTCCATCAGGCGCGGCAGAGCCTCGTCCAGGGCGTCGGACCAGGCGTCGGGATCGCGTCCGAGATCCATCGCGATACGGCGCGCATCGGTCACGTGGCCATAGCCCGCATGGTAGACGGCGAGCGTGAAGCGCACGCGGTCGAGGGAGTCGAGGTACGCGAAGCCGTCGTAGGTGCCCTTGAGCAGGTGCAGTCCGGCCCGTACGTTGGCACCCGGATCGAAGAGGCTGTCGGCCTGATCGGCCGCGAAGGTGGGCAGCACCTGCATCAGGCCGACGGCACCCGCACTGCTCACGGCCTGCGGATCGAAACGCGACTCCTGGTAGACGAGGGCCGAGACGAGACGCCAGTCGAGTCCGTAGCTCTCGGCCTGGTTGCGGATCATGGCGTCGTAACGCGAGATGCGTCCGCTCTTGTCGGGGCGGTCGGCGCGAACCTGCAAGGAGCGGATGGTCAGCTCGTTGCGAAAGTAGCGGTCGTAGATGATGCCGTAGGTCTGGCTGCGCCGCTCCGCGCCGCTGGGCATCACCCAGAAGTGCTCCTTGATGAACGCATTGAGCGCCGTGCGCAGATCAGGGCAGTTCGAGCGCGCCAGCCACACCACCGGGATGCGTTCGCCGAGAGTGACGCCGGTGTGCACGTCGGGCAGGTAGGCGCGTGCGGCGTTCACCACGATGTCGTCGGCCACCGTGGCCTGGATCTCGCCGCGGGTGACCATAGCGATCAGCTCCTCCTGCTCCACGAGCGGGTGGGCCGTCTGCAGGATGAAGCCGAGATTGTCCTGCTTGCGCAGCTGGAGCAGGTCGATGCGGAAGGTGTCGTGCAGGGGCAGCGTGATCGTCAGCCCCGCGAGCGACGCCAGGGTGGCGGGACGCTGGTCGCCCGGCGGCAGCACGAGCACCTTCTGGACGAAGCTCACCGGTCGCGTGGCGCTGGCGTACTGATCGAGCAACGGCGACTGGGTCAACCCCGCGCAGATGACATCGCCGCGACCGCTGTTGAGCAGGCTGACCAGGTCCTCGCTGGGTTCGGGAATGACCACCTCGAGCGTGAGGCCGTGTTCGGCGGCGAATAGCCGCAGCAGTTCGAAGTCGAAGCCGGCGCCGCCGCCGCGGTGGATGAAGTAGCTGCTGCCGTTGTAGCGCGTGATCATGCGGATCGTGCCCGCATTCACGATGGCCTGGAGATCGCGCTCGACCATCGGGCGCGGCACGACGGGTTCGGCGAGTCGCGGACCCTCGTAGCCGGGATAGTCGTCGATCGGCTGGCATCCGCCGAGGCAACCGACGAGCCAGGCGATGCAGAACCCGGCGAGAGCCGGGCCCGGACCCGGAGTATGGCAACGCCGAACGGCCACGACCGGAAAGAACCGGCGCGTCCACGACAGGAGCCTCTGGTGATAGCCGCAAGTCATGAGCGTCATCCTAGGACTTCCGGGCCCACTGTCAACGCCCGCCGGCGGACATAGCTCTGAACAACGATAACTCGTTGTGCAAGAGGCGCAAAGCGCGGAGGGGGCGTTTCCTCTGGTGATTTTGGAGCCCATTTCTGGTAGAATTTATCCGATGCATTCTCGACTGCCGCGTCGCCGCTCTTCCGTACGGGTGATCGCACGGCGGTGTGCTGGGTTGTGGCCTCGAGCCATTCAAGGAGATGATATGAAGACCAGGCTGATGATTCTCGCCCTCGCCGGCTGCTTGCTGGTCGCCGGCGCCGCCATGGCGGCGGTCCAGAGCGCCGGCGATTTCCTCTCTCAGGTCGCGCAGCGTGTGGACGATGGCCGGCTGACCGCCGACCAGGCCCTGTTGCTCAAGTTCCAGTACGCGTTCGACCGCGCGCGTTTGCCCGGCGACCTGCAGCCCGAAGGCCTGGCGCCGATGAAGTGCGGGACCGATCTCGTGGTGGAATACCTCCAGCGCGAAGCCCAGCTGCCGACCGATATCCGTCAGGCCATCGAGGGCTACCTCGCGCCGCCCGACGAGCCGACGCGCGACTCGTTCATCAGTCCGAGCGGACGTTTCACGCTCAACTACACCACCGTCGGCACGAACGCCGTGCCCGCAATCGATTCGGACGGCAGCGGCGTGCCCGACTACATCGAACACTGCGCCGACTATCTCGACTACTCGTGGCAACGCGAGGTGATCGAGGAGGGCTTCGTTGGCCCGCCGATCGGTGCCGGCACCATGTCCATCTTCTTCCAGGCCCTCAGCGGCGTCTACGGTTTCACGCAACCCTCGGGGTCGCCGGGTATGACCCGCATCACCCTGGACAACGACTTCGTCGGCTTCCCGCCCAACGACGATCCCGATGGCGATGTGCTCGGCGCCGCCAAGGTGACCTGCGCACACGAGTTCAAGCATTCCACGCAGTATGCGGGCAGCAACTGGTCCGAGGGCGGCTGGGTGGAGCTCGACGCGACCTGGGCCGAGGACCTGGTCTTCGATGATACCAACGACTACTACAACTATCTGCCCTTCGGCAGTGGCATCTCCACGCCGGCGGCGCCCCTCGACGACGGCGGCACCGGCAGCTACGAAGACTGCATCTGGCAGCACATCATGAGCGAGACCTACGGCAACGGGCTGATCGCCGACATGTGGCTCTATCGCCGTACCCACCAGAGCCAGCCGATGCTCACGACGTACGACAACATGCTCGCCACCGTGGGCTCGAGCATCGAGAATCTGTGGCCCGTGTTCACGGCCTGGAACTTCGCGACGGGCGCGCGCTCGTCGGCAGGCTTCGGCTACGGGGAAGCCGCCACCTATCCATCGAGCAGTGTGAATCATCAGACGGGCAGCTACCCGAATACGTTCACCAGTACCGTGCAGCATCTGTCGGCCAATTTCATGCGTTGCCTCTCGCTCGGTGGCCACCCCGGCGAGCTGGTGAAGGTAACATTCAACGGTGCCGACGGCGGTCGTTTCAACCTGGCGGCCTACATGCACGTGGCGCCGGGCAACGCCGGTGCGCATTACCTCTATGACCTCGACCTCGATAGCAACAACGATGGCGTATTCACGCTGCCCATCGACCTCGCGACGATGTACGAGGTGGGCATCATCATCAGCAACACGAGTACCGCGGGCGGCGGCCAGGGCTTCACTGTGACGGTCGAGCGCGCCACGGGGATCACTCCGGTCGGCGACAACGTGAAGCCGCTGTTCGCGATCGACGGCAATCACCCGAACCCGTTCAACCCGGCGACGACGATCGACTTCTCGCTGGATCGCGCGGGTGCGGTGGCCATCGACCTGTACGACATGCGCGGTCAGCGCGTGCGCAGCCTCGTGTCCGAGACCATGCCGGCCGGCGCGCACAGCGTGCGCTGGGACGGTCTCGACGACGCGGGCCGCAACGTGGCGTCGGGCACCTACGTCGCGCGGATGAGCAGCGCGGGGCAGGTGACGACTCACAAGCTGGTCTTGACGAAGTAGTCGCGATCGGTGCTACTTCAGGAGTCTTCGCGAGCGGCCCCGGACGGACGGTCCGGGGCCGCGCGTCTTCCCCGAGCCTGCGAGATGACGATGGACGACGTCAGGCATGTCACCGCCACCCTCGTGGTCGATCTGCACCTGCCATATGCCGAGTCGCTCAAGGACCGACGACGCGTCCTACAGGGACTCGTGCAGCGCCTGCAGCACCGGCACTACGCCGTGGCGCAGATCGGCCCCCCCGACCTGGTGCAGCGTGCCTTCCTCGCGGTGGCCGTGGTCTCCGGGCATCCCGACCACGCCGACGAGTTGCTCGACGAGGCGGAGCGCCTCATCTTTGCCAGCGACTTCGAGGTGGCCGATCTGCGGCGGCTCTCATCTCAGGACTCCTTCAACAGCGGCGGCTGACATGCAACTCATCGATCTCAGTCACACGATCTCGTCGGGGATGGACCAGTATCCGGGCGACCCGCGCCCGGTGCGCCTCGTCCGCGAGGCCGAGCACGGGAAGGACCCGTGGATGGCGACGGTGCTCGAACTGGGTTGCCATGTGGGCACCCATATCGATGCCCCGCTGCACTTTCGCGCCGATGGCGCCGCGGTCGACGCCCTGCCGCTCGCCGCGTGCGCCGGACGCGCGCGGGTGGTCGATGTGAGGGCCTGGGTCGCGCAACGCATGATTCCAGACGCGGCGGTGCCCGCCGACGGCGCGCGCGACGTCGAATTTCTGCTGCTGCGCACGGGCTGGGACGATCACTGGGGCACGCCGCGGTACTATGACGAGTGGCCGTACCTCGAGCCGGCCCTCGTGGCGCGTCTGGCCGGGGCAGGTCTGCGCGGCATCGGCCTGGACACGCCAAGCCTCGATCCGCTCGGCGGAGACCAGGCCCACGTCGTCGCGGCGGCGCATGGCATGATCAACCTGGAAAACGTCACGAATCTTGCTACGCTGCCCGGGACTCCGTTCCTGTTGCTGGCGCTGCCCCTGAAGCTGGCAGGTACCGAGGCGTCGCCGGTACGCGCCGTGGCCCTGACCGGGGTGAGTGCGCAAATCACCGAGAGCGAGCGTGCGTGACCACGAAGCCCCCGCGACCGGTCTCCGGATCTCCGCGCGCGGAGTACGTGGACGCCAATGGCCGGTGGCGGGCGGTTCGGCCCGAGGGGCTGGCGCGGGTTCTGGCCAAGGCCGGATACGGATCACGGCAACGGGCCGAGGTCATCGTGCGTCAACAGCGCGTGACCGTGAACGGCGCGGTGGTGGCTGATCCGGCGTATGCAGTCGATCGCGGTGATGAGCTCGGCCTCGACGGACGCCCGCTCGTGGAGGCGCCGCGGCGATACTTCGCCTTTCACAAGCCGCGCCAGCTCGACATCCGCGGCGGCGCGTCCGGCTCGGATCCGCTCTTCGGCTACGTGCCCAGCGAGATACCCGGGCTCGAGGCCGTGGGCCGGATGGATGCGCGGGTGAGCGGCCTTGTGCTCGTGTCCAACGACAACTGGTGGAATGCGGCGGTCGCCACGCGGCGCAAGCTCGAACGCGCGTTCGAGATCCGGGTGTCCGGCACGCTGGGCGACGCGGAGCTGAGCGTCATCCAGAACGGGATGCACCTACCCTGTCTGGGGTACATCAAGCCGGTGAGCGCCCGCATCCTCGGCGTCGAGGCGCAGCAGACGCTGTTGCGCATCTCGGTCCGGGGCGGCAAGATCCGTCAGCTCCGCCGCCTCTTCACGTCGTTGCGCCACGAGGTGACCGATCTGCAGCAGGTGCAGGTGGGTGTGGTGAAGATCGGGGCGCTCGTGCCCGGTCAGGTACGTCCCCTCACGCGCGCGGAGATCCGCGGCCTCGAGCTGCTCTGATCCCACCTTATTCATGCAATCGCTACTGCGGCGGCGTCACGGTCTCTGTGAGCGGGCTTTCTCGGGTTTGCTTCGGTCACCGTACCCCAGCGGGTACGGCTCCCTCACAAACCCTGCGAGATCCCGCTCACAGAGACCGTTCCACTCGCCTCGCTACGCGATAGCATAAATAAGGTGGGCTGATCCGCGCGCTCCGATCACCGCCCCGAGATCAAACCATCCAGAGACGACACGATGCCGCGTAGCTGCGTGGTCTGCGCGTCGAGTTCCTCGGCGGCCGATGCCGACTGTTCCGCGTTGGCCGCGCTGCTCTGCGTCACCCGGTCGATCTGACCGAGAGCCTGGTTGATCTGCTCGATGCCGATCGACTGCTCGCGCGCTGCCGCGGCGATCTCGTCGATCAACGAGGCCACCTGTTCCGCCGCGGCGGCGGTCTCGTGAAACGCGATGCGCGTACGGTCGGCCACGAGGACGCCGTTCTCCGCATGATCGACGGAGCCCACGATCAGGACCGAGGTATCACGCGCGGCCTGCGCGGCGCGCTGCGCAAGGTTGCGCACCTCCTCGGCCACCACGGCGAACCCCTTGCCGGATTCGCCGGCTCGTGCGGCCTCGACTGCGGCGTTGAGGGCCAGGAGATTCGTCTGGAACGCGATCTCGTCGATGGTCTTGACGATGCGCGCGGTTTCGTCGGCCGAGGACTTGATCCTGTCGATGGCGGCGACCATGTCCTGCATGGCTTGCAATCCGGTGCCGACCGTCGCCTTCGTGCCGGTCATCACGCCCTGGCAGGTGGAGGCGTTCTCGGCCGTATGTCGGATGCCGGCCGTGAGCTCCTCGACGCTGGCAGTGGACTGCTGGACGGCGGCCGCCTGCGTGTTCGCCTGCTCCGAGAGCGTGATCGCGGCACCCGAGATCTGCGACGCCGCAGACGACGTCTGGTCGGCGCCGGCGTTCAGATCGGCGATCATCGTCTGCACGGGCCCCGTCACGCGACGCGACACCAGAAAGATCACACCCGCGACGAGCAGCACGGAGACGAGCGTCAGCAAGATGCCGGTATTGCGAATCTGCTGGGCGGGCGCGAAGATCTGCGCATCGTTGATCGTGACCGCGACGATCCAGCCGAGGTCGGGATCCGTACGGAACGCGGCCTTCTTGCTGGCGCCCTTGAACGTATAGCTCGCAAAGCCCTCGTGCTGCGCGAGAATCATCTTGCCGAAGTCGTATTTCTGGATCCCGTCGACGAGGATTAGTTCCTTCTTCGGGTGGGCCAGGAACGTGCCGTTCGCGTCGCAGATATAGGCATAGCCGGTTGCCCCGATCCTGATGCTGTCGGTGACGCTTGCGGTGAAGGAGCCCAGATCGATGACGCCCAGCAAGGCGCCCTGCGTGCTCAGGGGCTGGCAGATCACGACGATGGGTGCGCCGGTGAGTTTGCTCTTCAGGGCGGCGGACATGACCGGCTTGCCGGTTCGCCGGCACTCCTGGAAGTACGCGCGGTCGGCCACGTCGAGGGTGCCCACGCCACCAGGCAGCGAGGACGCGACGGCCTTGCCCGACACGTCGACGACGTGGAGCGCCTCGTAGGAGGTGCTGCGACGCTGGATACCGGCGAGCACGTCCGAGGCTTCGGCCGAGGTGACGGATCCGTTCACGACCCCGGTGATGTCGTGCAGCTCGCTCCACACGGCGATGTCGGTCCGGCGATCCCTGACCCAGGTCGTGACCTGCCGGGCGATCGCGTCGTCCAGCTGGATCATTTCGCCCTTGATCGTGGTATTCAGGGCCGTACCGGTGCCGTGCGTCGTGATCAACAGGTAAGCCACGAACGCCAGCGTCAGCGTGACGACGGTGGGGGCCAGGAATCGCGTCTGCAGGTTCAACCGCATGGGGGGACATCCTTGGAAGAGTGGGGCGGTTTCCGGTGAACGTGGTGGAGCCGCGTATCGCTCCGGCCCAAACAATTTGAAAGGGATCTCGGCATGCCTGGTGTTGACTTTAGTAGAAACTGTCCTGATTCTTTAAAAACATATGCGCGGGTCTTGACCCCTCTTGGGAACAGGCGGCCCCAGAACGGCCCTATCGCGACGTATGCCGGCAAAGGTGCCTCAGGAAGTCCCGCATGCGGGGCGGCGTGCGCGCCCGGCAATGAACAGGAAACGTGCATTCGGAATCGATGTTGGCTACTATTTCGACTGAACTTGTATTCGACCGCCAGCAGACGCATCTGGCCCCGGAGTCCGAGTCATCCTGGAGGAGACGTTCATGCCCATCGCGACCACCCCGCAGCTCGTCCGCGACGCGTACAAGAAGACGCGCAAGAATCTCGCCATCGTGAGCAAGCGACTCGGCCGGCCGCTCACGCTGGCCGAGAAGATCGTGTATGGGCACCTCGACGATCCTGCCGGCCAGAATCTCACGCGTGGCAAGGCCACGCTGGCCCTGCGGCCCGATCGGGTCGCGATGCAGGATGCCACGGCGCAGATGGCGATCCTCCAGTTCATGATGGCCGGCAAGGACGAGGCGGCGGTGCCGACCACGGTGCACTGCGACCACCTGCTGCTCGCGTACAAGGGCGCGGAGTACGACAAGGCCGCGGCGCTGGGCACCAACCGCGAGGTCTACGATTTCCTCAGCAGCGCCGCGTCGCGCTACGGCCTGGGTTTCTGGAAGCCCGGTTCGGGCATCATCCACCAGGTCGTGCTCGAGAATTACGCGTTTCCCGGCGGCCTGATGATCGGCACCGACAGCCACACGCCTAATGCGGGCGGCCTTGGCATGATCGCCTGCGGCGTGGGTGGAGCGGATGCCGTGGACGTCATGGTCGCCATGCCGTGGGAGGTGCTCAATCCCAAGATCATCGGCGTGCATCTGACGGGCGCGCCGAGCGGCTGGACGGCGCCGAAGGACGTCATCCTGCGCCTGCTGGGCATTCTTACCACCAAGGGCGGCACCAACCACATCGTCGAGTACTTCGGACCGGGGTGCGAGGCGATCAGCTGCACGGGCAAGGCCACGATCACCAACATGGGCGCCGAACTGGGCGCCACCACGAGCCTGTTCCCCTTCGACGCGCGCATGGCGGCCTATCTGCGCGCCACGCGCCGGGGCGAACTGGCCGACCTGGCGGAGGCCAACCGTGATCTGCTGACGGCCGATGCGGAGGTGGCCGAGGAACCCGACGACTACTTCGACAGCATCGTGGAGATCGATCTGTCGCAGCTCGAGCCGCACCTCGTCGGTCCGCACACGCCCGATGCGGCGCGTCCGGTGAGCCAGGTGGCGGCCGATTGCCAGAAGGAGGGCTGGCCTGTGAACATCACGGCGGCCCTCATCGGCAGCTGCACCAACAGCAGCTACGAGGACATCTGCCGCGCCACCGACGTCGCGAAGCAGGCGCTGGCCAAGGGCCTCAAGATGAAGTCGCCGCTTCTCGTCACACCGGGGTCGGACCAGATCTACGAGACGATCAAGCGCGACGGACAGCTCGCCGTGCTCGAGGAACTCGGGGCCACCGTGCTGACCAATGCCTGCGGGCCGTGCATCGGCCAGTGGAAGCGCGACGACATGGCGGACGGCACGCCCAACAGCATCGTCACGTCCTTCAACCGCAACTTCCCCAAGCGCAACGACGGCAATCCCCAGACCAACGCCTTCATCGGCAGCCCGGAGGTGACGGTGGCGTACGGCCTCACCGGTCGCCTCGACGTGAATCCGCTCACCGCGGCGCTGGAAACCGCGGACGGCGGTACGGCCACGCTGGAGGCGCCGGCCGTGGCCGACGAGTTGCCGAAGCAGGGCTTCATCTTCGCCGAGGAGGGCTACCAGGCGCCGGCCAGCGACGCGCATAGCGTGCAGGTGGCGGTGAGCCCCGACAGCGACCGCCTCGCCCTGCTCGAGCCCTTCCCGAAATGGAACGGCAAGGACCTCGTCGGGCTGTCCCTGCTCATCAAGGCCAAGGGCAAGTGCACCACCGACCACATCTCGCAAGCCGGGCCGTGGCTCAAGTTTCGCGGCCACCTCGACCGGATCAGCGACAACTTGCTGCTGGGGGCCGTGAACGCCTTTGCCGACGAGGCGGGGGTGACGCGCAACCCCGTCGACGGTGGCCGCGGCAAGGTGCCCGAGGTGGCGCGGGCACTGAAGGCGGCCGGCAAGCGCTGGGTGGTCGTCGGCGACGAGAACTACGGTGAGGGCAGCTCGCGCGAGCACGCCGCCATGGAGCCGCGTCACCTGGGCGCAGTGGCGGTGATCACGCGGAGCTTCGCGCGCATCCACGAGACGAATCTCAAGAAGCAGGGGCTCTTGCCGCTCACCTTCGCGAGCGCGGCCGATTACGACAAGGTGCGCGAGGACGACACCCTCGATCTGCTCGACGTCACGAAATTGGCGCCCGGCAGCACGGTACGCCTGGTGATGCACCATGCGGACGGCTCGCAGGACGAAGCGTCTCTCAAGCATTCCATGACCGCCGAGCAGATCGCTTGGTTCAAGGCGGGCTCGGCGCTCAACGTCATCCGCGCCGGTCGCGCCTAGCTCACGGGCGCGTCGAACACACGGGACGCGCCGAACACGCTCGTCGCAACAATCCGGGGCCGGGTCCGTCTTCTGGACCCGGCCCTGGCCCTTCACGAGGCCGATGCGCTATGCTGCGCGGAAACCTGCGCCCGATACTGCGGGCGCTCGCCATCGTCGCCAACCGGGAATGACCGCCATGCCTCTGCCATCACGGACGCCCTCCCTGCTCGCCATCCTCGCCCTCGCCTTCCTCGTCGCCGGCCCCGCTCTCGGAGCGGAGGCGGTCTTTCCGCGCGGTCCCGCCCTGTCGCCCGACGGTGCGACGGTCGTGTTCAGCTACGAGGGCGACCTCTGGTCGGTCCCCGCGAGCGGCGGCACGGCGCAGCGTCTGACGGCCCATCCCGCCTACGACAAGGACCCGGTGTACTCGCCCGACGGGCAGTGGATCTGCTTCGCGTCGGACCGCGAGGGCGTCTTCGATCTCTACGTGATCCCGGCTCAGGGCGGTCTGCCGCGTCGCGTCACCTACGCGCCCACGGCCGATGTTCCCCAGGACTGGTCGGCCGACGGCAAGTCCATCCTCTTCGCCTCACGGCGACCGTGGCGTTATCCGATGAGCGCGCAGATCCAGGCGGCGCCGGCGGCCGGTGGCACGCCCGAGCGTTTCGGCGACCTCTTCGCCTCGGAGATCGCCGTGGCCCCCGACGGCGCGACGACCCTGCTCTCCGTCGGCTACGAGCGCTTCGGCCGCGTGGGGTATCGCGGCTCGCTGCAGTCGGACCTTTGGCGCTGGCGTCCGGGGAGCGATCCGGTGCAGCTCACGGAGAATCCGGGCTTCGACACCGATCCCATGTGGGGCGCCGACGGCGCGACGATCTACTGGCGCACCGAGGATGACGAGACGGGTGCCTTCAACCTCTGGCGCATGAACGTCGACGGTACCGGTAAGACGCGCCTCACCGACTTTCGCGAGGAGGGCGTGCGCAACGCCCGCATCAGCCGCGACGGGTCGCGCATTGTATGCGAGGCCGGTTCCGACCTGTGGCTGCTCGACACGACGCCCGGCGCCACCGTGCGCAAGCTGGCGATCGCGGTCGCGCCGGATCCGAGCACCAACGCCATCACCACCGAGGATTATGGCAAGGACGCCACCGAGCTGAGCGTGGCCGCGGGCGGGGACGAGCTGGCCATGATCGTGCACGGCGAGATCGTGCTCGTGAACAAGGAATTCGAGGGCCGCGCGACGGTGCCCATCCCCTCGCCCTGGCGCGAGAGCGCGGTCCATTTCCGACCGGGTTCCGCCGACACGCTCGTCTTCGTGAGCGACCGCCTGGTCCACGACGGCGTGCACTACAGCCGCGTGGGCCTGCTCACGAGCGCCGATCCCGACACCGCCCTGCTGCGCGCCGCCGCGCACTGGGCGATCACCTGGCTCACGCCCGAGGGCGTGGAGGCCACGGCGCCGCAATGGTCGCCCGACGGGCGGCGCATCGCGTACCGCCACGGCGTGGGCAAGCTGGCGGTGATGGATGCCGACGGCAAGCACCGCAGGATCCTCGTCGACGGCTGGGACGATCCCGAGTTCTCCTGGTCGCCCGACTCGCGCTGGCTGGCCTATGCGGCGGCGAGCGGGCCGGACTTCAACCAGGATGTGTGGTTGCAGAAGGTGGAGGGCGGCGACCCCGTGAACGTGAGTCAGCACCCCGACTTCGACGAGGGGCCGGTCTGGAACCAGGACGGTACCATGCTGGCCTGGACGTCGCGTCGCTACGCGAACCAGTACGACGTCGTGTATTGCTACCTGCAGCGCGCCGATGAGGAGCGCACGCGGGAGGAATGGAAGATCCTCGAGAAGACCCGCGACAAGGGCGACAAGAAGGAGAGCAAGAAAGACGATGCCAAGGAAGGCGTCGCCAAGGAAGGCGTCGTTACTCCGAAGGTCGCGCCGATCCGCATCAACAGCGACGATATCTACCTGCGCTTGCACCGCGCCACCGATCTGCCGGGCGACGAGCGGGTAGTCGCCATTGCCCCCCATGGCGATCGCCTCGTGTTCGTGGGCGAGGTGGGGGGACAGCGCGACCTCTTCACCGTCGATCGTTTCGGCGAGGACCGCAAGGCGCTCACCAAGGGTGGTGCCCGACCCGTGGCGGCGACGCTGGCCGACGACGGCAAGACCGTCTTCTTCCTGAAAGGGGGCGCGCCGGCGCGAGTGCCTCTGAAGGGCGGCGACGTGGAGAACACCAGTTTCCGCGCCCGTCTCACCCTCGATCGCCCGGCCCAGCGCCAGCAGATCGTGTCCGAGGGCTGGCGCGGTCTGCGCGATCGCTTCTACGATCCGCAGCTTCACAATATCGACTGGAACGCGCAGCGAAAGAAGGCCGTGGCCCTGGCCGCCGGCTGCGGCCACGACGAAGACTTCGCCGACGTCATGAACATCATGTTGCGCTCGCTCAACGCGTCTCACATGGGATATTACCCGGCCAACGGGTCGGAGCCGGTGGCGGCCTTCCTCGGGCTCGCGTTCGCCCCCGAGCACCGCGGCCAGGGGCTGCGCGTGGCGAGCGTGACGCCGCACGGCCCGGCCGATCGGGAGGCGTCGCGGTTGCAGCCCGGCGACATCGTGCTGTCCATCGACGGCGAGACCGTGGATCGCGACCACAACGTCTTCGCGCCCATCGTGGCCGCGGGCGGCGATCCGGTGCGCGTCAAGCTACGTCGCGGCGACAAGGATCGCGAGGTCACCTTGCAGCCGGTCACGCTGGGCGCGCTGCGTCAGCTCGTCTACGACGCGGACATCGCCGCACGGCGAGCCCGGGTGGAGGATCTGGGTGACGGTCGCATCGGGTACGTGCACATCCAGGGCATGGGCCAGCGCGAGGTGGAGATCTTCGAGCGCGATCTCTACGCCGCGGCGCACGGCAAGGACGCCCTCGTCATCGATGTGCGCGACAACGGCGGCGGCTGGACCACCGACCTGCTCCTGACCATGCTCACGCAACCGATCCACGCGTACACGATTCCGCGCGATGGCGAGGTGGGCTATCCCGACGCGGAGCGGCTGCCGATGCAGCGCTGGAACAAGCCCATCGCCGTCATCTGCAACGAGGGGAGCTACTCCAACGCGGAGATCTTCAGCCACGCCGTCCAGACGATCGGGCGCGGCCCGGTGGTCGGCATGACCACCGGTGGCAACGTCATCTCCACGGGCGGCTGGCGCACGCTCGATGGCGGCTTCATCCGGCTGCCCTTCCGCGGCTGGTACGTATGGGGCGACACGCGCCGGCCCGAGCGCAACAATCTCAACGAGGAGCATGGCGGATGCGTGCCGGACGTGCTCGTGCCCATGGGGCCGGTGGAGTGGCTGCACGGGACGGATCCGCAGCTCGCGCGTGCCGTGGCGCTGGCGCAGGAGGCGGCTGCCACGCAGCGGAACGTTCCGGGGCCGCAGCCGCGCCGGCCGGGTGAATAGGCGAGGCGAATAGTCGGGGTGTTCCGTCGACGGTCTTGGTGTATCATGCCGGACGACGCTCTGGGAGGAGCCCGCGTGCATGATTGACGAGACCGTATCGCATTTCCGCATCACGGACGAGATCGGCCGCGGGGCAAACGGCGTCGTCTACCGCGCGATGGACGATCGCCTGCAGCGCGCCGTGGCGATCAAGGTCCTCGCCGCCGGTGTCAGCGAGGATCCGCAGGCGCCGGCGCGTTTCCTGAAGGAAGCGCGTGTGGCCTCGTCGATCGACCACCCGCACATCGGCACGATTTTCGAGGCGGGCCAGACCGCCGAGGGTCAGCTCTATCTCGCCATGGCCTACTACGGCGGCGGCAGCCTTCGTGAGCGGATCGAGCGCGGCCGCCTGGAGCCCGAGGACGCGGCGGATCTCATCATGCAGATCGGCTCGGGGCTGGCCCGGGCCCACGCCCATGCCATCGTGCACGGTGACATCAAGCCGGAGAATATCCTCTTCGCCGATGATGGCTCGGCCAAGATCATCGACTTCGGCGTGGCGCGCTTCGTGGGCGCGGAGATCCATCCCGGCATCGTCACGGGGACCGTGACCTACATGGCGCCGGAGCAGATCGCCGGCCAGGACATCGGGCCGCAGGCCGACGTCTTCGCGCTGGGGCTGCTCTTCTACGAGCTTCTCAGCGGACAGCGCGCCTTCGCCGGGGACTACGAGGCGGCTGTGCGCTACAGCCTCACGCACGAGCAGCCGCCGGCACTGGCCACCTACGGCGTCACCATCGATCCGCGCTGGCAGGCCGTGCTCGACAAGGCCATGGCCAAGAACCCGGCCGAACGCTGGGCCGACGGCGCCGAGTTCGTGGACGCACTCGCCGTGGCGCGCGACGCGCAGGTCGGCGAGCCGCCGGACCGGGCGCGGCGTCGCTCGCGCCGTCGCATGCTGGCGGGCATCGCCGCGGGTGTGCTCGCCGTGGTTCTGGGGGTGGTGGTCGGTCCCCGTCTGGTCACGCCGCCGCGGCCGACCGGCGAGCAGGCGCTAGCGGTCATCGAATTCAAGGATCTCGTCAAGGATAGCGATCCCACGCTGGTCGAGGCCATGTGCAGCCTGATCCAGGTGGGCCTGGTGCAGAACAGTCCGGTACGCGTGGTCAGTCCCGATTTCATCAAGGAGATGGCGCGCCGCCTCGCGGGCGACGAGGGGGCGCCCGTGGACGAATCGCAGGCGCTCGAACTGGCTCGTCGCGCCGGCGCCTCGCTCATGCTCACGGGGCAACTCGCGCGCCTCGACGGCAAGCGTCTGGTGACGTGGCGGCTCGTGGAGACGGCCGGCGGCCAGAGCGTCGCCGCGGGACGCGCGGGCGGCGACGATCTCGCCGGCATCGCCGACGGCATCATCACCGAGGTCGTGCAGCGTGTCCGCACTCGCACCGGCCAGGAGCTCGCCAAGCCCACCGCTCCCGTGGCCAGCCTGACGACGGAGAACCCGCAGGCGTATCGGTACTATATCTCCAGCAAGCTCACGCGCGACGGCTACCAGATCGACGACGCGATCCACCAGCTGGAGACGGCCGTACAACTGGACAGCACCTTCGCCCTGGCCCTGCTCGATCTGAGCGAGATCTACTACTCGGGAACGGCCGCGGGCGTCGATTTCGGGCGGGCACGCGAACTGGCCGATCGCGCCTGGCGCCATCGCGATCGCCTCGGCGTGAAGGACCGCATGCGACTCGAAGCCTGGATGGCGCGCCTCGATTACCGCATCGACCACGCGCGCGACGTGCTGCGCGAACTGCACACGCGTTGGCCCGACGACCGCGGCATCCTCGAAGACCTGCACAACCTGCTCTTCTACTTCTGGTGGGGCGACGAGGCGCTGGAAGTGGCCGCGACAGGCCTGCGGCTCTACCCCGACGACGACCTGCACTTCGGGCTCTTCTACCAGATCGGCCTCGAGCAGACGGGCCAGTACGCCGAGGCTCTCAAGGCCACGCGGGCCTACCTTGGCCGGCATCCTCTCGAGCCCAATGCCTGGGACGAGCTGGGGTGGCGGTTCCTCTCGGTGGGCGAGCCGGACAGCGCCGAGTGGGCGTATCGCAAGGCGCTGGACATCGACAACAACTTCTTCCCGAGCTATCAAGGACTGGCCTACGCGGCCTACGCGCGCGGAGATCTCGACGGGGCTGTCGGCCGCGCCGACGACCTCCTTGCGCGCCCGGAACTGTTACCCGGCCAGCGCGTGCAGGTGCTCACCGACAATGTCACCTGGCCCGGGCTCGCCGTCTTCTACGCAGAGGCCGGGCATGTCCAGGATGCGCTGTCCGTGTACGACCGCGCCACCGCCTACCTGACGGACGACATCAGTCGCCTGCGCAGCAAGTCGAGCTGGGCCTCGGTCGAGTTGCGCGTGGGCCACGCCGCCGCGGTGCTGGCCTGGGTCGATTCGCTGCGCACGCTGACGGGTGGTATCCAGGACCCGTCTCTGGCGCGGCTCGCACAGAACTACACCACGCTCTACGGCGCGCTCGCCCTGGCCATGAGCGACTCCCTCGACGCGGCCCGGGCCCTGGTGCCGCAGTTGCAGAGCCTGGTGCGCGGTATGGGCGGGCAGGCCACATTCTACGCGCGCAAGGTGGGGATCAAGATCGCCCTCGCCGAGCACGATCCCCAGACCGCCCTGCGCCTGCTCGACG
This sequence comes from uncultured bacterium, assembly GCA_963727525.1. Classification (GTDB taxonomy): domain Bacteria; phylum Krumholzibacteriota; class Krumholzibacteriia; order LZORAL124-64-63; family LZORAL124-64-63; genus CAVSGO01. The sequence goes on along the minus strand of CAVSGO010000005.1, from coordinate 13,985 downwards.
AGAACGCCGCTCAGATCCTGCCACCCGGCGGCCTCATCGCGATCGAGCACTACGAGAACCGCGCCCGTGCCTACATGCTGGCCGGCAAGACGCGCGAGGCGCTGGCCGCTCTCGACTTCCTGCAGCGCGTGTACAAGGGGGACAAGCGCGCCCTCGCGTTGCGCGGCGAGGTGCTCGAAGCCGCCGGCCGGGATACGGCGGCCGTCGCGGCCTATCGGGCCTTCCTCGACGCGTGGCAGGACGCCGATCCGGGGCTGCCTCTCGTCGCCCGCGTACAGGCGCGCGTGGCGGTGCTGGCCGGGTCGTAGCGAGAGGTCGCTCGCGACGTCCACAGCCGCACCGCGATGTTACAGTGGCCCGGCGGCGAGCGCGCTCGTCGCATCGGGGAAGACGGGGAAGGCCCGGTCCATCTTCACGTGCTGCACCGCGCTGGCCACCTCGCGCTCGGGGATCACGAGCGCCGGCTGTGCCCCCTGTGTGAGCACCCCCCACACGAAGCTCGTGAGCCAGGTGACCTCGGCCGTGGTCACGGAGGAGATGGCACTGAGATCGAGGATGGCCTGCGCGCACCCCTCGGCCACGGCCTCGCCGACGTGCTCGAGCAGTGGGTGCTTCTTCGTGGCCTCGGCAAGCGGTTTCGCGGCGCGGCGATCGCCGTGGACGGCATAGATCTCGCCACGAGCATCGGTGAGGGGCGATGAGAGGACAATGACGATCGTGGACACGGCAACTCCTCATCCGTCCGAAGTTGGACAGGCGCACAATCGACATGGTATATTCGAATCGTGGTGGAGCCAGGGGCCGGGACCGCATACTCGCCCTGAATCCCGGGCCGCTATCGGGGGAATCCGCAATCCACGAGGGGATGTCATCATGAGATTCGGCCATATGTGCACGGCATGCCTCGCCGCCGGCTGTCTGGTGCTGGCGACCGGTTGCAAGGACAATGCGACGGAACCCAGCGATCACGAACAGCCGCCCGCGGACGTCGTCCTGGCCACCCCCGACAATGTGATCGAGTACTTCGTGCAAACCTATGAGGACATGGATCTGGCCGCCTATCGCGATCACTTGCTGAGTCCCGACTTCCGTTTCTACGTGGGGGATAGCACCGTGCAGGAATTCGGTCTGCCGTCCCGCTACTTCGACGCCACGGCGGACGTGGCGTTGCAGGAGCGGATGTTCTCGGGAATGCCCAGCAACGATCCCAACCACTTCTCCGGCATCATCTCGAGCATCGACATCTCCGTCCTTACCCAGTTCGACACGTGGCATGCCGTGGCGACGGATACCGAGTACTTCGGCGACGTGCCGGGCGCCCTTGGCTGCACCTACAGCATCGACGCCTATTTCCACCTGCAGGGGCAAAGTCGCCAGCTCTACGTGACCGGCCTTGTCGCGTTCTATGTCGCGCCTCGCGACTCCACCGCCGACGGCGGCTACCGGCTCCTGGGCGTAGAGGACCATACGGATCACAACAAGGCGGTCGAGTCGATCAACTGGGGCTCCGTCAAGGCCCTGTATCTCCCGGACTGACGGCGAATCAGGCCCGCTGGTCATCCTCGCGGCCGCTCCTGGTCAGAACGCGGGGCCGGGTGTTATCTTGGGAGATCCGGTCCCCGTCCCCGAGTGCAGTGGAGTGCCGTGCCCGTGCTGGAGCGCAAGCCCGTCCGTCTCGACCCCCGCATTGCCTGGTTCCAGGACGTGCGGCACCTGCTGTCGCCCATGGCCGGCGTCACCGACCGCGGGTTCCGCGAGGTGTGCCGCGGCTTCGGGGCCGACATGGGGTTCTGCGAGTTCACCTCGGCGTCGGGCCTGTATTACGAGAGCGAGAACACGTGGCGCCTCATCGACACCGAGGGCGAAGAAGGACGGGTGGGGATCCAGATCTTCGGCTCCGACCCGGCGCACATGGGGGCGGCCGCCGGCTTGCTGCGCGCGCGCCGCATGGATGTGCTCGACCTCAATTTCGGCTGTCCCGCCAAGAAGGTGGTGCGCAAGTGCGGGGGCAGCGCGCTGCTGGCCGACGTGCCGCTCCTCGAGACGATCGTACGTGCGGTGGTCGACGCCGCGGCGCCGGTGCCGGTGTCGGCCAAGTTCCGCACCGGCTGGGACGAGGACTCGGTGAACTACGCCGAGGTCGGCCACATGCTGCAGGAACTGGGTTGCGTGTGGGTGACGTTGCACGGCCGCACCCGCGCGCAGAAGTACACCGGTATGGCCAACTGGGATCGCATCGCGCACCTCGTGGAGCGTCTGGACATCCCCGTGATCGGCAACGGTGACGTGGTGGACGGGGACAGCTACCGTCGCCTCGTCGCGCACACGCGCTGCCATGGCGTGATGGTGGCGCGCGGAGCCATCGGCAATCCGTGGATCTTTCGCGAGATGAAGGCCGTGGATGCCGGCGTGGCGTACGAACCGCCCACCTTCCGCGAGATGTGCGAGTCCACGTTGCGGCATCTCCAGCTCGAGGTCGCCCAGCGCGGCGATCGTACCGGCTGCCTCGTGGTGCGCAAGCACATTGCCCGTTGCTTCCGCGGCCATCCCGGCGCGGGCATGCTGCGCAAGCGTCTCTATGCCGAGGAAACCAGCGCAGCCATGACCGCCATCCTCGCCGAAGCCGCCGCCCACGGCAGCGCCTGGCCGTCGGATGACGCGGCGGCCACCGTGTGAAGGGATCGACGAACATGCTCTGGCGACGTCCCGTTTTCGTCGGTCTGGCGCTGCTTCTGGTCGCCGGCTGTGCCAGCAAGCGCGTGGGCCCGCCGACCACGATGCCGGAAACGACCGTGCACCTCGGGGCGCCCCACACGCTCACGCACACGGTGCGCGAGGGCGAGTCGCTCGCGCGCATCGCCGACCTGTACTACGGCGACCCGGAGCGCGCCGCCGACATCGCCGCGATGAACGGCATCTCCGATCCGGCGAAGCTGGCGCCGGGTTCCGTACTGGCCCTGGGTTTCGACGACGGCGAGTGGGACGACGCGCGCCGCCGTGCCGCCGCCCTCGATCCCTACAACCAGGGGGTGGACGCCTTCGCCGGCGGCGACCTCGACCGCGCCGAACGCGCGTTCCGCCTCGCCCTGCAGACGGCGCCCGAACTGGTGGACGCGCGCTACAACCTGGCCCTCGTACTCATGAAGCGCGGCAAGCACGCGGAGGCCGAGCAACTCCTCGTACCCCTGGCCACGGAGCGCCCCGATGATGCGGACATCGGCTTCGCCCTGGGCAATGTGTATTTCTACGAGACGCACTTCGACGAGGCCGCGGCCGCGTTCCAGCGCGTGCTCGCGCGCCACCCCGACGACCGGCGCCTCGCCTTCGGCCTCGCCCGCAGCCTGCAGGAGGCGGGACGCGAGACCGAGGCCGTGGCGGCCTGGCAGACGTACCTCGCCCTCGATGGCAGGTCGAGCTGGGCCGACGAGGCGCGTCGCAACCTGAAGGCGTTGCAGGGTGGACACCCCTGAGCCGCTCCTGATCTCGCTCACCGATCTGCGCCTGACGCGCGAGGGGCCGGACGGCCCCTTCACCGTGCTCGACGGCGTCGATCTCGACCTGCGCCGGGGCGAGCACGTGGCCGTGGTCGGCGGCAACGGCTCGGGCAAGTCGTCGCTGCTGCGCTACCTCGCGGGACCCGACGCGCCGCTCCCGGCACGCGCCGGCCTCGTGTTTCAGGATCCCGACGACCAGCTAGTGGCCGCCACCGTCGCGGAAGAGTTGCTTTTCGGTCGACCCGACCGCGATGCCGCCGAGGTGCTGGCGCGATGGGGCCTGGCGGGATGCGCCGGCCTCGATCCCCGCGTGCTCTCGGCCGGGCAGAAGCAGCGTTTGCAACTCGCGGTGGCCCTGGCCGGTGAGCCCGAGGTGCTCCTGGCCGACGAGCCGTCGTCGCTGCAGGATGCAGCGCAAGGGGCGTGGGTACGCGAAGAACTCGTCGTCTGGCGCCGACGCACGGGCGGCACCCTCGTATGGGCGACGCAGCGCGCCGACGAGGCCGCGCTGGCCGATCGCGTGCTCGTGCTGGACCGCGGACAGGCGGTGCGCGACGCCGACGTGGACACGCTGCTGGCGGCCCGCTACGACGTACCGTCGGTGCCGACGCCGAGCCAAGCTGTCGTGGCCCGGTGGGACGCCGTGGGCTGCGACTTCCTTGCCGGCGGCGGCTTCACGGGCGTCGACCTGATCCTGCATGCCGGCGACCGCGTGGGCATCACCGGCCCGAACGGCTGCGGCAAGAGCACCCTGCTCGCCGTCGCCGCGGGCCTGCGCCGTCCCGACCGGGGGAGGGTGACGCTCGCCGCTCGCCCGCTCTACGCGCACGGCGACAGCGATCTCGACCACGGCCGTGCCGCCCTGGCGCCGCAGTTCCCCGAGTACCTCTTCACGCAATCGACCGTCACGCGCGAGATCGCCATCGATCGCGCCCTCGCCGCCCAGGGGACCGACGCCGTGCTCACGCGCCTCGGCCTGGCGCCCGCCCTCGCCGCGCGCAATCCCCACGACCTCAGCGGCGGCGAGAAGCGCCGTCTCGCCCTCGCCCTCGCCCTGCTGACGCCGCGCCCATTGATCCTGCTCGACGAGCCCACCGCCGCCCTCGACGCCGCCGGCCGGTACGACGTGGCCCGCCTCGTGGCCCAGGCGCCGCCCAACGCCGCCGTGGTGATCGCCTCGCATGATGAAGCGTTCCTGCGCGCCTGCGGGTGCCGGATCCTCACCCTCGAGCCACGAGGGCTCGCCGCTGAGGTCGGCGCCGAGTAGACCCACGAAAGCACCGCCTCTGGCTCGCGACCTGCAAGGTGCTGCCCGATCCCAGGCGCACACTCGCTGGCGATCCCCGCCATTGACACCACCACCCGCCTCCCGACGCCCAGCGGCGACGGCAGGCGCTCATGCCCTTCGCAATCGACACCGCCACCTGCCCCGCCATCTATCGCCCCCGCCAGCCCGCCGCGACGGTCATGCACCGCACCGTCCGCGAGCACCTGGAGACGTTCCTCGCCCTGGCGCAATCCCGCGATCCCGACCTGCGCCCGGTGCGCCCGGCCGCCGAGCGCGCCCTGCGCGAGTACCTGCGCTGCGGCATCCCGGCCCACGGCTTCGCCCGCGTGCGCTGCGCATCGTGCAAACACGAGTATCTGGTGCCCTTCAGTTGCAAGGTCCGTGACCTGTGCCCATCCTGCGGCACGCGCCGCATGGTGGAGACAGCCGCCCACCTCGTCGACGAGGTGTTGCCACGCGTGCCATACCGGCAGTGGGTGGTCTCGGTACCCAAGCGGGTGCGCTGGTTTCTCAAGCACAAGCCCGAGGTCGTCGACGGCCTGGCGAAGATCTTCCTGCGGGCGGTGCAGGCAGCCGTGCGCCGGGCGAGCCCCGGTGCGCCACCGGACACCCAGTTCGGCGCCATCCTCTTCGTCCACCGCTTCGGCGACGCTCTCAACAGCCACGTGCACTTCCATGTGCTGGTGACCGACGGGGTGTTCAGCGCCGCCGAGGACGACGCCGAAGCTGCGCTCTTCCACCCAGCCGCCCATCTCGATGAGGCCGCCATCACGCGCGTCCGCGATCAGCTCCGCCACCGCGGCCTGCGCTGGCTCGTGAAACACGGTCACCTGGACGCCGCCGCGGCCAGCGAGATGCGCACCTGGCAACACGGCGGCGGCTGGTCCGTGCACGCCGAGGTCAGGCTTGCCGACTGGGACCGCCAGGGCCTGGAGCGACTGGTGCGTTACTGCGCGCGACCGGCCCTGGCCGCCGGCCGCCTGGGCCGCCTCAATGCCGACACCCTGGTGTACCGCCTGCGCCGACCACGACCAGACGGCCGCACGGAGATCCTGCTGAGCCCGCTGGAGTTCCTCGAGCGCGTGGTCGACCTGCTCGCCCCACCACGCAAGCACCGCCATCGGTACTGTGGGGTCTTCGCTCCAGGGGCGAAGCTGCGCCGGGCGGTCACACAGACCGCCGGTCCCGCCGGCACGGTGCTGCTCGCGCTCGAGCGCGCCAGGGCTGCGATGGGGATGACGGAAGCGACCCAGCCGCGCCCCAAAGCGTCGCGTAGCTGGGCGCTGCTCTTGGCTCGCATCTACGACGCGCGGCCTTTGCAATGCCCGCGCTGCGGTAGTCCGATGACGATCCTGTCCTTCATCCTGGACCCGGTGGTGATCAAGCGGATCCTCGATCACCTCGATCTGGAGAGTGAGCCGCCGGCCACGTTGCCGGCGCGCTCACCGCCGCAAGGAGAACTGGAGTTCGCGCAGGCGAGCGGTCCAGTGATCTGGGACGAGGTGGATCAGACAGCCGGCCTGCCGGACGCGGACTGAGAACCCGAGCTTCGGAATCGTCAAGGGGCGAGGCCCGACAGTCGGCCGGTGGGAGCAGTCTGCGCGGCGGGGACGAAATCTGGCGATTGGCACCGCGGAATGACGCCTCGAGCCGCTCACAACGGGCGTGTCGCGAGGTTCACGGACGACTCTCATGCGAAGGCGCGGCAAAAGTGTGGTAGAATCGAGCGCGCGAGTCGGCGCCATGTGGGGGAGGGGTTCCGAAAACGTGGTCTGTTTGACCTATACGCCGTGTGCGGGGATCGCTTCTCGGCCTCGAGGCTGGTCAGGTACTGGTGAATGGCTTCGTGAACGGTCATGGGGGCCTCCGGGGTTGGGGTGCATCGGCTCCACCTGCCTTGATGTACGCTCTCCCGGGCGGCCCCCAGCAAGTGATATCTGACGTGCTGGCAACGATTTAGAGGCGATCACATGGCGATCAAGTCCCAGCCCAAGACCAAGGTCATCCACGGGGCCAAGAACGAGGGCGACGTCGTGGTCCTCACCTCGCCTTCGTCCCTATTGGAGAAGGTCGGCCTCGGCGTCTCGCCCACCGACTTCGGGCTGCCCGATCTGCTGGAGCCGGGTCTCAGCGTCGACGAGCAGGACCGCCGCCTACGCGAGCTGCGTCGAGCAGCCACCTGTTCATCTACAAGGACGGCCGCAAGCTGCCGATCGTCGTGATCCCGCCGATGCTGGAGTTCCTGGGCGACCTGTTCTACGAGCGGGTGCAGCAGGCGATCTTGTGGAAGCCTCGAGGCGGTGGTGGGTCGCTGGCCGCTGCGATCCTGATCTGGCTGATGATGGTCTACCGGCAGAAGTCGTTCATCGACATGGCGGGCTCGGGCGAGCAGGCCAAGCGCGTGTACGAGTACACGACCCAGTTCTGGTACTGCGTGCCCGGGCCTGGCCGAGGCCCTGCTGGCCAAGGACCCGCTGCAGTCGCGAGACCGCGCTCAAGAACGGGGTGACGCTGACCTGTGTGCCGGCGCAGTGAGAAGGCCGCCCGTGGCCAGCCACGTCCCGGGCTTCGTGGCCGACGAGTGCTGCCAGGAGGACCCCCGCGTCGGTAAGATCCTGCACGCGGCGATCCAGTCGCGTCCTGAGCGAGCCGAACTTCACGATCGTCCTCTTGTCGACCTTCCACGTCCCCTTCGGCTTCTTCCAGGAGTCCTGGGACCTCGCCGAGGAGCGGGGGTACCGTCGGTACCGCTGGGACGTGTACGACTGCATGGCGGCGCTGCCAGGTGGGCCTGGAGGACGCGACGGACGACGACCCGCGGGCCCTGCGCTACTGCCGAGACCCAGTGCCCGTTGACCGAGATCGTGCCCGACTACAACGCCGAGGGCGAGCTGATCGGCGAGCACTTCGAGGGCTGTCAACGGCCGGGCCCGCACCACCTGCCGGCCATCTCACGCGCGACAACGTGCTCAAGGCCAAGATGCTCAACCGCGGCACCGACGTCTGGGCCGTCGAGCACGAGTGCAAGCGGCCCAAGGCCTCGGGGATGATCTACGACCCGGAGAAGGTGCAGGCGGCAGTCACTCCCCTATCCGACCTCGAGCGGCCGCAGGGCCGCGTCAGGCGCGCCGTCGGCATCGACTGGGGGCGGTTCGCCGTGGCCGTCCTGGCCGAGCGCGGCCGTCGACCGCGTCGTCGATCCCCGAAGCCCGGATCTTCGACAGCAAGACCATCGGCGAGCTGGTCGCAGTACCTGGTGGAGCTGCGTCCGCGCGTCGGGCGATTTCGTCGTCTACGGCGATGCCGAGAACGCCTACGGCAACCTCGACTGCCGCAACGCGGGCTTCGAGGTCGTCCCCGTCCCGTTCAACAAGTTCAAGGACGAGGGCATCGAGAACGTGGCCCGGTACCTGGCCCACGGCAAGCTCAAGATCGCCGACCACGGCGACCTGCAGACCGTCGTCCGCCAGCTGCTGCGCTACCACCGCGACGAGGCCGGGCGGATCGTCAAGGAGGACGACCACGGCCCCGACGCCCTGATGTGCGCCATGCTCCATTTCCCGTTCGTCGACGAGTTCGACACGGCGATCAGCCAGATGCTGTCCGGCACCGACCGCGAGCGCCTGAAGATCACGAACAAGCTGCTGGACAGGTGCGTCACCGATTCGACGCGGCCGTTCGAGCTCGGGACCCGCTACTGCAGCATGGGGGTCTCGGTAGGTGCGGGGACGTTCTATGTGGTGATCTCGACGCTCCCGGACGTTCGCAGCGGCATCCTGGCGCGGCACGCGGCGTTCATCGGCCGGGTGCGGTCGTTCGAGGAGCTGGACCGGCTGCTGTGGGACTACCATGTCGAGCGCTGCGTGATCTCCGCTCAGCCGGAACCGCACCTTGTGCAGCACTGGGCGCGCGAGTCCCGGTACGCCTACGTCTTCAAGCTCGTGTACACCAACGACGGCTACGGGAAGCCGCAGTGGGACCGCCCGGAGGGGCTCGTTCGTGTCGACCGCACGTACGCCCTGAACTCGGCCTACGAGGAGATCCGGGAGCAGCGGTGGGTACTGCCCCTGAACGCGCGGGAGATCGACGGCGGGGAGTTCTACGCGCAGCTGAAGGCGCCGACCCGCGTGCGTGACCTCTCGACCGGCGAGCTGCGGTATCGGTGGACGGAGACCGGGGCACTCGACCACTACCGGCATGCCCATGCGTTTGACCACCTCGCTGGTGTCTACCGTTCGGCATTGCCTGGCGTCGTGATTTTCTAGGCGAGTGAGGTCGCCGGGGATTCCCTGCCTATTCAACTCTCGCGTTCCTACCGCGACGAATCCCTACTTCTTGCCCCCGCGATCTGGTAGACTAGTACCAGGCGCTGGCTTACGTGGCCGTTAGGCGATGACGGCCCGGACGCGCTGCTTCGAACGGGGGAGCCTCGATGATGAAAGCCCTGACTGCGGTCGTGGTCGTGTTGCTGGTCGGAGGGCTGGCATCGGGTGCCTCAGCGCGGTCATGGCGAGTCGAGAAGGACGGCAGCGGCGACTATACGACGATCCAACCCGCGCTCGATGCGGCGGCCGTCGGCGACACCATCGATATCGGTCCAGGGGAGTATACGGAGTTCCAAACGATCCAACCGCCGTACTGGACCGCCAGCATAGATATTTATGCCTACGTCACGGTTGACGATTTGACAATCATCGGCGCTGGCGCCGATCAGACAATCATAGGCCCCCCCGTCGCGGACTTCGACTGGGCGCACTATGGGCCGAAAGGCATTTGGTTTGGGTTACTGCCGAATTCGACCGTAAAAGATCTCTGTGTCCAAAACTGCTATGGCGGCATCTATAGTCCAGAAGACCAAGTTGCGATCGCAGGTTGCAAATTCGATAACAATCAGATTGCAATTGCTCTTTGGTGTATTGATGCGGATATTTCGTCTTGCCAGTTTAGCGGCTTTAGTGGAACGTCAAAGGGTATTGCAACTCCCGCGAGCGGTCGGTGTCAAAATTTAAATATATTGGATTGCGTTTTTTTTAACTGCCATGTACAAGCTAATAGTGTAGAGAGCTTTAATATCGGTAATTGCACGTTTCAAGGTGGAAATATAGGTGTCGACGTGCTTTCAAGTGTTGCGACCATTGGACAGACGACTTTTACGAACCTGTATGGTGGCGCAATGTATCTAGCAAACGGAAGCATCGGTTATTTAACCGAAGTTTCAGTCATCGGTGGGTTGTTAGGGATAGCGATCTATCCTGGATCTCATCTTGAAGCGAGAAATTGCTCGATTTCGGAGACAACGTTAGAAGCTGTGTGGTGTGAACAGCCGTTGTTCATGCGACTAACAGACTCGGACCTATTGCCCGCATCCGGGTTCTGTGTGAAATGTACCGAATCTAGCGGCACGATAAGGCACCATGATTTCAGCAACAACTACTGGGGCGTCACCGACAGCTCGGCGATTGCGGCTCTGATCTGGGACGGGCGCGACGACAGCACGGTTCCTGACATCATTGACTTCATGCCGTTCGAAGGCGGAAGCACTCCGACTGAGGCGGCGACCTGGGGCGCCGTGAAGTCCCTGTTCCGGGACGAGGGGCAATAGAGCGGCCTGGAGGCTTCACCCTACTGGACCTCCTCTGCCCGCCCTCGAGCCGCCGGTATCCCGACCGTCCAGTAGGCTGCGAGCGACTCCGTTGAACACCCCAGCTCGTCCATGGTACACTCAGAGCACGTTGGCGCCCTCACCGGGCGTCCCGTAGAGGGGGAGTGAATGGGATCGCGGCTGGCTGTTTTTCTGGCTACTGGACTCCTGGTCCTGCTCGCAGCGTCCGGGGGCTACGCGCGGACCTGGATTGTAGAACGGGATGGTAGTGGAGACTATACGACAATTCAACCCGCGGTGGATGCCGCCGCAGATGGTGATGTCATCCATATCGGCCCCGGACTGTATACTGAGTGGCATCACCCGCCAGAGAATCCGCTCATCCCGGTTTTCGTTGCGGTGACAAAAAACCTCACATTCATCGGCGCTGGCATGGGAGAAACGGTTATTGGACCGGAGGACGTTCACCAATTCTCGATCAATGATAGCGTTTGTGGTTTTTGGGTTAGAGGTGATTCCGTATCTATCTCGGTTCGCGATCTTACGATCCAAAATATTATGAACTTCGGTCTATATCTGGATTGCGGCCGAATTGAAGCCGATGAATGCGAAATTCGTGGTTGCGTTGTCGCCGGTGTATTTGCGATTGCGCCATATGGAGGTTGGGTGCGAAACTGCACATTTCATGACAATGGCCTTTGGGCTGAGGAATCTTGTGTTGCGTTAGATTTTTATCAACCCTGTGCCGGTGTGGATGTCGATAATTGTTCTTTTATACACAATTTCGGGGCAAGTATCGGTGCTTATTGGAGCGGGTGTCAGGAAATTGCCATATCGAATTGTCAGATCGACGATGGAAGCACGGGAATTATGTTCGCTGATCGCGCTTCCGGCTCTGTCACGGGATGCTCGATCGTAGGGAGTCTGTTGCGAGGCGTCTGGTTGGCCGATGCTGGCACGGTCACGTTTGAAGACAATGACATCGAAGCTGCGACGGGGCGTGCATTTGTACTCGATTACACGATCACCAGCTTGGCTATGCACAACAACATCATCTCGGGCGGCAGCAAGGTCCTGGAGCTTACGGCGCGGATAGAAAGCGGTTCGATAAGCAACAATCACTTCTTGCGTACCGACGACTCCTCGTGGTGGGTCTACGTCGGCCACTACCAACTATCAGAGCCGTGGATTCTGGATCTCTCAAACAACTACTGGGGTACGACGGATACCGCGCTTCTCGACCAGTTTATCTACGACGGCAATGATGATCCCTATACGGACATCTACGTCAACTACCTTCCCCTCGCCGACGGTCCGGTGGCGACCGAGACGACGACCTGGGGCGCGGTGAAGTCCCTGTTCCGCGACGGGGGGCAATAGACCAGCCTGGAGGCTTCACCCTACTGGACCTCCGTGGCCCGCCCTCGAGCCGGCGGTAGCCCGACCGTCCAGTAGGCTGCGAGCGACTCCGTTGAACACCCCAGCTCGTCCATGGTACACTCAGAGCACGTTGGCGCCCTCACCGGGCGTCCCGTAGAGGGGGAGTGAATGGGATCGCGGCTGGCAGTTTTCTTGGCTACTGGACTCCTGATTGGCGTTGCCGCGTCAGGTGTCGATGCCCGGAATTGGCTGGTACCGGGCGAGGCGCCGACGATTCAAGCTGGAATAGACTCTGCAGCTGTTGGAGATACTGTTTTCGTTGCTTGCGGGGTGTACTGGGAACATGATATTGGTTTAACCCCAGGCGTGAGTTTACGAAGTGAAAGCGGTGACCCAACGTGTGTAACGATCGATGCGCAAGGGGTGAGCCGTGTTATGAGTTCGGAAGGTGTGTCGGGTGCAACTTTCGTCATTGAGGGGATCACTTTTACTGGTGGTCACGCCGAGGGCGCGGCGCCTGATCGCTGGGGAGGGGGCTTATACTGCTACAAGGTTGCTCCGGTCATTCGGCATTGTGTTTTTCGAGGAAACAGCGCACTTCCCTTTGGCCAAGGAGGCGGCTTTTTTCTCTGGGGACTAACGAATGATGCGGCGATAGTCGACTGTAAATTTATCGACAATTCCGCAGATTATGGGGGTGGGATACGTTGTTATGGCGGCTGCGATCCCCTGTTTAGCGGCTGTGTCGTAGACTCTAATTTCGCGCAAAGTACTGGTGCTGGGGTCTATGCGAACGCGGGTGCTGCCCCCAGTTTCTCCGACTGTCAGGTATCCAACAACCACGCTCAACTGGATGGCGCTGGGATATACGCAAGTTCGAATGTTTATATCGATCATTGTATAATTTCTGGAAATTACACAGATAGTCACGTTGGGCATGGTTCCGGCGGCGGGATATTTGTGCAAAGTCGTTTGGAGATGTATTCAAGTACAGTTGTAGACAACTACGCAGTATACGGCGGCGGAATCTATATTTTAAATTGCATTTGGTGGATGAATCAAACGATTATTGCTTCAAACCTCGGAGGACAAGGCGTCTATTGCGCCAATTCCAACATTTCTAAGATACTCAACTGCAACGACATTTATGGCAACGTAGGCGGTGATTGGGTCGGTCTCATTGAAGAAGATTTTGGTCCAAATGGAAATATATCCCTCGACCCTCTATTTTGCCGCGACGCAAACCCGGAGGTTCCCTATGCACTACATGAGGGATCGCCGTGTTTGCCTGACGGCCGCTGCGACTTACAGGGATTGTATGGCGTCGCGTGTTTATCTGCGACAGCTGTAGATGAGCCGCCGGTCGTCGGCGGAGTTTTGCTTCGCTCGAACTGCTTTCCCAATCCCTTTAATGCGTCGACTGCGATAAGCTACCAGATCGCACAGCCGTCGGCAGTTAGAATTGAGATATTCGATAGCGGGGGTCGGTTGGTTTTTGATGACAATTCCGGTGTCGTGCTCGCGCCCGGATTCTACAGCGAAGAATGGCGGGGCGTCGACGCGGCGGGCCGCACTGTCGCCTCGGGCCTCTACCACTACCGGATCACGGCGGGTGGCGATACGCTGTTGGGGCGGATGATGATGATCAAATAGGTCGGGGATCGTCGGTAAGAGAGGGGGCGCGATAAACGCCTGATCCGCGTGGCTTCGCAGAGAGCAACAGTGCGAAACGTCAAATTCTGAGAAGTTTTCCGTCTCCGCGTCTCACCAGGGGAGCCAGTTTCTTTCTCCGGTACCAGACCCACTAGTAATATTCAACTGAGCGGTAATATTTGCGGCAATTCAACGCGGCTATAAGCGCGTGTCGTTGCGGAGTTAGCGAGGGCGGGTTTTCGAAAGCCCGAACAGTTGGTGGAGAATTCTGAGAATTCTGCAGCGCGGCCTGAACCAGCCCCCGTGGCCGTCGTTCTCTCTTAGATTCTCAGTTCCCGTGCCTGTCGCCCAAAGCGGTTAACAGCGCGCACCAGACATCAAATAGACGGGTAATCGACACGCAGCCAATATGTTGCGATGTCGGTCTCTCGCCCGCCCGTCCAGCACCCGCTATTGGACCCGCCCTGCTGGACTACGGTCTCTGACTGGCCGGGACGATTTCGACCTCCTACGCGCACCTCGTACGTGATATACTCCGTTCAGCGCCGTGACGGGGGTAGCGGCGGCT
>CAVSGO010000004.1:0-86855 GCA_963727525.1 uncultured bacterium | reverse complement strand
TCGATCACGACCTGGGCCACGTCGTCCGCGGTGAGCCCCGCCTCGAGCGCCGCCGTCACCGCGTTCTGCACGAAGCGGTAGGCCTCGTCGGCGGCGAAGCCGTCGGTGAGCGTGAACTGGAACATAAGACGGCCGAAGCCCGGCGCCGCTTGCCACCAGGTGTCGACATCGGGACGGATCGACGTGTCGAGCCCGTCGAGGGCGCGCGCGAGGATGCCGTCGGCGTCGGCGTGCAACAACTCGGTGGCCACGAGGAACGCCGCGTAGTCGTGGCTGCCGTACTCAGGCGCCTCGAAGGCCAGCACCAGCGTCCGCTCATGCCCGGCGCGGCGCACGAGCGTGGTCGTGTCCAGCAACGGCGGCAGCGTCTTCAGCTCGGCGTCGGGCAGCGGCGCCGGGGCCACCTCGCCGTAGTACTTGCGCAGCAGGGCCAGGGCACCGTCGCGATCGAAGTTACCGGCCAGGGTGAGCGTCATGTTGTTGGGCACGTACCAGCGCTTGTAAAAGGCAAACACATCGTCGCGGTTCAGGTTGGCGATGGTGGCACGCGTGCCGAGCGTGGGCATCGCGAGGCTGGTGCCGTCGTAAAGGGCCTCGCGGATCGCTGTTTCCATCTGGTGCCGGGGATCGTCGCGATCGGACACCAGCTCTCCCAGCACGATGCCCTGCTCCTTGGCGAACTTTTCCGTGGGCAGTGTGGAGTGGAAGAGCATCTGCGACTGGATCTTCAGGCCGGTCTCGAGCCGGTCAGCCGGCAATACCATCATGAAATCCGTGTAGAAGTCGGTGGTGTGCGCGTTGTTGTAGGCCCCAGCGAGGTCGGCGGCGGCGTAAAGCTCCTCCTGGGTATAGGCGTCGGTGCCGTTGAAGAGCAGGTGCTCGAGCATGTGGCTCATGCCGCTGGTGGAAAAATCCTCGTGCGCCGAGCCCACGTTCACCTGCACGTAGGCGCCCACCATGGGCTGGGCGAGGTTGGGCATGAGTACCACGCGCAGGCCATTCTCCAGCCGCAGCGTCTCGATGTTCGGACTGGGCTCGACGAACGTGGGATCGAGCGCCAAATCCGACGGCGTCTCCGCCGGCGGCAACGCCTGCGCCATGCCGGCAGCGAGCAACAGACCGCCGAGCGCGGCCGCGAGCGTACGAGTCACCATGATCCTCCGGGACCAGTAGACTGAGTTCAGTAGACTGGGTTCAATAAACATCCTGGGCCGCGGCCACGATGCCGACGAAATCGTCGACCTTGAGGCTGGCGCCGCCGATGAGGCCACCGTCGACGTCGGGTTGCGCAAACAGCTCGGCCGCATTCGATGGCTTGCAGCTACCGCCATACAGGATGCGCAGGGACCGGGCGATACCCTCACCCAGTAATTCGGCCGCCGTGCTGCGGCTGTGGGCATGCATGGTCTGCGCGATCTCTGTGGTGGCCGTCTCGCCGGTGCCGATGGCCCACACCGGCTCGTAGGCGAGGATGAGATTGCTGGCGTCCGGCTGCGCGAGGCGCGGCAGCACGCCCTGGAGCTGGCGGCGCACCACCGCTTCGGCCTCGCCGGCGCGGCGCTCTTCGATCTGCTCGCCGAAGCAGAAGATGGCCGTCATGCCGGCGGCGTGTACCAGGTCGATCTTGTGGACGAACTGGTCGTCGGTCTCCTTCTGGTACTTGCGGCGCTCGCTGTGGGCCACGATCACGTGAGTGCACCCGGCTTCCTGCAGCAGCGTCGGGCTCACCTCGCCGGTGTAAGCGCCCTGGTCGTGCTCCGCGCAATTCTGGGCACCCAGCAGCAGCGGCTGACCCTTGGCGTGGGCCGCCGCGGCGGGAATGGTCACGTAAGGGGGGCACACGAGCACCTGGCCACGCAATTGCAGCGGCGCCAGGCGCTGCTGCACCGTCGCCGCCAGTTCGGCGCCGGCGGCGGGACCCAGATTCAGTTTCCAGTTGCCGGCAACCATGTACTGCAGCATGACGGTTTCCTCCGAGAGGGTGACGTGCGGGCACCCTCGCAATATGCCATCGATGGACTTGGATGTCCACAATCCGGGCCTTTGACAGATGAGCGCCGCCGTTGTTCCCTGGAGTACGAACTCGCCCACACGAAAGGACCGGGAGAACGTGGCCACCATCCTCGCCATCGCCGCCGCCGGCGCCCTGGGCGCCCTGTCGCGCTATGCGGTGGGCGGTCTGGTACAGCGCGCGAGCGGCGGCAGCTTCCCCCTCGGCACGCTGGCCGTGAACCTGATCGGCTGCCTGATCTTCGGAGTGGTGGCTGGCGCACTTGAGAACCGCATCGGCCTGGCGCCCCAGCTACGCCTGGCCGTACTCACCGGCTTTCTCGGCGCCTTCACCACGTTCTCCACCTTCGCGTTCGAGAGCGCGGCCCTGCTGCAGCAGGGCCAGATCGCGGCGACGCTGCTGAACGTCGCCGTGCAGATCGTCGCCGGCCTCGGCCTCGTGGTGGCCGGACTGGCGCTTGGCCGGGCGCTCTGACGCGCCCCGGAGGTATCCCATGGCCGACGCCCAGCGCATGCGCATCTACCTCGGCGAGCGCGACAAGGCCCCCAGCGGGCATCCGCTGTGGGAGGAGATCCTCAAGGAGGCCCGCGCCCGCGGCCTCGCCGGCGTCACCGTGCTCAAGGGCGTGGCGGGCTTCGGCGCCCATAGCCGAGTGCACACCACCAAGATCCTGCGCCTGAGCGAGGACCTGCCGTTCGTCATCGAGATCGTCGACCAGGCTGCGCGGCTGGCCGACTTCCTGCCCTGGCTCGAGACGAACTTCCGCGAGGGGCTGGTCACGCTCGAGGACTGCCGCATCGCGATCCACAGGCCTGACCATTCGGACTGATCCGCGCGGCGACCCGGCGCAGGGTGCTCGTGCGGTGACTAGAAGCAGACGACCGCGCCGGCGTGCAGGCTAAGCATCCAGGCGAGGTCGGTGGTGAGCGAGGTGCCCATGAAGATGGCGTCCGCGTCGGCCGACACCATCACGCCCAGCACAGGCAGCGGACGCACGATGAGACCGAGACCCATGCTCGTGAGCGGCTGTACGGAGTCTCGATGGTGTCGCTCGGGCTCGTCGTCGTGCACTTCGTCGTGCTCGTAGACATAGGTGACCGCGAACTCGTGCTTGATGGCGCCGGCGCCCAACCGTACGTAGAAGAGCGGCGAGAGCGCGCTGCCGGGCGCGAACGACCGTTCCGCCTCCATGGCCACGACGACCCGTGTGGCATCGAGCGTCGTCCGGTTCTCCAGGACGACGGGATCCAAGGGCCCGTCAGGCTCCAGGTGGCCCCGCACCTTTTCGAGCGAGACGTCCGCCACGGCGATCACCAGCGACGTGCGCGGGTTCCACGCCAGCGTCATCTCGGCCCCGCGGCCGGTGCCATGGCCGAGGCCATCGAAGTAGCGTCCGTACGGCATGTCGTAGTTGCCGAGGGCCGCGATGCGTATCTGCGGCGCGGCCAATGCGATGCCCGCCGCGCTCAACACTACGAATATCGCGATAAGCCTGGCAATCCGGACGAACATGGTCGACTCCCCCGACTATCGTGCAGTAATACCTGTTCAATTGTAACACGGCGGACCGCTCGTGCCGACCGTAGAATGCGCAAGATCGGACAAGCACGCCGCGAGCCCATACGCTATCGTCGTTGCATGCGTGAGACGATTCTGCAGACATGCCCACCGACATCTTCATGCCCCTGGAGGACTGACGATGGCTCTCGATCTCTTCAAGACGCACAAGTCTGAATACGTGACGCCGCGCGAACCTGTCGTGGTCGACGTGGGTCCAGCCCGCTACCTCACGCTCGAGGGCCGTGGTGCCCCCGGCGGCGACGAGTTCACAGCCAAGGTGGGCGCGCTATACGCCCTGGCCTACACGATGAAGATGACGTACAAGGCCGCCGGCCGCGGCGACTACACGGTGCCCAAGCTCGAGGGGCAGTGGTGGGTGGATGGCGATCCGCAGCAGTGGCAAACCGTGCCGCGCGATGAGTGGCGCTGGCGCCTGCTGATGCGCATTCCCGAGTTCATCGGCGAGGAGGAGCTTAGCGATGCTCGCGAGAAGGTGATCGCAAAGAAGTCGATCGCCGAGGCCGCCGACGCCGTGCTCGTCGACCTCACCGAGGGGCGCTGCGTCCAGGTGCTCCACGCAGGGCGCTACAGCGACGAACCGGCCACGGTGGAACGCATGCATGCCTTCGTGCGCGAGCATGGCCTGACACCCCACGGCCAGCACCACGAGATCTACCTCTCGGACGCGCGGCGCGTGGCGCCGGAGAAACTGAAGACGATCCTGCGGATGCCGGTGACCTAGCCGCTCGACCTCGGCGGCCACACGTCGAGAACGAACTGGTCAGCGAGGTCGAGCACGAGCTGCCCCCACGCCTGCACGGTGGCGCGTGTCACGGTGGGATCGAGGGCGAGGTCGGCTGCAAGCACGGGTTTGCGGTCCTCGTCGAGATAGGCGCGTCCGAACCGACGCGTAGCGTTCCACCGCGCGATCCGTCTCATATCGACCGCCGCCGTCCGCCACGGGCACGCCAGTACGGCCTGCAGCGACTGCCCACCATTCTCGATGAAGACGATCACGTTGTGGTCGGTGTGCACCTCGCGGGCGAGCACGAGTGACGTGTCGTCGATCACGTGGGTGGCGAGACCGACCGCCGCGAACACGCCGGCCAGCTCCTCGACCGCGGATGGCGCGGCCAGGTCGAGCGGCCGCGGTCCGGCGGCGCAGCCGGCGAGGGCCAGGACCATCACAGCTGGAAGGGTGCGTATCATGCGCGGAGCATCGCCGCTCGCCCGCGCCGGCGCAAGCGATGAGTTGTGCCAAGAAGAATGTTGACGAGGTTTCGCACCGAGATCTCGCCCGCTAGGCCCGACTTTCTCACTACGCGGCGTACGTCAGCTTGTGCCTCCGGTTCACCTTCAATGGCCGCGTCTCGACCCGTCGCCAGTAGTAGTCATCCCACAACGGCGGCAACTCGATATGCGACACGAACAGCCGCCGAGACAACACCTCCTCCTCGGTCAAAGGCTTCGTGGCGATCCCGATCTGCATCGCCGGCGTGCTCCAGCACCGCTTCTCCCGACGCAACTTGATCGTGTTGCGCCACACCAGGAAGATCGCCAGCCGGTAGATCGAATGCTGGCGTCGCTTCCCGAACGCGATCGTCTCCCGCGTGTGGTCTTTCAGACAATGCCGCAGCAACATGTCCAGCAAGTTGACCTCGAACAACGGGTTGCGACTCGTCCGCGGCTGACGGGAGTCGATCGTCTCGTGGATCACCTTGCAATACCGTAGCTTCGCGATCGCGTAGGGATAGGTCTTGTGCTTGTCGCTCCAGATGTGGGCCTCGGTGGCGCCGTCGAGCGAGACCGAGAGCACCTCGAGCAGCGCCCGCATCAACGACCTGGGGTCCGGCCGGCCATAGTTTTGTTCAAAGAGGGACCGTTTCCATTTCTGCTCGTCGGTCATCGCCCCGCTGCGTCGTCGCTCGGCCTCGGCGAAGTGGATGATGAAGCTGGAGCGGCGATCGACGGCCGCGACGATCTCGTAGGGGAAATACTGGGAGTGCTCGAAGGTGACGAGCCCGTCGATGGCGATGTCCACGAAGGGTGACGCCTGGGACACCAGGTGTCGATGGAAGAGGATGCAGTGTCGGCCGAGGCGGGCGAGGAGGTTGTCGACGGTCGTCGGCGAGGTGTCGAGGAGCCTGGCGATCTGGCGATTGGCGGCACCTGAGACGGCGTGCTTATGGACCTTGGGCAGGAGATCGGCGCGTTTGAGCCAGTATGTGGTGCGGAAGGTCTGGTCTGAGCAGGTCCTGCCGCAGGCCAGGCAGAGGTAGCGTTGGACGGTGTAGGGTGGGGATTTTCGGGAGAAGGTGCCGAAGAGCGCGAAGGGCCAGGGTTGCGGCTGAGGCTTGTGGTATTTGCAGTTAGGGTTGGGGCAGTGGGGAGGAAGCGTAGGGCATGAAGTGAGTGTTTTGATGTTCATGAAGACGGGTCCAGGCAAGCGCTGGACCCGTCAACATTCTTCGTGGCACGTTAGAAGGCGTGCGAGACTAGCGGTATAGCGACTTCACGCTACCCCAACTCGCGGGCTCGGTCGCCACCGTCTCATCCACGGTCAGCGTACCGTCGCCCGTGCCCGAGTACGCATCGCAGATGATGTAGTACACGTTCGTCGTGCTCGTGTCGTTCGTGAACGACACGACCTCGGTCCCACCGGTCCCCGCGGCATCGGCACCGGCGACGCAGGTCGTCAGGTCATCGCAATCGGTCACCACGTACAGCGACCCGTCGAAGCCCACGGTCGTCCACGAAAGCGTGATGTCCTCGGTGGGCTCCAGCTCCACCGTGTACACCACGTCGGCGCCATCGGCGCTGTAGCCGGTGCAGCTGGGAGCCACCGGCGAGTAGTCGTTGTTGGCGCCCACCGTGCTGATGGCGACCGAGAAACCGGCCTCGGGCACGATGGCGATGGCGCCCGCGCAGGTGTCGTTCTCGGGAGCGGCAACGGGAGCGGCAACGTCCAGGACGTAACTGCCCACATTCGAGCTACCGTAGGGCACAACCTCGAGGTAATAGGTGCCGGCGGCTGCGAAGTTGAACGTAATCTGGGAGTACAGGCCCGGCCCGCCGTCGTCGTCGAACGCGAGCTGGGTGACACCATCGGAATCGAACAGGTACAGCTTGGAGTCGCCCATTGCCGGATCCGCGCCCGCATCGGTGCCGAGGATCCAGGTTCCCGTGGCGTCGATATTGAGAGTCCAGTAGTCGACCTCGAGGGCCGGATCGATCGTGCCGGTACCCTGGTCGCCGGCGCCGAGCGGCCCACTGGCGGTCGCGGCGTCGTCGTTCGGCTCCACCTCGGCGATGACCGCGAGCGTCAGGTGCGGCGCTCCCGGCACGTATACCTCATTCGACTTCGGCTTCTCGGCAAAGGCCGGCACGGCCAGCAGGACCAATAGAAGAATCGCGATAGACTTCTGCATCGTGTTCACTCCTTGCACGGGTTGTTAGCCCCCCAGGTCCGGGCACGCCGGCAGGACGCCGGCCCCGACACGCGACGGGTTGTCGCAACGAACATTGATAATCTTAACACAGGTCATGCTTCATATTTGGTGTTTTTTTTATTTTTTATCCTCAAATTGGCGTCTGTCCCGACGCCAATCGTCGCCACCTTGACGCCAGCCCGCCTCTGACCGACCATATGGCTCCCACGCCGGCACCAACCGGTTGTCCATCCGTCACTCACGAGACCGAGGTCGTCCATGCCCCCGCAGTACGTGTTCACGATGAAGG
Organism: uncultured bacterium; assembly: GCA_963727525.1. Lineage (GTDB taxonomy): Bacteria > Krumholzibacteriota > Krumholzibacteriia > LZORAL124-64-63 > LZORAL124-64-63 > CAVSGO01. The sequence goes on along the minus strand of CAVSGO010000004.1, from coordinate 79,546 downwards.
GTCTGAAAAAGGTCGTGCCGCCCAACCGGGTGATCCTGGAGGGGATCTGGCTGTCATTCTTTCCGGGGGTCAAGATCGGGGTCATCGGCCTCAACGGATCCGGCAAGAGTTCCCTTCTCCGAATCATGGCAGGCGAGGATCAAGACTTCATCGGCGAGGCATTTGCCGACCCGTCGGTGCGGGTGGGGTTCCTCCCCCAGGAGCCGCAGCTCGACCCCGATAAGTCCGTGCGCGGCAACGTCGAGGCGGCCGTGGGCGAACTCAAAGCCAAGGTCGATCGCTTCAACGAGATCTCCATGAAGCTCGGCGAACCTCTCGACGACGACGAGATGACGCGGCTCATGGCCGAGATGGGCGAACTGCAGGACGCCATCGACGCCGGAGACGGCTGGGAGCTCGACCGGCGCCTCGAGATCGCCATGGACGCCCTGCGCTGCCCGCCGGGCGACCAGGATGTGTCCACCCTCTCGGGTGGAGAGAAGCGCCGCGTGGCGCTGTGCCGCCTCCTGCTCGAGAAGCCCGACCTGCTATTGCTCGACGAGCCCACCAACCACCTCGACGCCGAGTCGGTGGCCTGGCTGGAGCGGCACCTGCGGGAGTACGAGGGCACCGTGGTCATCGTCACGCACGACCGCTACTTCCTCGACAACGTCACGGGCTGGATCCTCGAACTGGAGAATGGCCGGGGTCTGCCCTGGGAGGGCAACTACTCCGGCTGGCTGGAGCAGAAGCGCGCCAAGCTCATGGAACAGGAAAAACAGGACCAGAAGCGCGTCAAGACGCTGGAACGCGAACTCGAATGGGTGAGCTCGTCGCAAAAGGCGCGGCAGAAGAAGAGCAAGGCCCGCCTTGCCCGTTACGAGGAGCTGGTGGAGCAGGACCGCGCCATGCAGCAGAAGGCGGCGCAGATCCGCATCCCGGCGGGCCCGCGACTGGGCGACGTGGTGGTGCGCGCCGCGTCGCTGCGCAAGGCATACGGCGACAAGCTGCTCTTCGACGACCTCAACTTCGACCTGCCGAAAGGTGGCATCGTGGGCATCGTCGGGCCCAATGGCGCCGGCAAGACCACGCTGCTGCGCATGATCACCGGTCAGGAGACGCCGGACGGCGGCTCGCTCACGGTCGGCGAGACCGTGACCGTGGCGCACGTCGACCAGCTCCGCGACGAGCTGGACGACGACAAGTCGGTGTACGAGAATATCTCCCACGGCGCCGAGGAGCTCGACCTCGGCGGCGTGAAGGTGAACAGCCGCGCCTATTGTTCCGGCTTCAACTTCAAGGGTCCCGATCAGCAGAAGAAGGTGGGCGTGCTCTCGGGCGGCGAGCGCAACCGCGTGCACCTGGCAAATCTGCTCAAGAGCGGCGCCAATCTCATCCTGCTGGACGAACCCACGAACGACCTCGACGTCGACACCCTGCGCGCTCTCGAGGACGCGCTGCTCGATTTCGGCGGCTGCCTCGTGGTGGTCTCCCACGATCGCTGGTTCCTCGACCGCCTCTGCACCCACATCCTCGCGTTCGAGGGCGACAGTGCGGCGCGCTGGTACGAGGGCAACTACGCCGAGTACGAGGAGGATCGCCACCAGCGCCTGGGCGTGGACGCCGACCAGCCCCACCGCATCAAGTACAAGAAGCTGGAGCGGGGCTAGGCGCATGTCGTTCTACGCCGATTTCGCCACCCATTACGAGAAGGTCTTCCCGCTGCGCGAGAAGACCTTCGCATTTCTGCGGGAGCATCTGCCGCAATGCGGCGCCGTGCTCGACGCCGGGTGCGGCCCCGGGCACTATTGCGGGCGCTTGGCGGATAGCGGTCTCGCGGCGCTCGGCGTGGACCTCGATGACGCGATGATCGCAGCCGCCCGGGCGCGCTACCCGAGCGCGGCGTTCCGGACGCTCGACCTGCGCGCCGTCGGCTCCCTCGATGGTCCGCTCCAGGGGGCCTACTGCATCGGCAACGTGTGGCCACACCTCGCACCGTCCGACCAGGACCGCGCACTGCACGACCTGGCCGCGTTGCTCGTGCCCGGTGCGCCGTGGCTCGTGCAGACGGTGAACTTCGACCGCCTGCTCCCGCTCGTCGACCATTACGATTTCCCCGACCTCGACGTGGGTGGCGGCCTCGTCTTCCGTCGCCGCTACGAACCGCGCGGCGACAGCGCCGTGGCCTTTCGCACCGAGCTGCGCGATGGCGCACACGTGCTCTTCGCCGGGAACGAGACGCTCTGGCCGCACACCGGGGCCGAACTCGCCGCTCGCCACGAGGCGGCCGGACTGACGGTGACCGCCCAGCTCGGCGATTTCGCCGGCACTCCGTTCGACGCCGCCACGAGCGGCGCCTGCATTCTCGTCACGACGCGTGCTATTCCACCAGCGTGATCTTCCGCGTCGCCACGATGCCGGACGCGTCGCGCAGACGCAGCACGTAAGTGCCCGCGGCTGCGGACCGACCCCACACGTCCCGCCCATCCCAGTGCACCGCGCCCGGCCCTGCCGCGACGTCGGTATCGAGCAGCGTGGCCACGCGGGCGCCGCGAAGGTCATGCACCGTGAGGGTAAGCCGCCCCGCCGTCGCGGCGCCGTAGCTCACCGTGGTCGCGGGATTGAAGGGATTGGGCGAGGCGCTCAGGGCGAGGGACGCCGGCTCGGGCACGTCCGTCGTCGTCAACAAGGTGAGCGTGAACGTCCCCACCGGCACGCCCGGCGTGAAGGGTTCGCCGGTGATGGGCGCGATGGGGACGTGCGGCACCTCGACCTGGTCGGGCGCCGTGTAGGTGATGCCGGCATCGGTGCCAGCGTCGAAAGGGTAGAGATCGACGACGATCCCGTCGACCCACGCGCCCTCGGGCCGCAGCTCGAGACCCGACACACCCGCGAACCAGTCGGGACTCGGAGCCACCATGGCCACGAGCGTGAGCCGGGAAAACGTATCGTTGGCAGTGAACTCCACGCTGGTCTCATCCGGCGAGTTTGGCAGGCCTTCACCGATGACGATCGCGAGCGCCTGCCCCGCGTCGATCGCAGTCTGCACCTCCGTGTCCAGGGGTGTGGTGTCCCCCCATTCGGCCATGCGCTGCATGCCGAGCGTCGCCGGTTCGCCCTCCTGCCAGAACGTCACCTCGTCGCCGTGCACGCCGCCGACCAGCGGCGAAAAGTGGGCATTGCTCGGGAAGTCCTGGGGATGGGTCTCGGCGCTCCAGGTCGCCGTGAATGTGAGCTGGTAGGTCGCGGTATCGGCAAGGCCGTCGCCCGCGCCCAGCACGAGGCCGAGCAGGGTGAGGGCGGCGCGCGGGTCGAATCGAGCAGTCCATCGCGTCATGGATACCTCCAGGGTTGCGTCGTGAAGGAGGTACGTCCTCGCCATCGCGGGCGTGACAGGCTGACCCCGATACGACGGCGCCGCCCCGGCTTGACCGAGGCGGCGCCGCGACACCAGTCACGCGTACGATCACTCGAAGATCGCCTTCACCCCTCCCCACGTCGCGGCCTGCGCACCGACCGTGCCGTCGCCGTAGAAGCCACGGATCTCGCCGCCGGGGAACGCACCGGTGTGGATGTTGAGGTACGCGGTGCCGGCGGCGAAGCTCATGAAGAGAGCTGCCTCGGCCTGGGCCGGATCGCCCCCACTCGCGGCCAGAAACGACGCGTTGTAGCTCGCCGCGCTGGTCATGTCGAAGGTCATGTCGTAGGTGCCTGTGGTGACGCCCGAGGGAAAGCCGGGAAAAGTCGGGGTCGGCGAGGCGACGCCGGCCGTGCCCTCGCCCGGCAACGCCGTCGGAGCGTGGATGTGGCAGGCCGTGGTCGTGCCCGTGAGGCTCGAGAAGGCGATGACCACGCGCATGGTGTGCGCCACGTCGTCGACATAGACCTGCGAGGTGCCCGTACCTGGCGAGGCGTTGGGCGGCTCCTGGTTCGCCCCGGACAGGTCCGTGCTGTACACGAGCATGGTGGCATGGGCCGCGGGGGCGTCGGCGAGCAGGAGGAGGGCAGCCGTGGCGAGGATGCCCAGGCTGCCGAGACTTCGCGATGCCGAGGACATGAGGGTCTCCTCTGTATTTAAGGGAAGGCGGAGCAAACGCCGACGGGAATTGTCTGGCTTGCGGTCAGCGTAGCGACGCTTCCGGAGCGCCGCCAGCCAACACTGTAAGCCTTAAAATTGCTTGTAGTTAACCGAATCGACCCGTGATGTAGTCCTCGGTTTCCTTCAAGTGGGGATTCGTGAAGATCTCCTCGGTCGGCCCGTACTCGATGAGGCGCCCCAGATACATGAACGCCGTGTAGTCGCTCACGCGGGAGGCCTGCTGCATGTTGTGGGTCACGATGAGGATGGAGTAGTCGCCCCGGAGGTGGTTGATCAGATCCTCGATCTTGCTCGTGGCGATGGGGTCGAGGGCCGAGCACGGCTCGTCCATCAGGAGCACTTCCGGCTCGGCCGCAATGGCGCGCGCGATACAGAGGCGCTGCTGCTGCCCACCGGACATGCCGAGGGCGCTCTCGCCCAGACGATCATGCACCTCGTCCCAGAGCGCGGATCCGCGCAGCGCGCGCTCGCACACGTCGCGCAGAACGGTCTTGTTGCGCTCGCCGTCGATGCGCAGCGGATACACCACGTTCTCGAAGATGCTCATCGGGAATGGATTCGACTTCTGGAAGACCATGCCCATGCGGCGGCGCAGCTCGATCACGTCCACGCCGGGGCCGTAGATGCTGTCGCCTTGCAGGCGCATGTCGCCGCCGACGCGCACGGACGCGATGAGGTCGTTGAGGCGGTTCACCGATCGCAAGAGCGTGCTCTTGCCGCAGCCGGACGGGCCGATTAGCGCCGTCACCTTGCCGCGCGGGACGGGCATGCTGATGTCGTAGAGGGCGCGCTTCTCACCGTACCAGAGGTTGAAGTCCATGATGTCGAGCACCGCGTCCTCGCGCATCACCTCGGCGTGGACCTCGCTGGGCACATCCTGACCCGCGGCGATGGCAGCCAGGCGATCCTCCCTGTCGACGAAACGCGAGGGCGCGTCGGCGGGATCGGCCTCATCGCGTCGGCGTGGTGCCAGCAGTGGCGGCACGGGTGCTGCGTTGCTCTGCTCGTCTCTCGACATCTGCGTCCTCATGAGGCCTCGACTCACCGCTGGCCCGCCACGGGCCAGCACGCTGCCCGTCAGAACTGCGAGCCCACGAACTTGCGACGCAAGCGTGTGCGCAGCCAGATCGCAGCCAGGTTCAGCACGGTGATGATCAGGATCAGCAGGAGGGTCGTCGTGAACACCATCGGCTTGGCGGCCTCGCTGTTCTGGCTCTGGAATCCCAGGTCGAAGATGTGGAAGCCCAGATGCATGAAGCTTCGCTCTGGATGCAAGAACGGCGAGATCCCGTCCACCGGCAACTCTGGAGCCAGCTTCACCGCGCCCACCAGCATCAGGGGTGCCACCTCGCCCGCACCACGCGCCATGGCGAGGATGGCTCCGGTCATGATGCCCGGCAGGGCCCGCGGCAACACGATGCGCTGGATCGTCTGCCACTTGCTGGCGCCGCAGGCGTAGCTACCCTCGCGCATCGACCCCGATACGGCCGCCAGGGCCTCCTCCGTGGCCACGATCACCACGGGCAGCGTCAGGAGGGCGAGCGTGAGCGAGGCCCAGAGCAGGCCGCCGGTGCCATAGGTGGGGCTGGGCAGCTTGGCCGCGAAGAACGCGTGGTCCATCATGCCGCCGATGATGTAGGCGAAGAAACCGAGACCGAACACGCCGAAGACGATGCTCGGCACGCCGGCCAGGTTGTTGATCGATATGCGCACGGCGCTGACGACGGGCCCCGCCTTGGCGTACTCGCGCAGGTACAAGGCGGCCAGCACGCCGAAGGGTACCACGATAATCGTCATGATCAGCGTCATCACCACGGTGCCGAAGATGGCCGGGAACACCCCGCCCTCGCTGTTGGCCTCGCGCGGCTCCGCCGTGAGGAACTCCCACCAGCGCGAGCCGTAGACCGCCAGCTTCTGGCCGAGATCGAGCTGGTTGGCCGGATACGCGCGCACGATGTCGCCGATGGCGACGTCCTTCTCCTGGCCGTCGCTCGTGCGCATCCGGATCGCCTGGCGCGTGTTCGCGTCCTTGTAGGCCTGAATGCGCGCCGTCAGCTCGCGGAAGGTCTGCTGCGTCTCTTCCTCCACGAGCCGGGCGTGAGCCTGCGCCTGACGATAGGCGAGCGACTGCGCCCCACGATCCAGCTCGACGCCGCGGGCCGCGAGGCGGGCCGCCTCGACCCGGTGGTTGAGACGAGCCATCTCGTGTGTCTCGAGGCGGCGCTGCTCGCGATACAGCCGGCGCGCTTCCGGATTCTCGCGCTGGAAAATCTGCCATGTGGCGTCCGGGCCCGTGGCCGTCACCTGGCCGTCGACCACCCAGGCCACCGGTTCGCCGTAGAAGCGACCCCAGGCCAGTCGCTCGAGCACCAATGCCCAGCGCGGATGGGTGATTCCCTGCGCGGCGATCTCGTAGTCGCTGATCCAGGTGAAGTGCTCGCCCGTCAACTCGAAGTTGCCCGAGCGCAGCAAGCGCCGGTGCAGGTGCAGGTGGTCTTCGCTGCGCGCCATCTCGCCGCGCGCCGCGGAGATCTCCAGCACGGACAGACCATTCAGGAGGGTCGGCTCGGGCCGGAACTCGTCATTGCGGGTGACCTCGCCCCAGACCGTGCGGTCGTCGAGGGTGTGGACGCTGACCACCGGACCCGGCCAGAACGTCTTGATCCCCTGCCAGAAGACGAGGCCCATGATTCCGACGATCATCGCCAGGCAGACCACGAGGCCGCCGGTGGTCAGCCAGAGCAGCGGCTCGCTCTCGGCCAGCATCGACGCGGCGACGCGCGAGCCGGCCGTGCGCTGGCGCAGGCTGGCGAGGCGTCCACCCGCCGCGGGCCGCAGGGGCGCCGATTCGCCGGACGGGAGCGGTGCGGTCGTCGTCTTCATAGCTCGAGCGACTTCTTGCGAAAGCGGATGCGCACAGCCTCCGCCACCGTGTTCAGGATGAAGGTCATCACGAACAGAGTGAGCGCAGCCAGGAACAGGGTGCGATAGTGCGTACTGTTCTGCACGGCTTCGGGCAGCTCCACGGCGATGTTCGCCGAGAGCGTGCGGAAACCGTTGAAGATGTTCCACTCCATGATGGGCGTGTTGCCCGCGGCCATGAGGACGATCATCGTCTCGCCGACGGCGCGCCCCAGGCCGATCATCATGGCGGAGAAGAGCCCGCTGGTGGCCGGCGGGATGACGACGCGGATCGCGGTTTGCCACTGCGTGGCACCGGCGCCGAGAGAGGCCGCTCGCAGATGGTTCGGCACGGCCGACAGCGCGTCCTCGCTGATCGTGTAGATGATGGGGATGATCGCGAATCCCATCACGACGCCGACGACCAGCGCGTTGCGCTGCACGTAGGTGTCGACGAACGTCCCCCGCGGATCGAGGCCCGCCGCGGCCAGCAGCCACGAGATGCCGAAGGCCAGGCCCAGCGCCGCTGCGACACCCAGGACGAAGCGCCCGAGATCGACCAGCGCGAAGCGCGCGCGGGTCCACCGCCACCGCGGCGCGCGCAGCCAGGTGTCCACGATCTGGATCTGTACGAAGAAGACGACCACGGCGCTCAGCGGCAGCAGCAGGAAGAGCCAGCCCCCCATCCCCGAGCCGATCTGACCGTCGAGCCAGGCCAGCATGTCGCCGGCGAAGAGATGGCTCTCGACCGCGGGGCCGAGTCGCCAGGCGACGACGATCCCCAGCGGCAGCGCGAGGGCCACGAGCGGCAGCTTCGCCCAACCCACCCGCAACGCCTTCTCGCGGGGCAGGAGCTGCCAGAAGTAGGCGCCCAGCAGGAAGCAGAGCGGCACGGTCACCACCGCCGTGAGCGCTGCCGGAACCCACTGCGCCAGAAATGGCGCGAAGACGAGGGCAGCGAGAAAGCCGAGCACTACGCTGGGCAGACTCGCCATCAGCTCGATCGTGGGTTTCACCCGCGCCTTCGTACGCGCACTCACGAACTCGGACGTGGAGATCGCGGCGAACCACGCGAGCGGCAGGCCGATCAGAAGCGAGTAGAGCGTGGCCTTGAGGGTGCCGAAGATCAGGGGCGTGAGGCTGTACTTCGGCTCGAAGCTGTCGGTGGCGGCGGACGACTGCCAAACGTAGGCCGGCGCATCGTACCCCTCGTACCACACCTTGCCGAACAGGGCTTTGGCGTTGATCTCGGGATACTTCGTGTCCACGGCCCACTGGATGGTCTGACCGCCGGCCAGTGCGAGCAGCAGGTCGTTGCGGGGTGCGAGCACGACCTGCTCCACCGGCTCACCATCGTCGGCGGCCGGCACGCGGGCGAGGCGGCGGTCGTTCGTCACCTGGTACAGCGCCACCGTCCCATCGGCGAAGCCCGCGGCGATCATCCGGGTGCGCTGCGAGCTGGTGAGGGCGGTGACAGGCGAGCCTGCCGTATCCAGCTCGTGCGCCATCACGAGGGACGTCCCGTCGGGGCGCTCCAGCTCGTCGGTCTTCACGCGGAACCAGACTCGCACCTTGCCCAGGTCATCGCCGCAGATCAGCGAACTCTTGCCCAGCATGAATCCGAGCGCCGTGATGCGATGCCCCGCCTCGGGCACGATGTCGAGGTCCTCGGCCACAGCGGGCGCCGAAGGATCGGAGGTGTCGACGCGCAACAGCCTCCCGTCCGACCACGCGAGCAGAGCGTTGTCGCCGAGGCCTGTGAGCAGCAGATCCCGTGGTGCGGGGCGATCCTCGGCGAACAGGCCGGCCGCGCGCAGGTCGACCTCCTTGCCCACCGAGGTGACGGTCTTCTTGCCCGTCAGTAGGTTCGTGCGCTCGCGTAGCTCCCGCACGTGCAGGGATCCGGCGGCGTCGAGAGCGGCGAACACCACGCCGCGATTGCCGAGGCTCTGATCGAGCAGCGTGATCGGCGCCGCGCTCAGCGGCAGCGGATCGCCGAGATCGAGTGCGAGCGACTGGAAGCGGAACTGATGCTCGGGCGTCCGCTCCACGATGCCCTCGCGCAACGCCGCCGGCTGATCAACGGCCAGATCGCGCAGCTCGGCCGGCAGCGTGTCCTCGTCGAGGTAGGCGGTGGAGAAGCCGAGCGTGCCGATCCGGATGCTGCCGTCGCTATAGCCGAACGCGCAGTGATCGTTGCCGTTGCCGAAAGACCAGCAGGTCAATCGTTCGGCATCGGGCACGCCGATACGCTTGAGCACGGTCCCATCCGCCAGCCGCCGCACGATGATCATACCATCGCGATGCATGCTCCACACCATCGTGCGGTACTCGTTCACTCCGAGGTCCACCGCACGCGACACGACGTCGCTGGCAGGCCGCGCGTCGAGACGCGGCAGGCGCGGCGGCAGGAAGAGAGGAACGACGACATAGAAGAGGAAGAGTCCCACCAGCGAGACGGCGGCGATGCTGCCGATGCCGCCAAGAGTGATCACCCAGCGCGCCACGCGATCGATGATCAGCACCGAACGCTTGGGCGCGCGCGTGCGCGTGCGCCCCGTGAAGTCATTCCTCTCGCTTCGACGGCCCTGTGTCATCCGGCCAGCACCCTGGTTGCGCAGGTCAGTGGGCGATGCCCACCTTCTGCAGTTCCTCGCCGGCGATGGTCGCGGTCACGGGATAGTAGCCGTCCTTGATGACGTTCATCTGGCCGTCCTTCGAGAAGACGTACTTGATGAACTCGCGGCGCAGTGGGTCCAGCTCCGCGCCCGGCTTGACGTTGACGGTGAGGTAGAGGAAGCGCGAGAGAGGATAGTCGCCGGTGTAGGCGTTTTCAGCGACGGCCTCGACGTAGTCGGGATGCTCGCCGGTGTCCGCGCTCAGGGCCACGGCTCGGACGTCGGCCGTCTTGTAGCCGATGCCGCTGTAGCCGATGCCGTACTTGTCGCTCGCCACGCCCTGCACCACGGACGACGAACCTGGCTGCTCCTTGACGCTGTCCTTGTAGTCGCCCTTGGCCAGCGCGTGCTCCTTGAAGAAGCCATACGTGCCGCTGGCACTGTTGCGGCCATAGAGGCTGATGGGTTTGTTGGCCCACTCGCCGGTGAGTCCGAGGTCGCCCCAGGTGCGGATGTCCTTCGGGTAGCCGCCCTTGCGGGTGCTCGAGAAGATGGCGTCGGCCTGCTGCAGCGTCAGGCCCTCGATGGGGTTGTCCTTGTTGACGTAGACGGCGAGCATGTCGATCGACGTGCGCAGCTGGGTGGGCTTGTAGCCGTACTTGGCTTCGAACTGGTCGGCCTCGTCGGCCTTGATGTTACGGCTCATGGGCCCGAAGTTCGACGTGCCGTTGATGAGGGCCGGCGGCGCAGTGCTCGATCCCTTGCCCTCGATTTCCACCTGGACGCTGGGATACATGGTGCGGAAGTCTTCCGACCACAGAGCCATGAGGTTGTTCATGGTGTCCGAGCCGATGCTCTTGATGGAACCGGACACGCCCTTCGTCTTCTCGTAGGAGGGCAGGTTCGGATCCACGCCGACGCTCGCCAGGACGATACCCGCCAGGATCCCCATGCTGGCGACCACCGAGATGGCCTTGGCCATCAGCATACTCGTCTTCATCACACGCATCCTTGGTTCAGGGAGGGATCGGCGGACCCGCGGTCCGCTAGCCACGGGCGAAAGCGTAGATTCAGCGTGTATTGGCAATGTCAAACCAACGTTAATGTTCTGTAAAATTCATCAAAGATTGGCTTGGTCTTGACAATCGCGGCCGCCGCTCACTCGAGCGGCAACGTCGCCAGGAGCGCGCCATCGTCCAGCATGGCAACGGGATAGACGTCGAGCTGCTTGTCGTGGTAAGGCGTCTTCTCGTAGAACCAGGCGCGGATCGCGTCGGGGTCGCCGGCGAACACGGGATCGCGTTGCTTGCGCGCCGCCAGCGAATCGCGCAGGGCCGGGCTCGCCTCCACCATCTCCTCGGCCAGGCGATCGATGACGTAGTCCTCGGCGTATTCCACCTGGGAGAAGATCGTGTCGAAGTAGCCCCAGCGCACGACGGAGTCGGGGCCCTCGGGCTCGAGCAGGTGGGCCACGACACGCGCCGAGCGCTGGTCCATCGGCACGACCACGGTGCCCGGCGGAAAGGTCCGTGTCTCGGAGACCTCGTGGACCTGGTATTCGAGCGGATGATGCCCCTCGAACGGCTCCTGCTGCCAGGTCGGGTGGTCGAACCGGTAGCTGCGCACCGCGATGGCCGTGGCCTCGCTCAGGCGGCGGGTCTTGACGCCGTGCCAGCGCAGGCGCTCGATCACGGCCTCCCACTGAGGCGGTACCAGGTACGCCTGGGGCAGTCGCACGACGGCGTCGGGTTCCGGATATCGGTACCAGGGTATCGTGAAGGTGTCCGGCTCGTCACTGTGGAACACGAAGGACCTGCCGCCGGTCACCGGGCTGACGACCGTGTCCGCCGCGACCCCGAGGAACGTCAGGGGTTCGCTGCGCTCCCCGTCACGCCAGGACAGCGTCAACGTCTCCGCATCGCCAGCCATTTCCGCGGCGCGCGCGTCCGCGGCGGTGTTCAGCTTGCGCAACTCGGCGTGCTGGCTCTCCACGTACTCGAGCGTGCGGCCGAGCATCGCCGCGGCGGAGCGCACGCGTACGGGATAGGGCTTGAGCATGTGGACCTCGATGAGCAACCCCACCCGGTTCTGCACCGCCGCGTAGCCCTGACTGAACCGCGGCGAGGCTACCCAGGTGCGCAGCCCGCTGTGCGGATCATGCCAGTCGCGGAAGCTGAGGTACGGTGCCAGGGGATAGCCATCCACCTTCAGGGCCAGCTTCACCGCGTCGAGGTAGCGGGACGCCCACTTCGTGAGGATCCCGTCGAGATTGCCAGCCAGCTCCAGTCCGTAGGTGAGCGGGTAGACGTAGTCGGCGCCATCGGTGGAGTGCACGTCGACGAGGAAGTCGGGCAACCAGTCGTTCCAGAGCCGCAGCCATGCGCGCATCTCAGGCGCGTCAGCCTTCAAGTAGTCACGATTGAGGTTGAGATTCTGTGCTGTCGCCCGCCAGCCCATCGACTCGGGGCCATTTTGGTTGATGCGTCCGTAAGGCGAGAAGCGCGCGTGCCCGTCGACATTGAAGATCGGGATGAACAGCACCGTGATGTCCTGCGGCAGCCGCCCGCCGCTCACCAGGTCGCGCAGAAGCAGGAGGCCGGCGTCCTTCCCGCAACACTCGCCGGCGTGGATGCAGGCCTGGATCAACACGACCACGCGGCCGGCGTCGTCGCGGGCGGCGAAGGGATCGAAGCGCCCCCCGGCATCGGCGATGAGCAGGGGCAGATCGCGGCCCTGCGGGCTGATGCCGAACGAGGTGAATGAGATCTGCCGCGGAAACGTGGCGGCCAGGGTGCGGCAGAAATCCATGGTCTCGACGTAGGTGGGGGTGCGTTTGCCGCCGTTCGCCTCCCAGGGCGTGATCGGACCGGTGGTGGCGGCGAGCGCCCCCGAGGCCACGCACAAGAACAACCAACCCGCGAACCACCGTCTCATCGTCACACCTCGCACGCCGGATCATCCTTCGAACCGGTCGCCAACTTCAAGCCGCGTCTCGCCCTCGCTCACGCGACCATGGTACCCCATTCCCTCGCGGCCGCCCACGATTCCGGTTTACAGAATCCTAACTTGCCGTGAACATGGTGTCCGCATAACTCATTCGGGGAAGTCGGTGGGACACGCGCGCCCGCGGACACCAACCCGGACGAGGAGCTGGTGATGGCCGACGAGTTGATCCTGGTGGTCGAGGACGAGGAGGACATCCAGGAGCTCCTGGAGTACACGCTCGCGAGGGACGGCTATCGCGTCGACGTGACGGACCGCGGCGAGGAAGCCCTGGAGATGTTGCTGGAGAATCGTCCCGCGCTCGTGGTGCTCGACCTCATGCTGCCCGGGCTCGATGGCCTGGAGGTCTGCCGCCGTCTCAAGCGGTCGGACGCCACGGCCACCATTCCGGTGATCATCCTGACGGCCAAGGGTGAGGAAGAGGATATCGTGGCGGGATTCGAGGCGGGCGCCGACGACTACGTCACCAAACCGTTCAGTCCCAAGGTGCTGACGGCGCGGGTGTCCGCGGTCCTGCGTCGCAGCCTCGACAGCCATGCCGGCACCGATGGCAGCCTGACCTACGACGACATCAACCTGCATCCCGGGCGCCACGAGGTGCGCATCGACGGCGAGGCCATCACGCTCACCCATACCGAGTTCCGCATCCTGCACTTCCTCGCGTCGCGCCCCGGCTGGGTGTTCACGCGCAACCAGATCGTGCGGGCGGTGCATGGCGACGATTATCCGGTGACGGGGCGCTCGATCGATGTGCAGGTGGCTAGCCTGCGCAAGAAGCTGGGAGGCGCGGCCCGACACATCACCACCGTACGCGGGGTCGGCTACAAGCTCGGCGAGTGAGATGAACCGCAAAGGCCTGCTCTGGCACATCTTTCTTCCCTTCCTCACGGTCATCCTGCTGTCCCTGGCGCTGATCACGGGCTACACGTCCCGTGCCTTGCGGGGGCTGTTCTTCGATCAGACCGCGGAGGATCTGGCCGACCGGGCGCATCTGCTCGAGGACCAGTTCGCGCCCCTGCTGCGAGACGAGAATGCCGAGAGGATCCAGGACCTCTGCCGACGAGCCGGTGCCGCGTCCCGGATGCGGCTGACGGTCGTGGCTCCGAACGGCACCGTGCTCGGCGATACGATGGAGCGTCCGGCCAACATGGATAACCACGGTGATCGACCGGAGATCGTGGCGGCACGGGAGACGGGCCACGGTCGGTCGATGCGCTACAGCGCCACGCTGGGTCACCGACGGATGTACGTCGCCGTCGCCCTGCGAGACGGTGACACGTTGCTGGGGTACCTCCGCACCTCGCAGTCGCTGAAGAACATCGACAGCGCGCTCAAGGTACTGCAGCGCGAGGTGGCGGTCGGTGGCCTCATCCTCGCATGTCTGGCCGGATTGGTGAGCTACGGTCTCGCGCATCGGATCAGCGTTCCTCTGCGCGAGCTCAAGTCCGGTGCGGAGCGGCTGGCGGGCGGTCAGCTCGACGTCCGGCTCATCACGGCCGCCGATTCGGAAGAGATCGGCTCGCTGGCCGAGACGTTCAATTCCATGGCCCGGCAGCTCAGCGACCGCATCCGCACCATCGAGAATCAGCGCAACGAACTGGAAGCCATGCTGGCGAGCATGGTCGAGGGCGTGGTGGCGATCGACCGCGACGAGATCGTCATCAGCTGGAACGAGGCCAGCAGTCGCCTCCTCGGCATCCGCGGCGAGAAGGCGGTGGGCCACAGCATCCAGGAGATCGTGCGCAACCCCGATCTCATCACGCTGGCCAAGGTCGCCCTGGCCGGCCAGGAGCCCAGCGAGAGCGATATCGTCGTCCTGCGCGAGACGGAGCGTTACCTGCAGGTGCATGCCACCGGTCTGCAGGGCGGCGACGGGCAGAGCCTGGGGGCCCTGCTCGTGCTCAATGACGTCACGCGGCTCAGGCGGCTCGAGAACCTGCGCCGCGACTTCGTGGCCAACGTGTCCCACGAGCTGCGCACGCCCATCACCTCGATCAAGGGTTTCGTGGAAACCCTGCGCGAGAGCCCGCCACAGGATGCGCAGGAAACCGATCGCTTCCTGGCCATCATCGATCGCCAGGCCGGCCGCCTCCAGGCCATCATCGACGACCTGCTCGCCCTCTCGCGCCTCGAACAGGAGACGGGGCCCGATGCACTCGCCTGCCAGCTCACGGCGATGCGCCCCCTGCTGGGGGAAGCCGTCAACCAGTGCACGGCGCGGGCCGGCGCCGACGCGCCGGGTGTCGAGATCGAATGCCCCCACGGTCTCTCGGCCTCGGTGAACCCGCCCCTGCTCGAGCAAGCCGTGGTCAATCTTGTGGACAATGCCCTGAAATACAGCGGGACGACGGCACCGATCCAGGTGATCTGCCGCCGCGAGGGGTCGTCCGTGGTGATCGAGGTCGTGGACGAGGGGCGAGGGATTCCTGCCGAGCACTTGCCGCGATTGTTCGAACGGTTCTACCGTGTGGACCGTGCGCGAAGCCGCAAGCTGGGGGGCACGGGCCTGGGCCTGGCCATCGCGAAACACATCGTACAGGCCCACCGCGGCGAGATCCACGTCACGAGCGAGGTCGGTCTCGGGAGCCGATTCACGATGGTTCTCCCCCTCGAGCCTGCGTCCAGTGCTTGACAAAGCAGGTCTACAGGCACCAGGATTTGGCTTGCATGATGCATTTCGCCGGATGTTCGGTCCCGGGCCGGGCCGGCGAAGCGTGAGGAACGGAAGGTCGCTCCGGCGATCGACCGGCTGACAAGGATGGTCAGGCGTTGCACCCGCACCTCAGTGGCGCCTTTCGTAAGCTGAAGAAATCCCTGTTCACGCTCAGCGCGACCGTCGAGGAGAATCTGCACCTCGCCGTCAAGGCCGTGCGCACGGGAGACGGGGAACTGGCCGACCAGGTGCGCGCGCGTGATCTGGAGATCGACCTCATGGAGGTCGATTTCGAGGAGGATTGTCTCAAGGTCCTGGCGCTCTACCAGCCGGTGGCCGTGGATCTCCGCTTCATCATCGCCATGTTGAAGATCAACAACGACCTGGAGCGCATCGGTGACCTGGCAGTGAACATCGCCGATCACACTCGCGGTCTGGCCGGTAAAGAAGATGTTGACAGCAGGGCAAGATTACCCAAAATGGCGGCCAAGGCGCAGGCCATGCTGCGCCAGAGCCTGGATGCAGTCGTCAACATGAACGCCTCTCTCGCCCGGGAGGTCCTGGCAGCCGACGAGGAAGTCGACCAGGAATTCCACGACCTGATCACCGAGGCACGCAAGCGTATGCGCGAGTCCGTCGTCGAGATGAACGACCAGCTGGCGTTGATGCAGGTTGCCAAGCACATCGAACGGGTCGCCGACCTCGCGACAAACATCGCTGAAGACGCCATCTACCTCGTGGATGGCGAGATTGTCCGTCACGGACGCCACCCGTAAACGGGTGCAGCATGACGTCCCCACCGGGGACACCGATGTTTCCGGGACGCTTACCCGCGCCCCGGGAACGAACCCCTGAGGAGCAAGGAGGTCCGAGTTGAGTAAGAAGTTGTTCACTCTCGTCCTGGTCATGGCGGCGTTCATGGCCAGTAGCGCCTTCGCGGGCGCCAAGCTGAAGATCAATGATACGGACACGATCGATCTGGGATTCCGGGTCCAGACGATCGGGGTCATGACGCAGGATGACCTCAACAACGACGGCAGCTGGGATTCGGTCCATTACTGGAAGACCCGGCGCGCTCGGATCCGTCTTGGCGCCAACATCGGTGACAAGTGGAGCATCTTCCTCCAGACGGATCACTCGGGCAAGACCGTCAACATGATCGACGCATGGGTGGACTACAAGGTCGACCCCTGGTTCCAGATCATCATGGGCCGCAATATGGCCCCGTCGAACCGCCAGAACCTGACGTCGTCGGGTGCTCTGATGGCCATCGACCGCCCGGGTCTGTGCTACAAGGCTCTGACCTGGGGCGCCAAGGCCACGGGCGTCTTCACGAATGCGACGTTCCCGAATTCCATGGTTCCCTTGTCGACGAGCGTCGATGCCGTGCGTGATCAGGGCGTGACGTTCTTCGGCTCCGGTGACGTGGGCGGGAACGGTCACCTGAAGTACTACGCCGGCATGTACAACGGCGTGCAGGCATCGACTAGCGCCATCAACAAGGACAGCAACAAGGACCGTTTCGCCGCGCGCGTGCAGTACAACCTGTGGGACGCTGAGGGCGGGTACTACAACAGCTCGACCTACCTGGGCAAGAAGAAGACGCTGGGCATCGGCGTCAGCTACGACACCCAGAAGGAAGTCGGCGTGAGTGCGACCAGCGCCACGGACCCGACCCCGATGCTCGTGGACTACACGTTGATCACGGCCGACGGCTTCCTCGAGTACCCCATGACCAATGGCGACGCCATCACGGTCGAGGGTGGCTGGTCGAAGTCCGATTTCAACGACATGTTCTCGTTCATGAACGGGCAGGGCACTGGCTTCTACGGCCAGGCCGGCTACTACCTGAACAGTGGCTTCCAGCCCTGGGTCGAGTACGAGAAGTTCAGCAGCGACGCGACGGGCGACTTTGGCAGCTACAAGACGTTCCGCGTCGGTCTGAGCTACTACATGGAAGGCCAGAACGCCAACATCAAGGTCGGCTTCGAGCAGTTCAAGTCCGACACGCCGCTCACCTACAACACCGACGGGGACCCGGTCGAGGACACGGTCAACTCGTTCGTGATCGGATTCTTCACGAACTACTAGGCCACGACACAGCACCGCACCGAGGTCCTGGCCGCCCGGCCGGGACCTCGGCTTTTCAGTGGCCGAGTTGACACCTCCGGAAACCGCCATCGCCCCGGCAACGCGACACGATCTCCGGCTACTCCCTCATCTTCCAGGGCACGTGCCCGTATTGTCGCGATCGATTCCTGGTTGCGGAATCCGACCGGCAGCTATTTCTTTGCCCCGCCAATCGCCTGGAACCGTCCACGATCGCAGCAATCCCGGAGGTCCCTGCATGAGCTTCCTCGTGTCCAAGCCGGCGCCCGATTTCACGGCCACGGCCGTGATGCCGAACAACACCTTCAAGGCCGATTTCACGCTGTCCGACCTACGCGGCAAATACACCGTGCTCTTCTTCTGGCCTCTCGATTTCACGTTCGTGTGCCCGAGCGAGATCGTGGCGTTCGACAAGGCACTGCCGAAGTTCCAGGCCAGGAACTGCGAGGTCGTGGGCGTGTCCGTCGACTCCGAATTCACCCACTGGGCCTGGAAGAACACCCCCGTGGAGAATGGCGGGATCGGCCAGGTCCGGTTCCCCATGGTCGCCGACATCACCAAGCAGATCTCGCGCGACTATGGCGTGCTGTTGAACGACGCGGTGGCGCTGCGCGGCCTCTTCTTGCTCGACAAGGATGGTGTAGTGCGTCACGCCGTGGTGAACGACCTGTCGCTGGGTCGCAACGTCGACGAGGCCCTGCGCATGCTCGACGCCCTGCAGTACACCGAGACGAACGGCGAGGTCTGCCCGGCCAACTGGCGCGCGGGCGACGAGGCCATGAAGCCCACCGCCGAGGGTGTGGCGGAGTATCTGGCCAAGCACGCGGTCTGACGACGCCGGCATCTGGTCCCGTTCCTGCATTTCCCTCCCGAGCGGCGCGCGATGCGTGCAATTTGCAAGGGAGGAGACCGGGATGAAACATCTCGTGGCCTACATGGCCGCCACGGTCGGCAGCGGTGCGGGCTGGATGATCGGCCGCCCGCTGGGCGCAGGCTTCGGCTTCTTCCTGTCGCTCGTGGCCGCGGCGCTCGCCATGTATGGCGTGCGGCGCTGGTGGTACCACCATCTCGAGTGACGGCGCCCCCTGCCGAATATACGCGAAGGCCCCCGGATCATGGTGATCCGGGGGCCTTTCCCGTGGCCGGGGCCGGGGGTCAACGAATGGCGGTCCAGGCCGCCGGCAGTGCGTCGGGCGGCGTCACCGCCATCCCCCGGCCCGGCTGCTCGGCGAGGGCATTCAGGTATTCCTGCACGTAGTCGCGAGGCGCCCCGGGCTCCGTGGTCGCCGGCTGGGCGCGCGAGAGCCAGGCCGGTACGGGCAATGGCCCGAGCAGACCGAATGGGAAGCTGGGAAGGGCGCCGCCCGTCCCCAGCAGCGCGGCCAGGTCCACGAGCGGCCGCGGTGGATATTCCTGTAGCGTCACCTCGCGATCGTCGGGAACACCCGCCTCGTGGCGCGCCAGGGCGATGGCGTCGGTGAGCGTGCCCACCTGATCGCAGAGACCGCGCGCCAGGGCGTCCTCGCCCATCCACACGTGCCCCTGGGCGATGGCGCGGACCCGCGCCTCATCGAGGCCACGACCGGTTGCCACCTTGCGCACGAAATCGTCGTAGCTCTGCAGGATGTATCCACGCGCGAGTTCCAGCTCCTGGCCATCGAGCGGACGTGCCGGCAGCATGGATCCGATCAGAGGAAAGCGCAGCCCGGTGAGGAGATCGGCGTGATCACCGCGTTGCACGCCGTCGGTGGTCAGGCCCACCTTGTCGCCGATGCCGTCGTTCCAGAACCAGCCCGCGATCACGCCGATGCTGCCGGTGATGGTGAGCGGAGTGGTGAGGATCCGTTCGCCGTCCATGCTGATCCAGTAGCCGCCCGAGGCCGCCACATCGCCCTGGCTCACGACCACCGGCTTGCCGGCCGCGCGCAGTTCCCGCACCGCGCCGGCGACGAGATCGCTGGGCAGCACGTCGCCACCCGGCGAGTCGGCGCGCAGCACGACAGCCGCCACGCCAGGATCGTGCTTCAGACCGCGCAGGAACCTCGCGGTAGCGCGGCCATGGATCCCGCTGTCCATGGCGCAGGGGCCCACGGCGTAAACCACGGCGATGCGCGTGGGTGCGCTCCAGTGGGCTTCCGGATAGGCGTGGGGATAGCAGGCGGGCGAGGGGCCCCCGGTGGACCGGTGCTCGGAATCGCGCACGGATTCGAGCATGTCTCGCCAGCGCCCGATGTCGTCGACGAGTCCGCGTTCGCGGGCGAGCTGGGGCCAGAAGCCGAGGTCCTGATTCACGAGAGCGTCGAAGCGGGCCGCGTCGAGGTGGCGGCTCGCGCAGACGCCGTCGCGCACCGTCTCGTAGATCACGTCGACCATGCGCTGACGCTGCCCACGATCGGCGCTGTCCAGATCGGCGCGCGCGAAGACGTCCATCGCCGACTTGTAGGTGAAGTACTTCATCGGCTGGAAGCCGATCCCGACCTTGGCGAGCATCTCCTTCTCGAAGGTGCGCCGCATCGCCACGCCTTGCAGCACCACGGCGCCCTCGGGGTCGAGCACGATCCGGTCGGCGACCGACGCGACGTAGTACCGCAGAAAGTCGAGCCGGTTCGCGTAGACGATGACCTTCTTGCCCTGGGCCTGCAGGCGCGCCAGCATCGTGCGCAGCTCCCAGGCCAGGGACGGGCGGTACGTCGTGTCCGCAAGGTTGAGCATGACGCCGGCGACATCGGGATCGCGCGCGATGGCCTCGAGATGCCGCACCAGGTCGAGCCAGGCCACGCGGCGATCGTCTCCCCAGCGGTACTTCTGGTACGTCACCGTCTTGTTCTCGAGATCGACGACGGCGTACGTCGGTTCCTTGCGGTCCCGATCGAGCAGGGGCGGCAACCGCATGCCCCGCGTCGGGGGATTGAGGCTGGTCACGACGCCGAGCTGCGAATCGTCGCCTGCCACCACGTCGACGGCGGTGAAGTCGTCGAACGTGAGGCCCACGTGCATGCCCCACTGCGGCCCGCCGCCGTCGGCCGCCTCGCGCGCGGTCACGCCGAGGCGCAGGCCGGCCGTGGGCCGCAGCGCCACGCCGAGCCCCCAGCGGCCGTCGCCGAACTTCGCGCCCTGGTCGAGCGTGTAGTCGCTGTACACGGTGAAGAGCGGGGTGCCCAGCGGCCGCAGACCGACGTCGAAGACGCCCTGCGCAGCCCGCGACGCCGTGGACCAGGCGCCGCTGGCGCCGAACGAAACGTACCGGTACGGCTGCAGCAGGAGACCCGCGACCCAGGAGTTCTCTCGCCCCAGCACCTCCTCGGCGCCGGTGGCCCACCGGTAGGCCAGACCGAGATACCCATCGCGATCGCCCATCGCGACGCCGAGCTGCCAGTTGGTGACCTGGCGCACTCGATCGGCCGCCTGGAACCACTGGTTGTACACGCCGAGCCCGACAGCGCCGGGCCCGAAAAGCCCGCTCGAGGCCACGCCCCAGTTGTACCGCTTCGTCGAGAATCCCGTGCCGTTGTCGCCGAAGAACGCCAGTTCCGGACGCCCGAGCGCGCTGACGCGCCACGCCGCCGGGTTGATGAGTCCGGCCACCGCGCCGCCGCTGACGCCGGGCGTCTCCGGCACCAGCAGCGAGAGCGATCGGTAGTCGAGCGTCAGGCGGGGATCGCCGACTTGCGCCAGCACGGCAGTCGCGGTCGTCAGCAGACAGAGACCGCCGAGAATGAGCCACCGTCGCATGTTCGCCTCTCCTTCGCGGGGGGCGCGGCTGAACTCAGCCGCGGTGGAAGATCTCGTAGATCGCGGCGAAGTCGCGATCGGCCAGCCCCTGCCGGAACATGCGACCGAACTGCTCCTTCACCACGCCCGCGAGGTGCTGCGGCACGCCCAGATCGCGGGCGAGGTCCTGCAGGCAATGCAGATCCTTGTGGATCATCGCGGCGGAGAATTGCGGCGACCAGTCGTGGTCGAGCAGCTTCTGGCGCTTCGCGCCCAGCACGCCCGACTTCGCCCCTCCGTCGCCGAGCACGTCCAGGGCCTGCGCCGGCGGAATACCGGCCGCCTCGGCGGTGGCGAGCGCCTCGGCGATCACCGCCATGAACGTGCCCAGGCAGAGATTGTTGATGAGCTTCATGCGCGTGGCCAGCCCTGGCTCCCCCAGCACGTGGATCGTGGACGCGAGCAGCTCGAGATACGGCCGTGCGGCAGCGACGTCGTCCGGACGGCCGCTCACCATGGCGACGAGGCGTCCCTCGCGCGCCGGCACCACGCTGCCGGCCACCGGCGCCTCGACGTAACGTGCGCCCTTCTGCGCACAGAGCTGGTGGAACAGCGCGACGGGCGCGTGGTGGTTGGTCGTGGTGTCGATGATCAACGTGTCGGCGCAGTCGCCGGCGAGCACGCCGTCCTTGCCGCGCAGCACGGCCTCCACGGCATCGCTGTTGGCCAGACACAGGATCACCGCCGGCACGCGTCCGACAAGATTGGCAGGCGACGTGGCCACGGCGACGCCTAGGGCGTCGGCTCGCGCCCGCGTGCGATTCCAGACGCTGAGCGCCACGCCTTGCGCCCGCAGGCGCTCCGTCATCGCCATGCCGAGCGAACCGAGACCGATGAATCCTGCGTCCATCGCGCACCCCTCCTTGAATTCGTGACCTAGCATCCGAGCAGGCGTCGCATCTCGCGCGTGTACGCCTCCACGCCCGGTTGATCGAACTGGCTCACGCCGAGCCAGCGGCCGCCGAACGCCACCGCCTTCTCGAACAGGTGAAGCAATGCGCCGATCGCCTCTGGCGAGCCGCGCTCGAGTTCCGGAGCGAGGCAGGGTACACCGCACGCGATGTCGAGGGAGATACCGTGAACGGTCGTCATCATGCTTCCTCCGTACGCGTCCTGTCCGGTGGCGTGTCGTCCGTTTCGCGAGTCGTCCATTTGCGTGCGATATTGCGACCGCGGCGAGCGGCCTGCTAGATTCTCCCGTTCCGGGAGAAGATGCCATGCCCCAGCCGTGGCTTCAATGCCATCCGACGCGAGATCGTCGTCAACCAAGACCGTTCAGGAGTCAACCGTGAGTTTCCCCACGCCGGTGCTGGTCGCCACTTACGCCGAGATCGCTCTCAAGGGCAAGAACCGGCCGGCGTTCCAGCGCCGCCTGCTCAACAACATGCGCGCGGCCCTGGCCGGCGAACCCATCGCCGGCATCAACCACGTCGAGAGTCGCTTCCTGATCCGCCTGGACGACCCGCAGCGCGCCGACGCCGTGGCCGACAAGCTCCGGCGGGTCTTCGGCTTGCAGTGGATCGCTCCCACCGTGTCGATACCCCGCGACGACCCAGACCGCGACCTTGCCCGGGTCGCCGCCGCGGCCGCAGAGCGCGCAGTGCAGGACGTGGGCGACGCGCGCACCTTCAAGGTGGACACCCGTCGCAGCGACCGCAGTTTCCCCTACGTGTCGATGGAAATCAATCGCATCGTCGGCGACGCCGTGGGCGATGCCATCAAGCTGCCCGCGCGCATGAGCCAGCCTGATTTCACGGTCCACGTACTCGTACTACGTAACCGGTATCTCATCGCCACGCACAAGGTTCCGGCCTTCGGCGGCCTGCCGGTGGGCGTGAGCGGCCGGGTGGCCTGCCTGCTCTCGGGCGGCATCGACTCGCCCGTCGCCGCCTGGTCGCTGATGAAACGCGGCTGTCGACCGATCCTCGTCCACATCCACACCGGCCGCACCGCGGAAGAGGCCGACACGGGCAAGATCATCGCGCTCGCGCAGATCCTGGCGCGGTATTCCCCCAGCCCGCTCACGCTCTGGCTGGTGCCGGTGGTGCCCTACGAGGTGCGTGCCGTCGAGGCCATCTCGGATCCCTACGACATGGTGATGTTCCGGCGCTTCATGCTCAAGACCGCCCACGCGATCGCCCGCCGGGAGCACTGCCTCGGGCTGGTCACCGGCGACAGCCTCGGGCAGGTGGCGAGCCAGACGCTGCACAACCTCGCCGCCATCGGCCCGGACCTCGCGTTGCCGGTTTTTCGCCCGTTGATCGCCATGGACAAGGTACAGATCACCGCAATCAGCAAAGAGATCGGCGCCTACACCACCTCCATCGAGCCCTACCGCGACTGCTGCTCGATCCGCTCGCCGCGGCCGGTGCTCGCGGCCAGACCGGAGATGCTTGCCGAACTATCGGAGCGGATGGAGCTCACGGATGCCGTCCGCGAGGCTTGCGCCGCGTCCG
The DNA here is from genome assembly GCA_963727525.1 of uncultured bacterium. GTDB lineage: Bacteria > Krumholzibacteriota > Krumholzibacteriia > LZORAL124-64-63 > LZORAL124-64-63 > CAVSGO01. The sequence goes on along the minus strand of CAVSGO010000004.1, from coordinate 55,957 downwards.
TCCGCTACCTGGTAACCCCCGACTCCGCCATGCCCAAGAACCCGCGCCGCTAGAAACCCGTCCACCAATCCCGTCGTCGGGATTTTCAGTAAAGCCCATCTGGTGCCGGCCGAAATCGCATCGCAGGGGCGCGCCCCCCGGGAGCAATCGCGAGACTCGCAGAGGAGGCCACCATGAAGATCCTGGTCGTCGACGACAGCCGCGCCATGCGGCGCATCGTGTCGCGGACCATCCGCCAGGCAGGTTACACCGGTCACGATATCGTCGAGGCCGAGAATGGGCGTGAGGCTCTCACCGTCGTCGACGCCGAGAAGCCCGATCTGATCCTGTCGGACTGGCACATGCCCGAGATGACCGGTATCGAGTTCCTGCGCGAGCTGAACGCGAAGGGGATCGAGATCCCGTTCGGTTTCGTCACCTCGGAGAGCACGGGCGATATGGTGGAGGCCGCCACCGAGGCGGGCGCCATGTTCCTGCTCGCCAAGCCCTTCACGGCCGAGGACATGGGCCAGGTCCTGGGGGCATTCGTCTCGTGACGCAACCCTCCACACAGATCACGCCTGCCCTGCAGCTCGACCTGATGTCGAAGCTCGATGCGTTGCGCGACGCGGTGGAAGCCACCCGACAGACCTTCGCGATCCAGCTCGGCTGGCAGGTCACCCCCGTCGGCATGCCGGGCGCGCCTGACCTCGGGGCCAGCGACTACGGCAGCACGATCGCCGTGACCAGCCCGAGCACGCTCTTCAATTTCGCCGTGGTATGCAGCGAGGCCGCGACCCGGTCGATCGCCACCCTCGCTCTCGACCTCGACCCCGATACGGAACCGGCTCTCTGTGATCTGGCGGACTCGCTCGTCGAGGTCCCCAACGTCGCCGCCGGTCTCTGGAAGACGTTCCGCAAGAAACGGGACGAGTCCTACCAGCTCGGGCTGCCGATCTTCATGCGCGGCAGCGGCTGGATCCGGTTCTTCTCGAAGGGTGTCAACGCCATCGCGCAGAAGCTGCGCGATCCCGATGGACAGGAAATGCAGGTGATTCTGATCTGGCAGAGCGGTGACCCGACAGGAGGGAACTTCCCCATGACGACGCAGACCAGCGAGCCCCTGGACGTGGCCGAGTCGCTACCTATCACGGTTCTGCAGGAAGCGGTGGAAGCCACCATCACGACCTGCGACGTCCAAGTCGGGTTGAAGCTCGACGTCCAGAGCGATCCCAGCGACCCGCGCGAGGCAAAAGTCGACTTCGGTAGTTCGATCGCCCTGACGACGGAAGTCGGCGGAGGCTGGAACCTCGCCGTCATGGCTGATCGCTCGAGCTGCAACCAACTCACGCGCGTGCTCTTTGCCATGGACGCGGACGAGGAGCCCGAACTCGACGACCTCGCCGACGGCCTCGGCGAGCTCGTCAACGTCGCCGCTGGCGTGCTCAAGGCCAAACGCCTCGAGGCCGGCGAGCGCGTCCAGCTCGGCCTGCCGCTCTTCATGGAAGGGCGCGGCTGCATCGAATTCTTCGCCTGCGGGCTGCGCGGGCTCTCCCAGAGCCTCAACGGTCCCGATGGTCTGGTCATTCACGTGATTCTCATCTGGCAGGAGGGCTGAACCGTGACGCTCGCGCTTCCCGATACCAAAGCCGTTCTCGATCTGCTGAGCATGTTCATCGGCGAGCGTCCGCCCCTGGCGGACGGCCCGGGCATCGACCTCGCGGTACCGCCGCGCGGTACCTACATCACCTGGTTGAAAGGGGCCGGCGGAGCCATCGAGGGCGCCATCGTCTCGGATCTCGCGGCCTCGCTCTACCTGGGTGGCGAACTGATCATGATGCCCGCGCCCACGCTCATGGGGATGAAGACGCAGGGCAAGGCGTCCGATGCCGTACTCGACGGCCTGGGCGAGGTCTTCAACAACCTACGCGGCATGCTCAATCGGATCGAGATGAACCCTCACGTCACACCCAGCGAGCCCGAGCTGTATACGGCTCCTCAGGCCGGCAGCGATGCGGCCTGGATCCTGAATCCGAGCCGCCGGGTAGACCTGAGAGGCGAGACGCCATTCGGGGTGGCAACGCTCGGCTTGCTCAGCCGCTGACCCGTCCCCACGCGCCGGTCGACCGGTCCAGGAATCCCCCGGGGCCGGTCTCGCCCGTGTGCCATCGTGGAAGAACTGCGTCGGGATACTCAGGAGACGACGGGAGTCGGGGACGTCGTCAGCGCCCTCACCAGCCGCCGCGGAATCTCGTCGAGCGGCGCCACTTCCGTCGCGCCTCCGACCGCGATGGCCTCGCGCGGCATCCCGAAGACCACGCAGCTCGCTTCGTCCTGGGCGATGGTGTACGCTCCGGCGGCGTGCATGAGCGCCATGCCGCTCGCACCGTCGCGCCCCATGCCGGTGAGGATCACGCCGACCGCATCCGCGCGCGCCGCTTCGCCGACCGAGCGAAAGAGCACGTCGACGGCGGGCTTGTGCAGTCCCACCTTGGGACCGTCGCGTAGCTCCACGACGTAGCCCACGCCGCGGCGGCGCACGAGCATGTGACGATCGCCGGGCGCGATGAGCACGGTGCCGGCCACGATAGGCTCACCGGACACGGCCTCCCTCACCGTGAGTGCGCCCAGACGGTCGAGGCGCGCCGCGAGCGAGGCGGTGAACACGGGCGGCATGTGCTGGACGATGACGATCCCGGGAGTTGCGGCCGGCAACGGAGCCAGCAAGCGTGCGAGCGCCTCCGGACCGCCGGTCGATGACCCCACGGCGATGAGATGACGCGTGACGCCGGACGGCGCCGCCAGGGCGCGGGACGTCGCCGCGGGCGCCGCGTTCGAGGCTTGCGGGCGCCGTCGCACGCGCGCCTGGGCCGCGGCCTTCACCTTGCTGCGCAGTTCAGCGATGAGATCGATGCTGCGATCCTGGTTCTTGCACATCACGTCGACGGCGCCAGCCGCGAGCGCGCTCAGCGCCTTGTCGCTGCCCTCCCGCGTGAGCGTGGACACGATCACCACGGGCAGCGGAAAGTGCTGCATGAGCTTGCCGAGGAAGGTCAGACCATCCATCCGGGGCATCTCGATGTCGAGCGTGACGACGTCGGGCTTCAGCGCGACGATGAGGTCGCGCGCCGCGTACGGATCCGGTGCATCGCCCACGACCTCGATCTCGGGGTCCTGGGCGAGCCCGTCGCGGAACATCCGGCGCACCAGTGGCGAATCGTCGACGATCAGGACGCGAACCATGGCCCCCCCTACTGGCGATTCAGGTTGAGCAGGACGGGATTGTCGTCCAGCAGGTAGGTCGCCGTGTCGGGATCGGCGCACACGGCGGCAAAGGCCTCGCGGTCGAGCACCTCGAAGGTCGGCGCCGAGAGCGTGAAATTCGACTTCGAACCCGCGAGCGCCATGACGACATGACCGGCCACCACGTTCAATAGCTCGCAGAGCGCATCATTCTTCATCTCGCCCGGAAGCACGTCCTCCGGTTCGAGGCCCAGGATGTTGCCCGCGATCTGGGGCGTCAGATTCTCGGGCACGATGATCGCCAGGCGCCCGCACACGTCGCCGCTGAAGGTGAGCCAGGCCTCGGCATGCAAGCCCTCGGTTTCCGGCAGGTCGTCCACCGGCACCGCCTCGCCAAACATGAAAGTCAACTTCTCGACGACGTCGAGGAACGTGGCGCTGACGCGGTCGCGGCTGTCAGTCGGCATGATTCTTCACCCCCATCACCTGGTCCACGACTTCCCGGATGCGCTCCGGCGTGAATGGCTTCTGGATGTAGTCCCGCACACCCTTCTCGCGAAGCCGCGAGACTCGTGGTTCGCTACCTGCGGACGACACGACGACCACCGGCAACGTATCCAGGGCGCCGCGTTCCCGTAGAACGTCCACGAACTCCTCTCCGTCCATCACCGGCATGCAGATGTCGGCGAAGACGAGATCGACCCACTGCTGATCGAGGACATCCAGGGCCTCGCGGCCATTGGCGGCCTCGTGCAACTCGCCGACGTCGACCCCCGAGAGCTGGAGAGCTTTCTTGATCACGGCCCGCACCGTGGCCGAATCGTCAACGAGCAGAATGTTGCACGCCATGAGTATTCCCTTCCGTACTGGGAGTGAACAGGGCCTTCAGCTCCTGCAGCCCGATCATGACCTTCGCCGCGACGTCCTCGGCGATACGGACATTGAGACCGAGTCGGCCTGCCGCGTCCTCGTCGAGGCGATAGTGGAGCCCGTCGACACCGCCGCCCCAGCCCACGTTGATGCAGATCACGTCCGCGCAGTGCACGAGATCCACCATCTCCTGATGCCAGGTGTCGTTCGTCGCGGGATCGTGATGCCAGCGCGTCGCCGCCACGACGTCCTCGGGCAGATTCCAGTCCTGCATGAGGTGGGCACCGACTTCCGCATGGTCGATTCCCAGCACCATGCGCTCCGCCTGGTCGAAGGAGAGATCGTCGGATTCCATGATCTCCTTGATGGGCTCGTCGTCGATCTCGACGAACGTCCCCAGGATGACCTTGCCCAGGTCGTGCAGGAGACCCGCCGTGAAGGCCTGCATGGCGGACGCGAGCTGCAGCTTGTAACCGAGCTGCTCGGAGCACATCGCCACGGCGATGCTGTGATCCCAGAGCTGGTCGCTCGTGAGATCGTAGCCCTTGACCGGGCGGCGCGCCATGGGCGCCACCGACATGCACAGCACCATCTGGAAGATGCGCTTCGTGCCAAGGCGGCTGATCGCATCCCGCACCGAGGATATCGAACCGTGCCAGCCGAAATAGGCCGAGTTGGCGAGCTGAAGGACGTTCGCGGTGAGGCCCGGATCGACCTCGATGACCCGCGCCAGATCGTTGAAGTTGACCTCGGGATCATCCAGGTACTCGCGCAGCTTCACCACCACGGCGGGCAGCGAGGGTACGGATTTCACCTGGGCGAGAATCTCGTCGCGTCGTGTCATAGGGGCACTTCCTTGCCGCCGCTCTTGACCGTGGTCAGGCCATCGCGCAGATAGAGATACATCGTGCGAGCAGATGCGCCGCCGATGTCCTCGGCGTCGATGAGGATGTTGTTCTTCCACAGCAGCTTGCGCAGGATCGTGTAGTTGCGCTGGCCGATGCGGAAGGTCTCTTCCTTGCCCAGGGGCGAACCGGCGCCCGCAACCTTCGCCACGAGGTTCTGACGTTGCCCGCCCATGGCATACACGGCAGTGAGCATCGCGATCACGCCGGTGTCCACGAACATGTAGGGACGCGCCTTGGCCTTCGTCTCGTCGATCTTGGAAAGGGGCAGCATGCAGTGGATCATGCCCCCCACCCCGGCCACCGGGTCGTAGACCGAGACCCCCACGCACGAACCCAGCGAGTAGGTGACGAGAATGGTGTCCGGATCGTCGGACACCTTCATGTCCGAGATATCGACCGTGATGGTCTTCACCCCCGGCGTGATCTTTCGGCGCTCCTGCAGGAGATTCGACAATGCTCGCTCCATCCGCCTGGCTTCCGTGGTTCGCCTGCGCGCCGCGGAAGCGGTTGGGGAGATTACTGGGCCGCGTGCGCGATCGCGGCCAGTTCCTCGCCGTAAAGCACGCGGTCGACATCGAGCAGGATCACGACCTTCTTGCCGAGCTTGCCCATACCTGTGATGTAGTCGGCGGCTTCCATGCCGCCACCGAAGCTGGGCGCGGGTTCGATCTGGTCGACCGCGAAGTTCAGGACCTCCGACACCTCGTCGACGATGATGCCCATCGTCACGGTGAGATCGTTCTGGCTGACCTGGACGACGATGATGCACGTCTTCTCGGTGTCCTCGACGGACGCCATCGCGAACTTGCCGCGCAGATCGACCACCGGGATCACCCGACCACGCAGGTTCAGAACACCGCGCACGAAGTGCGGCGTTCGAGGCACCTTGGTGACGGTCATCATGCCGATGATCTCCTGGACCTTCAGGATCTCCAGTCCGTACTCCTCGCGTCCGAGAACGAACGAGAGATACTTTCCGGGCTTGGCCAGGATGGCCAGCTGCGTTTCGGTGGACATCGTTGCTACCTCCATGAGCGCTCAATCTGCGGTCGCCGACGTCTCGCCGACGCCGGTGCCTGTCGTGTTGTTCGCGTGGGCCACACGGATGAGTCCGGCCACGTCGAGGATCAGGGCCACCGTCCCGTTGGACATGATGGCGCCGCCGGCGACGCCCTCGGTGGTCTGCATGGACTCGCCGAGACTCTTGATGACGATCGATTGCTGGCCGAGCAGGTCGTCGGCGAGCAGTCCGATCCGTCGTCCCTCGTCCTCCACCACCACCACCACGGCCTGCGTGGGGTCGGTATGCTCGGTCGTCAGATCGAAGAGGCGGTGCAACCGGAAAAGCGGCAGGTGCTCGTCCGCGAATGCGAGCATCTCGCCCCGGTCGAAGATGTTGAAGATGTCGTCGGCCTGCGGCCGGATCAGGCGCACCACCGACAGCGTAGGAATGATGTAATGTTCCTTGGCGCAGCTGACGACCATGCCCTCGATGATCGCCAACGTCAGCGGCAGCTTCACGCTGAATACCGAACCCTTGCCCGGCAACGACTGGATCTCGCACGTCCCGCGCAACTCCTCGATGTTGCGTCGCACCACGTCCATGCCGACGCCGCGGCCGGAGATGTCGGTCACCTGTTTCGCAGTGGAGAAACCCGGTTCGAAGATGAGGTTGAAGATCTCGCGATCCGAAGGCACGTCGCCCTCGCGCAGCAGACCGCGCTCGTAGGCTTTCTGCAGGATGCGTTCGCGGTTGAGCCCACGGCCGTCGTCCTCGATCTCGATGACGATATTGCCGCCCTTGTGGAACGCCCGCAGCTCGATGCGCCCCATCTCGGACTTGCCGGCGGCGCGACGGGCCGCGGCCGAATCCTCGATGCCGTGGTCCACGGCGTTGCGCACCATGTGTACGAGCGGATCGCCGATCTTGTCGACCACGTTCTTGTCGAGTTCCGTATCCTCGCCCGACATCACGAACTCGATATGGCGGTCTGTCTTCTTCGCGAGGTCGCGTACCAGGCGTGCCATCTTCTGGAACACCGGACGCACGGGCACCATGCGCAGGGACATGCCGATCTCCTGCAGCTCGCGGGAGATCTTATCGAGATGGTCGAGGTCCTTGGCCAGCTTCACGGACATGTCGTGACGCACTTCCGGATTCTGGCTCACCATCGACTCGGCGATCACGAGCTCGCCGATCGTATCGATGAGGCGATCGAGGCGCTCGGCGTCGACACGCATCGCCTCCTTCACCTTCACGCCCTGGTTCGCGCCGGCGGCGCGCGGCGGCCCGCTCGTGACCGGCGCCGGCTGGGCTGGTGCCGCCGCGGGGGACGCCTTCTTCTTCAGGTTCGCGAGCGGGATGAATCCGCTCTTGCCCGCCGTGCCCGCCGCGAGTGGCGCGGGCTCGGGTGGCGGCGCCGGGGGCGTCTCGCGACGCGGCGCGGCCGCGATGGCCTCGCTGCTCGTCGCCGCGCCGAGCCGGACGATGAGGCGCGGTAGCCGGTCCTCGGCCGTCAGGTAACCATTGCCGGCAAGAGCCTTGGCGACTTCCTCCACCAGCCGTTTCATCAGGTCGACCGACTCGAACACCAGGTCCATCATGCCGCCAGCGAGGTCGATCTCGCCCTTGCGCGCCATGTCGAGGAGGTTCTCGGCCTTGTGCGCCAGTTCCTTGATGTGGTCGAGCTCGCAGAACCCGGCCAGGCCCTTGATCGAGTGGAAGCCGCGAAATACGGCATTGAGCGCCTCGGCCTCGCGCGGGTCGGCGTCGAGCGTCAGCAGGTGCGCCTCGGCGGCGTCGAGATGCTCGTTCGACTCGCCGATAAAGTCCTGGATCAAGCCGACATCGCCATCTAGCAGACTACGGTCGGTGTAGTCGGGCAGATTCACGGCGGCCAGATCGAGGTGGTCGGACGCGGGGGTCGCCGTCGCGGAATCTGCCGCGGCGATCACGACCGGCGCCGTCTCCTGCAACGCGGCCAGCAACTCGGCCACGGGCACCGGATTAGGTCCGCTCTTGGCGATGTAGTCGAACGTGCTCTGCATCCAGTCCTTCACCGCCAGGAGCCGGTCGATACACACCGGCAAGGGCTCGGCCTGCATCATGTCTTCGGTGGCGTGGCACAGTTCGGCCACGTCGGTCAAACCGAGAAGCCCCGATTCACCCTTCAGCGTGTGGAACCAGCGCTTCAGTTCCTCGGCCGTCGCATCGTTGGCCGCGTTCTCGAGCGCCATGATGAGCTTCTCGACGTCCGGCATCGCGTCGGTCTGGCGGGCGAGGAACTCGCTCACGATGGCTTCGTCGACGATGGTGGACACGGTAAGCCCCGGTGGTGTCGTCCCATCGCCGGGCTCTGCGTCGCCGCCCTCCCCCACGGTGGTCTCACCGTCGATGGTCAGGATGTCGGCAACTTCTTCGAATGTGGCATGCCCATCGAGACAGAGCTGAAGCCCCTCGACGGCCTTGCCGATGGCCTCGAGCAGGGTCGGAAGTATCTGTCCGGATTCCAGGCAGGAGCGTGCGAATCCGGCCGCCGCCGACACTGCTGCGGCCTCGCGATCGCGGCCCTCGGCGCGCAATGCGTCCGCGAGCTCGTCGAGCGACGCCGCCACGGGGCTGATGCTCCCGATATCGCCGGGGTCGACGAAGACAAGTGCCTGGGAAACCTCTTCGGCCTGCGTCCGCGCATCCTTGGTCTTCATGGAACATCCCCTGCCTGGGCCCACGCGATCTTGCGCCGGATACCGCCGGTACGGACGGTACCGGTCTGCGTCCGACCGGGGGCAAGCGGCGTGCCACGCCGGAGGTTGCGAAACCTGTGCGGTGATGAATCGGAAATCTCACGCCATGAAAAGAACTTGCGGCAATCTTTATAGTCGGAATTCTTGGCAGGGGCGGGGAATTCGCCCGCACGACGAGGAAAGATCTACCGCATGGCCTGTGCCGATCCCGTATCCAGGACGCGGCGGGTGGCCTTCCAGCGCTGCCTCCACCAGGCGTCGTTCAGCGAATCCGTCCGCACGTGATCGCCGGTTCCCGGGGCATGCACGAAGCGCTGTTTTCCCAGATAGATGCCTACGTGCGTGATGGATGCACCGCCGCGGGTGGCGAAGAAGAGCAGATCTCCCGCTTCCAGGGCATGGCGGTCGACCGGTTGCCCCACCCGCGCTTGCCCTGCCGCGGTGCGCGGCAGGGCGACGCCGATACGCCCGTAGGTCCACTGGACGAGGCCGCTGCAATCGAAACCGTTCCGGGGACTGGCGCCACCGTAGCGGTAGGGAATCCCGACCTGCTCACGGGCCACGGTCACGACCTCGTAGCCCCGCGGGGCCGGCAGGTCAGCATGGCCACCCGCGAGCACACGCGTGGCGGGGGCGGGCGCCGTCGCCACGGTGTCGGAAAGCGCTGGCCGGGTCGGCGTCGGCACGACCACGGCATAGGGCTCCTCACCGGGCGCGAGCGCATGGCCGTCGCGTAGCACCCGTTTCGGGGCACATCCGGCGGCTACGGCCACCAGCACGACGAGTAGCGACAGCCTTGTCGGGTGGCGGTGTGCCGTCACCTGGTTCCTCCTTGGCGCTGGGTCCATCATAGCGATCTTCATGCCACATGTCGCGCCTCGTACCACGAAGAACGTTGTACCGCCCGACTGGCCAGGCGGCCGTCAACAATCTTCGAGGTACATCGAGGTGGCCGCCCCGTGGCCGGGATGTTAAGGTTGGCCGATGCAAAAAGAAACCGTCGAGCTCACCATCGATAAGCTCGTCACCGGCGGCGCTGGCCTGGCCCGGCACGATGGGCGCGCCGTGTTCGTCCCGCTCACGGCGCCGGGAGACGTGGTCGAGGCCAGGATCGGCCCCAATCGCAAGGGCTTTGCCGAAGCCGAGTTGCTGCGTGTCGTGACGCCCGGCCCGGGCCGCCGGGACGCGCCGTGCCCCCACTATGGCGACTGCGGCGGATGCGATCTCCAGCACCTCGACGAGGCGGCGCAGACGGCGGCGCGGCGCGAGATCCTGCTCGACTGCCTACGCCGACTCGGCGGGCTCGACGTGGCCGACCACCTGGCGCCCCCGCCCGCGGACTGTCCCAGCCTCGGACACCGCAACCGTATCCGCCTCACGGCCCATCCTACCGGCCACTACGGCCTGAAGCGGCGGGGGTCCCACGACGTGGTGCCGCTACAGACCTGCGCCGTCATGCCGCCGCTATTCCAGGACACCATCCTGCCCTGGCTGCGTCAGATTCCGCCCGTGGACCAGGTCCTCGTGCGCCTCGACGGGCGAGGCGGCTGGTTGCTCAGTCTCTACGGACCACCACAGCGGCAGAAGTCCCTGAAGCGCATCCTGGCCGAGGGCCAGCTTCCGGACGGACTCGTGGGCGTGATGTACAACAACATGCCCGTCTGGGGCCATGATTACGTCGTCGTGTCGGTGGGCGACCACCGCTATCGCGTGAGTCATCTCAGCTTCTTCCAGAGCAACCACGCGGCTGCGCTGGACGCCGTGACGACGGTGCGGGCCTGGCTCGGCGAACTGCGCGACGCGCCGGGTCCGCTCGTCGATCTCTACAGCGGCGTCGGGCTCTTCGCCCTGGGCCTCGCGGATCTCGGCGATCCGGTCCTGGCTGTCGAGGCGAACGAGAGTGCAGTGCGCGATCTCGAGAACAATGTGCGCCGCGACACGTCCGCACGCGGCCGCGTCACCGTCAAGGCACTCGACGTGGAGGCCGCGCTGGCCGACCCGGCGCTTTGCGAGACGTTTCCGTGGGCATCGGCGATCGTCATCGTGGATCCGCCGCGCACGGGCCTGGGTAAGTCCGTCACCGAGGCTCTGGCCGCCCTGCAGCCTTCACACGTCGTGTATCTGAGTTGCGATCCTGCCACACTCGCCCGCGATTGTGCCGCCTTCGTGGCCGGTGGTTACACGGTGGAGCGCGTGCGGCCTCTCGAGATGTTTCCCCAGACCGCGCAACTCGAGACGCTGGTGCTACTGAGCCGCGCGGTCGCCACCGCGTGACGCGCCATGACCCGCGATGATCGCCCCGAACCCACCGTACCCGCCGCGCCAGTCGGCGCGCAGGGGCCCGCGCTCCTCGACCATGTCGTCATTGTCCTGAGCCGCACATCCGAACCCGCAAACATCGGCGCAACGTGCCGAGCGATGAAGACGATGGGCCTGACGCGCCTGCGCCTGATCGATCCCCTCAACCCCAAGGGCCGCACTGCGCGGTCCCTCGCTCACGGGGCGGAGGACGTGCTCGAGGCGGCGGAGGTCGTGGGCACGATCGACGAGGCGATCGCCGACTGCCAGGTGGTCTGTGGCACCACGGCCCGGCGGCGCCAACTGCGCAAGAGCGCGCTGCTGCCGCCCCACGATCTCGCCGATCGCGTGGTGGCACACGCCCGCGAGGGACGTGTCGCCATCCTCTTCGGGACCGAGCGCACGGGTCTGACGAACGACGAGGTCGACATCTGCCGCTTTCTCTCGATGGTGCCCACCGACGAGAGCCAGCCATCGCTCAACCTGGCGCAGGCGGTGATGCTCTATGCGTGGGAGGTGCGGCGTGCCTGGCTTCGGACCCAGGGCAAGGAAGACTGGGTGGGCATCGGCACCCGCGCCGGCGCTCCGCCGCCGCGGCCGGAGATGTCGGTGCGCCATCCCCACCGCACCACGCGGCTGCCGACCCAGCTCGAGCTGGACACCATGTACGGCCACCTGGCGGCCGCCATGGAAGCGCTCGCGTACACGGAATTCGAACGCCGCAAGTTCCTCACCTACCTGCGTCAGCTCCACCTGCGGGCCGGCATGGTGAACTGGGAATTACAGATCTACCACATCCTGGCGTCGCGAATTCTGGAACTCGCCGGCGAGCCCAAGTTTCAAGGTCCGGGTTCACGAGAGGACATTCCCCCCTCGGATCCCTGACCACGACGATGATCACGAAACACCACACATCCCCACGATCACGGTGCATCCTGCTGGCGAGTCTGGCTGGTCTCGCATCGATGTCTTTGCTCGTCGGTTGCCGCCTTTCGAGCCACCACGCCGCGGCGCGGCAAACCAACGAGGCGCAAGCGCGCGCGACGGCGAAGGGCGTCGAGGAGGCAGCGGCCAGCCACATTCTCGTGGCCTACACCGGCTGCCGCGACTGTCCGGCAGGCGTCACGCGCACCCGCGCGCAGGCCGAGGAACGCGCACGCCACATCGCGGTGCTGCTGCGCACCGGGCGCGGCGATTTCTCCAACCTGGCGCGCAAGTATTCCGACGACCCCACGGTGGCGCGAAACGGCGGGTACGTGGGGATCTTCCATCACGGCGAGATGGACCCGCTCTTCGAGACCACGGTGTTCAACCTGGCGGAAGGAGCCATCAGTGAACCCATCGAGACGACGTACGGCTGGCACGTGATCCGTCGCGACCCCGTGCGCCGCGTCCATGCCCACCACATTCTCGTCGCCTGGCGCGAGGCGTCCAAGGCCGCGGCCGGCGTCACGCGTACCCGTGACGAGGCGCTGCGCGAGGCCACGGCATTGCAGAAGGAAGCGGCCGCGCCAGGCGCCGATCTTTGCGCACTCGCCCGCAGGTACTCGGACGATCCGCACAGCCGCCTCGATTGCGGCGACCTGGGGCTGGTGGAACCCGGGGTGCTCGCCCAGGACGTCGACGACGTGCTCTTCTCCCTGGCACCCGACACCGTCTCCCCGGTCGTGGAGACGGACTACGGCTTTCACATCTTCTGGCGGGAGTGAGCCTGACCGGGTCCGTCCCACGCGGGCAAGGGGAACCGCCCACCGACGATATGCGCCACGCCCAACGTCTGGCGCGCCACGACGATCTCCGCAAACCCCGCTTCGCGCAACAGCTCGCCGAAATCCCGCGGCGTGACGAACCGATCCATGCTCGCGGGCAGGTAGCCGTAGGCCGCACCGTCGCCACCTGCGAGCCGGCCCAGCAGAGGCACCGCCAGTCCGAGCAGCGCGCGGACGGCACGGCGCGGACCGCGAAGTTCGCCAACGCCGTCGGGATCGGCGCGAAAGAAGTCGAGCACGAGGAGCTGGCCGCCGGGCCGCAGGACACGCGCCATCTCGCGCACGCCGCCCCGGAGGTCCGCCAGGTTGCGCACGCCGAACCCCACGACCACGGCGTCGACACACGCATCGCACAGCGGCAGGCCGAGTCCATCGCCGGCCACCCAAGCAAGCGCCTCGCCACCGGGCTTGGGCTTGCCGCGGCGCAGCATCTCGGGCGTGAAATCCATCGCCAGCCAGGCCCGGCCGCGGCCGGCGGCGCGGCAAGCCAGCGCGAGGTCGCCGGTGCCGGCGCACAGATCCAGGATCTCCCACACGTCGTCGTCGAGGCGGGTAGCCACGTGCCGCCGCCAGCGGCGATCGAGGTTCAGCGACAGGAGGTGATTCATCCTGTCGTACACGCCACTGATGCGCGCAAACATCGACCGCACCGCCCGGGCATGGGCCTGCGGGTCGCGCACCTGACCAGTCGTGCGGTCACGGTCGTGGATATCGGTGGGCTGGATCATCCGGACGCTACCTCGCCACGTGACAGGCAAGGTGGCAAGGTAGCCGCAGCGCCCCCGTCGGGGCAAGCCCGGGACGACGGCGCCGCCCGCCCCGAGAGCCAGCCGGCGACGCCGTCAGGGGTGCCCCGAGTCCATCCTAGCCGACCGCCTTGGCCTCGAATCGCCGCGGCAGCTTGAGATGGAAGTCGGCCCAGCGCTGCAGATTCTGCTCGACTCCCAGCACCTTCTGCGCGGTCTCGAAGTTCTCCGGATGCACGTGCAGGATGTAGCGGTACCCGCCGCGGCCGTCGACGACCCCGGTGCTGCTCGCCACGTTGATGCTGGAGTTGCAGAGCTTCTGGTGAATCGTCAGCAGGGCGCCCAGCTCGTCGTCGCCCTGCACGAGAAACGCGTGGTGGGGGCCATTCAGCGTGAGCCCCTGGCGGCGCGCCACCTCGGCCAGCCAGGTGGCGTTCAGAGGATAGATCACGAGCTGGGTCTTGTCGTGTCCGAGGGGAAACGCATTGAAGGCAAGGAGATTCACTTCCTCCGATGCGAGGACCTTGAGAAACCGGCAGCCCTGCCCAGGCTGGTCCTCGACCATCGTGTAGTAGTAATCGACACTGAAAATGTGCGCTGCCATGATTGCTCCTCCTTGCGACGGCCTGCGGCCGAAGCGTGGTGCCGCGGCAGGGGGCCCGGGAGATCGGGGGGCCTGAAGGAGCTGCTGTCTTCGGGGCGGTGCGGTTGCGACGTTGTCTTTCCAGTCAGCTCCTGTTCGGGTCCTGGGTTTCGTGTCCTGGCGGCGGTTCCATCGTACGTCCCCGCTCCGATCGGTGTTTCGTCGACGCTATCACACACCGCCGCGCGAGGGTGAAAAAGATGGGGCCTACCCCACCGCCAGTGCGTAGGCCATGAGGATGACGTGATAGCGCCTGTGCGATATCATCCTGGAACATTGCACAACAACAACTTACAAAAAAACGCCAGGAAAAGGGCCGGCCGTGAGAACTCCCACCAATCCCGTAGCCGGAAAAGGGCGCGTGGAAACGAAATCCTCACATCAACCCGCCCGGCGAGCCGCGGGTCAGTCGGCCGTCTCGACCTGGCGCATCCGCCCCTCGATCTCGCTGCGCACCGGACCTCGCGTGTCCGCGAGCGCGGCCACGATCGCGTCGTAGAGCGTGCCACCGACCTCGCGGTACGGCGGCAGCGCGACGTCGGCGAGGTAGACGTGGCGCATCTGAGCCACGTAGTCGGGTAACGCCACGCGGTAGGTCTGGCCGTCCTGCAAGGGCCGTCCTCCCACACGCACATCCACCAGTTCCGCCCGCCCGTCCAGCTCGCGGTAGGCATACGTCAGACCGGAGACCTGCAGGATCCCATAGGATCTGTCGAGCGCCGCCTGCGCGTTCGCCCGAGCGATCGTCCTCAGATCGCCGCCGCCCATGTCGAGTACGACGAGGGCGTTGGCGAACGGGAGCATCTCGTAAATGTCGAGCAGGGTGATCGGACCGGGTTCGAGTCCGCGCCGGATCCCACCGCTGTTGACGAAGGCGACTTCGGCGCCGGCACGCTCGCGCAGGCGATCGCAGAGCCAATCGCCCAGGTTGCTCTCCCCTTGCGAATTGCGCCGCCACGGCACGGCCAGCTCGCCCACCGACTTGCCGTAGGTCTCCTGGATCGCAGCCTCGTCGTGCTCCACGGCGGCGATCAGCGGCTCGGGTGCGGGGCCCACCGTGGAATCGGCCGTCAACTCGATCAGGGCCCCGCGGTACCGGGTCACGTGGCCGTCGTCGAGGGCGAGATCGAGGCGGCCGAGATTCTTGAGATTGCTGCCGGCCTGCACCACGAGGATGCCGTCCACGTCCAGCGGCTCCTCCAGGCGCGTGTGGCTATGTCCGCCGACGATCACGTCCAGTCCGGTGTCGGCCAGGCGATGCGCGAGGTCGCGATCGCCGTCCACGCCGTCATGCGTGATGAGGATCTGCAGATCGGTGCGGGGCACCAGATCGGCGAGCTGGGCACGCAGCACGGGCACCTGGTCGCGCAGGACGACGTCCACCAGACGGCTCTCCGCGCAGAGGTCGCGCAGAGAGGCGCAGGACACGCCCATGATGCCGATCTTCAGCCCCTCGCGCTCCACCACCACGGGCTCGGTACGGACCAGCGGAGCCCCCGCGGTGTCGACGAGGTCGGCCGCGAGGAGCGGATATGGGAACCGGGCCGCCAGGCGCACCACGTTCGCGCTCCCCGTGTCGAACTCGTGGTTCCCGACCACGCCGGCGTCGTACGGGAAATCGCCGAGGAGTGCCGCCATGGCGGTGCCGATGACGCCGTCGTCAGACAGGGCCGTCACGGGATTGCCCGTCATGAAATCGCCGGCGTCCACCATCACCATCACCGGTGCCGCCGTCCGCCGCTCGTGGGCGAGGTGCCGGGCCAGAGCGACGACGCCGCCCACCTCGGCTCGATCCGGACGCCAGCTCGCCGGTGCGGGCAGGAAGCCGCCATGGATGTCGTTGGTGTGAAAGAGGGTCACGTCGAAGGGGCCGTCGCCCGGCACCGGCGCGGCAGGTGCCGCCGAGGCCCCGCCCTCGCCAGCGCTGGTGAATAGAGCGAGTGCCAGTAGACCAACCGGAACGATCCTGTCCGCAAGCCGGAGAGTACGCACGAGGACTGGACGAAAAGCCGCCACCATGTCACCTTTCGACGGACCGGGACTCGACTGCATCAACCCCTGACCAAGAAGCATCAGGCGTCCATGCTCCGCTACCTGAAAGTCCATGGTCCGATCTTGCTGGTTCTGCTTGTCGTGGTCTTCGTGGCCTTCGGCCACCTGATGACGGGCACCTTCTCCGATCCGCTGGACCTGCAGATCATCCAGGACGCCCACCTCCTCGCCCACGATCCCTGGCTCATGTTCGGGCACATCGGCGCCTACTTCAGCCAGCTCCTGCTGCAGATCGCCTTCCTCGTGGAGTACTCCGCCTTCGGCCTGCACTATGGTGGGTACATAGGCGTGAACCTCGTCATGCACACACTCAACGCCTTCATCGTGTACATGCTGGTGAACTTGCTGTTCTTCCGGCCGCGCATGGCCCTGCTGGCGGCCTTGTTGTTCAGCGTCGGCGTGGGAAGCTACGGCCGGCTGCTGCAATCCGTGACCGGCCTCGAGGGCCTCCTCCTCGGATTCTTCCATCTTCTCGTGCTCTATCTCTTCATCCGCAACGACTTCCGCGGCGAGGGGCGGGTGCGTTCGTGGTACTTCCTGATGGGGCTCCTGTTCTACGGTCTGGCCGGTCTGACGAAGGCGTCGACCATGTCGATCCTCGGCTGCCTGATCGCCTACAAGGCGTTCTTCTACGTGCGCCGGGGCCGGCGGACGATCCTCTCGGTCGATCTCATCGTATTCCTCGTCGTGGGACTCGTCTTCCAGATCGGCCAGGCGCAGTTCGGCTATCGCGGCCCGACCGTGATGGTGGCCGATGCCGGGCCCGTGTCGTATACCCTCACGTCGGTCGAAAATATTTTCCGCTATCTCAATCTCATGCTGCTGCCGCTGCAGGAGAGCAACCTGCTCGCCGCGGCAGGACCGGTGATGCACAAGCTCTTCGAGGTGCGGATTCTCGTCTATCCGCTCCTGACCCTGGCGATCGTGTCGTTCAGCGTCTTCGGCTTCGTCTTCGGGAACAACCCGCTTCGTTTCTTCATCGCCTGGACGTTCATCACGCTGCTACCGTTCAGCGGCTTCTCCCAGTCGGGCCGCTGGCTCAATCTGGGGCACCTCTACCTCGCAAGCCTGGGGTTCTGCGTCACGCTCAGCGCCGGAGCCCTGGGAACCTTCAAGCTGCTCGCCGTACGGCGCTGGCGACGCTATCTGGCGTTCGCTCTGCCGATCCTCTACGCGGCGATCGCGATCTCGCTGACCCACCGCTTGGATGCGCGCAATCGCATCCTCGCCGCCACGCCGCGGATCGAGGCCCTGCGCGCCGTGGCGGAGCAGACCATCCACGCCGACGACAACTGACCGTCGTAGGGGTTTGAACCCGCCCGTCCCGGCAGCTATCTTGGCTCGATCATGGCAAGGGCGTCGGCCACCGGCTGGCGCCCCGGACGCTCGACCGCGCGATATGACGGCGAAAGGACCTGAGATGGCGAAGTACCGGATCGGCTGGCTGCCCGGCGATGGCATCGGCATCGAGGTGATGGAGGCGGCACGCTTCGTGCTGGACAAGCTTGGCTTCGCGGCCGAGTACGTCCACGGCGACATCGGCTGGGAGTTCTGGTGCCAGGAAGGCGACCCCCTGCCGGCGCGCACGATCGATCTCCTACAGGACGTCGACGCGGCCATGTTCGGCGCCATCACGTCGAAACCGGTGAAGGCCGCGGAAGCCGAACTCGCGCCGGCTCTGCGCGGCACGGGCCTCGTGTACCGATCGCCCATCGTGCGGATGCGCCAGCGATTCGATCTCTTCGTCTGCCTGCGCCCCTGCAAGGCCTATCCAGGCAACCCCCTGAACTTCAGGGAAGGTATCGACATCGTCGTCTTCCGCGAGAACACGGAGGACCTCTACTCCGGCGTCGAGTTCAACCCGGTTCCCGACACCCTGCGCGACACGCTGAATAGCCTGACGCCGAATTTCGCGCCCTTCGCCAAGCTGCCGGGCGACGAGTTCGCGGTGTCGTGCAAGATCAACACCCGCAAAGGCAGCGAACGGATCATCCGCGCCGCGTTCGAATTCGCCAGGCAGCACGGGCGCAAGAAGGTCACGGTCGTGCACAAGGCCAACGTCGTGCGCGCCACCGACGGCATGTTCCTGGAGATCGGCAAGAGCGTGGCCCGGGAGTACCCGGATATCGCGATGGATGATGCGAACATCGACGCCATGACCATGTGGCTGCTGAAGAACCCCTTCAACTACGACGTGCTGGTCGCGCCCAATCTCTACGGCGACGTCGTCAGCGACCTCTGTGCCCAGATGGTGGGCGGCCTGGGCTTCGGCTGCTCCGGAAATATCGGCGAGAAGGTGGCGGTGTTCGAGCCCACGCATGGTTCCGCCCCGAAGCATGCCGGCCTCAACAAGGCCAATCCCATCGCCACGATCCTGTCGGCCAAGATGATGCTCGACTTCCTCGGCGAGGCCGCCCTCGCGGCCCAGCTCGAGAACGCGGTGGCCGCCGTGCTGGCCGAAGGCGACGTGCGGACCTACGACATGGGCGGCGACGCCAAGACGATGGAGATGGCCGCCGCGATCGCGGCACACTGCTGATTTCGCCTGATCGTCGTCGTTTGCGGGCGCAGGAACGCCGATCCTGCACCCGCAGCGTCATTTTCCAGAAATTAACGAGTCGCTAACAAACCGTGACTAGTCTGTCGGCGTGTGCCACGGCAGGCGCTGCCTCGAGTGGCAATCGACCTTCTCCCGGGAGGATTCCTTCATGCGAGTGCGTTCGATGTTCCTGGTAGCGCTGGTACTCGGCGCCGCCCTGCTGAGCCTGAACCACGTGTCCACGGTCCAGGCCGACAACGTCACGATCACCGGCGCCGGCGCCACGTTCCCGTTTCCGCTCTATTCGCGCTGGGCCTACGACTATGAGGGCAAGACCGGCGTGAAGCTGAATTACCAGTCGATCGGTTCCGGTGGAGGCATCGCCCAGATCAAGGCGAAGACCGTGGATTTCGGCGCCTCCGACGCCCCGCTCACCGCCGAGGATCTCGAAGCCGATGGCCTCGTGCAGTGGCCGATGACGATGGGTGGCGTGGTGCCGGTCGTGCACCTGGAGGGGATCGCGGCCGACCAGATCCGCCTCACCGGCGAGACCCTCGCCGGCATCTTCCTCGGCAAGATCACGACGTGGAACGACCAGGCCATCGCCGGCGAGAACCCGGGCGTGACGCTCCCGAGCGCCGACATCACCGTGGTCCATCGCGCCGACGGCTCGGGCACCACCTGGATCTTCACCAACTATCTGAGCAAGGTCAGCCCCGAGTGGAAGTCGAAGGTCGGCAACGACAAGGCTGTTTCCTGGCCCGTGGGCGTGGGTGGCAAGGGCAACGAGGGCGTGGCCACGTACGTGGAGCGCGTGAAGGGCTCCATCGGCTACGTCGAGTACGCCTACTGCCTGCAGAACAAGATGGCCAACGTGAAGCTACGCAACCACGAGGGAAGTTACGTCAGCCCCACGTCCGGAGCCTTCCAGGCGGCCGCGGCCGGCGCCGACTGGGCGCACGCCGCCGGCTTCTACATGGTGCTCACGGACCAGCCGGGCACGGAGAGCTGGCCGATCACCGGCGCCACGTTCATCTTGATGCACAAGCAGCAGACGAATGCCGAGACGGCCCGTCAGGTACTCAAGTTCTTCGACTGGTGTTACCGCAATCCGAACCCTGCGTCGGAGGACCTGCACTACGTGCCCATTCCCGACGGCGTCGTCAAGCTGGTCGAGTCCATGTGGCACGACAAGATCCTGGCTGACGGGAAGCCGGTGTGGACGATGTAGTTCTCGATCACGTGCGGCAGAAAACCATGCCGGCGCCTGCCATCGCTGAGCCGCCGCGTCCTCTCGAGGCGCGGCGGCCGCGACGTTTCTCCGGCGACGTGGTGGCACACGTGGTCGTGGCCGTCAGCGCCAGCCTCGTGCTTTTGCTCGTGGCCGGCGTGTTCTGGCAGCTCGGCCACGGCTCGCTCCTCGCCTGGCGGGAATTCGGCTTGCGATTTCTGACGAGCGATGCCTGGAACCCGGTGACGGGCGAGTTCGGCGCGCTCAGCAGCGCCTACGGCACCCTGGTCTCCGCGGCCATCGCCCTGATCATCGCCGTGCCGATGAGCCTGCTCATCGCCCTCTTCCTCGTGGAACTGGCACCGACCTGGCTCGCAACGCCCGTGGGAGGCGCGATCGAGCTGCTGGCGGCAATTCCCTCGATCATCTTCGGCATGTGGGGCCTCTTCGTCTTCGCGCCGTTCATGCAAGACCACGTGCAGCCCGGGTTGAAGGCCATCGCCGGCGGCCTGCCGCTCTTCAGCGGACCACCGATGGGCATCGGCATGCTCACGGCCGGTCTCGTCCTCGCCCTCATGGTGCTGCCTTTCATTGCCTCGATCAGCCGCGATGTCTTCGCGATGACGCCATCCGTGCTGCGCGAGTCGGCCTATGGACTCGGGAGCACGACCTGGGAGGTGACGCGCCGCGTCACCATCCCCTTCGGCAAACGGGGCATCGCCGGCGCCGTCTTCCTGGGCCTCGGGCGGGCACTCGGCGAGACCATGGCCGTGACCTTCGTCATCGGCAACAACCACTCGATCAGCGCTTCCGTCTTTGCAGCCGGCAACAGCATCTCCTCGACGCTAGCGAACGAGTTCACCGAGGCGGACAAACCGCTCTACCTCAGCTCGCTGATCGAGCTCGGCCTCGTGCTGCTGGTGATCACGGTCATCGTCCAGGTACTGGCGCAGGTCTGGTTGAAAGTGATGGACAGGCAAGCAGGGAGCGGCAAGTGAGTCGGGAGCGTTCTCTCGGTCAGCGTCGCATGATCGACGCGGTCGGCAAGGTCGTGGCCGGCATGGCCGCAGTCCTCGGGTGTGTCATGCTGGCCTGGATCCTCGTGACGGTGATCCGGCGGGGCGCGGCGGCCATCAACTGGGACTTCTTCACGAAGCTGCCGGCCCCGCCGGCTGTGCCCGGCGGCGGCATGGGCAACGCGGTGGTCGGCACGCTCCTGATGACGACCTTCGCCACCGCCGTCGGTGTACCGCTGGGGCTGCTGGCCGGAGTCTACCTGGCCGAGTACGGCCGGGGACGCTGGCTGGCCAATACGGTGCATTTCTTCGCTGACGTGTTCATCGGCGTGCCGTCGATCATCATCGGCGTGTTCGTCTACGCACTCCTCGTGCGACCGCTGGGCAGCTTCTCCGGCTGGGCCGGCGCCGCGGCGCTGACCATCATCATGTTCCCGATCGTCGCGCGCACGACCGAGGACATGCTGCTCATGGTGCCCCACTCCCTCCGGGAGGCGGCCCTGGCGCTGGGCGTGCCCCGCTGGCGCGTCACGGCCGACGTGTTGTTGCGCGCGGCGCGGGTCGGGGTGCTCACCGGCGCGCTGCTCGCGGTGGCGCGCATCAGCGGCGAGACGGCGCCTCTCCTGTTCACCTCGCTGGACAACCCGTACTGGATCGACTTCAGCTCCGCCCACGGGTTCTTCCAGTCGTTCGGCGGGGCCACGCCCAACCTCACCGTCTCCATCTTCCACCGTGCCATGAGCCCTTATGATACGTGGGTGCAGTCGGCATGGGGCGCCTCGCTCGTGATCACCATCGGTGTGCTGGCGGCCACGATCGCGTCCCGCCTCCTGCTCAACGTGAGGAAACGATGACCGATTCGCGACCAACCGCCGCCTCGTCGATCAAGGTGTCCACGCGGGGGCTGAACTTCTTCTACGGCAAGCACCAGGCTCTCTACGACAACGACCTGGATGTCGTGACCAACCGCATCACGGCCATCATCGGGCCGTCAGGGTGCGGCAAGAGCACCCACCTGCGTACCTACAATCGGATCTTCCAGCTCTATCGCGATCAGCGCACGACGGGCGAGATCCTGCTCGACGGCCGCAACATCCTCGATCCTACCGTGGACGTGCTCCAGCTCCGACGTCACGTGGGCATGATCTTCCAGAAACCCAGTCCCCTGCCCATGACCATCTATGACAACATCGCCTACGCGCTGCGGCTGCACTATCGCATGAACCGCGGCGAGCTGAACGACCGGGTGGAGCAGACGCTTCGCCAGGCCGCCCTGTTCGACGAGGTCAAGGACAAGCTCCGCGCCACCGGCACCGCGCTCTCGGGCGGGCAGCAGCAACGCCTGTGCATCGCCCGCGCGATCGCCCTCAACCCGCAGGTGCTGCTGATGGACGAGCCATGCTCGGCCCTCGACCCTGTGGCCACCGCCCGTATCGAGGAGCTGATGATCGAGCTGCGCAAGACGCTGACCATCGTCATCGTCACCCACAACATGCAGCAGGCTTCGCGCATCAGTGATTTCACGGCCTTCATGTATCTGGGCAAGATCGTGGAGTATGGGCGCACGGAGGATATCTTCACCAACCCACGCCAGCAGCAGACCGAGGACTACGTGACCGGACGTTTCGGCTAGGTCTCGGCGTTCGCCAGCCTCATGAATAATCAGAACATTTCTTTTGCAGTTTCCTGTACGGATTCGGTACACTCGGCGGATATCCGCGGCGACGAGGGAGCCTACCTACCCTGCGTCGATCCGGCTGCCAGCGACCCCAGTGCGGGAGGTGTCCGTAACATCGCACTGGCCGGCATCTGCGCCCCGCAGGCGGACAGGTGACCGGCCAGGTCCGTCGTTCCCCCACGACTTCTGGACCCCTGCGAAGGAGTGATCATGTCGAATCGACATCAATTCATGGCCGTCACGAGCGCCCTCGTGCTCCTGATCGCGGCCACCGCGTTCGCGGCGACACCCGACGCGATGAGTCCGCGTCCGTTCGCGCCCGTGCAGAATGGTTTCGTCAAGAGCGCGGACGAGGTGCTCCCCTACCACCCGTCGCGCATCCTGATTAAGTTCCGGTCCGACATCCCGACCGACACCCATCTCGACATCGCCATGGAAAAGGGCGCCTCGGTGAGTGACGCGCGTACTGGCATCGCCTCGGTGGATGCGCTGTGCAACGCGGCCGGCGTCACGGCCATCTTGCGGCCATGGATCGCCGTCAAGCAGATGGAGGTCGCCAACGAGCTGGGCATCAACCGCTGGTACCTCCTCGAGACCGACGGCCGGCAGGATCCCTTGCAGGCGGCGCGGGAATTCGCCCGCAACGCCAACGTGGAGGAAGCCACGGTCGACTGGCTCGCCTTCCCTGCTGCCGTACCACCGGACCCCTTGCACCCGTTGCACTGGGGGCACAACAACACGGCGCAGCTCCTGTCCTACGACTGGGCCACGTACAGCCATGAGAACGGGTCGCCCGTGGGCACGGTGGGCTTCGATGCCAACGCCCAGGCCGCCTGGGACGCCGCGCAGGGTTACGGGAGCGCCGGCGTGATTATCGCGATCATCGACAGCGGTGTCGAAGCCGGGCATCCCGACCTGCGTCAGGTAACCGGCTACGACTTCGGCGACAATGACAGCAATCCCGACGACAACTCGTCGAGCCCCGGCCACGGCACGGCCTGCGCCGGCGTCGCCGCAGCCATGACCAACTCCCTGGGCACGGCGGGCATCGCCGCCGGTTGCAGCATCATGCCGCTCAAGGCCGCCAACAGTGCCGGCTCGATGTACTTCTCGGCGATCCAGAACGCGCTGTACTATGCGGCGGACAACGGCGCCGACATCATCAGCATGAGCCTGGGCGCCGCGATCAGCAGCGACTCGGCCACCGACACGGCCATCCTCTATGCCCACAACGCCGGCTGCACGATCCTCGCGGCCACGGGCAACGAGAACGCCAGCACGATCAGTTATCCCGCGATCAACGCCAACGTCATCGGGGTGGGCGCCGCCTCGCCGTGCGGCGAGCGCAAGCGTTCGAGCAGCAACACCAGCGAGTTGAACCCGGGCGTGAATGCCGACCCCAACGGCTACACCTGCGACGGCGAGCGCTGGTGGGGCTCGAACTACGGCGTCAACACGGCCAATGCGGCCGGCGCCGTCGACGTGATCGCGCCCACCATTCTGCCCACCACGGACCTCCTGGGCTCGGCGGGCTACGACCCCAGCGACTACTCGATGTGGTTCAACGGCACGTCGTGCGCCACGCCGTACGCGGCGGGCGTGTGCGCGTTGATCAAGTCGGCATTCCCCTCGTATACGCCGGCGCAGGTGCGTGACAAGCTGGTGACCACGGCGCAGGACGTGACCAGCGTCGAGTCGGGCAGCGGCTGGGATCGCTACGCGGGCTACGGCATGGTCGACGCCGCCGCGGCCGTGGGCGGCGGTGGCACGCCGACGGATGCCGTCACCGTCACCTATCCCAACGGCGGCGAGACCCTCGCGGCCGGCAGCGCGGCCAACATCACGTGGACCTGGACCGGCTCGTTCACCACGGTGGCGCTCGCCTACTCGCTCAACGGCGGGTCCACCTGGACCACGATCACCACTTCCACGACGAACGACGGCAGCTACACCTGGACCGTGCCCACCAGCGCCACCACGCAGGGCCGCGTGCGCGTCACGGGCGGTACGGCGCAGGATCAGAGCAACAGCAACTTCACGATCACCGTGCCGTCCGGCGGCGACTACGCCAGCCTGCCGTACGCCACCGGTTTCGAGTCGGGCGCCCTGGACCAGTACTGGACCACCGCGTCGTCGAACAGCAGCGGCCGCGTCCGCGTATTGAGTACGAACACGCCCCACGCGGGTTCCTATCAGCTGGTGATGGACAGCTCCTCCAGCGGCACCTACGTCCAGAACGAGGGCTGGCTGCACCTCGACCTGTCGGGCCACAGCCAGGTGGACCTGGCGTTCTGGTGGAAGGAATTCGGTGACGAGACGCATAGCCAGGACGGCGTGTACTTCTCGAGCAACGGCGGCGCGTCGTTCGTGAAGGTGCAGAACCTCAATGGTGGCAGCTATACCAACAACACCTGGAATCTGTTCACCCTCGACGTCGACGCACTGGCCAGCGCCAACGGGTTGACGCTGTCGTCCACCTTCGTGGTGAAGTTCCAGCAGTACGACAACTACCCCATCACCACCGATGGTTTCGCCTTCGACGACATCAGCGTCGGCGACGCCACGCCGCCGCCGGACACGGTGACCGTGACGTACCCCAACGGCGGCGAGACGCTCACCGCCGGCGACAGCACCAACATCACGTGGACGTCGCAGGGCTCGTTCACCACGGTGGCGATCGACTACTCCACCAACGGGGGCTCGAGCTGGACGGCAATCACATCCTCGACCGCCGACGACGGCGCGTACACCTGGACGGTGCCGTCGACCGCCACTTCCCAGGGCCGCGTGCGCATCACCGGCGGCTCGGCGCAGGATACGAGCAACGCCAACTTCACCATCGACGTGCCCCAGACGGGCGGCTACGCCACCCTTCCGTACAGCACGGGCTTCGAGGGCGGCAGCTTCGACCAGTACTGGACCAGCCAGTCGACCAACAGCAGCGGCCGCATCCGTCTGCTTACGAGCAACACACCCCACACCGGGTCGTACCACCTGGTCATGGACAGTGCCACGAGCGGCACCTACGTGCAGAACGAGGCCTGGCTGCATCTGAACCTCGCCGGTCAGACTCAGGTGGACCTGACGTTCTGGTGGAAGGAGTTCGGTGACGAGACTCACTCGCAGGATGGCGTGTACTTCTCGAGCAACGGCGGCGCGTCGTTCGTGAAGGTGCAGAACCTCAACGGCGGCAGCTATACCAACAACACCTGGAATCAGTTCACCCTCGACGTCGACGCGCTGGCCAGCGCCAACGGGTTGACGCTATCGTCCACCTTCGTGGTGAAGTTCCAGCAGTATGACAACTACCCCATCACGACCGACGGTTTCGCCTTCGACGACATCGGCGTGGCCGAGGGCGGCGGCGGTGGTGGCGGCGGCTCAGCGATCACGGCGGAGACGGAGCCCAACGGCAGCATCAGCGAAGCCAACGGCCCCGTCGGCACCGGCACGCCCGTCTCGGGTGTGCTCACCTCGAGTTCCGACGACGATTACTTCTATTTCGACGTCACCTCGGCCGGCAATGTGAACATCAGCCTCGCGATCGGCAGCTCCGCCGATCTCGACTGGTACCTCTACAACGCGAGCGGCACCCAGGTCGCGCGCGGCTACACCGTCAACAACCCCGAGGCGGGGAGCTACAATGCGTCGGTGGGCCGCTACTACCTGCGCGTGGACGGCTATCTCGGCGCCACCAGCAGCTACACGCTGACGATCTCAGGCGGCCTCGCCCTCGCGTCGTCCGGCGCGGAGAAGGTGGATCTGCCGCAGGTCTTCGCGCTGGGGCAGAACCACCCCAACCCCTTCAACCCGATGACCACCATCAGCTTCGATCTTCCGGTGGCCAGCCCGGTGCGCCTGCACGTGTATGACGGACGCGGCCACCTCGTACGCACCCTCGTGGACGAGTCGCTGCAGGCCGGCAGCCACGCGGTCGTCTGGGACGGCCTCGACGACTCCGGTCGACGCGTCCACTCTGGCGTGTATCTCTATCGCGTCGAAGCGTCCGACTTCACCGCTACCCGCAAGATGACGGTCGTCAAATGATGTCATACTGACGACGTAAATCGTCGCTGGGGCCGGGACCTCGGGTTCCGGCCCCTCTCTTCTGCCCAGCGACCCCGCCCACGGCCGGTCAACGATCGTCGCCATGCGAGACACGGCGCCACCGCAGGCGGGGACTCAGGATCAGGGCAAGCCCGAAGCAGCCGAACGCGACACACAAGGATACCGGCGTGCCGCGCCGCAGGTCTTCCGCCAGGAGCTTCACACCGGCCACGATCAGCAGGGGATTGACGAACCATGCCAGCTCCGGGAGGTTCGCTCCGCGCGACACGGCTGCCAGGGCGATGGCGCTGGCCGTGATGACGCCAGTGCGAACCGCGGCGACCATCGCCGGGCCTTGGCCGGGTACCGCACCTTGCATGCCGTTGACCAGTGCGACGACGAGCACACTGCCGGCGCCCACGAGAGCGAGCAAGGCGAGCAGGGCACGTGGCAGACGTTCCCACGTCCGTAGCTCGCAGCCGCGTTGCGTGAAAGCGAGGACGCCGTAGCCGACGGCGGCAAGCAGCCACACGACGAGACCCGAGACGTGCAGGTGGTGCCAGGTCTGGCCGACCGGCGCGAGGAACGTGTTCGCGGCCACGACCGGCAGACCCGTATACGCGGCGGCTCCGAGCAGATACGCGGCCCCGTGCAGGCGCAACGTCCAGCGGTCGAATACGCCCCCGGTCGACGCGGCGGCGAGACCGAGGACACCCCAGAGATAGGGAATCGCTGCGGCCGGCATGACGAATGCCGTGCCAATCAGCGTGAGGACGCAGCCGAGCCAGGCGAAGTAGAAGAAGTTCAGGCCGCGTCCGTGCTTGCGGCGCACGAACGCGAACGCGAGCGCGTAGCTGGTTGCTCCGACCACGGTCGCTATCGCGCCCATACCCACGAGACTATGGCCGCGCGAGCGCAAGACAACCACGGCACCGAGGACGCCGACCAGGACACAGCCAAGCGTCTGCAGGATCTCGAAAGCGCTGGCAGCGTGGCGTCGCTGCAAAGCCCGAGCGAAGAAGCTCGCGAGGTAGCTGGTCGGCAGCGCGAAGGCGAGGACCAGAGTCGCCCCGGCGACCGGCACCGGCCGCCCCGGCGCCGGATCGCCCTCGTTGATCGCCAGGAATGCGAGCAGCAGCACGAGCAGGTTCGCCAGGGCCGCGGCCGGCCAGCGCGGACCACACCAGCCCCGCAAGTAGGCGATCCAGAGCGTTCCGATACCCAGAACCACCGCGGCGCCGCCAAAAAGCTCGGGAATCGCGCTCAGCCAGCACAAACCGGCGGTCGTGATCAGGGCAGCCGCGACAAAGACCCACGCGACCGCGTAAAGGTCGTGGCGAATCGTCACGATCAATCCGAATCCCGTCACGCCCACGAGTGCGGCAGCGGCAGCATGGGGCGGCAAGAAGCCGAGCCTGGTTGACGTTTCCCACAGGAGCGGATAGACGACGATGACCGCGGCCAAGCTCGACAGCCCCGCCTCGGCGCGCTGCCCCGCGCGCGCTTGCCGGTTGGCGAGGATGATGATGAGGACCGCATAGGCGAGCCCCAGGGCGACACCGACGGTGCCAGTAAGCACCTGGGTGTCGGTGAGGGCGCGCAACAAGAAAGCGCCAGCCACGACGAGGACGGCCCGGCCCATGGCCGGCAGACGCGGGCCTGCCGCGGGGACGGGAACGACGGATGGGTCGCCGGAGTCGGGCTCCACGTCGGGCAGTACCGGATCGCCGACCGCGGAGGCCGCCAGACGGGCCTCGAGTGCCGTCACCCTCCGCTCGAGGGCCGCGACGATCTGGAAGAGATCCGCGGATGCGTCTGCGGTCGAATTCCGGGGTCCGAGCATCGCGATCGACCTCCTGGTCCATCCACCGACCGGATCGACACTGCCCGGTGCAATCGCGGCCGCGCCGATCGACGCGATGAAAACGAGCGCGGTCTTCGATAATGCAGCACCAGAATCATCCTACCAAAAAACATACCGCGAGAATAGGTTTTAAAATTTCTCCCCATGGGACGGCACCACGCCGCAGGACCGGCGATCACGGTCCCGCGTCGGTCAGGAAGCCGCGTGGGATCGCCGTTGCAGTGTGCCGGCTACGGCGAAGCCGACGCTGACGTCGAGGACATACATCATCGAGAGACGCGCGACGCCGCGGGGCCCGCTCATCGACCCCAATGATTGGTTCGCCCTCACGTTTCTCAAAAAATTTCGGGCCGCAGAACCTGGCAGGGCAATTCATATAAACTATTGTTTATATTCATTTTACACGATCAAGACACACCGGGCGCACCCACGATCAGAGGGGCGTCGCGGTCGGTCGTGTCACGCGGGAAGGATGGCGACAGTACCTCGCACAGAACGCATTGGGACGGGAAACCACCGGAAGACGAGAATTTCATGTACGCGATTTTACGAAAATCCAGTACCATGACGCGGAGATTCTCCTTTCCAGAATCCGCGCCGGTGGTCGTCGATGACGCGTTCACAATCTCGCGAAGATCCCAAGGACTCACCCTTCGAGGCGGAGTTCCTGGACGCGGTGAAGCGTCGTCAGACCGAGGCGATGAACGGATTCTTCGACTATTTCTACAATCGCATCTTCGGCTACCTCTGCCACCTGGTGCACGATCCCAATCTCGCGGCCGACCTCACCCAGGACACCTTTCTGCGGATCCACCGCAATCTCCACCGGCTGGATTCCGGGCGCGACCCGACCGGATGGGTGTTCACGATCGCCGTCAACACCGTCCGCGATTTCTGGCGCTCGGGCACACACAAGAGCGAGACCGTACGCCGCGACGCCGCCCAGCCGGAGGAGTTGCCACTTACCGACGGCAAGCAGCGTGTCGACGAGAAGCTCGAGAAGGAAGCCGAGTGCCAGGCGGTACGCGAGGCCCTGGCCAGCCTCGCCAACGACGACCAGGAGATCATTCTGCTGCGCAACTATCAGGAGCTTGACACGGCCGCGATCGCAGACCTTCTCCAGCTGAAACCGGACAACGTGAGGCAACGCCACAGCCGGGCGGTGGCTCGCCTCGGACAGGTATACAAGGCCCGGCTGACCGAAACCAGAGACCAGCAATGAACGAACGCGACGACATCAAGAGGCCCGACGAGCCCATGTCCGCCGAGAGCCAGCAGGCCCTCGCGGCGCTCGCTCGCCTCCCGCTTCCCGAGGCGCCCGCCGGCGCCCGCGAGCGGGCGCGTCGCGCGTTCCTGTCCGGCGTCGACCCGGCGCAGGAGACGGCACCGGCCACGCCGCGCGGTGCGGTGAAGGTGCCGCCGCGGAGCCGGTCCTGGAGCCAGCGCGTGTGGCCGCTTGCCGCGGTGATCGCCGCGGCCGCGATTGGACTGCTGTGGTATGGCCACCAACCGGTGAGCCGCTGGGTCGTCACCGACGTGGCGGCGCCGGATGGCGTCACGCTACCCGCGCCGGGTTCCGTCATCGCCGCCGGTACTCTCACCACACCCGCCGACACGGAGTTCGAGTTCCAGCTCGGCGAGACGCTACGCCTTCGCATGCGCCCCAGCAGCCGCATCACCCTGCCGCCGCCGCCTGGACGCTGGTTCGGCCACGATCGCACGCTTCGCGTGGCTGCGGGCGAGATCTACGGCACCACCGGTGGCCAGCCGCTCGGCTTCACGATGCACCTCGAGACGGCCGAAGGATCCGGCACGATCACCGGCACCACCTTCGCCGTGATGTGCGTACCCGGCGGTTCCTGCTTCTGCCTCTGGGACGGCGCCGTGAACGTGACGCCCCGATCCGGCGACGACCCCGTCGAGATTCCGACGGATCGCAAGCTCATGCTCTTCAGCGACGGCAGCGCGCCCCAGGTGATGCCGATCGGCCCGGACGAGCGCATGAAGCTGCAGATGATGCACGACAGCGGCATCGTCCGGGCCCCGGGCGGCGACCAGTAGCCCGGCGGCCGATCACGGCCGGTAGTACTGCAACGCCTCCGGCAGCTCCTCCTGGATCTTGCGAATACGCGACTCGTCCGAGGGGTGCGTGCTCATGAACTCCGGCGGCGCCCCGCCACCCTGGGACGACATGCGCTGCCAGAAATCCGCCGCCGCGTGAGGATCGTATCCGGCCATCGCCATGAAGATGAGACCCAGGTGATCGGCCTCGCTCTCCTGCAGACGGCTGTACGGCAGCAGAGCGCCGTACTGGGCGCCCACGGCGAACGCGGTCATGGCGAGCTGCC
The DNA here is from genome assembly GCA_963727525.1 of uncultured bacterium. Lineage (GTDB taxonomy): Bacteria > Krumholzibacteriota > Krumholzibacteriia > LZORAL124-64-63 > LZORAL124-64-63 > CAVSGO01. The sequence continues at coordinate 24,982 of CAVSGO010000004.1, read as the reverse complement.
GCGTCTGCTCCGGCTTGCTGGAGAGCGCCTGATCGAGCGCCATCCCCCCGAACTGCGCCAGGAGCCCCTGACTCATACGCTCGTTGCCGTGCTGGGCCACGGCATGGGCGACCTCATGGCCCATGACCACCGCCACACCCGTGTCGTCCTTGCAGACCGGCAAGATCCCGGTGTAGAACACGACCTTGCCACCGGGCATGCACCAGGCGTTCACCTCGTCGCTCTGGACCAGGTTGAACTCCCACTGATAGCCATCGAGACGGTCTGACATGCCGTTGTCGCGAAAGTACTTCTCCACGGCGCCCTGGATGCGGGCGCCCACTCGATTGATCATCGCGGTGGCCCCGGCGTCCTGGCTCAGCGGGTGTTCGGACAGGAACTGGTCGTATTCCTGACCGCTCATCGAGAGCATCTGTCCCGACGGCACGAGGTTGAGCTGCTTGCGGCCGGTGACAGGCACCGTGGCGCAGGCTGCGACGAGGATGATCAGGACGAGGGCGAGGGCAAGGACCGCGTGGCGGCGGCCGGGCACCTTGGCCGGCATGGCAAACACTCCTGTCGAGCGTGAATAGAGCCGTTCGGTATGCAGATCACGATACCATGGTCCTCACTGCCCGGCCAGTGCGTCAACGCCCGGCCAGCGCCAGGTGCAGGGCCAGACCGATGAATACGGCGGCCGTGAGCCAACCGAAGATCCGTTGCACGCGCGAGCTGCGCGTGAGGACCTCGCCGAGCGTCCCGGAGAACAGCGCGATGAGGCTGAAGAGTGCGAACGCCTGCACCATGAACACCAGACCCAGCGCCGCCATCTGCAACCACACCGGCCAGCCTGCACCAGGCCGCACGAACTGGGGCAGAAACGCGAGAAAGAACAGGGCCACCTTGGGGTTGAGCACGTTCATCAGGAAACCGCGGCGGTAGAGGGCGAACGCGCCGGCGGCCGTTGCGCCCGCGCCCACGTGTAGCACGCCACGCTCCCGCAGCGTGCGCCAGGCGAGCAGGAGCAGGTACGCAGCGCCGGCATACTTCACGGCGTGGAAGGCGAGGTTGCTGGCCGCGAAGACGGCCGAGATGCCAAGGGCCGCGGCCGTGGTGTGCAGGAGGATGCCGCTCACCATCCCCCACGCCGCGCACAGCGCCAGCCACCGTCCGCGCGCCAGGCCCTGTGTGATGACGAAGATGTTGTCGGGCCCGGGCGCGAGAGTGAGCAGCACGCAGGCACCGAGGTATGGCAGCAGGGCGCCTGGGTCCATCAGATCTCCTGCCCCGGCAGGTTCTCGGGTCCCAGGCGGCGCGTGATCGCGCTCACCACCTCCCGCGCACTCGACTCGATGGGCTTGTTCGTCACGTCCACGATCGGCACGCGCATGCGCTTGTAGTAGACACGTGCCGTCTCGATCTCGTGGAAGATGCGCGCCGGATCGGTGTAGAGCGTGGAAAACGTGCCCAGGGCCGACTGGCGGTACGCGCGGTGATGGACGAGCAGCTCGGAACTGATCGTCAGCCCTACCATCCGGCGCGGATCGACCTGCGCGAGCTGGCTCGGTGGCGTGATGCCCGCCACCAGCGGCACGTTCGCCACCTTCCAGCCCTGCATGGCGAGGTACATGCTCAGCGGCGTCTTGCCACTGCGGGACACGCCGAGCAGCACCATGTCGGCATCCGGCAACGCCTCGGGATTCTGACCATCGTCGTGGCTGATGGCGAAGTCGATGGCCTCGACGCGCTGGAAGTACTCGCTGTGCAAGCGGCGGTAGAGTCCCGGACGCAGCGTGCTCGGTGGACCGAGCTGCTGGGCCAGGCCGTCGAGCAACTCGCCCACGAGATCGATGCATTGCATCCCGAGCTCACGAGCCCGGTTCACCAGTTCCGTGCGCAACCGGGCATCGAGAATCGTGTGCACCACCATCGTGCCGCCGCGGTCGGCAGCCAGCGAGACGGCATTGGCCACGTCCTGGGGGGTGCTCACCCCGGGCACCTTCAGCACCGGGATCGCCGGATCGCCGAACTGCACGAGCATGGACCGGATGAGGTGATCGGCACTGCTGCCGGTGCCGTCCGAGACGGCCAGGATCGGTGGATAGGGCGGGTGGCTGCGGGAACCGGGGGTTTCCATCGGGCCGACCTCGCTCGCGAGTGGGTCCAGGCGGGGCACACGGCCCGGGCCAGGCAGCCCGGAGCCTGGCCAGATCTTGAAGGCAGAACCGCTACTTCACAAGCGTCATGATCTGCGTGCGCGCCGCCCCCTCGCTCACGAGTCGGCAGAAGTAGGTTCCCGCGGCCACCGGTCGTCCCCGGGTGTCCACCCCTTGCCAGGTCGCGCGATGCCGGCCTGGAGCGAGCGTATCGTTCACCAGCACGGCCACGCGGCGTCCACGGGCGTCGAAGACCGCCAGATGCACGGCGGCGGGCGCCCCGGATGGCAATGTGAACGACACGGTGGTCATCGGATTGAAAGGATTGGGGTAGGGCGGGTCGAGGCGGACGCCGCTCGCCGGCATGTCGACCGCCGCCGTGGGCTGGAGCGGATCGGGGACGCCGTCGTTGTCCAGATCGAGGTCGTAGGTCAGCACGTGGTCGATCACGGGCAGGACCGCGCTGCGGTTGTTCGGAACCGAGTCGCCGCCGAGCATACCGCCGGGCGCCGGATCCCAGCACAGCGACGCGGCCACCGCGATCCGGGCACCGGCGGGGACGCTGCGAGGGCCCAGGCCGTAGAGCGTGTTCCAGGGGATCGCCAGTTCGCTGCCGCCGGCGTCGCCGTGGACGTGATCGGGATCGAACGCCATGATCGCCGCGGCCGAGATGTCGACGGCGTGCGTCGCGGAATCGATGCGCCACAGGCTCTGCGCGTCGTCGCCCGTCTGATGCTGCCGGGCCCCGTACTGGAAGTCGGCCGCAAACCCCGGCGCGGTGAACACCGTGCCTCGCTCCCAGGCGTCGATCGCCGAGAGATCGCTCGCACCATGCTCGCTGCCCGGATCGACATCGAGATAGAGGAGCCACGAGTTGTCGTTCACTCGGCCCTGCAATCCGAGGTAGAGGTAGTGCGCGTCCCAGCTCACGTGGAGGCTGGCGATCTCGTTCTCGTTCGCCCACTCGCTGTCGCCGTCGTCATACTCCTCGTAGGTCCCCCACTCGCCGGCATCGAAGCGCCCATCGATGTTCACGGACGTGGGAGCCGCCCACTGCACGGCCGCCGAGTCGGCCGGGTTTCCCACGCCGTGAGTATCGTCGATCGACGATGCGTCCAGGATGAGTCGCAGCCCCTCGGCGGTGTGCGCGTTCAGCGCGTCGCCGTGGGCAGCGTCGAGCTGGACCGCGAGGCGAAAGATGTCATCGCTCGGGATGACCTCGGCGCCCGCACCCGCGACGGCGTCGGCGATGCCGTCGCCATCGGCATCGAAACTGAGCCCCGAAGGCTCGAAGGTCGACTCGACGATCGGCTGGTCGAACGTGACCTCGAGGACACGGCGTATCGGGTGCCACAGCGCCGCCACAGGCCGCGGCCCGATCGTGTCGACGAACCCGTCGGCCAGGGACTGCAGCTCCGTGACCCCGGCGCTCTCAGGTGCTGACGTCACGCCGGCGTACAGCCGTACCGCCGTCACGCCCCAGAGCTTCAGCTCGTCGCCCCGCATGAGCATGGCCGCGAAGTCTCCCTGGTAGCCGGCACCGGCCTGGCCCAGGACCCAGGCCACCGTCACGCCCGTCACCGGATCGCGCTGCCCCACATAAGCCCGCGACGCCTGACCCACCCTATCCATCCGGGCGTTCCAGATCTGGTCCACGAGCGACGGCGTGAACCCGGCCCGCACCCAGTGGTACGTCGGCCCGACGTCGTAGATCGCTTCGAGCCACGGTTGCCCCTCGGTGAGGGAGATCTGTTTGGTCACCTCGGCGAAGGTCGCCCGGATCGTCACCGTCCTGCCGTGTCCCCGCACGACCCGCAGGTCGTAGGGATCGTGCTGGTAGTTCGGACCGACATCGCTGAACGCGCCCACGTGGTTGTCATCATTGACATCGGCACCGGTACCCGACCAGGGCACGGTGTCGACGCCGATGGCGGTGTCCGCGTAACCGGGCCCCTTGACGAAGAGATTCGTGCAGCGACCGCCGATGGCCTCGAAGACTGCGAAGAGGCGATCGTTGTGCATGACGACCTCGGGAGTCCCATCGCCGTCGATGTCGGTGGCGTAGGCGGCCGTGGTGGTCTTGCTCTGGCCGTCCGCCCAGCGCGCCGCCGCGGCGTAGATCATGACCTGTTTGAGGTGGCTTGCGTCGCGGAACAGCCGACCGTCGAGTTCGCCGTCCTGCCACCCGGTTTCGCGGAGCGAGGACATGAGCACGTACCAGCCGGCCCGGGAGATCGTGTTGTCGGGTGCCGCCCGCAGCGCACGGTAGGCATCGTCCTTCAGGGCGCCGAACGACTTGCAGTTGCCCGAGTGACCCGCGCAATCGCCGTGACCGTCGCCGCCCGTGGCGTACGGGACCCAGGCGCTCCACCGTGCGTACCAGAGGTTGTCGCTGCCGCCGTAGCCGCCGACACCACCGAACTCCGTCGCGGCTCCCGGCGTGATGGAGATCGTATCGCCCGCGAAGGCCGGGTTCGCCACTGCCTCGCTCAGCTTCCAGGTGGTGAGCCAAGCACGCTCAGCAGCACACTTGGCGACGAACCAGGCGTACGCTTCCCCGGCCCGCGGCGTCGCCGCGGCCTCGTCGCCGATTCCGGCGACCGACGACCAGTTCGCAGCCATCACCGCGAGGCGGCCTGCGCCCGCGCCGTCACTGGCGAGAGCCGCCACGATGCCGAGCGCGGTGCGCCCGTCGCCGCCGACGATGGCGCGGCTGAAGGCCGGATCGCGGGGCACGAGGCGCAGGCCGTTGCTCGCCAGCGTGGAGATACGGTGCACGTCGTGACCACGCAGGTGCACGTCCGCGTCGACGATCACGGCACGCACGCCGTAAGGGAGCCAGTTGTCCGCGATATCGTCGAGCACACCGCGAGACGGATACTCGCCACGACTCAACCACACGCCCCGCGGGACCCAGCCGACGGTGGGCGTCGCCCCGTAGCGCCACGCCGCCATCCTGGTCTCGGTGCTCACCGCGAGGTCGTTCAGCGCGTTGGGCAGGAACGGCATGATGGGCAGGGCATACGCCGAGGTCACGATGTCAGCCCAGCCGGCCTTCACCCCGGCGGCCAGCCAGGCATTGAAGTCGCGAGTAGCCCCGCCGGCGGCGGCCCAGGCCGCCGCGGTCTGCAACGGACCCGACACGTGGAAGTTGCCCGGTACGCGGGCGGCTTCGTGCACGCGTAGTGCTTCGTCGAGACCGGAGTATCCACCGTCCGCATTGCGAACATGAAACGCGTCCGCATCGGCGATCCCCGACGCTGCCCCGAGGACGAGGGCACAATTCGCAGCGTACGCGCGGGCGCCCGCCGTAGTGCGTACGACCTCGCAAGGCAGCGTCGTCACCGTGAACACCGTGGTTGGCGTCGCCAGTAGCACGGGAAGGGCGAGCCACACCGCATCGGGATCACCCACACGCATCGTCAAGCCGGAATGGCTGTCGACGCCGTAGCTCGTCGTGGTGCGGCGCAACGCCGAGTCGACGAGCACCTCCGTGCCCGATGCCGTGGCGGCCTCGATCCGCAGCGGGATCGACGCGGGCCGCGAAGCCACACCATCGCCCGCCACCACGCCCGCGAGATCGCCGGCGACCGATACGAAACTCACGCGCAGCCAGTCGCCGGTGATCTCGTGATGCAGACTCACGGAGAGCACGTCGCCCGCGGGATCGAGTCCTGCGACCTGCCCCACGCGGTCGACGGCGAGGACGCGCACGTCGCCGTCCGTCGCTGCGAGAACGAACGTGGAGCTGACGGCGATGAGCAGGAACGCGGCGCCGAAGCGCGGGAACATCGTGGCCTCCTCGCGGTGGTGCGAAGACGATACCATCAACTAAATCCAATCCACAGTGGCGGACACCCCTGTTGCGCGAATCTGAGGTTTCCTGTATCATCATGCGACGTTCAACGAAAGGTTCGTCGTGCTGCAGGTCTTGATCATGTCCCGTCGTTCGTGGTGGCGTCACCGCCGGACGGACGGGTCTGGGCCGCGCTAGCTGCGCACGAGCTCAACGGATCCGCCGCCGGCTTCGCAAGAAGCCGGCGGTTTTCTTTATGTAAAAAGCAGGAGGACACGGAGATGGCCACGCCCCAGCCCAATGCCCAGTCGATGCCGGATGCCGCCGGCTTCTTCGGCCCCTATGGCGGACGGTTCGTCCCGCCCCCACTCGAGGCGCCGCTGCAGGCCCTCGAGGACGCGTTCCAGCGATTTCGCGACGACCCGCTCTTCAACGCCGAGTTGGCCGGCGAGCTACGCCATTACTCGGGTCGCCCAACTCCGCTCTACCACGCCGAGCGTCTGAGCAAGCATCTCGGCTTCAACGTGCTGCTCAAACGCGAGGATCTCAATCACCTGGGCGCGCACAAGCTGAACAACTGCCTCGGGCAGGCACTGCTGGCCCGGCGCATGGACAAGGCGCGGCTCATCGCGGAAACCGGCGCGGGCCAGCATGGCACCGCCACGGCCGCGGTGGCGGCGCGACTCGGTCTGGACTGCGACATTTACATGGGTGCCGAGGACATGCGCCGGCAGCGGCCCAACGTGCTGCGCATGGAACTGCTGGGCGCCCGGGTGGTGCCCGCCGAGAGCGGCGATCGCACGCTCACCGCCGCCGTCGACGAGGCCATCGGCGCTTGGGTCGCCGCCGGCGACACGGCGTTCTACTTGCTCGGCTCCGCCGTGGGGCCACATCCCTATCCGCTCATGGTGCGCGAATTCCAGTCGGTCATCGGCCGCGAGGCGCGGCGCCAGGTGCTCGATCAGTGCGGTCGCTTTCCCGATCTGCTCGTCGCCTGCGCCGGTGGCGGCAGCAACGCGATCGGGTTGTTCCACCCGTTCCTCGACGACGACGTGGCGATGGTGGGCGTCGAGGCGGCCGGCAGCGGGCTCGCGTCGGGTCGCCACGCGGCCACGCTCACGCTCGGCGCGCCGCGCGTGATCCACGGCATGAACACGTATTGCCTCGCGGAAGGCCAGGTCACCGCCGGCGGCGACCACTGCATCGCAGCCGGACTCGACTATCCGGGCATCGGCCCCGAGCACGCCTACCTCAAGGACACGGGCCGTGTGTCGTACGCATCCGTGACCGACGAGGAAGTGATGGATGCGTTCGCACGCCTCTGCCGTCTCGAGGGCATCGTACCAGCGTTCGAGAGCAGCCATGCTCTCGCGCACCTGGAGCACCTGCGCGGCGAGCTGGATCGCGACGCGCTCGTGGTCGTCAACCTGTCCGGACGTGGAGACAAGGACATGGATGAGTATTTCCGGCGGCGGGAGGAGGCCCGACGTTGATCGGCGGCGAGGTCCAAGGCGTCAGCCTCGCCCCTCTTCCTTGCTCACCGGATCGATTGCGTGCTCGAGCAGGTCGACGAAGGAGACGTGCTCGAGCGCGCGCTCGTGCGTCGCCGCGAGCACCACGGGCGGCGCCCAGCCGGCCCTCAGCGCTTCCTGCCAGCGTGGCGCACAGAGGCACCAGCGGTCGCCCGGTTTGAGTCCCGGGAAGCCCCATTCGGGGTTCGGCGTCGAGAGGTCGTTGCCGTGCAGGCGCGAGAAGAGCAGGAACTCCTCGGTCACTCGCACGCATACCGTGTGGGATCCGATATCGTCGTCGCCCGTCTGACAGCGGCCCGTGCGATAGAACCCAGTCACCGGGTCGAGACAGCAGGGTTCGAGCTTGCCACCGAGAACATTGCGAGACGGGTCCATGCTGTCGCTCGCTCCCATGCTTCCGAGGACCGTGGTTCGGGACGCGCCCAATATAGCTGTCCGGATGCAACCGGCAGGTCTGGCGGCAGGAGCCCGCAACAACCATCCAAGGCACCACGTCCCGATAGCTCTCTGTCAACCAGGTGAAAGGCAACGGAGCAGCCGTATCCGGGCCGAGATGGTGCAACGCGAGGTCGATCACCTCGACCCTATCTGCCACGCCGGGAAATGCGCGTCGCCGCTCTGGCCAGCTTGACACCAGGGACGACCCTTGTCAAAATCGGAGTGGATCCCTATCCATTAAATAACCCACCAACATCACAGGAGGGTCTCGCCATGATCAAGAAGCGTATCCCCGTCTCGTGTCTGGGAATCGTCCTGCTGATCGGCATCGGCGCGACCGTTGCCGCATCGCCCGCTCCGCAACCGCAAACCCCTGTCCCGCCGCCGTACTGCGACCTCAACGGCGACGGTCTCGTCAACCTGTCCGATGTGGCCCTGTTCGCCGGCGCCTACACCAGCGGCGTCTACAACCCGCTTGCCGATCTCAACGGCGATGGCATCATCAACCTGCTCGACCTCGCGATGTTCGCAGCCTGTTTCTAGATCTGGATCGCCGACGTTGGCTGGCGGCGCCGTCCTCGATCGCGCCGGTGCGATGACGAGCGGCGTCGCCGTCGGCGACGGCGGCAGGCAAGGCCGATGACCAGGGTGTCTCAGCGGGAGGCGCTGTCGGAAGCGCAGCCGCCGTGGTAGAATGAAGACGGACTTCGATTTCCGTCACCCGAACGTTCCGGAGCTTTCCGTGTCACGGTCTCTCGTGTTTGCGCTCCTCGCCGTGGCGCTGGCCGCGGTATCCCAGGCCCAGCAACCCGATCCGCGCTACTGGCGACTCGACGACATCGCCGCGCAGTTCGATGCGTGGCAGACGCAGTACCCGGCGATCTTCCAGCAGACGACGCTGGGTCTCAGCGGACAGCGCGAACCCATCCTGATGGCGCGCATCAGCGACCACGCCGACATCAGCGAACCCGACGAGCCAGGCATCCTCTTCCACGCGGCCCAGCACGCGAACGAGTGCAACGGTACAGGCGCGATCATGCGTCAGATGGCAACGTTGCTGGAAGGCTACGGCAACGACCCCGCCGTCACCGCGCGCGTGGACAGCCTCGAGCTGTGGTTCGTGCCGGTGTTCAATCCCGACGGCCACCGCTATGTCTTCAGTGGTGAGCCGAGTTGGGCCGACTGGCGCAAGACCCTGCGCGACAACAATCAGAATGGCATGGTCGACTTTCCCCAGGACGGTGTCGACCTCGACCGCAACTGGGACTGGTACTGGAACGAGTACGACGGTACCGATCCAGCCTCGCAGAAATATCGCGGCCCGTCGCCGTGGTCGGAGTCCGAGATCGTGGCGCTGCGCGACTTCGTGCTCACGGAACGGCCACTCGTGGTGGTCGACTACCACTCGCCAGTGACCATCAGCTGGCACAGCTACATCTTCTATCCGTGGGTCAGCACGCATGGCGGCAGCATCGCGCCCGACTACTACGTCGCCCGGTCGGTCGCCGAGAACTGGGCGGCCCAGACGCGCAACGAGGACAACAATCCCTACAACACCATCTTCGGCTACGACACCCTGCCCAAGGAGCAGAACTGGCTGTACGGACGCGCCGGCACGCTCTGCTACATCATGGAGATCGCGGACCACTGCTGGTGGGCGGACGCCGTGGTCGACACCATCGCGACCCGCGTGGCGCGCGGCAGCGTGGCCCTCCTCGATCGCGTGATCGCGGGCCCGGGCATCAAGGGCACGGTGAGCGACGCCGTCACCGGCCAGCCGCTGGCGGCGGAGGTGGAGATCGCGCAACTCCACGATCCCAACCTCGGTCCCCACCTGACCGACGCGCGATTCGGCGAGTATCAGCGCATCACGGCGGCCGACGCCTATACCGTGACGGCCCACTGCGCCGGCTACACGGACGATTCGGTCGCGGTCTCGGTGGCGGATGCGAGCTGGGCCATCGTCGATTTCGCACTCCAGCCCGACGCCACCGGCGTCGGCGACACCGCGGCCCCCGGTTCGTGGTTGCGCGTCGGCGATACCATCGATGGGTCGCACACGGTGGCGCTGTCCCTGCCGGCAGGGCGCCCGGCCGCATCCGTCGCAGTGTTCGATCTGCGGGGCCTCCGCGTCGCCGATCTCGGGCACGGCCTGGCGGCCGGGCGGCGGCACGCCCTCCAGCTCCCGACGGCCCTCGCCAGCGGCGTGTACCTCGTGCAGGCTCGCAGCGGCCCGGATCAGGCGGTCGCCCGTATCGTGATCGTCCGCTGAGATCCCGTGGACAAATTGATTGATAAAATTGTTTTTTGCATTATTAAATTGATCTTGCCGGGCATTCTGGTGTAAAATCTTCCCCGTACCTGGCACATCGCAACGCCGATCGGCGCCGGTTCGCGCCCAGGCGACAGCGTTGACAACCATCAGATACAGGTATCGCGAATGTGCATCACCACGAGTCTGGTGGTCCTCATGGCCACCATCCTGCCCCTGCACGGGCCGCTTACCGATCATCTCGCCCGGAAGCTCGCGGTGTCCATCGCGGTGACCGAGCGGATCCAGGGCGCCGCGACGTATCCCGACGTCCTCGCCAGCATCTACCGCGTCCGTGGCGACGATCCGCTCTGGATCGGCCGCGAGGATGCTGCCGCAACGATCGCGGCCCTGATCGCCCTCTTCGCCGATGCGTCATCCCACGGACTCGATCCCGGGCGCTACGCCATTGACCACCTGCGGCTGCTGTCCGACGACTGGCCGTCACGGCCGGTGACCGACCAGGCTATCCTCGACGCGTGGCTCACCGACACGGCCGTCGCCTACGTAACGGACCTCGCGGGGCAGCGCCAACACATGCCCATGCCGCCAACGGCGACAGCCAGTAACGCGGCTCGCTGCGATGTGGCGGCGTTCGTCGTCCGGGCGGCAACCGCCACTGACACTCCCGCCGCGCACCTCGAGGCTGCCGCGCCGGCGAGTGCCGAGTACGCCGCGCTGCGCGGCGCTTTGCGTCGCCTGCGCGCGGTGGAAGCGTCGGGCGGGTGGCCGCTCGTGCCCGCCGGACCGACGCTGCACCCGGGTGCGTGCGATCAGCGCGTGCCGCTCCTTCGCAAGAGGCTCGACGCCGGCGCCGACATGTCCGAGGTCTACGACGACGCGATGGCCGACGCGGTGTGCCGCGCGCAGGTCCGCCTCGGACTCGCGGCCGACGGCATCGTCGGCCGGCAGACGCTCGCCGCGCTCAACACGCCCGTATCCGTCCGGCGCCACCAGCTGGAGTTCAGCCTCGAGCGGCTGCGCTGTCTGCCACGCGATCTGGGCGCGCGTTACGTGCGCGTCGATGTGCTGGCCAACCGGTTGAGCGTGGTCGAGGGCGACTCGGTTGTGCTGCAGATGCGCACCGTGGTGGGCAAACCCGAGCGCCCCACCCCGGCGCTGTCGAGTCGGATCACCTCGGTCGACGTGAATCCGTGCTGGAATATCCCGCAGAAGCTCGCACGCGAGGACCTGCTGCCCCGCGTGAGGCGCGACCCCGGGTACCTGCGAGCCCACGCCATCCGCGTCTTTGCCGACTGGCGCCCCGACGCGCCGCAGATCGATCCGTCCGCGATCGACTGGGCGCACCTGGAAGCCGAAGACCTGCCCTACAAGCTCCAGCAGGCGCCCGGCCCGGAGAACGCCCTCGGTCGCGTGAAGTTCATGTTCGCGAATGCGTTCGCGGTATATATCCACGACACGCCACACCGCGAGAAATTCGCGCTACGCGAGCGTTTCTACTCGTCCGGCTGTGTGCGGGTGGAGGAACCGCTCGACCTGGCCCGGACGCTGCTCGGCGCCCAGTACCGGCGCTTCACCGACGCGCTCGACAGCGGCGAGTCGATCACGCTCGGACTGGCGCGTCCGGTGAACGTGCACCTCGTCTACCTGACGGCCTGGCCCGACGCGACGGGTGAGCCATGCTTCCGCGACGACATCTACGGATACGACACGAGTGTCGCTTCGTGGGACGCCTATGCCGCTGCGGACGCGCCATCACCAGCTGCGCACGGGGCCGGTGTCGACGTGCACGAAGTCGGAGCTGGGGTAATAGCCCACACCGCCAGCCCTCAACCGTAACGCCAGCGCGTGCAGGGCGGCCGTCGAGACGCCAGGAATCCGGAAGTCGACGGCCTTGCCCTTGATGTGGTAACTGCGGCGCGCCACGCCGTCACGGTGCTGGCGAAGCATCGCGTTGGTGGCCGCCGAACGATACCCCGACACGATATGCACCGGCATTCCCGCCGCCGCCGTCCGCGACATCTCCTCGATCACGTCGAGGACGCGCGGGTCGATGGGCCTGACCTCGCCCGTGCGGACGTCGCGCAGGAAATGATCGATCGCCGCCATGGCGTCGGGGATGAGCGAGCCGTTCTCCCGGTAGGCGCAGGAAAGCCGCTCGCCCGTGTGCGTGTTCAGCAGCGCGAGCCGGGACGTCACTGCCGCCGGCGGGACAGGGTCGGCCAGGGCCGGCACGGGCAGCAGCCCGAGCAGGACGAGCTTGCCGCCGACATCGAGGAAGCGACGACGGCTCAGCCCGGGAAAGAACTCGTTGTCGTGCAAGCGTTCCAGCCTCCGTGGTGTAATCGGAGAACAATGCACCACTCGCCTCGCCGTAGGTCATGGCGTCCTGGTTCGCGACGCGACCATCCAGGGTTCCAGCACCCGCCCCAGCGTGGCCTTGCCCTCGTACCAGGCGAGGGCGAGGCCATAGTTCGTCACGGGGATGCCGGCCTCGCCGAGTCGGTCGACGCGAGCCGCCAGCTTCTGCGGACGGATCATGCAACCGCCGCAGTGGATCGCCAGCGCAAACTGGCCCAGCGCGTCCGGATCGGGGAACTCGCGTCCGAATGCATGCGACACCACCAGGCCTGGCACCGCGCGTTGCAACTTGGCCGGAAGCTGCACGGTGCCGATATCCTCGGCGATGCGGTCGTGATTGCATGCCTCGGCGATGAGCACGCGGTCGCCCGCTTTCAGGGTGTCCAGTGCCGCAGCGCCCTCCACGAACACGCGCATGTCACCGCACGCCGTCTGGTTGATCATCATGATCGAGAAGGTCGTGAGAGGGATCTCCCGTGGCACCCAGCGATCCATGATGTCGATGGCCTGCGAGTCGGTGATCACGAGCTGCACGCCGTCGCTGGCATGCAAGGCGTGGAGCGTTCGCAGGAACGCCTGCTTCTGCTGCGCCACCACGGCGGGTACGCCGCAGCGCGCCAGGCCCAGATCGACACGCACCAGCCCCACGGGCACGCCGACACGCAGGAGAGACTCCATGGCCATCTCCTGGGGACGCAGCAGGCGGCCACTGGGCGTCTCCTCGTCCATCGGGATGTGCAACAGCACAGCGCCGTGACGATGCACCATGGGCAGGAGCGGCGCCGACGCGGCGGCGCCTCCGGCTGCCGCCGCGAGAAAAGCCATCAGGTCGCCGCTGCGGTCATGGTCGGTGAGGTCGAAGTCGAGCACGGGCACCTCGGCGCGGTCGGCCAGCACCGATAGGCAATAGCGCCGGGCCTGGTCGAGGTCACTGCCCGCGTCGGCCAGGCGAGCCGCCGCATCCGCATGGCGATTCAGCACCACGCAGAGGCGCCGCCCGTGCCGGCGCGCCAGCGTGGCCACCGCATCCTCCACGGCGAGTTGCCCGGAGAGCAGCGCCTGCACGGGATCGATCACCAGCACGGCGAGGTCCACTTCCTCGAGTGTCGCCAGCGTCTTGCGCCGCTTCTGCGCGCCGAGTTGCGACGCCTCGTCGAGGCCCGCCGTGTCGAGCAGTTCCACCGGTCCAAGGGCGTGGATCTCCAGGACGGCACTCTTGACGTCGGCCGTCGTGCCGGGTTGCGGGTCCACGAGCGACGTTTCCTGCTGCGTCAGCAGATTCATGCACGTCGACTTGCCCGCGTTGATGCGGCCGAGGATCCCGATGACGGTGCGCGCGATTCGTGGCATGGCGCCTCCCCATGGTTGAGGGGCAAAGATGGGCGATCGCAGAGGGGAAGGCAACGAGCGGCGGCGCGTCACATCCGGGCGGGTGGCTGGAAGCCGCCCACGGCCTCCTGGGGCGTGAGGATCGTGAGGAAGGCTCCGGGGTCCTGATCGAAGATACGCAGCTTGAGGCGCTGGATGTCGGCGCGCGGCACCACGACATAGAGGATCGACGTCTGCCGCCCCGAGTAGCCGCCCTCGGCGGGCAGGATGGTCAGGCCGCGGCCCATGGTGCGCGTGACGGCCTCGCGTACACGATCGGGTTGCGCGCTCACCACGAGCACGGCCCGGCTCGAGGACAGGCCGTGCAGGATCGAGTCGAGCGCGCGGCTCATCACGAACGATACAAGAAGCGCGATCATCGCCGGCTCCGGTCCGAAGAGAACGGCCGCCAGGCCGTAGACGAGGATGTTCACGCCCAGCAGCGTCTGACCGAAACGCCAGCCCCATGCCCGGTGGAGCACGCGGGCCAGGATGTCGGCGCCCCCCGTGGTGCCGCGGCCGTGAAAGACGAGCGCGAGCCCGAGGCCCGAGAGGCCGCCGCCGAAGGTGATGATCAGGAGACGGTCGTCAGTCACCGGCGGCAGCCACGTCGTCATCAGGTCCGCGAACAGAGCCACGCTGATCACGCCGGTGATCGTGCGCGCGAGTGCGTTGAGTCCGCCGAGGAATCGCCACTGCAGGACACAGAGAGGCACATTCAGCCCGATGAGCACGAGGCCGAACGGCAGACCGAGGGCCAGGTGGGCGATCGCGGCCAGGCCGGTGACGCCACCGGCGACGACCTGGTTGGGCAGGAGGAAGACGTCGAGCGCCGCTGCGATCAGCGCGCTGCCGAGGACGACGAGTACGTAGTCGAACACGATGCGCAGCGTCGAGCCGGGCAGCGAATGAGGACGCAGCAGCGCGGGTCGTCGGTTCATGGAGTATCCGCCCGCCACACGCCCAGCGCCTCGAGCTGCGCGGCGGCCAGTGGTTCCCAGCCGCGGTTAGCCGCCGGGCTCGCCGGACTGGGATGCAGGATGCGGCCAACCTCGATGTCGCGCTCGCCCACGACAGCCCGCAGCCGGGCTTCGGCGTAGGCGCCGACTCCGATCGCCCACCGGGGCGCGTAGATGGCGAGCAGGGCGGCGAGGGCCGCATCGCATGCCGCGTGCAGGGGAACGCTCTCGGCGGCGGGCAACTTGTTGGGCGTGCGGTTGCGGCCCGTGTCCTCCATGAAGACGAGGGGGCAATAGTTGAGCACGAGGTGGTCGGCGAAAAAACGCGCGGGGGTCGTGAAACGCGCGGCGAACAGCCTCCACAGGCGCCGGCCGCTCACCTCCGAGCGGGCGCAGGCGAGTCCCTGCACCGGCCGCTGCGGATGGGGGTGATCGGGCTGACCGATCGGCGCGTCGAGGCCCAGCCAGTCGCGCACGGCCACCACCTCGCCGAATGGCACGCCGGTCTGCGCCATGCCCCAGGGGCCGGGGTTCATACCCAACAGAACGGCCCGCTTCGGCGTGTCGGCGTAGCGCGAGATGTAGGCCTCGACCATGGGCCAGGCATACTCCAGTGGGTTGTAGACATGCGTCACAGGGTCGGCGAAGCGCAGACGCGAGACATCGTCTCGCAACTGGGCGAGCACCTTCAGCGCTTGTCGCGCCACGGCCATGCGGGTACCTTCCGGCGAGGTTCGTGCGTTCCTGCGCATCTTCAGGGAGCCTCGGCGATGACGCCAGCAGAAATCTCCTCACCGCCGCGCGTGTTGCACGTGCTGAGCCAGTGCCCCGAGCTGACGGGTAGCGGCGTGACGGTGGACGCGCTGGTGCGTGAGGCCGCGGCGCGAGGCTGGGACCAGTGGGTCGTCTGCGGCATCCCCGCGGGCCAGCCGATTCCGCGCGTCGGTGGTCTGCCGTTCGAAAGGGTGCACGCCATCACCTTCGGACGTGGAGGCGACCTGCCGTTTCCCGTGCCGGGCATGAGCGATGTGATGCCGTATCAGAGCACCGTGTGGTCGCGCATGACGCGTGAGCAGCTCGACCGCTACCGCGCGATCTGGCGCACGCGCCTGCGTCGTCTCATCGCGGCGGCGGCGCCGCAGATCATCCACGTGAACCATCTTTGGCTCGTGGCTTCGCTGCTGCATGACCTCGCGCCGGACGTGCCGAGCGTGCTGCACTGCCACGCCACAGGCCTGCGTCAGCTCGTGCTCTGCCCCCATCTGGCGCAGGAGGTGGTGGCGGGCAATCGCCGGCACGATCGCTTCGTCGTGCTGCACGACACCGCCGCCGCGGAGCTGGCGCAGTCGCTGGCGGTGGACGCCTCGCGCGTGCACGTGGTCGGCGCCGGTTACCGCGACGACCTCTTCCATCCGCACGATGTCCGCGAGGAGTCCGACCGGGCCGGCCAGATCCTCTTCGTCGGCAAGTTCGCGGCGGCCAAGGGCCTGCCGGTGCTCCTGGATGCGGTCGCCGCCCTTGCCGCGCAGGGGCGGACCCTCACCCTGCACGTCGCCGGCGAGGGCTCCGGCGAGGCGGCGGTGGCATTGCGGGCGCGGATGGTCGCCATGGCCCCACTGGTGCGGATCCATGGTCGCCTGGGACAACCGGAGCTCGCGGCGCTCATGCGCCGATGCTACACGCTCGTGCTGCCCTCGTTCTACGAGGGCCTGCCTCTCGTGCTCATCGAGGCGCGCGCCTGCGGTTGCCGCGTCGTGGCCACCGCGCTCGATGCAATCCGTGACCATGTGTCGCCGGTGCTCGGAGACGCCCTCACGCTCGTGC
The DNA here is from genome assembly GCA_963727525.1 of uncultured bacterium. Taxonomy (GTDB): domain Bacteria; phylum Krumholzibacteriota; class Krumholzibacteriia; order LZORAL124-64-63; family LZORAL124-64-63; genus CAVSGO01. The sequence continues at coordinate 8,297 of CAVSGO010000004.1, read as the reverse complement.
CGCTGCCGCGCCTGGTCGGGCCCGACACGCCCGTGGCCGCCGATCTGCCGCAGTTGCGCCGTGATCTCGCCGCGGCGATCGCCGCCAGTCTCGAACGCCCACCGGCGGAGGTCGCGAGCGGCGTGCTCGAGCCATTCACGTGGCACGCCGTATTCGCCCGCCTGGAAACGGTGTGGACGCGGGCCATGGCCGAGCGCGCCTGGCTTGCGGGCCCCGGGTGGACCGACTAATCTGATGTCCGATCGCGGAGTCGATTCATCCTGATCGCAACCTGTCATCCCACCACAGGAGGCTGACCTGATGCCCGGTTCCCGTACCGTGGCCCTCGTCGGGCCCATGCGTCCGAACTTCCTGTTGCTCACGCCTTGCTGCGTGCTCCTTGGCGCGGCCGTGGCGCAGTGGACCGGACACGTCATCGACTGGGGACAGTTCCTTCTCGTGCTGGCCGGTGCGCTGGCGACTCATGTCGCCGTGAACGCACTGAACGAGTTCGAGGACTTCCGCAGCGGCCTCGACTTCAAGACCACCAGAACACCGTTCAGCGGCGGTACCGGCTCGCTGCCGGCCCATCCCGAGCACGCGCGGTATGCGCTCGCGACCGGTGTGGTGGCACTGGTGATCGCAGCCGCCATCGGCCTCTACTTCGTCAGGGAGCGTGGCTGGGGACTGCTGCCCCTCGGCATCGTGGGCATGGTGACCATCGTGGCCTACACCACGGTGATCACGCGCAACTGGCTTCTCTGCCTGCTGGCGCCGGGACTGGGATTCGGGCCCTTCATGGTGATGGGCACCGCATACTGCCTCACTGGCTCGTACTCGCTCACCGGCTTCGTGGCCTCGCTCACCCCCTTCTTCCTGGTGAGCGATCTGCTGCTGCTGAACCAGTTCCCCGATCGAGAGCCCGATCGAGAGATCGGCCGTCGTCACCTGATCATCACGAGCGATCGCCGGCGGGGCGTGCTGGTCTACGGCCTGTTCCTGCTCGGAGCCTACCTGGCGCCGGTGGTCGGCTGGCTGACCCACGCGTTGCCACCGGGGGCGGTACTCGCGCTCGTCCTGGCGCCAGTGGCGATCATGACGTTTCGCGGCGTCCGGCAGCACGCCGAGGATATTCCGGCGCTCATCCCGTTCATGGGGCGCAACGTGGTGCTGAATCTCGCCACGCCGGTGCTGATGGCCGTCGGATTGTTCCTGACATAGGCAAAGCGTGGATCACAGCGGCCCGCCGATGTGACCGAAACGCCATCCCGGGTGTCCATCTCTTCGAAAACACGCAAGAACGCGAGTCGCGGTGAACGCAACTCGCGTTCTTGCCTCTGGACGGATGGATTGCCTCTGGACGGATGGATATCGGGTGGCTCCGCTCGGCCTCGCGGAAGTGTGGCAGCGCCGGGAAAGCCGAAGCATAGTAATGATATGAGAAAAATTAGCACAATATATAAATATAAATTACTGACTGTTGTGCCTAATATATTGATAATCAGTCACTTGCAACGCCTCACGTCCGGAATCCGATCCGCGCTCTCCCCACCATCAGGTTTCGCTGTTGCAAGTCACCCGAAATCCTTTCTAGACTCTAGGTGGCGCAAGAAGCCGCACCGGGCGGGGATCCCGGGCTTTTTCTCTCAACAAAGCGAGTTTCCATGCCGTTTCGAACCAAGCGTCGATTCTCACCTGGCCGCGCCATCGCGTTCGCGGTCATCGGATGCTGGTTCGGTTTCGGAGGACCGGCCAGCGCCGCCGGATCTGCCACGGCGATCGTCACCCCAACCGGCCTGAACCACAGCGCCCAGCTCGGCCTCTTCGTGAGCGACGCGGGCGACGTCAACGGCGACGGCATCGGCGACTTCGTGGTGGGCGCCCCCGGCGCCCAGACGGCCGGCGTGGGTGCGGGCCAGGCGTGGGTCTACTTCGGTGGCCCGGCGCTGAGCGACACGCCCGATCTCATCCTGAGCGGCGAGGTCGCAGGCGACGCGTTCGGCACATCGGTACGCGGCTGCGGCGATGTCAACGGGGACGGCTGGGACGACATCGTCGCCGGTGCACCCAAGAACGACGCCAACGGCAGCAACGCCGGCCGCGTCTACGTCTACTTCGGCGGGCCGACGATGGACGATGTCGCGGACCTGGTGCTTACCGGCCCGGTCGCCAATGGCAACCTCGGCTGGTCGGTGGCCGGCCCGGGCGACGTCAACGGCGGCGGCAACGACCTCGTCATCGGCGCGCCCGGCAATACCTCCTCGCTCGGCCGCGCTTACGTGTACTTCGGGGGCGCGGCTCTCGACAGCACGGCCGATGTGACCCTGGCCGATCCCTCCAACGGTTTCCTCGGCTGGGCCGTCAACGCGGCCGGCGACTTCGATGCCGATGGCTGGCCCGACGTGCTCGTGGGCGGCAACACGCAAACCCACGCGTTCCTCTTCCACGGCGGCCCCGATTTCGACGGCGTCGCCGACCTCGTGTTCTCGGGCGACTCCCACAGCAACCGCTTCGGCTACGGCCTCGCTCCTGCCGGCGACGTGAACGGCGACGGATATGCGGACGTGATCATCGGCGACATGCACAACAGCTCCGGCGGCACCTATGCCGGCCGGGCCGACGTCTACTTTGGCGGTCCGGCCGCCGATGGCTTGCCCGACCTTGTCTACACGGGCACCACCGACTACGGCATCTTCGGCCGCACGGTCGCCGGAGCCGGCGACCTCGACGGCGACGGCTTCGACGATCTCGTCATCGGCGCCCCGACGCCCGACTACGCCGGCCTCGGTCCCGGCCGCACCTTCGTGTTCTTCGGCGGCGATCCCGCCGGCACGAGCGCGGCCGACACGCTGGCCGACATCGTCCTGACCGGAGAGTTCGAATCCGACCGCCTCGGCTCACAGGTGGCCATCGTCGGTGACCAGAACGGCGACGGCCGCGCGGACTTCATCACCGGCGCGAACCTCTTCGATACTCCCGACTACACCGACGCTGGGAAGTTCTACCTGTACAGCGTCGACGTCACGACGACGCCGATCGCCGTCGACGACACCTACGTCGTCGACGAAGGCACGCCGCTCGTGGTGGGCGCCCCGGGCGTGCTCGCCAACGACCACTCGCCCACCGGCGATCCGCTCTCGGCCGTGCCCGACGACACGCCCGGCCATGGCGACCTGCTCCTGGCGGTGGATGGCGGGTTCACCTACGCGCCCAACGGCGGTTTCGCGGGGACCGACACCTTCACCTATCACGTCGAGTCCGCGGCGGGCACGTCCCCACCTGCGCTGGTGACCATCAGCGTCGTGCCCAACCTGCCACCGGTCGCGTTGCCCGATACGGCGACAACCACCGTCGACACTCCGGTGAGCGTGGATATCCTGGCCAACGACAGCGACACCGACGGCACGCTCGACCCCGCGTCGGTCAGCGTGGTTGCGGCGCCGGGGCATGGGACAACGGGCGTGGACTCGCTCTCGGGTGCGATCATCTATACCCCGCAAACCAGCTTCGTCGGTGTGGATTCGCTCACCTACACGGTCGCCGACGACGGCGGCGCCGTGAGCAACGTCGCCCGGGTCACCATCACCGTGGTCGACCTGCGGCCGGTCGCCGTGGCCGACACCTTCGCCACGAGCGAGGATTCGACGCTCATCGTGGCGGCGCCCGGTGTGCTGGCCAACGACATGTCGCCGACCGGCGACCCGCTGAGCGCCGTGGCCGTGCAGTTGCCGGCGCACGGCGACCTCGCGCTCGCCGCCGATGGCGGCTTCACCTACGCGCCGGCCGCCGACTACTTCGGTACCGATGCGTTCACGTACCTGGCCGAATCGGCGGCGGGCGTGTCCGACACCACGCTCGTGACCCTGACCATCGCCGCGGTCAACGACGCCCCAATCGCCGTGGACGACACCGCGACGGTGGCCACCGATTCCACGGTCGTCGTGGCCGTGCTGGCCAACGACAGCGACCCGGACGGCATGCTCGTGCCGGCGTCGGTGACCGTGGTCACGCCGCCCCTGCACGGCACGCCGCTCGTGGACCCGGTGGCCGGTACCGTGACCTACACCCCGCTGGCCGGGTTCGCGGGCGTCGACTCGCTCTTCTACATGGTCGCCGACGACGGCGGCGCCGTGAGCAATGTCGCCCGGGTCACCATCACCGTGGTCGACCTGCGGCCGGTCGCCGTGGCCGACACCTTCGCCACGAGCGAGGATTCGACGCTCATCGTGGCGGCGCCCGGTGTGCTGGCCAACGACATGTCGCCGACCGGCGACCCGCTGAGCGCCGTGGCCGTGCAGTTGCCGGCGCACGGCGACCTCGCGCTCGCCGCCGATGGCGGCTTCACCTACGCGCCGGCCGCCGACTACTTCGGTACCGATGCGTTCACGTACCTGGCCGAATCGGCGGCGGGCGTGTCCGACACCACGCTCGTGACCCTGACCATCGCCGCGGTCAACGACGCCCCAATCGCCGTGGACGACACCGCGACGGTGGCCACCGATTCCACGGTCGTCGTGGCCGTGCTGGCCAACGACAGCGACCCGGACGGCATGCTCGTGCCGGCGTCGGTGACCGTGGTCACGCCGCCCCTGCACGGCACGCCGCTCGTGGACCCGGTGGCCGGTACCGTGACCTACACCCCGCTGGCCGGGTTCGCGGGCGTCGACTCGCTCTTCTACACGGTCGCCGACGACGGCGGCGCCGTGAGCAACGTCGCCCGGGTCACCATCACCGTGGTCGACCTGCGGCCGGTCGCCGTGGCCGACACCTTCGCCACGAGCGAGGATTCGACGCTCATCGTGGCGGCGCCCGGTGTGCTGGCCAACGACATGTCGCCGACCGGCGACCCGCTGAGCGCCGTGGCCGTGCAGTTGCCGGCGCACGGCGACCTCGCGCTCGCCGCCGATGGCGGCTTCACCTACGCGCCGGCCGCCGACTACTTCGGTACCGATGCGTTCACGTACCTGGCCGAATCGGCGGCGGGCGTGTCCGACACCACGCTCGTGACCCTGACCATCGCCGCGGTCAACGACGCCCCCATCGCCGTGGACGACACCGCGACGGTGGCCACCGATTCCACGGTCGTCGTGGCCGTGCTGGCCAACGACAGCGACCCGGACGGCATGCTCGTGCCGGCGTCGGTGACCGTGGTCACGCCGCCCCTGCACGGCACGCCGCTCGTGGACCCGGTGGCCGGTACCGTGACCTACACCCCGCTGGCCGGGTTCGCGGGCGTCGACTCGCTCTTCTACACGGTCGCCGACGACGGCGGCGCCGTGAGCAACGTCGCCCGGGTCACCATCACCGTGGTCGACCTGCGGCCGGTCGCCGTGGCCGACACCTTCGCCACGAGCGAGGATTCGACGCTCATCGTGGCGGCGCCCGGTGTGCTGGCCAACGACATGTCGCCGACCGGCGACCCGCTGAGCGCCGTGGCCGTGCAGTTGCCGGCGCACGGCGACCTCGCGCTCGCCGCCGATGGCGGCTTCACCTACGCGCCGGCCGCCGACTACTTCGGTACCGATGCGTTCACGTACCTGGCCGAATCGGCGGCGGGCGTGTCCGACACCACGCTCGTGACCCTGACCATCGCCGCGGTCAACGACGCCCCCATCGCCGTGGACGACACCGCGACGGTGGCCACCGATTCCACGGTCGTCGTGGCCGTGCTGGCCAACGACAGCGACCCGGACGGCATGCTCGTGCCGGCGTCGGTGACCGTGGTCACGCCGCCCCTGCACGGCACGCCGCTCGTGGACCCGGTGGCCGGTACCGTGACCTACACCCCGCTGGCCGGGTTCGCGGGCGTCGACTCGCTCTTCTACACGGTCGCCGACGACGGCGGCGCCGTGAGCAATGTCGCCCGGGTCACCATCACCGTGGTCGACCTGCGGCCGGTCGCCGTGGCCGACACCTTCGCCACGAGCGAGGATTCGACGCTCATCGTGGCGGCGCCCGGTGTGCTGGCCAACGACATGTCGCCGACCGGCGACCCGCTGAGCGCCGTGGCCGTGCAGTTGCCGGCGCACGGCGACCTCGCGCTCGCCGCCGATGGCGGCTTCACCTACGCGCCGGCCGCCGACTACTTCGGTACCGATGCGTTCACGTACCTGGCCGAATCGGCGGCGGGCGTGTCCGACACCACGCTCGTGACCCTGACCATCGCCGCGGTCAACGACGCCCCCATCGCCGTGGACGACACCGCGACGGTGGCCACCGATTCCACGGTCGTCGTGGCCGTGCTGGCCAACGACAGCGACCCGGACGGCATGCTCGTGCCGGCGTCGGTGACCGTGGTCACGCCGCCCCTGCACGGCACGCCGCTCGTGGACCCGGTGGCCGGTACCGTGACCTACACCCCGCTGGCCGGGTTCGCGGGCGTCGACTCGCTCTTCTACACGGTCGCCGACGACGGCGGCGCCGTGAGCAACGTCGCCCGGGTCACCATCACGGTGATCGACGATCTCCCGCCGGACCCCCTCGCCAGCCTGACGGCCGCGCCGGGCGTGGATCTCATCACGGTGGCGTTCGATGGGGTATCGCCCGATGCTCAGGCGATCGAACTCTGGCGCGCGCTCTGGACCGCCGGGACCGACACCTCCGCGTACCCGCTCTATGACGACGCGCCCGGTAGCACGGTGCCACAGCGTCCGGCCGACCGCGTTGCCATCCTGGCGGATCCAGCGTGGACGCTCGTGGCCACGCTCCCCGCCGCGACGGACGCTTACGCCGACTCCCTCGCCGACCGCGGCGTCTATTACTACGAGGCCTTCGTCAGCGACACGGCGGGCAACTGGAGCGCGCGCACGGCCGACGCGCCGCGAGCCACGGACTACCGGCTGGGCGACATCGCCCCGCCTCTCGACGGCAATGTCAACGTGTTCGACATCGCGAGGCTCAGCGCCGCCTATGGGCTGGCCCGCGAGGACTCGACGTTCGATGCGACCGCCGACATCGGCCCCACGGACAATGCCTCCGGCCGCGGCATTCCTCTCACCGACGGCGCAATCGATTTCGAGGACGTGATGGTCGCGGCGCAGACCTACGGCGCCCCCGTGGCCCCTCCGCCGGTCGGCGGGGACGTGCTCATCGCCCTCCGCCGCGTCGACACTGCGGTCTGGGCCGTGAGCCTGCAAACCCCGTCACCGCATCTCAAGGGCCTGCGTATCGGCTTCACCTTGCCGGACAGTGTGACCGCAACCGTCACCCCCGGTGCACTGCTCAACGGACAACCCTCGCCGTTCTTCCTGCAGAACGCGGGCGACAATCAGCTCGACATCGCCCTTGCGATGCTCGGTGACGGTGCCGGCATCGCGGGTACCGGCGAATTGATGCGAATCTCGCTCTCGGAGTACGTGGCGCTCCAAGACACCGTGCTCGTCGGCCGCGACATCCACAACGCCCCGGTGACGGTGGTGGTGGATGAAGCCTCGTCCGTGCCCCTACCGCACGCCCCCGTCGTGCTGGCCCAGAACGCCCCGAATCCGTTCAACCCGGCCACGACGATCCGCTTCGCCATCGGCACGCCCGGGCGCGTCCGTCTGGCGGTTTACGACATCCATGGGCATCGGGTGGCGAGCCTGGTGGACGGCGACCTGGTGGCGGGTGAACACACGACGGTCTGGCGCGGGCGGGACGACCGCGGGTCGCTGGTGGCGTCGGGCGTCTACCTGTATCGGATCGAGGCCGCCGGACGCGTGGAGACGCGGACGATGGTGCTGTTGAAATAGCGATCACCCGATAAACACGACGGGTCCAGGCCAGGCCTGGACCCGCGCGCATCCGATCCGCTCGCGTCATCGCCGGGGTCCGTCGACCTCGCCCTCCTCGTCATCGCCGTCGAGATGCTCGCCACCGCCGGTGTAGGGCGCACCGGCCTCGTCGAGCTTCGCCCGCAGCGCCGGCAGATCCTGATCGACGACGCGGGCGAGTTGTGGTTCGACACCGGCAAAGAGCGTCTTCACGTCGGCCAGCTCTCGCTGCTGCGTGGCCGTGGGCGGCATCGTCGTACCCGAGGCCCCCATCACCTGGCCCACGCGCTCGCGCAGTCCCGGCAGGGTGGGCTCGTTGTGGCGCGCCACCGTGCGGTCGCCGCCCAGCGCGATGCTCAGACCGCGCAACTCGCCGTCGAGCGCCACGAGGCGATCGGTGACGCTGGTGCCCAGCGCCGGGGTGGCTGCCGCGGCCACGCGCATGCGTTCGATCTCCTCGCGCGCCAGCCCTAGCTTGCGAGTCGCGCCAGTGATGCGCCGGGAAAGGTCAGCAGCTTCCTCGAGGAAGGCAAAGCGCGCCGCGGGATCGCCGGCGAGCGGGTTTGC
>CAVSGO010000003.1:0-515830 GCA_963727525.1 uncultured bacterium | reverse complement strand
TCCGACAGCTGCAACGTCCAGTTAGATTCCGCTACGCCTATGTGACGCGCCGGCGTTCTGGCACACACCTACCGTTTCAATCTAGCCGCCTCTACCTCCGCCATCATCGGAAGCAAGATACCCGCACAAAATACATTGTAGTAGTTCGAGCGGACTTTACCCCGATTCCAAAAACCAACGCCGAGTCCGTTCTTGACAATAGACTCAACTGTCGCGTACTGGACAGTAAAAATGTCGCGCGGGATGTTATTTGCAGATCTATTATACGCGCCCACCTTGAGCTCTGCGGAAATACTCTCCCGTAAAAAAGCTGCGAATAACGCGTCGAGATCAACGCTCTCGACGTCAGCTCGAAACGCGTGGTTTGTTAGGATCAGATGAGAAGCGGTTCCCAGATAAAACGTGTCGTGTAAGCCCTCCAAGAGTCGAGCCCCAAACGGCTGCGGAAGATCATTCAGCGTTGGTACATGAAACAGACGACGCGCGAAGCATAGTGATGCTGCGGCGGCTTGCTCGACGGCGCCTTGGCCACAATCAGTTCCGGAGACGAGCGCTAGAAACATCTCTCCTAGTGTTTCGAGCGTGTTGATTTCCAACTCTAGATCGCGTTGTTTTTCCTGAAACTCTAAGCTTTCGAATACATCCGTTACACGGATACCCTTTCGCGCGTTACGGTAGCGGTCTTGCCAGAGATCAACCATGCGTAAAAGGCGCGATGCGTTGTCCATATATCCATTATCCGTTTCGGAATCTAACGTCACGTTGAGCAGCGGGCGGACCTGGCGCGGCGCTGGCGCATGCCAGCGACGTGACAGGGCCGAGCCGTCTGCTCGAACGATTCGTTAGGCGATTCACTATTGTCCACGTAAATCCTCGGCATCTGTACCAAGCATCTGATCAGACGGCAACACCTCGAATACGATCTCATTTTCGCAGAGTCCGAAATGCCCCCAGTAAACTGTATAAATCCCAGGCCTATCGATCTGGTAGTACTGCGTTAGGTCCAGAATAGTCTTGAACGGCTTGGTTAGCGCAACTTGGTAGCATGCACTTGAGACGCGACCTTCTATCGGCGCGACCAGTTCTCCTCGGCGCGCCTGGTTGCATTCCCATGCCGCATAGTGATCCTTCTTGGGAAGCACAAATGGGCCAGTTCCTCGACCGAGAAAGAGATAAACGCCATTCGCAGTGCGCAAGTGCGGCTCTCCGGAAATTTCAGCAGTTACAACCCAGCCATCCCATCCGCTGATACCGCCATCGTATTCAAGGTGAAGAAGGACAGGTGAGCCGAGGCGATAGCAGCTATAACTAGGAACATCGCAGTCTACTGCCAGCGCAACAGACCCAAGTAACGCCGCCCCGAGTAGAAATAGTCCGCGAATATTCATCTGCTCTCTTCGCCTAACGTGTAGTAGCTTGACCTCGGTTACTTGGTTCGTCTTGACCATGTCTATCTGGTTTTGCTTGACCTCGAATATCTAATTCGTCCTGACCAGTCGTATTGGGTATGGCTGGTCTTTGGTATCGAGGTTGGGCCGGTCTTCGTATCTGAGTTGCGCGCCTTGCGCGATGAGTTTCGATGCTGTCGCTTTGGGTTGACTGGTGTTGTTGATCGTGTCGATGGTGGACGACTCTGGGAGGTTGGTCCCCTGGGTGTGTCGACGGCGCGATCGGTGGTGGAGCGACCTCCGCTGTTCTGGGTGGCGGTATTTCTCGGCGGTCGGTGGTCTCATCCCAAAGACCGTCATTATCTTGCAGCATTGAGGGGCTGGTGTCAATCCCCGCGGTCGAGGGGGCTTTTTACGCCGTGGCCGCCGCGATTGAGAACATGGGTGTAGATCATCGTCGTCGTGAGGTCGGCGTGGCCGAGGAGTTCCTGGATGGTGCGGATGTCGTAGCCGGATTCGAGGAGATGAGTGGCGAAACTGTGGCGGAGGGTGTGGGGGGTGGCGGGTTTCGTCAGGCGGGCGCGTCGGGCGGCTTCCTTCACGGCGCGCTGGATCACGGTTTCGTGCAGATGGTGGCGGCGGCGCTGGCCAGTTTCGTCGTCGCGGTAGTGCGAGGTCGCGGGGAACACCCATTGCCAGCCCCAATCGCTGGCGGCGGTCGGGTACTTGCGGTCGAGGGCGTCCGGCAGCGCCACGGTGCCGAGACCCCTTGCGAGATCGCTCCGGTGCTGGCGGTGGACGATCTCGAGGTGGTGTTGCAGGGGGCTTCGAAGCGACTCTGGTAGCATCGTGATGCGGTCCTTGGCGCCCTTGCCATCGCGGACGGTGATCTCGCCGCCCGCGAATTCGAGGTCCTTCACCCTGAGGCGGAGCGCCTCGAGCAGCCGTAGGCCGGCGCCATAGAGAAGCGAGGCGACCAGCCACGGCGTGCCGTCGAGTTCGCACAGAAGCGCCTTCACCTCACCACGGTTCAGGACGGTCGGCACCTTCACGGGGCGCTTGGCACGGACCAGTTCGTCCAGCCAGGCGAGATCACGGCCCAGCACCTTGCGGTACAGGAAGAGGATCGCGCTCAGCGCCTGGTTCTGGGTCGCGGCGGCGACGTGGCGGTCGGTGGCAAGGTGGGTCAGGAAGGCCGTCACCTCGGCTTCGCCCATCTCGTCGGGATGGCGGAGCTGATGGAAGCGGACGAAGCGTCGGATCCAGCCGACGTAGGCGCGTTCGGTGCGCCGGCTGTAATGGCGGGCGCGGATCGCTTCGCGGACTCGCGTCAGGAGTCGAGGCGGATCGGTTGGGGGTGGCGGCGTCTTCATCGACGCCGCAGGAGCAACTCGGGGGCCAGATTGCCCTGCCGCCGCGTTGCCGAAGCCGGCACGCTGAGGAGGTCGCGCGCGTCGTCCAGTGCCGCCTTCGGCACCGGCTTGGCGGCTCCAACCGCCGCCGACCGAGGCCCCAGCTTGGAGAGCGCGATGTCCACGCCATTCCCTGGGATGCCCTGACCATCAACCGCGAGGGGCCGGTGCGGGACTCGTTGCGGATCGTACTCGCCGCCACCAAGGCGCAGCGCAAAAGTGTTCCCGGATTCGATGAGATCCACAGGCCCGACATGGGGAGTCCGAACTGGGTAGAGAACGTCGACCATGCAAAGACGGACCTGGGCACCAAGCGAGTTGCCGTTCCCTGGTCGGCGATGCGGACGGCCGCCCGCGAGCATCCCCTCGCCACGCCGATTACCGATGTCCTGCGACAGCTGGCGTTCAAACAGGGCCAGCTCGCGCAGCTGGAGAACCGGGACATGGCCCAGCAGCGTTGCCAGCTCGTCGGCGGCAAACCGTTCTGGACCGGCGACCATACGACGGCGGCGCGTGATAACATGGGCGCCACACGGTATCGCAGCCAGGGCGACACTGCCCCTATGACCATCTCCGGCACGGCGACCAGTCTCGCCACCGAGATGCAGGACGGCACCGAGACGTTCGAGATCGACCGCGGTCAGCCGGTTACGAAGCCGAGTCGCAAGTAACGGGACTCCTGGGGCCGGTCCGATCGGATCGGCCTCACGGTCGATCGATCGTGACCTGCCCGGCGAAGGACAGCGTCATCTCGACGCAGGAGGCCCAGCACCACATGGTGGCCCTCTGCGCGCGGTGTGGCTGGCGAAGTTTCGATCCGGAATGCCGCCGAACATACCGGCCCGTACCGGCAGCGCGTCGGCAGCGAGGAGCGCGAGAAGGGGCACAGTGGTGTGGGACCGGTGCATAGCTGGCCCCTGCGCGGTGGTCCGCGGGATCTTCGGAAGGACTGGTTGGCCGGTCGCGTCCACAGTCGCCTGCGCCATTGCCGGTAGACAGGGCTGGGCCTGGAGCAGCGGCCCGATGGCTGGCCGGCCCACTGGCAATGGGATCAGGAGGATCTGCTAGAGCACATGGTTGCTGAGGCGCCGCGGGGCGCGTACCGGATAGTCTCGTAGGCTTCCTGTCCCTCGTGACAACCCCGTTGGCACTGCCACCACCGATGACGGGCGATGATGCTGGCTTTGCAGCCGTCGGCAATTAGGTAACGGGTCCAGGAACGCCCTGGACCCGTCACCAAACGTCTGGGCTCGAGCTAGTTGTTGAACAAACTCTTGATCGTTCCCCAGGTCTCGGCTTGAACCGAGACCGGTCCGTCGCCGTTGACGATGGCACATCCGTCGTACGCCTGGTCGAAGTACCGCCACTCGCATCGATCGCAAATTACGTAGGCAGGAGCGGTGGCATTGGGCAAGCACGTACTCGGCGAGGCCTCGAGGCAGATCGGGATACGCAGATCGGTCGAGAGTAGAAGCGCCTGGAAGTCGGCCAGCACGTTTGGGCCGAGGGCCGGCAGACAGTTGCCGCCCATCCCTTCGACGACGTCCTCGATACCGCCACCGATGCCCAGGCCGATGCCACCGGCCAGGGTATGGCTGACCAGTAAGATCCGCGGGTCGACATTGACCTTGAATGCGTATCCGGCGATACCATCGGGCGCACTGAGCGCCACCACGTAGAAGTTGAAAAATGTATTGACTGGTACGCCCAGGACTCCCGATTGCGTCCCCGCCGTGTCGAAGAAGATCCCGATCTCACCGCTCGTGGCAATCGTGCCATAGCTGTGTGTCGCGCAGGCATGGCAGAAGTGGTTCGTGAAGACGAGGATATCCGACAGATTCAAGACGCCATCGCACGCGAAGTCTGATCGATAATTATAGCCGCCGAGGAAATCGATGCCGAGAAGGTTGCCGTCACAGAGATCGATGACCTTGTCGCCGTTGATGTCCGGGCTGGTGACCGTGATGTCCAGCGGACTGGTGACCAGCGGACTGTTGCCCACGTAGACGAACATCTGGTTCGTGTACCCGCTGCCGGCCACCGTGCCGCTGATGGTCGTCTGTCCCAGGTTGTCGGTCGGGCCATCTGCGAGAAACGGAGTTTCGCAGTACGTGAGGTCGCCTGGCACCGCAGCGTCCGCCCAGATCTGCGCGGCAGGGTAACCAACGACCGGATTGCCGATGCTGTCGTGCAAGGTGACGAGTATGGTCGCTAGACCTTGGCCGTCGCCTTCCGGACAGATGAAGATGCACTGGGTCTGGCTGGTTGCCGTGCTCTGACTGAGATCCGGTTGAGCGACGGCGGCCGCCGCGCCGAGCACCGCGATGATGACGATCGAAAGGGACAATCTCGCATGTGATCTCATGGCGATAGACTCCTGAAGTTGAATCGTGCCGAGGGACGTGCGTCGGCGCAGCGAAGTGTCGCTGCGGTCTCCGTTGCGTCCAGCGAGGATGCGGTAACTTTGGAGGAGCACCTCGACTGCGGCCGACTATACCCATTTCGCTATTGATAGGGGATAAATATTTACGTTGATCTTGTGTACGCAATAGCCCAAATACTGCGGGCGTGGCGACCTCGATGCCAACGATAACGGTTGCTCGCAATCACAGGTCGGTGCCGCGCGTGCCGGTCGAGGGCTAGCAGCACCGTGCCCGCGGGGCCGGCCGGTCTGCGTGACCGCCGGGTGCTGGCCCGAGCGCCGACCCTCGACGGCGCGACGTCACGCGCCGCCGCCCTTCACGACGAACATCTTCGTGAACAAGCGCCGGTAGTTGTAGGCATAGCCGCCGTCGGGGTCGAACACCCGGGGTTCGAACCAGATGCGGACCAGGCCCGCCCGCTGCTGCGGCGCGATGGTCAGCACGGACGTCCGACGGCCGGTCGCGAGGTCGACCCGCTTGACATCGATTGGCACCTGCCCACTCCGATAGACGAAGACGGCCGCGCCGTCCGGGAACCACTGGACATTTTGGTACTGATCGATGGAGTCCCGCGCGAGTCGCCGCGGGGATCCAGCGCCGGTGGGGTACAGAGCGATCGCCGGCGGCTCGGCGATCTGGACCGCGACCCAGCGACCGTCCGGCGAGAAGCCCATCGCGTTGCCCTCGCCGAGCGTGGCGATCGGCGAGCCGTCCAACCGCCTCGTGACCACGTCGTAGTTGGCGCCGCCGCGGCCGTTCGTGAACAGGAGCGTCCGTCCATCCGGGGCGAGTTTCGATCCCCAGCTCAAATCCAGCCAGGCGAGGTCGACGTCGGGGCCGCCCGGCGGATGGGCGACGACCCCGTAGCGGTTCTCCTCCTCGAGCGCCAGCCAGTTCCCGTCGCGATCGATGTCGACGACGAAGAAATCCCCCGGCACCTCGAGCACCGGTTCCGCCTCCTCACCCTCCGGGGTCACAGCCCGGGGCTGGAGCCGGGGATCGTCCAGGGCGCCCGAGAAGATCAGGGTCGCGCCGTCGGCCGACCACGCCAGCCCCTCGACCGTACAGTATTCGCGGCTGAGGATCGTCACCTTCCCGGACCGGTCGACGATCTTCAGCCGGCCGCGGTCGTCCCCGATCCACTGATGATCGATGAAGGCGACGCGCGCGCCGTCCGCCGACACCCGGGGCTCGCTGACGTAGCCCGTCGTCTCGTAGAGCACGGTCCCGATGGGGTACTCGAGCCGGTTGCCGCCCTTCTCCGCGCGTACGATCGCCAGCGATTCGTCGGGACCCCAGTCCGCGTCGCTGATACGCTCGACCAGGGGCCGCGGCGAGCCGTCGACGGACATCCGGGCCAGCGTCCCGATCAGAACGCGATGGTTGGTGTAGGTCGCACCCGTCAGCACGGCGAGTTCCCCGTCGGACGAGACCGACAAGAGGTGGGTGCCCTCGCCGGCGAGCAGCTTCGGAGACATGGCGCCGTTCGGCAGCAGGAACAGCTCCGGAACGTTTCCGCTCCGGGCGGCGCTGTAGACGATTCCCTGACCGCCGGGCAGGAAGCGGGCGTTGAAGATCACTTCCTCGTCGAACGTCCTGCGTTCGAACGAAACATGTGTGCGCGCCGGGGCGGGCGCGATTTCGGGCCGGACCAGCGCCCAGACCGCGACCGCCGTCGCCACGACCGCCAGCGCGAGCGCGGGCAGCAGGAGGGCGCGACGGAGCCGCCCGGTGCGACCTTGCGGCTCGCCGGGAATTGCGTCGCCGTCCCGCTCGGGATCCTCGCGCATTGCGTCGGACAGCTCGAGGGTAGCGTCGCCGGCGTCGCGCATCCGCCGCCGCGGGTCGCGCTCAAGGCAGCGCCGCAGCAGACGGCGGATCGCCGCCGGCGTGTCCACGGGTAGTGCCTCGAGGTCGATGTCGGCGCGCAGCACGCCGGCCATCACGTCCGACGCCGTCTCGCCGTCGAACAGTCGGCGTCCGGTCAGCATCTCCCACAGCACGACTCCGAACGCCCACATGTCGGCGCGCCGGTCGACCTTCTTGCCGCGCGCCTGCTCGGGCGACATGTGGGCGGCGGTGCCCAGCACGACGCCCTCACGGGTCATTGCCGCGGTGAGCGTCGGCGAGTTGCCGGGATCGCTCTCGGCTCCTTCGTCGCCGAGGTAGGCGCGTGCGCGGCCGCCAGGCCGGCGGCGATCCCGCCCGCGATCTCGATCGCCTCGCTGACCGGGACGGCGCCGCAGCCGATCATCGCATCGAGCCCTTCGCCCGCGGCCAGCTCCATCACCAGGACGTAGCGACCGTCGGGTTCTCGATCCCGTAGAGGGCGGCGATATTCTGGTGGTTGAGCGAGGCGAGCACCTTCGCTTCGCGTTCGAAGCGGGCGACGCGTTCAGGGTCGGCGGCGAAGTCGTCGGGCAGGAGCTTCAGAGCCACTTCGCGGCCGAGACGGGTGTCGCGGGCGCGGAACACCTCACCCATGCCGCCTGCGCCGAGCAGACCCTGGATTTCGTAGGGACCGAGGCGGGTACCGGGAACCATCGTCATCGTCAACTCCGGGTCGTCGGGGAATCTCGGAGTCCGGTGCGGGATCCCGGTCATGATATTCAATATTCGACGGATACGCTCCGTGATCCCCAGTGCCGCAGTCCAGGAGGAATATCAGACCACGTGTTCCGGCCCCATCTCCCCCGTTGCGCCGGTTCGCGTCGGCGTTCAACGACCCAGATCGGGTGGTTTCGCGTCCGCCGCGCGGACTTCTCCCACCGGCCGGCCGACTGGCCACGCTCCGCCACGCTGCCGCGTCCAGGGTTCTCCGTTGCGCTCCCGCGCGGCGCGCATCAGTCGGGTCACGGAATCCGAGACGTGATCCCGCCGCGACTGCGCTGGCCGCAATCACGGGGATCGTGGGCGGTGTCAGTGCGTGGTCACTGCCTCCGCCGTGACCAGGTAGACATACTGCTTGTATCCCTCGGGTACGCTCAGCTCCAGCTCGAGTCGGCGTTGCAACTCGGGTGAGAGCTGGTTGTTCGCGGGGCCATCGAGTATCAGGAAATCCCCAGGCCGCATTGCCACGAACGGGGCCGCTCCGGGGTTCGCAGCGGCGACGCGCGATACGGCGGTCACCGTCACTCCGGCACGTCGCAACTCCGTTGTCGGGCCATAGCCGGCACACACGACGTGCTGAGCGTCGGCGCGAGTCAGCATGTCGTAGCTGGCGTGCATCTCGTCGACACGCATGACAACTGCTGCTGTCGCTCTCTGATTACGAAATACCTCGAAACTCGCGGCCACGAGCACGGCAGCGCCGACGATCAAGGCTAGCTGGCGATGACGGTAGCGGAGCGCATCCGTGAGCCAGGTCAACCCCGCCCCCGCCAGGCAGAAGAGAAACGGCAAGACGGCCGTGAGGTATCGCGAATAGCCGCGGTGTGCAAATCCTATGGTCAGGACACTGAGTCCGAGATAGACGATGATGATGCGTCCGACGCGACCACGACGCCAGATCGGCGTCACGCCCAACAAGATGAAGGGCACCATGATCAGGCTCTCGGTGTCGGAATACCAGTGCACCATGGGAAGCCAATTCGCCGTCCCGCGGCGCATGGCGTTTGCCTTCAGTTCGATGCCGACATCGTAGAAGAACCGCCTGGCATCGATGAGGCTGAACGGCGTGGTCAACACGAAGACACCGGCAACGATGGCCAGGCCGATCCATGGGCGCAGCCGTGTGATGCGGCGATTGATCGGCGGCAACCAGGTCAGCGCCGCCACGCCGACGAGTAAACCGCCCAGCAAGCCCGCACGCGGACGCAGGCTTGCCACGAAAGCCATGTCGCTTGCGTCCAGGACAGAGAACGAGCGGGCCTTCGACGTGAGCACCTGCATGAGCAATTGCTGCGGCCAGACGACGGCTATTCCGATGCCGAGGCATCCGGCCAGAAGCAGGGCACTACCGGGGAGCCAACGCGGCAGTCGACGCTCCTTCGCCGCCGGTATCGCCGAGATATCGACGAGCCAGACGGCCCCGAGCAGCAAGGCGGCGGTGTACTTGGTGCCGATGGCGAGGCCGAGCATGATCATGGTGGCCGTATATACGGAGAGGCCTGCGAGCGGACGTTCCCGGGTCGCGACCAGCAGGGAGCCGACCATGAGAAGGGTCATCAGTAGGTCCGTGGACATGTAGCTGCCGTTGGCGATGATGATCGGGCTGCCAAGCGTGAAAGCGCCGGCTACCGTGGCCGTGAGCAGCGAAGACGTCAGCCTGCGCGCCAGGACGAATGTACTCAGCCCGAGCAGCAGTGCGGTGCAGATATTGAGGACGCGGCCGACGACGATGATATCGGCCAGTGCCACGAACGGCCGCGAAATCAACCAGGTGATGTAGAAATACAGTGTCGGGTAGTTGAAGAAATGGGGGTTGAGGTCCAAGGGGCTCAGATGGAGCAAGATACCCAGAGCCGTCCTCTCGTCGACGTTGGCGCAGACCGGCAGATTATAGGTGAGATAGATCAGGCGCGTTCCGAGGCCAAGCGCGACCAGACACACGACGACTGCCATGTTCTTGCGCATGGTGCCACTTCCAATCGGGGTGTCGAAACAGCGCCGCGCGGAATTCGCTCGCGTGTCTCGGATCGTGCGCCACCCATGATACAGGCCGCCTGGCTGCGCGACAAGACCACGAAGCGAGGCGAGGCGGCATGGACGTGTCCGGCGAATGGGCTGTCTTCGCGGTGCTGGTGTTCCTCCAGGCATTGCGCGCCGGCATCTCCTCGCGCTATCACCAGGAGTCGTTCCCCGGCGGCGACCACACGTGGATCGCACCCAGCCCGCCCATCATGCCCGACACGGCCGCTTTCACGGCGACGCTGTCGATATATGGCATGTCCTCCCCCTGATAGTCGCGATCCTCCCAGGTGGCGTACTCGAGTGTCTGACGACCGGTTCCTGGGTTCGATGTCCCAGGTCGTCGGAGATGCGGCGATGAGTCCGCACGTTCGCGATCTGCGGGACAATCCAATTCTTGAATCCGAGGGGGTTGGCTGGATCGACGGCCGTGTAGCGGGTTCATCGCGGCCAGAACAACGGCCGCGGCGGCGTTCAGGTGGCCGCTTCACGAGGCAGCGCAGGTTGCGGTTGCGGAACTGGCCGCGCCCGATCTGCCGGTCGATCAGACCGGAGTGCCGAGGAAGGACGTGTTCCGGAAGCCGTCCACCCGTACGTGGTACGTTCGACCGGGGACCGCCCCTGAGAGTGGCACGAGGATCTTGCGGTTGTTTGCCGTGCGTAAGCGCCACGACCCCTCGGTGCGGCGTGCCGGCTCCTCCGCCACGGCGCTCCAGGTCTGGCCGGCCTGCGCGGCAGCGATCTCCCGCCAGACCTCGTCCTGCAGTGCCATCACCTCGGCCAGCCGCCGCTTCTTCGTGTCGGCCGGAACGTCGTCGCCCAGGTGGACGGCCGGGGCACCGGGGCGCTCGCTGTACGTGTAGCAGAAGAGTGTGTCGTAGCCGACCTCGCGAACGAGCGAGAGGGTTTGCGCGAAATCCTCCTCGGTCTCGCCAGGGAAACCGACGATGATGTCGCCGCTGATGGTCACGTCGGGAATCACGCGTCGCGCGCAGGCGACCATGCGCAGGTAGTCGGCACGCGTGTACAGGCGCTTCATGCGCTTGAGCACGCGGTCGCTGCCGCACTGCACCGGGACGTGCAGACCGGGGCACACCTTTGGCTCGGCGCCGATCACGTCCATGAGTCGCTCGCGCATGTCGCGGGGGTGGCCGGTGAGGAAAAGGATGCGCTCGAGGCCGTCGATGCGCGCGACCTCCTGGAGCAGGCCGGCGAAGTCGAGTTCGCTCTGCCACCAATACGCGGTCACGTTCTGCCCGAGCAGCGTGACCTCGGCGCCGCCGGCGCCGACGATGGCGCGCACCTCGTCGAGGATGGCCGCGGGCGCCTTCTCGCGTTGCGGGCCGCGCGTGGATGGCACGATGCAGTACGTGCACCGGTAGTCGCAGCCCTTGTGGATGGTCACCAGGTGGCTGCCGTTCTGCGGCGCGAGCTGCGGTGGCGCCACGTAGTGCACGTCGTCCCGGTGACCGGTGACGACGGCCGATTTCGCGGCGACCGGCCCGGCGAACGTGGCGGCGAGGACCCGGGACAACGACTCGTAGCTGTCGACGCCGACCACGACGTCGATCCGCTGTCGCGCGCCGGTGAGCGCCGCGCCCAGGCGCTCGGCCATGCAGCCGATGATGCCGACGACGGCCGGCGGATGGCCGGCCTCGGCGCGGTCGCGGCGCAGCTCGCCGACGCGGCTCAACACCTTGTGCTCCGCGTGGTCGCGCACCGAACAGGTATTGATGAGGACGATGTCCGCGGTGAGTGGATCGTCGCTCACGGCGAATCCCCCGCGGGCGAGCAGGGCCGTGATGGCCGCGCTGTCGTACACGTTCATCTGGCAGCCGTAGGTCTCGATGTGAACCGTCCGGGCGTCCGCGGGCAGCGCCGGATGCGCCGACATCATCTTCAGGTTCTCGATCGGCCTCGAGTCCAACTCGTCGCCTCCGATCCGCGCGGGCACCGGCCTGGTCGTCACTCCTGGACACCCGGCCGCGAGCCGAGCATCGTCCAGTCCTCCGGCCCGGAAGATAGGATGATCCGACCTCGTTGTCGCGCCCCGTCGCCGACTCGGCAGCGGCGAGGGCGGCGCGAAAGACCGAGGCCGCCAGGCAGCGGGACGGCTGAACCTCACCTATTGCGGCCGCGTCGCGAGCCAGAGCATGTGATGCCCGCCCCGGGCGCGGCGGGCGCGCACGGTGACCTCGTCCACCAGGAAACCAGCGCCGCGCAACCGCCGCGTGAACTCCGGATCCGGCGCAACCGACCATACACCGAACACGCCCCCCGGTCGCAACGCCTCGCGCGCGCTCTGCAAGCCTGCCGCCGCGTAGAGACGGTCGTTGTCCGTGCGGGTAAGTCCATCCGGGCCGTTGTCGACGTCGAGCAGGATGGCGTCCCAGATCTCGTGTCCGGTGCGGATCGTCTCGGCGACGTCCTCCTCGTGCAAGACGACCCGGCGATCCGCGAGAGGCTCGCCGGCTAGGTGCGCAAGCGCACCGCGATTCCAGGCGACGACCGCCGGGATGAGCTCCGCCACCTCGACCCGCGCCTCCGGGCCGAGGGTCCGCAGCGCCGCAGCGAGCGTGAAGCCCATGCCGAGTCCGCCGACCAGGACCCGCGGGTCTGCGCGGTTCGCAATTCTTGCGCAGGCCTGCTCGGCCAGCAGCTCCTCGGACCCGTGGTCGAGGCTGCCCATGAGCGTGGACGTGCCGAGGCGGATGGCGAACTCGGTCCCGTGCTGCATCAGGAGGAGCGGGTGATCCTCACCCGGAATGTCGGCACGGTCGAGCTGTCGCCAGGGGATCACTCGGGAGGCTTTCCGCAGTGGGGATGACGGGCGATTCCACCGGCAGGTATACCGCAGCGACAAAGCCGTGGCCAGCGACAACCGCGGGCCGTGCCGTGAAGGAGCCGTTTCGCGAGGGCCATCGCCCACGATCGCGCCTGGAGGCGGGACGGGACACGCTCGAAAACGGCGGGACCGCGAGGTCCCGCCGTCGTCAGTGTATTCGGTGTGATCAGTCGCAGGGATCGGCGTCGGTATCCACCGGCGTTCCGCCGAAGATGTGGTTGTTCTCGCCGCAGTCCTTGACCACGATGGCCGGATCGGTGATCAGGCAGCGGTTGTCGTGGCTGAGGGGAGTCAGGAATCCGAAGCGATAGGTGTCGCCACAGAATTCCATGTCGTAGGTGCTGTTGTCCGCAGCGGCGTTGGCGACCAGCTTGCAGTTGTTGGCACCGTCGATGATGAGATAACCCCAGTCGTCGTGATCGCAGTTGTTGGCCTGACAGTACCACGCGGTCGCCGGATAGGCCGAGCCGGCGACGACTCCGCTGGGCAGCAGATAGCCGTCGGCTGGCACCTTGCAGAGGATGATGCCGATCACGCAGTCGTGCACGTGGTTCAAGGCCGCCAAGCCGTGGCGATCGCACGCCCACACGCCGAAGAATCCGCCGGACACGTCATTACCGACGAATGACGCATGCACGCCGCTGACGAAGTCGACGGCATTGCCCGCGAGTTCGGGAACGACGGTGAAGGTGTTGCCGAGCACGCTGGGGCGATCGGAGTTGTAGACGAGCAGCGCCTCCTGGTGCCCGCTCACGCGTGTGCTCCAGATCGACGTGCGGGGCGAATCCTCGACGACGATCGCCGTGCCACCCGTACTGCCGGCGGGCTGGATGTCGAGATTCCAGAGCAATACGCTGGACGCACCGTGCACGTAGATCGCCGGATCGCTGTAGGGGACGTCGGGGAACGGTGCCGTGGCCACGGCGAGCACCGACCCGGGTTGCCCCAGGATGGTGACGCGGTGGGACACGACCACCGAGGACGACTCCATGTGCAGACCGGCTTGCAGGATCACGACACCGCCAGTGCCGGCGGCTGCCAGCGCGGCGGCGAGCGCATCGGTCGAGCCTCCCGGCACGGTCACGATGGACGCGCCGTTCTTTTCGTCCGCCTCGGAGCGTCGCTGCGCCACGAGCTCGGCGACGCCGCCATCGGCCCGCGTGCTCAATAAATGCAACCAATCGACCCGCGCGAGCAAGCCGTCGAGTTCGGATGGCGCGGCAAGGTCGTCGTTGACCGCCGTCCCGGCACCCGGCGCCGTCACAGGCGTTTCGTCGCTGCAACCGATCAGGATGGCTACCGCCAGCAGGAGAACCGAGAGGACACGAGCCGACATGTTTGGACGCGATATCATCGCGAAACCTCCTCAAGAATGGACATCAGATATATGGCGCCACGCGATGCAAGAGCGGGGTGCGGGGGCGAGGTGACGAATGCGGACTCTATCGATCTTCGATCCGAGCGTCAACCACCTTCTCCCGCATATGGCGCCGAACAGGATATTTGCAGGAAGAAAATTATTTTTGACTATAGACAGATAGGCATCATATGTAATATTGCAGACGTTCTTCCCCTTCCTGACGAAGAGCAACAAGAACGCCGCCTTTCCTGACGATATCTGGCTAGCAATGCGGCACCACATCGCGGCGGCCCACGGGTCGCATCGTCGCCATTTCGCAGGGCAGGTCAGCATCCGTGGTGACGGTCGACAGGGCGGATGGCCGTCACTGGCGCTCGATCGTGAGGTCGCCGGCGGAGGAATGGAAAGTCAGGCGAAGCGGATTTTCGCTCGTGACCGTGGCCAGGTAGGTGACCGGGGACGACCGCTGCACCGTGAAGCGCACCTCGCCGTCGGCCCAGGAGCCGGCAAGGTCGAATGTCGATTGATCCGGCAGGGTCTCCGTCCCGGTGAACGTGCCCTGGGTCTGGCCGTCGTCGTTCGAGAGCAGGTCGAAGGTATGCGCCGCGTCCGACACGTCGGCCCAGGAATTCGTGATGGTCACGATCGGCGCCGTGGTGCCGCCATCGTCACCGCCGCACCCGGCGACCATCACCGCTAGCAGCACGATCACGCCGAGCCCGGGCCGTGGTCGCTTCATGCGGATGCCTCCTCGACGTACCGAGACGTCACTCCTGCTGCAGGTCCGCGCGCAGGGCATCGGCCCGCTGGACGAGCGTCGGGATCTGCCGATCGATGGCGTCGGCCGCCAGGGCCAGGGTCTTCACCGCAGCCTCGACGTCGCGCCGGGAGGGGTGGTCGTGGCCGTGCGCGTTCTGGATGGCGATGAGCGGCGGATTGAGCGGCAGGACGATCGCCGCGTGGATGGCCTGGGCCGCTTCCTCGTAGACGTCGTCGAGTGCGCCGCGCAGAGCCGCCGATCGCTCGGGCGCCCAGTAACTCTGCAACTCGCTGTCGAACGCGTGCCGATGATCGTCGAGTTCGGTGAACGCGGCGTTATACTCGAGCATCGCCTGCGCGAGAGCAAAGGCGCCGCCGGAATTCTCGACGGCGATCGCCGGGAACTGACGCAAGCCGTCGCGCAGGTCCTTGAGCTCGCGGACGTAGCCGTCGATCGCGCGCAGGATGCGCGGCACGGCGGCGGCCCGTTCACGCTGGAAGTTCACGTCGCGGCGCAGATCGGTCTCGCGCAGACCGAGGCGCGACAGGATGCGCCGCAGGCCCGCGCTGAGGCTGTCCTGGGCGGCGTCGAAGGTCACGCCGCGGTCGTGCAGCGTGGACTCGAGCTGCAGCAGCTGCGCGGCGAGGGCGTCGCTGATCACGGCCGATTCCGGCTTGCCGACCACGATCGTCACCGTCACCTCGGGATCGCGGGGGACCGGCACCAGACCGTCGAGGGGGTACAGCACCGCGAGCCCGCTGTCGGCGATCGCAACCTGGACCTGCGACGGCGCGCCGTTCAGCGTCTGCGCGAACTCGGCGCTGGCCGACCCCAGATGCACCTGCGCCGCCTGGCCGACGAGCTGCAAGCGGACGGCGGGCGCCGGCCGACCGTCGAGAGTGATGACGCGGCCGCGCAGGACGACGGGCTCGGCCGCGGCGAGCGACGTCGCCAGGACGGCCGTCACCTGGACGATCGTGACCACGCTGAATCCCCGTCGCTTCATGGCGAGGTCCCTGCCTCGAAATAGACGACGAGGTCCTGGTCCGGCGCGACCGTCACGACATCGTCGAATCCGGTGACGCCGTCGCGACGCAGCGCGAGGGCGATGCGGGCCCCCGCCGGGCGCGGCAGGATCGCCTGGAAGTGTCCGAGCGCATCGCTCGCCGTGACGACGAGTCCGCCTCCGAAATCCACCTGCACGCCGGCCAGCGGCCGCCGACGCGTCGGGTCGTCGAGCACCGTTCCCCGCACGACAGTGGAGTCGGGCGCCATGGGCACGACCACGGCGCCGCCCGGCGGCCAGGTGGTGAACGTGACGGTCCCGATCGGATGGTATCCGTCCGCGGTCGCCGTGAGCGTCGCGCCGCCCTCGAAGCTCGCGCGCGGGAGACCCGCGAAGAGCGCCTGCCCGTCGGGCCCCACCGCCGCCTGCCGCCGCAGGGCGCCGGCCTGAAAGGTCACCTCACCGCTCGCGAGCACGTTGGCCGGGCCTGCGGGCCCTTGCAGCCGCACCACGAGGTCCGCGCTGGCGTCGGCGGCCTGGCCCGGCCCGAGGACGAGGACGATGATCGCGAGCACGACGGCAACGAACGTAGCCACCCCGGCCGTGATCCAGAACCGGGTCGCGCGCTCCTGGATGAGCCGCAGGGCGAGCTGGTACCGCTGCTCCCGGGTGAGGTTCTCGGTCGACACGGGCGAGAAGTCGCGCATGGCGGCCGCGAGCAGCTCGGCCCGACGGTCCTCGGGCGCCGTCTCGAGCAGCTTGCGCCGCTCGGCGAGCCGCGCCCGGATGACATACGCCACCACCGCCACCACGAAGGCCACGAGCGCCAGGGGTGTGCCGACGTACTGGATCGCCTCGAAGGGTCCGATCAGCGCGAGCACGGCCGCTCTCCGTTCGTCCGTTCGACCGGGGTCCAATGTCGTCGGATACTATCCGGTTTACGGAGTGCGCTCTAGCGAATTCTCGGGCGCCGCCTTTGTCGTCCGCGCTTGCCGACCTCGCTCCCGATGAGGCAGTATGGGCGCGGGAGGTCCGGGATGCGACACGCCATGTGGCGGCAACTCTTCCTGCGCGAGGGCGGGTCGGCGGATGCGGGCGGCACCCTGCTGCTCGTGCACGGCCTCGGCGAGTCGGGGCTGGGATTCGAGGCCTTGCTGCGCCGGAGCGAGTTGCGGGGCTGGCGCCTCATCGCGCCCGACCTGCCCGGCTACGGGCGCACCGCCTGGCCACCCCGTCCCCTCGATCTCGCGGCCCAGGCCGATCTGCTGGCCGAACTCGTCGCCGATCTCGTGCGCGGACCTGTCGTGGCACTCGGCCACAGTCTGGGCGCCGTCACGGCGCTGCTCCTGGCCGAGCGGCATCCGCAAGCGGTGCGCGCCCTCGTCGACCTGGAGGGGAACAAGAGCCTGGCCGACTGCACGTTCAGTAGCACGGCGGCGGATCAGGACGCCACCGTCTTCGCGGCCATCGGGTTCGACGAGCTCCGCGAGCAGGTGTATCGCCAGGGCGTGACCGACGCGGCCCTGCGCGGCTACTACGCCAGCCTACGGCTCGCCGATCCGTGGACCTTTCATGCGAACAGCGAGGAGCTAGTAGCGGCCTCGACCCGCGAGGACCTCGCCAAGCGGCTGGCGGCGCGGCCGCTGCCCGCGCTCTTCGTCGCCGGCGCACCGGACGGCGCGTGCGCGCGATCGCTCGAACTGGTGCGCCAGGCAGGCGTGCCCACGGTCGAGATCGCGCCGAGCGGCCACTGGCCGCACCTCGACCAGCCCGACGCGTTCGTCGCCGCACTCGTCGGCTTCCTGCGCGAGCTCGCGTGAACGACGCACCTCAGCCGCGGCGAAAGATCTCGTAGATCGCGGCGAAGTCGTGGTCGAGCAGCTTCTGACGCTTGGCGTCACGCAGAGTATTGGCAATCAAACCACGCCCGCCGCCTGGTCCACCTCGTCCCACGTCGCCGGATTGCTGGCCTGCGCGAACTCCGGCTTCCCCTGTGGCGGCGCGCGCACCGGCAACACCGTCGGCGGCTCGCTTTCCAGGTCCAGCACGTGGAACCCGCGCATCCAGATGCCAGAGGCCACGATCAACAGCAGCGCAAGCGACGATGGCGTATGGTAGAGTGTTGCGTGCTTCGAGGCGCAGGGAAGGACGACGCCATGGAGACGGTGCACATCGAGCTGGCGCCCGATCTCGCGGCGCTGCTGCCGGGCCGCCCCCGGTCGGGGCCCGTGTCGTGTACGCGGCGGCTCCCGGCGCCGACGTCGCTCAAGGACGCCCTCGAGGCGCTCGGGCTGCCTCACGTGGAAATCGGCGCGGTGAGCGTCGGTGGCGAGCCGGCATCGCTCGACACGCTCGTCTTTGACGGAGCCGCCATCGTCGCCCACGCGGTCCGGCCCGCGCCCCTGGACGATTCTCGATTCCTTTGCGACACGCACCTGGGCAAGCTGGCGCGTCTGCTGCGCATCATGGGCTTCGACACGGTCGACGTGGCTGCGCCCAGCGAACCGGCCGTGGCCCGCCAGGCCATCACCGAAGACCGCGTACTGCTCTCCCGCGGCCGCGCCGTGCTCAAGCGGCGCGAGATCCCCCGCGGTATGCTGGTGTTGCCCGATCGGGTGGACGACCAGGCCGCGGCTGTGGTGCGCCGCTTCGACCTTGCCGACCGCATCCAGCCCTACAGCCGCTGCGCGCGCTGTAACGGCCCGGTGGTGCTGGTCGACCGCTCCGCTGTGGAACACCGCATCCCGCCACGTACGGCGCGCTGGCTCGACACCTACTACCGCTGCGAACGCTGCGACCAGCTGTACTGGGAAGGCACGCACGTCGAGCGCCTGCGAGCCCGCATCGCGACCATCACCCGGAGAGCCGGGCACGACACCCCACCCGCGAAAGGATCGTGATCCATGCACGACAGGGTCCTGATCATCATTGCCACCGGCGAACGCGCCAAGGCGCAGACCGGCCTCATGTACGCCACCAACGCCTGCAAATACAGCTGGTTCACCGACGTGCAGGTGGTGTTCTTCGGGCCGGCCGAGGGCCTGCTGCTCGAGGACGAGGACCTGCAGGTGATGCTGCACGACTTCCAGGAACTCGCCGAGCCAGTCGCCGCGTGCAAGTTCCTCGCCGACCGCGATGGCCAGAGCGAGGGGCTCACGGCGCTCGGCGTGCAGGTAAAGTACGTGGGCTCGCTGGTGTCGGATTACATCAAGCAAGGATACGTGCCGCTGATCTGGTGATCAGCTCGCCTCGGCGTCCACGTCATGTTTGCGACTGCAACGAGGGCATTGCACCTGCGCAGCCGTGAGACCGGGCGGGATCTTGAGCACCGCCCCGCAGGGGCACTCTATGCGCCGATAGCCCTGGTTGCGGTAGAAAAAGTCGTCGACGTGCCGCGCTTGCTGCCGCGTATCGGCGTGCGGCGCCGAGACGCCCGCCGCCGCCGCGGCCTCGCGGAACTTCGTGCCCTGCACGCGCAGCCCCGCGCCCGCGTGCGGGTCATCGAGCGCCGAGCGCGGCATCACGCCCCCCTTGCCTGTGACCTCGCGGTAGCTGCGGTCATAGTCGACGAAGCCGGCGTTGCTCATCGCACGCAGGATGCGCACGCGCTCAGCGGTGGGTGGGTGCGTCGAGGTCGCCGATGCGCGCGCCTTGGGCTCCTTCTGCGCCGCCGACAGCGGGTTGACGATGTACATGGGCGCGTTGGCTCGGTTGGAACCGCGGAGCTTGTCGGCCGAGGTGCTGGTGATCTTCTCCAGCGCCGAGGCCAGACCCTCGGGATAGCGCGTGAAGGCGGCCGCCGACGCGTCGGCGAGGTACTCGCGCCGGCGCGAGATTGCGAAATAGATGAGCTGCGCGATGATCGGTGCGAGGATCATCAGCACCACGGCCACGATCATGATGATCGCCTGCGCACTGCCGCCGCCGTTCGAGCTGCTCGAGCGCCGCGACCGGCCACCGCCGAACCACATGCCGCGCAACCCGACCTCGGCCAACATCACGATGGCGCCGGCCATCACGCCGGCAAAGAGCATGAGCAGGATGTCGCGGTTGCGCACGTGACCAAGCTCGTGCGCGATCACGCCCTGCAACTCGTCGCGATTGAGGATCTTGAGCAGGCCTGCCGTCACCGCCACCGCCGCCGTCTCCGGCTTGCGTCCGGTCGCGAAGGCGTTGGGCGCGGGGTCGTCGATGACGTAGATGTCCGGCACCTTCGGCAGTCCCGCCGCGATCGTCATCTCCTCGACGACGTCGTACAGGACCGGCAGGTCCGCCTTGGAGATCTTGTGTGCGCCCGAAATCGCCAGATAGATCCGGTCGCCCTGGAACCAGGCCACGAGGGTGAGGATGATCCAGATGACGGCTGCCAGCGCCACGCCATACGGGCCGCCGCCCTGGGCCTGCGACTCGCCGATGGCCCAGCCCAGGCCCCCGAGCACGAGAGCCATGACCACCACCAGGACAGCGCTCTTGCGCTTGTTCGCTGCGATCTGTTCCCACATGGCGGGCTAGTACCGTACCCTCTAGAACTGAACCTTCGGTGCCTCGCGCTGCGCCTCGTCCTTCAGTTCGAAGAACTTGCTTGCCTTGAAGTTGAACATGCCCGCGATGATGCTGCCGGGAAACATCTGCGTGGCGTTGTTGTATTGCATGACGCTCTGGTTGTAGAACTGTCGCGCGAAGCTGATCTTGTTCTCCGTACTCGTCAGCTCCTCCTGCAGCGCGAGGAAGTTCTGGCTGGCCTTCAGATCGGGATAGTTCTCCGACACCGCGAACAACCGCCCCAGGGCCGCGCCCAGGCCACCCTCCGCCTGCGCCCGCGCCTCGATCGAACCCGTCGCACCCGCCGTTGCGACCGCCGCCCGCGCGTTGGTCACGGCCTCGAGCGTCTCGCGCTCGTGGTGCATGTAGCCCTTCACCGTCTCCATCAGGTTGGGGATGAGGTCGAAGCGACGCTTGAGCTGCACGTCGACCTGCGCCCAGGCTTCCTTCACCTGATTGCGCTGGCGCACGAGCGAGTTGTAAATGCCGATCACGATGACGATCAGCACGACGATCAGGCCAAGGACGACGAGCAATCCGATCATGAGCGGTCCTCCGTTTCGGGTGCCGCGCCGCCGCGGCGGATCGTGTTGCCCAGGAATTTCAAGGCCCGGGCCGGTAGGTCGTTTCCCTCGAGCGCAAGGCCATGGGCAAGGTCGGCCACCTCGCCGCGGTCAAAGAACAGGCCGTGCCCGTTCGCGCACACATCGACCAGTACCCGGTCGCCCGGCCCGATGTTCACCTTGCGCATCGTTTTTCCACAGCGCGGACAGCGGCGCGGAGCCTCGTCCACGTCGGCGTCGGGCTGGGCCGCGATCTCCTCGAACTCCAGCGTGGCGTGCGCGTTCGACGTGCCCTCGGAAAGCAGCAGCGCCAACTCGTCGCGGTCGAACCAGGTTCCCGCGCAGGCGGGGCAGTGATCCAGCTCGATCCGGTCGAACTCCACGACCAGCATCGGGCTCTTGCAGGCAGGGCAGATCATGACGACCTCGCAGTCATGGCGGTCAGGCGGCAGCATAGCCGCGACGGGCCCATACGACAAGACCAACTGCCGGCTCAGGTCACCGAGCCACGACCAGCGTCCCCCGCAGCCTGATGTCTGCCGAAGACCCGCCGACCATCACCCGGAACGCCCCCGGTTCGATCACCGGCTGGAGATCGGCGCCGAGCATCGTCAGGAGGTCCGGCGTGACGGCGAAGGACACGTCCGCGCTCTCGCCGGCGGCCAAGTGCAGGCGTTGGAAGCCTGCGAGTTCGGTCACCGGCCGCGTGATCCCGGCCAGCTCGTCGCGCAGGTAGAGCTGCGCGACCTCGTCACCGGCACGTGGCCCGGTATTGGTGACGCGCACGTGGACGCTGGCGGTCTCGCCGGCCGCCACCGACGCCGGCGTGATCCGCAGACCGTCGTACCGGAACGTCGTGTAGCTGAGGCCGAACCCGAAGGGAAACTGCGGCTTGCCGGTGAGATCCACGTAATCGTCGCCACGACCCGTGGGCTGGTGATCGAAGACCAGTGGCAACTGGCCCTCGGCGACGGGAAACGTGATGGGCAGGCGTCCGGCCGGATCGACGTCGCCGAAGATCGCGGCGGCCACGGCGTCCGAGCCCTCCTGGCCGGGATACCACGCCATGAGTACGGCGTCCACCTGATCGAGCCACGGCCGCATCGTCACCGCGCTGCCGCCGACCACGACCACGACTGTGGGTTTCCCCAGGGTCGCGGCCCGGGTGATCAGCTCCGCCTGATCGCCGGGCAGATCGAGGCTGGCGCGGTCGCGGAACTCCCCCTCCTCGATGCCGACCACGATGACCGCGGCGTCGCTCGCCGCCACGGCGGCCAGCGCGGCCTCCCGCCGCTTCGCGGCATCCGGAACGGGGCCGAGGTCCCACACGAGACGGATGCGCGCGCCACCCATCGGCTCGTAGCACTCGAGCTTCAGACGATGGGGCCGACCGGGCGCGAACGCGCACCCGCTGAGCCGCGTCGAGAACGATGTCTTCTGCCAGTCGTCGACCACGAGCACGTCGTCGACCCAGAGCCGGTAGCCGTCGTCGCCCTCGACGCCGAGGCGGAATGGCGTCCTGCCCGGCGCCGTCACCTCCCCGATCCAGCGGACAGAGTAGAAATCGTTCGGCAAGCGCTCAGGATCGGGACCGAAGAGCGTCCACTGGAAGGCGACCTCATCGTCGGTGCGCACGAACGCGGCAGGTCCGGTCAGCGTGACGTTGGCAAAGTACTCGCCGCGCAGGCCGCGGTCGCCATGCCGGCTCAGGCACGAATCCGGCACCGTCGCCAGGCGCGGCGCTTCGCGGCTCGCGCCCACGGCAGACATCACCGACACGCTCGCACCGAGTCGATCACGAATCGCGTCGACGTAGGTGCGCAGACCGCTCGTCGGCGCAGTGTAACCGCCAAGCCGTAGCTCGTCGGCATCAGGTCCGATGACCGCGACCGACCTCAGGGACGGGCTCAGTGGCAGGACACCATGGTCGTTCTTGAGCAGCACCAGCGACCGTTCGGCCGCTCGCCGCGCCAGGCGTTGGTTCTCTGGCCCATCCAGCCGCGGCCAGGCCCGCAGGTCGCCAAGGGGATCCTCGAACAGGCCGAGCGCGAATTTCAGCCTCAGCACCCGCGTGACGGCCGCGTCGATGACGGTGCTGTCGATCGTGCCGTCAAGGAACGGCCCCTCGAACAGCAGGTGGTGCGCGAATTGCGTCTGGAAGATCACGTCCAGGCCGCTCCGCAGGGCGCGCTGGCCCGCGTCGGCATAGTCACGCGCCGTCATGTGCAGGACGTTGGCACCTCCGACGCCGCCGGCATCGGAGAGGATCACGCCCGTGAACCCGAGATCACGGCGTAGGACCTGCCGCAGGAGCCACGGATGCGCCGAGCATGGCGACCCATCGAATGAGTTGTACGCCGTCATCACCGCGCGACTGCCGCCCTCCTGCACGCAGGCCGTGAACGGTGGCAGCAGGACCTCGCGCAGGTGTCGTTCGCCGACCGCGATCGGATAGCTGTCGCGCCCACCGTCGCCCACGTTGGCGATGAAGTGCTTGGCCGTGGTGACCACGCCTGCGCGCTCGAGCGGCGACACGAAGGCCACAGCCATCGCCACGGCCAGGCGCGGGGACTCGCCGTAGGTCTCCTCCACTCGCCCCCAGCGCACATCGGTGGCGAGGTTCACCACGGGCGAGAGCACCTGGCGCACGCCCACGCGACGGCACTCGCCGGCGACCGTACGCGCCACCTCGCGCACGAGCGTCGTGTCGAACGTGGCGGCCATTGCGATTGCCTGGGGAAAGACCGTCGCGCCACGCTGCACCAGGCCGTGGACCGCCTCGGCAAAGACGATGACGGGGATACCGAGGCGGGTCTCGTCGACGAAATGCCGCTGCAGCGCACGGACGCGAACAACCGTCGTGTCCGGGTCGCCGTCCGCGGAGATCTGCAGACCATAGAGGCTGTTCTGGAATTGCGACGGGTCGTGATCGAACTCGCCGGCGAGCATGAAGAGCTGCCAGAATTTTTCCTCGGGCGTCATGCGCGCCAGCAGAGCGGCGACCCGCGCGTCGATCGCCGCGGACGGATCGCGATACGTCTGCGGCGCGTCGCCCGCAGCCGCGCCCGTGGAGAACGCCAGCAGCATCGTGGCCGCGAACCATGTCCCACGCATCCGCATCGGCGGCCTCACCTCGGCTGGAACCGCAGCGTCCAGGCGTATCCGCAGGGCGGGTGCCGCCGGATGTCTGCAGGGATCGTGATCACACAGCCCTCGCCCCGCGGTTGCCAGATCAGCGGTGCGTGGCCGCCGAGCAGGGTCACCTCCCCTCCCGTCCGCGGCGCGAACGACGGGACGACGACCTCGGTCCCGGGCGCCTCGTCGCCGCTCAGGAGGACGATGACGTTCAGCGTGCCATCGGCGGAACGCGTGTAACAGACATCGCCATCCTGATAAGGTGCGATGGCGCGCGTGGCGTAGATGGCCGGGCCGTTGACGTCGAGCCACGCCCCCAGCTCCGCCAGCCGATCCAGCGACACGGGCGGCAACTCGCCCCCGGGACCCGGACCGATGTTCAGGAGCAGGTTGCCACCCCTCGCGACGATCTCCACGAGCAGGTGCACCAGCTGTGCGGCCGGCTTGTAGGTGTCGTCGGACACGTAGCTCCAGGACGTGCCCATCGTCATGCACGTCTCCCAGACGGCGTCCGGGGGCGTGTCCGGCACCTCCTGCTCGGGGGTGCGGTAGTCCTGGTACGGGCCGTCGACGGCGCGATCGACGATGATCAGGCCCGGCTGGTGACCCCGCGCCATGGTGGCGATCCGCGGCATGTCGATGTCCTGGTCGCAAGGGCTCTTGCCCCAGCGCGGCGACGTCGCCGTCATGGGCTGCACCCAGCCGCCGTCGAGCCACAGGATGTCGACCGTTCCGTAACCCGTCATCAGTTCCTCGACCTGCGCGTACGTGAACGCCTTGAACGCCTCCCAGCGCGCCGGATACTCGGGGATGTCGTAGTTCACGTTGCGGTCGAAGGGCGGGAAGTACGGCCACCAGTAGTCGGGGCTGTGCCAGTCGGGCTTGGAGAAATAGGCGCCGATCCCTAAGCCCTGCGCGCGGAACGCGGTGAAGATGGCGTGCGTCACGTCAGCGCGTGGATCGCGGCTGAACGGACAGGACGCAGCGGTGATCTTGTAGTCGGTTTGGTGCGTGTCGAACATGCAGAAGCCGTCGTGATGCTTCGTGGTGAAGACGACGTAGCGCATCCCGGCCGCGCGAGCCGCCAGCGCCCAGGCGTCGGGGTCGAACTTCACGGGATCGAAAGTCGTCTGCAGACGCTCGTAAGCGTCGACGTAGGCAAAGTAGTCGTCGGCATACGGCCCGCGCCGCTTCGTCCAGTCCTCGTCCTCGGGGCAGATGCTCCAGCTCTCCACCACGCCCCACTGACAGTATGGCCCCCAGTGCATCAACAGCCCGAGCTTCTGGTCCTGGAACCACTGGAGCTTCTGCTCGACGAGCGGGTCGGGGTGGGGCTGGCGCGCGAGGGCGGGGATCGACGGGCCCACCAGGAGGAGCACGAGTGACGTGGCGAGCCCGGCCATGTGGAGTGATCGCGTTCGCATGCTGGTCTTCCCATCGTCCAGGGGCGAAAACACGGTGCGATTCTACAGGTGCGGCGGCGGTCGTGGCCAGCATGGATCGGATCGCCCCCCCAACCTCCTGCGGACGGTGAGATCCCCGGGTGGCCCGCCACCCTCGACGGATTCCGCGCCTGAACCTATACTCGCATGCGCCGGGCGCATGGTCTCGTCATCAGCGACTACGAGCAGGCCGATGAGCCGCCCAGCGTCGATGTCTCCTTCTCGGGCGCCCGGGCACCGGCCGCGGCGCCGGCCGCGGAGCCTGTCGTGACCGCGAATATTGTGCTCTCCCTGCGTGATGTCACCGTGCGTACTGGTGGTCGCGACCTCGTGCGCGGGCTCGACCTGGATCTCGCCGGCGGCGAGGTGGTGGCCGTGCGCGGGCCGTCGGGCGGGGGCAAGACGTCGCTGCTGCGCACGATCGCCGGCCTCCAGGATGCGCCCGCGGGAACGATCACGCTGCGCGGGCAGGATACGGAGACCCTCGGCTGGCCCGCGTTCCGGCGGCAGGTGGTGCTGGTGTCCCAGAAGCCCGTCATCTTCCCCGGCAGCGTCGAGGCGAACCTCGCGCGGCCGTTCGCCTACCGTTCCGCGCTGGGCGCCCACCTCGACCGCGAGGCCGCACGCCGACTCCTCGATCGTCTGCGCCTGGACAACGTCGCCGCCGACGCGCTGGCCGCGAAGCTCTCAGTCGGGCAGCAGCAGCGCGTTCATCTGGCGCGCGCGGTGCTGGTGACTCCCACTGTGTTCCTCCTCGACGAGCCCGACAGCGCCCTCGACCCCGCGTCCGCCGCGGCCGTGCACTCGGTAGTGCGCGAAGCATGCGCCGGTGGGAGCGCGGCTGCCCTCGTCGCCACCCACACCCGCGCCGACGACGCCGACGCTTGGTGGGACCGGATGCTCGATCTCGATGCCTTCGTGCGGGAGACGCCATGACCGGCGCCGTTCCCCTGAGCATCGGCGACCTGGCTCTGGCGGCGAGCCTTGTGCTCGTGGCCGGGGCCGTGAGCGCGGCGCTGCAGCTCGGGCTGGGCCGGCGGCTCGCGCTGGCGTCGGTGCGCACGGTGGTGCAGCTCCTGCTCGTGGGCTACGTGCTGAAAGTCATCTTCGGCTGGGGCAGTCTGATCGCGGTGCTGGGCATGGCCCTGGTGATGATCACCGCGGCGGCGCGCGCGGCCCTCGATCGGCCCAGCCACAGCGTGCGCGGGGCGTTCGGTGACGCTTTCGTCACCCTGCTGCTCACCGGGCTCGTGGTCACCACCGTCGTGACCGCGGTCGTCGTGCGGCCCACGCCGTGGTACGCGCCGCGCTACTTCATCCCGTTGTTGGGCATGATCCTGGGCAACGGCCTCACCGGGATCTCGCTGAGCCTCGACGCCTTCCTCGGCGCCCTGGCCGACCGGCACGATCTCGTGGAGGCCGAGCTGGCGCTGGGGGCGTCGCGCTGGGAGGCCGCGCGGCCGCCACTCAGGGACGCCGTGCGTCGTGGCATGATCCCGATCATCAACAGCATGACAGTGGTGGGCATCGTGTCGCTGCCGGGTATGATGACCGGCCAGATCCTCGCGGGCGCCGACCCGCTGGGCGCGGTCGCGTACCAGATCGTCGTCATGTTCATGATCGCCGCGGCCACGAGCCTGGGCTGCATCGGCGTCACGTTGCTCGCCCTGCGCCGTCTCTTCACGGCGCGGCATCAACTATGCGTGGATGCCATCCATCGACGGGAGTCCTGATGCCCGATCTCGCCGCATCATTACGAGACACGAGTCGCCGGCTCGCCGCGCTGAACATCGTCCGGCCCACCGTCTTGGTCGACGAGGCGCGGGTGCGGGCCAACATCGCGCTACTCGCCGAGCGCGCGCAGACTCGCGGCGTACGGTTGCGGCCGCACGTCAAGACCCACCAGGCGCCGATGATCGCAGCGTGGATGCGTGACGCCGGCGTGACAGCGATTACGGTGAGCAGTCTCGACATGGCCGCCGGATTCGCCGCCCACGGCTGGGAGGACATCACCGTGGCGATCCTCGTCAACCCGCGCCAGGTCACGGACATCGCGGCGCTGGCCGCGCGCGTGCGCCTGGGCGTGCTCGTCGATCGCGCCGATGTGGTGCGGGCGCTCGAAACGCCGAGCGGGCGCCCACTGCGCGCCTGGGTGAAGATCGATGCAGGCTACGGGCGTACGGGCATCCCGTGGGAAGACAACGCTGGCATCACCGGCGTCGTGCGCGCGATCGCCGCCCGCGCCGATCTCGAGTACGCCGGACTGCTCACCCATGCCGGCCAGAGCTACCACGCGCAAGGCGCGGACGCCGCGGCGCAGGTCTTCGTCACGGTGCGTGTCCGGATGCAGGCGGCGCGGTCCGCGGTGGTCGCGACGGGGCTACCGGCGGGAGAGATCTCGGTGGGCGATACGCCCGGGTGCGTCAGCACCGCAGACTGGCAGGGTGTCGACGAGGTACGCGCCGGCAACTTCGTATTCTTCGATCTCATGCAACACCGCGCCGGGATCTGCGCGGCCCGTCGCATCGCCTGCGCCGTCGCGTGTCCGGTGCTCGGCGTCTATCCGGACGACGGGCGCCTCGTCGTGCATGGCGGTGCGGTGCACCTGAGCAAGGAGAGGCTCGCAAGCGATGATGGGGAGAGCTACGGCGAGGTGATGACGCTCAGGGAGGAAGGACTCGGGGAAGTCGGTCTCGGCGCGCTGTGGCCTCGGATGCGCGTCGTGAGCCTGACGCAGGAGCATGGCGTGATACGAGGCGACGCCGAGACAATCGCGGCGCTGAAGCCGGGCGACGTCGTCCTGATCGCGCCCGTTCACAGCTGCTTGGCCGCCGAGCAGTTCTCGACGCTCACAACGCTCGACGGAGTGAATATTCCGCGGGTGAGTCGGGTTCAGTCGTCTTGATGGTTGTTCTCGTCGCGTCCCGAACCGGTGCGATTGGCTGCCGCTGCCTTCCTGAGCGGCACCGTGAACTCGGTATCGCAGCTCGGGCATCGCACGCGGATCGATCCGGTCACCTCGGACACCGTGATCGTCGAACCGCACACGGGACACGGCCAGGTCCTGCTCATGAGCACTCCTCGGTTCCTCGAGCTGGCGCCGAGTGTAGCGGAAAGCAGCCGCCGCGCAACCTAGCAACATCTTTACCGCGCTATGCCCCATAGATTTGCGCTATCATAAGATACGCGAATCACGCAACTCGAGACGCGGTGTCACGTAGTGCCCGGCCAGTGCGCGGCACCAGAGGACATCAAGAGGAACGATGAGGAGGACCGGACGATGCGGAGTCACGAGATCGACTACGAGATCCTGGGCGACGATATGCAGATCGTGGAGGTCGAGCTGGACCCCGGCGAGACGGTCATCGCCGAGGCAGGCGCGCTCAACTACATGGACGACGGCATCTCCTTCGAGGCCCGCATGGGCGACGGCTCGAAGCCCGGTGCGGGGCTCATGGACTCGTTGCTGAGCATCGGCAAGCGCGTGCTCACTGGCGAGTCGATCTTCCTCACCCATTTCACGAACGCCGGGCAGGGCAAGAAGCGGGCGGCCTTCGCGGCGCCGTATCCAGGCAGGATCATTCCCCTCGACCTGGCGCAGCACGGCGGCAGCTTCGTCTGCCAGAAGGACGCGTTCCTTTGCGCCGCGCTCGGTACGAGCCTGTCGATCACGCTGCAGCGACGCCTGGGCACCGGCTTCTTCGGCGGCGAGGGCTTCATTCTCGAGAAGCTCGAGGGCGACGGCATGGCCTTCGCCCACGCCGGCGGTACGGTGGTGCGCAAGGACCTCGACGGCGAGACGCTACGCGTGGACACCGGCTGCCTCGTGGGATTCACCAAGGGAATCGATTACGACATCCAGCGCGCCGGCAACCTCAAGAGCATGATCTTCGGTGGCGAGGGGTTGTTCCTGGTGACACTGCGCGGGCACGGCACCGTGTACCTGCAGTCGCTGCCGTTCTCGCGACTGGCCGATCGCATCATCGCCAGCGCGCCGCGCCACGGCGGCAAGAGCCAGGGTGAGGGTTCGGTGCTCGGCGGTCTCGGCAGGATGCTCAGTGGAGACTAGTGCCCCACGGGCCCCCTGCGCGCCTTGCCGCCCAGGAAGAGGATGAACGGCAGGAAGCCGACGAAGGCCAGCGTGAGCATCCAGAATACGTCGTTATAAGCGATCACGTGAGCCTGCGCCCAGAGTTGCCCGGTCACCGCCTTGTACGCCATATGCTGCGCGGTTGTCGGATCGGTACCGGCGGCCGCGCCCAGCCCCTGGGTCATCGCCGCCACCCGTTCGTGCAGCACCGGATTGCCCGGCGTGAGGTTCTCGACCAGGCGCGCATGGTGGAGCTGCGTGTGGCGCGCCAGCACCGTCGAGGCGATAGCGATGCCCACCGACCCGCCCTCGTTGCGCAGCAGGTTGAACAAACCGGCGGCTTGGCCCATCTGTTCGGGGCGCAGGCCCGCGAAGGCCACGGTCGTCAACGGCACGAAGAGGAACCCCAGCCCGAAGCCCTGCAAGAGGCGCGACATCGTCACGTGCCAGAAGTCGACGCCCAGGTACACGTGCTGCAACACGTAGAGCGACGCGATGTTCATCAGGGCGCCGAACAGCACGAGCAGACGCGTGTCGACGCGACCCACCAGGTTGCCCACGAAGACCATGGCCACCAGGGACATCAGGCCGCCGGGCGAGAGCACGAGGCCGGCCCAGGTGGCCGTGTACCCCAGCATCTGCTGCACGAAGAGCGGCAGCATCGTGAACGACCCGTAGAGGCCGAACCCCAGCAAGAACATCAGAAACGTGCCGACCATGAACGGTCGGCTCTTGAAGACGCGCAGATCCACCAGCGGCCGCTCCGCCGTGAACGAGCGCCAGATGAAGAGCGCCAGGCCCACCGCCGTCATCAGGGCGAGCACCTGGATCAGCGGGCTGGAGAACCAGTCGTAGCGCTGGCCCCGGTTGAGTAGCACCTCGAGACTGCCAAGCCCCACGGCGATGAAGATGAAGCTGAGAAAATCGATACGCCCCTCGGGCCGTTTCAGGTACGACGGGTCGACGATGAAGAGCAGACCGAGCAGCACACCGATCAGACCGAGCGGCGCGTTGATGTAGAACACCCAGCGCCAGCCCACCGTGTCGGTGATATAGCCGCCGAGCGTGGGACCGATGATCGGGCCGAAGATCACGCCCACGCCGAAGAGCGCCATGGCCTTGCCGTGCTCCTCCTTGGGGAACGACTCCAGCAGGATGGCCTGCGACATCGGCACCATGGCGCCGCCGGCCAGTCCCTGCAACACGCGCATGCCGATGAGCATGGGCAGCGACAGCGCCGCACCCGAGCCCACCGAGGCGAGAGTGAACACGACGAGGCAGGTGAGATAGGAGCGTTTGCGCCCGAAGTAGTTGCCCAGCCAGCCGCTGAGCGGCAGGATGATGGCGTTGGCCACGAGGTATGATGTGATCACCCAGGTGATCTCGTCCACACCGGCCGAGAACGTGCCCTGCATGTGCGGCAGTGAGACGTTGGCCACCGACGTGTCGATGACCTCCATCAGCGTACCGATCATCACGGTGCCGGCCACCATGAACTTGTTCGGGGCCGGTCGGCCGTTGCCACGACCGGAAAACATCACCGCGCGTCCACCGAGCGCGTATCCACCGTGACCTTGGTCGACAGGCCCAGGCGCAGGCGGTAGGCCTCCGAATCGCCCCCGTTGAATTTGACGCGCACCGGGATGCGCTGCACGATTTTCACCCAGTTGCCGCTGGCGTTCTCCGGCGGCAGCAACGCGAAGGCCGCGCCGGTGCCGGCGCCGATGGCCGACACCGTGCCCTCGAACTCATGATCAGCGATCGCGTCCACCTCGATCGTCACCGGCTGGCCCGGCCGTATGCGCTGGAGCTGCGTCTCCTTGAAATTGGCGTCGACATACACGTCGTCGCCCTCGAGGGGCACGATCCGGCACAGCGGCTGTCCCGCCTGGACCACCTGCCCCACCGAGGCCGACTTGTCGGCCACCATACCTCCCACGGGCGCCGTGACCGTGGTGTACGACCTTTGCAGCCTGGCATTGCTCAGCTCCGCCTTATAGCGCGCAACCTCCTTCTCGTCCACGGTCAGCCGCGCGCGCGCGGCCACCAGTGCCTTCTCGGCCGCTGAAACCTGAGCATCGGCCACGGCGGACGTGGTGCGCGCCTGCTCCGCCTGACGTTCTGGCGCCGAACCCTTCTCCTGCAGCGCGGAGTACCGCGCACGATCGGCACGCGCCTGGTCGGCCTGGCTCCGGGCCACCTCGATCTGAGCCTGGGCGCCGGCGATGTTGGCGCGGTCCTGCTCGAGCACGGCCTGGGCCTTGGCGAGCTGAGCCTCGGACTTGGACACGGCCTCGTCGAGATCGCGGGCGTCGAGCCGCGCCACCACGGCGCCCGCCTCCACGCGCTCGTTCTCGGAGACGAGCACGTCGGTGAGCGTCCCGTGCACGCGGCTGGCCATGGGATACACGGTGCCGCCCACGTAGGCGTCGTCGGTGGATGGAAAGATGCGGCCGTGCTGCAGGTGCAGGTAACCGGCGAACACGAGGCCGATGGCAACCACGACGATCACGATGAGGCCGATCCATTTGCGGTTCATACTCAGTGCTCCCCGGCGCCGCTGCCGGCACCGCCGTAGAAGGCCACGAGATCACGCCCGGCGGCGACGAGCAGGTCCGCCTGGGCCCGGTATGTGGCGTAGTAGCGCGTGATCACGTCGAAGCGGCTCTGGGCGAGGAGCGCCTCGGCTTCGAGAACATCGCTCGAGCGTGCCACCCCGTTCTGGTACTGGTCCTCGACGATGCGCAGGTTTTCCCGGGCGGCGTCGACGTTGGCGCGCGCGGTGCGTTCCTCGCGGCGCGTCTGGTCCCAGGACATCCAGGCGGCGTCCACGGCCACTGCTACCGCGCGTTGCACCTCGACCTGGTCGCGCACGGCCGCCGTGGCCCCGGCTTCGGCGCGCATCACGTCGGCCGAACGCGCGCCGCCGTCGAAGACGTTCCAGCTCACGCCGGCCATGATCGTGTTCACGAACTGGTGGACGAGGTACTGATTCTCCTGGAAGGCATGGGACGCCCCCACGAAGAGACTCGGGATCCACATGCGCCGCGCCAGGTTCACCGTGGCCCGGCTGGCGGCCAGACGGTCGGCGGCGGCCCGGACTCGCGCGTTCTCCTGCGTCGCGTCCGCCAGGAGCGTCTGGCGATCGGCAGACAGGGGCGGCGGCGGCGGCAACGAGTC
Source organism: uncultured bacterium (assembly GCA_963727525.1). Lineage (GTDB taxonomy): Bacteria > Krumholzibacteriota > Krumholzibacteriia > LZORAL124-64-63 > LZORAL124-64-63 > CAVSGO01. The sequence goes on along the minus strand of CAVSGO010000003.1, from coordinate 483,055 downwards.
CGGAAGGGTCGGCGACGGCTGCGGATCGCGCCCCAGTTTCCGGTTGAGGTCGCGTGCGGCCACCTCGCGCTGGTTCTGCACCGCGGCGATGCGATCCTCCACCTCGCGAACCCGGACACCCGTCTCCAACACGTCGTTGCGTGCCGTCAGGCCGTGGTCGTAAAGGTCGGACACGACCTTCTGATGGGCCTTCAGCGCGGCGAGGCGCTGCTCCAGCACATGGCGGCGACCAGCCAGCTCGAGCGCGGTGAGGAAGGCATCCATCGCGTCGAGCTGCGTCTGCTGCACGTCGGCCCGCCCGGCGCTGCGGACGGCGTCGGCCTGGCGCTCGGCCTGCGTCACGGCCAGACCGCGCCGGCCCCCGTCGAAGAGCAGCTCGCGCGCACTCAGCTCGTACTGCCCGCTGGCCTTCTCGGACGTGGGGAAGCGAAACGCGCCGGCTTGCGCCTCGATGGCGTTGTCGTGCACAAGGTATTTCGCATCCAGATCGACGGAGGGCCACCAGTTCGCCTTGGCCTTGCGGATCACGGCCTCGGCCGCATCGAGATCGGAGCCGGCCTGCGCCGCGGCGCGCGATCCCGCGCCGGCAAGATCGAGCACCGTGCCCAGATCGAGGGGAGCGGAGGTGCTGTCGGCAGCCTGCGCCCACGCCGCGACCGGGCTTGCGATGATCAGCAAGGCGAGGCCCCACATGGTCAGGCGGTTGCAGCCGCGTCCATGAGACGGCGTCATCGTCGCAACTCTCCTTGATTGTCGACCGAAACGGTGGATTGTCGACCGAACCCGGCGGCGTTCGTCGCGAGTCCGCGCCTCAATGTATGCGACCTGAGCGCCGTGGCAAGCCGCCGCGCGAGCGGCGACCACGGCCCTACCGATGTACCTTGAGCGACGGTGCGATCGAACGGGGAACGAAAGGCGGAGAATCCATGCTGAAGCTCGTACTGGTCCGACATGGTCAGAGCCTGTGGAATCTCGAGAATCGATTCACGGGTTGGAAGGACATCGACCTGTCCGACAAGGGCCGCGAGGAAGCCCAGCAGGCCGGACGCCTTCTGCGCGAGGGTGGCTACGCATTCGACGCGGCCTACACATCCGTGCTCCGGCGTGCCATCCGCACGCTCTGGATCGTGCTCGACGAGGTCGACCAGATGTGGCTGCCCATACACAACTCGTGGCGACTGAACGAGCGCCACTACGGCGCCCTGCAGGGGCTGAACAAGAAGGACACGGCCGACAAGTACGGCGACGAGCAGGTGCACGTCTGGCGCCGCAGCTACGACACGCCGCCGCCCGCGTTGCCGAACGGCGACCCGCGCCTCATCGCGCCGTCCGGTCCCTACGCCAGCCTCGCCGCCGCCGACATCCCCCGCGTGGAATCGCTGAAACTCACGCTCGAGCGCGTGCTGCCCTACTGGCACGAGACGATCGTGCCGCAGCTCCAGGCCGGCAGGCGCCTGATCATCGCCGCCCACGGCAACAGTCTGCGCGCCCTCGTGAAGCACCTCGACCAGGTGTCCGACGAGGAGATCCCCAAGCTGGAGATCCCCACGGGCAAGCCCCTCGTCTACGAACTGGACGACCGGCTGCAGGCCCAGCGCCACTACTATCTCGAAGGTTGACGCTCGAACGAGATCGACTCGCCCTCGGTCTGGGTTTCGTTCCGCTGTCGTTCTCGCTGAACAGCCTGATGACGCGCACCATCGTGTCGCGCGGGATGCTCGACCCGGGCCTGACCACCGCCACGCGCATCCTCGCCGGCGCAATGAGTCCCACGTGCGTGCTCGCATTGCGCCGGCGCCTACCAGCTCGCCATCCCCGTCATCACCGGTGTGATCGCGGTGCTGGTACTGGGCGAGTCGCAAAGGTGCAGTCACTCCGTCTCGTCATTGACCCCGCCCGACACCCGAGGCGACCGTGTCTCGGCGTCGGCGGTCGCATCCGCCAGCAGGTCGCCGACGAACACGGACGCATTCTTGACGAAGAACACCATGGGCAGATCACCCACCAGCTTGTCGAGGCGAGCGGCGTACCCGGCCTCGTCCCCCTCGTCGGGCGTGGCCAGGCCCAGGAATACCGCCTCGGCGTCGGCACTCACCTTCTGGATCACGTCCGCAATGCTCTCGTCCTTGCTCTTGAGCAGAACGCGAATGGACGCCTCGATCCGGATTTCCGGGATCAGCCGGCCGAGATAAGCCTCGGTCTGCTCCTTCATGAGATCGTTGGTGGCAAGGCTCAGCACCGTGACGCGGGCATCGCGCCATGCCGGATTCCGCGTCAACAGGTACGCCAGCAACAGCATGAGATCGCCGTTGCGCTGGATACCTCCCCACCAGACGTGTACCTCGCGCCTGACCGCGGCACGCCGGTAGAGGAGGCGGGGCTGGACGCGGCCCACGACGAGCGACTTGTGCAGGTACTCGAGCTGTCGGAGCACCCGCATGAACTCGACCTGCAACACGGGATCGCTCGGCCAGCCCAGCAGGATTGTGTTGCTGCTCATCCCGGCCATGCCATTGGCCTGGGCGACCTCCACGATCCCGGACACGAGATCACGGGCGACATCGACCTCGGCGAAGACCACGAGGCTCTCCGTGTCGAGGACGTCCTGCATGTGCGTCCGGTCCTCGCTGAGATCGAGGTCGTCGTGCAGGAGATCGCCGACAACCAGCTTGCAGACGGTCACGACGCCACGCCCCTGGCTGAACCAGTCGCCGAAGCGTACGAGATCGAGCTCGCGCAAGGGGTCGTCGACGAAGACCAGCACGTGCGGACGCCAGTTTCGCGCACTCATCGGCCGGTCGGCCAGCTTGACGAGCGCCCAGCGAATGAGGTTCTCGTACAGTCCGCGCCGCGCGTCGCCCCAGCGGGCCTCGCGCTCCTTGCGCGACAGCAGGAGCCACAGCACGATTTCCACGACAACCGCCAGGACGCCGGCGAGCGGGTTGATCAGGAACATCACCCAGAAACACGCCACGCCGGCGACCAGCGTGACGAACCACGGTATCCGCAGACGCGGTCGCCAAGAGGGGTCGCCGCTGAGCGCTTCGAACGAGGATACGATATTCAGCGTCCCGTAGACCGTCAGAAAGAACATCGTGACCACAGCCGCCACGGCGTTCAGATTGCCGAGCAGGACCGCGGCGAGCGCGATGATGAGCGTCACGATGAGCGAAGGCACGATATCGTTCCGGCTGCCGGTCTGTCGCGCGCAGATCCGTGGCGCGAGTCCATCGCTCGCCAGAGCTTGCAGCGTCCGCGGCGCCCCGAGAATCGAGCCGACCGCGGACGAGAAGATCGCTGCCCAGAGCCCCGGCATCACGAGCCACGCGCCGAGCGGCGCGATCCTCGTCCAGACGAGCGGATCCTCGCTCAGCACCTGCGGATCCGCACCCATGACCAGCAGAACGGGTACCACAAGGTAGACGACCAGTCCCGTCCCCACGGCGGCCAAAGCCCCCAGCGGGACCGACCGCGCCGGGTTGCGGAGATCGCCGGAAAGCCCCAGGCCGGCCATGATGCCCGAGACCGCCGGAAAGAAGACCGCGAACCCCTGCCAGAAGCCGACCGAGCCGGCGCCCGTGGCGGCCGCCAGGGGATGAAGTCCCGCCCGGGCCGTCGCGCCGATCGCGAGCGCCACCAGGGACAGCCCGACGAGGAAGAGGAGCGGCACCTGCGATCTCAGGGCCCCCGCAGCCCCGGCATAGGCGAGCGCACCGACGAGCAGCACGACAGCGACCGTGACGCCCGGCACGGGCACGCCGTCCCACACGACGCGCAGGGACTCGGCGAGTCCGTAGGCGTAGAGCGTGACCGAGAAGGCTTGAGACAGGAAGAGCGGCAGCCCGATGGCCCCCCCTAGCTCGATCCCGAGGCTGCGCGAGATGATGTAATAGGCTCCCCCGGCCTTGAGCGGGGTGTTGGTGGCGACAGCGGAAAACGCCAGCGTCGTGACGATGGTGATGGCGTTGGCAAGGACAACGATCACGAGGACCGGTCGCAGACCGAGGTTGCCCACGAGCCAGCCGAAACGCAGGTACATGATCACACCGAGGATCGTGAGGATCGTCGGCGTGAATACCCCCAGGAACGTGCCAAGCTTGCGATCCGCAGCGGTCATGGTTCCACCTCGTAGGGCCGACGCATCGTGCGCGAGACTAGTCTTCCCCCGAGAAATCCTCAAGCGTTGTCGCGTCCGCCCGCCGCGCCCAGCATTTGTCTCCAGCACCCCCGTTGACGTATCCTAAAAGAGTCGCCTGCACCGACCCGCTCGCCAGGAGGAGCCCATGCTGCGCCGCATCCTCGCCCTCGCCCTCGTGATCGTCCTCGCCCAGGCCGCCGCCGCCGCCGTGCTCGACGGCCGCCTCGCCTACCTGCGCGCCCTGCGGCAGGAGATCGCCGCGGGCCGCATCGCCCCGCCCGCCAGCGTCGCCTCGGGTGATCGCGACGCCCAGGCTCTGGCCATCGCCGGACAGGACGTGTTGCCTGGTTCGATCCGCTTCGCCGCGCCGCCTACTGCGACCGACCTCGCCGCGGTGCGCGATCTCGGTGTCACATTCTACGACTTCGGGCACGGCCTGGCGGGCAGCCGCACGGTGGTCCCCGCGCGCATCCCCTTCGCCAGCCTCGACGCCCTGAGCGCCCTGCCGGCGGTGGTCGCCATCGACGGCGCCTGGCGCGTGGCGCCCCGGCCCCCACTCTATCGCAGCCGTCCCCAGGTGGAGGCCGAGCAGGCCTGGCAGGTGCTCGATCCCGACGGCTTGCCGCTCACTGGCGCGGGCGTCGTCCTGAGCGACTTCGACACGGGCGTCTTCTACTACCACCCCATGTTCTTCTTCGCCGACGGCCCCCGCTACGACTGGATCGACGCCGACGGCAGCGGCACTGTCACCACCGGCGATGGCGTGGATCTCGACGGCAACGGCAGCGTGGGCGCCGGCGAGTCGCTGCGCTACGTCGAGGCGCTGGGCACGACCCAGTACGGCAACAGCACGGGCCAGTACGACGCGGCTTTCGACTTCCTCTACGCCGATACCAACGGCAGCGGCAGCCGCGACTCTGGTCCGCCCACCTACGGCGAGAACGATCCCTGCTATGGCGAACCGTGGTTCATCGTCGACGACACCGACGGCGACGGCGTACTCGACATCGGCGAGCAGCTCATCGCCCTGGGCACGAGCAAGGTGCGCGCGATCTACGGTCGCGATGGCGTGGTGCACACGCGCGGCGTGGACCTGCTGCAGTCGGAGGGCGACTACTACGGCCACGGCGGTCCGGTGGCCGGCATCTTCGGTGGCGGCTGGGCCTGGCGCCACGCCATGACGGGTATCGCCCCCGACGTGGAGCAGCTCCCGGTCATGATCGACTACGCCGCCGAACCGTCGTTCCTGCTGCCCATCGAGGCCGGACTGGCGTGGGCCCGCGACGAGGGCGCCGACATCGTGCTCATCGAGGACGGCGAGTGGGCCTGGGAGTACATGGACGGCTCGTCGAACACGGAGATCATGCTGAACGAGCTGGCGGCCAACGATGGCATCATCATCGTGGTGCCGGCGGGCAACCTCGCGGCGAGCACGATGCATACCATCGTCGGCGGCAACGCCGGAACCAGCCTCACCTTCGCGTCCGCTGGCGTCGCCTGGGTCGACTTCCTCTGGACCGATGGCTCCGCCGTGCCCATGACCATCACGCCACCGGGCGGCGCCACCGTGGCCATCCCCACCGATGGCAGCTTCATCGACGTGGGCGACTTCCACATCTACGGCAACCTGAGCTCGTCGACGCGGGGTACACGGCGCCAGGACATCCGCCTCAACCGCACCAGTGGCAGCTCGATTGTCGGCGCCTGGCAGTTCGGCATGAGCGGTGGCGCGGCGACGACCGTGCACGGTTACTTCTGGGACGACGCCTCGGGCTGGTACTCGAGCAGCTCGTGGCAGGCGCCCGTGCAGACCCACACCGTCACCTGGCCCGCCACTGCCGACTCCGCAATCAGCGTGGCAGCCTATGACCCGGCCGGCGATGGCGACATCAACGACTTCAGCGGCGGCGGCCCGCGTCTCGACGGCCGCCCCGACGTCGCGCTCGCGGCACCCGGCTCCGTCACCTACAGCACCCACTCTTTCGTCGCCGGCGCCTTCACGTCCTTCGGCGGCACGAGCGCAGCCGGCCCGCACGTGGCAGGCGCCGTCGCGCTACTCAAACAGCTCGATCCCGACCTCGGGAGCGGTCGCTGCCGCGCGCTGCTCCAGGGCGGTGCCGGCACCGACGCTTACACCGCCGACCCCGATCGCTGGGGCGCGGGCAAGCTGCGCATCCGCCAGGCTATCGCGATCGTGCTGACCGCCATCGCCGACGGTCCACCGTCGCCGACGCTGCCGCTCACCGCCTATCCGAATCCGTTCAACCCGACCACGACGCTGCGCTTCTCGCTGCCGCAAGCCGGCCCGGCGGAGCTGCGCATCTTCAGCCTCGACGGCCGTCAGGTATGGAGCCGCGCGGTGCGCGCCGACGCACCGGGCCCGCAGCAGGTCACGTGGCAGGGGCAGGACGGGCACGGACGCGCGCTACCGTCGGGCGTGTACGTCGCCTATGTGAAGCAAGGCGCACACGTGGCGGCCACGCGGGTGACGCTTGTCAAATAACGTGCCACGAAGAATGTTGACGGGTCCAGCGCTTGCCTGGACCCGTCTTCATGAACATCAAAACACTCACTTCATGCCCTACGCTTCCTCCCCACTGCCCCAACCCTAACTGCAAATACCACAAGCCTCAGCCGCAACCCTGGCCCTTCGCGCTCTTCGGCACCTTCTCCCGAAAATCCCCACCCTACACCGTCCAACGCTACCTCTGCCTGGCCTGCGGCAGAACCTGCTCAGACCAGACCTTCCGTACCACATACTGGCTCAAACGCGCCGATCTCCTGCCCAAGGTCCATAAGCACGCCGTCTCTGGCGCCGCCAATCGCCAGATCGCCAGGCTCCTCGACACCTCGCCGACGACCGTCGACAACCTCCTCGCCCGCCTCGGCCGACACTGCATCCTCTTCCATCGACACCTGGTGTCCCAGGCGTCACCCTTCGTGGACATCGCCATCGACGGGCTCGTCACCTTCGAGCACTCCCAGTATTTCCCCTACGAGATCGTCGCGGCCGTCGATCGCCGCTCCAGCTTCATCATCCACTTCGCCGAGGCCGAGCGACGACGCAGCGGGGCGATGACCGACGAGCAGAAATGGAAACGGTCCCTCTTTGAACAAAACTATGGCCGGCCGGACCCCAGGTCGTTGATGCGGGCGCTGCTCGAGGTGCTCTCGGTCTCGCTCGACGGCGCCACCGAGGCCCACATCTGGAGCGACAAGCACAAGACCTATCCCTACGCGATCGCGAAGCTACGGTATTGCAAGGTGATCCACGAGACGATCGACTCCCGTCAGCCGCGGACGAGTCGCAACCCGTTGTTCGAGGTCAACTTGCTGGACATGTTGCTGCGGCATTGTCTGAAAGACCACACGCGGGAGACGATCGCGTTCGGGAAGCGACGCCAGCATTCGATCTACCGGCTGGCGATCTTCCTGGTGTGGCGCAACACGATCAAGTTGCGTCGGGAGAAGCGGTGCTGGAGCACGCCGGCGATGCAGATCGGGATCGCCACGAAGCCTTTGACCGAGGAGGAGGTGTTGTCGCGGCGGCTGTTCGTGTCGCATATCGAGTTGCCGCCGTTGTGGGATGACTACTACTGGCGACGGGTCGAGACGCGGCCATTGAAGGTGAACCGGAGGCACGTGCTGACGTACGCCGCGTAGTGAGAAAGTCGGGCCTAGCGGGCGAGATCTCGGTGCGAAGCCTCGTCAACATTCTTCTTGGCACAACTTGAAGGACGTCAGCCGCCGTTGACCGGGGACTCCGGCTCCCCCGCCTGGCGGGCAGCGATCGCGGCGATGCCGGCCAGGGGCACACCGATCCAGCCGGGCCGGTTGTTCAGCTCGTACGCCAGCTCATAAAACGCCTTGTCCAGGAGGAAGGCGTCCAGCAGCACGTCGAGATCGCTCTCGGCCGCGGGCAGCAACGGCGTGCCGGCGACTCCCTCCAGGTAGCCGCTCGCGAAGGAGGCGCCTAGCCACTGCGACCACTGCGCCGCCCAGCCCGCGCGCGCGGTGGTTTGCTCGCCCTCCATGCGCACCGTCTGTGCGGCGTAGTCGAACGAGCGGAGCATGCCCGCCACGTCCTTGAGCGGCGACTGCTTCTCCCGACGTTCGGCCAGGGAGCGCAACGGCTCGCCCTCGAAGTCGAGGAGCATCCAGCCGTCGGCCGTCATCAGCACCTGTCCGAGGTGATAGTCGCCGTGCACGCGGATACGCTGTCCGGCTTCGCCCAGACGCGGCAAGCGCTGGAAACGTTCGAGCAGGTAGGGCCCGCCACGGAGCACGTGATCGGCGAGTTCCTGCTCCGGCGCAGCCAGGCGGCGCGCCTGCGCGTTGAGCATCTCCAGCACCTGCTGTGCACGGCGCACGGCGCCGTCGGCCACCGTTTCAAGCTCCACCGTCGTCAACGGCCGCGGCGTGAAATCGATCGCCCGGCGCTCCTGCGCGAGCGCGCGGTGGCAGGCGGCCGTGGCGGCGCCGAGGTCGCGGGCGTGGTCCACGAACGAGCCGGCGGCCTCACGCAGCGCGCCGGGCATCGTGCCGGGGTCGAGCCGGGTCGGCGGCGCCGCCGATAGGGCAGGTGGCGCCGGCCAGCCCTTCGCAGCGAGAGCGTCGAGGGCGGTACGCACGGCCTCGAGACCATGCTTCCAGCCGTCGCCCTGGTTGGGCACGAAATCCTGGATCATGGCGAGGGTGGCCTCGTGCCCGTCGGGATCGCGGTAGATCAGGCCGCCTTGCACGCGTGGAACGCGCGTGAACGCCGTGCGCTCGGTGAGATACAGACCGATCTCGAGATCCGGATTCACGCCCGATTCCACCACCCGGAAGAACTTGAGGATCGCCACGTCGTCGAGCACGATCGACGTGTTGCTCTGCTCCACGCCCAGCACCCGCACGCTACGCACGTCATGGCGCGGCGGCGTGCGCCCGTCGCTGCCGCGCGCGGGAAAGGCGCGCAGCACGCCGCCCTGCTCGGTCGTGAACTCGCGCCCGTCGGCCATGGCGACGTAAAGCGCGGCGCCGCTGTTGCGGTCGGCCAGGGCGTCGCAGATCACACCCTCTCCCGCAGGACTGCGCAGTCGCGCGACCACGCTACCGGGTACCTCGTGCGCCAGCTTCGCGGCAGCCGGTCCGATGATGGTCTTCAGCGTGAGAGCGTAGCGCTCGCGCTCGCCCTCCTCGTAGTTTGCCTCCACCAGCACCAGAGAGAAGCCGCCGTCCAGCTTCGCCCAGTCGACGAGCCGCACCGACACCAGGTCGCGCGCCTTGCTGCGGTACCAGCGCTGCCGCACCATGAACGCCGGCAGCGCCTCCTGCTCGAGGGCGTGGCGGCCGTCCTGATCGAGCAGATCGCCGCCGCGCCCCACCGTCACCAGCGGCAACCCGTCGCGCTCGGCCTGTTGCGCCGCCGCGGATGCCCCCATGGTCACGGGCTCGGGCTGCGGCTCCATGCGGAACCAGTAGAACGCGTGGCCGCCCAGCGTGAGGAAGTAGGGCAATTCGCCCACGGTGGGAAACTCGGTGCGCCCGATCATCTCCACCGGCGTCCAGCCGTCGAACTCGCGCAAATCGAGCTGCACTGGCTGCACGAAGCGGCTCAGGTTGGCCACGCAGAGGATCACTTCGCTCTGGTAGCGACGCAGGTAGGCGATGACCTTACGGTTGTCGGCATCGAGGAACTCCATGGTGCCGCGACCGAAGGCCTTGTGCTGGCGACGCAACGAGATGAGCCGACGCATGAAGTGCAGCATCGACGACCGGGAACGCTCCTGCGCCTCCACGTTGACGGCCTGGTAACCGTACACCGGGTCCATGATCACCGGCATGTAGAGGCGCGCCGGGTCGGCCGTGGAAAATCCAGCGTTGCGATCGAACGACCACTGCATGGGCGTGCGTACGCCGTCGCGGTCGCCCAGGTAGATATTGTCGCCCATGCCGAGCTCGTCGCCATAGTAGATGATCGGCGTGCCGGGGAACGAGAAGAGCAAACTGTTGAGCAGCTCGATCGAAGTGCGGTCGTTGTTCAGCAGCGGCGCGAGACGACGGCGGATGCCCACGTTCAGACGCATGCGTTTGTCCGTGGCATATTCACGGTACATGTAGTCGCGTTCCTCGTCGGTGACCATCTCCAGGGTCAGCTCGTCGTGGTTGCGCAGAAAGAGGGCCCACTGGCAGCTTTCTGGAATGGCGGGCGTCCGTTTGAGGATCTCCGTGATGGGCTTGCGGTCCTCCTGCCGTAGCGCCATGAAGATGCGCGGCATCACCGGGAAGTGATAAGCCATGTGGCACTCGTCGCCGTCGCCGAAATACTGGATCACGTCGTCCGGCCACTGGTTGGCCTCGGCCAGGAGCATGCGGTCATCGAATTCGGCATCGACGGCGGCGCGGATCTGCCGGATCACGTCATGTGTCTCCGGCAAGTTCTCGTTGTTCGTTCCCTCGCGCACGCACAGGTAGGGAATGGCGTCCAGGCGTAGCCCGTCAACGCCGACCTTGAGCCAGAAACGTAGCAAACGCGTGACCGCGCGCACCACGCGCGGGTTGTTGTGATTGAGGTCGGGCTGGTGGCTGAAGAAGCGGTGCCAGTAATATTGACCGGCCACAGGATCCCACGTCCAGTTGCTGGCCTCGGTGTCGGAAAAGATGACGCGCGTGCTGGCGTACTTCTCGTCGGTGTCGCTCCACACATAGAAGTCGCGCTGCGCCGAGCCGGGGCGCGCGCGCCGCGCTGCCTGGAACCACGGATGCTGGTCGCTGGTGTGGTTCACGACGAGCTCGGTGATCACACGCATGCCACGACGATGAGCCTCGCGCACGAAGAGCTTGAAGTCGCGCAATGTGCCGTAGTCAGGATGGATGCCGCGGTAGTCGGAGATGTCGTAGCCGTCGTCACGCAGGGGCGAGGGATAGAAAGGTAGCAGCCAGATTGCCGTCACGCCGAGGGCTTCGAGGTAGTCGAGTTTCTCGATCAGGCCGCGGAAGTCGCCGAGACCGTCGCCGTTACTGTCGTGAAAGGCCTTCACGTGGATCTCGTAAATGATTGCGTCCTTGAACCAGAGCGAGTGCGGGCGACGGGCCATCGGGTCGATCCTCCTCAAAGTCCGCAAAAATTGTCGCAGGCCGGCTACATGTAGTAATCGAAGTCGCGCTCGGTCCGCACATGCCGGCGCAAGCGGAAGATGCGCGCGGGCACGGTGTCGGGTGCGAGCTCGACGTAGTTGCGTTCCCCCTGCCAAAGGAACCGCTCATCTGCAAGCAAATCGTGGAGCTGGTAATTGTCGCGCGGGCCCAGGCCGAGATCGGCCAGCGGCAGCGTGACCCACGCCGCGTGGGCGTGGTGCGGGTCGAGGTTCACCACGGTGATCAGGGTATCGGCCTCGCCGGGCGTGGTGCGGCTGTAGCAGAGGATCTGCTCGTCGCTCGTGGGATGGAAGCGCAGGCCGTCGTTACGCAGTAGCGCCGGGTTCTCGCGCCGGATGGCGTTGACCGCCGTGATCAGCGGAGCGAGGGAGCCGGGGCGGTCCCAGTCGCGTATGCGTACCTCGAATTTCTCCGATGCGTGATACTCCTCGCCGCCAGGCAGCGCCTCGTTCTCGCACAGCTCGAAGCCGCTGTAGATGCCGTAGCTCGCCGCCAGCGTCGCCGCCAGCACCAGCCGCACCTTGAACGCGGCCGGCCCGCCGAACTGCAGGTATTGCGGCAGGATGTCGGGCGTGTTGGTGAAGAAATTGGGACGGTAGATGTCGCTCGCCGGCGGGTTCGTCAGTTCCTCCAGATACCACCGCAGCTCCTGACCGCCGTTGCGCCAGGTGAAGTAGGTGTACGACTGATCGAAACCCGCCTTGGCCAGGGCGTACATGAGCTTGGGCCGCGTGAAGGCCTCGGCGAGGAACACCGCCTCGGGCCAGGTGCGCTTGATGCGCGCGATCACCCACTGCCAGAAGCGGATGGGCTTGGTGTGCGGATTGTCGACACGGAAGATGCGCACGCCCTGCTCGCACCAGAACGCGATCACGTCGTACAGCGCTTCCCACAGGGCCTGCCAGTCGCGGCTCTCGAAGTCGAGGGGATAGATGTCCTGGTATTTCTTGGGCGGATTCTCGGCGTACTGCACCGTGCCGTCGGGACGGTGCTTGAAGAAGCTCGGGCGTTCCTTCACCCACGGGTGGTCGGGCGCGCACTGGAAGGCGATGTCCATGGCCACTTCCAGACGATGTGTGGCGGCCACGCGCAGGAAGTGGGCGAGGTCGTCGAGATCGCCCAGTTCCGGGTGGATGGCCGTGTGACCGCCCTCCTCGGCGCCGATGGCCCAGGGGCTGCCCGGATCGTCGGGCCCCGCTTCGAGTGTGTTGTTGGGTCCCTTGCGGAAGCGGCGGCCGATCGGGTGGATCGGCGGCAGATACACCACGTCGAATCCCATCGCCGCCACCGCCGGCAATCGTCGCGCCGCCGTGCGCAGCCCGCCGCCGCCCAGCTCGGCGGCTGCCGAGCGCGGGAAGAACTCGTACCACGCGCCGGTTCGCGCCCGCTCGCGAGCCACGTCCACCGCGAACACGTGAGCGTATGTCGTCTGCCGGCTGCGGTCGGCGTGCCGGCGCACCATGGCCACCAGATTGGCCGACGCCGCTCGCACCAGACGTTCTGACGGAGCCAGATCCGACGCCAGCTCGACCGCCGCAGCATCGAGCAGCGTGCGGTCGGGCCTTTCGGCACGCTCTGCCGCCTCCGACACGAGACGCGCGCCGTCGAGCAGTTCCAGGGTCACATCCTGCCCAACCGCCGCCTTCTTCTGCACGCCATCGAGCCACGACGCATAGTGGTCCACCCAGCCGGCCACCGTGTACTCGTGCGGATGGAGCGCGGTCACGATGAAAGCGCCTTCCCAGCGGTCGTTGTCCACGTGGTGCATGGGCGCCTCGGTCCACGTGTCGTCCCCCGTGCGCCGATGCCGCAGCGCGAGGGTGATCCGGTCATGGCCGTCGACCACGGCGTCGATCGACACGGTCACCGTCTCGCCCACGACCCGCTTGATCGGGAAACGACCATGCTCGCTGCAGGGCTGGAGATTTTCGAGCCAGACGCGCCCGGTATCGGCGAGGTCGGGGACTGGCGGAAGATCGGCACGGCGACTCATACGGACGACTCCTTCGCTGCCGCGATGACGCGCTCGTAGATGGCGTGGACCTTGCGCGCGACGGCATCCCAGCCGAATTCGGCGATCACGCGCTGGCGCCCGGCCTCGCCCTGCCGCCGACGACGCTCGGGATCGGCGATCAGCGACGCCATGGCTTCCGCGAGCGCGGCGGCGAAGGCCTGCGGATCGGCGGGCTCGGGATCGCTATCCGAGCGCGGCGAGAACGGCACCAGCTCGCCGGTCTCGCCGGGGATCACGATGTCCGGAATTCCACCCACGCGGCTCGCCACCACCGGCGTCTCGCAGGCCATGGCCTCGAGATTGATGATGCCGAAGGGTTCGTAGATCGACGGGCAACAAAACACGGCGGCATGGCTGTAGAGCGCGGCCGCCACCGAGCGCGGCACCATCTCCTGGATCCACGTCACGTGGGGCCGCTCGGCGCGCAGATCGTCGACCGCGGACACCACCTCGTTCGCCAGCTCGTCCGTGTCGGCGCCGCCGGCGCACAGCACCACCTGCACGTCGCGCGGCAACCGGCGCGCGGCGGCCAGGAAGTGGCCGATGCCTTTCTGTCGTGTGATCCGCCCCAGGAACAGCACGTACGGCACGTCGGGATTCACACCGTACTCGCGCAGAGTGCCCGGATCGCGCACGGGCCGGTAGATCTCGGGATCGATACCGTTGGGCACCACCGACACGCGGTCCGACGCCACGTCGAAGAGGTCGATGATCTGGCGGTGATCGTGGTGAGAGACGGCGATCACGGCGTCGGCATGCTGAAGCGCCTGCCGCTCGATCCAGCTCGACACGTCGTACCCGCGCCCAAGTTGCTCGCGTTTCCAGGGCCGCAGCGGCTCCAGCGAGTGCACCGTCACCACGAGCGGCGCACCATAGGCGAGCCGCGCCAGTACGCCCGCGAAATGGGTGTACCAGGTGTGGCAGTGCACCACATCGGCTTCGGGCGGCGACGCCATCATGGCGAGATCGGTGGCCAGAGCCGCGAGCGCCGCCCGCGCGCGCCGGGGGTTGTCCGCGAACGCCTTGTTCGCCGGCACCACGCCACGGACGGCCGGGTTGGCGTCGGGTTCGGCCTGATCACCGAAACACATCACCCGGACCGTCACCAGCCGCGCCATCTCGCGCGCGAGATGCTCCACATGCACCCCCGCGCCGCCGTAAACGTGCGGGGGATATTCCTTGGAGAGCATGAGGACATCCATCGGGTGCACCGACCTCCGGAAGGGCCACCACAGCGCATCGCCGGCTCGCATGGCCGGACACGGGATTCTGCTCACAGGCTAGCGACGTTGTACTGAACGAGCCAAGTCAGAGTAGCGAGAAACACGACGGCCCGCCTGAGCAGCGGGCCGTCGCGACGAGCGTCAGGGGTGGCGCGTCGTGCTACTTCAGCAACAGCAGCTTCGTGGTGGCCAGGGTGCGACCGTCGCCGCTCAGACGCGCGAAGTACGTGCCCGAGGGCAGGTCGGCCGGCTGCCAGGTGACGGTCTGACCGTCGGCGCCGGCGGCGCCGCGTAGCAGATTGGCCACGGGCCGGCCAGCGATGTCGTAGACCTGCAGGTCCACGCTGCCGGCACCGGGCGCATCGATGCGCAGCGAGACCATCGGGTTGAACGGGTTGGGCCAGGCGCGCAGCACGGGCACGCTGGGCGTGAGCGAGGCGACGTCGGTGCCGGTCGACGGGAAGGTGAAGTGCACGCGCACCGGGAGGTGATCGCTCGACTGGTAGAGGCCCTCGGCCACCTCAGGCGGCACGGCGCTATTGCCGCCATCGATGATGGCCTGGTTGAAGTGCTGACCGTCGTTGCCGTAGGCCTCGTAGGTGTCGACCAGGATCTCGGCACCCTGGCCGTCGAGGAAGTCGTTGGTCACGAGGATCTGATCGAAGCGATCGTCCAGGCCGCCGGTGGCCCCACCGCCGAACTGCGCCGTCCGCGTGCTCTGCGTGTGGATGTCCGCGAAGGCCGCGTTGTTGTGCCAGTTGCCGGGGCGATTGATCGGATCGAAGAGCTGTCCGGTGCCCGCCGACAGCAGCTCCTGGTACGCCGGCTCGCCGGAGTAGTAGACGTTGTAGTCGCCCGATACGGCGATCGGCAAGTCCGCCGGCAACGAGTCCATATAGTTGCGCAGCGCCGTGACCTCGACCAGTCGCTGCTGTTCCTCCGACGAACCCGAACTCGCCTTCAAGTGCATGGTGAAGATGCGGAACTCGGTCTGCGAGTCGACGTCACGCAGCTGCCACCAGTCGATCGTGCGCAGATCGGTTTCCAGCCATCCGGAGTCGACCACCTCGAGCTTGGATGTGCGATAGAAGAGGGCGCGGTCGGAGTCGTAGCCATCGTGGAACGGCGCCGCCGTCCACTCGCCGGGATCGACGGCGTTGAGTACGCTGTTCAGGAACATGTTGCGACCGGTCACCCCGATGACCTCCTCGCAGGCCATGAAATCGGGCATGGCGGCGGCGACCACCGTCTGCATGTAGGGCACCCGCGCGGTACCGGTGGAACCCGGGAAGTTGAGCAGGTTCCAGTTCATCATGGTGATCTCGGCGGCCGTCGCCGAGACCGCGAACACCGCGACACACGCGATCAGAATGATCCGTCGCACGACGTGATACCTCGCTGGCCTGAGAAGAAAACCCGGGCGAACACCGCATATAATCATAGCACATGATGGAACGTGATGCAGAAAATCCCTGAGCGCGTACGTTGCCGTGCCGGGATGAACCGGCAACTCATTACAGCACAAGCCCTTGCGACCAGGCCGCGATTCCCCGCAGGCAATGCAGGAGGCCGGCGAAGTCACCGATCGCCTTGCGGTCGGTTCCGATGTCCAGGCGCCAGCGGTTGTCCTCGCCGGTGGCCGCCATGGCCTGGCTCAGCGCATCGCAGCGATCGATGAAGAGGTCGTGCGCCCGGGTGCGCGCAGCGTCGTCATTTGACCAGCGCCAGACGGCCGCTGGCCACGGCACCGGCAGCCTCGAGACGATACACGTACGTGCCCGCCGCCACGGCGTGACCGGCCGCATCGCACCCCTGCCAGGCCACCGCGTGACGGCCGGCTGCCAGATCGTCGTCGGCGAGCACGGTGACGAGCGCCCCGCGGACGTCGTACACGGCCAGGCGCGCGTGCCCCGCAGCCGGCAACGAGAAGGCGATCGTGGTGCGCGGATTGAACGGGTTGGGATAATTGCCCAGCAGCGCGGGCCGGGCGGCCACCGCCGCGCCTTCCGGCGCCGCGGTCGAGGGGCTCTGGACCTCGTCGAGGATCCAGATCTTGTTCTGCGCCGTGATGAGTACGTGCTCCTGGTTGGCCACCGGGAAGTAGACGGCGTCGAAGGGCGTATGCGCGAGAATGTCCGGATCGCCCGCCACGTCGTAGAAAGGATCGGTGACGTCGAGGTCGAGGGAGCTGCGTACCGGGATGAAGCAGTGGTTGGCGTGCAGGGCCACGATGTCGCCATACGGCGCCGACACCGCGTCCATCTGCGCCATCGAGTCGCGCCAACCGCCGGGCGCGCCGTCCCAGGGCAGCGTGCCGCTCACCGTCACCTGCAGCGACGAGTCGGGCAGCGGCCAGATGAGGTTGATGACGCCGTCGAGGATCTGCGTGCTCGAGCCATCCGGCACGGCCCACACGTTGCCGGTGATGTCCACGAGAAGGCTGGAGTAGTTCCAGGCGATGATCTGCGCGCCGGGAGCGAAGCCCTGGTCCTGCATGCTGCCGCTGCCATTGGCCACGGCCACGAGCCGCGGCGCCGTGGGGTACTCGCCCAGCGACGCCAGTTCGCCCTGCAGTACGCCGCGCAGCGGGTCGCTCTCGCCCGTGGCTCCGGGCGGCGAGGTGTGGTGGTACACCAGCATCTGCCGCGCGGCCGGCGTGTCGAGGCGGCTGAGCAGGTAGGCCGCGTCGCTCGACTCGTCCTGGAAGAAGTCGAGCCAGTACTGGATGCCCAGGGGCACGTCGGCGCCGTTCTGCGCCCCGTCCAGCGAGATGAACGTGCTCACTGGATCCGGCGACCCGCCTGCTTCCAGCGACGCCAGCGCATAGCGACTCACCAGACCGCCCATGCTCGCGCCCGCCAGCGGGTACGTCTGTCCGGCCGGTAGCATGGCCGACACCTGAGCCAGCAGTGTCTGCAGCAGGTAGGCGTTGCGCTGGATATAGTCGGTGGAGTCGGTGAAGTTGAGCACCACGCCGTCGTAGCCCTCGCTGCGCAGGTCCTCGAGCAAGTTCTCCTGGTTGAGCAGCGCGTACAGGCCGTCCCAGTTCAGGCTGTTGTCGATGTCGAAGCCCTCCACCACGACGATGGGATTGGTGACCGTCGCGTGCCCGTCGGCCAGGTACACGTAGGCTTCTCCCGTGGCCACGGCGCCCGCGTAGGACGTGGTGGCCGTGAGCGGCCACGTTTCGCTGGGCGGTGGGGTGACGAGGGCCTCCACCGTGAAGGACGCGCGCGCCTCGCGTACGACGCCGTCCATGCCGGCTGACCGGACCACCAGGATGTGTCGCCCCGTGGAGACGTAGGATGCGGTGAAGACGGTGCCGGGCGTCACCGCGCGGAAACCGTTCCCGTCGTCGGCGTCCACGGTGAGCGACACGGGTGCTGCGCCGCCGGCCGTGAGGACGAGATCGCGCGGCACCACGAATGCCACCCGCGCCCCGTGATACGTCCGCTCCACGAGCGCAGCCGCGGCGAAGGCCCGAGCCGGTACGGTGAGATCATCGACAGTTGCCCCCGGTACCGGCACCAGACGCGTTCCATCGGCCACCAGCACCCCCCGCGCGAGCACATCATCGCGCAGGCGTGCATATGCCACATCGAGCAGCGCGATCGGCACCAAGTCCCCGCCGCGCCCCTGGTCTCGCAATTCCGCCACCGTCGGCCATCCCAGCGGCGGCACCGATGCGCGCTCGAGCTCGTCCACGGCCACCCGGAATCGCCCCGCGTCGATCGCCGGCCCCCCGGCCGCTCCATCCAGTTCCTCGAGATGCGCCAGCGGCAGCGCCCGATCAGCCAGGATAGGCACGTCGAGCTCTGCGAGGGCCTGCTGGAGCGTGGCGGTGACGCCGGCAGCGGAAGCCGAGGCGCACACGAGGAGGAACAGGAGCAGCGCGGCAGCGTGGAGGACCGAAAGACGGGCGAACCGGGGCATGGCAAGCCTCCTGCGGGCAATCACCAGGAAGAGCACGACACTCCGTCATGATAACGCGGCACCGGGTCTCCGCAGGCCTCGATCGGCCGGAATGTAAAATCTACTTGAGAATCGTTGTTTTTAGCCGATCGTCGTACTCTCGCCTCGATGCCAGAGGCCCAGCGGGCTGTCTTCAAGGAGAAAATCCGTATGAACAGGTCCAAGCCCTTCCTGACCATCGCCCTTGCCCTCCTACTCGCCTTCGCGGCGGGATGCGGCGGCGACGACAACAATGACAATACCATCACCCCTCCCCCCGTGACGAATCACAACGGTACGGTGTCGGGCGTCGTGAGCGATGCCGCCGGCAATCCGCTGGACGGCGTGGTTGTGGCAACCGGCACGTCGCATATCACGACGACCAACCAGGACGGTTACTTCGTCCTCACGGACATCGCTCCAGGCACGGCGATCTTGAGCTTCACGCAGGCCGGATACATCGTCGGCTACCAGACGGCGACGGTCCTGGCGAACCAGACCACCCATCTGCTCGACGTGGCGATGCTCGGCGTGCAGACGCAGGAAGTGGACGCATCCACCGGTGGCAACGTGAGCATCCTCGGCGGTGACGCCAGCGTCACCTTCGATGCCAACGCCTTCGTTGATGGCAGCGGCAGCCCGTACGCGGGCCAGGTGACGGTGGAGATCGCCGGCATGATGCCGGGCGATGCCGGTTTCTATGGCGCCTTCCCCGGCGATTTCGAGGGTCAGCGCACCGACGGCAGCACCGTGATGCTGGCGAGCTTCGGCTTCATGGACGTGTCCATCATGAACGCCAACAAATCGGCACCGCTGTTCCTGGCCGAAGATCATCCGGCGACCCTGCGTATGTCCGTGGGTTCCGGCCTCAAGGCCCTCGCCCCTGACACACTGCCCATGTGGTACTTCGACACCGAGACCGGCACCTGGGTCGAGGAAGGCACGGCGACGCTCAACGGCAGCGTCTACGAGGCCGATGTCACCCACTTCACCACCTGGAACTGGGACGTGGCGGTCGAGTCGATCTGTCGCATCGAGGGCACGGTCGCCGACGACAGCGGTCATCCCATCGCCCAGGCGCGCGTGATCTCCGAGGGGGTCGCCACCGCGATCGCCGACGAGGCCTACACCGATGCGAGCGGGCACTTCTCGGTGCGGGGTATCGTGAATGAGGGTTTCCGCGTTCGCGCGGTGAAGGGCAGCTACGCCAGCGACTACATCGATGTCACGCTCGCCGACTGCCCCACCACGATCAGCAGCCCGCTGGTCCTGCTCGAACCGGCCTTCTCGATCACATTGCAATGGGGTGCGGAACCGTCTGACCTCGACTCGCATCTCTGGATCCCGGCGACCTGGGATCCGTCCAGCGACTACTACGAGGTGTACTACAGCCACCCGGGGACGCTCATCGACAACCCCTATACGGCGCTGGACACCGACGATGTCACGTCATACGGCCCCGAGGTCATCTCCGGCTTCGAGTTCTACCAGGGCACGTACAGCTACTACGTGCACAACTACAGCGGGAACGACGAGTACCCGCTGGTGGACTCCGGTGCCACGGTGACCCTGGAGATCGATGGCCAGACCCGCGTCTACCACGTGGCCGACGCCACGGGCTCGGCCGATCCCGAGTACTGGCACGTCTTCGACTTCGCGTGGAGCGTGGGTAACGGGATCACGATCACCAACGCCATGCGCTTCGAGCACAATTCGCTCGATGGCAAGGCGATGCTTCCGGCCAAGCACTAGCCGGCAGCATCTCGTTCACACGACTGGCGGCCGCTCCTCAGGGGCGGCCGCCTGCGTTCATGGCGTCGAGCTTGTAGCTCTGGATGGAGTCGGCGAGGCTGCCGACGGCGAGCCAGGCGAGGGCCTCGTCGTAGTCGAGGGTGGCCAGTACGGCCCGCCGGAATCCCTCGCACACGGCCTGGTAGATGCGCACGATGGTCAGGTGCTCGGGCTCGCGCACCACGATGGCGAGCTGCCCGCGGCGGCTGGTCGGCCGGAACGACTCGAGCTGCGCCGCGATCACCATGCCCTGATTGGTGATGCCCTCGAAATCTTCCACGTCGCGGCAATCGGCAAGCTCGCTGAACGCCCCCATCGCCCGGCTTTCCTGGTTGAGCGCGATGACGTGCTCGTGGAGCTGCAGATCGTCCACTGACCCGTGGATCCAGGTCAGGACGAAGTCCTCGTCAGCAAAGTACCTGCGCGAGATCGCCACGGACCAACCCCCAGGAAAGTGAGAGCCCAGCTGGACCAATGATGATACAAAGGAATCGCGGCGTTGCATAGGGGTAATCTTCAATGAGGCAAGGCCACCGAAAACAGCCTTTCCTCACATTATCTGCCCGTTCGTGGTATAATTCGCACCCATCCTCCGTGTTTCACGTACGCTCATGCCGGAAGGAGACCCCTGTGCACAAGGCTCTCACTCTCATCCTGATCCTCGCGACCGCCGCCCTGGCCTCGGTCGCGGTGGCCGGGGATATCGATCCCGCCCTCCTGGAGGTGCTGGCCGGCACGTCGGCCGACCAGCCGGTGAGCGTGATCGTCCACATGGTCGACCAGGCCCCCGTCACCCAGATCTCCCACAACCTCTCCGCCAGCCGCGCCACCCGGGCGTTCCGGCACCAGACCATCATCAACGCCCTGCGCGACGCCGCGCGGAGTCAGGACCTGCTCCTGACCGATCTTGCCACCGATCGGCGCGATGGCAGCGTGCTCGGATATACGAGCTACTGGATCTCGAACATGGTCATCGTTTATGCCCTCCCCGACGAGATCCGGCGTATCGCCGACCGCGCCGACGTGGCCTGGGTCGAAATCAACTTCGTGCCGGAGCTGATCCGGCCGACCGACGTGCACTCCGCCGGCGACGGTGAGTCGCTCGATCGTCTCGGCATCACCCCCGGCCTCGAGGCCATCCATGCGCCCGAGGTGTGGAACGAGCTGGGCGTGGACGGATCCGGCGCCATCATCGGCTCCTGCGACACCGGCGTGATGGGCAGTCACGCCGCCCTGGCATCGCGCTGGCGCGGCACCGTGGCGCCCGCGGCCGAGTGCTGGCTCGACGTGCTCGGCACCGGCCCCACGTTCCCCGTGGACAACTATGGCCACGGCACCCACACCGTCGGCACCATGTGCGGCCAGACGGCCAGCGACACCATCGGCGTGGCGCCCGGCGCCATGTGGATCGCCGCCAACCCCATCGATCAGAACACCGGCACCGAGTTCGACAACGACGTCATCCACTGCTTCCAGTGGTTCGCCGACCCCGATGGAGATCCGAACACCATCGACGACGTACCCGACGTCGTGCAGAACTCCTGGGGCGTGAACGAGGGCTTCAGCGGCTACAACGACTGCGACAGCCGCTGGTGGGCCGTCATCGACAACTGCGAGGCCGCCGGCGTGTGCGTCACCTGGTCGGCCGGCAACGAGGGACCGTCGTCAGGCACTCTGCGCTCGCCCGCCGATCGCGCCGCCACCATCTACAACTGCTTCTCCGTAGGCGCGATCGATGCGACGAACTACAGCGCCCCCTGGCCGATCGCGAGCTTCTCCAGCCGCGGCCCCACCACGTGCCCGCTGGTGCCGCCTGCGGCCGCCATCAAGCCCGAGGTCTCCGCGCCCGGCGTGGATGTGTACAGCTCGTACAACAACGGCGGCTACACGTTCATGAGCGGCACGTCCATGGCCGGCCCGCACGTGGCCGGCGTGGTGGCACTCATGCGCTCTGCCAACCCGAACCTCGAGGTCGACCTCATCAAGCAGATCCTCATGGACACGGCCGTCGACGAGGGTGCCACCGGTGAGGACAACACCTTCGGCTGGGGCGTCGTCAATGCACGCCTGGCCGTGGAAGCAGCCATGAACGGCTTCGGAACCCTGGCCGGCACGATCACCAACGCCTCGGGCGGCGGCACCCCGCTGCCCGGCGCGCGCGTCGAGCTGGCGGGCACGTTCTACCACTATACGTCCAACGCGGCCGGCCAGTATTCCGGTCATGCCGCGCCCGGCATGTACGACGCGGTATTCTCGCTCGACGGTTTCGCCCCTCAGACAGTTCCCGTGGTGATTGGCGAGAACGCCGAGACCACCCAGGACGTCTCGCTGGTCGACATCGCCGGCCCCTCCATCACCAACGTGAGTCAGCCGATCACTGCGCCGGAAACCGCCGGGCCGAACACCATCACGGCCGACGTCGCCGACTTCAGCGGCGTGGCGAACGTGGTGCTGAATTACCGCACTGGCGCCTCCGCGTGGATGACCGAACCCATGACCGGCAGCGGCACCTACAGTGCCGACATCCCGGCCCAGCCAGCCGACACGCAGATCGACTACTACGTGTCCGCCACGGACGGCGCGGGTCTCGACTCCACCTCGCCCGCCGGCGCCCCGGCCGATGTCTACACGCTGTTGATCACCGCGTCGCTGTACTCGTACGAGGCCGAGGATCCGGGCGATCCCGACTGGCAGCTCGGCGCCGCCGGGGATGCCGCGACCAGCGGCATCTGGGTCCGCGCCGATCCGGTGGGCACGGAATACAACGGCGTGGCGATGCAGCCTGAGGACGACCACACGCCCGACCCCGGCGTGGCCTGCTTCGTCACCGGCAACGGCACCGTGGGCGGCGCGGCCGGCGACGAGGACGTCGACGGCGGCTGCACCACGCTGATCAGCCCGACATTCGACCTCTCCGCCTATGACCGCGCCTTCGTCACCTACTGGCGCTGGTACGGCGAGGGCGGCCTGTCCATCGACGATGACTTCGTCGTCGAGGCCTCCGACGATGGCGGCGCCACCTGGACCGAGCTGGAGCGGGTGACGGATATCCAGAACTCGTGGCAGAAGGTGGCCGTGGACCTGGGCACACTACCCGGTTTCGCGCTCACTGATCAGGTGATGGTGCGCTTCCTCGCCTGCGATCTCAACTCCGGCGGGCTGGTGGAAGCGGGCATCGACGACTTCGCCATCGAGGTCTTCAACGGGTTCGACCCCACGGCCGTGGGCGACGGCATACCCGCCGTCTCCCCGGTGGTGGCCCTGGATCAGAACCACCCCAACCCATTCAACCCGTCCACGACCATCGCCTTCTCGCTCCCGCGCGAGACGAACGTGTCGCTGGCCGTGTACACGATCGACGGCCGCCGCGTGGCCCAGCTCATCGACGGCACGCTCCCGGCCGGCGCCCACAGCGTGGTCTGGAACGGTCACGACGCCGGTGGCCGCCAGGTGGCCTCGGGCGCGTATTTCTACCGCCTCGACTCCGGCGCCGCGACGCTGGTGCGCAGGATGGTGCTCGTGAAGTGATGCCTGGCCGTCAGGCGTGGACGAAGAGGCCCCGGCCGGCGACGGCCGGGGCCTCGAACCATCCGGAGGTCAGCTCTCCGCGAATAGGTCCGCCGTCTGCGAGAGCAGGCTGCTCACCTGGGTGCGCGTGACCACGCCCCGCACCTCGTCGGCCGGGGTGTCGGCGATGCGGTCGGAGATCAGCACCACGTCGGCGCGCTCGCCTCGCAGCTCGCCCGCCAGCTCGAAGAGGTTGGCGCCGGGACGCGCCACCGCGAAGTTCCGCGTGGCGAGATCCGCCGCCGTGCCGTGTGCCACGTCGGCATCGAGATCCTTGCCCAGCACTGTCCGCGGCACCACGCCGGTCACACGCCCCGCGTCGGCCACCACGAACCAGTTCGTTCGCGGCTGCTGATCCGCGAGTTGCGCGAGTTCGTCCACCGACATCCCGGCCGTCACCACGGCGACGTGCGTGTCCATGAGATGGCGCGCCTGCCGGCGCTGCGTGAAGTTGGCCTGCAACGCGTCGGGCATGGTGTGGCCGCGTCGCGTGAGCTTCATCGTGTAGATGCTCTCGTGGCACAGCACGCGCCGGACGCCGTAGGCGATGGCCACCGTGAGCGTCATGGGAATGATGACGTTGTAGTCGAGCGTCATCTCGAAGATCATCACGATCGCGGCGATCGCCGCCCCCGTACTACCACCGACCACGCCCGCCATGCCCGCCACCGCGAACGCCGCCGGATCGACCGGCACACCGGGAAGCAGGTGCTGCAACAGCACGCCGTATGCTCCGCCGATCGTCGCCCCCAGGAACAGCGCCGGCGAGAAGATGCCCCCCGACGCCCCCGACCCCAGGGTGAGCGATGTCGCTGCCAGCTTCAGCACGAAGAGCACGAGCAGGATCCCGAGGCTGGTGAGCTGGCCCGTGAGCACATCCTGCACCGTCGCGTAGCCCACGCCCTCGATGTAGTAGTGCCCCAGCCAGACGAAGGAGAGGTACATCATGAGGCCGACGATCAGCATGCCCCCCATGTGCCGCAGGATGTAGCTGCCCCCGATGCGCTTCTCGAAGAAGTCCTCGGTGCCGTAGATGGCCCGGATGAACAGCGCCGACACCGCCCCCGCCACCACGCCCAGTCCGACAAAGGCGAGGAGGACATAGAGATTGGTGCGATGGAAGTCGATCGTCTCGAGCGCGGGGATGACGAATGACGGATGGACGCCGAAGAACAGCCGGCCCACGTAAGTTGCCGCCGCCGTCGCCACCGCCACGGGGACGAGCGTGCGCACGCCCACCTCGTGCAGCACGATCTCGACGGCGAAGAGAATCCCCCCGATGGGGGTGTTGAACGTGGCGGCGATACCCCCGGCCGTCCCGGCGGCGATGAGCGTCACCCGCTGCCGAATCGTGAGCCGGAGCAGCTGGCCGAGCGTGGACCCCAGCGACGACCCGATCTGGATGATCGGCCCCTCGCGCCCCACGGCCCCTCCTGTCCCGATGGACAGGGCCGACGCGAGCGACTTGATCAACGCCACGACCGGACGGATCACCCCGCGCTCGTAGTAGATCGCATCCATCACCTCGGGCACCCCATGCCCCTTGGCCTCGGGCGCGAACCGCTGTACGAGGTACGCCACCCCCGCCGCCCCGATCACAGGGACCAGAATCACGAGTGGTCCCCAGGGACTCGCCGGCGTGTGGACATTGGCATCGAACGACGTGGAGAACGTCCCCAGGAACATGAGGTTGTGGACGAGGGCGATGAGCCCGCGAAAGGCCACCGCGCCGAGGCCCGACAGCGCACCGATACAGACGGCAAGCAAGGAGATGGCGAGCGCGCCCAGGGGATGCGGCGGCTTCTTGGTCTCGTCGTCCATAGCGTTCCTCCCGAAATGACTCGGTCGGTATCATTCACCTAAAAGGCCTGCATCGCAACATCGTTGGGTGCCGAACTCGACAAAACCGTGGATCTGTGCGTGAATCGTCGCCGTGTTTCTTCATGGACTTAAATCCGTGGTCATGGCACTCCGACCGGGGGCATGCCGATGGTCTTTGCGAATCTCCCCCTGTGTACGGCCCGGCTCGCGCTGCGCCTCCATCGCGAGGCCGACGCCGACGCGGTCTTCGGCATCTTTGCCGATCCACGGGTGATGCGATACTGGAGCGGCCCCGCGTGGACCGATCTCGAACAGGCGCACGAGGCCGTGGCACGTCACGTCGCGGCGTTCGCTGCGGGGGAATACCTGACGCTGGGTATCGAGCGGCGCGAGGATGGGCGGTTGATCGGGCAGTGCACGCTCTTCAACCTCTCCGCGCAGAGTCGGCGGGCGGAAATCGGGTACTGTCTGGCGTCGGATGCGTGGGGCCATGGCTACATGCAGGAAGCGCTGGGGGGGCTGATTGGTTACGCGTTCGAGGTTCTCGATCTCAATCGTCTGGAAGCGGATATCGACCCGCGCAACCTGGCGTCGGCGCGGACGCTGGAGCGGCTGGGGTTCGAGAAGGAGGGAGTCCTGCGAGAACGGTGGATCGTCGGCGGCGAGGTATCGGACAGCGCGCTCTACGGGTTGCTGGCGCGAGACTGGCGCGCGGCACCGTAGGTGTTTTCCTGAGAACTCATCGCGCCGGGCTGCTATAATCGATCTTCCTGCCGTCCGCATTCTGGCTCCTGGAGGACCGACCGATGACAATGCCCCGCCGACTCGCGCGATTCGCCCTCATCCTCCCGGTCCTCTTCCTCGTGCTGGCGGCCGTACCGGCCCTCGCGGAAATGGTGCCGGCACCGCGGTTCTCCTCTCCCGTCCTGGCCCGGCCTCTCCCCTCCGACCAGCCCTTCACCTCCTACTGGTTCCCGAACGATCTGCTCACCTGGACGCCCGCGGGCGATTCCGACGCCGCGTACAACCGCAGCCACACCCCGCTGCGCGACCGTTTTCTCAATGCCATCCAGGTCAACACCCACGCGCGGCCGGACGAGGCGCGGATCTCACCGCTCGACATCTTCTGGGCAACGTCGGGGAACCCGTCGCAGGGGGGCTGGATGTCAACTCCTTCGCGTTCAACTACTGGCAGTACGCCGACGTGCTCGTGTTCTGGGGCGGGTCGGCCGGCGAAGGGCTCATCCTTGCGCCCAATCCCGGCGTGGTCGACGCCGCGCATCGCAACGGTGTCCCCGTGCTGGGGACGATCTTCTTTCCGCCCAACGTCTACGGCGGGAACATCCAGTGGGTGTACGACCTCGTGCAACAGGGGGTCAACGGGTATCCCGTGGCGGACAAGCTGATCGAGGTGGCGCAGTACTACGGGTTCGACGGCTACTTCGTCAACCAGGAGACGGGGGGCGGCAACGCCGCGCTGGCCGACCAGATCATCGCATTCATGGAGTACTACCAGGCGCACAGCGACCTGCAGCTCATGTGGTACGACGCCATGACGGAGAGCGGATCGATCGCCTGGCAGGAGCAGCTCGACGCGGCCAACGATCGATTCTTCCAGGATGGATCGACGCTGGTGTCCGAGGACATGTTTCTCGATTTCGGGTGGAGTGCAAGCGGATTGCAGTCGTCGCGCACCCATGCCCGCAGCCTGGGTCGGAGCGAGTTCGAGCTGTTTGCCGGAGTCGACACGCAGGCCAACGGCTACAACACCTTCGTCAACTGGGCGGGTGTCTTTCCCGAGGGCCTGCCTCACGTGACGTCTCTCGGTCTCTACGTGCCGAGCTGGACGTATCACTCCTCCTCGGGCGTGCAGGACTTCTACGCGCGGGCGAATCGCTTCTGGGTCGGCGCCAATCGCGATCCCAGCAACACGTCCACCACCAGTTCGTGGAAGGGACTGGCCCACTACGTGCCCGCGAAGTCGGTGATCAACGACTACCCCTTCGTCACCAACTTCTGCACCGGCCAGGGGTATGACTTCTTCATCGACGGCGCGCGGCTCTCGCCCGACGGCTGGGGCACCGACGGCTGGAACAACATCGGGCTGCAGGACGTGCTGCCCACGTGGCGCTGGGTGGTGGAGAGCGCCGGCGCCAAGCTCTATCCCGAGATGGACTGGACCGACGCCTACCACGGAGGCAACTGCCTGAAGATCTCCGGCGACCTCACGGCCGAAAACCTGATCAAGCTGTACAAGACCGACCTGCCGGTATCCGCCGCTACACAGGCGAGTGTCGTCTTCAAGTCCGGGGCCGTGGGAGCCACTCACATGCAGCTCGCCGTCGCGCTGGCGTCGGATCCGCAGTCGTTCGTCACCTACGAGGTCGGCGACGCCACGTCGATCGGCTGGAACACGACCACGGTGGACCTGCGCGCGCATGCGGGTGACCGCATCCTCGCGCTGGGGCTCGCCTTCACGGCCAGCGGGCAGGTCGGATACACCATGAAGATCGGGCGTCTGGCGCTCACCGACGGCGCGCTCGCACCGCCGGCGCCGCCCACGGGGTTGACGATCGCGCACCGCACCGACGAGGACGGTTTCGTCACGCTGCGGCTGCGGTGGACGCACTCGTCCTCGGATGTGAGGTACTACGACGTCTACCGGCGTAACCCCGATCTCAGCCTCACCTACCTCGGCGGCACACCCAACGACGCCTACTTCGTGCCCTATCTGCCGCACGCGGCGGGTGACAGCCTGGTGACCGTGGAGGTGGAGGCCGTGGGACCCGACTTCGCCCCGTCGCACCACGCGCTGGTGACCTTCCTGTGGACTCCGGCACCGGAGATGGCCGCGGATCCTGATCCGGCCGACGGTGCGATCGGCGTGCCGCGCAACGCGGCGCTGAGCTGGACGCCGGGAAACTACGCCGACTCGCACGACATCTCCTTCGGCACCGCGTCGCCGCCACCCTTCGCCGGCAACCAGGCAGGCACGATCTTCCATCCCGGCGACCTCGATGCCTTCACCACATATCACTGGCGCATCGACGAGGTGAACGACGTCGGCACCACCACGGGCACCGAGTGGTCGTTCACCACGGGCAGCACATTCGCCGACACGTCGGCGTACGCCCTCGATTTCGACGGCAACGACGACCTCGTCGACTGCGGCAATGGCGCCTCGCTGCGCCTCACGGGCACGGGTCTCACCGTCGAGGCCCTCATTCGCGCCGAGAGCTGGAAGCCGAACGTCTGGGAAGGCTCGATCGTCAACAAGGAGCAGAATGGCGGCGGCACCGACAACGGCTACATGCTGCGCGCCGGCAACAACGGCCAGCTCAGCTTCAACCTGGGCTCGGGCACGTGGCACGAGATCACGTCGCCGGTGGGCGCCATGACCACGGGCCAGTTCACCCACGTGGCCGGCACCTACGACGGCGCCACCATGCGCCTCTACATCGACGGCAACCGGGTCGCCCAGGCCGCCGGCACCTTCAGCATCGCCGACGCGAATGTGAACCTGTGGCTAGGCGACTCCCAGAGCAACCCCACCCGCGTCTTCGACGGCGTGATCGACGAGGTGCGCATCTGGAACCGCGCCCGCTCTGCCGCCGAGATCGTGACCAACATGAACCGGCAGCTCCCCGAGGCCTACTACGCGACGCCCGACAGCGGCCTTGTCGCCTACTGGCAACTCAACGAGGGCACGGGCCAGGTGGCGGGCGACCTCACGACCAACGGCGACGACGGCCGCCTCGGCACCAGTGCTGGCGCCGACGCCGCCGACCCCATCTGGGTAACGGTGCAGGACTTCCCCACCGGCGCGCCCGATGCCGAGCCGAGCCTGACCCCGCCCCCACGCTTCGCGATGTACCCGAACCGCCCCAACCCCTTCCAGGCCGAAACGCGCATCCACTTCGACCTGCCCCAGGCCGCCCCGGTCACGCTCGTGATCTACGACCTGCAGGGCCGCAAGGTACGGACGCTCCTCACGGGCACGACGGCCGCCGGCCCCCACACCATCGGCTGGGACGGTCGTGACGACGGCGGCCGCGCGGTGGGCAGCGGCGTCTACCTCAGCCGCATCAGCAGCGGCGGCCGGGTGGCAGAGAGGAAGATGGTGCTGGTCCGGTAGTGGGGCCGGCACCGGGAAGTGACCCCGCGCTACCCGCCGTCACGTGGAATCGTGGTCCGCCGTGACGATCCAGCGGGTCGAATCGACCCGCACCGA
The DNA here is from genome assembly GCA_963727525.1 of uncultured bacterium. Classification (GTDB taxonomy): domain Bacteria; phylum Krumholzibacteriota; class Krumholzibacteriia; order LZORAL124-64-63; family LZORAL124-64-63; genus CAVSGO01. The sequence goes on along the minus strand of CAVSGO010000003.1, from coordinate 453,176 downwards.
CACCACCGCCATACTGCGGACGGACCGGTCGAAACGGACGACGGCGTGCTGCGGGGGTGCGTTCGGCACGGCCCAGGCCGACGTCGACGGGTCGAGATCGACCGGGCCATTGATCGAATCAATCGCCCAGGTGTAGGAATGTTTTCCATCGGTGAACATGATGCCCTTGTCGCGCTGCGCGAACGTCTCGCCATGCTCGTTCTTGAACGTGATGATGAGGGCGCCGGGGCCGGTGATGCGGATCCGCGCCCGGCGCACGTGAAAGCCGAGATGGAAGAACCCGTAACGGTCGGCTCCGTCGTGTTCCTCGACGATTGCGCGGATGATGGAGTCCATGCTCAGACGGTTGGCAAGGACGTCGGCGTAGTTGATCCCGTACACTTTCGCGAAGCGATCGACGTTTGCATAGTACCATGCGAGATCGTCGAGCCACAAGCGCTTGCGGGGCCGGAACAGCTCGATCCCGGGACGCGCGAAGATCAAACCTTTGTAATACTCGGGCTTGTCGGGTGTGGCGAGGCCGAGACGGTACCTTTCGTTGTACGCCTGCGGCGAGCAACTCCCCAGGACCACGGCCAAGAGGGCGACCACGTGCAATCGTTGGACCCGGCGTAGCATCACAATGCTCCTTCCGGTATCCGTGGCGTGCATGAATATACGGACTGTGGCGCCGCCGACCTACCGCACGAGCACGAGCCGAGCCGTGAGTGCCGTGCGGTCGGCTTGCAACCGCGCAAAATACACCGCCGAGGCCACCGTGGAGCCGGCATCGTCCGTGCCGTCCCAGCGCACCGCGACCTCGCCCGCATCCCGCATCCCCGCCATCAGCGTGCGCACGTGCCGCCCGGCGACGTCGTAGATGTCCAGCGCCACCGTGCCGGGGTGCAGCACGATGAAGCGCAGCGTCGTCGTCGGGTTGAACGGGTTCGGGTAGGCAACGAGGTAGGGCTGGTTCTCCACCGGCGGCGTGTCCGGCGTAGCGGTGGGTGGGCTGGTATTGCGGTAGTAGTTGAAGGTGCCGGTGTAGTTGCCGACGGCGAGGTCGAGGTCGCCGTCGCCGTCGAGGTCGGCCAGCGCCGGCGCCGCGTTCTGGCCCGCGGTGATGCCGGCCACCACGCTCGAGTCCTCGATCCAGTTCAGGCCCTGGTGACGGTAGTAGCGCACCTGATGGGAGATGTTGCCGGCCATGAGATCGATGTCGCCGTCGCCATCGTAGTCAGCGAGAGTGGGTGAGCAGTTCGAGCCCACGTCGATGCCGCCGAAGTAGCCGGCAAGGACCACCCAGTCGGGTACGGTCGGAGTGCCCTGGTTCCGTAGATAGGTGAGCTGGCCGGCCTCGTTGCCGGCCACGAGGTCGAGGTCGCCGTCGCCGTCCATGTCGACGAAGCGGGGTACCGACCAGCCGCCGAGCGATACGGCAGAGAACACGGAACTGTCGAAGCCGAAGCCGCTGCCCGTGTTGGGGTGGAAGTACAGATGACCGGAGAGGTCGCCCACCACGGCGTCGAGCAGGCCGTCGCCGTCCACGTCGCCCAGGGTGATGGCCGAGTATATCGAGTGGTCGATGCTCGCGAAGTAGGCCGAGTCGGCATGCCAGGCCGGTGATGTCGCGGTTCCGGTATTCTCGTAGTACTTGATGTCGCCGAGCTGACTGCCGCTCACCAGGTCGAGGTCACCATCGCCGTCGAAGTCGCAGAAGAAGGGGGAGCTGGCGCCGCCCACGTCGAGCACGCCGCCGAAGAGGGTGGTGTTCGCGGTCCACACCGGGGCGACGAGGGTGCCCGTGTTCACGAGGTAGTGCAGCGGGCCGGAATCGGTGCCATAGACGAGGTCGCGCTTGCCGTCGCCGTTGAGATCCTCCAGGCAGGGCGAGTTCCAGTAGGTATCGAGGCCGAGACCTGAGAAGAGGGCATCGGCGCTCTGCCAGACCCACGACGTCGCGTCGCCCACGTTGCGATAGTAGACGAAGCCATGCGCGTCACGACCGATGAGCAGATCGGTGTCGGAGTCACCGTCGAGATCGGCGAGGTACGGATACGCGTAGAGGCCCACGTGGAACCAGTTCGACGCCGTGGCCTGCGAGAACAGGGGCGTGGTGGGCGTGCCGCCGTTCGGATAGAACAGCACGTCGCCATTCTCGCTCAGGCCCACGACCAGATCGAGATCGCCGTCAGCGTCGAGGTCGGCAAGGGTGGGCACGGGGATCGAACCAACTGCGAGGCCGGCAAAGTAGCCGACGACATGCGCGAAGGCGGGATGCTGCGCATCGCCCGTGTTGCGGAAGTACTCCAGGCCGTTGAAACCGCTGGTCACGAGATCGAGGTCACCATCACCGTCGAGATCACCGACCGCAGCCATCTCGGCGTCGAGCGACGTGATGCCGGCGAGGATGTCGTCGCCGCGCATGAAGGCCGGACTCGTGGGCGTGCCCGTGTTCTCGAAATACAGCGGCGGCTCGTCGAGACTGCCGAGGATGAGATCGAGGTCGCCGTCCGCGTCGAGGTCGGCCAGGCGCGGTTGCGAGAAAGGCAGCGATGGGATGCCGCTGGGGTTGAAGACGCTGTCGTCAGCCTGCCAGTTCTGGGCGTGGGCAGCGGCCGCCGCCAGCAGGATCGTCAGGATCGCCATCGTCGCCGTACGCATCGCCAAGACCTCCCCGGTTCAAAGCCCGGTGGCGATTGTACCACAGCCGGGCGCAACCGCGAGAGGCGGACCTTGACGGCCGCCTCGTGGCGCGCATAATCAGCCTTCAATGGTCTTGGTTTGGCCCCTGTCCGGCCCGGGAGGTCGCCCCATGCCCGACCAGCGCCTGATCGTCGTCTTCGTGCACGGCTGGAGTGTCACCAGCACCAGCACGTACGGAGCCCTGCCACAGCGGCTCCGGCGCCAGGCAGCCGACCGCCTCGACATCAAGCACATCTGGCTGGGCAAGTATGTCAGCTTCCAGGACGAGGTGCAGCTACGCGACATCACGCGCGCCTTCGAGGCCGCGCTGCAGCGCGCCCTCGGCGCTGAGATCGCGGCAGGCCGGCGGTTCGCTTGCATCACCCACTCCACGGGCGGTCCCGTGGTGCGCGACTGGCTCGACCGCTACTATGTGCAGCCGAAGCGGCTCGACGCGTGCCCACTCTCCCACCTCATCATGCTGGCGCCGGCGAATTTCGGATCGGCCCTGGCCCAGCTCGGCAAGAGCCGACTGAGTCGGCTCAAGACGCTGCTGCAGGGTGTGGAGCCTGGCGAGGGCGTGCTCAACTGGCTCGAGCTGGGCAGTCCCGAGTCGTGGGAGCTGAACCGGCGCTGGCTCGAGAACGCCGATCCGGCCCGCACCAGGCGGCCCGTGTTCCATTTCGTGCTCACCGGGCAGTCGATCGATCACAAGCTCTACGACCACGTGAACTCGTACACCGGCGAGGTAGGCTCTGACGGGGTGGTGCGCGCGGCCGCGGCCAACCTCAACGCGAACTACCTGCGACTCGAGCAGGTGGAGCCCACGCTCAAGGACGGCGCAATCAGCCGCCGCCGACCCGATCTGCTGGCCGGCGGCTTCCACAAGACCGCCGAGCTCGACCGTCAGACCACCGCGTTCCTCATCGTGCCGGGCGTGTCGCACTCGGGCGCCAGGATGGGCATCCTGCGCAGCGTGAAGGACGACGATCAGCCCCACCCCACGGTGACGGCCGTGCTGCGCTGCCTGCAGGTGACATCGCTGGTCGAGTACAACGAGGTGGCCCGCGAGTTCGCCGAACAGACCGAGCAAACAGTGACGAACGAGCAGGTGGAGAAGGATGCACGCACGTTTCTGCCCGACCTGCGCATCATCCATGATCCGCACACCATGGTGATCGTCCGCGTGCAGGACGACACGGGTCAGGTGGTCCCCGCCTTCGACCTCAAGCTCACCGGCGACCGGCACGACCCCAACCGCCTGCCTCAGGGCTTCCTCGCCGACCGCCAGTGCAACCGTCGCCACCGCAGCACACTCACGTTCTTCCTCAACCACGGGCTCCTGGCGGGCGGGTCGGCCCTCGTCGACCCGTTCGACCGCAAGGGCGAGAAGGTGCTGCGCCCCGAAACACCCGGCATCGGAGAGCTGGGATTCGTGATCGAGCCCCACAACACCGACGGCCTGGTGCACAACCTGTCGTGCGAGCTGGTGGCCAGCGCCGAGGTCTACGCGAGCTTGCTGCGCCCGCACCAGGCCACGCTGCTGGACATCGTGCTGCGCCGGGTGGTGCGCGAGCGCGTGTTCGACCTGACCGTGGCACCGAAGCAAGAGAGCGACGACTCGTTCAAGAGCGGCAACGATGGCGGCGCGGTGACGGTGGAACCCTAGATCCGGCCCGCGAGGCGTGGGAGATTGTGCCCAGGCCGATCGCGATTCCGTACCGTTCGCCTCCGCTATGTGCTAGGCTTCGGAGCCTTCGGGCGGCCCGACCCGCGGGCCTCGGCCCCAACAGTGAATTCACATTTGCAGATACCCCTGATCGCGAAGGAGCCCGCAAGATGAAGAAGCTATGGCTGGTCATGCTGACGCTGGCCGTCGCCGCGTCGGCCTTCGCCTACTCCAAGGTTCCGCTCGTCGAGCGCTTCACGAACGCATCGTGCGCACCTTGTGCCGCAATGAACACGGCCTGGTACCGGGCCACGGTCGCCGGTCTGGAAGGCGATGGCTATCTCAACCACATCGTATACAACGTCAACTGGCCGGGTGCGAACGACCCGATGTATCTCCTGAACGCGGCCGACAACATGGCGCGCCGGGCCTACTACGCGGTCGACGCGGTGCCCTGGGTGGAGATCGACGGCGCGCTGTTCAACATCTCTGGCAACACCGCGGTGGACCAGACCAATTTCACGAACGCCGTGATGGACGCCTTCAATACCGGCTACGCGCCGTTCGCCATCGACATCGAGGCGCAGATCTACACGGGTGGCGTGGTCGAGGCGAGCGTGACGATCACTCGCGATCCCACCGACAGCAGCGTGCTGCCGGCCGAGGTGACGCTCCAACTCGGCTTGCTGGAAGACCTGGTGAGTTTCGCGAGCCCGCCGGGCACCAATGGCGAGCGCGAGTTTCCCGACGAGTGCCGCAAGCTGCTCGACTTCGGAGGCGGCACGACGTTCGCCGTGCCCGCCGCGGGCGGCTCGGTGACGATAGACAAGGTCTACATCCCGAGCGCCCAGGCGCAGTCGCTCATCGACTTCAACGATGTGAGCTTGCTTGCCTTCGTGCAGGACCCGACGTCGCACACGGCGTATCAGTCGACGCGGGTCACGCCCGTACTCACCGACGCGGTCCACGCGGCTTTCCGCACCGCGGACACCGTCGGCGCGGTGCCGTTCCTGGTGTCGTTCGAGGATCTGTCGACGCCGTCGAGCTCGGGGCCGATCACCTCGTGGGCATGGGACTTCGACAACGACGGCAACGTCGATTCCACCGATCCCACGCCGACCTGGACGTTCACGACGGCGGGCATCTACACGGTGACCTTGACGGTGAGCGACGGCACCAACAGCCATACCATGACCCGAAGCGACTTCCTCGAAGCGGTGAACAACCAGGCCAACGTCCTCGTGGTGAATGGCATCGAGTACGCCACCTATCCTGCCGAGATGGCGACCTTCTACGCCAGTTCGGCGGTGTTCGGCGCCCACGCGGTGGACGTGTGGGACCTCTTCGGAGATCAGGGTTACGACTACCTGGCGAACGCCAGCGTGCAACAGGTGGTCAAGCAGCGTCACAAGGTGCCCGACGCCGTGCTGCGGCTATACGACACCGTGATCTGGGTGGGCAACAACTACAGCGGCGACCTCGACTACTATGATGGCAACCAGATCCTGTCGTACCTGGGCGACGGCGGCAACGTGATCCTGGCCACCCGTCTGGGCGCGAATTTCTTGAACTCGGCGCTGCGCAACTACTGCGGGATCACGGCGGTGTCCGCCGACCGCAACGTGACGCAACTCGTGGCGCTGGACCCCGATCTCGTGAACATGCCGGCGGCGGCAGGCCACTCGCTGGTGCATTTCGTGACCCTGGGCGCGACGTCGGAAGCCGTTCCGATCTTCCGCGAGGCGACCGAGCCCACGATGCTCGCCGGATTCCGCCTGCACAAGGACGGCGACGGCACCTTCGTCTACGTGGCGGGCCGGCCGTATCGCTATGACGTGAGCGCGTCGTACACGAACTACGACTTCATGCTCGAAAACTGGATGAACGGCGTCACCGGTATCGGCGACGGGCCGGACCTCGCGGAGCGGCCGTTCGCGCTGCTACAGAATCATCCAAATCCGTTCAACCCGAGCACGCAGATCCGCTTCGCCGTCCCGCAGGCGGGACACGTGGCGCTCAACGTCTACGACCTGGCCGGTCGCCTCGTGCGCACGCTGGTGGATGACACCCGCGCGGCCAGCGAGTACACCGTGACCTGGGATGGCCGCGATGCGCGCGGCGCTGCGGTATCCGCGGGCGTGTATCTCTACCGGATCGACGCCGCCGGAGCGAGCCTCTCGCGGCGGATGGTGCTCGTCAAATGACGTCCGTACCGTGAGCCGGTGGCACTCACCGGATCTCGATACGGTTGCGACTGCTGACGGATGGCGTGGCTGCAGGATTCAGAGCGCGCCCGCGTGCGAAATTCGCACGCGGGCGCATCATCATCGAGCAGGAAGCCATTCCATATCACTTCACGAGTGTGAGTTTGATCACGTCGCTCGTCGCGCCGTCGGTCAGCCGCGCGAGATAGACTCCCGCCTGCGCCGCTTCACCGCGTCGATCGCGACCATTCCAGGTCACGGCGTGGTCACCGGGCGCAAACGGCCCCTGCGTGAGCGTTGCGATCCGGTGTCCCGCAAGATCGAAGACCTCCAGCGTCACGGCAACCGGTTCGCTCCCCTGCACGGAGAACCCGATCTCGGTGAGAGGATTGAACGGATTCGGCGCACAGCCGACGAGGCGTACCGTATGCTTCGCGATCGGCAGCACGTCGGCGGTGACTCGCGCTTGCGGCGCGAGACACAGTGCGGGATCGCCGAGCAGGGTCCACGTCGCCATCATCCAGCGAAACGCAGACGACGAGATGGATCCGGATAGATCGACGACGACCTCCGTACGCACGCTCCCGACCCGGGCGCCGGGTGCGAGCGCGCGTGACCAGAAGTCCTCGACTTCAAACTCCCCATAGGTGATGTAGGCGATTCCGCTCGGCCCGAGAGCCGCGACGGCACCGCCTTCGGGTTGCAGGATCAGCGCCACGCCCACGGAGTTCGCGTCCACGGCGCAGGACTCCCCCTCGAGCCCTGCCTCGAGAAAGTAGGGCGGCTGCGGCAAGCGCTGGCCAACGACGTCGTTGGCCGTCAAGAGCGCATCGCCGCAATCCCAGCCGCTCGCGTCGCTGTGGCCAGCCGCGTGAACGAAGCCGAAGTCGCCGCTTTCGAGAGCTGCCAGCGCGCTATCCCGTGTCAGCGCCCCGGCACCGTCGTAGGCCTCGTGGTTCTGGTAGAGCGGATCCACCTCGCACGGTACGGTAGCCGTCTCGAATGCGGGCACGAGCATATCATCCGCCCAGGCCGCCGCGTCGTGCTGGACCGTCATACCCGGGTGCCACGGATAGGGCGACAGCACGGCATCGAGGAACAACGCCCGACGGCGGTACGGTTCGGTCGCACTGGCGTCGTAGGCCAGCACCTTGTCGACGTAGGCCCTGACCTGCTGCACGCTCGATACCGGCACGCGACCCAGGGCCACGTCGGGCACGATGTCCACGTCGGAAGCGAAATCGTCGAAGATGCCGTTGCCATCGATGTCCCACGCGCCATCGAGACAGGCGTAGTACTGATCGGTCATCGCCTCGTACACGAAGACCGTCCCGTACACGGCCTGCGCGGTCGGGATATGCGCCACGTCACCGCCGAGCAGTACGTAGCGTGCGCCGCCGGACGCGTGTGCGGCGATGAGAAACGTGCGCAGGTCTTCCACGGCATCGCCGTGTGCCTGGGGCTGCGCCACGGCGTCCTCGTATGCGACGACGGAGGCGGTCAGTCCTTCGGCAGCGCGATGATCGGCGAGGCGCTGGAAGTCGGCCACGAAGGCCGCGGGCGTGATGATGAGGTACTCGGCCTCGGGAATCGGCGTCGCCGCGCGAGCGTTCGCGCCGAGCAAGGCCGGAATCAAAAGCAGGGCGAGCGACGCACCCAGCAGGCGTGACCAGGCAGGAAGTGGACAGACGGATACGGACATGGGAATACCCCCTCGAATCGGTGACTGGCACCAGCCTCGTTCAAGAAATCCGCGGCGCGCCCGCAGGCTGTCGATGTGACGTTCGGGTCATCATCGGCGTTAGCCAGTTCGTTCGCGCGACCTCCGTGACGAGGCGAGGGGGTATTCCCGAGCCGAAGCGATCGTAACGAATGAAGCGTGGTGCTGTCAACACTCCAATTTCTTGGTCCAATTTCTTGACAGCGCGAGCCGCATTCCGGGTGACCTGCGCGAACACAGTGCTGGCCGCCTCGATCGTCTGATCGTTGCTCGCATCCGAGACCTGGCGCGCGGATCCCGCGACTTCACGGGAGAAATCGCCGAGATCGTCGATGACGCTCTCCAGGCCGCCCGTGATCGATTGCATGATGAGCCACGCCACCAGCAGGAATGCCGCGATGCCCGCCACGGCGGTTTGCTTGGCCTTCTGCGCCGTGATCCGCTGTTCCGCGATCGACGCGGCGGCCGCGTCCAGGGCCGACTGGGCGGCGACGATGATCGCGCGTCCCGTCTCATCGAGACGCAGGCGTAAATCTGCTTCGCGCTCCCCGAGAGTCAACGACTGGTCGATATCATTCGGAAACGTGTCGAGCGATTGGCGGAGGCTTTGCAGCGCTTGATCCACTCATCGTTCTTCAGGGTCGACGAGTACTTCTGCTGGAGCGACTGGAGCTGCAGGGAAAGGATCTCGCAGTCCCGCAGCAGGTTGAGCATCTCCAGCTCGACCGGCGACAGATCCTCGCCTTCGAGCTGCTTGACAGCTTGCTGGCTCTCGAGCTCGTCCATCGTGGTGGCGATGAGGCCCGTGGACTCGTCGAACTTGTAGAGGCCGCAACCAACGACGAGATTGATCCCATCGGCGCTCTTGCAGCAACGGACATACGACACCTTGTGGACGATCTGGTCGCAGCCCGGCATGGGCCAGTAATATTCGACCCAGCCGGCGCCCTTGTCCTTCACCAGCGCATTCATCGTCGAGAAGAAGCGCTTGCCCTTCTTGTCCTTCAAGCCGACGATGCTCTTGCCATTCGGCTTGTACTTCATCGGATGCATCGGCATCACGCCATCGTCGAGCGTGTGAATCCAGACGTAGGTGCCATTGAAAAGGAACTTACTACCCTTGCCCTGGAATTTCAGGAAGGTGGCGGTGCTATTGCAGTAGGCGGCGCTCTCGGCGGCAAGCGCGGCCGGGTGCCCGCGCGTCACTCCCCCGTCCGGCATGTACAGGTACGCGCGGTCTCGCGCCGACAACGCAGACCTCACCGACCGACCGTCTCCTTGGCCGCTTCTTGTTCCGCTTACCTGCGCTTGGTCTCAATCCGTAGCCGCTCATGCTCGGCGGCGCTCGATGGCGCGCAGGCGCAGCCAGATCCCGATCGCGAGCAGGGCCATGAAGCCGATCGACATCAGGAGGCCCGCGGTACGGGAGCGGTAGTCGGCGTGGAGCTGGTCCACGATCGTCTGTGCCTTCTCCACGGCGTTCCGGCCCTCGGTCGCGGTCTTGTCGAAGGTGCTGCGGTCGAAGGCGTGGACCCGCGTGCGGCTGCCCTTCAGGGCATCGCTGATCTCGCTCATCGTGCCCTCGAGCGGCTCCACGTCGAGCCCACGCTCGGCGAGGTGTTCGGTGTCCGCCTGGAACGACGCCACGGCCGTTTGCAGACCGTTGATCTGGTCGCGCATGTAGGTGGTCATGGCGCTGCATTCGGCGTCATCCGCCGAGAATTTCGTGTGGCAGTCGAAGCAGACCGTGCCCGGCTCGTTGGCGAGCATTGCCTCGGTCGGGTGCTGGATATCGTGCTTGCCGTGGCACTCGACGCACTGAGGCCAGCCGTGGGCCTCGAAGGCCTTCTCGTGCCGGCTCGCGTCGAAGTAGTTGGCCTCGGCGCTATGGCAGTTGCGGCAGACCAGTGCCACCTGGGAGACGCCGGGCGGGTTGGCGGCGTGGTTGCCGTGGCAATCGTTGCACACGGGCGCACCGAGGTCGTGCTTCTCCATGAGCGCCCGGCCGTGGACGCTCGCCAGGTACTGCTCCTTCTGGGTGGTCGGGATGGGCCTACCGTGCACCGTGTAGCCGGCCATGTACGCGGCGTTGGCGTGGCAGGCGCCGCAGGTGTTCGGGATGTTGGTCGGGTACACGGGAGAGGTCGGGGTCTTGGGCCCCTGGATCCCGTGGACACCGTGGCAGCTCACGCACTGGGCAGCCTTGGAATCGTGTTCGTCGAGCATGAGCTGGCCGTGACGGCTCGTCTTGTACTTGGCCAGCTGGTCCGTAGGCAGGCCCGGGTCGAACTCGCGCATGAACTGGGGGTCGGAGTGGCAACGGGCACAGAACGCGGGGATCCAGCTCCTGTCGGTCCGGCGGGTGTCGGCGTCCGGCCAGCGGTCGTAGATCGCGTCGCTCATCTCCTCGTCGTCTGGCGAGCCGCCGTGGCAGCCCGAGCACGAGAGGCCGCGTCGGAAATGCACGTCGCGTACGACGTCGTCGAGGTCGAGGTGCGCGCGCGCCGCCTCGCCCGTCGGCTGGTGGGTGAAGAGCGTCTCCTCGCCCTGGTTGTCCGGGTTGGAGTGGCAGAGGACGCAGTTGTCCGAGAGCAGTTGCTCGAAGTTCTGGCCCGACAGCTGCAGCGACAGCAGCGTGCGCACGTGCGCCGCACCGCCGATCAGCCCGGACCCCATCTTGGCGGTGAAGAGATCCTGCAGGTGGCTTGGCTGGGCGCGGAAGTAGGCCTGGAGTTCGGGGGAGATGACGGGCCCCTGGTCGCCCTGTTCGGCGAACGCCTCGACGACGGCCGGGGGCAGGGAGACGGCGCTGTCGGACAGGGCCGGCGCCGGGTCCACGGCGAGGGCCGTCGGCGGCGCGGTCAGGAGCAATCCGAGCACGAGGACGCGCGCGTTCACGACGCACCTCCATCCGCGCGCGCGGACCGCCACGCGCCGATCAGGACCAGGGCGAGGGCAACCACGCCCGCGAACAGGTAGGGCAAACGGACGACCCCGTGCAGAAACACCTGGAGCAGGGCCGCGCCCGAGAACCAGAAGAACCGCTGGCCTTTCAGGACGCGTAGCGCGTTCATGAGCAGACCACCGCCGAGCATGATCCACGCGGTCGTCCAGGCCACCTTTAGGGGGTCCGGCTCGGTGCCCGTCCCGCCGCCGATGTCCCAGGCCATCAGCATCAGGAACCCGACGAAGATCAGAGCGGCCACGCCGAGGTCGGTGAACGCGGGAGAGGGGCGGTTCCGGTGGCCTCGGCGGTCGAGCCACGGCACGATCGCCCAGACGCCCAGCAGTCCGACCGACATCAACAGCGCGCCCTGCGGCCCCTCCATCCCGAAAATGTGAGCGGGGAATTCCTTGAGCAGCTGGTAGATCCAGAGGAAATACCACTCGGGCTTGATGCCCGGGTACGCGGGCGCGGACGGGTTCGCCTTGAGTCCGAGCGACCACTCGGCGCCCGGGACGCCCGGTCCGTACGGCAGGACCACCGCCAGCGTGACCAGGGCGATCAGCGCGAGCAGCCAGATAAGCGCGTCGCGCAGCGCGAAGTCGGGGAAGAACGGCATGCCGCGCGTCGCCTTCTCGTGCCCCGCCGGCGGCGCCATACCCTGGCGCTGGATCAGCAGCAGGTGAATGCCGATCAGTGCGAAGGCCACGAGCGGCAGCACGACCACGTGCAGAGCGAAGAAGCGGTAGAGCGTGTTGATCGTGACGTCCGGACCGCCACGCATCACCTCGAGTAGCCAATCGCCGATCACGGGCACCGCCTTGACGACGTCCGTGCCGACCGCGGTCGCGAAGTACGCGAGCTCGTTCCAGGGCAGCAGATAGCCCGAGAACCCGAAGCCGAGCGCGAGCGCGAGCAGGAAGAATCCACTGAGCCAGGTGAGCTCCCGCGGCCGCCGGTAGGCCTTCAGGAAGAAGGTGCTGAACATGTGGGTGAGCAGCGATAGGATCATCAGGTGCGCACTCCAGGCGTGCACGGATCGGAAGAGCCAGCCGAACGGCACCTTCGTCGTGAGGTAGCGGATCGTCTCGTACGACGTGTTCTCCCCGGCCTGGTAGTAGGCCAGTAGCAGGACGCCGGTCACGATCTGTACCGCGAAGAAGAAGAGCGTGGCGCCCCCGAGGTAGTACCAGATCATGGAGTGGACGCCGACCGGCACCTCCTTGTGCCTGGCGAACTCCACCACCGGGGCGAGGTCGAAGCGCCGGTCGAGCCACTGGAAGATCTTGCCCTTCGGCAGGTCTGTCGGGCGCTGCTCGTTCATGCTTCGTCCATCTTCACGAGCACGTCGCCTTTCTCGTCCGTGGAGACGGCGTAGACGGGGAGCGGCTTCGGCGGCGGTCCGGAGATGACGTGCCCGTCGAGGCCGTACTTGCCGTTGTGGCAGGCGCACCAGATGACTTGCTCGCCGGGGACGTACTGGACGGTGCAGCCCTCGTGGGTGCAGACCGCGGAGAGGGCGCGGATCTCGTCCTGCGGGTCCTGCAGGACGATCAGTCGCGTCCCGGCGGCCCGGAGGATCGTGAAGTGGGCCTGGCCCTCGACCTCGGCGAGCTTGTCCGCAGGAACAGGGATGGGACCGCCGGCGCCCTGATCAGGCAGCGGTCGCAGGTAGCGGATCACGGGATAGAAGACGCTCGCGAGCCAGGCGGCGGCAGCGCCGCCGATGAGCCAGTCGAGGAATGTCCGCCGTGAGGGACGGTCGGGCCCCGTGTCAGCCTTCATGGACACCCCCATCACGTCAAGCTGCGACGATCGTCGCTCGTCGTCGTGCGCCAATTCGCTCGCCGGTGTGGCGCAACCCTAGCAGTTGCCTTGGTGATCATGCAACGCCAAATTCGACGCTGGCGCGCGGGTGCTGCGACGGCGCGATTGACGTGAGCGTGGTCGCCGAAGTCGCGACCTACGTCTTCGAGCTTTGCCCGGTTGATATTGGTCGGCTTAGCGCTGCCTTTTGGCTAGCCTCAGCGCAGGGAAGATGGCGTTGATCAGGTGAGCCTGGACCTGGTGCCGTCCTGCCACCCCTGCTCCCCGTGGGAGTAATCACAGAAGGGTGCATTGGACGTCTTGCCGCAACGGCACAGGGTGAAGCGGGTTCGCGACGCGTTGGTGCTCCACCGGGGCGGGTCGAACTCCACGGGACCGGTGATCTCGTACGGACCATTGGCGACGACGCGCACCGAGACCTCGGTCTCCGCACTCGTCACGGTCTTCCCATCGACCGTGTAGGTCAGGGCTCCCGAAGGACAGCGCCGCACCGTGGCGACGACCTCGTCGACCGTGGCCTGATCGGGTCGGATCCAGTCCTTCACGCCGCTCAAGAAAACCGACGGCAGGTTGCGCACGCATTCGCCGGCTCCGGAGCAGATCGCACGGTTGAAGTGGACGGTGATGCCCGGCGCCTCGGCGTCCAGCAGAGCATCTCGGGTACAACGGTTCTCGTCGTTGAAGCCGGCAACAGCGTGCGACCCGTCGCAGAACGGTTTGTTGCGGGACTCGCCGCAACGGCACAGGAAGGCCTTCTTCGTGAGCGGCATATCCTCACCCGTGGCGCTACGCAGGACCGGGAAGTGTTCGCCCTCGGCGTCCAGTATGATAGGGCCATTGGGCCTCAGGGAGATCTTGACGGCCATGGCCGATCCTCCTCGAGTGGGAATGCTCGGATCGAATGCATTGCGTGATCTCCCATGTTATCATCGATCGCGTCATTTGACGAGACCCGCGGCGTCAGGACGTTGGTCGTGATCCACTGAAGAAGGAGAGCCATGCGCAGAATCGAACCTGCTGAACTCACCCTGCGGCCGTTCCACATCCTGGACGCGGAGTGGGCGCTGCTGGTGGGCGGCCGCGAGCGACCCAATCCGATGACGGTCTCTTGGGGCGGGCTTGGCACGCTCTGGAACCGGCCCGTGGTGACGGTCTACGTCCGCCCGACGCGGTTCACTTGCGGCCTGCTCGACGCGCACCCCGAGTTCACACTCAGTTTCCTGCCTCCGGCGATGAAGGCCGCGCTCGATCTGTGCGGCTCGCGCTCCGGCCGCGACACCGACAAGTGGGCGGCCACCGGACTGCGCGCCGCGCCGTCGGCCGCGGTAACGGTGCCGAGGGTTGCCGGCGCGGTGCTGGCGCTGGAAGCAAGCGTACGCGCCACGCTCGACCTCGACCCGGCGCGGTTCCTCGACCCCACGATCGAATCGCAATACCCGCGGCGAGACTATCACCGGGTCTTCATCGGCGAGGTGGTGGCGGTATGGGTCGCGGAGTGAGGGAGACGGATCACCGATACGTCAGGACCGGCAGTCAGGAGTGCCCCGAGTGCGCGTCAGGAGCCATGAATAGTCCGGGCTAGATCCGCCCGGTAAGGCGTTGCACCACCAGCGACACCACGGCCACGGCGATCCAGCACAGCAGCCCCAGCAGGATGGGCCGCACGCCGCTAGCCAGCAGGCGCCGGATACTCGTGCCCAGGCCGATCGCCACCATCGCCGCCACGATGAGGAACTTGCCGGCGATCACGGCGTCGTGCGCCGCGCCCGCGGGCAAAGGCACGAACGAGTTCACGAGCGTGGTGGCCACGAAGCCGAGCACGAACCAGGGGAAGATGCGCACAAACGAGAAGCCCTGACCCGAAGCCTTTCCTGCGTGCGCGTGCTGGCGCATCATGAACACTGAAAGCGCCAGCGCCACGGGGATGATCATGAGCGTGCGCGTGAGCTTGACGATGGTGGCCAGCGCGAGGGCAGTATTCGAGCCGGCGGCCTGGCTCCACGCCGACGCCGTGGCCACGACCGACGAGGTGTCGTTCACCGCCGTGCCCGCCCACACGCCGAAACCGGTGTCGGTGAGGTGCATGAGCCGCCCCAGCGCCGGGAAGAGGAACACCGCCACCACGTTGAAGGCGAAGATGGTGGAAATGGCCTGCGCCACCTCCTCATCGTCGGCCTGCACGATGGGCGCCGCCGCCGCGATGGCCGAGCCGCCGCAGATGGCCGTGCCCATGCCGATGAGCACGGCGGTGTTGCGGTGCAGATGCAATTGCTTGCCGGCGAGGTACGCGGTGAGGAAGGCAGCGGCGAGGGTGAAGAGCATGACCGAGAGCGAGTCCGCACCCACGCGGATCACGTTGCCGATCTGCATCTCGAAGCCGAGCAGGATGATGGCGTACTGCAGCACGTTGCGGCTGGTGAAGCGGATTCCCGGGCGCAGCGCCTCGCCCGGACGGCGCACGGCGCCCACGACCAGGCCGAGCACGATGCCGAACACGGCGCCGCCCACCACGGGCACGCCCTTGCCGAGGAACCAGGCCACGACCGCGAGACCCAGGCAGAGCGCGAGGCCCTGCGCGAGGGAAGAACCGCGCTGCGCTTTCCCGGCCGCCGCCGTGGTGCTCAACCCACCTTTTCCTTCGCGACCTTCTTGAGCTTGTCGTTGGCCATGATCGCCAGGTCGACGCGCCGGTTGCCGGCACGCCCCTCGGTGGTGCTGTTGTCGTAGCGCGGCTGGCTCTCGCCATAGCCCATCACGGTGAAGCGCGTGGCGTCGACGCTCTGGCCCGCCAGCACCGCGGCCACGGCCTCCGCGCGGTTGCGCGAGAGGGTGAGGTTGTACTCGTCGGATCCTGTGTTGTCGGTGTGGCCCTCGATGAGCACCCTCGTATCGCCGTACTTGTTGAGGATCGCGGCCAGCTTCACCAGCTCGTCGCGCGAGGCGGATTTGACGTTGGCCTTGTTGACGTCGAAGAGCAGACCGGAGTCGAAGGTGATCTTGATACCCTCGCCCACACGTTCCACGGTGGCGCCTTCGAGGTCCCGCTCGATCTCGGCCGCCTGCTTGTCCATGACGTTGCCGATGTACGCACCGGCCGCGCCACCGACCGCGGCGCCCAGGATGGCGCCCAGGACGGTATTGCCCGCCTGCTTACCGATCACCCCACCCACTACGGCGCCGGAACCGGCGCCGATCACGGCACCCTTCTGCTGCCGGCTCATGCTGGCACAGCCCACCGAGCCGAGAACGATCACGAGGCCCAGGATGATCGCGATGATGAGGACGAGAGTCCTGCTCTTCATCTTGCTTGCCTTTCCCGGGCGCACGCCCGCGGGTTTCGATCAAGGAGTTTCCGTATAGCGAAAGAATATAGCGCCGATGCCACCAAGCGCGCCACCGGGGAGGGGGGCGCCGCCCGGCGCAGGATCGGGCGGCGCGATCGGCAGGAATAGGTGTACTACGGCCCGAGCGTCACCGTCATGTCAGCACCGGACGCCGGATCCACCGTCACCCAGTCGCCGGCCGTGCGGGCGTCCGTGACCGGATCCACGGCCCACGCGCGCACCGTATGCGAGACTTCGTAGTCGCCGATGGGAGTACCGAGTTCATCCACCGCATGGAACACGAAGCCCAGCGCACGGCACGCCTGGCTCATCGCGAAATGGCCCGTCGCATCGGTGACGGCCACCGGGCGTAGCACCGCGTCCTCGGCAACATTCTGGTAGCCGAGGTACATCAGAAGCATCTCGTTCGCCGTCTCCCCATCGGCGGTCACCACGTGGAATCGATATACGCCATCGGGGGCGACGCGACCTTCGTCGTCCCTGCCGTCCCACGTGAACAACAGGATGCCGGCCGGCCTGTCTTCATCCACCAGCAAACGCAGCGTATCGCCGTCGCAGTAAGACGCGACCCAGACCGCCACGTGGCCCGCCTCCGCGAGACTGTAACGGATCTGCGTCTGCGGCTTGTCGGCGATCGTGGGCACGGGGACATCGCTCTCGAACTGCAGAACGACCGTGGCGCCATCCACAGCTTGCCCCGCGGCATCGAGCACGACACCGCGGATGTCGCTGGACACCTGTGGCGGCTCGGTGGAATCGCCGCAGGCGACGACGAGAGTGAGTGCGGCGAGCATGCCAATCACATACAAACGAGACATGATCGGGATTCCTTCCCAGGGGAGAGAAGTGTTCGTATCGACTCAGGGGATACATGATGATACGATATTACTGCACGGCGGATCAAGTGTATTCACTCGGGCTGTGTATTCACTCGGGCTGCCGGGAACTTCGAGCGAAAGATGCGGGTGCCACGCGGGTCATCGCCACCCCGGATCTCTCCTATCGACATCAGAAGACGCCGTCGGCCGAGACTGGAGGGCCCCATGAGATCCTTGACAGTGACACTTCTGCTCGGACTTCTCTCCTGCACCACCGCCAGCCTCGCCCAGCCCGCCATCGACATCACCGAACCCGGGCAGCACCCGCCGAGCGTGGGTTTCGCCGACTCGCACGATGTCTCCGCCCTGCTCGCCTACCGCCTACCCTCATGGCGGACGCGTATCTGGACGCTCAACGGTGGCCTCAACGGCGCCGCGAGGAACATGTCCTCTCCGCCGCAATCCTCGCTTGCGTCCGCTCTCGTCAATTTCGATCTGCATTCGGGGGCGCACTGGCAATGGGAGGGCGAGCCGCGCCAGACCGAGTTCGACGCCTCCGTCTCGAGTACCATGAGTCACCAGAACGACCGCACCGACTCGCGGAAGAACACTTACGACGACCTCCGTACCACTGTCGATCTGTCGGCATCCCATCGTCAGTACGTATCTCGGTGCTGGGCCGTGGTTCTGGGCGCGCGAGGCTACTGGGGGTACAGCGGCGCGAAGCGGGAGGAGATAGACTCGGGCGATGCCACGGCGACGCGCCAGGACCGGCGCGTCTACGAGACACGATCCTCGGCCGGTCTGGGTCTGGGGCGAATTCGCGACGTCACCCCTCTCATCCGTGCCGCCAGGTTGAACGAACGCCTCGCCGCCCTCGGCCACGAGCGCCTCGCCGAGGATGACGTGGTGGACGTGGCGCAGGGCATCAGCCGCCGGGCGATGTACCAGAGAGTGTTCTCACGGCCGTCGCGCCGTTACTACGAGGACGTCCTCGGGCCCGTCACCCAGCACGCAGCCCTCGACCCGTTCGCGACGTTCTACCTGATCGAGGCCATGGACGAGGACGTGGGCGCCCGGTACGAGGGGTGGCAAGTCGACCTCGTCGGCCAGGCCGTCTACCAGCATGACATCACGACGGACAATCTGGGTGTCGATCCGAGCCCGGAGTACTGGCGGATCGGGCCGGTCCTGAGAGCCCGCTGGTCGCATAATCCAACGCTCGCCCACCAGTTCGCGGTCGACCTCGAAAGCTCGTACTTGTTCTATAGAAGAGACAACGGCTGGGGCTTCCTCGACCTGCGGTTCTCGTATCTCTGGTGCCTGGCCGACCGCATGCTCTGGACGAACACGCTCGACAACGAGCTGCAATATATCGAGTCGACCACCGATATCCGGAGGATCAGGCGCAGCGTGGACGTGACACTGCGGTCCGAAGCGGCATTTTACGTGGAGGATCGTTTCGCGATCCGTCCGAGTCTGAGCTTGTACTTCAGCCAGCGTGAAAGCGAGGGCGACACGTACCTGTCTCGCTCGCTGAGCTACGGTATCTCATTCAGCTACGATCTGGACCGTTCCCTCTGACGCGGTGGGAGAGCGGTGGGGCGGGCGGTACGGTCCCAAGCTTCCGCCCGCCCGCTTGCTGTTCACCGCACCAGCGTCATGCGCTGCGTTTCCACGCGATCTCCGGCCTGCAGGCGATAGAGGTACACGCCGGACGCCTGGGGCTGTCCAGCGTCGTCGCGGCCGTTCCACGTCACCTCGTGGCGGCCGGCCCGCTGCAGGCCGTCGAACAGCGTCGCCACGTGCTTGCCCTGCACGTCGTAGATGCCGAGCTCGATGTGGGCGTCGTGGGGCAGCTCGAAGGCGATCTTCGTGCCGGGGTTGAACGGGTTGGGCGCGTTCTGGCCCAGGAGGCGAGGCACGTCCGGGATGGAGCCGCCACCCGGCGCGGATGTCGGCGAGGGCGCCGTCTCCACGAGCACGCCGATGGCCCCGATCTCCACGTAGTCGGTCACCGACGCGAAGTTCAGGCGCAGCCCAAGGTGGAACATGCCCTGCGTGGGCGTCGTCAGTCCGACGGCCTGCGTCACGCACGTGGCGGTGGGGCTGTGCTGGTCGGTGCCGAGGTCGAGGTAGACCTGGGCCACGTCAGGCGGCCCCATGAGGCTGAAGCGGATGTCGGAGATGAACGTGGACGTGTTCAGCAGCTGGTAACACACGGCCACCGAGTCGATCATCGTGTTCGCGGGCAGGTCGAGGCCCATGTACGCCCACTGCAGATCGCCGGGCGAGGTGGTGACGAAGCGCGCCGCGGCCGAGGGCGAACCGCCCACCACGCTCAACCGGCTGTCGGCGGGGAACAGATCGTAGGGCCCGAACCAGTACCACTGCTGGGCGAGGGCCGGAACGGCGCTGGCGAGCGTACAAAGCGTCACGATCGTATACATCAGGTTCTTCATGGGGATGTCCTTTCTCACGGCAGCCGATCACTCACGGGAAATCGGCTTTCAGTGTCCCATGAAAAGCGAGTATCGTCGGCCGGAAGAAAGGGGGAGCCGCGATGACTCCGATTGCCGGTCCGCGGGCTCAAGCCGAGCCGCTACTGGCCGAAAATATAGAGTATTGCGCCTGCCGGGATGGAGCCCGGCGCTGCCCCAGCGAAGGAGCCATCCATGCTATCCATATCTTCCACCAATAGTTACAGCTATCCGGACCCACGGCCCGTGATGACGCAGCCGAGCACTGCCGCCACGCAGACGCCATCCAAACCCACGGCGACGACCGATGAGTCTCGGGGTGATCACCGGGTCGCGCATCATCACGAGCACCACGGGCGGGCCCACGGGCAGCAAGATTTGCACGGGATCACGCGCGAGGTTCGCCACGCGATCCGCTCGGCCCTCGGTTCGAGTGACCTCAACGCCGAGACGGCGCAGGCGGTGAAGGATCTGCAGGACACGTTCAAGAGTGACCTGCACGATGTCTTCCACGACGCTCGCGATGGCGACGGGGTCAATCGCGACAAGGTCCTCGCCGGTCTGGCGTCGGCCCTCCAGAGCCTCACCGACGGGTTGCGTGCGCTCATGGCGCCCGGCGACGAGACGACGCCGCGGACGGATCCGGCCCCGAGCAAGACCTCGCAACCGGCGGAGACATCCGGAGTGATCGTCGACGTGACCGCCTGATACGATCAACCCACGGTGGCGTTCGAAGACTAACGTGCCACGAAGAATGTTGACGGGTCCAGCGCTTGCCTGGGCCCGTCCTCATGAACACCAAAACCCTCACTTCATGCCCTACGCTTCCTCCCCACTGCCCCAACCCTAACTGCAAATACCACAAGCCTCAGCCGCATTCCTGGCCCTTCGCGCTCTTCGGCACCTTCTCCCGAAAATCCCCGCCCTACACCGTCCAGCGCTACCTCTGCCTGGCCTGCGGCAGGACCTGCTCAGACCAGACCTTCCGCACCACATACTGGCTCAAACGCGCCGATCTCCTGCCCAAGGTCCACAAGCACGCCGTCTCAGGTGCCGCCAACCGCCAGATCGCCAGGCTCCTCGACACCTCGCCGACGACCGTCGACAACCTCCTCGCCCGCCTCGGCCGACACTGCATCCTCTTCCATCGACACCTGGTGTCCCAGGCGTCACCCTTCGTGGACATCGCCATCGACGGCCTCGTCACCTTCGAGCACTCCCAGTACTTCCCCTACGAGATCGTCACGGCCGTCGATCGCCGCTCCAGCTTCATCATCCACTTCGCCGAGGCCGAGCGACGACGCAGCGGGGCGATGACCGACGAGCAGAAATGGAAACGGTCCCTCTTTGAACAAAACTATGGCCGGCCGGACCCCAGGTCGTTGATGCGGGCGCTGCTCGAGGTGCTCTCGGTCTCGCTCGACGGCGCCACCGAGGCCCACATCTGGAGCGACAAGCACAAGACCTATCCCTATGCGATCGCGAAGCTACGGTACGGCAACGTGATCCACGAGACGATCGACTCCCGTGAGCCGCGGACGAGTCGCAACCCGTTGTTCGAGGTCAACTTGCTGGACATGTTGCTGCGGCATTGTCTGAAAGACCACACGCGGGAGACGATCGCGTTCGGGAAGCGACGGCAGCATTCGATCTACCGGCTGGCGATCTTCCTGGTGTGGCGCAACACGATCAAGTTGCGTCGGGAGAAGCGGTGCTGGAGCACGCCGGCGATGCAGATCGGGATCGCCACGAAGCCCCTGACCGAGGAGGAGGTGTTGTCGCGGCGGCTGTTCGTGTCGCATATCGAGTTGCCGCCGTTGTGGGATGACTACTACTGGCGACGGGTCGAGACGCGGCCATTGAAGGTGAACCGGAGGCACAAGCTGACGTACGCCGCGTAGTGAGAAAGTCGGGCCTAGCAGGCGAGATGGCGGTGCGAAGCCTCGTCAACATTCTTCTTGGCACAACCTATCGAGTGCCTCGACAACCAGCATCACCGCCACCTCGGGCTCGGGAATCGGTCCCAAATCAACTACAAGATGAGATACGCTCCCGACGCTGCGTGACGAAAGACCTAGACCGTCCGAACAAGCGGGGTAACTCCACTCTCCCTCTCCATCCACACCCTACTCCAGCAACAACACCTTCCCCGTCACCACCTCGCCGCCCGCGGTGATGCGGTAGACGTAGGTGCCGCTGGCCAGCTCGTTCGGCGCGAAGGTCACGGTATGCTCGCCGGCGGCACGCCAGCCGTCGGCGAGGGTCTTCACGTGGCGGCCGGCGAGGTCGTGGATATCGATGCGGGTGGGGCGGGGAGCGTCCAGGGTGAAGGCGATCACGGTGCGGGGATTGAAGGGGTTGGGGCTGGCGCCGCGGGTGTGCAGCACGCACGGTTGCATCGTGTCGTCGGGCACGGCCACTGCGCCGCCGCCGCCGTCGGTGGTGCGGACGATGATGCCACCGGCGCCGGCGGCCAGATGCAGGCTGTTGCTCGGGGCTGCGGCAGCGTACAGGTCGGCTCCGGTGGGGCTGGCCTGGGTGAACCAGCTCACGCCGGCGTTGGTGGACTTCAGGAGGCGGCCGGCGGTGCCGCAGGCGGTCATGAACGCGGAGTTCTGGCCGCTCGTTGCGATGCCGTGGATGTCGGCCTGGAGCGAGGAGGTCGCGACTTCCCACGTGTCGCCGAAGTCGGTGGAGCGCAGGATCGTGCCGTTGCGGCAGCTCGCGAACACTGTGGCGCCGGAGACGGTGAAATCGAGGATGTCCTCGGTGGTCTGGCTCGTGCGTGGCGCCCAGGTCGTGCCACCGTCGGTGGTGCGCAGGATCACGCCGCCCGCGCCTCCGACCACGGCGAGGTTCGTGCTGCCGCCCTGCGGACAGATGCCGGCCAGCAGGTCGGCGGTGGTACCGCTGGTCTGCGTGTCCCAGTTCATGCCCACGTCGTCGCTGAAGAAGATCGTGCCGCCGGTCCCGGCCACGTAGGCCACGCCGCTGCCGCGGGAGAAGATTGCGCGCAGGTCCGTGGACTGGTCGGGGACGAAATGCGGCGTCCAGCTCGTGCCGCCGTTGGCGGTGGTGATCACGGTGCCGGCGTCGCCGGCGATCCAGAACTCTGCACTCGACGGCTGGAAGATGTCGTGCAGCGCCACGCCGACACCGGTCGCCACGGGGCTCCACGTCGCGCCCTGGTCCGTCGACCTCAGCAGGGTGCCGCCATCACCGAAGACCCACGGGCCGACGAATTCGCCGAATCCGTATAGATCGGCCGTGGTGCCGCTGGGCACGACCTCCCAGATCGCCAGCGCGGGCACGGCACAGAGCGCGAGAACGAAGGAAATAAAGACGGTGGTAATACGGCGAGACGGCAATAAGCCCTTCATGGTGTGGCTCCCATCGAGGTGACGACGGCCTCGCGCGGCGCGCCGCGGACGAATCGTTGCGAATCCGGACAGGATACCACCTGGTTGCGCGGCATGTCCAGAGGGGGCCCATGTCCTGGGTGTTCACGTCCGAGTCGATGCTCTCGTTCCCGTGTGACGATTCATCCCGATTCCCGGTCTCTCATTCCTTCGGGGTATAGGCACTCCAAACCACTTTTTCACCCGGCGTCGCCCCCGGGTCGAGCGGCGAGAGGCCTCGAGTTTTCCACCGTTTCGCCGAGCGGCGCCGCTGTCGGCTGCGCGGTAAGCTCGTCGTGAGTCTCACCGTCACCGCCGCCGGTCGACGAGGGCACCACCACTTTCCGCGTGCCCTTCCTGTTCACGCCGCCGCGCTAGCCGACGCGGCGGCAGCGAGTGGCGCGACCTACTCCCACATTGCCTTCAAGGTCGACCACGTTGCCGCCTCGGTCGCCACGGCGCCCGGCGCCAGTCCCGTGAACGAGGCCACGTAGATGTACTCCGAGTCGAAACCCGCGGGCGGCTGGAACATCGTCGAGCCCGCCCAGAACCACACGACCGCGTCCGGCGCGTAGCCGGTGATCGTCAGGTCGGCCGTCGAGCAGCGCCCGGCGATCGCCTGCTGGATGACGGCCACGTCATCGCAGTTCTGCGGGCCGATCTCGAACATGTACGTCTCCCACTCCGCGTCCATCGTCACCTCGATGGTACCTGTGGGCCCCATCGTCAGGATGAACCAGTCGGTGTCACGGATCGTGATCCCGGACGTCCCGTACCAGCCGGCGTGGCCACAGAAGGCCAGCGAACCGCCGACGTCGCCCACGAGGGACTGAAAAGCGAGGCCCGCATCGTTGCAGCCGCTGTTCCACGTGTCGTAGTAGTCATCGTCGAGGGGCGGTTCACCCTCCGCGACGGCGCCCGCCGGGCAGTCGAGGTGGCAGGGAACGAACTCCATCACGTCCATCACGAAGGCGCCGGCTGCCCCCGAGTAGCCGTCGATGACGATGGTGTACGTCTCGCCGGCCGCGAGCGACGCGCGATCGATCCGGGACGAGTAGACGAAACACGGCGGTTCGAAGTAGGCGTCGTCATTGCAGGCCACGATGTCGTAATGGCTGTCGAAGATGTACGCCTTGGTGTCGTAGCTCGAGTGGCAGAAATCGACGTCGATGAGGACGTCGTGAGCGGGCGTGTAGGCATAGCATACGTCCGGCGAGGTGCTGCCACCCCAGGGGCATTCGATATCGTAGTCATTGGTGAAGCCGATGGTCGTCCCGGTGGCGCTGTACGGGAGATCGGGGATCGGGAAGGCCGTCTCGACGGTGTCGCCGCCTTGGCGCTCGCCGGGAACGTTTGGCGTCGAAACCGCCGCGGGCTTGACGGGCGCCGTCGGTCCGAGATCGGCGGCGGCGGCGAATCCGGTGACACCGACAATGATGATCAGTGCAAAAGTACTCGACATGGCAGCTCCCCCCGAAGCGCCGCTTCCCCCCGAAGCGCCGCTCTCGCGGCTAGCAGTTTCATAATTCGGTGCTCCGAATGTATCATATCCTGATCGAGCCGCCGAGGATCCTCGCCACCAGCCGGAGCCGAATCGATGCGAATCTTGCGAGCTTGTGCGGTGGGGCGAGCGGATCGACCAGACGTGCGAGGAACTCCACCGGGGTGAGTAGGATCTCCGTCGTGCCAGCGGGGCGCGGTCGGCGCAGACGGGACACCAGGGTGTCGGCATTCAGGCGGCACAGGCGGCCGGCCGCCAGCGCCGGGCTCCACCACCACGACGCGCCGCCACCTCCAGGGTGTGGTCGCCCGCGATGGCCACGCGGCTCTGGCCCACCACGCCTGCCGCCGCCATCTGATACGCGGCAGTGCCCGTGCCGATGATCAGGACGTCGAACTCGCAGGCCATGGCGACACCTTCCTCATCACCGAACCTAGGAATGAGTTGCGAGAACCACCAGCCGTTGGCCATCGACGGTATCCTGATATTTCGGTGTGGGTATCCGGAATCACGGAGCCGATCCCGCTAGCGGTCGGCGCCATCGCCGCTCGCTCATCCCGTCCACCCGTGTTCCAATTCAAGGAGAGGACCCCTCCATGGCCAACCCCAGCTACCACGAGCCGACCAGCGCATCGACGTGACCGAGGACGAGCACCTCGAGGCCATCCTCGTCCACAATCGCGACGAGGAGAAGGAACACGCCGCCATGGTGCTCGAGTGGATCCGCCGCCGCGATGCGGCCTTCGACTCGAAGCTGAAGGACTACTTGTTCACCGAAAAGCCCAGCGCCCAGGATTAGTCGGAGACGTCAGGTTCCCGCTCGGCCTGGGCCAGCCGCGCCAGGGTCCAGTTGTCGGCGGCCGTGTCCAGCACCCGGTCCAGCCCAGCCCAGCGTCCGACCACCTCGCCGAGGGCGGAGTCGGGCACCGGGTCGGGCGGTTCCACCCCTGGCGGCGACCGATCCTCGCTGGCGCCCGCCAGCCCGTCGAACGCCCGCGCCACCTCCACCACGGAGACCGACCCGGGGTCGCGGGCCGGCTGGTAGGCCGGCGGCCGGCTCGGCTCGTCGCGCACCTCCACCAGAACCGACGCCCGCACCAGGTCGTGCAGCACGGTGTGGGCCAGGCGCACCGGCACGCCCAGGTGCTCCGCCAGTTCGGCGGCTGTGATGGGCGGGTCGCCTCGCAGAAACCGCGCGGCGCTCACCCCCGCCAGGCGCACCGCCAGCAGCCGCCGCTGGCGGTGGCTGGCGCCGCTTGCCGCCCGTTCGCGGGCATAGTCCCCGGCGTTGTCCACGGCGAACGACACCTCCGCGCCCACCAGCACGATGAGCCAGCTCACGTACAGCCAGATCAGGAACAGCGGCAGCGCCGCGAAGCTGCCGTAGATGGCGTTGTACCGGGTGACTTTGACCATCACCCCGATGTAGCCGAACTGCACCAGCTGGATGAGGGTGCCCGCCACCACCCCGGCGGCCAGCCCAGCTCGCCAGCTCACCGACGTGTTGGGCATGGCCAGGTACACCAGGGTCATGAGCAGCCAGAGGATGACATACGGCACCAGTCCCAGCCCGGCCTGCACCACACCGCTCACCGGTTCGGCCGCGCCCAGCTGGGCCAGCACGGCGTTCACGCGTCCGCTGATCGTCACCGCCGAACTGCTGCTGGCCAGGAGCAGCAGCGGCGCCAGCACGGCGATGGCCAGGTAGTCGGTGATCTTGCGCACGGCAGTGCGGCCCCGATCCACGCCCCAGATGGCGTTGAACGACGCCTCGATGTTGTTCAGCATGCGCACCACCGCCCAGAACAGCACCGCGACGCCCGCCCCGGCCACCAGGCCGCCCCGCGTATTGGTCAGCAATGTCCGCGAGAATTCGATGACCCGGTCCAGCACCTCCTGCTGGCTGGCCAGCTGGTGGCGCAGCGCCTCCTCCAGGGCAGTCTCCAGGCCGAAGCCCTTGGCGATGCCGAAGGCCAGCGCCAGGGTGGGCACCACGGACAGCAGGGTATAGTAGACCAGGGCCGACGCCCGCAGCTGCAGCGAGTCGGCGGCGAATCCTCGCGCCGCCAGCACCACGATGCGCAGCAGCCGCAGCACGGACGAACGCCGGCCGTCGGGGACCTGCTCCGGCAGTTGCCAGATGTCGTGCTGGATGAGGCGACGGGTACGCCACCAGAGTCGCTGGAGATCCATGGGCCGTGATCGCTCCCGGAAAGGGGGGCGCCGCGCATCGCGACGGCAGTCCTCGTCGC
The DNA here is from genome assembly GCA_963727525.1 of uncultured bacterium. Classification (GTDB taxonomy): domain Bacteria; phylum Krumholzibacteriota; class Krumholzibacteriia; order LZORAL124-64-63; family LZORAL124-64-63; genus CAVSGO01. Next base: position 426,355 of record CAVSGO010000003.1, on the reverse strand, counting down.
TCCCAGACTAGATCGAGACGGCGCCCGCGTCCACGAACGCGGGCGTGGCGACGACGTCGACATGGAGGTCCTGACTTTCTATCAGGCAGGTTCTGCTCTAACTTGACGATCATTCGGAGCACGCCGTCCTACAGGAAGACGATCCATGAGCACGACAGAGTCGAGCCCCCACCACGACATCAGATTCCGGGTCGCAACGATCGACGATCTGCCCGCCATCTTCCACCTGGGCGAACGGCTGTTCACCTCCCAGGAGGCCTCGAACCTCTATCGGACCTGGGACGAATACGAAGTCACCCACCTGTTCAATTCCGAGCCCGAATACATGTCGGTGGCCCATATTGAAGAACGCGTCGTTGGATTTCTGCTGGGCAGCATCATCGAGAAACGACATACCGCCTGGAACTACGGTCATCTCCTGTGGCTGGGCGTGGACCCGGACTTCGCCGGACAGGGCATCGGCGAACGCCTCTTCGATCGCTATCGCGATCTGGTCCAGGCCGCGGGTGTGCGGATGCTCCTCGTCGACACGCAGGCCGATAACGACCGCGCCGTCCGGTTCTTCCAGTCCAAGGGTTTCACGAACCCCATCGACCACATCTACATGACCCTCAATCTGGATGCATCCACCCGATGAGCCACCGATCCCTGGAGATCCAGCCCGACCGGTTGAAGAATCTGTTCAGGCAGATGGTGGACATCTACAGCCCTTCGGGAAAGGAAGGCGAGATCGTCACCTTCCTCGTGGAATGGCTGCGCGAGGCGGGTTTGCCCGTCATCCTGCGAGAGGTGACCGAGGGGCGACACAATATCGAGGTCGTCTGGCCCGGCGCCAGCCCTGACGTGGCCTTCCTGGGGCACGTGGACACCGTCGCCGCCTTCGACATCGAACGGTATGACTACGACGAACGGGAAGGTCTGGTCTACGGCCTGGGCACAGCAGACATGAAGGGCGGCTGTGCGGCCCTGATCGAGGGCTTTCTGTCCTATTTGGAATCCGGAAACCAGCCGCAGCGGGCCGGTCTCTTTCTGGTGGTCGGAGAAGAGGAATCCGGGGATGGCACGGCAGCCCTGCTGGACGATTGGCAATACCCCTGGGTCGTGATTGCAGAGCCTACCGATCTGGTGCCCTGCTTCGATCATTACAGCTACGTCGAGATGCTGGTGCGCGCATTCGGCACGCGGCGCCACGCCGCTCAGGCGGGACAGGACTACAATGCCATCTTCAGCACGTTGCGCATGCTGCTCCGCGTGGCCGAGTGGATCGAAAAGGAGTTTCCCGAGGCCATCCTCAACATCCGGGATCTGCACAGTTCCGAATCCGGCTTCGCCGTGCCGGATCGCTGCGCCGTCTGGGTCGATCTGCATCTACCCCCGAGCGCCCCGCTGGATCGCCTGTCCGAAGGCCTGGAAGCATTGATCCAGGAGAGCCTGAAGGGCAGTGCCGTGACGCACTACGAGCTAGGATTCCCAACCATGGCGCGCGGCTTCGAACTCCCTCAGGAGGGCACATTACCCCGGTCGATCATGGCGGCTTATCGACATCTCGACATGACCTGGTCGCCGGGGTCGTTCCGCAGCCATTCGGATGCCAACATGCTATGGGATATCCACTGCAAGCCGATCATCCTGGGGCCGGGTCAGCTGTCCAAGGCGCACACGCGTGACGAATCCGTTTCGTTCGAACAGGTCGCACGCGCCGCACGACTCTACCTGGAAATCCTAACCTGCCTGCACCGGGAGAAACGTGCAGATTGACCTGCGGGGGACGGGCTCTCGTACGGCGGCACGACGCGCGGGAACTCCTCGCCGTGGTCCGTATCGAAGGTCCCCGTCGCCACCGATACGGTCTGGCCGTAGAGTCGACGCCGCTCGACGCCGAGACGTGGATGACGGGCGCCGCGCGCTGCGGTTCCGTGGTGTCGTGGCTTTTCGACGGCCGCGAGCGTCCGCCGAGAAGGCCGACGTGAGGCCAGATCATCGAACCGTTGCTGTCGCAGTACCGCAGACCGAACTCCCTGATACTGGTCCTATCCTTGGGTTACAGAAGTTGGGATGAGCCGGATTCAGCTGGGGCGTCTGCATCACGACCATCCCCGTTTGGCTCGGCTGCGAGAGTACGACCATCCCGGGGGCTGCCGTCACCAGTACCGGCTCGACCGCCAGTCCAGAATCCCCCTCGAACTTCATCCACATCGGTCAGCAGCTCCAACTCGCCGCTCCGACGATGACCATCGCCCTCGACTCCTGCGACGCCCGCGCCTTCCTGCCGCCTGACGCCCTGAAGACCACTTCGAGAAGTACTGGGATCTCTTCGTGGCCCGCCGCGGCGGCGCTGCCTGGGACGCCTTCACCCCCGACGAGATCAGCACCATCGGCGCCTTCGTGCGCCCGCTCTTGATGACGGCGCTCACGAGCTTCATCGGCCATCTGCCGATGCTCTTCGCCACGGGATCCGGCGCCGACATCTAGAAGCCTCTGACCGTGGTCGTGATGGGCCGCCTCATCACGTGCACGATCCTGGCGTTGGTCGTGATGCCGGTGCTGTACGGCTGTGTCGAGGAGCGGCGGGAGCGCGTCTGACGGCCACGACCGGTCGCCCCGGCCGTGGCCATCACAGGCAGCGATCGGCCGGCTAGCGCACGAGCGCGAACTGCTGTTGTAGACGCGTGCCGGGGGTCGTCAACAGGCCGAAGTACACACCCGACGGCTGGGTCTGGCCCCGCTCGTTGGAACCATCCCAGGTGACGGTGTACTCACCGGCGTCTCGCGGACCGGTGGCCAAGGTGCGCACGAGGCGCCCGCGCGCGTCGTAAATGCGCAGGCTGACGTCGCTGGTGCGGGCCAGGCGATAGACCAGGCGTGTCGACGGGTTGAACGGGTTGGGCGCCGCCGGCAGCAGCACGGTTGCCGCGGGAGGCACCTGGTCCGCCGCCGCGGTGCTGATGTCGATGACGACTGAGGCCGCCGCCATGGCCACCGGCGCGGCGCGGCCGTGGGCGATCCAGGCGTCGTACAGAACTTGTCCCTTGTCGTCGGTGACGTTCGTGTCACGCAGGAACTCGATGTATTCCTTCGAGGTCGTCTGGTAGTAGAGCGTGACGTCGGCGCGGCGCGCGGCGAAGGGCAGGGTGTACGCCGTCGTGTCGTCGTACTGACCGTCGGCGTAGGCGTTACCCACAGATGGACTCTGGACGGCGGCGAAGCCGGCGTTGGTGAAGCCACGCGGCGGGATGCGGTTGTCGAGGTACACGGTGTCGTTCAGCGCAAAGTGGAACGACGGTCCGGGGGTGACGCCAAGGAGGGCGCCGAGACGCGCGGAGATGCCGGGCTCGATGTGGTAGATCTTCGCGTCGGCGTCGTGGGTGAGCACGCCCGTCGCGGCCTCGTAGGCGCCCGACTCGTAGACGAGCTGATCCTGCGCATCGTACGCTCGCACGTTCAACCAGATGCGGCGACCCTCGGGATAACCGGACGGGAACTTGTGACCGGTCTCGTTGGTCACCGTCACGTCGAGCCGGGGAGCACCGTCCACGATGGTGCTGCTTGCTGTCAGTGTGGCCGCGAGATGGAGCATGGCGATGGCCCGCGCCTTGGCGTTCTGCAGCGCGGTGGCGTCGACCTCGCTACCCCAGATGGCCGGCAGCAGGTCGCCGATGAAGGCGTTGCCGCCGGTGAAGTCGTGCAGCGCGAGGTCGCTGCGGTTGGGTCCACCGGCGGCACCGCGTCCGGTGACGTCGCGCATGTGGCAATCCTGGCAAATGGCGACGATGCCGTCGGGTTTGTTGCCCGCGAACTGCGGTGCGTACACGCCGCCGTTCGCGTAGGCGCTCTGGCTCCACTCGCTCGACGTGCGCTCGATCGGGAACATATGGCGCAGATCGCCATCGGGATGGGGCGCGTCGAACTCGCTCGGTTCGTACACGCCTGGCTGCGCTCCGAGCAAGAACTCGGGATTCGACACGTCGTGGCAAGTGGCGCAGATCTCGCCCTCGCGATGGAATGGCGAGGCGAGGAATTCGTGCGCCGCCTGGGCGTCGGCGTACGGTCCGCGTCGGATCGGATCGGGATCGGTGACGAACTGGCCGTTGGCCGTGGTGTGCGGGATCGCGGCGAGCGCCGCCAGGATACCCTCGTCGCGCAGCGGACTGACGCCGACCGTGTACTGGGGATCGACTTGGCGATGGCAGAAATCACACTGCACGCTTTGCCGATCCTTCGCGGTGATCATGCCGCCGTGCGTGTCATCGGAATGGGCCTCTTGCCAGCCGCCCGGCGTATGGCAGCGCAGGCACAGATCGCCGACGCCCGGCGCATCTTGCTCGGCGATGACGACGGTGGCCAGAAACAACGGATCGCGCTGGGCCTGCGCCATCAAGCTGCCTTGCCAGTTGGCGTACGGTTCGACGTCGGCGGCATAGTTCCCGTGGCAGGTGACGCACGTGGTCGACGGATCGTCGAGAATGCCTGCCTCGAGCGGCTGTGTGCCCGGCAGATCGAAGTCGCGCAACGACGTGGGCACGGTACCACCCGTGACGGCCGTGATGGTGAACACGGCGCTATCGTCGTGGCCGACGTTGCTGGCGCCGTCGCGCGCCTCGATGCGGATGAGGTTGCTGGCGCCGGGACGGTTGGGCACGAACCAGGTCCAGGTGCTGGTGTCCGGCAGGTTACGCGCCTTGGTGCGGAAAGTGAGGCCACCGTCGTCGCTGTGCTTGATCGTGATAGCGGTGATGCCCGAGGGATCGGTCGCCGTCCAGCTCAGGACGACCTGCTGGCCGGGGTCGACGACCTCGCCGCCGGCCGGTGCGCTGACGGTCACGATCGGCGGCTCGGTGTCGCTGCCGCCGGCCGGCACGAGATAACCGACGAGGTCGGCGGGGTCCACGTTGACGACCTGTCCGATCTGGTCGTCGCGCAGACCGGGATACTTGGGTGTGTTGGCGAAGTGCGCGGTGTCGGTGATCTCGACGTCGCTCGTGAAGCCGTCGTTGTCGGCATCGCTGCCGGCGACGGACGCCACGGCGGCCTCGTAGTCGCCGAGCTGACCGATCGCGATCTCCACCGCGAGGCCGTAGGGATTGCGCGGTCCGCCGCCGCCGAAGTCGAAGTGGCACACGCCGCAGTGGCCGCCGTTACTCGGCAGGTCGTCGAGACCGCTGCCGGTCGCCGACGGGTAGACATTGAAGAACGCGCGCCGGATCGGCGGGCGGGCGAGCGCCGTGGACGCAACCAGCCACGCGCAGACGAGGACGCCGGTGCGCAGGCGCAAATGACGGCTCGGGCTAGGCATGGGGGACCTCCCAGGTCGGGTGAGAGGATGGTGTGCGGACGGCATCTCAACCTGCAAGGCATACCACTTTGCGGCCGAATTATTAATGTGAGTCGTTTTGTTGCGTGTTTATACTGAAATCCGTTGTCGTTCTGAGACGAAGATATCGCCGGGTGCGGATGGATGGTCAGGCCGTCGTCGCGCCCGAGCGTGAGCGTGCGGCCGATGCTGCGCCAGGGGATCTTCACCGTCTTCACGGCGCGTCCAGCGCCACGCCGGCAACGACCCCAGCAAGGGCGCCGCCTACAACGCCGAGGCCGACCACCGCTCCCGCCAACTCATGTAGGACTTCTTCGCCGAGATCTTCCCGTGACGCCCCGCGTTACCGATAGAGCGACTTGATCGCACTCCAGGTACTCGGCTGTGCGGCGACATTGTCGCAATCTGGGACTCCCATCACGGCGACGCCGGAGTCGTCGGCCCGACCTGGACATACGTATCACCGATCGGAACCACCGCCGAGAGTTCGACCCGCATCAGCAGGGCAGGTCCCGCGGTGGGCAAGGGTGTCGGGCAACCGCTGATGAGATTGTCGCAATCGGGGAAGTCGATCCTGCACGCGGGGACGCATCCCAGGCTCAACAAGTCGCCCTGCGGCTCCGGCGAGAAGCGCCAGGCGAACTCGTAGGCGCGGATCTCGCTGAACGTGCAATTTCGCAGCACGAAGTACATCGAGAACTGAGTCGACACCGGCGGTGAGGCCAGGCAGTTCACCTCGTAAGTCGGCGTATCGAAATACACACCGATCCCATTCTCCACATCTTCGCAGATGGCCTGGGTGGTGTTGGGTAGAGCCAGCACGAGCACGCTGGCGAGGAGAATCCCCGTGGTGATACGTGGCATGGTTCAGCCTCCCTCGGCCCGAATGAACGTCCACGGTCGGGACGATCATACTCCAGCGGGGGAAGCGAAAACAACGGCTGTGCCTACACAAAACTCAATCTGCCACGAGATCGGCGTCGTGAATTAGCGCTCGCGGGTTTACTGCCGCCGAGAAGATATCCCTCCCGAAAAAACCATGAGCTCGTTTCGCTCCAGCACAAGGCGAAGGACCTCCACGGCGCAGTTTCGCACCGCGACATTACCCTCACGGAGCCATGCTGTGACCGGTACGTGCGGCGGATCGGCGCCTCCGGGGCGCGCGATACGTGCTAGTTCCTGAGCCGGAATACCACCGGTACCATGACCCACACCTCCACCGGTTTGTGCTCCTGCATGGCCGGGCGGAAGACGGCGCTGCGGGCGGTCTTCTCGGCGGCGTCCTTGAGGGCTTCGGGGCCGTCGATGTAGAGGGCGTCCTTCACCTTGCCGTCTTTGCCCACGAGCACGCGAATCGTCACCGTGCCCTCGATGCCGGCCTTCTTGGCCACGTCGGGGTACACCGTCGGATCGATGTGCACGCGCTCCGGCTCCTGCTCCACGGCCACGAAATCGAAGGGCGCTGGGGAGGTGTCGATGTTCTGGTCGACCACGAGCGAGTCGCCCGTACCGTCGCCGGTGCTCATGTCCTGCACGGTGATCGGCTCGAGTGCCTCCGACATCTCCGTCTGGGTGGCGATGGTGGGCGTCTGGGCCTGCTCGTCGGGCACCGGCTCGGGCACCGCGATCCTGGGCGGCGGCGCAGCGATCTTCGCCACCTCCTGCGCCACGTTGATCTGCGGCACGGCGGGCTTGGCGATGGACGGCGGCACACCGAGATCGGTGTAGCGCATGATCTTCACGGTGCGCATGACAGGCGCCGTCGCGGGCGTGCGATGCGTCCACCACTGGTAGAACAGGAAGATCGCGAGCAGCACGGCGAGTGTGATGCCGCATGCCCAGAGCAGCCAGCGCGCGAACTCGCGGCGCAAGGGATGGGCATCGCCCGTCAACGGAAGCTGCGGAGCGTTCTCCAGGTGGTATGCCCACGGAATGTGCGGAACGTTGCTCATTGCACCCCCTCGATCCGCTTCTCGTCCGCGTCGCTCATCGGCACCAGACTGAAGCGCTGCATGTCGGCGTCCTCGAGCGTGTCCATCATGTCCACCATCGGTTCATAGCGGGCGCCGCGGCTGATCTTCACCAGGATGATGAGCTGAGGATTCATGGCGGTGGCCTCGAGAAAGAGATGCTCGAGCTGATCCCACGTCGTGGTCTCGATGGGATTCTTTCCCTGCTTCACGTACAGCGACTCGTTCCGGTCGACGTAGATCGTCATGACGTTCGACTCGGGTACGGTGGTCGTGGCGCCGGGCTCCGGCAGGTTGATCTCCATTGCCAGCGGCTGGCGAAACACGGTGGTGACCATGAAGAAGATCAGCAGCAGGAAGGCGACATCGACCATGGGCGTCATGTCCACACGCACGCCCACTCGCTTGCTCTTCTTGTGCCCCAGCAAACCCGGGCGCTGGGCCTGGGGTTCAGGTGCGGCAACGTCAGACATGTTCGCCCTCCTCTACTGCGCCTGCGGGGCCGCGGACGGCTCCGGCAGTTGCGCCGCGGCCGGACCGCGCTGCGTGCGTTTCTTCAGGTCCGTCATCAGGTTGAATCGCAGGGTCTTCGCCTTGGCCAGATCGTCCATGAGATCGGCCATCACGCCGAACGGCGCGTCCTTGTCGCCCTTCACGACGACGACGGCGTCCGGGTTGTAACTGCGCCAATCGACGATGGCCGCGAGCACGTTGTCCGGCGCCAGCTCCTGGATGTCGCTGCCCTTTGCGCTGGAGATGAAGATCTGCCCCGTCTGGTTCACCGTCAGGATGATGGTGCCGGTCTCGGGCACGTGGATCTCGGATCTGGACAGCGGCAGCTGCACCGCCACCTGCTCCGGTGGTTTGAACTGGGTCGTGGTCATGAAGAAGATGAGGAGCAGGAACGCCACGTCCACCATGGGCGTCATGTCGACCCTGACCCGCGTGCGGCGCGTCACCGCCTACGCCCCCTGCTCGTGGTCGAGCAGCTTCAGGACCTCGTACGACGTCTCCTCCACCCGGTTGTTGAAGGCGTCGACCTTGGTGGTGAAGTAGTTGTAGAGCACGGTGGCGATGATCGCGGTGGTCAGACCGAGCGCCGTGTTCACCAGCGCCTCGCTGATGCCCAGCGCGAGCTGCGTGGCATCGGGCGCCCCGGCGTGCGACATGGCCTGGAACGAGCGGATCATGCCGATCGTGGTGCCCAGCAAACCGAGCAAGGTCGCGATGGAGGCGATGGTCGACAGCGCCGTGAGGTTCTGTTCCAGGTTCGGGCTCTCCAGTGCGCTCGCCTCCTGCAGGGCGCGGCGGGTCTCATCCAGAAGATCCTTCTCGGGCATCGCCTTAGCCTTCTGCTGACGGTGATGCTCGAGGCCGGCGCCGATGACGTTGGCCAGGCTGCCGCCCTGCTTCTTGCACGCCTCGATGGCCGCGCCGAGATCGCCGCCGTGCACCGACGTCTTCACGTTCTTGATGAAGCTCTGCACGTTGCCGCGACCGCCGGCGCGCCAGAGCACGATGAAACGCTCGACGGCGAAGGTGAGCGCCAGGAACAGGAACGTGAGACCGAGAATGAGCAGCGGACCTCCGCGGTGGATGTACTCCGGCGTATGTTGCCAGATGTACCAAGAGACCACCAGCGAGACGACGATGATCGGAATGAGCACGTAGTTCTTCATTGCGACGGCTACTCCTTCCCGGCAGTACGGGCCTGGTTCAGAAGTTCGGTTCCCTTGACGAGCATGACATTGCGAGGATCGATGGCGCGCGCCTTCGTGAAAGCGCGTTCGGCGTCTTCGAGCCGGCCGAGTCCGAGATAGGCGCTGCCCAGGCCGGCCCAGGCGTCGGCGTTGTCGGGCTCCGCCTCGGCGGCCTCCTTGTACGCGTCGGCAGCCGCCTGATACCTCGCGCCGCGGAGCTGGCAGAAGCCGAGGCCGCGCAGGGCCTTGGTGTTCTCCGGATCCTGCGCGAGCACGAGGGTATACTCGTGCTGCGCGGCAGTGAGCGAGTCGGAGACCGCGAGCGCCTGTGCCAGCAGCAGACGGCCCATGGTGAGGTCGTCGCGCAACGCCACCGCACGGCGAAAAGGCGCGATGGCGTCGCGGATCTTGCCGGCCTGGTAGTAGGCGATGCCGAGATTGAGCTGGTTGGCAGGCGAATCCGGCCCCAGCACCACGGCGCGCTGGAAGAATGGCACGGCAGCGTCGGCCCGGCCGGCCTTCAGCTCGACGAGGCCTTGCTGGAATGGCACGGCGGCCAGATCAGGCGCCATCGCGGCCGCGCGCGCGAGCGTGGCGCGGGCGGCCGACCAGTTCTTCTCCTGCGCCTGCCAGGCTGCGAGCTGCACGAGGTCGTCGGCTTCCCAGGGTAAGGAATCCGGCAGCGCGGCCATGACCTGCGCGGCCTCGTTCTTAGCCGTGGCGTCATCGCCGTGCAGGCCGGCGCGCGCGAACGCGAAGCGGGCGGTCTCGCTGTCGGGCGCCAGCTCGCGCGCGTGGCGCGCGGCGTCGAGTGATTCGTGCCAGCGGCCGAGGTTGCCCATGATGTTCGCGAGTTGCTCCCACATGGCCACGTTGTCGGGCACCAGGGCGACGTAGCGCAGGGCGGTGCGGGCAGCGAGCTCGTCGCGATCGGCGCGCTGGTAGAGGTCGGCCAGGTCCTTCAGGGCCGGCGCGTAGGTGGAGTCGAGCTGCACGGCTTGCAGATAGTGCGCGCTGGCCTCGTTGTAGAGCTGCTGCTTCTCGTACAGTCGCCCCATCTCATCGAGCAGCGACGCCGTGGGCTGCATGCCGGGCGTGGCCAGGGCCTGTTCGTAAGTGCTGAGCGCCAGCGATGCCGTGCCCTGCGCGGCGTAGAGCTGGGCCACGAGGGTGACGAAGTCGGGATCGGTGGGGTCGAGAGTGGACGCGCGCAAGGCCTCGGTGAGCGCGGCGTCGGAATCCCCGGTGCCCTGCAGGATGAGCGCCTGCGCGTGATGGTAGCGCGCCTCGAGTGCCGGCTCGCCCTTGGGCCGCTTGCCCCGCTCGAGCTGCGCGCGGGCGGCGTCCCAGTCCTTTGCCGCGATCGCCAGGAGCGCCAGACCGTAGTGGGCGGCGAACAGCTTCTTGTCGACGGCGAGCGCCTTTTCGAACTGTTCGCGCGCGCGGGCGCTGTCGCCCAGGCGCAGCAGGATGAGTCCCATTCCCGCGTGGGCTTCGGGCTGCGCACCGCCAGCCGCCAGCGCCTGCTGGTAGTCCGCCAGAGCGGCCTGATACTTTCCGAGTCGCGCCTGCACCCAGGCCAGGCCGAGGTGGGCCGCGTCGAGGTGGTAGTCGGCGGCGATGGCTTCCTGGTAGCGGGCACGCGCCTCATCGAGCTGGCCGGCCGCGAAGGCCTGGTTGCCCAGGCGGATGGGATCCGTATCCATGGTGTAGGCGGGGTGGTCGGCCGCCCTGGCGAGGCCGACGCCGAACACCACGATGAACACGGCAATGAGAACGATGCTGCGGAACATGGTCATATCAGTGCCCCACCGGTTCGCGGGTCAGGATGATCGTGCGCGCAGTCTGGGCCGCCGGCACGACGCCGGCGCGCTCCACCTGGCGCAGGCCGCGCGGGCTGGCCAGGTGGGTGACGAACTTGCGCGCCTCGATGCTGCCGTCAGCGAGGCATACGGCGTAGAGCCGCTGGTACAGCGGGTAGTCGCCGGTGGCCACGGCCGTATAGGTCGGCGCGGCCGCGGCGGGTCCCACGCGCAGGCGCGTGAGGTCCCCCGGATCGCTGGCGAGCGCACTGACGAAGCCCCAGGCCGTGGAATCGGCGACCACGGCGCCCACGACCGCGGCCTCATCGGCCAGGAACACCACCGGCGATCCCGCCGGCGGGTCGGGTTCGGCAAGGTCGAGCCGCGCGCGCAGTGCGTCCCAGAGCCCCTCGTTGGGATCAGGCAGGTACACGGTGCGGGAACCCGCAACGACGATCGCGCGCACCGCGTCCACCGTGACCGGCGCCGTGTCACAGGCTGCACCGACGAGCAGCTCGATCGCCTCGACGGCTATGGGCACCGCCACCACGGTGTCGTTCTTCACGCTGCGCAGGTATGTCTGCTCGTCGGCCGTGACGGGCCGCGACAGGAAGGCCACGTCGGCCTCGCCGTTGGCCACGGCCTCGAGTGCCCGGTTCGAGCCGCCGGTCTGGATCCGGATGGTGACCCCGGGATAGCTGCTGCGGTACGAGAGCACGAGGCGGTCGACGAGATCCGGAGCGAGGGAACGGCCGATCACCGTGAGGCTGTTCGTCGACGGCGTCTGCACCAGGTGAAGGAAGCGCCGCCACGACACGTGACCTCTCACGGAGAAGAGGACGGCCACGACCACGAGATAGATGGCGATACGGACGAGGAGCCAGGTCCGGCGTCGGGAAGGTGCGGATTGCCTGGGTGGGAACCCCTTGGGCATGAACCCTCGTTTTCGGTTGCGTCGGCGGGGGGCCTCCCTATAATCAGCGCATGGCTCCCCGAATCGGCTATCGTCGGCTTCTTACCCGGGTGATCACGGCCTGGTCGATCGCGCTCTGCGCGGTCGCGCTGGTCGGCGTGTCCGGCTGCCGGGACCGGGCCAGGGAAGCCGCATCCGGATTTTCTTTTTCAACCAATGAAACCGCTTTCATCGATACCCTGCAACTCCGGACTTTCCGCTATTTCTGGGACCTCTGCAACCCCCAAACGGGCCTGGCGCCCGATCGCGCCCCCACCCACTCTTTCGCCAGCGTGGCGGCAACCGGCTTTGCCTTGACGAGTTATCCGATCGGATGCGAGCACGGCTGGGTCACCCGCGAGGCGGCCGCCCGGCGCTCCCTGCAAACCCTGCATTTCCTCTGGACCGCCCCTCAGGGTCCCGATCCGGCGGGCATGATCGGCGCCCACGGGTTCTTCTACCACTTCCTCGAACCGGCCACGGGCGCGCGCTTCGAGACAGTGGAACTGTCCACGGTCGACACCGCCCTGCTGCTGGCCGGGGCGCTCTTCTGCAAGGGGTACTTCGACCAGGGCGGCGCGACGGAGGACAGCATCGGCGCCCTGGCCGACTCGCTCTATTTCCGCGTCGACTGGGAGTGGGCGTCGGTGCGCCCGCCGCTCATCGGCCACGGCTGGGATCCGCAGCATGGCCCTCTGCCCTACGATTGGGGCGGCTACAACGAGGCCATGCTGCTGTACATCCTCGCTCTGGGCTCGCCCACCCACCCCGTGGAATCCAGCGCCTGGGACGCGTGGACCCGCACCTACAAGTGGGGCTCCTTCGAGGGGCAGGAACAGCTCGGCTTCGCGCCCCTCTTCGGACATCAGTACACCCACGTATGGGTGGACCTGCGCGGGATCCAGGATGCGCCCATGCGCGCCCACGGCCTCGACTACTTCGAGAACTCGCGGCGCGCCGTGCTCTCGCAGTATGCCTACGCCCAGCACAACCCTTCGCTCTGGCGCGGATACGGACCGCGGCTCTGGGGCCTGACGGCGTGCGATGGTCCGGTGAGCGGCACCTTCACCATCGACGGCAAGGAGCGCGAGTTCCAGACCTACTGGGCGCGCGGCGCGTCGTTCACGGGAATCAACGACGATGGCACCGTGTGCCCGTCAGCGGCCGTGGCCTCGCTGCCCTTCGCGCCGGATCTCGTGGCGCCCACCCTGATGGCCATGCGCGAGGACCACGGCAACCGTCTCTTCGGTGAGTACGGCTTCCGCGACGCCCTCAACCCCACCTTCGACCTCGCCGAGCCCGTGCAGCACGGCCACGTGTTTCCCGGCCACGGCTGGTATGACACCGACTACCTCGGCATCGACCAGGGCCCCATCGTTGCCATGATCGAGAACGCGCGCAGCGGACTGGTGTGGCGCGTCATGCGACGCGATGCCGCCGTGGTGCGTGGTCTGCGGCGGGCCGGCTTCACCGGCGGCTGGCTCGACCAGGCCCCGGAGTCGCCGTGAGGCCCGCCGTCCGCGCCGCCGCGGTCGTCTGCGCTGTGTTGGTCGGTACACTGGTTTCAGCCTGTCACGACTCGTCCCGCGTGACGACCCTGCGCTTCTGGGCCATGGGCCGAGAGGGCGAGGTGGTGCAGGAACTGGTACGCGACTTCGAGGCGGCGCACCCGGACATCCGCGTCGACGTGCAGCAGATCCCCTGGACGGCCGCGCACGAGAAGCTGCTCACGGCGTACGTGGGCCGCGCGATCCCCGACGTCGCCCAGCTCGGCAACACCTGGGTGTGCGAGTTCGTGGCTCTTGACGCACTGGCGCCGCTGGATGCGCGCGTGGCGGCGTCGACGGTGGTGCGCGAGGCCGACAACTTTCCGGGCATCTGGGACACCAATGTCATCGACGGCACGCTCTATGGCATCCCCTGGTACGTCGACACCCGCGTGCTCTTCTACCGCACCGACCTCCTCGCGCACGCCGGCTTCACGACGCCGCCCACGACCTGGGCACAATGGCGCGCGGCGATGAGCGCCGTGACGCAGCAGGGTGGCACCGGCAAGTACGGCATCCTCATGCCCATCAACGAGTGGTCGCAGCCGGTGATCCTGGGTCTTCAGGCCGGGTCGCCGTTGCTCGCCGACCACGACACGCGCAGCGTCTTCACGCAGCCCGATTTCGCCCGCGCTTTCACCTGGTACGTCAACGTGTTCCGCGATGGCCTGGCGCCGCCGGTGAGCAACAACGAGGTGGCCAACGTCTACCAGGAGTTCGCGCGCGGCACCTTCGCCATGTACATCACCGGGCCGTGGAATATCGGCGAGTTCGCGCACCGGCTGCCACCCGAGCTGCAAGACGCCTGGGCCACCGCGCCGCTGCCCGGCCCAGACGCGCAGCACGCGCCGGGCGTGTCGCTCGCAGGCGGCTCGAGCCTCGTGGTGTTTCGCGGCTCGGAGCACCAGGACGCCGCCTGGCAGCTCGTGGAATTCCTGTCGCGCCCCGAGCAGCAGATCCGCTTCTTCCGGCTGACGGGCGACCTGCCCGCGCACCAGGCTGCATGGCAGGACTCCGCGCTCGTCGGCGACCCCAACGCGCAGACCTTCTTCACGCAGCTCCATCACGTGGTGCCCACGCCGAAGGTGCCCGAGTGGGAACAGATCGCCGCCCTGGTCTGGCAGCGCGCGGAGGAGGCGGTGCGTGGCGCCGCCACCGTCGACGACGCCCTCGCCCGGCTCGACGCCGACGTCGACCGCGTGCTGGCCAAGCGCCGCTGGATGCTCACCCATCGCACCGGCCCGGAGGCAACGCCATGAGCGCCACCGGCCGCGGCACGGGCATGGAGCGCGCCAAGGCCCGCGCCGCTTGGATCTTCCTGAGCCCGGCGCTCGTGCTCATCACCCTGTTCTTCGTCTTGCCGGTGATCGCCGGCCTGCTGCTCAGCCTCACCGACTTCGACCTGTACGCCATCGCCGATCTCTCGACGGCGCGCTTCGTAGGCCTGCGGAACTTCGCCGCCATCCTGCACGACGCCACCTTCTGGCAGGCCGTGCGCAACACCCTGTTCTTCGTGCTGGTGGGCGGGCCGCTGTCGGTCTCCGTGTCACTGAGCGCCGCGCTGCTGCTCACCCAGAAGGGCGTGCGGCTACGCGGCGTGTTTCGCACCATATACTTCGCGCCGGTGGTCACCACCCTCGTGTCGGTGGCTCTGGTGTGGCGCTATCTCTACCACCCACGTTACGGCCTGTTGAACTTCGTGCTCGCCCACGTGGGCATCGGGCCCATCGACTGGCTCGGCGATCCACACTGGGCGATGCCGGCGATCATCCTGCTCGCCGTGTGGAAGAACTTCGGATACAACATGCTCATCTTCATCGCCGGCCTGGCGGTGATCCCCGAGGAGCTGTACGAAGCCGCCGCCATCGACGGTGCCGGTGCCGTGCGTCGTTTCCGGCACATCACGCTGCCGGGCCTGGCCCCCACCTTTCTCTTCGTGGGCGTGACCACGATGATCGGGTTCTTCCAGCTCTTCGCCGAGCCCTACGTGATGACGCAGGGCGGCCCCCTCGGTGCCACGCGCAGCGTGGTACTCTACATGTACGAGGAGGGCTTCCGCTGGTGGCGCATGGGCCTGGCCTCCACCATCGCCGTGCTGCTGTTGCTGATCACGCTGGTCGGCACGCTCGTGCAGCTCCGGTTCACGCGGAGGGAGACATGAAGCCGGGAATCATGAAACCTCGCGTGGTGCTGCTGCACGTCGCGCTGATGGTGGGCGCCCTCGCCACGCTGATGCCGCTCGTATGGATGGCCGCGGCGTCGTTCATGGTACCAGGCGAAGCCAACTCGCTACCGCCGCCGCTGCTGCCCGCGCATCCCACGCTGGCCAACTACGCGGCGCTGTTCACCAACCTGAACATGTGGCGCAACGTGCTCAACAGCGCCATCATCACGGTCCTGGCCACGGTGCTGTCGGTGCTGGTGACGTCGCTGGCCGGCTACGCCTTCGCCAAGCTGCCGTTCGCGGGGCGCGAGCACCTCTTCCGTAGCCTGGCAGCCATGCTCGTGGTGCCGGCGCAGGTGGCCATGCTGCCCCTGTTCCTGTTGCTGCGCGAGCTGCATCTCGTGAACACGTACGCCGGCGTGCTCATCCCGTACATCGCGAGCATCTTCGGCATCTTCCTGATCCGGCAGTACGCGCTCAGCCTGCCCGACGAGCTGCTCGACGCCGCGCGCATCGACGGCGCCGGCGAGTTCATGGTGTTCCGTCTCGTGGCGCTGCCCATCATCAAGCCGATCCTGGTGACGCTGGCCGCGTTCACCTTCCTGAGCGCGTGGAACGACTTCATGTGGCCCCTTATCGTGCTTTCCGACAGCAGCCTGTACACCCTGCCCGTGGCCCTGGCCAACCTCTCGGGCGAGCACGTGCAGGACACGGAGCTGATGATGGCCGGTTCGCTCGTGACCATGCTGCCGGCGCTGGTGGTGTTCCTGATATTCCAGCGCACATACGTGAAGGGCATCATGGCGGGAGGAGTGAAGGGATGACACGTCTCCTGTGCGCCATCCTGGTCTTGCTGACCGGATGTGCCCGCACGCGCCCGATCGCGATCGACGACCCCGCTGCCTGGGCGCCGCACCCTGCCGACGGCGTGGCCCTGCAGCTCGCCGACGATGCCGGCGCCCTGCGCCTGGACTTCCGCTTCACCGGCGGCGGCTACGCCATCGCGCGGCGCGAGGTCGACCTCGACCTGCCCGACGACTACACATTCACCTTCCGTGTGCGCGGCGCAGCTCCCACCGAGCACCTCGAGTTCAAGCTCATCGACGACACCGGCGAGAACGTGTGGTGGCACGTGTGGCACGACGTGGTGTGGCCGCACGACTGGCGCACCTTCCGCGCGAAGAAGCGCCAGATCGCGTTCGCCTGGGGCCCCCGCGGCGGCGGCGAGTTGCACCACGTGGCCGCCATCGAGTTCGCCATCACCGCCGGCAGCGGCGGCGAGGGCACGGTGTGGATCGACGACCTTCAAATAGTACCGCTGGAGCCTCACCCGGGTCCGCCACCCGAGCCGAAGGCCAGCGCCACGTCCGCCGCGCCGGGGCATGGCGCGTCGCTCGTGCTCGACAACGACGCCGCCACGTTCTGGGCGGCCAACCCCGGCGATGCCCCCCCCACACTCACGCTCGACTTCCAGGGACTACGCGAGTACGGCGGTCTGGTGCTCGACTGGGTGCCGGCCCGGTACGCCGTGGATTACGCGATCGAAGCGCAGGACGCCGACGAGCCCTGGCGCGAGCTGAAGACGGTACACGCGAGCAACGGCGGGCGCGACTACCTGGCACTTCCGGAGTCGCAGTCGCGTCGCCTGCGCCTGCGCATGCTCGGCTGCGCCGGCGGCCAGACCTGCGCCATCGCCGAGATCGCCATCAAACCCGTGGACTGGTCGGCCACGCGCGAGGCCTTCGTCGGCGCCATCGCCCACGACGCACCGCGCGGCCTCTATCCGCGCGCCTTCCTCGACGAACCCATCGCCTGGACCGTCGTCGGCGCCGACTTCGACACCCGCGAGGGCTTGATCGACACCGACGGAGCCATCGAATCGGGCCCCGGCGGCTTCAGCATCGAACCCTTCCTGTGGACCGACGACCACCTCGTCACCTGGAACGACGTCACCGCCACGCCGTCGCTCGCCGAGAGCTACCTGCCGATCCCCAGTGTCGCCTGGGATTGCGACGGCTGGCGCCTCACGATCACGGCCCTGGGTATCGGCGAATCGGAGAAGTCGTCGATCCTCGCCCGCTATCGGCTGGAAAACACCGGTGGCGCGACGGCGACGGCGTCGCTCCTGCTGGCACTGCGCCCCTTCCAGGTGAACCCGCCATCGCAGTTCCTGAACATCAAGGGCGGCACGGCGCCGGTGACGTCGATCGCGCGCGAGGGCACCACCATCGTCGTGAACGAGCAGCCGAAGGTCGTCTGCCTCACCGCGCCCGATGCGTTCGGGGCCACGACGTTCGCCGGCGGCGACGTTGTGGCCGATTACCTGAATGGCGGGACATTGCCCACGGCCTCGCAGGTAGTCGATCCCGAGTCCGCAGCCTCCGCCGCCCTGCGCTTCGACCGCACGGTCGCCCCCGGCGCCCCGGTCGAGGTGGCACTTACGATCCCCCTGCACGAAGCATCCCCCCGCGCGACGATCGATCCCGAGGCCGCGACGCAGAACGCCATCGCCGCCTGGACCGCCAAGCTCAACCGCGTCACCCTCGAGGTTCCCGACGACATGCGGGACGCACTCCTCACGCTCAAGGCCCAGCTTGGCTTCATCCTCGTGAACCGCGCCGGCCCCGCCATCCAGCCCGGCGCACGTGCCTACGCGCGGAGCTGGATCCGCGACGGCGCCCTCACCAGCGAGGCCCTCCTGCGCCTTGGTCACGCCGACGCCGTGCGCGACTTCCTGCTCTGGTTCGCACCCCACCAGTACGAGAGCGGCAAGATCCCCTGCGTGGTCGACCAGCGCGGCGCCGACCCCGTACCCGAGCACGATTCCACCGGCGAGTTCATCTTCCTCGTGGCCGAGTATTACCGTCAGACTGGCGACCGCGAGGCGCTCGCGGCGATGTGGCCGCGCGTCCTGAACGGGATCACCTACCTCGAGAGCTTGCTCGCCGAGCGCCGCACCACCGAGTTCTCCGGCACCGAGTACTTCGGCATCTTGCCGCCGAGCATCAGTCACGAGGGCTACTCGGCCAAACCCATGCACTCCTACTGGGACGACTTCTGGACCCTGCGCGGCTACAAGGACGCGGTGGACCTGGCCGCGGCCATGGGCGACACCGCGCAGCAGACGCGCCTCTGCGGCCTACGCGACCGCTTCGCCGCCGACCTCGGCGCCTCGATCGCCGCCGCCATGAAGGCGCACGCCATCACCTACATCCCCGGCTGCGCCGACCTCGGCGACTTCGACGCCACCTCCACGACCATCGCCCTCGACCCCGTCGACGCCCGCACCATCCTGCCCCCCGGCGCCCTCGACGCCACGTTCGAGAAATACTGGGACTTCTTCACCGCCCGCCGCGACGGCGCCCCCTGGGACGCGTTCACCCCTTACGAGATCCGCACCATCGGCGCTTTCGAAGAACTCGGCTGGGACGCGCGCGCCCGCGAGCTGCTCACGTTCTTCCTCGCCCATCGCACACCCGCCGGCTGGCGCCAGTGGCCCGAGGTCGTCTGGCACAACCCGAAGACGGCCCACTTCATCGGCGACATGCCGCACACCTGGGTGGGCAGCGACTACATCCGCAGCATGCTCGTACTGATGGGTGATACGGCACGTTAGTGCTGACGCGATGGCCCGCTTGCGGCGTGTCTCGCTCAGCCCAGCAGCCCCACCTTGCGCACCGCGCGTTCCACCTGGTCGAGGCGGTCCTCCAGGCGGCCGGTCAGACCCACCGAGACGCGCAGGAGGCCGGGGCTGAGACCCATCAGCTTCTGCTCGTTCTCGTCGATCTCTGAACTCGTGGACGAGCCCGAACACGACATCAGCGTGTCGAAGTAGCCCAGAGAGACGGCGATGAGGCCGAAGTGCTCGTCGTTCTGGAGCGTGTTCATGAGCTGGTCGGCGCGTTCGCTCGTGCCGGCGTCGAGGGTGAGCAAGCCGCCGAAGCCGAAGCCGGCGTTCATCATCGCGCGCAGACGCTCATGGCCGGGGTGGCTGTGTAGGCCGGGATAGCTGACAGGGGCGCCAATGGCCTCGAGATGCTCGGCGAGGGCGAGCGCGCGATGGCCGTGCTCCCGGATGCGCAAGGGCAGGTGGGGCAGTCGCTGAAAGATGTCGAAGGCGGTGCGCGCGTCCATGGTGGGCCCGAGCAGCATGACGCGGCCGGTGTGCAGGTCCATCAGCTCGTAGATGAAATCGTGCGTGGAGCAGATGGCCCCGGCGATGCAGTCGCTGGCGCCGTTGATGAACTTGGTCATGGAGTGTACCACGACGTCGGCGCCGAGCTGCGCGGGGCTGACGATCAGCGGCGTGAACGTGTTGTCCACGACCAGCTTGATATCATGCGCGTGCGCGAGCTTCGCGAGCGCCGGGATGTCGGCCACGTTCAA
Source organism: uncultured bacterium (assembly GCA_963727525.1). GTDB lineage: Bacteria > Krumholzibacteriota > Krumholzibacteriia > LZORAL124-64-63 > LZORAL124-64-63 > CAVSGO01. The sequence continues at coordinate 406,523 of CAVSGO010000003.1, read as the reverse complement.
TGTCGGATTGCCCATCACCTCGGTGTAGAACAACCGGGTCTCGGGCCGGATCGCCGCCGCGAACGCCGCGGTGTCGGCCGGGTCGACGAAGGTGGTGGTGATCCCCATCTGCGGCAGCGTTTGCTCCAGCAGGGCATGCGTGCCGCCGTACACGGTATGACTGGCGACGATGTGCGAGCCCTGGTGGCAGATCTGCAGCAGCGTGCAGGCGATGGCGGCGATGCCGCTCGCCGTGCCGATGGCCCACTCCGTGCCCTCCATGGCCGCCAGCGAGCGCGCCAGCACGTCCACGGTGGGATTGAAGTGGCGGCTGTACAGGTAGCAGCCACTGCCGTCCTCGGGACCGCGCAGACCGCCGAAGATCTCGGGCATGGTGCCCGACTCCATCACGGTGAACGTGGACGACCGCTCCACCGACGGCGTCACACCGCCATGCTCACCGAATTCACGACGGATATCGACGAGAGCGCGCTCGGGATCGAAGGGAGCCATGCCGACCTGCCTTGCTGGTGCATCGAACGTGACCGATCACACCAAACTTATCAGGACGATCGGGGCGGGACAAGGCGGCCATTGAAGAGCGACCGGCCGACCACCAGGAGAGGAATCGTCGGCTTTCTCGCGCGGATCGGCTAGTCGTCGGAAGCGCTTGCGTTCTTGCTCCCATCGTCCAGCACCTCGCCGAACTCATTGACGGAGGAGGCGATCGGTGGTCCGCCCTCGGCACCACTCTCGGTGCGCTCGACGCGACGGGCGCGCTTCGCCTCCTGCTTCTTCTTCTTGGCGAGTTCCTTCTGTCGCTTCTCGTAATTGAACGTGTTACGAGCCATGGTTCTCTCCTCGGCTGGGTCCCGGGATCCGGGATCCGGCCCACGTCTAGCTGAATAGAGGACGGCGGCGGCCCAGCCCGTGGGGCGTGGCGGACTGGGTCCGGGGCGGCAAGATGTAGAGGTGCGGCCGGTAGTCGCCGTAGTCGAATCCGGCCACGGCGCGTTGCTCGAGCGGTGCGCCGAGGTTCTGCTGGATCTCGCGCACCAGCGGCGTGTCCATGACCGAGACGAGATTGACGGCCTCGCCCGTGGCGTGTGCACGACCCGTGCGACCGACGCGGTGGGTGTAGGCGTCGAAGCTGTCCGGCATGTCGTAGTTGACGACCCGGGCGATCCCCTTCACATCGATCCCGCGCGCGGCGACGTCGGTGGCCACGAGCACGTCGTAGACGCCGTCGCGAAATCCATCGACGGCGGCTTGACGCTTACTCTGCGCCATGTTGCCCTCGAGCGCGGCCACGCGGTGCCCCTGCCGCGCAAGGGCATTTGCGAGGCCGCGGGCGCGGTGCTTGGTCCGCGCGAACACCAGGGTGCGCGCGTGGCGCGCCTGGTCGAGCAGGGCCGCGAGCAACGATCCCTTGAGCATTTCCGGCACCGGGTAGAGCACCTGGCTCACCGTGGGTGCCGGCGCCGACTCGCCTATGGCGATCGTCACCGGCTCGTGCAGCACACCATCGACGAGGCTACGCACCGAGCGCGGCATCGTGGCCGAGAAGAACAGGTTCTGGCGGCGGTCCGGCAGCAGCGCCAGGATCGCCCGCACGTCAGGCCAAAAGCCCAGGTCGAACAGGCGGTCCGCCTCGTCCAGCACGAGCACCTCGACGCGCGAGAAATCCAGGTCACCGTCGTCATACAGGTCGAGCAGTCTGCCGGGGCAGGCCACCAGAATGTCCACGCCCCGGGCGATCCGCTCGGCCTGGGGCCGCTTGTTCACGCCACCATACACGGCGAGTGTCTTCAGCCCGGAGTGGCGTCCCAGGTCCTGGCCGACGCGAGCCGTCTGCTCGGCCAGCTCCCGTGTGGGGGCCAGCACCAGGACGCGCGGGGAGCCGACCTTGCCGCCCAGCAGGCGTTGCATGCTCGGCAGCATGAAGGCCGCGGTCTTGCCGGTACCCGTGTGAGCCACGCCCACGACATCGCGTCCGGCGAGAATCTCCGGGATGGCGGCCCGCTGGATCGGCGTGGGTTCGATGTAACGGGAGGCAGCGATACCTTTAGCGAGGCGGGAATCGAAACCGAAAGCGTCAAATGTCAAACTTCGTGCTCCTTGGCTCCATTGAGCCAAGTCACTCTCAGCTCGACAGATCCGACGGGTAGGTCCGTTAGGGTCGGCGCGGAAGATGATTCCGGGCTGCCCGCGGCGCTAACATAGCCAGGACAGCGCCGATGCGCCAGTTCCGATGTGCCTTGAAGAATGTTGATGGGGCCGCGAACGGCGAGCATCAGTCGAATCAAGGTGCCATTGGGCCGATTACGTTGATATTATGTGTGCATATATTTTATATCGTATCACAGACTGGGCCATCAACATTCTTCTTGGCACGTCTCTCGCCTTGACCACGTCGCTAGCTGTGGCACACTCGCCCCACCGCTTCCGGGGGGCCAGGAGGTATTCATGTCGTCACGTGCGATCGTGCGCATCGCCTTGCTCGGCACCACACTGGTCTTCATCGCGAGCTGCTCCCGTCATCCCGCCGCGAACACGGCGCCACCCGCGCCTGCCACCGACTACCCCCCCGTATTCCGGCACATCGAGCTGGTCACCCTGAAAAACGGGATGCAGTTCGTGCTGCTGCCTCGTCATGAGGTGCCGCTGATCTCGGGGCGTATCCTGGTGCGGGTGGGCAACGTCGACAATCCCGAGGGCGCGACGGGGCTCGCACACATGTTCGAGCACATGGCGTTCAAGGGTACGGATGCCATCGGGGTGGTCGATCCCGCGCTCGAGGCCGCGGTCCTGGATTCGGTGATGCTGGTGGGCGACGACCTCACGGCCGCGGTCCGCGCCGACTCCGACTCCACCCGGATCGCCGCGCTTCGCACCCGCGTGTCCGCGCTGGAAGAGCGGGCGGACGAGAATGTGGAGCCCAATGCCTGGGCCCGTCTCTATGACCAGTACACGACGAACTACAATGCGTACACGAACGTCGATGTGACGATGTACGAGACCGACCTGCCAAGCAACAACCTCGAGGTGTGGATGCTGATGGAGAGCGAGCGCCTCCAGCATCCGGTGTTCCGCGAATTCTACAGCGAGCTGGACGTGGTCAAGGAAGAGCGGCGGCAGCGCACGGAAGACGACCCCGACGGCGCCGCGTGGGAGATGCTCATGCAGACGGCCTTCACGCAGCACCCTTACGGCAATCCCACGATCGGGACCATGCGCGATCTCGACGCGCTCAATCCGCGCATGATCCACGCCTTCTACGAGCGCTACTACACCCCGTCGAACATGGTGGGCGCGCTCGTGGGCGATTTCGATCCGGCGCGGGCGCGCGAGATGCTCGAGCGGTATTTCGGCGATATCCCGGCCGGTCCGGCGCCGACGGGTCCCTCCACCGTGGAACCGGAGCCCACGGCACAGCGGCGCGCCGTGCATCACCAGGGCACCGAGCGCGAGGTGCTCATCGCGTTTCCGAGCGTGGCCATCGACGATCCGCGCATGCCGGCAGCCACACTTCTGTCCGGCGTGCTCGCGCGCGGCAACACGAGCCGACTGGATCACCGACTCGACCTGAACGAAGGCGTGGCACGCACCGTCCATGCCTGGGCCACGGGGGGATTCGAGCGCTACCCCGGCCTGTTCGTCATCGAGGCGACACTCATGCCCGACGCCACGAACGAGGCCGTCGAGGCCATGATCTGGGAGGAGCTGGCGCGCTTGCAGAAGGATCCGGTCACCGACGCGCGCCTCGACGAGCTGCGTCGCGTGTACCGGCGCGATTTCGCGTTCGGCCTGCAGAAGAATGCCGACCTCGCCGAGCTGCTCGCGAAATGGCAAGGCCTGTACGGCTCATGGCAGGCGGCGTGGGCGATGAGAGACCGCGTGAACGCGGTCACGGCCGCCGAGGTCACGCAGCTCGCCCGGGAAATGCTGCGTCCGGAGCGGGCAACGGTCGTCACGCTCGAACCCGCCGCGGATACGGGAGGTGGATCATGAGCCGCCGGCTACTGGTCCTGACCGTCCTCGTCGCGGCGTCGCCCTTGCTGGCAGCTTCGGACACGCCGCGCGACCCGCGCGAGCTCGCGTTGCCACCGCTCACGCTGCACGCTCCCACGCCCGTGGACACCACGCTGAGCAACGGTATCCGCGTGCTCGTCTTCGAGAACCACGACGTGCCCATCGTCACGCTCTCCGCGCACGTGTCCATGGGCTCGCGCTACCTGGCCCCTGCCGACCGCGCCGCCTACCGGCTCCTCTCCCGCGTCTGGGACGAGGGCGGTGCCGGTGCGCTGTCGCCGGCAGCGGTGGACTCGGCGACGGCGGCGAACGGCGTCACGCTCTCGGCCTACGCCGGGGAGAGCGTGGGCGCGGTGACGGCCTATCTCACGAGCGCCGATCTCGATGCTGGCCTCGCGCTGTGGTACGACCTGCTGCGCGCGCCGCGCTGGGATGCCGAACGCCTCGAGCGCGCGAAGGCCCAGCTCATCAAGGACTACCGCGCCATCAACGACGATCCGGACCGCCTGGCCACCACGTGGTTCGCGCGCCTGCTCTACGGGCCCGACACTCCCGGCGGCCACACGCCAGGTCGCAGCGAGATCGACGCCGTCACGCGCGACGATCTCGTCGCTCTGCATGCAAGGTTCGTGGTGCCGGTGCACACCGTGATCGGCATCGCGGGCGACGTCACGCTGGCCGACGCGCTGGCGCGCCTCGAACAACTCTGCGGCGACTGGCACGGGGATCGGGCGCCGGCGCCACTCACCTTGTGGCCATGGCAACCGGTCACCGCGCCAGGCGTGTACTGGTTGCCTGGCGACTTCGAGCAGTGCCACGTGCGCATGGGGCGCCTCCTCGACGACCTCAAACGCACCTCGCCCGAGTTCCCCATCGCCCAGGTCCACAGCTACGGCGTCGGGTTCCTGCGGGTGTACTTCGCGACGCGTCAGGCGGGCCTGTCGTACGGCACGGCCGTCCGTCTCGATATCGGCCGCGAGCGTACGGAACTCGTGATGTTCGGCAGCACCGCTGCCGAGAACGTGCCGGCCCTCTTCCGCACCGTCGAAGATGCCCTCGCCAGCGTGCGCGTACGACCGCTGGGCGTCGACGAGGTGAGCGGCTGCCGCACCTTCTTCGCCGGCGGCTTGATCAATCACATGGAGACGGCCGGGGCCGTGGTCGAGATGATCCTGCGGGACATCGCCTCGGGCCTGCCGCCACACTACAGTCAGGATCTGGTCGAGCGTTACCTCGCCGTCGACGCCGCCGACGTCGCGGCCCACGTGCGGGAGTGGACGGATTTCGGCCCGGCGCCGGTGGTCCTCGTCGTGGGGCGCCCAGCCGGAGGCATGGCCGATCTGGAGGCGCTCGGCCGGGGGCCGGTGACGGTGTTGACGCCGATCACGTTCGGGGAGTGACGGGTCCAGGTCACCCTTCGTTCTTCAGAAACGTCCCTTGCTCCAGCTCGCTGAACGCCTGCCGCAACTCGTCCTGGGAGTTCATGACAATGGGGCCGCGCCAGGCCACCGGCTCGCGCAGCGGGCGGCCCGACACGAGCAGGAAGCGGATGCCGTCATCGCCGGCCTGCACGGTGACCTCGTCGCCGCGATCGAAGAGGATGAGCGAGCGATTGTCGGCCTGGGTGGGGGGATGGGTGTCGTGCCGGCCGACGCTCTCGGTGGGCACGGCCAGCGGACCCGACGCGTTGCAAAACTTGCCCGTACCGCCGAAAACGTACGCGAAGGCGTGGCTCGTGGTCTCCACGGGCAGGGTCTTGCGCTTGCCCGGAGGCACCGAAACGTCCACGTACACCGGATCGGTGGCGATACCCTCCACAGGGCCGCGTATGCCCCATAATCGGCCGCAGACCAGGCGCGCGCGCGTGCCGTCGTCGTCCACGATCTCGGGAACGTCGTCGGCCTTGATCTCCTGGTAGCGCGGCTCGGTCATCTTGAGCGAGGCCGGAAGGTTCGCCCAGAGCTGGAAACCGTGCATGCGGCCGTTCGAATCGCCCTTGGGCATCTCCTGGTGGATGATGCCGCGGCCGGCCGTCATCCACTGCACGTCGCCGGCGCCGATCACGCCGCGATTGCCCATGCTGTCGCCGTGCTCCACCTCGCCGGCGAGGACGTAGGTGATCGTCTCGATGCCGCGGTGCGGATGCCACGGAAATCCCGCGAGGTAGTCGGCCGGCACCTCGTTGCGGAAGTCGTCGAGCAGCAGGAACGGGTCGAAGTCGGAGGTCTCGCCGAAACCGAACGCGCGTCGCAGATGCACACCAGCGCCTTCGAGCGTGGGTCGCGCCTGGATGATGCGCTTCACTGGGCGGATGGACATGGCTGCCTCCTCTATGCTGGCGCGCCGCGGAATCGGCGCGTGAAGAGCGCGACCACGCCGTACGCGGCGAGAAGGAACACGAGGGGATAGATGGGATACCGCAGACGTGGGATCACGAAGAACACCACCTGGGTCGCCGTCCAGACCAGGAACATGAGCCAGAGCAGCACATCCCGTCGCCCCTCGCTCACGACACGATACACGAGTCCGCCGAGGAAGCACGCCAGCGTGACGAACCAGGGCAACCAGTAGACGGGGCTGCGAACCAGGCTGTTGGTGGGATCGAGTAGCCAGGCATAGGCGACCTTGCGCAGCGACAGGCCAATCTCGCCGAGCCCGCGGGCACGGATGTCGGCCATCGCGTGCCGGCGATAGATATCGTCCCGCGCCATCTCGCTGCCGGCTCCCGCAAGCTCTGCCTCCATGGCGGGCGGGGGCGTGAAGCCGACCGCGGACCCGTCCCGATCGCTGAAGTTCGATGCACCGAGTTGCGCCTTGCCGGTGCCCGTCGCATCGCCGTTGTGACCCAGCCAGAGATTGTAGCCGAAGGAGGACTCGAAGAGCACCAGACGGTCGTGGACGCGCAGATTGCGGATCGTCCAGGGAGCGACCACGACTCCGGCGCCGAGCACGACCACCGCGGCGGCGAGCAGCCAGCGTCCACGGCGCGCGACGGAGTGCCACCCACGCCAGGCCAGCCCGCCTACGAGCAGGCACGCGAACTCCGCCATGCGTCCCTTCGTGAGGATCATGGCTCCCACGACGACGCCGAGCGCCAGCGCGATGGCGAGGTGCGGGCCCTCGTTTCGCTGGCTCCACGCATAGAGAGCCAGCACGGCGCACCAGAGGAACACCAGGACGCTCGCCGCGAACATGGTGCTGGGAAGGATCAGGAATTCCGGATAGAACGCGAGCCAGGCGGCCGCAAGCAGCGCCACTCCGCGCGTGAACGTGAGCCGTCCGAACACGTACAGCAGCAACGGCGCGGTGGCCAGGCAGACGGCGTTCACGAGCTCGAGCGCGAGTTCGCCATGGTCAGGTCCGAGCCAGTGTAGCAAACCTGCCCAGAGGTAAGTGAATAGCGGGCCGAAGTAGCTGGTGGGAAACCCGTGGTACACGTAGCCGGCACCATCGGCCACGCTGTAGGCGATGGATCCGTGATCCGTGCCGCGAAAATCCAGCAAATACGTCTTGCGCAGCAGGACCACGGCGACCCGGAGCACCAGGCCGGAGACGAACAGCCCGGCCAGCGCAAGCCGCGAGCGCTCGGTGATGGCCGTCCCGAGTCGTTGCACCGAGGAAAACACGTCGCGTCGCTCCCGTTCGAATTGTGCACGATGCCGTGGCGGCGCCGCGAGGAAGCGGGAACCAGGTGTTCCCGGTTCCCGGGGCGCCGTGCGGCGGCGATTCTACTCTCGACGCACCTCGGGATTCAAGCACCGGTCCATCGGACGATCATCTCATTGACACGACGACGTCGGTGGGGAAGAGGACACGTTGCCGGAACACTACGAACTTGATGGACATGTCGCGCGGGTCCAGCGTGTCGCGGATGGCGTTGACGCCCTGCGCCGGCGGAGATCTCCATGCCGGGCGCCGTCGATGCACACGATAGAGGCGTGCGACATTTCCGGGTATGGGAAGGAGCCGGGCTTGTTGGACGAGGACTTCCCTCATACGAAATGCCGGCGTCTGGCGGCATGGTCGCCGGGGTGCGGAGCCGTACCTGCACGTACGGATTGCGGGCATGCCGGACGGTCACCGAAGCTCCACCGTCGCCGCTCTACATTTACAAACTATTTCGTCAAAACGAATTGCAAGCTATCCCGGCGCACTGCCGCGCGCGTGGTCGGATCCTTGCAGAGGAGATGCCGTGCGCGAAAATGGGACCTCCAGAAAAGGGATGGACGATCATGTTGAAGAACCCCAGGCTCGCAACCGTACTCGCCCTCCTGGCCTTCGCCCTCGTCATGGCGGGCTGCAGCAAGGACGACGATCCGATGTCGCCCACCGGATCCACCTCCATCACCCCCGACACCGACACGGCCGAGGTCGTCGCCAGCGACCTGGGCGCCGACGACGGCGGCCTCACCGACCAGATGGCCGACCTCGCCACCGCGGTGGGTGGCCTGAATGCGGCGAAGGACTTCGTGAACGACCGCTTCCGTGAAGCGAACTACGACGAGACGACCGGCACGTGGACGATCACCGTCGAGCGTGAGCGCGGCAATCCGGATGGCGTACCCTATGCGTCCATCTCGCGCCTGTACACGTTGCGCTTCCTCGATGCGGCCGGCGATCCGCAGCAGTTCCGTATCGTCGACGGCGACACCGCCACAACGGTGGATTTCGACATCCTCTCCGGTTCGGGCGTGCACCGCACCCGCCGCGTGGAGCAGTCGCTCGATTCCCTCGAGGGTTCCTTCGTGGTCACCGGCGTGAACACCGACTGGTTGACGGTGAACGGCACCTACGCCCGGGCCGCCACCAACCACCTCGAGACGCCGCGCTTCTCCCGCACCCACGCCGGCCAGCTCGGCCTCGAACTGATGGACGTGGTCGTGCCCCGGGGCGCCGGCCGCGACTACAGCCAGGCCATCTCCGGCACCGTGAACGGCACCTACGTGGCCGACATCACCATCGAGCGGGGCGACGACTACCTCGAGCAGCACATCGAGCGCACCTTCTCGATCGTCTTCGGCGACGGCGAGGGTACGCTGACGATGGACGGCAATCTGTACCACTGCCGCCTCAGCGACGGTGTGCTCCTGGACTGACATCCCTCGCCCGCACATACGAAGGCCGGCCGGGAGATCCCGACCGGCCTTTCTCTGTCCGGACCAGACGGTGGTCAGCGCTCCTCGTCGAGCAACGCGCCCTGGCTGGCGATGACGTCACGATAGTACTGGCCGCTGTCCTTGATCGTGCGCGCCTGGGTCGCGAAATCCACATGCACGAGGCCCAGGCGCATGGCGTACCCGCAGGCCCACTCGAAATTGTCGAGCAGGGACCAGGCGTAGTAGCCGCGAACGTCCACGCCCTCGACGATGGCGGCGTGGACGGCGCGCAGATGTTCGCAGTAGTACGCCGTGCGCAGTGGATCGCGCACGCGGCCCTGCGCGTCGGGTTCGGGATCATCGTACGCGGCACCGTTCTCGGTGATGTAGAGGGGCCGGTCTCCGTAGCGGTCCTTCAGCCAGTGCAACGCGCGCCGCAGGCTCTCGGGATGGACTTCCCAGTCCAGCTTCGTCAGGGGCGCACCCGGCGGATTGATCTTGGCAGCGTGCACCGGGGGCGCGGCGCGATCGTAGCGGGTGACGGCACGCGTGTAATAGTTCAGGCCGAGGAAGTCGATGGGAGTACCGATGACCGCGAAGTCGGCCGGATCGTGGCGTGGCCAGTAACGCCCGAAGATCTCGACCATCTCCTCGGGGTACTGGCCGAAGAAGAGCGGGTCGAGGTACTGGCGATTCATGTAGGCGTCGGCACGCTGGGTCGCCGCGAGATCGTCGGGCCGGCCGCTCGCCGGATCCTTGGGTTCGATGTTGACGACGATGCCCACCTCGCGCGCCCCGGCGGCGCGCAGGGCCGGCACGGCCTCGCCGTGCGCCCGCAGCAGGTTGTGCGTGGCCTGGGGCGCTTCAAGGAGGCTGGCGTGCCCGGGCGCGTGCGCACCGTGCACGTAGCCGCCGTCGACGACCACCCACGGCTCGTTCAACGTCACCCAGCGGGGAACACGGTCGGCAAGCCGCCCGGCCACGAGATGCGCGTAGTCGGCGAACCAGGCGGCGCTGTCGCGGTTGACCCAGCCGCCCCGCTCATCGAGAGCCGCGGGCAAGTCCCAGTGGAACAACGTCGGCAGCGGTGCGAGCCCCGCCGCCAGCAGACCATCGACGAGGCGCTCGTAGAAATCGAGCCCACGCGCATTCACCGAGCCCGTGCCGGCAGGAAGGATCCGGCTCCAGCTCAGGCTGAAGCGGTATGTGTTCAGCCCCAGCTCGCGCATCAGGGCGATGTCGTCGTGCCAGCGGCGGTAGTGGTCGCAGGCCACGTCGCCGGTATCGCCGCTGGCGATACGCCCCTGCGTGTGGGCAAAGACGTGCCAGTTGCTCGGCCCCGCGCCGTCGGCGAGGGGCGAGCCCTCGATCTGGTAGGCGGAGGTGGCGGCGCCCCAGAGGAACCCGTCGGGGAAGCGCGTCATGGCGTGCTCCTTCCCGCGGCGCCGAGGGTCACGGCAACCGCGTGGGCCTGTCCGTCGCGCCGCAGCGGCACGCGCAGACATCCGGTCACGGGGTCGATCGGAGAGCCGTCCACCGTGATCGCGACCACGGCCTCGCTGCAGGCGTCGGGATTGGTCACCCGGATGCGATACCGTGTCGCCGAGCCAGGAACGCGCCAGTCGATGGCGAACTGCGGCCAGGCGTCGGGAACGCAGGGATCGAGCACAAGCGTGTCGCCGCCCTCGACCCGCAGCCCGAGGATCGATTCCAGCGCGACCCGCAGCATCCAACCCGACGAGCCCGTGTACCACGTCCAGCCGCCCCGGCCCACGTGAGGCGCGGCGCCGTAGACATCGGCCGCCACGACGTACGGCTCCACCTGATAGTGCGCGACGTCGGCCGGCGTGGTTGCATGGAGCACCGGGTTGAGCAGATCGAGCAGCGCCGCGGCCCGATCGCGCCGGCGTAACGTCGCCATGGCGCGCACCACCCAGAGCGCGGCGTGTGTGTACTGGCCGCCGTTCTCCCGCACGCCGGCCACGTAACCCTTGATGTAGCCGGGGTCGTGCGGTGTGTCGACGAACGGGGGCGTGAGCAGGCGGATGAGTCGCTCGGGCTCGCTGATCAGATGTTCCTCCACGGCGTCCATCACCTGCGCTGCGCGCTCCGGCGCGGCCACGCCCGAGAGTACCGACCATGCCTGCACCAGCGCATCGATACGGCACTCCGTGTCGCGATGGGTGCCCAGCGGCGAGCCGTCGTCGTAATAGCCGCGCAGGTACCAGCCGCCATCCCAGCCGCTCGTGTCGAGTGCGCGCGCCACGTCTTCGCGATAGGCATGGTAGTGTTGCGCCCGCGCGCGGTCGCCACGACGCTCGCACTCGGAAACGAAGCCGTCGATCGCAGCGGCGAGGAAGAATCCCATCCAGACGCTCTCGCCACGGCCCTCGCGTCCGACGCGATTCATGCCGTCGTTCCAGTCGCCCGAGCCGAAGAGCGGCAGACCGTGGGCTCCGCGCGTGAGCGCACGGTCGAGAGCGCGGCAGCAGTGATCGTACACGGTGCCGGATTCTGCGGCCACGCTGGGTGTGAGAAAGGCCTCGTCCTCCCCCGTCTCGAGGGCGCGCGCCGTGAGATACGGCGCGGTCTCGTCGAACAAGGCCGCATCACCGGTGGCCTGCACGTATTGCATCGTCAGGAAGGGTAGCCACACGAGATCGTCGGCGAAACGCGTGCGGATGCCGCGGCTTCGCGGCGGATGCCACCAGTGCATCACGTCGCCCTCCACGAACTGGTGAGCCGCGTTGCGCAGGATCTGCGCGCGCGCCACCTCCGGCCATAGCGCCGTCAGCGCCACGGCATCCTGGAGCTGATCGCGGAAGCCGAAGGCGCCGCCCGACTGGTAAAATGCGGTGCGCCCGCGGATGCGGCAACTCAGCGTCTGATAGCCAAGCCAGCCGTTCACCATGATGTCGAGCGCGGGCGACGGTGTGGCCACACGCAGGCCCCCGAGGCCGTCGCGCCAGAAGTCGCGCGCGCACTGCCACGCCACGTCGCATGCGTCGAGACTGTCGAGATCTTCGAGGAGCCGGCGCACCGCGGCGACATCGGCGGCCTGTCCGAAGAGGCAGGCGACGTCGGCGGTGGCGCCCGGTGGCACGGCGAGGTCGACGGCATGAGCGAGCCGTGCGGCCCCGGCCGGGATGTCCTCGCGGATCGCGATCGCGTGCTCGTCGCCCACCACGGCGGCGAATGCGACCTGGCCGGAGAAATCGCCCGCCAGGGGATTGCGCGCGACTGCCGCGCCGGAGACGCCATCGGTGTCGGTCACGATGAAACGGGCGTCCCCCATGTCGAGATGGTAGGCGGCGCGCAGCGTGAGCCGGCGCGGCTCGGGCCCGTCGTTGGTCACGCGCACGCGCGTGATGCGCACCGGATGCTCGCGATGGATGAAGACGAGCGTGGTCGTGCGTAGACCGTCGCCTGCGAAGCCGCAGCGCGTGTACCCGAAGCCATGGCGCACCTCGTAGGAGCCGGGGCCGGGCCGCGGAGCAGGGAAACACGAGAAGGCCGTATCGGTCTGCGGATCGTGGAGAATGAAGATCTCCGAGGGCGGATCCAGCAGCGGGTCGTTGGACCACGGTGTCAACCGGTTCTCCCGGCTGTTACCGCACCAGGTGGTGCCGGCGCCGGTCTCGCTCACGAGGCAGCCGAAACCGTCGTTGGCGATGACGTTCACCCAGGGCTGCGGCGGCAGGCGCAGGCGCCCGTCCTCGCCCGCGGCCACGGTGATGACGTACTCGCGACCGTCGGAACTGAAGCCGCCGAAACCGTTGTCGAACAGGCGCGGGCCGGCGGGCCGGACACCCTCCGAACATCTGGACCGGGCGACCGGCGCCTCGGACGCGTGGGACACCGCGGGCAGGGCGTCGCACACGATGAGATCGGCGAAGGCTTCGAGTCGATCGCGGTCGCCGGACCCGAGCGAAGACGGGGCGAGCACGACGACTCCCGGCGTCGCCACGTCGGCTTCGCCCACGATCGCGAGCTGGATCGGCAGGCCGAGGTCGCGCCACGTGGCGAGGGCGCCGAGCAGCCGTGGTACGAGCGCCGCTCCCCGGGGCGTGTCGGCATGCAGGACGGCGTGTGGCCGGGCGGGGTCCAGGCCCAGGCACGCCAGGTCGCCGCGCTCGCCGGTGACTCGCGCCCGCACGTCGGCGTCGGCGAGAAGCTCGCGGCGCCCCATCAGCATGGCAGCCGCCAGGGCTTGATCGGTGGCCACATCGGCGACGGACGCGCCGCGCCGCGAAACGGCCGCTACGGCGGCATCGCGCGCCCGGGCCAGCATGTTGACGGTATGGTCGGTGCCGGCGAGGCGCAGCGCCTCCGCCCGCGTGGTCCCGCAGCTCAGCACGAAGTCGAACGTGGCCGCCTCGCTCGGCGCCAGCGTCAGGATGCGGCGCAGGCTCACGACCGGGTCGAGCACGTTGCCGACTGTACCCGAGAGAGGCGTCGATTCGACGAGCGCGCGCGGGGCTTCGCGGGTGAAACCGCGCCCGATGAAGCGGGTCCGATCGGTCTCGATGGACAGGGCGCCGGGGCCGTGGCACGCGTGTGCCAACCAGGGTGTCGATTCGTGGGGATCGCGCGCGCGCCGGCGTACGACGAGAACATCGTCCGCGAATGCCGTCTGCAGGAAGAGTTTCGAGAAGACCGGATGCGCGGCATGCGCGGCGGGTGCGTGCAGAACGACCTCGGCGCAGGACGTCACATCGATCCGGCGCGGCCGATCGCTGCGATTGGTGAGCGTCAGCCGCCGGCACTCGCGCGTGGCGTCAGGATCCACGGCCACGGCCATGGTCGCCTCGAAACCCGCCACCGCGAAAGTCAGCGTGGCGACGCCGGGCTCCCAGTGAAGGCAGGTCGCGTCGGCCCCCACGCGCCAGAATCCGCCGTCGTCGCGATCGCGCACCCAGAGAGCCAGGCCAGCGCCGGCGGGGGAGGCGCTGGTCAGGAGCGTGCCGCGGCAAGTGCTGAATCCGGTGCCCCCGGCGGTCACCAGCGCCGTGTATGTTCCGGCGCGGTTGGCAAGCACACCGACCGAGGCCTCGAAACCGGCGACGGGACGGGACGGGGGCATCACGGTGCTCCTGGGCGAGTTGCGAACTGTCGGGCGAGACGGTGACAAGGTCTAGAACACACTGCCGTGTTTGTCAAAGGCGCTCCGGGTAGGACCAGGGGACCCGGGCCGCCCGGGTCCCCTGTTTCACGTGTCGCGAGTGCTGCCTACTGGAACAGGGACTTCACGCTGCCCCAGGTCGTGGCTTCCGCGGCCACGGCGTCGCCGAGATCGGTGAACTGCATGTTCTCCCACATGACATCCAGGTTAGCGTCGTCCGCGCCCTCGCCGAGCAAGAACTGGAAGTTGCCGCCGGCGGTGGCCGGGGACAGGATGCCCCACAGCCCGTGCACGTCGCCCTCGGACTCGTTGCCCATGTCGAAGGCCAGCGGGCCGCTCGTGTACATCGTGCCGTCGTCGTAGGTGTAGACGATGGTGGCCGGATCGGCCTCGCTCAGGCCGTTGGGCATGTACTCGATCTTCACGTGCACGGTGGTGCCCTTGGTGTAGGTCACACCGTCGCTGCCGGTGAACGAGTAGAAGGGCAGACGGCCGCCGAAGCAGGCCACCTCACCGTCGGTCGTGCGCAGGTTGAACGTTCCGTCCACCAGCTGCGACCACCACGGGGAGATGCCAATGCCGCATTCGCCCTCACCGGTACCGGTGGCGGTGATGTCGCACTCGAAGGCGAAACCGTTGTAGTTGTTGAATTCCTGGGCAGTCGTGCCGTCCTGAGAGAAGCGCCAGCAATGGCGATTGGCGAAACCGGCGCCGCAGCTGGCCTTGGTGTCGCTGATCATGATCGACGTCGGATAGCTATTGTCGTCGACCAGGGTCGAGAACGGGCAGTCGTTGAACACGCGCAGGAACACGGCTGCGCTGGTCGGAACGGTCGTCGCCTGGGCCGCGCCAGCGACGAGAACCACCGCGAACGCGGTGACGAGCATGAACTGTAGCTTGCTCATGGATGAGCCTCCTGTTGAAGTGATAACAAGTGATTGTACCGAAATCTCATCGTCCTTGAGCGCTTGATCACCTCCCACATGGGCCGCTCCTTGCGGCCTGCCTCTATTGTATCACAGTGCAGCGTTTCCAGGCCTTGCGGCCGTGCGACTCGACGCTGTAGAAATAGACGCCGCTGGCCAGGCCGCGCGCGTCCAGCTCGAACTGCCCCGGCCCCTTGTTCGCGAACTCCCGGCTTACGGTGCGCACCCGGTGACCGCGCAGGTCGTAGAGATGCAACGTCACGGGCCCCGACTGGGCCAACCGGAAACCGACAATCGTCGTGCCCTGAAACGGATTGGGCGCATTCTGGGACACGACGAGGGCGCTCTCGGGCCGTGTCCCGTCGGGCACCGGCGTCGCCGTGACGAAGCCCGCGCGCTGCAGCCCCGCGGTGAGATAGGAATTCTCGCGATCCCGCGCCCACACCGACCCGTTCAGGTAGTTCTCGATCATGATGATGATCGGTCCCTCGTCGATGCCGAGGTAATCGTTGTCCCACCAGAAGCGCTGGATGTTGAACGCGTCCTTGAAGCCGTAACGCCCCCACACCGCCAGGCCGTACGCGTCGTAGAGGTTGTGCAGCGTCGGGATCACGACCTCCGGCGCGAAGGCGATCGCGCTGGCCGGCGCCGTGGGCGTGATGGTGCCGTTATCGTTCTGGGAAGGCGGCGCGCCGTGGGCCAGGTACCCGTCCGGATCGTCCGAGGCGGTGAGACCCCAGGTGACCGAGTCGTAGTCGGCCCAGCCGTGCGGATTGACCATGCAGTAGGCGCGCTGGGCGAGGGTGGCCCGTCGCGAGTTCTCGAAGTACGTGATCCCGCGCGACTGCATGTAGTCATCCCAGATCGTGCGATAGTCGATCCAGCAGTGGGAGTACTGGTGGCCGAAGAGCGGCGGGAAGATCACGTAGCTGTAGCCGTACTGCGTCTGCCAGCTATAGCCGCTGACCCACCAGCCCCAGGTGGTCTCCGGCACCGGATGTGTGGGCGAGCCGAGCGCGAGCACGTAGAGGACCATCGCCTCGTTGTAGCCGATCCAGTAGCCGAAGCTGCTGAAGCCGGTGTCCGGCTTCCAGCCCATGCGAATGGCAGCGCCGCCGCTGCGCATGAAGTCCCAGTCGACTCGCAGGTAGAGCGAGTCGGCCAGTGCCCGCAACGCCACGTCGCCCGGGTCGTCGGAGGCGAAATACTCGCGGGCGTCGAGTACGCCGGCCATGAGCAGGGCCGTGTCGATGGTCGACAGCTCGCAATCCCAGGTGCGGAATCCGGTGTTGATGTCCAGGAAATGGTAGAACAGGCCCTTGTAGCCGTTGATGCTCGCACGAGCCGTCGCCCTGCGGACCGTCCCAGAGCGTCTGCATGCCGAGCATGATGCGGTCGCGCCCCTCGCTGCGCGAGACCCAGCCGTGATCGATGCCGATGCAGATGGCGCTGATGCCGAAGCCCTGCGCCGCGATGCTGCAGGGCGATCCGGTCTGGCTGCGGTCGCGGATCAGGCCGTTGGCCGGATTCGCCTGCTCCCAGAAGTACAGGAACGCGGTGCGCTGCAGCGAGTCGAGCAGCGCCTCCGTGGTGAGACTCCGCGCGTTCGCCGCCGTCGCGGTGCGGGACGCGCCCGGACCGCCACTCAACCAGACCGTCGTGGCCAGGAGCAGGAGGATGGGCGTCGCGATCGTCGGCTGTCTTGCGCATGAGGTCGTCCTTCGTCGCTGATCGCACCTCAGAACACGAGCACGACCGTGAACCGGTGCGTGCCCTGCAGGTACGCGTGATTCGCCCACGCGTAGGCGAGCTTGTACTCGTTGTTGCCGATCTTCGTGTTCACGCCGAAACCGGCCGTCAGGCCGAGCTCGCGATCGGTCTGGAACAGGGTCTGGTACCCGAGTCGCAGCGCGAACGCGCGATTCCACGCCACTCGGCGCCCACGTTCGCCGACTCGGTGTTGTCGTTCGGATGCAGGGCCTCGGCCAGGAACAGGAACCGACTCTCCGGCGAGACCTCATAAGGCACGCTCAGGCCCAGGCGGAACACGCCCGGCAACGGGAACTGGTCGGTATACTGTTCGGCCGGCAAGGCGCCGTTGTTGCCGTAGATGTCGGGTTCGGGATCGTACTGGATCGCCAGATCGCCGCCCGCGTACCGCGCGCGCGCGCCGATGTTCGCGAGGCAGAAGCCCAGGATGGCTCCGCCGTCGTTGAGCTGGTAGATGGTGCCCAGATTGAACGCCACCATGTGGTTTGACGTGTGCCAGATCCGCTCCGTGGCGTACGTTGGCCTGCACCCCGACGGCGAAGCGGCTGGTGATGCGCCGACCGTAGCCGAGCGCCAGGGCCACGTTGCCCACCGTGTACCGTTCACCCGTCCCGAGCGGCTGATCAACCGTGCGCACGTCGATCTCGCCGGAGTTGAGCGCCGTGACGCTGGCGAACATGCTGCTGGTGCCGCTGATGGGCAACGCGAACGCCGCGTAGTCGTAGCTGATGTCGGCGAACCAGAAGCTGTGCGAGTAGGTCACGGTGGCACGGTCGAGCCTGCCTATGGCGCCCGTGTTGTAATACACGGCGTCGATGCCGCCAGGCAAGGCCACGCCGGCATTGCCGAGCGCCGCCGCGCGTGCGCTGGGCTCGATGCGCAGGAAGGCACCGACAGTCGACCCCACCTTGCTCTGGGCGTGGGCCGTGCCCACCACCAGCAGTGAGATCAACATGGCGCTCAGCAATCTCTCTCTCATGTCGCGCCTCACGTTCCTGACGCCCCTACTTGATGATCGCGAACTTGCCGATGCTCTTGCCCAGCGGTCCGCCGTCGACGTGGAAAATGTACAGGCCCGGCGCCACGTCCAGACTGTCCTTGGTGCGCAGATCCCAGGGTTCGTAGCCCTCGCTCGAGCCCTCGTGCTTCAGGGTCTGCACCAGCTCGCCCCGGATGTTGTAGATGCGGATCGTGCACGAACCGGGCAGGCCCCGGAACTCGATCCGGCGCTCGCCGCGGCCCGACACGGCGAAACGCTCGGGCTCGAAACTCGCCGACGCCACGTACGGGTTCGGCACCACGTACGGATCCAGGTGCGCGCCGGGCGCGTTCGGATCGACGTACTCGGCGTGCGTGGCGAAGACGAGCACGTCCTGCGCACCGAAGGGGCGGCTCACCGCGAGCGCGTAGGCGTCGCCCGTGCCCAGCGGCTCGGTCGGCAGTGCGTCGGTCGCCAGCTGGAAGCGCCAGGTGGTCTTGACCACACCCGGATCGCTGTCGACGTAGGTCACCACGTCGATGCGCTCATTCGCCAGATTCAGCGTATGGTCACCGTCGGCATCGACGAAGACGAAGTCGAGCCGCCGATCGCCGTCGGGCGCATGGTCGATCAATTCGAACTTCGCCGGTCGCGCGGGGATGAAGGCCAGCGCCACGGACGTGTCCACCACGTCGTCGTGAAACACCAGCGAGATGTCGTCGGGATAGCCCGGACGCAGACTATTCGGCGACAGCGAGTAGAGGTAGTGCACGTCGATCCGGGCATTCGTGGTGCTGCCCGGCTCCCAGTACGTGGAATCGATGACCACGTGGGCCGGTGTATCGACGATGGGCAACAGGCCGGCGCCCACCGGGACCGATCCCGTCGCCGGCGAGGTCCATGCCCGTTTCGAAGAGCACCTCGCTGGTCGTGGTGTCGGTGAGCGTGTAGGCCGTTGCCCGCAGCGAATCAGGATGCGGTGTGGTGAAGGTGAGCGAGAATACGTGATCGGCCGGCACGATGCCCGAGTTCACGACCTCCACCTGTACGTCGCCCACGCCCTCGCCGCTGACCTGGTCGATCGCGTCGGTCGTGGCCGGTACGAAGCCGAGCGCGCGCGGATTCGGGCGCTCCGCCACCACGTTGGGCGGAAGCACCAGCCCCCCGCGCGGGGTGCGCGACGGCGCGATGGCGTTCTCGGACGGATAGAAGCCGATAGCTCTCCGATCCCTTGTCGTAGGCCGTCACCGCATAGTAGTACTGCTGGCCGTTGGTGACGCTATGATCGGTCCAGGTATGGGTGATGCCCGACTCCGCGCCGAGATAGTAGGCGACGCCCTCCACCGTCTGGTCCGAGAAGCCGCTCACGTTGTCGATCAGGTCGAACTGCGCGATCGGCTGACCGTTGCCGAGAGGGCCGGTGCCGGTGGCGTTGGAGATGATCTTGGGGTCGCGAAATTCCGGATCGGTGGACCGGTAGATGCGATACCCCTCGAAGTCCTCCTCGCCCGTCACGGGGTCGCTGCCGCGCTCGGAGAGGTCGTTCCACGACAGACGCACGAAGCCGTCGCCCGACTCCGCCGTCACCACCGGCGCCTTGGGGGGCACGGCGAAGCGGTAGTTGGCGTTGTAGATCTGCTGCACCGTCTGGACGTTGGTGGCCAGTTCCTGCAGGTCGGCGCCGTAGGCCAGGGCGAGGCTGAACCGCTCGGTCTGCCCGGCCGCCAGGCGGAACGGACCCGACGCGAAGAGGAAGCCGATGTTGTAGTTCGAGGCCAGCGGCGGATCGAAGCGGTCGGCCGGGTTCGGCGCCGTGAACTGATCGTACAGCCGGCGCGGCCACTCCTGCGCATTGGTGAAGAAGAGGACGTTGTCCGTCTCCTGATTGGGATTGTCGTGGCCCGGCTTGATGCGGTTGAGCTTGAAGCCGGTCAGGCCGATCTGGTCAGACTCCTTGAGGTCGGTGCGGTCGAAGTTGGGCTCGCCCTCGGTGGGGATGCCATCGCCCTCGCCCGTGTCGCCAGTGTCCGCGACGCCGTCGGCGCCCACGTCGTGGTTCTCGGCCACCCAGTCCATGTTCTCGTCGCCCGTGAACCACACGCCCGCTCGCACGGCCGGCGCCAGTGTGATCTCCCCGAAGTGGGAGGTGAAGGCCGCCGTGTCGTAGTGCGCCGCGGCGTAGGCGAGGATGTTGTCGGCGCCGTCGATCCGCGTGCCGGGTCCGTTGTCGCGCCGTTCGTCGGTGATGCCGTCCTCGTCGTTGTCGATGCCGTCGGTGGAGTTGCCCGGCGTCTCCATGTAGGCGTAGCCGAGGTAGCCGGTGCGCGCGCAGGAGCTGGTGAGATCGCGGCCGTGGCCGTAGCGATCCCAGGTGTAGACCAGGTTGATACGCTGGCCGTTGAACTCATCCTGGTAGAACGCGTTGTCGTCGTCGCTCTCGGCGATGTCGTCGCAGGAGATGGCGGAGCCGCCCACGCCCGAATCCATGTAAAGACCGAAGACGATATTGTCGTCGTAGTCGGTGGTGCCCTCGTTCGTGATGTCGTAGTGCCAGAAGATCACGTTGCGCGCCTGCGGGTTGGCCCACTGGAAGCCGCGCACCTCGACGCGCAGACCGAGGCCGTGCCGGGTGGAATCACGGCTGTCGGGATAGAAGTTCCAGGCGTCGTAGTAGTCGTCGTCCATGACCGTGTAGCTTTCCTGGTCGGCGACGATCTGCTTGCCGAAGTAGCCGTTCCACGACTCGCTCCAGCCCGGGTCGTCGACATCGTCGAGACGGTCGGGCCAGAAGTCGGGCCACGTGCGGGGATCGTTGCTGATGGCCGGCGAACGGCCAGGATTCAGCGCCTCCTGCTCCTGGAAGTACCCCGGCCGCGGTTCGAAGCGCATATCGCGATTGCGGAAAGGCGATGTGCCCTGCCGCTCACGGAAGCCCGTCTCCATGATGAACGACGAGTCGCCGCTGGCCTGCTGGATCTTGGCGAGTACGAACGGCGTGATGCCGTCGCTGTAATTCATGCCGCTGCCCTTGGGCACCTCGACGGAATGGAACACGCTGAGGTCCACGTTGATGGGATCGGCCGGGTAATCGCCCACCATGCCGTAGTTCCAGAAGATCGTGCGCATGTTGTTGGCATCGTGCTGCCCGGCGCGCTCGTACAGGTGGTTGCCGCGCTGGTCCTGCGGCACCGGCGTGGGGACGCCGGCCAGTACGAACGCCGCCAGGGACGTGATCGTCAGCACGATCGCCACGGAACCCAGACGGTGAACGCTCGCTCGCTGTGACATCTTCTCAGCTCACCTCCAGCCCAGGCGCACGCCCAGCTCGACCCGGCGCGGCGGGTAGAACCACGTGGGATCGGACAGGGAGTAACGGTCGGTCTCCGGGAAACGCGAATAGTAGGGGCTCCCGGTGCTCGCGAACACGGGACCGTTGAAGTAGCGGCTGTCGAACGCGTTGAAGACGCGCAGGAACACGCTGGTGTCGAGCGACGGGTGCGACGCGAACTTCAGCGTCTTCTCGGCGCGCAGATCGAGCAGGATGCTCGTGGGCTTGCGCCCGGAATTCGTCTCCAGCCCGTAGCCGAAGCCCGACTCGATCTGCGGCGTGTACGGCTGGCCGCTGCCCACCTTCAGCACTGCGCTCACGGAATAGTCGTCGGGGTTCGCCAGTGTGGCCGTGAGGTTCACGGTGTGGCGCTGATCCCAGTTGAAGGGCACCAGTCGCGGCCGCGGATCCTCGCCGGCGGCGGCGCGCGTGGCGGTCTCGTGCGGGTCGCTGGAGTTGCCGAGGGCCTGCAGGAGCGTGTAGTCCATGGAGATGGCCAGGGGCCCGAGATGACGATGGTCGATCGCCAGCGTGATGCCGAAGACGTTGCCGAAGTCGACGTTGGTCAGCCGGGCGTACTGCGCTCCGGTGTAGGTGTCGATGAACTCCACACCGAGCAGGTCGCGGATGTCCTTGTAGAAGATCGTGAAGTCGAAGCCGAGATCGGCGGTGAGGATCTGCTTGTAGCCGATCTCGTACTGCACCGTGGTCTCGGGCTTCACGTCGGGATTACCCAGCACGCCGTAGTCCACGCTGCCCGCCTGCAGGTTGCGCAGGATGTCGTAGTTCGAGTTCTCGAACATCGTGCCGATCGACGGCACCTGGCGGAAATGGCCGTACGCGAAGTGGATGGCCGCCTTGTCTTCGATCGGGTAGGCCACGCCCAGGCGCGGCGAGATGGCCGCCTTCACCGTGGTCGCCTGCGGATGCGATTCCGGCGCTCCCGGGATGGCGTTAGCCGGATTGGCGAGGTCGCTGGGGACCGTGGCGCGTGCGTCGAAGTAGTCGAGGCGCAGGCCGACGCGGATCTCCAGATTCTCGCGCTGCATCTGGTCCTGCAGGAAGGCCGCACCGATCACCGGCTTGTTCGTCTGCACGCCCGGAAAGTCAGGCGGTTCGACCCCGTGCCGCACGATCTGCTGCACACCATTCACCGTGGCGAACGAGAGCGTCACCGGCGAACCGAATTGCACGCGCGGGAGGTTCAACTCGAAGCCGGCCTTCCCCTGGTTCTGGTTGTCGATCTGGCTGACCACCGAGATCTTGATCACGAATGCGTTGGTCTGCTGCAGGTACTGGTTGAACTGCGCGCCCTGGCACGATGGCGCCGTTCTCGAAGTTCTGACTGCCTTCCGGCGGCCCAGCCTCGTCGTAGCGGGGCCGTAGGCGCCCCAGAGGTGGTCCTTGTAGCTGTAGTAGTTCTGGCGCAGGCTGACGTCGAGGAAGGTGGTGGCGCTGAAAGTGTGGGTCCAGTCGAGGCCGTGTACCACGCCGATCGAATGGTGTTGCGACAGCCCGTCCGGATTCAGCCGCCAGAGCCAGTTCGTGTCCCGGCCGGCGGTCTTGTTGTAGATGATCTGGTAGCTGAGCTTGTCGTTCGCGAGGGACGTGTTCGTGATCTGCGCCGCCACGACCAGTCTTCCGTGAAGCCCAGCGGCACCTTCTCGCCATCGCCCGTGGCCCTCGTAGACGTTGTTCTCGAAGTCGGCCGCGGTCCGTCGGCCGGAACACCGGCGCTGGCCGTAGACGAAATCGTCGTGCGTATGGTAGCGGCCGCTGAGCAGGAAGGTCGTCGACTTGCCCAGCAGCGGGCCGCTGAGCGTGGCCTGCAAGCTCTGGGTGCCGAGCAGATGGATCGTGTCGTCCACGCGGCGCGCGTCGGCCCGCCCGGGAAGAAGAAGCCGCCGCCGTAGCCCTCGGCCTCGACCTCGAAGTTCTCGCTGCCCTGCTTGAGCACGGCATTGACCACGCCGCTCATGGCCTGGCCGTACTCGGCGTCGAAGGTGCCGCTGATCACCTGCACCTCCTGGAGCAGCGAGCGGTCGAGCGTCAGCGTGGACGAGTTGTCGAAGGCGTTGTTCACGCTGACGCCGTCCACCTGGTACTGCACCTCGCCCTCGCGGCCGCCGCGGAAGTGGCCGTCCACGACGCCGGCCTGCAGGTTGACCACGTCATCGAGGTACTGCACCGGCAGGTCCTCGATCTCCTCGGTGGTGAGCTTGGTCTGCGAGCTGGTCGCTTCATGTCCACAGGCGGCCGCTCGGCGACCACCACCACTTCCTCGGCGTCAGGGTTGGTGTCGCCCATCTTGAATTCCAGGCGCTGGACGTGGTCCGCCGAGACGATCACGCCCGCGATCGTCATCGGCATTGAAGCCGATGCGGCTGGCCTTCACCTCGTAGGTGCCCGGGGCCACGTTGAGGATCGTGAAATGGCCCTCGGTGTCGGAATAGGCGCCCAGACGCGTACCCACGATCAGGATCGTGGCGGCCACCACGGGCTTGCCGTCCTGGTCGACGACCCGTCCGGTCACCGTGCCCGTGGTGCCGGCCAGGGCCATGGGGGGCGCGATCGCCAGGCATATCAGCCAGGCGACCGCGCCGATCGTTACGACAAGTGCCGGACCCCTCACTGTCCCGCCTTCCTTCTGGCTACTTCAGCAGGAGCGTCTTGCCCTGCAAGGTCGACCGCGGTGCGCCAGTCTGCGGATCGATGAGCTGCAACCGGTACAGGTACACGCCGGCCTCGGGACGCCGGTCGAGGAACAGCGGGAATACGCCGTTCTGAACCACACCCAGCGGGCGGCGGGTCACCAGACGGCCGCGCACGTCGTACACCTCGAGCATCACCTGATTCGCGCGCGGCAGCGCGAACGACACGAGCGGATCGCGCGACGGATTGTCGACGCTGTGGAACACCGGCCGCGTCACGTTGACGACGGGATCGTCCGGTACGCCGATCACGCCCGGCTGCATGTACGCCCACGGCGGGCAGCACGTGTTCTCGCGCTCGCGCTGCCACCAGGTGCGGGTGCCGTAGCTGTCGCTGAAGGGAATGAACGAGTCGCCGTCGAGCAACGTCACGCCGAAGAAGAGCGTACCGTCGCCCAGGTCGGGTCGATACGAGAAGGCCGTGAGATCGATCGCCAGCTCGGCCGAGTAACCGTTGTCGACCTGCTGCCCCAGCGTGTCCACCGTGGTGCCGGCCATCAGGTGCAGCGCCACGTCCGCCATGCCTTCATTCATGAGAGTCACGAGGTAGTCCTGCGGCAGGGCCGAACCGTCGGGCCCGACCTGGAACGACAGGCGCCGACTCAGCAGATTGTTGTCGGTGTTGAGCACCGCGATGTCCTCGAGCGATAGCGTGAAGCCGTCCCAGCGGTCGTAGTTGGGGTGGTACTGCACCACGCCATCGCGCACGTCGAAGCCGAAGTAGAGCATCTTGCCGGCGTGGAACACGTGCACCGTGGCGTCGGCCGGGTCGAGCACCAGCGCCTCGCCTCCGTACACCGTGGGCTGGAACTGGCCAGCGCGGTACGGCCCCTCGCCGTCGTACGTCGCACGGAGCGCGTCGTCGTCCCAGCGGATGTCGAAGGTGTATGCGGACCCGTCGTTCCAGTAGGGCTCGTCGAGCACGCCGTCGATCGTGGGCGTGACATCGATGGCCGGGATCACGACCTCCGGACCGATCTCGGGCACGGCGCCGGACGTGGTGGTCACGTCGGGCCGCGCGTGGATGCGCACCTCGCCGTACCAGCCGGTGTTGCCCCACGGATCCTGCCACCACACGCGATTCGTGGTGAAGAGCAGCACGGTGGCGGGCCAGAACTAGTCGGTGTCATAGATCGAGACGTTGAACTCCACGATGTCGCCGTTGGCCTGCGTGACGTCGTAGCCGAGCACGCCGAGATCGAACCTCATCTCGACGGTGTAACCGGTGTCGAGGGTGTTGTCGTCATTGGTGAGGCCATTCACCACGGTCACGGCGTCCCAGGCCGCGATCTGCTCGGGCGTGCGGGGAACGGTGGAATCGTTGGTGGAGAACTGGCCGCGGAAGTTGGGCCCCTGGCCGGCGGCCTGGGGATCGCTGAGCTCGGGATACCACCACGAGTAGAGGTACTCGGTGGGCGGCTTGGGAAAGCCGTCGGCTGCGTGGTTCTTGATGTCCATCAGCAGGCCGTCGAAGCGATTGAACTCGGTGCTGCCGCCGATCGATACGTCCGGGAGCTCGGCCGCCATGTAGAGCACGTTGCCGTGCACGAGGAAGCGGAACGTCGCGTGCGTCGGATCCTGGGGCTCCCAGCCCGACTCGAGCTTCCAGCCACTGCCGGGTATGCCCGCATTCTGGCCGTAATCGATGACCTTGGTTTCCGCCGTGGCCCACGCTGGTTCGTCGAGCACACCGTCGAGCGTGATGGGATCGGGCGACGTCCGCGCCCAGATGACGTCTTCGCGCGGCGCCTGGGCCGCTGCCGGCAACGCCGACAAGAGGATCACCAGCAAGAGAGATCCGGTCGCAATCTTCATCGAACACCTCCTCGCTCGGCCGCCACCCGGCTCACTCGCCCCCGCGCCGCCCCGCATGATTCGCGCACCTGAAGTTCGGTGGGCATGGTCGTGCGGGACGGAGGGCCGGCTTGTGTGCCGCTGGTAGCGGCCAACAACATGGTCACCGCCTGCTGGCCCAGCCCGTAAGCATCGACGCCCACGGTGGTCAGCGGCGGATTCAGGTAGCGTGCGATCGTCACGTCGTCGAAGCCGACGACCGCCAGATCATCAGGGATCTCGAAGCCGAGTTCGCGGGCCGCACCGAGCAGACCGATCGCCATGGAGTCGTTGGCGGCGAAGACTGCTGTCGGGCAGGGATGTCGAGTGAGCAACGTGTGGCCGGCCGCATGACCGCTCGCCTCGCGAAAATCGCCGAATTCGATACGGGCCGCATCCGGATCGAGCCCCGCGTCGGACAGCGCCTCCCGGAATCCGCGCGCGCGCTCGTCAGCATCGATATTGCCGTACGGACCGCCGATCATGGCGATCTCGCGATGCCCGAGGCGTAGCAGGTGCTCCACGGCGCGGCGCGCTCCCGCAGCGTTGTCGATGGCGATGGCCTGGCAGCCGCTCGTCTCGTCGACCGCGTTCAGCAACACGACCGGCAGACGCCGGCGAATCCGTTCGACCGTCTCGAAGGCCGCGTTGTCGGGCGCCATCACGATGAGTCCGTCCACACGCCCGAGCATCGCGCGCGCGGCCGCGAGCAGATCGTCTCCGCTGGCGTGCGCGCTCGAGAGGAGCACCTGGTAGCTCGCGCGTCGCGCCTGGTTGTCGACACCGCGAATGATCTCGGAATAGAACTCGCCGTAGAGGTCGGGGAGGAGGACGCCGAAGGTATGGCTTCGGCTGGTCGTCAGGCTCTTGGCCGTCTCGTTGGGCCAGTAGTCGAATGCGGCCGCGGCCTGCATCACCTTGCGCGCTGTCGCGTCGCTGACCAGATCGGTGTTGTTGAACACTCGCGACACGGTCGCGATGGAGACGCCGGCGGCTCGAGCCACGTCCCGGATGGTGGTCACTTGGGAGCTCTTTCGTCTGCGGTCGGCCGCCGCGTCCCGAGGCGCCGAACCACGAGGAAGGCCTGCGGCAAATGTCCCATTCACCGCCGAGTCTTGCGAGCTATGTAAACGGTTTCATAAATCGCCATCCGTGTCAACGACTTCTTTGACGTACTCGCGCCCTGACACCATACGAAATGCCCAGGGCATGACGGCCCCGGTGTGGCGGCCCGAGGGCGGCTCGCGCTGTTAATCAAGTGTTATGAGCTATATATAAAGCTTTATAATGTTATTTAATATTTACGACTTAAATATAAATCATTAAATAGATTTCATAAATTTATATTGTTATGATTTATATTTGATGCTAAAATCGCCTTGAATCACATCTACGCCTGAAAGAAAGAATATTATGGATTTCTCTCCCATGACCGACCACGCCATCCTCGTTGAGCTGGGTTCGCGAGTCCAGCGCGAGCGGTTGAATCGCAACATCACGCAGGCCGATCTGGCCCGGCACGCCGGCGTTTCGCGAACCCTGTTGCAAAATCTCGAGAAGGGAAACGGCTCCACCCTGACCGGCGTCGTCCGCGTGTTGCGGGCTCTCACCCTGCTCCCGCAACTCGACGCATTTCTTCCCGATCGGGGGCCGAGTCCCGTCCAGCTCGCGCGGCTGGCCGGGAAACCAAGGCGGCGTGCCACCGGGTCGCGCGGCACGGGCCGCGAAGAGGACCGGTCGTGAGCGGACACTCCCGGTACGTGCCCGTGGCCACCGTCACGCTCTGGCATCACGAGGTGGGCGCCATTGCCTGGGACGAAGATCAAGCCTGCGGACGCTTCGAGTACGCACCGGCATTCCTGCCGGCGGGGCTGGACGTGGCGCCCCTGACCATGCCGCTGCGTTCGGGGGTGTTCGCGTTCCCCGAGCTGAATGCCGCGACCTTTCGCGGCCTGCCGGGTCTGTTGAGCGATGCGCTGCCCGACCGCTTCGGCAGCGCTGTCATCGACCACTGGCTGCGCCGTCACGGACGCGATCCGGACGTGTTCACGCCGCTGGATCGCCTCCGCCTCCTCGGTGCGCGCGCGCTGGGTGCGCTCGAGTTCCATCCTGCGCTTCCTCCGCGACCCGCGTCGCTCGCGATCGACGTTGCCGAGCTGACGGCCATGGCCGCTGCCGTCCTGCGCGGCGACGGCGAAGGCGCGTTTCCCCCGGGTGTGGGCGACGTCATGCTCCACACTGCCGCGGCGCCCGGCGGCGCGCGCGCGAAGGCGGTGGTCGCGTGGAATCCCACGACGTACGAGGTACGCGCCGATCCGGCGGTACCCCTGCCCGGTTTCGAGCCGTGGCTCATGAAGTTCGACGGCGTGCTCGACCCCGCCCTCGGCGATCCCCATGGCTACGGTCGCGTGGAGTATGCCTATGCCACCATGGCCGTCGCCGCCGGGATCACCATGAGCCCCTGCCGCCTCCTCGAGGAACGGGGACGCGCGCACTTCATGACGCGTCGTTTCGATCGCGACACCGCCGGCGGAAAACTCCACGTCCAGTCGCTCTGCGCACTGGCCCATCACGATTTCCGGGCGCCGGGCCGGTGGAGCTACGAGGACGTATTCGGCGTGATTCGCCGGCTCAACCTCGGGCACGACACCTTGCAGGAACAGTTCCGACGCATGGTGTTCAACGTGCTGGCGCGCAACCAGGACGACCACACCCGCAACATCGCCTTCCTGATGGATCGCGGGGGACGCTGGCACCTCTCCCCTGCGTTCGACGTGGTCTGGTCCTACAACCCCACCGGCCGCTGGACGGGGCAGCACCAGATGAGTCTCGCTGGCAAACGCGGCGAGTTCACGCGAGCGGATCTGTTCGACGTGGCGGCGCAGGCGGGCATCCGCGACGCCCGCGCCATCCTCGATCAGGTTCGCGACGCCGTGGCGCACTGGCCACAGCATGCAGCCGCCGCGGCGGTGGCGACGCCCCTCCTGGATCGCATCACGGCCACGCTTCGGCTGCGCT
The DNA here is from genome assembly GCA_963727525.1 of uncultured bacterium. GTDB lineage: Bacteria > Krumholzibacteriota > Krumholzibacteriia > LZORAL124-64-63 > LZORAL124-64-63 > CAVSGO01. The sequence goes on along the minus strand of CAVSGO010000003.1, from coordinate 377,729 downwards.
TGTGATCCGAAGCCGGCGGATCCGTGGTATCATCCCGGCATGAGTCCACGCATCCACGCCTTGCTGATCGCGCTCGCGGCCGGCGCCGGTCTCGGCGTTGCCGAAGCCGCCGTGTACGACGTGCAGATCGAGCCCTCGGCCGGGGACACCTATGCCCTCGCGCGCTTCCGGCTGCGCGTCGACGATGCTCCCGTGCGCGGCGTGTACTTCTTCGTCGACCCTTATCTCGCCGACTCGCGCCCATCAGTCGACGACCCGGCCCTGCGCGATCTCGCCGCGCGCGAATCCTTCGCCCTGCTCGGCGCACAGCTCGACAGCAGCCACATGGAGACGGGCATCGGCACGGCCGTGCTGCGCGCGCTCGCCATCTTCACCGATCTCTCCGGCCACCCGGAACTGGCCCATGCGGCGCTTTTCCTCGACGGCTGGTCGTGGGGTGGCCAATTCTCGTACCACTTCACCCTCTGGCGTCCCGACCGCGTGATCGGCTTCATCACCCAGAAGGGCGGCTACCACAGCACCGAACCGGCGGGAGACGCGATCATCGTGCCTGGTTTTCTCGTCATCGGGGAGAACGACCTGCCGTACCGGCTCGAGAATCTCACGGGCATCTTCCTCGCCCACCGTCCCCTCGGCGCGCGCTGGATCCTGGCCAAGCAACCCGGCGCGGCACACGAACGGGTCACCGACCGCACGCTGCTCGACGGCTTCGTGCACGACGTCAGCCTCCGGCGCCTGCCGGCCGTCATCCCGCCCGATGCACCGGTGCCTCTGGCCGTGATCGAGGAGTCGGCGAGCTGGCTGGGCGACCTCACCACTGCGCGTATCGGCGCCTTCACCTGTTTCGACGCGGCCGGCGACTCGGCCAGCTGGTGCGTCACGCGCGCCGTGGCGGAGGCCTGGCAGGGATTCGTCTCCGCGGGCGCGGTGACGGACACCTGCGCCTGCACAACCGCTGCACCGCCGCGTCCGCCCGTCTGCACGCTCGCCCCGGCGCATCCCAATCCCGCCAATCCCGCCGCGATCCTCGCATTCACCCTCGCGACGGCGGGAACGGCGTACCTGACGGTGCACGACCTCGCCGGGCGACACATCGCAACCCTCGCGTCCGGCCGTCAGGAGGCCGGGCCGCACGCCGTACGCTGGGACGGCTCCGACGCGCACGGCCGCTGCGTGCCGAGCGGGATCTACCTCGTCCGCCTCGAGGCGGGGAACGTCGTGCGCACGCGCACGATCACGGTGGTGCGCTGACGCGGCCATCCCCGCACCCTGCTGGCCGCCCCTTGCCCGGAGAAAGGCTTGCCGTGACCACCCTGTTGACCGCCGATCAACCCTGGGCCATCTGGACGGTGCTGCTAGGCGCCGCCGCGTTCGGATTCTGGGCCGAGACCACGCGGATCGGCCGCAAGCTCTCCGGCGCCGTGATGACGATGGGCGTGACGTTCGCGCTCTCGAACCTGCGCGTGATCCCGGCCGAGGGTGTGGCCGCGTACGACGTCACGTGGTCGTACCTCGTGCCCCTGGCGATCCCGCTCCTCCTGCTGCGCGCCGATATCCGGCGCATCGTGCGGGAAGCCGGCCCCACGCTCGGGGCCTACGCGATCGGCGCCGTCGGCACGATCGTCGGCACCATCGTGGCCTTTCACGTGGTACCGCTGGGCGAGGCCGGCTGGCAACTCGCGGCGGTGTTCTCCTCGACGTACATCGGCGGCTCCATGAACTACGCCGCGGCCGCCCAGGCGGTAGGGCTGCACGCGGGCGACCTGCTCTCGGCAGGCGTGGCGGCAGACAACCTGGTGATGGCGCTCTACTTCCTCGTGCTCTTCGCGCTGCCGGAGCTGGTGTTCCTGAAGCGCTGGTACCGCCAGCGCCACGCCGTCGCGGACGCGCCCGTCACGGGCGGCGCCGATGTGAGCGCCGTGTTGCCAGGCCTCGGCGGCACGGCGCTCGCACTGGCTCTGGGGACGGGGCTCTGCGCCGTGGGATTTGCGCTCGCGCGGTGGTGGGGGATCGAGAGCGCCGGTATTCTCGTGGTGACCGCGTTGACGGTGGTGCTCGCCTCGACGATGCCGCGCCAGCTCGCCCGGTTGCGCGGAGCCGAGACCCTGGGCACGTTCCTGATGCAGATCTTCTTCGCAGTGATCGGTGCCAGCGCCAACATCGCGGTCGTCATGCGGGTCGGTCCCTTGCTCTTCGTGTTCGCGGCGGTGATCCTCCTGGTCCACCTGGTGATCCTGCTCGCAGTGGGCGCCCTGCTGAAACTCGACCTGGCGGAGCTGGTCATCGCTTCCAATGCGAACATGGGCGGCCCCACCACCGCCGCCGCGATGGCCGTGGCCCGACGCTGGCAGACGCTCGTGCTGCCGGCCGTGCTATGCGGCACGCTCGGATATGCGATCGCGACGTTCATCGGCGTGGGACTCGGTACCTGGCTGCGCTGACGGCCACAGGGCGAGGCTAACGTGCAGGAGGGAGGGCCGGCGCCCTCCCTCCGTGCTTTGACTGACGCTCGAGAAGGCGCCTTACGGGCAGACGTTGCCGTACGAAGCCGCGAAGTACGACAGGTCCGTCAGGTTCATGATACCGTCGGCGAACAGGTCCGAGCAGGCGCTGTAGGTGCCCTGGTACGCGGTCGCGAACACCGAAAGGTCCGCCAGGTTCACCACGAAGTCGCTGTTCAGGTCGCCAGACACGAACTCCAGAGCCATGCCCGCATGGTTCAGCGGGTTGCCCGCCACCATCACGTTCACGGTCTCGCCGATGCTGCAGCCACCGGCCGGAATCGGCTGCTGCCACATCGTCTGGCCAGCCGCGTCCGTCGGCGCGTCGGCGATCAGCGGCGTGCATCCCATCAGGCCGCCCGCGCTGGTCTCCAGCCACAGGTCCTCGGCCGGGTAGTTCACCAGCGGATCGTCGAGGTAGTTGCGCAGGTTCAGGGTAATGGTCGCGTCGACCTCGACGCCGGCCATGTGGGCCATGGTGAAGGGATCGCCGTTGCCGTCGATCCGGCTGAAGAGCACCGCGCCCGACGTGGCGACGCTGGCCGTGCTCAGGTCCAGGTCGGGAATCTCGGCGTAAGCCAGGGATGCCGTCATCGCAAGCAAGGCGACGGTCAAGATCACAGGGGCATTTCGCCTCAGCATAATCAGTCTCCTTCTTATGGTCAGCCTCAAAGCAATGGTCGAGAGGTCGAGTCGTCCCGGCGCTCTCTCCCTCGCCTCCGTCAGGGGTGCGAACACCGAGATTCTAACATAAAAAAACCTCGCCAGGAATCCTGGAGATTGCATTTTCCTGAGAGAAAAACGATTCGCATTCGGCACGATCGCCCCATTCGGGCGCAAATCGGCTGCAATCTCCCTCGCCGATACGACATAGCGAGGGTCACGACCGTTCCTATCACCATGGCGATCCGGAATCCGTCGCGAACTATCACGATTCCGTGATATCAAAGCCCTTCCCATCCCTTATAATCAGAGATCGGCCGGGTATCATCCGACCAAAGGAACACGGCCGTCGGTCTTCGTATCGCCAAGGGGGTAAGCCATGCTCCGGTGGAGCTTGACATTCGTACTGTGCCTCGGTGCACCGCTCGCACTGGCCTCGGACCACATCGCCGGACCGGTCGTCGTGCCCGTGAGTGTGGACGCGACATCATTCGGGGCACCGGTCTCCGCGCGGTCAGCGTCGCGCGACACGATCGACGTCCTGGGCGGCCCCGGTCGCCTCGACGGCAAATTCGAAAACGCTTCGGGCGAGCCCGACTGGCATGGCTGGACGCACGACGACCAGACGACTGACGGCACCTCGCAGTGGCAGATCGACACCCGCCTGCCACTCGACGGCGCGCAGTCGTTGTGGTGCGGCGACGTCTTCGACAACGCCTGCGGATACGGCTATGGCAACGACTGGGTCGAGGACGTCGTCTTCACGCACGCGTTCGCAGACCCCGGCACGGCGCACACGTTGCGCGTGCAAGGCGTGCTGAGCGTCGAGACCGAACCAGACTACGACAACCTCTCTTTCCAGGCGCACCGTGGCGAGACCTGGTTCGATGTCGGCGGTCCCTGGAACGGTACGGTGGCTGCCGAGCCCTTCGACGTCACCATCTCGTTCCAGCCCGGCGACCTCGTCGGACCTGACGGCGACCTTGCGGAGCTGCGCTTCCATTTCGATAGCGACGGCGGCTGGTCGGACGAGGATTGTCTGTGGGATACCGAGGGCGCCGCTCGGCTCGACGACCTCCAGGTCTGGGCCGACGATGTCGCCGTCGATTTCGAGGACTTCGAGGATGGCGACCCCGGGCTCTGGCAGCCGCGGCCCTTCGTGGGCGTGGGCGACTTCGCGGCGCTCTGGCGCTACCTGAGCGATATCGACCCCTGCCACGAGAACTACTCGGTGCAGGTGGCGTTCATCGACGATGGCGTCGTGGTCCCCGGCACCGGCGGCACACAGTGCATCACCTGGTGCTACGGCCCCGGCGGCTACATCGTCAACAACTCGGGCGGCCTGGCCGGACCGGACTACCATCTCGACAACGTCGTCTCGTCGCCCCCCATCGCGTGGCCGGCCGGCTACGAGGGCGCGTCGTTCGCCTTCGACGCCTGGGTCCACACGGGATTCGAGACCTATGCGGCCGGCGTGTTCCACACCTGGAACGTCCGCTCGTCGGCCGACGCCGACCCCGCGAGCCTCGAAACCGCGGGGTGGGTCAACAGGAATGTCTTTTACGAGGGAGGACCGGCGTATCGGCGTTACCTGTTCGACGTGAGCGACCTGATCGTCCCCGGAGCGCAATGGGCGCAGGTGCAGTTCCAGGTCCTCGAGATCGGCTGGATCTGGGGCCTCGTGGGTGACGATGGCACGCCGGCGCCGTACTTCGACAACGTGTCGGTGAAGGCCTTCCACTACGACGGGCCAGCCATCGCGGCCGACGACATCGACCAGGCCCAGGACACGTTCCCCGAGCAGGGTTTCCTCGATCCCGACAACCTGGCGAGCAACTCCTGCCGCTTCGACATGGCACGCGACATCAGCGGCAACGACGATGGCCGGATCGACCCGGGCGATTCCATCACTCTCGCCGTGACCGTCCTGCGCGCCGGCGCCGTGCTCGACGCCCCCCCGCGCCTGCGCGTGCGGATGCGGGCCAATCCCCGGTTCGATGAGGTGCGGACGCTGCCGGCCGGGTTCACGCAGTCCGACGCGTTCGTCGACGGCTGGGTGATCGGCGATTCATGCCGGACACCGCAAGGCGCACCCATCATCGGGAAATACGCCTTCGACCTGCCCGACACCGGGTTCTTCTACCCCGGCGACGTGATCCACTATTACGTGGAGGCGCTGGACAACCTCGCCGGCGACGTCGGCAAGTCCTTGTGGCCAGCGGACACGACGGGGTTCGGTCGCTTCGAGGAGTCCGTCTCCGAGGTCCCGACCATGTATGCCGTCGGCGCGACGGTGCGGGCCCTGCCGAGCTGGCAAGGTCGGTTCACGACGAGGCCGCAGGCGCTCCTCTGGCTGGACGACGGCGGGAGCGACTGGACCACCTGGCTCGACGCGTTCCAGCGCGGTCCCGACTTCGCACCGGGTCGCGACTATGACGTCTTTCGCACCCGGGGCGCCGACAGGGCAGCCAGCGGACTCGGCGTCCATGTCACCGCCGAGGGACTCGCCCGCTACAAGGGTGTCATCTACACCTGCGGACGGCTCACCACCGCAACGCTCGGCGATGGCGAGGCGGGCGGCTACAGCGGCGATCGGTCCCCGGATATCCCGGTCCTGGACGCGTACATGGACCAGTTCGGCGGCAATGTCTGGTTCCTGGGCGACGACCTCGTCAAGAGTCTCCTGGAGAGCGGCTCGGCCGGCGCGAACTTCGCCACGCAACGCCTGGGCGTCAACTTCGTCGCCGACGACGTGATGCCGTACATCGGCAACCAGATCGCCCCCAGGGTGGCCGCGTTGGCCGGTAGCCCATTCTTCTCCGATACCGGCGAGTGGGTCGTGTACGGCGGCTGTCCGAGCATCGCGGACTTCGACGCGATCGAGCCCGGCGGGTCGACAGAGCGGCTGATGGAATTCCTCAGCCCCTCCGGCGACGGTGGTCAGTATCCGTATGCCGCGGCCACCTATCGCGCCGATGCGACGTGGCCTGTCATCGGTGCGGCGCTCACCTTTCCCTATCGCTTCGAGGTCATCACGGAGGATTCGGGCACAGTCTCGCCCGAGGACCTGCGCGGCGCTGTGCTCACCGAGGCCCTCCTGGCGATCGGCGTCCTGCCCAACATCGTCATCCCCGGGGTGCCCGGCGCCGAGCGCGGTCTCCAGGTCAGCTGCGGGCCCAATCCTTTCAACCCACGGACGACGATCAAGCTGGATCTCCCCCACCGCAGCCATGTGCGCCTGCGCATCTATGACCTGCGCGGCGCGCTCGTGCGGGAACTCGTGAACGACGATCTCCTGGCCGGCCCGCACCGTGTCGTCTGGGACGGCTGCGACCGCGACGCGCGCGATGCAGCGTCGGGCGTGTATTTCTACGAGGCGGTCGTCGACAAGGAGGCACGCCTGGGGAAGATGACGCTGGTGCGGTAGACGGATCGTGCCGTTATTTTACTTGTAGTTTCTCGTCTCGGGCTTCAGAATCCCGGACGATTCGCCCTCGTCGGGCGGACCGCACCTGCAGTCCGCCCGTTTCCACTCGGCCTACACTTAAGGAGACACCATGCGTCGTGTGAGTATCGTGCTCGCTCTGGTCATGATGACGATGATCGTTACCCAGGCCTCGGCCCTCGACTTCCAGCAGAAGTCGTTCTACGCGCAGGGCCTGATCGCGCTGCCGATGGGCAACTTCGGTGACGTGGCCAATGTCGGCTTCGGACCCGGCGTCGGCATGCTGGTGCCCCATACACCCGAGCTGTCCTTCCGCGGCGAGATCTCTTACATCTTCTACAGCACCGACAGTGTTGCAGGTGTGAGTACGTCGGCCAGCGAGATCCCCCTGGTCGCCCTGGCCCAGTACAACCTGACCGACTCGCCCGCGTACCTGCTGGGCGGACTCGGCCTGGCGTTCGGACACGCGTCGGCCGAGTACAACGGCTTCAAGGCCTCCAGCAACAGCACCGACCTCGACCTGGTCCTCGGCGGCGGCTACGAGGTGAGCCCCCAGCTGGGTATCGAGGCCCGGCTGAGTATCATCAGCGACGCCAACCAGATCTCCTTCCACGGCGTGTATCACTTCTAGTCATCCGCCGAGTTCCTGGCCTGAGACAAGGGCGCCCTCCGGGGCGCCCTTGCCTATCAGAGTCTCACTTCGCTCCGGGCACGAGCGAGCGGCCGTGCTCGAAATCGTAGAGCGTCTGCCGCTTCAGATCCGCGCTGGCGAGCTGGTAAGAGATGGTGGCGTCGAGGTAGGACAGACGAACCTGGGTGAGGCGGTCGCGGTCGAGGGCGAGTTCTTGGGTGGTGATGTCGCCGTTGGCGAAGCGGGCCAGGCTGATGTCGAGGCCGCGCCGGGCCACATCGATACTGCGCTGCAAGGCCTCGAGCCGGGCCCGGGCCTCCCTCAGCTCGGCGAGCGACGCCTTCACGGCCCGGATCACCTGGCGCTTCTGTTCCTCGCGGCTGATGTCGCGGCGTTCGAGGGCCGCGTGCGCTGCGGCGACCTCGGCGCCGTTCACGCCGCTGTCCCAGATGGGTACCGTGAGGGTGAAGACCACGCCCTTGTTCGCGGGACGGTGGCGCAGGTCGCGCCAGCTCAGGTCCCAGAGATCGGCCACGCCCAGTTCGTCCGCGCTTCGCCCGATACCGGTGAGGTCATAGTAAGCGCGCAGCTCGCCGCGGATGGCGGAGCGGGCGTCGGTCTCGGCCAGGGTGATCTCGGCGCGGCGCAGGTCGGCCTCGGCGTTCTGGATCTCGGCGCGGTTGGCGACGGCCTGGTCGATGGCCACCTGCTCGTCCACGTCGTAGAACGCGGGTTCGTCGGGCGCCGTCACCCGCACGCTGGCGTCCAGCGGCAGACCCACCACGAGCTTGAAACTGTCGGCCGACCGCGAGAGGCGCCCCTCGGCGCCGAGCAACTCGTTGCGACTCTGGGCCAGGTCCACCTCCATCTGCAGCGCCTCCACCTCGGGGATCAAACCGGCCTCATACTTCGTCTTCGCGAGCTGGTAGCTCTCCTGTTGCTGAGCCGCCTCGTCGCGCGCGATCTGCAGCGTGCGCTCCGCACGAAGGTAGTCGTAGAACTGACTCGTCACGTTGTAGACGATATTGAGCTGGGCCGCGGTGTAGTCGCGCTGCGACTCGTCGAGGTTCAGGCGGGCGCGCTCGAGGGACAGCTTCAGCGAGTTGGGCACGAATAACGGCTGCGTGAGGTTGAGCTGCGCGCTGTTGAAGAAGGTGCGGCTCTCGAGTGTCTGGTCGGTCACCTCGTCGTAGACGGTGTCGGTGCGGTGGTAGGCGTCGGCCGACAGGCCCACGCTGCCGTCGGTGGGCAGCGGCTGTGTCACCGAAAGCTGACTGCGCCACTCGCGGCTGCCGTAGGTGGTGTACTGGGGCAGCTCGCCGGGCAAGTTCACGCCCTGCACCGATTCGTTGTAGTTGGGCGCGTCCAGCTCCAGGTCCACCTGCGTCTTGAAGCGGCCGCGCGCCGCGCGCACGTTCTGCTCAGCCTCCAGCAGGTTGAGCCGCTGCACGCGGGCGTTGTAGCTCTCCTGCAACGCGAGGTCGATGGCATCGTCGAGGGTGAGCGCGGTGGCCGTATCGGCCGGCGCCTCCTGGGCAAGGAGCGGTGTCACGACGAGTAGCGCGAGAAGGGTGACGAGGGTTCGCATCATTCGTACCTGAGCGATTCGATGGGGCGCATGCGCGCGGCGCGGCGCGCGGGGTAGAAGCCGAAGAGGATGCCCACGGCGGCGGACACGCCGAACGCCAGAAGCACCGACCACGGCGCGATCGCCACCGGCCAGCCGGCATAGCTGGCAATGGCCTGAGTGAGCGCGAATCCGAAAGCCACGCCGAGCAGACCGCCGAGGAAACTCACACCCACCGCTTCGAAGAGGAACTGCAGCATCACGTCGCGCTCGGTGGCGCCCACGGCGCGGCGCACGCCGATCTCGCGGGTGCGTTCGAGGACGCTGGCCAGCATGATGTTCATGATGCCGATGCCGCCCACGAGCAGGGAGATGCCGGCGATGGCGCCCATCACGACGTTGAAGATGCGCTGGGTGGCCTGTTGCTGGCGAATCAGGAGCTGCGGCACCACGACGCGGTAGTCGTCCACGCCGCGGTGCCGGCGCTTCAGGAGCCGCGACAGCACGCCCGACGCCTCGACGATGCGATCCGCGTCGCTCACCTGCACCACGAGGCGATCGAGGGGGCTGGTGAACGCCGGCAGGTTCACGCGCTGCAGAGCGCAGGTAACAGGAATGGTGACGTCACGCGCCGTGTCGCGAACGTCGTGCAAATCGCTGCCGGCCGCGACGCCGACGTCCGCCATCACCCCGACCACGGTGTACCAGTCACGTCCCAGCTTGACGCGCTGGCCCACCGGGTCGGCCACCAGGAACAGCTCCCGCGCCAGGCCTGGCCCGAGCACACAGACGCGCGCGACGCTGTCGAGGTCGGCATAGTCGAGGAAGCGCCCTCGAGCCAGGTGGCGGCGCATGACGGCGAGATAGTCGGGCGTGGTGCCCACCACGTTGCCGGTGACCCGCCGCCGGCCCGCCTGGATGTTGCTCTCCACGATGCGCAGCGGCACCACCCGGCGCGCCAGCGGCAATACTGTCCGCACGGCAGCGGCGTCGCCGAGCGTGAGGCCCGCGCTGAAGGGGTGCGTCTCGTCGTCGTCGGTGGGCGCCGGGGCGGGCTGGTCGATCACGAGCAGATTGTCGATGCCCAGTAGCGCGTACTGCTCGAGCACGCGCCGGCGCGCGCCCTCGCCGATCGACAGCATGGAGATCACGGCCGCCACGCCGAAGACGATGCCCAGCATCGTCAGGAAAGAGCGCAGGCGGTGGGCGCTGAGTCCCGCCAGGCCGACGCGAAGGGTTTCCAGGATCGGCATGCTCAGGACGCCGCCTCCGGCTTGTCCGCGCTGGCCGGCGGCACGTACGGTTGCCCGGGATCTCGCAGCGAGACCGACGCGCCGGCCTCCACCCCCTCGACCACCACGAAGTCGTCGTTGCGCAGCCCGAGGGTGACCGGCTGCGCATGCGTGCCGCCGTCGACCACGTAGACGACGCTCTTGCCGTCCCGCGGGAAGACGGCTTCCAGCGGCACGGACACCACATCCTCGGCGTGCGCCGTGACGATCTTGCACTGCGCGGTCATGCCCGGGCGCAGGTCGCCGTCGTCGTCGTCGAGCAGCACGTCGACGTCGAAGACCTTCACTTTCGCGTCGCCCTCGGCGCGGGCGAGCGTGGCGATGCGCGACACCTTGCCGTGGAACACCTGGTCGGCCAGGGCGTCGACGGAGACGATCACGTCCTGGTCCTTCGCCACCTGGCGCACGTCGATCTCGTTCACACGCGTGCGTACCTGCATCTGTGACAGGTCCGGCAACTCGATGATGTCCATGCCCGGCCAGGCCTGATCGCCCACCTTCACCTTGCCGCCCCGGTAGGTCTTGTAGACCACCAGGCCCGGCTCCGGCGCCGTGATGGTGAGCGCCTGCAACGCCTGCTCGGCCTGGTCGCGCTGTAGCTGCGCGCGCTTGACGGCGTATTCGGCCTTGCTGCGCTCGGCCTCGGCGATGACCTGCTGGGAGTCGAGGCGATCGCGCGCTTCCTGCAGCGATAGTTCGGCCTTCTTCAGCTCCAGCTCCTGCTCGCGTCGCCGCACGTCGGCCTCGTACTGCATCTGGTCGTAGCGCAGCTTCGCCTGGTCGTAGCTGTATTGCTGGGTGAGCACCGCGCTCTTCTGCTCCGCGAGCGTGGACGCGCTCTCCGCCTGTTGCCGCGCCAGCTCGGCGCGCGCGTTCTGCAGATCGTTGGTGGCCTGGTCGAGTTGCTGCTGCGCATCGCCGGTGTCGAACTGGGCGAGGAAATCGCCCTGCGTCACGAGGCTGCCCTCGGGCGCCAGTTCGACGATCTGGGCGGCGCTCCACGATCCACCCACGCGCGGGCGGCTGATATTGCGACTCTTGACCGCGTCCACCTGGCCAGTCGTGGTGATCGCGACCTGGAACTCGCCGCGCGTGGCGGTGGCGGTGATCAGCTCGGCCCGTTCCCGTCGCGCGCGCGCGACCACGACGACGGCCACGGCCGCCAGGATGGCGAGCGCGAGCAGAGTGAGCCGGCGGGACGACGGTCGGGTCATGGCAAGATGTCCTTGGCGTGGGCGGCAGCCCCGAGAGGCTGCAGATCGGTGACAGCGGCCGGTTTCTGGAGCACGACGGCTTCGCCGGCAGCCAGGCCCTCGGCGATGCCGGCGACGAGCGGCGTCAGCACCGCCAGGCGCACGGGGCGCGGCTGCGGCCAGGTGGCGCGCGGGAACACCACGGGTTCGCCATCCTGCTCGAACACGCCCGTGCGCGGCATCGTGACGAGGGTGTCACTGGCCCCCAGCGCCACCTCCACGACCGCTGTCATGCCGGGGCGCAGGCGCGGGTCGTGCCCATCCAGGAGAGCGCGCACGGCGAAGGCGCGCACCGAACTGTCGTCCGCGACCTCGGTGGCTAGCCGCGCGATCGTCTCGATCTGCCCGGTGAACACGGTATCGGGGTCGGCTTCGAGCCTCACCCGCACCGACAGCCCCACGTCGACGCGATGGCGGTCGACTTCGTGGACAGGAAATTCCACCTGCATCTGCGTGAGGTCGGGAATCTCGGCCAGCGGCCGCCACGGATCGACCGTGTCGCCCACGCGCGGCTTGAAGCGATTGCCCTGGCGGTCGCGGCTCTCGACATACACCACCAACCCGGGCGACGGCGCCCGAACGATCATCGCAGCGCGGCGCTGGCGCAGCCCGTCCTGGCTCGCCTGGGCGCTGGCCAGGGCGAGGTCGGTCTTGGCCAGCGCCAGGCTGTCGAGCACCGCCTGCGCCTGGAGCTTGGCGCGCGCCTCCTCCAGGGCAACTCCGGCATTGCTCAGGCTCAGCCGCGCTTCCTCGCGTCGCGTCTGGGCCTCGAATTTCAACTTCTCGAGCTGCAGCGTCGCCTGCTCGCGCGAGAGTTCGGCCGTGGCCACCGCGTTACGCAGGCGCAGGCGCTGCGATTCCTGGCTCGCCAGCACGCCACGCCGCTGGGCGGCGAGGTCGGCAAGCTTACCGGCTATCGTCTCGGCCTCACGGTCGAGGGCGCTGGGATCGAGCTGGACGAGGGTATCCCCCGCGGCCACCAGCGTGCCTTCAGGCACCATCGCCGTGACCTGGAGGTCGCCGCTCCACTCCATCGGCGCCCGTACGGTCTGCGACCGCACGGCCGAGACCTCGCCGCTCTCCACGAGCACCCGCGCCAGGGATGCCCGACCGGCACGGGCCACCGGGAGCTCCGGGGCGCGCGCACACCCGGCCACCAGACCCAGCAGCACGCACGACAGCAAGTACTCTCGCATTCCGGATCTCACCTCGCCCCCTCGCGATCGCTGCATCCTAGCAGAAGACGCCACGGGGGAACCACGCCTACCTGCCGGCGTCGAACGGGATTACACTGGATAGTCGCACCCGCCGGGTGCAAATTGATGCGCGCCACTGCCGGTCTCCGTCCCGACGAAGGGTCGTCATGCCCCGTTCCTCGTCCTGGCGCTGGCTCATCGGGCTCGTGATCCTGGCGGTTTTCGTCGTCTTCACCGAGCGCACCGTGGGCTGGAGCCGGATCGTCCAGGCCTGGACGCTGCTGTCGCCCGCCGGCCTCGGCGCTGCGATCCTCTTGCTGTTCGTCAGCTACGTGGCCCGCGCCGTGCGCATCGAGGTCGCGTTTCCCGCCGCAACGCGGGGGCGATTGTCGGATTGCCTGCGCCTGGTCCTCATCCACACCTTCGCCAACAACTTCCTGCCCGTGCGCAGCGGCGAGCTGGCGTTTCCCGTGCTCATGCGGCGCTACTTCGCGGTGCCGCCCTCCGCGTCGGTCCCGCGGCTGCTCTGGTTCCGCGTACTCGACGCGCACCTGCTCGCCCTGAGCGCCGGCACGGCCCTGTTACTGCATCTGTGGCCGCCGGTTCCCGCCGTCGCGGTACTCGCGCTCTGGCTGCTGGTGCCCCCGCTGGCGTACGCGACGCGCCGACCGGTGACAGCTCTCCTGCGGCGCCGCGACAGCGGCCGCGTCCGGGGCGTGCTCATCCGCCTGGTCGAGGGCATCCCCGAGACCCGGGGCATGCTGGGCACCACGATGGCCTGGACCGCGATCACCTGGCTCGTGAAGCTGGCTTCCTTCGCCTGGCTCCTGCATGCCATGGCCGGCCTCGGTCCGCGCACGGCCTTGCTCGGCGCCGTGGGCGGCGAGCTCAGCAGCGTGCTACCGTTGCACGGCGTGGCCGGAGCGGGCACCTATGAGGCCGGCGTGCTGGCCGTGCTCACGCCGTTGAGCGTGGCGCTGGCGCAGGCGTTGCCGGCCGCCGTGAACTTGCATCTCTTCATTCTGGGTGCGAGCATCCTGGGAGTGATTCCCGCCGTGCTGCCCTGGGGACGCCGGCAAGCGGACGAGCGCCGGAGCGATGGGACGTGATGATGGAACGAGCCACGCTGCCTCCCCACCGTCTCTCCGTGGTGGTGCCCCTGTACAACGAGGAGGCCAACGCGCAGCCGCTCGTGGCGCGACTCTCCGAGACCCTGGCTGGATATCCGCACCCCTGGGAAGCGATCCTCGTGGACGACGGCAGCAGCGACGGCACTGCGGGTCGATTGCAAGCCGCGGCCGCGGCCGCCGGCCCGCACATGCGCGTCCTGACGCTGCAGCGCAACTTCGGCCAGACGGCGGCCATGCAGGCCGGCATCGACGCCGCACGCGGCACCATCATCGCCACCCTCGACGGCGACCTCCAGAACGACCCCGCGGACATCCCGCTCCTGGTGCAACAGCTCCACGCGCGCGACCTCGATCTGCTCACCGGCTGGCGCCGGCACCGTCAGGACGGCATCTTCCTGCGCAAGATCCCGTCGCGCATCGCGAACCGCCTCATCCGGCGCGTCACGGGCGTGCACGTGCACGACTACGGCTGCAGCCTCAAGGTCTACCGCACCCGCATGATCCGTCAGGTGCGCCTGTACGGCGAGATGCATCGCTTCATTCCCGCCTGGGCCGCCACCGTCACCGCGCCCGCGCGCATCGGCGAGATGGAGGTGCGCCACCACGCGCGCACTCAAGGACAGTCGAAGTACGGCCTGAGCCGCAGCTTCCGCGTGCTGGTCGACCTGCTCACCGTGTCGTTCTTCCTGCACCACCGCGCCAAGCCAGGGCACGTCTTCGGGCTGATCGGACTGGTCTTCGGGATGCTCGCCTCGGCGATCCTGGGTTACCTGGGGATCGTGAAGTTCGCGCTCGGCCAGGACATCGGGCAGCGGCCCCTGTTGCTCGTGGGCGTGGTGCTGGGCATCGCCGCCGTGCAGTTCTTGACCACCGGCGTCGTGGCCGAGATGATGGCGCGCACCTACTACGAATCCACGCACGCGCGGCCCTACGTACTGCGCGAGGAGAACGATGGCCGACTCGACGACCCGGACGCTGCCTGGCACCAGCCGCCGGCTACCGGCACTACGTGATCCCCTCTGGCTGCTGATCCTGGCGATCGCCTGCGGGTTCTTTCTCAACCTCGGCGGCGCACCCCTCTTCGACCGCGATGAGGGCGCGTTCAGCGAGGCCACCCGGGAGATGTTCGACCGCGGCGATTTCGTGTCCACGTACCTCAACGGCAAGCCCCGCTACGACAAGCCCATCCTGATCTACTGGTGCCAGGCCGCGTTCGTCGCCGTGCTCGGCCCACGTGAGGTTGCCTTCCGCCTGCCGTCGGCGATCTTCGCGGCGCTCTGGGTGATCGCGCTGGTACGCTTCCTCTCGCCGCGCCTCGGGCGCGATACGGCGCTGGCCGCGGGCACGTTCATGGCGACGGCGCTGGGCATCATGATGATCGGCCGCGCTGCCATCGCCGACGCCCTGCTCAACTGCCTCCTCGCGCTGGCACTCTTCGACCTCTTCCGCTGGTGCGAGGCGCCGACCCGCGCCACGCACGTGCGCTTCTTCCTGTGGATGGCCCTCGGCGTGCTGACGAAGGGCCCCGTCGCGGTCCTCATTCCGGGTGCGGTGAGCACGCTCTACCTGGGCAGCCTCGGCCGCTGGCGCGACTGGTTGCGCCTGGTGTTCTTCCCCCTGGGTATCGCCGTCTTCCTCGCGGTGGCGTTGCCGTGGTACATCGCCCAGTACCGGGCCGAGGGCGACGCCTTCCTGCGGGGGTTCTTCCTGAAACACAACGTCGAACGTTTCGCAGCTCCGATGGAAGGGCACCGGGGCTCGTTCCTGTATTACTTCGTGGTCTTCCCGCTGGCGGTGCTCCCGGGCACGGCGCTGCTGCTGCGTATGCTCCCCCGCGCACGCGCCTGGCGGCGCGACCCGCTCGATCGTTTCTGCTGGCTGTGGATGGCCTTCGTCCTCGTCTTCTTCACGGTCGCCAGCACCAAGCTGCCGCACTATGTCTACCTGGGCATCACGCCCCTGTTCGTGCTCATGGCTCGGTATCGCGATGATCTGCGCTCGCGATTCCTCGCGCTGCTGCCGGCGTTCGCGCTCCTGTTGCTGGTGGGCGCATTGCCGTGGATCGTACCGATGGTACGCGCGCGCCTGCACGACCCACAGGCCACGGCCATGCTCGCCGGCGCGGCGGCGGTGCTGGACCCCGGCTACGTGGCGGCCTGCGCCATGGCACTGACCGTGCTCGTTGCCCTGGCCGGGACCGGTAGCCTGCGCCCCTGGCGCGCGATCCAGATGGCCGGCATCACGCTCGCGATCCTGCTCGCCGAGGTGGTGGTGCCGGCGGCGGGCGCACTCATGCAGGGCCCGGTGAAAGCGGCCGCCAGGCTCTCGCGCGACCTGGACGTGCCGGTCGTGATGTGGGGCCTCGATCATCCGAGCATTGCCGTGTACCGCCGGCAGGCCACGCCCGATCGGCGCCCGGAACCCGGCGAGGCGTGTATCACGAAGACCGGCAACCTGGCCAAGCTCCCCGGCGCCAGGGTCCTGTTCCAGCGCGGCGGCATCGTGCTGGTGACATTGCCGGACTGAGTGCTCAGACCAGATCGTCGACCCAGCGGGCCACGAGGTCGGCGATCGGCTGCCAGGCGACGGTGCCGGCGATCCAGTGGGCCTGCTCCGGAAATTCGTGAAAGCTCGCGTCCGTCCCGTAGCGCCGCGCCACTTGTCGGACGATCGCCGCCGGAGTGATGCGGTCCCGCCCGCCGGCGACGACGAGCACGGGGCAGCGCACTTCCATGGCCTCCACGGCGGCCGCTCTCCCTCGGTCCAGCGGCCATAGACCGATCTCGGCGATCACGCGGCCGGACTCGGGGACGAATCGCATCCACGTCGCGCGCTGCTCGGCCGGCGGCAGCGCGTTCAGGATCGCGTAGGCAGCCTCTGCGAGCGTGGGCCGCACCGCACGGCGCCAGAAGAAGGGCGTGCGGTACACGCTGGCGAAAGCCCGGAGCACTGACGGCCGCAGTGACGAGATGCCCGCGGGCGCAGCCGGCATGAGGAGCACCGCCGCCCGGACGAGCCCGCGTGCGGCCAGCATCTGCGCGAGCAGGCCGCCGAGCGAGTGGGCAATCACGACCGGGGCCCCCGGCAATCCCGTGATCAGGCTGGCGAGATCGTCGGCGTAGTCGAGGACGCTCGTGGTGCCGAGCCCCGGATCGGCGGGCTCGGCGGCCGGGTGGTCATGATGGCGCAGCGCCGGCACCTCGACGGTATACCCTCGCGCCGCGAAGTCCTCGCGCCAGCGATCCCACACCCAGGGTCCGCACCACATGCCATGGATCATCACGATCGGCGGCGGCACCGTGCGTCCTCCCTGCAAGCTCGGGCGACTCAGGTCAATGGTCCCACCCGCGTCGATGGAACCACCGCGCAAGCAGCACGGTGGTGACCAGACCGAGGTACCCGCCCACGATCACGTCGCTCAGGTAGTGATGATCGAGGACCACCCGCGTGAGCGCCACGAGCACCGCCAGCGCGAACACCACGCGCCGCGTCCGCGGCCACACGAGCGCCAGGGCCAGCGCCAGCGCGAACGCCGTATCGGCGTGGCCCGAGGGGAAGCTCGCCCAGCGGTAGCCGAACTTCCAGAACGTGAAGCCGTAGTCCCCCTTCTCGAGGAAAGCCACCGGCCGCAGCCGCGCGAAGACCGTCTTGACCACGAGCACGAGGATGCCCGACGCCGCCACGGACACGAACACGAAACCGGCCGCGTTGCGCCAGCGTGGCCGCCGCACGATCCACGCGAGCACGATGAACGCCACGCCGCTGCCGATCAGCGACCAGGTGGAGTTGCCCAGGTAGGTCACCACCTCGAGCACGTCGTCGCTCGTGGCGGGCAGACCGCTGCACCAGACGGCGAGCGGACGGTCCACGAACGCGTAGCCGAGCACACCGGCGAGCAGCACCGCGAACGCGATCCGCCAGGAGACGATACGGGTGCGAGTCTCACTCAGAAGCGGCACGTCACGACCATACCGGGCCTGTGCTCGCGAGAAACGAACGGCGCCACGGAGAAGGTGGGCGCGACGGTGGCCTGCTGGACGCGGAGGTTTCCGTGCGCTGTGGCGCGCTCCACGATAACGGCGCCGGCGCACTGGGCCACCACCGTGAGCCAGAGCACGCCGACCTCGTCGGCGGTGAAAGCCGTGGCGATGCCGGCCGCGCCGATGCCTGCGGTCGTGAGGACGACCCAGCCGAAGTCGCCCAGCGAATCGTCACCCGCGTGGACGCCGGTGGCAAGGCCCACGGCCCCGAGGGTCGAACCCACGTAGAACGCGTCGTCGAGGCCGGAGAGCTCGCGCCCCTCTTCCTGGCCGTAATTCGCACCCAGGACCGCACCCAGCATGAACCCCAGGCCGCCGCCGAGCATGCCGAAGGCGACCATGCGGGCCGAGGATCTCAACGTGCCGGGCTCGGGCGTCGGGGCGGGTACGAGGTCGGCGCCGACCTCGGCGGCCATGGTGGCGGAGGTCGTCAGGCCGAGGAAGAGCAGGAGGCAAAGTATGTAACCGGAACGATGCACCGCGGTCGTCCTCTCGCCAGTGGAGTTATGCATCGGGTAGAGCCTACACTATGGAACCCTGGCCACAAGCAGGGATTCATGCGCGGCCCGGCACGAGGGCGCGCATGATCATGCCCTCCTCTCAGATCTCGAAGTTGAATCCCTCCCGCATCAGCCGGTCGTACTTCCGGCGATCGAAACGGTAGAGGCGCGCCGCTCGGTGGCGCACGTTCTTTTCTCGCTCGTTCGACTCCACGAGGATGCCCATGCCGAGGATCTTCCGGCGGAAGTTGCGCTTGTCGAGAGGACGACCCAGGATCCGCTCGTACAGGGTCTGGAGCTGGCGCAGGGGAAACCGGGTGGGCAGCAGTTCGAAGCCGATCGGCTGGTAACGCACCTTGCCGCGCAACCGCGCGATGGCCGCGTCCAGGATCGTCGCGTGGTCGAACGCCAGCCGCGGCGTGGCGCCCACGGAGAACCAGGCGGCCCGCCGCGCGTCGGTGTCGGCGTGGACCGGGTGGTCGTGCAGATTCACGAGCGCATAGTAGGACACGCTCACCACCCGGCCGCGCGGATCGCGCTCCACGTCGCCGAAGGTGTAGAGCTGTTCGAGGTAGATGTCCGCGAGCGCCGTCTCCTCGCACAACTCGCGGCGCGCGGCCTCATCGGTGGTCTCGTCCATCCGCACGAAGCCGCCGGGCAACGCCCACCGGCCGGCGAACGGCGCGAGGTCGCGCTGGATCAGCAGCACCTTCAGGTGGTCCTCGTCGAGGCCGAACACGGCGCAGTCCACGGTCAGGGCCGGGCGGGGATACTCGTAGGTATACGGCATCGTGACTCCCTGCCTCAGATGGCCGCTTTTCCGTTGTCCAGTCCGCGCGCAGCCACGACGAGCTGCATCTTGCGCTCGTGCAGACGGCGGGCGATGCCGGCCGGATACTGGTGGGGATTCAGCAGTCGACGCACCCCGGGCGACAGCGAGGCGAGCTGCGCCTGCACCCGAGCGCGGATGGCGTCTAGCCCGGGCCGCTCGTACACCAGGCGCCCGCCACGCATCATCGGCACCAGCAATTCCTCGCTCTCGGCGTCCCCGGGGACCCGCCTCATCCGCGTGGGATCGGCAGGATCGACGATGACGCGCTCCCCGTGCGCCCCGTCCAGCGTGTCGTACACCATGTCGGCCACGAATCCGCGCGCATCGCGAAAGCGGCGAACCTGGAGAATGCCTGGCGTGGTGATCTTGATGGCCTGCTCCGAGAGCTTGATCCGCGGCTCCCACTCGCCGCAGGGCTTGCGCAGTGCCGCGAGCTTGTAGACGCCTCCCAGGGCCGGGTCGCCATGGCCCGTCACCAGGCGCGTGCCCACGCCCCACGATCCGATCTTCGCGCCCTGGTCCCTCAGGCTGGTGATGATGAATTCGTCGAGGTCGTTGCTGGCGAGCACCCGGGCGTCGGGGAAGCCCTCCTCGTCGAGGATGCGACGCGCCTCCTGGCTCAGATAGGCCAGGTCGCCCGAATCCAGACGGATCCCGATCATCTCGTGCCCACGCTCGCGCAGCCGCTTGCCGGCAGCGACGGCACGGCGAACGCCCTCGATGGTGTCGTAGGTGTCGACCAGGAATACGCAGTTGTTGGGCATGGCCTCGGCGTAGGCCGCGAAGGCCTGGTCCTCGTCGTCGAACGCCATCACCCAGCTATGCGCATGGGTGCCCGCGACAGGGATGCCGAAGCGCTTGCCGGCCTGGACGTTTGACGTGGCCGCGCAGCCGCCGATGTATGCGGCACGACTCGCCGTGAGCGCGCCGTCGATGCCCTGGGCCCGGCGCAGGCCGAACTCCAGGACCGGCGCGCCGTGTGCTGCTGCGCAGATCCGCGCCGCCTTCGTGGCGATGAGTGTCGGGAAGTTGACGAGGTTCAGCAGCGCCGTCTCCACGAGCTGGCACTGCAGGACCGAGCCCTGCACGCGCACGAGGGGCTGCTGAGGGAACACGACCGTGCCCTCGGGCACCGCATCCACGTCGAGCGTGAACGCCAGCTCGCGCAGGTGATCGAGAAACTCCGGGGCGAAGAGCGGCTTCCCGTCGTTGCCTTCGAGGCCGCCTAGGTACGCCAGGTCTCCCGCGTCGAATCGCAGATGCTCGAGGTAACCCAGGACATCTTCGAGCCCCGCGGCCACCGTATACCCGCCGCCGAATGGCGGTTTGCGGAAGAAGAGGTGGAAGACGGCCTCGTCCCGCGCCTTGCCGAGCTTCCAGTACCCGTGGGCCATGGTGAGCTGGTACAGGTCGGTCAGCAGGCCGAGGGAGTGATCGTGGAACGCTGGTTCGAGGGACATGGGGACTCCTCCACGATAGTGTATTATACACACTATCACCCGTTGGCGGCAAGCAGGAGAGCGTGATCGCCCTGACAAGACGGGATCAAGTCACGGCGCGCACGGTCGCCACGCGATTCATACGACCGTCCACGCCATAGACAATGCCGGCGATGAGATAGAAGAGGACATTGATGAAGTCGAAGTAGCGGTAGTCGATGGCCATGCCGCCCACGAAGTAGCACACCGTGATCCCGAAGAAGAGTGCCAGCAGATCTCGATTGAACCAACGGCCCTGCGGCGCGCGGCGCCAGAGAGAACGAAAGGAACGCAGAATGAGATAGTAGAACCAGAACATGAACGTCGTTCCGACGATGCCAACCTCGGCCGTCGGCCCGAGGAAGATATCGTGAATCGCGACATGCGCGCCAAGGCCCTTCCGGACCAGACCGTAGAATGGGATATACGTCGACTGGTTGTACAGCGAGACCTCTCTGAGGAAGCGGAAGTAGCCGATACCGAAGATGGGATGGTCGCGCACCATGCGCCAGGCGTTAGCCATGAACCCCAGGCGATTCTCGACGGTATTCTCCGAACCGAGGCGTTCCTGCAAGAAGTCGGAGTTGGCGAGTTTCAGCAGTCCGAAGATGCCGGCGATGACGACGATCACCCCGATGGCGCCGACGATACGCCGGTACCCCGGACGCGCCACGGCCAGGACAACGATCGCGACTCCGAGGGCCACCCAGGGCCCTCGGGTGTAGGCGAAGAACACGCCGAGCAGCGCAAGCAACAGCGAGATACCCATGGCGATCTTCAACGGCCACCGGCGGATCTTCAGCAGGAAGTAGAAATGCACCAGCAACATCATCGACAGGATCTGGCCGAACAGCGGCGGGTGCAGAACCGGACCGCGCGACCGCCCTTTCGCCCAGAAGCCGACGTTGGGATCCAGGATATTCTTCGGCCAGACGAGGGCGTTGATACTGAAGTGCTCGGCAATGGCGGTGACGTAGTAGTACACGGTGGTCGCAAAGAGGAACAGCAGGATATTCCGGATGTATCTCTCGTCCCTGACCACGTACTTGCCATAGAAGAACGCCGCGGCCGGTGAAAGCGAACTCAGTACCCACTGGTGAAAGTGACTGAAATCACTGTGGGTCTGCATCTGCGCCCAGATGTAAACGACATGGCCGATGACAAGCAGGTCGGCCCCGTATGGCTTGTGGAACTCCAGCTGGCCGAAAAGTACCCGGGCCAGCAAGACCAGGACGATCCAGACCAGCATGATGCGATCGATGGAAAAATCCGGCAGACCGGGCATGGCCACCATGCCGATACTCCGAAAGGAGCCCATCGAAATGAGCCAGATGACCAGAGCCAGGGAGAGATCGCGCATCGAGAGCAGAACCAGCAGGCCCACGAACACCGCACCGACGAGCGCCACGACCGTGATCTTCATGCCGAGAACCATGGTCAGGAAATAGCCGCCAACCGTGGACACCGCGAGATACACGAAGATCATGGCCGGCGCAGCGACACCGCCGGTGAACAGCCGCTCGATTCCCAGGTTGCGTACGGTTTCGGCCAGGCGATTCATCGCCCACGTCGGTCGTAGGCCACGGTATCCGAAATCGCTCCCAGGACCGGGACCTCGAGGTACTGCTCAACCTGCCGGCCGCTGTAGATGCGGTGGTCCTGCGACTCGACGAAGTACGCCGTCATGAATCCCAGGACGATGGCGAATATCGAAGCCAGTCCGAGATAGAGGAGCTTCCTGCCGCTGCCCACTGCGGTATCGATCGTCGGCATATCCAGCGGAATGATGTTGCTGATCCGGATATCCGTATCGGCCCGCACGCGCACCTCACCCCGTCGCACCTGCAAGCTCTTGAGGAGGTCGCGTTTCGTGTCGATCTGGATGTTGATGGAGTCGACACGCCGCTCGACATCGGGGAAACTCTCGAGCGACGTCTGGCGCTTCCTCACGATCTCCTCGTAAGTTCGCTCCGCTTCGCGCGCCTGGGCGAGATCGATCTGCAGGCCCTTCAGGTAATTCGCTTCCTCGGTGATAAGCTGTTGCCGCGCATCACTGATCAGCTGGCGCTGGCGCACGACGATCATCGCATCGTCCTGATACTTCGTACGCAGGGTCGCCATGGTCATGCGCGCATCCTCGAGTTTCAACTTGAGGTCCATCAGGACGGCGCTCCGCTGCCCATCGGAGACCGGAATGAATTCCGGATTCGCGACCATCGCCGCGGATACCTGCTGCGCCGTGGACTCGAGCGCCATTCTCTTGGATCTTGCTCGCTGATAGTCGAGCTCCAGGTTCCCCGTGCTGCTCTGGTCGCTCTGCGCCGAGGTGCGATAGGTCGAGTACCCCGAGGCGTTCAGTATGCCGGCGCGCTCGGTCATCAGCGAATCGACCTCGGACTGGACGGCGGCAATCTGCTCATCGAAGTAGCTGATCGCCGGGATGTTGCGCTGACTCTCGATATTGTACTCGATGAACGCATCGGTCACGGCCCGATCGGCCATCAACGCGAAGCGCGCACTCGGGTCCGAGAACATGATCCGTAGGATCCGGGATTCGCCGACCTGCCCACAGTCCAGGTTGTTGACGATGAGATCGCGCAGATCTACATGACTGAGTTTCGACACGTAGTCGGCATTCGTGCCGGCCAGGTGGGGTATGGAATCCTGGAGCGCGGTGGCCGCCTTCTCGGCGACCGGAAGGCTCATGCAGACCTGGGCAGCCGTGGCCAGGACCTCGTTGAAGTCGTCTCTTGCGATGGTATACTGCAACTGGTCGCTGTTCGACGCCTCGATGAGTACCCGCGCCCCCGCGGTGACGACGTCGGCCGAACGCAGCGTCGCGATGAAGGCCATCACCATGATCGGCAACGCCACGGCAAGAATTACCCAGCGGCGGCGAAAGACCACGGCCAGCAAATCCTTCATGTCGATGCCTGGCTTCGCCTGAACCGCAGGTGGCTGCGCACTCTGTGGGTGAAGATCGATCATTCCGGTCACCTCACAACTTCTTGTAGACCGCGTCCGGAATCGCGAACGTCCGGCGATTCAGTACGGTGCCAACGACCTTGACGCCCTGGTCGGCGAGCAGCTTCAACCCATGGCCGACGACCTCGTGCTTCAGCCGGCCGCTCTGCACGACGACGACGACGCCATCTGTCGGTTCCGCCAGGTTGACGGCATGGACGCCGCCGAGAATCGCCGGAGCGTCGATGATGGTCACGAAAAAGTTCCTGCGGAACTCGGCCAGGACCTGGTCGTACACCGGACTCTTCAGGAGATCGGCCGTCTTGATGTTCGCTGAACCATTAGGCACGAGGACGAGATTGCCGGCATCGCTGGCCACGGTCTCGATAGCGAGCGGATCGATCAGCATCTCGCGCAGACCAAGCCCATGTTCCCGGAGCAACGGCTCCGGTTTGTCGAAGTCACCGTCGACCCAAGCAACCCTGCGATCGAGCATGGCGGCTAGATGACGCGCGACGTTGAACGACACGTACGTCGCCCCCTCGTCGGGCTCGGTACCTGCAAACACAAGAACGAGCCCACCCTTCTCGTCAGCCCTGGAAAGGAGCGCGTTGGCCAGCCTGGCAAACTCGGTCTGGATCGGCGGGGGAGGAAGCGGACGGATCTCGACCACGCCCAGGGTGCCGAAGCGAACCGAAAGGTCCGTTCCCCAGCCACCCCCACGTTTGAGCGCCTGCAGGATGTCACTCATTTGGATGTCGCCTCACATCTGCCCCGGGAAACCCAGCCTGTCTCCGTGGTCACGACAACGTCGCGCTACGCCAGCACAAGGACGCGTGACGGATGCGGTGGTTTCCATTCCGCGGCCGGTACTCGCCCTGTATCGCTTGAAAGCGTATACACGTTAGCAATTTGTCGCGGCAAGGCTCCTAATAGAGGCAAGTGCGGTCCCGGCCCCGATCCGGGGTGCAGCCTAGCGCCATCACGATGGTCGCGATGGGGCCATTCATGGTACCCTTGTCCCCACCCGGTGTCAACCCGCAGACATGCTGATCGTGATATTTTTACGACCTGGCGTCAATTAAGGGATTTCTGGCTTTCCTTGGCCCCCGCCGTCGTTTACCATGATCGGTCGGTTCGGTTGTGCCTCGAAGATTGTTGACGGCGGTAGTTCTGTCCCGGTGCGCCCTGGATGCCGGGGAAAAACTCACAGTATTTTACCTTTTTATGCCTAATTTTGGCACGGTAGGTTCGCCTGGGTGGCCTGTTGCCCCGCCCACGAAGCGGCCCGCGACGATCAACATTCTTCGAGGCACGAGACGGGTGGTGCAGGTTGCAATGTCGCGTTCGCAACAGGATCGCATTCATCAAGTTCGGATCGTTCTCCCATACGAACGCCGCCGTGCTGGCGGAGATCCGGACGCAGTTTCCGGAATATGCGATCGATGTCATCGACGTCGCTGAGATCGTCAAGGCCCGCCGGTGGAGCTATCTTCTGGCCCACGCCGCCGCCGCCGGCGAATACGGGCCGGGGCTGCTCACGGGCGCGCGGCCCCTGCGGACGTTTCGCTGGCGCACGTCCTACATGATCGACCTCGTTCAGCGTGTCGTCAGGCAGGAACTCGGCGATCTCTCGCGCTACGCGTGCACCTTCCAGACACAGTCGCTCTTCGACGGGAGCATGCCGGGTGTCCCCCATTTCGTCTATACAGACCACGCGCTTCTGACGAATCTGCAGTATCCAGACACCGATGCCACCCGCGAGTTCTATTCGCAAGCATGGATGCGCCGCGAACCGGAGATCTACCACCACGCCAGCACCATCTTCACCATGAGCAGCCACGTGACACGCTCGCTCGTCGACGACTACGCCGTTGCACGCGACCGCATCGCGCAGGTCGGTGTCGGCTGTCATGCGATAGATGGCACCGCGGAGGCCGCCCTGCCGCCGCGCTCGCTGGAAAGCTATGCTGCGAAGCGCATCCTCTTCGTCGGCACGCTCTGGGAACTCAAAGGCGGCCCCGAACTCGTCTCCGCGTTCGCGCGCGTACGCCGTGCTGTACCGGATGCCGAACTCTCGATCATCGGAGTTTCCCCCGCGATCGCACAGGCCGGGGTCACCGTTCATGGTCGGCTGCCCCTGGCGGCATTGGCGGAGCACTACCGCAATGCCACGGTCTTCTGCATGCCGTCGAAGCGCGATGCGTTCGGCATCGTTTTTCTCGAAGCCTTCGCGCACCGCCTGCCGGTGGTCGCGTTGAATATCGGCGCAGCTCCCGATCTCGTCACTCCGGGCGTCAATGGAGAGCTGACCGCCCCGGGCGATGCCGACGCCCTGGTCCAGGCGCTGACCACACTCGCGTCTAACCCGGCTCTTTGCAAAGCGATGGGGGACCGCGCCTACGACGTGGTCATGCCTCGCTACACCTGGGAGTACGTGGGGAAGGCGATCGCGGACCGCATGCGCGTGGTCATGAGCTGACCGCGGATTTCGAGAGGTGATGGGCACCGGATCGCACGAGCTCGTACCTCCGACGACGAGTTTCAGAGAGAGCGAGGATTTTTGCGCGGCGCAGCATCGGCGCGAAATTGTCCTGTTCCCGGTGTATACGGGAGACTATACTGCCGGCGATCGAGCGACCGGCCATGCAATCGGCGACCCGACACCTGGCGCTACCCGTCCCCCGAACACCGGGCACCACGAACGCACCCATGACACGGTCCACCTTTCTCTCACCCGCACTCGACCGTGCGCGCGAAAGCGGCCCGTGGGCGGCTGATTTCGTTCGCGGCATCCAGGCCGCGACAATGATGCCCGCGATCGCGGCCCCCTCGAGGAGACGCTCGTGACATCCGATCGCGGCCGTCCCTCGCTCCTCGGCAACGCGCTCACCGGGTGGGTGGCGCTCGCCATCAACATCGTCATCGCCTTCTGGTTGACGCCGTTCGTGATCTCGGCACTCGGCCGTGAAGGGTTCGGTATCTGGACGGTCATCGGCACCGTCATCGGCTACTACGGCCTGTTGAACCTCGGCGTCGAATCGGCCGTCATGCGGTACGTGGCGAAGTTCTCCAACCAGGGCCGGACGAGGGATCTCAACGAAACGGTGAACACCGCCAGCGTCGGATTCCTGGTCGTGGCGGTCGTCATCATCCTGTTCTCGCTGCTCGCCGCCGACATGATCCGCACGTTCTTCAACTTGACGGCAACGTCCGCCATGGAGTTCAAGCGGGTGCTTGTGATCCTCTCGTTCGCCGCGCTGGCGACGCTCCTCGGTGGACTCCAGAATGCCATTCTGCGCGCCTACGAAAGATTCGACTGGGCCAACGGTCTCACGGTCGTCGGCACCAGTATGCGCGCTGTATTCACGGTCGCGTTCCTGAATGCGGGCTGGGGACTCACCGGCGTCGCTATTGCGAATCTCCTGGCGCTGGCGATCCGGATGATCGTCCAGGCGATCGTCTGCGCGAGGCTCTTCCCCGAGATCCAGCTCGCCCCGCGATACGTGTCGCGCCGAGCGGCCCGCTACCTCTACAAGTATGGTTTTTCCACATTCCTCATCGTGATCGGCGACCAGCTCCGCTTCAATCTCGACAACGCGGTCATAGCCAGGATGGTGAATGTCGAGGCCGTGGCCGTCTTCGCCGTGGCGGCGCAGATCGTCCGCTATCTCAAGCAGATCGTCGTCACAGGCGCCGGCGTGCTCGCGCCACGCCTGGCCGCGCTCGACGCCGAGCGGGATCAGGCGGGGATCGTGCGGTTGTTTCTGAAAGCCACGACCGCCACGTCGCTGTTCACCGTGGGCGTTTCTCTCATCACGATCGTGCTCGGCGGTCGATTCATCCGGTTCTGGGTGGGCGACGGATTCGCGGAGGCGATCCCGGTACTCTGGTTGCTCGCCGTCGTGCACGGTCTCGCGCTCTGCCAGAACCCCACGATCAGTCTGCTTTACGCCATCAACAAGCACCGCTACAACGCCATCGTCACCGTGGGCGAGGGTATCGCCAACCTCGTGCTGAGCCTTCTCCTGGTCCGGTCTTACGGGATCCTCGGCGTTGCACTCGGTACCGCGTTACCGATGGCGGTGACGCGCATGATCGTCCTTCCCGTCATCACCGCACGCCAGATCGCCATCAGCTACCGGCAAGTGGTCGGCGCGATGGCGATCCCGGTGCTTTCCGGCCTGGTCGTCGGCGCGGCATTCGTCGCCACGGGATTCGTGGCGGCGCCGGTTCGCGGAACCTTCCTGGGGCTGGTCGCCTGGGGATTGGTGACTCTCACGGCGTACAGCATGATCGCGGCTCTGCTCTACCGGGTCACGGGCCAGAGCATACCGATCCTCGATCTCCTCAGACGATTGTGGAACGCAAGGACGAAGTCCGGCCATTCACGTTGACGCCGGCAGGCCCATCATCCGTGCATAGATCCTATCGTGCGCCGCAACCATGGCGTCGAGAGAGTAGCCCCGCGCAATCACGTCGCGACCGGCGCGGCCGGCATCCGCAAGACCGGTGGAATCGACGAGCCGTGCCTGGATCGTGTTTGCCCACTCGGCGATGAGCGCCAGCGGGATCGGCCCTTCGCCGGGTGGAGGCGCGTAGAGTCCGGCCGCCAGTTCGGGTTTCCCGGTACAGAGGCAAGCGATCTGCTCGATCGCGGGCCCGACGAAAGGCGCGCCCGCGGCCATGGCTTCCATGATGTTGAGAGGCAGCCCCTCGTTGCGGGACGTCGAGACAAAGAGGTCGGCACTGGCTGCCAGATCGGGAACGTCGTCCCTGACCCCGAGCAGGCGCACAACCGCGGACTCGCGCACGCGACCTTCCAGTTCCTCGCGTAACGGACCATCGCCACACATCAATCCGACGACGGGCTCGCCACGCCGCCTCAGCTCAGTCACGACGTCGACGAATGCTTCCGGAGCTTTCTGCTCGTTGAGGCGCCCGACGAAGAGCAGAAACACGTCGCCAGCTGCAATCCCGAGTTGCCGGCGAACATGTGCTCTCCTCGCCGGTGCGAGCGGCCGGAATCGGCCCGTATCGATCCCGTTGACGATGGTCACGACCTTCTCCGGCGCGATGCCTTCGAGATTCACGCAGTTGTCCCGCACTGCGTCGGAGACGGCGACGACGACCGGCGCCGACTGCGACAGCCTGCGGTAGCGCTTCAGCTGACGATCCGACATGTCGCGGTACACGAGGTGACGCGTCCATAGGCGGTGGGGCACGCCGGCATACCGGCCAGCAATCGCCGCCCACCCATCGGACGGTCGATTGTGTCCATGGATGACATCCCATCGCCGTCGCCGCAGCCACGCAATCAGATGCAGGAGATTGAGGGGATTCGACAGGGTGCCGAAGTCTCGCGCCTCGGTACTGACCCGGGCTTCGCGAAACCGCGCACGCATCGGAGAATCGTGGCGACGATCCTTGACCGCGAGAACCTGCACCTCGTAGCGGTCGGCGGGAAGGTTGGCCGCGAGAGCGAGCGCCACCGATTCGGCGCCTCCCACCTCGAAGGCATTGATGACATAGCAGATCCGGGTCTTCAACCTAGACTGAGCCTCCGGTCCATTCCACGTTCGAGACACCGCGATGTCTGGGCACGATGTCCCCGCACCCTCTCGCCGCGGCGGCGCGAACGGCAGTAAAGCACAATTCGGCGGTCGCGTCCACGCCACCACGAGTGCCCGCATGCATGCACCTACGGGGCATGTCGTTTATCCTTGCCCATCTTCTCGCGTACGGTCATATTCTGAGCCCGCAAGTCGCACCGGCACCGCTGACGAATGGCCCCCATCGTGTTGCCCTACGTGCTCATCACCGCGGCTCGCAACGAGGACGCTTATATCGGCGATGTCCTGGAGTCGGTGGCAGCACAGACGCATCGACCCCGGGCCTGGATCGTGGTCAGCGACGGGTCGACGGACGGCACGGACGCACTCGTCGCGGACTACGCGCGCCGTTGTCCCTTCATTCGTCTGATGCGGAAGCCTGCCGATGGAACTCGCAACTTCGGTTCCAAGGCCCGGGCAGTGAACGAAGCCTTCTCCACCCTTGCCGAATTCGATTTCGACTGCGTGGGCATCGTCGACGCCGATGTGTCCTTCGAGGACACTTATTACGAACTCCTTCTCTCGAGGTTCGCGGACGATGCCCGGCTGGGCGTCGGCGGTGGCCGAGTCCTCGACAGGTTTGGATCGCGATTCGTGACCCGACCGATGAGCGATCACTGGAGCGTCCGTGGCCCCATCCAGATGTTCCGGCGCGCCTGCTTCGAGCAGGTCGGGGGATACCGCGTGTTGACGTACGGCGGGGTCGACGCCGTCGCGGAGACGACCGCGCGCATGCACGGCTGGACGGTCCGGACGTTTCCGGACCTTCTCGTGCACCACCACCGCACCACCGGCACGGAATCGTATGGCTTCGTCCATGCGCAATTCCGACTGGGCCGGCAGAATCATGTGATCGGCTATCATCCCCTCTTCGAACTGGTCCGAGGGATCCGCCGGATGGCCCAGCGACCCTATCTGCTCGGCGGCGCGGCGTTGCTCGCAGGTTACGTGTGGTCCCTGGTGGCGCGAGAGCCCGTGGAGGTTCCGCGCGATGTCGCGACCTTCCTGCGGCACGAACAGATCCAGAGGCTGCTCGGTCGCTCGCCAATGGCGTGACCGGGACACCGATGCACGCTAACTCGCTGTAACGGTGGTGATTGACGAGGCCGCAAGGCCTTATTACCCTGGATCTCCCATCGGAGCCCATGCCGAAGCGGAGGCCTCTCCAGACGTAGCATTTCGGTGCTGCGCTGACCGGAGCGACGTGCGCATACTCTACGTGACAACGAATTTCGAGACCCGGACCCACACGTTCATCACGCGCGAGATCGCGCAGGTGAGGCGCGCGGGCGAGCAGGTCGACCTGCTCGCTCTGCGCCGCATTCCCCCCGCCGCAAGGTCCGAGGCACCCGAGTGCGATCTCAGCGGCTGTCGCTACGTCTATCCCGTCAACGGTCTGGTGGCGCTGGGGTCCCTGATGGCTCGCCTCGTCACCCGGCCCCGGACGACGTGGCGCGTCTTACGCTCGGCCCTGGCCGACCAAGACGATGGTGTCCTCATCAAGGGCAAGCTCATCTATCAACTCGCCGTGGCGACGACCCTCGAGAAAGCCGTCCGCGATGGCCGCTACGATCTCATCCACGCCCATTTCGCCTCGCCGCCGACGACCTTCGCCATGTTTCTGGGCATGCTGACAGGGATTCCCTACACCTTCACGGGCCACGGGGCCGACGTCTATCGGGATCATTCCGCGCTCCGGCCGAAACTGCGCCACGCTTCGGGCGTCGTCTGCATCTCCGAGTACAACCGGCGCCACTATGTCAGCCTGGAGCCCGTCCAGGAGCGGACGGTGCTCGTCCACTGCGGGATCGACAGTGCAGCGTTTCCATTTCGCACACCGCCGGGCGAACACGACGAGATCGCCGTCTTGGGTGTGGGCCGGTATGTCGCGAAGAAGGGATTTCATGTCCTCCTGGAAGCCCTCGCACGCCTCGATGCCGCCACAGTACCGTGGCGCGCCACCATCGTCGGCGATGGGCCCGAAGGCGCAGCGTTGCGGTCTCAGGCCGCGCGGCTCGGCATCGCCGACCGCGTGGCGTACACCGGCGGTCTCCCGCAGGTCCGGATCAAGGAGATGCTCGCCGTCGCGGACATCTTCGTCCTGCCGTCGATCCCGGCAACCGACGGTGACATCGACGGTATTCCCGTGTCGCTCATGGAGGCGATGGCCGTCGGGTGTCCTGTCGTGTCGACCGAGGTCTCTGGGATCCCCGAACTCATCGACGACGGCAACGAGGGCGTGCTCGTGGCCCCCGGCGATGCCACGGCCCTGGCTCGCGCCATCGAACGTCTCGCCCACGATCCGAAGCTGCGCGCAACGCTTGCGAATGCCGCCCGCCGCAAGATCGAAGCGGCGTTCGACCTGACGACGGAGACCGCAAAGCTGTGTGCATTCTTCGCGCGGGTCGCGGCCGCGTCGAGGCCGGCGTCGCGTTGACAGCTAGGTCTTGCGCGCCAGGATGTATGCGGCGTAGGTCCGGAGATCCTCGGGATCCGCCTCACGAAACGGCTTCGCAAGGCGATGCGCGGGCAGATCCGGCTCGCGATGATACCGGATCGCGTGCACGACCTCGAGGCCCGCACCCGCGAGCGACCGCAGATGGTCGCCCAGCGTGTGGCGGTTGATGAGGTAGGTCCGGCGTCCCACGAGCATGCGCCACGCGAATGGACTGAAGGACCAGTGGCCGTTCCAGTCCGGCACGATGCTGTGCGACGTGAAGTCCACCACCTGAGAGAACAGCGCGCCCGGACGCAGCCACTTCGCGAGTGAACGGTACGTGTGATCGATGTCGTTCACGTGCTCGAAGACGGCCTGGGCGAACACGAAGTCGATGCTCTCCGGCTCCAGGATGCCAGGATCTTCCCACGGGCAGACGTAGCGGATGGCTTCGTCGCGTCCGGCGTTGGTGCGGAGTTGCTCCAGCGTCCGGCGCAGTGTCGCGATCCGCTCGGGACGCAGCGCGTCGTCGAGTGCACCGAGACTCCCGAGCTGCGCGGGGAATTCCCAGGTCGCGAGGCGAGGCAGCACGAAGGGCAGGGCATCGGGTCCGGGCACTGGCTGTCGCTGCGCGAACATCGGCACCAGGGCATCGAAAATCGGGAGGTTGCGGGATGTCGACGCGTACTCCACCACGTCGAATCCGGCATAGCGCTCGACACCGCTGATCAGCGCCGCCAGGCCGATGCCGAGAGAATCGCCAGGTC
The DNA here is from genome assembly GCA_963727525.1 of uncultured bacterium. GTDB lineage: Bacteria > Krumholzibacteriota > Krumholzibacteriia > LZORAL124-64-63 > LZORAL124-64-63 > CAVSGO01. The sequence continues at coordinate 345,421 of CAVSGO010000003.1, read as the reverse complement.
CGATCTCGGCGACGTTGCGCGGTACGGAGGTCAATCCGTGCTGGGCGGCGAGGGCGAGGTGCCGCAACCATACGGAGTAGCAATACTCTGGACGGTCAGTGCCGCGGGTGGTATGGAAATCGCGATTCGGACCGACCCAAGTTCGCATGCCCTTGAGCAAGGGACGGATCTTCCTCCGGTACAGCTGCGCCATGCGATGAGTCTCCAGCCTGGCCCACCGCCCGCGAGGTGGCGCCGTTCATGAGCATCGTCTCGAACGGGAACGGCGGCGAGTGTATCAGACCGGCCGCACGGCGTCCAGCGGCGCAGACACCGCAGACGCGTGGCGTTCCACCCTTGCCACCAGCGCCGTATAATCCACCGCGCCGCGCGAGTTCGGCGCGCGCTCGAAGATGGTCTCGTGCCACCCGAATGCCTCGGCCAGGTCCACGTTCACGCGGATGGGCGGCCACACCAGGCTACCGAAGGTCTCCCGCAACTGATCGAGCACCTGGCCCGACTGGTGGGTGCGCAGATCGAGGAACGTGGGCAGCATCGCGCGCAGGCGCAGGTCCTCGTTGTGCTTTGCCACGCGCTGCACATGCCGCACGAAATCCACCACGCTCGCCAGCGCCGCCGGATTGAGTGCGACAGGTGCGATCACCTCGTGCGCGCAACCCAGCACGTTCACGGCCACGGCGTCCACACCGGGCGACGCGTCGATCACGCAGTAGTCGTAGCGCGATGCCGCCGACGCCAGGGCATCGCCCAGTACGCGGTGCCCGTCAATGCTGCGCCGCGCGATCGCCAGCGCCGCTGCACAGAGCTGGTGGTCGCTGGGCACGAGATCGAGCTTGTCCCGAGCCCGGGTGACGGCCTCGAGGATCTCCGCCTTCCCCTGCAAGACATCGGCCAGCGTGACCTCCCCGGTCACCCCGAGTGCCTTGGCGCACTGCCCCTGCGTGTCGGCGTCCACGAGCAGCACCCGATGCCCCCGCCTGGCGAGCCCGTGCGACAGATTCACGGCCGTGGTCGTCTTGCCCACGCCCCCCTTGGTCATGGCGATGGCAATGATATGCATGGCGCCTCCTTTTCTGGGAAGCACGCGGAGACATGATCGTGCCAGCTCCGACGGTTCGGCCTAGGTCATTACAGATGATCGACTTGGGCAGGCGATGGGAGCGGACACCATGCGCGGCCGACCGTGCCGATCGCAAGGCAGCGCGGATCGAAAGGAACGCATGGTCCCCTACGAGTCACGGCATCCCTCGGCTCGCCATTCGCATCGCGCACGGGCGTCGGCACGTCCCGACGGCTATCGGTCCCACACGAACGTGAAATTCGCGCTGCCGGTGACGTCGCGGTCGAAGCGCATGTGGTGGCTGCCGTCGGCGGCGAAGAGGTAAAAGCGCATCGTGGGCGTGAGCGTGACGAGGCCCACGGGGTTGGCGGCCTCGTCGAGGGCATCGAACGGGGGCACGTCGTAGAGGTATGGGAACAGGCGCTCGTCGTCGAGTACGACCGTGCCGTGGGCATCCGTGATGCCGACACGGTCGTCGTCGTTGCCAAATCTCGCGAGTAGCATCGGCTGTCGCTGGTCCAGCTCGACGGTGTCGCTCGCGGGATCGCGGACGACAAGGTGCGCATAGTAGATGCCCGAAGGTGCGGGATCGTCGTTCGCATCGCGACCTGGCCAGATCGTCGCAAACGAGCCGCCCGGCAGCGTGTCATCGACGACGGGGCGGTACTCGGCGCCGGCGACGTCGGCGACGGTCAGGATCACGTGGCTCGTGTCGGTGAGTACGAAATCCATGCGCACGGTGGGATAGAAAGGGTTAGGATACGGGGCCCGCAGTTCGCTGGGTGGCATGGGGGGCGGCGCGGGCTGCGGCGCGCCGTCCTGGTAGTACGGCGTGTCAGGCAACGCGTCCAGGGAGAGTCCGGACACCGCGTTGCCGAGCGAGTCGATCACCGTGATCTTGACCGCGAATGGCGCCGGGCGCGAGGGATGATCGTCGCCACCGCACGACGCGAGGCCGATGAGCAGAATCAGCGGCAGGATGGCGGATCGACGGTGGTCGTGCAGCATCACGGCTCCTCGGCTCGGGGTATGAGAAGTGTATCGGCCGCGATGGAACCCGTCAACCGGTTGTCAAATCATGAGATCTAGCGTCTGAGTTACGCCGCGCGCCACGCCGGCATGGCGACCATGTAGGCGTCGGCGCGCCGCTCGGACTCGGCGTGGGAGAGCTGCGGACGCGCGTGGCGCATCCACCGCGCCAGGACCTGCCGCACCTCGGAGCGTGGCCGGAGCCTGCCCTGCGCGTCGGCGCAATGTCGGCAGTAGGTGGACGCGCGACCGCGATTGTCGGCGTCGAGCAGGTCGGCATTGCACGAGAGGCACAGGAGCGTCGCCACCACACCGTCGTTGGGAGTCTCCTGGCGCAGGTGCGCAATTTCCCGGCGCAGCGTGCGGCGCCAGGCGGCAGGGACGAGCAGAGCCGCCCGCTGTTCCGCCCAGCGCGCGGCGAGATGGCGAGCGTCGGTCGTTCGTGTCGCCACCACGTCGTCACTCAGAAGGTGCAGGAGGTGGCGGCAGGCCACACCGCGGAATTCACGATCGGCCTCGGCGAACGCGGTGAGTTCCCAGGCCGGCTCCACCGCGCGCCAGCCCGCCGGTACGGCAAATCGCACTCGGTGGTCGTCCGCCGCGAGGAGTTCGGCGTAGAGTTGCGCCGTCTCGCGCAGACTGGAGCCGTAGACCACGCGCGCCATGGCCTCGGCGAGGCGCGTCGCACCGCCAGGCAACGCATCGCCGGCGGCGATCGCTAGCGGATAGCGCGGAGCCAGGCCGGCGAAATCGCGTACCTCGCTCACCACGAGGGATGATGCGCCCTGCTCGATGGCATCGGTCACCTGACGCAGCGTCGCGATGTCGCCCACGAGGACCGGCGACCGCGCGGCGTTCGCGTCGAGAAACTCGATAGCGCGCGCGGCGATCGCGTCCGGATCGTCGTGACCGACGAGATGCAAGCCTGCGGGCGGAATTCCCCAGGCCCCGGCCAGCATGTGGTGCGCCACACCATCGCGGACGGCGACGAAGAGCGTGGCGGGCGAGGCCACGGCGTCACGCCACGCGAGCGGCGCGGCCCCGGCGTCCGGCTGCTGGACCACGATCGCGGCCAATGAAACCCTCAAACCAGGGATGGGCACCGCGCGCCCGTTCAGCGCCGGCCGCGATGGTAGGTCGTGGATCCCGAGGGCGGCGTGCAGGTCCGCCCCCCGCGAAGCGAGTCGAGCGAAAAGAGCGGACTCGGCGCTGGCGACGGTGGTGAGCACGATGTCCGGATCGTGGGCCCCGAGCGCGAGGCGGGCGAGGCGTCCCATGAATGAACGCGGACCTCGATCGTCGGCACCGCCCGACGCGCCCACGGTGGCCAGGCCGACGGTCAGCGCCGGCGGTGGCGCCGAGGTCCCCGGGCGCGGCGATTCCGGTGCGGCGGGCTCACCTGCCATCACCGCGTCCGCGCTCAGCCCCACGCCGCCGACCCACGCTCGCGGATCCTGTCCGAAGTAACGCGCGAGGCGCGAGAGGATCGCCGTCCACGACCGTTGCAGCCGCGTGCTCTGCGGCTGTTGGAAATCGGGCACGTCGCCGTCCACTAGGAGGCGCTGGAGGGTGTGGGTACTCATGCCCAGTTCGGCCGCAAGCTGCCGCCGCGACCGGAGCCGCCGATCCGCCTCGGCGACCGCGGTCCACACCGGCCGATACCCGGCGGGCAGGTTCGCGGGGGGCTGATGCTGGTCCATGGGCCGACTCCCGGAATGTGGCGCGTTGCTCGTTGAGTCTCGCAGGTCCGGGCCAGACAACCTGAAAACACGGCCGACCCCTGCAGAATGAACGTATTCAGCTCCATCATAACAATTTCCCCTTGCCATTGCCAGATGTTTCTCGTTGCTATATAACGTATCCAGAAACGTTGCTCATCATCGGCTCCGTTGCCCGGTACTCTTCCGGATGCCGTGGCCGGTTGGAAAGGAGATTGCATGCACGCCTTTGATACCCCTGGACTCGCGCATGGCCGGGTCCCCTTGCTCGCGGTTGCACTCGTGGCGACCGCGATTTTCCTCGCGGGCGACCGCGCGAATGCCCAGTACACCGAGTCGCCCGCCTTCGGCACAGGAGCCACCATCGCCGTGGCCTGGGGCGACTGCGACGGCGATGGCGACTGGGACCTCGCCGTCGTCAACTACGGGGAACCCAACGCCCTGTATCGCAACGACGGCACGGGGCAATTCACGGAGGAGCCGAACTTCGGCGGTGGCAGCGGCGCCACCTTCGCCGTCGTCTGGGGCGATGTCGACAACGACGGCGACTCCGACCTCGCCGTCGGCAACGGTTCCGGCGAAGCGAACGCGCTCTACCTCAACAATGGCGACGGCACCTTCGTGGCTCAGGCCCAGTTCGGCGCGGCCGGCACCACGGCCATGGCCTTTGCTGATTTCGACCGCGACGGCGACCTCGACCTCGCCGTCGGCAACGGCATCCTCGGCACCCCTGAACAGAACCAGCTCTTCGTGAACAATGGCGACGGTACCTTCACCGAGCGTGACGAGTTCGGCGTGGGCGAGACCGGATCCGTGGCCTGGGCCGACGTCGACGGCGACGGCGATCCCGACCTCGCCGTGGCCAACGGCGGCTTCCACCACGAGGAGACGAACGCACTCTACGTCAACAATGGCGACGGCACGTTCACCGCGCGCCTCGAATTCGGCGACGGCGACTCGGCCAGCCTCTCCTGGGCCGACGCCGACGCCGACGGCGACATCGATCTGGCCGTCGGCAACTGGAACGGCGGCCGCAATCGCCTCTACCTCAACGACGGCGCTGGAAACTTCACCGGCGGCGACGCCTTCGGCGCGCGCGACACCAACACCCTGAACTGGGGCGACGCGGACGGCGACGGCGACCTCGACGTGGCCGTGGGCAATGGCGACTTCAGCAGCGCCGACCTCAACGATCTCTACCTGAACGACGGCAGCGGCGTGTTCACGGAATCGGCGGCGTTCGGCCAGGGCAGCACCGACGCCGTGGCCTGGGCCGACGCCGACGCCGACGGCGACCTCGATCTGGCCTGCGGCAACGAGCACTCGCCGGCGCAGAACTACCTCTATGCGCACGACGGCGTGGGCAGCGACGCGCTGCGTATCCGCCTGCAAGGCCGCGTCGCCGACATGGGCGCGGGCTATTCCAATCGCGACGGTGTGGGGGCTCGGATTGCCGCATTCCCGTCCGGACACCTCGGCGATCCGGCCTCCCTCCTCGCGGTACGCGAGCTGCAGGCCACCGGCGGCTTCGCCAGCCAGAACGCGCCCGAGGCCGTGTTCGCACTGCCTGGGCAGGCAACCGTCGATCTGCGCATCACCTGGCCCGGCTCCCAGGGCGGCCACATCGTGCAGGACCTCGCCGACACGCCGACGGGGCAGACGCTCACGGTGGTCGAGGACGGCGGCGTGACCGGCGCCCCGGCGCCGACGTTACGCGGCGCCTCCCTGCGCATCTGGCCCAACCCCTCGCACGGCGACACACGCTTCGCCCTCGCCAACGCTCGCCCCGGCGCCACGGGGCTACGGGTCTACGACGTCGGCGGCCGGCTCGTGCGCGTGTTGAATCCCGCCACCGACGGTGACGGCTGGCAGGCCCGCTGGGATGGCCGTGATCGCGCGGGCGACCCGGCACCCAGCGGCGTCTATCTGGTGGAGAACGCGTCAGGCCGCATCCGCGGCCGCGTGCAGCTCGTGCGGTAGCCATCGCACGAAGCCGGACATGACGACGGCCCCGGTCTCGCCCCGGGGCCGTCACAGCGCGCCGATCGGTGTTGCATCCTTACTTGGTAGCCTCGACCGTCACCTTCTCCATCACCAGCGACTCGGTGGGCGTGCCGCTCGGCGTGCCGGCCGCCTCGAGCTTTTTCAGCGTGTCCATACCTTCAGTGACCTTGCCGAAGACGGTGTGCTTGCCGTCGAGCCAGGGCGTTTCCTTGAAGGTGAGGAAGAACTGGCTGCCATCGGTGCCCGGGCCGGCGTTGGCCATCGACAGGATGCCGGGCTGGTCGTGCTTCGCCGACTTGTCGAATTCGCCGTTGAATCCATAGCCGGGACCACCCATGCCGTTACCCTGCGGGTCGCCGCCCTGGGCCATGAAGCCGGGAATGACGCGGTGGAAGCTGAGGCCATCGTAAAAGCCGAGTCGCGCCAGGTAGATCATGTTGGTGACGTGCATCGGGGCGACCTGCGGCATCAGCTCGATGGTGATCGGGCCCTTGTTGGTCTGCATGTGCAGCAGGTACTTCGTGCCCTTCGTGAAGGTGGCCTGCTCGGGTTTTGGCAGATGGGTCTTCCACTGCGGGGCCGACTTGTCGATGTCGGCCTTGGCGATGAAGGCGTCGATCTGTGCCAGCGCCGGATCGGTTGCCGGCTTGGCAGCCGACTGGGTCTGAGCCAGGGCGGCACCCGCCACGGCTACCACCAGCGTCGCGATCAGCAGCTTCTTCATGAACACGATCTCCTTGTTGCGAGGGTTGGTTCCGTGATGTCTCACGCCCGCCAGGATAGACGCGAAACGGCGCCCAGGCGAGCCCGACAGGGCCCGCCTTGGACGCCGCGGCCGGCAGTCGAGTTCCCGCTCACCCCGGGTCCGGCGCGGAATCCTCGATGAAGGCCTTGAGGCGGCCGAGGGCCTGGTCCCATTGCGCCGCGATCATCTCGAGGTACTCGCCCAGCGCGACCATACGGTCGGGGCGGTACGAGTAGCGAATCTCCCGCCCGGCCCGCTCTCCGGCCACGACACCGGCCTGCTCCAGGACATGCAGGTGCTTGGTGATGGCCTGGCGCGTCACGCCGGTCCGCCGGGAGAGCTGGGTGATCGAACACGCCTCGCCCGACGCCAGGCGACCGACGAGGGCGAGGCGCGTCTCGTGGCCGAGGGCCGCGAGCACCGCCGCGTGCCGCCGGCGCGCCGCCGTGTTCGAGCTACGAGCTGGCTGTGACATGCTTCGCGATGTTCTGCAGTTGCGACGCCCAGCCGCCGTGGTTCTTGCGGTAGGCCTCGTCGCGCCGGTGGCGCGGGATCCGATCGAATCCCGACTCCGTCACCGTGACGCGCGTACCCGAGGGAATGGGTTCCAGCCGGAATTCCACCAGCGTTTGCGGTTCCTGGCTGTAATCCACGTCGGGATCGACGGCGTACGGGTGCCAGGTGTAGGCGAAGTAGCGCTCCGGTTCGATGGCCGTCACCGTGGCCTCGATGACCACGTGTTCCCAGCCGGGGTAGGTGATGTGGCCGCGTGCCGTCTTGCCCACCGCGAACGGCTCCGCCAGCGCGACGCGGAACCAGGTGTTGAATTCCTCGTGATCGGTCAGAGCCCGCCACACCTGGGTGACCGGTGCCGCGATCTCGATCTGCTGCTCGATTCTATCGCTCATCGCGATCGACCTCCGTCGATACCGGCGCACACTATATGCAACCATTTGGTTGCATGTTAACCACGAACGATCCGGCCGGCAACCGGGAAGTTGCCGGCCGTTCTCGATCAGGCTCGCCGGTCGACCTGGGTGCCGAGGTCGGGATCGCTATTCGATACGCCCGCCGCGACACTGCTGCCGATGAGCTTCAGCGCCGCCTCGCCCTCGGCCTTCTGCGCGCTCTGCGCCCTGTGGAGCGCCGACACGCGGAAGGCTTCTGCCGACCGAGGCGTCGCCGACGGTTGCAAGATGGTATTCACACCGGGGACATTCATCACAATACCTCCCGCCCCATCATCGGCTGCAAGCGGCCCCGACTTGAGCAATATATCGCTTCCGGCAACGCCAGGGACTCACTCCAGTTCGATCTCCCAGATGGAATCGCCCCACTGGGTCCCGCGGTCATGGCAATCCAGCCTGAGATGACGCCCCTCGGTCCCGGCTGGGAAATCGATGACGTCCACGTCGCCGTCCCCCTCGGTGGTGCCGTAGAACCGCGTCCAGGTGTCGCCGTCGGCCGAAACCAGCACGTCGTACACCTTCGCATACGCCGTCTCCCAGAAGATGGTGAGGGAATGCAACGGGGTGACCTGGTGCAGATCGATGGCCAGCCACTGCGGATCCGACCATGCCGACTCCCATCGCGTACCCGGATCGCCGTCGGCCGCGAGCGACGGATCGCCTGACGATGCCGTGAGCGTGGCGTCGCGCAACGGTACGAGGACCGGCGGCGTCTTCACCTGAGCAAGCATCCATGTGTACAGTTCGGGGTTGTCGTAGGTCGCCGTCCAGGCGTCATGGCCCGCGTCGGGGTAGATCGTCAGGCGCATCGTGCCGTGGACCCGTTCCATCGCGTCGGCCATCGTCTTCATCTCCTGCACCGGGACGACGGTGTCCTGGGCTCCGTGGAAACCCCAGATGGGGATACGCCGCAGCTGGAAGGCCTGCGACGGATCACCGCCCCCGCACACGGGCGCCAGCGCGGCAAACTTCTCCGGATGCGCAGCGCCCAGGGCCCACGTGCCGAATCCTCCCATGCTCATGCCCGTCAGATACACGCGGTGGGCGTCGATCCGGTAGCGCGTGAGGGCGTCGTCGATGAGCGCGTTCAGCCCCTCGAGCATCCAGCCGTCGGTCCAGCGCAGGCCCGGTGGGCACTGCGGCGAGATGACCACGCAGGGCAGCGTAAATCCCGCATCCAAGCGCTTGGGCAAACCGTTCACCTTGACCTGCTCGAGGTCGTGGCCCCGTTCACCCGATCCGTGCAGGAACACGATGAGGGGCCACCGGCGCTGTGGATCGTCGGCGTAGCCCCTGGGCAGGTAGAGGAGATGGTCGAGGGTGACCGTCTTGGTGATGGTGGTCGAGAAGGGGATGTCCTGCTGGGGCGAACCGGTAGCCGACGCCACCAGCGCCAGGGCGAACAGAGCGATCAAGGCGGCCACCTCCGGGCGTCCAGACGCGAGAATCCCGCTCCGGCGGGGCGGGATCCTCGCGAGTCTGGGCGAAGGTCGCCGGTCAGTCCAGCACCTTCTCCAGCGGATCGCCCTTGTAGCCGAGCGCCTTCCAGTCGAGGCGTCCGTGCGGGCTGTGGCAATCGAGGCATTGCAGGGCCTGACTGGCCGGCTGCACCTCGTGGAAGAGACCCATGTAGCGCACCGAGTTCACCCAGGTGTAGTCGGGGCGTTCGATGCCGTAGGCCACGTCGGCGGCCTCGCGCACCGCCTGGTCGATGTCGCCATTGCCGAAGAATTCCTCCACGGCGAGCGGGATGATCCACTGCTTGTCCTTCAGGATCGGCAGCACGGCGCGGTGCAGCTTGAAGGCGTAGATCTTGGCATCCTTGTCCTTGCGCGTGGCCACCGGCGTCATGATGCCGACGGTGCCGTCATCGCGCTTCTGGATGCGTTCGCCCATCTTCTGCAGGCGCGTCTTGCCGTCGTACCAGGCGTAAGCCGGCGTGACGTTGAGCTCCTTGGTGATCGTGGCCGAGTACTTGTTGGCCTCGACGATGTGGAACGGCTTCGACCAGTCGCGCTCCATGTCCGTCGGGTCGTCCTTGGCGAACTCGCGGATGTGGCACACCGTGCACGACACCCGCTCGGCGTGCTTGTCGAGGACCTTGATGCCATGGGGCGTGTCGCCATGGCATTCCGCCGTGGCACACGTGAGCGGCTTCCCGGGGAAGTCGGTGCCCGAGAGGTCGGCGCCGCGGCCACGTACGCGATGGGCTTCGCCGGCGTGGCAGTCGATGCACTGCAGGTTGGCGCCGTCGGTGGCCATGTGCACATCGAAACTCGTATCGCAATCGGCCAGCGCGTACTCGATATCGCCGCGCTTGAAGTTGGGGCCGCCGCCGGCGCCCGCATGGCAGCGCAGACACATGGCCCGCGTGGGCAGGGAGATGCGCTTGGACACGGAGTCGAGCCCCACCGGGTTCTTCCACAGGATCGGGCGCCACTGCCAGCCGCCATCCTCGGTGCTGTACAGGTCGCGTCGATAACCGGCGGCGTGGCAGATGAGGCAGTCGATGTTCTCGAGCTGCGCCGGGCTCATCGTCGGCTCCGGCTGCAAGCCGAGGCCGGCATGGCACTTCGAACAGCCCTGGGCCACGATCTGTCCGTCGGCGTTCAGGGTGTTACCGATCCAGTTCGCCATCGGGTTGGTGCAGAAGTCGTTCATCGTGTTGAGCTTGCCGAGCTTCTCGCCGTCCGCGTTGACGATATTCGGTGCGTCGCCCCGCCACTGGTAATGCTGCGAGTAGAAGAACGACTGCGCTTCCTCCTCATGGCAACCCAGGCAGGTCTTCGTACCCTCGTAGTGCTCGAAGTAGCTGGCGTGGGAATACTGCGGCCGCTTGCCGGCCCTCGCGGGGCCGGCAGCGACGAGCAGAACGCCCAGCAGGATCAGGGCGTGTTTCACGATCGTCTCCTCAGAAGCGAGCCATGAGGCTCAGCGCGACCTTCCCGGCCCGGCTGTATGTCGGGAAACCGAGGATCGGTGTCGAGTCCAGCGCCTTGGGCGCACCGACGTGCCATCCCGAACCGGAGTAGCCGTAGTCGTAGTTGATGTAGTCCACCTTCGCGATGAACTTCTTCGCGATCCGGTGGGTGACGTAGACCTCCCACACGTTGCCGCGGGTGCTCGTCTTCGGCGCGATGATGTCGTCGGCCGCGGCCGCGAAGTTGAACCAGTACTTCGACCCGTGATTGTACTCGAGACCGACCTTCGTCTTGTCGTTCGGCAGGGTGTAGCGTGCGCCGACGTAGGTCATCCAGCTGTGCTGCTTCGTGGGCATCTCGAACGGGTCACAGAACAGACCACCGAACGGCGTGGTCACGTCGTACGGCTGCGACTCCATGTAGCTGTAGCTCGCGAACACGTCGAATGGCCCTTCGGTGCGCAGCGCCAGCAGGCTCGCCAGATTGATGTTGCCCAGGTTGGCCGCGGGCGAGTAGCGCATGATCAAAGGGGCGCCGATGGCCGCACCGGTGACCGGGTTGTTCGGCATCACGACCAGGCCGTTGAAGCCGTCGGCCACGTCGAAGGCGCGCGCCAAGGTGCCCTGCAGGTAGTTCTTCTCGGTGTTCAGGATGTCCCAGTTGAACCCGAAGAAGTGCGTGTCCTTGAGGCGGTCGGCCGGCTGCTGGAGCTGGTCGGCGTTGCCGAAGCCCGACTCGTAGCCGACACCGTAGCAAGCCCGGAGCGTCGAGGTGTCGCTGATGTGCCAGCCGAAGGTGATGCCGTCGAACTGGTAGTCGATCACCAGACCCAGCGGGGTGCCGCCTCGCGGCTCATCCTCGCGCAGGTTGAGCGGGGGACCGCCGGTCGAGGGACGGCGTCCGATCGACAGGTACACCGGCAAGCCCTGGATGTTCTTCCAGTCGAAATAGGCCCGGTCGACGCGCAGGATGTCGGAGTTGGGCACGTGCGTCGTGGTGCCGTCGATGTTCATCGAGGTGGCCTGGCCGTTGAAGACCTGGACGCCCGTGGACTCGCCCCACGGCTTGTACATGGCCAGCCGGCCCGCGAAGTCGACGTTGTCGGCGACCTCGGCCTTCATCTCCAGGCGCAGGCGCGTCGTGTAGAGGATGGAGTTGTCATACTCGTAGCCGGGCGTGTAGGTGCCGGGTACGAGCATGCCCATGAGCATGGCCTGCTGCGCGGGAGCGAAGCCGCCCATGAACTGCTTGAGCTGATCGAAAGTGAGATTGTTCGTGAAGTAGAGATAGTCCGCGTAGTTCTGCATGACCTCATCGTTGAGCGCAGTCACATTCGGCGGAAACCCACTCATGGGGTCGGTGCCGTCGAAGTTCTGCATGAAGTAGAACATGGTGTTCACGACGAGATTCTGCAGCGCCATGCCGTCGAAGTAGTCGGGCATGTCGGCGTCGATGCTGTGCGCCTCGAAGCGGAAGTCGCCGGTGAGGTGCACACGGTCGACGGCGTTGTCGCGCTCGGTCTTCATCACGCGCTTCTCGAGATCCTTGAGCCGATCCTCGACGCTCTTGGCCGCGAGGGCGGTGTTGGCGATCATCGCCACGAGAGCCGCAATGATCAGAACGTGCTTCTTCATGCTGTTCCCTTTCGTGGCGAGCTCTATCCGCAGGTCATCGGGTGTTCGCTGTCCGCGGCGCCGTCGACGGCGAACTTGCGGATCTTCTCGAGCATCTTCGGCGTGATCCACTCGATCACCGGCATCTCGCCGTACGTGGAATCGACGACGGCCTTGTGGGTCTCGACGTAGGTCTCGTCGAAGAACGTCTCCCACTGATCCTGGATGTAGGTCATCGGGGTGTACTCGCCGGCGTCGGCGTCGGCGGCATGGCAGATCTTGCAGTTGAGCTTGTACAGCTCCTTGCCGCTCATCTTCTCCATGTCGGTCTGGGTGGGCGGCGTGGCCTGCTCGTCGGCGAGGGCAATGACGCTGACGAGATTCAGCGCCACGAGCGCGGCGAGGGCCAGGACGAGGGACATGTGTCGCATTGAGGACCTCCTGGGTTGACCCCTGCTTGGTCTATCGACCAATCGACTTCGAAACTAGCTGTTTACTGGGCGTCGCGTCAAGGGTATTCAAGAAGGACGAAACACATAAGATATTATCCGGAATACAGATAGCGTGATCTGTTGAAACTATAGCAACTTAACCAGGCAAATATGAGGGGACGGTGTGAACCCCCTTTTTGAAACTATGATTTCCCGGGAGCCGAACATTAACTAGACATTTTTTGTCGATTATGCTCTATTGGAAGTTCGTATTCCCCACCCTCTGATCGCCACGATCCTGCGGAGGAGTTCCGATATGAGCCACTTGCGCTATCCCCGCTTCGCGCTGATCGGCCTTGCGTTGATCGGCCTCGCGCTGACCGCTCCGAGCGCGTTGGCCACGACTCATACCGTCAACCAGGTGGGATTGACCTTCGACCCCGCCGATCTTACCATCACCGTCGGCGATACCGTCGAGTGGGTCTGGTCTTCAGGACCACATACCGTCACCAACGGTACCGACCTGAGCGATCCGGATCTCGGGACGCTGTTCGACGAGACCCTCGATGCCAGCAACCCCACCGTGTCCTACACCTTCACCGAGACCGGTGACGTGCCGTACCTGTGTCGGCTGCACGTTGCCCTGGGCATGACCGGCGTCATTCACGTGATGCCGGCCGGCGGCACGACATACACGGTGAACCAGGTCGGGTTCACGTTCGATCCGTCCGAGATCACCATCAATGTCGGCGACACGGTCCAGTGGATCTGGTCGGCGAATGCGCACACCGTGACCAACGGAACCGATCTCAACGACCCGGACCTCGGCACGCTCTTCGACGAGGTGCTCGACTCGGCCCATCCCATGGTGAGCTACACGTTCACGGCGAGCGGCGACGTGCCGTACCTGTGCCGCCCGCACGCGACCTTCGGCATGACGGGGATCGTGCATGTGAACAGCTCTGTCGGCGTGGACGACACGCCAGCCACCGCGTCGCTGCTGCTCCAGAATGCTCCGAACCCGTTCAATCCCCGGACGGACATCAGCTTCGTCGTGCCGCAATCGAGCGATGGTCAGCACGTGACCCTGCGAATCTACGACCTGCAGGGCCGCCAGGTGCGCACCCTGATCGACGCCGCCTATCCGGAAGGCACGGCGACGGCGACCTGGGACGGCGCCTCCGATCACGGCCAGGCCATGCCCTCAGGCACTTACGTCTATCGCATCCGCGTTGGTGGGCATTCCGAGGCACGGAGCATGACCCTCGTACGCTGACCCTTCCCGACCTCCCGTCGAGCGACCCGGTGCCGCCATGGTTCCGGGTCGCATTTTTTTTTTAAACCTGCGTGTCACGATCAGCGGCAGGCGTCCGTACTGGCGGCAGGAACGGCCGCTCGCCCGACGAAGAGATTGCGGCCGACCACGGATTCACGACGAGTGGAACGACCTGACAGGAGGACAGAGACCATGAAGCTCTCGACAAAGCTGACCCTTGCCGCAATCCTGACCCTCGCGATGGCGTCGTTCGCCATGGCCCAGACTCATTACGAGGTCATCATCACCGACGAGATCGCCGGCGGCCCCGCCACCGGCCAGCCCTTCTCGCCTCCGGTGTGCGTGGTGCACACTCCCGGATACTCGCTCTTCATGCCGGGCGCAATGGCGTCGCCGGGCCTGGAACTGGTCGCTCGCGAGGGCAATCCCAGCGTTTTGGCGAGCGAGGCGATGGCGAGTGCCGACGTCATGGACGTCGTCGTGGGCACTGGCCCCTTCTTCGACATGCAGACCGTCGAGTTCGATGCGACCCCCGGCTGCCTCTTCTCCACGGCCTGGATGCTCGGCCGCACGAACGACCTCTTCACCGGCCTGCACGACATCGTCCTGCCGATGCCGGGCACCACGCTCGACTACACCACGACGGTGTGGGATTCGGGTACCGAGGTGAACACCGGCATGATCGCCGACCTCGGCTTCTACGGAAACCCGAACACGGGACCGGACGAGGACGAGCCCATCACCGCCATCGCCATGTACCAGATCTTCGACGACCCCGACTATGGCCTGCTGACGTGGAACTTCCCCCCGTCCGCGCACGTCACGATCATCGCCTCCGAACCCACCGCGGTCGACGCGACCACCTGGGGTTCGGTGAAGACGCTGTTCCAGTAGACCCTTCGCGAGATATCCGACGCTGGATGGGCCCGGGCCCCGGTGATGAACCGGGGCCCGGGCATGCTGGCGTGGCGTCCAGCGTGGTTGCCTCCCGGCGGCCCCTCGACTAGACTGGGAATCACCTCGACCAACCCCTGCCTCCAACCCGGAGTGACGCAATGACCTACGCGACCCTGGCGTTCGTTGCCGCGCTGGCCGCCACCGCAGCGGCGGCCGAGCTGCCGCCATACCATCCCGACGCCAACGCGCCATGCGACCAGATCCCCGCCGTGTACCACTGGAACATGTCGCCCCTGTTCGCGTCGGACGACGCCTGGGACGCAGCGCGTACCAAGCTTCTCGCCGAGGTGCCGACGCTCGCCGCCTACCAGGGCAAGCTCGGTGATCCCCAGCAGCTCGAGGCCTGCCTCGATCTCTACTTCCGCCTGCACAACCAGGCGAACGCCCTCACACTGTACCCGAACATGCGCCAGGCGGTGGCCCAGACGGACGATGTCGCGTCCGGGATGGTGCAGTCGAGCCTGGCCGCGATGAACACGCTGATGAGCGAGGCATCATTCATCCGGCGCGAGGTGCTGGCGCTGAAGCCGGCGCAGCTCGAAGCCGCATACAAGACGTCGGCGGGACTCACCGAATACCGCGCGTACCTCGACAATCTGCGGCGACGCGCCAGCCGCGTCCTGTCGCCGGACGCCGAGAAGTCGCTGTCGTTGCTGGGCGACAACCTCTGGGCGGAGATCGATCTCAACGAGATCCCCTCCTCGCTCGAGGATGCCTTCGGTGCCCTGCTCGCCGACATCACGTTACCCACGATCAAGGACGAGCAGGGCAAGGACGTGCAGCTCACCCTGTCCAACTACGGGCGCTACCGGCAGTCGGCGAATCGTGAGGTGCGCAAGGCCGCTGTGGCTGCCGTCATGAGCACGCTGCGCCAGTACCAGCACGCGCTCGCGGCCACGCTGGGAGGCCAGTACAAGCTCGACGTGGCCTACGCCCGCGCGCGCGGTTACGACACGGCCCTCGCCGCCTACATGGACAAGGACGCCATCGACACCGCTGTGTACGACAACCTCATTGCCACCGTGCACGAGAACCTGCCGCTGCTGCACCGCTACGTGGAGCTGCGCAAGAAGGCCCTGGGCCTGGACGATCTGCACCTCTACGATCTCTACGTGCCGCTCACCAAGGGGCCCGAGCGCGACATCCCGTTCCCGGAGGCCCGCGCCACGATCCTCGAGGCGTTGAAACCGCTGGGCACGGAGTACGGCAAGGTGCTCGCCGAGGGGCTCGACCCGCACAACGGTTGGATCGATCTCTATCCCTGCAAGGACAAGGAGAGCGGCGCGTTTTCATCGAGCGTGTACGGGATCCATCCCTACGTGATGATGAACTATCAGGACTCGCTCGACGACATGTCCACACTGGCGCACGAGTTCGGCCACGCGCTGCACAGCGACCTGGCGATGAAGGCGCAGCCGTACCCGAACTTCCGCTACGTACCGTTCCTCGCGGAGATCGCTTCCACATGCAACGAGGCGCTGCTGAACGACTATCTCGTGGCTCACGCGAAGGACGACGCGGAGAAGGCGTACCTCTTGATGAGCCGCCTCGAGGACATCCGCACCACGATCTTCCGCCAGACGCTCTTCGCGGAATTCGAGCGCAAGGTGCATGGTTACGTGGAGGAAGGGAAGCCGATCACCGCCACGCTCCTCGATTCCACCTACCGCGACCTCATCGCGCTGTACTACGGACCTGGCTTCACGATCGATCCCGACGACGAGATGGAGTGGGCCTACATCCCGCATTTCTACTACAAGTATTACGTCTACGTGTACGCGACCGGCCTCTCCAGCGGCATCGCTATCGCCGACCGCGTGCGCGAGCTGGGCCAGCCCGCCGTCGACGCATACCTCGGCATGCTGAAGGGCGGATGCTCGGCGGCGCCGCTCCAGCTTCTGAAGGGTGCCGGGGTGGATCTGACGAAGCCCGACGCCATCACCGCGGCGATGCATGCCTTCTCGCACACGCTGGATCGGGTCGATGGGCTGATCGGGAAATAGCCTGCCGTATCACCGGATGACGACGAGGACCCGGAACCTGGCGTTCCGGGTCCTCGCTTGTCTACCCCGATTACTTCATCATCACGAGCTTGCCCGTGGCGGTCTGCCCACCGCTCTCGAGCCGGTAGAGGTAGACGCCCGCCGGTGCCATGGCACCCCGGTCGTCGCGGCCGTCCCATGCGGCCACGTGGCGGCCGGCCGCGCGAGCGCCATCGACGAGCGCACGCACGCGCCGGCCCCGGAGGTCGAAGATCGCGAGCTGCACGTGCCCGTCTCGAGCCACGGAGTACGCCAGGGTCGTGCGCGGGTTGAAAGGGTTGGGAGAGACTGCGGTCACCGCGCAGACGCCCGGACCGGCCGCGGCGACGACGCCGTCGGGCGTCGCCGTCGTCACTTGATCGCGCACCACGAGGAGGCGATTGGTGTTGCCGCCGATCACCCAGTGGTCGCCGACGGCGACGGCGACGGACGGTGAGTAGTGGTAGCCCGGAAAGGGGCTGCTGAGCGGCGCGGTGACGGGTTGCCAGGTCTGACCCCAATCCTCGGTAGAGTAGTACGACTGCGAGCTGAAGCTGAGCGGAGCCGCGAGTCCGCGGCCGTCGGGTTGGAAGGCCAGCGACGCGATCGTGGTCGCGAGTACGTTGGTCCAGTGCTCGCCGCCATCGACGGTGCGGAACACGCCCACATTGCTGCCGTTACGCGCGGCGGCAACGGCGGTCTGCGCGTCGAACCATACCATCGTGGAGATGGGCGCGGTGAGGCCGGTGGCCGTGACGGATTGCCACGTCGCCCCGGCATCGGAGGTGCGGTAGAGCACGGGCGCCGCCGCGTTCGTGTTGCCGGCCGCGAAGCCGATTTGCGGGGTCGGGAACGCGACATCACTGTACCTGACCCCGTTCGCGGGTAGACCGCCGCCCACGGGAATCCAGGACTGGCCGCCATCGTCGCTGAGCAGCAGCGCGCCCCCACCGGCGGTCTTGTAGGCGGCAATGAAGTAGCGATCCGGCGCCGCCAGGGTCACGCGCACGCCGCGATTGGCGTCGGGGAGCGTGGCCGGGTTCCAGGTGTCGCCGCCGTCGTCGGTATAGCGGACTTCGCTATCGAACACGACCACGCCATGGTCGTTGTCGAGGAAATCGGCGCCATAGACCCAGCGCAGCCCGGGCGCGCTCGCCGGCACCGACCATGTGGTGCCGCCGTCGTCGCTGCGAAGCCAGCTCTGCACATCCCCACCGCTGCTGGGCTGGTTGGCGGCGAAGAGCACGCCGTCGGGGCGCAGCATGAAGGTGAGGATGTAGGCGTTGACCGCAGCCTCGCAGAGGTTGGTCGTGGTATTGGTGAGGGTGGCGCCGAAATCGTCGGTCCAGTACAGATCGCCGCCGGAACTCCCGAAGACGACGCGCCCCGCCGGCGTCTGCACGATGGACGGACAGCCGACGAGCGGCCGGAAGAGGTGGTTCGTCCAGGACGTCCCGCCGTCGACCGTCTCCCAAAGTTCGGCACCCTCGCCGTCACAGACGGCGAGCCAGTGCTGAGGCGTCAGGACCAGGGTGCGGTAGCGGTAGAGCGGCGCGACGAACTGGCTGTTCTGTGTCCAGGTGAGGCCGCCGTTGGTGGTGACCCAGTACGCGAAATCCTCGACCACGTAGCCGACGGTGGGCGTGGTGAAGTACACCTCGCTGTAGCCGAAGAACGCGAAGGTGAGAAACTGAGTCCAGTGCGCGCCGCCGTCGGTGGTGTGGTGCGCGACATCGTCGCCCACGACGTAGGCCTCCGTGGTCGATAGCCACACGTGGTGCTTGATGGTGCCGACGTGCGGCCCCACGTCGCCCCAGGTGAGCCCATCGTCGGTGGACACGAGCGTGACGCCACCGTCCCCCGCCGCGGAGAGGTCGCCACCAGGAATCAGCGCCAGGTCGCGAAGGTCGGAAGAACCCGGCGCCGCGATGGCGCTCCAGGTGGCGCCGCCGTCGGTGCTGCGGTGGATGCCATCGCCCACAGCCACCAGGGTGCCGGCCGGTGTGACGACGATGTCGTAGAGATCCGTGGCCACCGAGAGCAGTCCGTGCTGCTCCTGCCAGTGCTCCCCAGCGTCGGTGGTCCGCAGGATGGTGCCGCCACCGCAGACGGCCCAGCCGTTCTGCGCGTCGGCGAAGGCGAGTCCGAACACGGCATTGCCCTGAGGGCTCGGGTGGCCCCAGGAATATTGCAGGTCGACGGCGCCGGCGGGCGCGGCGACCGCCACGGCCAGCGTGGCGACCAGGGCGAGTATGGTCGCGGTGCGCGACGTCATCGTCATCACGATCCTCCGTCCAGCGGGCAGGGTGGGCGACAAATCAGGATATCATGAGTCGATTTTACCATGAAGCGGACACCGGGGGGAGAGAATCCGCGGCCGTAGCGGCCTTTGACCCGATCCGGTTGGCGACCTAAACTCAGCTTGTCCGCGCGCCCTCCGGCCCTCACGAAACGTAGAACGAGACGTGACCTCGCAGATTCTTCAAGCCGTCCACGGACTGTGCCTGCGCCTCCCCGAGGACGCCATCCTCGGCCTCGGTCAGAGCTTCGGCGGCGCCGCTCACGCGAGCGCCCGCCGCCGGCGCACGGTCGCGCTCACGAACCTGCGCACAGCCCTGGGCGCCACCCACGATGAGGCGGCCCTGCGGGCGATCTGCCGCGCCCACTTCCGGCACCTCGGCCTCGTGGCAGCCGAGTTCCTGCGCCTGCCTGCGATCTCGTCCGACGCGCTCCTCACCCGTTTCACCGTCAGCGGCCTCGAGCATGTGCGCACCGCGCAGGCGGCAGGTCGCGGGGTGGTGCTGATCACGGCCCACGTGGGCAACTGGGAGTGGCTGTGCGCGGCGCAGGCCGCCCTCGGGCTCGACGTGGCCGTGGTGACCCGGCATGCGCATGTCGGAGCCGTCGATCGGTTCTGGCAGGGGATTCGCGCCACGCATGGCGTCACGTTTCTCGACGATGCGGGCTCGCTGGCCACGATCCTGCGTCGGTTGCGCCAGGGGCGCACGGTCGGCCTGTCGATCGATCAGCACGAGGGAGGCACCACCGGTGTACGCGGGCCGTTCTTCGGCCGCGACGCCGGCACCACGAAAGCTCCCGCCCTGCTCGCGGCCCGCACGGGCTGCCCCGTGCTGCCCGCCTGGAGCTGGCGGGATGACGCGGGCACGCACCACGCCACCTTCGGACCGCCTCTGCCGCTGGTCCCCGGACGCGACCTCGAGGACACCGTCAGCCTCACCACCCGCGGCTACAACGCGTGGCTGGAGGACGTCGTCCGGACGCACCCCGCGCAGTGGTTGTGGGTCCACCGGCGCTGGAAACCGGCATGAGCATGGATCAATAGCCGAGCGACTTCAATCGCCTGCGCGCGGCGTTGTCGATTGCCGGAAGTTCCGGCGCGCTGCCCGTGGTGGCATCCCAGCCATCCGGCCAAAGCGCCTCCATCTTCCTGCGCAGACGCGCGACGATCCCTGGCCGTTCGGACGCGCTGTCGTGCCGCTCGGCGGGATCGACGGCCAGGTCGTACAGCTCGCAACGCGACGCCGCATCGTCGCGAAAGACGAGCAGCTTCCATCGTCCTTCTTGCAGCGTGCGGCAGTCGTGCCGCGGATCGGCCCCCTGTTCGGCCGCGATGACCGAGCGGCCGGTGTCGCGCCCCGCCATCAACGGACCCAGGTCACGTCCATCGAGCGCCGTGCGTGCCGAAAGTCCCGTCTCATCCAGGACCGTCGGCAGCACGTCGACCAGGGACACCGGCTCATCGACGACGGTGCCCGCATGTCGCCCCCGCGGCAACTTGATGATGAGAGGCACGTGCAGCGTCTCCTCGTAGGGCAGCAAGTGCGTGAACCAGATGCCGTGCTCGCCCAGGTGCTCGCCGTGGTCGGCGAGGACCACGATCAGCATGTCGTCGTAGACGCCCAGCTCCTTCAGCCGCGCCATGAGGACGCCGATCTGGGCGTCGACGTAGGTCACGCCGGCGGCGTACTGCGTGATCGGGTACGCGAGGTCGGTCACTCCCGCGAGGAAGTCGTACATGCCATCTTCGCGGTTGGGCGCGCGGTTGCTCGACGAGAGCAGCATCGTCAGGATCGGTTCGCCCGGCGCGCGGGCGTCGCCGTGATAGTACATGCCGTCGTACGGAGGCGGTGGCGTATAGGGGGCATGGACACTGAAATAGTGCAGGAAGAAGAAGGCCGGTCGGGAGCGCATGCGCGCGAAGAAGTCGCCGGCCAGCCAGGTGTGCGTTTTGGTCCGGTCGAGTCCCTCCGGAGGCATCGGGCCGGAACCGGGCTGGAAACCCTGGTCCATGTTGCACTGCCGGGTCAACCAGTCGATCCCGGCCACGCCCTCCACGGCGTAGCCCGCCGCGGAGAATATCTCGGCCATGGTCGTCATTCGGCTGTCCAGCCAGGCGTGCGTGCCGCCCACGGCTCCATGGTGGCTCGGCCAGAGGCCGGTGAAGACGGTGGCGAACGACGGCAGCGTCCACGGCGCCGCCGCGTGGGCCGCGGTGAAGAGCACGCCCTCGTGCGCAAGCCCATCGAGGTTCGGCGTCTCGATCGAGTCGTCGCCGGCACACCCGAGATGGTCGCCGCGCATGGTGTCGATGCCGATCAGGAGTACAGACGGGTGCCGAGACGAGACGGGGCGGTCGGATACGACTCGCGCACGGGCCACCGTCGCGGATGTGGAACCACAGAGCAGAAAAATCAGGATCACGGCTGCTGGGCCAGGGCGCGTGGCCACGGCAGCACGGGACGGATGCCGGCACAAACCGGCCTGGTAGTGGAACACGCCCTGATCGCCTCCTCGTCACATGGGGCTGCGGTCAAGATCGTGGTTGCCACAGAATGCCGCAAGGATCGACTTCGGCGGTTGGGACCATGGGCGATGAGGCGTGTCGATAGGTCCGACCCGATCGTGCGCAGCACCGGCGCGCACTGACTTCCCCCATCGCAGTCGCGGAGTTCAGCCGTGCAGATGACGCAACGGCCGCTCAGCCACCCACATGCCCACGGCCAGCAAGGCGGCCAGCCCGAAGTAGGCGACGGCCATGCGCGCCCTCAGCGACGCCGAGACGTCGAAGTAGTCCGCGGTGGGGCCGCGGCGGGCCCTGCCCAGACTGAACAGCCCGAGCAGCAGGATCAGGAAGAGCAGAGGCGAGTGCGTCTTCAGGAAGACGACAACGCCGATCGCGAATCCTGCCATCCACAGCCAGCGACTGATCACGCCGACGATGCGGCCCCCGTCGAGCGGACTGATCGGGATCAAGTTGAAGAGATTGATCAGGAAGCCGGTCGAGGCCAGAGCATACCAGATCGTCGCCCCCGTGAGCCGGCCCACGAGCAGGCAGACCGCCGCCCCCACGCTGCCCAGAAGCGGGCCACCGATCGCCACCACCGCCTCCACGTGCGCGTTGCGCGGCATGTCCTTCATCGCGATGACCGCCCCCACGAACGGGATGAACACCGGCGCTCCCGCGCGCAAGCCCTGCTGGCGCATCGCGATGGCGTGGCCGCTCTCGTGGACGGCGATGAGCGCCACGAAGCCCACGGCGAAGGGCCACCCCCAGAACATGGCATAGGCCCACACCGCGACCAACATGGTGAGCAGCGAGCCCAGCTTGGCGAACTTCAGCAGCGGGAGCAGGAGCTTGAGCTTGCCCAGGGCGAACGCGCCCGCGGCGCCGAGCGCTCCCCACCGGCCCCAGCGCTGGGTGGCCGAACTCGACGGCGGCCCCGTCGCCGGCGTCGACGGCTGGTGCGCGTTTTCGGATTCTCGCCCCGCCATATGCGCGGCCACGGCGCGCAGGTTGGCGATCGTCTTCTCGCGATCGCCACGGTCGTCGTGGTCGGCCACGCTAGCGTCTCCCCAGGCGGAAGGGAGACGGGATCTTCCAGGCCTCGTACAGCGCGATCGCCAGGAAGACGAGATCGAAGAACTGGAAGCCGGCCTTGACGACCGTCAACATGAGCGATGGCGATGGAACGAAGGGAATGGCGATGCCCGCGTCGTGGAGGCCGGTCTGCTCCGCGACCGACTTGAGGATGAAGCTACGATTCACGAGAAACGTCGCGTAGAAGAACGCCACCGCTGCGATGGCGACCGAGATCGCCTGCAGCGCCGGGGTCCGTTTGCCGCCTGTCGCCATCACCACGCCCTTGCCCACGAGCACGCCGATGACCACGGCCACGAGGCCGAACGAGACGTGGGTGAGCACCGTGAAGCCCCACCAGACCAAGGCGCCGACGACACCGCCGCCCAGTCCTCCGGCGACCGCGTTGACGTAGTTGATGCCCTCCCCCTGCTGCGCCACGGCCGCCTCGACCTGCTGCCGCAACGCCGCGAAGCACGGCTGGCAGAACACCCCGCCGGAGGTGGTCTCGCGCGGCTCGCCCTCGGCGAGGACACGATTGCACTGGGCGCACGTGTTCGGCTGGCTCGTGGAAACGTCTTCCGATGTCATCGCGTCACGCCTCCTCGAGCGCACGCCTTCGCGCACACGCGCAAGGGCCAGGCGCATTCTCCCATGCTTGAAACCGGGGTGTCAACAATTGGGTGGATTGGTCAACGCGCGGCCGATGCAATGGTCGGCCGCGCGACGGATTCAGCTCACCAACCCGACTGGGGACGGGTCTGAGGGCTCAGCCGCGAGCTTCCTGGCGGCGCAGCTCCTTATCGTAGGTGTGCTTGGCCTCGGACGCGGCTTCCTTGACGGCTTCGACGCGTGACTTCGCCGCATCGGTGGCCTGATCGACTTGTTCCTTCACGTTGTCGGCCACGTCGGAGGCGTGCTCCTTCACGGTGTGGGACGCATGCCGCACCTTCTCCTCGCCCGTCTCGTAGATCTCGTCGGCGCTCTCGCGCAGGCGACGGCGGGTTTCCGAACCGCTGCGCGGCGCGAGCAGAAGGGCGGCGATGCCACCAGCGGCCGCGCCGAGCACGAATGCCATGAATGTGGATTCTCTGTTGTCGGTCATGATTACCTCCAATGTCGCCGCGATCAGCGACCGTTGTGGTTGGCTGCGCGAAGAACCGCGATTCCTGCCTTGGCGCCGGCGACCGCTGCCCGGTACCGCTCCGGTAGCTGGAGATCCTCGACCTCATGGATCAGATCGAGTGCCACGCGGCGCGATTCGTCGGTGACGGTAGCCACGTTCGTCGCCACGCGCTCTGTCTGCTCGGTCACCCGGCGCAGATCGTCGACCTGGGCCTCCAGCTTGTTGATGAGGCGCCGCACGTCGGGTTCGAGGGCGTTGACGCGGTGCGATGTCGCCTCGATCCCCTCGGCTGCACTGCCGATCTTCTGCCCCATCCGGGCGAGCATGATGATGAGCACCACGGTCCCGATCGTGATCAGGAGCATGAGAACCTCGACCAGCGAGAACGTCATGGTAAGAGGCCTCCTTCCGGGTCGATCGATCCTATTGAGATCCAAGTTCAATGATGAACATAGTTTACTAAAACCTGACTTCAGCCGCCATGTTTTAAGATATCGAAGCAGGAAAGGTCAGGCGCGGCGCCCCGGCGCCAGACGGGCCAGCAGTCGCCGTGTAGATCGAGCATCGCCGCGGGCAGATTCACGCCCGTGCGCTACCTCAGCTGCCACACCCCCGTCGCGCGGGCGGGCAAGGTGATGGCGTCGTTCGCAGGCACGCCGACACCGCGATCGCCGAGGAGCAGCTCATAGCGGGTCGCCGCGACCGGAAGCTGCCAGGCGACCGTGGCCGGCGCATCGCCGAGGTTGTGCACCACGAGCACGCGCTGCTCGGGGCTCTGCCGCAGGTACGCCAGGATACCGCGCGGTTCGCCGTCCAACGGGACCACGGTCACGTCGCCGGTACGTAGCGCCGGATTGGCGGCCCGCAGATGGATGAGCGTGCGGTAGCGCGCGAGCAACCCAGCCGGATCATCGGTGAGAGCGGCGACGGTGGCGGATTCCCGCCCCGGAGCGAAGCCGTGCCAGGGCCGGCCTGCCGTGAAGCCGCCGCCGGCCGTGGCGTCCCAGGGCATGGGCGTGCGCTTGTCCTTGTCGTCGCGCGTGGGGCCGTTCTGCAGGCCCAGCTCCTCGCCGTAATAGAGGAACGGCGTGCCGGGCAGGGTGAGCAGCACGGCGGCCGCCTGGGCTTCCTTGCGCTCGTCGGCGCCGAGCTGCGAGGCCACGCGGCTCATATCGTGATTCGTGAGGAAGGGGGCGTCGAGCACGCCCTGCGGATAGTTCATGGCCAGCCGCGCGAGCACGCTGGTGACGGCGTTGGCGTCGCCCAGGTTCACGGCCGCCACGATACCGCTGGCGAGCGCGAAGTCGAAGGTCATGCCGAACTCGTCGCCGCCGGGCAGATGCTCGGCATCGCCATAGTAGCGCGCGATGTTTCCGGGATCGGTCCATGCCTCGGCCAGCATGAGCGCGTCGGGGTGATGCTCGCGAATGAACTGCGAAAACTCATGCCAGTAGGCGTGGGTCTCGGGGGTGTCGTTCTGCTGCTCGCCTGGGCCATCGGCCACCAGGTGACGCGCGGCGTCCAGTCGGAAGCCATCCACGCCCTTGTCGAGCCAGAAGCCGGCGACCTTCTCCATCTCCTCCCGAACCGCATGGGCGCGGAAGTTGAGGTCCGGCATGCCGCTCCAGAAGATCCCGTAGTAGTAGGCGCCGTTCTTCTCGTGCCACACCGGACCCGAGCCCCACGGCTGCGTCCAGCCGGGGTCGTCGTCGCGCCAGACATACCAGTCGCGCAGAGGCGAGTCGGGCCCGCGGCTCGACTCCACGAACCACGGATGCTGGTCGCTGGTATGGTTGATCATGAGGTCGATCACCACGGCGATGCCGCGGCGGTGGCATTCGTCGAGGAGGCGTTGAAAGTCGTCCGGCGTGCCGTACTGCGGATTGAGGGCGTAGTAGTCGGTGGTGTCGTAGCCGTGGTAGCTCGGCGAGGCAAAGACCGGCATGAGCCAGATACCCTCCACGCCCAGATCGTTCGTGGTGGCGGGGTCGCCGTCGTTCAGGTAGTCGAGACGGCTGATCAGGCCCTGGAAATCGCCGATCCCGTCGCCGTCGCTGTCCTGGAAGCTGCGCACGAAGATCTCGTAGCACACACGGCCGCGCCAGCGCGCATCGTCCCAGCGTGGTGTCTGGCGGCCCGCCGCCGTCTCGGGAGCGCCGCCGGCCGGCACCACGCCGGGCAGCTCGGCAGGGCGTTCGGCGCGGCTGTCAAAGTCGCTCAGCACCCAGGTCTGCTCCACGCCGGGCGGCGTGATCAGGTCGACGATCGGGGGCTGCAGCGGTTCACCGGTGCGACCACCGCCGAAGCGATCGGTCCACTCGCCGGGCGAGATGGGAAGCACCCCCAGATTGTCCCGCGTGGCTTGTGAAAGCCCGGCCGCGGCGCTCAGATCCGTGGAGTTGACGAGGTCGGCGCCGGTGACGACGACGACATACGACCACGTGGCCTGCGCCGGTCCCCCGAGAAATGACTGCGGGACCGTGAAGCGCAGCGTGCGACCCTTCACGCGGAAACGGTCGGGAAAGAAGACCTGCCGCTGCAGGGTGAGGGCCGTGCGGCGCGCGGTATCGGCAACGCGCGCGTCGGTGCCCGCCGACTGCGCCGCCTCCACCTCGTCAGCCATGATGCTGGCGAGCTGCCGCTGTGTGACGTCGGGACGCGGCACGGCCGCCACACAGACGTCCCAGGCGGCGTCGGGCGCGATCACGGCCAGGCGCCCCGGCAGCATGCGCGTGAAGCCGGAGCCGGGCTTGCGATCGGTGTCGATGTAGATGTCGACGTTGAACTGGTAGAAGCCGTGGCGCGCGATCCGGGTGAAATCGGTGCCCAGCTCGTCGGCCGCACCCCGCTGCGGCTGCTTGATCTTGTCGGCGAATTCGACGGTGAACGTCGCGTCGTCCTTGCCGTTGGTGACCGAGAACCCGACCAGGTCGAGATCGCCCTTGTGAAATCCCTGCGAAGGGTAGAGCAGGTGGCCATCGCCGTTGTCGTCGCCGGTCGGATCCGTGAGCGTGAAGACCGGCTTGGCGGCCTGGACACTGCAAGCCCACACGAGGACGAGGGCGAAAACGAACGTGCGAGGACGGAACATGGTGTCTCCTTCACAAGCAACGGACCCCGGGGACGACGTGCCCCGGGGTCCCGTGTGGGCAGCGAGCCGCCGGCTAGAAGTTCAGCTTCATGTACGCCTTCAGGCGCACCTGGGCGAAGTCGCGCTGGTTCAGGCTGTTCCAGCCGCCGTAGCGGCCGGCGAAGCCCGGATCACCGTTATCGTCGTACTGAACCGTATAGCCCGATCCGAAATTCGGCGAGAAGCGTCCGAAACTGTACTCGAACGTGCCGCCGAACTCCGTGCCGCCGACGATGTAGCTCGCGCGGCCGATGAGGTTGTTCTTGACGTGCTTGCCACCGGTCATCTCGTGCAGGTTGTACGCCTGAAATGCCGTGGTGCCATCGACCATGTCGATATTGAAGTGCTCCCAGGTGGCGTCGAGGTGCAACTCGCTCGTGAGCTGATAGCCTGCGCCGACGCTGACGAGGCGATAGGCCATCTTCTTGTCGTCGTCGGTGAGGCTGTCGAACTGCTTCCACTGGTTGGGATCCTCGCCGTTCGCCGGAACCGGGTTGCGGAAGTACGCCGCCGTGAACGCGTTGTTCTCGGTACCGTCCGGATCGAAGGGGAGGTATGCCGGATCGTTGATCCGCAGGTCCTCGTCGTCGATGTACTTGAACTTTGCGTGCAGGTCGACGCCGCTCGCCACGTCCAGGAAGTAGTTCGCCTTCAGGACGTAGATGTACGTCGTACGATCCTGGAACGGGTTGTACGCGTTGCGGAACGAACCGAAGCCCGCGCCTGGTTCGTTGGTGGGGTACGGCGTGCCGCCAAAGGGGTCTTGCCCCATGCCCATGCCCCAGTTCTGCCAGTTCGTGTTGTAGTCGATGTAGCTGACCTCGCCCGTCAGATCGATACCGGCGAGCGTGTACTCCGGCTGCGCCGTGACACCCTTCCAGCCGATGCAGGTCTCTGCCACCGGCTCGTCGAAGTCGGTGAACTCGTTGTCGACGTTGATCGTGGCCACCTGCTGGTCGTGACCCAGCCAGCCGCCGTAGCCGATCACCGAATCGTTGCCCCCGAACACGCCGTACTTGGCGTTGTTGGGGCCCGGATACGCGAAGGAGCCGTCGTGGCCCTCGGTCAAAAGCACGTCGGACTCGCGCCGGGCGGCCATGACCGACTCGTACTCGGCACCGATGTTGAAGTACTGCAGGTTCAGGTTGAAGCCCACGTCCAGCGGATCACTGACGTTGGCGTTCGCGAAACCGGCCCAGCCGCTCTGGTCGCCCACCAGCGTGGAGCTGAAGGAGCCGAAGCCGTAGGACGGCGTCGTGAACGCGTCGGCCGTGTTGAAGGAACTGTAGTAGGCCGCAGCGCTGACATCGAGCCAGCCCGCGGGCCGCCCCTGGGCCTTCATGCCGTACACCGCGTTGCGCGAGCGCGGCGTCACGGACGTGCCGTTGTCGGAGTTCATGTCGGCCGGGTCGATCTCGATGTCGTTCACGTAGTCGAACATGGCCGTGACGTTGAGGTTGCGCATCGGCGCGAACCGGGCCTGCGCGCCGTAGCACGCATCCTGAGCGGTGTAGTCGCCCGTGCTGTAGTTGTATCCAGCCCAGAGCCGCGGCAGGCTGATCCGGGCCAGGTCGTACGCGAACTTGCCCTGGTTGAAGCTGCCCTGGAAGATCAGGCCCTTGCCGTTGTCGCGGTCGATGTAACGGATCTTGCCGATCGTGAAGGGATCGAACATTCCGAAGTCGCTGGAGCCGATCGTGGCGCGGTTGATCCAGCTATATCCCGGCGTGATGGTGATGGTCAGGCCACGCAGCTTGATGTACTCGTTGCTGCGCGGATCGAACTCGCCACGGTTGCCGCCCCAGGCGCCGCCGTTGGGACCTTCGGCTGTCGGATCGCCGCCGAAGCCGCCGTAGTTCGTCCACTCGTTCTGGTTGAAGCGGCTCTTGATGCGGCCGTTCACTTCGACCTGGCTCGACGGCCGGCTGTGGATGAGCATCTCGAACTCGGTCGCCTGGCCGTTGTCGCCGTAGCCCTCGCCAGGAATCGTCGTGAAATTGTACATGGAACCGTCGTAGCGCTGGGTACCCCAGAGCCACTTCGTGTAGTTGGTGCCCGTCCACTGCAGCTTCTGGCCGTCGGCAGCGAAGGCACTGCTCGCCACCGCTCCGAGCAGGAGCAGCAAGGCCAGACTCATGACGTACGTTCGCCTCATTTCCTGGACCTCCTTATCGCCGAGAAGACGAGAGCCTACGGCTTGACCATCGTGAGCACGGCCAGCTTCTTGGTGGAACCGTCGTCGTTGCAAGCGTAATCCGCGAGCTGCTTCTGGTCACCCAGAATATCCATGACGTTGGGGTCGCAGTCGTAGTCGGTGCCGCCGCCGAAGCGGTGCTGGCCCTCGTACTCGTTGACCTTGCGCGTCAGCAGATCGTTACCGGCCGGGAAGCCCTCGTTCGACTGCATGATGCACTCGTATTTCCAGGTCTTGGGGTCGCCCTTGCCCAGTGAGGCCAGGTCGACCGTGCCGGTGATCGTGGAGCCCGAGCCGCGCGTGCGCTTGGGGATGACGATGTGCGATGCCATATCGCCCGCCTTGGCGTTCACTTCCTGCTGCACCCGCGCGGACGGTTGCGGCGACAGGATCACGCAGGTGTTCCAGGGGGTGTCCTTGGCGAACTCGAAGTTCAGGCCAGGAGGCACCTGGGTGAACCCTCCCGGCTCGCCGGTGTCGATGAAGACGAATGCCATCTGCACCGAGAAGCCGGTGCCCATGCGCCAGGGATCATCGAGCTTGGCCGCCACGGTGACGGAGATCTCGGCCTTGTCGCCCTTGGTCTCGAGCTCGAAGTCCTTGATGTCGAAGGACCCGGGAATGTAGACGGCGTCGGTCGGATACACGTAGTTGCCCGGTCCGTTGTCGTCGCCGAGCGCGTCCTTGATCGTGATCTTCTCGGCCAGCGCACTGCCCGCCATCAGAGCAAGCGCCACCGGCATCAGGAGCGTCATTCGCAATGAGCGCATGTCATCACCTCGCAGGGTTCGGGTTTTCGGACCACATCGCTCAGCCCTTGACCGCACCCGCGGTCAGGCCGGAGATCAGATATCGTTGTAACACCAGGAAGAGCAGCACCACGGGCAGCGCAGCCACGATCGATCCGGCCGCGAAGTAGCCCCACTGCTGCTCGGCATAACCACCCACGAAGAACCGCAGGCCCACGGGGGCGGTGTACATGGACTCCTTGTCCATGATCGTCAGGGCCAGGATGAACTCGTTCCAGGCCGTCATGAAGCTGAAGAGGGCCGTCACCGCCACCGCGGGCTTGGAAAGCGGCAGGACGATGCGCCAGAAGATGACCCCGGGCGAGGCTCCGTCCATCAGGGCCGACTCCTCCAGCTCCCGTGGGATCGTGTCGAAATAGCCCTTGAGCATCCACACGCAGAAAGGTATGGCCGTGGTCGAATAGAGCAGGACCAGCCCGATGTAGTTGCTGCCCAGGTGCAACCACTGCACGACGATGATGTACAGGGGTACCAGCGTGAGCGTGCCGGGGAACATCTGCGATATCAGGAACGACATCATGCCGGCGCGCCGACCAGGAAATCGGAACCGGCTGAAGGCGTAAGCCGCCGTGCAGGCCAGAAACACGCCGACGATGGTGGTGGCCACCGACACCATCATGCTGTTCAGCAGCCAGCGACCGAACGGCTGATCGCGGAATACGGACACGAAGTTCGAGAGCGTCACATGCTCGGGCCACGGGACCACGGCGCGCAGGCGGTCGACGACCGTGGGGTCGGCCGGCAGATTGATGAACGCCAGGTTCTGCTGGCCGCTGAACGCGACCGTCAGCACCCACAGAATGGGATAGATCGTCACCAGCACCATGATGATCAGGATGAGGTGCAGCCAGACGTGTTTCACCGCGTCGGTGCGCGACAGTTCGCTCATGTCCGATCCGTCCTCATGGGCTTCGCCATCATATGCCCTCCGTCGCCCGCGTGACCCGGTTCTGCCAGACACCGTAGGCAAGCAGGATCAGGAAGATGATCGTGGAGTACGCGGCCGCGTAGCCGTAGCGATACTGTTCGAAGGCGATCTTGTAGGCGTCGGTGATGAGGATCTCCGTGGCGCCCGCCGGCTGACCGGCCGACACGAGGAAGATGATGTTGAACATGTTGAAGGTCCAGATCACCGACAGGATCACCGCCGGCACCAGCGCCGGCTTCAGCGAGGGGAGCGTGATGTAGCGGAACTGTTGCCAGCGGCCGGCGCCGTCGACACGCGCGGCCTCGTAGAGGTCGGCCGCGATCGATTGCAGCGCACCGAGCGCGATCACCATCATGAACGGGAAACTCAGCCAGGCATTGGTGGTGAGCACCGCCGCGAACGACGTGTACCAGTGATCGAACCACGAGACAGGCTGACCCCCGAAGATCTGGATCACCTGGTTGATCACGCCGAACTGCCGGTGGAACATGCCACGCCAGATGAGGGCCGTGATGTAGTTGGGGACCGCCCAGGGCAGGATCAGGATCACGCGATAGACGGGCCGTGCCCACAGCCCTTTCGTATTGAGGATCAGTGCCAGGATCAACCCCACCGTCACGCCGATGGTCACGTTGCTCACCGTCCACAGCACTGTGAAACCGAGGGTCCAGTAGAAGTTCTGGTAGTTGATCGAGGTACCGGCCGCGGTGGTCGTCTTGATATGGAAGTCGCTCAGGATGCTGATGTAATTCTGCAGGCCGGTCCACACCTCGTACAGCGGCTGATTGACGCTGTAGAGCGTCTGGTTGGTGAACGAGAGCGCGATGCCGTAGAGGAACGGGAAGAAGACCAGCAGCACCATGCCCACCATGGCCGGCGCCACGAACGCGTAGGCCATGTTGTGTTTCACGAGCGCGCTGCCGGTACGCTGCGCCCAGCCCAGCGCGATCCATGCGCCCAGGAGGATGGCGATCACGCCCAGCGCCACGAAAGACTGTCGGAAGCGGCCCAGCGCCGGCGCATAGGCATCGGCTACCGTCGCGGCATCGACGGTGCCGCTGCGGTCGAACACGCCACGCGCCTGGCCGAAGCGATCGAGATCCCAGGTCGTGGGGTCGAGCATCGCGCCGGACGTGCCGGGCATTTCGCGTAGGCTGTCACGCACCGACAGCGCATGGTCGCGCATGGCCGTCTCGGCTGCGACGCGATCGCCCGCCAGTGCGCTCAGTCCGAAGGAGCCATAGAGCCACAACGCCCCCACGAGCAGCGCCAGGGCGAGCACGAGTCGCGCCGCCCGTCCGGGCAGCCGCGCACCCACCACCAGGAACACGAACAGAGCTGCGACGACGAGGACGAGCCAGAGCACATTGCGCGCCCGATCGTTACCCACGTCGGCCATCGGGAGCGCCGTGGCGAACACGGCGCCCACGACCTCGTCCTGGAAGACGATCGGCAGGGCGATGCAGATATCGCCACCCTTACCTGCGGCCGCCAGCACCTCGTCCTTGCGCGCCGCGCCCTCGCTGCGATTGCTGTGATAGTTCGATCGCAGCTCGCGGGCCTGGTCGTACCAGTCCTTCTGATCGCGCGTCAGGCGCGCAGGCAGGGTCTTGCCTTCGGAGTCGCTCGCGATCGTCGACGCCACGAGCAGGCGCTGGTCGATGTCGACGACGCGCAGGGAGACGAGTCCGGGCACCGCGTGCACGAGACGCTCGGCGATCGCCTGGAGGTCGACCGCGCTATCCGACGAGGCCGAGGTGAATTGCTGCGTGGCGGCAGCCGCCGTGACCACGCACGTCTGTTCTTCCACTCGCTGGCGGTTGCCGCCACGGCCGGCACCCATGACCAGAGTCATCAACCCCAGCCCCACCAGCAGCCCGATCAGCAGTCCCGTGAATACGCGACGCATCGTCTGTTCACTTCCGCAGACTGGAGATCCGTTCCACGACTTCTTTCTGCGCCTGATCGAGTGCGGCCTGCGGCGTCGCTGCCCCGCGCACGACGCTGTTCATCGCCGTGGTCGCGGGCGACCAGACCATCGTCATCTCGGCGTAGTTCGGCATCGGGATCGCATTCTCCACCTGCTTGCGAAACGCTTGCAGCACGGGATCGGCCGCCACCTGCGGATCGTCGTAGATCATGATGTTGGCGGGCGTCTGCCGGCCTTGCAGCGCCATGACGCGCGCCGCCGCGACGTCGGTGAGGTAGGAGATGAAGGCGTAGGCCTCGTCCTTGTGCGCACTCGGTTCCGCGATGTAGGCGCCTTCCACCGTCATCCACGGTTTCATGGGCGCGCCGCCGGCCTCGTCGATGGTGGGCAGCAACGCCAGGCCGAAGTCGACGTCGTCGGCGACCTCGGCCAGGAACCACGGCCCCGAGAACACGATGCCCGTGTTGCCCTTGTTGAAGAGCTCGGTGATGAGGCTCGTCGATGGCTCGGCAGGCAGGATCTTGTCCGTGTTCAGCCACTTGAGCAGCAGTTCCATGGACTTCACGTTCTGCGGCGTGTTCATCGTGGGCACCTTGCCGGGCCCGAAGACACCGCCGCCGAACGCGTTCATGAGCGCCGAGTGGTAATAGAAGTCGCTGTACCAGTAGGCGAGGCCGAAGCGGCCGGCGTTGGCGTCGGTGAGCGACCGGGCCACCTTCACCAGCTCGCCGCTGGTCTTCGGAGGCGTGCTCACGAGCTTCTTGTTGTAGAACATCGTGAGCACCTTGAAATTGAGCGGCAGCCCGCAGACGTTGCCCTGGTACGTCATCGCAGCGAGCGTGGTAGGGATGAACCGTTTCGTCACGGTATCGTCGATGTAAAAGTCGATAGGTTCGACGGTGCCGCCCGCCTCCACCCAGCCGCCGAGGCGGTCCTGGGCGTAGATGAACACGTCGGGCCCCTTACCGCGCGGTACGGCGGCGCTGATCTTGTCGGCGTAGGCATCGTATGGGACGGCCAGTGGCGAGACGTGGATCCTGGGGTTGGCGGCATTGAATTCGGCCACCACCTGTTCGAAGGCCGCCTTCTCCTTGCCACGGTACGCGTGCCAGACCACGAGTGGCGTCTGCGCGAACGCAACGTCACCGGCGACGTTCCCGACGACCAGGGCCAGTGCCACGACGAGCGACCAGCCGGCACCGTTCTTCATCATCGTTCATACTCCTTGCTGCAGACGCCGCTCGCTGTCGGCGTCGAAGAGTTGCAGGGTCCCGAGATCCACGGAAAGGTCGATATCGCTCTCGATCTCGGGCTTGTCGTGGGGATCGACCTTGGCCACCAGCAGGTTGTCGCCACAACGACCGTGCACCTGCACTTCGTGGCCCAGGGTTTCCACCAGTTCCACCTTCACGCGCACCGTCGCCGGCTGACCGTTCCCGGCGGCGGACTTGATGCATAGATTCTCCGGGCGAACGCCCACGTAGACCTCTTGCCCGTCTCCACCGCGCACGAGCCCGCGCAGCGGCTCCACCAGACCCAGCTCGAATCCCGTCCCTTTCACCCGCGTACCGCCGCCGGACACCTGGGCGCGCATGATGTTCATGGGCGGCGTGCCGATGAAGCGCGCCACGAAGAGGTTGGCCGGACGATCATACAGCTCGAGAGGTGCACCCACCTGCTGGAGATCGCCGGCGTTGAGCACGGCGATGCGCGAGCCCATCGTCATGGCTTCGACCTGATCATGGGTCACATATACGGTGGTGGTCTTGAGACGGCGCTGCAGTCCCGTGATCTCGGCACGCATCTGCACGCGCAACTTGGCGTCGAGATTCGACAGCGGCTCATCGAAGAGGAAGACCGCCGGCTGCCGCACGATGGCCCGTCCCACGGCCACGCGCTGGCGCTGACCGCCGGAGAGATGGCGCGGTTTGCGATCAAGGTAGTCCTCGATGCCCAGGATCTGCGCGGCATCGTTCACGCGCCGGTCGATCTCGCCGCGGTCCATCTTGCGGATGCGCAGCCCGAAATCCATGTTCTCCCGCACCGACATATGCGGGTAGAGCGCATAGCTCTGAAAGACCATGGCGATGTCGCGGTCCTTGGGCGGCAGATCGTTCACCACCCGATCGCCGATGCGCACCACGCCGTCGGTGATCTCCTCGAGGCCGGCGATCATGCGCAAAGCCGTCGACTTGCCGCAGCCCGAGGGCCCCACGAGCACCATGAACTCGTGGTCTTCGACCTCGAGGTCGAGCTTCTTGATAACCTCGACATCGCCGTAGCATTTCCGGATACCCTCGAAGACGACCCCGGCCATCGGGACTTCCCTCCTGCTAGCGTTGCGGCCCCGGTCCCACGATCTGCGCGGAACGCGGCGCCAGCGTCAGATTCACCTTGCCGTCCGCGACAGCGCAGGGCGTCCCGGTGAGGTAGTCGATCAGTGCCGGATGTCCCCCCCACGCCGCAAGGGACGCCACCGTGGCCGTGGCCTTGGTGTCACCGCGGTTCACCGCCACCACGACGGCGTCGCTACCGAGCGTATCGGTGCGTGCGAACACGAGATGGTCCTTGCCGAAATCGAGCCCCTCGCGGGTCCCCCGCCACAGGGACGGATGTGCGCGCCGGAGCGCGATCACCTTTCGATAGAAGGTACGCAGGTCCTCGTCGCGCGCCACGCCGGCCCCCGGCAGGATGCCGGTGTTCCCCCACGGCATGTCGGTACGGTTCTCGGGCCAGGTGCCGATATGGCGCCCGACCTCCTCGCCGTAGAAGATGCACGGGATCCCCTTCGCCGTCATCTGGAGCACCACGGCCAGGCGGTAGAGGTCCTTGTCGCCATGCAGCGTGAAAAGCGCGCCGTCGGTGTCGTGGCTCGAGAGATAGTCGCTCAGGTAGTGGCCGGCGCGCACGTTCTCGCGTCTCTCGAGGTAATGGTCGAAGGCCACGGGACGGCCGCGGCCGAGCAGGAAGCCGGTGACGCTTCCCTGGAAACCGAAGTCGAAGCCCGCGTCCATCTCGTCGGGCTCGAACCAGGGATCGAGGTTCTGCGCGTCCCCGCCCCAGACTTCGCCGATCAGGAAGAAGTCGTGGCCCAGCTCGGTGCGCGTGCGGCGTCGGTGCTCGTCCCAGAAGTCGTGTGAGACGTGCTTCACCGTGTCGAGACGGAAGCCGTCGATTCCGGTGCGCCTGGCACGCCCGAGGTGGGCATCCATCAGGTAGTCGCGCACCTCGGGATTCTCGGTCTTGAAGTCGGGCAAACCCGACAGGCACATCGTGAGGTCGTCGTTGCCGCACTGGCTCCCGAAGCGCAGCCAGGCACGGCCCTTGTCCTTGATATAGTGCGAGTCGTAGCCGCAGTGGTTGTAGACGACATCGAGCAGCAGCTTCATGCCCCGCGCGTGGCAGGCGTCGGCCAGCAGCTTGAGCTGGGCCTCGGTGCCGAAGCGCGGGTCGACGGTCTGGAAGTCGTCGGCCCAGTAGCCGTGGTACGGCCAATCCGGGAATCCGGCTCCCGATACGAAGCCCGGAATCTGGGTGACCACCGGCGTCACCCACAGCGCGGTGGCCCCCAGGGACGAGATCTCGTCGAGCCTGGCGATGAGACCGGCGAGATCGCCGCCGTGGAACGTGCCCTTGCCCCCGAGCTCGACATTCGTGTCGTTGGTCGGGTCGCCATCGACGAAGCGATCGAGAATGACGAAGTAGAGGATCGCGTCGTCCCAGCTCTGCTGGGGTGTCACCGTGACGGGCGGCCGGGGCTCGCTGGGCG
Source organism: uncultured bacterium (assembly GCA_963727525.1). GTDB lineage: Bacteria > Krumholzibacteriota > Krumholzibacteriia > LZORAL124-64-63 > LZORAL124-64-63 > CAVSGO01. The sequence goes on along the minus strand of CAVSGO010000003.1, from coordinate 308,914 downwards.
GTGTCTGCGGGGTTGTCCGGAGCGTCGAGGCGGCTGCGGCAGCATGCGCGGCATCGTGATCGGTCGCGCATCCCGGGAAGGCTGCGAGGACGATCCAGCCGAGCAATACGAAGGACGCGCGCCTACTGAGAGCGGACCCTGGGAACCGGATCATCGGTGGCCACCACCTTCCTGTAGCTCGCGACGCGTCTCCCGTCGCCGGTCGACACGCCCGATCGCCACCCGGCAGTATCTCCCTGGCCCCCTTCACGGTCAAGGTCCGTTGGGCGTTCGGTACTCCCGTAGCAAGAAGGCGCCGCCGCTGGTCCAGCGACGGCGCCCGGTCGGTTCAGTATCGGTGGCGTTGGGTTGACCCCACTCGGGGCTCCCTGGCCAGTCGAACTGGAGAAGGCCCCTCTAGCGCGGGGACACCACCTCCACTGAGCCATGTCTATCAGAACTCACTGGATCACCTCCTCACCGGGCGTGTCGTTCTCGGCGAGTCCCACCTCGCCCGGACCCCTTGACCGCCCCGGCCGCAGGATCCGCCGCACCGTGGTGCGAATCGAACACCCTCATTGTACGGCATCCAGACCGATCACCGCAACCTCTCAGACCGACGTGAGAAACGCCACGGCCTTCGCCACGCTGTCCTTGGGACTGATCTTCAGCTGCTCGTCGAGAATCTTGCCGTCGGGACCAATGATCCAGTGGCTGCGGATCACGCCCTCGTACTTCTTTCCATACATCGATTTCTCCCCCCACGCACCGAGCCTGGCGAGCACCGCGTGGTCCACGTCGGACAGGAGATCGTAGGGAAAAGCCTGCTTGTCGTGCCACTTCTTGAGCGTGGCCACGGAGTCGGGACTGATGCCCAGGACGACCGCACCGGCCGCCTCGATCTCCGCGTGATGATCGCGGAAACCGCTCGCCTGGACGGTTCAGCCCGAGGTGGCCGCCTTCGGGTAGGCGAAGAGCACGATCGTCTTTCCCGTGAAATCGCTCAGCCTGACCATCCTGCCTTCCTGGTCGGACAGGGTGAAGGCCGGGGCTTTCTTGCCGACGGACATGGGAACCTCCCTCGTTGCGGCAACGACGTCAACACGATCGCGTGTCAGGAAACACCCAAGTTCGTGGCCCGGCAACCTCGGACGCTGGCGACCGCTGCCCACCGCCGTAAGCTGTGTCCTGGAGGTAGGCGATGGCCGATCGAACCCCGGGTGTCGGAATCTGGTTCGCGCTGGGCCTCGTGTCGGCCCTGCTGACAGCCGTCCAGTTCCACGATCTGCTCACCGACGACGATTTCGTCGTCGACCTCGTATTCTTCTTGATCGCCCTAGGTCTGACCATCGTCTTCATGGTGCGCTGGTCCCACAGCGGCCACACGAAGCCCTGGGAATGAGACACCGATGCCGCACTTCCTCTGCGTGAGCGCCCATCCCGACGACGCCGAGTTCGTCTGCACCGGCACCTTGATCCTGCGCCTGCGCGAGGGCTGGACCGGCACCTTGGTGGTGATCACCAACGGCGAAAACGGTTTCAAGACCGCCGACCTTCCGCCAGCCCAGCGCATCGCCATCCGCCAGCAGGAGCAACGCGAAGCCGCCGCGAAGCTCGGCCTCGGCGAGGTGGTGTTCCTCGGGTACCGCGACGGCTTTCTCGAGCCCACCGAGGACCTCCGCGCCCACCTCGTGGCGGTGATCCGCCGCACCAGGCCGCGCGCCGTCTACAGCTTCGACCCGGCGAACCAGATGTTCGACGACCTCAACCTCTTCCATCGCGACCATCGCGCCGCTGCCGTGGCCGTCTTCGACGCGGTGTTCGCCGCCCGCAATCGCTGGATGTACCCCGGCGAAACGCACGCCACGGAAGAGATGCTCTTCTTCGGCAGCCACCAGCCCGACACGTTCGTCGACATCTCGGAGGTGATCGGCGAGAAGCTGGAGCTACTCGCGTGCCACGCGTCGCAGTTCCCGGATTTCGAGAAGATGGCGACGTTCGTGAAGGAGGAGGTGAGTGGGGAATACGAGGGGATGCGGCACTGCGAACGCCTCCGCCGCCTCCCCATTCGGCGGCACACTTGACGTGCCTGGAAGAATGTTGAGGGGGCCGAAACGGCTAGAAAATGGCCGATTACCAACGTAGGCGACCCAAGAACGACGAGGTTTCATGTGTTTAATATCGAAATGATCCGTCGGCGGGCGCGTTCAACAATCTTCGAGGCACAACCTGGAGGACGCATAATGGGGGTTCTGGTGGTGGGAATCATGCTCACCTCCCCCTCCTGCCGCCACGCCGCCACCGCCGAGGCCCCCACCGCCGACCTCCACCTCCCTCCCGGCTTCTCCATCGCGGTCTGGGCCGAGGTCCCCGGCGCCCGGTCGATGGCCCTGGGTGGCGACGGCACTGTCTACGTGGGTTCACAGGGTGCGGGCAAGGTGTATGCGGTGCGTGACGAGGATGGCGACATGATCGCCGAGCGTGTGATCACGATCGCGTCGGACATCGACTCGCCCAACGGGGTGGCGATGCACGACGGCGACCTCTATGTGGCGGAGATCTCGCGGGTGACACGCTACCCGGAGATCGGGGCCCACCTCGATGCCCCGCCCGCGCCCGTCGTCGTGCGAGACGACTTCCCCACGGCGCGCCATCATGGCTGGAAATACATTGCGTTCGGGCCGGACGGTAAGCTCTACGTGCCCGTGGGGGCGCCGTGCAACATCTGCCTGTCGGACGATCCGATCTTCGCGTCGATCACGCGCATGAATCCCGACGGCAGCGACCGCGAGATCTTCGCGCACGGGATCCGCAACACCGTGGGGTTCGCCTGGGAGCCGCAGACCGGTGTGATGTGGTTCACCGATAATGGCCGCGACAATCTCGGGGACGACGTACCGTCCGACGAGCTGAACCGCGCACCGGTCGCGGGTCTGCACTTCGGTTATCCGTTCGTCCATGCGGCCGGGGTCCACGACCCTGAGTTCTACGACCGCATGCCAGCCGGCCTCGAATGGACGCCGCCGGTGGCCGAGCTGGGGGCCCACGTGGCCGCTCTCGGTCTCGAGTTCTACGAGGGGACGATGTTCCCGCCCGAGTACCGCGGCCAGATCTTCATCGCCGAGCACGGCTCCTGGAATCGCAGCCAGAAGATCGGCTACCGAGTCCGCCTCGTCCGTCGTACTGGGGCGAAAGTCACCAGCGATGAGGACTTCGTCACCGGCTGGCTCCGCGGCGACGACGTGAGTGGGCGTCCGGTCGACCTGCTCACGCTGCCGGACGGCTCGCTGCTTGTAAGCGACGACTATGGCGGGCGGATCTGGCGGATTTCCTACGGGAAATCGGCGCCCTGAAATCACGCGTGCGGCGCACGGCTCCGAGGCCGGCGCCTGGCGTAATGAAGCCGGGGCCTTGAGGGCCCCGGCTTGCTCTGTCTCGGCCAGTATCAGCGCTACTTCAACAGCAGCATCTTGCGCGTCTGTTGCCCCTCCTCGCTGGTGAGGCGGTAGAAGTACATGCCACTGGCGGCCTGGACGCCGCGGTCGTCCTGGCCCTGCCAGGTGACGGCGTGGTCGCCCGGGGCCTGCAGGCCGTGCACGAGCGTGCGCACCAGCTTGCCTTGCAGGTCGAAGATCTGCACCGAGATCTCCTGGGTGCGCGGCACGCTGAAATGGATGGTCGTGCGTGGGTTGAAGGGGTTGGGCTGGTTCTGGGCCAGCGAGACCACGGACGGCAACAGGTCGTCGATGCCGGTGGAGACATCAAAGGCCACGTCGCCATCGGCGGTGTCGGTGGCCTGGTGCTGAGCGCCGTCGAACACCGTCACGCGGAAGCGGCCGCTCGTGGGTTGCGTGAGCGAACCGAAGTGCTCCGACCACACGAAGGTGTAGCTGCCGTTGAATGGGCCCGTGGCCACGTCGCGGACCAGGCCGCCGGTCTCGACAAAGGTGAGCTGGGCCTGCACCACGCCGATGTCGTCGGTGGCGTTCCAGGTCACGGCGACCGGCTCGTTCGCGTGGAACGTCTGGCCGCCGTTGGGAGCGGTGAGGATGACGGTGGGGACCGCCAGATCGGTCACCAGCTCGTTGGCATCGATGGAGAGGTCGTCGATCAGGGCCTCGACGATCGATTCGGCGCCGTGGTCCTCGGCGACGAACCGGAGTTGCACGCCCGACGTCAACGGAATGTAGTTCTCGAGGGCGAAGGTCTGCTGCACCCAGGCGCGCTGACTGGTCTGCATGTGTTCGAGCGGAACCCAGGGCGACGAGCCGCTTCTCACCTGCACGTACCACCAGTCGTCCACGTTGCCGCCGGTGTCGTTGGTGTACCAGCGCCAGTAGCTGAGGCGGGCGCTGTCGTAGCCGGAAAGATCGTAGACCGGGCTGTAGAGCGTCGTCGCACCGCCATCGACATCGTTGCCGCCCTGCACGGCGCCGTCGGCATCCTGGCCGGTGACCCAGCAGTAGATTCCCGAACCAGGGGTATGATCGTTGCCCGGCACCACGGTCAGACCGCCGGGCATGGTGAGCACCTGGTTGGGGTCGACGCGGGTCCAGAGGCCGGACGAGGCCGTATCGAGGCCCTCCGCGTTGGTCTGCCAGCCGAGGCCCGTCTCCATGTTGTCGGTAATGACCTGAGACGTGAGCACGATCTGGAAGCTGTACACCGGCCACGGCGCCCCTGCCGGATCGGACGACTCGTAGCCGAGCACGTCGGCGGCCGTGAGCCAGTACTGGATGCGGGTGCCGACGGGCTGGCCGGGGATCTCGCCGCGCACGAGGCCGGTCTGCGGATCCACGATGGTGAGGGACACCTCGAACGGTCCGCCGGTGACCGACGACGTGTAATACATGTGCCGATCGGCGACGCCCGTGAAGTCGGTGATCGCGCTCTCCACGACGTACGGGCCCGTCGTGTCCGTCGTGTTGGAGAGGTTGGTGGTATTGAGGAACGACGGCCCACCGATGTCGGTGAGCGCGAAGTCCACCTCTGTGACCTGGTCGGCGGCGATCATCACGCTGCGGGTGGTGTCGGGCGCGAAACCGTCGTGCTGGCACGCGAGATCCCAGGTGCCCACCGGGATGCTGCCCACATAGCGACCGTCGTCGCCCGTGGACAGGTTCGCGTTGGTGCCCAGCACCGTGATGATCGCGTCGGGTACCGGCGTGCCGGTGCCGCCGGAGGCATTGGTGACGAGCCCCGCGAGGTCGCCGTGTGGCAAGGGCACCACGGGACGGAAGGCGATGGCACGACCCGGCTCGAGCTCGGCCGCACCACCTGCGTAGTGATTGCCGTAAGCGTAGGTGAGGCCGTCGGTGCGATCCTCGTTCTGGATGCCGGTAGTGAAATAGGTCGTCTCGTCACCGACCACCGTCACCGCATTGTACTGCAGTACGACGGGACCGTCGCCTGTCGACGTGGGATAGAATGCGGGATCGTAGAGGATGATCTGGAACGTATTGTTGCCCGTGAAACCGCTGCCCGACTTGGTGCGCCAGCCGGTCCACTGCACGACGAAACGGTGCTGCGCCGTGTCGTTGTAGGTGTAGATCGTGCCGTTGGCGAGGTCGTCCCAGAACGCGCAGATCATGTTGCCGGGACCGCCGTCGCTGGGCAGGTGCCAGTTGCGGTACAAGCGCTGGTACGTGGTACCGAAGGCGAGCCAGCCATTCGAACAGATCGAGACCTTGTTCTGCGGCTTGCCGTAGAACACGAAAGTGAACGGCAGGTCCAAGGTCTTGGTGTCGTCGTCGTAAAGGCTGTTGTCCACGATACCGGTGTTCTGACCGAGCGCGGTGATGTCGGACCAGGCGAACGTGGGCGCGTTGACGTCGGTGTCCTCGTTGTCGAAGGCGTAGTAGCCGTGCATGTCCGGACCAGAGGGGTCGCCTGGTTGCGAGGTGCCGACCACTTCCTGGAACTCGAGCGTATCCACGCCCCCCTCGGCGAACTGCAACGCCACCTGGAAGTTCGCCAGATGGCCAGGATAGCAGTCCGTCGTCACGCTCACGGTGAACGAATTGGTCTGGGCCCCCATGCCACCGGGTGGTATGGCTCCGAAGGCGCCGTTCGGGTCGCCGACGGTGATCCAATCGCTGTCGCACAGAAGCGTGGCCGTGGCGCCACTCGTGGCCAGATTGCCGTCGTTGGTGAGCGTGAGCACGATTGTGCCCGACTCGCCGGGATCCAGGGTCCCACCCGGCCCGCCGTAGGTGAGCGACGCGATCGTGGCGCGCGGACCGGTGACATCGAGGTCCACCAGGCTCGTCCACGTCTGCGCACCGCTGGTGGCATCGAGGCGCAGCGGGATGGTCCTGCCGCCGGGTGCGTCGACGTCGAGGCCAAGCGCGTAGGTACCCTGGCTCCACGCCGACGCGCCGCCGGCCAACGTGCCGAACGAGCGCGTGGCCGCGGTGATGTGCACGTAAGACAGCGGGCAGCTCAACGTCGCCACGACACCGCTCAGCGAGTTGCCGCCATGGTTCGTGAGCTGTACGTTCAGGAGCAGCGACTCGCCCGGGTTCGCCACGTCGTCGCCGTTGCCGCTGCTCTCGGACACCTGGAGCGCCGAGTAGTCGAGAGACGCGCTCACCGCACCCATCGTACACGAACCGAGATAGGGCTTGAGGTTGTGTTTCGTCACGGTGACCTGGAGCACGCCGTCCACGGCACCGGCGAGCGGCAGCACGATCTGGCCGGCCGCATCGGTGGTGCCGGTGGCGCGCAGGTTTCCGGCTTGAACGACGGTGACCCGGGCGCCGGCGAGCGGAGCGGCGCCCACCGCCACCGTCACCGGCAATGCGTTGGCGCCGCTGGCCACGTTGGCGGAATAGGTAACGGTGGGAATCTGTGGCACGCCCGTGAAGATCTCCGTGGCCGGATCGCCCATCAGGTTGTTCCAGTAAGACCAGATGACCACGCGGTCGGGCTCGTTCACCTCGTAGTTCTTGTAGAGGTTCAGCTTGCCGCGCGTGAGCGCGGGGCCCACGCGGTACTCGCCGGTGTTTAGCACGCCGTGGGCCGTACCCAGGAAGATGCAGTTGTTGTAGCGGGTGTGGGTGCCGGTGGTGGCCGTGCCGATGGCGGCCACACCACCACCGTTGGTGGCGCGCAGGAAAGCCTCGCTCCGACACGTGGTCTCGCTCGCGAACGAACCCGTGCCACAGGTCATCACGATGGCGAACGGCAATTGCCGCTGGTTGCCGAGCGCGGTGATGTATCCCGTGTTGAATCCGCTCATCCCGATGTAGCCGCGATAGGTGAAGAGGGTCTCGCCGTTGTTGATGGTGTTGAACATCTGCGTGGCATAGTCGCCGCCGAAAATCGTATCGACACGCGTGTAGCCCAGATGTTGCAGGGACTCCTTCACGAATTGCTGGCACCACACCGTACTGTAACCCGATGCGGAGGGATCTCCCGTCACGCCGGCGGTGGTAAACCAATTCGTCTCGCTCATGTCGGGATCGCTCTCGTATTGCACGATCTTCGCGATCACCAGCTGGAGCTCGGAGACGCTGGTCACCGAGATGCGGCCGATGTGGATGTCGGCCAGCGGGTCGTTGCCATCCAGCAGCGTGTACGGGTGATCGCCTTCACCGTTGTATCCCGAGAGAGACTCGTGGAAGGTGGGCAGACTCAAGGAACCCGCGCCGTCGCCCACGAGGCTGACGAACTCGAGCGGCGGATCGTACGTGTCATAGGCATTCTGGATATAGTCCTTGATGGTGGTGGTCGTGGTGCCGGTCTCGGCCGTGGTGGCCAGGACGACGTTGTAGCCCTGGCGCCGGCGCCATTCGACCAGCGGTTGCACGGCCGCCACCACGGCGGGATCGCTCGGGCAGATCATCAGGTAGCTGCCCGGCCCTTCGGCCACGTCGCCGGACCGCTCGTAGCCGATGATCTCCTGCTCGTACATGCGGGCGAAGGACTCGGGAATCGCGTGGGGCGCGCCGGTCGGGTCATTGCGCGTATCGCGGCCCGCGAAGGTGAGATCCACGGTGAGCGTGCGCGCCACGGCGAGCTCGCCCGTGCGCGGGTCGTAGCTCACGGGGGAGAATGTCACCGGCACCACGCGTATACCGCGCACGAGAGCCGGCTCGCCCACGCTGGCTGTGGCCTCGCGACGTGGCGCGGCTGCATAGACGCTGGCCGTGGCGACCGGTGCCGCTTCACCGCGCGAACCATCCAGAACCGGCTGCACAGGTGCGAGCGACGTGGATGGCAGTGGCGCCATGTCCTTGCCGGTCACGGTCAGCCGCACGCCGACGCCCGCTGGCACGGCCACGAGGCGTGTGACAGTGGGCAGCATCGGTTCGCCGGGCTCGCCCAGCGTGCCACCGTCCGTCAGCGTCATGGCCTGGTAGGCGCGGCCGTCGATGGTGACGTCCGCCACATCCAGACTCGTGACATCCAGCTCGAGCGACATCGCACCCGGTCGCTGCGCAAGCACCTTGACGACCGGCGGCGCCACCTCGCCACGCGGCGAGAGCGACAGTGGTTGGGTCGCGTCGTCCGCTGCGAGAACGGGCAGCGCACACGCGACGAGCACGAGTATCGGCACGACCAGCTTCAGCCTTGGCATCATCGACTCCACCTTCTATCGGGACAGGTAGTGACCTCGACCCAACAGGCCACAAGACATCCATTTTACCACGAATCGACGCCGGAGTCGTGGGTCTGTCACGAGAAGATGCGAGTGAACATCGACTATCACCCCAAGCGACGACTGCCCGCACTGGCTTGTTACGAAATCGCAATGATTGTCGACGCGGTCACGCCGTGTTCGGCGAACTCGAGATCGTCGCTATAGCTTCCGCGCGAGCCCATGATCGACGGAAGCCGTGCCGCCGCCGCGGATGATGAGCGCCAGCGCGATGCCGATCGCGAGCAGGTGATACTCGAAGCCCTCGCCCTGCTGCTGGCCGTACCAGTTCATGAAGAACCCGACCTTGGCGTGCACCATGAGGACGGCCACCACCATGTTCGTCAGGATGCCGGCTGCGGCCACGCGAGTGGCGAAGCCCGCGATCAGGGCCAGGGATCCGGCGAACTCGGCGATGATCGCCAGCACACCGAAGAAGGCGGGGATATGGAGCTGTCCCGTGAAGAATCCGAGGCTGCCCGAGAAGCCGTAGCCGCCGAACCAGCCCAGCACCTTCTGCGCGCCATGGGGGAACATCACCACGCCGAGAACGAGGCGCAGGAGGAGGGCGACGCGGTCGTCCCCGGTGGTGAAGAGTTTGCGCAACATGAGAGGTCTCCTTTCGTCCGTCCAATGAACCAATTCCACGACCTATCAATACATGACTGATCAACCAATCACAACAACGACGTGTCAGACGTATCCCTTCCTCAAGCGCCCTGGTGAAGGTCGGCCCGGATCCGGTCCAACAGGGTGAGCAGACTGCGATTCTCGAGAGCATCGAGCGGTACTAGGCGCGCGTCCATCGTGTTCATGGTCGTATCCAGGCGCGCGAGGAGTTCCAGCCCGGCGGGCGCGATCCGGCAAGTGACGCGGCGGCGATCTTCGGGGCAACGCTCCCGCTGCACCAGGGTCTTACGTTCCAGCCGGTCGAGCAGACGGGTGATGCCCGGCGCCTGCTCGATCATGCGGGTCACGATCTCCAGGGTCGGCAGCCCGGCCTCCCCGGCGCCCCGCAGGATGCGTAGCACGTTGTATTGCTGGGGCGTGATCCCGGCGGGTTCGAGTACGCGGGCCAGTTCGCGGCGTAGGAGGTCGGTGGTCCGAAAGAGGGCCACCAGGGCCTCCTGCGCCGCCGAGTGGAACGGGCGCTGCTGCTTGATCTCGGCCTGCACGTTGCTCTTGCGGGACTTCATGCCCACAGGAATAACGTCATTTAGTTGACTGGTCAAGTATTTTTCTCATGATTCCGCTCACTCGACCAGTGTCACGCGCAACGTCCGCACCTGATCCGCCGCCGCCAGCCTTGCCAGGTAGATCCCCGAGCCGAGATTCCGGGGCTGCCACGGCACGGAGTGCGGCCCGGCGGCCAGGTCGCCGTCGATCAGGCTGGCCACCCGGCGGCCGGCCAGGTCGAAGACCTCCAGCCGCACGGGCCCGGCCACCGCGAGCCGGAAGCTCAGCGTCGTCTCCGGATTGAACGGGTTGGGCGCCGCGTTCAGCGACACGGTCGCCGCGGGCGCCGGCGCCCCCGTCAGATCGAGACCCGTGGCGCCGATGAGGTTCCACTGGACGCTCGGATTGGCGTGGTTGGCGATACGCACGGGCCCCACGCCCATGCCGTAGCTGTGGTCGCCGTTCGCGCCGTAGCTCCACGCCCCCACGCCCTCGATCCAGTGAGGCCATTGGGTGACGGCGCTGAACGTGCCCAGTGGCGTGGTGACCGGACCTCGGGCGATGCAGGTGAGGTCCACCGTGTAATTGCCCAGCCAGAGGTCGCCCTCGGTGCGCACCTGGTAGACATTGACCGACGAGGTCGTGATCTCGCCCGGCTGCAGCGTCGGATCGACGTACACGGCCGGCGGATCCAGGTAGAACGTGTAGGAGGGCGTCGATTGGTAGATCATGCCGTGGAACAGGGTCCTGCCCTGATCGTCCTCGCTCCAGAAGGTGATCCCGCCATTGGCGCCCGGAAGAACCTCGGTACGAGGGTAGCAGTAGGCGCCATTGAAGATCTGTTGCGTGCTCAGGTAGTAGTTCCAGGTGTCGCCATTCGTGCCCTCGAAGGTCCAGCTGTAGATCCCCAGCGGAAAGGTGGTCGAGGCGAGTGCGGAGCAGGCCCCCAGAACCAGGGCGAACGTCATCGCGGCGACGACTGCGAGCCGTTTCATGATCGATCCCTCCTTCGTTATCGATGGTCACATCTGGCCGCAATAGGGGTCGGAGAAAGTACGGGAATTCCCGGTGGCGAGTACCACGGGATCGGGAGGATACACCGCCCGGCGACGATGATCCCGGACGGCATTCCTCCACATCCTCGACGCGAGCCGATTGAATGATGCCCGCGTCTGCGGTAGCATCATGGCATCGTTGTCACGGACTGGATGCTAGCGGAGGAGGGCCGCGATGGTCACCCTGATCATGCGTCATACCTGGTTGATCGTACTGGCCGCCGTCGTGCTGACGACAGCCGCGAGCGCCCAGACCACGGGCAAGGCCGCACCCCTGCGGCCACCGAAGCTCGACGCGATGCAGCGCGCATTGCCGCCGATCGAGCGCGAGGGCGGCGAGACGGTCGCCGACGCGACGCCGATCACTGCCATCCCCTTCTGGGGTTCGGGCACCACGACCGGACACACCAACGATTATGACGCGGTGTGCCCCAATACCGGTTCCACCGCCCCTGACGTGGTGTACTCGTTCACCCGCCCAGAGTACGGGACGCTGACGATCGACTTCTGCGGATCGGATTACGACACGAAGATCTTCGTCATGCGCGCCGATGGCGAGGTGATCGATTGCAATGACGACTTCTACGACAACAGTGTCTGCGGCTATCACACCTCGCGCATCGACAACCTCTGGGTGCCGACCGGCGAGACATTCTACCTCGTCGTCGACGGCGCGGCCGGTACCTCCGGCGACTACGAGTTCGAGGTACGCCGCTGGACCGGCGACGGCGAGGGCGGTGGCGGCGGCCAGGGTGGCGACACGATCTTCAACGCCACCATCATCCCGAGTCTCCCCTACAGCGCCACGGGCACCACGGCGGGCTTCGTGAACGACTACGACGAGGCCTGCCCCTATACCGGCTCCACCGCGCCCGATGTGGTCTACAGCTACACGCCGTCGTCGACGGCCTCGGTCGACATCGATTTCTGCAATTCGTCCTACGACACCAAGGCCTATGTCTACGACACCAGCCTGAACGTGATCGTCTGCAACGACGACTTCTACTTCGGGGCGCCGTGCTTCACGTACTCGTCGAAGCTCGAGAACGTGACCATGAACGCGGGACAGACCTACTACATCGTGGTCGACGGCTACGGCGGATCGTTCGGTGACTACCAGATGGACATCACGACATACACCGGATGCGTCATCGACTGCCCATCGGGCAGTGTAACGGAGGGCGAGCCGCCCCTGCAGGACGGATACGTCGACCACTGGAACGGCGGCTGCAACACCCCAGGAAACCCGTTCCAGTGGCTATCGGCCTACAATTACGGCTCCCTGACGCTTTGTGGCGTCGCGGGCTGGTACAACAGCCCGGGCGGAGCGCAGTATCGCGATACCGACTGGTACCTCCTCACCATGGGCCCGAGCGGCGCCATCGACATCACGCTCGATGCGGAGTTTGAGACCTACATGTTCGAGCTGGGGCCTCAGGACTGCAACAGCGTCGCCGTGATCCAGCAGGCCACCGGGGGACCCTGCCTCGAAGCGTACATGACCATCACGGGATACGCGCAGGGGGCGATCGTCTGGTTCTGGGCGGGCTCCACGGTGTTCGCCCCTCCGCAAGGGGCTAGCAACTCCTATAACTACGTCTGTGAATTCACTGGGCTCCAGGGCTCCGTACAGACGGAACCCATGACGTGGGGCGCCATCAAGAGCCTCTACAGGTAGCGCCGTCGAACGTTCACCAAGCCTCGCAAGACGACCCCCGGCTCGCTGGAGCCGGGGGTCGTTCGCGTCGCCTGTCCAGGCTGCTACTTCAGCAACGTGAGCTTGCGCGTCTGCGTCTTGCCTCCCGCCGTCAGCCGCACGTGATAGCCGCCGCTCGCCACCGTGCGGCCGGCGTCGTCCACGCCCTGCCACACGATCTCGTGACGGCCGGCGGGCAGCGCGGCGTCCAGGAGCGAGCATACCTTGCGGCCCATGAGGTCGAAGATCTCGAGGCGGGCGTGGCCGGGCTCGCCCAGGTCGAAGGCCACGGTGGTCATGGGGTTGAACGGGTTGGGGTATGGCGCGTGCAGGCGCACGAGTCCGGGCAAGGTCTGGTGACCGTCCGGGCGGATCGTCGCGAGCAGGTGCGAGCCGTCGGTGGTCATGGCGACGAGGGCGGAGTCAGGCGCCGAGGCGTCGAACCACGCGGGCCAGCCCACGACCTCCTCGCCGGCGACGGCGGCCAGCGCGAAGTCGGCCGTGCCGCCGGCCGGGACGACGTAGTGGAACGTGGCCAGCGTGATCTCTTCCGTGGGCGGCGGGATCACGCCGCTGGCGACCACCTCGAAGGTGGGCGCCTCGGCGCGGTTCGCGGCGCCGGCGGCGTACTGCCACGAGGCGAAGTGTCCGTCGCCGGTGGCGAGGAGACGGCCCTGCCAGGCGAACACGCCGCCCACGGCCGTGGGCTGGCGCAGCACGAGGCGCCCGGTCAGCTCGCGCTCGCCGAAGAGATCGCTCGCCGCGTCCATCGCGGCGATGCCGTCGTCCCACACGATGGTCACACGGTTGCTGTCGGGATCGGTCACGAGGCAGCGGCCGAGCAGGGCGACGGGTTCGAGGTCGGTGCCCTCGAGCACGATGGTCGCCATGTGCTCGCCGGTGGTTTGCGGCGTGTACCGCACCCGCACCGTATGCCGACCGCCAGCCGGCACCGTGACGCTACCTGCGCCCTCGACGACGCGGAAATCGCGGTTGGCCAGTGCGATGGTGCCGGTGAGCGGGTCGGTTCCATCGTTGATTAGCACGCAGGCGCGTGTGAGCGTCTCGCCCGGGCCGACGGGGCCGAACTCCAGCCTCGGGAGGTCGAAGCGCTTCAGCGCGATCTGCGCGGTCGCGATGCCGAGCAGATCGATGGGGTAGGACGTGGGATGGTTGAAGACCAGCTCCACGTCGTGGGTGCCCACCGTCTGCGGAGAGAAGCGCACGGCCCCGCTGAAGTACGTGCCCGGCGGCAGGGATTGCGGCGCATCGGGCTCGACGACATAGTTCGGATCGTCGCACTGCGGATCGTACATGAGCCCTTCGATGCCTGGGTTCGACACCACCCAGTTGCGCTCCGCCGTACCGCCGAGCGGCACGGTGCCGAAATCGAGATACGCGGGCGCGACGTGGCAGATCTGGTTGGCGCCGAAGACGATGACCGTGAGCGGGCGGCAATCCAGACCGAAATCCCAGTCCCAGATCGTCTCGCCGAGCACGGACGCCCCGAACTGGGCTGACACCGTGTGGGTCTGGCCCGGCTGCACGGTGATGGCGCCACCGCCGGACACAACCGTGGCACGGTCGGGCACGTCGTTCACGTTGAGCGACACCGCCGCGGTGGCGCCATTGTAGATGACGAACGACGCGAGACGCGTGTGGCCCACCGGTAGGAAGTCCACGTTGAGATACGCCGGCAAGGTGTAGCAATCGTAGACGATCTCGATGCCCTCACCCATCAGCAGCACGCTCGGACAACCCAGGGTGCCGAGATCGAGCGAGCCGGTGAACAGTCCCAGGGCGTCGGGCGCAAAGTGCACGACGATCTCGCGTGACGTCCCCGGCTCGAGCACGCCCGCGTCCCCGCCGGACAGGAAGGCGAAATCGTTCCCCGTGATGGCCGGGACGATGGTGAGCGGCTCGCAGCCGTTGTTGCCGACCATGAGCGAGAGGTCGGCGCCGCGTCCCACGCCCACCTGCCCGAAATCGAGCAGGTCGTGGTCGACGACGCAAATGGCCTGGGGCTCCACGCCGGAACCGGTGAGAGGCACGGCGGCGGGATAGAAGAGGCCGAATGCCAGCTCGCCGCTGTAGCTGCCCGGGGCGTCCGGAGTGAAGACGACGGTGACCGGGGTGGCCACGTTCGGGGCGAGGATCAGCGAATCGCCGCCAGCGATGCCCGGCAGACTGAAACCGGCGCCGGTGATCTGTGGGTACACCAACTGCGGCACGGCGCCGAGCGCGGTGAGGGTCACCATCTGCGTGAGCGGGGAGCCGACGCAGGAGGCGCCGAAGGCAAGGTGGTCGGGATCGAGGAGCAGCCCGGGCGACGTGGCGAGCCCCTCGCCGAGCAGCGGAAGCACCGAGCAGCCGCCGACGGGCGTGATGAGCGCGCCGGAGTACGGCGTGTCGTCCAGGGGCGTGAAGGTGAGCGTGATCGAGTGTGAGCCACCCGGCGCGATGGTGACCGGACCGGCGCCGCTCGTGATCGCGAAGCCGGGGCCCTCCACCGCGAAGGTGACGGCCTGCAGGGGCACGTTGCCGATGTTGCGGTAGTGCACCACCTCGGTGTAGATGCCGCCGCTGGGCAGAGGGCCCCAGTCGAGATCCTCGAGGCCGCCCCAGTCGCACGCAACCACCGGCGCGGTGGCCGTGGCGATGAGAGGCACCACCGGGCAACCGTCCGTTTGCAGGTCGAGTTCGCCGGTGTAGTCGCCAGGGGCGCCCGCGACGAAGCGCACGGTGATCGCGCGCTGGTACCCGGGGTCGATCGTGGACACCCCCACGCCATCGATGAGCGTGAAGACCGGCGAGTCGAGCACCGGATCGATGGCGAACGAGTCCTCGCCCTCGTTGCGCACGGTCAGTGTGATCAGCACGGGAATGTTCGCCGGCGTGGTGCCGCCGTCGAGGACCTCTGGCTCGAGCACGCAGAGCCCGCCCCAGGGTCGTCCCGAGCCGGATAGCGGTACCGACGAGCAGGCATCGGCCCCGAGAGTGAGCGTGGCACTGTACGACTCCAGCGCCGGCGGGGTGAACGCAAGCCGCACCAGCACCGAGTCCGCGGCCGCGAGCACCACGGGATCGCCTCCTGCCGTGATGACGAAGGGACCTGCCGGCAGCTCGGGATCGAGGTCGAGCGGCAACGTGCCGGTGTTCTTCACCGTCACGACGACCGTGGCCGTGGTGTCGACGATCACGGCGCCGAAGTCGATCGCCACGGGCGATACGGCGCACGCCGTGATGGCCGGTAGTCCCACCACGTGGAACCCGACGGTGCTGCAACCGCCTAGCGATACCAGCGTGGCGCCGTAGTCGCCGGGCTCCTGGGGCGCGACCTCGATCGTCACCTCGTGATTCCCGCCGGGCGCGAGTTCCACGAAGCCGCCACCGTCCGTGATCGTGAACACGTCGGTGGCGCCCTCGAAGCCGATGAAGCCGTCGATGGGGTCATCACCGATGTTGAGGATCGTGGCCACCCGGGTGACGGGATAGCCGACGACGACGTTGCCGCAGTCGCCGGATCCGTTCCCGTCGAGCGTGACCAGGCATTCGCCGGTGGCGATCAGGGCCATGCCGTGCACGAGGAGATCCGGCGCGAGGGACTGGCCAAGGGCCACGCGGCCGAGATGAAGGCCCGGCGACGTGGCGGAGAAGCGCACCGCGAGATCCTGGCTGCCGCCGGCCGGCAGGGTGAACGGCGTATCGTCCACGAGCGCAAAGCCGTCGCTCTCGACGACGAAGGGCGCGAAATCGAGTGACGTGGAACCCGAATTGGTCACGGTGCAGGCGTGCTCGACGCCGGAGTTCAACGAGGTGATGCCGAACTCGAGGGGATTGGGTGCGAGGGCGGCAGGTGGTGCCTCGCCCCCGCCACCGGAGAGCGCCGCGGCGAACACCGGACCGCATCCTTCCAGCACGATGTCGCCGAACTGTGGGCCCGACACCGTGGGCGCGAAGCGCACGTCGAGATCGAGGTTCTCGCCGGGATCCAGGCGGCACCACACGGGCTCGGTGGTCCAGTCGCCATCGCCGTGGCGGAAGGCGTAGGCGTCGCCGGTGAGGGAGAGCACGCCGCTCGTGGTGATGGAGGTATTGTTCGTCAGGGTCACGGTGCGCGTGGCCTCGCCGCCCACGGACACGGCGCCGAATGCGGCGACGTCGTCGGTGGTGATGTTCTGCGGTACCGGCAGGTCGTTGTCGTTGATCCAGGCCACCGGCTCGCCGGAGCAGCCGGACGCCGGCGTCAGCGAGAAGATGTGTCCCGGCGCGCCGGCCCACGCGGGCAGTTCCACGGGATATCCCGGCGGCGACACGACGGACGGACGCGGCACCGAGAGGATCCGGAACTCGATCTCGCTATCGGGATCGGGCACGACGATCGTCGCCGTGGCGAGTACCACGACGACGCCGTGGGGCATCGGCAACTGCAGACCGACGATGAACTCCGGCGGTGTGCCGATGTTCAGCGGGTTGACGCCCGCGAGTTCCCAGATGACGACCGGTTGCGGACCGCCGGTCGTGATCTGCACGGTGCACTCCCAGCCGTAGATCAGATCCGGAATGGACGACTCGGCCATGAGCAGGTAGGCCGTCACCGTCTGGTTGGGGGCCGTGGTCGTGGCGCGCGTGTCGATCCCGTTGGTATCGAACGCCATCAGGATCGATCCCGGCGGCGGCGGCGGAGCGCCCACGCCCTGCAGCGGGAGCGGATCGCAGGCGTCGGTGCTCGGCACCAGTGCTCCGGTGTAGGCGGCTTGCTGCGCCGGCGCGAACTGCACGGTGATGTCCTGGGTCTGCCCGGGCGGGATGCTCACCGGACCGCCACCCGACACGATCGAGAATCCCGCACCCTGGGCCGTGAAGGTCACATCCGTGAGACTCACGTTGCCCGTGTTGCGGTAGACGATCGACTGCGTCGTGGTGAGCCCCACGGCCACGTTGCCGAAATCGGCGACGGTGGCGCCGTTCCAGTCGCAGTCGGGGGTCGGCGGCGCGGCCGATGCCTGCACGGGCACGGTGGCGCAGTAGGGCGAGCCGACAGCGATGGTCGCCGTGAAGTCACCGATATCGGTCGCGAGGCAGCGCACGCTAGCGACGAGGTTGCCGCTGGGCGCGATCTCGTGCACACCGCCGCCGGACACGATGGAGAACACGGGTGACGCGAGCTGCAGATCGACGGTGAACGGCAGCGACCCGGCGTTGTGGATGGTGAGCGCGCGGGTGGTCGGCACGTCGACCAGCACGGCGCCGAAATCCACGACCTCGGGCGTGATCTCGCACGCGCCCGTGAAGTCGTGGCTCACGCCGGTGATCGCCAGCTCGCAGAGCGCGCCGGCTTGCAGCAGGTTCGTCTGTTCGCCGTACACCCGGGGGGCGAAGGTCACTTCCACGTGGTGCGTGTCGCCGGGCGCCAGCGCGAAGGCGCCGGCACCGAGGGTGATCGTGAAGTCCGTGTTCGCATTGGCGAGAACGATGTCGCCGGCGATGGGCTCGGCGGTCGTGTTGATCACGGCGAAGGGGCGCGTCAGGCTGGTGCCCTGGGGAACCTCGCCGAAATCGGCACCCTGGGGCGCTCCGACGGCACACGCGGGCGTGCCCGTACCCGCGCAGGCCAGCAAGGCTCCGGTGGCGCCGGTCGTGACGACCACGGACGTCGCCCCGAGGGTCTGGGGGGCGAAGTTCACGGTGACGACGGCGCTGTCGAACGGGGCGATCTCGTACGCCAGCGGCGGCGTGATCACGAAGGCCGGATTGTCCTGGACCTCGCTCAGCGACACCGCGATGGGCGACGCCGTGTTGTTGTACAGCGGTGTGGACAGCGCGACCGTGGCACCCACCGTCACGTTGCCGAACGCGAGCTGATCAGGATCGAAGTAGAGCCCGCCACCATCGGTGCAGCTATCGTCGTAGGGCACCGTGAAGATGGCGCCGTCGCAGGTGGACACGACGAGATTGCCCTGCTGGTGCTGCCCGGGCGTATTGGTGAGGACGACCTGGAGTTCCATCGTCTCGCCCGGCTCCAGGCGGATCCATGTGGTCTGATCCGTGAGCGCGCCGCCATGGTGCGCCACGCGCAGGGGGCCGGTTCCCGCCATGCTCAGCTCGGCGGCGATCGGCACCGTGGTGGGGTTGATGAGCTGAACCGTCAGCGGCTGGTCGCCGGCCAGGGCGTCATCGAAGCACACGCGCAGCGGGCCGATCAGCGCCGGTTCCGTGGGGGCGGCGACAGGATTGATACGCGCCGTCGGCAGACTCTCGCACCCGCTGGCCGATGTCATGAGGTCGAGTGTGCGCAACGGACCATGGTTGTAGACGGGCTGCCAGAGATAGTACATGGAGCCTGGCGGCTGGCGCAGGGACGGCGGGTCGTAGGCGCCGACATGGAAGTCGATGCTCTGCCCCGCCTCCGGCACCGTGATCCGCGCGGTGGCGAGGACGACGCGCGACGCCCATGGCAGCGGAATGCCGAGTCCCACGGCGAAGGCCGGCGGCGTACCGATGTTGAGGCCGTTTCCGGCGACCTCCCAGAGGATGTCCGGATCGGGGCCGTCCGTAAAGACGGAGAACCGGCACTCCCAGCCCGTGATGTCCTCCGCCGCGTGCGGATTGATCAGCACGACGTAGGCCGTGACCTCCTGCCCCGGGGCCGTCGTCGTCGTCTCGGTGAGGGTGCCGTCGGCGTCGAAGAACACGCCCACCTGCTCGAGCTGGGCCGGATCTGCACCCACTCCGGAGAGCGGCACGCTCGCGCAGGCACTGGCGCCCAGATCCAGAGTACCGGCGTAGAGACCCTCCGCGTCGGGCGAGAAGCGCACGCCGACCACACGGCTCGTGCCCGGCGCGAGCGTGGCGGGATCCCCGTTGCTCGCGATGGCGAAGGGCGCGGCCGGCGGCACCGGCGCGATCTCCAGGGGTACGTTGCCCGTGTTCGTGACGGTGACGCCGAGGGTGCGGGAGCCGCCGGGCGCGACGTTGGAGAAGTCGAGCGTGGTCGGCGTGAGCGCGCACTCCTCGACGACGGGCACGCCTGTTCCGGTGAGATCGATGTCGCAGTTCGCGCCCGCGAGCAGCGTCGTGGCCTGGGGCCCGTCGCTCTGCGGAGCGAACGTCACCTCGCCGTGTAACGTGTCGCCCGGCGCGAGGCTGAACGGCCCGCCGCCCGCGGTGATCGCGAAATCGGTACCCGTTGTCGCCAGGGCGACGTCGCCCGCGATCGTGATCGCCGAGGTGTTCGCCACGGCGAAGGTCTGCGTCACGGTGTCTCCGACGAAGATGACGCCGAAGTATCCGGCCTGCGGCATCATGAGCTCGCAGGACGGCAGGCCGGTGCCCGTGCATGCCAGTTCGGCTCCGGCAACGCCGGTGGCGACGGTCATGCTCGTGGCGCCCTCGGCCTGCGGGTGAAACCCGACACTCACCGTGGCCTGCCCTAGCGCCGGGAGATCGAACTCCAGCGGTGCCGCGATCTCGAAGGCGGGATTCTCCGCGAGTTCGCTCAGGGAGATCGTCACGGGCGTGTCGGTGGCGTTGATCAGCTCGCTCTGCTGCCACACCGTCGTTCCTACCGGCACTGGCCCGAACGCGAGCGAGGATGGGTCGAAGTACACGTCTGCGCTACCCGCGCAGTCATCGGACACAACGCACTGGAAGATCTCGCCATCGCACGACGTGACGGTGATCTGGCCGACCTGGGGGGTACCCGGCGCGTTGGTCAGGTACACGCGCAGGTTCTTCGACTCGCCGGGGGCCAGATGCAGCCACGTGGGCTCCGTCATGTACGCGCCGTCGCCGTGCGCGATCTGGTATCCGTTGCCACTGATCGTCACCACGCCCGCGAACGGCCGATCCGTGGGATTGACGAACTGCCCCGCAAACTCCTGGAACGCCGCTCCGCCATCGTCGAAGCACACGCGCGCCGGTCCCGTCAGAACCGGCGACGGCACATCATCCCCGGGGTTGATGCGCGCGACGGGCAGGCTCTCGCAGCCGCTCGCCTGGGTGAGCGGATCGAGGGTGCGCAGCGCGCCGTGGTTGTAGATCGGTTGCCAGAGGTAATAGCCCGAGGCCGGCGGATCCTGAAGCGAGGGTGGGTCGTAGGCGCTGATGTGGAAGTCGATCGTCTGGCCCGCCTCCGGCACGAGGATCGTCGCGGTGGCGAGCACAACGCGCGGGCCCGCCGGCAACGGCGTCCCGATGCCCACCGCGAAACGCGGCGGCGTGGCGATGTTCAGCGACGTCGGTGGCAATGTCCATGTGAACTGCGGATCGGGCCCATCGGTGAGGATGGAGAGCTCGCATTCCCAGCCCGTGATGCCCCCGCTGCTCGGCGGATCCATCAGCATGACGTAGGCCGTGAGCACCTGCATGGGCGCGGTGGTGGTGGCCGTGGTCACGGTACCTTCGGAATCGAAGAAGATCCCGATCTGATCGGTCGCACTGGCAGACAGTGCAAGAGAGACCGAGGCCGCTGCAAGCAGCAGCCTCACGAAGATCCGGTGGGTGGACTTCATGGATCGTCGCTTTCGTTCGCGTGGCGTAATCCCCAGGCTAGGCGGCATCCCCGGCGCCAGCGCGATTATCTCATATCTGGGATCGCGATGCCATGGCATTGCGCCGACTTGCGAGCCTGCGCAAACGTTTCGGATTGAAACGGTCCAGTTCGCGGGTGGTCATGCGCGCCACCGCCCGCGAGAGTTCTGTAGTCACGGTCCGTTTGATCGGATATGGTCACGCGGTCGCGTCTGACGCGTCGCGCTGGATATGGAGTCTCGCGCGAGGGGGAGGCCATGGGGATGTCCGCACGCACCACATTCAGGCAACGGTCGGCATCGTGCGACCGACGCCCACGCGGCGACCGCAACGACGACGCGAGCCAGGTGGGACTCGCACTATCCGACTCCGCGGTGGGATTCATCCCGCATCATCTGCAGGCCGACGGACGCGCCGCCGTCTGGACACTGGAAAATCGTACAAATCTCGCGAATGCTGGGCCCACGCGAAGGCTCTCATGACGAAAGGAGGACGACGCGCATGGCCAATCGAACCTGCCCCGCCTGCGGCACGCCAATGAAGCGTGTGACCGAACCCGACTTCACGAGTGACCGCTGCCCGCACTGTGGCGGCATCTTCCTCGACAAGGACGAGCTGAACGTCCTGGCCACCGGTCTGGCCGGCGATATCGAGTACTGCTCCCTCGACGAGAATCTCCACAACGACGACCACGCGGTACGGCATTGCCCGCGCTGCGACGGCGAGGCGATGCGCAAGGTCAACCTGCTCGCGTTCTCCGACATCGTGTTCGACGCGTGTCCGCGCTGCGAGTCGTTCTTCCTCGATCGGGGCGAACTCGCGGCCATGAACCGCGAGCTGCAGGCACTCACGCCCACACACGCGGCGCAGGAGCTGCGCGAGTATCGCGACGGATTCCTCGTACGTGTCGATCTGGTGTCGCAGGTCATGCCGGCGCGGATTCCCGGGATCGGTGCCAATCCGACGCCGGCCACCTACCTGCGCATCGAGGTTTTCTTCCCCCAGCCGCTACCGTTCGACCTGCGCATCGACAAGGAGCGCTGGTACGCCACCCTCGCCCACCATTTCGGCCTGAACCCGGGGCACGACATCCGGATCGGCCACGAACGCTTCGACCGCCATTTCCTCGTCCGAGGCGAGCCCGCCGATGCCGTCCGCGAATCGCTGACACCGGCGTTCCTGGACGCCATGGCCGACTTCGCGATCTCCCAGCCACAGGTGTACACGCGCGAAGGCGTGCTCGGCGTCACGCGCACGGAGATCATGTACCACGAAGGCCCGTACGAGATCCATGGCCTCGACAATGCGGTTGAACGATCCGAGACGGTGCTCGCGCGCCTGGTCGAGCTGGCCCGGTTGCTCCATGACTGACCGTCGCGTCAGGCTAGCTCGCTCCCGGTGACACGGGCACGGTGGTGATCGCGATCGTTCCCGCCGCTGGCGCCGCCGGCGCATCACCCACGTACAGTTCGATCGCGCGATCGCGACGCTCGAGCAGGGCGAGGAGCGCCACGCGTACCGCCTCGCCGAGATCCTGGGCCGATCCGGCGTCGCGGGCGAACACCTCGATGCGGATCGTGATCCGGTCGGGGGCACGATCGAGCCGCCCCGCCACCGGAGCCAGCCGTGAGCGTGCCGCCGCCGCGGTGTCGCCGGCCGGCGTGGCCTGCGGGCCGTGGCCCGGCCGGAGCTGGTCGCCGGGGATGAGGAACGTCACGCCCTGGGGATCCTCGCGCGTGTATGCCGGAAGCGTGAAATCGGAGCCGGCGACGGTACCATCCTCACCGGCCGCATCGGTGTAGTACAGGTCGTAGGTGTAGGTCAGCGCGCACCACGCCAGGCCGCCGTCGATGAGACGGCCATCCCAGTTGATCCGGGGTGGGGGAGCACCCTCCCCCGAGAAGATCTGCGCCACGGGCCCGTCCACCTCGCGCACGACGAGTTGCCAGACCACGGCATCCGTGGCCGCCACCTGGAAGCTGACGACGTTGCCACGTCCCAGGCCGGCCACCTCGTATGCCGGTTCGAGCAGCGCCGGTTTCGCGACGGAGGGACGCACGATGCTCGGCAGGGCGGCTTGCGGCGCCGGCGGCACCGGTGCCGGCACCGGCGCCTCGTCCGACGGCCGCGGGGCAGATGGCGGCGGCACGCGGGTCAGGCGCCGCGAGTACTCGTCAGCCGTCACGCGCGCGGGCGGAAGAGCCAGCAGTAGCGCGAGTATGGGCAAGTACGGGCGTACGGATCGCTTCATATCTCCTCGAACTTCGCAACGAACATCAGTATGCCGAGCGACGCGGTCCAACTTCCGTGCCGTTCTCGCGCTGGTCATGCGTGGCGTTCCTCGCGATGGCACATCGTGGCCACTGACACCAGCGGAGGGACCGCGACGCGGTCGCATTCCGCGCGCGTCACCCGCGCCCCGCGCAATTCGCAAGGTCAGACCGGCGGCGACCAGGCACTTCCCGTCGCGCCTGGCCGTGATCCTTCGACCACATCGACACGGATTCGCCTTGTTGCCATCCCGCCCTCACGCCTCCGCCCTCGGCGCCGAGGTGGGCTTCTGCCTGTGGCTGCCGCTCAAGGGAGTGGATGCGCGGTAGGTGGCGGCGCGGTCCTGAGTCGCCGAACGACGCGGGGCGCCCCGAATGGAGCGCCCCGCCGTGTCCCCGTGATGCGACGGCGTCCTACCGCAGCATCTTCCAGAAATACGCGTAGGTCAGCGCCATCATGTAGGCGCGCTGATTGAGGTTGGCGCCGGCCGAGTGGCCGCCCTCGGTGTTTTCATAGTAATACACGGGCTTGCCCATGTCGGTCATCTTGGCCACCATCTTGCGGGCGTGGCCCGGGTGCACGCGGTCGTCGCGGGTGGACGTGTAGAAGAAGACCTTGGGGTAGGTCTTGTTCTTGTCGAGATTCTGGTACGGCGACCACGTCTTCATGTAGTTCCAGTCGTCGGTGTCCGGGTTGCCGTACTCGGCCATCCAGCTCGCGCCGGCCAGAAGGTGGCTGTAGCGCTTCATGTCCAGCAACGGCACCTGGCAAGCCACGGCGCCGAACAGCTCGGGACGCTGGACGAAGCAGGCCCCCACGAGCAGGCCGCCGTTGGATCCGCCCATGATGCCCAGGTGTTCGGACGACGTGATGTGGCGGGCGATGAGGTCCTCGGCAACCGCGATGAAGTCGTCGAACGCGTTCTGGTGCTTCTCCTTCATGGCGGCCTGGTGCCACTTGGGGCCGAACTCGCCACCGCCGCGGATATTCGCGAGCACGTACACGCCACCGCGACTCACCCAGGCCTTGCCGGTGGTCGCGGAGTAGTTGGGCTCGAGGGAGATCTCGAAACCGCCGTACCCGTAGAGCACCGTCGGGTTCTTGCCATTGGCCGTGAAACCCTTGGGCATGAAGACGAAGTACGGGATCTTGGTGCCGTCCTTCGACGTGGCCTCGTATTGCTTCACCGCCATACCGTCGATGTCGAAGAACGCGGGCATGGTCTTGATCGCCTGCGGTTCCTCACCGTCGCGCACGAGATACAGGCTGGGCGGCGTGAGGAAGTCGTTGTAGGTGAACATGAAGGTGTTGTCGACGTCGGTCGTGGAACCGATGCCCACCGAGCCCAGGCCGGGCAGGGCGATCTCCTCGCGCGCCCACTCCTTATCTCCGGGCGTGAGCTTGTAGAGGCGCCCACGCACGTTGTCGAGGGTGGAGAGCAGCAGGAAGTCGCGGGTGGTGCGCACCTGGTCGAGGGACACGCGCTCCTCGGGATGGAAGAGCACGGTGAAATCGCGATCGCCGGCCAGGAAGCGGTCGAGATCGATGGCCAGCAGGGCGTCCTGCGGATAGGTGGTGCCGCCAACGGTCCAGTCGGACCGCAGGGAGAGCATCATGTGGTTCTTGAAGATGCCGCGCATCTGCGCGTCGTCGGGCACGTCGATCTTCACGAGCTTGCCGCCGAGTACCAGATAGCTGGTGGCGCGGAAGAACGCCGGCGAACGATAGACCACGTCGTAGGTTCCCTCGGGCGTGACGTTGGTACCGGCGCCAACCGACACATCGGATTCCTCGCCGGCAAACACGGTCTTCGCCGCGCTGAGCGGCGTGCCGCGCTTCCACAGCTTGACGATGCGCGGATAGCCCGACGTCGTGAGCGAACCCTCGCCGAAATCCGTGCCGATCCAGACAGTGTCGGCATCCTTCCACGACACCTCCGCCTTGGCCTCGGGGACGGTGAAGCCATCCTTCACGAAGTCCTTGGCGATGGCGTCGAACTCGCGAGTGACGGCCGCGTCGCCGCCACCACGCGACAGCGTGACCAGGAAGCGGCTGTAGTCCGGCGGCAACCCCTCGGCCCCGTGCCACACCCAGTTCTCGCCCTCCTTCTCGGCCAGGGCGTCGACGTCGAGCACCGTCTCCCACTGCGGATCGGCCTGCACGTACGAGTCGAGGAACGTGCGACGCCAGATGCCGCGCACATGGTCAGCGTCCTGCCAGAAATTGTAGAGCCAGGCCCCGTCGATCCCCGCAAAGGGGATGCGGTCGCGCGAGTTGTAGATCTTCAGCAACTCCTCGTGCATGGACGCGAACTCCGGCACCTTCTCGAGCTCGGCGGTGTCCTTGTCGCTACGCTTCTTCACCCACTCGAGGGCCTTCTTCCCCTCGACATCCTCGAGCCAGGCATACGGATCCTTGTCCTCGGCCAGCGCGCGCGCATACGGCAATAAGCCGGCGACGAGCAGGACCAGCGCGATCAGGGCATTACGGTTCAGACGCATCACGGAGCACCTTTCGGGTTTGGTGGGTCGACGGTCGTCGGGGACGGTCCAATGTAACAGACCGGAAGCCGCGCCGGTACCGTTGAGAGGCGGAATCCTGGAGATGCTGGAATATTTACGCCAAATTTTCGCGCCGAACGAGCAGGGCATGCAGCTGGCCACGCGGCGCTCCATGGCGAGTTTGGTCCCAGGCAAGGTACGTTCGCCGGCGGAGGGCGAGAAAATGGTCCATCCTTGTCGCGCCCTCTTTGTGCCATAATGCAAGAGCGAGGCCGCGCCCGACTGTCGGGCGCCAGGCTCCCAGGAGACCACGGCGGAATGAACCCACGAACATGACGCACGCCAGACCGCTGCGACTCGCAGCTGGCGACTGGGCCTTGACGACGGCAGAGGGCCTTCGGGTTTACGCGACCAGCCAGCCGGGCAGCGAGGTCTTCGCGGAATTCTACGCCGGCTACGATCGAGCTTTCGTCCTCCCCGACGAGAAGGAAGATGTCAGCGGCTTCGAGCGGTGCCTGGCATTGAACGATTCGCCGGCATACGAGGAACTTGCGGCCAAGTACGGTGCGTTTAGCGAGATCTGCCTCGTTGCCGATGACATCGCGGCGGGTCTTCGTGTCGGTGGTGCCAACGTCATCACCATCGCGTACCAGCATGCTATCACGGCAAACCTCAACTACATCTACATCGATGAGGCGGCCCGCGGCTCTGGCCGATTCACGCCCATGCTCGCGGCCGTTCGCCAGACGATCTCGGCCCGATTCGAGACACGTCCTTTGATGTTCATCGAGCAAAACGATCCGTTTGCGATGAGCGCCGAAGCCTATGAGCGCGACACGAGGTACACCGGCCTCGATCAATTCGATCGCCTGCGTGTCTGGGCCCGGCGCGGAGCCCGTGTCGTGGACTTTCCCTATATCCAGCCGCCGCTCTCGCCCGGGCAGGTGGCCGAGTCGCATCTGGTATATTCCGTTGTCGGTGCACCCGCAACCACCGTGCCGGCGTGCATCCTCGAACACCATCTCCGCGGCTTCTTCGGCATCTCGGTCTTGAAGGGCGCGGCGATCGAGAATAGCGATGTCGCGCGGCGTCAGGTCGAATTACTCTCGGACATGTGCGTCGCGGGTACGGAGATCCCCCTTCTCGACCCGACGATGCTTCTGGCGCGTGTCGCGACAGCGGACGGTATCGGCCGGATCGCGCCTCGGCGTCCGGTCAATCTGCGCGACGCGATTCATGCGCTCGGATGATGACTGTTGGACCGCCAGAATTAGCGACACCTGTGGAGGCGCCCATGAGCGAGGCTCGCCTGATATGGGAAAGCTGTACGGACAGGACACTATCTTTCACGATTTCGCTATACATCGGACACGACGAACTCCCGGCGACGTTCCAGGAATTCCTCAGCGCGGAGAATCGCGATCCGGCGCGATCGGGGATGCCAAAAGCATCGTCGAGCGGCAAGGCCCCTGGAGCACCCGCGCCCCGCGAGTATCTCGGAACTCGCGACCTGCAGGAAGCGATGGACCCGCTATTCAACGATATCGCCAACCGCGAGCGTAACGGTCGGGTCCTGGATTTTCTGCTCGACGTTTCGGGGCGTCCCGAAGGCGAGGAACTCGAGTTGCACATGCCGCGGTCCATCACCTGGACGACGGAGGGCACGACGTTCGAGGTCGATCTCGAAGAGCCAGACGTGCGCATGGTGCGGGCGCGGCGATTCTGGTACGTCCATCTCGCCTACGCGCTTTCCTACCACTTGTCGTTTTCGGTACCGTACGAGCACTCGGCGGCTGATTTCTACCGCCTAGGCTTGCTCCAGAAAGCCGTCGCCCCCAAGGAATTTCGCTACGGCGGGCACGGGCGCGCCTCCCATGTCCTGGCGCGTCCGACGCATATCCTGCCTCTGGATTCGGTCTGCGTGCGTGAACCTGTCGGCGGCCAGACCATCTCGCTGTGGGCGTGGGTCGCATCCCGATTCGACCGTGACTTCTCGGACCTGGAACGCCGGATCCGCAATTCATCGGCGTCACGACCTCCCGCCACGAGCCCGTTCGAATTGTACATCGAGAAAGACGCGTTCCTCGAGATACCTGGCCTGATGATGCCGCGCGCTCGTTACATGTTCTTCTTTCAGGATCGCGAGTTTTTCGAGGCGCTGGTACCGCCGTCCCGGCCGGGTGAACACGGTGAACCGATTCGCGTGAGGCGGATGGACCGCGTCACGATGGATGCGTTCGATCGGTATCCGGAGTTCGTCACGGATTGTCGCGACGCGGCCCAGTCTTCCGGGCTCGCCCGTGTCAAACTTCCCCTTGCCGAGATCGAGAAGTTCGCCAAGGAAGACCTGATCTATCTGTTCCTTGCAGGCTTCACCCAGAATATCATCGACTTCATCAATCAGGATGCTTCCGAGGTCCTCGACAGCCTCGATCCGATCTACCCGGCGACGGCCGAACAGGAAGAGGAGAGCTTCTTCATTCGTTTCGCGAATCCTCGCGCACTGATGACGTTCGTGTCTCGCTCCCGCAGCCTCGAGGCCGGCAATGACTGGATCGGGACCTGCCCCTACGCGTTTCTCATCCACGCTCTCGCGATGCACAATGAGTTCTTCGTGCGCGCCTACGAGCGGAGCGCCACGTCCCTGCTCCGGGAGGTGATTCGCGCCGACGAGAAGCACGATCTCCGCGCAGCGACCGAACTCTTCTACGCCTTCCGCAGGCGGCAGGTCAGCGACTATCAGCAGAAGCGCTACATCAACGTATTTCGATACGACACCGAAAAGGACACGTTCGAGGCTCTCGAGGCGCGGCGCGGCATCGCGCGCAACGTCGCCGCGATCGAAGCGATGGTCGACAACGTCGAGAAGCAGACGCAGGATCGTGAAGCGCGAATTGCCAAGCGCAATGACAACCGACTCGCATATCTTCTCGGGTTGATCGCAATCGGTACGTTCGGCTTCGATCTCGTCGGAAATCTCAAGGGCCTTGTCGACGATCACGCGATCAGGTTGGGCGGACGCTGGGGTATCGAGATACTCTCGGGGTCGGGGTTTGATCTGGCGATGCTCATCATCGTGTCTGTCGTGTTTGGTGTCTTCGGGTACGGGATCGTGCTCTGGTTCCGGAAGCAGATCTGAGCTCGCAGCGGCGATCGCGTGCATCGCCGATTGCGCCGGGCCGCCTGGTGCGCCCCAATCCCTTCAACCGTGCCTTTCCCGCAAGATCCGCGACGCCGTCACCATACTGCGCAGCTTGGCCACGGCGTGGCTCTCCTCGTTCACGCAGCGGTTGGCGAAGCAGCCGAAGCCGCAATCGGGATTCAGCCAGATCTGCTCCGGGCGCCAGTACTGCAGGGCCTCCTCGGCCCGCGCCACGATGGTGGCCGGGTCCTCGGCCTCGTCGGTGCGGGGATTCACGCAGCCCAGGCCGATCTCGCGATCGCACAGGCTCTCGCCCACCACGCGCAGCTCGCCCGCGCGCGGCGTGGCGTACTCCAGCACGAACTGACGCACCTGCATCGCGGTGAACGCCGGCAACAGGGCGTGGTAGTCTCCGGTGAGCAGAACCTCCTCCTGGCGGCTCCAGTTGCCCCGGCACACGTGCACACCGGTGCGCACCCCGTCGACGCCCTCGACGATGCGGTTGATCAGGTCCGCCGCGTATTCCAGCTCGGCACCCGCATCACGGCGGGTCGCAAGCGTCGCTCACATGAAGGTGCGGCGGTCGCAGTCCTCACTCATCACGATCTCGGTGAGCACTGGCTCGTCGAACTGCACGAAGGCCGCGCCGGCATCGCGAAGCTCGGTGAGTTCCTCGCGCAGGATGCGCACGACGTCGTCGCCCAGCTCGGTCTTGTCGCCGTAGCCGGCCTTGCTGAACGCGCCCACCCACATCGATCGCGTGAGCAGGTACGGACCCGGGAGCGTCACCTTCACGGGCCTGTCCGTGAGCTGCTGCACGAAGCGCAGCTCCTCCACCGCCAGCGGTTCGCGCCTGGCCAGCTTGCCGGTGCAGGTGGGGTTGCGGATGGCCGAGGCCGGTACGTCGAGGGTGGAGAGCATCTCCTCGAAGGCAGACTTGTCGTCCACCGTATCGAGCATCTCGGCGAGGGACATGAGGCGGGTACCGTCGAGCTTGTCGGTGACGAAGCTGTAGAAGTTGTCGCGACGGTGCTCGCCGTCCACGATCACATCCACCCCGGCGTCCACCTGATGCTGCACGCAGCGACGCACCTCCGCGTCGGCCACGCGTTCGAACTCCGCGCGGCTCAGCCCACCCTTCTGCTTGGCGCGCAGAGCTTTCAACAGGTCGCGGGAGCGGGGCCAGCTCCCCACCTGGGTCACGTTGAACATGGTCGTCCTCCTCAGACGATGGCGATCCTGGTTTCCATCGCGGTGGCCTTGCGCAGCGTGGCCACCAGGGGCGAACGCGCCACCACCGTGTCCCACACCGCGCGCACGCGGTCCTCATCATCGAACGTGGACGCGAACAGCTTCGCGTCGATGGACGCGAGCGACGGGTCGCCGCCGGAAAGGCCCAGCAAGGCCATGGGATCGTGCAAACGCCCGCGGATGGTGAGCTCCACGTCGTCCACATCGAGACCGGCCTGGGCGCACGCCGTACCGAACCCCGTGACCAGATCGGCGGCGACGGCACCCAGCAGCGCCTCCACCGCCGACGGGTGCTGGTCCGTCTCCTCGAAACTTGCCGACTGCCCCAGGGTCCACTGGAAGTTGCGGCAGTAGACCGTGGTGGCCAGGTGGCCGGACGCGCGCGCCCGCAGTCGCCATTCGAACTCGCGGGCGCGCGCCTTGTCGTCCTCGAGCGCCTGCTGCTCGGCCCGCGCAGCCTCGCCCCCACCCTTGCGCACGAAGTAACGCTTCTGCTGCGCTGTCTGGCCCGGCAGGTGGCCGAGGTACTCGTGGCCTACCATGCGGCACCAAGGTGGCAGGTCGTCGATCACCGTGACCTCGACGCTGCGCATCTCCAGCACGCCGCCCTCGGGCACCGTTCTGCATGTGCTCGCGGATGAGCAGCACCAGACCGCTGCCGCAGTCGAGATCGCCGCCGTCGAACACGTGATCGGGCCGCAGGCTCTCGAGATCGCTCATGCTAGTACCCCACGCTGGGCGACCCATTGGACAGCCACTCCACGAGCGCCGCGCCGCCGGCTGGTGACGCGCCTTCCACCAGGTTCGCCTCCGTGAGCCCGCGCTTCTTCATGCACGGCGAGCAGACGAGGATCTTGCCACCGTTCTTCACGAACTTCTCCACGAGGTCCTTCAAGGGCGCGAACGGGTCGCCCTCATTGATCTTGTCGACCTCGCCCTTCACTGCGGCCCACACGCCATCGGCACTCAGGAACACCATCGTGTCCTTGTCGCTGCCCAGGGCGGCATTCGCCACCACGAAACCCAGGGTCGCCTTGTCGCCGTTGGTCTTGCATTCGGAGATCGTGACGCAGAATGTGCTTGCCATGTCGCTATCCTTTCGGAAACAGGGTCAGGTGCCCTCGCGCTTGCGCACGAGGTAGAACGGAGGCTCAGCATCGAGGAGGGTATGACCGGTGAGGCGGCACCAGGCCGGGATTTCCACGGGCGCACCGGCGTCGCGGCTCGCGATCATCAGTACCGCACCCGGCTCGAGCTCGCGCACGACCTGACGCAGGTCGATGATGAAATCGCCGCAGCCGCGGTCGACGGAGTCGTAGACGTCGTCGAAATTCCAGTGTCGCGGATAGCCCGCCATGCTCGCTGATCCCGGTTGGAGGATGTGCCTCGAGGTCACGCCCAGGGGTGGACGCCGGGATCGGAAGGGCGGGGGGTGTGTGCGGGAGAAGACGGTTTCCTCGTCAGCTAGCCGACACGACGCGCCTGCCAGACCCGGGCGGCGTCCAGCGGGCGGCCTCAGGTGAAGCCGGTGACAACGAGGAATCGGAGCATGGAACATTCCTGTCGACGGAGACCTCTGGAATTGTCGGACCTTTGGCGACCGGAGTCAAGTCCGGTGCGACGTCACGGCGCGCACGCCCGCGCAATCATCACGATCTCGTGGGTTGGTCGCCCACCAGGGCGAGACCTGAGAATTCGCGTACGACGCCCTGCTCGGTCGGCACCGTTCCATTGACGGAACCGATCGTGACCGGCCGTAGAACGAGCTGGATACCCTCGCCGCGGAACGACGAACGGCTGACTCTGGTGCGCCAGCGGATCCGGTTGAATCTCCTGGATGGGTCCCGTATCTTCACCGGCACGGTGATTCGCTGCGGACAATAGCAGGAGATCTCGGCATGAAATTTATCGGACTCGGCAGTTTCTGTTTGTCTGGGGTCAGCCCTTGAGGCGGGATCGGCGGCGGGCTCTTCTGGGCGGCCTCCTGGTCATCGCGCTGGGAAGTGCCGGCGCGGCCTTCGCGGCCAGTGATACGGAGTCTGCACCCTCTGCAGTGGCCGTGGCCGACTCGCTCCTGGCCGCTGTACGCGCGGGCGACCCGGCCGCCGTCGAAACCTGGCTCACCGCCGGGGCGTCGCCCGAAACCCGCGACGCCGACTACTACAACGCGACGGCTCTGATGTTGGCGGCCGAACACGACAATACGGCTGTCGGCCGCACGCTCCTGGCGCACGGTGCCGACCCCGACGCACGGGACAAGGCCGGCGACACCGCACTGAACTGGGCCGCCTACTACGGCTACCTGGCCACAACCACCATGCTGCTCGAGGTGGGCGCGGATCCGTCGCTGGTCGGCCATGGCAATGCCCTGGACGTCGCCCGGCGACGGGGGCACGAGGCCCTGCTGCAGCCGCTGGCCGAACGCCTGGGCCTGGCCCGACAGGTCGCACCCGCCGATCAGGCGGTGTTCACGGCGATCGCCGACGCCGACACCGCTGCCTTGCGCGCCGCCCTGGCCGCCGGTGGCCATGTCGATGCCCGGGACAGCGTGGACCGCTCGCCCTTGCACCGGGCCGCCGCCGCCGGCGATGAAGGCGTCGTGGCGTTGCTGATGTCAGCCGGTGCCCTGGTCGACGCCACCGACCCCATCGGGTTCACACCGTTGATGATCGCCGGGCGTTGTGCCCATGCCGGTGTCGGCCGGCAGCTGCTGGCCGCCGGCGCCGATCCCGCTCATCAGTCGCTGCGGTCCGGCCTGGGCCTGACACCGCTGCATCTGGCGGCCATCGGTGGCAACAGCGACCTGGTCGCGCGGCTACTGGCTGCCGGGGTAGAGATCGATCCGGTCGGCGCGGCTGGCAACACACCAGCCATGTGGGCCCTGTTCGAAGGCCAGCGCGAGATGGTCAAGCGGCTGCTGGCCGCGGGCGCCGACCCGGACCGGGCCAACAGCGACGGGGATTCGGTGCGTTCCATCGCCGAACATTGGAACATCGAGGAGTTGCTCGCGGTCCTGGATCGGTAAGACGCTGGCCGCGCTCGAGCAGGGCGGTACCGAGTAGAATCGCAAGGTATACGGAAACACCGTGTCACGCCGAAGATCAGGACAGACCGGGCGCACGATCAGATGGGGCATCCTCGCTCCGGGCCGCATCGCCCGCAAATTCGCCGCGGGGCTGCGCGAGGCCGCGGGCGCCGAACTGGTGGCGGTGGGCTCGCGTGATGGTGCGCGCGCGGCCGCGTTCGCGGCCGAATTCGGGATCCCCCGCGCCCATGCCAGCTATGCCGCCCTGGTCGACGATCCCGACGTGGACGCCATCTACGTCGCCTCGCCCCACGTGGGCCACGAGGAGCACACGCTGCTCTGCCTGGCCGCCGGCAAGCACGTGCTGTGCGAGAAACCGCTGGCCATAAACGCCGCGCAGGCGCAGCGCATGATCGCTGCGGCCGCCCGGGCGGATCGCGTCCTGATGGAGGCCGTGTGGACCCGTTTCCTGCCCGCGATCGTGCGCGTGCGCGAGCTGATCGCAACCGGCGCCATCGGCGACGTGCGCCTGGTCATGGCCGACTTCGGATTCCGCGCGCCGCTGGACCCTACGAGCCGCCTGTTCGCACTGGAGCTGGGCGGCGGCGCCCTGCTCGACGTGGGCGTCTATCCGCTGACGCTCGCCTCGATGCTCTGCGGCACGCCGGCCGAGATCCAGGCGAAAGCGAACCTCGGCACGACGGGTGTCGACGAGGAGGTTGCGATCCTGCTGCGCCACGCGGACGGCGCCCTGGCGGTGCTCGCGGCGAGCTTGCGCCTGGACACGCCGCGCGAGGCGCACGTGCTGGGCACGTCGGGCCGGATCCGGATCGTCCAGCCCTGGTGGGGCGCCACGCGCATCGTCGTGCAGCGCGAAAGCGATGACGACGAGGTGATGGACCTGCCGAGTCGCGGCGCCGGCTACGCGCATGAGGCCGAGGCGTTCATGGACCTGATCCGCACCGGTCGCCGCGAGTCGGACATCATGCCCCTGCGCGAGAGCCTGGCCATCGTGCGAACGATGGACACCATCCGCGCGCAGTGCGGCCTGCGTTATCCGATGGAGTAGGCGGAGCCGCGCGGAACCGGTCCTGGCGCGGCCACGACCATTGGACTCGCTCATGCGCCTATGACTATCGCTTGCGATAGAAACGCACGGGCAGGCTGTTCGCCATGCCCAGCAGAAATATGGCTATTGCGGACGAGGGAAGTCGCGTCAGTGCTTCCGGTAGGTTTCAGCGCGATGGTGCCGGCGCCAACGCCGCCTTCGCCGTTCGATCGGCCCGGAACAACCCCCAGTGCTTCTCCACCTCGGCCGGGTCGTCGCCGCCCTTCCAGTGCTCGTCGAAGGCCTCGAAGACGAAGACCACTTGCCGGGTCGAGTCGGCCCAGGCGCGCAGCGACCGATAGAATTCGCGTTGCTGCGGCTCGCCCACCTTGCCCTTGATGAGCTTTGCCTGCTCGCCGTGATCGGCCACCGAGGTGGCCCAGCCCGTCTCGCCGATCACGAGGTCGCGGTCGGGGTGCACGGTCTGGACGGCGGCGAGCTGGTCCTGTAGCCAGGGCAGCGCGTCTTCCAGTTGGCGACCGTTCCAGAGCGGATGGGCGTGCACCGTGAGGAAGTCGACCTCGGCGGCGAGATGGCGGCTCTCGGGCTCGCGCCAGTACTGGTAATCATCTGCGGCCGTCACTGGCTGCGCCACGGCCGCCCTCACCTGGCGTACGGCAGCGACGAGCGTGTCGAGCGGCACCCGGTTGAACGACCATGAGACCTGGGTCTCGTTGCCCACGCAGACGGAGGTCACGAGATCCGGGTATTGACGGGCCAGTCGCACCGCGGCGTCGATCTCGCGCTGGTTGGCGACCGCATCGTCGGCGGCGATCCAGACCCCGAGCATGACATACAGGGGCAGATGCGACGCGCGGATCTGGGCGAGAAGCGTGGCGGCATATCCATCGGCCCCATAGGTGCGCAGCAGCGACCAGTGCGGCGCCATCAGGTGCAGGTCCTCGGCGATCTCGGATGCCGAAGGCTCGACCACGCCAGGCTGCTCGCCATCGCGGTGCGGGCCATAGCATACGGCGTTGCCCCGCCACGTATCGCCGTCATCCACACGGTAGGGTCGCACCACGAATGGCACCTCCCGGTCTATTGGCGTCGCGCCGCCCGCTCCGGCGAGCGCGGCCAGCATGATCCAGGTGGTCATTGGGCCCATGCTTGACCTCGCCGGGCTTCGAGTTCGCGTCGTACCTCGCGCGCGCGTTCCTCGGTGATGGGGTAGCGCACGACAGCCCAGATCGCGATGGCCGACGTCACGATGGGAATGCCCGCATCGCACAGACGCATGAGGATGATCGACCGCGCCGCCTGCTGGCCACCGAGCGCCACGTCGAAGCCGGTGGCGTTGAGCAGGTAGCCACCCCCGGCCAGCGCCGCCGCCATGCCCAACTTCACCATCCACCAGAAGATCGAACCGAACATGCCCTCGCGGCGCTGATGGGTCTTCAGCTCGTCGGTGTCCACGACGTCGGCGATCATCGAGGGCATCAACGTGAACAGCCCGCCGAGACCGAATGCGAGCAGAGGTGCCGGCGCCACCACCAGCATCGGGTGGGCAGGATTGTAGCACACCCACTTCAGCGCATACCCCACCATCGACAGCCCGGTGGCCACGAAGAAAGCCGACCGCTTGCCGATGCGCGTGGAGAGCCACGTGACGAAGACGACCACGAGGAACGTGCACACGGCGCCCACGGTACCGGCGTACCCGGAGTATCTGGCGCCCACGTTCTGATCGCCGCCGCAGACGTAGTAGATGATCACGTAATACTGGAACGACGAGATCAGCATGAA
Organism: uncultured bacterium; assembly: GCA_963727525.1. Lineage (GTDB taxonomy): Bacteria > Krumholzibacteriota > Krumholzibacteriia > LZORAL124-64-63 > LZORAL124-64-63 > CAVSGO01. The sequence goes on along the minus strand of CAVSGO010000003.1, from coordinate 272,791 downwards.
GCCGTTGAATACCGTAAACGTGGCCACGCAGAGCTTGAGAAACGGCCCTGACGCCAGCGTCGTGCCGAAACCGCGGAAGAACTCCGCCAGGTTGCGCCGCAGGCCCGTGGCCCCGGTATCGGCAGCCTCGGACTCGGCAACGGCGACGTTGAGCATGCGCTCGCGCAGCAGCAGTGCCGGCAGGATGCCCAGGCCGATCGCCACCACCGCGACGACGATCGCCAGGCCCGCTGCGCCGGACACCTGGTCGGGGAAGAAGCGCCGTGACGTCATGATCCACAGGAACCATGGCGACACCACGTAGGCGAGCTGGCCGATGAAGTTCTGCGTGCCCATCAGGCGCGTGCGCTCGTGGTAGTCGGGCGTGAGCTCATAGCCGAGCGCCACCCATGGCGTGGCGAAGACCGTGTAGCCGCCATAGAAAAGAATCGAACCCACGAGGAAGTAGACGAAGAGGAAGGTCTGACTGTGGCCGCGCGGCAATTGCCACAACAGCGCAAATATCACGCCCGCCGCGATCGCCCCCCAGAAGATGTACGGGCGGCGGCGCCCCCAGCGCGTCTTCGTGTGATCGGAGATGTATCCCATCAGCGGATCGGTGAACGCATCGGTGAGGCGTGGCAGCGCCCCGAGCAGCCCCACCAGCGCCGGATCCATGCCCAGGCCGAGGTTGAGCACGATCATCATGCCCCCGCTGGCCGCGGCCAGCAGGTTGTTGACGAACGCGCCGGCCCCGTAGGCGACCTTCTGCCCCAGGGCGATGCGATCTTCGGGTGCGGTCGGCGCGTGCGTGGCGGCGGTCATGGGCGTCAACTCCTGCCAGGGGTCGCGTTCGAGACATGGCGACGCTTTGTACGAACCCCGAACAAAGTACCGGAAAGGCGGCGGGCAGTCAAGAGTTTACCCCGTCGGCCGAACCGACGAGAAGGCCGGGAGCGACGACTCCCGGCCTCCTTGTACGCGCGACGGATAGTGACGGACCAGCTACCTGATCATCACGACCCGTTGCGACGCGGCAGCGCCACCGGCCGTGACCCGCGCAAAGTACACGCCCGAAGCGACGCGTTCTCCGTGCTGACCCCGTCCGTTCCACGCAAGCTCGTGCTGACCCGCAGCGAGGACGCCGTAGTGCGTACGGGACACGAGGCGCCCGCGCACGTCGTACACCTTCATCGAGACTTCGGCTGACTGCTCGAGGCGCAATGCGAAGACAGCCTGTCCGTCGGTGTTGACCTGCGTCCCCTGACTGCGGAACCACAGCTGCGGATCGCCGCCTCCACCGCAACCCGGAGGATTGACGAGCCCCAGATCGATGTTCACAGCACCGTATCCGGCGTGGCCCACGTGCAGGATATCATCATCCAGGTTATTGAACTTCAGATGAGCGACCGGTAGCCCCTTGTAGGGCGTATTCACGTAGAGCTCCTCCCACGTGGGACAGTTGCGGTTTCGCCCGTACATGTAGACGCCACACTGCGAGAAGAAGCCATGGGTCTCGTACCCGGTCACCATGATTCCCACGGCGATCTGGTTGGGTTTGCCAGGCTTGACCGCCAGCGCGTGGACAGCAGTGAGGGACTGATCGGGATCGTCGAGCGGATAGTAGAAGGCGGGTTGCTCGAATCCGAACGGCCGCCCCGTTCCCGTGGTGTTGACCATCGGCGTGAATCCCGGGAACGGGCGCAAAGAGCCGGGATCGGTGCACTTGAGCACGGTTCCGATCTCGCTGCCAGTGCCACCTTGAGTCCCTGCGTAAAGCCGCGTACCGGCGGTATCGCGCGCCAGGCAGAGCACGTCCTTGAAGGGCGCCAGTTCGGGAGCACCGGAACCACACAGATTGATCCAGGTCGGATTGTTGAGATCGTAGAACCAGACACCCGTGTTGGCCGCCAGGAACAACCGGCCGTACTCGGGGAAATACTCCAGGTCTCGCAGCTGCGACAGGTTGGGATCGCCGGAGAGTCCGGCCGTCGTGATGGTCCACGTCCAGCCGCCGGTGGCATACGCTCCTATCGCCACACCGCGGCTCTCCGTCGGATAATTGGAATCCGTCTCGAACGCCATGTAGATCGTCGTACCGTCGACGACGATGAAGTCCTCGATTCGGAGATCCAGGTCCGCGATATTCGTGATGACGCTGCTCAATCCGGCGGTGACGTGAATCCACGTACCATCGTGTTCGAGCGCCAGCAACTTGTGCGAGCCGGTCGACCCCTGGCTGACCTCGCCGGCGACGACAATGGTGGCGGGATAGCCGCTACCCTCCCAGTTTGCCGCCACCTGAACCGCGCCGGTCTCGGCGTTGTCGTAACACGGATCCTCCCAGGTGTCGCTGCCGTCGCAGGAGCGAACGTCGCGATACTCGAAGAACCCGCCATCGTTCTCCTCGAAGAGCCCGCAATCTCCGGTACTCAGCACGAGGTTGCCGCCGGCATCGACATCGAGACCGGTGACGCAGATCTCGTTGTAGCCGAGGGTTCGACTTCCGGGCCAGGTCGCGTCGTACTGGTCCTGGATCTGGTGCCAGTGGGTGCCTCCGTCTTCGGAATAGAGCGGCGTGACGCCTGCCTGCACTACCAGGCGCAGGTCGGAACCGTCGTGGTAGACGTCGGGATTGAAGTTGACGCGAACGCCATGCATGGCGCTCCAGCCGAACTCCTCCTCGGTCATCGGCTCGTGCGTGCTCTGGTACGGGATTCCATCCTGCGAGTAGAACAGGCTGCGCCAGGTGCTGGAATCGACGGTGGGCGAGTACTCGACGGTCCCTTCCAGGAGACCGCAGGAACCGCTGGTCGCGCAACCCAGGTAGACGATGTCATCGTCGGCTCCGGTACCCTCGAGGACGTTCAGGCGGATCGGATAGGTCAGCGGCGTGTGGGCACCCCAGTTCAGGTCGCCCCTGCCGATGACGTCCAGGCTGAGCGTTTCGAGCACGCTCCACGACCCATTCCAGGTGTAGACGGTATCGTTGCGTGGCAGGGCCGTGGCGTTGCCGACCCAGTGCCACTCGCGCGCGGTGGTGTTGAAGAGGTCGTGAATCTTGTAGAGCCCGGCGTAGATCACAGCCTGGGAGTCGTAGTCGGGCTGAGGTGTCTTGCGCGCCAGGGTCGCGTACAGCGTGCCCCGTGCGGTGAGATACAGGTTCCAGGGATGGAGGCCGCATGCGCCCGAGTATGGTTCCGAGCAGCCGTAGTGGCGCAGCGGACCGCGCTGGACGCCATAGACGTACGCGTCGAGGTCGGCCAGATTCACCCAGGGACCCGCGCCCATGTCATGCATCCAGATTCCCGAGTCCGTGGTGACGATGATGTAATTCGTGCCGTCGACCTTGCGGATGATGATGTCGCGGGCCGCACCGAATGCACATTCGGTCGAGCCATAGGTGTAGGGCTGCCACGTGGCGCCGGCACCTTCCTTGATCCAGACGGTGTACTGCGTGCTTCCCCACGGACTCGAGATCGTACCGTCCAGACCGGGGTAGAGCCGTACGCCATTGGAATCATCCTCGGTGTCGGTGGCCCGCGAATGCAGATTCACACCCGCGCCTGCCACCAGAATGCCTTCGCCGTTGTCGTCGATACAGCAGAATGGGATCGCCCGGTCAAAGCCCGTCGAACCGTCGTTGTACCAGTGGTTCGTGGAGGTCATGGCAACCCAGGACGTCTGGCCAGCCCAGCGGGTGTAGAGCCCCCCGACTGTCGCGGCGACGTATTGCACGGTGCCGTTGCTCTCGATCGCGTGGATCTCATAGACGTTGGAGGTTTCCTGGTTGTCCTCGTTGATGAGGTTCTCGTTGTAGGGCGACCAGTGGACCTGGCTACCGTCGGATGAGGAGATGACCACGCCGCACATGTCCTCGCCCATCAGGATCTCGTCTGGATTCAGCGGATTGAAGACGGCCGTATGCAACTCGCCACCGGCGCCAACGCCGGTGACCTCGATGGCGCTCTGCGCGAAAGCCAATCCGGCAATGCCGAGCACGAGACATACCATTCCTGCTTTGAACATGGGATCTCCTCTCTCTGCGCCGGCCCGACGTGGGCTCGGCATGACCCTTCCGAACGATCCCGACCGCGATACGACGGTCGGCATCGCGGTACCCGACCGCGCGGCTGCGGTGGATCCGCCCCAGAACGGATCAGCACTCGGCTTGCAAGGAGATTTTGGTCGCGTAGGGAATGGTCGCTACGGTCTGGGCGACCTGATGGCGAGTACGAGTGCCGTACCGAGCGCCAGCAGCCCGGCGAGTCCGGTCCACCGCGCCAAGGGATGCGACGAGCGAACCCTGTACATCAAGAACTCGCCGAGCGACACGCGCGCGAACGACGTGCGCCAGCCACCGGCAGGTGAGAGGTCGGCCGGCACGGTCTCGACGGTGACACGGAAGCGCGAGTGCGGCGGCAAGGCTCGATCCGCAGGGATCTGCAGGTGGTTCGCGCGCGTTTCTTCGGAGTAGTCGTAATTCTCCGCGACATCCCTGACCGTGACCCGGTAGGAGGAAGCGGCGTCGACCGGGTGCCAGTGGATCTCCGGACGCGCCGAGACGATCTCCTCGTCCGGGAGCGGGCGCACGATCCCCGCCCGCTCACCACCGCGAACGAGGTGCCCGTGGCCTACCGGCACCGGGGGTATGAGGAACATCAGCGCCAGCCCGGCCGCCAGCGCACCGGCCCCGACGCCGCTGAAACGCCTGGCCCGCCGCCAGGCTACGTGTTGCCGACCGCTCACACGAAGTTCACCGGTGCGTAATCCCGCGGCGAGTTCATCGCCGACCGCGGCGCGCAGGCGGCACGCGGCGCAGAAGTCGAGGTGCGACTCGAGGCGGCGGCGTGTCTCGGCGTCCGTATTCGGAACCTCGCGCTTCCATAGCTCGGCGCCGACCGCAGGATCGATGCACTCGTAGTTCTCGAGCTCGGATAGGCGATTCCGGTCATCGCTCATGGTGTCGCTCTCCCCGTGTTCGTCCCCCAGCTGCGGCCTTGCCGTCCGCTCCGGAACGAACGCGGGACCACTTCTGCAAGTAATTTTTCATCTGATCCACACATGCGGTCCGACGATAGAAGACCGCCTGAACCGTGCCCAGCCCGAGCCGCCGTCGAATGACTTCGGTCTTCTCCTCGTCCACGTACATGGCGTGCAGCAGTTCGCGGCAAGCCGGCCCCAGGCGATCCAGCGCCTGCTGCATCATGTGGCGCTTCTCCTCGGCTTCGAGGTGATCGAGAGGCGAGGCTTGCCTGTCGACGATCCAGTCCGCGAGCGGCTCGATATCGAGGTGAGGGAATCGCGTGCGGCGGCGCAACAGGTCGCGGCAGCGGTTCCGCGCGATGGTGACCGCCAGGCGGGCGAAGTCGCCCTCGAAAACCTCGTCGCGACGCAGATAGGCCATTGCCGCCAGCAGGGCTTCCTGGATGACGTCGTCGCAATCCCCGTGGTCGTCACCGAGCAGATCCGCCACGGCGCGACGCACCGGCGGCCACAGCACGCGACTCAGGTGGTCCGCAGCCTCGCCATCGCCGCCACGATAGGCGTCGAGATGGGGAGCAAGCTCCTCAGGCGAGCAGCTGGGATCCGTGGGAGACATGGGCCTTCATCGCGACAGGTTGACGGTCGGCGTCAGGAATCGGCCGACCCGTGACTCGGGTTGCCCGCCATCGTACCGGGGGCCATTATTATAGAATCGGAGTCGGGGGAAGTCCACGGGAGGGCATGCGCGAGCGAAACGGCATCTCGATGGCAACCCGCGGCATGTCGGCGAACATCGGCAAATTCCGGCTGACGATCACCCTCCTCATCATCGTCGCCGGTTCCGGTTGCCAGCGCCTCTCCGCTGACATGTCATCGGACATCGCACCGTCGCTCCAACCGAGCCTTGCCCTCGCGCCGACCGATTCGCTCCAGCATTCGCTGTTCCGGGAGGAAGACCGGCACGCCCCCTACGACGATCGGCTCCAGGCGTACTTACGGATCCGGGCCGGGCTCAACGATCCCGACGACCGCGTAGCCGCCGAGGACAGCCTCTTCCGCCGCTGGGAAGCCCATCCTGACGATTTCCTGTGCATCGACGCGGCCGTCACCGAGCATCAGTTCCTGCGACGGCAGGACGCCTACGAGCGGATGGTCGCACTCGCGGCAGGTGACGACTCGACCTCGGCCGTCGCACGATTCGTCTTTGCCCGCCGCAAATGGGGTCGCCGATCCGATGCCATCGACGCCTTCTGGGCGGCGTCGGCGCGGGCGGACGAACTCGATCCGTTGCAACGCCTCTGGCTCACGTACCGCCTCGCGCTCGTGGAGAGCCGCGCCGGTCGTCACGCCGACGGCATCGCGCGGCTCGCTGCTCACCTCGAGGAGGCCTGGCACGAGGGCGGCCCCGTACTCGCGGGTCTCTACTGGTACGACATCGCGCGTTCGAGCCTGTGGGCTGGAAGTCTCGGCGATGCCCTGGTCGCCTGCGCGGACGCCGCGGCATGCGCGCGCCGCGCGCATGCTCCCTACCTGGAGATCCAGGTCCGACTCCTCCAGGGGCAGATCTGCGACGCGCGGTGCGAGTATGATGTCGCACGCTCCATCTTCACGGAATGCGAAACTCTTGCGATCGCGGAGGGCTACCCCAACTGGACACGGGTCGCCGTGGGCCGGCTGGCGATCCTGGCGCACAGTCGGGGTGATCTGAGCGGCGAGCTGGCGATGATCCACCGCACGCGCGAGCTGGCGGTCGCCACGCGCGATACCTTCGGCATCATCAAGAGCATCCTGGGCATCGGAAGTGTCCACAGGCGTGCCGTGGCGCCGGACTCGGTCCTGTACTGGATGCACCGGGCCGAGGACCTCGATGCGACCTGGACAGGTGGGCGGGCGGCCAATGCCATCACCGAAGCCTGGATGTGGATCGACCTTCAGGAAGGGCAATTCGCCTCTGCCGACTCCCTGCTCTCGCTGGTCAAGGCTCGGGACTCGCGCCAGGGCGACACCCGCTCGGTCGGCTCGCTCCTGATCGATCTCGTCCAGCAAGACCTGGAAACCGGTCGCGTCGCACAGGCCATCGAGCATCTTGCCGCGGCCGAGGCCAGGAGCGACCAGCTCTTTCTCTCGAGCGGAAACCAGGATCCGGCCTGGGAACTGCTGCTGATCGGCGCCCGCGTCCGTGCCAGGCAGGGCGATCTCGGTGCGGCTCGCGACAGGCTACGGCGAGCGGCCGAGCATCCTTTCGCCACCCAGAACCTGCAGACCTCCTGGCGCTTCCAGCAATGCCGCGCCGAGGTGGCAGCCCTAGCGGGCGACGATGCAACCGCGGTCGACGCGTACCAGCAGTGCCTCGAGCTGGCGACACGCATGCGCGACGATCCGCTGATCGACCGTAGCCAGGTCCGGCTCGGTGAGATCCTGATCCGCGACGGCCGTCTCGCGGAGGCGCGTGCACTCTTCGCGGCGAATCTCGACACTCCCGTGTTCTGGCCGAGGATCGCGGCCAGGCTATTCACCGGCATCGCCTGGGCGCGCGAGGCTGATGTCGGGAACGCCAGCCGTTGCTTCGAGGAAGTGGACGCCATGCTGACCCATGACGCTCCCCGCGATCTCCGGTCGCGCCTGCGACTCGAGCAGGCGCGTATCGCCGCGAGCCGGGATGACCCGAAGCTCGCGAACCAATTGCTGGGCGACGTCGTCTTCGTCCGCGGCGAAGCCGTCGACGACGTCGAGAACGAGGTCGTGAGAGCGGCCCAGCACGGACTCGCGCGCGAGGTGGCGGAATTCACGGCGTCCCTCCTCTGGGATTTTCCCCAGGTCCGTACCCGTGGCGACGGCGGCGCGACCGCATTCGTACGAGTGGCCCGAATCCTCCGGGGCCGCACGCGCGAACTGCCCGTGCCCGCGAAGCGCGACGATCCCCTGGCGGTGTTCCTGCTCGGCGACCAGCGTGCGTTCGTGTGGGTGACGAACAACGGCCACTGGTGGTGGTCGGAGTTGCCCGACCGTCAGCGGATCGCGACACTGGCGCGCGACGTGATCACGGACATGGAATACCCGGATCGCGTGGTGGACTGGGTTGCCGCGCGCGAACTCGCGTCGATCCTGCTGACGCAGGTCTGGTCTCACTGGCCGGCAGGAGGCACGCTCGAGATCGTCCCCGACGCCGAGCTGATCGATCTGCCCTGGGCCGCACTACCTGAACCGATGCAGCCGGAGGCGGCGGTACCGGACGGCGCGCCTGTGCTGGTGATCGACCACGGACCCGTGGTCCTCGGCGACCTGACTCTCGACCGACCCGTGGACTTGCCTGCCCCCACCCCTGCAGTCCGCCCGCTCCTTGTCCTGGCAAACAATGACGCACGGCACGGCAACGACGGACTCCGTCAGGCCGAATCCGAGGGCAAGGCCGTGGCCGCTCTCTGGCCGGCCGGCAGGGTCGAGATGCTGATGGGTGAGCGTGCGACGTGGAACGAGGTTCGGTCCCTGGACATCGCGCGCTTCGGCACCATTCATGTGGCGAGCCACGCCACGTTCCTTCCGGGTGCGCCGGAATACTCCGCGCTCCTGCTCGCCGGATCACCTGGCGGGGGTCTCACGCCCCGCGAGATCCGGAGTCTCCCTCTGGACGCCGCGCTCGTCTATCTCTCCTGCTGCGAGACGGCGCGGGTCGCGAACGATCGTGGCCTATCGACCGACAGTTTCGTGCGCTCGTTCCTCGGGGCCGGCGCGGTGGCCGTGGTCGCGTCGTCCATCAAGGTCGACGACGACGCGGCGCGCATGCTGGCCGAACGCTTCTATCACCACTTGCTGGCAGGAACGACGAGGGCGGCCGCATTGCGAACCGCCCAGATCGAGGTGCGGATGGCGAGCAAGTCCTGGCAGCATCCCTACTACTGGGCCTTCACGGCGGTCCATACCGCATTCTGACCCGGCGCGGTTCGCGTCGAGGCGTGAAGGTCCGTCGCGCCCTAGTCGATGACTTTCTGCTCGACGATCTTGATCGCCGGGTCGTCACGCGTCGTACATTCCGACGGGTCGACGACCAGCGGGGAGTCGTTCGAGGGGATCGGATACGTCACGTGGAAGACGTCGAACCGTAGCAAGCCCGCCCGAGCGTCGCTCAGATCATAGACGAGGATGGTATTGTCACAGGCGGCGAGGTCTTGCCACGGTGCGAAGCAGAGACCCAGCTCCACGTCGAAATCGCCCACGGGAAGGTGCCAGAATCGCACCGGGAGCTGCGTGCCGTCGCCGATCGGCCCCGCGTCGGCGTCCGCGGGCCACCGCGGCAGGTCGATGGCGATGGACTGGAAGGTCGTCCCAGGCACCAGACCACACTCTGGTGGCGGAACGATCCGCACCGAGAAGACCATGTCCTGGGGCCAGGTCGGCGGCCGGAACTCGACGTAATCTCCCGCCAGATCCACCTGTGCGTTGAATCGCCGCCAGGTGAGGTTGTCGATCTGTCCGGCGAGATCGTCGAAGTAGGCCGGGTCGTCGAGACCCTTGGTCGCGGTGGCGCCTGAGATCATGGCGCCATCGTCCGGCTTGGTGGCCGTATCGGTCTGGCAGCCCCCTATGATGAGCGTGACCGTCAGGATCGCGAGGGCAAGGCCGTGGGTTCTCATGACTACCTCCCAGGTTGATCTTGAGTGGGTGAGGTCGCTCCCTGAACGAACGGGCGGCGGGATTGAAAGCCGTTCCCTGCCGTCGCGCCCGCGTCCCACTCGCACGCGACCCAGACGATGGTACCACGCGGCGATCAGATAGGCAGTCGTGGAGCGGAAAACCCGGCGATTCTGGGCCAGAAACAGGAAAAAATGACTTGATTCGGTTACCGAACATAGTTTATACTCGTCGCATCAGGTCGGACCATGGCCGGGTGCGCCCTTCATCCTTGCCGCCCGGCGGCTGCCTCCGCGCGGTCCGGTCCCGCGACGAACACGGACATCCAGACGAGAGGTTGGCAAGATGAAACTCAGAGTGATCGCCCTGTGTGCCCTCGCGATCGCGGCCGTGGCCGTGCCCGCGACGAGCCAGGCACAGCTCGCAGCCTACAGCCAGGATTTCGAGGGACTCAACCAGGCTGATACCGCCGCCCTCGGCAACGACGGTTGGCTGGTCTTCGGCAACGTCTTCGCGCCCGACCATAGCTACCTCTACGGCTACGGTCCCTTCCCCGCGCCCAACGACGGCGCGGCGTTCTGCCAGATCGTCACCGGCGAGGGCGGCACCGAGCAGGGCGCGCAGCAGCTCGTCGTCTTCAGCGACTACAACAATGCCGACCATGCCAACGGCAACATCATCGAGTCGAACGTCTATCACGAGCAGACGGTCGCCGCCGGTGACGTCGGCCATTCCTGGGTGTTCGATTTCGAGGCCAAGCTGGGCAACATCGTGGCCCCTTCCACGGCCGCGGCATTCATCAAGACGCTCGATCCCAACAACGGCTACGCGACGACGAACTACATCACACTGGACATGACTAGCATCCCAGCCACATGGGCTGGCTACACCATCAACCTCACCATCGATGCGAGTCTCGAGAACCAGCTCCTGCAGTTCGGCTTCACCAACGACGCGACGAACTACGATAGCTCGGGCATCTTCTACGACAACATCAACTTCCACCAGGACGACTCCGTCGCCACCGAGCCGGCCTCGTGGAGCACGGTGAAGGCGCTGTTCGACTAATCGGACACGACTCGCGATCAGTGCGTGGCCCGGGGTTCGCCCCGGGCCCGCGGTTTTCAGGCGTGGAGGAAGCGGCGCGGGATGCCCACGCGGATGTGGGCGAGGTGGCCGTCGCGCGCCAGCAAGGCCGCGCTCTGCGCCGCGTCGAGGGCACAGCCGGCGCGCCGCTGCGGCGGGGCGCCGAGCCAGGCGACCTCGATCCACGCGTCGCCCTCGCTCGGCTCGTACACCACGGGCACCTGGCAGTGCGTGAAGGCGAGACCGCCGGCGGGGACGACGAGAGGACGCACGGTGCCGTCGGCGTCGTGGTGGAAGAACGTGGAGGCGTCCTGCAAGACCTCGTCCGCGCGCAGCAGACGCGGCCGGTAGCGCACGAGGCCGCGCGCCACCTCCACGCCAAGCTCGCCGAAGCGGCTGAGGATCTCCTCCTTCACCTGACCCGTCATGCCCGGCTGCTTGGCGCCGCCGGAGGCCGGCGTGTGGGAGTAGGGGTCGGTGGGGAACGCACCATACTCCCTCACCGATTTCTCGTAGCCGAGACCCGCGCGGATGCGGAAGTAGTGGGCCACGAGCGCATTGTCCGGAGCGTCGGCGTCGGCGGTGCGCAGGATCGTGGTCTGCACGGCCAGCAGCAGCTTGGCCACCATGTGCCAGTAGATGCACCCCACGCCCTCGTACGCATACATGTAGCCCGAGCGGCCGGTGTAGGAACGGTGCGCGAACACGGTCTCGTACAGATCGATCACGGCGGTACGGTCGCGGGCCACCGCGTCGGCCCACGCGGCCTGCTCCGCGAGCGCGTCGAGAGCCGCGGCGAGATCGTCCGCCGTGGCGAGATCGGCCTGGAAGCGGAGGATTCCATCGGCGTCACGGGATAGCACGGAGACGTCGCCCACCTCGAGCAAAGCGGCAAGCAGCGGCACGGCCTGCACGCGCGACCCGGGCACCTGGTTGCGCGCCAGGAAACCCGGTAGATCGCGCGCCGGATAGAGCATGAAGCTGTGCTGGTCGGGCCGGTACATCTGGCTGACGAAGAGCGCATCGAGGACCGCGCGGGCTTCGGCGGCGTCGAGCACGCCAGCATCGAGCACCGCCACCTGACCCTCGAGCATCTCGCCCAGGGGAACCACCGCCACGCCGCATCCGTCGTCGCTGAACGCGAGCAGGTTGTACGTGTGATAGAGGCCGTCCTCGCGCCGGTTGGATGCGATGCTGCGTTCCACGAGCGGCAGCGCCGCCCGGCACAGCGCGGCCACGCGACGCGAGGCCAGCGGCGTTTCGCCGGTAAAGCCCTGATCGTACACGCGAGTCCGGTAGTCCGAGAAGGCCTCGCCGAGAACATCCATCACCTGCTTGCGACGGCGCGGGTCGCACACGTTCGCGGCCAGTGCGTCGTGCTCGACAAGCACGACCTCGATATGCGCGAGCCAGTCGGCGATCTCCACGGGTATCGTCACCGTGGCGTCGTCCTCGCGCTCGAGCAGGTCGGCGACGAAGGCCAGATAGCGGCGCAGGTGGCAGAGCGTGACCACGGACACGCCGCCGCCGGCCAGGGCGTTGTTGGCGTCGTTCCACTCGGGGCGCTGGGTGGTCATCCAGATGCCGGCATCGGGAATGAGCTGCGACAGCTTGGCGAGGGCGGGCACGAGCAGCTTCTCGAGGAGCGTGGCACGCCGGATGGCGCCGTCGCGATCGACGACCAGCTTGCCGTCAGCGCCGCGCTGGGCCACGCGCGCGTCGACACGGGCGGCGCGCGCGGTGTCGAAGTCGATCGTCTCCCGGGGATTGGCGAGGATCTCGGCGTACGGCCGGATGCGATAGGGGACGTCCGCGTAACTGAAGATGCCCGCCGTGAGCAGCGAGCCCAGAGCGTCGGGATCGTGCCGATTGAGCAGCTCGAGCAGGCGCACGAGATAGATGAGCTGGTGGTCGCCCCAGTAGCCGATGTTGCCCCAGGGATCGTCGGGCGAGACGACTTCCCAGTCCACGCCATCGCGCGTGATGCGGTAGGGATTGAAGCCGTCCACGGTGGAGGCGTTCACGAAGCGCGCGACGATGTGCGGCAGGAAGCCCGGGAACGACAGACAGAGCGCCTCCCAGTTCTGGAAGATGTCGCGCCAGTTGCCCTCGAAGTTCAGCTCGCGCTCGCCGTCGGCGCCTCGCACGCGGATGGCGAAGCGATTCCAGGGGCGGCTCGGATCGCCGTGGCGCCGACCGAAATACAGGGGCAGATACTCGTGGCATAGGCGCGCCAGATCAGGATCGCCCGACGCCAAGCCGTACCGGCGCAGCTCGGCCGCGGGTATGGTCGCGGGGAGGGCGGCGAGGGCCTCGTCGTGGCGCGCGGCCACGTGGTGGCCGCGTTCGGCCAGGAAGGCGCGCAGGTCGGCCATGGGAATGCTGTGTCCATGCACGAAGACGCCGCCGCGCATGCCGTTGAAGAGGACGTTGGCCAGGTGGTGGCTCGCGACCTCGGGCCGGCGCGTGAGCTGCAGGCCGTCGGCGCTGGCTACGCGATCCCGGAGCTGCTCCGTGTCGTGGGCGATGCTCGCGCGTACGCGCGCGTCGATGTCGGGGTCGCCGAGGATCTGCTGGCGCAGCGCCGCCACCTGACGGTGATCGCGGCCGCTGTCGGCCGCGATGAGCCACTGCGCACTCGCCCCCGGCGCGAGCGTGAGCGTGGCGCTCACCAGGTAGTTCCCCCGCGCGCCGTGCAGCGTCGGCGGCGCCGGGAGCACACGGCCGGCCCGGAACGCCGCCACCACATTGCCATCGAGGTGCACGCGGCCACCCTCGAGACCGTGGCACCACACGGTGCTGGCGCGCAGCACCTCGAGCGCCTCGGCGCGGTCGGTGATGCCCGCAGTGAGGGCGAAAACGCCCAGGCCGGTGTCGGGATCCACCTCGGCCGTCTTGTAGGCATCGACGAGCACGCTGGCCTGCTGATAGAGCGCAACTGGCGCTCCGTACGGCAAGATGTTGCGCAGACCGTCGAGCAGCATGAGCGATACCGGGGTGTCGCCCATGTTCTCGAGCGTCGTCGTGCGCACCCAGCCATACGCATCGCTGTTCGACCAGCGGTATCGCAGCGCCAGGCCGAGCACGCGCGCGATCTCCTCGAACACGAGACTGTTGCCCAGAGCGCTCTTGGCCAGACGGCGCGTGATCGCCGCGTCATTCGCCGTGACGGCGGTGAACGGTTCCCACAGCACCGTGGCACCGTCGGGCCGCGCCACGCGCAGCAGGGTGATCGGCCCGGTGTGATGATGGGCGTCGTGAAGCCGGTCGACGGTCTCGTACGGAAAGAGGGCGCCGTCGGCATCGACGCGGCCGGCCGTGAGCCCGCCCCCGGAGGTGACGAACATCCACAGGTCGCTGTCGCTCGCCAGGCTCATGAGGAACGGCTTGAGGCGGTGGTATGCCTCGATCCGGTAGTGCCGTTCGCCGTCGAGCTCGACGAAGCCGCCAGTGGGCGACGTCGAGCTCGCGACGACAGCAGAAGGGTCCCTTGCGGGCAACGGTCGGCCGGCCATCGTGGCGCTACTTCAGCAGGACCATGCTGCGCGCGGCCACGCCGTCGGGCGTGCGCAGCACATAGCGATACTGTCCGGAGGGCGCGGTTGCGCCCGCGTCGGTGCGGCCGTCCCAGGCCACGCGATGCTCGCCCGCGGCGAGGTCGCCCTGCACAAGGGCGGCGACGCGGCGACCGGCGAGGTCGTACACCGACGAGGGACACGGTGCCGGTCCGCGCGAGGGAGAAATCGATCTCCGTGCGGGGGTTGAACGGGTTCGGGTGATTCTGGCGCAAGGCGTTGCCCGCGAACTCGGTGGCGTCGGGCACGGCCACGTCGGCACCCTGATGGAAGTCGAGGTTGTCGTAGAAGATGCCCGAGCCCTCGTAGTAGGTGGCCGTATTCACGAAACCGAACTGCAGGAGCTGGCCCGCGAGGCTGGCGTCGACGGTGATGGACACCTCGTAGCCGTTCCACGTGGCCGGGATGCTCGTCATGTCGGTCGTGATGTAGTTCGTGAGCGCATAGCCGTTGTCGGGATCGAGCGTCTTGAGGAACGCCGCGGCCGTGGACGCACCCTCGATGTTGCCCAGCTTGGCCTGAAATGCGAATGTCCAGGTGGTACCCACGTCGCCGGCTTCGATCGTCTGTTCATGGTAGACGTTCGACTCGATGATGTTGCCGTTGGCGTGGTCGGCGTTCTGATAGTCGCTGTAGACCACGAGCTGCAGGGCGCCTTGCTCGGTGCCACCCTCGCCGGTGGTGAGCTGGCAGAAACCGCTGCCGTCGTTGGGCGCGGGGAAGGGTCCGTAGCCGTAGAGATACGTGCCGCTCGGGCTGGAAACGTTGCCGTAGACCACCCAGCCGTCGTTGGCGAGGGCGGCAGGATCGGCCTGGTTGAGCCCCTCGAAGTTCTGGCTATAGGGCGTGATGGCCCAGCTGGCCGCCGGAAGGGCGCAGGCCAGGGCCATCACGGCGAGGATCGCGGTCGCGCGTGGAGTCATGGAAGGACCTCCTGCTGGGAGCGACCCGCCCGGCGCGTGCCGGCGCGGATCGAATGGAGTCTTGACAGGGCGGTGCCCATCATACACTATGTTCGGAGCCCGAACAAAGAATATTTTCGGGCCCCACGTGACCGCTGGCGATGAACCGGATGCATCACGGGTGGACGTACATGGCACGACTCCGCTTCCCCGATGGCTTTCTCTGGGGCGCTGCCACCTCGGCCCAGCAGGTGGAGGGCGCCAGCCGCGAAGGTGGGCGCGGGGAGTCGATCTGGGACCGCTTCGCCGCCACCTCCGGCCGCATTGCTGACGGCTCCACGCCCGCGCGGGCGTGCGACCACTGGCACCGCTGGCGTGAGGACATCGCCGTGATGCGCGACCTCGGGCTGGGCGCGTACCGTTTCTCCATCGCCTGGCCGCGCATCATCCCCGGCGGCACCGGTGCCGTGAACCCCGCGGGACTCGACTTCTACGACGCCCTCGTCGACGCCCTGCTGGCCGCCGGCATCGAACCCTGGCCCACGCTCTACCACTGGGATCTGCCGCAAGCGCTGCAAGACCGCGGCGGCTGGGCGAACCGCGACACGGTGGCGGCCTTCGTCGACTACGCCGGCGCGGTGATCCGGCGCCTAGGCGACCGCGTGCGCCGCTGGGTGACGCACAACGAGCCCTGGTGCGCCGCCACGCTCGGCCACGAGGAGGGGCACCACGCCCCCGGCCATCGCGACCCGGCCGAGGCGCTGCGCGTGGCGCACCATCTGCTGCTGTCGCACGGCTTCGCGACGACGGCCATCCGCCGCGAGCAGCCGCAGGCCGAACTGGGGCTCGTGCTCATCCACTCGCCGGCGTATCCGGCCACGGACAGCGAGGCCGACCACGACGCCGCCCGCTTCTTCGACGGCTTCTTCAACCGCTGGTACCTCGACCCGGTGTTCCGTGGCACGTACCCCGCCGACGCGATCGCCGACCGCGTGGCCCGCGGCCACCTGGCGGGTCCCGAGCTGCCGTTCGTGCAGCCGGGCGACATGGACGCCATCGCCGCACCGCTGGACTTCCTGGGCGTGAACTACTACAGCCGCGTGGTCATGCGCGCAGGCGCCGACGGACAGCCCGAAGCGGTGCCCCCCGCGGACACGCCATCGCGCACCACCATGGGCTGGGAGGTCTACCCCGACGGCCTCCTCGCCAGCCTCGTGCGCATCCAGCGCGAGTACCGGCCCGCCCGCATCGCCATCACCGAGAACGGTGCGGCCTATGACGACGCGCCCGATCCCGATGGCCGCATCCGCGACACCAGGCGCATCGCCTACCTGCGCTCCCACCTGCAGGCCGTGCATCGCGCCATCGCGGCCGGCGTACCGGTGGACGCGTACTTCGTGTGGTCGCTGATGGACAACTTCGAATGGGGCTACGGCTACACCCAGCACTTCGGGCTGTACGCCGTCGATCCCCAGACACTGCGACGCATCCCCCGGGACAGTGTCGCTTGGTATCGCGATGTCGTGGCCACCCACGCCGTCGACGCGCCCGTACCCGCCGCCAGCCAAGGAGACTCCCGTGTTCGCGAACCCTGATCGCGTCGTCCCGCGCCTACGCTCGCTGGCCCTGTGCGGGGCCTTCATCCTTGCCGCCGGCAGCGGCCTGGCCGCCGGCAGCGGCGGCATGCCCACGATCCACGTGGCCACCGATGCCGCCGGATCACGGCTCGAGGTGAATGGCCAGGACTTCATGGTCTACGGCATGAACTGGGGCTACATGCCCATCGGGCAGAACTACACCTACAGCCTCTGGGAACAGCCCGACGACGTCATCCGCGCCGCCCTCGACCGCGAGATGCCCCTTCTACGCAACATGGGCGTGAACGCCATCCGTCAGTACGCCGGCATCCCTCCGCAGTGGGTGCAGTACATCTACGAAACCTACGGAATCTACACCGTGCTCAACCACACGATCGGCCGCTACGGGCTGACGATCGACGGCATCTGGTATCCCAACACCGATTATGCCGACCCACGCGTGCGCGCCGAGCTGAAACAGGAGATGCACGACCTCGTGGCGCAATTCCGCGGCACGCCCGGCGTGCTCATGTGGTTGCTGGGCAACGAGAACAACTACGGCCTGTCGTGGACGTCGTTCGAGACCGAGGCCCTGCCCGAGGGCGAACGCGATGCCGCGCGCGCCCGTCAGCTCTACTCGCTGTTCGGCGAGATCATCCGTGATGTCAAGAGCCTCGACCGGGACCGGCCGGTCGCCATCGCCAACGGCGATGTGCAGTACATCGACGTCATCGCGCAGGAGTGCCCCGAGGTCGACGTCTTCGGCACCAACGTCTACCGCGGCATCTCGGCGCGCGACCTCTTCCAGGTGGTGCACGACAAGCTTGGCAAACCCGTGCTCTTCACCGAGTTCGGCAGCGACGCCTTCAACGCCATTACGATGGAGGAAGACCAGGCCATGCAGGCCCGCTACCTGCTGGGCCAGTGGCAGGAGATCTACGCGCAGTCGGCCGGCAAGGGTCGCGTGGGCAACGCCATCGGCGGCCTCGTGTTCCAGTGGAGCGACGGCTGGTGGAAGTACGGGCAGGACAGCCGCCTCGACATCCACGACACCCACGCCTCGTGGCCCGACGCCGGCTATTCCGACTTTCGCGAGGGCGACAACAACATGAACGAGGAGTGGTGGGGCATCACCGCCAAGGGCTACCCCGACACCCGCGGCCTCTACGACGTGTACCCGCGCGCCGCCTACTACGCCCTGCGCGACGCCTTCCGCCTGCCGGCCTATGCGCCGAGCACCGACCTCAAGGCCATCACGCAGTGGTTCGCCGGCATCCGCCCCGATGCACCGAACGTCATGGGCGCCGTGCTCGCCGCCCGCGGCGATCGCGCGGCCCTCCAGGCCGACACCCTCAGCAAGGTGCGCGTGTCGTCGCTGCGCCTGAAGATGGAAACCTACAACACGGGCGGACAGGACATCTCCACGCCCCCGTCCGAGTCGCCGCAGGCCGCGGCGCCCCGCTTCCTCGGCTTCGACCACCTCGAGTCGGCGTTCGTGGGCTTCGAGGCCAAGCCCAGCGAGACGGTGACCGGCCACATGGCCATGAACATCCTCGGCCACGTGCCCGAGAACCCCATCGACGAGATCTTCTACGAGAACCGTGGCCGCACGCGCACCCTCGTCGACGCGCAGGGCGCGCCGGTGGACGTGTCCTCGCTCGAGCGCGTGAAGCTGTACCAGGCGGACCTCTCATGGGATGACCGCTGGTTCACCCTCGACGGCTTCTACCGCACGGGCCACCTGCACTGGCAATACCAGGGCGATTTCTTCGGCCTCTACCACGACGCGTTCTACGGCGAGAACCTCGACATCTACAACGGCGAGGCGCCCATCGGCTTCGAGATGCATGGCAAGAAGGCCTTCTCCGACCTGGCCATGGCCGTGGGCCCACAGCTCTGGTGGGGCGCCAACCCGGCGGTGTTCGTGAAGTACCAGCATGCGTTGCGCGGCATGACCTGGACCGCCATGTACCAGGAAGACTTCACCCAGCAGACCCAGGTGACCAGCTCGGTCGCCATTCCGGTGCGCACCACGCGCAAGGCGTCGCTACAGATGCAGACGCACCTCGGCCCCTTCGGCTTCGAGGGCGGCGCGCTGTGGTCGGGCCAGCCGCGCGTCGGCGAGTCGTTCCAGCTCGTGAGCGACGGCGTCCTGAAGGGTAGCGGCCCGGTGGCGCCCCAGGACATCCACACCGACACCATCACGGACGACGACACCTTCGGCTTCCGCGGCAAGCTCACCTGGGAACGCGGCCGCTGGCACTGGTACGGCCAGGGCGCCTACATGGGCCTGGTGGCCGAAGCGGGCCCCACCGCCATCCCCACCTTCACCGGCTGGCAACTTCGCGACTCGGGTTCAGGCAACCAGGTGAACGCGCTCAGCGGCGTGGCCGTGAGCTTCGGCAACTGGCAGGTGGGTCCGAATGTCCTCTGGCAGAAGCCCATCGTCGGGGCGATGCCATCGATCGACCGCCTTGCGGGCACCGCCGGCCGCCCGCGCGACATCCTCTCCGACCCCTTCGCCGTGCGCGGCAACCGCGAGACCACCGCGGGCGAGATCATGCTCACCTACGACCCCACTCCGGCCACCTGGATGTGGTCATGGGACAGCGACGTCCGCGAGGACGCGAAGCTCGCCGCGAGCATCGGCCTGGTGCTCACCCACCACGCCACCACGGCCGACGCGGGCCTCTTCATCTCGGACACCGACATGGTCTACGCCTTCCCCGGCGGCACGCCGGCGCGCGACCTCTGGGAGCTGCACGCGCGCATCGTGAACCGCCTCGGCCGGGGCGCCCGCATGATCAGCCACATCACCTGGGGCACCGCCGAACCCAATGGTGCCGACACCCGCCTCGTGCACCGGTTCAGCGTGGACTCGCGCGTGGCCTGGCCGTCGGTGGCGTTCATGGGCACCTTCAAGGTGAACGACTACGGCCCCTACGACTACCACCACGACCACAACCTCACCTACCCTCTGCAAGTCATGGCGGATCTGTCGTACACGCTGGGCAGGCCGGTGTGGTTCGGGCATCCGCAGACGCGCGTGGGTATACGGGCGACGTACCGCACGCTGGACCGCTACTCGAACCGGTATATGCCGGCCGACGCGCCGGCACCGGCCGTGGGCGAACGCTACCCGGCCGGGTTGCCGGACGGGCGGGAGTGGGAAATCCGCACGTATCTGGAGTTTGCGCTGCAGTAGGGTATGGTCGGGAGACGTTGTGGCCAGGGCCGCTCCTTTCGATGGAGCGGCCCTCGACTGACTTCATGTCAGCTCATTCGCGGAACAGCGATTTTACGTTCCCCCAGGACGCGCCCTCGACCGCGACCGACGCCGGCATGAGCGACATGTCGTCGTAGTATACGTTCGACGCGCCGTTGCCGAAGAGATCGACGGCCGCGATGACCGGGACACCGCCGCCGCTGACGCCCTCGGTCCAGCTCGCCGAGTAGAGCACGTTGCCGCCGTAGTAGAAGATCTGCATGTCATTGGTGAGATCGATCTCCAAGCGCAGCTCCACCCACTGGCCCGTGATCCAGGGCAGCGTGGCGCCGGTGACGCTGTCGCCGATGACCTGCCCGGCCGTGAAGTGGACTTGCACCGACCAGTTCGAGCCCGTCGACCCGGCGTAAGTGTTGAGCATGATGAAGAAGGTCTCGCCGGTGAAGTCCGTCGGGATGTACATCCAGGCCGTGTAGACCCACATGCCCGACGCGTACCCTGAATACCGCTGCACGAGGTCCGAGGTCGGGAGAATCTCGACGGAATTCGAACCACCGTGGGCGTAGAGATCCGAGACGTACGCGGTCGCCGCCGGATCGTTGTCCCAGCCAAACCAGCCGCCCACACCATCGAGCGAGGTACCGACCGCGTAGCTCTCGAAGTCGTCCATCCAGTCGGCGTGGGCGACCGCGGGCACGAAGGCCACGAGTGACAGAGTGCCGATAACGATAAGGAAACGTCTCATGGTATCCCTCCTGCGCACCATGAGCGACCTCATCCGTCGAACATGATTGCGACGGACGCCGCCGCTCATGCACCGGCGGGATCCTACCATGGCTGCGATGAAGTGCGGGGTGCTTTTCGCGACGGGTGGGACTGGATGAACACGCCGATGGCCTGGCGCGGTGCCGGCACCACGTCCTTTCCGGATGAATCAGGAGATTCGTGGGTCTATTTCTTGACTTGTTTTGCCGCAACACGATACGCCGTCCAGCCGGCTGGACTATCCGGATTCCTCACACCTGACGCCGCAATCGTGACACCCGCCCGCCCCGATGTGATAGAGTCTTTTCATTCCCGGCCACCCGACCACAGGCCTCCCTGGAAATCCCCGTCGAGGGAAGGCCATGCGCGGCCGGGCTCGGTATGAGTGAAAGGAAGGTGCTCATGAAGACGAGGTTCGCGGTCATTCTGGTGGTCGCGCTGGCCGGTGTCGCGATGGCCGCCGACCTGAGCAACCGAGCCCCGATCAAGGCGCCGGTCGTCTGTCCTCCCAACCTGCCCGCAGAGCGCCAGGGCGGCGACACGATCTTAGATGCCGTCACCATCGCGGACATTCCGTTCTCCGATTCGGGCACGACGGCCGGCTACGTGAACGACTACGACGAGGTGTGCCCGTACACCAGCTCGACATCAGCAGACGTCGTCTACCGGTACGTGTCGCCGTATTGGCAGTTGGTGTCGATCGACCTCTGCGGCTCCGCGTTCGATACCAAGGTCTATGTCTACAACGGGGGCCTGGGCCTGATCGCCTGCAACGACGACTTCTACACCGGTCCACCCTGCGGACAGTTCGTGTCGCGATTGGACCATTTGGGCCTGAATGCGGGAGAGACTTACTACATCGTCATCGACGGCTACGGCGGCAGCTTCGGCGACTATCAGCTTTCGATCTCATGGCAAACGGGACCTTACGCATTCTGCCAGGACGACGATGTGCTCGAAGGGGAGCCACCCCTGGGCGACGGATACGTCGACACCTTCAACGGGGGATGCAACACGCCACCGTCGCACCCCTTCCAGGAACTCGTGGGCGATGACGAGGGCCATCTCTCCTTTTGCGGCACCAGCGGGTGGTACGAGTCCGCGGGAGGGGGCCAGTATCGCGACACCGACTGGTTCCTGCTGACGATGGGCAACACCGGCACGATCGCGATCGAGGCCTACGCGACCTGGGCCGTCTATCTCTTCGAGCTGGGACCACAGGATTGCGCGTCAGTGGCCGTGGTGCAGAGCGCCGACAACTGGCCGAACAGCACGACGATGACGATCGGCGGCTATGCGCCGGGACAGATCGTGTGGTTCTGGGTGGGGCCGACCACGTTCACGGCACCCAGTGGCTGGGGCGACGAGTTCAACTATGTCGTCGAGTTCAGCGGCCTGGCGGTGCCGGTGATCGCCCAGGCGGCGACCTGGTCGACGGTGAAGGCGCTCTTCGAGTGACGCGCCATCAACGCGGGCGATGCGCGCCGGCCATTTCGGACACGACGAAGCGTGGCCGCGCCTTCACTTCGTCGTAGATCCGAGCCAGGTACTCGCCAATGATGCCCAGGCAGATGAGGATCAGGCTGCTGGTGAAGACCTGCAGGAGGATCACCGTGGTGAAGCCCGGCTGCGCGATGCCCAGCAACCTCAACGCGAGAGTGTACACGCTCGCGCCGATGGCGAAGACGAAGAACAGCGCGCCCAGGATACTCGCCAGGCGCAGCGGCAGGGCCGAGAATGCCGTCAGGCCCACGAGCGCCAGATTCACGAGGCCGCCGAGCGACCACTTCGATTGGCCGGCCGCGCGATGGTCCACGTCGAAGGGCACGCGGACGACCCGGAAGCCGAGCCAAGCCACCATGCCGCGGAAGAAGAGGCTCCGTTCGCCCAGCTTGCGCCAGGCGTCGAGCACCCGCACGTCGAGCAGCTTGAAGTCGCTCGCATCGTCGAGATCGAAGCCGGACAGGCGACGCACGAGTCCATTGAAAGCACGGCGGCGCGCGCCCACGAGCGCCGATTCGCCCGCCGCCCTCGCCTTCTGCGCCTCGATGACGTCGGCTGCGTCGGCCTGCCAGAGTCGCACCATCTCGGGAATGAGCTCGGGGGGATGCTGCAGGTCGGCGTCGATGACGATGACCGCGTCGCCCCGGCAATGCGCGAGGCCGGCGGCCAGCGCCGACTCCTTGCCGAAGTTGCGGCTGAGCCGGATGCCGATCACCGCGGTATCGGCCGCGCAGGCGCGGACGATGGCATCCCAGGTGTCGTCGCGCGAGCCGTCGTCGACGACCACGATCTCGTGGGGGTGCCCCGTGCCGGACACGACCGTCGAAATCCGCTGGAGCGACACCTCGAGATGGGCACCTTCGCCATAAGCAGGCACGACGATCGAGATCAGTGCATCCGGCGTTCGCCTGCGCACGCGCCCTCCTTCACGCCAGCCGTGCCACGGCGACGAGGATGCTGCCGAGGTGCCACCGGGACCGCAGCTCCGCGACTTGCCAGCGCTCGGCCAGGCGCCAGCTCAGCGGTGCCACCCAGGGCGGCCCGCCGCACATCGTGGTGAGCGTGTCCACGACGAATCCCGCGTCGGTGAGCACGCGGCGCAGCTTGGCGGGGTGGAAGTGCTCCACGTGCTGCGATCCGGCCAGCTCGGGCGCCGCCCCGGTGCGGTCCATGACCCACTCGATCATCGGCCAGGCGCTGTGGTAGTTCGGTGTCGTCAGGAAGAGCCGTCCTCCGGGCGCCATCACCGCTTTCAGATGGCCGAGCAGCGCCCGAACCTGGGGCAGGTGGATGTGCTCGACGAGCTCGAGGCAGTAGGCACTCGTCACGGGCCGATCCACCTGGAAGTGTTCGTCCACCAGCCCTTGCCGGAACTCGATGCGAGGCGACGGGAACTGGCGCCTGGCGAAGGCGATGGCGTCGGGACTGCCATCGACGGCCAGGACGTCGGCGCCGCCGCGCGCGAGCAGATCGCTGATCACGCCGGAGCCGCAGCCGATGTCTAGGGCACTGTCGCCCGGGGCCGGCGGCAAGAGGGTCAGGATCGCCTGCTGCTTCGCCGCGTGCCAGAAGCGCTGCACCGCATTGCCAGACGTGAGCGCGCGGTACTGGTAGCCCCCGTCGATCGTCACCGTGTCGCCCGTACGCCGCTCTCGCGTCTCGCTCATCGAAAACCCCAGTATCGTTGCGTCAGGAACGAGAACCCCGGCACCACGAGGATGATGATCGCCAGGCATGTCGTCGGTGTCCAGCCGAGGCGATGGACACCCACTTCCATGATGCCGGCGTTCAATCCCGCCCCCATGAGAGCGATGATCAATACGCGCGGCAGATGGCGGGCGTGGCTGCCCCGCGCGCGAAAGGTCCAGGACCGGTTCAAGGCGTAAGACACGCCGAAAGCGCAGCAAAACGCCACCGTGGTGGCCACGGTCGGCGAGATTCCGAAGCCTCGCATCAGCGTGTAGAAGACCGCGACATGGGTCGCCGTCGCCAGGCAACCCACGACCCCGAAGCGGACCACCTGCGACCACGAGCGCCCCGTCACGACGACCTTTCCGATAGACCCCGCGCATTGTGGCAGCCGGGGCCCTTCATGGTCAACGGCTAGATCGAGTTGCGTGGACTCGGTGTTGACGGCCCGCGCCGTCCCATGCGATGCTCGGCGAGCACGCATTCGCTTGCCACCAACGAAGGTACAGCATGACACGGGAAGATTCGCAGCCCGTCGCGAACAACCGCCGCGAGCGCGTCGAGTACGCGATCGTGGTCGCCCTGGGTCTGGTGCTCTTCTTCGTACGCTTCGGCGCGACGGTGCTCGATCCCGGCCAGATCGACTGGCTCATGGCTCGCAACGATCCGTCCGCATACTATCTGACCTGGGACGCGTTCCGTCACGATCCGTGGTCGTTCCCCCTCGGCCACATCACGTCGTACCTCTGGCCGCTGGGCACGTCGTTGCCGCTCGTCGACGGGCTGCCCCTGTTCGCATACCCCGCCAAGTTCGTGGCACCTCTGTTGCCGCGCGTCTTCCAGTTCTTCGGATTCTGGCTGTGTCTGAGCAGCGTGCTGCAGGGCGTGTTCGGCTACCGGATCGCGCGGCGCTACCTCGAGGGATCGTCGGCCCGGATCATCGCGGCCGCGCTCGTCCTGTTGGCACCCACCTTCATCTTTCGCGAGGGGCACATCGCGCTTTCGGGGCACTGGATCATCCTGGCGGCGGTGGACGTCTACCTCGGAGGTCACTCGGCCGGCTGGCGCCGGCGATGGCTCATCCTCGTCGTGGTGGCGGCGCTCGTGCATCCGTATCTGCTGGCCATGGTGATGATCTTCGCCATCGGCAGCCTGCTGCGTACGGACGGGATCGCCCAGGTCAGGACCAGGCTGGTGACGGGAGCGATCCTCGTGGGCACGATCGGCGTGGTGTGGTGGCTGGCGGGCAACTTCGTGGGCATGTCGGCCGATCGCGCCCAAGACACCGGATTCGGCGTCTTCTCGACCAATCTTAATAGCTTCATCAACCCCATGAACCGCAGCCTGCTCGTACGGTCGCTGCCCACCACGCGCGGACAGTACGAGGGCTACGCCTACCTCGGAGCCGGCTGGCTCCTGCTGACGGGCCTCGGTCTGGTCGCGCTGGCGATGAGCCGGAGCCTGCGAACGCGGCTCCGACCTCACAGGGCGTTGCTCGTGCTGCTGGCCCTCACATGGATCTTTGCGCTGAGCAACCAGGTGACCTGGAACACCAAGGTCGTGGCGCAATACCTCCTGCCGCCGATCTATTCCCAGCTCGCGGGTGTCTTCCGTTCGTCGGGC
The DNA here is from genome assembly GCA_963727525.1 of uncultured bacterium. Lineage (GTDB taxonomy): Bacteria > Krumholzibacteriota > Krumholzibacteriia > LZORAL124-64-63 > LZORAL124-64-63 > CAVSGO01. Next base: position 247,251 of record CAVSGO010000003.1, on the reverse strand, counting down.
CGCTTCGTCTGGCCGGTGACCTATGCCGCGATGGCAGGCCTGCTGGCGGTCGCGGGACGTGGTCGCCCGCGGGTGCTCGTGACGGCCGCGCTGGGCGTCGCCCTCGTCGCGCAGGTCGTGGACATCCGGCGCCAGATCGTCACGCACGCGACCTTCGCGCAGCTGCGCTGCGTGACGCGTCTGGCCAGTGCCGACTGGGACTCGGTAGCCTCACACTGCACGGCGATCACCACGGCGCCTCCATTTGCGTACACCACCGTGAACCGCGCCGACTTCCGGGACATCTGCTGGCTCGCCGATCAGCATCGCGTACCGACCACCGCGGGCTACACCGCCCGCATGTCGCCCGCGGCCAAGGCGCTCGCCGATTCGATGCGGCAGGCCTTCACCCGCGGCGAGGCCGACACGACGCAGCTCTACATCGCGAACCGGACCTCCTTCGCGCCGGTGTTCGCCGGCGTCAGCGGGCCATACGTCGCGTCCATCTGGGATGGCTACTTCGTGTGCTACGATCGCCGGTGGCCTGTCGCGGCATCACCACGCTATCTCTCGGCTCGCCAGGTGTCGCTGGCGGACTATCTCGACGCGCGCCACGATGCGATCCTCCTGGTCGCGGTCCGCGATGAGGCCACCGCCCACCTCACGGACGCCGACCGGCGAGCGCTGCGCGACGTCGGCATCGCCATCGACGACGTCAACTACCGGGCGAGCCTCGCGGCGATCGTGGACCACGGCAAGGTCGCGTGGCAATCGACCTCGACGGCGAACGCAGTCTCGCGATCCCTCGCGCCGGGCGACACCTGCGGCACGTTCGTGGCTAGCCGTGCGATCGCCCTGGAGTCGGCCGGATTCGCGGTGGGCAACGCGGCATCCATCACCATCGATGGGCGCGAGGAGTCGTTCGCCGGGCGGGGGTTCAATATCCTCGAGCTCGACGGCGAGCAACACCTGAAGGCGGCTGCCTGGTTCGACACGCATGCGGGAGCGACCGAGGTCGTGGTGCAGGCCGCGCCGTCCAGCGAGACCGCCGACTAGCCGACGATGATCTCTGGCTCTTGCTCCCGGGTCTCGTGCTCGACCTGTGGAATCGGTACTCTGGAGATACGACCGTCTCGGTCCTTGTTGACACCAGGTTCCGGATGCCTCACGGTTTCCGGCATGGATCCTGCATAATGAAAATTCATCTCACTGGTAGCACGACGGAGTCCGATTCCGGACCGACGTCCGGACCGACGAAGGAGAAGCCATGTTGCTGCGCCGTTACGGTGTTCTCGCCCTCAGCTTCCTGCTCCTGCTGGCACTGTCATCCTGCTCGGATGACAACGGAACCGAGCCGGAGCATGACACGACACCACCCACGATCGTCAATGTCACCCCGCCCCAGAACGACACGGGAGTAGCGACCGACGGCGACATCGTCGTCCACTTCGACGAGTCCATGGACGCATCCACGGCGTCGGGAAACGTGACGGTCACGCCCGGAACCGTATCCAGCATGCAGTGGTCCGATGCGCAGACGCTCGCGGTGCACGGGACCTGGCCGCAAGGCTCGCAGATCACGGCGACGGTCGGAACCGGACTGAAGGACGTCGCCGGCAATGCGCTCGCCGCCGCCTTCACCTGGAGTTTCTGGACATTCACCCCCCAGGTGGTGCTGCTGACCAGCGCTCCCGCCGACGGTGCGCAAGACGTGCCGATCAACAGCACGATCTGGTTGCAATTCTCGCAGTCGATGAACGGCGCCACGTTGCCCGGCGCGATCACGGTCGCCTCGCCGGCCAAGGCCGATCTGCCTTACACGCTAGGCGGCAACGGTGACGGCAACGAGTGGACGCTGACGATGGACGAGGACCTGCCTTCGTCCACCAGCATCACGGTCACCGTGACGACGGACGCGCAGAACACCCAGGGTACTCCTCTGGCCGCCGAGGCAAGCTTCACGTTCACCACGGGCACGACGGCCGACACCACGCCGCCGGAGATCCTGTCGGTCGATCCGGCGAACGGCGCCACCTTGTCCACCGATCGCTCCCACGTCACGTTGACGTTCAGCGAGCCGATGAACTCCGATTCGATCGAGGCCACGCTGATCAGCGGCCAGTTCGCGACCGCGCTCGTCGATCTCGAGAATCCGGGCCTGTGGTCGCAGAACAACACGGTGTTCACGCTGGCGCTGCGCACGCCTCTCGTACCCGGCGCGATCTTCCGCGTCGAATTCTCGTCGTTCGCCGACGCGCACGGCAACGTGAATACCGATGGCTACGACTGGCAGGCAACCGTGTCTGGCGCGGCTCAGTACTCCCCGGTGACCGACAGCTGGTTGCAATACTTCACCGGTACCTGGGAGGAGACGACGCCGGCGAAGGACGCCGGCAACCTGGAGACGCTCTACAAGTACGAGGACACCGGCAACGGCACGTTCAAGCGCTGGCAGGTCAACAACTGGACCACCGTCGCCAAGGATCTGCCGCCGTTCCTCGACTATGACAGCATGAAGCTCACGGCGTCGGCGCTCCAGTTCCTGGGCTTCCACGAGGACAACGACGGTGACCCCAGCGACGTGGCCTTCGACCCCGCCGTGACGTGGCTGCCGCTGCCCGTGGCAACCGGGACCTGGAACGGCACGGCGACGATGCACTTGGCCGAAGGAGACGCCACCGTGACCTACAACGGCGAGGTGCTGGCGGGTACGGAGGACGTGGAGGTGCCGGCCGGGTCCGGCCCGCCGATCGTCTGGCTCGCCTGCCGCAAGGTCACACTCCACTACGTGGTGACCGCCGGCGGCGAGACGCAGACGACGGGTGACCAGACCCTCTGGTACGCACCGGGCGCCGGCGTGGTGCGCGAGTACGTGCACGAGGTGGAGCCGGATCGTGCCTCGACCACCGACCAGACCCTGTCGTGGGCCGGTCCTCTCGCGAACTGGCCCGGCGACTGATCCGGACGGCCGCGGATACGGACAGGGCGCCCTCACGAGGGCGCCCTTCTTCGTGCTCGCACTCGCGGGTCAGGCGCGCGTCGACGACGCCGGCACGCTCGGAAAGAGCCGCGAATCATCGAGTGCCGCTTTCAGCACCAGGGTGGCGGCGCCCACGGCCACCGAGCGCGGGCCGAGCTTGCTGATGGCGATCTCGGCGGCGGCCACGGAGCTGATGAGGGTGCGGCTGCGGACGCTGGCGCGCAGCGGGCGCAGCACCAGCTCGTCGAGGCGCGAGAAATCGCCAGCCAGCACGACCATGGCGGGATTCAAGAGGTTCAACAGGCCGGCGATGGCGGTGCCCAGGTGCTCGGCGGCCTCGTTCACCACCTGCAACGCGAGGGCGTCGCCCACCAGGGCAGCGTCTTCGATGGCGTGCGCGGTGATCGTCTGCGTGGCGAGCGGGCTCTCCGGATGCGCCTTCAGAAGCTCCGCGGCGCGGGCCACGAGGGCCTCGGCGCCCACGAAGGTGGCCAGACAGCCCCGCAGGCCGCAGATGCAGGGTTTGCCGTGCGGATCGATGGCCACGTGGCCGATCTCACCTGCCACGCCGGTGGCGCCGCGATAGATCTCGCCGTTGATGATGTGCCCCGAACCCACGCCTGTGGCCACCTTGATATAAGCGAGATTGTCCACACCCTCGCCCAGACCCCACCAGCGCTCGGCGAGGGCGCCGAGGTTGGCATCGTTGTCGACGAGGACCGGCACACCCAGCTCGCGGCCGAGGTCGCCGAGATCGAGGCGGCCGCGCCAGCTGGGAAGCACCACGGTGGAGAGTCCCGCCGGGTCGAACGGGTCGACGGGGCACGGCACGGCCACGCCGACGCCCACGAGCGGCCGCCCCTTCGCGACCTCGCAGGCCAGGCAAGCGCGGCACAGCGCGGCGATGACGGCGCGGGTGCCGGGCGGGTCGTTGCGTACGGAATGGTCCTGGCTTTCCCACGCCAGCACGCGGCCGCGCAGGTCGGTGAGGGCCACGGCCACGTGGGCCGCCCCCATCTCCACGCCGAGGATCACGCAGATGTCATCCTGGAACTCGAGCACCACGGGCCGACGCCCGCCGCGCGAAGGGCCTTCGCCCACCTCGGCCACGAGGCCGGTGGGCAGGATCTCGCCCACGATCTCCGACACGGTCGAGCGCGAGAGGCCGGCGCGGCGCGCGATGTCGGCGCGCGAGATGCGGCGCTCCTCCCAGATGAGGCGCAGCACCGCGTCGGCGAGAGGGCGCGGGCGGTCGGGATCGGTGCGCCGCAGCCCCTTCCAGGCCAGGATGTCGTCGTGCACGGTCTCGTCTCCCTCGGCTGATCGGCAGGGTTGGGCCCCGGCCCAGGATTCCTAGCCTAAGAGTGCCAGTAGATGTTGTCCACCAGGACCAGCGAGGCATCGTCGGTGCTGAAGACGAGCTGGCCCACGTGATCCAGCGGCACGGCGAACTGGAAATCGGCGAGCGGGATATCGAGCGACGACCACTGGCCGGCAATGAAGGCGGGCGTGCTCGCACCATCGAACGTCAGCTCCGACTGACCGGTCATATGACCGCCGTCCGCATCGAAGGCCACGAGCTTCACCTTGAAGTTCGTGCCGGCGGGGGCGTAGACGTCGATGTGCAGGTGGGTCATCCGCGAGGCGTCGATGGTGTCGGCGCTGAGATCGATGCCCACGAAGTTGAGATTGGCGTACATCCGCGTCACGTCGCCGGCGACCGTGTACTCGGAGTCGTCGGTGGTGGAGTACTGCCAGTGCGTGTTCCAGGAGCCCACCGGCACGTTCGTATACGCATCGCTGTACATGGAGATCACGCTGGCGGCCGGAAGCGTGGGCGTGGGCGGCGGCCCGGCCGGGGGCCGGTACCCCTTCACCGTTACGGTGCCCGTGACCGGAGCGCCCGCGAGCGTCGCGTTGATCTCGGCATCGCCGGCGCCGATCACCTTCACCACACCGCCCTCCACGCGCGCCACGGACGGAGCAGACGACGTGAAGTCGAAGTACCCGGGCATGTGGTTCACCACGACATCGGCACCGTCCACGGAAAACGTGGTGGAACACCCGTCGAGACTCACCGTCGCGCCCACGAAGTAAGGTTTGTCTGTCGTCACCATCATGGGCCGCGGATTCGTGATGCTGTCGAGATGGGCGAACGCGATCTGATCGAACCACAGCGTGTGGCCGGCGGAGTGCTGGGCTTCCCAGCCCTCGGCATAGGTGAAGAGGCCGCGCTCGGCGATCAGCTTCTGCGGCGCGGGGATGGGCACGACCACGCGCACCCAGGCCGTGGAGAGCGGGATGCCGGCCCGCCCGGCGCTGTATCGCGAGGTGCCCGTGTTGTCGTTGCCGAAACCGACCTCGTTCAGGTTCGAGGCCACGCTCGACCGCGCCCAGAACGTGAGCGCATTGTACGCGGTGAGATCGCGCGCACCCGCGGAGGTGAGCACGCCCCCGGCGTAGGCGCCCAGTGCCGAGCCCTGGGGCGGCACCGTCACCTTGAGCGACCGGGTGCCCGCATGGGCGAAGACCGAGTCGAGGGTCGTGGCGTAGATGTCGGTGCCGGCGAAGGCTTGAGGATAGATGTCGGTGTCATACCCGTCCTCGAAGACCACGGGATCGTCGGTGGCGCGGGCCACGTCGAGGTCGGCCGGGTTGCGGCCGCTGCAGCCGGCCAGCGCGACGAGAGCCGCGGCGGCGAGCAGACCGGACATGCATCGCTGACGGTTGATCGGGGTCACGACGTGCCTCCGTGACGTTCGAGCCGTGGCAATGGGCGCCGCGCCGCGCGTGTGAGCGGCACTAGCGGACCAGCGTCATCCGCCGCGTCTCCACGACGCGGCCGCTGCGAAGCTGAACCAGGTACAGGCCCGAGGGCATCCCCGCGCCCACGTCGTCGCGCCCGTCCCAGGTGACGGCGTGGGTCCCGGCCGGGACGGCGCCATCCACGAGGGTGCGTACGCGGCGCCCCTGCACATCGAAAACGACCAGCGTCACGGGACCGTCGCCACGCAGAGTGTAACGGATCGTCGTGCGGGGGTTGAACGGATTCGGCGCCGCCGCGTCCAGGTGGGCCGGCGCCGCGGCGAGCGCGGTCGGGTCGGGCACACCGATCGCGGTGCCCTCGGGCACGAAGGTGAAGTCCGTGAGGATCACCTCCTGGTTCGTGGCCGGGGGATTGGAGAAGCGCCAGAGGTTCAGATGGACACGCGGCTGCTCCGGCCGCGGGATATGCGGACCGGTGTACGTCCAGGCGTGGATCAGGGTGCCCGTATTCTCGTCGGCCGGTCCGCCGCGCCAGCTGCGGTACTCCACGCGATCGGGCAGCCAGCGGAAGGCGTGGCTAGTGACCTCGTCGGCACCGAACGTCGCATCGAAACGACTCACGTTGCCCGGGTAGTCGGCGGGCTGCGCCACGAACTGGGCGACGCCGATACCCGGATTGCCCCAGTAGCTGAACTCCACGTCGATCTCGTTGTAGGGATTCCACCAGAGGTATCCCGAGTCGTAGCATGGGCCATACTGCCAGAGGAAGAACCCGCACACCACGGCGGGATCGAGCTGATCGAGCGCGCCCTGGGTGGTGAAGACGTAATCGCCGTATCCCAGCGCATCGACCAGCGCCACCTCGGTGCTGTACCAGTTGCTGCCCACCTGCGTGTTCGTCAGGTGCAGGCGCTGCTGGGCATCGACCCACACGTTGGCGGGGTTGTCGCTGAAGAGGTTGGGACCGGGGCCATAGTAGCCGGGTCCCTTCACGCGCCAAGTGCGGCCGGCGAAGTCGAGCGTGCGGCCGCCCGGAAAGTCGTTCCACTGGATCTCGTCGAGCGTGGGCGACGAGAGGCTGGTGATCTCGGCGAGGTCGAAGGTGACCACGGGCACTGGATCGCCCGGCGCCTGCAGCACGCCCAGCAGCAGGCGCACGGACGCCGTCCCGTCGGGCGCCGGGCCGCTGTCAACGCTGTACGCCTGGTAACTGTCGGTGGGAGTGGAGGCGTCGGCGGCCGTGTGCGACTCGTAGTTGATGAGATTCCCGCCGCCGTCGCGCCATTCCAGATTCACGATGGCCAGCGACTGATCGGTGAGGGGCTGCGCGGACGCATGCTGTACCTGCACCGACACGTGCCACTGCTCGCCGGGGGCGCAGTCGAGCGGCTGCCACACGGCCGAGACGTCCCAGCCGCCCTGGTCGAGCCCGGTGACCTGCGCCGCGCGCGACCCGTGGACCGCCTGGCTCGACACGCCCACCACACCGAACTGATTCCAGCCGCCGAAAGCGGCACCGCCCTGCCCGAGCAGCTCGAAGCTGGGGTTCGCGAGGATGCACTGGCCGCTGGCCTGGCTCGCCAGCAGGAGCGCGAGGGCACCAAGCCCCAGGATGGTCCGGTTTACACGCGTCAGGGTCATGTCTGGCCCGCCCATCGGGTGAATGCGAACTTTGTTCTGTCTCCGAACATTGTAGGCGACCGGCCCGTCGCAGTCAAGAATGGGAATACGGCGTATGGGGCGTCAAGGCCGGCGGCAATATGGTGTGCGTGAGCAGCCGACCCGGGCCCGTGCCTTGCTTGCACCGCCAACCGGGCGTCCAGCCAGGAGATGTGCACGATGACCACCAGGCCCACATTATCGACCAAGAGCACATTACCGACCAAGAGATGGCACCTCGCGATCGCGCTCGCCACGGGACTCATGCTGGCCGGTTGCGGCGGCGACGACCCCACCGGTCCTGGCGATGGCGGATCGCCCCATCCCCGCCGCCCGGCGCCAGCGATGTGGGCTTCCATACCTGGGAACCGGCGACGTTCGACATCGTGCTCGACGTCGGCCCCGGTGAGCAGTACGCCACGCCGAACGACGTGCCCTGGGAGGCGCTGGCACCGTCCACGCTGGTGCGGATTCACCATCGCAACGAGCCCTACCGCTGCAAGTGGGTGGTGAACACGGTCGGCACGGAGTCGGCGCCGCTGGTGGTACTCGGCCTGCGCGACGACACGACGGGCGCGCGCCCCATGATCAGCGGCGACGGCGCCACCACGCGTCTGGCCCTCGATTACTGGAACGAGGGGCGCTCGGTGGTGAAGGTGGGTGGCTCGAACCTGCCGACCGACGATCTCGTGCCCGCGTGGGTATTCATCCAGGGCCTCGACATCCGCAGCGGGCGCCCCGGCTACACGTTCACCGACGACGCGGGCAACGCGGGGACCTACAACAGCAATGCCGCCGCCGTGCACGTGGAGATCGGCGCACACATCACGATCGAGGACTGCGAGATCTCCGACTGCGGCAACGGCCTGTTCGCCGGCGCCGAGGTGAGCGACCTCAGCGTGCGTGGCAATTTCGTGCACGCCAACGGCATCGAGGGCAGCATCTACGAGCACAACTCGTACACCGAGTGCCTCGGCATCCTCTTCGAGTACAACCGCTACGGCCCCCTGCGCCCCGACTGCGGCGGCAACAATCTCAAGGATCGCTCGGCCGGCACGGTGATCCGCTACAACTGGATCGAGGCGGGCAATCGCCAGCTCGACCTCGTCGACACCGATCATCAGGCGCTGCGCGACGACCCGCGCTACCTCACCACGCTGGTCTACGGCAACGTGCTGCTCGAGACGGAGAACACGGGCAACTCGCAGATCCTCCACTACGGTGGCGACAGCGGCGACACCGACTGGTATCGCAAGGGCACGCTCTATTTTTACCACAACACCATCGTCTCCACGCGCACGGGTAACACCACGTTGCTGCGTCTGTCCACCGACGACGAGCACGCCGACGTGCGCAACTGCGTGGTGCACGTCACCGCCAGCGGTTCGCATCTCGCCATCCGCGCCGATGCCGGCGTGGCCTCGCTCTCGCACTGCTGGCTGACGGAAGGTTGGGTAGACAGCCACGACGGTGCACCGAATGGCAGCCTCGCGACGCAGGACTGCGTCGTCGGCTCCGACCCGGGTTTCGTGGATCTCGGCAACTGGGCGCTGGCACCGCGCGTCGATGCGCCGCTGCTCGGAGAAGCCGGGCCCCTCGCCGCCACTGCCGCGAACCACCCGGTGACGCGGCAGTACCTCGTGCATCAGCGCGGCGAGGCCCGCGATGATCAGCCGGATCCCGCCCTGGGCGCCTTCGCCGTGGCGCCGGCGCTGGTGCCGGCACCACGGCCGGTGGCGGTCGCCGTCGGGGAACGCTGAGATCGCTCCCCGCGCATGGCACAAGACCCGTCGCGATCGCGCCGACGGGTCTTGCCATCCGTGACCGACCGGTGTCCGGATCACTTCACCACGAGGAATTTCTGCACGGCCGCTCCCGCGCTCGTGTTCAATCGCGCGAAGTACACGCCGCTGCTGAGCTGGTCGAGGTCGAAGCCGATCTCCTGCCGACCGGCCTCGCGCTGCGCATGGGACTCGACGGTGGCGACCCGTCGCCCGCGCACGTCATAGATCGCCAGCGATACGGAGGCAGGCCGCCGCAGGGCGAAGCTCGCCGTCGTGTGCGAGGCGGCCGGATTCGGGTGGAACGACAGACCGAGCGCGTTGGCAAGGAGTTGCTCTCCCTGCGGAACCGCCGTGCCCTCGACCTTGAGCCAGGCGAGGCCCTGGGCATACACGCCCGCGATCTGATTGAAATTGCCACCAGTGAAGAGCGACGTCGCGCTTCCCAGCATGGCGTAGACCACGTTGTTCGCATTGGGATCCCAGTCGAACACCGCGAGGCCATCGGGGGCGATGCGCGCCAGCCGGTTGCGGGTCTGACCGCCGATGAAGTTGAAGGAGCCGCCCACGAGGACGTCGCCGTTGTCCACCACCAGATCGTTCACGACGTTGTTGGCGTCCGGATTCCACGCGGTCGCCTGGCCCGTCGTGGTGCTGATCGCGGCGAGGCGATTGCGGGTTTCGGTGCCAACCATCGTGAACGAGCCGCCGGCGTAGATGGTGGTCCCGTCCACCGCGATCGTGTTGACGGTGTTGTTCAGCGCAGGATCCCAGCTCGTCGCCGTGCCCGTCGTGGCATTGACGGCCGCGAGACGGTTGCGCGTCGCGCCGCCTATGGTCGTGAACGTACCGCCGACATAGAGGGTGCTGCCCACTTTCACCAGATCATTGACCGTGCCGTTCGGTGCCGGTTCCCAGGCGCTGACGACGCCCGTCTGCGCGTCGACCATCGCGAGCCGGGCGCGGGTCTGACCGCCGATCTGCGTGAACAGCCCGCCGGCGTAGAGGTTCGTGCCATCGAGGAGCATCGTCTGCACGGTGCTGTTGGGGTTGGGATTCCAGATCAGGGCGAGGCCGGAGGTCGCATCGAGGGCGGCGAGTCGATTGCGGACCTGGCCCCCGATATTCGTGAAGGCACCGCCGACGTAGACGGTATCCCCGTCGGGGACGATGCTGTAGACCTGGTTGTTCGCGTTCGGATTCCAGTCCTTGAGCACACCGGTGACTGCGTCGAGCGCCGCGATGCGGTTGCGCGTCTGGCCGCCGATCGTCGTGAAGGCGCCGCCCGCATAGAGCGAGGTTCCGTCGAGGGTGAGCGTGTTGATCTGGTTGTTGGCATTGGACTCCCAGTCGTTCACGTCGCCCGAGACGAGATCGACGGCGGCGAAGTGCAGGCGCGTCGTGCCGGCGACACTGGTGAAGCCACCACCGACGTAGAGCAGCGACCCGTTGCGCACCATGCTGTATACCGTGCTGTTGGCGTTCGGATTCCAGAAGAGCGCCGCGCCCGTGCCGGCATCCAACGCGGCGATGTGCCCGCGGACCTCGCCGCCGATGCTCGTGAACGCCCCCCCGGCGTAAACGGTGGAACCGTCGATGACGAACGACCAGACCGCGTTGTTCGCGTTGGGATCCCAGCTCGTGGGCAACCCCGTGGTGCGCGAGACCTCGGCGATACGGTTGCGCGCCTGCCCGCCGACGGTGGTGAAGGCGCCGCCGGTGTACACGGATCCCGCGGTGAGCGCGATGGCGTAGACGATGCCGTTGCATTGCGGATCCCAGGCCGTCGTATTGCCACTCGCCAGCGAGAATTCCGCGAGACGCAGGCGCGCCTGGCCGCCGATGTTGGAGAACGAACCGCCGACGTACAGCGACGACCCGTCACGAACCATCGTGTAGACGGCGTTGTTCGCGTTGGGATTCCAGGCGAGCGCGAGTCCGGTCGTGGCGTCGATCATGCCGATTCGGTTGCGCGTCTGATTCCCGATGAACGTGAAAAAGCCGCCGACGATGATGCCGTCGGGCGTCACGACGATGGCGCGTACGACGTTGTTCGCATCGGGATCCCAGTCGGTGACGGAACCGTCGGCGGCGATGTGGGCGAGGTTCGCGCGCGGGAAGGCGCCCACCGCGTCGAAGTCGCCGCCTATGTACCAGCCTCCGGTTCCATCGGGCGTGGCGGCATACACGGTCCCGGTGACGCGGGGAAACGGATACGCCGGCATGCGCGTGTTCACGTCGATGGACGCGCCACCACCAGTATAGGGATAGACCTGCGAGAAATTGCCGCCGATGTACACCGTGTCGTTCGTCCGGGCGATGGCGCGGACGGTGTTGTTGGCCATCCAGAACGACGGGTCGGGAGTCTGGGCATGGGCCGTGGATGGGATGCAAAGGACCACGAGCGTCAACAGCGCAAGGGCGCCGAGGGCACGGGCGAGTTTGGGGCGAGACATGGGAAACCTCCTTATGCAGTTTATGATGGGAGCTCGACCATCCTAAAAACGAGGCAGGCAATAAATCCAGTGAATAAGACTCCGAATTGTGTTTTCATGGTGCCGACATAGGCCTGTGGCGCCCGGATGTCCGACGCCGATAGGGGATCCCCTGCATGGTCTGCACACGGGCGGCGCTGGTGGATCGAAACTTGCGCCGCTACCGGCATCGACGAAAACGCGATATCACGAAGGATCTCATTACAACGCCTCGGGCAGATGCCCGTGATAGGTGAACGCTCACGGAACCACCACGCAACCTTGCGGGCCGAGCGGCGAGTCGTTCACGGACGCCGAGGAAGTTCCTGTTCTCACGAAAAAGGAGGATGATCGTGCATCCGCGGCCGGGGGCCGAAGAGAACCCGTATTGCCAATTTCAGATATTTTTCATAGGATTTCGCTTTCGCCACGCCACGCGACAGTTTCGCATCGTGACTCCACACTGCTTGTTGATCTCCGGAGAGGGCCGAGGGCTCGGTGAACACCTTCCATGGCTTCACGCTCGGACACAAGATCGGTGCCGGCGGCATGTCGACCGTGTTCATGGGCCACCACAGCACCCTCGGCTATCCCGTGGCGATCAAGGTCCTGCATCCGAGCCTGAGCGGCGACGACGAATTCATCGCGCGCTTCGAGCGCGAAGCCCGCGCCGCCTCGTCGTTGAATCACGACAACATCGTGAACGTCATCGACTTCGGCAGCGAGAACGACATCTTCTTCATCGTGATGCCGTACATCGATGGCGCGGATCTCGGCAAGGTCTTCAACGAGGTCGTGATCGAGCGCGAAGGCGCGCGGTTTCCCCTGGAAATCGCTTTACCGATCCTCCAGGAAGTCGCCTACGGGCTCCAGGTCGCGCACAAGCAAGGGATCATCCACCGCGACGTCAAACCGAGCAACGTCCTGCTAAGCTCGACGGGTTTCGTGAAATTGACGGATTTCGGTCTCGCTCGCGATGTCGACGGGGTGAACTGGCAATCCGCCCAGGATCTGACGATGCCGAGTCGGGTCGTCGGTACGCCGTCCTACATGGCGCCCGAGCAAGCGGCCGGCGGCAAGGTGGACGTGCGCACCGACATCTTCTCGCTCGGTGTCATGGCGTTTCAGCTCATCATCGGACACAAGCCGTTCACCGGGAAATCGATCGCCGACGTTCAGGAACAGATCATCAACGCGGAGATGCCGCAGCTCGGTGTGGAGAACTGTCCGCGATACACCCCGGAAATCGGCCACCTCCTCGCGAAGATGCTGGCCAAGGATCCGGCGCGGCGCTTCCAGTCGATGGACCAGGTTCTCCGCGCCCTGACGGCGGCGCTGGAGAGCATCGACGTCAATGGCAACGTGCTGAAGCACAAGCGCGAGTACATGGCTCGCTTCGCCGAGGCGCCGGCCGCGTTCTCGGACGAGCTGCAGACGCTGGCGATCGACGGCTATCTGAAACGCGGCTTTTACTTCAAGAATCTCGGCCTGTCGTCGATCGGCGATGCGGTCCGGGAGTTCACGTTCGTGCTCTCGCTCGACGCCAACCATCCCCGCGCCGGGAATGAGCTGCAGGAACTCCGGAAGAAGGCGGAAGAGTCGGGGGTGATGCTGGTCCCCGCGTCATCCCCACCGAAACCGGAACCGTCGGCGCCGCGCACCGCCGGGAGCGACGAGACGAAGGTGTTCGCCGCCGCACCAGCGCCCCCGCCGCCGCCGCCGCCGCGAGACGCGGTCGTACCACCGCCTCCGCCGAAACACCCTCCCGCGCCGCAGGCGCAGCATGCGACCGCGAAGCGACCGACGACGAAGTATGTGGGTATCGCCGCGGCGCTGGTGCTGGCGGCCCTGGCCGCGGTCGCCATCTTCTGGCCGCGGTCGTCCGGTTCCGACCGGAGCGGGGCCGCGCCGAGCACCCGCGACCATGCCGTGGCGACTCTGGACCGCGACACGAGTGCCGCTTTGGCGGACAGGGGACATCCCGCCGACACTCCCGCCGACAGCGGGGTGAACGTCGCGGCCGCGGCGGCCAGCGCACAGACTGCGATGTTGGCGGCCCGGGACGCGCGGGCCGCCGGGGACTATGACGACGTGCCCGCGGCGGCTGCGATCTTCCAGCGGGCCGGGAACCTGGCCGAAAACGCGACCCGGTCCTTCGCCCAGGGTCAGTACGACACGGCGCTGCAGGGTTTCACCTCCGCCGAGGGCCTCTACGCCGACGCCGCGCGCGCGCTCGACGGGGCCGAGGCGACCCGATCCCGCTTGGTGGCGGAAGCGGCGTCGAAGCGAATCGCGGAGTCGAAGACCGGCGCCGCGGCGTCGCGGGACGCCATGACCCGCGCCCGAGCCGCGGCCGACAGGGCCGGCGACGCCGCGACCGCGTCGGCCGAATACCGACGCGCGCGCGACCTCGCGGACCAGGCGGAGGCGCTCCTCTCCCAGGAATCCACCGACGCATACCGACGCGCCGACAAGCTCTTTGCGCAGGCAACCTCGGGTTTCGACAGCGCTGCCGCCAGGGCGGCCGCGGCGGGCGAAGCCTCGCGGGCTCGCGATAAGGCCGGAGCCGAGGCGGCGCGGAAGTCCATGGATGGTGCGCGCAAGGCACTTGCGCCCTACCCCGCCGATAGCCGATCGCGGAGTCCGAAGTACGGCGAAGCCGAATCCGCCGCGGTGGCCGGTGACCGAGCCTTCGCGAAGAAGGACTACGAACTCGCGCAGCACAGATACGGCGCAGCCGCCGACCTCTATCACGCGGCTGCGGGGGAACTTCAGCTGGCCACAGCCGCGAACGACGACCGCGCCGCCAGAGCCGAGATCACCGATCTGGTCGAGTCGTTCTTCGCGAGCATCGCCAAAGGTGACTATCAGCGCTTCAAGTCGATCCTGCACTGGAGCGATGCGCAGGACGAGAACTGGCGAGAGCTGATCGAGTCGGCCGCATCCCTGCAGGATCGCCACAGCGAGATCCTCCTGGGCGACGATCACGAATCGGCCACCGTCACGCTCACGGCCTCGCTCTACTACAAGAATGGCAGTCGCGTGAGTTCGGATCCGTATCGGCTCGCATTCACCTGGAAACTACGAGCCGTCGATGGCGAGTGGAGTGTCGTCGACGTTCAACTCGAATGAGGGAGTTCGCAATGCGCCATATGTTCACGACATGGCTCGCGATACAGATCGCGCTCGTCATATTGCTGCCCGCGCCGCGGGCGCAGGCACAGATGAACACGGTCTTCGACAGCATATTCAACGGGATCCTCATCGACCAGATGTCGGTGAGCCCGGGCGAACACAAGAACCATTTCATCCCGGCTGCGGAAGCTGCCAGCCAGACGCTGTCGCCCGCCCTTGAACAGATGATCGTTCGCAACATCGGTTCCCTGCCTCTGAGTTCCTCGATCGCCGGCACGATCTGGCAGAAGGCGCCAGACGGCACGCCGCGCAAATTGCGCACGAGCTGGGGCCCGATCTTCGCCGAAACCGGCACGACCCTCGGTAAGGGCGGTCTCAGCTTCGGCGTCAACTACACGTCGAGCAGCCTGGATCGCCTGCGCGGCCTCGATACGCGCGACATCTCGTTCACATTCACGCATGAGAACGTCTTTCCGGACGACGGCCCCCTCGGCACCTTGCCGATGGAACGCGACCTGATCAATGTCGTGATGGACCTCAACATCGATGCCGATGTTTTTGCGCTCACGGGAACATATGGACTGCTGCCGAATCTCGATGTCGGCGTGGCCGTGCCGTTCGTGAAGCTGCGCATGTACGGCGACGCGCAGGCCACGGTCAGCAGCTTCACGTTCGCACAGACCGGCAATGCCCTGCATTTCTTCAGCGGTACGTCCACGGATCCGATCTTCACGACCACGCAGCCGTATGACGAGAGCGCCACCGGCATCGGCGACATCGCGCTGCGCGCCAAGTATGCGATCGGCAGTTCGTCGAAGGAGCAGTACGCACTGTTGCTGGACGCGCGTCTACCGACCGGAGCCGAGGCGGATTTCCTCGGCTCCGGAAGCACCAACGTCAATCTCGTGGGCGTGGCATCGCGATCGTTCGATCGCTTCACTCCTCACGTGAATCTCGGTTACGGCTACCGTGGCGCCGAGGGCGTGAGCGACGACTTCGTCTTCGCCACGGGTTTCGACCAGAGTGTCAGCTCGAGCATGTCGTTCGCGTTCGATGTGCTCGGGGTTGTGCCTCTCAACACGAATGAGACCGTCTCCATCGCGCCCGGTACGACGGCGATTCTCGACCGGCCGGCCGATGCCACACACACGGCGGTATTCCGCGACATCAAGAACTCGAACGTGCCCGATTACAAGCGCGACACCGTCGTCGATGCGTCGTTCGGCATGCGCGTGGCGGCCTTCGATCGCTCGATTCTGCAGGCCAACATGACGCTTCCCATGAACAAGGGCGGATTGCGCTCGGGAATCGCCTGGACGCTCGGACTGGCCATCTACAACTAGCGCCTCGTCCTGCCAGAGAAAAAGGGGTCGGAAGCATCGCTTCCGACCCCTCGCTCTTACGGTCGTGCTAGCGCACCAGCGTCATGAGCTCGGAGGTTTCCTGGCGCTCGGCCACGAGGCGTACCACGTACGCCCCCGTGGCCACCGCACGGCCGCTCGTATCGCAGCCGTCCCAGGTCACCGCGTGGTCGCCCGTGGCCTGCTGGCCGTCGACCAGGGTCTTCACCAGCCGCCCCGCGAGGTCGTAGATGCTCAGACGCGCCCGCGCCGACCGCGCCAGCGTGAACCTGAGCGTCGTCCGCGGATTGAATGGATTGGGCGCGGCAGGTGCGAGCTGGATGAGGGGCAAGGCCAGATCCGGCTGCACCGCGGTCTGGCCGGAACCGACGGCGACGTCGTACAGGAACAGCGCGAAATCCGGACCGATGTCCTTGCCGGCAAGCTCGTTCGGATGCGGGTCGGCCGTCGAGTGATCGGGCTCGTACTCGTAGCGCAGGGTGTTGCGGCAGCTGTCCGACGCATTGTCGGGCCGAGCCAGGCGATCGAAGAGGTCGAAGCAGAACACATTCGGGTGTCCGGACAGGAACGACGTGCTCTTCAGGTAATTCGCCAGCTGGCGGGCACGATCCCGGCGCGCGTCGACGTAATCGGCATTGCAGTTGATCGGCGGCTGCGTGACGACCACGAATCTCTTCTCGGGATGCTGGTCGAAGAAGTCGCGCATGGCACGGTAGTCGGCCTTGGCCGCTTCGAGTTCCGCATCCGACGTCAGCCACATCCAGCCGCTCTCGTAGCCGCACTTGAACGCGATCACATCGTGATTGCGCATCAGCGAATCGCGCGAAGCGTTGGACGTGGTGAAGAGTTGCCGGTAACCATCGACCTGGATGGTGTTGTTGAACTCGTCGCCGTAGGCGTAGCCGAGATTGGTACCCTGGGGATTCGAGAGACCCCAGATCGGATGCCCCTCGCCGTAGTCGTGATCCCAGAGCTTCACCGAGGTCTGGTGGCGGCCGTTCCAGACATCCAGCGAATCCCTCATGGCACCCGCACCCGGTTCCAAGAAGACCCGTCCTATCGAATGATGGATGAAGATCACGCTGGCGGTATTGGCCTGCGGCGAGGCTTCCACCGGATTGCCGCCGCTACAGGCGGCCAGAACGATGATGCTGGCCGAAAGGATCGCAAGGGTGCGCACCGGTTCCTCCTAAAACGTTGCAAGAGCGCGCGCCATGGGTCGCCCCTACGTCGCACGGTCCATACTGGCACGGAGAATGAGTCCCGGAAGCGGCGGAACTGTCGCGTGTCACCTGACCGGTGGCCCGTCTCCCGGTACCGTTCTTCGATTTGAGGTTTCTATTATACAGAACTACGCATCAAATCGCTAGATCATTGGCCGGCATGGACGCCGAAGACCAACGCCGCCACCGCTTTGACGCGATCGAGCGCGGCAAGCGGGTCCGCCGGCGGCGCCCCCCCCCCCCCCGCCCACATCCGCGGGGTCAGGATATGTCATCCCACCGGCTGAACATGTCCTGGCCGGGCTCGGTCGCCACGAATCTTGGGTTGCGAGGCCGCCCGGCATCTCGGAGCCACGGCCGGAGGGATCGACGATTTCGCCGGCGCATTCCTGAAGGGCCGGACTCGAAGGCAGGGGACGGAAAAGCAGCGGCGGCGATCCCCGGCGTCGCGCCGGGGATCGCCGGCGGGATCACATCACGCCCTGGAGCTTGGCCATGAGGGAGTCGAGGATCGGCTTGAGAGTATCGCTGACGCCGGGGATGGCGTTGACGCGCTCCATCGCCGTCTTGAGCGAGGGGACGGCGGTCTTCACGAGGTCGATCATGGTCTGCTTGCTCTCGGGCGAGAGTTTGGCGGCTTTGGCGACGAGATCGCCGAGCTTTCCATCGACATCCGTGAGCTGCGGGAGTGCCGCCTGCGCGCTCGCCACGTCGGTGACGCCGCCGAGGGCCTTGACCGCTTGATTCACGATCTCGCTCATGTCCTTGCCAAGCGATAGACCTTCGGTATCGAGCGCTTTCTGCGACTTGCCGCAGGCGCCGACCGTGGTCAATGCGATGACGAGCGCCACGAGTGCAACCGTGCGACGATTCCTCATCATTGTTCTCCCCTTCCATGAGTCATCGAAACGGCGGGACAGCCGTGGGCCGGTCCTCCCCCGCGGTGAGACGAGTGCCACGGACCGATCGTGACGACCATCCGGGCAAGAGCGGTCACTCTAGCCTGTACCCTGGGAGTCGGCAAGCAGGACTTCCCTGGTCGTGCTCGAGTGGTCACGCCCTCGCTGTCGTCATTTCCATCAACTCGCTCACGCTTCCCCGCGATTCGAGCCCCCAAACGGCGTCCTTCAGGCGCTGACGTGCCTCCGCGTCGAGTACCGGCTCCGCCAGCGCGTCGAACTTGGCCTCCACCTCGCGGTCAGTGAGCGGGTTGCGGGGGTCGCCTTTGGGGTAGTCGAGCCTGGCGTCGAAGCTGCGGCCATCGGTGGTGGCGATGGTGACGGCCACGCGCTGAAGCTTCGGGAACATGGCCTCGATCTCCGGATCGGCGGTAACCTTCACCTTGGGGAGCTGCGCGCGCAGGCGATCGTTCATGATCGCGTCCTGCGTGAACTGCTTCGGCGTGACCTGGCGGTGCACGATGGCGGCGGCAATCACGTAAGGCAGGCTGTGATCGGCAGTCTCCTTGGAACGCGGATCATACTTCGAGGGGTCTGCCAGGATGTCGGCCGCGCGCGCGAGGGAGCGGATGTGCACCTCGGCGATCTGCTCGGGCTGCAGGTCGTGCTGCTCAACGATCTGCAGCACGGCGGAGATGGGCGTATGCGTGAGCGCCTCAGTGGGAAACGCCTTCATGCCGCAGCGCTCGATGCGCCAGCCCTCGCCCAGTCCGTCCGTGAGCACGTCGAGCTTCCACTCGGGGCCGAAGACGTGTACCAGGCCTTCCTTGCCGTCGATCACATGCTCGGGACCGGTGTAGCCCCTCTCCGCGAGGAGCGCCGCCAGCACGCCCGACTGGGTGGCCAGGGGATCGACCGTGTTCTTCATCATGGTCAGCTTGCCCGCCGTCACGGCGCCCAGGGTGGCGTGCCGCGAGGCGCTGATGCCGATGGCGTGCTGGATCTGGTCGGCCGACAGGCGCAGCAGACGTCCCGCCACGATGGGCGACGCGAAGGCCGTGAGCGTGGCATGGTGCCAGCCGCGCTCGCGGATGCCGGGAAACGCAGCCTCGCACAGGCGCATCTCGAACTCGTGGCCCAGCACAATACCCACGATCAACTCGCGGCCGCCGGTCCCCTGGCGCTCGGCCGCCGCGATGGCAGCCGGGATGATGTCCGACGGGTGCGACGGGTCTTGCCGCCAGTAGATGTCGTTGTAGTCCATCACGCGCACCATGAGAGCGTTGGCGAGAGAGGCCGACACCACGTCGACACGCTTGCCGCTGCCGATGATGGTGGCCGGACCGGCGCCCGCGATCTCGTCGAGCACATCGAGGGCGTGCCGCGCATCTTCCTGGCGGAAGCCGCCGAGCGCGCAGCCGAGGGAATCGAGGAGATAGCGCTTGGCCTCGTGAATCGCGGTCTGGCCCAGGTGTTCGAACTCGAGACCCGCGGCCCACCGGGCCATGCGGGCGGTGATGGTGTCGGTCGGGCAAGACTCCGCCATGCGAAACTCCTTCTCGGCGATGGGTTTATCGTGCAAACGCGCGAGCGGAACCAGGATACGGCCACGAGCCGATACCGGCAATCTCGGCCTGTCCGGTCGCGGGCACAGGGGCTACACTGTCAGCGCAGCCCGATACCCCGGACAGGAGTTCACTCATGCGCCGACGCCTCGCCCTCGTCCTCGCGCTGGCCGCTTCGCTGGCCGGCTGCGGCTCGCAACCGACTCAGGTGACCGGCACACTCACCTACCGCCAGCGCATCGCCCTGCCACCGGACGCCGTGGCCACCGTCAGGCTGGTGGATGCGTCGAAGCAGGATGCGCCGTCCCCGACCCTGGCCGAGCAGGTGATCGACCCGGCCGGGCAGGTGCCCATCGCCTTCACGCTCGACTATGATCCCACGAGCCTGGCCGATGGGCACACCGTGCTCGTACAGGCCCGTATCACGGCGGGTGGCGAGCTGCTGTGGCTGAACACGTCGGCCGTGCCGCTCACGAAGAAATCGATGGCGAGCCCGCTCGAGGTCATCCTGCACCAGGCAAAGGCCGGTGCGGTGGGCGATCGCGGCATGCCGCACATGCTCGCCTTCGATTGCGGCGACACGCCCTACCTCATCACCTACGATCTCGTCCACGACACCGCCACTCTCTACGCGCCGGACGGCGCCCGATTGCTCGCCCACCAGATCGCCGCATCCGGCGCGAAATATGGCGACGATGAGATCGTCGTCTGGACCAAGGGTCGCGAACTGATAAGAATGGAACGCGGTGGCAAAGCGGTCGGCGACTGCGCCGTGAGCGCCCGCCAGCGCACCCTTGATGAGGCGTGGGCCGCCGGCTACCACTTCCGCGCGGCCGGCAACGAGCCGTTCTGGTCGGTGAGCGTGAGCCCCGACCGGGTGCGCGTGAGCCTTCCGTCCGAACCCGACCTCGACTTTCCCGGCGCCACGCCCGAGGATGTGGCGCCCGGCGCCACGCTCACCGTCAAGGCCGATGGGCACGAGCTGCGGATGTCGATCGTCGACGCGCTCTGCGTCGATTCCATGAGCGGCTGGCCGTATCCCGCCACCGTCGACATCACGCTCGACGGCACGACCATGCACGGCTGCGGCGTGTGGTTGCGCTGATGCGGCGGCACGAACTGCAGAACCAGGACCCGGCGTTCTTCGCGGAGCTGGCGCGGCGGTGCGAGGTGGGCTACCTGGGCCTGCTCACGCCCGATGGCATGCCGCGCGTCGTGCCCCTGAACTTCGCCGCCGTGGAGCAGACGATCTACTTCCACGGCGCGCTGGCAGGCGAGAAGTTCACGGTGCTCGAGAACGGTGCGCCGGTGAGCTTCATGATGGCGCTGCCCTACAGCCTCATCCCCTCGTACTTCGTGGCGCCCGACTACGCGTGCCCTGCCACGCACCTATTCAAGTCGGTCGACGCACGCGGCATTGGCGCACCCGTGACCGAGGTCGACGAGAAAGCGCGCGGTCTGCAGGCCCTGATGGAGAAGTACCAGCCCGAGGGCCGCTTCAAGACGATCACGGCCGCCGACTCGCGCTACGCCAAGGCGCTGCGCACGGTGGGCGTGTTCCGCATCGCGGTGACGAACTGGATGGGCAAGTCGAAATTCGCCAGCAACGAGTCGGTGACGGTGCGACGCAAGCTCATCGCCGCGCTTCGGGAGCGCGGCGAGCCCCGCGACCTGGGCACGGCCGACGAGATCGCGAAGACGCTGCCTCCCGACTAGCCCGGCTACTCCTGAGTAGTCCGGGCTAGAACGCGTACCCCACCGTGATCACCGTGTAGGTGCCCGTGGGTGCCGGCGTGGCTCCGAACGGGAACACGCCATACACCTCGCGCCACCGCGTGTTCAGCGTCACGTCCACCGTGAACGGCGCCAGCGCGACACCCGCCCCCAGCGTGACCGGCGTGAGCACCTGGATCGACGTGCTCTCGGCCCAGCGGTCGGGCTCATCGGGCACGGTGTGGCCACGCGTCGTCAAGCGATCGTGCTGCAACCGTACGTATTGCATCGCGGCGCGCACCACGAGCCACGGCCGCACCGTCGACTCCAGCCCCACGCGCGCGTGCACCTCGTTCGACGAGAGGTCGGCGCTGTCGTAGTCCCAGGCCAGCGCCGCGCCCACGATGCGCGTTTGCCGCTCATGCAGGCGGCGGTACTCGCCGGAGACGATGATGAGATTGGCGTCGTCGGTACGCACGCGGAAGCCCACGCCGAAGATGTTCTCGAACATGTGCAAGTCGGCCGGCGAGCCCAGTTGCGGCGCGAACAAGGCACGGTCGTCCCGGCGATGACTGATCATGGGTACCAGCGTGACGACGTCGCTCACCGTCATCGCGGCCCGCGCACGCACGCCCCATGTGGACCACGACTGCTGGTACGGGAGGGCGTAGAGGTCCTGCGACGCGGCATCGCCCTGCACGTTGACGAGGTCGACGGCAAGGTCGGTCTGCAGGCGCGGCGACAGGTCGACCGCCGCACCCAGCCCGAAGTCGTGGTAGTAGAGCCCCTGCCCGGCGCCGTAGGTCTCGGTGGTGTTCTCGCCGTTGAAGTACGACGTGAGCCCGGCCTTGAGCCCGAGCGCCAGCCCCCCGAAGCGATGCGCCCCCAGAAGCGTGATGCCGCCACCGGGCGCATCGGCCGGCAGCGTGTCCTGCACGTAGACCCCCAGGCAGGTGCGCGGGTCGGTGCGGCTCATCCCCACGTGCAACCCACCGCCCGAGTTCGCGAGACCGCCACCGCCGGCATCGATGGGGATGTCGCCCACGTCGAAGACCGCGCGATCAGGATAGTCCACGAGCCTCGCATACCACAGCGTGGCGTTGGCATCGTCCTCGAGATACGAGAGCCCGCCGCCCAGCGCGCGCACGCGCGTGAGCGTGGCCGAGGCCTGGCCGGCCAGGACCAGGGAGACGACGAGGGCGGCGATGGCGAGTCGGTCGCTTCGAATCATGGTGCTCCAGTCGGAAGGTCGCGGCGGAAGAGCCCGTCGTAACCGACGGCGACGATACCCAGGCCCGCGTGGGCGTAGATGCGATTGAAGTCGCTGAAAACGCTGACGACCTCGACACGATCCCAGATTCCCGAAGGCGTGCGATGGTAGAGCACATTGGCAAACGAAGGAATCAGGACGCCGAGGCAGTAGAATTCTCCCGGTGCCACCTCGCAAAAGTTTCGCGACGGGGCGAAGCCGACATCCGGATCGTCCTCGACGAAAGCGCCGTCTTCATAGTATCCCACGCCGTAGGTAGGATAACCATGGCTGACGCCGAGATACACGCGATGGCCCTGGCGGCTGCAATAGGCCGAGCCGACGTAGAGCGTCGAGTCGCCGAGAACCGTCGACCAGGTCTGTCCGTCGAAATGCATGAGCTTGCCAGCACCCCGGGCATAGAGATCGTCGATCGCGTAGCCATCGATCCAGTCGCACGGGGCAGGAAGAGAATCGGCTTCGGCCCACGCACCGGCGTCCAGCGTCCAGCAGGCCCGGATATGCGTCAAGAGTGCGCGATCGGCTCCGTCCGTCCAGAACTCGTGAAGGGGTACGGAGATCTCCGGTCCGATCATCTCCCACGCGCCCGATGCTCTCCGTCGAACCAGTCGCCTATTGCCCTGCAAAGCCACGATGTCGCCGCCGGGAAGCGTGCGAATGTATCGCACGTTGGGCCCGGCCTGGTCGATCGACACCTGCCCTGCGACGACGGTTACGAGGCGATCCCGTGCGGTGGTCGCATAGACCGTCGCTCCATCACCGGCGAGTTCGTACGGATCGAGATCGGTATTTCGGCCATCCCAGAGGTCACGCCAGATCAAGGTGCCGTCGGCTTGCCAGGCGCCACGTGTGAACAGGGCCTCGTTGCCAACCGCGAAGACGGCCGGGCCGGAGGATCCCGGACGCTCCGGAACGGCAAGATCGTACACACTCGATTCCGTGGTGAACGAGGTCGGCTGACGATGGCAGGGAGTCGACGTCCAGATCTCGTTCCGGTTGGACGCCACCACGGTACGAGAGGCGGCGATCAGGGACGGGAAGCCTGGATCGAAGTCGTCGCAGAGTTCCTCGAGCGAGCCATCACCGCCGACGCGGAACAGGACGCGGTCCGAGCCTACCCCGCGCCGCGCCATCACGAGATCACCATCGGAGTCGACGACGTAGAACGACGAATCCAGGGGCTCCCAACTCTGACCGTCGTACGCGTAGGAGCCGCCGTCGACCTGGCTGAAGACCAGAGATCCGGCCGGGTCAGGATCCCAGAGCCGCGCCGCGGCGCTGGCATGGATGATGGGGAAGCCGGTATCGCGCCACCGGGCGCCGTCGTAGCGCAGGATCTGGTTGATCGTCATCGAATCGGGATTGACCTGGCTCGCGACGAAGACTTCCGTGGATGACCGACAGACGAGACTTCGCACCCACACGGGGACGTCAGGCGTGATGTCGCTCCACACGTGCCCGTTCCAGTGAACGACCACGCCGGAGCCGGCCGCGTAGATGTCCGTCGCCGAGCACCCGTCGATGGCGTAGAGCGTCTGCGTCGTGGGACTCGCCACCAGGTGCAATCGCTCACCGTCGAAATGCACGATCGTACCCTCGCCCCCCACGGCCCACATGTCGTCGGCGTCCATACCCCAGATCGCCGACAGGCCCTCGGTCGGCAGCGTGGGATACACCTTCGTCCAGATGCCGGGACTCGCATCGCCCGTTTCGACCGGCAAGGTGGGCATGGCATCGCGCTCGGTGCAGCCGGAGGCCAGCGCGAGAAGCAGGAGCAGGGCCGTCGAGAGCATCGCCGTGGCGGCGCGGCAGGGCATCATGGCCGAGCCCCTTCCTCGCCGACCGGCAGCGCGGTGCGGGATACCTCGCCGTAGCTGTCGCGCACGACGAGGCCGAGGCCGGCGCTACCGTACATGCCGGTGGCCCCGCGCTCCCAGCTCGCGACCGGAGTCCAGGCGTCGCCGCGGCGACGGTAGAGCCCGCTCGTGCCGCTATCGTAGCCAATACAGTAGAGATCGTCCGGCGCCACCTCGCAGATCGCATCGTCGTACCAGCGAGGAGCGCCCGGCGAGGGGTTGGCCGTAAACACGCCGGCCGAGACGTGCCCCTCTAACTCGCGCCCGTCGTAGTCGAGGCCGCGGATATAGACTCGATTGCGGAAAGGGCTGGCGTAGGCGTTGAGCGTGAAGCTCGAGTCGGCACCGACCACGGACTGCCAGTGCTGGCCGTCGAAATGCCGCAGACCGCCCATTGCCGTGGCGTAGAGGTCGTCGAGCGCATAGCCGTCGACCCAGGAGCAGTATGCCGGCAGGGAATCGACCGGCGCGAGGCCACCGCCCTCGTACGCCCAGCAGGCGCCGAACACGGTGGTGAAGAGAGCCGAAACCCCGTCCGTCCAGTAACGCTCGGTCATCGTGGGGACATCGGCCACGACCGTCTCCCAGGGGCCGTCGTCGTCGCGGGCGATGAGGCTTCCCCCGGCGGTGAGGGCGGCGATCCGCCCGTCCGCAACGCCGCGGAGTTCCCGCAAGCCGATGAAGGCGCCGTCGAACGTGACACCGGCGGATGTGATGCGCGCGAGCCGTCCGTCCTCGGTGAGCGCGTAGGCGCGGTCCCCGCTACCGGCAAAGGAGTCAATGCCGAGCGTGGGCGTCGGACCCGGACCGAGCTGGCTCCAGGCGAGCGTATGATCGGGTTGCCACGCCCCGCGTAACATGAGGGCATCGCGACCGACAGCATAGACAGCCGGACCGTCCGGGCCGGGCCGGACCGGAGCGGCCAGCGCCTCGAGATACACGTCGGACCCGAGAAATGATGGCTCGTCGTCGCAGGAGACGATGGACCAGATGCCGCGGCTATCGCCGGCGAGCATATCGCGCGACCGCACCATGTATCTGGCCGGCGGCAGATGGCCGCTCCCGCAGAGCGTGTGCAGGCCTCCGGAAGTGTCGACCTCGAAGAGCCCGACCTCCGTGTAGCCCCCGAAACGCGCCAGCAGCCGATTGCCCGATGCCGCCTGCGGGTACACCACGGGCGAGCACGGAGTCCACACGCCATCCTGGTAATACACCAGCGTCCAGGTTCCGGCATACAGGGGATAGTCCGGTCCCGGCGACCAGAGGACGCGACTCGAGTAGAAGTGGCGCGCAGGGAAGCCGGTGTCGCGCCACGCGACGCCATCATAGTGGCTGACCGCCACGACGGTTCCGGAATCCGTGGACGCCTCACCCATGACGAAGACGTCGCCGGGGCCACGGCAGCAGAGGGTGCTCAGGCCCGATACCGCGTCGGTCGACACGTCACGCCAGGCATATCCGTCGAAGTGGAGAATCGCCATGGAACCGACGGCCCAGATGTCGTCGCGAGCGCACCCGTCGATGGCTTTCAGGTCCGCGGCCGTCGGGCTGGCGACCTCGCGCACATTCTGGCCGTCGTAGTGCACGATCACGCCGCCCTGGCCAACCGCCCAGACGTCGTCCGCATCCATGGCCCAGACGCCATGGAGGTTCCGGTTGGTGGAGGGCGGATAGAGTCGGGTCCAGATATCGGTAATGCCGCCCTCGGGTGCCGTGGGCAGGGAGTCGCGCCGGGCGCAACCCGTGGCCATGGCGAAAACCGCCGCGAAAACGGTGGCCAGCAAGACGCGATGAATGCGATGAACGGTCATGACGCAGATCCCCCGGCTGCGTGATCCGGCCGACAGATGCCCCCCGGTGAAAGGTAACGTACCAGGAGAGTGGGATCAAAGCGAAAGGGCGGCACCCGTCCGGGTACCGCCCTGACCATGCGATCTCTACGGGCGCCCTACCGCGCCAGCAGCACCGCCTTCTCCACCACGCCTAGCAGGGGACCCCACCAGATGCCTAGCAGGAGGGTGGGCAGGGCGAGGACGCCGAGGATGGCGGTGGCCGGAGCCGCCACCAGGACGACGCCGTCGTGGCCTTCCTCCGCCTTCTCGAGGAAGCAGGCGCGCACGATGCGGGCGTAGTAGTAGAGCGACACCACGGAGTTCAGCACGCCGATGATGGCCACGGCGTAGAAGAACACGCTGCCGGTCTGCAGGGCGGCGGCGAAGAGGAAGAACTTGCCGATGAAGCCCGCAAATGGCGGCAGGCCGGTGAGCGAGAACAGGAACACGGCCATCACGACGGCCAGGTACGGCGAGCGTTGCCCCAGACCGCGGAAGGCGTCCACCGTCTCGGAACCCGTGCGTTCGCGCACGACCATGACGACGAAGAAAGCACCCATGTTCATCAGCAGGTAGATGGGCAGGTAGATCAGGATACCCTTGATCGCCAGCGGGCTGCCCACGGCGGCGGCCATGAGCATGTAGCCGGCGTGAGCGATGCTCGAATAGGCGAGCATGCGCTTGACGTTGGTCTGGGTGACGGCCGCGAAGTTGCCCACCGTCATCGTGGCGATGGACAGCATGCCGAGCACGAGCGGCCACGGGAACTCGTTCGCCGCGGCAAAGCCGGTCGACGCGCCGAAGCCCATCAGGACGAAGCGCAGCAGGGCGGCGAAGCCGGCAGCCTTGGGAGCCACCGAGAGGAAGGCCACGAACGGCGTGGGCGCGCCCTCGTACACATCGGGGCACCACATGTGGAAGGGCACCGCCGCCACCTTGTAGGCGAAGCCGGCCAGGGAGAGCAGCACGGCCACCACCACCACGAAGTGCGAGGGGAGGCCACCGCTGCGTGCCCCTCGACCACGGTGCGGCCAATGCCGTCGAGGTCGAGGGTGCCGGCCATGCCGTAGAGCAGTGAGAAGCCGTAGAGCATGAAGCCCGAGGCCGCTGCGCCGAAGATCACGTACTTCAGGGCCGCCTCGCTGGAGCGATGGTCGCCGCGCCGGAAGCCGGCGAGGATGTACGACGGCAGCGACACCAGCTCGAGCGACAGGTAGATCATCAGCAGGTTCTTCGACGCCGCGAGCAAGCCCATGCCCATCGTCAGGCAGAGGATGAGGATGAGGTACTCGCCGTATTGATTGCGACGGATCTCCGGCGACAACGCCGCGAACACCGTGCCCACCAGGGCGGCGATCGTCACCAGGCCCATGATGAAGACGGCGAAGCTGTCGGCCACCACCATGCCGTAGAACAGCGGCTGCGGCCCGATGGGCACGGCCAGGATCGACAGCGCCGAGGCCGCGAGGCCGAGCATCGTGGCCACGAGCAGCGCGGTGTGCCGCTGCGCGTGCCGCCGCAGCGCCACGTCGAGCACGACGAGCACCAGGATCGTGGCCGCGAGCACGAACTCGGGCAGGAGTCCCGTGGTCGCGCCGAGTCCGGAAAGGTCGGGCGTCATCGACGTTCCTTTCTACTGGCCCGCGTGCAGCGCGCCGGCCACCACCGACAGGACCTGGTTCAGCGACGTGCTCACCAGGTTGAAGATCGGCGTCGGGTACACGCCCAGCACGATCGTCACCGCGGCCAGCGGGTACAACGTCATGCGCTCACGCCAGTTCATGTCCCACAGGCCGGCCCACTTCTCGTTGAGCTTGCCCAGGAACATGCGCTGCATGGTCCACAGGTAGTACGCCGCTGTGATGATCACCGCGAGGGCGGAGATGGCGACCAGCACCCGGAATGACGTATTGACCGCGCCGAAGCCGCCCAGAAACACGAGCACCTCGCCCACGAAGCCGGCCAGACCCGGCAGCCCCAGCGACGCCATGAAGGCCAGGCCCGTGATGCCGGTGTATTCGGGCAGCTTCTCGGCCAGGCCGCCGAAGCCATTGATCTCGCGGGTGTGGGCGCGGTCGTAGATCACGCCGGCCACGAGGAAGAGCATCGGCGAGATGATACCGTGCGAGAACATCTGGAAGATGCAGCCCATCAGGCCCTGGGGCGTGAGGGCGGCGAGGCCGAGCAGGCAGAAGCCCATGTGCGACACCGATGAGTACGCGATGAGCTTCTTGAGGTCCTTCTGCGCCATGCAGACGAAGGCGCCGTACACGATGTTGATCACGCCCAGCACGCCGATGCCGAAGGCCGCCCACTCCATCGCTGGCGACAGCATCTGCAGATTGAAGCGCAGCATGCCGTACATGCCGGTCTTCAGCAGGATGCCGGCCAGGATGACGGAGATGGGTGTGGGCGCGTCGACGTGGGCATCGGGCAACCACGTGTGGAAGGGGAACATGGGGACCTTGATCGAGAAGCCGATGAACAGCGCCACGAACACTAGCTGCACGAAAGCCAGCCCGAAGAGAGACGGCGCGTGTGCGAAGTACCCCGCCTTGAACATCTCCGTGAGCCGCATGACATTGAAGGTGTGCTCGCTCGCGCTGCCGTCGGCCAGCACCGAGGGGCCGGAGTTGTGGTAGATGGCGATCATCGCCAGCAGCATCAGCACCGAGCCGGCCAGGGTGTAGAGGAAGAACTTGATCGCCGCGTACGGGCCGCCACGCACGCGCCCGCCTTCCTCGACACGCGGGGGCGCGCCCCAGATGCCGATGAGGAAATACATGGGCAGCAGCATCACTTCCCAGAACACGTAGAAGAGGAAGAAGTCGAGGGCGCAGAAGGTGCCGAGCACGCCCATCTCGAGCAGCAGGAAGAGGATCATGTAGCCCGGCGTCTTCTTCTTCGAGAAGTGCGGATGATGGGCATCGTCGAGGCGGCCCCACCAGGGCACCGACGCGATGGCACCGACCAGGAACACGATCGCCGTCAGGATGACCATGGAGATCGAGAGCCCGTCGACGCCGACGAAGTACTCGATGCTCCACTGCTTGATCCACACGCCGTGGTGCACGAACTGCATCGCGCCCTCACCGTTGTGGAAACCGCCCCACAGGATGAAGGCCTCCACCGTCACGATGAGCGAACAGATGAGCGCCGTGGCGCGGGCGAGGTTGTCCACCAGCGCCTTGCCCAGCATGGGCCGCAGCGCGATGAACACCAGGATTGCGCCCACGCCCATCAACGGCGTGAAGATCATCCAGCTCAGAAACGTGCTCGTTGTCGGGAAATCCATGCTGCCCCCTACGGGCCTTAAGTGGCCAGCAGATAGCTAACTACCACGAGAATCACGAATCCGGCGCTGAGGCCGAAGACGTACGACTGGATCCGGCCGGTCTGGATCTTGCGAAGATTCCGTCCCGACTGGATCACGAGAGAACCGACCGCGTTCACCGCGCCATCGACCACGTAGCGGTCGATCGCGCCCTGCCAGTTCGACAGCGTGCGCCCGATGGTACCCCACAGGTTCACGATGCCGTCGACCACGTTGCGGTCGATCGCCGAAAGCAGCGTCGATAGCCGCCGCGCGCCCATGACGAAGACCGCGTTGTAGAACTCGTCCACGTAGTACTTGTTGAAGACCGTCTTGTGGAAGCCGCGCACGAACCCGTTCTCATTCGCCAGCACGCGCGCCGGAACGGGGTTCTTGTTGTCGCGGTACAGCCAGCGCGCGATCAGGAAGCCCGTGAAGGCGATGCCGATCGACAGGAACATCAGTCCCCATTCCACGCCGTGCGTATGTCCAGCCGACCTGATCAGATGATGCGAGCCCTCGAACACGGGCTCCAGCCACGCCTCGAAGTAGTTCGGCAGGCCCCACAGCTCCGGTAGACCCACGAAACCACCGACCACGGCGAGCGCCGCGAGCACCACGAGGACGTACGTCATCGACCGCGGCGACTCGTGCGGGGTGTGCGCCTGGCTGTGGTCGTGGTCGTCGTGGCCGTCGTGGCCGTGTCCATGAGCCTGGCCGCCACGGTACTTCCCGCTGAACGTCATGTAGTACGTGCGGAACATGTAATAGCTGGTGCACAGAGCGGCGATGGCGCCCAGGGCCCACAGGATCGTGCCGTGGCCGGGCAGCAGGATGTTATCGGAGTCGAAGGCCTTCCAGAGGATCTCGTCCTTCGAGAAGAAGCCCGAGAAGAACGGGAAGCCGGCGATGGCGCACGACGCCAGCAGATATGTCACGGCCGTGATCGGCATGAGCTTGCGCAAACCGCCCATGTGCCGCATGTCCTGCTCATGGTGGCAGCCCAGGATCACGCTGCCCGAGCAGAGGAAGAGGCAGGCCTTGAAGAAGGCGTGCGTCATCAGGTGGAAGATGCCCACCCAGTAGGCGCCGGTGCCCACGGCCAGGAACATGTAACCGAGCTGGCTCACGGTGGAGTATGCCAGCACCTTCTTGATGTCGTACTGGAAGAGACCGATGGTGGCGGCGAAGAGCGCCGTCACGGCGCCGACGGTGGCCACCGTGGTCATCGCTATGGGACTGGCGGCGAAGAGAAAGTGCAATCGCGCCACCATGTAGACGCCCGCTGTGACCATCGTGGCCGCATGGATGAGGGCCGACACGGGCGTGGGCCCGGCCATGGCATCGGGCAACCAGACATAGAGCGGGATCTGCGCCGACTTGCCCGTGGCGCCCACGAAGAAGAGCAAGCACACCAGGGTGATGAGTGACACGCCCCAAATCTTCAGCCCCAGGATGCCGCCGCGGCGGGCCGGATCCTGGACGATCTCCTGCACCTCGCGGAAGACGATGCTGGTGGTGGGCAGATCCTCGTGCGACGCGGCCATGGAGTGGCCGTCGGCCGCGCCGTGAGTTTCGGTCATCGCCTCGCTCTGCTCCGCGACCGCGGCTGCGTGCTCGCTCCCATGCTCGGCCACGGCCGACGTGTGCGACATCGGCGCCAGGGCCAGGCCCCAGAACAGCGCAAACAGGCCCAGCGAGAAGCCGTAGTCGCCCACGCGGTTGACGATGAAGGCCTTCATGCCGGCGACGGCGTTCTTCGCATCGCGGTACCAGAAGCCTATGAGCAGGTAGCTGCACAGACCCACGCCTTCCCAGCCCACGAACATGAGCAGGAAGTTGTCGCCCAGCACCAGCGTAAGCATGGCGAACATGAAGAGATTCAGGTGCGAGAAGAAACGCCAGAACTCGGGATCGCCCTTCATGTAGCCGCGCGAGTAGATGTGGATGAGGCTGCCGACGAAGGTGACGACGAGCACCATCACCGCCGAGAGACGGTCCATCTGGAACGCGACGTCGGCCCGCAACGCACCCACGTGGAGCCACGACCACACGTTGTGGTACAGCGCGGCCTCCGGGCCGGCGCCGGCCAGCTTCACCACGCCGATCAGCGCGATCACGAACGAGGCCCACGGCAGCAGGATCGTCGGCCAGTAGATGGCCGCCTCACCATACCGCCGCTGCAGCCGTATGCCGAACAGCCCCGAATACGCGGCGCCGATCAGCGGCAACAGCGGGATCAGTCCGAGCGGGTATGCAACCAGGTGCATGGCCTACCCCTTCAGTTCCGGCGACTCGGTGGTGTCGACGGAGCGGAACGCGCGATAGAACTGCAGGACGAGCGCGAGCGCGACCACGGCTTCCGCCGCGGCGAGCACGATCCCGAAGAGTGCGAAGATCTGTCCGTCGGGCTGTCCGTGCACGTAGCGCGAGAAAGCCACCAGATTCAGCAGCGCCGCGTTGAGCACCAGCTCCACGCCCATGAGGATGGCCACGGCGTTACGCCGCGTGACCAGGCAGTAGAGCCCGAGCGCGAAGAGCAGCGCGGCCACGACCACGAAATGCCCGAGTCCGATACTCACGCCGGCCCCTCCTCGTCGGTGCTCGTGTCAGGCTTGCGCAACCGGTCGCCGGCGATGGTCACCGCACCCAGCAGCGCCGCCAGCAGCAGCACCGAGATCACCTCGAACGGCAAGATGAAGCGGCTCAGCAGCGCGTCACCGATGCCCGCCGTGGTCGGTCCCGCTGGCGCTGGCACCGGATGACCGGCGAAGGTCTTCAGGCTCGCGTAGACGAGCAGGGCGCCCATGACCAGCAACAGCGCCATGCCCGGCACGCGTCCGATCGTCGGGTTGGAGATGCGGGCCTCGTCGATCCGCGCCGTGAGCATGACGGCGAACAGGATCAGGATGAGCACGCCGCCCACGTACACCATGAGCTGGATCACGGCCAGGAAATCGGCCGACAGGAAAGCGTACAGCCCGGCCACGCCCACGAAGGCGCCCAGCAGCGCGAAGGCGCTGTGCACGATGTTCCGCGAGAAGGCCACCAGGCATCCGCCGGCGAGGGCCAGCCCCGCAAAGGCGTAGAAGAGGATCGCGTGGACGAATGGCGGGATCATGCGTCGCCCTCCGGTTTCTTGTCGGGCTGCTCCGGTGCCGGCGGCGGCGCGGGACGCGGCTGCGGCTCCGGCATCGTTCCGGGCTGACGCTTGCCGAACCCGGGGATGAGCGCCTTGAGGATCGCGCCACGCGGCTGCCGCGGCGGCATCTCCGGCGCCTTGGCCTTGACGACCGGACGCGGCTTGTCCACGAAGTGCAGCACGAGCTTCTCCGCGTTGTCGACGGCCGCCTCGAACTCGTTCGTGTGCACGAGCGCGTCGAAGTTGCACGCCTCGGCGCACAGCCCGCAGTACATGCACAGGCCGATGTCGATGTCGAACTTCGACATCTCGCGGCCGCCCTCGGGATGCTTGCAGGTCTCGATGCTGATGCACCCGAGCGGGCACGACTTCTGGCAAAGCATGCAGGCCGTGCAACGATCGAGGTCGACCTCGAGCACGCCGCGATAGTTCTCCGGCAGCATCTCCTGTACCGGCTTATCGGTACGATCGGGATACTGGACCGTGGACGGACGGCGGAACATCCAGCTCATCGTCACGGTCAGACCCTCGAAGGTCGACGTGACCGCTTGCCGGATATTGTGAATGTACGCTCCGAACCCGTGCCGGCGGCCCTGTGGGCCTTGCCCGCTCATGGGAGGCGGTACGGCGGGTACCATAGACCCCGTCCTTCCATCTTTTGGTAGTGGTCCTGATCGACCAGGAAGGTCTGGCGAATCTTGCGGATGTACGCGAACAGCGCCAGCAGTCCGACGGTGAGCGTCACGCCTCGCAACACCAGGTCGATGATGCCACCATCAGGCACCAGCATGAGTAGCAGCAGCACGCCCAGGAGCATGGCCATGCTCATCGGCACGAGATATTTCCAGCAGGTGATCATGAGCTGGTCCACGCGCAGGCGCGGCAGCGTCCAGCGGATCTGGATGACGATGAAGACCAGGACCGTCGCCTTGGTCACGAAGATCGTCCACGACAGGAGCTGCCAGGCGACGAAGGCCCAGCCGTGCGCGGCGGCGATCGTCGCGGGCGCCACGCCTGGGATCTGCCAGCCGCCCAGGAAGGCGAAGGTGGCGATGGCCGTCATGATCCAGATGTTGGCCCACTCGGCGAAGAGGAAGAAGAGGAAGCGCATGCCGGAGTACTCGATATTGTACCCGGCGATGATCTCGCTCTCGGCCTCGGGCAGGTCGAACGGCGTGCGGTTGCCCTCGGCGATCGCCGACGTGAAGTACAGGAAGAAGGTGACGAAGAGGAACGGATTGCGGAACATGAACCACTGCCACGGCCAGCCGCCCTGCGCTTCCACGATACCCTGTGTGGACAGTGTCCCCGCCATGAGCACGATGGTGAGCAGCGAGAACGCCGACGGCACCTCGTACGACACGAGCTGGGCCGCACTGCGCACGCCTCCGAACAGCGCCCACTTCGAGTTGCTGCCCCAGCCGGCCATGAGGAGCCCGACCACCACCAGCGAGGTGATGGCTAGGATGTAGAGCACGCCCACGTCGAGGTTCGCAGCCACCACGTGCGCCCCGAAGGGCAGCACCACGAAAGCGCCGAACATGCCGGTGAACACGAGGTAGGGCGCCGCCAGGAACAGCGGCTTATCGGCCGTGTCCGGCACCAGGTCTTCCTTGAGCCAGCACTTCACGCCGTCGGCGAGCCACTGGAGAATTCCTTGCGGGCCCACGCGGTTCGGTCCGATACGCGACTGGATGCGCGCCGCGATGCGACGCTCGATCCAGCTCACCGGACCCGCGAAGATGGCGACGAACGCGAAGGCCAGGAACGCCGCGAAGACGATGACCACCGCGTAGACCAGCCACGTGTAGTGCCACGTCGCCGGATCGGCCTTGAAGAGGCCGCGGATCAGTAGATCCGCCGATTGCTGGATGATGTTCACCGGTCAATCTCCGGAGCGATGACATCGAGCGAGCCGATGAGCGCGACGAGGTCCGCGATCATCAATCCGGGGCTCAGGTGCTCGATGATCGTCATGGCAGTGAAGGAACCGGTACGGAAGCGCGCCCGGTAGGGCTTATCGGTTCCATCGGCAACAACGTAGAATCCGCACTCGCCGCGCGGTCCCTCGACGCGGGCGTATACCTCGTTGGCCGCCGGCTTGATCTTCGGCGCCTTGGTCCGCAATTCTCCCTCGGGCATGGCCGCGATGGCCTGGCGGACGATCTTGATGCTTTCCTTGATCTCGCGCAGACGGCAGTCATAGCGGTCGAAGGCATCGCCGAGCGTGCCGTGCACGGCCTGGCCGAGCACCACGTCGAAGTCGAACTCGTCGTATATCGAGTACGGCTCGTCCTTGCGCACGTCCCAGTTCACGCCGCAGGCGCGCAGGTTCGGACCCACCAGACCGTAGGCGATGGCATCCTCGGGCGCGATCTGCGTCACGCCGGCCAGGCGCCGCACGAAGATCTCGTTGCCGCTGATCAGGCGATCGAACTCGCCCATCATGGGCTCGAAGTGGTCGAGCCAGTCGAGGATCTTGTCGACCGTCACTTGATCGATATCATGCGACACGCCGCCGAAGCGCATGTAGTTGTAGGTGAGCCGGGCGCCGCAGATGCGCTCCATGATATCGTTGATCGTCTCGCGCTCGCGGATCCAGTGCAGAAAGGGCGTGAACGCGCCGAGGTCCATGGCCAGGGCGCCGGTCGCGATGAGGTGGCTGGCGATGCGGTTCAGCTCGCTGGCGATCACACGGCAGAACTCGGCTCGCCGCGGCACCTCGATGCCCACGAGCTTCTCCACGGCCAGCGCCCAGCCGTGGTTGGTGAACATGGCGCCGAGATAATCCACACGGTCGGTGTACGGCATGGTACCGACGTAGCCCACGATCTCGGCGATCTTCTCGATGCCGCGGTGCAGGTAGCCGACGTCGGGCGACGCCTTCTTGATGATCTCGCCGTCGGTCTCGAGCAGGAAGTTGATCACGCCGTGGGTGGCCGGATGGTGCGGCCCCATGTTGATCTGCATGTAGCCGGAGACGGGCGCACCCTTCGCCTCGTGCATGGCCGTGGCCGCCGTCACCACCCGCGCCTCGCTCATCACGGCCTCGCGGCTCGTGGGCAGGCCATGGTAGCGATCGGGCCGCACGTAATCCTTGCGCAGCGGATGGCCCACCCAGTCGATCGGCATCATGATGCGGCGCAGGTCCGGGTGACCGGTGAACGTGACGCCCACCAGATCGAAGGCCTCGCGCTCGTGCCAGTTGGCCACCGGCCAGAGGTCGCACACCGAGGCGACGGAGGGGTTCTCATGGTCGAGGCGCACGCGCACCTGGCAGCCATGGCGCTTCGTGTACGACCAGAGGTGGTACACGACCTCGACGAATCCCGGCTGCGGCTCCTCGCCCTCGGCCGGCTTCGGCGCCGGCCGGTCGGTGGCCGTCATCAGGCGCAGGTAGTGCAGCTCGAGGTCGGGGTCGTCGCGCAGGAAGCGGCAGACCTCGTGGAGGCTCTCCGGGCGCAGGCAGATCGCGGGATCGAGGAGTTCGCTCTGGACCTCCTCCACCGCGTCGGGATGCGCCTTGCTCACGCGCGTGTAGATCTCGCCAGACGTCACGGGGTCACCTCATCCTTTGCGCCGCTCGGCCCAGTGCTCGCTCTTCATCAGGTCCTGGAGTCGGATGATCGCCTCGTTCAGCGCCTCGGGGCGTGGCGGGCAACCGGGCAGGTAGATGTCGACGGGGACGATGGCATCCACGCCCGGCACCACCGAGTACGACGGCTGGAACAGGCCGCCACAATTCGCGCAGCTGCCCATCGCCATGACGTACTTGGGCTCGGCCATCTGCGCGTAGAGCAGACGCACGCGGTCGGCCATCTTGTAGGTGATCGTGCCGGCCACGATCAGCAGATCGGACTGCCGCGGCGTCGAACGGAAGACGGCGCCGAAACGGTCGAGGTCGGTACGCGGACCACCGGTCTGCATCAACTCGATCCCGCAGCAGGCGGTGGCGAAGAGGAGGTACCAGATCGAGTTCTGGCGCGTCCAGTTGACGAGGTCGTCGGCCCGGGTCGTCACGACCAGCGGTGCCGCCTCACCTCCGGTGGGGCACATCGTGGGTCCGCCCCCCGCCTCGGGCACCGTGTTGAAGACGTTCTCGTCCGTCATGGCATCTCCTCGGGACCGTGCAGCTCGCGATTCCAGTCGAGCTCGCCCTTGCCCCAGATGTAGCCGAGCGCGGCCACGAGGATCGTCAGGAACAGCACGATCTCCACGACGGCCAGCCACCCGTGGCCATGGTCGATCCACTTCCGCGTGACCGCGGCCACCGGGTAGGTGAGCGCGATCTCCGCGTCGAAGACGATGAAGACCAGGGCGAACATGTAGAAGCGGGGATTGAAGTTGAACCACGCGCTGCCGATGGGGCGCTCACCGCACTCGTAGATGGAGGCCTTCTGCGGGTCGGGAACGTTCGGTCGCAGGAAGCGCCCGATCCAGAGCGCGATCCCCACGATCACCACCGGGATAGCGAGGAACAGCAGGACGACGACGAATTGGAATCCCACGGCGTTACCTCGGCGGAAGGGCACCCTCGACGGAGCGAAACGTCACCCCGGACGCGACCGCTGCGGGCAAACCTATTTCCTGCCAGGAGGTGAGTCAAGAATACGGAAGTTTCGAAGGTGGATTTGCTGCCGCATCTTGCAATCTGCGTCTCGACCTCGATTTCAACGAGCAAAAATGTCGCGTGTCGTGACGGTCGCAAAGTCATCCGCACACCACGCCAACCAGCACCAGAACACTCGGAAAGACCTGTTTTACGGTTTTCGACGTCGGGTCGCCGACCAGCCGCGCAAATATCAATAACTACAAATAGTCAGGTATATCCCACCTTATTCACGCTATCGCGTAGCGAGGCGGGTGGAACGGCCTCTGCGAGCGGGATCTCGCAGGGTTTGTGAGGGAGCCGTACCCACAGCGGTACGGTGACCGAAGCAAACCCGAGAAAGCCCGCTCACAGAGACCGTGACGCCGCCGCAGTAGCGATAGCGTGAATAGGGTGGGATATATCATGACGTGCTTCGACGCTCGCGGGCGAACTCGTGATTCGATCTTACCGCAGACGGCCCGCGCCACATCCTGCGTCACCGCCGTCGCCGGGTTGCCGGAGCCCTGGTGATGCACCGACCGCTGCGCTGTACTGGTGCGCGGGGCGATGGATACGACCTTGTCCGTCATCCGGTTGGTGAGCAGGACCAGCGAACCATCGCGGGTGACGGCGGGTATACCACAATTTCTATCGTGATTCTCGGCCCGGTGCGGCTGGCGCCGGCACCAGAAGGCGGGTCCCCGGCGCCGACCGGGGACCCGCGAAAGGCGTACGATAAGCAGACCGACTCAGCGCACGATCACCACGCGCCCCATGCCGGCACGTCCGCCGGCGGATTGCATCCGCAGCAGATACGTCCCCGAGGCCAGTGAACGGCCGCTGTCATCGGTGCCGTCCCAGCGCACCTGGCCCTCGCCGGTCGACGGCGCGAGTGCGTGGAGCGTGCGGACGCGTCGGCCGCGCACATCGAACACGTCGATGGCCACGTCGCCAGGCGCTGCAGACCGGAAGCGTATCTCCACCGCCGGATTCGCCGGGTTGGGAAATACCGAGAGCAGACGCGCCGGCCGCGGTGTGTCGTTCTCCGCCACCGGCGTGGGACTCACCGTCGGACTCACGAGCAGGCGCAGTGCCGCATACGGGGCGGCCGGGTCGAAGACGCTGGCCACGTACACCGCGCCTCCGGTGTAGCCGGCTCCGCCGGCCACGGCCGGGTCCCTCTCGTCGACATCCGTCGTGAAGAGTGGCGTGCCCGCGGGATTGGCGATCAAAGCCAGCGGCTGCACGAAGTTGCGGTAGACGTCGGTGCGCGGGTCGTAGGGAGAGGCGCCACGGTCGTCGCGCGCCACGATCAGATACGATGAGCCGTCCCAGCCTATCTCGCCCTGATCCTGCGTGCC
Organism: uncultured bacterium; assembly: GCA_963727525.1. Classification (GTDB taxonomy): domain Bacteria; phylum Krumholzibacteriota; class Krumholzibacteriia; order LZORAL124-64-63; family LZORAL124-64-63; genus CAVSGO01. The sequence goes on along the minus strand of CAVSGO010000003.1, from coordinate 208,351 downwards.
GGCTCCCGACAGCAACGCGATGCCGCCGGCCGCGTCGAAGGAATCGAGGCTTGGCAGCAGACGGCGACCATAGATGTCGCCATTGCCGCGCGGATCGTGCCACATCACGAGCGTCGTGTCGTTGCCCGCAAGTGCGGGACGGTGCGCCGCCAGGCCGTCGGTGTCGGAGGTGAAATGGAACGGCGCGTAGCCGCCGCCGGTGGCGATGAGGGCGCCGTCGATCTCGCCGCCGTTGCCGTGGCCGGTCGACTCCCAGACCGCGAGCCAGTTCACACCGTGCTGGATCGCGCGCGGAAAGAACGCATGATCGCCCGCCAGGACGAACGGCGTCGCGTCGAGCAGGGTGCCATCGCCGGCCACGCGCGCCGCGATGGTCCGGGACGCCGCACCGCTGCCGCTGGCGGCCGTGACCAGGAAGATGCCGCCCGGGTCGCCCCCGCTGTATCCCGCCACGTCGGCGTCGTGGCCCGCCAGGACCATCACCGGCTCCGCATCGATCGGAGTGCCATCAGCCATGAGGCGGCGCGCCTGAACCTCGCCCGCCGCGTTCCACGCCACGAGGTACTTGCCCTCGCTGTACGCCGCGCGCGGATCGTCGACGTCGCCGGACGCGAGCACGACGGCGTCGGTCGCCACGGGACTGCCGTCGACCGTGAGCGCGCGGGCCATGATGCGCGTATCGCCGGAGGTGTCGCTACGATAGACGAGAAGATAGCCATCGGGGGCGACGGCCAGGGCGGCCTCCGTCTGGAAGGGTGCGCCCAGCGCCACCGGATGGTCGGGGCCGGGCACCAGCACGCCATCGAGTCGCGCCGTGAAGAGATCCAGAGGCAACGTGCCGCCCACGCGATCCTCGGGCCACACGTAGCGGGTGCCGCCACCCGTCGCCGCGACGATCGCACCGTCGCTGGCGCCGGGTACGGGTACGACCGGCGAGGTCACACCGCCGAGGGCCGAGATCCGCGCCATCGTGAACGCCCCGTCCTGCGGCCAGGCGACGATCCACTGGGACCCGTCCCACGCGACCCGCGGCACCGTGTCGAACGTCGACGGCAAGCCGCTAGCGACCGGATACCCGTCGCCGTCGAGAGAGTTGCCATCGCCATCGACGCGCGCCCCGTAGATCTGCGACGTGCCGGCGTTGTGCTGGAACTCCCACACCACGAAGAGCTCGTCGCCGTTGGTCCCGAATCCCGGATTGAGGTAATAGTCATTGTTCGCCCACGTCGTCTGCGTGATCGGGAACGGGTAAGAATCGATGACCGAGAGCGTCGATGTCAGCCGGATGCCCATGATGCCGAAGTAAGTGCTATCGACGTACCCGTACACGAGTGCGAGGTACTGGGTGCCGGTCCAGGCCAGCGCCTCGCTACCGAAGAATACGCCTGACGAGGGCGAGAACACGCCGCTCACCGCGCCCACGGATCCGTTGTCCATCACGCGCCGCGCGACGAGACGGACATTCGTCGCGAGGCCGTTGTAGTACTCGTCCGTGATACCGACCGCCCAGTTCTGCCCGTCGCTCGCCACACCGAAGAGATGCTCGGAGGTGTAGTCGGGCGCCCAGAGCGTGAGAGGCGTACTGTCGAGCACCTGGCCGCCGGCCGAGACGCGCGCGGCCTTGATCGGGTGGTAATACGCGTTCGAGGGTTGCGAGTCCGTCCACACCACCAGCCACTTGTTGCCGTTCCAGACCACGTGCGGATCGTACTGATCGCCGGGCGCGCCGGTGACCACGATGGGCGTGGTGTCGATGACGTTGCCGTCGGCATCGAGCCGCGCGGCGTAGATATCGCGCTTGCTGCCGGATTGCCCCGAGGCGTCGTCGTAGCTGGTGCGATTATCGGTCCAGACGACGAGATACTGGTCGCCGCCACGCGCGATCGCAGGTTCGTCCTGGTTGCCGAGCGCGGCCGCGGGGGTATCGTCTCCCGCGAGAAAGCTGCCTGCGAGCGGCTCGGGCGGGCTGACCGCCGCGGCGATCGCCGGCGCGAGCAGCACCGCCAGAATCGCGACCCAGGATCGATAGGGCGACCTGCGGTCCTGCCACCGCCGCGCAGTCCCGGGGAATTCGTATTGCGCTGCCATGAATTGACCTCCATTGCCAAGGTGTGGTCCGGACACCGGTAGCATGAGTCGGTACGAATCGCGGCGCATCGTGTGACAGGCGGGTGGAGACGGGTCGATGATTTTATATATTCAAGACACCCGGACGCGCCATGAACCAAGAACTTCGCGGCGAAGGCGCGGGCCTACGCGAAACCGGCGACGGCGTGCGGCAAGTACGCGTCCTCGAGCTTCGCGACCTCGTCGGCCGTGAGCGTGACGTCGGCCGCCGCCACCGCATCCTCGAGATGGGCCAGCTTGGTCGCGCCGATGATGGGGGCCGCCACGCCGTCCTTCTGCAGCAACCAGGCGAGGGCGATCCGGGCGTGCGGCAATTCGCGGGCCCGGGCGAGCTCGTCGAGCGCGGCGATCACGCGCTGGTCGGCGTCGGCCGTCGCATCGTAGAGAGTACGGGTGAAGCGGTCGGTCTCGGTGCGCTTCGTGCCACCGGCCTGCGGGGGTCGCGCCACCTTGCCGCGCGCGAGCGGGCTCCAGGGAATCATGCCCACGCCCTGATCCACGCACAGCGGCGCCATCTCACGCTCCTCTTCACGGTAGATCAGGTTCCAGTGGTTCTGCATCGACACGAAGCGGGTCCAGCCGTTCCGTTCGGCCACCTGCTGCGCCTTGGCGAACCGCCACGCGTGCATCGACGAGGCGCCGATATAGCGCGCCTTGCCCTGGCGTACGACGTCGTGCAGCGCTTCCATCGTCTCCGCGATAGGTGTGGCGGGGTCCCAGCGATGGATCTGATAGAGATCGACGTAGTCGGTACCCAGGCGCGCGAGACTCGCGTCGATCTCGTGCATGATCGCCTTGCGCGACAGACCACGGCCGTTCGCACCCGGACGCATGCGGCCCCACACCTTGGTGGCGATGACCACCTCCTCGCGTCGCGCGAAGTCGCGCAGCGCCCGGCCGGTGATTTCCTCGCTGGCGCCGAACGAATACACGTTGGCCGTATCGAAGAAGTTGATACCCAGCTCGAGTGCGCGCTTGAAGAACGGCCGCGCGTCGTCCTCCTGCAGCGCCCACTCCCAGCGCATGGTCTCGCCGGGCATGGTCGCGTTCGGATCACCGTAGCTCATGCAGCCGAGGCAGATGCGCGAGACCGTCAGGCCCGTGTTGCCCAGTCGTGTGTATTCCATGGTCACCTCCGCTCTGGCAGGGATCCGCACCTCTCGTGACTCTCCGGGCCAAGATAGGTCAGCGCGACGCGTCCGCCCGCTGCAGGGCCCATGGACTGTCCCAGACGGTCAGCGCCGGCTTCGCCACGAAGGTGTCGCCCGAGAGTTCCATGAGGCCCACGGTGGTGAAGAGCGGCAGGAGCGGCGGGTAGGGGTCGGAGAGGCTGTCGAGGTCGATGTCCGTGAAGAGCGTCTGCACCGCTGCCGTGGCGTCGACGGAGTCGAGCAGACCGGCCGGCTCGCGCACGTAGCTCGCCTGCATCGCAGGCGACGAGACGAGCGTATCGATCGAGGCGCTCGCCCAGCCGCGCTCGCAGAGCATGACCGGTACCGCGGCACCGGCCGTGACCCGCTGGAAATAGTCGTCGGGAATGTCCGCAGGCTGCGGGTATCCGAAATACGGATACGAGGCGAGCCCGAGCACCTGGATGAAGGGGAAGCAGACGAGGTCCTGCGCGATGCCCACGTACGGCCCGTGACCGCCGAGCACGGCCCACGCCGTCTCCACCTGCACGCTGATCATCAGCGGCGCCGTCGCGGGGGCCGCCGCCAGATCCGCGGCCGCCGCGTTCGCGGCCGCCACGACGGCCTCGTAAACATTCGCCGGCGCGGAGGCGCGCACCAGGTTCGTTTCCGAGGTGAGGCCGATGACGTCGGGGTGAAATGTCTGCACGAAACCGAGCACGTAGTCGCGGTAGAGCTGCTGCACCGCAGGTTCGGTAATGGTGCGACCGGCGTCACGCAGCTGCGGCGGCTCCTGCCCCCGCGAAAGACCATCGCTGAGGTCGGCCATGAAGAGGAGGCGCAGGCCGCGGCCGCGCAGGTAGTTCACGAGATCGACCTTGTCGCGCGCGAGGATATCGCCCACCGCCATGCCGGCGAGCAGATCTGCCCAGGGCAGTTCCTCATGGATCATCACGACGCCGGCTCGCGCGCTGAAACGGTTGATGTTCTCCAGGGCGATCGCCACGTCCTGGCACGGCGGCGGCGCGGTGTTGTCATGGCCGCCGCAGCCGCTCACGAGCAGCGTGGCGGCGAGCGCAAGGCCCACGCCCGCAAACGCCGCGCCTCGCAGGCGCCGCCGCCGGATCGTCAAGCCCATCAGCCCCGCCACATTTCGATAATGACGATCAATGCCAGCAGGCATTGTACCAGCCCGCCCACTCCGAGCAACCGCCAAGCGGCGGGCATCGTGCGCCCATCGCGATTGACCGGCGTCTCGAAACAATGGTATCATCGTCACGGAATGCTATAGGGGGATCGCAAATGTCCATGAAAGATATCATGCGTCCGACAGCCCTGGTGGTGCCGGGCTCCGCCCCGAATGCCTATGGCATCATCCGCAGCCTCGCCGAGCAGGGTGTACCGGTGCTCGCCCTCGACCACGCACCGTCGCCGCTGCGCCGCTCACGTCTTTGCCAGTTCGCGGTGGTGCCAGATCCCGATCGCGATGCGCAGGCTTTCGTCTCGGCGATCCTGGCCCTGGCTCGTGATCTGCCCGAGGCGCCCGTGCTCTTCGCCACCCAGGACTTGCACGCCCTCGTCATCCAGCAGCACGCGGCGCAACTCGCTTCGGTCGTGCACTTCCCGTTCATGCCTCTGGAACGATTCGCGCCCTGTCTGGACAAGGCGCTCATGCTGCAAATGGCGTCCGCGATCGGTCTTCCCGTACCCGAAACCTACCACCCGCAGGACATGCGCGACGTTGACGCGCTGGTCCCGCGGCTTTCGCGTTATCCCTACGTCATCAAGCCGGTGGCCAAGTTCGACCTGCGCCCGGACCACCCCACGCGCAACATGGAGTTTTTCCGGATCTTCGAAACCAAGGCGCTCCGGGCCTCGTCGCCCGCCGCCGTGCGCTATCTCGCCGCGGAAGCCCTAGCCCACGACTTCGTGATTCTGGTGCAGGAGGAGATCACCGGCCCCACGGAAAACCTCATGGCCGTCGACTTCTACGTGGATCGCAGCGGACGCCTGAGCGGCTGGCACACCGGTCGCAAGCTGCGTCAATACCCGGCCGATTTCGGCACGTGCACGCTCGGACGCTCGACCTCCGAGCAAGGGCTCCTCGCGCTCTGCGAGCGGTTCATCCGCGCGGTCGGCTTCGTCGGCCTGGGCAACATGGAGTTCAAGGAACGCGATGGCGTACCGTACCTGATGGAGATCAATCCCCGCGCCTGGATGTGGATCCAGATGGCGACGGCCGCCGGCGTGAACCTCCCCCACCGCGCGTACTGCGATCTGCTCGGCCTGTCCGCGCCGGCTCCGGCCACCGCCCGGCCCGGCACGATGTGGGTGGACATGCGCATGGACATGCTCCACCGCGTAGGGCATCGCGACGGCCCGACGCGCGAAGCGGTGCCCTGGCGCGCCTGGCTGGGCAGCCTGGGCGCCGTGCGCGTGGAGGCCCGCCTGACGCCGCGCGATCCTGGGCCATTTTTTGACGCCTTGCTCACTGCCGCGGCGCGCAGGATGCGCCCATGAGCCTGCGCGTCACCTTCGTGCTGCCCGATCTGCCACACTTCGCCGGCGCCTATGGCGGCACCTTCGCCCACGGGCTCGCCTCGATGGCCGCCGTCCTGCACGCCGAGGGCCACACTGTCACGCTGATCCACCTCACCTGCCCCCCGGCCCGGGCCGATTTCGTGCGACGTCTGGAAGCCACGGCTCCGGATCTGGTGGGCTTCACATCGATCACGCACTTCTTCCCCATCGTGCGGGAGTGGATCCGCTGGACCCGTGAGGTGAGCCGCGCGCCGATCATCGTCGGGGGCGTGCATGCGATCCTCGACCCGATGGATGTCATGGCCGTGCCCGAGGTCGACCATGTCTGCACGGGCGAGGGCGAGCTCACGCTGCGCGACCTCTGCGCCCGGCTCGAAGGCGCCGGCGATCCCAGCACCACGCTCGGCACCTGGAGCCGCGCCGACGACGGCACCATTCGCTGCAATCCCCCGCGCCCGCTGGTGCAGGACCTCGACGCGCTGCCGTTCCCCGATTACTCCATCTACGACTACGCATCGCTCTACGACGCGCGCCACCGGCGCCTGCCCGTGATGGTGTCGCGCGGATGCCCGTTCAGTTGCACGTACTGCGCCAACGCCTCGCTGCGCGACGCCTACCCTGACCGGCGGCATTACGTCCGCTTCATGTCGCCGCCGCGCGCGATCGCCTATATCGAGGGTCTGATCCGGCAGTATCCCGGCATCACATCGCTGGTCTTCAACGACAACATCCTCTGCCGCGATCACGCGTGGCTCACCGAGTTCTCCGCGCTCTACCGCGCACGCGTCGGACTGCCATTCACGGGCAACATGCGTCCGGGCTTCGGCGGCGACGACGTACCCCGCCTGCTGCGGGAAGCCGGCTGCGAGCGGATCTGCATGGGCGTGGAGAATGGCGACGAGGACATCGCGAACCGGGTACTGCGGCGCGGACAGTCCAACGCCACGATCATGAAGGCGTTCGACGCCTTCCGCGCGCAGGGTATCGAGACGGTGGCTTACAACATCCTCGGCGCGCCGTTCGAGACGCCGCGCACACTCCTGGCCACGATCCGCCTGAATGCGCGCCTGCGGCCGTCGATCATGTCGGCCTTCATCTATTACCCCTTCCCGGGCACCCAGAGCCACCGCGTCTGCCGCGAGCACGGTTTCCTGACCGACCGTCACGGCCTGCACAACAGCGAGATGGTCATGATCCAGCAGCCGACGCTGACCGACGGCGAGGTGCTGTTCGCCCACCGGTTCTTCCGGTACCTGGTGGCGATCCGCGCCCACATCGACGCCGTGCCGGCCCCTCTCGGCGGCTGGCTCGCCCGGGCGTTCGACTCGGCGTTCACATCGCCACTCCTGCCACGCAGAGCGTTGCTCGCCCTGAAATCGCGTGTGGGTGCGCTGCGAGTGCGGTTGGTGAGCAGCTAGCTCGCGGCAGGACCGACGACTGACGCGTAGATATCCAGGAACGCGTCCACCTGCTTGTCGATCGTGTATAGCGAGGCCGCCGCGCGCGCGGCCTCGCCGTGGCGGGCCCGCAGAACGGGATCGCCGGCGTAGCGCCGGATGGCGGCGGCCAGGGCAGACGGTTCGGGTTCGATGATCACACCCTCGCGCTCGTGCCCGACGACCTCGGGGATTCCGCCGCGGTCGCTGCCGATCACCGGCAAGCCCCAGGCGAAGGCGTCAAGCATCGTGCGCGGGAAGTTGTCGTTCCACACCGAGGGGACGACGAGGAATGAGGCTTCTCTCAGCAATTGGTACTTCGTATTCCCGGCCACCTGGCCGTGATAGCGAAAGCGTGCAGGCGCCGTGGCGCAGAACGCCTCGACCCGGGTCGCCAGTGGCCCCACGCCCGCGAAATCGAAGCCGAGATCATGCGCGCTGTTCTGCTCAAGCTGCGCCAGCGCCGCCAGCAATACGTCGACGCCCTTGTGCGTGTCGAGTTGGCCGAGGTAGATCCCCCGCGGCGACGTCCAATGGCGGCGATCGGGAATGGTGTCGGGAATCGTCTCACAGGAGTTGGGCACGCGCACAGCGCGCGCGCCGGGAAATCCGCCGGCGTCGAGGTGTCGTTGCAGCACGAAGGTGGACGGCGCTGTGATCACGGCGATGTCGCCGGTGCGATCGAGCTTGAGCCGCCGCAGCGCACGGCAGGGCCATGGCGTGTCGACGCACTCGCGACCGCTCGAACGCAGCAATGTTGTGCGCGGGCACAGGAGATGGTAGTCGCGCAGCGTGTGCACGATGGGTATGCCCCGCTCTCGCGCAGCCTCCCAGATCATGGGCGTCATGCCCACGATCGTGTTCGTGTGCAGGACGTCGGGGCGACTGCGGTCGAGAGCCTCGCCGGCCAGGCGGCGCCAGCGGGGCGACCGCACGGCCGCGAGATGATGTAGACCGCGCACCACGATGCCCGGCGGCTCGGGTGGCCCGTCGGGGCCATACAGGTCGTACAGCCCGTGCGACGCGCCATAGTACACTTGGCCGGTTGTGCCGGGCAGCGGTCGCGTGGCCAGACCGTCGGGTGTGTCGCGGCGGCCACTCGTGGCAAGGGCGTCCACCGCATGGCCACGCTCGTGCAGCTTCACCGCTAGCAGATGGCTGGAGATCTCGGCGCCACCGATGACGTCGGGATAGAAGATGCTGTTCTGGATCAGAACCCTCATGACCGGCCCGAGTCGGGATGCCGCGCGAGAAACCAGTGCAGGGCGTGCGCGTAGTCAGCGACCAGCTCGTGACGGCCGTCGATCCGCCGCCAGCCGTCCGGACCGTGCACGAAGTGATGCGGACCGTTCTCCTGCGTGTACGTGCCGAAATGGAGCCCCTGGAACTCCACGAGCCGGCAGGTGCCCGCGACCTCGATGATGTCGAGCGAGCTCATCGGCATGTCGAGACGCGTGTGGATGTCGCGCGCGAAGTCGAGCACCACGTCCGGCGGCGTGGCGAAGGCGAGCCGTCCGGATCCGCTGGCGCGGAAGTCGCCGGGCCTCACCTCGCGCTGCACCGCGTACACGCGATCTCCATAAGTGAGCACCTTCCAGTCGCCGAGGGCGCCGGGCGAGAACTCCTGCAGCACGAATCCCCCGCCGAAGGGACAGTCCGTGTACATCTCAGGAACAAAGCGTCCGCGCATGACCGTCTGCTTGATGAGTTTCTTGACGCGGTACAACGTGAATCCGGGCGGCCGATTGAATCGGCGGATGACATGGCGCAGAGCATCCGGGCCGTCGACCAGCCGCACCCCGCTGCTCATGAAACCTCGCGTGGCCTTGAAGACGACCGGGTAGGTGATCTCGCCGGCGTCCCCTTCCCAGCCCTGCAGGTTTCCGAAATAGTGCCAGCCGAGATCGCGGATGCCAAGCCGCCGCTTCTCCAGCTCCTGGTAGCCCTTGTTCTCGTGGCTGCGGAATATCTCGTAGCGCGGGACGAGCGTGTTGTGCCGGCGGAGGTCGTCGAGCACGTCGTCGACGAACCCGCGGTACCCCGGATCCTGCGTGCTCGTGTAGTGGATGGTCTCGCCCTGGACCAAGTCCTCACCGTTCGCGACGTCCTCGAACCGCATGCTGCGCGTCGCGATGCCAAGGCGGGCCAGTTCCTCGACGAGCGCATCCACATCCAGGGTCTGAAAGACCTGGAGCCGCTGTCTCAGAGCGCCGCGATAGTCGGTGAGGAGGACCAGGTTCATTGCGCCGTCACCTGCCAGGAGGCTCGTCGGTCGAGATCTGCGGAACGCGAAGGGCCGCTGCTCCCCGCACGAGTCGCACCAGTGGCCAGGCGGCCGCCGCACCATACGCTATGCCGCCGCAGGCGATGCGCACCACGACGTGCCACCCGCTGGCCAGATGCACCACGAGGGCCATCACCAGTAGCGCGGGCACGAGCCGTAGTAGGGTCTCGCCGAGGAGACGATGGTATTGCCGCCGCAACTTAAAGCCAAGCGTCGATGCGAGCAAAAAGTGGCTGGCCCCCATCCCCAGGCTCGCGCCAAATCCGCCATGACGGGGAATCAGGACGAATGTGGCCACGATGGCGACCACCGCGCTCGCTACGACGGGCGGCAGGTACTGCGACTGGCGATCCTCGCTCACGAGCGTGTTGCCGAGGAACGTGCCGACCGAGAGCAGCGCATAGCTCACGGCCAGCACGCGGAACACGCCACCGGCATCGGGGAACTCGCTGCCATACAGGAAGTGCATGAGGTCCGGACCCACCATCACCCCACCCACCGCGATCGGCAGCAGGCCCCCGAGCACGCAGCCAAGATAGAGATTGAAGGCACGGTGGAAACCCGACCGGTCGTATCGCGCCAGACGGCTGAAACGCGGTAGCAACGCTGCCCACAGCACTTCCACCGCCGTGACCAGCAGGAAGATCACCCGCGACGCCGCGGCGTAGTTGCCGGCCACCTCGGGCCGGGCCAGCAGCCCCAGCATCACGATATCCACATTGAGGAGCACGCGCAGCACGACGATACCCGCGCCCAGCGGCGCCGTCTCGCGCCACCGGCGCCGCGCCTCCCCGGAAGCCGGCCAGCCGGGCAAGAGCAGCCCGCCGAACCAGCGCGCCAGCGGCCACGCGATCACGACATTGCCGATCAGCATGCCGACCAGGAACAACGCCGGCACGAGGCGCGCCGCCGACACGCCCGTCGCACGCTGCAGCGGCTCGAGCGTCAGCAGCACCAGCAGGGCGTAGATCAGCGCCCGCGCTGTCTTGGTCGCGCCCACCCAGACCATCCGCTCCATGCCGACGGCCACCCAGCTCAGCATGAACACCTGCGGCAGCACCGTGAACAGGTAGAGCATGAAGATCAATGGATCCTCGCGGTAGAACGGCAGCCACCGCAGGGCAACGAGCCCTACCACGAGCACGAGAAGCGCCTGAGCAGACATCAGGCCGAGGTGCTCGCGGGTATAGGTGCGCACGGAACCCAGATCGTCGAGCCGCGACACCTCGCGGATCCCCAGCGACATCATGCCCCACTCGGCCGTGATCAGCGCGTAGGCCATGAACGTCACGCCGATCTGCACGACACCGAACCAGTGGGCTCCAAGGTGACCGGCCAGATACACCAGCGCCCATACGTTGAGGAGCTGGCTGAGCACCTGGCCCGCCGAGAGGATGCCGAGATTGTGGAGAACCCCGCGTTGACCGCGCATCGACTGCCGCCGCCTTTCGTGAGGCAGCAATATAGCAGCTTGACGCGCGATCCCTCGCAATGAAAACAAGGCCGCAATGCGCGCGCGAACACCAATTGGCCACGCTTCGCCCCGGGATGTGATAGGATCGGGGTCGCCCCTCCCGCAATCCAGGAAGGAGACCGCCATGCATCGCCCCGGTCATCCAACTCTTTTCATAATTTCGACAATCGCTTGTGCCGTGATCATCACGGCCGCGGGTGCCGCCACGGCCCGCACGTGGCATGTGCCGGCCGAGGTGGCCACCATCGCCGCCGCCCTCGATTCCGCAAGCGCCGGCGACCAGGTGGTCCTGGCCTGCGGCACGTACCACGAGCACGACCTCATGCTGAAAGGCGGCGTCGCGGTGCGCAGCGAGCTCGGTGTCGCCACGTGCGTCACCATCGACGCCGACCAGCAAGGGCGCGTGTTCACCGCCGAGAACCTGACCCAGTCCGCCAGCGTCCAGGGCGTCACCATGACCGGCGGTTTCGTCCCGGGCGTTACCGGTCTCGGGGGTGGCGTCTTCTGCGAGAACGCGGTACTGACCTTGCTGGGGTGCACGATCACCGGCAACGTCGCCGGTTACCGCGGCGGCGGCGTCTACGCACATGCGTCCGACCTGACGCTCTACGTCTCCGGCGTCACCGACAACGAGGGCGGCGCCGGCGGAGCGGGCGGCATGTATGCCTACGCCACCAGTGGCGAGATCTTCAGCTCACGGATCATGAACAACCGTGCCGACGACGGCGCCGGTCTGTACCTCTACGAATCCTCGATCGCCGTGAACTTCTGCGAGATATTGAACAACGAGGGGCAGTACTTCGGAGGCGGCGTGTTCTGCCTCGGTGGCATCGACAATCCCATTGTCCACTGCACGATCGCCGGCAACCGCGCCGACATCGGCGCGGGGATCATGTTCGGCGCCGGTTCGGTATCCACGGTCGAGATGTGCGTCGTCGCCTTCAATCACGGCAGCGGCGGCATCGACGTGAACGACACGGGCACCGACATCACGGTGCGTTGCAGCGACGTCCATGGCAACGACGGTGGCGGGTACACGGGCTACATCGGCGACCAGACGGGGGTGGCAGGCAACATCGACGCGGACCCCCTGTTCTGCGACCTGGCCGGCGGCGATGTCGGTCTGGCCGGGGAGTCGCCCTGCCTGCCGCTGAACAACGACTGTCTGGTGCAGATGGGAGCCCAGGGCCAGGGCTGTACGGTCACGCCGGTGCAGGACACGCCGGCGGAGACACCGCGGCTCGCCCAGAATGCGCCGAATCCGTTCAATCCCATGACCACGATCGCTTTCGATCTTCCCGAGGCGATGGCGATCGATCTCAGCATCTTCGACCTCGGCGGCCATCGGGTGACGGTGCTCGCCCACGGCGAGACCGCCGCGGGCCACCACGCGGTGACGTGGCAAGGCCAGGACGACCGCGGCCGCGCCCTCGCCTCGGGTACGTACATCTCCCGATTGCGTGCGGGTGATCACGCGGAGTCGCGCGTCATGCAACTCGTGCGCTGAGCGGGCTAGACGGGTGGCGCCAGGAACACCTCGTTCCAGGCCGTCGGAGGCGTCGGATTCAGATTGAAGTCGCCTCCGTGCGCGAGGCGACGGATCCGCCAGGTGCAGCGGGCGTCCGTGGCTGCGGGCGCCCGGAGGATCTCGTACAGGCCCGTGCAGATACCGCCCAGGCTCGACCCCGACTGGGAGACTCGCAGCACCGCATGCACGGGATCGCCATTCGCACCAGGTGGCGACACCCAGTCGTCGACCAGGACGATGTGGGAGAATTCCGCCAGATGGTGCGGCCGCGCGCTCGTGCGCGACTCGCCTTTCAACCAGCAGAAGACATGGTTGCGCGGCGATCCCGGAATCGTGCGCAGACGACGCCCCGGTCTCGCGTAGGTCGAAATGCCGGGACGATCCACGAGGTCGTGAGCGCGGCGGCCGATGGCCGTGAAGTAGTTGTTCACGAAACCGCTGCAATCGACACCCATGTAGCGGTCGGCATACTGCTGCAGGGCCACCTTTTCCGCGCTGCCGGGATGGTGCCGCGCCACGAGGCCGCTGTGCGCAAGCAGCGAAAGTGCCAGAGCGATATCCCGTGGTGATCCCTTCCCCAGGAAGACCCGCCGCAACCGCACGGGGGCTGCGCCGGACGCCGAGATCATCTGCAAGGCCGCGAGTCTCGTTCGGGCCCGCGTACCGGCCGCACCCTCGTCAGCACTCGCGGTCCGGACCCAGGACTCGATGGGACCGCGGGCGTCCCTGAACTCATCCATGGAGCCTGTATTACTGATTCTTCCCGCCGGGTCGACGCCACCGCGGGGGTCGTCGGTGTTCATGTGGTACTTGAACACTCTCACCGCGATCGACCCGGAAGCCCCCGAGCCCAGCACGTCGAGTTTCCTGTGCTGGTTGGCGAATGCCTGCGGGGCATCAGGTCGAAACGCGCTACGGTCGTAGTGATCGAGTATCGCACTCAGCGTCGCCATGGGAACCCTCACGATGGTCGAAGCAGCGTGGCGCCGACGGGCAGCCGGTGGTCCCGGCCGCGCCGATGATATCGCAGGGGTCGCTCCACCTTGGGCTCTGTGACGGAAGGGGGCGTACCCGTAATACCCCAGGACCACTCCCCGGCGGGAAACCGACCTGCGTGAAGTTCCCGGCGATCGCGCCGCCGGTGATCGTGAGCCCCGAGCCGAATTCGACGGCCAGCTGGCCCGTGTTCGTGAACTCTCCGCCGACATGAGTGTAGGTTCCGATGGCGCCGGACCCAGCCTACCAGCAGCGGTCGGGCGAAAAAGAGTCAAATAGTCCCGATTCCTATTCGCCTCTTTTCAAGCTCCGACCGTTGCGCTATATATCTGCCTTCGGGCGGCCGATCCGCGGCCACTCCTGCGGGCCCGAATTCAGGTTGAGTGCATGCGAGAATCACGACCAGCGCTGCTCGCCCTCGAGGACGGTTCCATCTGGCCGGGGCGTGGCTTCGGCGCGACCTGCGAAGCGACGGGCGAGATCGTCTTCAACACGAGCCTCACCGGTTATCAGGAGATCCTCACTGACCCCTCGTACCATGGCCAGCTCGTCACTCTCACCGCCACCCACGTGGGCAACACCGGCGTGAACGATGACGACGACGAGAGCGCCAGCATCTGGGCGAGCGCCGTCGTGGTGCGTGATCTGAGTCCCGTGGTGAGCAACTGGCGGGCGACGGGCGATCTCGACGGCTGGTTGCGCGAGCACGACGTGCCGGGCATCACCGATGTGTCCACGCGCGCCCTTGTCCGACACATTCGCGAACGCGGAGCGATGCGCGCAGCGATCGCGACGGTCGACGCCGATCCCGAGCGGCTCGTGGCGATGGCTCGCGCCACGCGCGACATGAGCGGCCTCGACCTTGTGCGCGAGGTCACCTGCCAGGAACCGTACGAGTGGGGCGACGGCGCCGCGCCGCTCCACGTGGTGGCATACGACTATGGCATCAAGCGCAACATCCTGCGCCTTCTCGCCGCGCGCGGCTGCCGCGTCACCGTGGTGCCGGCATCGACGCCGGCCGCCGCGGTCCTCGCCGCCCGGCCACACGGCGTGTTCCTCAGCAACGGCCCCGGCGACCCGGCCGCAGTGAGCTATGCCATCGCGCACGTGCGCGAGCTGCTCGGGCGGATCCCCATATTCGGCATCTGCCTGGGGCACCAGATCCTCGCCCTCGCGCTCGGTGCGCGGACCTACAAGCTCAAGTTCGGCCACCGTGGCGGCAACCAGCCGGTGCGCGGCGTCGACGGCGGTACGGTGGAGATCTCTGCCCACAACCACGGCTTCGCAGTGGAGTCGCGGTCGCTGCCCGTCGGCGTGGTGCCCACGCTGATCAACCTCAGCGACGGGTGCTGCGAGGGACTCGCCGCCCCGCACCTGCGAGCCTTCGCGGTGCAGTACCATCCCGAGAGCGCGCCCGGCCCGCACGACTCGTACCGCTACTTCGACGAATTCATCCACCTGATGAATCAGCCGCCGGAGAAGGCAACCGCCTCCGCGTAGTCATTCGGCCCGAGCGCCCCTGCCCATCGATCGAGTGACCGGGCGCCGCGCGCGCGGGTCCAGCTTGCTGGCGCATCATCGTGGTCAACGCGTGCAGTCCGGGAAAGCTGGAGCAAGAGCGAGAGTGCGCCGCGCCGCGGGTCCGGCCACGATCGCGAAAGCGCACCGGCGACACCGACAATTCACGGAATGAGAACTACTTGCATGGCATACCGGCGCCTGGCCTTCCGCGACCATGACCGGAGCGGCACAACAGAGTCCGGAATGGACTTGCCGATCCGGTACCATGAGCGTCTGATAGTCATGCATCCGGGACGGGGACCCGGACCAGTCTATTTCAACGAAGTGAGTCACCATGGTGAGCCATATCACGCGACTGCATACGTGTGGTCGCATCGCTTCGGCGTCGTTCCTGGGTGTCGCCATCGGCGTCCTGGCGATGACGGCGAGCGCGGTGCCGGTCACCGAGATCCTGTCGGCCACGGGACAGAACGACAGCGCCGGGCTGGGACTCTTTCTCAGCGCCGCGGGTGACGTCAATGGCGACGGCGTCGGCGACTTCGTCGTGGGTGCGCCTGGCGCACGGCACAGCGGCGTGAGCGCGGGCCAGGCCTGGGTCTACTTCGGAGGCCCCGGCCACGACGATACGCCCGACCTCGTGCTGAGCGGCGAGTTTGCCGGCGACGCCTTCGGAACCTCGGTTCGCGGGTGTGGCGACGTGGACGGCGACGGCTGGAATGACATCGTCGTCGGTGCGCCGAAGTTTGATGCGGGCGGACTCAATGCCGGCCGCGTGTACGTGTATTTCGGCGGCCCGACGATCGATGACGTGCCGGATCTGGTGATCACCGGCCCCGCTCCGTTCGCGTACTTCGGCTGGTCGGTGGCCGGGCCGGGTGATATCAACGGTGGTGGCGACGATCTCGTCATCGGGGCGCCGGCGGGCACCTCGGCCGATGGGCGCGCGTACGTGGTGTTCGGTGGCACGGCGCTCGACGATTCCGTAGACGTCACCCTTTCCGTACCGGAGAACGGCTTTCTCGGATGGTCCGTCAGCGCGGCCGGCGACTTCGATGGCGACGGCTGGCCCGACGTGCTCGTCGGCGGCAACACGCTGACGCAGGCCTACCTCTTTTCTGGTGGGCCGGACTTCGACGGTGTCGCGGACCTGATCTTCACCGGCGACTCCGGCAGCGACCGTTTCGGATACTGTGTCGCGCCGGCCGGCGACGTGAATGGCGATGGATTCGCCGACGTGATCATCGGCGACATGCACAACGACTCCGGCGGGTTCGATGCCGGCCGCGCCGACGTCTACTTCGGTGGACCGGGTGCCGATGGCCTGCCCGATCTCGTCTACACAGGCACCACGTACCGCGGCATCTTCGGCCGCGCGGTTTCCGGCGCCGGCGACCTCAACGGCGACGGCCGCGATGACCTGGTGATCGGCGCGCCCACGCCCGACACCGGCGGCTTCGGCCCCGGCCGCACCTTCGTCTTCTTCGGCGGCGACCCGCCCGGCACCGCCATGGCCGACACTCTTGCCGACGTCATCCTGACCGGCGAGCACGATTCCGACCGCTTCGGCTCGAACACCGCCATCGTCGACGACCAGAACGGCGACGGCCGCGACGATTTCCTCACGGGGGCCAATCTGTACGACACCGCCCTGCACCTCGATGCCGGGAAGTTCTATCTCTACAGCGTCGACGCCGTGGCCCCGATCGCGTTGCCAGATACGGCCAGCACGCCCGGCGGTGTCCCCGTGGTCATCGACGTGCTCGCCAATGACAGCGACGCCGTTGGCGTGCTCGTACCCGCCTCGGTGACCATAGTCATCGAGCCGCTGCACGGCACCGCTGCCGTCGACACGCTCTCCGGCGCGATCACCTACACCCCGGCCACTGGCTTCGCAGGCGACGACTCGCTCTCCTACACCGTGTCCGACGATGGCGGCGCCGTGAGCAACACCGCTCTGGTCACCATCGACGTCATGGGTGTGCTGCCACCCGACGCCATCGCCGCCTTGACGGCGGCGCCGGGCGTCGACGCCATCACGGTGGCTTATGATGGCGTGCCCGACGATGCCGAGGCGATCGAACTCTGGCGCGGACTGTGGCGCGACGGCAACGGCAATTCCGCTTATCCGCTGTACGACGACGCGCCCGGCAGCAATCCGCCGGTACGGCCGGCCGACCATGCCGCGATCGTGGCCGACACCACGTGGACCCTCGTCACCACGCTCCCGGCGGCCGACGGCACCTACGTCGACTCGCTCGCCGTACGCGGCGTCTACTCCTACGAGGCCTTCGCACGGGATGCGCTGGGCAACTGGAGCGCCCGCACCACCGAGGCTCCCCGCGCGACGAACTACCAGCTCGGCGACATCGCCGACCCGCTGGACGGCATCGTCGACACCCTGGACATCGCCGCGCTCGTCTCGGCGTTCGGCACCACCCGCGACGACACCGTATTCAACGCCATTGCCGATTTCGGTCCGACGGATGATGCCTCGGGGCACGGCATCCCCCTCACCGATGGCGCGGTGGACTTCGAGGACGTGATGATCGCGGGCCTCAACTACGGCGATCCCGTGCCACCGCCGCCTCAGGGCGGCGACGTGCTGCTCGCCTGGCGTCACGTCGACACGACGGTCTGGGCCCTGGAACTGCAGGCGGCCGCGCCCCATCTCAAGGGCCTACGCTTCGGCTTCACGCTGCCCAACGGCGTGACGGCCAGCGTGATCTCGGGCGCGCTGCTGGGCAGCCAGACGTCGCCATACGTCCTGCGCAACACGCAGCCCGACCGCCTCGACGTATCGCTCGTGATGCTCGGCGGCGGTGCGGGCATCGCGGGCGCCGGCGAGCTGATGCGCGTCACCCTCTCGGAGGCCGTGGCATTCACCGATACGCTGCTCATCGCACGCGATGTCGACAACGCCCCGATCACCGCGACCCTGGACCAATCAGTGGACGTGCCTCTCCTCGACGCCCCGCTCGTGCTCGCCCAGAACGCTCCGAACCCGTTCAATCCGTCCACCACGATCCGCTTCGCCGTGGGCGCTGCCGGCCATGTCCGCCTCGCGGTGTACGACCTGCACGGCCGTCGCGTCGCGAGCCTGATCGATGGTCCGGTCGCCGCCGGCGCGCACCTCGCGGTCTGGCGTGGCCAGGACGAACACGGATCGGTGGTAGCCTCGGGCGTCTACCTGTACCGGCTCGAAGCCGCCGGACACGTGGAGACGCGCGCGATGGTGCTGCTGAAGTAGACCGGGAGCACCGGTTCTCGGTGGCGACATGGTGGATCTGAGCAGCGACGTCGCCCGCCGCACCCCGAGTCCATGATGTGCCCACTTCGCCTGCAGGCGGATCTGACATGAGAAGCCTCTTGTGACCTGACATCGCAGCCCAGGGACACCGTGGGCCGCCCTCTACCGGGAGGTCATGCCGATGATCCGCGTGTCGGACCGTCCCTCCATCGAACCGCCGTACAACCCCGTTTTCGAGACCAATCAGCCGGCCGAGACCGTGCATCGTCGGTTGCAGGCCGCCGCGGGCGACCTCCTGCGCCTCGCCGAGCGGCTCGAGGAACTGCCGCAAATCCGCGAGTCGGTCGCTCGCGGTGACCTCGGCTACACCAAGGCGCGCGAGCTGGTGAAGGTGGCGAGCCACGCAACGAGGACGCCTGGCTCGCCGAGGCCGAGCAGTCGTCTCGCCGCGAGCTGGATCGCAAGGTGGCCCAGGCCAGGTTCGAGGCGGCGGCGCGGAGGAACCGTCGGGCGGCGCAGGGGAGTCTCCTGGACAGTGCCGACAGTCGTGCCGACGATCAGCCGCCGAACGTCGCGCGACATGCCGATCTCGCCGCCGAGGTCCCCTCGCAGGTCTCCATGCGTATGACGGCCGAGCAGAGGGCCCGGTACGACAAGCTGTGGCTAAGGCTCGGCACGGTGCCCAACGCCGAGGATCTTCTCGAGGCGCTGGCATCACTGGCTGGCGGGAGGCAGCCAGACAACAACACAAGTGATAATATTGCAACAACTTGCGAATCACTCGCCCCCCGGGGGGCGCGCCCACCAGTGCAAATCCACGTCCACCTCTGCCCCGAGTGCGGGGCTGTGGAGGCGGGTGGTCGGCCCGTCGGGCGCACGGACGCCGAGCGCCTGCTATGCGATGCCGCCATCGCGGTCCCCGGCGAGAGGAACACCACCACCATCCCGCCCCGCGTCCGCCGCGAGGTCCTCGCGCGCGACCGCCACCGCTGCAGGACCCCCGGCGGTCAGCACACCCGCTTCCTCGCGATCCATCACGTCGTTCCTCGCGAGCGCGGCGGCACCAACGATCCCGCCAACCTCATCACCCTCTGCAGCGCCTGCCACCGACTGTGGCACCGGCGCGGACGGCCGGGGTGGTGGCCTGGTCAACACGGTCACGGGGCCGAGGAAGACCTCGGTCCTACCGCAGAACCGCAGCGGCGTCGCGATGGCGGCGCGTGATTCGCCGGCGGCGCCGCCAGCGCGTGGTCCCGATATGCACGAATCCGCGCGATGAGCGAGACCACGCGACGACAACGCTCTGGATAATCGCCGACCTATGCGCTATATATCGCCCTTCGGGCGGCCGATCCGCGGCCACTCCCTCGGGCCCGAAATCAGGTTCAAGTCCATGCAAAATATAATACTTGCGTCATTCGCCCCCGGGCGTGGTCCACGCTACCGGGAGATCACCCATGCCGCGGCGTGACGATCTGCGCACCATCCTCATCCTCGGCTCGGGGCCGATCACCATCGGGCAGGGGTGCGAGTTCGATTACTCCGGCGTGCAGGCCTGCAAGGCGCTGCGGCGCGAGGGCTACCGCGTCGTGCTGGTGAACTCGAATCCGGCCACCATCATGACCGATCCGGACCTGGCCGACGCCACCTACGTCGAGCCGCTCACCGATGGCCTGGTGACGCGGATCATCGAGGCCGAGAAACCCGACGCCCTGCTGCCCACCGTGGGCGGCCAGACGGGGTTGAATCTCGCGGTGCAACTCGCCGAGTCGGGGGTGCTGGCGCAGCACGGGGTGGCGATGATCGGGGCCGACCTCGAGGCCATCCGCATCGCCGAGGACCGGTCGCGATTCAAGGCCGCGATGATCGACGCCGGGCTGCCTGTGCCGCCGAGCGCGTTCGTACACACGGTGGACGAGGCGCGCGCGGCGATCGACGCGATCGGTTACCCGGCGCTGGTGCGCGCGTCGCGCACGCTGGGCGGTGCAGGCGGCGGGATCATCGAGACGCCCGCCGACCTGGAGCGCGTGGTGGCACACGGTCTGCGGCAGAGTCCGGTGACCGAGGTGCTCATCGAGAAGTCGCTGCTGGGCTGGAAGGAATATGAGCTGGAGGTGATGCGCGACGGCGCCGACAACTTCGTCGTCGTCTGCACGATCGAGAACGTCGATCCCATGGGCGTGCACACCGGCGACAGCATCACCGTGGCGCCAGCACAGACGCTCACCGATCGCGAGCTGCAGCACCTGCGCGATCTGGCCAAGCGCGTCATGCAGGTGGTCGGCGTGCAGACGGGCGGCAGCAACGTGCAGTTCGCCGTGGATCCACGCACGGGCGAGGTCATGATCATCGAGATGAACCCGCGCGTGTCGCGCTCGTCGGCCCTGGCGAGCAAGGCCACGGGGTTCCCCATCGCCAAGCTCGCGGCGCTCGTGGCCGTGGGCTACACGCTCGACGAGATCCGCAACGACATCACCCGCGAGACGCCTGCCAGCTTCGAGCCGAGCCTCGACTACTGCGTGGTGAAGATGCCGCGCTGGAACTTCGAGAAGTTCCCGGGCGTGGATGCGTCGCTCGGCCCGCAGATGAAGAGCGTGGGCGAGGTCATGGCCATCGGTCGCACCTTTCCCGAGGCGCTCAACAAGGCCATTCGCGGGCTGGAGATCGGGCTCGACGGATTCACGCGCGACCTGGCCGCGCGGTACGCGCCCGAAACGGGAATGGCCCACAAGCCCACGGCCGGGCGACTCTTTCACCTGGCCGCATTGCTGGGCGCCGACCGCGCCGCCGGCGAGGCCGCCGCGCGCGATGCGGGTTACGACCCCTGGTTCGTCGCCCAGCTCGTGCGCATCCTCGACGGCGAGGACGCGCTACGCACCGCGCCCGAGCTGACGCCGGAGCGCCTTCTGGCCGCCAAACGCCTCGGCTTCAGCGATCGCGTGATCGCCCGCGGGCGAGGGGAGAGCGAGCTCGAGGTCCGGCGGGCGCGCATCGCAGCCGGTGTCACGCCCTCCTACTATCGCGTCGACACCTGTGCCGCCGAGTTCGCGGCACACACCCCGTACCTCTACTCCTGCTACGAGCCCGACTGCGAGGCCCAGCCCTCGGAACGCCGCAAGGTGATGATCCTCGGGGGTGGACCGAACCGTATCGGCCAGGGTATCGAGTTCGACTACTGCTGCGTGCAGGCGTGCTGGGCGCTGTCCGACCTCGGCTTCGAGACGATCATGGTGAACTGCAATCCCGAGACCGTCTCCACCGACTATGACACCGCCGACCGCCTCTACTTCGAGCCGCTCACCCTCGAGGATGTGCTCAACATCGTCGACCTCGAGCAGCCCGAGGGCGTGATCGTGCAGTTCGGCGGGCAGACACCGATCAACCTCACCGAGGGCCTCGCCGCCGCGGGCGTGCCGGTCTGGGGCACGCCGCCCGACGCCATCGCCCTGGCCGAGGACCGCGGCCGCTTCGGCGCCCTGCTGCGCGAGCTGGACATCGACCACCCGCAGTGGGGCATGGCCGCCACGCTCGCCGAGGCCCGCGAGATCGCCGCGCGCATCGGCTTCCCGGTGCTCGTGCGGCCGTCATTCGTGCTGGGCGGGCGCGCCATGGCCATCGCCTACGACGAGACGCAACTCGCCACCTATCTCGAGCGCGCCGCGCGGGTGGCCGAGGGACAGCCGGTGCTCATCGACCAGTTCCTCGAGGACGCGTACGAGATCGACGTCGACGCCGTCGGCGACGGCACGCACGTCACCGTTGCGGGCGTGATGCAGCACATCGAGGAAGCAGGTATCCACTCCGGCGACAGCGCTTGCGTGCTGCCGCCGTACAAGATCTCGCAGTACCACCTGAGCATCATGCGCGATTACACCGAGCGCCTCGGCCGCGCCCTCGGCGTGCGCGGTCTGATGAACGTGCAGTACGCGATCAAGGACGACGTCGTCTTCGTGATCGAGGTGAATCCCCGCGCCAGCCGCACCGTTCCCTTCGTGAGCAAGGCTACCGGCGTGCCCGTGGCGCGGCTCGCGGCGCAGGTGCAGGCCGGCAAGACGCTGCAGGAGCTGGGATTCGTCGAGACGCCGCCCATTGACGGCTTCTTCGTGAAGGCTGTGGTGCTGCCGTTCGACAAGCTGCCCGGCGCCGATGTGCGCTTGAGTCCCGAGATGCGCTCCACCGGCGAGGTGATGGGCCACGCCTCGCGCTTCGGCCACGCGCTGGCCAAGGCCCAGCTCGCCGCCGGCGTGAAGCTGCCCAAGCAGGGCGCCGTGCTGATCACGGTGAACGACTACGACAAGTCGGCCGCCCTCAAGATGGCGCGCGACCTGCACCGCATGGGCTTCCAGCTCTACGCCACCGAGGGCACGGCCATGGCGCTCGAGCGCGTGGGCCTGCCCGTCACGCGCGCGGCCAAGGCCGGGCAACCCGGGCTCACCACGGTGCAACTCATCGAGGACCACACCGTCGACCTCATCATCAACACCCCGCTGGGCCAGCAGGCCCACGTCGACCAGTCGGCCATGTACGCCGCCGCTGTCCGCCATCGCGTGCCGTTACTCACCACCACCTCGGCCGCGCAGGCCGCGGTGTCGGGCATCAAGGCGCTGCGTGGCTGGGAACTGAAGGTGCGCGGACTGCAGGCGCACCACGCGTTGAATGGGCGGGCGACAAACCTGCCGACGCAACGGCGTTCCGGCTAGGTCCGTGTCGCGGCGGTGGCGAGCCGCTTTATTCCCGGTTGGCAAACTGAAATCCTGTATTTAACATGAATTGAACATACAATATCACACATGGACCACAGAGGGAGCGCGTTCCCTTGACCACGCCGTCGATCATCGACCCCGGCTCGCCGGAGGCCCAGGACGTCCTCGGCCTATTCCGGATCGTGCTCCTCGTGGCCGGCGTGATCTTCCTGATCGTCACGGGGCTCGTGATCACGATCGTGGTCCGTTTCCGGAGGCGCGATGGCGGTGCGATGCCGGTGCAGGATGAGGGGAATCCGCGGCTCGAGCTGGTCTGGACCGTGCTGCCATTCCTCATCCTCGTCGGCCTCTTCGTGCTGACCGTCCGGGTCATGCATGCTGTCGATCCGCCGGTGCGCGACCGTCAGCCGGACCTCGTGGTCACTGCGCATCAGTGGTGGTGGGAAGGCAACTATCCTGCGACGGGCGTCCGCGTCGCCAACGAATTCCACCTGCCGATCGGCCGCAAGCTCCTGCTGCGCTTCCGTTCGGGCGACGTCGTCCATGACTGGTGGGTGCCCCGACTCGGACGCAAGGTCGACGTCTTCCCGAACCGGATCACGTATCTCTGGATGACCATCGACGAGCCCGGGAACTATCGCGGGACGTGCGACGAGTTTTGCGGCGCCGAGCATGCCTGGATGCGCATCCTCGTGCAGGGCGAGACACCGCAGCAATACGACGTCTGGACCCAGGCGCAGCTGCGCGCGCCGGCGGAGCCAACCAGCGCAGCCGGCCACAGGGGCGCCGAGCTCTTTCGCACCCGGACGTGCGTGAACTGCCACGCTGTCCGCGGGATCTCCTCCCCGCGCATCGGCCCCGATCTCACCCACGTGGCGACCCGGCAGACACTGGCTGCGGGGGTGCTCGAGAACAACGCCGCGAACCTCGCGCACTGGATCCAGGATCCGCAGAAGATCAAGCCCGACTGCAACATGCCCGACGAGGGTCTGACGGTCGACGAGGCCGCGGACATCGCGGCGTATCTGGAGGAACTGCAATGAGCGCAGGCACGCCCACGGGAACCGGTGCGCGCAGGCTTGCCGACATTCCGGAGTACCGGGGGATCTTCAGCTGGGTCAGTTCCGTCGACCACAAGCAGATCGGCCTCATGTACATCGCCACCAGCCTCGTGTTCCTCGCGGTCGGTGCCCTGTTCGGCGCGGCGATGCGGACGCAGCTCATCCGGCCGGACAATCACCTCCTGTCGCCGACCACGTACAACGAGCTGTTCACCATGCATGGTACGACGATGATCTTCCTCGTGGCCATGCCGATGCTCATCGGCTTCGCGACGTACTTCGTGCCGCTGATGATCGGAACCCGTGACATGGCGTTTCCACGCCTCAATGCCCTGAGCTACTGGTTGTACGTGGGCAGTGGTCTGATGCTCTATTTCAGCTTCTTCACCGGCAGCTCGCCGGCCGCCGGATGGTTCGCCTACGCCCCGCTCACCGAAAAGGCCTACGCATTCAACCAGGGGCAGGACTACTGGGCGCTGGCGCTGCTCGTCAACGGCGCCAGCTCCGTGGCCGGCGGGATCAACCTGGCCGTCACGATCATCACGCTGCGTGCGCCGGGAATGAGCATACGCAGGCTGCCGCTCTTCGTGTGGATGGTGCTGATCAACGCCATCCTCATCATCCTCGCCCTGCCCGCGCTGAACGCGGCGCTGGTGATGCTCATCGCCGACCGGCAACTCAACGCCCTTTTCTTCCAGCCACGTGGTGGCGGATCGGCACTGCTCTGGCAGCATTACTTCTGGATGTTCGGACATCCCGAGGTCTACATCCTGATCCTGCCGGGTTTCGGTATCATCAGCGAGGTGATCCCCGTCTTTTCGCGCAAGGTGATCTACGGCTACGGCTTTCTGGCCGCGTCGACACTCGCCATCGCGTTTCTCAGCTTCGGCGTGTGGGTCCACCACATGTTCGCCACGGGGCTGGGATTTCCGGTCTACTACATCTTCGCCGGCGCCAGCATGCTCATCGCCATCCCCACCGGGATCAAGATCTTCAACTGGATCGCCACCATGTGGGGCGGCTCGATCCGGTTCACCACGAGCATGCTCTTCGCCACCGCATTCCTCATTCAGTTCACCATTGGCGGACTCAGCGGAGTGGCCTTCGCGGCGGTCCCCGTGGACTGGCAGCTCACCGATAGCTACTTCGTCGTCGCCCATTTACACTATGTGCTTCTCGGTGGAACGATGTTCGCGCTCTTTGCCGGTTTCTATTACTGGTTTCCCAAGATGACCGGTCGGCTCCTCTGCGAACGTCTGGGCAAGATCCACTTCTGGCTGACGGTGGTCGGCTTCAACACCACGTTCTTCGTCCTCCACGTGCTGGGAGTTCTCGGACTGCCACGTCGCGTATTCACGTATCCTCCGTTTCCGCACTATGCCGCGCTCAATCTCGTCTCGACACTGGGCGCGTATGTCCTCGTCGGATCGATCCTCTTCTTCCTCGTGATCCTGGTTCATGGCCTGGCGCGCGGACGCGACGCCGGCCCGAATCCGTGGGGTGGCTGGACGCTCGAATGGGCAACCAGCTCTCCCCCGCCGCCGTGGAATTTCGACGGCGTGCCTCCCGTGCGCAGCCGTCGGCCGCTGTGGGACGTCGCGCATCCCGACGATCCGGACTGGCGTCGCGAGGGCGGGGCGGAGGTCGCCTCGTGAGCGGAACCCGCAGTCGACTCGGCATGCTGTTCTTCATCGCCTCGGAGGGCGTGTTCTTCCTGCTGCTCGTCCTGGCCTACGTGGTATATCACCGCGGTCGCGGCTCCGGTCCCACCGCCGCCAGCACCCTGAACGTGGGGCGCACCGGACTCTACTCGGTAGCCTTGCTGGCCAGCAGCGCGACCATGGCCGTCGCGGGGCGCGGCGCTCGCCGCGGTGCTCGTGGTCGCTTCGTGGTCGGGCTCGCCGCGACCCTGGCGCTCGGACTCGCGTTTCTCGTGGGACAGTGTCTCGAGTACGCACAGCTTCTGCGCGAAGACGTCACGATCAGCCGCAACCTCTTCGGTTCGACGTTCTTCACCCTCACCGGCTTCCATGGCATGCACGTAGCCCTGGGACTGGTGATGATCGCCACCCTGCTAGGACTGGCCACCAGAGGATGGGAGCGCGTCCGCCCGGGCGCCGTGGAAGCCGTATCGATCTACTGGCATTTCGTCGATGTCGTGTGGGTCGTGATCTTCGGGATCGTCTACCTGTGGAATGTGCTATGACGACGGGTCTCCTCCTGCGGCAAGCCTGGGACTGGGAGCCGAGCATCGTGGCCGGCTGCGTCGTGTTGCTGGCGGTTTATCTGCTCGGCGTACGACCACTGCAGGTGCGACGCGTCCTGGCGTTCGTCGGCGGCGATGTGTTGATGTTGCTCGTGCTCGTGGGTCCCCTGGACTACCTGGGCGACGAGTTTCTCTTCAGCGCGCATATGCTGGAGCATCTACTACTCCTGGTCGCCGTGCCTCCGTTGCTGCTTATGGGACTCCCGGAGGCCTGGACGCGACGCCTGCTCGCCCTGCGCATTGTGGGTGCCGTGGAGCGCACGCTCCGGCGGCCGGTTCTGGCCTGGCTGATCGCCGTCGTCACGCTCTATGCGTGGCATGCTCCCGCACTCTACAACGCCGCGCTCGCCGACGAGCGGATTCACGCATTGCAGCACCTGAGCTTTCTCGTCACCGCGACGATCTACTGGTGGCCGATCCTCTCCCCGCTGCCGGAGTGCCAGCTCCGGGGAGCGATGGCCATCGTCTACCTGTTCCTGGCGGCGGTCGCGAACTCCGTTCTCGGTGCGCTGCTGACCTTTTCCGCCCCCGGCCTCTACCCGATGTACTTGCGACCGACAGGAGACTCGGCAGTGCTCGCCTTCATTCGCGATCACTGGGCCCTGGATCCCACTGCCGATCAGCAACTTGGCGGGCTCCTGATGTGGGTCGTGGGCGGTTTCTTCTTCCTCTGGGCCGTGCTGGCAGTATACGGTCGCTGGTACCGGGAATCCGATCGCCCCGAGATGACGTGAACCGGAGGGTCGAGGGTATGAATCGTGACGGCAGCGCGCAGCCACCGCCCACCCTGCAGCACCGGATGCCCGAGCCGACGTTCTGGCCCGCAGTCATGGCTGTAGCCATCTGCTTTGCGCTCTGGGGTATCCTGACGTCGCCCTGGATCATCGTCGCCGGTGTCCTGGGAATCGTGCTCGCGGCCGCGGGCTGGATCGGAGATCTGCACGATGAACCCCTCGCCTGATCGACCGTCGGCGCCATCGCCGGAACGTCGACACTTCCTGACGCAACTGGCCATCGCGCTCGGCGCGGTGAGCGCGCTCCTCGTAGCCGTCCCCGTGATCGGCTTCGTCCTGGCACCCGTGTTTCGCCGACGCTCCCAGGCGTGGCGCAAGGTGGGCGCCGTGGACTCCTTTCATGAAGACGCGACCGTGAGGGTCGAGTTCGAGGATGCCGACGCCCGCCCCTGGGCGGGGCCCACCGGTCGGACGGGAGCCTGGCTGCGGAGGGTCGGACCGGGGAGCTTCGTGGCCTTCTCGCTCGATTGCACGCACCTGGGCTGCCCGGTACGCTGGGAACCGGGCGCCAAGCTCTTCATGTGTCCCTGTCACGGCGGAATCTACTACGAGGACGGTCGCGTGGCGGCCGGCCCGCCGCCACAACCGTTGCGCCGCTATCCGGTCCGGGTGAGCAACGGCATTGTGGAGATCCGCACCACACCCTTACCCATCACATGAGCGCGCCGTCGGCGCGCGCAGGGGGGTCGGGATTGCACGTCATCCGCGTCATCGGCCGCTGGTTCGAGGATCGTACAGGACTCATTGCTAGCGTGCGCCCGATGCTCGAACACCCCGTACCCGCCGATGCCGGCTGGCTCTACGTGTTCGGCAGCGCCACGGCCGTGGCGTTCCTGCTGCAGCTCGTGACCGGCGCCGCCCTTGCCTCACTCTACGTGCCAAGCACGCGCGCTGCTTACGAAACATTGCAAACGCTGAGCCAGGCCGACACTCTCGGGCGTTTGCTGCGGGGCATGCACTTCTTCGGGGCTTCGGCGATGATCCTGCTCGTGGGGCTGCATATGATCCGGGTGTTCCTCACCGGCGCGTACAAGTTTCCCCGCGAGTTGAACTGGTTGAGTGGGGTGCTCCTCTTCGCCCTGACTCTGGGCATGGGGTTCACCGGTCAGCTCCTGCGGTGGGATCAGAATGCCGTATGGTCCGTCGTCGTGGGCGCCGAGCAGGCCGGACGCACGCCATTCGTGGGCGACGCCATCGCACGCGTGATCATGGGTGGCCCGACACTGGGCGCCGCAACCCTGACCCGATTCTTCGCCCTGCACGTCTTCGCGATCCCCGGCCTGATCATCGCTATGATCGGCCTGCACGTCTATCTCGTGCTGCGCCACGGCGTCTCGGAGATGCCCCGCGCCGGCGAACCCGTCGATCCCGTGACCTACAGGCAGCAATACGAGGAGAAGGTCGCGACTGCCGGGGTCCGGTTCTGGCCCCACGCCGCATGGCGGGATATGCTGGTCGCCGCCCTCGTCGTGATCGCTGTCGTCGCGCTTGCGTGGATCTGGGGACCGCCGGCACTTGATCGCGCCCCTGACCCCAGTGCCGTCGTGGCCCACCCCCGCCCCGACTGGTATTTCCTGTTCTACTTCGCGCTCCTGGCATTGATGCCGCATGGTCTCGAGGATTACGTCATCATCCTCGGTCCCCTGCTGGTCTTTGCCGCGCTCGTCGCGCTCCCGCTCGTCTGGCCACATGGCGAGCGGTCGCCGCGCCGGCGGCCGTGGGCTGTGGTGGTGGTAGCAGCATGTGTGACGATCATCGGCGCCTTGACCATCTCCGGTGTAAAGGCTCACTGGTCACCCGACTTCGGTGCCCAGCCGCTTCCGGCCGGCGTCATCGCCTCGGACGATCCGGAAATCACACGCGGCGCGGCCCTTTTCCATGATCGCGCGTGTATTTACTGCCACGATGTCGGCGGCTACGGAGGCCACCGCGGTCCCGAACTGACCCATGTCGGAACGCGACTGGGTCGGGAACAGATGGTCATCCGCATCATGAACGGCGGCTACAACATGCCGGGCTTCGGAGCCATCCTCAAGCCGGACGAGACCGACGCTCTGGTGGCGTTCCTGACGTCGCGCCGCTGATCGCCACCGCCGCCGCGATCTGCGAGAGGTGGGTGAGGCCCTGGGGGAAGTTGCCGAGCATGGTCCGGGTGGCGGGCTCGTATTCCTCGCTGAACAGTCCGAGGTCGTTGCCCGTGTCGCAAGCGTGGCCGTAGACCGTGCGCGCCTCGGCGACGCGGCCCTGGCGAGCCAGACACTCGGCGAGCCAGAAAGTGCAGGCGATGAAGGTGCCCTCGCAGCCGTCGAGATGGTCGTTGTCCGCGCCATAGCGGCGCACCAGGCCATGCTCGCATAACTCGTCGCGGACGGCATCGACGGTGCGGATCATGCGCGGATCGTCGAACGGCACGAAGCCGAAGACGGGCAGCAGGAGCAGTGCGGCGTCGAGTTCCGGCGAGCCATACGATTGCGTGAAGATCCCGCGCTTCTCCTCGTAGCCCTCGGTCTCCACGGCGTGGCGGATGGCATCGCGTTCCTCGCGCCAGCGGTCGAGCGCGTCGACCTCGCGGCCCAGGTCCTCGGCCAGGCGGATGCCACGATCAAGCGCCACCCAGCACATCGCTTTCGAGTGCACGAAGTGCCGCGGCTCACCGCGCATCTCCCACAGCCCCTGATCGGGGTCGCGCCACAACTCGATGGTACGCGCCACGAGGCTGACGATGAACTCCCAGTAGTCGTCGTCCGGGGAATTTCCCTGCTCGTGCCAGGCGTGGGCGAGGTCGAGTACCTCACCGAAGACGTCGAGCTGCGTCTGCACAGCGGCCGCGTTTCCCTCACGCACGGGGGTGGCGCCGCGATAGCCCGACAGCTCGGGGATCGAGTGCTCGTGCAACCGGCGGCGTCCATCCACGCCGTACATCACCTGGATCTCGCGAGCGCTGCCCGCAGCACTGCGCTCGACGAAGCGGCGGAAGCCATCGGCCTCCCGCGTGAACCCCAGCTCGCGCAGCGAGCGCACGGTGAAGACGGAATCGCGCACCCAGGTGAAGCGGTAGTCCCAGTTGCGGCTGCCGCCCGGCGACTCGGGGAGAGACGTGGTGGCGGCCGCTGCGATCGCCCCGGTGGGCGCGTGCGTGAGGCCCTTGAGGACCACGGCGGAACGCAGGCTCTGCTCGTGACCAAAGCCGGCGGCGTGGGCCTGCTGGCTCCAGCGCTGCCACCAGTGCTCGGTCTCCTCCAGTCGATCGTCGAGCACCTCGGACGCGGGCGCCTCGATCTTGCGGCTATCGAGCACCTCGGGTCGCACGTAGACGATGGAGAAGCGGCGACGGTCGCCCTCCTCCAACGTCAGCTCGCCGTGCAACCGCTTGCGTTCGAAAAGCGAGAGCGGCTCGTCAGCGCTGATCAGGAGGCCGTCGGCGCCCCCGAAGGCGACGAACTCCCGGGACGACCGTGCATGGATCCAGGGCACGATAGCCCCGTAGTCGAACCGCGGCGCGAGGTCGACGTCGAGAGTCACCTCGCCCGCCACGCCCTCGACGATGCGTACGATCTGCTGGTACGGGTCTCGTTGCCCCCCCACACGCATCGGCAGGAAGTCGATGAGCCGCGCCGTGCCAGTCTCCGTGATGAACGTGGTCTCGAGGATGAGCGAGGAGCCGCGGTACCGGCGTTCCACCGTGAACGTGCCGCGCGGCGCGATGCGGAAGTAGCCTCCCTCCTCCCGGCCGATCAGGCGACCGAAACAGCTCCTCGAGTCGAAGCGCGGCATGCAGCACCAGTCGATGGAGCCGTCGCGGGACACCAGGGCTGACGAGTGGCAGTCGGAGAGGAAGGCGTAGTCGCGCAGTGGCGGTGCCTCTTGATCCGTGGAATGCGGTGCATGTGCGGGCATGGCGGACTCTCCTGGAAAACGGGCCGGCGTCGCAGCAGCCGCCGCTCTTCCTGGCAAGAAAGGCGCAAGTCCAGCGCGATGCCAGGCATATCGCCCTTCTGCGGGTATGGTAGGGTCCGCCGGACCCGGAACGAAAGGTCAACCACGCGCGTGGGTGCTTTCACGTGCGTCCGCGCGTCCCGCGGCTCTCGTCGATCCTGCCAGCCACCGTGGCCGACGCGCCCAGAAGGAGGACCTCAAGAATCTGTCCGACGATTCCGTGATGATAGAATGCGACACGGCTGGCGCCGTTCCCTACCCGACCGGCTCCCGGGCCCGGCTCTTTTCGGCGTCCACCGGCAGCACCACCGTGAACGCCGTGCCCTCGTCAGGCGTGCTGACGACCTCGATAAACCCGCCATGGCGCTCCACGATGCCGTGCACCGTGGCGAGCCCGAGGCCTGATCCGCCGCTCCGGCCACGCGTGGTGGCGTACGGCTCGAACAGCCGCTCGCGTATCTCTGGCGCAATGCCCGGCCCGTCGTCGACCACGGCGAGTCTCACGGAGTTTCGTGGTTCCCCGCTCGTACCGAGTGCGATCGTCACAACACCTTCGCGGCGCTCGAAGGCCTGGACGGCATTGCGGCAGAGGTTGGTGAGCGCCCGGTGGATCTGGCCGCGGTCGACGTCGACCGCCGGGCAGGCTGGATCGATGGCGACGCGGATCGTCACGCCCGACGGCGCCATCGATCTCGTCTGTGCCGCGACTTCCTGCACGATGTCGGCCAGGGCGGTTTTCTCCAGGCACGGGGCCGCGCGGCTGCTGAAGAGCTGGATCTCGCGCACCAGGTCGCTGGCCCGGCCGACGGCGACGGTCACGGCCGCGAGGTACTGCTGGACGTGGGCGGTGGCGGGCAGACCGATCTGGGCTAGCTCGGTGAAACCCAGGATCGGTTCTAGCGCGTTGTTGAAGTCGTGGGCGATACGCGCGGCCACGGTACCAAGCGTGCGGATCTTCTCCGACTGACGCAGCTCCGACTCGGCCCGCCGGCGAGCCTCGGTGGCCGCCACGAGTGCCGACGACCGCTCGGTGACCCGCGCTTCGAGTTCCTCATTCAGGTTGCGCAGCTCTTGCTCGGCCGCATTTCGTCGTTCGATCGAGCGCGCGAGCCGCCAGGCCACGCTAGCGAGTAGCACCAGCACCAGGAGGATCGGCACCAGCCAACCCCGGATGTCGGCCAGGACCTCGCGCCGGTACTGGGATCTCGGCACGTAGGATACGAGCTTCCAGGCATAGCGGTCAGCCGCACTGACCACGTCTCCCATCGACGCGCCATCGGTGACGACGTCACCGACCCACGACCTGATCGGCCGGATGGTCGCGAACGCGAAGAATCCACGGGCATTCGCGAACAAGCCCCGTTCCGCGGCCGCAATCTGTCGCCACGATCCAGGATCGCGCTGGGCGAGTGTACGATCACGGTGATCGGGGAACATGAAGCCGAACGTGTCATCCGAGTTTTCAGCAAAGAGCCAGTAGCCTGCGTTATCCAGGAGCATGATGGGCCCGGGGGCCGTACGATTGACGCGACGCAGCGGCTCCAGTAGGTTTGCAGCCAGATAATTCAGCACGACAATGCCGTGGATTTGTCCGCTCGAATCGCAGACGGGCGTGGCGAGACGGATCGTCGGCTTGGACGGTTGTTCAATCTTGCCGTGTTCAATGTTGAGATCAAGTGGCGAAACGTAGATCTGCCCAGGCGCGAGAGTAAGAGCGGTCTTCACGTAGTACCGCGCACTCTTGTCCTGCAGATCGGGTGTCGACACGACGACAGGGGCGCCGAGATCCCGCGACACGCGCAAGACCTCTCGCCCGGACCGCGCGATGTAGCGCACCTGGTCGTAGTCGCGCTTGTACTGGGCGAAGGTACGAAACTCGCTCGCCAGCGACGCTTCCGTGCTCGCGGACGAATCGTCGACCATCGCCTTCATCTCGAGCTGGGAGGCGAGCACCATGAGATCCGTGACGATCCCCTCGCAGACTGTCTGCATGATCTCATGCTGGTCATGGACGACGTGAGCCTGCTCGACCTCGATGAGCTTGCGCTGACTCTGCGCCTTGAGCGCGACGAAGACCAGCACGAGGACCCCGATGAGCATGTAGCCGGGCAGAACTATTCTCAGGAATCGTGGTAGGAGCTTGCGACCCGTCGCTGTTTGGCCTGGTTCTCGCATCGCGATTCTCCCCGTCTCCCACCGAGAAGTTCAACATCCTCTGAGTTCATTACGATACACCCGGTGGGTACGCCTCGCACGTCCTATGTTTACGTACCATTAGGTGCGGCAAGCTCGAGAAGTATTCCTGAATATGCTTTCTCGCAGCTATTCATGGCACCTCGCCACTCGCTGTCTCCCGCATCCATGACGCCGGCATGGATATATGACATTTCTCTAGTATCACGGTCACCGGCACCGAGCTCAGAGCGGTAGATTCGGGTTTCCCGGGCGCGGGTCGTGGCTAGAGGCGGATCCAGGCAACGCATGGAACCGTCGACATTCGCCGGGCCGCTTGTGACGTGAGGCGGCCTCGGTGTACAGTCGACACCTGATCACGCATTCTCGGGGGTTTGATCATTCGCGCCACGCGCCTGTTCGCAAGTCTGCTGCGTGCCGTCGTCCCGACGGTCCATACCGATTCTTGCTTCCTGAACGCCGCCGCCACCTCCACCACCGGACAGCCGGATTTCGGGGCATCGTGCGTGACGACCATGACCGCGCCGTGGCGGCGGGACTCTACCTGGCCCGGTTGCAAGCCGGCGACGTCACGGCGACGGCGCGGTTCGTACTCGTGCGATGAAGGAGACCATCATGCTTCGCCCACCGCCCCGGATCACCCTGTTTTGCCTCGTACTCTGTTTCGCCACGGCCGCGCCGGCCCTCGCCGCCGACATGTTCGGCTGGTATTTCCCGCTCGTTCTCGGCGCGACCTGGACGTACGAGAATGTCGATATCCCCGGCGACACCTGGGTAAACTCGGTCTTCGAGGAATTCACGTACGAGGGTCATCCTGCGTTCAAGCTCGGCGAGGACGTCGCCAACTACACCGTCATCCATCGTGACGGCGGCGTGATCACCGTGTACGCCGAGGCCGAGGCTGGCATCGTCCACGATCTCGACAAGAGCATCGTGCTGGTCGAGGTGGTCGTCGGCGCGAAGTTCGGCGTCTGCTTCTGCACGCCTTGCGATACGTCTATGGTCCGCGTGTGTATGACGACATGGTCGCCATCGCCAGCTACGACCCGGATTATGCTCCCAACCTCCACAACGTCGTGATGGCGTCGAATCTGGCGCCGGGTATGACACCGCCCCCGGCGCCGTGACCGGCATCGAGTGGTACCTGCGTGGCGTGGGCATGATCATCGAGGTGGACATCGATGCCGATACGGGCGGCGTGGCCGACGCTTACTCCTTGTTAGGCCTCGTGCCAGTATTCGACGCGCCCGTTGCGCCGGCACCGGTCTCGCTGCGACCTTGCACTCCCAACCCGTTCAACCCGCGCACGACATCGCACTATACGCTGGCCGCACCGATGGCCGTTTCGCTGACGGTCTTCGATTGCGCGGGACGTGGCGTATGTACGCTCGTGCGCGACGACATCGTTCCCGCCGGCGCGCACGACATCGTCTGGGATGGCGCCAACGACACCGGCCGCGCGATGCCGTCGGGCGCTTACTTCGCACGGCTGCGGTCGGGCGAGATCCTACAGACGCAGCGGATGATGCTCGTGCGGTGATATCGAGGCGGGCGTGCATCCAGCCCCGGCTTGCCGATCGTGGATGTGCTCGACCCGATCCAGAACGTGGTGTTGTCGCCGGACGCCACGCCGTCGGCCTTTGCCATCAGGATGACGTAACCCGCGCTCGGGCACGTGAGCCTGATCGAGCCGAGACTCCGGATGGACGGTTCCACGGGGATATTCGTCGATGAACAGAGGAAGGTGTACTCCACGCCCGCCTCCGCCAGGAGCATGGTCGGCGCGATGGCGGCGCTGGCTCTCCCGTGGCCAGGGCGTTGCGACGCGCTCGAGTTGAAGTACGACGTGTTCGTGCACAACCCTCGCACCCAGAGCCTGGCGGAGATCTCCTCCGAGTGGTTCGTCCGGTCGAACTCCAGTGACGATCCCGCCACCCTGTCGGCGGGCCCGTGGCGCAGCTTCGGCCTGGTCGACTCTGGCGGTCCCGAGTATCTTCGCGATCGCTTCCCACGCCACTGGTGCCGGCACCACGCTCGATTGTCCGCCGCGAATGGCCGTCCGCATCCGCGCCAACCCCTTGTTCGACGGTGTGTGGGTGCTGCCGGCCGGCGTCACGCAGGTGAAGGCCATCATCACCGGCGAGGTGGCGAGATTCCTGACGTCGGTCGCCGGCCGCGACGCCTTCGATTTGCCCGACTCCAGCCTGCTCTTTCCCGGTGACGTTGTGCATTACTACTTCGAGGCCACCGGCACCGCCCGGCGAAACGGTGGTCATGCCTAGCGACCGTACCGATACAGGTGCCGAGTGGAGGTTCTCGCTCGCCGAGGGGTAGTCTGACCATGACCTCTTCGTGACGACCACGCCCGCCGCCGATATCGGCGACGGCCCTGGCAGTCGCGCGGCGGCGGCGACGCTGGCCGGCTACGGCGTCCTGCTCGAGTCCGGTGGTGCGCACGCATTGCTCACCGAACTCGGGTACCGCGTGCGCTCGGCGCTGATCCACGATGTGCTCGCGGCGTTCGGCGAGGATCTCGGCGGCTCCATCGAGGGCGGCGTTCCCGACGCGCTCGGGCTCGCGCTCACCGCCGCACCCAACCCCTTCAATCCCCGCGTCACTCTGTCACTGGCACTGCCTCGCGCCGGACACGTGCGCGTGACGATTCACGACCTGCGCGGGGCGAGCGCTCGCGAGTGGTGTCTACTTCGCCCGGGCGGCGGCGGGCGATGATCGAACGGTGGCCAAGGTCATACTCTTGCGCTGACCCCTGTTACGCCGACCCCCTGGACACCGGCCCCGACCCGAGGTAAGATTGTTTCACTCGTATTTCGAAAGCGCATGTTCGCCCCTGCCCTCGGGAGGCCACCCATGTCCCGTCGTCCATTGCTCGATTCGGGTCTGCATCACCTGATCCTCGTAATTGCTGCGGGTCTGCTCACCGCGGTGTGGGTGGCGTCCGCACGCGCGGAGTGGCAACAGGTCACGGGACCCATCGGGCCCGCGTCCAGCGTGCTTGCGAGCGACGGGGGACTGGTTTTCCTGGGGACCAACGAAGCCGACGCGGGCGATGTCTACGTGTCCGACGACGGCGGACAGGTCTGGAGCAACACGCGGCTGCCCAACGGCGGCATCCTCGTGATCCGGCGCACCGCGGCGGCCGTATTCGCCGGTGGGTATCTCTCGGGATTGCACCGCACCACCGACGGGGGCGCGTCGTGGGAGGCGTTGACGCAGGGGCTGTCGGCCAGCGCGAGCATCTCGGCCATGGTCGACATTTCCGCCTCCCA
Source organism: uncultured bacterium (assembly GCA_963727525.1). Taxonomy (GTDB): domain Bacteria; phylum Krumholzibacteriota; class Krumholzibacteriia; order LZORAL124-64-63; family LZORAL124-64-63; genus CAVSGO01. The sequence goes on along the minus strand of CAVSGO010000003.1, from coordinate 171,827 downwards.
CCTCATCATCGGGTTCGACAACTTCGGTCCGTCACCGCTTTCGGCCAGCACCGACGGCGGCGATCACTGGGCACCGATTCCCGGCTGCCCGGCCATGACGTGCTCCGACCTTGCCAGCCTCGTGGACGTCGTGCTCGCCGGCACCGACGCGGGGCTCTACCGCTCGCCCGATGCCGGCGCCACGTGGGCGCCGATCACCACGGGCCTGCCTGCGACACCGCGTGTCGACCGCCTCCTGGTCGACGGCACGACCATCTACGCCGCGGTCCGCAGCGGCTTCACGTTCTCAGGCGTGTACCGGTCGCTCGACGCGGGCCTGACCTGGACGCTGCACAGCACGAACCTGCCCACGACCTCGCAGGTCGACGCCACCGCGTTCCTGGCGGACGGCGGCACGTACTATCTCGCGCTCGACGGCAACTTCGGTACGCCGGGCCTTTTCACATCCACCGACGGCGGTCAGACCTGGCAGCACATCACCGCCACGCTGCCGGTGCTCGATCGGATCACGGCCGCCGCCGTGGTGGGCGGCGACATCCTCGTGGGCACGGTCGGTGCCGTGCACCGCTCGTCCAACGGCGGTGCGTCGTGGCAGGCGAGCTGGAGCGGCGCGTCGGGTATCATCGGCAGCGAGGCCATGCTCGTGGCGGGCGCCAACCTGGTTGCCGGCGTCGAGGCGACTGCCGGCACCGGCCGCGCCATCTGGTATTCCGCCGATCAGGGCGCCACGTGGACCCGGTCGACCGGCATCGCCACCTCCACCACGGCCGTGGCGTTGCTACCTTACCACAACTCCATCTTCGCAGGCCTCTACGGCATCCCGCGCGGCGTGTACCGTTCCGACGACGATGGTGTCAGCTTCGTCGCCGCCACGAACGGCATCGCGAGCAACGACATCGTGCTCTGTATGCACGAGCACGACGGCGTTCTCTTCGCCGGCACCTGGGACGACCTCTACCGCTCCGACGACGGCGGCGTCCAGTGGACGCCGGTATCGGGCATCCAGCGCGTGTCGGCCCTCGCCTCGCGCGGCAACGACATCTTCGCAGGCCAGTATGGGTTCGGTGCCGCCATCTCCACAGACGGCGGCGCCAGCTTCACGCCCATCAGCGATGGGCTGAACGACCTGACGCTGTACATCAACGATCTCGCGGTCTTCGACGGCGAGGTCCTCGCCGCCACCCAGGGCGACGGCATCTACCGCTGGACGGGCACGCTCTGGGAGCGCGTCGGCCTGCCCTCCACGTTCGTGAACGCCCTGCACATCGTGGGCAGCGTGCTCGTGGCCGCCGATTCCAGCAACCGCGTCTCCACCAGCCTCGACGGCATGGACTGGACACCATTCGACGACGGCTACGCCGGCGGCGAGGTCTACTGCTTCGCGTCCGACGCCACGAACCTCTATGCCGGTTCGCGCGGCCACGGCTACTGGTCGCGCCCGCTCTCCGAACTTCCGGACATCGCCACGGCGACCGGCGACGGTGCGCCGCAGCCGATTCGAACCCTCGCGCTCGCTGTGGCTCCCAATCCCTTCAATCCCCGCGTCACGCTGTCCCTGGACCTGCCGCGCGCCGGCCAGACCCGCGTCACGATCCACGACCTGCGCGGTGCCCACGTGCGGACCCTGCTCGACGCCGTCGAGCCCGCGGGGCTGCGGATCCTGCAATGGGATGGGACGGACGACGCCGGGCGGCCGCTCGGCAGCGGCGTCTACCTGGCACAGGTGACCGCGGACATCGGCGCGACCACGGCGAAGCTCGTGCTCGTGAGGTGATAGGAATCGTGAGGTGATAGGAAACGGCCAATCAAGCGTTGGGTTGTGCCAAGAAGAATGTTGTTGGCGCCTTGAGCCCGGGCACTCCCCGCCACGCCTGACAGACTCACTACGCGGCGTACGTCAGCACGTGCCTCCGGTTCACCTTCAATGGCCGCGTCTCGACCCGTCGCCAGTAGTAGTCATCCCACAACGGCGGCAACTCGATATGCGACACGAACAGCCGCCGCGACAACACCTCCTCCTCGGTCAGGGGCTTCGTGGCGATCCCGATCTGCATCGCCGGCGTGCTCCAGCACCGCTTCTCCCGACGCAACTTGATCGTGTTGCGCCACACCAGGAAGATCGCCAGCCGGTAGATCGAATGCTGCCGTCGCTTCCCGAACGCGATCGTCTCCCGCGTATGGTCTTTCAGACAATGCCGCAGCAACATGTCCAGCAAGTTGACCTCGAACAACGGGTTGCGACTCGTCCGCGGCTGACGGGAGTCGATCGTCTCGTGGATCACCTTGCAATACCGTAGCTTCGCGATCGCGTAGGGATAGGTCTTGTGCTTGTCGCTCCAGATGTGGGCCTCGGTGGCGCCGTCGAGCGAGACCGAGAGCACCTCGAGCAGCGCCCGCATCAACGACCTGGGGTCCGGCCGTCCATAGTTTTGTTCGAAGAGGGACCGTTTCCATTTCTGCTCGTCGGTCATCGCCCCGCTGCGTCGCCGCTCGGCCTCGGCGAAGTGGATGATGAAGCTGGAGGGGCGATCGACGGCCGTGACGATCTCGTAGGGGAAGTACTGGGAGTGCTCGAAGGTGACGAGGCCGTCGATGGCGATGTCCACGAAGGGTGACGCCCGGGACACCAGGTGTCGATGGAAGAGGATGCAGTGTCGGCCGAGGCGGGCGAGGAGGTTGTCGACGGTCGTCGGCGAGGTGTCGAGGAGCCTGGCGATCTGGCGGTTGGCGGCGCCTGAGACGGCGTGCTTGTGGACCTTGGGCAGGAGATCGGCGCGTTTGAGCCAGTATGTGGTGCGGAAGGTCTGGTCTGAGCAGGTCCTGCCGCAGGCCAGGCAGAGGTAGCGTTGGACGGTGTAGGGTGGGGATTTTCGGGAGAAGGTGCCGAAGAGCGCGAAGGGCCAGGGTTGCGGCTGAGGCTTGTGGTATTTGCAGTTAGGGTTGGGGCAGTGGGGAGGAAGCGTAGGGCATGAAGTGAGGGTTTTGGTGTTCATGAAGACGGGCCCAGGCAAGCGCTGGACCCGTCAACATTCTTCGTGGCACGTCAGAACTGTTGCGATTCCATCCCGACCTCAATCCTCCACGACGAGATCGATCTCCACTGTCGCCCCGATGGGCAACGCTGTCACGGCGATCGTCGTGCGCGCCGGGAAGGGCTCCTTGAACTGTCGCGCATAGATCGCGTTCATGGTGCCGAAATCGGCCATGTCCGTGAGGTACACGCACGTGCGCACGACATCGTCCATGGTCTTCCCCGCGGCCTCGAGTACGGCGCGGATGTTGCGGAAGAGCTGCTCCGTCTGCGCCTCGACCCCACCGGCCACGATCTTTCTCGTACCCGGATCCAGGCCGATCTGACCGCTCAGGAAGACGAATCCCCCGGCGCGCACGGCCGTGGAGTACGGCCCCACCGGAGGCGCGAGGTCGGGCGAGACGATGGCTTGCTTGGACATGGTGCGGTCCCTTCGACGGAGGTGACGCAACCCCGGGGTCGCGAGATTTCAGCGGCAAAACGTAGCACATGCGGTCGCCGAGCGCTGCCCCGGCGCCTTGTTCGAAACGTCGCGGATGTGATACACTGATCATGTAATTTCAGTGCCATCGCCACGAGAAAGGAACCGGCATGCGACGTTTCGTATTCATCCTTTGTTCGGTCGCGGTGCTCGTCGCGGCCGCAGCGGTGGCCCAGCCCACCCTCGACTCGCTCTGGCCGAATCCCGATGGGACGCGCTGGGAGTTCGACTATCACGTCGTCCAGGTCTTCCCGGAGCCGGTCGATGCCACGACGTCCGCGTTCCTCGCACTCGAAGGCACCATTGGCACGCCGGGTGGCACGGCCCAGGTCCTGCTGGCCGAACACGGTGACATCCCGGCCGCGGTCGCCACCGCGCCGGACCTCCCGTTCCCCCTGGCGATGGTCTGGCAGGGCCGGCCCGATCTTCGCGAGGCCATCGTCGCGCGTTACGGGCAGAACAGGCCCCAGAGATCCTGGAATCCCGACTTCCTCCACGGTGGCTACTTCCTGAAGACTGCCGACGACATCGAGATGTGGCAGCCCGATTTCTCCCACCTCACCTGGATCTACGTCGAGAGCGATCTCACGGTCGGCGCGTCATTCGTGCTGCAACTCGTACCCGAGTTCGCCGACGACATCTTCCTGCACGGCACCGTCGCCGCCATCGACGCGACCGTGTCCACGCCGGTCAGCACCTTCACCGACGCCGTGCAGATGGACTACCTCGTCGACCTGGGCTGGCAGGACTTTGTCACCGAGGAAGGCGTGTTGCTCGGGAGCATCCACGGCGAGTACCGCGGCCAGGTCTTCTACGTGCCCGATGTCGGGCCGGTCGCGATGCACGAGGAGTCCACCCCCTTCGCCGTCGTCGATTGCCCCGACTGTCCGGACTACATGCACGACTACGAGGGCGACACGCTCCTCTTCCAGGACCTCGCACTGACCGCCCTGCCGGTCGGCACGCAGACCGCAAGCTGGAGCGACGTGAAGTCGTTGTTCCGCTAGTTGTTCCGCTAGGAGCGGGCGGCGTCGGGAGCGTGCTACTTCACGATGGTGAGCGTGCGGCTGACCACCCGATCGGCCGTCACGAGGCGCGTCACGTACATGGCCGCGGGCACGGGGCGGCCCGCACGATCCCGACCATCCCATGATTGCTGGTGGCGCCCCTGCGCCATGGGCCCGTCGACGAGACATGCCACCAAGCGACCAGCGAGGTCGTGGATGGTCAGCCTCACGGCGCTCGCGGCCGCGCACTCGAAACTGATCGTAGCGACGGGATTGAACGGATTGGGCGCGATGCCGACGATTGTGCTCGCGCGCCGCGAGGACACGGGTCGCGCTGACGCGGAAGCGACAACCGACCAGTCCGTGGCGCTGTCGCGGCCGCGAAGTTCGTAGGTCACCGTCGCGTCGTCGTGCAAAGCACCCACACGATCCACCGCTGCGAAGTCCCCGTATGTGCCGTCGGCCGCGAATGGTACGTTCCAGCACTCGTGTCTGCAGGTACCCGTGAGCTGAAACTCGGGCGTTCCGTACGCCAAACCCACCCGCCAACAGATGTCGATCTGGCCATCTTGCGGGGACAACGTGAAGAAATCGAGATATGTCGCCGTCTCGTCACCACACTGCAGTGGCGCGGCGACGAGCCCAGTCGGTCCCGCGACCAATGCCCATTCGTCGGTCAGCCCCACGTCCAGGATTTCCTCGGCCGTCTGCAGGCTGCCCAGGAGCACGGGGGTCGTCGGATCACCGATGTCGACGACTTGCATACCGCTCAGTTCGCTCCCCACGTACACGTGATCGGCGCGTACGGTGACGCTCCGTGGATTCGACTGCAGATTGATCTGTCCCAGCAGGGTCGGTTGCTCCCGTGAGCCCACGTCGATGACCGCGAGGCCGGAAGTACCGACGCCGACCACGAAGTCACCCGCCGCGGCCATATCTGTGGCGAAACCGTATACCGGCACCGATCCCGCGAGAACGGGGACACGGGGATTCGAGATATCTACGATCGGGATTCCATACCCCGAGCTCCCGACGAGAGCCCGCTCGCCCATGACCACGACCGAGCGAGCGATGCCCGGCAGAATGAGATTCGCCACGACATGCGGCGCGGCCGCGTTCGCGATATCGATCACGGCCAGGCCCGTCTCTCCGTCGGCGATATATGCATAGCCGCCAGAGACCGCGAGGCCGCGCGCAACTCCCTGCGTATCAACGCTTCCCATGATCACGGGGTCTTCGGGATTCTCCACATCGATGACGACCAGACCGAAATAGGACTGCGTGACGTAGGCGAGCGTACCCTGGAGCACGATACTCTGGGCCTCTCCGACGGTACCCACGTTCCCGGTACGCTGCAGCTCCCCGTCACCAACGAAGGCAACCACCTGCAAGCCCGCCCAGCGGCTCGCGACGTAGCCGAATCTGCTGGCCACGGCGATCCCGAGCGCGTCACCTGGTAGCCACAATGTCTCCGGTAGCCGGGGATCCGTGGGCTCGGAGAGATCGACGATCGTGAGCCCGGCGTCGCCGGTCGCGACATAGGCGCGCTGTCCCCCTATCGCCACGCCCGATGCGTCACCCGCAAGATCCAGACCGCCCACCACCGCGGGCGAGCCAGGGTCGCTGATATCGATGACCAAGATTCCAGACGCGAGGTCGGCGACCACCGCGTACCCGTCAGTCACGACAACGTCCAGTGCATCGCCCCCCACGTGGGCCACGTATACCAGCACCGGATGTTCCGGATCCTCGACATCGACGATCGCGACACCAGCATCACCGGCCGCGACGATTGCCACGGATTCGCGCATCGCCACGGCATTCGCCACGCCACCGACGGCGACCGTCGCGACAAGTCGTGGCGCCGTATCGTCGCCGATATCGACGATCAGCAGTCCCGCGTTTCCCGCCGCAACATAGGCAAACGAGTCCCGGACATCGACATCGTTGGCCGGCCCGGCCGTCACGATACCGCCGACCATCGCCGCCTGTGCGATGTCCGCGACATCCACGATGCGCAAACCCTGCGATCCCGCCGCGACGTAGGCGCGGTCGTTCACGACGATTACGCCTCGCGCTTCACCGGAGACGTACACCGACTTCTCCAAGCTTGGTGCCGCCGGATCGCTGATGTCAACGATGCGCATCCCGTCCTGGCTGTCGGCAAGATACACGATATCGCCGCGAGCAAAGACATCGAGAACCCGTGATGGGAACACCATGTAGCCCACGAACCGGACCATGCGGTCATCCTCGACGTCGATGATGCGCAGACCGCCCTCCTCGTCCGCGACACATGCCAGGTGACCCGATATCGAGACACGGCGCGCGTGTCCGGGCGTGTCGAATCGGCCGACGTTGACCGAGTTGCCGAGGTAGTCGATACAATTCGCCCGGGCGGTGTCGATCCGGCCGCCGGCGACAAGGTCCACCATCACCATCGCGAGCATCCCGACGCCGACCATGACGAATCCGTTTCGCACTCCTGGCACGCGCCTGGGCATCGTATCACCTCCGTGGCCTCGGACCGGAGTCCCGTAAGACAGCATCATGCACCATTACCAATGAACGAGACCGGCATATTTCGTCCCGCAAAATCTATAAAATGTGGGGCTTCACGAAATGCTACTCCTGGCGATCCGAATCCGCTTGACACACATCATACATGGTGTAACGCTCGGTCGGATTTCGTGATCGTATATCGACGTTTCTCGTGGCTTTATCGCTTCGCCATAATCACTCCTCGAAAGGACCCGCCGTGATGTCACCACGTCGCTCGATCATCCTCGCGTGTGTGCTCTTGCCGGCCCTGTCATCATGCTTGCTCCCCACTTCCGAGGACGGCCTGGACCTCGATACCCCGATCGGCGCGGAATCGAACCGTGCCCCGGTCGTCCGCATCACCGCGCCATTCGACGGCGCGATACTCGACTACTACGACACTTTCATGGTGACAGCCGATATCACTGACGGATCAGTTCGTGCGATTACGACGTTCATGAACGACTCTCTGGTTTACAGTGGAAGAGGCAACAGCTACCTCTCCATCAACAGTATCTCGCCGGCACTATACGTTGGCCCGGACGACACCCTCACGATCGTCGTCGCGGCCGCCGACGCCTACGCCTCCGTCGGCGAAGACTCGGTCAAGGTCACCTTCACGAACGGTTCATTCTCATGGCCAGCGCTCTCCAGGCCAGCCGATGGCTTGACCGTGATCTTCGGAAATAACCTCGAGCTGCAGATGGCGGACTACCAGCCGAACAGCTACGACGAACTGACCTACACCGTCGAGATCGCATCCGACAGCTTGTTCACCGAAGCCGCCACCATGTCCACGGCGAGTTCATACAACGCCCAATTCGACGTAGCGGCCGCCGACGGTCTCCACTACTGGCGGGGACGGGTGGCATCGCCGGATGGCTGGACGACGGGATGGAGCGCCACCTGGCGCTTCTCCGTTCACGCGAACGCTCGCTACACGCACGCCCTCGACGACCTCACCGTCATCCGAGATCTGGCTGTGTTTCCGGACGGCGCTTTCCTGGTACAGGGGGTGTCCGGATCTCAACTGTGGTTTGCGCGCTGGACACTCGGCGCCTCCAGTACGACCTGGAGCCATGGCCAGGGAGCATACTCCGCCAGCGAATCGAGAAGCACGGTCGATGCCAATGGAGATGTCTTCGTCCTGACGCCGACGTCGTCATACGACAACGACGTGGTGCTCATAAAGATGCACGGGGACGGGATCGCATACGGAACCCGTACTTACTCCGGCTGGGACACACCGACGGGCATACGCACGACGAGCGAGTTCGGCATGTGGATGTCTTTCGACAACTACGGTGGACCGGATCTCGTCCGCACCGATACCGAGGGAAACGTCATCGTACAGATGACGCTGGGGCCGCTCCCCGGCGCGGTCGACGGCATCGAGCTGGCCGACAACGGATCGCGATGCATCTACTACGGGAGGATCGCGAACCAGGATCTGCGCATCGCGGAAATAGACACGAACTTCGGGACGATCTGGGAACGGGCGATCAACTACAACGGCACATCGTATCGACGGGAGATCGCCGTTGGTCCTGACGGCGCCTGTACGGCTGCGCTTACCGTCTCCGACGGCGGGACCTACCGCACCTATCTCCACGAGCTCGCTCAGGATGGTTCGACCATCTGGATCTGGGACTCCCAGCTAGCGATCCCGCAATACAGCAGCTGCGATCTCGCATCGCTGTGCGGAGCCCCCGACGGTGGCGTGGTGATCCTGGCGACGTGTCGTTCGTCGTCGAGTTCATCCGGCAGTGTCATGTACGTCGCCCGGCTGGCACTCGACGGCAACCTGGTCTGGGAACGGACTTTCCAGGGCCTCGACCACAGCGTCTCGGGCAGCGTGGTCGCCATGCAGGGTGAGCGCATCGTCGTTGCCGGCACGAGCAGCAATTCCGAGGAGCTGATTCTAATGGAGCTGGGCGGCGACGGCAGCGATCCAAACTAGAGCCGTGATGGGAGGCGTGTCTCATGATTCAACGACATATGAGGAATATTCTGGTCATGGCTGTCGCAACGATCGCGGCAACCGGCCTCGGGGCGCAGGAATTCTATGGCGGTGCGAGTTTCGGCACGACGTCGGTCAGCGACGACGGCCAGCCCCTATCGGACGGCCCGAACAATATTGGTTGCACGATGGGCAAGGTCGTTGGTCGCACACGGGATGTCGAATTCTCTGTCGAGCTGTCGGGCTTGACATCGGTCTCCGACGGATCCGTCGCACCGGTGCAGCATTACAGCTACTATGATAACGCGAATGAATTGAACCAGGCGCAGCTCGACGCACTGGCCTCGCAGTGGACATGGCGGCTCTGGAGCATCGGTATATACAACGTCGCGCGAGTGGGCCGAGATGTCTACGTGCTCGGAAAAGTCGGTTTCGCAGCGGATCATCTGTCGGTCGACATCGGCGGAACCCACAGCAGCACGGATTTCGGAATTTCCGTCGGAGCTGGAATCGGTGCGCACGTCAGCAACAACGTCATCACCGAGCTATCCGCTACGATGATCGATCGCCATATTGCCGGGTTGGGTCTGATGGTGGGTCTACGCCACTGACGACGCGCCGGCAGCCGCATCCGTAGGCAAGTCCGTTGCCAATGGCGGGCGCGATCCCATCGCGATCGCCGTCGGATTCCTGGACTCGATATCGAGTCTACTTGAAGTAACTTCATACCAAAGGAGGCATCTCATGTAAAGGCGTGTAATGTGGTCAGTTTGTATTCTCGTATTGCTTCTGCCCGTCGCCTGCCAGGAACAGACACCCACGTCTCCCGCGATCGACCAGTCCGCCATCACGCGGTCGTATGTCGACCCTGAGGCGGTGGCTCAGGCTCTCGTAAGATCGACCGGTTGGCCGGCTGTCGACGAGAACGGGAATCCCGTCGTCCTTGACAATCCTGGTGGTGATTGGCTCGAGAAATGTCAGTTATGGCAGATCGAACGGGAGTCGGTCGTGGGCGACATCGTTCACTATTCCTTCCGTCTACGCGTCGGCCCCGGACCCTATGACGTGGTGGGTTTGCATCGCGTCGTCAAGGAGCGGCGTCCCTTCCGGCCGATCCGCACGCACAGGTCGCTCTTTGCGGTACATGGTACGCCCGGCCACTTCACCGTGATGTTCCTGCCCGGTGCAGTCGTCCCCGAGATACCGGCGGATCAATCGTTCGCAGTGTACCTCGCGCAGCACGACGTAGACGTGTGGGGCATCGACCAGGCCTACACACTGCTGCCGCAGGACACCGAGGATTTCTCGTTCATGGCCAACTGGGATCTGCGGTTCGATGCGCAGAACGTGCGGACGGGCATGGCCGTCGCCCGTCTCACGCGTCTGTTGACCGGGAGCGGCTACGACAGGATGAACCTGCTGGGGTACAGCACCGGCTCCATGACCGGCTTCGCGGCCCTGGACCTCGAGACCCAGCTCCCGGCGTGGCAGCGTCAGATCGGCGGGTACATTCCCGTCGACTTCTTCTACAAGACGAACGACGAGGCCTGGCGGCAAAGTGAATGCGACTGGCTACCCGAGGTCACCGACCTCGTCCAGAGTGGCGTCTATCAGAATGACTATGGCTTACTGTTCCAGACCCTGGGGTCTCTCGGTCAGGATGACCCCAGCGGCGACTCCGAGATCGTGGACTGGCTCGACAACCTGCATGCGGCTCTCTTCGTCGGGGCGGTGACGGGTGTGGCGTTCGGCATGCCCGATCCCGACGTCCACTATCTGGCAGGCGTTTTCGATGCCGACGAGAACGTCATCGATCTCCAGTATACCGACGTCGGTCATTATCTCGGGTGGCTCCGCCAGTTCAATAGCTACGGTTCGAATCCGTTCGACCTCGACAACACGCTGATCCACTGCGACGAGGGGAACTCGCCGTACGACGACCACCTGGGGGAGATAAGTGTGCCTGTCTTCTTTCTGGGCGCGCACGGGAGCTGGGGCGACCTCATGGACGATACGGCGTCGTTGCTCTCGGGCTCGGACGACGTCACCCTCCTCGACGTCCAGCTCCAGGGCGAGAAGCGTCTGGACATCGGCCACGTCAACATCTTCACCGCCGCGATCTCCGCGCAGATGTTCTGGCAACCGGTCTGGGAGTGGATCGCGAGCCACGATTGACATCGCGGCACCCGCGGCCCGGCGCAGGGTCGGATGACACCGGCGAGGCCGCCCCCACGGGGACGACCTCGCCGGTCGTACGCATGGGCGCCAGGTCACACGTACCCGAACACCGGCGGAAAGACGACCACCACGACGGCCGCCCACGCGGCATATACCGGCAGGTAGTCTGTCTGCCAGCGTTCAAGGGTCGCGAACGAGCCGCGGCCGCCTAGGAACTTCATAGAGAGCACTGTCGACCAGGCGAGGTTGACGAGCAGGATCACGTTCTCACCGAGCGCCGCCACGCGGTTGGGTGTGAAGCCGAACTCGGAGATGCGGGCGGCGATCGCCCACAGCGCCACCGCGTCGGCCAGCAGCGCACTGACTAGCAGCACCACCTGGAGCCCGTCGAAGATGCCGGGAGGCGTGCCATGATCGCGTGCGGATGCCGCGTAGAGGACCAGGCCCAGCACCACCGCCAGGAGCAGGTCGAAAGCGATGAGCACGTTTCGCTCGATGTCGATTCCGTGTCCGGTGACCACCAGGGTCACCAGAAACGCCACGAGTACAGCGGCGAAGAGCGGCGTGAAGAGGCGCGTGAGGACGGGCGCCATGTTCTCGATCACGCTCTGCTTGGCCTCCACCAGCCATGAACCGATCAGCACGGCTCCGGTGGCGCCACACGGCAGCAGCCACGACTGGAAGAAGGGCTCCGCGTCCACTCCGATGGCCTTGAAGATCATCATCATGAACATCGAGAGGACACCGCCGCCGAGAGCGATCAGCGCGTAGTAGATGAACAGCTCGCCGGAGAAGCGGATGAAGTCCATGCGACCGGCCACCTGGCCCCAGCGGCCACCCGCATACGCGATGCCCACGGCGAGCCACAACGCGATCGGCAGGTGCAACGCCGTGAGCGCCTCGACGGAGCCGCGGGTCACAAAGGGGTAGGCGTTGGCGAAGACGCCCGCCACCACGAATGCCAGCGCCAGCCAGATCAACGTGTGGACGACGAGTTGTCGCTTCCAGACGAAGTATCCGGTCAGCAGGGGCAGCACGAAGAAGCTCAGGTTGCGGGCGTAGAAGTGGGCGTCCCTGCCGAGGTCCATCCCGAAGAGTGCCGGGATCTTGATGAGCGCCGCCGCCGCGATCGCGAGGCCGATGGCGACGACCGCCTCCCTGACCGGGCCCGTCCCCGGCTCCCCGACCACGGCAGGCGCGACGACGAGCTGCTTCCACAGACGGTCCGAGTGCTCGCGCGCGAATTCCCGCGACAGCGTGTCGAGGTTGCCCATACGCTTCACCGCCACGAGGAACGCCTCGTCGGTCGCGAGCCCTGCGTCGACCAGTGCCTCGATCTGCTCGCGCAGATGGTCTTCCAGCTCCGCCACGTCGACGGCGTGGATCGACTGTCGCCGGCGCAGGAAGGTGCGCCACTGATCGATCTGGTTCTCGAGCGCGATCTCGTGGTCCGGAGCTGTCATCGCTCAGACTCCTCGCGGAAACGGCGCCATCGGCGCCTGTTCGTTGATCGTCGTGAAGATCGGGAGGATCGACCAGAGGCCGCGCAACGTCGCGTCCACCGCCTGCCATTGCTTGCGTTCCGCCGCGAGCTGCGCGCGGCCCCCATCCGTGATCCGGTAGTACTTGCGACGGCGGCCAGTCTCCGCGACCTCCCACCGTGCCTCCACGTGCCCTAGCCGTTCGAGCCGGTGCAGCACGGGATACAGCATCCCGTCCGTCCACTCCATGTGCCCACCGGACAGCTCCCGCACCCGCTTGATGATGGCGTACCCGTAGCTGTCGCCCTCGGCCAGGATCGCCAGCACGATCGGCGTCGAGGACGCCGCCATCAGGTCCTTGTTGATGTCCATGTCTCGAGACCTCGCGGGGTGTTCGGATGCCAGATCCTAAAAAGCCAGGCTCTGATATACATGGCAGCATTATACATTGCAGTGCCATGTATAGCAACCCCACAAATTCTCATGCCGGATGCCCGCAGCCTGTGTCGGCTGTCACGGCTGGGGAGTCCAGCCGGCTGGACTTCATAACCTGTTCATCGGGATATGCTTACGAAGTCGGGGGATTGGCGGGTCGGGCGCCAGGGTCCGACCCGCCCGGAACGATCACCTCAGATCGAAACGATCCAGGTTCATGACCTTGGTCCACGCGGCCACGAAGTCACCCGCGAACTTCTCCTTCGCGTCGTCGGCGCCATACACCTCGGCGAGCGCGCGGAGCTGGGAGTTCGAGCCGAAGACCAGGTCGACACGGCTGGCCTTCCACTTCACCTTGCCCGTTGCGCGGTCGCGGCCCTCGAACGTCTCCTCGGACTGCGACGCCGCCTTCCACTCCGTGTCCAGAGCAAGGAGGTTCACGAAGAAATCGTTGGTCAACGATCCGGGGCGCTTCGTGAACACGCCGAGGTCCGTTCCGCCGAAGTTGGCGCCGAGAACCCGCATGCCGCCCACGAGTACCGTCATCTCCGGGGCGCTCAGGGTGAGCAGGTTCGCCCTTTCCAGCAGCAACTCCTCGGCCGACAACTTGTGCTCGTCCCGGAGGTAATTGCGGAACCCGTCTGCGATCGGCTCGAGGTAACCGTACGACTCGACATCGGTCTGGGCCTGCGACGCATCGGTGCGGCCGGGCGAGAACGAAGCCTCGACGGTATGCCCGCCGTCCTTCGCGGCCTTCTCGACGGCCGCACACCCGCCCAGCACGATCAGATCGGCGAGCGACACCTTCTTGCCGCCCTTCTGCGCCTTGTTGAACTCCTGCTGGATGCCCTCCAGGACCTTCAGCACCTTCGCCAGCGCGGCCGGCTCGCTCGCCTCCCAGTCCTTCTGCGGCGCGAGCCGGATACGCGCCCCGTTGGCGCCGCCACGCTTGTCGGTGCCGCGGAACGACGCGGCCGACGACCAGGCGGTGGACACGAGCTGCGAAACGGATAGCCCCGAAGCGAGGATCTTGGCTTTCAGGGCGGCGATATCCTTGGCGTCGATCAGCTCGTGGTCGACCTCGGGCACGGGGTCCTGCCACAGTTGCGGCTTCGCGGGGACCAGAGCGCCGACACCACGTGCGTACGGCCCCATGTCGCGGTGCGTCAGCTTGTACCACGCCCGCGCGAAGGCATCCGCGAACTCATCGGGGTTCTCGTGGAAACGCCGCGAGATCGGCTCGTAGATCGGGTCCACCTTCAATGAGAGGTCCGTGGTCAACATGGATGGCGCGATCCGCTGCGACGCGTCATGGGCATGCGGCACCGTGCCGGCGCCGGCGCCGCCCTTGGGTCGCCACTGCTGCGCGCCGGCCGGGCTCTTCGTCAGTTCCCAGTCGTAGCCGAACAGGTTCTCGAAGAAGTTGTTGCTCCACTTCGTGGGCGTGGTGGTCCAGGTGACTTCCAGACCGCTGGAGATCGTGTCGCCGCCCTTGCCTCTGCCGAAGCTGCTCTTCCAGCCGAGGCCCTGCTCCTCGATGCCCGCCGCTTCGGGCTCCGCCCCCACCTGGTCGGCCGGGCCCGCGCCATGGGTCTTGCCGAAGGTGTGCCCACCGGCGATGAGCGCGACCGTTTCCTCATCGTTCATGGCCATGCGGGCAAAGGTCTCGCGGATATCCTTCGCCGCGAGCAACGGGTCGGGGTTGCCGTTCGGCCCTTCCGGATTCACGTAGATCAGGCCCATCTGGACCGCGGCGAGCGGGTTCTCGAGGTCGCGTTCGCCGCTGTAACGCTTGTCGTCCAGCCACTCGTGCTCGGCGCCCCAGTAGGTCTCGTCGGGTTCCCATGCGTCTTCGCGGCCGCCGGCGAAACCGAACGTCTTGAACCCCATCGACTCCAGGGCACAATTGCCGGCGAAGATCAGGAGGTCGGCCCACGAGATCTTGCGACCGTACTTCTGCTTGACCGGCCAGAGCAACCGCCGCGCCTTGTCGAGGTTCACGTTGTCGGGCCAGCTATTCAGCGGCGCGAAGCGCTGCATCCCGGCACCCGCACCGCCGCGCCCGTCCTGGATGCGGTAGGTTCCCGCACTGTGCCACGCCATGCGGATGAAGAACGGACCGTAGTGACCGAAGTCGGCCGGCCACCAGTCCTGCGACGTCGTCATCACCGCCTCGATATCCTTCTTCACCGCGGCGAGGTCGAGAGTATTGAACGCCTTGGCGTAGTCGAAGCCCTCGCCCATCGGATCGGCCGCGGGCGGGTTCTGGTGCAGGACCTTCAGATTCAGCTGGTTCGGCCACCAGTCGCGGTTCGTGGTCCCCTTGCCTCCGCCCGTGAACGGGCACTTGCTCTGGCTTTCCATCACTTGTTACCTCCTGCGGTCGCGTCCTTTTTCGAGTCATCGGAATCCTCATGGTCTCGATCGTGCTGGTTCGGCTCGTCTCGTGTTTCGGCCCGGGCGAGGCACTCGGGGCAGTGGCCCCAATAGACGACCTCGGCCTCGTCGATCTCGTAGCCCAGATCTTCGTCCGCCTGCAGGCACGGCGCATCGCCGACGGCACAGTCGACATCCTCCACCCTCCCGCACGTGCGACAGATGAGATGATGGTGATTGTCGCCGACCCGATCCTCGAAGAGGGTCGGCGAACCGCTGGGCTGGATGCGCCGCAGCACACCCTTCTCGACCAGAACGCCGAGCGCATTGTACACCGCCTGACGCGAGATGGTGCCGATCCCGGCCCTCACGATCTCGGCCACGCCATCGGCGGTGATGTGCGGGTTCTCCGACACGGCGCGCAGGACGGCCAGCCGCTGCGGTGTGACCTGCAGTCCGTGATCGTGGAGGAGTTCGATCGAGTCTTGGCACATGTGGAGATAATTAATCCAATTCTAGACTTTGTCAATATATAGAATCAGGCCATGGTCGTACGGCTTCGGTCGCCGCACGCTACTGTGGGCTCCCCGGGGGCAGAGGAGTGTTCCGCCCGCGTCCCGCGGGCAAGCCAATAACACATTATATTCAAACAACATAAGAGCTCCATCCGGCTGGTCTGCCCATGAATACGCGGCCCGGCAGACATCGGCACACCGGGTGTGATATGCTCGGCAGGTTCCATTTTGCGACGCGATAATCGATACAGACGACGTTCCGCGACCCCCATCTGCGACGCTCCATGCAGGAGGTTCAGTCATGTCGACGCGCCACGTCTCCATATTGTGCACGGTACTCCTGATTGCCGCGGCCGCGCGTGCGGACACCTTGCTCGTCAACGCCGAAGGGACCGGCGACTACGCCACCGTCCAGGCCGCGATCGGCGCAGCGCCGTGGAACTCGGTGATCGAGCTGGCGCCGGGCACCTATACCGGCGAGGGCAACCGCGACATCCACCTGCACGGCAAGCCGCTGACCATTCGCGGCCTTGCGGCCGACCCGTCCGCCTGTGTCATCGATTGCGAGGGCAGCGCGAATGATCCCCACCGAGCATTCATCTTCGACTGGTCCGAGGGACCGGGTTCCGTGATCCAGGCGTTGACCATCACGCACGGGTACGCCACGGGCACCGATCCTCCGGATCTCGAATCGTGCGGTGGCGCGATCCTCATCGGCGACTACGCATCGCCCACGTTCATCGACGTCGCCGTGCGCGATTGCACGGCGAAGGACGGTGGTGGGGTGGCGGCCGGGCTGCATGCCAACCCCACCTTCCTGCGTTGCGCGTTCACGGGTAACACGGCGTGGTGGGGCGGTGGTGGCGGCGTGTGGCTGTTCCAGGCCTCCGCCTTGCTCACCGACTGCCACTTCGTGGAGAACCGGGGATTCCAGGTCGGCGGTGGGCTCGAGGGGATCGACCCCGAGTCGCTCGTCATCACCGGCTGCCTGTTCAAGGACAACGCCGTCGAGTCGGGCTACGGCGCCGGCGCGAGCGTGGGCCAGGGCACCGTCGAGATCTCGCATTCTACTTTCGTTGGCAACCATGGGGCAGGCGCGGTCACCGGCGCGGGACTGGAGTTCTTGCAGGTCAGTAGCGCCAGCGTCGACGTCTGCACCTTTGTCGGTAACATCGCCGATCACGGCGCGGCGATCTCGGCGGGTTACGGTTCGCTGGTCACTGTTGCGAACTCCCTGATCGCCGGCAACGAGGGCGGTGGCGCCCTGTACTGCGACGGCGGCCTCTTCGAACTGTCCTGTAGCGACATCTGGGGCAACGTGAACGGCGACTGGACCGGCTGCATCGCCGGCCAGGAGGGGTTCGACGGCAACATCAGCCTCGACCCGCTGTTCTGCGACGCGGCCGGCGGCGACCTCACGCTCGACGCGGATTCGCCATGCGCTCCCGAGGCGAATCCCGACTGCGGGCTGATCGGCGCCTGGCCCGTGGGCTGCGGAATCACCGGCGTGGAGATGTCGACGCCGCTCGGCGACCTCGCGCTGAGCGTTGCGCCCAATCCGATGTCCGGAAGTTGCCAGGTATCGCTGCGTCCCCCGACGGCCGGCTCGTTGACGGTCGAGGTTGTCGACGTGCGCGGCCACGTGGTCCGCCGCCTGCACGAGGGCCCCGCGCCCGCCGCCAAGGACGGAGGTCTCACGCTCCCGTGGGACGGCCGCGACGCCACGGGGCGGCGCCTTGCGTCGGGTATCTACTGGCTACGCGCCAGCGGCGCAGTCGGACACGAGGCCAGGCGCGTGGTGATCGTGAGGTAGCGACCGCGGTCCGTTCGGGGTATCACGGTCACGACCACACTGTCCTGGTCGTTGAACCGGTCGCGGCCGCAGCATCCGACTCGCCGGGACCTGCTCTTCACGGTCCCTGGTCCGTCACTGTGGGCGCTGACCCTCGGATACGCCGCTCACCGAATCCGGTTTCGCCGCGGCGGCGAGTTGCGTCCGGATCTCCCGCATCTTTTCCTCGGAGCGTGCGGCCGCAATGGTGTCGCCCGCGGCGCGCTCGATCTCGGCGAGAGATTCGAAGTCGTCGGCCACATCGCTCGCACCCTCGCCATAGATCTGCTGGTCGATCGCCACCACCCGCTCCATGAGCCGGCGCGCCTCCTTGTACTGGTGCAGTTCGGCACGCGCCGTGGCGAGATGGTAGAGCGAGTACGAGAGCGAGATCGACCGCCCGTCGGGGGCCGCCTTCTCGTGCAGTTCCACCGCCCGTTGCAGATCCACAACCGCCCCGGCCGCGTCGCCGCTCTGCAGCTTCAGGAGCCCCAGGTTCATCGACGCCTTGGCCACCATCGGGCTGTCGGGGCCATGGACGGCGATGAGCGCCGCGCGCGACTTCTCCATGTACGGGCGGGCCTGGTCGAATTGCCCCAGCTCGGCGTAGTTGACTCCCACGTTGCCGAGGGCGCGCGCCACCAGCGGATGATTGTCCCCGTAGATCTTCTGGTAGATCGCCAGGGCCTCCAGGTAGGCCGCGGTGGAGCGTTCCGGGTGGCCGGCGAGCCCCTGCGCCACGCCGAGATTGGTCAGCAGCGAAGCCGTCATCGTATTCTCGTCGCCGTTGATGCGGCGCGACGTCGCGAGCGCATCCTCAAGCACCACCACGGACGAGTCCGCGTCGCCACGATTCGTGAGGATCGTGGCCAGCGTGCTCTGAAGCCCCAGGAGGCGCTTGGGGTCGGGCGGATCCCGTTCGGCTTCCACGGCCAGCGCGCGATGGATCGCCTTCATCGCGTCCTCCAGCTCACCGCCCTGGCCGAGCAACCAGGCGAGGTCCTTGTTCGACGCGATGAGACCGTCACGGCCCGATGGCCCCAGCGCCGCGTACATGGCGATGGCACGATCGTAGGCCGCGCGGGCGCTGTCGCGATCGCCCGTGGCGGCCAGGACAGAGCCCAGCAGATGCTCGCTCCTGGCGATGGCCGGGTCGCCCGGCGCCAGGTGCTCCTGGCGCAGCGTGAGCGACTCCTCGATGAGCTTCCGCGCCTCGTCGTACACAGCGAGGCTGGTGTAGACCTGCCCGATGGTCGCCAGCAGCCGCGCCTTCATCAACGGCTCATCCGCCAGCTCGCTCTCGAGCTGGTGGGCGCCCTCGTCCACCACCTCGCGTGCGGTCACCGTCTGGCCGCGGTTGCGCTCGGGATCGGCGCGATCGAAAAGGGTGACGAGGAAGTCGGAGGTGCGCTGTGCCGTCTCCGCCTCGCGCCGCGCCGACTGCTCGGCGGTCACGGCGCGCGCCAGGTTGCGCTCCGAACGGACGTAGAGCCCGGCGATGCCCGCCGACGCGACGACCAGCAACGCGAGGGCCGCGCCGGCGGTCGCGAAGATGGGCTTGCGGCGCGACACGAGCTTGCGGATCTGGTACATCGTACTCGGCGGCCGGGCGAGGATCGGTTGCGACCCGAGGAACCTGCCGACATCGTCGCCAAGCGCGGCAGCGCTCGCGAATCGTCCATCGGGATCCTTGGCCAGCGCCGTCGTCACGATGGTCGCCAGGTCGGGGTCGAGCTTCGTGGACGCCGTCCACGCCTCGGCGAGCGGGCGCGGCGCCTGCTCGCAGATCACCTTCACGGCCGCGAGCAGCGAGCCGGTGTCGACGGAGTAAGGTCTCACCCCGGTCAGTAATTCGTACAGGACCACACCGAGCGCGTAGACGTCGGTACGTACATCGACCTCGGTCGTATCGCCGCGCGCTTGTTCCGGCGCCATGTACGCCAGGGTCCCCTTGATCACGCCGACCTCGGTGACCGCGGAGGCCTCGCGATCGCTCTCCGTGAGGCGTGCGAGGCCGAAATCCAGAACCTTGGTCCGCGGCGGCAAGGTAACGGTAGAACCGGTGTCCGGGGCCACATCGGTCACGATGACGTTGGAGGCCTTGAGGTCGCAGTGGATCACGCCGCGTTGATGGGCATAGTGCACGGCGTCACAGATCTGACGAAACAGTTCCAGGCGCAGTGCGATCTCCGCGCGGTCGGGCACGGCCGGCCGGCTCGCGAGCCACGTGCCGAGCGTTGTCCCGGGCACCAGCTCCATGGCAAAGTAATGCCGACCGTCCGGCGTGTGACCAGACGCGTAGATACCTGCAATGCCGGGGTGCTGAAGGCGCCCCAGCGTCGCCGCCTCACGCGCGAACATGCGCAGATGCAACTCGTCACGATACTCCGACCCGCGAATGACCTTCAGCGCCACCCGCCGCCGCGGCGACGGTTGTTCGGCCTCGTATACCACCCCCATGCCGCCCTCGCCCAGCCGCCCGAAGATGCGGTAACCCCCGATCTCCCGGGGCAGGTCGCCGGCCGCGTCACCCACGCCTCCCGCTTCGGGCACCGAGATGGTGCGATCGTCGTCGCCGGGCGTGCCATGGGCATCGATGGTGGGGTCGAGATCGGATGGTTCGTTGGCCATGTTCGAATCCCTGCCTTCAAGAGCATGATCGAGCGGAAATCGTTGAAACGAATCCAGATCGAGGGATGATAGCGCTGGAGACGGTCGTCCGCCCGTGCAGGCTCGCGACGCGTTACCGTGGATACCCCAATATACCACGAGCCGACCGGCCAGTCCTGGAACTACATTATCAATGTGCGCGTCTTGCGCGCAGCCGGCAAGTTCATCGTCGGCGGCGGCCCGCTCTTCGGCGACGACAGGGACGATGAACTGTGTGTGGATCACGTGGTGATGGGTGAAGCCGAGGAGGTCTTGCCCATCCTGGTACGGGACCTGGAGTGCAACCGCCTGCAAACGTGCTACCGGGCCACGCGATTTCCGGATCTCTCGCTCACGCCGCTGCCCCGCTGGGATCTGGCCGATCTCCGCGACTACGCCCCGTTGCAAATCGCTGGCGCAGGTCCTGGCAAGACGAACGCGACGTCTTCCAGCGGCAATTCGAGTTCATCGAGTCGACGGGCGTGGTCACCGCCATGGTCGGACTTCTCCGCGCCTTGCCACGCAGTCGAATCTTTCGCCGGCTGTTGCAGCGCCTGTATGAACCGCGAAACTACTACGCCCGGATCCGCACCTGTCTCAGCCCACCGTATTCATGCCATCGCGGCCGTCGGGGTCAGCCTGGCCGCGGGCCTCCGCGAGGAAACTGCCCGCAAGCTGACGCCGTTCTGGTATCCTCTGACCACGTAGTCCTTCCCCCGCCAGGAGATGACATCCATGATTCCGCGTTCCCTACTCCTCATCGCCGCCGTCCTCGTCTTCGCAACGCCGGCCGCCGCCCAGGGTTGGTTGAATTTCCAGATCAACCAGGACGCCACCGCGCAGCTTCAGAACGAGCAGCAGGTCGTCGTGAATCCCACGAATCCGTCCAACCTCGTCGCTGCCTGGCGAGATTTCCGGCTCGGCTACCGGCAGGTCGGCTGGGGATTCACCTTCGACCGCGGGGTGTCCTGGACCAACCCGGGGCTCTTCGTCGACACGCACTATGTGCGCGACAGCGATCCGGCGCTCACTGTCAACGCCGACGGCGACTTCTTCGCCATGCTACTCGCCTACGACGGCGATACCACCCACCCCAACGGCATGCTCATGTACCGCAGCACGGATGGCGGGCAGAACTGGGAAGACCGCGGCTTCGCTGTCGATGGGGTCGCCAACGCGTTCGAGGACAAGGAATTCATCGCCTGCGACCGCACCCATTCCTTCTTCCGTGGGCGCATCTACATGGTCTGGACGCGCTTCAACGAGACGAACATCCAGTGCGTCAGCACCGGCGACGAGGGCGCCACCTGGACCGACGCCATCCAGGTCAGCGACGATGCCGGCAACCAGTACCCGAACCTCGCCGTCGGCCCCGACGGCACGCTGTACGTGGCCTGGGTCGATTTCAACGACAGCACCATCAAGATCGACCAGTCGTTCGGCGGCCAATCGTTCGGCACCGATCGTACGGTCACCTCCGTCACCAACCCGTCGCCAACGCTCAACGGCAACATCGAGAGCAACGCCGAACCCGCCATCGACGTGGACATCACGGGCGGCGCGCATCACGGCCGCATCTACGTCGCATACATGTCGCGCGAACTCGCGGCCGACTACGACATCTTCGTACGCTACTCCGACGACCACGCCGTGACCTGGTCGGCGCCGCTTCGCATCAACGACGACGCCGTCGGCAACGGCCGCGACCAGTTCCATGTCTGGTTGACCGTCGACAACATCGGCACCGTATCGGCCGTCTGGCTCGACCGTCGCGACGATCCCAGCAACCTCGCCTGGCACTGCTACGTGAGTCAGAGCCTCGACGGTGGCGCGACCTGGACGGCGAATCAGCGCGTGTCCAACGCGGCCTCCCACCCTTCGGACACGAAGATGGCACCGCGGCCGCCAGCCACGCAGCGAACGGTCCCACGAATCGACGAGGACGAGACCCGGTCCGGCGCGATCGGCGAGTACATCGGCCTCGCCTGCTGGAACGGCTTCCTCACCCCCGTCTGGACCGACACCCGCAATGGCAATCAGGACACCTACGGCGGCGCCGACCTCGCCACGCCTGTCCAGGACGGCCCGGTGGTCGCATCCGGGTTGCAGATGCGTGTCGCGCCCAATCCCTCGGACGGCCCGGTGGTGCTCTTCGCGGCCCTACCCCGCGACGGATGGGCCCAGCTCGAGGTATACGACGTGGCCGGCCGCCGCGTGCGTACCATCGCCGACCGCGCCTTCAGTCGCGGTGACCACCAATTCTCGTGGAATAGCGTCGACCAGAACGGTGACCGCCTGCCCGCCGGCGTCTACCTCGCCCGCCTGCACACATCCGCCGGCTCGGTCACGAAACGGGTGATCTTGACGCGGTAGTCAGGAGACGACAGCGGTAGCGCCGGCTCATGGATCCTGCGGGCGGATCTGAGTCGGGCCCGCGTGCCAGGCTCGCGGTCAGAACCAGGAGAACCAGAGGGATGCGAAATCGAATCATGCGGTCGGCAACCTCAGAGGGCACTCACGCCCAAACGTCGCGGGCACTGTGCACAAATTTCCGGCGTACACGCAACAGAAGATTACCGTCCGCGATTCAACCGCTTGGCCCGCATCGTCATGCTCCTCCCACGTGACGTGGCCCTCCGGTTCACACGACCGCGACGGCTTGCCAGGGGGCAACCGACGGCCTGACCGAACGCGCACTGCCGGAGGCGCGGATACCGCGCTCCAGTCCTATCTTGGCGTTTGCAGCGGAGACAAGACCCTGGCCGGGCTAGGACGACGATGAACGACGGGGAGCAGCGCACACGACGCGATGCGGCCGCTGATCCGGCCGACGAATCCACCGCCGGGCTGCCGACATCCGATGCCACCATCGGGATGACCTCGGGAGGCGACCCGGCAACTGGAGCGCCGATTCGCGAAGTCCCCGGTGCGCGGATCGGTCCGTACAAGTTGCTGCAGCTCATAGGCGAGGGAGGGTTCGGCTCGGTCTTCCTGGCCGAGCAGACCGAGCCGATCCGGCGCCGGGTCGCCCTCAAGATCATCAAGCTGGGCATGGACACGCGCCGCGTCGTCGCGCGCTTCGAGCAGGAGCGCCAGGCCCTCGCCCTGATGGATCATCCCAACATCGCCAGGGTGCTGGATGCGGGGGCGACGGACACGGGTCGGCCGTACTTCGTGATGGAACTGGTCAAGGGCGAACCCATCTCCAGTTACTGCGACCGGAACAATCTGGACATCGATACCCGGCTGGAGCTGTTCACCGAGGTCTGCCTGGCCGTGCAACACGCCCATACCAAGGGGATCATCCACCGCGATTTGAAGCCGTCGAACATCCTGGTCGGCATGCAGGACGGACGGGCCGTGGCCAAGGTCATCGATTTCGGCATCGCCAAAGCGACCGATTCGCAGCTCACGGACAAGACGGTCTTCACCGAGCAATTCCACCTCATCGGGACGCCTTCGTACATGAGCCCGGAACAGGCCGAGGGCAGCCTCGACATCGACACGCGCACCGACGTGTACGCCCTCGGCGTCGTGCTCTACGAGTTGCTCACCGGCTCGACGCCCTTCGACGTGCAAACACTGCGATCGGCGGCATTCAGCGAGATCCAGCGGATCATCCGCGAGGTCGAGCCGCCGCGGCCCAGCACCCGACTCAGCCAGAGCGCCGACACCCTGGCGACCGTCGCATCCCACCGGCGCACCGAACCACGCAAGCTGAGCGCGATGGTGCGCGGGGAGCTGGACTGGATCGTGATGAAGGCGCTGGACAAGGACCGCACTCGCCGCTACGAGTCGGCGGGCGGACTTGCGCAGGATGTCAGACGCTACCTGACCAGCGAGGCGGTGGTCGCGGCGCCGCCGGGTGCCACCTATCGCATGCGGAAATTCGTGCGACGCAATCGCGGCGCGGTCCTGGCCAGCGCCGCGGTGGCGGCGGCGCTGATGGTCGGTGTGGCGGGATTCGCGTGGCAGGCCCGCGTGGCGAGCGGTCAGCGCGACCGGGCCCTCGCGGCCGAGGCTGCCGCCCGGACACGTGCCGGGGAACTCAAGCTCGTCGCCGACTTCCAGGCGGGCATGCTCGAGCAGGTTGATCCAGCGACCGCGGGCCGCCAGCTGACCGCGGATGTGACGCGCCGCTTCGCGGAAGCCCTGGCGGCAGACGGTGCGCCCGAGGTCGAGCATGGTGCGCAGATGGCAGCATTCACCGACCAGTGGAATCGGGTGAACGCCACCGACGCAGCCGTCGCACTGATCGATCAGACGATCCTGCGGCCGGCGGCGGCAGCCATCGACGCTCGGTTCGCGGACCAGCCTGTCGTTGCGGCACAGCTCCGCCAGACACTCGCGGACCGCTACCGCGCCCTCGGTCTGTACGACGAAGCGGAACCGCTGCAGTCCTCCGCGCTGGAAGGCCGCCGGCAACGACTCGGCGACGACAGCGCGGAAACGCTCGTCTCCGTCAGCCACATGGGCCTGCTTCTGATGGACCAGGGCCGTCTGGATGAAGCCGAGCCGTACTTCCGCGAAGCCGTCGAGCGCACGCCCCGGGTCTTCGGCCCAGAGGACGCCGAAACCATCGACTCCATCACCAACCTGGGGGTGCTCCTCGGATCGCAGGGCCACCTGGACGAGGCCGAGCCCTACTATCGCGAGGCGCTGGAGAAGCGCCGCCGCGTCTTCGGCGATGACGACCCGGGAACACCCATCGCCATCGGCAACCTGGGCTATCTGCTCGAATCGCAGGGCAAGCTGGGCGAGGCCAAACCGTTGTACCGCGAGGCCCTGGAGAAGAGCCGCCGCCTGCGCGGCGACGACGACGCGTTCACACTCGCGTCCATCGGCAACCTGGGCGCGCTGCTGCACGCGCAGGGCCGTCTGGATGAGGCCGAGCCATATTACCGTGAGGCGTTGGACCGGTCTCGCCGCGTGAATGGCGAGGATCATCCGGCGACGCTGACGGCCATCGCCAATCTGGGCGCACTGCTCAAGTACCAGGGCAAGCTGGACGAGGCCGAACCGTTGTACCGCGAGGCCCTTGAAAAGCGACGACGCATCCTGGGTCCAGACCACCCTGCGACGCTGAACTCGGTCCACAACCTCGGCATGCTGCTGGAGGCGCAGGGTAAGACGGCCGAAGCCGAACAGACCCTGCGGGAGGCTATCGCCGCCCGCCGCCGGACGCTGGGCCCGACGCACCCCTCTACCCTGAACTCGATCATCGCGCTCGGGAGCCTTCTGCAATCCGAAGGCAAGGATGCCGCGGCCGTACGGTTGCTGTCCGGAGCCGAGAACGACGCCCGCGCGGCCTTCGCAGACGCGAAGGCCGTCCAGCTCGCGCGGCTGCTGACGCCCCTGGGCAAGGCGCGGTCGGCACAGGGCGAACGCGCCATGGCGATCACGAACCTGTCCGAGGCTCGGGCGATCTTCGCCGCGGCCGGCGCATCGTCTCAGGCGGATGCGCAGGCGTGCACCGAAGCGCTGTCCAGCCTGGATGGGAACTGATCCGCGGTGCCCTCATAGCCTTCTGCAGGCCACCGGCGGCACCGTTGCATCAAGCCGCATTCCAGCCGCGGCGACGACCACCCCGTGAACCACCGCCGGAACCACCACGGGAAGAGCCGCGGGAAGTGCCGCCCCGCGCGACCCGGGCCTCGCCGCTGTCGGCTTCGAAGCCGTCGACCACCTGGCGCCGGATCGGCTCGCCGATCATGCGTTCGGTGGCGCGCAGCCATTCGTGGTCCTCGCGGGTGACGAAGGTGTAGGCGATACCCTCGAGCTCCGCGCGGCCGGTCCGGCCGATGCGATGCGTATACTGCTCCGGCGTGTTGGGCACGTCATAGTTGATCACGTGCGACACACCGCTCACATCGATGCCGCGCGCGGCAATGTCCGTGGCCACGAGGATGTCGTAACGCTGCGACCGGAATCCCTGCATGGCCCGATCCCGCTGGGCCTGCGACAGGTTTCCCTGCAGATCCACCGCACGATGTCCCGCATTGCTCAGCTGGGTGGCCAGGCGCTTGGCCCGGTGCTTGGTGCGGGTGAAGACGATGGCACGGTGGCAGTCGTCCTGGCGAAGCAGGTGATCGAGCAGCTCGCGCTTGCGTTGCTCCGCCACCAGCACCAGCCCGTGGTCGATGGTTTCCGCCGGCCCGCTGGTCGCCAGCTCCACCACGTGCGGCTCGTGCAGCAGTTCGTCGGCCAGCCGACGTACCTCGCGGGGCATCGTGGCCGAGAAGAGCAGGTTCTGCCGCTCGTTGGGTACGGCGGCGAGGATCTTGCGCACGGTGGGCAGAAAGCCCATGTCGAACATCTGGTCCGCCTCGTCCAGCACCACGCCCTCCACGCCGCTGAAATCGAGCAGTCCCTGCTCCAGCAGGTCGAGCACACGGCCCGGGCAACCCACCACGATCTCGGGGCGCTGCCGCAGGCGACTCACCTGTCGGCTCTGCGCCACGCCGCCATAGATGACGGCGAGTTTGATGCGGGTGTGGCGGGCGAGCAGTTCGATCTCGGCCGCAATCTGGGTGGCCAGCTCCCGGGTGGGCGCGAGTATCAGGGCCTGGATACCGCGCTCGCGCTCCCTGAGGATCCAGTCGAGCAGGATGAGCGCGAAGGCCGCGGTCTTGCCGGTGCCCGTCTGGGCCAGGCCCAGCACGTCGATGCCGTCGAGGCCGGCGGGAATGGTCTCGGACTGGATGGGCCGGGGCGACGTGAAGCCGGCATCGCGGACGCCGCGCACGAGGGACTCGTGGAGCCCGAAGCCGTCGAAACCGGCCGTTTCGGTGTTTTGAGTCTTGGACATCTGAGTCTTGGACATCTGAGTCTTGGACATAGTGGTATGCGTCTCCGCCGCATGCGCGCAGGACGTTCCTGGACGCAACGGTCGTTATTCTCCGACCCGTACAACAGTGGGGGGTAAGAATCCTGGGGAGGCGAGATCTCGGGGTATTCGCGCGAGGTCCTGTTGTTCGCCGTGGCCGAACGGGCGTCCGGTCGTGCCGGCAACCTAACTCGTTTCCCGACCAGGCGCCAGGGAAATAGCTTGTCCTCCGCCGAAACTCCGTCCGCCTTGCCACGACCAGAGTTACGGCATCGTCGCCCATGCAGCCGGGCTCGAAGGTGGACACCTCGAGGCCTTGACCCACAGCACACTTCTTCGTTGTTCCTTCCCGCCCGCAAGGCTATCGGGACTTCAACGACGCCATGTCGATGGAGAAGCGATACTTCACGTCCGAACGCAGCAGCCGCGCATAAGCCTCATTGATCTTCTCGATCGGGATGACCTCGACGTCGGCGGTGATCCCGTGCTCGCCGCAGAAGTCGAGCATCTCCTGGGTCTCCGCGATGCCCCCGATCAGCGAACCGGACAGGCTGCGGCGGCCGAAAATCAGGGCGAAGGACGACACCGGTAGCGGCTTCTCCGGCGCACCGACCAGGGTCAGGTTTCCGTCCCGCGTCAGCAAGTTCAGATACGCATTGATGTCATGATCCGCCGACACGGTGTCCAGGATGAAGTCGAAGCTCCCGGCATGCTTCGCCATCTCCTCGGCGTTGCGGGATTGAACGACCTCGTGGGCCCCCAGCCTCAGGGCATCCTTCACCTTCGAGGGCGAGGTCGTGAACACCACCACGTGAGCGCCGAAAGCCCGGGCGAACTTCACCCCCATGTGACCCAGGCCGCCGAGACCAACGACACCGACCTTCTGGCCTTCCCGGACGTTCCAGTGGCGCATCGGCGAATAGGTCGTGATCCCCGCGCAGAGCAGCGGCGCGACCCCGGCCAGGTCCAGATTGGTGGGAATCCGCAGGACGAAACGTTCATCGACGACGATGCTCTCGGAATAGCCTCCGTACGTGACCCCACCCAGATGCTTGTCCGGACCGTTGTAGGTGAAGACGGCGCCAGGACAGAACTGCTCCTGGTCAGCCTTGCAACTGGGGCAGGTGTGGTCCGAGTCGACCAGGCACCCGACGCCCACGAGGTCCCCCGGTTTGGTGTTCGCGACCGCCGACCCGACCTTGACGACCTTGCCGACGATCTCGTGGCCCGGCACGACCGGGTAGACCGTGGGCATGATACTGCCCCACTCGTTGCGTACCGTATGCAGATCGGAATGGCAGACTCCGCAGAAGAGGATCTCGATCTGGACGTCCGTTTCCGTGGTTTCGCGGCGCGTGATCGTGTTGGGCGTCAGCGGTGACGTTGCGCTGGCCGCGGAGTAAGCCCTGGCTTCATGCATCGAAGTTCCTCCGGTCGGATGCGGGTCAAGTGCGGCCAAGAACTCTGGGGCCACCAATGTTGCCCAAACATCCAGATTTGTCTCTCGTTCAGCTTTCCTGGGGCGCTGTGCCCAGTACCGGCACTTGCCTTTGCTGGCGGCAAATCACCAAGTTTCGGCCGCATGGCCTCAAAAGAAACTGGGAATCTGCTTGCCACCGGTTGTCAAGATACTCGAGATCGCTCAGGGGGGTATAAAGATCCTGTTCGATTGTTGCCTAATAATGCAACGTGCCACGAAGAATGTTGACGGGTCCAGCGCTTGCCTGGACCCGTCCTCATGAACACCAAAACCCTCACTTCATGCCCTTCACTTCCTCCCCACTGCCCCAACCCTAACTGCAAATACCACAAGCCTCAGCCGCATTCCTGGCCCTTCGCGCTCTTCGGCACTGTCTCCCGAAAGTCCCCGCCCTACACCGTCCAACGCTACCTCTGCCTGGCCTGCGGCAGGACCTGCTCCGACCAGACCTTCCGCACCACATACTGGCTCAAACGCGCCGATCTCCTGCCAAAGGTCCATAAGCACGCCGTCTCAGGCGCCGCCAACCGCCAGATCGCCAGGCTCCTCGACACCTCGCCGACGACCGTCGACAACCTCCTCGCTCGCCTCGGCCGGCACTGTATCCTCTTCCATCGACACCTGGTGTCCCAGGCGTCGTGGAGATTTGACCGGGAACACCCGGAGAAATGAGTTAGACTGGGGACGGGCCGGTCCCGCCCGGTCACGCGTCCCCGGAGGCGGACGCCCCGTCATGAACGAATCCGTAACGCCTCAAGACACCGCCCGTGCGAACACCACCGCCGGGATTCCTCCGCATCGCCGCCTCTTCGGCCGCGTTGTGCGGCTATACCATCAGCCGGTGGCAGTCGGCCTGGTGTTGATGGTCGTGCTGGCGGGCTCGAACATCAAGGAGCGCGGACATAGCCGGGACCTCGGGCTGCGGGAGATCAGCCAGGAAACCCACGGCGTCGCCGACACCGTGGAGGCCAGCATCCAGGCCCTGGTCAGACGGGGGCACCTGGACGTCCAGCGGGTCCGGATGATCCTGGAAAATGTCGTGGCCGCCACCGAAGTCACTTTCGTCACGCTGCGACCCGCCTTCGGCCCGGCCATCAGCGCGGGAAAGATGCCGGCGGTTCTCCCGGCACTCGACGGCCACGGCGGAGGATTGCAGAACGGTCAGTACCTGCATTGGGAGGTCGTACGCCTGCAGGATTTCCAGTTGCCATACCGCCATCGATATCCTGATTTCACCGGATACGCCGAACCGGGCAGCGATCTGGACCTGGGAACGACCCCACAGACCCTGGTGGTGGGCATGGTGGCAGACGGCTATTATCGGCATGTCGGCGAGGCCACGGCCCGGCTCAATGCCATTCTGGCCGTCGGAACCCTCTGCATCGTGGGCCTGTCCACCGCCTGGATCCTGTCCATCCGCAATCGCGAGCTGAGTGCCCGCCTGGGCTCGGCGCGGCTGCGCGCCGAGCATCTGAGCGAACTCGAATTGACCGCCCGTGGGCTCGCGCACGAGACTCGCAATCCCCTGGGTCTGGTGCGCGGACTGGCGCAGCGCATCGCCGGCGACGAGGACCTGCCACCGTCGGCCCGCGAAGCCGCCGCGGCCATCATGGAACAAACCGATACCGCCTCGTCGCGCCTGGGCGATTTCCTGGCCTACGCCCGTCCGCGTCCGGTGCAACCTCGACCGATGGCGGCCCTCACCCTGATTCGCCGGATATGCGGCCTGCTCGATCCAGATTTTTCGGGCGCGGGCGTGGCCCTCGTCTGCGATGGCGAGGAGGTCTACCTGCACGCGGACCCGGAGCAGTTCGAGCAGCTCCTGGTCAACCTCCTGCTCAACAGCTTGCAGGCCTCGCCCCGAGGGAGCAAGGTTACGGTCATGATCAAGCGTCAAGCAGGCGCCGGGATCCTGTCGGTGCTCGACGAGGGCTCGGGCATTGACCCGACGCTACGCGACGATTTGTTCAAACCCTATGTGACAGGCCGCAACCATGGACACGGACTCGGGCTGGCCATCGTGCGGCGCATCGTCGAAAGTCACGGCTGGACCATTGCCTTGCGCTCGCCCACCGATGCGGCACGTCCGGGCGGCACGCTCGTGACCATCGGCGACATGGCCCTGAACGCAGAGGCCGAGTTTCCGGAGACGAGGACATGAACGCTCGGGCCGCCCCCCGCATCCTGATCGTCGACGACGACAAGGCGCACCGTGATCTGTATGCGGCCACGCTCCGCGATCATGAATTCCTGGTCACGGAAGCGGGGGACGGTCACGAAGCCCTGGAAGCTCTCCAGCGACAACGACCCGATCTGATCGTTAGCGATGTGAGAATGCCCGGACCGGACGGGGTGGAGGTCCTTCGCCGGGTGCGGGAGTGCTGCCCCGACTTGCCCTTCCTGCTGGTGACGGCGCACCCCAATGTCCGCGAAGCCGTAACGGCGCTCAAACTCGGCGCGGTGGACTACCTGGGCAAACCCATCGATCTGGACGAACTCATCGCCGTCTGTGGGGATATCCTCGGGTTCCGCGCCGAACCGACGGGCGGCGGTCTGCCGGCCCGGGTGCTGGACGGGATCGTGGCCGAGAGCCCGGCCCTACGGGCGCTCCTGCACGACGCCTGGCGCGTGGCGCCCAGCGACGCCACCGTCCTGTTGACCGGCGAAAGCGGGGCCGGCAAGGAGGTGCTGGCCCAGTTCATCCACCGCAACAGCCATCGCTCGAACAAGCCGATGATCGCGGTCAACTGCGCCGCGCTGCCCGAAGGCCTGGTGGCCAGCGAGCTGTTCGGACATGAACCCGGATCGTTCACAGGAGCCACGGGCCGTCGAGTCGGCCGCTTTCGCGAGGCGGACGGCGGTACCCTGTTCCTCGACGAAATCGGGGACATGCCGCTGGAACTGCAGCCGGCACTGCTCCGGGTGCTTGAGGCCGGCCGCCTGGTGCCGGTCGGTGGAACCGGCGAAAAACAGGTGGATGTACGCCTGGTGGCCGCCACGAACCAGGACCTCGCCGACGCCGTCAGGGATGGGCGCTTCCGCGAGGATCTCTTCCATCGGCTGAATGTCATCGCTCTGGAACTACCGCCGTTGCGCGACCGGCCCGAGGACATTCTTCCCCTGGCGCGTGTCTTCCTTCATCGGAGCGACGGGGGCAAGCGCCTTTCGCCGGCGACGGCGCGGGCCCTCCAGAATTACGATTGGCCCGGAAACGTCCGCGAGCTCTCGAACGCCATGGAGCGCGCGCGCCTGCTTTCCCGCACGGACGTGATCCTGCCCGAACACCTGCCTCCGGCCGTGCGTCCGGGCGCCGCGGCCTACCCGGTCCGGACGGACACGAACGAGGACGCAGTCCTCCCCGCCGCGGCCGCCGGACCTGTATTGCCCCTGGATCGGATCGAGCGCGAATCAATCGAGAGCGCCCTCGAACGCATGGGAGGCAATCGGACCCGCACCGCCGAACTGCTCGGCATCAGCCGACGGACACTCATCTACAAGCTGAAGCGCTACCGGCACGAATAGGACACCGCGGCGGGACGTACTGCGCAAGCATTTCGCGCCTGCGCACGCGTGCGCAATTCTTGCACACGTCGCAATTGTGCTAACAACATGAAATCAAACAATATACAGCATGGCACGCTAGGTGCAATACAGGTAGGGAGCGAAGCAATCATTGTAAGCGGTCGGCCCCGCACCCCGGGACCGGCCATCACCGCCAAGTTCCCGCTGTACGGAGGATGAACCCATGCGTAAGCTCTGGAAACCCTTCACCCTGATCGTGTCCGCCCTGACTATCCTGGCCATGAGCAGCGCCATCGCCGGCGCGACCCCGACCGCCGACAAGACCCTGGCCAACCTGCAGGAAGCCTTCAACGGCGAATCCAACGCCCAGGCCCGCTACCTGGCCTTTGCCGAAAAGGCCGATCAGGAAGGGTCCGCCAAGGTCGCGAGCATCTTCCGCGCCGCCGCGCGCGCCGAATCCATCCACGCCGCCAACCACGCCGAAGTCATCACCAGCATGGGCGCCAACCCCACGGCCAAGGTCGTGGCTCCCACGGTCATGACGACGGCCGAGAACCTGAAGGCCGCCATCGAGGGCGAGTCCTACGAGCGCGATACCATGTATCCCGAGTTCATCGCGACGGCCAAGGCCGAAGGTTCCAAGGCGGCCCTGCGGTCTTTCAACTTCGCGATCGATGCCGAAGGTGGTCACGCCAGGCTGTACGCCGACGCTTTGCAGAACCTGAAGAGCATGGGCGGCAAGAGCATCGAGCTCTATGTGTGCCCGGTTTGCGGCCGCACGGAGTTGAAGCTGGCCGGCGAGAAGTGCCCGGTCTGCTTCACGGACAACACAAAGTTCATTGCCGTCAGCTAGAGCTGCGCAGCCGGGTGCCGGCGAACCTCGTCGAGAGGTTCGCCGGCAAGCCCCCGCCCCGATCACCACCGCGAATTCCAGGAGATGCGAACATGAACCTTCCTCCGCTGCCCAGTTGGGATGCTCTGCATCCTCTGGTGGTCCACTTCCCCATCGGTCTGCTGCTCGTCGCTCCCGTGTTCGTCGCTCTGGGTCTCATCGTGCCACGCACGCTTCGGGGATTCCTGATCTCGGCTCTGACCCTGATGGCGCTGGGCACCGCCGCCACCTGGGTGGCCGTGGCCACGGGTGAGGCCGCCGGCGAACTGGCAACGCGCACGCCAGCGATCAGCGCGGCCCTGGAAGGACATGAAGGGCTGGCCGAGAAGACGCGCACGGTGTTCACAGCGCTGACGCTCGTGTTTGCCGCACTGATGTTCCTACCCGGGATCCTGAAGCGTACTCCCCGCCGCGCGGTGACGGTCGCCGTGGGCGCCGTCTTTCTGGCGGGCTACCTGGGTGCGGCCGGGCTGCTGGCCAACACCGCGCACGAGGGTGGGCGTCTCGTCCACGCCTACGGCGTTCACGCCCTGATGCCCGCCGAGTCCGGAACCGTGGTACCGGCCGTGGAAAACAGTGGGCTCATGGACCTTCTGAATGAGAGTGGGGACAAGGACAGTGACTAGCACGGGTCGCAAACCCACCTCGGTCTCGACAAGGACACGCCGGACGCGACGGTCGGCGACATCGCGGGGACCACAGTCCGCGACAAACCTACGACCGCCAGGTCACGGCGCCTAGCGCCCGGAATTCAGATCGGCCAGCACCGCATCGAGCACGGGATCGCGGTTCGCGAAGTAGTCCTGCGAATCGAGCATGATGGGCAGGCTCGGTGCGATCCACGGGCGATCGTCGCCCGGGTACGACTCCTGGTGATAGCGCGAGGAGATGCCGGCGCGCAGGCCGCTGTAAGGGAGCACGCAGTAGGTGCTCTCGCCGATCATGTTGGGACGCGATCCGCTCGGTTCCCCGGCGAAGATCGCGTCGGTCCAGGTGTCGAGGTCGGTCACGAAGTTCTGGCAAGCGCTGAACGTCTGCCGGCCGATCAGGACATACAGCCGCGCGTCGCCGCGCAATCCCTGGAAGAACACCAGCGCCTTGACCAGCGGCGGATACAGGAAGCTGTTGCCGCCGCCGTTGTGGCGGACGTCCATCACGATCGTGTCGATCTCCGGATGCGCGGTGATGCGTTCCTTCAGGCGCACCGCAAAGGCGGCGATCGACTCGTTGGGGGCATCCCTCACGACATTGAACTCGACGTACAGCACGTGGCCGCCGTCCAGGGTGCCCATCCACAGCACCTCGTCGGCGTGCGCGAGGTAGAGCGGCGGCGTCGGCGCGCCGGGCAGCCGCGAGGGGATGAGTTCGAAGTTGGCCCGCCCGAGCGGGCATGACTCGACGGTGACCACGCGTTCGACGCCGCCGGCATCGCGGATGTGCAACGGTACCGCCTCGGTCTCGCCAAGCGCGCCGAGGTCACGCAGCACCGCGGTCAGCGTGAGCAGGAAAGGCCCCTGTTGGAGGATGCGCATGGAGTTGTCGCGGGGCACGATCGTGCTCAGCTCGGGCCACATGTCCGCGACTTGTCGGCTGCCGATCGCCAGGATCTCGGCTCCGAGCAGCTCGGCGTGGGTCGAGTCGGCATCGATGACGAACAGCCCGTCGGCAAAGGCATAGAGTTGCAGCGGCAGGCGGCGCAGGCCGACGCGCGCCTTCGGCAGCGGCCGGATGCCCGAATGCCCATCGCCTAGCAAGGTCGCCAGCTTCACGAATTCGGCGACGATCTGCTCATCATCGAGGACGGGGATACGCTGGCGCAGACGATCCACCCGCGCCATGAACTCGGCTTCGTGCACGACGGCGAATGGCGCCGGATGCAGTCGCTTGACCTCCTTGACCCAGAAGTCGAGATCGGTGCGCCAGCCGACCACTCGATCGATCTCATCATCCGGCAGTAACCCGGCGACCTCGGGCCATCGCGGCAGATCGTGGAGCGACGCGAGATCGGTATCCTCGAGCAGGAGGGGACGATCCTCGAACCCCGCCGCCAGGGCGCGCTCGAGCGTGACCAGGGCGAGATCCGGCTGACCAGCAAGCGCCTGGCAACAGGCGGCGTTGTAGAGCAAGATCGCCGGGAACGGCACGCCGAGTTCGACCGCACGTTGGTACTCGTCCGCAGCCGCACCGTAGACCTGGAGCTGGTAGTCGCACACGGCGCGGTTGCGCCAGAGCAGACCATTCTGCGGGAAGGTTGGGCATAACCCCGCGTAGATCGCAGCCGCTGCCGCGAAATCCTCCGCGTCGAGATACGTGTCAGCCTCCGTCAACTGATGCCGGTAACTCACCGCCGAGGTCACGTCGGTCGTGGTGATCGGCGGGTCGAAGGCGGCACGGGCCAGCGCCGGGGCGCAGCTCAACACGATGACCGCCAGGGCGACGAGTCGACTCGGTTTCCGCCGTTGAACGGTGCCTGGCTCGTCGTGCATGCCGTTTCTCCTTCGCGCGCGTCGATGGGGGCGATGATTTCAGACCGAAACTGTACGAATAAACGGACCAGCCGGTTTCACGGCGCGCTGTCGACCAGTTGCTCCAGCGCGCGCGAGAGCCGGCGGAGCGGTTCGGCCCGCCCCTCGCCCGCGGCCAGCAGGAGCACCTCGTCGTCGTCGCCCCGGTAGGCGTGGAAGACGTAGTAGCCCCGGTCCGAGCCGCCGACGCCCACGCCGGCCCCGCGATAGTGGCTGGCATGCTGGTCGTCGAGCAGCGCACCACCGCGCATGAAGGCGTAGAAGTTCAGCAGGTCGTCCAGCGTGGACACCATGCCGCCGCTGCCCATGACCAGCCACGAGGTAGGACCCCAGTTGGGCGGGATGTTCGGGAGCCCCACGAACGACGGGCCGGCGCCGACGGCGAAGTCGTCCAGCGTCAGGCCGAGCGCGTCGCCGTAGGGGCCCGTGCGCGTCATGTGCGCCGGCGTGAAGATGCGCCGCGACAGGAAGGTGAGGTAGTCCTGGCCGCTAGCGCGCTCGATGAGCGCTGCCAGCAGTACGAAGGCCGCGTGCGAGTGCGCGCGTCCCTCGCCCGGCACAAAGAGTACGGGCGCCGACAGGATGCGTTGCTCCGCCGTCGCGCGGTCGACCCAGGCCAGGTCGGGATCCCAGTCGCCCGGCGTGTCGAAGAAGTCCGGCAGCCCCGAGCGTCCTTCCAGCAGGTGGCGGATGGTCAACCCCGCCTTGTCAGCAGGGACGTGAGGAAACCACCGGCTCACGGGATCGTCCAGGTCGAGCGCGCCCTCCTGATCCAGCAGCAGGATCGCCGCGACGGTGAAATCGATGGGCGTGGACCCGATACAGAAGGCCGAGTCCAGTGACATCGGCAAGCCGCGCGCCGGATCGACCAGGCCGTAAGCCTCCCGGAGGCGGAGTTCGCCGCCGAGGCGCACCGACACCACGGCGCGAAGACCGTCGGCAGCCAGTTGCTGAAACGTCCCGGCCACGTTGTCCGGCGTCAACGTCAGCGCCTCGTCCCCGTCGGTCACGTCGTCGACGCGCAGCGCGTCGATGGCGTAAGGCAGCGCCGCCAGGACCCGGAAAACGACCTCGTAGATACGCTCGCCCTCCAGCCGCATGACGATGTCGCCATTGCGTTCGTCGAGCATCACGCCGCCGGCCGCGGCCGCGGCCTGCTGCACCTGATGCAGCAGCTCGCGGCGTTCGCCCGTCGTGGTCTCGGCGAGGAACGCATCCGAGAACCGCGTCGATTCGAACTCGGCAACCAGGTCGTCGAGGCTGTGCGTGGCTGATTCTTCCAGCGCCCGGGCGTGGCCGCGCACCACGTCGTCGCGGCTCGGCGTCGTGGCCGCCTGGCACGGGGAGATGGTGGTCAGGAGCAAGGGAAGGAGGATGAGCGAGAGAAACCGGCGCAGAGGGGTAGACATCGCAGCTCCGTTCGGGAAATCGTGTGACACGCCGTGGCCGACGACACGGTGCGCAACGATGCCGCGACCGTCGGCGCCGGACGCGAGACTCTACGGCCGTGGCTCCCGATGGTGACAACGCGACCACGCCATCACGCGGATCCCGGCGCGCGGTCGCTCACCGCTCTCCCGGTCACTGCGAGGACGGACCTGGCTTCAAGGGCATCGAGCAGAAGGCGATCGGCGCCCATTCCCCGTGGCAGAATGGCTACTGCGAACGTGTTGTCGGCACGACTCATCGGCCGAAGGCTTTGGACAAAAAATCGTTTTCCACGGAGAGCTTCCCGATCTTGGCATGGAGTTCCTTGAGCTCGGCGTCCTTCGCCGCCTCGGTCCGGTCCGCCTTCTTGGCGAACAGCTCGGGCAGGCTCTCTTGAGCCCGCCGTTTCCACTGACTGATCATGTTCGGGTGAACGCCGTGCTTAGCCGAGAGCTCGGCCATCGTCAAGGCCCCGGCAAGCGCTTCGAGGGCGACCTTGGCCTTGAAGTCGGCGGAGAATCTGCGTCGTGTGGTCATTGCTCCTGTCCTCTCGTTCAAAGGGCGGGAGCCACCTTAGCACACTGTCCGAATTCCTGGGGCCACCTCTCTCGTTAACCACGCAACGACACGCGCTTATAGCCACGCGAATTCGTCGCGAATCATACCGCTCAGTTGAATATTACTTGTGAGGCTGGTACCGCAGAAAATGGATTGGCTCCTGCGGTAGGGCTCGAACCTACAACCCTGCGGTTAACAGCCGCATGCTCTACCATTGAGCTACGCAGGAGCCTGTCTTGCGATGTTGGGTTTCGGGGCCGGGGGTGGTCCTGGGTGTGGAGGCGCCCGAAACGGACGGGCAATATAGCGTACGGGGTGGGGGGCGTCAAGGTGTGGCTGGTTATCGACCAGGTGGGGGGCCGGGGCGCGGATGGGGGCTGAATCCGGTTCTCACTGGGGGTCTTCCAGGCGTTTCAGCTTGCTGTAGAGGCTTTTGCGGCTGATGCCGAGCAGTCGGGCGGCGTCGGTGCGGCTGCCGTGGGCTTTGGTGAGGGCGTGGCGGATGGCGGTGGCTTCGGTGTCGAGGATCTGGGAGGCGAGGTCGGGGGGTGGGGGGGCGGACGGTTCGGGTTGGAGGGTGGCGCGGAGGGTGCGGAGGCCGCGGGGGAGCATGTCGTCGGTGAGGGGACGGCCGACCTGGTGGACGAGGTAGGCGCGGCGGATGAGGCCGGCGAGTTCGCGGATGTTGCCGGGCCACGCGTATTTCGGCAGGAGGTTCCACAGGTCGGCGCCGAGGATGGTGCGGGGGTCGGGTGCGGCGGACGAGCCGGTGCGGGCCGCGTGCGCGAAGTGGCGGGCGAGGGCGGGGATGTCGGGGCCGCGGTCCCGCAGTGGGGGGAGATGGATCTCGAGGGTTTGCAGGCGGAAGTACAGGTCCTGGCGAAAGTGGCCGCTGGCGACGAGGGTGAGCAGGTCGGCGTTGGTGGCAGCCAGGATGCGCAGGCTCACGTGGCGTTCCTGCGTCTCGCCGAGGCGGCGGAACGTGTGTTCCTGGACCAGGCGTAGCAGCTTGGCCTGCAGCTCGGGCGGCAACTCCCCCACCTCGTCCAGTAGCAGGGTGCCGCCGGCGGCGCGTTCGACGAGGCCGGGGGCGTCGGTGTCGGCGCCCGTGTAGGCGCCCCGGGCATGGCCGAAGAACTCGCGTTCGAACACGTTGGCGGGGACGGCGGCGCAGTTCACCGCCACGAAGGGGGCGCCGGCGCGATGGCTCAGTTCCTGGATCCGTCGGGCGACCATCTCCTTGCCCGTGCCCGTCTCGCCGGTGATGAGCACGGCGTCGTCGGAAGCGGCGGCGAGAGCCACGAGCTGGGCCACGCGCACCATCGGGGGCGAGACGGCGACGAACGTGTCGCTGGCGACGGCGTCGGCGCTGATCGATGCGCGTGGCGTCGCGGCCGCGGGTGCCGACCAGACCAGCGATGCGTGCCAGTGGGTGCGGATGTCGGCGAGAAGCGTCTCGCAGATGGCGAGATCGACAGGGAACTCGGCGAGCTGCACCAGGTGATCGCGGGCCTCGGAACCGAGGCTCCACGCCGACTCCAGGTTGTGGGGCGCGTCGGTCCACGCGAACTGGATGCGGGCGCCCTCGATGAGCGTGCGCGCCAGTTCCAGCTCTGCGCCGTGCGCGCGAACGCGCACCTCGGCCTCGCGTACGGTACGCCA
The DNA here is from genome assembly GCA_963727525.1 of uncultured bacterium. Classification (GTDB taxonomy): domain Bacteria; phylum Krumholzibacteriota; class Krumholzibacteriia; order LZORAL124-64-63; family LZORAL124-64-63; genus CAVSGO01. Next base: position 132,449 of record CAVSGO010000003.1, on the reverse strand, counting down.
GGCGTCGGCCAGCATGCCGAGGCGGCGTTGCGCATCGGCGAGCAGGCGGCCCGCCACCTCCTCCTCGTACAGCTCCCCCGCCTCCGTGGCGAGTTGCCGAGCCTTGCGCAGGATCGCAATGGCCTCGCCGGGGCAGCCCTCGACGAGGTGCACCTGCCCGAGGCGGCGCATGAGGCCCACGACCAGATCGCCGCGGGGCGCACGTTCGGCGGCGAGGTCGTAGGCATCGCTATAGTGCTCGCGGGCGCGTCGCGGCATGCCGAGATGGAGCGCTGCGTCACCCATGACCTCGAGGGCGAGGACGCGTTCGCGCGCCCAACCCTGCTCGTCGGCCGTCGGGATGACGGAGGCCGCCACGGCGCTCGCGTCGGCGGCGTCGCCGCGCACCATGAGTGCCTTGGCGCGCACGAGGCGGGTGAGTAGCCAGCCCTGCCGCATGCCACTGCATCGCAGCGGCTCCTCGATCTCGTCGACGATGCGCAGGCACTCGGACACGCGGCCCTGCTTGTAGCGCGCGATGCCGAGATTGAACGCCGTCTGGTACGCGTTGAAGCGCTGCCCCTGTTCCTCGAGCATCACGCGCGACGCGGTGAGCAGACGGACACCTTCGGCGATATCGAACGAGTGCTGCTCGAAGAGTCCGAGCAAGGCGATCGAGCCGGCCTCGCTCCACGCGTCGTGGCCGAGCTGGTAGAGCATCACGGCCTCTCGCTGCATGTCACGGCCCTCGCGGGACTGACCCTGGAGCGATAGCGCGAACGCGCGCAGTTCGAGTGTGAGGGCGCGGCGCGAAAGGGGCAGATCGACCCGCGTGGTGATGATGGGGTCGAGAATCTGTGCGACCTCGTCGAGGCGATGGCGCCGCAACGCGACCTGCGCGCGCACGAGGTCAGGGAACACCTCGTGCGCCGGCACGAGACCGCGGGCACGCACCTGGGTCACGACGGGGGTCACCGCGTCGAGCGCAAAGGTGTTGTGCAGCGTGTACAGCAGGAGGTTGACGGCATCCCACACGAGCGGCCGCGGCCAGCCCGGTACGAGGAACCAGGGTCCGCATCGCGCGAAGGGGTCGGACGGCGGCGATCCGGTGATCAGGCTGCTGCTCGTGGACTTGCTCACGCCGATGCGATCGCGATCGGTCAGCGGGATGTCAACGAGGCCGTCCAGCAAAGTACGCGCATCCGCGAGCGACGTCGCGATATCGGCGACGAGAATCGCGGCGCAGGCGTGACGCACGCGATCGGGATCGACGGGTGCGCTCCAGGGCTCGTGCGAGCTCGGTGCGTGGCGCATGATGTCCTCCATCGCCGGGATCGGACGGATCCTGACGAGCCGGCTCGCCGGGGAGGACGACGCGCGTGGGATGGATGCCGACCGGCGCCGGTCGGCAGGAGGCGTGTGCGGCGATCATGCCACACACGGCATGCAGCGTCAATAGCACCCCCGCCGGGGCAGCGTCGCCCAGGGCGAGGGTCGCGGTGGGATGATCGCCGGGAGGCCGCGGCCGGGTCGTCACCGGGCAGCGGCGGGTCGCCCGGGCGGCGTCGGACAGGGCGATGGCAGGCGACCCCTGCAACCAGCGTGTGTAGGGTTCGGGTCGCGCACGTCCCGTGGCATCCGCTCGCGCAGGGGCCGTCTCCTGGTGCCGGAGACGACCGGGCCCGCGGCCTCCGTCGATCACGGAGGTGGGCACTGCAAGGGACGGTCCGATCGGCGCGGGGGCGCCCGGAACGCAAGCTCACCGGTGATGGCGACGAATGGGCGGCGCAGGCGCGCTCTCGAAGCGTCGCCGCGGTGTGACGGTATGGCGATCGGGGTCAACCGACGGCGCCGACGCAGAGGGTCCTTGACGTCATGATGGCTGATCTCCCCTTCAGGTGGCCGAGCTGACACTGCTGACGGGAACGACTTCGGCCAAGACTTTCTTAAAGATTTCCCATGGCTTGACTAATGTAAGCGCCGAAAACGCCGATATTCCCCAGGAATCGAACCCCACCGACCCTTCAGGAGCGTCCATGCGGACCTCGCGACGACTCGTGTTCATCCTGCTGGCCATCGCCGTGCTCTGCGCGGCGGGGCCGTGGGTCCTGGAAGCCATCGGCTTCTCGTTCCGCGGATTGCGCGACGGCGGTGTCGGCGACATGTTCGCCGGCTATCGTCGGGCTAACGGGATCGTACGCGTGGATGTGATCCTGCTCGTGCAGGGTGCGCTCGTGCTGGGGCTGATCTTCGGGTTCCTGCCGCTGCATCGCGAGCGGTTCACGCTCATGCTCGGCTTCACGCTGGCGCTCGCCGCCAGTCTGGCTGCGGTGCAGGTGATCCCCCGACCGTTGCTGCCATCGCCGGAATGCAACCTCGCCCTGGATGCCGCGGCGGCGACTACCCGCGCGCAGCTCGCGAGCGGCCTGCTGCTTCTCGTGGGTGTGTTGTTGGTCCGTGCGCGCGCCCACTTGCCCATGCGCACGTGGCTGGTCGGGCTCGCCGCCATGACGATCGCGTTCAGCGCCGCGAATATCGGCATGCTGGGCAGGCACGAGCTTTCCGATACCCAGATCACGGGCGCGAGAGTGGGGCTGCTCGTCATCTACGTGGCCGTGGGCCTGTTACTGAGCCTCGACCTGCGACGGCCGGCAACGTTCGCCTTCAGCCTGGCGACGGTGGCAGGATTGCTGCCGCTGGCGGTAGGCCAGATCTATCTCCTCGTGGCCACGCCACAGGGTGACTTCAGCATGGCGAATGTGCCGAGCATCATGCTCTGGTTTGGCAACCTGCTGCCGATCTTCGGATTGAGCGTGGACCTGGCGCGGCGCGCTGCCGAGGCGGAATTCACGCGGCAGCAGGCGTTTGTGCGGCAGGTACTCGATAGCCTCCCCGACCTCGTGATCGCACGGGACATCGACGAGCGCGTGGCGCTGGCCAACCGCGAGGCCGTGCGGTTCCTGGGCGTCTCGTCGGGAACGTTCGAGAGTGGAGACCTTCGCCACTTGATCCGCGATCCCGAAGTCGCGCACTGGGTTCAGGAGAGCGATCGGCGCGTGCGCGAGGGGTCGCCACAGCGCCAGACGGATCTCGAGGTCCGCGATGCCACGGGGCGCAAGCGCTGGCTGCGCGTCGTGAAGAAGCTGCTGCATTGCGACGCGGGCGCACCGCCGCTCGTGCTGACCGTGGCCACCGACGTCACGGCACGCAAACGCGTGGAGACGGCGCTCGCCGACCGGCTCGCGATCCAGCGCACGATCGCACGCACGTTGCGCGTGCTCCTGCGCAGCCGCCGCGATAACTTCGACGCGCACATGCAGGAAGCGCTGGCCACGGTGGCGCGCGCATGCCGTGCGCAGTTCGCCTTCGTCTATCGCAACGACTACGAGAATGACCGCGTGGAGCGCATCTACGCCCTCCGCGACGGTCCCATGACCGGCAAGCCCACGTTCTCGCTCGCGGGTCTCAACGCGATGCTCGGCTCCATGCGCGACGGCGCGGCCATCACGATCCGCGGCATCGACGACCTGCCCATCGAGGCCGCCGAACTGCGAGACATCATGGGCGCCAACGGCGCGCAGTCGGCGCTCATCGTGCCGGTGATCCGTGACGATCACCTCTGGGGGAGCATGGGTCTCGCGAACGCCATGCCGGGCTGGGAATGGCGCGAGGCTGACGAGACGATCCTGCGCGCGCTCGTGGACATCTTCGTGGGCGCCCACGCGCGCCACGTCACCGAGGGGCAGCTCGTGGACGCGATGCACGCCGCCAGGGCGAGCAATCGCGCGAAGAGCGAGTTCCTCGCGAACATGAGCCATGAGATCCGCACGCCGCTGAACGCCGTGATCGGCCTGGCCGACATCCTCCAGGGACTCGATCCCACGTCCCAGCAGCAGCAGTACCTCACGATGGTGCACAGCGCGGCCACCACGCTCCTGGGCGTGATCAACGACGTACTCGACTTCTCCAAGATCGAGGCCGGCGAGCTGGCGCTCGACACCGTCGCCGTCGATCTGCCATCGCAGCTGGCCGACCTCGTGGCGCTGATGGCATACCCCGCCGAGCAGCGTGGGCTCGAGCTGGTGTACTCGCTCGCGCCGGACCTGCCGCGTCAGGTGGTGGCCGATCCCGTGCGTTTGCGCCAGATCCTCATGAACCTGCTGAACAACGCCATCAAGTTCACGGAATCGGGCGTCGTGGAACTGGCGGTGCAGTTCTTGCCTGGCGATCACGAGCAGCCCGACAGCGTACGCTTCGTCGTGGCCGATACCGGCATCGGAATACCCGCCGACAAGTTGCCGCTGATCTTCGAGAAGTTCACGCAGGCCGACGCGTCGCACACGCGGCGATTCGGCGGCACGGGCCTGGGACTGGCGATCTCGAAGCAGCTCGTGACATTCATGAATGGCACGATCGACGTGACCAGCGAGGTCGGCGTGGGCACGACGTTCACCGTCGACCTGCCGCTGGTGATCGTGCGCCACTCGGCGCCGGCCATCGAGGTCGATCCGGTGGTGCAGGGTCGCCGCGTACTCGTGGTCTCGCGTCACGCCCGGGTGGCCGCGGCGATGGCCGCGGCTCTACGCGCGCTGGGCGCGGAGGTCGCGACGGCCGGTGGCGCGCATGCGTACGAGCATGCGCTCGCCGCGCAGCACGACCTCGTCCTACTCGACAGCCATGGCGACTCGCAAGGAGCCGAGGCCTTCGCCAGGGCCTGGAAATCGCTGCCCGAGGCGGCGCGCCCGCCGGTCGTGGTGGTGGAGCCGCTGGGCGATGCGGAGCACAACGCTCAGCTCGAACACACCGGCTACGCGGCGGTGCTGTCCAAGCCCGTGGAGCCGGAGCGGTTGCGGCTGACCCTGCGCAACATCTTCGCGCCCGAGTCGAATCCCACTGTGACGTCGGAGACCGCCGGCCTGGGCGGCGATGGCGTCGCACCGCGGATCTTGCTGGCGGAAGACAATCTCTTCAACCAGAAGGTCGCCTCCAGCCTCCTCGAGATGCTCGGATGCGTGGTGGAGGTGGCGGCCAACGGCGCGCAGGCGGTGGACGCCGTGGCGACGCGGTCCTTCGATCTCGTGCTCATGGACTGTCAGATGCCGGAGATGGATGGCCTGGAGGCGACACGACGCATCCGCGCACTCGGCGGCGATACGGCCATGATCCCGGTGATCGCGATGACGGCCAACGCGATGGGTGAGCACCGCGAGGCCTGCCTGGCCGCCGGTATGGACGACTTCGCCAGCAAGCCGATCAACAAGAAGGTGTTGCGGGAGATCGTCGAACGCTGGACGGCACCGGCCGTGGCGGGCTGATCAATCGTGGGAGTTCATCAGCGTTTGCGCGCAAGATGGGCCTGGAGCTGCGGCACCGTCATCGTGTTGATGAGGCTGTCGCATCGCACGCGCGCATCGCGCGCAATCTCCACGCCATGACGGAAGTCGACGAGGCGCGCCGCCCGGTGCGCATCGGTATTGATCACGAGCTTCACGCCGTACCGGAACGCGAGAGCGCAGTGGTTGTGATCGAGATCGAGGGACTGCGGGTTGGCATTCAGCTCCACCGCGGTGCCGTTGGCGCCCGCCGCGCGGAGCACCGCCTCGAGATCGAGCGGTAGCGGCGGCTTGCGCAGCATGTACCCGCCCAGTGGTTTGCTCACGATGTTGACGTAGCGCTGGTCAACGATCCTGAGCACGGCATCGGTGAAGGCTGCGGCGTCGCGATACCCGTCCTCGTGCAGCGAGACGAGCACGTAGTCGAATCCGGCGAGACGTTCCTCGGGCACGGTGAGCGCCCCGTCGGGTCGCGCGTCGACCTCGACACCGTGCAGCAGGGTGAATTCGGGAAACTCGCGGCGCAGGGCCGTGACCTCGTCGCGCTGGAAGCGCTCCGACTCGGGATCGAGACCGTCGGGATGGACGGACGAGGCGCAGTGGTCGCTGATGCCGAGATACTCGAGACCGATGGCGATGGCCGTCTCCACCATGCGACGCAGAGAGTGGGCACCGTCGGCATACCGCGTATGCGCGTGGAGCAATCCCCTGATGTCACATGGCCGCACGAGGTCGCGGCCGGCTTGCTCGGTGGTCACATCACGTCATCCGTTTGAGGTCAGCAGCCCGGCGTTCATGGCGGCGGATATCACCGAGCTCGTCCGCACACGATCATGTGAAAACCGGGATGGCGCAACAACCTCCGCCAGGGCTACAAAAAGACGACGGCCACCGCGGCCGGAACCGCGGTGGCGGAATTTCCCTGGCGTACGTCGCGGGCCGCGATCTAGTACGCGCCCCAGTCCTGCTTTCCCGGCAACCAGTAGCTGGGCAAAAGGAAGCGCAGCACGCGGGCGAGACCCTTGGACTGGGCGACACGCGTCAAGCTACCCTGATGGTGAGTCGCCAGTTCGTCGTCGAAGAGGCTGGCGAACATCTCGCGAGCTGCCTGGCGACGCGCGGCCTCGTCCAGGTACTGAGCACGGATCGCGCGCAACTCGCCCTGGTCGAGGAAGTGGCCACCGCATTTCGGGCACTCGTCGACCGTGACCTCACCCTTCACGCTCGCGTGGTGACGCATCATGACCACATCGACGCAACGCGGACACATGTAGCGCTTGCTACGATCGACGGAGCGCTGGGGATCGTGGGCCACGTCGAGGAGCGGCTCGCCTGCCGCCTCGTGGGCCTCATCGACCTTCTGCAGCTCCCGGTTGTCGAACCAGATGCCGCCGCATCCTCCCTCGCATACGTCGACGGTGAGATCGGCGATGGTCTTCTCGGTCATGGTGTCACCGCATGCCGGACAGTTCACGGAGCGCCTCCCCGCTGAATGACAGTCGCATGGCGCCGCCGGGGCGACGGCGCGGGCTCGTTCGTGGTATTCGGCCGTCTGGCAGGGAACTTGAGGGCATGATCGCGGCCGGGCGGTGGCGGGCCGTCACGCTCTGCCACCGCTGCCCCCGCTTCGCACACGAGCGCGCCGCGCGGTGGACCTGGCTAGATCGTGACCACGCGTTCGGTATCGAACTGGGCGGCGATGATTTCGCGCATGTTGCCCTCGCGGCCCACGCGCAGCTTCGCCGTGAGGCCGTAGAAGTTGAGGCACGTACCGCACGCGATCAGCTCCACGCCCTTGCCGGCCAGAGTCAGCAGCTCGTCGAGGACATGGCTGCCCTCGCAGGCCAGGTGCACGCCCTCGGCGTAGAAGCAGATGCGGGCAGGCAGGCGGTCATCGAGGTCGAGCAGCCCCAGGTAAGAGGCGATGAGCTTCTTGCCGAGTTCGGGATCGGCCTGCCCCATCTGGGCGCGAGTGATGAGGATGGTGAGGTCGGTCATGTTGACGCTCCAGGTTGTGGGGGATTGCGATAGAGTTCGAAGCGGGCGAGCCGGCCGTCGAGGCCGCCGTTGCGCAGCGGTCGTTTCCAGGCGGGGCGCAGACCGATGTGCTTGAGCAGCTCGCGCTCGCCGAAGTAGAGGCATGCCGCGGCCGCGCCCGAGCGGAACTTGAGCCAGTCGCCGAGTTGCTTGGTGAAGACGTTGATGTCGGGTCCGGCCTGCAGGCGTCGCCCGTAGGGAGGATTGCTCAGGACCAGGGCGTCGTGCAGATCGGTGCGCGTTAAGGCGTCGGCGGCGCGTACCTCGATGCGATCGCCGCCCGGTAGGCGGGCGAGATTCGCGCGCGCGGCGGCCACCATGGCGGGATCGATGTCGCTGCCGCGCACGAGTCCGGGCCGGGGCGGATCGATGCGACTATCGAGGCCCTTCTTCATGGTCTTCCAGGCCACGAGGTCGAAGTCGGGGAGTTGCATGCACCCGAAGTGCCCGCGGAGGTAGCCGGCGGGGATGTGGGCAGACTTGAGCCAGGCCTCGGCGAGCAGGGTGCCGGCGCCACAGAGAGGGTCGACGAGGGGCGTGGCGCCGTCCCATTCCGACAGGTCGACCATCGCAGCCGCCACCGTTTCCTGCATGGGCGCCTCGCCCTGCTCTTTGCGGTAGCCGCGGCGGTGGAGGCTGCCGCCGCCGAGGTCGACGCCTATGGTCACCTGGTCGTGCGACGCATGCGCGCTCACCCAGAGGTGCGGCGCCTGCACGTCGACGCGCGGACGCTCGCCGGTGGCCTCGCGCATGCGGTCGCAGATGCCGTCCTTCACACGCTGCACCACGTAGCGGCTGTCGCGCAGGCGCGAGTGCGAGACGTTGGCGAAGACAGCGATGGTCTGACCGGGCTTGAGAAACATCTCCCAGGGCAGCGCCGCGACCTGCCGGTAGAGATAGTCGGGATTGTGGCAGCGGAAGTCACAGAGGGGTGCGATCACGCGTTGCACGAGCCGTGAGGCGTAGACGACGCGGTACGACACCTCGGGCGTGGCGCGGAAGTGGATGCCGCGCACTCCGTTCTCGAGGTCGGTGGCACCGAGATCGCGCAGTTCGTCGGCCGCGGCGGCCTCGGCCCCGCCGCCCACCTGGGCGAAGTAGCGCCCTTGTTCCTGATAGCTATGTGTCGTCATCGGCCGACTTCGTTGGGATGTGCCATACCGAAAAAAGGGACGGTTGCGATCCTTCGCTCCCGTCCCTTCCGAAGTTGTCCATCACGCCCTGTGGCGCATGGCCTACCCGAGATGGGCGAGGGCCGCATCGTAATCCGGTTCCTCTACCGTCTCGGGTACGAGCTGGTTATACAGAACCTTTCCACCCGTGTCAATGACCACCACGGAACGCGCCATCAGTCCGACCAGCGGACCGTCGGTGATGCGCACACCGTAGGCGCGGGAGAAGTCGCCGGTGCGGAAGTCGGATCCCGTGAGTACATGCTCGATGCCCTCGGCCGAGCAGAAGCGACCGGCCGCGAACGGCAGGTCCATGGACACGCACACGACCGTGGTGTCGGGGTGCTTGGCTGCGGCCTCGTTGAAGTGGCGCACGCTGGCTGCACACACCGCCGTGTCGAGGCTCGGGAAGATGTTGAGCACGACCTTGCGGCCCTTGAGGCCGTCGAGGGTGACGTCGGCGAGGTCCTTGCCGACCAGCGAGAACGCCGGGGCCTGGCTGCCGACCCTCGGCAACTCGCCGGTGGTGTGGAACGGGTTGCCCTTGAACGTGAACTGGGCCATGGTCACGACTCCTTGACTTGAGAGGCGGCGCCCATTCAGGCGGGACGCAGTTTCGGGAAACGGTCGGTCAGCGTCTTGTTCCACTTCTCCACGTGCTTCTTCTGCGCGTCGAGCAGGGTGTCGACGTCGCCCTCCACGGTGATCGACGTGATCGTGTCGCCCGAGGCGACGGCATCGACGACGGCCTGGTCGTCGGCGGACGTCACGTGGCCGAAGACGGTGTGCTTGCCGTCCAGCCAGGCGGTGGGCACGTGGGTGATGAAGAACTGGCTGCCATTGGTGCCGGGGCCGGCGTTGGCCATGGAGAGCACGCCGGGGCCGTCGTGGCACCGGGCCGGCGTGGTCTCGTCCTCGAACTGGTAGCCGGGCCCGCCCGTGCCGTTGCCCTTGGGGCAGCCGCCCTGGATCATGAAGTCCGGGATGACGCGGTGGAAGGCCAGTCCGTCATAGAAACCGCGGCGCGCCAGGTTGCAGAAACTGGCGACGGTGACGGGAGCGTCGTCGGCGAAAAGTTCAAGATGGATGGGACCCTTGCTGGTCTCGATGGTGGCGGTGATGGCCACGGGGGCTCCCTTCGATTTCGCTTGATCGGTGGCGCGGCCGAGGCCTGCGGCAACAGCGGCCAGAGGCAACTTGGCCAGGTCCAGTGGGGCCAAGTCTAGGTATTCGCGGGCGGAATCGCCAGCAGAAGCCGGAACGGCTTTCCCTCCCGCAGGTCCTGCGATACCATTCCAGCACCCAGCGTCGTCCCCCCGCGAACCGTGGAGCAGGGAGCATGAAACGAGAGACCGTCAGCCTGATCGTCCTGCTGCTGCTCGTGGTGTTCATCTCGATCGTGTTCGTGGCCATGATCAAGGGCTTCCTCATGGCCCTGCTCATGGCGGCCATCCTGGCCGGACTCCTGGGCAGGCTCTTTCGCGTGCTCACCCGAACCGTGCGCGGCCGGCGGAAGCTCGCCGCCGTCTTGACGGTGACGATCCTGATCGTGCTCGTGGTGGTGCCCCTCGGTGGTCTGGCCGGTCTGGTGACGGCGCAGGCGGTGAAGGTGGGCAACTCGGTGGGCCCGTGGGTGACGGATCAGCTCTCGCAATCGGATGCGCTGAGCAACCGCCTGCAGGAGCTGCCGTTTTACGACAAGCTGGCGCCCTATCGCGCCGAGCTGCTGCTCAAGGCGGGTCAGCTTGCGGGCAGCGTGAGCACGTTCCTCGTGAACAGCCTGTCGGCGGCCACCAAGGGTACGGTGGAGTTCATCTTCCTGTTCTTCGTGATGACCTACGCGCTCTACTTCTTCCTGCTCGATGGAGGCAAGCTGCTCGACCTCATCGTCTACTACCTGCCGCTCGAGGAAACGGACGAGCGGCGCATGCTGGCCAAGTTCACCAGCGTGACGCGGGCCACGCTCAAGGGTACGGCGGTGATAGGGATCGTGCAGGGTACGCTGGGCGGACTCGGGTTCTGGGTCGCCGGCCTCGACAGCGCCCTGTTCTGGGGTGCGCTCATGGTGGTGCTGTCAGTGATTCCGGGGCTGGGCACGGCGCTGGTGTGGGTGCCGGCGGTGGTGATCCTGGCCATGGGCGGCCACTGGGTGACGGCGGTGGCGCTGGCACTCTACTTCTCGCTGGTCGTGGGCATGGTGGACAACGTGCTGCGTCCGCGCCTCGTGGGACACGACACCGAGATGCCCGATCTGCTGGTATTTCTGGCCACCCTGGGCGGGCTAACCCTCTTCGGCGCGCTCGGCTTCATCATCGGGCCGGTGGTGGCGGCCCTCTTCGTGACGATCTGGGAGATCTACGGGGAGGCCTTCAAGAGCGTGCTGCCCGCGGTGGCGCATCCTGACGAATCGTGACGCATCCTGACGCATCGCGACGATTGACCCTTGGTGGGATCCATGGTACGATCGGTCAATACTTTGGACGATTTGCGACACGTTATTCAGGGAGCCATACTTGAATCGCTTGCTCGCCATGGCCGGTGCGTCGACATGGGTTCGCCTGGTCGTCGTCGTCCTGCTGGTGACGGTGCTCGCGATGATCCCGGTGCGCGGCTGCTCCCGCGGGAATCTCACGGCGCGTCAGACATCAGCGGTGAGCGCGAGCGCGAACGCGGAGCAGTGAGCCTCAAGACCACTCGGCCGTACACACCTTGATGAGATTGGTCACGCCGCGTGTCTTCAGCGGCAATCCCGCCACCAGCACCACCGGCTGACCCGGCTGCACCAGGCCGTCGCGCAGCGCGCAAGCGATCGCGAGGCGTTCCATCGTCTCGAAGTCGTCGACCGCATCCAGCTCGAGGGGCACGGCGCCCCAGACCAGGGCGAGCTGGCGGCGCGTGACCTCGGCCGGTGTCATGGCCAGAAGGTGTTGCGCAGGACGGTAACTGGCCACCTTCTGCGTGGTGCTCCCACTCTGCGTGCAGGTGATGATGGCCGCGGCGCCGATGTCGCGGGCCATCTCGCAAGCGGCGCGGGCCACGGCCTCGGGATACGAGAACGCCGGGCTCGTCGTGCCCGGCGCGAGGTCGTGCAACCACAGTGCGTGCGGGAACCCCTTTTCCACCTCGGCGGCGATGCGGGCCATCGTTTGCACCACCAGGACGGGGTGTTCGCCGATGGCGGTCTCCTCGGAGAGCATGATCGCGTCGGTGCCATCGAGGATGGCGTTGGCCACGTCCGTGACCTCGGCTCGCGTGGGACGCGCGGCCGTGACCATCGACTTGAGCATCTGCGTGGCCGTGATCACCGGCTTGCCGGCGCGATTGGCCGCGGCGATGAGGTGCTTCTGGGCGCCCGGCACCTTCTCGATGGGAATCTCCACGCCCAGGTCGCCGCGCGCCACCATGATGCCGTGCACGAGGGCAAGGATCTCGTCGATGGCCTCGAGGGCCTCGAACTTCTCGATCTTGGCGATGAGCGGCGTGGACTGGCCACCCTCGGCGATGGCCGCCAGGACGGTACGCACGTCGTGCGCCGTGCGCACGAAGCTGGCGGCGATGAGATCGACGCCCTCGCGCAGCCCGAAGCTCAGGTCGTCGCGGTCCTTGGCCGTGAGGATGGGCACGTTCAGCGAGCGGCCAGGCAGGTTGATGCCCTTGTGCGAGCCAAGCTCACCGCCCACGACCACGGTGCAGCGCACGTCGCGATCGGTGGTGGCCTCCACGCGGAGCTGGAGGGCGCCGTCGGCCAGCATCAGGGTATCGCCGGCCTGCACGTTGCGCGGCAGATCGGGCCAGGTGAGACCGACCTCGCTCGCGTCGCCCGGCACGTCGCGGTTGGTGAGCGTGATCGTCTGTCCCTCGCTCAGGGTGACCGGATCGCCGGCGATGGGGCCGGTCCGGATCTTGGGCCCGGCGAGGTCCTGCAGAATGGCCACGGGACGGTGGCAGTGCGCGGCCGCCGAGCGCACACGCGCGATGACCTCGGCATGTTCGTCCTGCGTGCCGTGAGAAAAATTCAGGCGGAAGACGTCGACGCCGGCCTCGATGAGACGCTCGATCGTCCCGGCCTCGCGACTCGCCGGCCCCACCGTGATGACGATCTTGGTCTTGCGCACGGCGGTATCACACCTCGTTCTGCTGGGCCCGGGCCGCCAGGCTCATCTGGGGCAGCAACGACACGTCTAAGACGCGTTTCTGCTGCGCGCGCACGGCGCGGACCTCTTCCGAGCAGCGTCGCAGTCCAGCCAGCAGACTGGTGATTTCCAGGTTCTCGTAGATGTAGCCGAAGTTGCGCAGCTTCTGCATGGCGGCCACGAGGCGCGGCTCCGCCCTGTCCAGCTCCCCGGCCTTGAGGTGCCGGTACCCCTCGCAGGTGTCGTTGAGCCCCACCCAGAAGGCCTCGCTACGCCCCTCGGCGCGCATCAGCCCCTCGGCGGAGTATCCGGCGGCGGCGCCGAAGTCACGGCGGTTGAAGGCCGCCACCAGGTCTTGCAGGATCCTATCACTCATGCCGTGTCACCTCGCGTGGCTAGTCCTCGGCTTCCTCGTCTTCCTCGTCGTCCTCGTCGTCGCCGAGATCGTGATAGCGCTGAACCTCGGTCTCGAAGCCCAGCTTGCTCATGTCCGTCATGCGGTCGAGATAGAGGACGCCGTCCAGGTGGTCGCACTCGTGCTGCATGACGATGGCGGGATAGCCCTCCAGCTCGAACTCCTGCACCTCGGCCTTCTCGTTGTACGCCTTCACGCGGATGTGCGCCGGGCGCTCCACGTAGCCGCGCAGACCGGGAACCGAGAGACAGCCCTCGTACATGCCCTCGATGCGATCCGGATCGAGCACGGTGATCTCTGGATTGATGATCACGCGCACGGTGGACCGACCCTCCTCGTCATCCTCGCCACCGGCGAGCAGCAGCCGCACCGGTACGTACACCTGCGGCGCGGCCAGACCGACGCCGCCGTAATCGACCATCGTCTCGAGCATGTCCCTGACCAGTTGCTGCACCTCGGGCGCGCGGATCCTGGTCGGGTCGATGGGCTTGCACTTCTCGCGCAGCACCGGGTGGCCCATGCGGGCGACCTTGCGGATGGCCATGCGGACAGCCTCCTGGACGCGGGGAAACGTCACCGGGCCACGTGGCCCACGGCGGTTCCCAACGTATCGCTCTTTCGGCCCTTTGCAAGATCGAGTCCCAACTTCAGGTTGCTCAATCGCTTGCCACCATACCGTTTGGCGCCACCGGCCGCGACGCCCGGGCGTGGCGGGCGGCAAGGATTGCCGGGTGGTACCGGGTCGTGGCCGCAGGCGGCCGACCGTTGCTTTGACATGCCGTTAACAGGATCATAACGTTGCGCCCGGTCATGCCGCGGACCCGACCCCACGGAGGCTCATGGTCACCGCCAAGACGGCCCCGTCACCCGCCACGGCTCGCCCGCGCGTCATCCTGATGGCACTGGGACGCGTGGTCCAGGTCGCCGCCCTGCTCTACCTCTTCCTCGTCGCCATCGCGCTCCTCGGCGCCGCGTTCAAGCTCTTCGGCAAGGGCTTCAGCGAGACCCTCATCACCGGCACGAGCAATCCGGTGGTGGGTCTGATGATCGGATTGCTGGCGACGGCGCTGATCCAGAGCAGTTCCTCGACGACGTCGATCGTGGTGGGCATGGTCGCCGTGGGCGCTCTGACCGTGCGCGGGGCCGTGCCCATCGTCATGGGCGCGAACATGGGCACTACGATCACCAATACGCTCGTGGCGCTGACGATGATCAACCGGCGCAGTGAGTTCGTACGTGCCTACGCCGGCGCCACGATGCACGACTTCTTCAACCTGATGACGATCCTGATCCTGTTCCCGCTGGAGCAGGCGACGCATCTGCTGGAGCGCGTAGCCACCTGGATGGCCGCCCACCTGACAGGATCGTCGGGGTTCGAGTACCACAGCCCGGTAAAGGCGGCCATGCACCCGGTCGTGCACGGCGTGTCGGGGATGCTCACCGACGGCCTACACCTTCCGGGCTGGGCGGCCGGCGTGGTGATGCTGGTCCTGTCACTGGCGCTGGTGTTCCTGAGTCTGGCAGGCCTGACGCGCTTGCTCAAGCGTCTCGTGTTGAACCGGGCCGAGGGCTCGGTCGTGTCGTGGGTGGGCCGTGGGGGCTTGCCGGCGATGGCCCTCGGCCTGGCGATCACCGCGGCGGTGCAGAGCAGTTCCATCACCACGAGCTTGCTCGTACCCCTCATCGGCGCCGGCATCATCCCGCTCGAGGGCGGGTTCGCGGTGACCCTGGGCGCCAACGTGGGCACCACGGTGACGGCTCTGCTCGCCTCGCTCACGGGCAACGTGGCGGCGCTCACGGTGGCGCTCGTGCACCTGAACTTCAACCTGCTCGGTATCCTGATCATCTACCCGGTGCGCGTCGTACGGCGCATTCCGATCAACATGGCGCGGATGCTGGCGATCCGAACGGTGCGCAGGAAATCCTGGGCCATCATGTACATGATCGGTGTATTCTTCGTCCTGCCGCTGATCTTCGTGATGATCGAGCGCGTACTCGGCCACTGACGCGGGCCACCCCTGAGGAAAGGCGCCACGATGTCGTTCAAGTCGCTGATCGAGTTCTTCCGCCAGGACGACTGGACCGAGAATCTCGTGCAAAAGTTCGACGAGATGCTCGACCTGGGTGGCGCGATGTTCGCCTACACGATGGGCGTGCTCATGGACGGGTCGGCCGATCCGGATCCGTCGAGCCAGATCTTCGCGCGGGACCGGCAGATCAACAAGCTCGTGCGCCTCGTGCGCCGGCGCATCATCTCGCACCTGACGCTGGCCAGCCATCGCACCGACGTGCCCACCGCGCTCATCTTCATGAACGCGATCAAGGATGCGGAGCGCATCGGCGACTATGTGAAGAACATCTACGAGATCGTCGACCTCATGCCCGCCCAGCCCGACCGCGCCCTCTACCGGCAGCACCTGTCGGGACACACGCGGGTGATCACGGACCTGGTGGTGCAGACGCGCAAAGCGTTCGCGAGCAGCGACGGCGAGGAAGCGGGCTCCGTGATCCACCTGGCGCGCCGGCTCGGCCGCCAGTGCGAGGACGACATCCGCGGCATCACCCTCAGCGACCTGGGCACCCAGGACGCGGTATGCCTGGTGCTGGCGCTGCGCTTCTTCAAGCGCATCTCGTCGCACCTGAGCAACATCGCGACAACGGTGGTCATGCCTGTGGACCTGCTCGACTTCCACGACGAGCCGCGCGACTAGTCCCTGAAGACTAGTCTCCAAAGACTGGTCCCCGAAGACTAGTCGCAGCGCGGGCAGGCGGCAGAGGCGTCGCGCTCGATTTGCACGGTCGTGTGGCCGATCCCGAAATCGTGGGCGAGATCCTCGGCGAGCCCGGCGAGGAAGCCGTCGTCGGGGCGGCCGTCGGGCATCACCAGGTGGACGGTGAGGGCCGTCTCGGTGGTGCTCAGAGCCCAGACGTGCAGATCGTGAACGGCGACGACACCTGGACGCTGCCTGAGCCAAGCACGCACCGCCGTGAGATCGACATGGCCGGGCACGCCGTCGATGACGAGGTGGCCACTCTCGCGCAGCAGGTTCCACGTCCCCACCAGGATGATCGCCACGATGGCCAGCGAGACGGCGGGATCGATCCAGAGCGACCCCGTGGCACGGATCGCCAGGCCGGAGATCACCACACCCAGACTCACGGCCGCATCGGCGGCCATGTGCAGGAAGACGCCGCGAAGGTTGAGGTCGGTCTTGCGCCCGGCGACGAAGAGCAGCGCGGTGGCCGTGTTGATCCCCACGCCGACGGCTGCCACCGCCATCATCGTGCCGCCGGCCACGGGCACCGGGGCCTGCAGGCGGCGCACGGCTTCCCAGGCGATCACGCCGAGGGCCAGGAGCAGGAGCACGGCGCTGAGCAGCGACGCGAGGATCGTCGTGCGTCGGAAGCCGTAGGTTCGCGTTTTCGTGGGCGGCCGCGAGGCCAGCCACACCGCGCCCCAGGCCAGGAGCAACCCCACCACGTCGGAGAGGTTGTGGCCGGCGTCGGCGACGAGAGCGAGGGAGCCGGCTAGGAGCCCGTACACCACCTCGACGGCGACGAAACAGACGTTGAGCGCCACGCCCAGTGCGAAGCGGCGGCCGAGATCGCGGGGATCGTGCGCGTGGTCGTGGGCATGATCGTGAGACAACTGGCGTACCTCCGTCCCTCTCACGATTACGCCGCCGGGGAATCATCGCAACCGCTCACCAGCGGCAGAGGCAGTCCTCGACGAGGTCCATGACGCGGGCCTGGGCGAAGTCGGCGCGGGCACGCGCGTGGCCGGCGTCGCCCCACCGGCGTCGCAGCGCGGCGTCGTCGAGCAGACGCGCCAAGGCCGCCGTGAAGGCGGGCTCGTCGTCGATGGCCACCAGGGCGCCGGTCTCGCCGTCCACGACCAGCTCGGGGATACCGTCGGCGCGCGTGGCCACCACCGGCAGCCCCAGCGCCATGCCCTCGAGCAAGGTGTTCGGGAAACCCTCACGGCGGCTCGGCAGCACGAGCACGTCGCTCGCGTGCAGGAGTTGCGGCACGTCCTCGCGGAAGCCGAGGACACGGACCCGTCCGCCGTCGCACAGGCCCTCGCGGCGGGCACGCTCCGTGAGAGCCTCGCGTCCGTCGCCCTCGCCGGCGATGAGGAAGACCGCGTCGGGATGCGACTTCGCGAGGCGCGCCGCCGTGGCGAGCACGATCTCCTGCCCCTTGCGCCAGCCCACCTCGCCCACGCAGCTCACCACGCGCTGATCGTCGCGCACGCCCAGTGCGGCGCGTGTGGCCGCGCGATCGCCGGCCGCCGCCGCGAGAGCCGCGATATCCACGCCGTTGGGGATGACGCGGATCTTCGCCCGATCGAACCAGGGGACCGGCGCGCATACCTGCGCAGCGAGCGAGGCGCAGTTGCAGATGAGGCGGTCGACACCGTGCTGGTAGACCAGCCGGTAGTGCCAGGTGTTCTTGATGACGTCGGGCGAGCCGCGGCGCGCCACCAGGCGGACGCGGCTGCCGAGGCCTGCCAGGATGCCCTGGCGGATCTCCTTGTCGAGGTTGACGCAGAGGGTCTGCGTGCACGCCCGGCGGATCACGCGGTGCAGGGACCAGAGGGTGCCGGGATCGAGCCAGCCGCCGAGCCGCACGGCGTCCACCGTCACGCCCGCCGCCTGCGCCCGTTGCCCGAGCACGCTACCCGGCCGGGCCACCAGCGTCACCCGATGGCCGCGCGCCTGCATGGCCCACGCCGCGTCGAGCATCCACTTCTCGCCGCCGCCCCAGCCGGTGAGCGAGGACACGAAGGTCAAAGCAGTCGGCGGTGCGACCCGCTGGGGTCGCACCGCCGTGTCCGTGAAGCTCGCGGTGCCGGAATGTTCGAGCATGAACGGACGATACGAGATCGTCGCGCGCCGCGCTACCGCGGAATCGCGATGAACACCTGTCCACCCCCGTTGCGTGTCATGCGGAACACGCGCACGAGCAGGGGCTTGTCCTTGTCGGAGTTGACCGCGTTGCGGTAGTCCTCGATCGAGGTGACCGGCTTGTTGTTGACCGACACGATCACGTCGCCACGCGCGAGGCCGGCGTCGCCGGCATTGCTGGACTGCTTCACGTCGAGCACCAGCACGCCGTCGACATCGTGCGGGAGCTGCGAGCGCATACGCATGTCGTCGGTGAGCGCGTGCACCGACACGCCGTCGATACCGCTCTCGTCGTCGCCGCTGTTGAGAGTGGGCGAATTGGACGCCAGTTCCTCCTGCGAAGGCATGGCCGCCAGCTTCACCGACAGCGTCTTCTCCTTGCCGTCACGCAGAATGCTCAGGTCGACGGCCTTGTCGACGGGCAGCAGCGAGATGCGATTACGGAGCTGCGACACGTTCGCCACATTCTTGCCGTCGACGGACAGGATGACGTCACCTTCCTTCATGCCCGCCTTCGCGGCCGGCGTGTCGTCGTTCACCTTGGACACCACCACGCCGCGCGGACGGTCGAGGCCGTAGTAGTCAGACATGGCCTGGTTCACGTCCTGCACGTTCACGCCGAGCCACGCGCGCTGCACCTCGCCCTTGTCGCGCAGCAGCTCGCTGATGTGCTTGGCCATGTTGCTCGGCACGGCGAAGCCGATGCCCTGGCTGCCGCCGGAGCGGCTGAGGATGGCGGTGTTCATACCCACCAGCTCGCCATGCATGTTCACGAGCGCACCACCGGAATTGCCGGGATTGATCGTGGCATCGGTCTGGATCAGGTCCTCGTAGTCGATGAGACCGATGCTGCGACCCTTCGCGCTGCAGATGCCCTTGGTGACGGTCTGGCCCACACCGAAGGGATTGCCGATGGCCAGCACGGTGTCGCCCACGCGCACTTCGTCGCTGTTGCCGAACTTGATGAACGGCAGATCCTTGGCATCGATCTTGACGACGGCGATGTCGCTCTGCGGATCCGCACCGATCAGCTTGGCTTCGTGTTCCTCGTTGTTGTTGAAGCTGACCTTGATCTTCTGCGCCTTGTCGATGACGTGGTTGTTGGTCAGGATGTAACCGTCGGCACTGATGACGACGCCCGAGCCCAGACTGCGCTCGATGCGCTCCGTGTTGCCGTTGGGAACGTCGAAGAAGCGGCGAAAGAACGGGTCGTTCATGAAGGGATGCTGCTCGCTCATGTCGGTGACCTTGTCCGTCGAGATGTTCACCACGGCAGGCATGGCCATGGCCGACACGTCGGCCGCATTCATCATGTCACTGGACACCGAGGGGGCCGCGATGGCGGTAGGGGCCGCGAGCGGGGTGTGCACGGCGTGCGAACCCAGGCTCGAGGTCAATGCCAGGCCGCCCACGAATCCGGCCGTCACGAGCAAGACGCCCCAGAGTAGCGATTTTGTTTTCATCTTGTCCTCACCTCTCGTCTTCCTAACGGTCGCCGGTCAGGGGATTGGGTCCGGCCGGCCGATGCGGCTGCCCCCGCACCTGCGGGTGGTCGGCGCCGCGACGGGCGTTCGAACGCCACGCCTGTCCGGAAGTTCCCCCGGAATGACGAAGCCGGGACCCCCGGGCCCCGGCGCCGTGTTCTCGCGGGCGGCGGTCTCGCCACTCAGGGTAGCGCGTCCTAGCCGTCGTCGCCGATCGCCTCTACCGGGCACTCCTCCAGAGCGTCGCGGCAAGCCTGCTCCTCCTCCTCCGATTCCGGCTGCTTCTTCACGAAGCTGTAGCCCTCGTCCTCGTTACGATCGAAGTTTTCGGGCGCCGTCTGCCGGCAGAGGTCGCAGTCGATGCAGTTGGTGTCGACGTAGAAGCTGCCCTCTGCGTTTCCCGGAACCTTGCTGGTCGCGTCAGCCATCGTCCGTTCCTCCTGGCGTGTATGGGTCCCGCGCCCGCCTGCAGGGAGCGCTCGCTAGCCGCACTTGTGCGACTATGTAACGTAACTTGCGGGATCGGCCAAGCTCGAATCGCCGCGCGGGGGGCCGCGGCCTCTCGCGCTAGAACCGATGCTTGAACGGCAGAAACGTCATGAAGTCGGCATGGTGCACCACATAGGCCTCGGCGCTGCGCGTGACGAGATCACCCTCGCCGGCATGGGCCGCGATGATGTGGCACACGCGGTCGGGTACACCGGCTTCCATGGCCAGGGCCACCCCGGTGAACGGGTGCCGCAGGTACTTGCCCGTGTCGCTCTTCACCGTCTTGCCGCCCTGGTCGGCGTACTCGAGCAACTTACCCACGTCGGCGAGGATGGCACCGGCGATCACGGTGTCGAGGTCCAGCGGCAGAGCGTCGCCCAGGAACTCCTGCATCTTCACGGCGGCGTCCCGCGAGACGTGCACGACCAGGCGCTTGTGCGCCATGAAGCTCACGGGGCAATCCGGGACGAGCAGGGTGAAAGGGATACGCTCGAGATCCGCGGCGCCGAGCGGGCTGCGTTCGAGCGCCAGCTCCCAGGTCCGGGCCGTGGCCTCGCGCAGCGTGTCGTCGGTGATCCACTCGAGCTCGGGCCAGAGCTTGCGCACGTCGGCGTTCATGGTGACTCCTCGCTGGGGACTTCGAATGGGCGGCGCGACACCGGCCGCGACCGATAGACCGCCCACTATGAAACGTCACGACGTTGCGTCAGGCAAATCCCGCCAGGCGACCATGGCCATCTGCGACCGATCACGCCAGGCGGTCGTGCAGCGTTGCCGGTGGCGTCGGGCGAATTGCCGCGATTGAACGCGAGCATCGATTTCGGTGGCCCCGCGCATTCATCCAACGTGTTACCAGTCAACGTATTGCATTTTTTCAGAAGCCGTTGCCGCTAATGATGCCCTTATGGCACCGAGCTTGCAGTTCGGGGGCAATCACAGCTGGCAATGGGCACTCGCCAGGCGCCGGCCAACCTCGGGACACCAACCGCAGTCAAGGACCGGAGCACAATGCGCAAACACATCTCGCTCCCCATCGCCGCCGGCCTGGCTCTCATGATGTTGCTGATGGGTCCCTTGCCCGCAGCCGCACAGACGACCGTGCAAGCGACGGCCTCCTGGTCTCCGCCCAGCACGGGATCTCCCGTGGATCACTACGTCGTGCAAATCTCCATCGACGGTGGAGCGTTCGGCAATGCAGGTACCACCAACACGACCAGCATCACCCTGACACTCACCGTCGGCTCCACGTACACCGTACGTGTGGCTGGCGTGGATGCCCAGGACCGACAGGGTCCCTACTCGCCGCAGTCCGACTCGTACACGCCGGACCTCGGTCCTCCGGGTACGCCAGGCAAGCCGATCATCATGTAGCCAGTTCCTGGCGGATTGAGACAGGGCCGTCCCCAGCGGGGGCGGCCCTCGTCGTGCCTGCGGGCACGATCAGAACGGCGGCAGGGAGTAGCCGGCGACGATGGCGATGCTGTCCCAGCGGTAGTCGACCGCATCGCCGGTGAAGAAGAAGCGCGGCGTGTGGAAGCGATTGAACGTCATCACCAGGCTCAGCGACAGCTCGCGCACACGCATGCCGACGGTGGTGCGCAGACACAGCGCATTGACGGACGCCTCGTAACGGGTCTTCGTGCCGAGGTCGTCCTCGGTGTAGGTGTTGCGCACGACGCCGGCCCCCACTCCGATGAACGGACGCACCTGACGGGGCTTGCCGGTGGCGTGGTAGTAGGCATCGACCATGTAGGCGATCGAGCGTGTCGATATCTTGTACGACACCTCACCGTCGACGAGACCCTCGAAGGCGCCGTACCGGATGTACCGGAACGATGGCGAGATGGCGACCGCGTCGGAGAGGAACCATCGGTAGCGCACACCCACGAGGTAGCCGGAACGGGCACCGAATCCCCGCACCGTGCTCTCGAAGTCGGCCGCGAGATCCCCGCGAGGCAGGACCAGACCGCCCTCGATCATCACCTCGCTACCGGGCTCGCCCGAGAGCGTATCCGGCAGCGTGTTCGCCATGCCACCGAGCGGCACCGCGCACGCCAGGGGCGGCAGGAGCAGGGGCGGCAAGAACACGGCTGTCGCGAGCAGGGTCTTCACGACCAGCGGCGCCAGAGCGATCGGCCTTCGGTGCGTCATCGTCGCCATCCTCGCTGATTGCCGGACCGCCGGATCGCCGCAAACGGACATGCTCGATGGGCATGATCAGGGGACCTCGCTTCGCGGGCGTGCTCATCATAAGCGATGCTGCACAAGGAGCAAAGCTTGTCCTGCCTTCCTCGCGTCCCGTATGATCGATGTCGCCGTCCCGTCACCCGCACCCGCGAGGTCCGCCTGATGCGCCGTCCTGGTCCGTCGACCGTCGTGTCCCTGTTGCTGGGGCTCTGCCTCGTATCGCCCCGCGCTGGGGCCACGCCTCGCAGCGCCTATCCCGACGGGCGCGAACTCATGGGACGCCTGCTCACGCTGGCACGCGACGACCGCGGCGCCGTCGCCGAGATCGGCTTCTCCGCCGGCGGGCAGAAGCTGCGCATGATCACCATCGAACCGGCGGTGGCCACCCCCGACCCGGCCACCGTGCTCGTGGTGGGGGATCCCGGCGGCACGGACCCGCTGGCGTCGCTCACGGCGGTGGACCTCGCCGCGGCCGTGTTCGCCGCCCGCGAGGGACCGGCCGCGGCCGTGCGCTGGGCCATCCTGCCCCTGGCCGATCCCGACGGATATGACCGCTTCTTCGCCCGCCCGCGCCTTGTCGACGGCCGCAACCGCACCGCCGTGGACGACGACCGCGACGGGGCCGAGGGCGAGGACCCGCCCGACGATCTCGACGGCGATGGCCTCGTGACCACGATGCTCGTCGCCGACCCGACCGGCACCTGGCTCGTCGACCCGGTCACGCAGCTCCCGCGCGAGGCGGCGTCGGCACGCGGCGAGCGCGGGCGTTACCGACGCGAGATCGAGGGTCGCGACGACGACGGCGACGGCCTCGCCAACGAGGACGCGCCCGGCGGCGTGGTGCCCGACCGCAACTTCCCGCATCGGTTCGCGGCCTGGACGGATGCGGGCGGACGCTGGCCTGCCGATCAGCCCGAGAGCCGCGCGGTGCTCACCTACGCCTTCGCCCACCCGGAGATCGCCCTCGTGATCGTGCTTGGCGCGCACGACAACCTACGCACCGTACCCGCGCCGGATCCGTCGCCGCCCAGCGGCCATCAACCGGTGATGCTGCCGCCGCGCGTGGCGGCCGCGCTCTCGCTCGACCGCAAGACGGCGTACCCCCTGGACTTCGTGCTCGCCGCGGCACGCGAGGCCCGGGTGCCCGACTACCCGCCGCAACGCGTGCGCGGCCTGCTCGATCTGGGGCCGCGGGAGTACCCCGATCCCGGCGATCTCGTCTGGTGGCACGAAGCCTCCAGCTCCTACCAGCAAGCCCTGCGGACCGCGGGCCTCGCCGGCCCGAGCCTCGGCACGCCGGCGCTGCCACCGGGATCGGTGGCCGAGTGGGCGTACTACCAGTTCGGCGTGCCGGCCTTCGCGGTGAATCCGTGGTCGTGCCCGTTGCCCGATTCCACGGCGCTGGACAGCACGCTGACGCCCGCCCAGAACGAGATGGCGGCGCTGCGCTCCTTCGCCGCACGGCACGGCGGTGCGGGCTGGCGCCCCTGGCAGGACGTGACGCTGCCCGACGGCACGTCGGCCCTCGTGGGCGGCCCCGAACCAGGCGCGCGCCGCACGCCGCCCCCCGCCCTGGCCGACTCGATCGTGGCCGCTCAGCTTCCCGCTCTGCTCGACCTGGCGCGCTGGCGGCCCGTGCTCGGCGACGTCACCGTGCAGGTGGAACCCCTGGCGGCCGGGACCTTCGCCGTGACGGCGTTCGTCGCCAACGACGGCCCCGTGCCCTACCCCACCGCCCAGGGCGCCGTGTGCCGCCGGCCGCCCCCCCTGGTGGTGACCCTGACCGGCGCCACGCCCCTGGCGACGACCGCGCGCCGCACCGTGGTCCAGCTTCCGGCCCACGACGCCGCGCGTGTGCGCTGGGTGGTTCGCGGTGAGCCGGGTGCGCGGGTCTCCGTGACGGCGTCGGCACCGAGCCTGGGCGAGGCGACCGGCATCGCGGCGCTCACCCGGACAGGAGAGAAACGATGAGGGTGCGCCTGATCCTGCTGGCATCGCTCGCGTGCGCGTCCCTGGCGCGCGCCGCCGACGCCCCCCACCCCGCCTGGGACCACTACTTCGACCAGGACGAGGTCACCGCAACGCTGAAGCAGCTCCACGCGGCATACCCCGACCTCACCGACCTGGAGTCGCTCGGCAAGTCGGCCGAGAACCGAGATGTATGGTGTCTGACGATCGCCAATCGCAAGACCGGCGACGTGCTGAGCAAACCCGCGCTCTACCTCGACGGCGCCATCCACGGCAACGAGATCCAGGCCACGGAAGTGTGCCTCTATACGGCATGGCTGCTGCTCGACAGGTACGACGACTGGTCTCGCATCACGAAACTCGTCGACCGGGTGGTCTTCTACGTCGTGCCCACGGTGAACGTGGACGGCCGCGCCCGCTTCTTCAGCGACCCGGGCAACTTCCAGATCGGCCGCACCGCGCGGGTGCCCTACGACGACGACTACGACGGCCTCCTCGACGAGGACGGCCCCGAGGATCTCGATGGCGACGGCATGATCCTGGTGATGCGCATCCACGACCCCAACGGCCAGTGGCGCACGTCGCCCGACGACCCG
Source organism: uncultured bacterium (assembly GCA_963727525.1). GTDB lineage: Bacteria > Krumholzibacteriota > Krumholzibacteriia > LZORAL124-64-63 > LZORAL124-64-63 > CAVSGO01. The sequence goes on along the minus strand of CAVSGO010000003.1, from coordinate 107,749 downwards.
CGCGTCATGCTCCGCGTGGAGCCGGGCGAGACGGGCGAGTGGACACGCCTGGGCCTCGAGGGCATCGACAATGACGGCGATGGCCAGGTGAACGAGGACGGCCCCGGCTACCTCGACATGAACCGCAACTGGGGCGCGGGCTGGCAACCGCCCTACGTCCAATCGGGCAGCGGCGACTTCCCGATGAGCGCGAGCAACGTGCGCGCGATCAGCGACTTCATCACCGCCCACGAGAACATCGGCTTCGCCTTCACGTTGCACAACTACGGCGGCCAGTTCCTGCGCGGCCCCAGCAACGACCGCTCACCCACCTACGCGCCGCAGGACATCGCCGTGTGGGACTGGCTCGGCCGCGAGGGCGAGCGCACCGTGCCCGGCTACCGCTACCTGATCTCCGGCCAGGACCTCTACTCCACGAGCGGCGACTTCGACGAGTTCATGTACGCGGTGTGGGGCGTGATGGGCTTCACCGACGAGCTGACGATGAGCAGCGAGGTGGCCTACCGCGGCCGCCGCGACGATCCCAACGGCCCCGACGACACGTTGTGGTCGCGTCACCCGGGCTACGAGGAGCGCCAGGATTTCAACGACCACCTCATGGCCGGCGAGATGTTCGAGGACTGGCACCCGTTCCATCATCCCCAGTTCGGCGACATCGAGATCGGCGGCTGGCGCCCCTTCACCACCCGCATGACGCCCGGCTGGATGCTGCCCGAGACCCTGCACCGTAACGCCATGTTCGCGATCTGGACCGCCACACAGCTCCCGGACGTGACGGTGACGGTGCCCACGGTCACGTCGCTCGGCGGCGGCCTCTGGCGTGTCCGCGCCCGCGCCGCCAATGCCGGTGGCATCCCGACGCTCTCCACCCAGGCCCGCATCCACACCATCACCCGCTCCGACCGGTTCGCCATCGCGGGCAAGGATGTCGAGGTCGTCAGCGGCGGCCTGCTCGCGAACCCGTACCTGGGCACCGTGATGCCGGCTGAACACCGCCCCTGGCGCCTCAATACCCACCTCGACGGCTTCGCCGCCCGCGAGGCCGAGTGGATCGTGCGCGGCCACGGCGAGGTGACCGTGACCTACGACGGCGTGAAGTGCGGCCGGACGGCGGCAACGGTGGAGCTTAGGTAGAGGTCGGTATACCGTATACAATTATGCCTGGACATTATTAACTCATTGGCATTGAGTGTCTTGATGTCGTCTTGCCATAAAAGACGGCGCTACAACCCGAAGCCGACGCCGGCGCTGAACACGGTCATCGAGCCGAAGCTCGCCTCGGCGTAGATCACGTGCAGGGACACCCCGAGGGTGGTCCTGAACTTCATCTTGCCGTCGGCCTTGAAGTTCACGTGGGTGTCGGTGGCCTTTTCGATGTAGTCCACCTCCAGCGACGACTTCTCGGCGGCGAAACCACCATACACGGTCGCCGGGCCGAAGGCGCGGCTCGCAGCCGCGAAGATGCTGTGGGCGTCGGTCTGGACGATGGTCCCGATATCTATCTGCTGCTTGAAGAAGCCCACCATCACGTCCACGGGCAGGCGCGGCAGGTACTGGTTCGGGCTCCACTGGAGGCCGTAGCCGAGGTACTTGGTCTTGCCGTAGTCGCCCAGGCCGATCTCCGGCAACCAGCGCACGGTGGCCCGCGCGCCCAGGTAGCCGCCCACGGACACCTCGGGCGCCACGAGCGGAACCCAGCGCGTGTTGATGAGCCCCTCGATACCTTCCGTGGGCGACGGCACTGCGGCGCCGTTGTAATAACCCGTGATCGTACCCTGGCGCGAATCGTCGCCGATGGCCGTCGGCCCCTCCATCACGATCGTGCCGGACTGGTTGTAGCCGGGGTCGCCGGGATTGAGGTCGAGATAGTCATTCAGGTTGTCCACGTGGATCTCCCTGTGGAACACCTGATCGTCGGCGCTCATGTGCGCCCCCATGACCTTGAGGGAGACGCCCACCGTCAGCCGGGCCACGGGGATGTGGGCCGAGGTGTAGAGGCCGCTATTCTGACAGGCCCCGAAACCATTCACCAGCGGTTCGATGTAGGCCTGGGCGTATTCCATCCCTACCTGTTCGAGCAGACCCTGCAGATCGCCTCCGCTGTCGTCCTGGGCAAGGACGGGCTGGCCCATCAGCGAGACCGTCAAAGCGACACCCAACATCAAGCAAAACAATGGCTTGCACATGAATCACCCCGGCGATTGAAACGACGGAAACCGCGATCTGAGCCGCGTATGAACGCTTACGTCAGGCCGAGGCAAGCAAGGCGCAGGCCAGAACGCGAGGAAAGCCTGACGACCGCGGTCAGGAAAGCTCCTCGAACTCCCCGATATCCCGATTCTTGCGCACGTTGTGCCAGGGGAAGACGCGCCCGTTCATGGCCACGTACACGCCGGGGGGAAGGCTCTGGGCAAAGGCCAGGGCGGCGCCCAGGTTGAAGAGTCCGTCGGACGACCCGAAGGCGAAGGGGATCATGGCCCCGGTGAGCACGATGGTCTTGTCGGGCAGTTCCGCCTCGCCCAGGCAACGCGCCGTCACCGCCATCGTATCGGTACCGTGCGTGATCACGATGCGGTCGGCATCGGCCTTGCGGCACTGCTGCCGAACGAGATCGCGATCGTCGTCGTCCATGTCGAGGCTATCGACCATCATCAACGTGCGCACCTCCACCGGCACACGGCAACGCGCCAGCTTGAGCATGTCACGCAGGTGCGTGTCCTTGAAATAGAGAGATCCGTCGCGCTCGTTGTACTCCTTGTCGAAGGTGCCGCCGGTGACGAAGATCCGCACGGTGGGAGTCATGATCGCGTCCTCGCATTCGGGAACGGGCGCGCGATGCTGCGCGCAGCTCGGCAAGCGTGCCGGCCGTGCCTATCATATCCGCAGACATCGGTAATCTGGCAAGCGCTTCGTCGCACAAGTTTCTTCGTCGAAAGGTGGTGCTCCCCATGCGGTTCGTCGTCGCCATCGTGGCGCTCGCGGGCCTGAGCGTGTTTGCAGGATGCGCCGGCACACGGCCCGACCCGGCCGACAACCCGCTCATCGGCACGGCCTGGGAGGTGCTGTCCATCGATCCCGCCGGCCCCGATCTCATCGTGATCCACGATCCCGAACATTACATCGTCCAGTTTCGCGATGCCGAGCACGTGGCCGTGCGCGCCGACTGCAACGAGTGCGAGGGCCGGTACCATGCGGGCGGCCGCGCCATCGCCCTGCGCGTGGAATGCGAGACCACCGGCTGCGCGCCGGGCTCCAACAGCCGGCGCGTACTCGCCATGCTCAATGGCGTGACGTCGTTCAAGATCGCCGGAGGCGGCAAGCACCTGTTTCTCGACACCGATGCGGAATCCACGGTCCTGTCGCTGCGGCAAGTCGAGTGAGCGGAATCTCCGTGCCCACCCCCGTCCTTCTCAGGCGCGACCGACCGGCGATGCGCCTGCCGTCCGCCGCTCGCGAAGCAACCGGTTGGCCCGGCGCCAGCCGTGAACCAGCACTTCGAACACGGCGATACCCATGAAGACCGCATTGATGATGGCGTAAGCGTTGTCGGAGAAGCCCGATACGAAGAACAGCCCCACCGCGAGCAGAAGCAGGCACAGCCCCATGGTCATGAGGTCTTGGCCGCTGCGCGCGTTGGCCTCGTACCACACCCATTCGTCGGCGAACGTCGCCGGCACTCGCAACCCGTAGAGGCCATTGGGCGGTACACGACGCTGCCACAGCGGCACGGCGACCAGGATCGTGACCAGGTGCACGGCGGCGAAGACCAACAGGATCAGAACTCGCGACGCCACGCACTCTCCTCCCTGACAGGCACCGTCCCAAGGCTACGCCACCCGCGGTCCGCGGACAAGCCCATGTCGAGGGCCTGTGCCGAGGGCCTGTGTCGAGGGCCGGACCGCAACTTGCGCTACCCAGGCGATCGCTATTCGTGAATAATCTCCAGCCATGATCCTGGACAACCTGATGCCCGTGTTCGTCCTGATTGCCGCCGGTACGGTCCTGCGGCGCGTCGGGCTGACCAACGATGCCTTCCTGCGCACGGGCGACCGGCTGATCTACTACGTCTTCTTTCCGGCCCTGCTCTTCGGCAAGATCGGCGGCACACCCACGGCCGGCGCCCTGCCGATCGATCTCTGGCTGGCGACAATCGGCGCGCTCCTTGTGGCGTGCGTGCTGAGTCTGATCGTCATTGGCGTCTTCGGGATCGGGCACTACCCGGCCGGGGCGTTCTCGCAGGCGACGTACCGCTTCAACACCTACGTGGCCATCGCCGTGGTGGGGACGGCGCTGGGCGACGCCGGCGTGCGGCGGCTGGGCGAGTTGCTGTCCCTCGCCATTCCGATTTGCAACGTCCTCGCCGTGGCCACCCTGATCTGGTTCTCACCTCGCCAGCTCGACCGGCGCGCCCGGGCACGGCTCACGACGCGGGCTGTGCTCACAAATCCGCTCATCATCGCCTGCGTGGCCGGCATGGTGTGGGCGCGCGTCATGCCGCCGCTGCCGGTGGCCGTGGCCAGCACGCTGCGGCTCGCGGCCTCGATCACGCTGCCGCTGGCGCTGCTCTCGATCGGCGGGTCGCTCACCTTCGAGGTGGTGAAGGGCCACCTGGCCCTGGCGTCCACGGCCACGGTGCTCAAGTGTGCCGTCCTGCCGCTGGTCGGCTACGTCCTGCTGCGGACGCTGGGGGTGACGGGCGATGATCGACTCATCGCCATGCTCTTCTTCGCCATGCCCGCATCCACCGCCATGTACGTGCTGGCCACCCAGCTCGACAGTGACGCGACCCTCGCCTCGGCCATCATCGTGGTCTCGACCCTGGCGTCGTTCGTCTCGCTCTCGGTGGTGCTGTTGCTGTTCGCCTGAGACCCGCGACCGGAGAACACCATGACTCCCGACAAGAACCCCGCGATCCAGGACCACTACCCCGACGACGTCGCCCATTGCTACGGCTGCGGGCGTCTCAACGCCGACGGGTTGCAGCTCAAGACGCGCTGGGAAGGCGACGACGCGGTGGCGCGGTTCACGCCCCGCGCCTATCACACGGCCATCCCCGGATTCGTGTACGGCGGCCTGCTCGCCTCGCTTATCGACTGCCACGCCATGGGCACCGCGGCCGCCGCCGCCGAGCGCGCCGCCGGCCGCGCCATCGGTGAGGCGCCGGCGCCACGCTTCGTCACCGCGTCGTTGCGGGTCACTTATCTCGAGCCCACGCCCCTGGGTCCGGAACTGGAGATCCGCGGCCATATCCGGGAGACGTCCGAGCGCAAGGCGATCGTCGACGTCACGGTGACGGCCGCAGGCGCGGTGACGGTGCGTGGCGAGGTGGTGGCGGTACGGATGCCGGCGTCGATGGCGCGCGCGCCGGCGTGAGCTAGCGCGGCCGCTGCCCGAGCAGGCGCGCGGGCAGGAAGATGATGGCCTTCACCAGCTCGAGCACACCCGTCACGGCGACACCCACCAGCCTGAACGGCAGGAGCAGCAGCCAGACGAACGGGTAGAGCACGAGGAAGAGGATCGCCAGCGGCCAGCACAGGATGAAGAGGATGACCCAGAGCAGCAGCTTCACGAACATCGCGACCTCTCCCCGGCAAACGATGGGTCTCAACGGGTGTCGCCGCCGCGGCGCCCGCGTGCCGATCCGCCCGGTCCCGCACCCACCGTACGTCCGCAAGCCTCTATCGTGCGCAGGATCCCGGCTCCGGCGTCCGACTCCTCGCCGCGCAACGGAGTGGGGTAGATATCATAGCGCAGACGATACGCGTCGGGCGTGAGATTCGGCATGATCACATTGCAGCCGCGGCGCAGGCCGGCCGCGTAGCCGTCCTCGCTCACCGTGGCCAGGGCCGTGCTGGCCGGCAGATGCACCTGGGGCGCCGCGAGCCGGACCAGCGCGACGGCGGCGAGGGTGGCCAGAGCGGTGTTGGGGATCTGCCCGTCCGGCCGTGGCGTCTCCGTGTATCGGCCCGCGGCGACCAGCGCCGCATGCTCCCGGCCCAGCGACGTGGCCGGGTGGGGCACATAGCATCCCACGCCCACCATGTCGAGTTCGAGATCGCGCACCGTGGCGATGTCGCGAGCCACGCTCGCGTACGTCTGACCGGGAAGTCCCACCATGAAACCGCTGCCGGTCTCGTACCCCAGCTCCTGCAGCGCGCGCACACCGGCGAGTCGGGGGTGGCCGGCGCCGCTCGCATCGCCGCGCGGCGGGTGCAGGCGCTGCAGCAGCGCCGGGTCGCTGGTCTCGAAACGCAGGAGGTACCGGTCGGCGCCGGCCTCGCGCCAGAGCGCGTGGTCGGCCACGGGACGCTCGCCCACGCTGAGGGTGACGGCGAGGTCGGTGGTCGCCTTGATGGCGCGCACGACGTCGGCCAACCAGGGCGCGGCGGGTGCCAGAGCCTCGCCGGACTGCAGGACGACGCTGCCGTAGCCCCGCCGCGCGGCTTCCCGGGCGCCGGCCACGATCTCGTCGCGCGACATCGTGTAGCGCGCGAGGTCGCGATTCGCGCGGTGCATGCCACAGTAGAGGCAGGCGCGGTCGCAGCGGTTGGAGAACTCGATCAGGCCGCGCAGATGCACGGCCGCGCCCACGTGCTCGCGCCGGGCGCGGTCGGCTGCTGTCCACAGCCAGGCCAGGCGCGCCTCGTCGCGCGTGAGCAGCCAGCGCAGGATCTCGTCGTCGTACACGGCATGGTCCTCAGAAGTTCAGGTCTCGCTCGCCCTGCTCGATCCGCACGAGCCGGTCGCAAACCTGGCAACGCAGCCCCTCGTGCTCGAGCTGGTCCAGCGCGCCGGCGATGAGCGTCTCCCCCGCGGTGCGCGTCTGCGGACTCGCGTAGTCCGCGAGATACTCCTTCACGGTGAGGATCGCGTTGGGCTGGCAGAAGTCCTTGATCAGCCCGGGCTTCGCCAGGTCCATGAAGTCCTGGCCCGTACGCCCCCGGCGATAGCACGCGGTGCAGAACGACGGCAGGTAGCCGTGAGCCAGCACATCGGCCACCACCGCGTCGAGGCTGCGATGATCGCCGAGTGAGAACTGCGCGCCGGTGTGCAGCCCGGCCGCCGCTTCGCTGTAGCCGCCGGGGTTCGTGCGGCTCGACGCCGAGATCTGTGACACGCCCAGATCGAAGCACTTGCCACGGACCTCGGCGCCCTCTCGCGTCGAGAGGATGATGCCGGTATACGGCACGGCGAGGCGCAGGATGGCGACCAGGCGCAGGAAATCGCTGTTGTTCACGGCGTACGGCGGATGCGCAGCCACGTCGCTCCCCTCCGCGGGCTCGATGCGCGGTACGCTGATCGTGTGCGGGCCGACGCCGTACGTGCGCTCCAGGTGCACCGCGTGCTGCATGAGCGCGAGCACCTCGAAACGATGATCATAGAGCCCGAAGAGCACGCCCGTACCGCAATCGTCGATGCCGGCGGTCATGGCGCGATCGATGGCGCCGAGGTGCCACTCGTAATCCGCCTTGGGACCACTCAGGTGCATCGTGGCATAGGTAGGCCGGTGGTACGTCTCCTGGAAGAGCTGGTACGTCCCGATGCCGCAGGCCTTGAGGTCGCGATAGTGCGGCACGTCGAGCGCGGCCACATTCACGTTCAAGCGTCGGATGCTGCCGTTGCCCTCGCGCACGCCGTACACCGTCTCGATGGCGCGGAAGACGTAGTCGAGCCCCTGACCGTCCGGATAATGCTCGCCCGCGACCAGGAGGATGCGCTTGTGTCCTTCCCGCACGATCACTTGCGTCTCGTGCGCGATCTCCTCGAGCGTGAGATCACGCCGCACGAGGTTGCGGTTGCTCGCGCGGAAGGCGCAGTAGAGACAATCGTTCTGGCAGCGGTTGGTGATGTAGAGTGGCGCGAAGAGCACCAGGCGGTTGCCGTAGATCGCATCCTTCACCGCCCTCGCGGCGGCGAAGATCTCCTGGTCGAGGTCGGCATCGTCGCAGGTCAGGAGCACGGCGACGTCGGCAGCCGGCAATCCTTGCCGATCGCGGGCCCTCGCGAGAATGGCGCGCACGTGCGCAGCCGACGTGTCGCCAGGATCGGCGAGGGTGGCGTGGATGGCGTCGGCGTCGATGGTGGGAAGCATGTTGCGCGGAGACACGAGCGGGAATCTCCTTGTTGAGTCAGTCCATGGCGCGCGAACCACATTCCGTGGTCTCGGCCCGAGCGTATGTTAAAATATTGACAACCAATGGGCATCCGTCAAGTTCGCGCGAGGGGCTGGCTGGAATCCCATGGACAGGGTACGCTGGTGCTTCGCTACGGAGGATTCTGCTGCGGATCCCCCGCGCGGGTCCTGGCGGAAGCCCTGCCTCCGCCTGGGCCCCTGCCCCTAGCACCCGGGTGGCACGCCATGGTGAGGATTCGACGTTTGCCAGCTCTCCGGCCAGGGCGCCTTGGCGTGTCCCTCGTCCTGGCTCTGGGTGCGCTCACCACCGTGTCGGATGGTGCCGTCACGAGCGAGGCCGCGCCATCGCTGGCCGCAGCATCGCGACGACCACGGTCTTCCCGGGAGGCCATGTTCCCCCCTGACGACCGCGGCGGCGTGAACACCACGATCCTCGGCCGCTGGCCATCCGGACCGTGCCGCAGTACGAAGTTCGCGGGCAATCGCCTCTACTATGCCGACGGCGGCTTCCTCGTCGTGGTCGACGTCAGCACGCTCGCGAACCCCGTCGAGCTGGGTCGCGTGGCCCTGCCCGATGTGATCCTAGACATCGCCGTATCGGGAACGACCTTGGTCATCGCCAACGGCCCGGCGGGACTGCAGATCGTCGATGCCAGCGACCCCACCCGTCCGGTCGTCGTCGGCTCCCATGCCACGACGGGCTGGGTGCAGGCCGTCGCGATCCACGACGTATGGGCCTACGCCGTCGACGATCAGATGGGCCTGCTCATCGTGAACGTGAGCGATCCCGCCAACCCCTACGTGTTCGGTCACCAGTTCGCGCTCGGTCAGGCGTGCGACCTGGCCGTGGTGGGCGCGGTGGTCTACGTGGCCGATTTCCAGGGCGGGCTGAGCATCTTCAGCATCGTCGATCCCGACAATCCCGTCCCGCTGACATTCGTCGACGTGGCGGACTGGGCGGAGGGGATCGCGGTCTACGGGCCGTTGCTGGCCCTCGCCTGCGGCGGTGACGGCGTGCGGTTCTTCAGCGTCGCCAATCCCGCGGCACCGTACGAGATCGACCATATCGACACGCCGTCCGTGGCGCACGATGTGGTCATCGCCGGAACCCGTGCGTTCGTGAGCGACATCACGGCTCTGCGCGTGCTCGACGTGAGCCAGCCGGCGTCCGTGCACGAGATCGCGAGTTTCGCGACCACGGACGTGGTCTGGGGCGCGGCCGTCGACGGGACCCGCATCGGCGTCGCCGCCGACGGCGCCGGCGTGCGCCTGGCGTCGCTCGCCAGCACGGGACATCTCACCGAGGTCGCACACTGCCCCGCCGCCGACGTCGCCACGGGCGTCGCGGTCGACGGCGATCGCGTGTTCCTCGTGGACGGTGCTCGCGGTCTGCGCTGGTTCGATACCCACGACCCCACGCACCTCGAACCGGCGGGTGAGGCGTCGCTGTCGGGATCGCCCTTCGATGTGCTCGTCGTCGACGGCATCGCGTACGTGTCGGAATCGATCGCCGGCATCTGGGCCGTCGATCTCGCCGATCCCTCGGCGCCCGTGCCCGCCACCGGTCACACGGTCGGCGGCGCGCGCGGACTCGCCTTCTTCGCCCACCACGTCTATGTCGCCGCGGGGGCCACGGGGGTGCGCATCTTCGACGTCGCCTCGCCAATGCGTCCGGTGGAGGCGCTGACCATGAATATCAGCGGATCCGCGATGGGCGTGGCCGTGCAGGGCGACCGACTCCTCGTGGCCGACCGCGACTTCGGGCTACGGACCTACAGCCTCGCGTTCCCGCGTGTCCCCGTGCCTCTGGCGAACGTGGCCATCCCCGGCGAGGTCTCGGCCGTCGCCGTCAGCGGCAACACGGCCGTCATCGCCACCGGCCCCGCCGGGCTCGCGGTCGTGGACATCACCGATCCGCAGTCGCCGGTGGTGCTCGGGACCGTCGCCACGCGCGATCGTTCGATGGAGGTGTCCATCAGCGGCCACGTCGCCTACGTCGCCGACCGCTACGGCGGCCTGACGGTGGTCGATATCCAGCGTCGCGAGAGCCCGACCATCGTGGGATACCGCACGCTCGCCAGCCTGGCCTCCGATGTCGCCACCGACGGCACCACGGCCTACGTCGCCAGCTTCGACCTCGGCCTCGTCGCCGTCGGCAACTCCCTGGCGGGCCCGATCGCGGTGCCCGAGGTCCCGGCCGCGTCGCACCTGCTCGCGGCGGCGCCCAATCCGTTCAACCCGCGCACCACGATAACCTACGCGGTCGACCGGGCCCAGTCCATCCACCTGGCCGTGTACGACGTCGCCGGACACCGCCTGCGCGTGCTCGCCGCTGGCCGGTTCGAGGCCGGCTCGCATCGCGCCACCTGGGATGGACGCGACGCCCGCGGCCGCATGGTGGCCGCGGGAACGTACCTCGTGCGTCTCATCTCGCACGACGGCTCCGACCAGCGCCTCGTGACCCTCGTGAAATGACGCGTCGTCCTGACCGCTCGCGTGCGCCCGGCTGGCCGCGGGCGGACGAAAGCGTATGCTGAGGGATGGGTTTCACGGCGCGCGTAACCTGAGGGACGCGCGGCCGTCTCACCTGCGAGGCCAAACCCGGCATGGAACGCAGCGACACCAGCATCATCGCCGAGATTCGCGCGGGCAACCAGGAGGCCTATCGGCTCCTGGTCGAGCGCTACCAGGATCGTCTGTTCGGTACGCTCATGCAGATCACGGCCAATCGCGCGCTCGCCGAGGAGGCCGCGCACGACGCCTTCGTGAAGGCCTATCTCGCGCTGCCGCGATTCCGCGGGGAATCGGCCTTCGGCACGTGGCTCGTACAGATCGGCATCCACGCCGTGCGCGACCGCGTCCGTGGGCGCAAGCGGCGAGAGCGGTACGAGGTGCACGCGGCCCAGGAGGGGGGCGACGACGTGATCGATGCCGTCCCGGCCGCCACACCCGACGCCCTGGCCTCATTGCTGAGGCGGGAGGACACCGACCGGCTCATGGACGCCCTCGCACTCATGCCGCCGGACTATCGCGAGGTGCTGGTGCTCAAGCATCTGGAGGGCTGGTCGTTCGAGGAGATCGCGCGCCACGACGGAGCCACGGTCGGCGCTCTGAAGGTTCGCGCGCACCGCGCGCGGCGGCAGTTGCAAGACCACCTCGTCCGGCTGGGCTGGACACCTGCGGAGGAACTCTCATGAATCCCATGCTGGAACGCTATCTCGACGGCGATCTCACCGAGGACCAGGCCCGCGAGCTGGAAGCCATGCTCGCCAGCGATCCCGCCCTCGAGGCGGAGCTCCGTGCGGGCGAGGCCGCGCTGGCCACCCTCTGCGCGCCGTCAACGGTCACGGTGTCGGCAGGATTCGCCGCACATGTCATGGATTCGGTGCGTTCGCTCGATACGGCGAGCGATTCCCGTCCCCACGCGCCGCGCCCATCCTGGCTAAACGCGAAGGCGCTCGCCCTGGCGGCGTCGCTCGCCGTCTGCTTCCTCGCCGGCTACCTCGTGGCCGGCCGGCCGCGCACCCTGGTGCCCAGCCGCAACGACGGTGCCGCCGTCGCAGTATCGGCCGACGCCGTCGCCGTGGGTGATCTGCGCCTCGTACACCTCGTCTATGTGCCCAGGGACGACGTCCAGCAGGTGACTGTTGCCGGCGACTTCAACGGCTGGCGGCCGGAGGCCACTCCGCTGCGACGCGCCAATGGCGTGTGGACGCTCGATCTCGCCCTTCCGCCCGGCGAATACGCCTACATGTTCGTGGTCGATGGCGGTCGCTGGGTCACCGACCCGCTGGCCCGCACCACACGGGACGACGGCTTCGGTGGTACGAATGCAGTGCTCGATCTCTCGCTCTGATCTCGCTCCTCCCCGGTACGTGGTCGGGCTCATCGTGGGCTCACTACTGGCTCTGGTCACGATCGGGGAGGGGTCTCCTGCCGTGGCGGCACCGGTGGCCGGCTGGATGTCGTTTGGCGTCGGTTCGGAAGACGACGCCGCCGTGACGCCCGACCTCGAGCTCGAGTCCGTGCGCGGCGGCGTATTCGCGCAGCTCGGCGGCGGCCTCGATTGGCGCGCGCCCTCGCACGCCAGCGCTTTCGTCCAGGGTTCGTGGCAACGGTTCTTCGCCTCCAGCAACCGTAATCTCCTGGCGGCCGCCGGCGGCGGTGGCTTGCGGTTCGACATCGACCAGGCGTGGGACGCCCACGCGGCCGCGGGTGCCTTCTTCCTGAACGACGACGCCCGGCCCGAAGCCCGCATGGTCGGTGGCAATACCGAGGTCACGTTGCGGCACCGCGCGCGGAGGCTCGATGTGGAGCTGCGCGGCGGCTGGGAGAACCGGCGCTACCCGCAACTCGAGCTGCCGGACGACCACGGCGTCCAGGGCACCCACGTCGAGAGCCGGGCGTATGCCGGGCCAGGGATCACCTGGCGCCCGCGGCCGGATCTCATCGCTTCGGCAGCCGCCACGCTAGCCAGCACCAATACCCGGCTGAGCTTCTACGATTCCGACGAGGTTTCCTTCTGGGCCGCCCTGCGCTGTGCCCTCTCTGCACACACACGGGTCCTCGGGCGCGGATTCGCCCGCCGCCGGCACTTCGACCATCGTACGATCGACCTGAACCGCGACTCCACCTGGCAGTTCGGCCTCGCGGCGGAGTGGGACGTCGACGAACCGCGCACCCTCGTACTGGGGTGGCTGGCCACGCACTACGAGGATCCCACGAGCTTCGGCGAGACGGTCCATCGCTTCTCGGTCGCTATGACGTGGCGACTCGGGACCCGGTCCATCCTCACGACCACGCGCGTGACCCGGGCCATGGCACACGCCGGCGACATCGTGCGCCTACAAATCCGCGCGCCACAGGCGCACGCGGTGACCGTGGCCGGCGACTTCAACGGATGGGATCGCAGCGCGAGCCCGCTCGGCGCACGAGGCAACGGCTGGTGGGAGATCACCTTGCGACTGCCAGCCGGGACGTACCAGTACGTGTTCTTTGTCGACGGCAAACCCGCACCACTGCCGCCGGGAACACCGACTGTCGACGATGGCTTCGGCGGCCGCAACGGCGTACTCGAGGTGCTCCCGTAACCGGATACGCGGCGCGGCGTCTCATCGGGTGACGGCGCGCCGGCCGAGCCCCCGGCCGCCACGATCGCGAGACGAGGAGAAGGAATCATGCGCTCCACCATCGCGGCGAAGAATCGAGTCCTGTTGATTCTGGCGTCGCTTCTACTCACCCTGCTGGTGTTGCCAGCTCCCGGCAGCGCCCAGGGTAGCGATGACGCGACGGGGCTCCTCCCCAACGAGACGCCATTGCCGCAGAGGCTCGCGACCTGCATCGAGCATTCCGGTGGCATCGACGCACCGACCCGTCAGCAGATGCAAGAGAACCTGCGCCAATGCCTCCAGGCCGGGGTCGCGCCGGAGCGGCTCGTCGGCTTGTTCCCGCTTGACGACCAACCCCACCTTGACGGACCGGAGGCTCTGCGGGCGCAAGCCACGGTCATCTCAGCGCTGGCTGCAGAGCTTCCGGTCGATCTGGTCCTGACAAAGGTCCAGGAGGGGTGCCGCAAGGGTGTTGATCCTGACCGTATCATCGCGGCCGCTGAGCGCATGGTCGGCTGCCTCAGCACGGCGAACCACTTCATCAACGAGGTGGCCGACGCCGGTCTCGGCGAGACGCCGCATCCCCACACGGGCATCACGGGCAACGTGGCCCTGCACGTATGGGGCGGCCTCACGGCCCGGGACCTCGAGAAGCTGAAGACCAAGGGCCAGGAGCGCCTGCGCGACCACACGTGCACGCTCGACGACATCGTGGCGGCCAGCGGATGTGCCGCCAACCTCGTGGGCGGCGGCGCCAGTCACGACGGCGCGGTCGGCCTCGTGGGCGAAGCGCTCGGACTCGGCCTCTCTCCGCAGCAGATGCGCGAGATGACGGCCCTCGTGGCGGCGGCACGCACGCGCACCGGACAGTTCGACAACATCATGACGCAGGTGCGCCAGGACCTGAACCGGGGGCTGGGCACCCAGGAGATGGCGCAGCAGATGCTGCGCGCGGGCTGGCTGGGCCCGGCCGACATGCCCGGCGCTGGCGGGCATGGGCTGGGCCCATCCGCAGGACCGGGTAGCCCCGGCTACCCCGGCGGTGCCGGCCAGGGTCCCGGAAACACGAGCCACGGCATGGGCAACGGCTCGGGCAATGCCGGTGGCGGTGGAGGCAGTAGCGGTGGGGGCCGCGTAGGCGGCCGCTGACTCCTCGTCACCGACGCACACCGGCCGCACCTTTCGGGGTGCGGCCGGTGAAGTCTATGGGCGACGCGCGGACTACTTCTTCAGGCGATCGTGATACTCCTGCCGAAACTTGCGTACCTTCGGCGAGATGACCACCTGGCAGTAAGCCTGGTCGGGATTCTTCGCGAAGTAGTCCTGGTGGTAGTCCTCCGCGGGATAGAACGCCGGCAGCGGTACCACCTGGGTGACGATGGGCCTGTCGTAGACCTTCTTTTCCGTCAGTTCCTTGATGATCTCCTCGGCGGTCTTCCTCTGCGCGTCGTTCTGCGTGAAGATCACCGAACGATACTGCGTCCCCTCGTCGGCCCCCTGGCGGTTGAGCGACGTGGGGTCGTGCACCGAGAAGAACACGGTGAGCAACTCGCCGTACGAGATCACTGAGGGATCGAACGTCACCTTCACTGCCTCGGCGTGCCCGGTGTCGCCCGTGCACACCTGCTTGTAGCTCGGGTCCGCCACGGTGCCGCCGGCGTAACCGTCGACAACCTTGGTCACCCCCTTCAGTTCCTCGAAGACCGCCTCCATGCACCAGAAACAGCCTCCACCAAGCACGGCGGTCTCCAGCTGGGGCGTGGTCTCGCTCATGGCAGGGGCTCCTTGGCCGAGGGTGGCCACCAGCACGGTGGCCGCGAGGATGGTGAGGACGATGCGCATCATGGCTCCAATCGCAGGTGGCCGGGTGGGCCTTTCGGAGGTCGTCAAGATACGGATATTTTGGTCTTCGGCCTGCGGGGCAGGCTTCGGACAGACTGCTTTCTTGCCGTCCGTTGGCCCGGATCCCGTCTTACTGGCCGGCGGCCAGATTGGTTCCGGCAACAAAGGACGCCTTCCCGGCCGCCGCTGCCGACATCGGCGACTCCGACGTCAGCGCCCGCTACGGACCGCACCGTCGCCAGCGACCGGGAACCACCCTGCCGTCCGCTTGCAGATGCTCACGAGCATCAGCATCACCGGCACCTCGATGAGCACCCCGACCACCGTGGCCAGCGCCGCGCCCGACGACAGGCCGAAGAGCATCACCGCGGTGGCGATCGCCACCTCGAAGTGGTTCGACGCGCCGATCATCGCCGAAGGGGCCGCATCGCGGTACTCGAGGCCGAGCCAGCGCGCCGCGGCGTAGGTGAGGGCGAAGATGAGTATGGTCTGGAGGAACAGCGGAATGGCGATCCACACGATCGTCAGCGGATTGCTCAGAATGACCTCTCCCTTGAAGGAGAACAGCAGCACCAGCGTGATCAGCAGGGCCACGATGGTCACCGGCGTGAGCAGGGGAAGGAAGCGTGCCTGGAACCAGGCCTCACCCCTGGTGGCGACGATCGCGCGGCGCGACAGGTACCCGGCGACCAGCGGCAGCGCCACGTACACGGCGATCGACAGGACCAGCGCCTGCCACGGCACCGGAAGCCGCCCCACGCCCAGCAGGAATCCGCCCAGCACGCCGTAGAGCACGAGCATCGTGAGCGAGTTGATGGCGACCATCACCAGCGTGTGGCCGTCGTTGCCGCGCGCGAGGTAACCCCATACGAGCACCATGGCGGTGCACGGGGCGATGCCCAGCAGGATGCAGCCGGCCAGATAGCTCCGCCAGAGAGGCACCGAGAGCATCCGGAGCCCGTCGTGGAGCACCACCGTGCCCGATCCGTAGGTCGCACCCACCGGGAGATCGAGTCCGAGCGGCAACTTCACCAGGTCGATGGCATCGGGGCCGATGAAGCCGCGGAACACCACGCCGAGGAAGAAGGCGCGATGGCGAACATCGTGAAGGGCTTGATCGCCCAGTTGACGACGAGGGTCAGCGCCACGGGCTTCACGGCGCGCCCGGCCGAGAGCACCTCGCCGAAATCGATCTTCACCATGATCGGGTACATCATGAAGAAGAGGCAGACGGCGATGGGAATGGAGACCACCGGGGCGCCGTCCACGACCACGGCCATGCCGTCGAGGCTGCGCGCCAGTCCGGGCGCGACCTTGCCGAGCGCGATGCCGCCGGCGATGCAGAGCAACACCCACACGGTAAGGTAGCGCTCGAAGAAGCCGAGTCCACCCGGTTGCTTCGTCACGCACGCTTCAGTCGCCATCGGAATCTCCTCCTGGTACGCCGAGGGCCTCGGGCAATGTCTCCACGAAGGCGCGGATCTCGTCGCGCACGCGGCGATAAGGCGCCATGGCCTCCACCTCGCTCGCGGCGTTTGCGGCCAGGGCGGGCGGATCATCGAAGCCCACGTGGATCACGCGCGCGGGCCCCGGGAACACCGGACACGCCTCGTGCGCGTGGGCGCAGACCGTGATCACGACGTCGAACGCCTTGCCCGCCAGCTCGTCGAGATGCTTGGAATGCTGGTGCGAGATGTCCACGCCGGCCTCCGCCATCGCGGCCACGGCGCGGGGGTTCAGGCCATGGGTGGCGATACCGGCCGAGGAGGGATCGAGCGCGTGGCCCCACAGATGACGGGCCCAGCCCTCGGCCATCTGGCTGCGGCACGAGTTTCCCGTGCAGAGAAAGAGCACGCGGATCCTGTCCTTCATGTTCGGCACAGCTCCGTGACGGGGGTCTTCAGGATCCGCTTCAACCGGGCGGCGTCGTCCCGCAACTGGGCGTCTCCCGCCAGAGACGCGTCGCACCAGTCCATGGCGCTCGAAGCCACGCTCCTGGTCTGCGACGGCGTACGACGGTAGTACACCCAGCGTCCGTCCTTGCGCGACTCCACGAGGTCGGCCTGGCGAAGGATCGCCATGTGCTTCGACACCGTCGACATCGCCAGGCCAAGCAGATCGACGATCTGGCAGACACACAGCTCCTTGCCCCGCAGGGCGCAGAGAATGCGGACGCGGCTGGGGTCGGACAGGGCCCGGGCGGTATCCACGAACGTACGCATGGCGACCTCTCATTTCGTTAGTTGGCGAATTATAGGAACAACCAGGGGGCACCGCCACCCACGGCCGTATTTCGGTGGAACCGACCCCCCACCGGGACGTATCCTCGACCCCTCTCGCCCATGCCCATGCCAGCAGGAGGAATCCCGGTGAATCACGTGTCATTGCGGCGCCCGGCGTCGATCCTGGGTCTGTTCTGCCTCGTCGCCCTGCCCGCGTTCGCCACGAGCGGCGAGGCCCCCGAACTCGCGATCGCGTCGTTCACCCTGCCCAACGGACTGAACGTGATCCTCCACGAGGACCACACCCTGCCCGTCGTGGCGGTGAACGTGTGGTATCACGTCGGCTCGAAGAACGAGAAGCCGGGGCGTACCGGCTTCGCGCATCTCTTCGAGCACATGATGTTCCAGGGCTCGGAGCATCACGACACCGACTACTTCCTGCCGCTGCAGAAGGTGGGCGGTCGCGTCAACGGCTCCACCACCGAGGATCGCACGAACTACTGGGAGAACGTGCCAAGCGACCAGCTCGAGCTGGCGCTGTGGCTCGAGTCCGACCGCATGGGCTGGCTCCTGCCCTCGATGACGCAGGAGCGTCTGGACAACCAGCGCGATGTCGTGAAGAACGAGAAGCGGCAAGGCGAGAACCGGCCCTATGCCGTGGTGCGTGAGCTGCGCCAGCAACTCATGTATCCCGAGGGACACCCGTACCGCTGGACCGTGATCGGCAGCATGGACGATCTGTCGGCTGCGTCGCTGGACGACGTGAAGGACTTCTTCCGCCTCTACTACGCGCCCAACAACGCCTCGCTATGCATCGCCGGCGACTTCGACCCCACGCAGGCGCGCGCACTCGTCGAGAAGTACTTCGGACCGATTCCGCCCGGCCAGCCTGTGCAGCGCCTCGAAGACTGGCAGCCCCGGCTCGATGGCGAGCGCCGCGCCGTGGCCGAGGACAGGGTGGAGCTGGCACGCCTCTCTCTCACCTGGCATTCCCCGGGTTACTTCCAGCCGGGCGAGGCCGAACTGGATCTTCTCGCGACCATCCTCGCCGACGGCAAGAACTCGCGCCTGTACCGCACGCTCGTGCACGACCGCGAGCTGGCGCAGGACGTGCGCGCGTACCAGTCGTCGAACGAGATGAGCGGCATGTTCTCCATCCAGGTGACAGCACGGCCGGGGGTGAGCCTCGACACCATCGAGGCCGCCGTCGACGCCGAGCTGGACCGTGTGCGCGACAAGGGTGTCACGAAGGACGAGGTGGCGCTGGCACAGGCCACGTACGAGACCCAGTTCGTGCGGCGCCTCCAGCGCGAGGGCGGTTTCGGTGGCATCGCCGATCTGCTCAACGAGTACGCCACCTTCGCCGGCACGCCCGATGACCTGGCACAGGACATGGCGCGCTACCGCAGCGTCACCCCGGACGCGGTGCGCGACTTCGCCCGCCGTTACCTCCCGCCGCACGACCGCGTCGTCATCGACGTGGTGCCCCAGGGCACGCTCGCAGCACCGGACGATGCGGCCGATCGCACGCAGCTTCCGGGCAGTGGGGGACCCCTCGCCTTCACACCGCCCGCGATCGAGACCACCACGCTGGCCAACGGCCTGCAGGTATGCCTGGTGCACCGCACGGGTCTGCCGCTGGTGGGCGTGTCGCTCGCCGTGCGCACGGGCTGGGCCGCCGATCCCGCCGACCGCCCGGGCACCGCGGCCATGACAGCCAACCTCCTCGACGAAGGCACCCGTGAGCACGACGCGGTCGGTCTCGAGAACGCGGCCCGCGCGCTCGGCGCCGAGATCCGCACGCACAGCACCTTCGACGGCACCTTCGTCAGCACGGACCTGCTGCGCAGCCACCTCGACGACGGTCTCGCACTCATCGGTGAGATGGTACGCGAGCCCGTCTTCCCCGACGACGAGTTCGCGCGCCAGCGCAAGCTCGCCCTCGGCCGCATCAAGCAGGCATCGCAGCGCCCCACATCGGTGGGCATGGCGCTGCTGCAGGAGAAGATCTTCGGCGCCGGCCACCCTTACGCGCAGCCCATGAGCGGCACGGGCACGCCCGAGGGACTGAACGCGCTCACGCGCAACGACATCGCGCAGTTCCACGCCGCGCACTTCGTGTCCAACAACGCCGCGCTGTGCATCACGGGCGATCTCACGCTCTCCGAGGCGAAGGCCGCGGCCGAGCGCGTCTTCGGCGACTGGGCCCGTGGCACCGTGGCGCCGGTTACCGTGCCCGCGCCTCGTCCCGATCGTAGCGCGCGCATCTTCCTGGTCGATCGACCGGGGGCCGAGCAGAGCGCGATCGTGGGCGGCTATCCCGGCATTTCGGCCGGCGACCCGGACGAGTTGCCGCTCGAGGTGCTGAACACAGCCCTCGGCGGCCAGTTCGCCTCGCGCATCAACATGAATCTGCGCGAGGACAAGGGCTACACCTACGGCGCACGCACCATGGTCATGACGTCCCACGACGGTGGAGCCATCGGCGTATCCACCCAGGTGCAGACGCCGTCGACGGCCGCGTCGATCACCGAGATCCTCAAGGAGTTCGCCGACATCTGCGGTCCGCGCCCGCTACAAGGCGACGAGCTGGCCGACTGCGAGAACCAGCTCGTCATGGGCTTTCCGCAGAATTTCGAGACCTACCAGGGCATCTGCCGACAGATGGGCAACCTGCTCACCAGCGGCCTCCCCCTCGACGACTGGCAGGCCTACGACGCGCGCGTGCGCGCCTGCACGGCGCAGGACATGCGCCGCCTCGCCGCGCAGTACATCCGCCCCGACGATCTCGTGTTCGTCATCGTGGGCGATCGCGCGAAGATCGAGGACGACCTGCGCGCCCTGAATGTCGGCGAGGTGACGGTGGTGTCGCCGCCCGAGGGAGGGGCCTGATCTCGCCATGACGAGCCGCGCCACGGCGATCGTCCTGATCGTGATAGCGCTCGGCTACGCGGCGCTCGGTCTCGTTGTGTCGTTGCGGATCTTCCCGATCGGCGACCTCGACGTCGAAGCGGACTTCTTCGCCGAGCTGGGCCCAGCCGCGCAGCACATCGCGGCGGGCGAGTGGTTGGTGGCCAACCACCCGTACAAGGGCCCGCTCGAACCGGCGCTGGTCGCGCTGTTGCACGGAGCGTTGCATCAGTTCGACGTGGGCTGGTACCGCTGCGCCGTGCTGGTGAGCCTGCTGGGCACCGCGCTCGCCCTCCTGGCCACGGGGCGGCTAGGGTTCGTGTTCGGCGGCTCGCACATGGCGCTCGCAGCGGCGCTGCTCGTGGCCGGCTGCTACCTCGTGTTCGTCCAGGCGCACAAGGCGTCGTCGGATGCCCTCTTCCTCGGCCTCGTCACCGCCACGCTGGCCGCCACGCTCGACCGTGAGCCCGTGCGCGCGCGGCGCTGGCTCCTGGCAGGACTGCTGAGCGGCGCGGCGTTTCTCACCCGGTACATCGGCGCCGTGCTGCCCGTGTGGGTGGCCGGCGTCGCGTGGTGGCGCCCGGGCGCGCCCTCGCGCGCGCGACGGCCGCACGAAGTCGGAACGATCGCCGCTGGTTTCCTGGTGCTCGCCGGTCCCTGGTTCGCGCTCAACCTCGTGCAGACCGGCTCGCTTCTGGCGACCCGGAATCGTGCGAACATCACCCGCGAGTACGCCGGGCTCGGCGGCACCGCGAGCGCCATCCTGCACTACCTGGGCAACCTGCCCGGACACCTCGCTCTCATCGCTCACCACGTCGTCACCTGGCCATCCGCCATCATGGCGGCCGTGGCCATCGTCATTCTGCTCGTCGTTCGACCGGCGTGGCGCATCGCCGCGCTCATGTCCTGGGGCCTGCTCTACCTCGCAGCCCTGGCACTGGTGTTCTTCGTGCCGCGCTTCGGTCTGCCCTTCGTGCCGGTGACGGCCCTGGTCACGGCGTGGTTGCTCGTGGGCGAGGCACCGCCGCACGCACCGGCGTGGCTGCGGCGCGCGCTTGCCGTGCGCGCTCGAGCCGGTCATGTGGCCGGGTGGTTCGTCGTGGCCGCGCTGGTGGCAGCGGCCTTACCGCAATCCGTCGCTGCGGTGAGATTCTACCGGAGTCAGCAACCCCTGCATCTGCGCGGCACGATCGCCTTCCTCAAGCGCATCGACGCGCAGTGGCCCGGCGGGACGCGGCCGGTCGTCATGGCGCGCAAGGCGCACGCAGCGTTTCATGCCGGAGTCGACTGGCGGCCGTACCCGGCGCGCCGCCTCGCCGCGCGGCCTTTCCTTCAGCACGCCGTTGCGCGCGGTGTCGATTTCATCGTCGTGGGCCCGATCGAACGCGAGTACGCCGACACGGCCTTCGATCTCGGCCACCTCGAACGGCTGGCAGGCGTCACCGTGGCCCACACTGACGAGTCGGACATCGTGTATCGCCTCGACCGCAGCGTGAGCAGCGCCAACCTGGGCGTCGACGCCAGGGCCCAGCAGGCACGCACCGCGCTAGCGACGGCAAAGACGACGAACGACCCGATCGCCGTGGTCGCCGCCGGCGACGAGCTCGCGCTCTGGCTTTGCCGCGACGGCGACTACGATGCGGCCGAGTCGGCTCTTCGGCGCGCCATCGCTTTCGCCGACGCGCAACGTCGGCCCGACCTCGATCGGATCGACCGGATACTGACGGCGCGCACCAACCTGGCCTGGATCTGCCTGCACACGGCCGACCATGCCACGGGTGTCGCCGCCCTCGCTGACCATCTCGCGGCGTTTCCCCGCCAGCCTGACAGGATCCTCGAAGCCCATGCCTGCGAGTATCTCGGCATCCACGAGGCCGCCCTCGGCCACACCGCCCGGGCACGGGAACTGTGGCGAAGGGCGAGCGATCTGTATGCCGAGACGAACCGTGAGGCCGATCGGCAACGGGTTCTCGGTCTTTATAACTATAAATAATAAAACATGTTACAGAAATAACTGACCGCGCCATCACCCGACGTATCTCCGACACAATAAGTGGTGCCCTTAATTGTTAAAGCCAAATCAGCATAAACCGATCCTTGGGCCTGCGAAGCGGACACGGGGGCGCTGCGCACCTGGCGTCCCGTGAAAGGTCCCGCGGAATCGTAGCAATCATGAGGGCGGCCTCGAAGGCGTAGCCGCAGGAAGGACGTCGACAATGTTCCGCTCGATGAAGCTCGGGACGAAGATCAGCCTCGGTTTCGCGTCCCTGCTCGTTCTCGCGCTGTTCCTGGGCACCCTCGGTGTCGTCAACATGAACGGCGTGAAGGGAGACTCGCAGACGCTCGCCAAGGAGTACGTGCCCGAGGTGGACCTGTGCAACCAGGTCGAACGCAACGCCTTCTTCACCATGTACGAGATGCGCGGCTACGCTCTGAGCGAGGAGCACCAGTACCTCGAGAAAGGCCAGAAGCACCTCGACGAGGTGACCGACTATCTGCAGCAGTGCGGCGCACTCTCGGACCGAGCCGAGCACCTCGTGAAGCTGGGCCCGGCCGTCGCCGCGACGCGCAAGGCGCTCGACAGCTATCGCGACCTCGTCGACCAGACGGCCGCGATCACCAACAAGCTCGCCGACGACCGCAAGTCCCTCGACGAGGCCGCGGCCGCCTACATGCAGAATTGCAACGATTTCCTGGCGAGCCAGAATGCATCGATGGACAGCGAGATCACCAGCGGCGCCGGCGCCGTCACCCTCCAGGAACGACTGCAGAAGATCACCGTCGTCAACGAGATCATCGACATCGGCAACGCCACGCGCATCGCCTGCTTCAAGAGTCAGGCCGCGCGCGATCCCGAGCTGATCCGCAACGCCAACCCGAATTTCGACGCCATGTCCACCAGGTTCGACGTTCTGCGCGTACTCACGAAGCAGAGTGCCGGCCAGGCCCGGATCGACGCCACCGAGCAGGCGGCGAACACGTACAAGAAGAGCATGAACGACTTGCTCGCCAACTGGCTCGCGCTGCAGACCGTGTCGGAGCAGCGCACCGTGGCCGGCGACGAGGTGCTGACCCAGGCTCAGAACACGGCCACCGCCGGCATCGAGGGGACCCACCGCATCGCCGAATCGGCGGCGAACCGACTCGCGGCATCGTCGACCGTCATGCTCATCGGCCTGGCCGTGTGCATCGTGCTGGGCCTGGCGATGACCATACTCATCACGCGGTCGATCACGAAGCCGCTGCGCCGCATCATCGAGGGTCTCACGGCCGGCTCGCAGCAGACGGCCAGTGCCGCGGCGCAGGTATCCTCGGCGAGCGTCTCCCTCGCCGATGGCGCCAGTCGCCAGGCGGCCGCCATCGAGGAAACGTCGAGCAGCGTCGAGGAGATGGCCGCGATGACCCGCCAGAACGCCGAGAATGCGAAGCGAGCCAACGAACTGGCGAGCCGCACCAAGGAGAGCGCCGATCGCGGCGTGGCCTCGATGGCACGCATGAACCAGGCCATCGACGACATCAAGCAGTCCAGCGACTCCACCGCGCGCATCATCAAGACCATCGACGAGATCGCGTTCCAGACCAACCTGCTCGCGCTCAACGCGGCCGTCGAGGCCGCGCGCGCCGGCGAGGCCGGCAAGGGCTTCGCCGTGGTGGCCGAGGAGGTGCGCAACCTCGCACAGCGCTCGGCCGAGGCCGCCAAGAACACCGCCGAGATGATCGAGGAGTCGGTGCACAACGCGGATAACGGCGTGGTGATCACGCGCGAGGTGGGTGAGGCGCTCGCGGAGATCGGCTCCGCCGCCGGCGAGGTGTACGCCCTCGTGGCGGGCATCTCCGCCGCCAGCAACGAGCAGGCGCAAGGCATCGATCAGATCAACGAGGCCGTGGGCCAGCTCGATCACATCACGCAGTCGAATGCCGCGAATGCCGAGGAATCAGCCTCCGCGAGCGAGGAGCTGTCGAGCCAGGCCGAGGAACTCAGCAGCATGGTACGTCGCCTGGAGACCATGGTAGGTGGTACCGACGCGCGGATGAGCACGTACCTCGTGGCCACTCCACCGAAGGTTGCGAGCAAGGCGATGGCGGCGAGGTCGTTCACTCGGGCCAGGCCCGCCTCGGCGTCCGCCAAGCCGGTCCCGAAGTCCGAGCGCACCGTCATCCCCCTGGAGGACGACGACTTCGCCAATCTCGATCTGCGGGACGAGATCGAGGTCTAGGCGCTATCCAGCAGCGGTTTCCCGGACAGGGCGCCCACCGTTCGCGGTGGGCGCCGTTTCATCAACGGTCGAACTGGCCGATCTCGTCCTCGAGGATCGCCCGGCGTCTCATGGTAGATACTCTTGACAAAAAGTAATGCATAGCGTACTTTTTGTCCCATGAAGCTAACCAACCATATCAAACAGCACCGCGCTCGCCTGGACCTGACGCAGCAGGATCTGGCCGTGAGGGTCGGCGTGCGGCGTCAGACGATCCTGGCCATCGAGAAGGGGCACTTCATCCCCTCCACCCTCCTCGCGTTCGTCATCGCCAGGGAGCTGGGCATGAAGGTCGACGAGCTGTTCGAGGTCGTCAGCGGGGAGGACGGCACACCATGAAGACCGAGATGGATATCCTGCACATGGACGAACACCAGCGCCTGGCGTGGTATCTCGCCAACCGCGGCACCCTGGTGGCCGTGGGGACGGCGTGGATCGGCATGATCGGCTGGGAACTCGTGCATGGCCGTTTGCCCGCGTTCCTGATCATCATGGTGCCGGTGTTCGCGCTGCTCCGCTACGCGCTCTCCCTGCTATACGGTTCGCGCCCGCTGACCGGTGCGGAGCGCACCCGCGGTTTCACGGTCACGCGCGGCCGGTCGCCGCGCTCGTCCGGCAATGGCTCGAGCTGGTGATGGCCGTCCTCTCGTCGGTGCTCATCCTGTGGATCCCGCAGATCATCTTCGGCGGCTTCAAGCTGTGGTTCGTGCTGATGATCCCGCTCGACGTGCAACCGGAATGGGGCTGCACGCTCGCAGTGGCCGCCAACGGGTTGTACCTGGTGGCCTGGCTGGCGGAGTACCTCAGTCCGGTCGCGGTGCAGGATTCGACACTGGCATCGCTGCGCTGAGCTGGCTGTCAGCGCGCCACGACGACTCGCTGCGTCTGCACCGGTTCGCCCGGCGCCGCTAGCCGGATCAGGTACACGCCCGACGCCACGGGCCGGCCGGCATCGTCACGTCCGTTCCAGGTGAGGCGGTGCTCGCCCGCCGGCAGCTCGCCCTGCACGAGCACGCGCACGCGCCGCCCATCGATACCGTACACGGCCAGGTCGACGCGCATCGTGCGCGCCCACCCAGAGGCCGGCGTCGTACAGGTGCTCCACGTGGGCCGGATACGGGTACCTCAGGGACGGGCTGGACGAACTCGAGAGGCTGTTACCCACGTAGCCGCAATCGCTGATCGTCATGCGAATGAGCCCCAGACTGACCGCCGTCGCCGGTGGCACCGCTTCGCGGGCGTGGGCGGATGGGATGAGGGCGAGGGCGAGCGACAGGACCGAAACCATCCGCACGGGCACACCTCCGGGAGTTCGCGTGGTTCGCGAAGACGTTGATTGCGCATTTTCAACGATATCACGCGACGGGGGCCGAACTCAATGCCGAGCCGGCGTTGCCCGGCCGAGCGCCGCCAGAAGCGCGTCCGCGAGGCTCGCACTCGAACGCGGATTCTGGCCGGACTTCGCGCACGACCTGGCCGCACTTCACTCAGTGCAGATCGATGCCCGCGGTGAACGTCCACTGGTCGCTGTTGTGATCGTCGAGAGGCGACGCGTTCACGGCCGAACCGTAATCCAGGGCGACATGGAGA
This sequence comes from uncultured bacterium, assembly GCA_963727525.1. Taxonomy (GTDB): domain Bacteria; phylum Krumholzibacteriota; class Krumholzibacteriia; order LZORAL124-64-63; family LZORAL124-64-63; genus CAVSGO01. The sequence goes on along the minus strand of CAVSGO010000003.1, from coordinate 81,687 downwards.
CCGTGGTACCCGTCGCAATGGTGCTGCAGTCCGGCCCCCCAGGCCCAGACGTCGTCGACATACGAGTTCGCGTGGGTGTGGCTGCCGCGCAGCGTGACGATCTGCCGGTACGTGACCTCGATTCCGATGTTGTCGCTGTCGAAGTAGTCGCGGTGGTCTTCGAGATCACGCCGCCAGGCGCAGGCGAGTCGCGTGACGAGGGGACGCCCGCCATCGGCATGCCCGAACCGGGCTTCCAGACCGATGCCGTACTGGTAGTAGCGGAAAAAGGTCGCGGCATCGAGCAGGTTGAGCGAACCCTCGATCAGGTTCCGCACCGTCGCCGTTCCCAGGATCCGAAGATCGAGGTCCTCGGTCGCAGCCACCCACCCAGCCAGGGTCATACCGAGATCGGGGCAATACACGTTCTCGCCCACTCTGTCGACACTGACGCCATATTGCTTGAGATTGGCGCCGACGCTCCACGACCAGCGTGTCGTCCACGGGAACAGCCAGCGTGCAACGTCCGCAGCCACGCCTATCAGGAGTGTGTCCTGGTCGATCTCCACGTCCTCGCCCACGGGATCGTAAGCCGTCTGTACCCGCGATCGAAACGACAGATTCGTCCTCACCACCCCGATCGAGAAGTTGCGCCAGGTGGCTCGCAGCGCGAACGGACGCCAGTGGTACCCGTCGACGAAGAAGTCGTACGCCGTGTACGAGGCCTCGAGCGCATCATCACGCAATAGCGGCGCCGGATTCCACCAGTGAGCCGTGGGTCCCACGGGATCGACACCTGCCGCCAGGTTCAGCGCTTCACCCCGCGCATCCACGGGGATGCGCTGATGAGCATATTCGCCAAAGTCGCCGATCTTCTGGAACTGGGCAGCCTGAGCCGCGGTGCCCGTCAGCAGGATCAGGATCGCGCCGTACGCGATCGACGCAAGGAACGAACGTTCGCAAACCTCTCGCATGGCGTGCCTCCCTCGCCGCAGCCCGAACACTGTCGTGAATGGCCATGGACCATGGGGCCACAGGCGACTCTCGCGCGAGAATGCCCGCGATCGGACCGCCGCCCCCCGAGACATGACGGCACGGGGAGTATAGAGAATCCGGGGGGCGGTGGACAACCGTGGTGTTCCGGACCTAGTCGAGAAACGTCAGCGACTCCCAGCCGGGCGCCTGGTCCTCCCTGTTCGGCACCACACGATGCCAGCCGTCGAGCGTGACGGTGGCATGATCCGAATGCCGCACGGTGCCGCGCACGTGCGCGATGGGGTCCCGCGTCATCATCCACCATGGCCCGTCCATCGTGTGCGGCGCATTGTGCAGCCGCTCCGCGTACTGCCCAGGCGTGAGCCCACGGGAATGGTAGCGATTGACCTTCACAATCACGCCGCCGGTGCGCACGAGCCACTCGGCGATATGCGGCTTGCTGCGGCCGCGCCGAAGCGGCTCGTGATGGTGCGAGACGAGACGCCCCGGATCGAAGGCCGGCGCCGGTACGAAGAACCACTCCCCCTGCCGCACGAAGGCGGCGTTCCGGCGACGGTTCCGGTCCTTGCGCTTCACATGATGCTGCAGGACCGACCCGCGCACGATCCCGGGCTTCAGCGCCTCGAACGCCTGCAGCACGGTGCTGGCCACCGGACGACCGGGAATCGGCGCCACGAACCAGTCGCGCTCGTCGTGACCGCAGAGGTAACGGGTGAAAGACTGCGTCGAACCCGAGCCGCGCCGGACGCCAGAATCGACCACCACGAGGAGCATCAGATGGCGCAGCCGCGGCTGCACGTCGAGCACCTGGATCGTGATACCAGACCCCGCCGCCACCCGGACCACGTAGCCGCGGCCACGCCGACGACGCTCGATATCCACATCGAACAGCGCCGCCCGCCCCCGCAGCCGGATGACGGACTCCTCCACCTCGCAGCGCGCGGGAACGCCGAGAGCCGCGAACGCCTTCTTCACGTGCGTGAAATCGAACATGATCCAGCCTTCCGTTCGCTCCCCTCAGGGAGACGGACCGATGGATCCGCTGGTCCGAGCTGACCAGTGTCGGATCTATCTTCTAGCTGGATGCGTGGTGGTGGGCATGATGGCTTTCTGGCTTGGGGGACGACGACGTGGTGCGTGTCCCCGTGGATTGACACCTTATCAGATTTGCGGTGGCGAAGCAACGAGGATCGGCTTTGGATCCAGAAGGGAACGAATTCGCCTACGATATACCGTATACATATACATGGAGTCTAGCCGGCTGGACTTCACAATATATTGTAATAAAACCACTTCCACGCACAGGCCTTGAACCGCTCGTCGGTCGCGACGCATCACCTCACGAGAACGAGCTTTGCTGTCCTCCCCTCGTGATCCGCCTCCAGCCTCCCGAAATACACCCCCGCGGCGGCGTTCCGGCCGTGATCATCCCGTCCGTCCCAGGCGACCTCGTGCTGTCCCGCCGGCTGGACGGCATCGTCGACGAGTCGGCGCACCAGGTGACCCGCGGCGTCGTAGATGCGCAGGTCGACCATCGCCACGTGGGGCAGATCCCAGCGGATCGTCGTGCGCGGGTTGAACGGATTCGGCGCCACCGACACCGCGAGTGCGGCGTTCGGCACGGCATCCTCGACGCCGACCGCCGGCGCGAAGACCGCCGTCACCCACTCCGGGTGATCGATGAACGGGTTGCGGTTGTGCTGGTAGGCGTACACCGCCTCGTTGCGCTCCCGCTCCTTGAGACTCACGGGGTCCTCGGCGTTCCATTCGAGCATCATGTTCAGCGCCCAGGGCAGCAGGTCGCAGCCATCGGTCGCCGGGCTGCCGGGCCAGGCGGCGTCCTCGGTGTAATATCGCGCGCCCATGTAGAAGTAGGTGCGCGCGAAGTCGCCCTTGTACGCATCGATGGGCTCGAAGACGGTGCCACTGTAGCCCGGATACGAGCACGGGCCGCGCTTGCTGCCATTGAGCGACACCCAGTCGGGCACGGCGACCTCGCCGTAGGGATAGTTGGCGCGGACATTGTTCACGTACGTGTCGGTCGGGTAGATCAGGAACAGATCCGAATTCATGGGCGCCACCTCGCCACCGAACCAGGCGCGCGGCCACGAGTGCTCGCGGTTGTAACCGGACCCCTCGCCGGCCCCGTCGCCGACCTGGTCGACGCCGAACACATACAGGTAGGGCGGCGTGCCGCCGGGGATATCGGAGTACATGTCCCACACATACCCGTCGGGACGATCGTCCGTGGTGGTGAAGGCCGTCCAGAGGAAGTCGTAGCTGACGGACGTGTGGTTATCGATGATCGCGTGCAGTGCTGCGCGCAGCGGTTCGCCCTGTAGACCGGCGGCGCTGTCGTAGTAGCCCGGCGGCGGTGGGAAGTCGAGGTAGCTGAACGCATCCACGGCGGTGACGATGGGGTTGCCGTAGAGGTCGGCGACGCCGGTGACGGAGAGCGTGTAGTCCCCGCTCGCCATAGGCGACACCGCGAGTACGACCACGGCCGGCTGGGCCGTGAGGCGCGTGGCGGAGAAGATCGTCAGCCCACCGATCGTGTAGTTGCTCGCGATCTCGGCGCTGATCGCGTCCACCGGCTCGGTGAACGTCACGCGCACCTCGTCGATGTCCGACGCCATGGTCCCCGCGATCCGCGGCGCGAAGGCGTCGGCCACCCAGACGACGTCGGCCGGCCCCCGCGGCTCGACCTTGAAATTCCCGCCGGAATAGACCACGCACCCGGTGACGGCGTACTCCGTGCCCAGTGTCGGAGCGCCGGCGCCGTCGAGCACGCCCACGCGACCGGCCCCGGATCCGTCTTCGATCGCCCACTCGCCGCCGCCGAGATCGGCGTCGGTGCAGGCGCCGTCGGCCACGGTCACGAGCACGCCCTCGTAGGCCTCGGCATCGAGATCGTCGGTGACGACGGTCGTCGCGGCGGGCACCGGCTGTCCCGGCTGCGTGGCCAGCACGGCCACCTCGGTGAGCATGGTGGTGCCGGCGTACCCGCTCCCGGCCGACTCGTCGACGCGCGCACGCAGGTCGAGCCGGTCGCCCACCGCAGGCGCCGGCGCGAGCGCGGCCCAGATGCCCTGCCAGGGCCCGTCGCCATCCTGCAGCGTGGCGTAGCTGCCGTAGACCCCGGTGACGACCCCGCTCGTGAGCACGATGTCCCCGTCATGAGGCGACACGGCGACTTCACCCTGGATATCGTGGATCGTGGCCGCGACGGGGAGCGTGTAGCTCTGGAGCGCCGACACCGCCGTCAGCGGCACGTCGTTGGTCGCCTCGATCTGGAAGTACACGGTGGTTCCGGGCGTCTGCGGCGGGATCGGCGCATCCGTGCGGTAGGTGCCCCCCCCTTCCAGGGACATGGAGATCACGTCATTCAACACCCCCGGCGTCAGCCCCCAACGCGTCACCACCGACACGACGGTGGCCACATCATCCTGCACCTGGGCCAGCACATCCACCGGATCCCCACCCAACGGCACGAGCGGCTCGGTGCTGATACCGACGATCGTCGGCGGAAAATCGCTGCCGAAGATGTGCACACCGGGACTGCCCTGCGTCGGATAGTCGACCGGCGTCCCTGTCCACTGCGCGGGCACGTGGACGAGCGAGGGTTCGACCACATCGGGATTGCGTACGTAGTCCATGTTCTCGAAGTACGTGCCGTTGACCACCACGTAGTCGACGATGGTCGCCCCAGGACCGACCAGCTTGGCGCCGTCCCCCACCTTCCCGTTCCAGGTGCTGTTGCTGGCCGACCACCCCTCGAGGGCGAAATCGACGGGGAACGCGATCACCGTGGTGGCGTCACCACAGACGAGCGCCTGACCGGGCGCGATCGACCCTGACAGCGGCCAGGTGAAGATGTCGGCGCCGTTGCCCACCGCGACGACCGACCAGTCGGCGAGATCCACGGCCGTGTCGCCGGTGTTGGCGATCTCGATGAAGCGGTCGGTGAGGTAGTTGAGCCGGGGGTCGCAGAGTTCGGAGATGAGGAGGCTCGCCTGGGCCGTGGCGGCGAAGGCCAGGCAGAACAGAGCGACGGCTACGAGGAGCCTGGGGAGGCGACGCGAGGGCATGGAGGAACACCACCGGTTTGGGAGGTTACGGGGTCGGGTCAGGTGACAATTCTAGCAGATCGGGGTGGTCGGGGCAATTGGCTCGGCTTGTAGCTTTCACCCATCGCCCTCGAAATCCTCGCGGAATGCGGGATGCGCGGGGTGGTGGAAATACGCAGCCGCATTGCCGGTCGGGCGACCGAAACACCATACCGGGCACGCACTGCAGACCTGGTCCATGAAGTCCTGCAGATGGACGACGAGGGCGTCCCACAGGTCGATCGCCTCCGCCCGTCGCAAACCCGTGTTCTTGGTCATGGCATTGAGGGCGCGGTCGATCCGGCGCTTGGCCAGAGGACTGTCCGGATCGAGAGGCGCCATGAGGACCAGGTCGACCCACGCCCTGGCGACGACGTGGGCGATGGGCAGCAGAGCCGAGAGACGCGGCTGCCGCTCGGTGGAGAACTGGGCCACGATCGGTTCAGCGGCTGCCAGGGCAGCCTCGGTCAGATCCAGGACCGCCAGGTGGCGGAACGTCGGGTGTTTCAGATCTGGATAGCAGCCCTGTCTGATCATCTGGCGCCCGGCGGGATCGCCGAAGTCCATGACGGCGGTCGCGCCGCCCACCTCGAGATTCATCGTGTTCACGGTGAACGAATAGTCGAGCCACGCGCGCAGGATCTCCCTGCCCCGGTCGGGATCCGCCAGCGCTGCGGCCGCCTCACGACAGCGACGCGCGAGAACGAGCTTCCCGAGGCAACGGTAATACGTGTCCATGTGGGCGAACATGCGCCCCAGGGTCTCGCGTTGCCCGGGGTTGTCGACCCTGGCCAGTTGCGCGTCGAACCAGCCGGGGCCGGCGTCCGCGGGCTTCGTGGCCGGCACGTCCAGCTCGGCCAGGTCATCAGGATTCAGGAACCAGGTATCCAGATCGTCCTCGTCAAAGAGATGCTGGATCTCGTCGTCCGTCAGGTCGGTCGACGTCGTGTCCGGCTCGCTCTCCTCGAGAGGCGACGCCTCGGTGCAGGAGCGGGCCAGCCAGACGAAGCAACGGGCCCAGTGAGTCATCTCTCCGTCGGGAACCGGATCGCGATCGCCGCCGGCGGCCAGGGCGGCCATGGCCAGATCTCCCGCCAATTCCAGTGGAACGCGCGCGAAGGTCATGTCCTCCTGTTCGGCGAAGACCGCACGGATCTCCTCGAACTCGGCCTCGTCACGGCGCGCCAGGCAGAAGCCATCGCGCACCTGACCATTCACACGCAGGCAGATATTCGCGATGTGCCAGGCGCCATCGGGGACCGCGACCCTCAGCAGCATGACGTAGGCCCCGACCCCGTCGCACGCGGTGAGCCACGCGGTGGCGGCCGCCGTGGCGCGCGACGAGCCGTCCGGCACGCGGCGACCCGCATCCGGACGGTTGAGACTCGCGGTACGGCTCCGCATGAGTTCGGCCTGGACGATGGCGCGGGTCGGTTCCGGCAACTCGCGCGCCAGCAAGTCGTCCCAGACATCGATCTCGGTGGCCCGGGTCTCGGCGGCGATCTCGGCCACGATCGCGTGGTGCAGATCCGCCGACTCGCTCAGCGTGAGCGCCTCGCCGTACGCGAGCCAGGCCGGGACCATGGCGCTCCGGCGGCCGGCCTCCACATCCGCAAACATCGCCTCGCGCTGCGAGGCCGGCACACTGGCGAGCGCAGCGGCCAGCTCGGTGGCCAGATCCGGCTCTTCCAGCAGGGGGTACAACAGATCCGCGACGGACTGCCGCGCCAGTGCCGCCAGCAATTCGGGCTCACGAGCCAGCACCTCCGGATCCACGGCGTCGGGGGCGTGCTGAACAAGGAGGGCCAGCGCCAGGCGTCGGTTCCGCACGTCGAGTCCGCGGTCGCGGACGATGGCGGCCAGGCCCTCGGCCTCGGCGCCCAGCTCGCAGGCGTCGGCCAGGGCGACAAGACCGCGTTCATCGGTGGCGGACATATCGGGATCGACGATACGCGCCAGAACCGCCGCACGCAGATGCTGCAGATCGACGGTGCCGAGCCGGTTTCGCACTTCGGCGAGGTTGTCGGCGGGAAAGGCGAGCAGCGAGGAGACCGCGGCTTCGGCGCGGTCGCGGGGGCTCTTGTGGCGGTGGGCCATGTCCGTGTCCTCTCCATCCGGGCCGACGCAACGGTCGGGGCCGAGTTCAACCATCCGAATCCGGCATCTGCAACGCCCTGACGTCGTCTTTCCCCAGCAAGATCGAGTGATCGCAGATACGCCGGAGTTGCCACCCCACGTTCTGCACGTCCCAGAACGCGTGGATGACGCGTCGGCCCGTGCGCTTCACGGCCTCGACCAGCGGGACGTAGTCCTCGTCGGCGGCAAAGAGTACGGCATCGTCGAACGAATCGTGCATGCAGTGCTCCAGCATCTGCACCGTGAGCCGCGTATCCACGCCCTTTTCCGAGAAATCCAGCTGCTCGTCGATCAGCTCCGAGAGCTTCCACGTGTAGGACGACATCATCTCGGGCGGTATCCGCCCCTCGTCTTTCAACCTGACGATCCGGCGGCTCAGTTCTTCACGCGCCGCCTTGGCCTCGGAGTTCACCTTCGCAGCGCGCGAGAAGTACTCCAGCAATTCGTCGCGTTCCTCGCCCGGGTCGATTCCCGAGAATACCTGCTGCACCCATTCGAAGGCCGGCCCATGCCTGAGTTGCACACGACGAAGGACCATCCGACCACACTGGAGATCCGTGTACGGGCTACGGCTGTCGACCTGCCTCACCAGATCCTGAAACGTGCGCGACACGACCCGGGCGCGGTAGACTTCGTGATCATGCGCCGGGATGTTGTGCATGGTAAGACCGTCATCGCGTTCCTCGACCTCGATCGGTGTCGCCGTATAGAGGTACAGGCGAATGAATTCCCCATCCTCGCCGACGAGGCGACGTCCCAGGGTCTCGAAATCGAGTTCCGCGTGCGGCCCCGCGTCGACGGCAAGCCAGGCGTTCTTGCGCAGGGTGTCCCGCAACGCGCTGTAGTCGACGAAGACCATCGTCCGTCTCTTCGGACCCCTTGCCATCGACGGCACCCTCCCGGTACGGTGTGACGCGGGTCTGGAATGCCGGAGCCCCGACACCAGTTGGCGTCATCATAGGATTTCATGTCGAGGACCTCAAATCGATTCTCCCCCGGGGCACGGTATCCCGTTGCCACGACCCATTCTGCCGCAACTTGGAACTGGGAAGCAGGGCCTTCCCGAGGAGACGTCGGCCCGGGTCATCGCCGGCACCGACCGATCTCGATAATATTGGATCGTGTCGTCTGGTCGGGTTACCACCGCCGCTGGGCGGGCCGACGGAACCGGGGATCTGTTGCCCAAACGCCGCATCGCCATCATCGATCTGGTCCACAAGGCCCCGACGCGCGCGCTCTACGCGCGCATGATGCACGCCAACCTCGCCTCCATCATGCCGCAGGCCGTCGCGGTCTGGTGCCAGGAACTCGGGCACCGGGTCGACTTCGTCTGCTACACCGGCCTCGAGGATCTCGCCCGCGAATTGTCCGACGACTGCGACATGGTGTTCATCTGCGGATTCACGAATCGGCGCAGCTCGGGTATGCGCTCAGCAATCTCTTTCGCTCGCGTGGCGCGGTCACGGCCCTCGGCGGCCCCCATGCGCGCTGCTATCCGGAAGACGCGCGGCGCTATTACGACTACGTATTCGGCTTCACGGACCGGCCGTTGATCCAGGACGTCCTGCAAGACTGCGAACCGCACCGTCCCCTTGGCCTGCACATGTCGGCCACGCGCCAGCCCGAGACGCTGCCGGCCCTCGCGGAGCGCTGGCCGTTCGTGGCGCAAACGCTCCGCAAGGCTCCGGTGCTGAAGCTCGTGCCGATGATCAGCAGTCTCGGCTGCCCCTACACCTTCGCGTTCTGCATCGACGCGGCCGTTCCCTACCAGCCCTTCTCCTTCGACGTGCTCAAGGCCGACCTGCGCTTCCTGCGCACCCGCATGCCCCATCCGCGGGTCGGCTGGCATGATCCGAACTTCGGCGTCCGGTTCGACGATTGCCTCGATGCGATCGAGGACGCGGTGCCACCGGGCAGCATCGATTTCGCCGCCGAGAGTTCACTCGGCCTGCTCACCGAGCCACACGTCAAGAGGCTGCAGCGCAACGGATTCAAGGCGCTGCTGCCTGGCGTCGAGTTGTGGTTCGGGTTCGGACAGAAGGCGCGCTGCGGCAATCGCACGGCCGAGGACAGGGTCACGCACGTTTCGGATCAGATCAACATGATCATGCGCCACGTACCCTATGTGCAGGCCAATTTCGTGCTGGGCCTCGATTGCGACGAGGGCGACGCGCCGTTCGCGCTCACCAAGCGATTCATCGACCTAACCCCCGGCGTCTTTCCGGGCTACTCGCTGCTGACGGCCTTCGGTCGCGCCGCACCCTTGAACCTGGAACTGCAGCGCAGCAATCGCGTGATCCCCTTCCCGTTCCACTTTCTGGACAACAACCACGCGATGAACGTGGTCCCGCTCCACTACGGCTGGCGCGAATTCTATGACCACGTCATCGACCTCACGCAATACAGCTTCAGCGGCCGCACCATGCTGAAGCGTCTGCGTGCGAACCGGACGATGCTGCCGCGCTGGTTGAACGTCGTCCGCGCCATCTCGTCGGAGGGCTCCGGCCGCCCGAAACAATTTCGCCACCTGCGCCAACGCCTGGACACCGACCCCGAAATCCGCGCCTACCTCGCCCGCGAGAGCGACCACCTCCCCGCGTTCTACGCCGACACCGTGCGCCGGGACCTCGGCAATCTGTGTGACGTGCCTGGAAGAATGTTGAGGGGGCCGAAACGGCTAGAAAATGGCCGATTACCAACGTAGGCGACCCAAGAACGACGAGGTTTCATGTGTTTAATGTCGAAATGATCCGTCGGCGGGCGCGTTCAACAATCTTCGAGGCACAACCCGATGCTTGCGCGTATCTGATAACATCGGAGGCGGGGTCGCAGGACGTGCCGGCCAGCGTGAATGCGGCGCGGGCGCAGGCTTGAAAGATCATGCCACAATGCGCCCCGCTGCAATTGGACAAAATTAATCTGGAACACCCGCCGGGAAGATGCCTATAGGGACGCCAGTCGAGCACTCCCACTCAACCAGGAGGTTCCAAGATGGCGACCGTGGTTATCACCCACGACGTGAAGGACGGAAATCACTGGGCGAAAGCCTGGGGAAGCGGTCCGGACAGTCGACACGCGCTGTTCGCGAAGATCGGCGTCAAGGCCCGCACCTTCCGGAGCAAGCAGCACCCCGATTCGGCGGCCGTCGTATTCGAGGTACCGGACACGGCCGCATTCCTGGCGCTCCTGTATTCCGACGCGGGCAAGAAGGCCATGGCCGAGGACGGCCTGAAGGTCGATACCATCCGGGTCCTGGACGAGTTCACGCCCTAGCGCCACCCCCGAGGACCGATCGGTCGGGTCACCCGCGCGGCACGGGGGCGACCCGGCCCAGGTACCGGTCCAGCCACACGAGCGATTCCCGGATCATCTCCGTCTTGGGCACCGTATGGCCGCGTTCGTACGTCAGCCGCTTCTTGTCCGCCGCCGGAGTCCCGAGGCGCTCGAACATCGGCTCCTGAGAGGTCCGGGCCGGAAAATAGAAGTCGAGCTTCCCGTTGAGCATCAGCGTCGGTTGGCGAACCCGGGAGACGTAGTTGATCTGGTCGGCTTCCGGCAGGGGCCGCTGGAAGCAAAAGCCCGCCACGTACAGGATGTTGACCTTGATTCGCGGTTCGACGGCCGGGAGGATCGCCCCGAGTGCACCGCCCCAGCTGACTCCGTAGTAGGCCAACCGCTCGGCATCCAGCTCGGCATGCGCCTCCACGAAATCGACGGCCCGGCCGAGGTCCTTGCCCCACTTGACGAGGTGGTCCTTGTACGTCGTGGATCCGTCCGGACAATCGGATACCAGCTGTCCGCCGCGCTCATAGGTGCCGTGGTACACCGGCAGCAGGACCGCGCGGCCGCTGCGGACGAGGAAGTCGACACGCCGGAACTCGTCGAGATCGAACACCCGTTTCTGCAGCACGAACGACCCCGGGAAAAGAATGGCCGTCTGGTAGGGCGCGCGACCGCCCACAGGCAGGAACAGGTGCAGCTGCATCCTCTGCCGACCGTACGCGGCGTCGATCTCGTGGGTCTGCCAGCGTCCGGTCGGGACCTCACGGTCGCAGACCAAGGTGTTCGCCAGGGGCAATCGGTCGTACTGGAACTGCCTCAGGAAGTACCCGAAGACCTCGTCGGACACGGGCTCCTCGGCGCCGAAGTCGTGAAACGGGACCGGTATGGCCCGTCGAAGCCTTTCGGTTCCGTCGGCGGCCTCTCTCGCGATGATGCAGCGGAATCCGTTGGTCGCGGACCGGTCGCAGGCAGGCTGGGCGTAGGCGTCCACGAACGCATAGCCGGGATCGTTCCAGCCGCCCCCCAGCGTGAAGCGGTCGCCGGTCCCCTCGACCGGATTGAAGATCCACTCGCGCACGTTGCCCGCCAGATCGTGAACGCCGAACCGGTTGATGCTGCGGGTCTGTCCGACCGGGACCGTACCCCGCCCCCCGAGATTGGCCGCGGGGACGATCTGGGCGCCGGATACCGTCAAGGCCGCCCGGTTCCAGTGAAAGAGGCTGGGCAGCGACTTGCCGACCCACGCGGCATAAGCCGCCGCTTCGTACCAGCTGATTCCGGTCACCGGATGATCATCTTCGCCGGCCGGACACACGCCCATGACCCAGCCGGCCGGACCGGGTTGTCCCACGCTGTCGACGAACCGGGCCATGGCTTCGCTCCAGGCCAGTAGCACTTCTCCCTCGCGCATCGACGCCGGCCAGAGTTCTTCCCGGGCATAGCCACCGTCGGCGAGGAAGCGACTGAACTGCCGGTTCGTCACGGGATGCCGGTCCATGAGGAACGCGCCGGTCGGCTCGGCATCCAGGTGATCGAGTCCGGGCATGAACAGTGGGAAACGCCCGGCAGGCACCTCTTCCATGTCAGCCGGCAACTCGTCCGGCGTCCGCAACTGGTAGTGCCAGGTGCTCGATTCCTCGTCCGTGGCGTTGTTCACATCGGGGCCGAGCATCCACACCAGGTCGTGCACGGTCCGGTGGTCGTCGAGTTCGAGGCGCACTCGAGCCAGGCCGCGCGGAAACGACAGGTCCGAAATCGGCGTGCACCCCAGATCCGTCTCCTGCGTCTCGGGATCGCCGTAGTATGCGGCGAAGACCCGAACGCCGGGCGGATCCGAGGTGAAGGAGACCGGATTGGCGAATTCGGGCCGCAGCTTCTCGACCACCGGATCCCCGGGAGCGAGTTTCTCGATCTCGGCCGCAAGCTCGAAGGCGGTCCAGGAATCGCGGCTCTCCTCCAGGATCAGGATCCGCTCGCACAGGCTGATCAGCTCGGGAATCCCCTCCTCGCGCGGCCACGCCATCAGGGCCGCCAGTTCATCCCGAACCTCGCCGGCATCGGCATACCGCAGGTTCGGGTCCAGCTCCAGGCATCGCGCGGCGATGGGGTCCAGGCCCCGGGGCAGGCCGCGATTGAGCTGCCACAGGGGTGCCGGCCGGTGCCGAAGCAGAGCGCTCAGACGAGACGTCAGATCGTTACCCGGAAATGGCCGCCGCCCCGTCGTCATCTCGTAGAGGACGCACCCGAACGCGAAGACGTCGGACCGCTCGTCCGCCTCCCGCCCCTCGAGCTGTTCCGGCGCCATGTAGGGAAGCGTGCCGACCAGTGCGCCGGCGGTGGTCAACGGAGACTCCACCGTCGTCGCGTCGTCGGCGTCGTCGGACACCCCGGCGCGCTTCGCGGCCGTGCGCGCCAACCCGAAATCGAGCAGCTTGATCCCCGTGGCGGTCAACATGAGGTTGCCGGGCTTCAAGTCGCGGTGAACCAGTCCCGCCTGATGAGCCGCCGCCAATGCGGAGAGGATCTGGTCCGCCAGGGCCAGCAACTCGGCCACGGGCAGCGCCCCCTCGCCAAGCCTCTCCGCCAGCGTGCGACCGTCGACCAGCTCCATCACGAGAAAGTCGATTCCGTCCACCTCACCCACATCATGCAAGGTGCAGATGTGCGGGTGATTCAGGCTACTGATGGTCTGCGCCTCACGACGGAACCTGGAGCGCTGGTCGTCGCCCAGACCCGCTCTGTCGGACAGGACCTTCAGCGCCACCTCCCGCCCGAGCCGCGTGTCGCGGGCCCGGTACACCACACCCATACCCCCCGCACCCAGCTTACCGACGATCTCGTAGTGGCCCAGCTTGCGACCGGGTTGAAGGACCATGGCGGCTCCGGATCGGTCTGAGGAGTGCGGTGCGAACCTGAGGGATTCTAGGCGGGATCGGGGGTGTCGACAAGGCGCCGGCGATCTCTGGCCCGTCGCCGGGCTCCTGCGAGTCGACGTCAAAAACTGACATCTGCGCCGAATGAGTGTAGGCTGAAACTCAGGGGTGTGACCTCCATGCATTTCCACCAGTGACCCGTTGCCGATGGACTCCATCTCGACGACGATCGCGCAACCGCTTCGTACTTTCTCCCGGAGCCGCCATGACCACACCCACCCGCCCCGTCCCATCGTTGATCGATCGCTTCGCCGATCTCGACGTCTTCGCATTGGCAAGCCCCAGGATTGTCGCTCGCGGCCTCGCCTACGCTGCGTCTGGCCGCGTCACCCATCTGGCGGCGGCTGACGGCAAGTTGACGGCGCGGGTGTCGGGCAATGCACGCGCTCCCTACAAGGTGGAGGTCACGCGCGATGGCGACCTGGTGGGCTGCGTGTGCACCTGCCCCTTCGACTGGGAGCCATTCTGCAAGCACGGTATCGCTGTGCTGGCCGCCCATCTGGAGATCGATGGGAGTCGGGAGCTTCCGACCCTGGCCGCGCTCGAGGCCCGCGAACTCGAGGTGCGCCGCCGTCGTGGCGAGAGCGACGACTTCGCGATCCACCTCCTCGCAGGCGACCGTGTCTTCGGCACCTTCGAGGTCGCGTCGCCGTCGGGCAACGAGTACGTCGTCGAGATCCGGTCGTTATGCGACCAGGTCAACGGTTGCACCTGTCTGGACCACGCCACGTCCATGATCGGCACCTGCAAGCACATCGAAGCGGTACTGTACCGTCTGCGGAAGCGCGCACCGCGCCGGTTCGAACGCCTGGCCGACACGGGACCGGGCATCGCCCAGATCGTCGCCGACCGTCGCGATGCGCCGTGCATCCGGTTGCTCCTACCCCCGCAGCCAACGCCGGCGATGAAGGCCCTGGCCGGCGAGTTCTTCGACGGGTCCGGCGTCTTCCACGGCGATCCCGGAACCGAGTTCGCACGCTTACAGGTACGGGCGCACCGCCTGCGCAACCTGGTCATCTACGACGACGCCATCGATCTCGCGCAAACGTGTGCCGACGACCGCTGCCGTCGCGCGCGGCATGACGAGGTGCGACCTGCCATGCTCGCCCACGCGGGCCGCATCCCGGGCGTCGCAGTCGACCTCTACCCGTTCCAGCGCGAAGGCGTGGCATTCCTCGCCGCCACCGGACGTGCCCTGCTCGGCGACGAGATGGGCCTCGGCAAGACCGTTCAGGCCATCGCGGCCGATGCGGCCCTGCGCAATCGAGGCGAAGCGAGCCGCACGCTCGTCGTCTGCCCCGCATCGCTCAAGGCGCAGTGGGCAAGCGAGATCCGCCGCTTCACCGACCTCGAGCCGACGGTCGTCCAGGGCTCGCCACGGGCGCGCCTGAACACTTATCGTGAGCACGCCCCCTTCACCATCGCCAACTACGAGCTGATGCTGCGCGACCAGGCCGCCGTCGCCGGGCTCAAGCCCGATCTCCTGATCCTCGACGAGGCCCAGCGCATTCGCAACTGGCACACGAAGACAGCCGAGGCGATCAAGCACATCCACACGCCGTTCGTCTTCGTCCTCACCGGCACGCCGCTGCAGAACCGCCTCGACGATCTCTATAGCATCATGCAGGTGATCGACCGCCGCGTGCTCGGACCACTGTGGGCCTACAACGAACGCTTCATCGTACACGAAGAAGGTCGCAGCAAGATCCTCGGCTACCGCAAGCTGGATGAACTGCGCCGACGCCTGGCGCCGGTGGTGCTGCGCCGCACCAAAGACGAGGTGAAGCTGCAGCTCCCCGAGCGCATCGACTCGCGTTTCTATGTGGGCATGACGGCGGCGCAACGCAACCTGATGGAGGAAGGCGTGCAGACCGCGGCGCGCTACGCGGCGCTGGCCGAGAAACGACCCCTGCGGCCGGTCGAGCTGAAACGCCTCTTCAGCGCCATGCAGATGGCGCGCATGGCCTGCAACGCGGCGGGGCTCGTGGACAAGGAGACCGAGGGCTCGCCCAAGCTGGACGAGTTCGCGCGACTGCTCGAGGATCTCTGCGCCGACACGGATCGCAAGGTCGTCGTCTTCAGCGAATGGGAAACCTTCGGTCGCCTGGCCGCCGCGCGCGCCGAAGCCCTCGGCCTCGGCTACGTGCGCTTCCATGGTGGCGTGCCGACGGCCCGGCGCGGCGCCCTGATCGATCGCTTCCGCGACGACCCGGACTGCCGCGTGTTCATCTCCACCGACGCCGGCGGCGTCGGCCTGAACCTGCAGTTCGCCAGCTCGGTCATCAACCTCGAGCTGCCGTGGAACCCGGCCGTCCTGGAGCAACGCATCGGCCGTGTCCACCGGCACGGCCAGACCGAGCCCGTGCTGGTCCACTTCCTGATCGCCGACGACTCGTTCGAAGCCGGCCTCGAACACACGCTGGCGAACAAGCAAGCGCTGTTCGGCGCGGCGCTGGATCAGGGTGCGGACATCGAGACCTTGGAAGCCCCCACGTCGTGCCTCGCCGTGTTCCGGGAGGCGATGGGAGGAGACGTCGTTCCGGAATTCGCGGACGACATCGCAACGCCTTCGATCGCCGCTGCGGACACGACCGAGGCCCCCGCCGCTGCTGGCACCGACGCGAATCCGCGACGCGCCGAACATCTCGCCGTGGCGCGCCGCAAGTTCACAGCCGCCTCCGCGCTGCGAGCCGCCGGCGCAGGCGCCGAAGCCATGGCCCAGGCCCACGCCTGCATGCTCGCCGTGGCGAGATCCCTTGCGTGCGACGACGGCGAACGCGACCCCGCCGCGGATCTTCCCCCGGCGAGACTGATATACGAGGTGCTGGTTCCCCGGGGACTCCTGAGCCTCGAGCAGGCAGCGCTGATCGGACGCGCGGAAGGACTCGCGGCGAGCTACACCAATGTCGCCCAGGCAGCGCCGGAGGATCTGGTGGAGGTCGTGCTGGCCGATGCGTGCGGGTTCATGGAGAGCGGAGATCCGCGCGGGTGAGAGCCCGCGGGCCATCGAGGGCCAGGGCCGGCTCGTTCCCCTTCGTTTTGCAGCCCGCTCGCAGTCCGTGCTATCTTCGGCTACGTGCGGAACCGGAACGTCCAGGTGCCCTCATGAAGGACTACCGATGAGCTTCGGACGGAACGACCCCTGCCCATGCGGTAGCGGCAAGAAATAGGTTGTGCCAAGAAGAATGTTGACGAGGCTTCGCACCGCCATCTCGCCCGCTAGGCCCGACTTTCTCACTACGCGGCGTACGTCAGCTTGTGCCTGCGGTTCACCTTCAATGGCCGCGTCTCGACCCGTCGCCAGTAGTAGTCATCCCACAACGGCGGCAACTCGATATGCGACACGAACAGCCGCCGCGACAACACCTCCTCCTCGGTCAGGGGCTTCGTGGCGATCCCGATCTGCATCGCCGGCGTGCTCCAGCACCGCTTCTCCCGACGCAACTTGATCGTGTTGCGCCACACCAGGAAGATCGCCAGCCGGTAGATCGAATGCTGGCGTCGCTTCCCGAACGCGATCGTCTCCCGCGTGTGGTCTTTCAGACAATGCCGCAGCAACATGTCCAGCAAGTTGACCTCGAACAACGGGTTGCGACTCGTCCGCGGCTCACGGGAGTCGATCGTCTCGTGGATCACCTTGCAATACCGTAGCTTCGCGATCGCGTAGGGATAGGTCTTGTGCTTGTCGCTCCAGATGTGGGCCTCGGTGGCGCCGTCGAGCGAGACCGAGAGCACCTCGAGCAGCGCCCGCATCAACGACCTGGGGTCCGGCCGGCCATAGTTTTGTTCAAAGAGGGACCGTTTCCATTTCTGCTCGTCGGTCATCGCCCCGCTGCGTCGCCGCTCGGCCTCGGCGAAGTGGATGATGAAGCTGGAGGGGCGATCGACGGCCGTGACGATCTCGTAGGGGAAGTACTGGGAGTGCTCGAAGGTGACGAGGCCGTCGATGGCGATGTCCACGAAGGGTGACGCCTGGGACACCAGGTGTCGATGGAAGAGGATGCAGTGTCGGCCGAGGCGGGCGAGGAGGTTGTCGACGGTCGTCGGCGAGGTGTCGAGGAGCCTGGCGATCTGGCGGTTGGCGGCGCCTGAGACGGCGTGCTTGTGGACCTTGGGCAGGAGATCGGCGCGTTTGAGCCAGTATGTGGTGCGGAAGGTCTGGTCTGAGCAGGTCCTGCCGCAGGCCAGGCAGAGGTAGCGCTGGACGGTGTAGGGCGGGGATTTTCGGGAGAAGGTGCCGAAGAGCGCGAAGGGCCAGGAATGCGGCTGAGGCTTGTGGTATTTGCAGTTAGGGTTGGGGCAGTGGGGAGGAAGCGTAGGGCATGAAGTGAGGGTTTTGGTGTTCATGAGGACGGGCCCAGGCAAGCGCTGGACCCGTCAACATTCTTCGTGGCACGTTAGACGGGTTGCAGGCAGACGATCTGCAGCGGCCTGATGTCCTCAACCTCTCCCGTCGCCTTCTTCTTGGCGTTGTAGGTAGCAAACATGGCCCGTCTGGCGGCCGCGATATTGCGCAGCAGTATCCAGCGATCATCGGCCAGGTGGTAGAGCCTATCCGCGTCCTTGTCCATCTCGCCGGCCAGACGGACCACTTCGCGGAAATTCCCATCCCCGTCGAAGACATCGTAGGAGCGAATGATCCCGGCGGGAAGGTCGTGCTCGTCGCGTCCGTTGCGGACCCAGATCCCATCGCCGAGCCCCGCCTCGATACCGCCGATGGCGGCGTGACGGTCCTGCAGGTCGCAATCGAGGGGGATGAATTCGCCATCGATCGTCATCACCGTGTTCTTCCGGATTTCTTCCTTTTCCTTGGAGGTGCGTTTGGCGGCCACGAAGTCCCGTTCGATGACCTGGATCAGGCGACCCTCGGCGTCGTGGACCTCGATGAGGTAGCGATCGTAGTACGGGGCGTGATAGACGCGGCCGCGACCATCAATGGCCCAAACACCGGTATTGACGAAGTAGTCAGCCTTCTCGTCGTAGGTCCGCGCGCCGAAGTCGAAGCCCGATGGGGCCTCCATGAGGCGTTTCACCTCGCGACCCTTGGCGTCGAAGATGGAGAAGAAACGGGTCTGGGTCGGTGGGCCATCATCGAATCCGAACTGGGTTCCGCTCAGCGCCAGGGTGCCGCCGCGGCACCGCACCGACATCAACTGGGCCGATGCCATGGGCTCCCCGTCGCTGCCCCGCAGACGAATAGGGGACAATGGCAGACCAGCCGCGTCCAGGGTCGTGATCTGGCCGGGTTTGCGGTCGATGATCCCGAGGGAGCCATCCGGCAGCCAGACCAGGTTGTGCGGAGCATTGATCTCGCCCGGCCCCTCGCCTTGCCGGCTGAGGGTGCGCATGTACTCGCCATCGGACCCGTACACCAGAATCTGGCCCAGCTGCTGGTCGCCCATGTATGTCGTGCCTTCGGGACCGGCCAGAACGCCGGAGACGACGCCGATCAGCTGTTCCTCGTCCTCCGCATCGATGTGCCAGAGCTCCCGCAGGTGGAGCGTCCGGATGCCGTCATCCGGCTCGGCTCCGACGTGGACGTGGGGGACCCCGTCGACCAGTTCCACTTCACCGGCAGCGGCGACCACCGCGCCGAAGGCGACAAGAGCCGATATTGCAAACCCTACACGCGTGAGATTCATCGGGGCTCCCTTCCGTCTGTGGCCAGCCATCCTGGGGCTGGCGAATCATACGATACAGGCACAGATTTGTGACTATCGACACCGAAATTTCTGATGAAATCGTCGTGCGGCAAGGTGCGCATATCCGTGGCTGCGGCAGTGGTCGCGGGATCGAACGGGTCCCGATGGATGTGGCGACGAGGGCGTTCCCCCGCTCTCCTCCACGTGAACACGGGAATACGAAGGACCCGAGTTGCCCCGGGTCCTCCGTGTGGTCTGTGATCGCAGCGATCCAGCGCGCCGGATCAGAACATGAGGTAGTGCACGGGTGTGCCGGACACACCGCCGTCGAAGTCGCTCAGGTCGAGGGCCGGCAGATCCGTCTCGACGTCGTAGGGAGTCATCCCCGAGACGGCGTCGGCGTAGGCGGCGCACTCGGCTGCGATGCCGGCGAGGTCCGTGGGCGTCAGGCTCGCGAGGTCCGCCTCGGTGGCATCCGCGGGCACGCTGTAGTAGTTGTCACCGCAGCGGAACAGGAAGTAATTTCCGGCGCCGCGCGAGATGCCCCTGGCGACCAGGGACGTCTCATTGAGTGCCATCTTGAGCTCGAACGTGTGAGTCAGGCTGTTGCCGTCGATCTGGGCGCGGATGGCGAAGCCGGAGCCGTTGTCGCCGCCCATGGCGCTGCCGGCGGGGTACTGCACGGTCTGCGCGAAGCGCACGGCGACATCGCCGCTCGTCGAGTCGTACTGGGCCTGGATCACGCCGATCGTGATCTGTTCGGCGGCGTCGGGCGCCCACTTGTAGGACACCAGGAGCCGCTGCGTGTTGCCGTCCACGGAGTACGCGATGCTGCTGCCGTAGCCGCCCTCCTCGTTGGCAACGCCGGCGGTGTACGACTGGCCGAGGAAATCGCTGAACGCGAAGGGCGATATTGCGGTGTCGGTCGCGTCGATGGTGGACGTTCCCCGCGAGCTTGCGCCCAGGAGGTAGTTGTTCGTCTCCCAGAGCACCTTGTAGATGTTACTCATATCCACCTGACCCTCGTCATCCGGGTAGGTGTAGTCTCGCAGGAGCTGGTAAGCGACCATCATGGCCTGGTCCGAGAAATCCGTGCTGGCCTTGACTGCGGGCTCGAACGCGGGCGCGGCCTGCTTCACGGCCTGGTACATGGGAACGCCGCCGCCGCCCTGGTCAGCCGGCTGCGCAGGGTCGTCGTCGCTTCCGCAGGCACCCAGGCCGCAGACGGCCGCGACGAGAACGTAAGTCAGGATCTTGTTCATCGTTCATCCCTCACGATGGAGAATTGTGACATGGCGAGGGCCCAACGTTCGGGTCGACTCGGCTAGAGATCGACGGTGACGGCTGCAAGGCGCGTACCACGTCCTGCGCGGAGGGACGTCACCGATCCGGGCAGAACGAAATCGTCTCAAAGGTGATCTCGGCCCGCACCCTGCGTGAAAATTAGCAGTCCAGTCTCACGCCGTCCGGCGTGGGACGCGGCAGAAACTGCCGGGCTCAACGACAGCCCCGAGACTCGTCCGCTGCGGCACAACGATCTGCTGGCGCAACATGCAGGCCTCAATCAACGTGGCCGCCGATCAGGACACTGAGTTGGTCGACGATCTCCGCCATCTCGGCCGCTTGCGCGGACAGTTCTTCGCTCGCTGACGCCGATTCTTCAGCCCCGGCGGCGTTTGTCTGCGTGATCTTGTCCATCTGGTCTGTGGCCGTGGTAATCTCTGATATGCCTCGAGCTTGCTCCTCGCTCGCGGACGTGACGTTTCCGACGATTTCCTGGACTTCGGTTACGCCCGTGATGATATCGGCCAACAGCTTGGCGACTTCCTCCGTGACCGCGACACCACCCTGGGCATTGGATTGCGCGGATTCGATCAGGGTCGCGGTGTTTCGGGCCGACTCCGCACTGCGTTGTGCGAGATTACGGACTTCCTCGGCGACCACCGCAAACCCCTTGCCGGCCTCGCCGGCGCGTGCGGCTTCTACGGCGGCGTTGAGCGCGAGGAGGTTTGTCTGGAAAGCAATCTCATCAATCGTCTTGATCACTCGCGCCGTAGCGTCCGACGACTCCTTGATCCTCTCGATCGCCGTTGTCATGCGTTCGAGTGCGTGCTGGCCCGCCTGCGAGACACCGCTGACTCGGGTTGTCGTATCGAGAGCCTGGTGCGCACCCTCGGTATTGCGGCTCGTCATCGCCGCCATTTCTTCGAGCGAGGCCGCTGTCTGTTCCAGACTGGATGCTTGGTCACTTGCACCTTCGGCCAGACTCTGGCTCGAATCGGCGACCTGTTGAGCCGCCGCGGCGACTTGCTCGGCACCAGAACGTAGGCTCCCAATGGCCGTACGCAACGTCTGTACGATTCCGCGACCGAGGAAGAACGCGAGGCCACTCCCGAGAAGCGCCGCCAGTATGCTGCAGAGAATCACAGCCTGCTGCGTGTGATGCGCGGCTGCAATCGTGTTCTTCTCTTCCTCTGACACCTTGACGACGGTCGTCGTGGCCACTTCGCCAAGCAGCTCCTGGACCCGAGCCAGGATCGGCAATGTCTTTTCGGTGTAGATTCGCGTCGCTTCTTTCGCACCGTCCAGATGGTCGTCGACAAGCGCCGTGAGTTTGTCGATCGTGCCAATCGTCTGATCGGCCATCGGCTGTGTCGTTTCCCGGAAGTGCTGCCTTGCTACACCGTGCTGTCCGGATGCAAGCGCGCCATTGAGCACGGCGACTTCTCCGTGGAGCTCTTGATGCATACTCTGGAGCTGCGCCAACAGGGCATCCGCTTCTGGACTTGTCGCCCGAAACTTCTGCAGATCGTCTGATTGGAGCCAACGGCCAAGGACGCAGAGCGTGGGATCGGTCTCCACTCCCGTGATCTCCACGCTATCGTCGCTAACAATCTGCCTCAGAACCTTCTCGAGCCACGCCAGGTGGCCGGATTTCGCGTCACGGAGGAGCATTGCCTGATCGGCGTCGGCGGGCCGAAACGCCTGGCCAATTCCGATTGCCGTTTCATGGAGCTGGCGATGCGGTTCGGCGAGGTTCGCCAGGGTCGGCGCAAGGTCAGGCAGCCAGGACTCTGCTTGTTTGCGGCCTTCACCATAGTACCATTTCCCGAAACCGCATTTGTGGTCGTCGGTTTCCACATTGAGTTCCGTCACGGCGGGGTCGTCGAGTAGTTGGCCGATCTTCGCGGCCCATCGAAGGTGGTCGACTTCTCGCTGGAGAATCTCCGCCTTGAGGTCGTTTCCGACGGCAATATCTGCGGTGCTCTTTGAAATGCTCCGCACTCCAAGCACGGACCATACGCCGACGACGGTCAATAGGCCGATAACGAACCCGAATCCAAGACCGATACGACGACCGATGCTCTGATTGCGGAACATCCGACACCTCCGGGGACTGGAGAGAATCCCTACCCAGGTACCCTCCAGCGCCCGGGACGACAACTCGGCGCTTTTACCAAGGTCGCCGGAACACGAGATCGTCCGACACTGAAACTCCTTGAGCAATATCACGCGATCCTGGCAGGTCTGACCTGGCAATTCCGACAGGTGAGGGTGGCGGCGGCCGTAGCGATGGCGGTAACCGCTGTCCGATTTCAGGAGGAGCTTGAGAAATCAAAGCGATTCTGATGGCCTCCACCATCATTCTGACGTCGTCCACGGCCTGCTACTTGCGGTCCAGCCTTGTCCAAAGCCAGCGGCCACCGCCACTTACATGAAACCACATCGTCGGCACAAATCTCGCTTCATGCGGATTACTGACCCGGAATGTTCGGCAAGTCCAAAGCAAGGAATACCCTATGGTAACCACGAGGACGTCACAGCAAAAGTACGGCGTCGTTTCCGCGACGACGATCAAGGGCGAGTCGGTTGTCAACCGCGAGGATGAGAAGCTGGGCAAGATCGATGACCTGATGATCGACGCAAATACGGGGCACCTGGCTTATGCGGTGCTCTCCTTCAGCGGTAATCATTACGCCGTACCCTGGAGTGCGTTCGAATTCGCCAACACCGAGAAAAAGCTCATACTCGATGTGGGCAAGGAAAAACTCAAGGCTGCTCCCGGGTTCGACAAGAATGAACCCTGGCCTGATTTTTCGGACCGAATCTGGGGTGGCGAGATCCACAAGTACTACGGTTCCCGACCATACTGGGGAGACTGAACGCGGTTGTGATGCTCGTCAATTCCGACGACATCAAGTGGTTGCGTATTGACAAGGAGAGATCCCATGGGTGAGCACACGGACAAGGCTAAGGGCCACGTCAAGCAGGCCGTCGGCGCCGCCACCGGCAACGACAAGATGAAACGCGACGGCAAGCGTGACGAGGCCAAGGGGCACCTCGAGGGCGCGGCCAACGAGGTCAAGGCTGTGACGAAGGATATGAGGAAGTCGCAGAAGCACGGGTCGCGGTAGCGCTCCGAACGTCACAAGGACGAACGCGACACCCGCGTCGCGTTCGTCCGTTCGAAAGGAACAATCATCATGAGTACGGGTACCCTGATCATCCTCATTGTCGTGCTCGTGGTCGTGTTCGGCGGCGGCGGCGGCTACTACTGGGGCCGGCGTCGGCGGTAGGCACCAGTAGTCCCCGGTAAACCTGACGCACCGGCAGCTAGTCGTTCTGCAGCCTGGCCACTTTCGCCATTGTCCGGTGCTACCGCTCGATCTTACCCTGGGTCTGCGGCCGTAGGGATTGCGCTCACATGGCGGATCTCGTTGTCGTCGCCAGGGTCTGCGCGCCCTTTACCTGCGGCTGCCCAGTGGAAAGTCAACCGTGATTCGCAGCCGGGTCGGGAGGATTCGTGCACGGATAGGGAGACGATATCACCAGATGTGAGGTCGCGGAGCAAACCGCGTCGTGGTATCCTCGGACGCGTGGGACAATCCCCCATCGAGGAGGTCGCGCGTGCGCTGATCGAACCTCATGCCAGCCATCACCGCCCTGATACTGGTCGCCGCCACATCGCTTTCCGTCCGCGCCGTCGACGTCACCAGCGCCGACGGCCCCTCCTTCCACGCCACCGAAGCCGACGGCTCGGGCATCTATTGCGTGAACCCCTGGCCGGCCCATTGCGGCGCCGACAGCCTCGAGTTCCACGGCACCTGGGCCCCCGAGGAAGGCACCTTCCTCATCGAGATCACCTACGAAGTCACCCTCACCTGCACGGTGCTCCTCGTCGAGCCGACGCACGTCAACGCCCGACGCTCCTTCACCGACGTGGAACCGATCTCGCAACACATGCGCACCCTGACGCATCCCGACGGGACAGTCGAACCCATCTTCCCGGCCGCTCCCGCGCCGTCGGAGGTGGACCTCGATCTCGCGCCTGGTGTGTACAGCGTCGAGCTCAATGTGCAGGTACTGGGTGCATACCCGTGGCCGGCCTATGACGGTGAGGTGGTGTTGAGATGGTCGCCGGCAGGGGATGTGCCGGTGGAGGGGATATCCTGGGGAGGGGTCAAGAGTTGGCATCGTTAGGGTTGCGTGGCAGTAGGAACCAGACCGTCCGGAATTTCAGCGGCTTCGCCATCGCACCCTCCATCGCGATCGCCACGGCATTGAAGACGTCTATCTTTAGTCAATGATTCTGGTCGTCTAGAATCGCCACCTCACTCGAAGATGTCGGAGACGAACCATGGCCAACGACGACGCCCCCACGACTCCGGGGGGCCCCTTCGGCGACGATGCGAACACGGCAGCGGGGCGCTCCGCGGACTCGGTGCCCAGGACCCTCGGTCCCTACCGGTTGCTGCACAAGATCGGCGAGGGCGGGATGGGCGAGGTGTGGTTCGCCGAGCAGAAGGAACCGCTGCGGCGCGACGTCGCGGTCAAGATCATCAAGCGCGGCATGGATTCCCGCGCGATCATCGCCCGCTTCGAGGCGGAGCGCCAGGCGCTGGCGCTGATGAACCACACCTGTATCGCCAAGGTCCTCGACGCGGGAGCCGCGCCGGACGGCAGCCCGTATTTCGTGATGGAATACGTGGCCGGCATGCCGTTGAACGAGTTCTGCGACTGCCACAAGCTCGACACTCGCCAGCGCCTGCAGCTCTTCACCGACGTGTGCCAGGGTGTCCAGCACGCCCACCAGAAAGCCGTGATCCACCGCGACCTGAAGCCGACCAACGTCCTCGTCACCGAGATCGACGGCAAGCCGGTCCCCAAGATCATCGACTTCGGCGTGGCCAAGGCGACCGCCCAGAATCTGGCCGAGCAGACGATGTTCACGGCGATCGGGTCGTTCATCGGCACTCCCGAGTACATGAGCCCCGAACAGGCCGACCTCACTTCCGAGGATGTCGACACCCGCGCGGACATCTACTCGCTGGGCGTCATGCTCTACGAGCTGCTCGCGGGAAGCCCGCCGTTCGACATCCACTCGTTGCGCCGCGCGGGCATCGACGAGATGCGGCGCGTCATCCGCGACGAGGATCCGCTGACTCCGAGCCGGAAGCTGGAATCGCTCGCCGGCCCGCAGGCCACGTCGATCGCGGCTCTCCGTGCCACCGAGCCGCAGCGCCTGAGGCGGTCGCTCCAGGGCGACCTCGACTGGATCGTGCTCAAGGCGATGGAGAAGGACCGCAACCGCCGCTACGAGACCGCGAACGGTCTGGCCGCGGACATCGGGAGGTTTCTTGCCGACGAGCCCGTGATGGCGCGGCCGCCGAGCGCCGGGTACCGCCTGGGGAAGCTCATCCGCCGCAACCGCGGCGCATTTCGGGCCCTGATCGTGATCTTCGTCGTGCTCGTGCTTGGCGTCACCGCGAGCTCGTGGGGGCTCTGGCGGGCGAAGCGCGCGGAGCACCGGGCCGCCATCGAGGCCCGCGAGGCCACCCGCCAGGCCGCGATCGCGCAGGCCGTCAACGACTTCCTAAACAACGACCTGCTCTCCGCCGCCGCGCCGTCGAACCAGAAGGGCCGGGGAATCGACGTCCGGATTCGCGACGTGCTCGACGTGGCCGCAGCCCGCCTCGACTCGTCGGCCGCGCCGGGCGGCCGCTTCGCCGACAAGCCGCTGGTCGAGGCGGCGATCCGTAAGACCCTGGGCAACACCTACCTGTCGTGCGGGGACTACGAAGCCGCGCTGCCGCAACTCGTGCGCGCGGTCGCGCTGCGCACGGCCCACCAGGGCGAGGATAACCTCCAGACCGCCTGGGCCCATCGCGATGAGGCGCTGGCCCTGTATCGCCTGGGCCGGACGGACGACGCCGAACGCGAGCTGCGCCACGCGCTGGACTACGGAAAGCACGCCCCGCCCGACCAGGCCGAGGACGTGGCCGAATGGAAGGTCACGTTGGCCTTGATCTACCAGGACGACGGGCGATTGACCGAAGCCACGAGCATCTTCGAGGACGTCCTCCACTGGCAGGAAACCGCACTCGGCGAGGATCATCTCAACACCGTGCATACCATGACCAACCTCGCCAACATCTACCAGCGCACCGGACGCTACGACGCATGCGAGGCCATCGACAAGCGAGCCCTCGCGGTCATGGAGCGGACGGTCGGCGAGAACGCCCCCGAGACCCTGCGCATCCTCAACAACCTGGGCAACGTCCTCGCCAACCAGGGCCACCTACGAGAAGCGCGCCAGTACATGATCCGCGCCCTGGAAGCCAAGAAGCGGATACTCGGCCCCGAGAATCCCGTCACCCTGAACAGCATGAACAACGTCGCCGAGGTCGACGCCATGCTCGGCGATTGGACCGCCGCCGAGGAGCTTCACCGCCAGACATACGAATTGCGACGACGCGTGCTCGGAGAGGACCACCCCCTGACCCTCAGCTCCCTCGCGCTGCAAGCGAGAGCGATGGCCCACACCGGCGACGCGGCCGCCGCGGAAACTCTGATCGTCGACGCCCTGAAACGCACCCGCCGCGTCCGCGGCCCCGACCATCCCGACACGGACAACGCCCGCGGCATCCACGCGATGATCCTGCTCAAGCTGGGCCGCCACCGCGAGGCCGAGCAAGAACTCCGCTCCCTCGTCAACGCCATGAAATCCCGCGACCACGAGGCCGAGGAACTCGAGCTGGCCGAGGTCCGCCTCGCCCTCGCCCTGATGGCGCGCGACGAGAAGGTGGAGTCGGTCAAGCTGCTCGACCAAGCGCTCCCTGCACTCCCGCTCTTCGACTGCGACAACGTGGACGTGATCAATACCGCAGCCACGACACTCGAGCGGTGGAACGCCGCGGAGCCAGGCAAGGGGTATGGCGAGGAGGCTGCGCGGTTGCGGGGGATGCTGGGTGCCGAGGAGAGCGACGGGCGGTGATGGGTTGGGTGGGGTAAGACCGCTGGCGTCTGGCTGCCTCTCGCGGCGCCTCGACCTCAGAGGTGACCAATCCACCGGCGACGGTCACGAGGGCAGCCTCCCTCCCGATGTCCAGCCGGCTGGACTCCGTAAAACACTACTAGTAAATCACTTACATCCATCACCGCGAATCGCCGAGCCAAGCGAAACACCAGCTACCGCCGGCGCGACTCGCATCCCGTTGATCCAGGCACCGGCGTCGAGAGCGACCAGACGGTCATGTTAGCCTCGTTCTATCCCGCCAAGGCGGTCCGGTGCCACCGCGTTGCATCCGGTCAAGAAGGTGGAGAGGGCGACGCCGCGGTGGGCATCGCCACGCCGCGCGTAACATCGAGGAGCGAATGGAGCGAGTCGGTCCGCGGACCTGGCTCGTCAGCGATCTCCCACGGCCCGTTCCGCATCACATTGACGACTGCGCTCCCGTCACACTCGAGCAACCCGCCAGTCCTGAAAGATGACCCGCACGACGCCGCTGATCGGATTGCCCTCGGATTCCCTGACGTAGGGTTCGGCCTTGAACTCGGGAAGGGTGAGCGCGGGGACGCCGCCATCGGCAGCGCGGACTCTGGCGGCGGCGGCGATGGTGCTTGACGGGGTAGAGGTCGCCCGGGACGAGGCAAACTCCCGAATCCGTGCTAGTCCTTTTTCCCGGGAAGCTTGCTCGCGCCCCAGAAGAACACTCCCATCCCGATTCCCATGCCGAGGAAGAAGATACCCAATCCAACGGGCGTTCCCCACATATCCGGCGACCACAGACCTGCCATCTTGTTTTCCTTTCGTCTGCTCAAGCTCGCGCGCTGAGCGTT
The DNA here is from genome assembly GCA_963727525.1 of uncultured bacterium. Lineage (GTDB taxonomy): Bacteria > Krumholzibacteriota > Krumholzibacteriia > LZORAL124-64-63 > LZORAL124-64-63 > CAVSGO01. The sequence continues at coordinate 53,493 of CAVSGO010000003.1, read as the reverse complement.
CGCGACCAGTATTAGATGATGTGGGCCAACCCCCGTGTCGCGGGGGCACGCCGCATCTTCAATTCAGTAATGTATACCAATGGGCCCTGTCGCCAAGTAGCCGTTTGTCGACGCGCGGTCGTCGGCCAGCTCCGCCAGGCGCGCCTGCGCGCGGGCGATTCTGGCGCGCAACAATCTTTGCAGGTCGCGCCCATCCGGCGGGAGTCGAGACGCATCGCTCACGTCGTGGCGTCCTCCGATGTCGCGAGTCTCCGCAGACGGAACAGGGCTCGCTCGCTCCAGCCGTATTCTTCGTTGCGGCGGAGCCATTCGATCAGGTAGCGACCCTGGACGACACCGTCGACGATCACCTCCACGGGCCGCGCCCGGTCCACCGGTACGACGCCATCGTGGAAGAGCTGCAGCAGCGTCATGGCCGGGAGCTGTATCGTGATCGTGTCGCCATCGACGACCGCCCGTTGACCGCGATCCGCGGACACTTCGAAGATACACTACTGTTCGACACACTGTTTCTCCTCGGAGTAGATCGATCGTCGGGATAGACACGCGAAGATCGAGGGCGAACGGAGATGAAGAGTGGAAGCTCGAGACATCCAGACGTTCCCCTCCTCGGACCACCTTGAGACCTCTTGGGGATTCTGTCGATCAACCATGAAGCCTAATCACCCCAGACCACACCCAGTGGAACCGCGTAGATGCGGTCACCCAAGGGGACCAATGTCTCTCCGTCGTACAGCAGCACGCCGCAACAAAAGCGGTCGCCGGTTGCTTCGCGCAGGCGCTCGAGTCCGCGGCGATCCGCATCGCGGAGAGTTGCTGCGGCCTTGACCTCGATGCCGACAATGCGGTTCGGGCCACGTTCCAGGACGATATCGACTTCCTGCTGGTCCTTGTCGCGGTAGTGGGAGAAGCGCACGTCATGCTCCCAGCCGCTGACCTGGCGGCGAAGTTCCTGGACGACGAAGGTCTCGAGCAATTGCCCCAGCAGTGTTCGGTCACGGCTCAGGTCATCGACCTCGACACCGAGAAGCGCGCACGCCAGGCCCGTGTCGGTCATGTGGAGCTTCGGTGTCTTGACCAGGCGCTTCAGACGATTGGCGTGCCAGGCCGGCAGTTCTTCCACGAGAAAGACATGGTTCAGCAAGGTCAGGTAGTCCCGCACGGTCGTGCGGCTGACGCCGAACGGCCCGGCGATCTCGCTCACGTTGACCAGGTGGGCCGTCTGCCCCGCTGCCAGTTCCAACAGGCGGGGCAGGATGTCGAGTCTCTGGATGCGCGCGAGGTCACGGACATCCCGCTGGATGATCGCTTTCAGATAGTCGCGAACCCAGGCCCGCCGACCGCGTGCGGTGTCCCGCCGCACGGCCTCGGGAAATCCGCCCCGGACGATGAGATCGGCCAGCCGCGGCCCCAGTCGTTCGCCGCGGGTCACCGTGAAATCGGCGGCGAAGATCCTGTCGAGGAACGTCGTCTGACGATGGGCGATCTCCACCTCGCTCAAGGGGTGCAGGCGAACGATCTGCATCCGGCCGGCGAGAGAATCGGCCACGCTGGGCACGAAGAGGGCGTTCGCCGAGCCCGTCAGCAGGAAGCGGCCGGACCGACGGTCGCGATCGACGGACTGCTTGATGGCAAGGAACAACTCGGGAACCCGCTGCACCTCGTCGATGGTGACCGGGCCCTCGAGGTCGAGCACGAATCCGGCCGGGTCCGCCTGCACCGCCAGGAACGTCGCCGGATCGTCCAGGGTCAGGTACCGGCGCCCGTCGTCCGCGCCGATGCGCTGCGCAAGCGTGGTCTTGCCACACTGGCGCGGCCCGTGCAGCAGCACGACCGGAGAATCGGCAAGGGCCTCGCCCAGGCGGGGCCGAACCAGACGGGGATAGAGGTCGGCAGTGTCCATGCGTCTGAGTGTCGGCAGGATTGCGTCCAATTGCAACTTTTATTGCGTTCCAATGTCAGTACTATTATGTCCAATTGCCATGTACATGAAATAATCTATTGCTCAGCATTATGTTAAATCTCAACACGCGTCCGTGCCCCTGGGCGCCGATCCCGGGCGCCATCCCTTCGATCCCTAACTGCTGGCCACGCAGCTCGCCCCTGACAGCGTGGTGGCCTACCACGCGGCCCTCCAGTTCCACGGCAAGGCTTACTCCCTGTGGAATCGTTTCCACTACCTGACCCAGGGGCGGCAGCGCCGGTTCACCTTCCGCGACCAGGAGTTCGTGCCGGCCCAGGCACCCGCCGCGCTGCGGGACCTGCCCGGCCTGGGCGGGGGAGTGGTGGAGCGGCCGCATGCCGGTGGCGTCGTCCGCGTCACGACGATCGAGCGCAGCCTCGTCGATGTCCTGGACGCACCGGAGCGCAGCGGCGGTTGGGAGGAGGTCTGGCGCTCGCTGGAGATGGTCGAGTTCTTCGACCTCGACGCGGTGTTCGCCTACACGCAGGTACTGGGATCGGCGCTGACGGCGGCCCGGGTCGGCTTCTTCCTCGAGCAGCACCGCGACACGCTCATGGTCGAGGCGCATCACCTCGACGCATTCCGCGGACTGGCTCCGGGGCAGCCGCGGTACCTGGACCCCAGCCGCGAACCCGGCAAGCTGGTGAAGGACTGGAACCTGGTCGTGCCCGAGCGCGTGCTGACCCGTTCCTGGGCCGAGGTGAGCTGACGCTGAGCTCTGCCGACCTGCAGCGCGAAGCGGCGGCCACAGGGTTCCGGGCCGAAGGGCTGGAGTCCCGTGCTGGATATCCACGAGCTGGTGGCGGGCAAGTTCGCCGCCCTCTTCGGGCGTACGGCAAGCCAGGATCTCTTCGACGTGCGCGGACTGCGGAAGGCCCGCGAGTTCGATGCCGAGCGGCTGCGCCTCGGGTTCGTTGTGTACGGCGGCATCAGCGCGGTCGGCCAGACTCCCGGCGCGCCGACATCTGGACGTACAGCGTCGTGCTGCTGGAAATGCTCACCGGCAAGCGGCTCTTCGAGGGCAGGACCGTGACCGACGTACTCGCCAACGCGCTCAAGCAGGACGACGACTGGAACCAGCTGCCGACGACGACCCCGCTCGGCCTGGTGCGCGTCCTGCGCCGCTGCCTGGACCGCAAGCTCGAGGGCCGCATCCGCGACATCGGCGACGCGCGCCAGGAAACCGCGAATCCCGGCCTGCAGACAGACGCCGCTATTTATAACCAACTTATTAGCAACAAGTTGAACAATTCATCATCGCCAAACTACTAGTTTCACTCAATCTAGTAGTTCATTGACATACCCATGATCCGACTTATCATGAATTACTAATCCGTCACGAATTAGTAGATGAGGTTCACCATGCGCCTGCCCCTACCCCCGCCGTCCCTCCAGGACCTCTTCTCGAACCTGGAGATCTCGCCCGAGAACATGGCCCGTATCGCCTCGAGGGCTGGTGGCCCCGCCCCGGACGGGAAGTACCGACACTGGGACGTGCTCAGGCACCTCGCACCGCCCGACGGCTTGAGCCACGAGGAGCGGTGGCTGGGTATCAAGCTCGCGAGAATGGCCAACGCCCGCGAGCTACCACTGATGGACAGACGAGGGCTACCGTTTCGCGTCGGCCTCCCCGACATCGCATTCGCGATGCTCCACGAGATCGACAAGCAGTCCACCGGCACGATTGCGTCTCCCGAACCGGTCGTCGACCCCGAGACCCGAGACACATACTTGATCCGCTCGCTCATGGAAGAGGCCATCACGTCCAGCCAGCTCGAAGGGGCAGAAACGACTCGCCAGGTCGCCAAGGAGATGCTCCAGACAGGACGGCGCCCAAGGGACCGCGGCGAGCAGATGATCGTCAACAACTACCAGGCCATGCAGCTCATTCGAAGTCGAACCAAGGTCGACCTTACTTTCGAGCTCCTGCTCGACCTCCAGAACACCCTCGTCACCGGGACCATGCGTGAAGAGGGCGCTGCTGGGCGACTGCGAACCGATGCCGACGACGTCGTGGTCGCGGACGCCACCGGAACTGTCTTACATGTACCCCCCGATGCAAAGGAACTGCCCGAACGCGTCACCAGGATGTGCCAGTTCGCCAACGGTCGCAGCGGTGACACGCCATTCATGCACCCCGTCGTCCGGGCCATTCTGTTGCACCTCTGGCTCGCCTACGATCATCCCTTCGTCGACGGCAATGGACGGACGGCCCGAGCCCTCTTCTACTGGTGTCTCGCCCGCGAGGGCTATTGGCTCCTCGAGTTCACCTCCATATCCCGCATCCTGCGCGCTGCCCCCTCCCGCTATGCACGCGCATTCCTCTACACGGAGACCGACGACAACGACGCCACGTACTTCCTGCTGAACCAGCTCGCCGTGATCGTCCGCGCCATCGACGACCTGCACGCGTACCTACGCCGAAAAGCCAAGGAACTCCGCGACACCCGCCAACTCCTCAGCCACTCCGGCCCGCTAGGCCGCCAGTTGAATCACCGACAGGTTGCGCTTCTTCAGCACGCCCTTCTCCACCCCGGCCACGCGTACACCTTCCGCTCCCACCGTCGATCCCACGACGTGAGCTATCAAACAGCCCGTACAGACCTCATGAAACTCGCCGAACTGGGACTACTCGACAGCGGAAAGGTCGGTCGTGCGTTCGTCTTCGATGCGCCTCGCGATCTTCGGGACAGGCTCAACCGCCACTGAGCACGCCAACCAGGGCGAGGGGTCCAGCACACATAAGAACTCGACCCCGACATCGTGCGCGGTATGGCATTCGAATCACGATGGGACCGCCTTGCCGCACACCTGGCCCTTTCCGAAAGTTCAGTCTCCTCGGCGCAACGGTCTGGGCTTGCGAGCATTCAAGACCTTCCACTGAATGGGCGGCCACTTTCCCAGCCGTTCACGCATTTCCGCGTCCTCGGGGACAAGGAGGTCCAAGCGCAGGTCCCCCACCTGCAAGCGGTCGATGAACTGCCTTTCGGAGTCGTCGAGGACAAGCAGCCCTGCGACGGCCTTCCAGGCACGATCAATGAGTTCGACCCGGTCGACACTCACTTGGCCGCCAAGCATCGGCACGAGTTCCGCCTCGATGTCGATGGCACGAACCCGCTCCATGCGCTCGCGTCCGTACGCGTGCAAGACACTAAATAGCGGCCAGCCCCCGACACGCGGCCCGAGACTTTGCCTAGAGAAAGTCCTTCTTCCTCACCTGCACGGCATAGGTGGCCACGACCAGCAGGACGATGACGCCGATTTCCCCGGCCAGCAGGCTCACGGCCGCCCTGGGCCAGACGGTGTCCGGGCCGTTCATGACGGCGGCGATTGCCGGGATGTGAGACACCTTGTACATGAAGAAGTTGAGAAAGATGTTGGAGACCACCATGGCGAAAATGGTCCAGCCTTCTGACTCGGTCATGAGGGCCACGGCCAGGATCACCGCATATCCCATGAAGAGCTCCAGCAGGATCAGGACGGCAAAAGGAATCAGACCATTCGGCAGGGCGTCCCGGCCGAGAATGACCAGGATCGTCATGGCCGCCAGGGCCATCCAGGCACCCAGGAAGATGGTGACGTTGGCCAGGATCTTGGCCGTGACGTATTCGGCCGAGGTGATGGGCAGACTCATGATGAAAGGCAGGGTCTGTTCCTTGCGTTCGTAGATCACGGTGGTGAAGACCAGCTGCATGCCGACGGACATCACGGCCACCAGCAGCAGGATGCTGCCGACGAAGAAGCCCGTAAGCCCGCCCCAGGCGACCACCGCCAGCGAGGCGGCGCCGCCGGCCACGAACAGGGAAATCGGCCACCGGTTGAACGACCAGTCCTTCACCATCAGGCGCCCGGTCATGGAAAGCTGGGTCATCGCGCGCCCCCGTTCCGGCTGTGCTGCACTTCGGCGACAAAAATCTCTTCGAGGGTCAGGTTCTCCAGTTGCAGGACTGCGGCGCCGGCTTGCTGCACCGCCGCGACCTGCTGCGGGCTGTAGTTGCCGGTGATCGCCGTCCTCAGGCGCCCGCTACCTTCCACTCCCAGGAGCCCTGGAAGGGATGGCAGCACCACGTCCGGCGGAACGTCCAGACGCAGACGCCGCCACCGGTCGAGAAAATCCTCCTTGTCGCGGGAATCGATGAGGCGCCCCCTGTCGATGAAGGTGATCACGTCCGAGAGTTTCTCGACGTCCTGGGTGTTGTGAGACGAGAAGATCACCGTGCGATCCTCGTCCCGCAGAACCTCCATCATCTCGGCGAGGACTTCCTGGCGGGCGACCGGGTCGAGCCCGGTGGTCGGCTCATCGAGGATCAGCAATCGGGGCCGTCGGACCAGGATCAGCAACAGCCCCGCCTTGACCTGCTGCCCATGCGACATGCCCTTGATCTTCTGCGCAGCGACCAGGTCGAAGCGGCGCAACAGGTCATCAGCATACCTCTGGTCCCAGCCGGGATAGATCGAGCGGATGAAGTCCATATGCCAGGCCAGGGTCGCCCGCTTGTAGAGGCGCATATCCTCCGACGCGTATCCCACGTCCCACTTGGCCGCGACCTGCTGATCGGGCATGTCATGCCCCAACACACGCACCTGCCCGCGGTCCGCATGCACCAGCCCCATGATGATGCGCAGCGTCGTCGACTTGCCAGCCCCATTGGGACCGACAAACCCCATGATCCGCCCACGGGGCAGCGCCAGGTGCATGTCTTCGAGTGCGAAGTGGGGATAGGCCTTCGCCACACCCTTCAACTCGACCGCCAATTCAGTCATGTTCGTCCCTTGCCGATCGTATGGGAAAGCCTTGCATGGTCTGCAGGCGAGAAATCAAGTCCGCAAGCGTGAGGCCCAGAAGTCCTGCAATGTCCAGCGCCCCCCGAAGGTGCTGATCCAACTCCCTCTCAAACCGAAGCGTGTCCAGGGCCCCCGACTCGGCGACGAATGACCCCAGCCCCTGCCGCGTCACCAGCGCCCCCTCCCGCTCCAGTTCGAGATAGGCCCGTTTGACGGTGATCACGCTCACTCTCAGCCCAACCGCCAGATCCCGGATCGAGGGAATCTTCTGTCCGGCAGCCCAATCCCCCACCGCAATACGCAAACGGATCTGATCCATGATCTGCAGATACATGGGCCGTCCGTCAGCCTGGGAGATGACTATGTCGGCGATCATTGGTGTATATACTGTGTATATAATCGGGTTCTGTCAAGGGTTGTCGGCTGCATATACAGTCTCTCGGCCCGTACTGTAGCACCCTCCGGGTTTTTACATTTTGTGCGAGACCGGCTCCCGGCCGGGTCCGCCTGCTATGACTAACAATTCGGACTTCGAGAAACTGAACCCATGGCACAACACAGTGACGACCGGGGGGGCTTTTTGACAGATGGACCGCAACCCAGGACAGGCCGCTCACTGCCTGACTGGGTTTGACGCCGTTGCCACCCTCGTGAAAGACTGCCCGGCATGAGCACTCAATCAGCCAATCCGTTTGAGGGTCGCCAGACGCTCTGGGTACTGCACATGGCCGACGATCAAGAGACCGCCCTGCAGGCGCGGGACAAGGGTTTTGTCGCCATCGGTTGGACCAAGCTCGGAGACCTCTCCAAATTCGAAACACGCGAGGCACTCAAGGAAGCCATGGCGAAGACCTGGCCTGACTGGTGTAACGTGTCACATTATTTTTCGGGTCGCCTGGGGGCGGCGTGCTACGGGGTCGGCGCTAGTCCTTCTTCGTGGGGAGCTTGCTCACGCCCCAGAAGAACATGCCCATTCCGATGCCCATGCCGAGGAAGAAGATGCCCAATCCGACGGGCGTTCCCCACATATCGGCCGACCACAGTCCGTGCATATCGTTTTCCTTCTTCGATCAGGCTGGTGCGCTGCTTCACTTCGTACAGAAAAGGATACAGGTCTGCTCCGGCATGGCAAGTCGCCGTTGGTCGTCAGGGCGTCTCGCCGCCCGCACTGCGAAGTGACCATAGAAGCCATCTCATCAATACCTGAGTAAAAGCACTGTCTAGGAGCATCCATCGGAGTGTCCAGCCGGCTGGAAGCCGTAAAGCCAAGTAAAAAAACAGTTTATGATAACGACCAAAAATCACTCGGAGGGCTGAGTCAGAAATTCCATCGTTCCGAATTCATGGTCGCGATCGACGAGGTCCAGCGACGTCCCGACCTGTCCGGCCATCGTTACGACACCCGTCGCCACCGCGCCCCACGTCCGCGACCGTCGAGGAGCACCAACCCTTCATCGCGCATGGCCGCCAGTTCACGCTTGATCGTCGCCAGGCTGACGCCCGGACATTCGTGTTCGACGTCGGCCAGGGCGAACGGACCGACGAGGCGCGACACGGCCTCGCGCACGACGGCCGCCTTGCTGCCGGCCCCCTGATTCAGGCCGCCGACCCGCTCGGTGAACTCGGCAAAGCCGCGCAGCAGGACGCCCCAGAAGTAGTCGAGCCAGGGGTGGACGTCGTGACGGCCGTCGTGCCAGCCACGCGAACTCGCCTCGAGCGCCTCGTAATAGGTCTCCTTCGATTCCTCGGTGATACGTTCGAGGCTGATGTAGCGGCCGACCTGGTGGCCGAGGCGATAGAGCAGGAGCAAGGACAACAACCGCGACACGCGTCCGTTGCCATCGGTGAACGGGTGGATGCACAGGAAGTCGAGCACAGCCAGGGGCGCGACCACGAGCCCGGGACGCTCCTCGACCTGCAAGGCGCGTCGCAGTCCCATGGCCAGATCGTCCATGGCCTGCGGCGTGGCCACCGCCGGGACGAGTCTGAACCGCACGCGCAGGACGCCGGCGGCGTCGCGTTCGACGATCTCGTTGTCGACCATCTTCCACTGCCCCCCGGGTTGCGGGAGGTAGCGATACATGATCGTGTGGAGCTGTCGGATGACGTTCGTGGACGGCTCCATGTGGTCGGCAGACTCGTGGACGAGAGCGAGCGCGTCGCGGTAACCGGCGATCTCCTGCTCGGACCGATTCTGCGGCGCCGTCCCCTCGATGACGAGACCCTGGATGCGCCGGCGCGGCGCCTCGATCCCCTCGATGCGGTTGGACGATTCGGTCGATTCGACCTGCGCCACGCGACGCATCGTCTTGAGCACCTCGGGCAGCCGCTCCGCGTAGAGAACCTGCTTGCCCTGGTACTCGCCAATCCGCTTCAACGTCTCGAGCTGCCGAGCAGAGAACTGGAGACTGTCCAGGTAGGACGGTGTCAGGGAGCGCATGTGTGCTCGCTTTCGGAATCGCGGAATGGATCACGGCCGCTGTTTATGGATCATTTTCTGGCAATGTGAGCCATTTGTCCAGTTTTTTGGCTCATATTTCCAAAAAATGATCCCAATCGGCGCGGTATGAGCCAATTGGTCGCGCACGAGAAGGGCATCGTGCACCGCGACCTCAAGCCGGCTGGCTCCTATCGGAAAACGTAGGTGACGCCAGTCAGGCGCATCTGTTCCTTCCGAAATCCGCCTAACCTATCGCATTCACCTATGGAGGGAGGGGCCACCACGCGGCCTGACGGCTCAACGACTACGGGAGGCGCAACTTCGATGTCAAAGCGCATGATTCTCGCGACGGGCTTCATTGCCGGTCTGGTATTCGTGGGGGCGGGCGCAGCGCTCGCCGATCTCATTATGAACGGGTCCTTCGAGCTGGGCGACTTTGCTCCCGGCGAAGCCGTCGTGACGGTGCCTGCCGGCAGTACGGCGATCACAGGCTGGTCCGTCGGCGGCGACGGCGTCGATTGGCACCTCGGAGGAGTCGAGGGTTCGGGGGCGCACTTCGGGCCGGCCTACGACGGTGATCTCGTCGTCGACCTCAACAGAAACGGCGATAGTTCCGGCACGATTTCCCAGACGTTTGCGACCGAGGTCGGCGCGACATACCTGCTCACGTTCCACTTTGCAGCCTCCGATTGGTTCACGAATCCCCGACTCGTCCAGGTCGACGTCGCGGATATCACGAGTCAATTCGCCCAGCCAGGCTCGCCACAGTACGACCTCCAGTACGGCGAGTTCTCCGTCGAGTTCACCGCGATCGCGGACCAGACGACGGTCACCTTCAGCAGCCCAGATCCCAGCGGCTACTGGGGACCGATTCTCGACGGAGTGAGTGTCGAGCCGACCGTCGCCGCCTACGAGCAGTCATGGAGCAATGTGAAGTCGATCTTCAGATAGTCGCCATTTCGGGGCTCCGCTGGAACCCGGGCGGAGCCCACACTGATCTTGCCGCACGGACCAATCACTCGCATCCTGAGCTCCCAGCACCCATTCGCACGGCTCCGTTCCCCGTCATGCATGGCGAACCGGCGGAAAGGCGAAAGTCGCCAAGATCCGGATCGCAGAAGAGAGGATCAGCGGAGATATTACCATTGACATCCGCGAACTCCTCAATTAGGCCTGCGTAGTTCCCATCAACGTTCCCGTACACATCGCTTGTGTCGACGTCAAGGACGGCAACGATACCACTGACCGATTCGCCCATAGGAGAACCCGCAAGAATGCTATTCTGAATATAGAGGTAACCGACCTCGCTCCGAAAATCGATACAAGCGCCACTACCGGCATACCCCGGCTCTCCGTAGGCCCAGTTTCCATAAAACGTCGAATCTTCGACCGTTAGTAACGCATCAAAGTCCGCCAAGATCGCTCCGCCGGTCGACTGTGGTGAAAACGGCCCATCGTCTTCTACGCCATTCCCGATAAAGAAACACCCCGACACCATGAAAGCTCCCTGCATGAGATTCAACGCCCCACCGCGATAACCAGTATTGTCCACAAACAAGTCATTGGTGATTCTGGCCTCCTGTATACGTGCAAGAAGAACGGCTCCGCCAAGCCCAGCATGATTCTGGCGGAAGTCGGAATCCTCGATGCGGACGAGGTCGGTGTTTGTCACAGCCACAGCACCACCTGTTGCCGCTTGGTTGTTCTCGAAATGGCAACCCTGCGCATACACGAAGTGCGCATCTTGCGCACTGATTGCCGCCCCCGCACCGTTGCCGGCAGAGATGTTACCAGCGAATGTGCACCGAATGGCTTCAATCACGCTGGCGTCGCCTCTGCAGAATATTGCTCCTCGGAGATCGCTCTTGTTGCCCGTGAATGTACTGTCATAAAGGTAGCAGCCACACAAGCCCTCGAGGAAAATTGCGTTGGGCCCGGGCGATCCGAAGTGATCTTCGAGAGCTCCATTGTTGTCGAATTCACACGAGTCTAGCTGAACGGATGAGATCGTGTTGAAGCAGGCCACAACGAGTCCGTTGTAAGAATCCGAAATTCTACAACCGGAAATAAACGCCCTCACTCCTTCCTCTACCGTGATAGCCGTGCCAAAGTCGGCATCGATGGCGATACCATGCAAGTAAGCGGCACTTCCATGTGCGCCCTTCGCGATCGTAAGCACGTCACCACCACCAAGATCGCTGGCATCTATAGTGACGGAGTCGGCCCCATCGCCTTTGAGGTAGACACCCCCGATGAGTACGAGATTGGTCTCGACGTAAGTGCCCGCACGGACAGAAACGGTGTCGCCGAATGATGCTTCCGCGAGCGCTGCTCCAATGGAAGTGAATGCGTCCGGAACGACCAGTGTAGTCACCCGCGGCACCTCGGCGGGAGGTGGCGCGATCGGATCGAAGTTGGAGCACGAGGTCAGCGACAAACCGAGGAGAAAGACCTGCCCGGCAACGGAAATTCGTCTCAAGAGAGGAGTATCCACGATGATCCCAAATCCTTTCATGAACTACCGGCTAGCTGATACGCGGGCTCGATGTCTAGCAGAAGGCGTTTCAGTTACTGGAGACGGCGTGTGCGCCGAGAATCGCTTTCTTCCCCATCAACTCATGTAATGGCATTTGCCATGCCGATTCAAGTGCCCGCCAGGCGTCTCGTATCGTTATATATGCGCGTGGGTTACATAGATTCAGCATTCTCTAGATCACGACGATCCGAGTGGTCCGCCACCTATGAATTGGATACAAGAGAAGAACTTGAGCTAGATACTTGCACAACCGTAGCTTACGACGAGGAGTCCGTCATGGCGTTCGAATACACAAGAATTCTCATAGATGGCGTTGAGCGTGGCGTACGACCACCCCAACTCTAGACGTGGAGTCTGACCATCCGGACGACACTCACGCGGCGACGCGAGGACTTCGTTCAACGTCCCGTAGCCCTGACGGCAGGGTTCGCCATCAACCCCCCTGCCGAGAAGCCTCCAGCCCCCCCAAAAAGAGCGCAAATCAAGACTGATCATATCTTATCACGATCGTGACCAGTGCGGTGCCGCCGCGAACCCCGACACCCCAGATCGCTGCGAGGCCCCCCATGAACCCCGGCACCCACCTCGGCCCCTACGCGATCACCGCCAAGCTCGGCGAGGGCGGCATGGGCGAGGTGTGGCGCGCCACCGACACCAGGCTCGGCCGCGAGATCGCCCTGAAGCTCCTGCCCGCCGACTTCGCCGCCGATGCCGAGCGCCACGCCCGCTTCGAGCGCGAGGCCCGCACCCTGGCCTCCCTCAACCATCCCGGCATCGCCACGCTGTTCGGACTCGAGCACCTCGACGGGCACCATGTCCTGGTGATGGAGCTGGTCGACGGCGAGGGGCTCGACGAACGGATCGCGCGCGGGCCCATCCCGCCGGCCGAGGCGATCGCCATCGCCCTGCAGATCGCCGACGCCCTGGAGGCCGCGCACGAGAAGGGCATCGTGCACCGCGACCTGAAGCCGGCCAACATCCGCATCCGCACCGACGGCACGGTGAAGGTGCTCGACTTCGGACTCGCCAAGGCGTGGGTCGAGGGCGCCAGCGACAGCAGCCTGTCGCAATCGCCGACCATCACGCAGCATCAGACGAACGCCGGCGTGATCCTCGGCACCGCGGCCTACATGGCGCCGGAGCAGGCCCGCGGCCGTCCCGTCGACCGGCGCGCCGACATCTGGGCCTTCGGCGTCGTGCTGCTGGAAATGCTCACCGGCAAGCGCCTCTTCGAGGGCGAGACCGTGACCGACGTGCTCGCCAACGTCCTCAAGCAGGACGTCGACTGGAGCTTGCTGCCGGCCGCCACTCCGGTGGGCCTGGCCCGTGTCCTGCGCCGCTGCCTGGCCCGCAAGCCCGAGGAGCGCTTCCGCGACATCGGCGACGTGCGCTGGGAACTGGCGGAGGTGGCGAGCGGCAAGGGCCAGCACGTCGTGCCGCAGGCATCACCCCCGCGACGCCGCAGGTTCGTGCCCTGGCTCGCCGGCATCGCGATCGGCGTCGCAGCCGCCGCGGTGCTCGGCATGACCATGCTGCGCCCTCATCCGCAACCGGCGCGCATCGTGAGGTCGTCCATCGCGGCCCCCGAGGGCGCCACGTTCAACTTCGACGCCGCCATCGGCGGCCCCATCGTCTCGCCCGACGGTTCACGCCTCGTGTTCCCGGCGCGGGACACGGCGGGCCACTCGAGCCTGTGGGTGCGCAATCTCGACGCGCTCGGCGCCCAGCCGCTTCCTGGTACGGAGGGCGCGTTCTTCCCCTTCTGGTCGCCGGACAGCCGCTGGATCGGCTTCTTCGTCGCGGGCAAGCTGCGCAAGATCAACGTCACCGGCGGCCCGCCCCAGACCATCTGCGACGCCGTCTCCGGACGCGGCGGCACCTGGAACACCGACGGCGTGATCGTCTTCGCCCCCAACGTGTTCGGCGGCCTGCAATCGGTGCCCGCCGCAGGCGGCGTGCCCACGGCGCTCTCCGAGGCCGACTCGTCGGGCCAGATCACGAGTCGGCGCTGGCCCGAATTCCTGCCCGACGGCCAGCACTACGTGTACTGGGCCGGCAGCCCACTCAACACGAAGGACAACCAGAACAACGGCATCTACGTCGCCTCGCTCGACGATTCCCGGCCCACGTTCCTCACGCCCTCCGACAGCGACGCCCGCTACGCCGCACCCGGCTACCTGCTCTACCTGCGCGAGCAGGTGCTGATGGCGCATCCGTTCGACGCCGCCCGCCGCACCTTCACCGGCGAGGCCGTCCCCATCGCCGAGAACGTCGCCAACCCCCAGAACTACCGCTTCGGCGACTTCTCGGTGTCCCAGGAAGGCACCCTGGTCTACCAGACCGGCACCGTCGGCCTGAACCAGTGCGCCGTGGTCGACTCCACCGGCCGCCAGCTCGCCACCCTGGGCGACCCCGCCGCCATCAGCGGCATCGGCCTCTCCCCCGACGGCACCTACCTGGCCGAGCAGGTCACCGACGGTGGCTCCGGAAGCATCGACATCTGGATCGTCGACACCACCCGCGGCGTCCACACCCGTTTCACCTTCGAACTCGGCGTGGAGTTCGGCCCCATCTGGTCCCCCGACGGCAAACGCATCGCCTACACCGCCAACCCCAGCGGCAACCTCGACCTGTTCATGAAGAACGCCAACGGCTCCGGCGACCCCATCCCCATCGACGCCTCCCCCGCCCAGACGTACGCCTCCGCCTGGTCCCCCGACGGCCACGAACTCGCCGTGACCACCGTCGACCCAACGGGTAAGACTGTCGCCGACATCTGGATCATCCCTCTCGACGGCGACAAGACGCCGAGACCCTTCCTCGCCACCAGATTCTTCGAGACCAACGCCGTGTTCTCCCCCGAGGGCCAATGGCTAGCCTACCAGTCGAACGCATCGGGGCAGGATGAGATCTACATCACCCCCTACCCAGGACCCGGCGGTAAGTGGCAGGTGTCGCAGAACGGCGGATCGGAACCACAGTGGCGCCGCGACGGCTCGGGTTTGTACTACCGCGCGGCCGACGGCACCCTGACGACGGCACACGTGTCGTTCACCAATGGCGCAGCCGAGGTCGCCGCGCCATGCGCAATGTTCGCCCTCGCAAACATCGGCAGCACGGGCCAGTCGAACATCTACGCCGCCACGCCGGATCCGGACCGGCTGATCGTGCTTCAGCCCACAGGGAACACGACGACGCCGTTGACACTGGTGGTGAACTGGGGGGCGGGGGTGGGGAAGTGAGAGGGCGGCGAGAATACGCGTGATCCCGTCCGTCGAGGAATCAACCGTGATCGGCCACGGTCCGAAGCCGCACCACGACGGCCGGTTCTCCATCCGACGGGTCCGGTGCGACCCAGGTGGCCCCCATGAACAGGCGAAGGCCGTGCCGGGCGTTTTCGGACGCAAACTTGTTCTCAGTCCCGACGCTTCCGGTGCTCCTGACGCGCAACTCGATGTCGTGGTCCCCCTGAAGCCAGTCAATGGACAACACCCGCAGGGCCGCCCCCTCCATCGCCACGATCGCACTGCCCACGACCTCGTCGAGAACGATCCGCAGATCATCGGCGTCGCAAACGACCCGCGGCCCAGTGTCGGGCCGCCAGCTCGCCGGTTCCACCCCGACCCCCTGCACCGTCACATCAATACGGCTCGCGGCGAGCGCCCCGGCCTGGGCACGGAGCGCATCGGGCAGCACTGTGATGAGATCGACGTGGAATTCCTCCTCGACCTCCGCACGCATCTCCGCCAACACGAGGTTCACGTGGCGCATCCACATGGACACGCTCTCCCGGGCCGTATGTACCTCGGCGTCCGAAGTCGCCATCTTGATCCTGTCGAGCAACTTCGGCAGGTTGGCCATCTCCCGTTCGAGCATCCGAACTCGTCCCACCAGCACGCCGGCCCGCTCGGCCAACGAGACGATCTCACGCAGCCGCTCGAGCCAGGTGGCATACCCCTCCTCCGTCAGCGATTGAGCACCCCTGAGCCCCTCAGCCGCCGTCGGCTTCTCGAGCGCAGCGGCGAGAGACCACACGAGTCTCTCGACTTGATTGAATGAGCCGGGCGCACCGTATCGCTGGGCGTTCAGCTTCTCGAGGAGCTGATGCTGCCAATAGCGCCGGCCGCGCTTGGCGATCTTGCTCGCGAATGCTCGAAAGAGCTTCACGCTTGCATCCAGCCCATGGCCATCGATTGGAGTACCCTCGCGAGGTGCTCGCCGACCGCACCACCAGTGGTCGGACCCGCCGCCATGGAATCGAGTTTGGGACCCTGGATCGTGATATAGGAAACTCAGAAAGGGAATGTTACACGGCCACGACTTGCCACGCCGGCCAGGGTTTGGGAGGCCAGGCTGGCGTGTCGTCTTTGAAAAAGCCCCGCCTTTCTCGAGCGGGTCAGTCAGTGCCCCGGCCCCGCAGGAATCGCTCCATCTCTTCTCCCGCGAGCTCAATAGACCGGGGGCCATCTCGCACGAACAGCTTGTCCCCGAGATAGGTGACTTCAGCGAGCGCGGGAACGTCGACGACACAGATCTTACCGCCAGCCAGTTCCTCGATCCGGATATCAACCCTGTTGGGGCGCTTGGGCGTCAGATTGTCGTGGACCAGGTCCTGGAGCATAAGGGTGTACTGATCATCGTTCCTCTTTTTTGGCGGGCGCAAGCTCAGATCGCGGTCAAGCCCTTTGACCGAACCGTCGTCCGCAACTCCAATGAGGAGGGTCCCGCCACCGGTGTTGTGGAACGCCGCGATCGTCTTCAATACGGCGTTGGCAAGTTTAGCGTCCTTCTTCTCGGTAACAATATTGAACTGAAGTGTCTCCTTGAACTCCAGGTTGCTGCTCTCGCCCTGTCCAATGACTTCCTCGAGGGACCGGCCCACTTCACGGGGCTCCACGAGACCCTCGCCATGGGCCTTGGCCAATACGTAAGCGTGGAACAGGGGGTGGTAGAATGCGTAAATCCCCCGCGCAGCGGACCTGAGGAGTCCTCGCTCCTTCGTCAAACGACGGAGAGCGGAGTCGAGGGTTGAGCCCTTCGGCTCGGCGACCGCGGACCGAGGGAACTCCACTCCGTGCAGGCTACCGAACATCAGAGTCGTCGATTCCGCCTTCGGGAGGTCCACAAACTCTGAACGAAACCGAGAATCCTCTAGGCTGACTTCGACGTCACTCCAGTGCCTTTCCAGCCATTCCCTATCGATCCTTCCGGTGCCGCCGGCGCACTGGAAGACGTGGGAGCAGACCTGCTTCAGAAAATAGGGGTGCCCTGCCGTTTGCTCCTGGATCATCTGAGCGGCCTCGTCATCTATCAGAAATTCAGGGTCCAGTTCGATGGGCTTGGAAATCGCCTGCAGAGCTTCGGCATCCGACATCGGTCCGACCGGGATCGTCTGAAAGAAGCGGGCGATGGGGTCGGAGGCGTGTTGTCCGGCGCCAGGTAATGACTTCCCGGCGAATACGAGCATGAAATGAGGAGCATCCTCGCCCACTCGCTGGAAGACATCCTTGACCCCGGCCAGAAACTCCGGCTGGGCCCGCTCCAGGTTATCGAGGACGACGATCGCCAACTGGCTCTTCTGCTCCCAAAGGGCGGAGACCAGCTTCGTGAGCAGAATCCGAAGAGTTCTAGGCTGGTCGTAGTCGATCTCAGCGTTCGCCTCGATCTCAATCCCGGTTTCAGCCTTCAGGTCCTGAAAAATGGCCGGATAGAGAGCGCGAATCTGGGTTTCTGCCGTCCCCTCCGGCACATCCTCACGAATCACGACCCCATGCTTGCTGAATTCGGAGTGCATCTTCTTGAGCAGGGAGGTTTTCCCGATTCCCCATTCTCCCTGAACGAAAATGCTGGCCGGGAACCCTTCCTTGGCTGCCGCCAGCTTCGCCCCGAGTTCCGCGATCTCGGCCGTCCGGCCGGCGAAATGGGCCGGTTTGACCGGGTTTCCGGGGTTGTAGGGGTTGACCCTCAGTTCTGCCAACTTGCTCTTCTTCCTTCAGTTCCGAAGCCACTGAGCCGGATTCTATGGCAATCTTGCAAAACTTGCAAGGGGACGAGACAGAAACAGCAAATTGGGGGGTGATTCAATAGAATTCCTTGAGCCCACTCTAATCCCGATCGATTCAATTGTGCTAAAGACAAGCGATTCCACGCACTCTAATTCTCTCCCCAATGAGCTCCACTAAACTTGCAAATCTTTCAGGCTATCTAGAATTGCTCAATTTTGGCTGATTTTGATTTCGTATTTTAAAAACGCTCCAAATTGTTGGAGTTTGTATCGCTCCAAATCCGACGCTGTAAGAGAATCTCGTTTTCGAAAATTTGAGCCAAGATCGGAGATTTCATGCTTCGCGATCCTCGAAATCGGTTCTGGCACATCCTCCACGAGACGGGGCTGACCCCTCCGGATGATCGTCTACCCCTGCATGCCTTTCCTTGTTGTCCCCCTACAGATTTCGCCATAGAATCGTCCGGACTGTCGGCACGTCAGCGGCGCTACGCTTCGAGAGATCGGGCTGCGACATATGCCAGATAACCGGCTCCTACACTCCTCGAGCTGGCCAACCAGCCAGGGCGCTTCCCCCCATTGGCCCCACCCCTTCGACACGCCACGTCGGCAGGTGATTGGAACGGCCTGATGCCCGACCCGAACCCCCTCATCGGCGCGCTCATGCGGGACCGGGTCAATCTGGACTTGAGGACGATCGACCTGTGTTTTCTGGCCAGCCTGTACCTTCGGGCGGACCGCGCGGCGCTCGCGTCGTTCGAGGAGGACGTACTCGTCGATATGTTCGAGCAGGTCTGCGACGTGGTCGAACCGGGCACGGAGCGGCCGCGCACGCGGGCGACCCACACCATCCAGAAATTGCGCGACCAGCGCATGTTGGCTCGGGTCGACGGCGCGGGCATCGTCCGGTCGGGCGAGTATGCGCTCACGCGGCTGGCCGCGGCCGTCGTCGAATATTTTCTCGCCGACGAGGCGCTCACCCGCGAGAGCCTGACCCTGCTGACCGGCACGTTGCGCGCCCAGCTCGCGGAAGTCCTCGCTGCCGCGAAACACGCCGTCGACGACGAAGACTGGCACCAGCAGGTGGTAGCCCCGCTGCGTGTGACGGTTGGAGATCTCGTCGGCGGCATCGAACGGCGGCAACGCGGGCTCGACTCCCAGCAGGAGGAGGTCCAGGCGGAGATCGCGAAACTCCTGCAGGCGGACTGGTTTGGTGCCGTGGATCGCTGCCAGTCGCTGCTCGAGACGAGCACGGACACGCTGCGTGAGCTCAA
Organism: uncultured bacterium; assembly: GCA_963727525.1. GTDB lineage: Bacteria > Krumholzibacteriota > Krumholzibacteriia > LZORAL124-64-63 > LZORAL124-64-63 > CAVSGO01. Next base: position 34,491 of record CAVSGO010000003.1, on the reverse strand, counting down.
CGAGGTCCTGCTGCGCGATACCCATCACTTCTTGGCGCTGCTACAGGAGATCCAGGCATTGGCCGGTGAGGCGGAACAGGTTGAGCCCGAAGAGGCCGTGCAGCGAGTCATCGAGCACGTCGACCGCATCGCAGCCTGGGGTGGTGCACGGCAGCGCGCGTGGTCGGAATACTATCAGTACGTGCATCGCTACCTGCGCGACGTGGTTCGGCTCGACCCTGACCGGGCCCTGAGCCAACGCCTTCGTGACCAGGTCGCGGGGTGGACCGCGGCGCCCTTTCACCTGCTGGTAGCGGCGACGCCGTCGATCCGGCTGCTACGCCCCCTTGAACCTAGAGTCGACCGCCCGCCGGTGGCCAGGCTCCGAACGGACCGGGAGGCCGCGCCAGAGTTCGTCGAGCCGGTCGATACTGGACGTGCCATCGAGACGTTGGTCGCAGAGGCTCTCGCCGCGGGCGCCACGACCCTGGCCGAGGTCACCGAGTGGGTGCTGCTCGAGTTTCCCGCGGAATTGCAGTACGGGATCACCGGACGCGTGGCCGACACGCTGGCACACGTGACCCGGGTTCGCAGCGCGTATGAGCGCCCGTGGCGGCCGATCGAACCGCAGCTCGAGGTGGAGGATTGGGATCTGCCCAGAGAGGAGACTTCGCCGTGACGGTTTCCGGCTTCCAATCCCTCGAGGAGGTCATTGCCAACGAGCTCTTTCCCGAAGTGGACCTCGCACTTCGCCGCGGTCGGCATATCGGTCGCGATGACGGCATGACCTACGATTACCTCGTCGACGCCCTCGACCATCTCGAATCGTTCTATCGCCGCTTCGGTTGCGAGCTGGTGCAGCGATCGGATGGGTACTTCTACCTTCTCCCCTCGGGGGAACGGCTCGGTCGCCGCCACCTGTCGGCAGGGGAGATGCTCGTCGGCCAGACGCTGGCGCTGATGTATCTCGACCCCGCCACGTTGCAGCACGGCGGCGTCGTCCCGCGGGACGCCCTGCTTCAGCGGCTTTCGGGGCTACTCGGAACGGAAACGCTGGTGCGCACCCTGAACCCGCGAAAGAAAAGGTACGACGAGCGCGTGGCCGCCGAGACGGTGCGCACGAAGGTCGCGGAGGCCCTCCGGCGGCTGGCCGACCTGGGGTTCATCGACGCGGTGGACGATGGCATGCTGCGCCTGCGGCCGGCCTTGATGCGATTTGCCGAGCCGGTGCGGGACCTGAGCGATCGACATGCGGCTCTGGAGCGTCTCGTTCAAGACGGTGAGGTCGTCCTGGGCGAAGCCGACGAGAATGACACCGATGGCGAGAACAACGGAACGGACGACGAAGAGGAGGAGGCGGGCGGATGAGCCGTACACGCGCCCAGGCCCTCGCGCTCGTCAACTGGAAGGGCGTCTTCTACGAACGGTACCTCATCGACCGCAATGTGACCGCGCTCGAGGGCGCCAATGGCGCCGGCAAGACGACGGTGATGATCGCCGCCTACGTCGTGCTCTTGCCCGACATGTCGAGGCTTCGTTTCACGAACCTCGGCGAGACTGGCGCGACCGGCGGGGACAAGGGCATCTGGGGACGCCTCGGCGAGCCGGGCCGACCAGCCTATTCGGCCATCGACTTCGTTCTCGCGGACGAAAAGCGCCTGGTCGCGGGCGTGCACCTCGAACGGAAGGGCGAGCCGTCCGTCGAGCCCACTCCGTTCATCATCTCGGGCCTCGCCGGAGACGTGCGGCTCCAGGACCTGCTGCTGCTCTCCCAAGGCGACCACGAGGCCGTCCCCGAGCTGAACGAGCTGCGTGAGAACGCCGCTCGCGTCGGCGCGCGCATGCAGGTGTTCGGCACCGCGCGCGACTACTTCGCGGCCCTCTTCGACCACGGCGTCACGCCGCTACGCCTCGGTACGGACGAGGAGCGCAACAAGCTCAACGAGATGCTGCGCACCAGCATGACCGGCGGCATCTCCCGGGCTCTCACCACGGAGTTGCGGTCCTTCCTCCTGAAGGAGGAGAGCGGGCTCGCGGACACGCTCCAGCGCATGAAGGCCAACCTCGATGCGTGCCGACGTACTCGCACCGAGGTTCAGGAATCGCAACGATTGGAGCGCGAGATCGGTGGCGTCTTCGAGTCGGGTCAGACGATGTTCGCCGCGGCCTTCCTGGCCACCCGCGAGCGTGCCGACGAGCGACGGCGCAGCCTCACCGAAGCTGAGAATGCGCACCGCGAGGCGCAGAAGCAACTCGACCAGACCAACGAATTGCTTACGCGGGTCTGCGACGAATTGAGCACCAAGGGAGCGCGACAGGAAGCCGTGGTCGAGGAAGCCGATAGGGCCGAGGACGGGCTCCGTCGTTTACGGCTCGCTCTCGAGGCCACCCGTGAGGTTGCCCGACGCCGCGAAGAACTCGCCTCTGCCGAGTCCGAAGCGCAAGCCGCCGCAGATGTACGCGTCGCCCGGGAAGGCGTGCGAACCGGCTGCCGAACGACTCTGCGCCGCTGTCAGGACGACCACAAGCGCGCCGGCGCCGGGCTCGCCGACCTTCAGCGCGGTCACGACGAGCTGCATCTTCGTGCAGGAGCCTACAGGCAGGTGATCCGTCGCAAGGGCGAGGCCGAGCGGCTGCTCGGGGCCGAGGACCTCACGGTCGCCGCCATGGCGGCCCACATGCCCAGGACCAGGGCCGATCTCGAGCGGGTGGATCATGCACGGCGGGAAGCAAGACAGCACATCGCTGATGCCGACGAACACCGTCGCGAGCATGCCAAGGCCCTTGCGGCCCTGGAGCACCTGGCGAGCACGACCATTGCGCCGGATAGCGCTCACGGGGCCGCGATCGACCAGCTTCGCCGGTTCCGGGACCTCGAAGCTCTCGCGGCGCGACTGAGCACCATTTCGGCGGACCTCGCCGAGGCGCGCAAATTCGCCGATCGACAGGCCGAGGCCAGAGAACGTCTCGGCAAACTTGGCCTGGCCCTATCGGGCCAGCGAGCCGCTCGCGAGGAGATCACGGAACACCTCGAGCGCGCGGAGCAGGAACGTGACCAGCTCCTGCATGAGGAGCGAGACGCACGTTCGGCTGCCGATGAGTGTCGACGTACGCTGGACGTGGCGCGGGTGCGGCAGAAGGAGCTCAGCGCGCGCGAACCGACCTGGCGTGAACTCTCGACCCGCGCCCAGCGCCTGGCGGACGAACTCGCCTGCCCAGTCGCCTCACTCCCAGATCTGCAAACGGCGCGAGAGGTTGTGAACGCGCGCCTGAGCGAGGCGAGAACACGAGAATTGTCCCTCGTCGAGAAGCGAGAGCGCCTGCACGCCGAGGCCCGCGAACTGCTGGCCGCCGGAGGGCCATTCGACGCGGAACTCCTGCGCATCAAGAACGCGCTGGGCGCAGAGCTGCTCGCGACCGCCTTCGAGGACATTCGTCTGGAAGATGCCGGCATCCTCGAGGCGCAACTGGGCCCGCTGGTACAGGCGCTCGTGGTTGATGACCCCGTGAAGGCGGCGGCTGATGTCCATGACCGGCCAGAGTCGCTACGCGACATCTGGCTCGTAGGCCGCGATGAGGACGTTGCCCGGCTTGCCGGGGCTGGGCTTGGTCAGGGAACCGAAACGGGAGACGTTGTCGTGCCCGAGGTCCGGGGCACGCGCGTCACGCGGATTCCGGACCGTCCGCGCCTTGGCCGGAAGGCTCGGGAAGCGCGCGCAGCGCAGCTCCGCGTGGAGGCCGACGAACTGGATGGCCAGATCGAGGTTGCGCGAGCGGACCGGCGTGGCCTCGAGCGCCTCGCCGCGGACGGTGAGGCCCTGCTCGCAGGACAGATCGTTTGGCTAGCCGGCGATCCCGCGCCCGAGCTCGCAACGATTCGACGTCAGCTCGTGGAGGTCGAGGTCCAGCAGGAGATCCATCGCACCGCATCGTCGCAGCACCGGGAAGCCGCGCGTCAGCGGGGGCCCCGCATCGCGGGTCTCCGCGGTCTTCTTGGCATGGCCGTGCTGCTCGATCCACCGGACCATGCCCACCGCAGAGACATACTCGCGCAAGACCATGAAGCCGCGACTTCGGCGCAGAGCGAGGTGCGGCGCTGCTCCGATGCGGCACACGTCGTGGAGGACAAACTCGACGTGCTCCGCCGGCTTCCCCTATCGGAAGCCGACGTCGCGACCCTGGCGGCCGAGCTTGAGCGGCTTACTCACGAACGTGGCCGTTTGGATTCGGCGATTGAAGCCATGGAGTACGTCTCTGCCCACGCCGAGGCGCTGAGCTGGGACGATGCGCCCAGACAACTCGAGGAGAACCGCGCCCTCGTTCCCGGGCTCGAGGAGCAGCTTCGGCGGGCCGAGGCGGCGCTCGGCAAGGCCGAGGCAGCTTCCCAGGCCGCCGATGACGCATTCGATCAGGCGACCACGGCGTGGCATGATGCCGACGGCCGGCGGCGCGCGGCGGTGGAGCAACTCCGCGCCGCCGAGCAACGTTTCACTGAAATGGACGTCGCCGATCCAACCGAAGCGGCCGTCGAAGACGCACAGCAAGAACTGGAACGACTCCGCGTCGAGATGAGGGCGCTGGCGCAGACGCTCGATGACCTCAAGACGACCAAGGGCCGCCGCGAGGCGGAATGGGCCCAGGCCGATCGCGAATGCAAGCAGGCGGCGGAAAAGGTCGCCGCCGAACGCCGTGAGGCTGCGCCTGCACTCGAACGCTGGGAACGCCTCCGAGCCGCGGTCGAGGACCACAATCTGCCCACCACGGTGTTATCGATCGGCGATAGCGATGTCAGCGGCATTCGCGGGCACGTCAATCTCGTGCAGGAGGCCCACAAGCAGCGGGCGGTGCTCGTCGAGCGACTTCGTGCGGCACATGGCACGCAGACTCTGCTCGCCATGGCCGAGCGCGACGGCGACGGTGCCGACCTCAGGTTCGCCGATGTCTACCTCGAGCTGTGGCTGGCCGTACGCGATTGGCTGCGGCGACGCCTGCCCGCGCAGGTGGCCGAGGTGGACGACCCGCGGGAGGCGCTGCTGCGACTACGCGATCAGCTGACGGGACTCGAAGAGCGTCTCGCGCGGCAGGAGGACGATCTGCGTGGCGCCAGCGAGGATGTGGCTCGGGGCATCGAGGTCCAGGTCCGCAAGGCGCGGGGCCAGGTAAACCGCCTGAACAAGAACCTCAACGGCGTCAGCTTCGGAAGTATCGAGGGGATCCGGGTGAAGGTGCGACCCGTGGAACGCATGGAGCAGGTGCTGCGGGCCATGCGCGAGGGTGCGGTGCAGGGCTTGCTCTTCCAGGAGAACATGCCCATCGAGGAAGCACTGGACGAGATCTTCCGGCGTTACGGTGGGGGTCGAGGTAGCGGGCAGCGCCTGCTGGACTACCGCGAATACGTCCACCTGCAGGTGGAGGTCCGCCGGAACGCCGGCTCGGATTGGGAGATCGCCAACCCCACGCGACTCTCCACCGGCGAGGCCATTGGCGTGGGCGCCGCCCTGATGATGGTGGTGCTCACCGAGTGGGAGCGGGACGCGAACCTCCTTCGCGGCAAGCGAGCCCACGGCTCGCTGCGCTTTCTGTTTCTCGACGAGGCCAATCGGCTCTCCCACGACAACCTCGGCGTTCTGTTCGACCTGTGTCAGACTCTCGACCTCCAGCTCCTGATCGCCGCGCCCGAGGTCGCGAGGGCAGACGGTAACACCACCTATCGTCTGGTGCGGCGCATCGACGCTAACGGACACGAAGAGGTGCTCGTCAGTGGGCGCAGAACGAGGATCGAGGCGTGATCTGGGACAGCGACAACGCGCGCTTGGCGCTACTCGAGCTGCTCTCGCGCGGCACGCTCAAGCGCCGGCGGGCCCAAGCCGAGGCCTACGGCGTCCTCGCCGAGTTGTCCTGGACACGAGCCACCGGCCGCCGAGACGAGATCGGCGTGGTCGAGGAGCGCCGAAGCGAACTGGCCGGCCTGATCGACCGCGTCTGGCCGACTTGGCGAGATGTACTCGCCGACCTCGTGACTGCGGGACTGCCACCGACTCCGGAAGGCTACGGCCGCCTTCTCGACCGCCTACGGGCCGCCGGAATCCATGACCTGCCGAGGCACATCAATCGGCGTACCGCCGCGGCTCTGACGGCGCCACACTCGAAAGCAGACCTCACGGACGTGCGCCGGGATGCGCTCGGCACCACCGCCCCGACGCACGACGGCTCGATCCGACTACGCCCCCCCGCCGGCCTGTGGGCCCGAACAAAGGCCGGCCCCGTCAATCTCAGCGCAACCGCCGCAGCCCTGGGAGAAGTGTCGATCCCCGAGCGAGCGTTCCTGGACGACTTGACCTTCGAGGGTGCGATTCGCGTCGTGCTTCTCATCGAGAACCTGGGCGCCTGGCGCGACCTCCCAGCCCCCCCGGGCTGGCTCTTGGCTCACGTACCCGGCTGGGATACGGCCACCGTCAGCCACTTGTTCGACCGCCTCGCGGACATCCCCGTCATCCACTTCGGCGACATCGACCCGAACGGCGTTCGCATTCTGCTCCACCTCCGTCGACAGGCACCGCACCTAAAGTGGTTCCTGCCGGATTTCTGGTTCGAACTGGCGGACACCTGCGGTCTCCGGGCACAATGGCCATCGGACCTCGACCTCGGCTTCGCCCCGGCCGGAGTTCGCGATCTCGCCGCACGCGGTCTTTGGTTGGAGCAAGAGCGGATCGTCTTCGATCCTCGCATGGCCGATGCGCTCGCAGCGGTGCTCGGCGAGGGCGATCTGTAATGTGACGGTATTCGCCTGACACCTAGCCTCGAAAGAGAACGGCGGTTGAGCCTGAGCAAGGAAGTTGATGGTCCCCGCTTGTTGTCTTGGTCGCGGTCAGTGATGGTCCTCGTCTGATTCCCCTCAACGAGCTCAAACAGAACCCCCTCGAAGAGCTTGATTAAAGCATCCCGAGGGGGCCTTCTCCTTTTTCGACCAAGAAACAGAAGAAGCCCAATGCACCAGAATATCTTGGGGGACGAACAGCTTTTGTCTTTCCTGCTGAGTTGTGATCGCGACCTTGCCGAGGACGTGCAAAAAGAATCCCCGATGCGCTAAGCATCAGGGATTCTTTCAAGGTGGTAGCGGGGATCCGTTGTGAAGTCCAACAGACGGATCGGGCGCGGGAGATCGAGGTGATTCCGTTGCGGTTTGCGGCGGGAGGGGACGGGGTTGGTTTTGGTGGGGGCGGGGGCAGAGGCGGCCCGGGCGGCTCGGGGATAGAATTCCCAGCGTTTGTTGGTAAGTGCTGGGGATTCTATCCAGGACGGGGATCGTCATCGTTTCAGCCCCTTCCACGGGTCTCCGGGCCGCTCCGTGAGGGCGGCTTCTCCCTCGGCTGCCGGTGCGAGGCGCCGCGGCCGAGACGGGGGGACGGACGCGCCAGCGATCATCGATCTCGGCTGCCGCCGGCTCTCCGGGGAGCAGGGGGACCACCCTTGGATTCCGGGTCTTGAGCCACTCCGCCAGCGGAGCGGCGAGCTCCCTTTCTCCAAGCCGCATCGAGCAGGTAGCCGAGGCGCTGGACGTCCGGAAGTTTCACCAGGTGCGCCATCTTCACCAGAGCCTGGCCGTCGATGCGCTCCGCCAGCTCGCCAAGGACGGTGGCGACATTGCCCAGGTGCCCGGCCGCGGCCTGGTAGCGGACCAGGTCGAACGCGGTGGTCTCGGGCGTGGCCACCCGCATCGTGCCCGTTTCGGTCTGGATTCCGGTCGTCGGCATCTGCTCGACCTTGCCGCTCATCGAGAACCGGATGGTGACCTTGCCGGCGCGCATCTCGCGGGTGGGCCTGTCGGTCACGACCTGGAAGACCATGGGCTGCTGATGGGCCGCGCCGTGGATCGCCGCGGCGCTGAGCAGGCCCACGTAGTAGGGCTGATCGAGGTGGCGCATGAGGTCGTCGATGAACCAGCTGGCCGGGAGCGATCCCGTCGCGCGATATTCGGGGGGCACGACGACGTAGAAGCCGCGCCGGGGGGAGACGATCCTGCCTTGCTCCTTCAGCCTGCGCAGGGCGGTCTGGACGGCGACCGGCGAGCGTTTGTGGGTAAGTGCTGGGGATTCTATCCGGGACTGGTCCGCCAAATGATCTGTTGACGGCTTTTACCCCGGCCTGCAGACTGTTGCTGTTCAGGCTAAAAAGTGATAAAAATCTTATCACTTTTGGCGCCCAACAGAAACGATGGCGATCGGGGTGTTGTTGTTGGGGAAGGAAACCGATAAGAAATCTATGAGAAATCGCGCTGAACAGCAACAGGATGCCCAGCGGACGACCGACTTCATGGATCTGAACCGGGTCTTCACGGTCGAGGAGTTCGCCCGGCACCTGGGCGGCGAGAAGAGCCTCGCCGAGTACCGCGTGCGCTACTACCTCCAGCAGGGGCGACTGAAACGCCTGGCCAATGGCGTCTACGCCACCGTCCCGGTGGGCGTGGCCCCTGAGAGCTACGAACCGGATGCCTTCCTGGCCGCCGCGGCCATCCGGCCCGATGCGGTCTTCGCCTATCATTCGGCCCTCGATCTGCTCGGGCAGGGGCACTCGGTCTGGTGGACCTGCACCGTCTGCACGGCTCGCCCTCGTTCGCCCGTCGTGGTAGGGCGGACCACGATCAAGTTCCTTTCGCACCCGAAGGCCGCACGGCCTCGAGCCAAGGCGCGTTCGTCGGGAGAGGGGGCCAAAGTCCCTTGGACGACCGAGGTTTCCCGCGGGGGCAGGACCCTGCGGGTCACGACGCCCGAGCGGACCCTCGTGGACGGGTTCAGGGAACTGAGCCTGGTGGGAGGCCTCGACGAGCTGGTGGAGTCGATGGACGGATTCGCCACGCTGAATCCGGAGGCGCTCAAGGAGATCCTGGGCGCCCACGACAACCGGCGCCTCTGGGCGGCGGTCGGGTGGTACCTGCAGAGGCGGCTCGAGGACCTCTTCCTGGACGCGTCGGTCCTGGGAGACTTCCAGAAGCACCGGCCTCGGACCCGGGTCTACCTGGTACCTGGCCAGCGGGGAGGGGTGTTGGCCAAGGACTGGAATCTCGTCGTTCCCGCGCATCTGCAAAGAGGCGTGCTTAGCGACGGTGTTGTTGATGATGTTGCTGCTGCTGTTGATGATGTTGTTGTGATGATGATGTTGTTGACGGCGGTGATCATGGACCGTGATCGGATCAGCTGCACTGTCCGCCGAGAGCGGCTTCCCGCCAGGACCGCTGGAAAAGGTCATCCGCCTCGGCGAGGTCGCGGCCGCGGTGGCGCGGCACCCGCTGCTCTCGCGCGTTCTGGCGCTCAAGGGCGGAACCGCGCTCAATCTGTTCGATGGTCCCCCGCCGCGACTGTCCGTGGATCTGGACTTCAACTACATCGGGGCCCTGGACCGGGAGGCGATGCTCCGAGCCCGCCCCGACGTGGAACGGGCCGTCGAGGCGATCGCCCGCGAGCGGAAGTACGCGATCCAGCGGTCCCGGGATGAGATTGCGGGTCGGAAGCTCTATTTCAACTACGTCAGCGCGGCCGGGTCGCCTGATCGCATCGAAATCGACCTGAACTTCCTGCAACGTCTCCCGTTGGCCCCCTTGCGGACGGCGGCGATGTGGCAACCTGGGGACCTGGGCCAACCCGATGTTCAGCTATGCGGACTGCCTGAGATCGCCGCCGGGAAGATCTGCGCTCTGCTGGACCGGTGCAAGTCACGCGACCTGTTCGACGTGATCCGCCTGCCTCAGGCAGGTTCGGCATTCTGGAGCAGTCCAGTCCTTCAAGAAGCTCGTGGTCGCCTTCACGGGGACCCTCGATCATCCCCTGCACGCGTACGGACGCGAGCGGATGGAGCGGGTTCGTGCTATCGACATCGAGGCCGAGCTCGTGCCGATGCTGGGCGGGCAGGTGAAGATCGACCGGGGCGAACTCATCGATAGCGCCTGGAGCGCCGTCGCGCCGTTGCTCGACCTCGACGACTCCGAGCGGGAGTTCGTCGACCGCCTGCAAGTGGGGGACCTGCGTTTGGACCTCCTGGTCCCCGAGGATGCGGAAATGCGAGAGCGTCTGGGGAAGTGGCCGCCGCTCCAGTGGAAGGTCCTGAATGCTCGGAAGCCAAGACCTAGGGCCGCGGCGATTGGGAAGGCGCTGGAAACCCTCAGGTAGAAATGCCATGTATTGGCCGGTTGCCCTGAGGGGAGCGCCACATTTCTGACCGCCATGGCGCTATCCGGGTATCTATCCTGCCTACATCAGCGCATGGCGACAAGTATCGGGCGTGCCTGGATCATCTGGGCCTGCCGCCTCTGACACCTCAGCATCAATCTGCAACACTAGGCAACTCTACTGATTCCTAAATATGATCAAGCGGCAATCCAGATGGATAACCTCATGACACTGGCCGAGGTAGCCGCGTATTTGCGTCTGAGCAAGGATACGGTCTACCGGATGGCGAGCGGGGGAAGGCTCCCGGCTTCCAAGGTCGGAGCCAGTGGCGCTTCCGAAGAAACGATGTCGATCAATGGCTTGAGACGCATAAGAATATCCGGGGGGACGATAGCACGAGATGGATAACAACCCTTTTTCTGAATCCAATTCAGGCCCGACCACCAAACTTAAAGTCGTCCATGTCGGCCGACCCTGGAGCTTCGACGGCAATGGTGCGCTCTCCAGCATTGTCTCGGAGGCACACCTGTGAAGAGTGCGCTCACGAGTAGTCCCGCGCTTCCGGAGCATCCCCACCACCGGCGAGCTGGTCCAGGTCCGCTCGCGGCGCTGGCTGGTCGAGGAGGTCGTCGAGTCCGACAATGCCCGGCGCAGTCCGCCCTCGTCCGCCTCGCCTGCGCCGACGACGACGCCCAGGGCCAGTCCCTCGACGTCTTCTGGGACTACGAGCTCGACCGCCGGATCCTCGAGGAGGAGGGCTGGCAGGATCTCGCCGCCAAGGGCTTCGACGCGCCCGCGCCAGTTCGCGGCCTTCCTCCACACGCTGCGCTGGAACTGCGTCACGGCCACCGATCCGAACCTCTTCCAGGCGCCGTTCCGCGCCGGCATCAAGATCGACGCCTACCAGATGGAGCCGCTGCGCAAGGCGCTCCGCCTGCCGCGCGTCAACCTCTTCATCGCCGACGACACGGGCCTCGGCAAGACGATCGAGGCCGGCCTGATCGCCCGCGAGCTGCTGCTGCGCAAGAAGGCCAAGACCATCGTCGTCGCCGCGCCGCCCTCGGTGCTCGAGCAGTGGAAGGCCGAGCTCGAGGAGCGCTTCGGCCTCGTCTTCGAGATCCTCGACCGCGCCTACCTGACGCGGATGCGCCGCGAGCGCGGCTTCGGCGTGAACCCGTGGCGCACGCACAGCCGCTTCCTCGTCTCGCACAACCTGCTGATCGACCCGACCTACGCCGACCCGATGCGGGAGTGGCTCGGGCCGACTGCTGCCCGGGCAGCCTCCTGATCCTCGACGAGGCCCACCACGCCGCGCCGTCGAGCGGCGGCCGCTACGGCATCGAGACCAAGTTCACCCGCGCCGTGCGCGACCTCTGCCGGCCGCTTCGAGCACCGGCTGTTCCTCTCGGCCACGCCGCACAACGGCCACTCGAACAGCTTCTCCACGCTCCTCGAGCTGCTCGACCCCTACCGCTTCACCCGCGGCGTCAAGGTGCGCGGCAAGAAGGCGCTCGAAGACGTCATGGTGCGCCGGCTCAAGGAGGACATCCGCGAGGTCCAGGGCGGCTTCCCGAAGCGCGACGTCGAGCGCGTCGTCATCGACGGCCTGCCCGACGACGCGCCCGAGCTCGTGCTGTCGCGCCTGCTCGACGAGTACCGCACGGCGCGCGAGGAGCGCTTCGCGAGCACCTCGCGCCGAGCGCAGGCCGCCGCGGGGCTGCTCGTCGTCGGCCTGCAGCAGCGCCTGCTCTCGTCGATCGAGGCCTTCGCGCGCAGCCTGAAGGTCCACCGCGCGACGGTCGAGCGGCAGTGGGAGAAGGCGCAGGCGGCCGACGCCGAGCCGGCGAGGACAGCGACGACGCAGGCTCGAGCTCTTCACCACCGCGCCCGACGCCGACGACGAGCGCGGCGAGTGGACGCCCGAGGAGCTCGAGGCCGAGGAGGACGCCGCAGATCGAGGCGGTCACCGCCGCGGCCGAGGCCGAGTCGCCCCGAGACGCCGCCGCAGAAGCGCTCTGGCGGCGCGAGCAGGCGCTGCTCGACCAGATGCAGGAGATCGCCGAGAAGACGCGCCACCTGCCCGACGCCAAGACCCGCCGGCTCATCGACTGGATCCGCGAGAACCTCTGCCCGGACCTGCCGCCCTTCGGCAAGCGCGCCGACAGGGCGCGCCTCCGAAGTGGAACGACCGCCGCGTCCTGATCTTCACCGAGAACCGCGAGGGCACGAAGCGCTACCTGAAGACGATCCTCGAGCAGGCGATCGAGGGCACCGACCGCGCCGACGAGCGCATCGAGGTCATCGACGGCCTCACGAGCGGCGCACGGCGCAAGGAGATCCAGCGCCGCTTCAACACCGATCCGGAAGGATCCGCTGCGCATCCTGCTCGCCACCGACGCCGCCCGCGAGGGCCTGAACTTCCAGGCGCACTGCGCGGACCTCTTCCACTTCGACCTGCCCTGGAACCCCGGCCGCATCGAGCAGCGCAACGGCCGCATCGACCGCAAGCTCCAGCCGGCCGCCGAGGTCCGCTGCCACTACTTCGTGCTGCCGCAGCGCGTCGAGGACCGCGTGCTCGAGGTGCTCGTCAGGAAGACCGAGACCATCAAGAAGGAGCTCGGCAGCCTCTCGAAGGTCATCGACGACGACATCGAGCGCCGGCTCGGCCAGGGCATCCGCCACCGCGACGCCGAGCGGCTCGCGCGCGAGATCGAGGCAGGCGGACCTCGACGCCGAGAAGCAAGCGCGTCACCGAGGAGGAGCTCGAGGCCGCGCGCGAGCGCCAGGAGGACCTGAAGGCGCAGATCGAGCGCTGCCAGAACCTGCTCGAGGCGTCGCGCGACTGGGTCGGCTTCGAGCCGGCGCCGTTCCGCGACGCGCTCTCCTGCTCGCTCGAGCTCCTCGGCGCCGAGCCGCTCGCGCGAGACCCGGGACGAGCACGGCCGACCCGGTCTGGACCTTCCCGCCGCTCGACCGCCGCGCCGAGACCGACCCGAGCTGGGCCGCCACCCTCGACACGCTCCGCGCGCCGCGCAAGCAGAACCAGAAGCTCGCCGACTGGCGCCGCGAGGCGCCGATCCGGCCGGTCGTCTTCGAGGACGCCGGCGTGCTCACCGAGGACACCGTCCACCTGCACCTCGAGCAGCGGGTGGCCCAGCGCCTGCTCGCCCGCTTCCGCTCGCAGGGCTTCATCCACCACGACCTCTCGCGCGCCTGCCTCGCGCAGGCCGCGGACTCGATCCCGCGCGTGATCCTGCTCGGCCGCCTCTCGCTCTACGGCCGAGGCGCCGAGCGGCTGCACGAGGAGCTGGTGCCGCTCGCGGCGCGCTGGGTCGAGCCGTCGCAGCGCAAGGGGCCGCTCACGGCCTACGCGCGGGAGGCCGAGGCGAAGACGCTCGACCTTCTCGAGCGCTCGCTCGGCGACCGCGGCCGCCACGTGCCCGAGCGAGGCGATCCAGCGACAAGCTCCTCGACGCGGCGCCGCGCGACATCGAGGAGCTGCTGCCCCAGCTCGAGCCGCGGGCCGAGGAGCTGGCGGCGCTGGCGATCGAGCAAGCTCACGACAGCGCGGCGAGCGCGAGGAGAAGGACCTGCGCGAGACCCTCGAGCGGCAGCGCGAGCGCGTGCGCGAGGAGCTCGCGAAGCACGAGAGCGAGTTCGAGCAGCTCACGCTTGGACTTCGACGACGAGGAGAAGCGTCAGCTCGAATCCGACATGCGCTCCTGGCGCATCCGCCTCGAGCAGTTCGACCGCGACCTCGAGCACGAGCCGCAGCGCATCCGCGAGTTCTACGAGGTGCGCGCCCAGCGCGTCGAGCCGGTCGGGCTCGTCTACCTCTGGCCGGAGACGAACTGATGGCCGGCGCCAAGCTCGACCCCGAGATCCTCGCGCACCTCGAGTGGCTCGGCTTCGTCCGGCCGACGGGCCTCGTCGTCTCGGCGCCGGCGCTGGTGCGCGCGGGCGCGATCCTCGACCGGCGCGACGCCGAGGGGCAGCGGCTCCTGCGCGCCTGCGTCGAGGAGCGCGACGTTCGACCCGAAGGAAGGCCCGGTCCCGTACCTGCCCGACTTCCGCGCTTTCGCCGAGTCGGTCCTCGGCTGGAGCTTCTCGCCCAAGGGCTACGCCGGCACCGCCGAGAGCCCGATCCCGCCCGAGCTCGAGGTGCCGCTCCCGGACTACGGCGAGACGCTGCGCCCCGACTTCGCCGTGCGCGAGCTCGAGCCCGAAGGAGGGCGCATCGCCCTGGCAGCTCCTCGTGCGGGTCCTCGAGCCCGGCGAGGACTTCGACCGCGTCGTGCGCGGCAGGCGGCCAGCTCGAGGCCTCGGCCCACGGCCGCATGGAGCGGCTGCTGCGCCAGACCGGCGTGCCCGCGGGCCTCCTCTTCAACGGCCGCGCGCTGCGCCTCGTCTCCGCGCCGCGCGGCGAGAGCTCGGGCTGGCTCGACTTCCGCGTCGCGGACATGGTGCAGACCGCGGGCCGGCCGATCTCGACCGCGCTGCGCCTGCTCCTCGGCCAGCCGCGGCTTCTCAGCCTGCCGCGCGCGCAGCGCCTCGCCGCGCTGCTCGAGGACAGCCGCAAGTTCCAGAACGAGGTCAGCGAGCGCCTGGCCGAGCAGGTGCTGCACGCGCTCTACGAGCTGCTGCGCGGCTTCCAGGCCGCCCACGACGCCTCGAAGGGCGAGCTGCTGCGCGAGCCGCTCGCCGAGCACCCCGACGAGGTCTACCGCGCGCTCCTCACCGTCATCCTGCGGCTCGTCTTCCTGCTCTACGCCGAGGAGCGGGACATGCTGCCCGAGGACGAGACGTTCCTGCGCTACTACTCGCTCGCGGGCCTCTACGAGCGCCTGCGCGAGGACGCCGCGCTCTTCCCGGACACGATGGACCAGCGCTACGGCGCCTGGGCGCAGCTCCTCGTCCTCTTCCGCATGATCCACGACGGCGCCGAGTCGGGCGCCATGCGGCTGCCCAAGCGCCACGGCGTGCTCTTCGACCCCGACCGCTTCCCGTTCCTCGAAGGCCGCCCGATCGGCGGCGCGCGCCAGATCCACGAGCGCATCGAGCCGCCGCTCGTGCCCGACGGCACGATCTACCGCGCGCTCGAGAAGCTCCTCGTCCTCGACGGCGAGCGCATCTCCTACCGCGCGCTCGACGTGGAGCAGATCGGCTCGGTCTACGAGACGATGATGGGCTTCCGGCTCGAGACCGCGACCGGCCGCTCGGTGGCGATCAAGGCCCAGAAGAAGCAGGGCGCGCCCACGGCGGTGGACCTCGAGGCGCTGCTCGCGCGAGCCCGCGGCCAAGCGCGACAAGTGGCTCCAGGACCGCGCCGACCGCAAGCTCACCGACAAGGTCAAGAAGGCCGCGGCCGGCGGCCGCGACGCTCGAGGACCTGCACGCGGCGCTCCTGCCCGTGATCGACCTCGCCGCCACGCCCGACCTGGTGCCGAAGGGCGCGATGGTGCTCCAGCCGAGCGAGGAGCGGCGCCGCTCGGGCTCGCACTACACGCCGCGCGCGCTCACCGAGCCGATCGTGCGCACGACGCTCGAGCCGATCCTCGCGCGCCTGCGCGGCGCCGACGGCCGGCCGCCCCGGCCCGAGCAGATCCTCGACCTCAAGGTCTGCGACCCGGCGATGGGCTCGGGCGCGTTCCTGGTCGAGGCCTGCCGCCAGCTCGGCGACGCGCTGGTCGAGGCCTGGCACGCCCACGGCGAGGTGCCCGCGATCCCGCCCGACGAGGACGAGGTGATCTTCGCGCGCCGGCTGATCGCGCAGCGCTGCCTCTACGGCGTGGACCGGAACCCCGTGGCGGTGGACCTCGCCAAGGTCTCGCTCTGGCTCGTGACGCTGGCGAAGGACCACGCGCTCACCTTCGTGGACCACGCGCTGCGGCACGGCGACTCGCTGGTCGGGCTCTCGCGCAAGCAGATCGAGGCCTTCCACTGGGATCCCGACGCGCCGCGCTTCCAGGCCGGGTTCGAGACGATGCAGGTGCGCGAGCACGTGGCGAAGGTCGCCGAGCTGCGCCAGCGCATCCGCGAGGCGGACGAGAGCGTCTCCGACTGGGAGCTGCGCGACCTGTGGGACGAGGCGCAGGTCGAGCTCGGCAAGGTGCGGCTCTTCGGCGATCTCGTGCTGGCGGCGTTCTTCGAGGGCGAGAAGCCGAAGGAGCGCGAGGCGAAGCGGAGCGAGTACGCGAGCGCGGTCGTGAGCGGCGAGGCCGAGCGCTACCGCGGCTGGCTCGAGGAGTGGCGGCACGCCGAGCCGCCGCTCGCGCCGTTCCACTGGGAGATCGAGTTCCCGGAGGTGTTCGAGCGGGAGAACCCGGGCTTCGATGCGATCGTCGGCAATCCGCCGTTCGCGGGCAAGAACACGATCTCGGCGCGCAATCGTGCGAGCGCTACCTCGACTGGCTGCAAGCAGCTCCACGAGGAGAGCCACGGGAACGCCGACCTCGTCGCGCACTTCTTCCGCCGCGCTTTCGACCTGCTTCGCGAAGACGGCGCGCTTCGGTCTGATCGCCACGAACACGATCGCGCCAAGGCGACACGCGCTCGACGCGGCCTGCGCTGGATCTGCACGCACGGCGGCGAGATCTATCAGCGCGACGAAGCGCGTCAAGTGGCCGGGCATGGCGGCGGTGGTGGTCAGCGTTGTCCACGTCATCGAAGGGCGACGTCGCCGGCGCCGTACGCGTCTCGACGGACGCGAGGTCGAGACGATCACGGCGTTCCTCTTCCATCGCGGCGGCCACGACGATCCCGGCGCGGCTCGCGGCGAACGCAGGCAAGAGCTTTCATGGGCAGCATACGTCCTCGGCATGGGCTTCACCTTCGACGACACGGACACGAAGGGCGTCGCCACGCCGCTCGCCGAGATGCAGCGACTTGATCGAGCAGGATCCCAGCAACGCAGAGGTGATCTTCCCGTACATCGGGGGCGAGGAGTCAACACGAGCCCGACGCACGCGCACCATCGCTACGTGATCAACTTCGGCGACATGACGCGAGGAGGAGTGCCGCGCACGCTGGCCTGACCTGATGGCGATCGTCGAAGCGAAGGTGAAGCCGGAGCGGACGAAGCTACAGAACGCGCAGCAGCGCTCGAGAACGCTGGTGGCAGTTCTGGCGAGACGCGAGCCGAGCTCTGCACGACGCTATCGCGGAGCTGGAGCGCGTCTTGGTCGATCGCGCAGATCAGCACGCACTTGGCGTTCGCGTTTCTGCCAGCGGCATGGTCTTCGCCGACAGCTCATCGTCTTTCCGCTTCGACAGCTACGCCGCCTTCTGCGTCCTCCAGTCCCGCCCCCACGAGATCTGGGCGCGCTTCTTCGGTCGTCGATGAAGGACGACCTCCGCTACACCCCCTCCGACTGCTTCGAGACCTTCCCGTTCCCCGAGGACTGGGAGACCGACCCGCGCTCGAAGCCGCCGGCAAGGCCTACTACGAGTTCCGCGCCGCGCTCATGGTCCGGAACGACGAGGGCCTGACCAAGACCTACAACCGCTTCCACGACCCCGACGAGCGCGACCCGGAGATCGTCAAGCTCCGCGAGCTGCACGCCGCCATGGACCGCGCCGTGCTCGACGCCTACGGCTGGAGCGACATCCCGACCGACTGCGAGTTCCTCCTCGACTACGAGATCGACGAGGAGGAGTGGGGCAACAAGAAGAAGCCCTGGCGCTACCGCTGGCCCGACGAGGTCCGCGACGAGGTCCTCGCCCGCCTGCTCGAGCTCAACGCCGAGCGCGCGCGAGGAGGAGGCCCGCTCCGGCGCCGCCGCAGCGAAGAAGCGCGGCAAGAAGCCGGCGGCGAAGCGCGCGCCCAAGGAACCGGACACGGAGGACCTCTTCTCATGACCACGCGAGCTGAGACGCACTGCGCCCGCCGACTCCCTGGAAGTGCGCGACGCGGCTGGTCGAGGCCCTGAAGCTCGACCTCGTCGGCCCCTGGGCCGGACACGCGCTCGCCGAGGAGCGGCTGCCGGGCTGGGTGCGGCCCTCGAACTGGTACCTCACCGGCTTCCTGATCCCGTCGGGCACGCCGCCCGAGAAGAGCGCCGACGCCGACGAGGACGACGACCTCGGAGCGAGATCCCGGAGTCGGCGGGCCTCGCCGAGGAGTCGAACGAGGAGCGCAAGGCCGCGAAGAAGGGCTTCTTCCCCTCGTCGATGGGCCTGAGCTTCCTCGTGCCGAAGGAGACGCGCGCCCTCGCCGTGACCGTGCGCTGGGGCGACTACGCGCAGACGGAGATCGAGGGCGCGGACGGCAAGCCGCTCTCCGTCTGGCAGCGGCATCCGCGCGAGGCGACGGTCCCGGTGACGCTCACGGGGGCGAGCGATCCGGTGGTGCACGACGTTCCCGACTCCGGCGGCCTCCAGCTCCACGTCGTCGAGCGGCCGATCTCCGCGCAGGATCTCGAGGAGCACATCCCGCAGGGCACGCGCTCGGTCTCGGTCTTCCTCGTCAACCACCGCACCCCGGTCGCGCCGGACAGGGCGAGCCCGACCTCGCCTACGTCTTCCAGCCCGAGCTCGAGGTGCGCAGCGACCGCCCCTTCGTCCCGCGGCCGGACCTGCGCGGCGCGCGGGCCGCGGAGTGGGACGAGCAGGTCGCCGACCTCCACTACGCCGACACGCCCGAGTACGCGACCGGCCACGGCGTCTCGGCCGACTGGGAGATCGTGGACGGCGCGTGCCGCCTGCTCCGCACCGCGTGGATCCCGAGCGCCGAGGTGGAGAAGACGGCGACCGTGGACGTGCCGGGCGTCGAGCTCTCGATGGAAGCGCTCGGGGCGCTCGCCGATGGCGCCGCGGCCGAGGCGGCGCTGCGGCCGCTGGTGGCGCAGTACCGCGACTGGATCGAGGCGCAGCGAGCGGGCATCGCGGCGCTTCAGGGAGCGCGGCGCGAGACGGCCGAGGAGCTGCTGCGCTTCGCGGGCATCGCCGCCGACCGGATCGAGCGCGGCATCGGCGTGCTCGCCCAGGACGCCGACGCCCTCGACGCCTTCCGCGTGGCGAACCGCGCCGTGGCGCGGGCGCTCCGCAAGCGGCTCGGCATCGAGACGCCGCGCTGGCGCGCCTTCCAGCTCGCCTTCATCCTGCTGAACCTGCCCGGCCTCGCCGACCCGCGCGATCCGCAACCGCGAGACGGTGGACCTGCTCTTCTTCCCGACCGGCGGCGGCAAGACCGAGGCCTACCTCGGCCTCGCGGCCTTCACGATGGTGCTGCGCCGGCTGCGCCACCCGGGCGAGAAGGGGCTCGCGGGCGCCGGCGTGAGCGTGATCATGCGCTACACGCTGCGGCTGCTCACGCTCGATCAGCTCGCCCGCGCCGCCGGGCTCGTCTGCGCGCTGGAGCTCGAGCGCGAGAAGGACGTCGCGCGCTACGGCGAGTGGCCCTTCGAGATCGGCCTCTGGGTCGGCAAGGCGGCGACGCCCAACATCCTCGGGCGCAAGGGCGACGGGCGCTCGGACTCGGCGCGCACCAAGGTGCGGCAGTTCAAGAACGACCCGAAGAGCAAGCCCTCGCCGATCCCGCTCGAGAACTGCCCCTGGTGCGGCACGCGCTTCGAGCCGGACTCCTTCGCGCTCCTGCCCGAATGACGACCAGCCGCGCGAGCTGCGCATCGTCTGCACGAACTTCGAGTGCGACTTCACGCGCGACCGCGCGCTGCCGATCGTCGCCGTGGACGAGCCGATCTACCGGCGGCTTCCGGCCTTCCTGATCGCGACGGTGGACAAGTTCGCCTCGCTCCCGTGGGTCGGGCAGTCCGGGGCGCTGCTCGGCGGCGCGGACCGGCACGACGCGAACGGGCTTCTACGGGGCCGCGGAGCCGGGCAGGGGCACGCGCCTCGCCGCGCCGCTGCCGCCGCCCGACCTCGTGATCCAGGACGAGCTGCACCTGATCTCGGGGCCGCTCGGCACGATGGCCGGGCTCTACGAGGCGGCGATCGAGGCGCTCTGCGTGCGCGAGATCGACGGCCGCGCGGTGCGGCCCAAGATCGTCGCCTCGACCGCCACCGTGCGCCGGGCGCAGGACCAGATCCAGGCGCTCTTCGCGCGGCCGCTGACGCAGGTGTTTCCGCCGCCCGGGCCCGACCGGCGCGACTCGTTCTTCGCCAGGACGGTGCCGGCCTCGGAGGTGCCCGCGCGGCTCTACCTCGGCATCGCGGCCCAGGGACGCAACCCGAAGGTCATGATGCGCAAGGCGTGGCTCGCGCTCATGGGCGCCGCCGAGCGCTGCCTACCGCGACGCCGGCGGGCACAAGAACCACGAGAACCCCGCCGACCCCTACATGACGGTGCTCGGCTACTTCAACAGCCTGCGCGAGCTGGGCGGCGCGCGGCGGATCCTCGAGGAAGAGGTCCAGAACACGATCAAGGCCTACGGCGGCGCGCAAGCGCGTCGGCGAGGAGCGCGGGCTCTTCCAGGACCGCAAGAACTTCTCCGAGGTGGTGGAGCTGACCTCGCGCGTGCCCACGGACAAGGTGGCCGAGGCGCGCCGGCGCCTGGAGGTCGGCTTCCACGACATCAAGCAGCGCGTCGACTGCGCCATCGCGACCAACATGATCTCGGTGGGCCTCGACATCCCGCGGCTCGGGCTGATGGTCGTGCTCGGCCAGCCCAAGACGCACGCCGAGTACATCCAGGCCACGAGCCGCGTCGGCCGCGACGACGAGCGGCCCGGGCTCGTGGTGACGCTCCTCAACATCCACAAGCCGCGCGACCGCTCGCACTACGAGCGCTTCCGGCACTACCACGAGACCTTCTACCGCTCGGTCGAGGTGGCGAGCGTCACGCCCTTCTCGGCGCGCGCGCTCGACCGCGGCTTCGCCGGGGCGCTGGTGGGCCTGGCGCGGCACGCCGAGCCCGAGCTGACGCCGCCGCAGGGCGCCGAGCGGATCGCGGACGTCCGGGCGGCGCTCGAGCGCCGGCTCCTCGACGCCTTCCTCGAGCGCGTCCGCCAGCAGCCGTTCGCGGACGAGGCGGAGCGCGAGGAACGCCTGCGCAGCGTGCAGAACCGGGTCGTGGACCTGCTCGACTCCTGGCGGAAGATCTTCGACGACTACCACGCTGCCGGGGTCGCGCTGCAGTACCAGAAGTACGAGCTGAAGCAGCCCAAGCCGCTGCTTCGCGAGATGCTGGACCAGGACTTCGAGTCCGAGCACCACCGGAAGTTCCGGGCCAACCGCTCGCTCCGCGACGTCGAGCCCGAGGTGAACCTGTTCCTGAAGGACCTGAGCGGCATCGCAGGTGGAGGATCGCGCATGAGCCGCAAGGCGCACGGGCAGATCCGCCGCGGCCAGGTCATCACGACCTACGGGCCCGGCGCGCTGATCGACCTGCCGCAGGCATTCGGCGATCGTCGGCGGCCTCGACACCTGGCCGAAGACGAGCGACCTCGAGGAGATCGTCGAGCCCCGGCTCGCGCGCAAGCTCCAGATCATGACGGGCGTCGCGGCGCCGCAGGCTGTATCGCGCCGCCGCCGGATTCGAACGATCCGCGCGAGCCGGCCAAGGGGCATCGGCGCGTGGCGCTTCCCGGAGTGGTTCGTCGTGCAGGAGGCCGGCGGCAGCGAGGAGCGCGAGCGCTCCCGGCGGCTGGTCCATCGCAAGGCGCTCGACGACAAGGGCCGCTTCGACGGCCGGCCGGTCGTCGCCACGCGCTTCGTGCGGGCCTGCCCGAAGGGGCACGTCGACGACCTCGACTGGCGCCGCTTCGTGCACGGCGCCGAGGACAACTGCCGACGGCAGCTCTGGCTCGACGAGCGCGGCACGAGCGGCGACCTGGCCGACCTCGTCGTGCGCTGCGAGTGCGGCAAGTCGCGCGGTCTCTACGAGGCGACGGTCATCGAGCTGAACCCGCTCGGCACCTGCCGCGGCGCGCGGCCGTGGCTCGGCCGGAACTCGAACGAGGACTGCAAGCTGCCGAGCCGCCTGCTCATCCGCACGGCCTCCAACGCCTACTTCCCGCAGGTGGTGAGCGTGCTGTCGCTCCCGGACCGCGGGACGGCGGTGGAGACGGCCGTGCGGGAGCTCTGGGACGATCTGCAGATCGTCGACGACGCCGCCGATCTCGCGTTCCTCAAGAAGAAGCCGAAGATCACGGAGAAGCTCGCGCCGTTTGCGCGACGACGAGGTCCTCGAGGCCATTCGCGAGATCAAGGGCGGTCGGGAAGGCGAGCGGCCCGTCAAGCAGGTCGAGCTCGACGCGCTGCTCGCCGCGCCCGAGGGCTTCGGCGACGACGTGCCCGTCGATCCGAACTTCCACGCGCGCCGCCTGCCGGATCGGGCCTGGCGCCACTCCGAGCGCTTCGACGGGATCGAGGCGGTCATCCAGCTTCACCGGCTGCGCGAGGTTCTGGCCCTGATCGGGTTCACGCGCTTCGAGGCGGTGACGCCGGACATCAACGGCGAGTACGAGACCGACGTGGAGCGCGCGCAGATCGCGCTGGAGCCGCAGTGGTTTCCGGCGGTCGAGAATCGCGGCGAGGGCGTCTTCCTCCAGCTTCGCGCCGACGCGGTGAAGAGGTGGCTCGGCCGGCCGGCGGTCGCAGCAGCGGCTCGACGGCCTCGCGACCGGGCACAAGCGCTGGATGGAGGACCGCAAGGCCAAGCGCCCGTTCCCGGGCGGCCCGTACGTGCTGCTGCACACGCTCTCGCACCTGCTGATCCAGTCGCTCGCGATGCGCTGCGGCTATCCGGCCAGTTCCATCCGCGAGCGGATCTACGCCGACGCTGCAGGCGGAGCGCTTCGGGATCCTCCTCTACACGGGCAGCCCCGACGCCGAGGGCACGCTCGGCGGACTGGTGCAGGAGGCGCGGCACATCGAGGACCATCTCGCTGCAGGCGCTGCGGATGGGCGCGCTGTGCTCGAACGACCCGATCTGCGCCCAGCACGCGCCGGGCGAGAGCATGGAGGAGCGCTGGCTCCACGGCGCGGCCTGCCACGGCTGCGCGCTGGTCGCCGAGACCTCGTGCGAGATGCGCAACGACTACCTCGACCGCGCGCTCGTCGTGCCGGTGCTCGGCGTCCCCGACGCCGCCTTCTTCGAGGCGATCGCATGATCGACGCCCTTCTCGATCTGCCGGCGCATCTGCGCAAGCGGCTCGCGAGCGCCCTCGAGTCGGGACTTCTCGCGACGCCGTACTCCGCCGCGTCCGCTGCGGTCGGTCCTGGGGATGCAGCGAGGACGGCGAGGAGTCGTCGGCGGCGCTTGCTCGAGCTGGAGCGACTGGGGATCTCCGGGCCGGCTGCCGCAGCCTGGATCCGGACCGTCGACGAGGCGACGTCGCGCGACGCCACGGCCGGATCTCGTGTGGTCCGGGCCCGGAGGTGCCGGGCCTGCACGCCCGCGACACGCGGCGCGTCTACGAGGAGCTGCTCGGCTCCGCGGAGCGCTCGGTCTGGGCGAGCACCTATGCCTTCTTCGACGGCCCCCGGGCCTTCGAGGTGCTGGCGCAGCGCATGGACGCCAAGCCCGACCTGCGCGTCACGCTGCTGCTGAACATCCAGCGCAAGCGAGGCGACACGACCGCCGCGGATCAACTCGTGCGGAAGTTCGCGGACCGCTTCTGGAACACGGACTGGCCAGGCTCATCGCGGCCGCAGCGTCTTCTACGACCCGCGCGCGCTCGAGCTGGACGGGCCCGGCGGGCGTGCTGCACGCCAAGGCCGTCGTGGCCGACGACGAGGCGGTCTTCGTGACCTCGGCGAACCTCACCGAGGCCGCCCTCGACCGAAACATCGAACTCGGGCTGCTGGTCCGCGACCACGCGCTGGCGGCGAGTGTGTCCACTCACTTTCGAACGCTGATCGAGAGAGGGTTGCTATTACCTCTGCCAGCCGCATGAGTGGGGCTGAAGATCGAGGCTACGCTTCCTGGTGGGGTGTCCGGCCAGATCGTTTGCACCGTCACGGAAAGTAGCCGGACGTTGAGGTTCTCTTCGCAGGGCTTTGAGGTAGAATGAATGGAATGGGATCTATGAGGCTATATCAGGAATTGAAAACGATATTGCGAAGAGTCATAGATCGAGCAAATGCCGATCAACATGATCTGCAAACGCCGGCATGTCCTGGCGAGCCATTTGTGGAATCCGAATCAACTCCCGATACGCCCATAACCGAAACGACGAGCCCCGCCGTATCTAGTCGCCAAGAGGAAACCAAGTCGGCTTCACTACCAGATTCTCAACGGGTCGGGTTACAGGACATTCCGAAACTCAATGACGAAGTGATCAAGGAGCTAGTTTCTCTCCTGAACGAACGGCGGCCAATCCTGTTGGCCGGAGCTGGATGCAGTGTCGATTTGGGCTATCCTGGCTGGTGGTCCCTCGTCGAGTCAATGCGCGACGAACTTGCACCTACAATTCAGTTCGGTAAGGGTTTAGACGTCAAAGTTGCGGCGGAAATGGTGAAGTTGGAATGTGTGAAGAAATTCGGCGACTTCCAGCCGTTCGACCGATTCATTGATACTCATTTTGCCCCCAAGAAAACAAACTCTCGGTCCGCTCCAATCGCGGCTTGTCCGACTTGGATTCGGTGGACTCGGTGACTACAAATTATGATGTAGTGTTGGAGGACTTCCGTCCACACCGCGTATCCGTCTTCAGGTTGTAGGGCAATCAATCTCTGCGATACGAACAGCAGCTACCTTGGTGTTGGACTATTTTACGAAAAACTAGGCACGGAGCCATGCCCGCATGTCCTTCATCTGCATGGCTGTTACGACCGTCCAGACCAGTATTGTACTGGCGTTAAGCGATTACCAGTTTTTCTACGATAAGGTGCCCCTGGACACTCCGCTGCAGAACCGACGTAGTATTACGCCACAAGATACATTGCATCGCCGCACAATCTGGGCACTTCTGGCTACTCGTAATCTGGTATTTGTGGGATTCAGCCTGACAGGACGACTTCTTCGTCGACGTAATGAACGTCTGGCGGGCAGATTTGGATCTGTCGAATGGAGCGCCCGCACTTCGCGCTGATCGGTGTTCGGTCTGACGATGATCTATTGCAGACAATGGAAAAACTTCACAGGATGCAAGTGAGGCCGATCTTCTACGAAATTCCATCTGGCAACCCACGCGATCATTCTGGACTTGACGCCCTTGTAGCGGATCTTGCCGCTCGCATGGGTGTCTCTATGGGCGAACTTGGTGTGAACGAAATCAGCAAACGGACCTTGGAGATGCTGTAATGAAGATACCGCGCGGCGCGCTTCAAGCGGCTTTCCAAACTTTCGCCCATGCCGGGAATGGGGTTGTGCTCGGACATCCCGGTGCCGGTAAAACACACACGGTCTCAGGGTTTTGCAAGAAGCTTATCGAGGAGAGGCGGCCCTGTCTCTATATCCCGATCGACAAATTGGGCATCGAGACCGTGGGGGACCTAAGTCAGAGCTTGGGGATCCCGACGGATATCCTAGCGTACCTTTCGCGCGAGAGAGGCGCGACCGAGGATTCTCCCGGGTTCTTTGTAGTTGATGGCTTCGATGCTGCCCGTTCTGACAAGACCCAACGCCAGCTACTTGGCCTTATTCAGCAGGTTGAGAAAAGGCTGGCTTCTACATGGCGGGTCATTGTGAGTGTCCGGACCTACGATGCTATTAAGTCTCAGGATTTACTGAAGTTGTTCCCTGAGGTGGGACAGGCTTCCACTGCACCAGCTGAATACCATCTTGCCGGCGTGGGCTGCCGGCACTTCCATGTGCCTCTTCTAACTGACGATGAAATTGAATCAGTAGCGAGGACCATTTCGGGAATGCCCGGTCTCCTCAGTAAGGCGTCCAGTGACTTTCGGATGTTGACGAGAACCCCGTTTAATATCTGGCTTCTTGAGCAGTTGCTATCTGACCCCGCGTTAGCCGAAGAGCTGTCGTCAGTCCGATCAGAGATTGAATTGCTGACCATGTTCTGGCGGGAACGCGTCGACAAGGGCACGCACGCTGAGGGCCGGAGCGTACTTGTCTCTCGCATTGCCGAAAGGATGGTAGCGGAGCACAGTCTCTCTTGCCGAAAGGACCAGGTCTTCGAGTTCGCACACGAGGCGGCATGGCATGATCTGCTGAGCGCGAGCATTCTTGAGGAGGTTGGTCGGCAGAAGCAAAGAGTTGGTTTTAGCCACAATATTCTTTTCGACTTCGCAGTGAGCGTTCTTCTGATCGAAGATACACCCGCGGATTTTGAGCGATTCCTGAGCGCTGACCCATCACGTCCTCTCTTTCTCCGGCCGAGCCTGAATTACTTCTTTACGCGCCTATGGTTCACGCAGCCGGACTCATTCTGGACGATTCTGTGGCACATACTACCGAGCGAGAAAGTCCACATGCGTCTTTTTGCCCGATTGCTGCCGACTGCGGTGGTAGCCAGTGAACTCCGGCGAACAGACGAGTTGCGACCTCTCGTGGATTTCCGGGGAAACAACAGGGAACTTGGGGATGAGGCTGTTTTGCGTCTCCTTCAGGCGTTCAGAGCGCAGAATATCAAGCGGGATGAGGTGTGGGTTCCGGTCCTGCTGAAATTGTCTCAAGACATAAGTCCATCCTTCGTGGGCGATTTGGCTACCAGCCTTTCTGAGGTATTTAATAGGGCGAAGAGTGCGCAAGATTCGGAACTTATCGCTGTCTGCGGCAGCGCGGCTCGAAATGTACTGGGCTGGGTGTGGCAACAGCGCGGGAATGCTGAGGGGAAGCGCTTCGACCGTCTGGGCAGCGGGTGGGTGCTTCCCATCATCGCCCAGTCATTCTCCTCCGCGCCTCAGGAGTCGCGGCGCATTCTTGAGCCGATTCTGGAGATCGTAAAGGAGGAGGGGTTCCCATAGATTTCCTTTACCGCCTCACCCATGAACTCAGATACATCGTGTCGTCGGACCCCGAGTTCGTCGGCATGGTCTACAGGGCCGTATTCGAGAATCCGGAAACGAGCGATGAGAAGACCGAGATGGGCACTCCGATTCTGCCGATGTCAGCACACGACGCCAAGATTACCAGATGTGCCACTACAATCTGAAAGAGCAATATCTTACATTCATTGAAGCCTGCGCCTGAAGTCGCAATGGAGACCGCGATTCATTGCCTCACGGCTTTCATCTTGGGGGCCCACATCATTCCCCACTTGAATGAAGGAGCCAAGCTGAGCGATCTCGTCCAGGAGTTCGCATTCCGTGGGAAGCAGGCACGCTTCAGTGAGCAGATATGAGTGGCATCTGGGGTGAATCGAATTATCCCGATGAGCCCATGGCTATCGCGTCGACGTTCTTCGAGTTCTTGGAAAAGGCAGGAAAGGACCCAGGGAGGTTGCATTCATAGCGTCGGCGCTGGATATCTTCCGAGATCATTCGATGGTTGGCTATTTTTGGGCGGGGCTCCTTGATCTTGGTGCTCGAACCCCCGACCGTTCGCAACGCCTCTCTTCGAGCTTTGCACGGCATTCCCGTTCAAACGGGCAATGATACAATTCACGAACTAGCCAGTTTCGTTGAGGCGGCTGTGCCGCACTATGACTCAGATATGCTACGTGAATTGGAGGAGTCGTTGATCGCGTTACCGGCCAAAGCCGACAAACACACGCTCGTGAATCGCTTCAAAGTCGCAGGAATCGGCTTCTGGCTCGAATTCCCAGTGACCAACTCCAGACCGATGAGGCTCCGGACGGTAATGGCCGAACTCGAGGCAGCGGGCAGAATCCCTGGCAATGAACCACTCTTGTGAAGTTTACGAGCGAATCTCACACCGTATACCGAAGCTGAATGGCTTGAGGAACAAGGCGCGAATGTGGAGAAGGAAGAGAAATGCAAAGCTGCATGCCTTCTTTGCTCCCCTTGATGGCTTCGTGTCCGAATGGAGAGACAAACGGCCTACACTAGAAGCAGTCAAAAGCATCGCACCTACTCTTCGGGGTGCATTTGCATTGCTGCATGAAGATCCGCGGCGCGGACAAGCCGAGTGGAGAATTCCCTGTGGACGAAGACCGGTGAATGCGCGGAAACGATCGCCAAGGCAACCGAAGACCAAGGAAGACGAAGAATTTCAGCTTTGTAGGCGCGTCTCCTGGATGCTCGGGCCATCCAGAACCCAAGCCCGATCCTGAGTACGACGACAAGTACGAACACGCAGGTTGGTCGCCGGCTCCAAGGAACGAAGCGGCGCAAGGTCTCCCTTGGATCGCCGTCTGGGGCTGGGGGTGACGCGAAGTGGCGTCGGCGGTCGAGGCCTGTCGAAGCGACCCGAAAGCCATCAGTCAGGTCACTTGGCGACCAGTGATCTCTTCCGACTGAAACGGCATTATGAAGAACTGCTCTGGCGCCTTGTAGACCACGTCGCCGAACATGAAGCCAACAGGGTTGTCCAACAAGCCCTCTGCCGGACTTTGACGTACGCTCGTTGCCCGCGATAGAGGAGAAGAACTTGTCACAATCCTTGAAAAGCTAAGAGGTCGCCACCCTCCAGGCCGGGGAAGAAGCGGAACTCCTTGGTACTTACATAAATATGGTAATGTGGCTAAGCATCGTTCGTAGGAACGAATGGGCAGGGCTACGGCAGACGAGTTCTGACGAATCCGTACTGTCATCACGAAGCACTTGTGTTCGACTTTTGGATGCGCTTTCGTACGTGACTCCCGCAATTCTTAAGGACGCAGAAAAGCGTGTGCATGCAGAGCAGGCATGTGAGTGGCTGGGTCGTGCGATTGATGCGGCGGCTTTGGAGTTGAAGAAAGATCCAAAGTCTCACTCCAGAAGAGATCACGGAGGATGTCCATCAGCGGCCCATGATGTGTATGGGGTAATAGACGAGGTTGTAACGCGGTTCTATTTCAGCTCGTGGTTATTCAAGGGATCGCGGGATGGAGAACCGGTTTGAGAGTGAGGAGCGGGGGAGTTCTACCCGCTTTATCAAGCCGCTGCTCGACCAGCGTGATCAGGGTGTCAGACGGAGAAAACGGAGGCGTTTTCTTCGCTCGGACGGCCCATCATTTCATGGAACTCCTGAACGGGGTTCTGGAGCATGATCCGCGCGGCGTATTGCACATGGCGCATCGGCTAGCGGCTATTTCACAGGCCGGAAGGTTACCATTTCGATTCGATGGCCGTGAGCGAAGTATGTGAAACTGGTCGAATCGACTCTGGCGAACCATCGTGCGGAGGTTGGTGACGGCGAGCCACTCGACGACCTTCTGGGGCTGCTCGACATCTTTGCCGCTGTGGGATGGCCTGAGGCTCTGCGTCTTGTCTGGCGGTTGGACGAGGTGTCAGATCGAACGCGTCCCTTTTCCATCAGGCATGTGAACACTGGAACAGGTGGTAACTTGTTTCAGTACCCTCCGCGCGTCGAATACCGGGGTCGCCGGCACCCGCTTGGCTTGCCCTGGAAGGAACCGCGCCGCTTCTGACCGAAGCGGGCGCACTGCCGCACGCCGGCTGCTGATTCTCCTGCTTCTCCTGCTGACCGCCCTGGCCTGACGTCCCCATTCCCAGCTTCCATCCCCCCTTTGCCCAATGAAGGCAGAGGGGTTCGTCGTTTCTCCAAGACGGTATCCGCAGGCGGAGCCTCGCCGCCACGCCGGCCGCCAGCGCAACCTGACCAGTCTAAATGACATTTAGATTGGTCGCCCCTTCTCGAAACCGCCATAACTCCATCGTGCCTCATCGGGGCCCGCCGCCACCACGGCCGAGACGCCAACACGGCCCGGCAAACGCCCCGAACCCGCACAACCGGATTGCAGATACACGACTTGAGCTTCGAAGCAGGAGAGCGACCGATCCATGAATTCGCCCGCGTATTGCCGCCATTCCCAGCCCCGATCCCCTGAACACCACGCCACCATCATCCCGGTACGGCCTGCCGTCCGCGCAAAGGACGGTGTGCGATGAGGCGCTACGTCGAAGCCGCGGTCGACTCCGAGATCCAGGCGCTCCGCCACACCTCATCCGGCCGGGCCTGCGCGGCCTTCAAGGCCGCCGCCGCCATCGGCGGGTTCGTGGGAGCGGGGGAGGTCGACCGATCCGTTGCCGAGCGCGCCCTCCTTTCCGCGGCGCTGGAGACCGGGCTCCCCGAGCGCGAGGCGGCCGGCCACATCCGCCGCGGCATCCTCCGCGGGGAGAAGACGCCGCGGACTGTTCCAGAAACATGTGCCACCGAAACATCAAATTCCGGGCTCCCCGCTTTGCCAGGCCCGCCGTGCCGGCCCGGACCCACGCGGACCCATCACCGGCCCGCCCGCCGCACCAAGAAGTCGCCGCGCTCTGGGCCGCGTCCCTCCCCGTGAGCGCCGCCCCCGAGGCCTCCGCCTGGTTCGCCCACCGCTACGGCCCCGCCGCCGCCTGGTCCATCCAGCAGGCCGAACTGTGGGACCTCGCCCGCGTGATCCCCGCAGGCCTCCGCCTGCCCCGCTGGGCCCGCTCTGCAGGGCGGCCCGTGGACCCACACCGGCCACCGCATCATCTTCCGCCTCTGGGACCACACGGGCCAGGCCGTCTCGCTCCGCGCCCGCTCGACCGACAGCACCGTGGCCCCGAAATCCCTGGCCCCGTCCGGCTTCTCCGTCAAGGGCCTGGTCCTCGCCGACCCGCTCGCCCAGCAACTCCTCGGCGGCGTCTGCCCCACCTGGTGGCAGCCGCGCCAGGTCGTCGTGGCCGAAGGCGAACCCGACTGGCTGCTCTGGGCGCTGCGCCAGCGCGAGACCGACGAGCAGGGCCCCGCCGTCCTCGGCATCGAGTCGGGCGCCTGGTCCCCGCAGATCGCCGCCCGCATCCCCACGGGAGCCTCGGTGGTCATCCGCACGCACCACGACGTGCCCGGCGAGCGCTACGCCCAGCAGATCGCCGCCTCCCTCCACGGACGCTGCCGCATCTTCCGCAGCAGCGCGGGAGAGGAGGTCGCAGTCCGATGAAGGACGACAACGACCGCCTCCTCGAAGGCACCCTCCCGCAGGACCCCTTCGCCGACGCCGAACCCCTCGACCCGGGCACGCCGGATGCGACCACCGACGACGACCCCGACTGGCCCGACCCCCTGCCCATCGGCCCCGTGGCCAACGTCCCGGTCTTCCCCGTGGACACCCTGCCCCCCTGGCTGCGCGACTGGGTCACCGCCCTGGCCACGGCCCTGCAGTGCCCCGTCGACCTGCCGGCCATGCTCGGCCTAGCGGTGCTGGCCCTCTGCGCCGCCAAGCGGTACCAGGCCCACGTGATCCAGGGCTGGGACGAGCCCCTGAACCTCTACGTCGCGGTCGCCCTGAAGCCCGGCGAGTCCAAGAGCCCCGCCTTCGCCGCCGCCATCCGGCCGGTGTCCCGGTTCGTGACCGAGGAGCGCAAGCGCACCGATCCGGAGATCCGCGCCGCCATGGCCCGCGCCGACGTCGCCGCCAAGCGGACCGACCACCTCAAGACCCGCGCCGCCAAGGCCAGCGCGCCGGAGGAGTACGCCAAGTCCCTGGCCCTGGTCGAGGAGGCCGTCCTCGAGCAGGGCGCCATCGAGGTCCCGGTGCCTCTGCGGCTGGTCCTGGACGACGTGACCTCCGAGTCGCTCGAGGCGGTCCTGCGCCAGCAGGGCGGGCGCATCGCCATCATGTCCGACGAGGGCGGCCCCTTCGAGCTCATGGGCGGCCGCTACTCCAACGGCATCCCGAACATCGACGTCTACCTGAAGGGGCACAGCGGCGGCCACATCACCACCGACCGCATCGGGCGCGAGGGCGGGTCCATCCAGGAGCCCGCCATCACCATCGGCCTGGCCATCCAGCCCGACGTCATCACCTCGCTGCGGGACAAGAAGGGCTTCCGCGGCCGAGGCCTCCTGGCCCGCTTCCTGTGGGCGATCCCCGAGAGCCTCGTCGGCCGCCGCGCCCCCGATGCGCCGCCCGTCCCGCTGGAGGTCAGCCAGGCCTACGAGGAGGCGGTCACCTCGCTCCTGCGGCGGCCCACCCTGCGCGACGAGACGGGGGAGACCAAATCCCGGCCCATGGACTTCAGCCCGGCGGCCTACGACCTGCTCGTCGGGCTCAAGGCGACGAACGAGCCCAAGCTGGGCCTCGCCGGCGAGTTCGAGAGCGTCGCCGACTGGGGGAACAAGGTCGCGGGCGAGACCGTCCGCCTGGCCGGGCTGCTGCAGCTGGCCGACCACGCCCTCGAGCCCGACGCGACCGCCCCCCTGGCCATCGGCGAGGGCCCCATGCGCCGGGCCCTGCGCATCAGCGAATTCCTCTGCACCCACGCCCAGATCGCCTTCGACATGATGGGAGCCGACCCGGTCACCGGCCAGGCGCGGTACATCCTGGCCTGGATCATCCGCACGGGCGCATCGAGCTTCACCCTGCGCGACGCCTACCAGCTGCTGCGGGCCGGGTTCAAGGCGCCCGCCGAGATGGTTCCGCCCCTGGACCTGCTCGCCGAGCACGAGATCATCCGCCGCCGGCCGGATCCGCCGCGCTCGAGACCCGGGCGGCCGCCCAGCCCGACCTTCGACGTGAACCCGAAACTCCATACACAGAATTCACAAAATTCACAGAATTCGGTGCTCGGGGCCTCGGCGCGGAATTCTGTGAATTCTGTGTATGGGTTCGGGGCCGATGCGCCCGCTTCTGCTTCCCCCCGGGAGGACCACGAAAATGCCTGAGAGACCGACGACCAGATGCCCGAAATCCACACCATCACCGAGGTCCGGATCCGCCTGGCCCCCGACGCCCCAGCGGCCTGGTCGCCTTCGCCTCCTGCGTCTACGGCGGGGTGCTGCTCAACGACATCGCCATCCGCCGGGACCAGGCGGGCCACCTGTTCCTGACCTTTCCCAGGAAGCTCGCCGCCTCGGGCCGCCCGCATCCGCTGCACCACCCCATCGACCGCCAGACGGCGGCCCAGTTCGAGGCGGCGGTCATCGGGCAGGTCCAGCGCGCTGCTCGGGCCCGCCGAAGAGGCCACGGAGTCGTGAAGGATGGGCGCGGCAAAAACGACCCCGGCGCCCGGCCCGCAGCCCCGCGACGACGCGCGTCACCGAGCCCCGCCTTACCGTGGTCGAGGGCGCCGAACTGGCCGACCCGGCCGCCCTGGACGAGGTGCTCGACCTGCTCGTCACCTGGGCCATCCGGGCGCACCAGGAGCGTTGCTCAGCCGCGGACGATTCCGTAACTTGCGACAGAGATAGAGTTTGCGAAGACAATAATTGACTTGATGTTTCCGGGCGGGATCGGCTGAATGTCATTATGAACCCACGACCCAACGGCAAAATCCCGGCGGCGATCTACCTCCGCCGCTCCACCGATCGCCAGGAGAAATCCCTCGCCGACCAGCGGCATGAGATCCTCCGCTACGCCGCCGAGCAAGGCTTCGAGGTCGTGGCCGAGTTCGTCGACGACGGCGTCTCCGGCACCTCGGGAGATACCCGGCAGGGCTTCCTGTCCATGCTCGAGGAGGCCCGGTCGCAAGGCCGCAAGTGGCACTTCGTCCTGGTCTGGGACATCAAGCGCTTCGGCCGCATGTCCAGCGACGAGGTTGGCTACTATCGCTGGCTCTTCAAGCAGGCCGGGGTCGAGATCGTCTACACTTCGGAGGGATTCACCGGCTCCAGCGCCGACAAGTTCCTGCGCTTCTTCAAGCAGGAGGCCGCCCGGGACGAGTCGGCCACGCTTTCGAAGGCCGTCATCCGCGGCCTGGTCTCCCTGGCCGACCAGGGCTGGTGGCCCGGCGGCATGGCGCCCTACGGCTACGACCTCGGCTACTTCGACCAGACCGGCACGCTCTTCCAGATTGTCCGCAACACCGACGACGGCGACAAGCTGATCCTCGACCCGGAGGGAAATCCGGTGCCGCACCGTGCGCCGCGGGCAGAAGGTGAAGGGCTCCGACCGGGAGCACGTGCGCCTGTTGCCCAGCACCCCCGATCGGGTCGAGGTGATCCGCCGCATCTTTGCCTGGTACACCGGCGGCGCCGGCCTCGGCTTCAAGTCCATCGCCGACCGCCTGAACCGCGAGGGCGTCGTCTCGCCCAAGGCCAAGGGCTGGGCAATGTCGTCGATCCGCGTGATCATCATGAACCAGGTGTACCTCGGACGCGTGGTCTGGAACCGGCGGCGCATGGGCAAATTCCACCGCATCGCCGACCGCCGCGAGGTCGAGCGCGACGGCTGCGGCAAGCGCCGCCTGAAATGGAACGATCCCCAGGACTGGCTCGTCTTTGAGAACGCGCACGAGGCTCTGATCGACCGCGACACCTTCGACCACGCCCAGCGCATCCAGGAGCAGCGCGGCAATCACCGCAGGGCGACCGGCTTTTTGACCGGCAAGGCCAAGACCTCGCCCTACCTGCTGTCCGGCCTGATCAGCTGCGGGGCGTGCGGCGGGTCGATGCAC
>CAVSGO010000002.1:0-207273 GCA_963727525.1 uncultured bacterium | reverse complement strand
GATCCGCGCCGCCATCGCCCGCGCCGACGTCGCCGCCAAGCGGACCGACCACCTCAAGACCCGCGCGGCCAAGGCCAGCGCGCCCGAGGAGTACGCCAAGTCCCTGGCCCTGGTCGAGGAGGCCGTCCTCGAGCACGCCGCCATCGAGGTTCCGGTGCAGCTGCGTCTGGTCCTGGACGACGTGACCTCCGAGTCGCTCGAGGCGGTGCTGCGCCAGCAGGGCGGCCGCATCGCGCTGATGTCCGACGAGGGCGGCCCCTTCGAGCTCATGGGCGGCCGCTATTCCAACGGCGTCCCCAACATCGACGTCTACCTCAAGGGCCACAACGGCGGCAACATCACCACCGACCGCATCGGGCGCGAGGGCGGGACCATCCACGAGCCCGCCATCACCATCGGCCTCGCGATCCAGCCCGACGTCATCACCTCGCTGCGCGACAAGAAGGGCTTCCGCGGCCGGGGCCTGCTGGCCCGCTTCCTGTGGTCGATCCCCGAGAGCCTCGTCGGCCGCCGCGCCCCCGACGCGCCGCCCGTCCCGCTGGAAGTCAGTCAGGCCTACGAGGACGCGATCACCTCGCTCCTGCGGCGGCCCACCCGGCGCGACGAGACGGGGGAGATCAAGTCCCAGCCCATGGACTTCAGCGCGGCCGCCTACGAGCTGGTGGTGGGGCTCAAGGCCAAGAACGAGGGCAAGCTGGGCCTCGGCGGCGAGTACGAGGATGTCGCCGACTGGGCGAACAAGCTCGCGGGCGAGACCGTTCGCCTGGCCGGGCTGCTGCAGCTGGCCGACCACGCCCTCGAGCCCGACGCCAGCGCCCCCCTGGGCGTCGGCACGGACCCCATGCGCCGGGCCCTGCGCATCACCGACTTCCTCTGTCACCCACGCCCAGATCGCCTTCGACATGATGGGGGCCGATCCGATCGCCGAGCTGGCGAGGTACGTCCTGGCCTGGATCCTCCGCAACGGCGTGACGAGCTTCACCCGGCGCGAGGCCTACATGCCGCTGCGGGCCCGGTTCAAGCAGCCCGCCGAATGGACGCGCCCCTGGACCTGCTCATCGAGCACGACATCATCCGCCGCCGGCCTGATCCGCCGCGCTCGGGACCGCGGCCGCCTGCCCAGCCCGACTTTCGACGTGAACCCGCAAATCCACTCACAGAAATCACAGAATTCGGAGTCCGGGCCCCCGGCCGGGAATTCTGTGATTTCTGTGCGCGACTTTCGAGGCCGAAGCGGCCGATTCCGCTTCCCCCCGGGAGGACCACGAAAATGCCTGAGAACCCGAACAGACGCCCGAAATCCACACCATCACCGAGGTCCGCATCCGCCTGGCCCCCGACGCCGCCAGCGGCCTGGTCGCCTTCGCCTCCTGCCGCTACGGCGGCGTGCTGCTCAACGACATCGCCATCCGCCGCGACCGGACCGGCCACCTGTTCCTGACCTACCCGCGGAAGCTGGCCGCCTCGGGCCGCCCGCATCCGCTGCACCACCCCATCGACCGCCAGACCGCGGACCAGTTCGAGGCGGCGGTCATCGGCCAGGTCCAGCGGCTGCTGGGGCCGGCGGAAGGGCCCGCGGAATCGTGAAGGCTGGGCGCGGCAAAGACGACGCCGGCAACCGTCCGCGCCGCCCCGCGACGACGCGCGTCACCGAGCCCCGCCTCACTGTGGTCGAGGGCACGGAACTGGCCGACCCCGCCGCCCTGGACGAGGCCCTCGAACTCCTCGTCACCTGGGCCATCCGCGCGCAAGAGGTCCGGAGGGCCGTTGCCCCGCCGCGGTCGATTCCGTAACTTGCGACATAGATAGAGCTTGCGAAGACAGCAATTGACTTGATGTTCACGGGCGGGACTGGCTGAATGTCACTATGAACCCACGACCCAACGGCAATCCCCGCGGCCATCTACCTGCGCCGCTCCACCGACCGCCAGGAGAAATCCCTCGGCGACCAGCGCAAGGAGATCCTCCGCTACGCCGCCGAGCACGGCTTCGAGGTCGTGGCCGAGTTCGTCGACGACGGCGTCTCCGGCACCTCGGGCGAGACCCGGCAGGGCTTCCTGTCCATGCTCGACGCGGCCCAGTCGCGCGGCTGCAAGTGGAGCTTCGTCCTGGTCTGGGACGTCAAGCGCTTCGGCCGCATGTCCAGCGACGAGGTGGGCTACTATCGCTGGCTCTTCAAGCAGGCCGGGGTCGAGATCGTCTACACGTCGGAGGGCTTCACCGGCTCGGCCGCCGACAAGTTCCTGCGTTTCTTCAAGCAGGAGGCCGCCCGGGACGAGTCGGCCACGCTTTCGAAGGCCGTCATCCGCGGGCTCGTCTCCCTGGCCGACCAGGGCTGGTGGCCCGGCGGCATGGCGCCCTACGGCTACGACCTCGGCTACTTCGACCAGACCGGCGCGCTCTTCCAGATCGTCCGCAACACCGACGACGGCCAGAAGCTGATCCTCGATCCCGGAGGGCAACCCGGTCCGCACCGTGGGCCGCGGCCAGAAGGTCAAGGGCTCCGACCGCGAGCACGTGCGCCTGTTGCCCAGCACGCCCGATCGGGTCGAGGTGATCCGCCGCATCTTCGCCTGGTACACCGGCGGCGCGGGCCTCGGCTTCAAGTCCATCGCCGACCGCCTGAACCGCGAGGGCGTCGTCTCGCCCAAGGCCAAGGGCTGGGCCATGTCGTCGATCCGCGTGATCATCATGAACCCCGCCTACATCGGTCGGGTGACCTGGAACCGGCGGCGCATGGGCAAATTCCACCGCATCGCCGACCGCCGCGAGGTCGAGCGCGACGGCTGCGGCAAGCGCCGCCTGAAATGGAACGATCCCCAGGACTGGCTCGTCTTCGAGAACGCCCACGAGGCCCTGGTCGACCGCGACACCTTCGACCGCGCCCAGCGCATCCAGGAGCAGCGCGGCAACCACCGCAAGGCGACCGGCTTTTTGACCGGCAAGGCCAAGACCTCGCCCTACCTGCTGTCCGGCCTGGTCAGCTGCGGCGCCTGCGGCGGGTCGCATGCACGGCCGCACCACCTGGAAGAACAAGTGGCGCAAGGACGGCACCCGCATCGGCACCAAGTACTACGTCTGCGGCGCCGCCATCACCAAGGGCAAGACGGTCTGCCAGCCCATCCAGTTCTTGCAGCGGGTGCTCGACGACTACGTGCTGGATTTCGTGGCGCAGAGGATCGACGCCCTGCTGGGCGCGCGGGGGAGGGACGCGCTGCGCGCGCTGATCGAACGGCAGCTCGCCCCGTCGGGGCCCGACCCGGCCCCGGAGAAGAAGCCGCCTCAAGGCGCGCCTGAAGGAACTCACGACGAAGATCGACTCGGTGATCGACCTGATGGCCACCGCCACGGCTGAGCACCGGGAACTCATGAAGGACCGGCTCGGCCGCCTCCTGGCCGAGCGTCAGGAGATCGAGGGCCGCCTCCGCCAGCTCGAGCAGATCCCAGCCAAGGGCCCGAGCTCCGGACGTGCTCGTGGACGCCATCCTGGCCGGCCTCAGCGACGCCCGCCACCTCTTCGAACACGGCACCATGGAAGAACGCAAGCGCGTCATCCGCGCCTTCGTCGAGAACCTGACGGTCGACGGAGTGGGAGGCTGCGGCGAGCTCCGAACAAAAAGAATCCCCGATGCGCTAGAGCATCAGGGATTCTTTCAAAGTGGTAGCGGGGACCCGAACCGAACCCCCTGTGATTAACTACCCCCCCAAAAAGCCCCGAGCACCCCGCCCCTTCCGAAGAGAGGTGCCCGGCCACTCCACCGCAGGTACGGGGCTGTCCTTCTAGCTTATATACTTCCCCCGCGCCGTATAATGCGTATGCAGCAGCCCATGGCTCGTGTGCCCACAAGGCCCGTCCGTCAAAAACTCCTTGTAGATCTCCGCAATCGCCGGATTCTCATGACTCTTCCGAACCTCGTAAGCCCGGTCCTCATCATAGATCGCCCGCGCCCGCGCCTTGCGGATCTCCGGCGTCGTAGGAATCGGCTGCCCTCCACCTCCGAGGCATCCCCCAGGGCACGCCATGAACTCAATGAAGTGACACTCGCTGAACTTCCCGCCCCGCTTGATGTCCTCCATCACCTTCTTGGCGTTCGCCGTCCCATGCGCCACGCCCACCTTCAAGGTCGCGCCCTTCAGCCAGTCCCAGTTCGGGACCAGGTGCTTGATCAGGTCCGGCACCGGGCCCACCTCGGTGATGGGGATCTCCACCAACCTGGCCCCCTCCATCCCGCGAATAGGAATGATCTCGGCGTGGTCGTAGAACTTCTCCACCGTCTTGCCGGTCACCAGCTCGATCACGCAGCGCAACGCGCTCTCCATCACGCCGCCCGTCGCGCCGAAGATCACTCCTGACCCCGTCGCGCCGCCGAAGGGGCGGTCGAATTCGCTCTTCGGCATCGCCGGGAGGTCGACGCCCGTCTCGCGGATCATCTTGGCCAGTTCGCGGGTCGTCAGACCGTAATCCACGTCCTTGTACCCGCTGGCGCACATCTCGGGCCTGTTGCATTCGAACTTCTTGGCCGAACACGGCATCAAGGCCACGCTGACGATGTCCTTGGGGTCGATGCCTTCGCGCTGGGCGTAGTAGGTCTTGATCAAGGCGCCGAACATCTGCTGGGGGCTCTTCGCCGAGCTCAGGTTCGGGATGAACTCGGGGTAGAAGTGTTCGAGGAACTTTACCCAGCCCGGGGAGCAACTCGTGAACTGGGGGAGCGCCGTGGCGGCGTCCTTCGCTACCAGGGCCTTGTAGAGTCTCAGCAGTAGCTCCGTGCCTTCCTCGATGATTGTCAGATCCGCGGTGAAGTTGGTGTCAAAGACCTTGTCGAATCCACACCGGCGTAGGGCGGTGTTGAGCTGGAAGGTCATCGGCGTGCCGGCTTCCAACCCGAAGCATTCGCCGATTCCCGCGCGGGGGCTCGGGGCGGTCTGGATCACCACGTGCTTGGTGGGGTCGTCGATGGCTTCCCAGACGTCGTCCGAGGGATCCGTGGCGCGCAGGGCGCCCGTGGGGCAGCGGTTGATGCATTGGCCGCAGTTGATGCAGACCACGTCGCCCAGGGGCTTGTTCATGAACGTGGATACTTCCGTGTCCAGGCCGCGGTGCAGGGCTTCCAGGACGCCGACTTCTTGCAGGTCGATGCAGGTCCTCACGCAGCGGCGGCACAGCACGCACTTGTCCATGTCGCGCATCACCGAGTAGGACGACCTGTCGACCGTGTGCTTCGGGGTGGACGAGTGTCCGAACTTGAAGTGGCGGATGCCGTATTCCTGGGCCAGCGATTGCAACTCGCAGTTGTTGTTCCTCCAGCAGGCGTAGCACTCGCCCACGTGTTCGCTCAGGAGCAGGTCCACGATATGGCGTCGCGCGCGGCGCACCTTCGGGGTGTTGGTGTAGATCTCGATGGGCTCGGTGATCGGGTAGGCGCAGGAGGCGCACAGGGTGCGGTGGCCTTTCACCTCGACCACGCAGATTCTACACACGCCGGCGATGCACAGGTCTTCGTGGTAGCACAGCGTCGGGATCTTGATGCCCAGTTCCTTGGCGGCGCGCAGGATGGTGGTGCCGCTGGGGACCTCTAATTCCATGCCGTCGATGGTGACCTTGACCAGCGTGCCGAGGCTCTCCTGGCTGTCCGCGGTGAGGCGACTCTGCTGCAGCGCGATGGGGGCGCGGCAAGTAACGGTGTTCAGGGGGATCTTCTTGCCCATGGTGGTGCTCCTTGCCTCAGGCGGTCTCGATGGTGCGGCCCATGATCTCGTCCTTGAAGTGCTCGACGATCGACAGGAAGACGTTGCCGCTCGACTGGCCCAGGCCGCACTTGCTGGCCAGGTGGATCGATTCTCCGAGCGACACGACCTCGCGCAGGTACTTCGCCGAGCAGGTGCCCGCCTTCAGCAGGCGCACGCACTCCAGGAGCTTGGGATTACCGATGCGACACGGGGTGCACTGGCCGCAGCTCTCCTCGCACATGAACTCGAGGAAGTTCTCCGCCACATCCAGCATGTCGCGGCCGGGGCCGAAGACGACCACAGACCCACCCGTGGGGACGTCCTCGTAGCAGATCAGCCGGTCGAATTCCTCGCGGGGGACGGTGCGGCCGGCGGCGCCGCCCACGACCACGGCCTTGGCGTTCTCGCCGCCCACCTCGTGCAGCAACTCGGCGACCGTGATGCCCAGGGGTAGCTCGTAGACGCCGGGCTGATCGATGTCGCCCGAGACGCTGAAGAGCTTGAAGCCGCGGGACCGGTCGGTGCCCACCACGCGGAACCACTCGGCGCCCTTGCTCATGATGCAGGCGGCCCAGACCAGGGTCTCCACGTTGTTGACCACGGTGGGGTCGCCGTCGAGGCCCGTGTCGGCGGGGAAGGGCGGGCGGTTGCGCGATTCGCCGCGGTGGCCCTCGAGCGACTCGATGAGGGCCGTCTCCTCGCCGCAGACGTAGGCGCCGCTGCCGAGGCGGATCTCGATGTCGAAGGTGAAGTCCGCAATACCGCGGATGCCCTCGCCGAGCAGACCCTGCTCGCGGCGTTGCGCCAGGCACGCCAGCAAGCCGGCCTGCAGGTACGTGTACTCGCCGCGCAGGTAGACGATGCCCCTGGTGGCGCCGATGGCGCGGGCGGCGATGGTCATGCCCTCGAACACGAGGTCGGGGAATTCGGTCAGGATGACGCGATCCTTGAAGGTGCCCGGTTCGCCCTCGTCGGCGTTGCAGATGACGTACTTCTGCGCGGCCCGAGCCTGGGCGCAGAATTGCCACTTCAGACCCGTGGGGAAGCCGGCGCCGCCGCGGCCCTTCAGGCCCGAGTCCTTGATCTGCTGAATGATCGCTTCGGGCTCGTGAGCGAGCGCGGCATCGAGGCCGGCGTTCTTCGCGATCGCACCGAAGGTGAGCGGCTTGAAGATGGTGCTCTCGATCATGCTTTCACCTCCGCGGGTCTCTGCTGGGCGTGCACGCCGAAGACGCGGCGGCACTCCTCGATGATCGTGTGCACGCCATCGGGCGTGACCCGGGTGAACACCTGGTCGTTCACCAGCAGGGCTGGGCCCTGGTCGCACATGCCGATGCAGTTGGCGTATTCCAGGGTGAAGCGCCCGTCGGGCGTGGTCTCGCCGAACTTGATGCCCAGGTCGGTCTCGAGCTGGCGGGCGACGCGGTCCTTGCCCTGCATGTGGCAGCACATGGTGCGGCACACGCGGACCACGAAGCGGCCGCGCGGCTTGAAATCGAGGAAGCTGTAGAACGACACCACGGCGCACACTTCCACGGGGTGGATGCCCAGCAGGTCGGCGATGACCTGCATGGCGTACTCGCTCACGTGGAAGTACTGGCGCTGGACGTCCTGGAGGATGGGCAGCAGGGAGCTGCGCTGGCGGCCGTAGTGGTCGACGAGATCTTCCAGGGAGTGCCGCAACCTATCCTGTTCTGTCATTAACACCATGAGTGCCGACTCCTTTGCCTTGTCAATCAGTCAGTTACAGGTGTTAGGGGGCCATCCGTCTGGGGGCGATGCGGGGATTTCTGCCGTAGCGACGCCTCCATGGGCGAATTCAGGCTCGGTTCTGACATGGCGAAGATCGTCATCTCCGCAAGAGATTCAAGCAAAAAAACGAGATACGCGATCCCACCTACCGGTGCACTATATGTTTTCACGTTGACAGGTGATTTCCTGTCAACAGATTAACGGCGATTGAGGGGGTGCCCGGTAGGCCGCGTTTCGGGGAGCGGGGCCAGAGGCGTTCCCCTGCTTCAGACAGGCGCGGCGCCCCGCAAATGCGACCGACTAGGAGGGATCCACAAGTCCCGACCAGGTCAAGGCCAGGTCGGCCCGGACGGCGGGATCGGGCTCGAGGAAGGCTTGCGCCACACGGTCGGCGTCGAGCTTGAGCGCCTCGACCAGGAGGTCGGCCAAGCGGCCGATCGAGCCCCAGTCACTCAACGTCAAGTCGTTATTGGAGCTCCGGTTCTTGAGTGCGGCCACCAGGCGGGGTTGCAGGCGCTCGGCGCGCTCGGCATCGGGCTCGGCCTCGAGGAGGGCGGCCGCATCGACGCGGCGGTAGAGCCGATCACTGGCCACCTCGGTCATGGTCACCCGGCCCAGGCTGAGCACCCAGATCAGATAGCAACCATCGGCCAGCTTCTCGTGGTGGACGATCTCCACGAGCGCCCCCACGCCCACCGTCTGCGGACCGTGCTCGGTGGACGGCGCATCGGGTTGCAACGCCGCGATCACCAGGCGTCCCGGACCGTCGAGAAGGTCGCCGACCATCTGGCGATACCGGGGCTCGAAGATGTGCAACGGCGCCACCACACCCGGGAACAGGAACGCGTCGGGCAAGGGAAAGAGCGGCACTCCGCGCGAGAGCGGCGGAACAGCGATCCGCATGCCTCAACCCGCCGCTCGCAGCATGGCTCGCCGCGTGGCGAGGGCGGCCAGGACGACGTCGACCAGCCCCTCGCCGTCGATGCGGTCGGTCGCGATCACGATGTCATACTGCAGCGGATCCTCGACGTCGCTGTGAAAGAGCTTCCGCACGAAGGCATCGCGCCGCGCGTCGGACGCGTCGAGGCGACGCCGGGCCTCGGCCGCCGTAACGGCCTCGTATCGCTGGATATTCGCCACGCGCGCCTCCTGGCTGGAGACGATGCGCAGGCGGAGATCGGCGCGGTCACGCAGGATCTGGTTGGCGCCACGGCCCATGATGATCACGCCGCCGTGGGCAGCGAGGCGATGCACGGTCTTCACCAGGGCGATATGGTAA
This sequence comes from uncultured bacterium, assembly GCA_963727525.1. Lineage (GTDB taxonomy): Bacteria > Krumholzibacteriota > Krumholzibacteriia > LZORAL124-64-63 > LZORAL124-64-63 > CAVSGO01. The sequence continues at coordinate 198,512 of CAVSGO010000002.1, read as the reverse complement.
TCGTCAGGAGAGAACATGCGCTGGTTGAGCATGCCGCGCACCCAGGCGTCGATGCCCGAGACGACGCGCTCGTCGAGCTGGGCCACGACATCGCGCGACAGATGCTCGCTCTGGGCGATGCGGTCGATGATCTCCTGGTCGTAGACCTGCAGATCGAGGCGTTCGGCCACCGATTCCGCAAGGGCGCGCGCACCGGCGCCGAGTTGCCGGCTGATCGTGATGGTGGGCAGCGGCCGCACATTAGTGGGATCCTGACTGGTACTCAGGAGTCCCCTGATGCGGCTCCACTGGTTGAGCTGCCGCTGGATGAGTTTCTCGACGACGCGATCGGGCATGGCGCCCTCCTCGGTTGTCTCTCACAGGGCGCGGGCCCCTGCGAGGTGGACGGTGGCTATACATTACTATACTCTCAAATGACCTGCGGGACCATTGACCGCGGTTCGTGTCCATCTGATCACAGGAGACCTCCGGTGCCGTCCGCCTCGTTCCGCCGGTGCATCCTGCTCCCCCTGCTGCTGGGCAACCTGCTAAGCATCCCGATGCCGGCGTATGCCCAGACACCGCCGACGGAGAGTGCGGCGCCGGAACCGACCCGTATTCTCTTCGTCGATTCCTACCACGCGGGATATGGCTGGAGCGACGGGATCCGCGATGGGTTCGTCTCGACGCTGCATCTGAAAGCCGACGCGAACGGGCTCTATCGATCACGGGACGGACGGCAGGTCGTGAAGTTCTTCTTCATGGACGCGAAGCGGCATCAGGAGCCCGAATGGACCCCGTCCGTCATCGCGCGTGCGCGCCAGCTCATCACGAGCTGGCAACCGGATCTCCTGGTGGCCGCCGACGACAACGCGGCGCGTGACCTCGTCGCGCCCTACCTGCGCAACACCGATCTGCCCGTGGTCTTCTGCGGCGTGAACTGGGACGCATCGGTCTACGGTTTTCCATGCAAGAACGTGACCGGCATGGTGGAGGTATCGCTCGTGCCGGAGCTGGTGGCGGAGCTGAAACGTCACGCGGCGGGCAATCGCGGCGGGTTGCTGGTCCTCGATTCGCTCTCCGGCCGCCGTGAAGCCGCCATCTATCAGGAGCGCTTCGGACTGGACCTCACGGTCACCTACGTTCACACCTTCACCCAGTGGCTCGAGCAGTTCATCCGCATGCAGGACGAGGTCGACTACCTCATGTTGCTGCAGAATATCACCGGAGTCGACGGCTGGGACGAGAAGGAAGCGATCCGCGTCACCAACGCCTTCACCCGTATCCCCACCGGGACCGTGACCGACGGCATGGTGCCGTGCGTTGTGGTGAGCTTCATCAAGGTGCCGCAGGAGCAGGGCTCGTGGGCGGCGACCACGGCCCTCGAGATCCTGGCCGGACGCTCCCCGCAAACCATTCCCGTGGCCACGAACCGGGAGAGCCGGATCTACCTGAACATGACGCTGGCCCGCAGCCTCGGCATCCGGTTCAGCATGGACCTCATCGACCGCTCCACGTTCGTCGAGGAGAGGCTGCGGCCATGACACGCGACTCCCTCGTGGTTCGACTGGCGATTCTCGTGGGTGGCACCTTCGCCGTGACGTCGCTCGCCGTGATGCTGGTGGTGATGCATCAGGTGCGCGCGGTCGTCGATCGCAGCCAGCGCGACGTCTATGGTGAACGCCTCGACGCCATCGAGCGCATGCTCGACCGGCAGGTGGAGCGCCTGAAGTTCACCGGCCAGGTCGCGGCGTACGAGAACGACTTCAAGGACTCCATGGTGGCCACCTTGCGACGCCTGTATTACCAGGGGCGCAAGGCGACCGATTACCCGACGATCTTCGATCGCAACGGGGCGGTGGTGCTGCATCCCTCCCTCCCACGCGGCGACACCTCGCTCGCGCGCACCGACTACGTGCAGAAGGCGCTGCAGCTCAACGCGGGGGAGATCGACTACTCGTATGTCGATGGGCGGCCGCGCCGCGCGATGTTCCGGACCTTCGAACCATGGGGCTGGCTCATCGCCTACACCGTGCCGCTGGCGGAGATGTACGCGCCGGCGCGCGACATCCAGAGCAAGCTCGTCATCGTGTGGGTGGCGGTGACCGTCGTCATCCTGGGCGCGCTGATCCTGGTGCTCGTTCGCTTCACGCGCCCGATCCTCGAGCTGGCCACCACGGCCAGCGCCATGGCGGCGGGCGACCTCGACCAGGCCGTCGCCACCCACCACACGGGCGAGGTGGGGGTGCTGGCACGCGCGTTCCTGAGCATGCGCGACGCGATCCGCCAGAAGATGCAGGACCTCGCGGCTGCCAATGCCGATCTGCGCGAGAGCGAGGACCGCTACCGGCAGATCTTCATCACGATGACCGACGGCATCCTGATCCTCGATCACATCGGGACGGTCACGGCAGCCAGCCCAGCCGCGGCCACACTGTTCGGCGGCGAGACGGGTCACCTCACGGGCCTTGGTCCGGAGCAGCTCTTCGGCGAGTCGGCGGCCGCGCAGATTCGCGAGTCGGCGGAGGCGGGCCGACGCGTGGCGCTGTCGTTCCCAGCGGTGGCGCGCCGCTTCGACGCCAGCACCGTGGATACGGAACTCACGGCGTCGCCGCTGGTGCTGCGCGGGCGGCCGCACACGATGGTCATCGTGCGTGACGTGAGCGAGCGGCGCCGGCTGGAACACGAGCTTCTGCAGGCGCAGAAGCTCGAGTCGATCGGGCGCCTCGCCGGAGGCGTGGCCCACGATTTCAACAACCTGCTTTCGCCCATCCTGGGCTACAGCGAGATGCTACTCGCCGTCGACGAGCCTTACCCGGAGTGGCAGCAGGACATCAGTCAGATCCACCGCGCCGCCACCCGCGCCAAGGACCTGGCGCGCCAGCTCCTGGCCTTCGGCCGCAAGCAGGTGCTGGCGATGAAGGTGGTCGACCTCAGCCATGCCGTGGAGAGTTTCGAGCAGATCCTGCGACGCACGCTGCGCGACGACGTGGAGCTGGTTGTCGTCGCCGATCCCGAGCCATGCCTGGCCTACGCCGACGTCGCCCAGCTCGAACTCATCCTGATGAATCTGGCGATCAATGCGCAGGATGCCATGCCCGACGGTGGCCGGTTGACGATCACGACGTCGCATCTCGACGTCGATCCGGTCGTGCGCCGCACGCACCCCGAGCTGCGCCTCGGAGCGCACGTCGTGCTCTCGGTGATCGACACCGGCGAGGGCATCAAGCCGGATGACCGGGAGCACATCTTCGAGCCGTTCTTCACCACCAAGGATGCCGGGCGCGGCACGGGGCTCGGCCTCGCCACGGTGCACGGCATCGTGAAGCAGCACGGCGGTTCGATCGACCTGTACACGGCACCCGGCGGCGGCACGACCTTCCGCATCGTCCTGCGCGCCGCCGTGGGCGAGACATTGCGCGGCGAAGAGCCCGAGTCGCGCGGCGAGGCGAGCGGCGGCCGCGAAACGATCGTCCTCGTGGAAGACGACCCCATGGTACGCGACCTCGTGCGCACGATCCTCGGCAAGCGCGGCTACGAGGTGTATGATTTCGAGGACCCGCGCGCGTGCCTCGATGCTCTCGGTCAGGGCGGCAGCACGATCGACCTGCTGCTCACCGACGTCATCATGCCATTTCTGAATGGTCACGAGCTGTACCAGCACATGCTCGTCGCCTATCCCGACCTGCCGGTGATCTACATGTCCGGATATACCGACGAGGCCATCGTCCACCATGGCGGACTCGCCGACGGCATCGACTTCCTGCAGAAGCCGCTCACGACCGGCGACCTCCTGCACATGGTGCGCGAGGTGCTCGACCGTCCCCGCTGATCCGGCGGATTTCTTCCCCATTCCTCACGAGATTGTGATACGATGCGACGGGTATCGTATGAATTCGCCATGGTTCTTGATAATTGCATTTTCAGAATCATCACCCTCGCGTTCCAGAGGAGGTTCCCCATGCACTCTTCGCTCACGATTCGCTTGCTCGGCGTGGCGGCCGTGCTCGTGCTGGCCCTGGCCGGCAGCGCCAGTGCGCAGACCGCCACTGCCTTGATCCAGGCCGGTCAGGAGATCCCCGGCGGCAACGCCGGCCAGACCGTCACCTCCATCAACACCTCCGCCGCCAACCATAGCGGCGGCTATGCATTTACCTGCAATACGGACGACGCCGGCGCCACGGTCTCGACGGTCTGGGGCAACCTGGCCGGCGGAACCGGCACGGTACTGCGTCGCGAGGGCCTGTACGGCGTGTACGATCAGCAGTCGTTCGAGACGTTCTTCGGCATCGGCGAGACCACCGTTGCCTACAGCCCCCTCTCCAACAATACCGACTCCGGAAGCACGAGCCTCGACGGCGTCTTCCTCAATGACGACCCGGTCGCGGTGGAGGAAGAGGTGTATCCCTTCACGCCCGGCTACTGGTGGAGTTTCGGGAGCCGGCCAGGCGTGACCCAGGACGGCATTCCCTACTTCGTCGGCGGCATCACCGACACGCAGGGTGGCTCCACCGACAATCGCGGCCTCTTCTACGGCCTCGACGCGGCGCCGCGCCTCATCGGCGGCGACATGATCACGGGTCTGCCCGACCCGGTGGTGACGGGCTCGGCCGGCATCAGCTTCGACTACCGGGTCTCCGCCCTCGGCACGCACTACATCGCCGAGGTGGGCACCAACACCGGCTCCACGACCAATGACAACTCCATGGTCATCGACGGTGCCGTGATCATGATCGACGGTATGCCCGTGACCGAAGCCAGTCCGGTGCCTGCCGCCGCCGGTGGCTTGCCCGGTGAGAACTGGGACAACTTCGATTCCGAGGGTATCAACGAGAACGGCGACTACATGTTCACCGGCGACACCGATGGCGCCACCGCCACCGACGAGTTCCTGCTCCTGAACGGCCAGATCGTGCTGCGCGAGGGCGACATGATCGACGGCTACGTGATCACCGGCTCCATCGAGTCGGCATACATGAACGCCGACGGCGACTACGCCGTGGTCTGGGACGTGCTCGTCGATGGGGTGAGCAAGGAAGCTCTGTTCTTCAACGGCGACCTCATGCTCATGGAGGGCGATCCGGTGGACGTGGACGGCGACGGCACGCCCGAGCCCGGCGCCATCCTCGCCGGTTTCACCGGCATCGCCTCGCTCTCGATCGGCGATCGCGACAATGGCGGCGTGGTCACCATGTATTTCGTGGGCGATGTCGACCTGACGCCGTCTCTCGACACGCCGGTGCCGCAGCCCGAGATGGGCGACGCCGACGAGCTGGGCTACGAGGGCGAGATCCCGAGCCCCGAAGACCGAGCCGTGCGCATGGGCTTCGCCATGCCTACCGGCCAGCCCGTGGCCACGTTCCTGACCGGCTTCACCGTGACACCGCAGGACGGCCAGGTGCAGGTGGTGTGGCAGGTGCAGAGCGACGGCGCGCCGGTGCAGTACCACCTGCGTGCGCGTCGTGGCGTGGCGTCGTGGGACGTACCCTACACGTCGCTCGGCGCGAGCAGCTTCGTGGCGACGGACAGCCCGGGTGCCGGCGAGATCACGTACGCGCTGTCGTATTCGTATCCCGGCGGGCCGGATCTGCTGCTGAGCGAGCGCACCGTGTCCATCGAGGTGCCGGCGGGTGTGCGGCTGAGCAGCGCGCATCCCAACCCGTTCAATCCGCAGACGGCGATCAAGTTCTCGCTGGATCGTCCGCAGCACGTGCGGCTGAGCGTGGTCGACCTCAACGGTCGCGTGGTGGCCACCGTGGCCGATCACGCCTACGCGGCCGGCGAGTACACGGAAACCTGGACCGGCGTGGATGCCAGCGGCCAGCGCGTGGCATCGGGTACGTACCTGGCGCGGCTGGAGAGCGCCGCGGGCGTACGCACGGCCAAGCTCATGCTCGTGAAATGATTCGACAATAGCGCGCGTTCCCATGGCGGGCCCCGGCTTCGGTCGGGGCCCGCGTCGTGACGGGCCCGGTGGGTGGGTTGTGGCTAGACTGTCTTGATCCGACATCCGTCATCCAAACGGGAGGCACTCATGGACTGGCTGCGCCCTTACCTCGATGTCAACGAGCTCGTGACCCGCCTCATAGCCTTCTTGCCCAACGTGGTCACCACGATCCTGACCCTCGCAGCATTCTGGTTGCTGTTCCGCCTGACACGCGCGCCTTTGCGCGCCGCGCTGAACCACGCCGGACTGCATGCCAGGCTGGTGGAGCTGCTCGTGGACAGCATCTATCGCTACGCCGTGGCGGTCTTCGGCGTCGTGATGGCGCTCGACCAGCTCGGCGTGAACGTGGGTGCGGCCCTGGCCGGCATCGGCGTGGTGGGCGTGGCTTTCGGCTTCGCGGCACAGGATTCGCTGTCGAACACCATTGCCGGGTTCCTGATCTTCTGGGACAAGCCCTTCATCGTGGGCGACTGGATCGACGTGGAGGGGCAGTTCGGTATGGTGCAGGACATCACCTTGCGCTCCACGCGCATCCGCACGCCGCGCAACACCTTCGTGGTGATCCCCAACAAGAAGATCATCGACGCTGTGCTGGAGAACAGCAGCAAGCACGGCGATATCCGCATCGACGTGCCGCTGGGCATCGCCTACAAGGAAGATGTGATCCAGGCGCGCGAGGTCCTGCAGAAGGCCGTGGCCGCGTTGGCCGACGTGCGCAACGACCCGGCGCCGAGCGTGGTCGTGGAGGGTCTCGGCGACTCCAGCGTGAACCTGCTGGTGCGCGTGTGGATCGACGATGGCGAGTCGATCCGCGCCACCACCTACGCGGTGCTCGAGGCGTCGAAGCTCGCCCTCGACGCGGCCGGCATCCAGATCCCGTTCCCGCACCTGCAGCTCTTCTGGGACGACGTGCAAGAGCAGGTGGTGCAGCGGCTGCAGCCGCTGGTCCACGGCTAGGGCCGCTACTCGATCGGCGGCGGCGGCTGGTCGGCCTCGTCGCGAAGCGCGGCGAGGAACGACGCGTCCATCCACCAGATGTCGCCGTTGCCGTTGCCGGGCGCGTCATGGAGGTTGCGCAGCCCGGCGCGGGTGAGCGGGGCCAGGTTCTCCGGCGCGGGCTGTCGCCGCGTGCTCATGAAGAAGAACGCGCGCCCGTCGGGCGACACGTACGGCGACCAGCCCTCCTTGCCCGGACCGTTGATGCGGTCGCCCAGGTCGACGGGTCCGTGCCAGGTGTCGTCGTCGTCACGGAAAGCGATGAAGTAGTCGACCTGGCCGAGGTTCTCCGTACGCCCCGCCACGCAGACGATGAGGTAGCTCTCGTCGGGCGCCACGAAGGCGTTGAACTGCGTGAGGCCGCAGTTCACCTCGGGCCCCAGCTCCTCGGGCGTGGCGAAACCACCGCCGGGCAACGGCCGTGCGCGCAGGATGATCTCGCGGCGACGATCGGGATCGCGGCGCGTGAAATAGAGCACGCCTTCGCGCGTCACCGACGGGAAGAACTCGGGCACCTCGGTATTGATCGGGGCTCCCAGATCGACGGGGGCCGACCAGTCCTCGCCGTTGCGCTCGCACACCCAGATGTCCGCGTTGCCCTCGGTGGCGCCACGCGAGGTGTCGGGACGGTCGGACACGAAATAGAGCCGCTTGCCGTCGGGCGCGATCTGCGCCTCGAGATCGCTGAAGCGGGGGTCGCCCGAGAACGACGCCACCTCGGGTTCCGTCCAGCGGCCTTTCTCGATATGCGTGCCCAGGATCGTGCTGGTGCCGCTGCCGATGATCACCGTGTAATAGAGGGCGTGGCCGTCGGGCGTCATCGTGACGTCGCGCGTGCGCGGACCGCCGTCGATGAATCCCGGCGCGAACATCGCCGGCGCGGCGGGAGGCTCGCCCTCACCGCAGAAGGCGCCCTCGCGGGCCTTTTCGTGGCTGCAGCCGGCGAGCACGACGGCGAGCAGGAACAACCATGGCAAACGCGTGCGGAACGTCGGGATCATCGGGATGTCCTTCCTGCGGGGTCTGTACAACGTAACGCCTGAGGCCGCACGGCGCGCCTGGTCAGGCCGACCGCGGCGGCCGCACCAGCGGTAGGCGTTCGGCCAGGGAAGCCCCGAGCAGCCGGGCCACGACCGCCGCATCGAGATCCGGAAGATGAGCCCGCAGCACCGCCACCGCCGTGGCCGGCAGCGTGGCGGGATCGCGGTACGCCAGGTACACCGGCTCCCAGCGCGGTCGGAATCTCTCCTTGAAATCGAAGAGCGACTGGAAGTCGTAGAACGTCTCGAAGTTGGCGAAGAGCGCCTCCATCACCCGCACCGGCAGGGTGGCGTCGCCCTCGCGATCGACGTCGGCCAGCGGGGCGGTGGCCAGGCTCGCGTGGGTGTCGCCGCGCTGCTGGAAGGCAAGCAGCGACATGCCGATGACGTATTCCATGATGCCGTTCATGGCGCCCTCCCGGCGGCGCATGAGATCGATCACCCAGCCACCGGTGGCCGGCACGGGGAGCCAGTCGGCGAAGGCCTGCACCTGCCCCTCGGTGTCGACGGCCACGGCCACGTCCACGGCCGGGTCGCGCACGTCGCGCGTGGTACCCAGGGTGAAGCCCATGGGCGGTAGGTTCTTGCCATCATGCCAGCCGGCGCTGATCGCAAAGAGCTGGGCCTCGATGGCGGGCGGCACCGTGCCGCCCTCGTAGAGGTGGAACGACACGCCCTCGCGCTGCGCCCGGTTGAGCGCCGTGCGCATGTTCTGCCACTCCTTGCCCTTGAAGGCCAGATCGACCAGGGGCAGCACCGCCTCCTCGCCGATCTGCATGTAGTGCAGACCGGCGCGCTCGTAAACGTCGCGCAGGCGCTCGCCCACCGCGAAGAACACCGGCGTCCAGCCCATGGCCGTGCAGTGCGCATCGAAGGTGGCGATGGCGCGCGCCGCCGCGGCGGGCGGGCCCACCGGATCGCCGAGCACCACGGCCACCTGCGCGTGCACGCGGTAGGCGACGTAGGCATCCTCAGTGAAGAAGAGGGTGTTGCCCGGCCAGATGGTCATGAAGGCCGTGCTCGTGGCCCCGTGAGTGAGCATGAGTTCCCGGGCCCTCGCGCGTTCGTCGGATGACGACGCCTCCGGCCGCACGCCGCGCAGCACCTGCACGAGGCACGCGAGAAGACCGCCCCACCACACCAGCGGCAGGGCAGCCAGCAACCACTCCGCGGGATTCTCGCGCGGCACCAGGTGGAGCGCCGGCAGGAAGACCAGGCGGCGACCGAGATCCACCACGAGCCGGGACCATGGCGGCAGCGGCGCGAACTGCGCGCGCAGCACGAAGACGCCGATCAGCGCGGCGGCCGGCACGCCGAGCACGAGGTTGCGCAACCAGCGGCCGGCGTCTTGCAGGGCGGGACGGTGCGTGGGGGCGCGCAGATCGTCCTTCCACGCCACGAGCATGACGATCAGAGCCACGGCGAGCATCGCGCCCACCTCGCTCGCCTCGAGCTGCAGGTGCAACCAGAACGAGAGCTGCACCGCCGCGAAGGCGATCCACCACGCCGCGCGCTGGGCACGCCCAAGGCCCGTGGCCACGATCAGCAGCGTCGCGCCGCCCAGGAAGAGCAGGTGGCGCGGCAGGTGGGGGCCGCCGAGGGGCAGCCAGTCGACCAGCCGGGCGAAGCCCGCGTGATGCGGCAGGAGGAACGAGGCAAGCACGTCGATGATACCCATGATCGCCACCAGCGCGGCCAGGGTCTGCGGTCGCTGCCGGTGCGCGAAGCTCGGCTCTCCCAGCAGGCCCTCGAACGCGCGCCCCCGGCGCCGCAACAGCCAGGCGCCCAGGCCCAGCCCGAGCGAGAAGGCGAACAGGTGGCTCACGTCCCATACGTGGTGCGAGAGCAGGAGGGACACGCCGAGATAGAACAGCAGCACGGTGACGATGGGACGGCGCACCGCGCCCGGCAACCACACGAGGGCCGCACCCGCCGCCGCGAAGGCGCCGTTCGACGCGCCCACGTCGCGCTGCACGAGCATGGGGCCAGCCGCGTCGAGGCCGAGATGGTACAGCAGCGCCAGCAATCCATAGGCGCCGAGATACGCCGCTACGTGGCCGAAGACGAAGATCACCAGCGTGCGGCGCGTGCGCAGGATCGCCTCGCAGGAGCCCACGAAGATGAGGATGATCCCGATGGTCGACAGCGCCATCGCCGGCCGCAGCACCAGGAACGGCGTGGTGAGGAGGCGCCCCAGCCGACCGTCCACGATGTCGCTGAAGTCGAGGCCGAAGCGGTCGAGGTCGAGCAGCGGCAGCGGACGCGCGAGCCAGCCGCCAAGTCCGTTCACCACGAGGATCGCCGCAACCAGGATGAGCGTGAACGGGATCCGCCGCCCGAGCCGGCGCCAGGGGCGCGGCCGGTTCGCGGTGGTCGCGGGTGCGGGGGCAGCAAGCAAGGCGCGAAGGCCTCCCGGCGGACGGGTTCGGGTTCCTGCGCGCATCCTAACACCGCCCCCCGTGCGAAGTGCCAGCAGAATCCGCAGTGGCGTCACTCCGGGGCTGCGGTTATTGATGGCCGCATGACGACTCACCTGTTTTCCCCGTTGACCATGCGCGACGTGACGCTGCGCAACCGCATCGTGGTATCGCCCATGTGCGAGTATTCGAGCACCGAGGGGCTGGCCAACGACTGGCACCTCGTCCACCTGGGCAGCCGGGCCGTGGGCGGCGCCGGTGCGGTGCTCAGCGAGGCGGCGGCCGTGCTCCCGGAGGGCCGCATCAGCCCCGACGATCTGGGCATCTGGAGCGATGAGCATGTGACCGCGCTGTCGCGGACCTTCGCCTTCGTCGCCGCCCAGGGGGCGGTGCCGGGCATGCAACTCGCGCACGCCGGCCGCAAGGCCAGCGCCGCGGCGCCGTGGCGCGGCCGCGGTCCCGTGAGCGAGGCCGATGGGGGCTGGACGCCGGTGGCGCCGAGCGCGCTGCCGTTCACGCCGGATCATCCCGTGCCGACGGCCCTCGACGGCCTCGGCATCGCCGCCGTGGTCGCCGCCTTCGCCGCCTCGGCGCGGCGCGCGCACGAGGCGGGCGCCCGACTGGTGGAGATCCACGCGGCCCATGGCTACCTGCTGCACGAGTTCCTCTCGCCGCTCACGAACCAGCGTGCCGACATGTACGGCGGCTCCTTCGAGAACCGCACGCGCCTGGTGCGCGAGGTCGTGGCGGCCGTGCGCGAGGCGTGGCCCGAGCGTTTACCCCTATGGCTGCGCGTGTCGGCCACCGACTGGGTGGACGGCGGCTGGACAGTGGACGACACCGTCGCCCTGGCCGCGCAGGTGGCCCCGCTGGGCGTGGATCTGGTCGACTGCTCCTCGGGCGGCCTCGTGCCGGGCGCCGTCATCCCTGTGGGCGCGGGCTACCAGGTGCCTGCGGCCACGAGGGTTCGCCGAGAGGCCGGCGTGGCGAGCGGTGCCGTGGGCCTGATCACCGAGGCCTTGCAGGCCGATCAGATCATCCGCAACGGCGACGCCGATTGCGTGCTCCTGGCGCGGGAGTTCCTGCGCGACCCGTACTGGCCCCTGCACGCGGCCAAGCGCCTCGGCCACGAGGCGCCGGTGCCGTCGCAGTATCTGCGGGCGTTCTGACGGGTTCGCCCGTGTGAGATCCGAAACTCGAGGAGGCTTCGCCCATGCCCCTCTACACGTGGTTGCGCCCCCATGACGGCGACAGCGCGCAGACCCTCGCGAACAAGCAGCGCGCAACCCAGAAACTCACGGCCTTGCGTGCCGCGCTCCGCGCGCACATCGACGACGCGGCGCTCCCCGGCAGCCTGCCCACGTCCACCGAAACCTCCCACTTCGTGCGCATCGCCACCTGGAATCTGCGCGAGTTCGACAGCGCGAGCTACGGCCGGCGTTCCCTGGAAGCCAAGGCCTACATCGCCGAGATCCTGTCACACTTCGACCTGATCGCGCTGCAGGAGATCCGCCGAGACCTCAGCGCCCTCGACGACGTGGTGAACCTGCTCGGTCCGGGCTGGGATTACATCGCCACCGACGTCACCGAGGGCGATCAGGGCAACGACGAGCGCATGGCCTACCTCTTCAACCGCAACAAGGTGTGGTTCCGCCGCGTGTCGGGTGAGCTGACGCTCCCCGACGGCCAGCAGGTGACCGACCCCTTCGGCGACCGCTTCCAGGTGGCCGGCGGCGCCCATCTCGAGCTTCCGGCCGGTGCGACGCTGGCCTCGCCCACGGGGCTGTCCATGGATACCCTCGCCTCGGGGCAGACCAAGATCACCCAGGACGTGGAGATTCCCGTGCCTGACGGCACGAAGGTGACGCTGCCGCCAGGGTCGCGCATCCGCTTCGCGCGGAACGCCCGGGTGCCGCTCACGCCCGACCGCGGCATCGCGATCGAGGCCACGGCCACGCCGACCCTACCCGAGGCGGCGGAGATCGTCCTGCCGCCCAACTCCCTGGTCGGCGGTCCGAAACAGTTCGCGCGCACGCCGTTCATCGTGTCCTTCCAGGCAGGCTGGCTGCGCATCAACCTGGCCACGGTGCACATCTACTACGGCTCCGGCGATGCGGGCCTCGCCCAGCGCAAGGACGAGATCCGCCGCCTCACCGAACTGCTCGCGCAGCGCGCGCGCAACGACAACGACACCGATGCCGATGCCTACTTCATCGCGCTCGGCGACTTCAACATCGTCGACCGTCAGCACGACACGATGGCGGCGCTGATGTCCAATGACTTCGAGACACCCGAGCCGCTGCAGTCGATCCCCGGCTCCAACGTGGCCAAGGACAAGCACTACGACCAGATCGCCGTGTGGACCGGCGCGAATCCGCACCGGCGTGCCTACACGCACATCGTGCCGTTCCGCGCCGGCGTCTTCGATTACTTCGACGTGGTGTACCGCTCCGACGAGGAGGCGATCTACCACCCGTTCATGCGCAAGCCCGGCAGCGACGCGGAGTTCTACTCCAGCTACCCGGCCTGGCGCACGTACCAGATGTCGGACCATCTGCCGATGTGGCTGGAGCTGAAGATCGACTTCACGCAGGAGTATCTGGACGCGATGGCGGCCGACCTGCAGGCCCGTCTCGACGGGTGACGACGCGACCCATCGCGGCGTAGGCGACGGCGAGTGCGAGTCCCAGAGCGAAGCAACCGAGCCAAAGCGGCCGCGCCCCCGCGTGCTGATACACCCAGCCGCCGAGCATGGGCCCGGCGAAGAAGGCCAGGCTATAACCCGAGTGGAAGACGCCCTGGTACACGCCGCGCTTGTCGGACGGCGCGAGGTCGGCAATGATCGCCGGCGCCGCGGCCGCGGAACCGATCTCGCCCAGCGTCCAGATCGCCACGCCCGCCGCGTAGAGCGCGAGGCTCGAGGCCAGGGCGTAGAGTCCGAAGCCCGTCCCCAGCAATACGCCCGCCATCGCCATGAGCCGGAAGCGCGGCCAGCGTCCCGCCGCATGGTTGAAGGGGATGCTCAGCAGCACCACCAGCGCGCCGTTCAGGGCGATCGCCAGGCCGTACTGCTGCGGCCCGAGCCCTCGCGTCTGCATGGCCGCCGGCAGCGTGGTGTAGCTCTGCATGGAGATGATACCGAAGACGAAGGCCAGCGTGGTGAGCGCGTCGCCGACGAAGAGCAGGAGGTAGTCGATGTGCGCGAGGTCGCCGGCCATCACGGGCGCGATCGCCGCACCCACGTTCACGGCCCAGTAGTTGTAGCCATACGCGCGCAGACGCGCATGTGAGGGCACGAGGTCGGCGATGGCCGCGGCCGACGCCGGTCGGTACAGGTCGGTGCAGAAGCCCACGATTAGGGTCGATGCGGTGATCAGCGGCACCGAGCGCGCGAGGCCGAGCACCATCATCATGACCGGCGTGGAGAAAAGGCTCAAGAGCAGCACCGGCCGCCGTCCAAAACGGTCGGCCAGCTCACCCGCCACGAGTTGCGCGACGAACGACCCCAGCCCGAAGAGCGACACCACGGTCGCCGCCTGGGCCACGGCGATCCCACGCTGTCCGGTGAGGTAGATGATGAGGAAGGGCACCACGAAGGTGCCGAGCCGGTTGACGAGCGTGCCTGTCCACAGCAGCCAGTACAGGGGCGGCAGATCGGCGGTCAGAGCGCGCAGGCGAGCACTCATGCGCGAGGCCTTCGGAGTGGCCCTCCAGGGTACGCCAATTCGGCGCGGGTCGCCCATCCCATTCTCTGTTACCATGCGTCGGATGTCGCTCGCGCCCCACCAAGGAGACGGACCCATGCGGACCCTGCCGATCGGCCTCGCCCTCGCCGTCAGCCTGCTCCTCGCCGGCTGCGCCAGCCTGCAGGACGTCATGAACAGCTCGGCGCCCCTCGACGAGGCGACGGTGGCTCGCGGTCTCAAGGAGGCGCTCTCGGTAGGCACCCAGCGCACCGCGAATCAGGTGGGCGCGCTCGACGGCTACCTGAAGAACGCGGCCCTGAAGATCGTCCTGCCCCCGCAGGTGCAGGACGTCGCCGGCACCCTGCGCTCCGTGGGCATGGGCCAGAAGGTGGACGAGCTGGAGGTGGCCATGAACCGCGCCGCCGAGCAGGCCGCCGGCGAGTCGGTGAGCGTCTTCGGCGACGCCATCCGCGGCATGACCATCGCCGACGCCTGGGGCATCCTGCGCGGCGGCGACACCGCGGCCACCGACTATTTCCGCGAGAAGACGAGCACCGCGCTCACCGGGCGCTACCGCCCCATCATCGAGAACCGCCTGCAGGGCGTGGGCGGCTACAGCGACTACGAATCGCTCGTGGCAAAGCTGCAGAGCCTGCCCTTCGTGAATCCCCCCGATCTGGACCTCGTGGGCTACGTGACCGACCACGCGCTCGATGGTTTATTCAAGGTGCTGGCGACGGAGGAGCAGAAGATCCGCGACGACCCGGTGGCGCGCACGACGGCGCTGCTGCAGAGGGTGTTCGGGGCGCAGTAGGCGACGCAGGCGCCGAGTTCTTGATGGATCGTCATTGGTGCCGGCGCCAATCCGCGGCATCCATCCTTGTCGGGTCACTCAGGCCTGTACAGACCCTCAGGATTCGCCCCCAGCTGTCCTGCCGCGAGCGACCTCGGATCCACCATCGACAGTCCCGCTTCCATCTCCGGGCCGAGCAGCCACACGCGGCGCAGTGTATCCGTGCGGTCGGCAATGTCCTCGAGCGGCTCGTCGCTGATCTCCCAGGCTCGCGCGTCATAGGCCCGCAGATTCAGCGGCAGGGTGTAGCCGCGCAGCGTCTTCTCGCCGGCCACGTTGTAATATTGCTCGAAGTACGACATCGCCAGCTCGCGTAAATTTCGATACACGGGTTCACGGAAGCGCAGGCCCACGAAGTTCGATTTCGCCACCGCGCCCCAGTGACCGTGGCGCTTGAAGGGGGCGATCAGGTGATCGTCGTCCCGGTCGTTGGGGAGCATCTCGAGAATGAGCGGCGGATCGCCGAGTCGACGGAGGGCGGCCGCTGCGAACAGCGCGCCGTCGAAGCAATGGGCGAGTCGGTCGCGCACGACGCGCATTGGGCAGCGATAGATAGGCTCGGCACTGTATGGCACGTCGTCCAGGAACGCCTGGATGGACGCCGGCGTCGTGAGGGATGCCAGGTGGCGGCGCGCGTCGGCGGTGAGGTGGTGTTCGAGTAGCGTCGACATGGCGGGTCCTCGATCCTCCTTCGGGGTCTCCACGAACTCGATTGGCACGAGACGTTCGCCGAGACGGCCGGCGATGTCAACGCTGCCACCGCGCCGGTGCGAGAAGAAAGGCCCCGACCGTCGTCGGGGCCCCGAACACCGCTGGGGTACTACTACTTCACCAGCGTCAGCGCGAGCCGCTGGCGCACCTGCCCACCGACCCGCAGGATCGCCTCGTACACGCCCGAGGCGGCCGGCCGGCCGGCCGTATCGTACCCATGCCAGGTGGCCTCGTGGTCCCCGGCGGCCAGCGAGCCGTTGACGAGGTGGGCCACGCGGCGGCCGCGCAGGTCGATCACGTCGAGCCGCACGTCGGCTGCCTGAGGCAGGGAGAAGCGCAGCGCGGTGGCCGGGTTGAAGGGGTTGGGCGCCGCGGCGAGCGGGATGGCGGCAAGCTGCGGTGTCGGGTCCCCCTGGACGCCGGTCAGCGGGCTGTCCAGCGTATCGACCTGGATGCGATCGACGTTCATCCGACCATTGAGATCGGTGTCGAACGATTCGCCGAAATTGAGGCGGCCGATGCCGCGACCGGTGATGCCGTGACCGCGGCGATGCACCACGCGCACGCCGTCCATCCAGATGCTGTACAGCCCCAGTTCGCTGTAGAACGCGATCTCGAAATGGACCGGTGTGTTCGCCGCGTACGTCTCCATGTGGTAATGCGAGTTGCCGCTGGCGGCGTCGTCGAACCATAGCCTTCCATCGGCGACGAAGTTCATGACCAGGAAATTCTCGGTGTTGGAACCCTGTTCGTGGACCACGAATTCGTAGCGTTCGAGGGAGTCGAACTCGACCCAGAACGAGATCGACACATCGCCCATGGCCTCGGCACTGTCGAGGAACTCGAAGGTCGTCCACGAGGCGGTGGTGGTCGATGCATCGTCGATCTGCAGCGAGCGCGTGGGGAAGACGCCGTTCACCACGATCGGTGTGCAGGCGTTCGCGGAGATCGGCTCGCCCACGGCCGCGCCACCGAAGCCGATGGGCTGGCCGAGCGCCTCGTCATTGAAGTTGGCGCTCAGCAGCGGTGTGGCCGTGCCCGGCGCCCAGTCCACCGAGAGGTCGTCCATCCGCACCGAGCCGGTGGCGTTGCCATCGAGCTGGTTACCGACCACGACGTTGGCGATACCGAACGAGGGCGTACCGAACGATTCGCCCGTGAGGATAGGCGTGCCGTTCAGCGTGAAGTCGTACGTGCCGTCGTTCAAGTTGAACGTCAGGTCGATCTGCAGCACGTCGGCGGCGCCGTAGGTCGAGAACTGCGTGACGGCGATATCGTCATGGTCGGACCAGTACACGAATCCGGCGGCGTCCAGGACCAAGGAGAAGAACCGCTGCGTCGCGGTATCAGGACCATCGACCCCCACCGAGTAGACGTCGACCGTGTCCGGTTGCAGCTCCAGCGAGACGTGGACCTTGCCATCGCTGATCTCCCGGCCGTCCAGCAGGGCGAAGGTGAGGGCGTCGGGCCCGGACGTCGTGGTGTCCCAGATCTGCACGCTGCGGTCGCCGGGGCCGTCCGCGACGACGACCTCGCTGTGGTTGTCGCCGGCGGCCTCCACGGGCTCGCCGTAGCGCGCGCCGCGGCGGTCGAGGCTCGAGCCGACCGGCCGGCTGTCGAAGTTGGCGTCGAACATGATGAAACGGGCCTGGGCCGCCGAGGTCACCAGCATCGCCAGGCCGAGTATCGCGAGAATTCGAGTGGTCTTCATGTCGGTCCTCCAGGGGGTGAGGAGTCGAGGTTCGGGGTTCGAACCGACATGCGCGGAATGACGCCGGGATGTGCAGGTGGGAGGGTCCTCGGGATCGGAAACGACCAGTGCGAACGCTAGCTCAGCAATCGCTCCCAGCGGTCTCGAAGGAGGTCGTGATAGACGTCCTTCAGGCGCTGGGGCAGGAAAGCCGCCGTGATCAGGTCCTCCCACGCAGGCCGCGCGTTGCGCAAG
Source organism: uncultured bacterium (assembly GCA_963727525.1). Classification (GTDB taxonomy): domain Bacteria; phylum Krumholzibacteriota; class Krumholzibacteriia; order LZORAL124-64-63; family LZORAL124-64-63; genus CAVSGO01. The sequence continues at coordinate 180,938 of CAVSGO010000002.1, read as the reverse complement.
GTCGTCAGCAGATCGTCGACCGCCGCCTGGCGCAGCTCGAGCCGTTCGTGCGCGAAGTACTCCAGGAAGTCGGCGCGCGTGAGATTCCTTTTCTTGCCGCGCAGGGGCAGCGCGAATTCCTCGGTCGCTCGGGGTAATGCGATCGTGGAGTTGAGGAGATCGTAAGCCGGCGCCAGCTGGATGCGTTTACCCCGAGTGATCAGGGAGAAGTTCTTCAGGTGCATGTCCTCACCGCCGGTGAGGAAAGAGAAAAGTGACCGCCGCAGAAGTTCCAGCTTCTCGACCACGGGATAGGTGGCATAGCGGTCGAGCACCTTGACGACCTGCTCCATGCGCGAGTCGTACTTGGTTTCGCGTGTGTGGCCGGAGAGCTGGGCGAAGTCCTCGACGGCGAGCCTGGAACCGCGGGGTTGCCGGTCGAATCGGCGGATGAAGTAGGTCCACGAGCCGTCGCGCGAGCGGACGAGTCCGTGCACCGGCGTCTCGATGCCCACCAGGTGCGCGAGCCGCATTGTCAGATCTTCGTTTTCGGGTACGTGGTGGAAGTCGCGGCTTTGCGGTTTGAGGATGTACGTCCCGCCGCGATCGACGATTTCGAAGCGCCCCTCCTTGATCCGCAGCCGCGCACTCAGCTTGGGTTGCACGCCCTGGATCGACATCTTGGTGACGCGCGCGAGAGCCTCTTGCCGCTGCTCCTCGGCGTCGTAAGGCAGATCCTCAAGACCAGCGAGCGCGGGCGCGAGCGTCCGCAAGCCAGCCCGCGAGTAGATGTGCTCCCGGTCGGTCAAGGGCGCATAGGTGATCGGACATCGGTTCACGACTCCGTCCCCTCGATCAAGGTGACGGTGACGGCGCCGACGAGGTCGGCACCGACGGTCACGAGCTGCTGAAACGGGTCGTCGCGATCGATCTTGGCCTGGCGGAGTAGCGATTCGAGCTGCGCGCCCTCGGGCAACAGGCCGTCGAAGAACGGCGGAAAGGCGATGAAGTCGTACGACTCCGACCGCACGGGCATCGTGAGCGAGATGGGTGGCCCAGTGTAGGAGGGTGCGTAGGTCACGCGGTACGCGCGCCCGCGCTCGATCTCCTCGAGGATCGCCGCCCGCGTACCGTGCATGCCTACCGCCGCACTACGCATGGTCGGCAGTCTGCCCTGGCGAACGGAGCTCCAGGTGGAGGTTGAGTGTGTCGAGCACACGCAGCAGCGTCGCGAGGCGTACCGTGGCCTTCCCTTTCTCGATGTCGAAGACAGCGGTCTTGCCAACACCGGCGAGTCTGGCAAGCTCGGCCTGGGACAGGCCGGCCGCCTTGCGATGGTCACGGATGGTCTGGCCCCATACCGCGAGGAGATCTTGGGATTTTTTTACTGCCATAGCAGTATTTAACGACATATTCGGCAAGGAATCAAGGACTGGAAATGGAAATCGGCATATTTTACTGCCATGACGGTAATTAGAGATATTTGAACCGTTGACGTGAGCAGCAACGGGCATAAGGCGCCAAAATTTACTGCCTTGGCGGTATATTGTGTGGTTTTCGTTCAGGAGGAGACTCTCGTCGACGTATCTCAAGGCGTCGCACTCCCCGGATCCCGCCGATAAAACAGACGCAATGGCTTGTACAACGCCGGTGCTGATGCTTCAGCCCGGTCCCCCTCTTGAAACAGGTCTCCGTGGCGGCTTGCGCCCGGCTACGCGACGGCCGTGGTGTGGATCTTCTCTTCTTCAACGAGGTCCGCTACTGCGCGTCCGGCAGGCCCGCGATCTGGTTCACCTCGTCCCATGTCACCGGCCCCGCGGACCATGGTGCCGGCGCCAGGCGCCGCGCCTCACATCGTCGTGCTCGCCGGATCCTGCTGGTAGAACGTCCGGAGCTGGTCGTACAACGCCGGGTGCAGGCGTTTCAGCAGGTCGGCCTTCTCGAAGAACGCCTCGGTGGCCACGGCGAAGAACTCGGCGGGGTTGGTGGCGCCGTAGGGGTCGAGCACCGTGGGACGGTTCTCGTGGATCGCGGCGATGAGATGCGCGTACTCGGCGCCGAGCACGCGCGCCCAGGCGACGTACATCGAGTGGTGCGGCAGTGCGGGGGCGCCATCGCCGTAGCCCATCTCGTTATCGAGTTGATGGGCGAACTCGTGCAGGACGACGTTGTGGCCGTCGTGGATGTCGGCCGCGCCCGCGACGACGTCGTCCCATGACAGCACGACCGCACCGCGCACCCACGACTCGCCCAGCCGTACCTGCGATCCCTCGAGGACCGTGCCGTCGGGAAGGCGCTGGGCGACTGGTGCCACGTAGGCGTGCGGGTAGACGAGGATGGAGTCGAGGTCGGGGTAGAAGTCGGTGTCGCGGTGCAACAGCAGGATGCAAGCCTGGGCGGCGATCGTCACCTCGATCTCGTCTGTCAATTCCAGCCCGCCGCAGCCCTCGAAGTGCTTCTCGGCGAGGAAGACCTGCATCTTGCCGAGCAGCTCATGGCGGTCGTCGGCGTTCAACCGCTGCACGTAAGGCACGCGGCGGTGCAGGATCTCGTCCCACGCCGCCGGCGCCGGGGTCTGCATGAGGGCGTCGCGCCGATGCCGACGGTCACGGAAGAACATCGCCTAGCCCTTCGCGTGGGCGCGGGCGCCGCCCGGCCGCGCCTTCAGCACGAAAGCGCCGTCCTTCATGTCGAGCACCGCCGTCTGCTCGGCCAGGATGTCGCCGGCCAGAATCGCATCGGCGAGGCGGTCCTGTACCTCGCGCTGGATGACGCGCTTCACGGGGCGGGCGCCGAAGCGTGGGTCCCAGCCCAGGCCGGCAAGCTTGGCAACGGCGGCGTCCGTGACCTCGAGGGCGATGTCCTGCTCGGCGAGCGAGTGGGCCACCTTCCGCAGTTCCAGGCGCACGATGGCGTGGATCTGGCTCTGGCCGAGGCTGGCGAAGCGCACCACGGCATCGAGACGGTTGAGGAACTCGGGCCGGAAGTGATGGGACAGTTCCTCCATCACTGCGCGCTGTTTCTGCTCGCGGCCGTCGACCGCCTCGTCGTCCTGGGGTTCGAAGCGCTCGTCCTGACAGAGGTTGCTCGTCATCACCACGAGGGTGTTGCGAAAGTCGACCGCGCGGCCCTTGCCGTCGGTGAGGCGGCCGTCGTCCAGGAGTTGCAGCAGCACGTTCATGACCTCGGGATGCGCCTTCTCCACCTCGTCCAGCAGGATGACGCTGTAGGGATGGCGGCGTACCGCCTCGGTGAGCTGGCCGCCCGACTCGTAGCCCACGTAACCGGGGGGTGCACCGATCATGCGCGCCACCGCGTGGCGTTCCATGTACTCGCTCATGTCCAGGCGCACGAGGTGCTTCTCGTCGCCGAAGAGCTGCTCGGTGAGGGTCTTCACCAGCTCGGTCTTGCCGACGCCGGTGGGACCGAGGAAGAGGAACGAGCCGAGCGGGCGGTTGCGGTCGGTGAGACCCGCGCGCGAGCGGCGCACGGTGCGCGCCACCTGGGCCACGGCCTCGTCCTGCCCCACCACGCGCTCGGACAGCCGCGACTCGAGGTCGCGCAGCTTGCGCGCCTCGTCCTCCACCAGGCGCTGCGCCGGGATGCCGGTCCACTTCGCCACGAGCTCGGCGATATCGTCCTCGGTGACCTCCTCCTTCAGCAGCGGCGTGTCGCCCTGCACGCGGTGCAGCTCGGCGCGCGCGCGCTCGAGCTCGGCCGCCAGGCGCGCGGTCTCGCCGTACTTCAGCTCGCTGGCGCGCGCGAGGTCGCCGCGACGCTCGGCGTCGTCCATGGCGAGCTGGAGCTGCTCCTGCTGCTCCTGCAGCTTGCGGATGGCGTCGATGGCACGCTTCTCCTCCTCCCAGTGGGCCTTCACCTTGGTGAGGTCGTCCTTCAGCTCACCGATCTGGTGATCGATGGCCTCACGGCGGCCCACCGCGGACTTGTCGGTCTCCTTCTCCAGCGCGAGCTTCTCCATCTCGAGCTGGTTGAGTCGCCGCTGTAACATATCCACGTTGGCGGGCACCGAGTCGATCTCCATGCGCAGGCGGCTCGCGGCCTCGTCCATGAGGTCGATGGCCTTGTCGGGCAGCATGCGGTCGCTGATGTAGCGCTGCGACAGCTTCACCGCGGCGACGATGGCCCCATCGGTGATGCGGATGCCGTGGTGGACCTCGTATTTCTCCTTCAGGCCGCGCAAGATGGCGACGGCCTGCTCCCACGTGGGCTCCTCCACCATGACGGGCTGGAAGCGGCGTTCGAGGGCCGGGTCCTTCTCGATGTTCTGTCGGTACTCGTCGATGGTGGTGGCGCCCACGCAGTGCAGCTCGCCGCGCGCGAGGGCCGGCTTGAGGATGTTGGATGCATCCATCGCGCCCTCCGCCTTGCCGGCGCCCACGAGGGTGTGCATCTCATCGATGAAGAGAAGCACCTCGCCCTCCTGCTCGGTGACCTCCTTCACGACCTTTTTCAGGCGGTCCTCGAACTCGCCACGATACTTGGCGCCGGCGAGAAGCGAGCCCATATCCAGCGCGTAGAGACGCTTGCCCTTCAGGCCCTCGGGCACGTCGCCCTCCACGAGGCGGCGCGCGAGTCCCTCGGCCACGGCAGTCTTGCCCACGCCGGGAGGGCCGATGAGCACGGGGTTGTTCTTGGTACGGCGGCTGAGAATCTGGATCACGCGACGGATCTCCTCGTCGCGGCCGATGATGGGGTCGATTTTACCAGCGCGGGCGGCGGCGCAGAGATCGCGGGCGTACTTGTTCAGCGCCGAGTCCTGGCCGTCGGCCGCGTTCGACTCGTCGTCGCCCTGGTACTGCACGTCGGCTCCGGCGGCCTCGAGGGCCTTCGCCAGCGACTTCGCGGTGATGTCGAAGGTGCGTAGCACGCTGCCGGCGCGCCCCTGATCGGCCGCCAGGGCGAGCAGCACCTCGCGCGACCCGACCATGCCGCCAGACTGTTTCTGCGCCAGGTTCTGCGCCTCGAGAATGATGGCCTGCAGCTCCCGGCTGGCGTTCGGGGCCTCCTTGCGGCCCACCTGGGGCAGGCTGGCGAGCTCCTGCTCGGCGGTGCGCTCGACGAGGGCGGGGTCGATCTCCATGGCCCTCAGCACGCGCGTGGCCATTCCGGGTTCACTCAGCAGCGCCCACAGCAGGTGCAGCGGTTCCAGCTCGGCATGGCCCTTCTCGTAGGCCTTCTGCTGGGCGCGCTGGAGCGCTTCGGTGGCGGCGACGGTCCAGTTCTTCATGGGGCCTCCTCGATTCGGATACGTTTGTTCAGCCAAGCATTTGCATGGGGTGTGCCGGGAATCAACACCAGCAAGAGATAAATTAAACCAAATAAATACAACAGATTACAGTGATACACCCGTGCACGCTTCGAGTGGCCCGGGCGCCACCATGACCCCGCACACCCAAACAGTGTCACAATGTCATGACAAGACACGTGGCCGCGTCGGCTCGTTCTCGTGGCCGGTTTTCACCCATGTTCGCACGGGAACGATCGCTGGTTCGCCATCCGAAACGCCGGTGGCCGCGGGCTACGGATGTCCTTATTCGCGCTCAGGAAGGTCGTTTTCGCCGGAACGCAGTGTCGCCGACACCTGGTCCGGGACCTGCAGGGTGCAAGCAACCGAACCCTGGAGGTGTCTGCGTGCTGACCAGATTCCTAGGAGTCTTGCTTGTTGCTGGCCTCGCGGTCGGTAGCGCTCTGCCGTCGGCGGCCGATGACGGCCCCCCCTTGGCCGACCTGTCGCTCGAGGAGCTCCTCGACGTACCGGTGGTGTCGGCCGCGAAGAAGGCCACGAGTCTGGCCCATACCGCCGCGGCCGCCTACGTCGTCACGGCTGATGATATCCAGCGTTTCGGATTCCGGTCGGTGCCGGAAGCCCTGCGGCTGGTTCCCGGCGTCGACGTGGCGCGCGTGGACGGCAGCCGCTGGGCCGTCAGTGTCCGCGGCTTCAACAACCGCTTCGCGAACAAGCTGCTGGTCCTCGTCGATGGTCGGACGGTCTACACGCCGATCTTCTCGGGTGTGATGTGGGAAGCGCTTGGCGTGACGATGGAAGACATCGAGCGCATCGAGGTCATCCGGGGGCCCGGAGCCACGATGTGGGGCACCAATGCCGTCAATGGCGTCATCAACATCATCACCAAGAACGCCAGCCGGACGCTCGGTGGCCTCGTCGTGGCAGAAGGCGGCGACTTCGACACGGCGCGCGGAGTCGTGCGCTACGGAGCACCCTTTGGCAACGTTGGCGCCATGAGAGTCGACGTCAGCCATGACGCCAGCGGCCCGGCCGATATCGGGAGCGAGCCATTCGGAAACGACGAGGCGTGGCGGACGATCGCCGCTCTGCAGCTGAATCTCGTGCCGTCGATCCATGACGAGTTGAGCCTGCAACTCAACGCCACGAACAGTCACGCGCAGCAGACCGGCCGCACCATCACCGGAGTCACGCCGCCCTATACCACATTCCAGCAGCTCACCAACCGTGATCGGCAAATGGCCGCGGTCGGCCGCTGGCAGCGCGTCACCGGGCCGGCGTCGTCCTTCGCTATGCAGGTGTACTGGAACGGTGACATCGTTGAGTACTCGGATTCCGAGATGCACATCCACCAGCTCGACATCGACTTCAACCACCGCTTTCGTTCGGGAAATCACGATCTCGTGTGGGGAACGGGTGCGCGCTGGACGCACGCGCGTTTCGTCGACAGTTTCACGATCGGTTTTCGCGACGCCATCGATCGCGACTGGATCGCCAATGCGTTCGTCCAGGACGAGATCACCGTGGCGCCTGGCGTGTTCGGGGTGCTTGCCGGGGTCAAGGTGGAGAAAGCGCAACACGTCGACGCCGAGCTCCAGCCGAACCTGCGCCTGATCTGGACACCGCGCGCCAACCAGACACTCTGGGCTTCGGTGGCTCGCTCGACCCGTTCGCCGTCATACGCCGAGCAGGACATCAGCTGGACCCAGGAGGTCATCCCGGCCGGCGTCCTCGCGCCGGACGCGCCCGCTGCCATCGTCCGGTACAAGGGCGCCGAATCCGTGCACCAGGAATCGATGGTGGCGTGGGAGCTGGGGTACCGGATCGTTCCCCATGCCAATGTCGCCATCGACGCCGCGGCGTTCTGGAATCACTATCGCGATCTCAGCGTCGCCGTGACCCAGGCGCCGCAACCGGCTTTCCTCGACGGCGTCCCTTATCTCGAGATACCGAACGTGGCAGCCAATGGTCTAAGCGCCCAGACCTGGGGCGGGGAGATCGCGCTCGACGCGCACCCCGTCGCGGGTTGTCGCTTGCGGGCCGCGTGGTCGTTGCTGCGCTGGCGGAACGAGCCGGCAGCCGACTATCCGGACGCCGCGGCGCTCATCGACCAGTCGAACTCGCCTCAGCATCAGATCTACGCATGGGCCTCGCTGGCACTATCGTCGCGCCTGGGCCTCGAAACCGCCTGGCGGCGCGTCGGTGTGCTCGGCGACAACGGGCTTCCGGGGTACGGCGAGATGACGACGCGCCTACGCTGGCAGCCCCGACACGGCCTCGAGTTCGCCGTCACGGTGGCCGACTACCTGCATTCGGCGCACCGGGAGTACATTCCGCAGGTTTCGATCGATGGTTCGACTGCAGCGATCCCGCGTCACGTCTCGATCTCGGGGCGAGTGGAGTTTTGATGCTTCGGCGTATGGCCGCCATTGCTGGTATGCTCGCGATCTGCCTGACGGCGATGGCCGCGCCACCGGGAAACGGTGTGGCGCCGAGCGGGGAATACCAGGTCAAGGCTGCGTTTATGCTGCGATTCGTGAGGTTCGTGACGTGGCCGGCCGGTACCGGTCCGTCGCGCGACCGCCTCGTGGTGGCCATCGTGGGCGATTCCCCCCTGTCCGACGCACTCGACGCGGCGGTGGCCGCCGGTACGGCGCATTCGCGAGTCGAGATCCGACACGGCCTGGATCCGGATGTCCTCGCCTCGGGATGCGACATCCTGTTCGTTCCCGCGGAAATCGGCCACATCGCCCGAAGTGATCATCCGCGCTGGAAGAACCTGGCGTGGCTCGGCACACGCCCCATCCTCACGATCGGCGAGGACGACGACTTCCTGGATGCCGGCGGCATCATCTCCTTCGTGATCGAGGGTGATCGAGTCCGCTTCGCCATCGACCAGGCCAGGGCCGAGCGGGCGGGTTTGACGATCAGCTCGCATCTCCTGCGCCTGGCCGAACGACGGTAGGATCTGGGTCGATGAGACGAGAGGTCACACAGGCGCCCGCAGCGCCACGAGCCCGCGGTCGAGACAGGCGACAAGTGCGTCGCTCGCGAGAGGCTTGACGAGATAGTCGTCCATCCCGGCCGTGAGGCAGCGAGCGCGGTCGCCCGCCATCGCGTGTGCCGTCAAGGCGACGATCGGTATGTCGCGGCCACGGCCACCCAGGGCTCGGATAGCCGCCGTGGCCTCGTAGCCGTCCATCACGGGCATCTGGCAGTCCATGAGCACGAGGTCGAACGAGCCGTGCTCGACTGCGGGAATCGCGTCGGCACCGTTGCCGATGACCTCAACCTGCATACCGAGCTTTTCCAGCATCATGCGGGCGACCTTCTGGTTGACCGCATTGTCTTCGACGACCAGGATGCGCGCCGGCGGCAGAGCTGTCCGGGTCGTCGTCGACGCCGCCGGAGGATCAGACGGCGCACCATCGGCATGGCCCTCGGCGCGTTCGCATGGCAGCGAGATCTCGAAACGCGATCCCTGGCCGAGGCGACTGGACGCCACCACCGTACCGCCCATCGCCTCGGCGAATTGCCGGGCGATGGCCAGCCCGAGTCCCGTGCCGCCGAATCGCCGTGTCGTCGTCTCGTCGGCCTGGCGGAATCTCTCGAAGAGGCCCTCGATCTGGCTGGGATCCATACCGATCCCGGTGTCGGTGATGACGACGACCCACGTTCCTCGGATCGCCGTGTCGGTTTGCCAGCTCGCCTCGATGGTGACCGAGCCCTCCATCGTGAACTTGATCGCGTTGCCGACGATGTTCGTCACGATCTGGCGCACACGTCCGGCGTCGCCGACCACCCAGGTCCCGTCGCCGGCGTCGATGCGGACGGAGATCGCGATTCCCTTGGCCTCGGCACCGCCCTTCAGCAGGTCGACGACATCATGGATCGCCTGCGGAAAACTGAAAGGCATTCGATCGAACTGGATCTTGCCGTCCTCGAACTTCGTGAAATCGAGAATATCGTTGATGATCGTCATCAGCGAACTGGCGGATCCGAGAATCGCGTCGACACAGCCGCGTTGCTCCGCATCGAGCGGAGAGTCGGCCAGCAGGCTGGTCATGCCGAGGACACCGTTCATCGGCGTGCGGATCTCGTGACTCATGTTCGCCAGGAATTGACTCTTCGCGCGATTGGCCGCGTCGGATTTCTCTTTGGCCGCCGTCGTCGCCTCGATCTCGGCGAGCATGCCATTGAACGCATCGACGAGATCGCCGGTCTCATCCGAAGAGGTCCGCGCCACTCGCAGGCCGATGTCGTGATCGCGCGAGATCTGACCGGCCGCTACCGCGAGATTACGGATGGGCCCGGTGACGACATGCCCGAGACGGTCCGCGAAGAACATGACGAAGATCACGGCAAGGGCCGCGGCGATCAGGAACGTGACGAGGAGCTGCATGAGGGCGCGTCGTGCCGGCGCAAGGCTGGCAGAGACCTGGATCGTGCCGATGAATTCGCCGTCGAGCTTGAGGACGCGCGTCACCTCGAGGCAGTCACCAGGGATCGTTGTCCCGTAAGTGGCGAAGACGGTGTGATCGGGACGGTACAGATAGGCGTGTTCGATCTCAGGGGCCTGCTGCAAGGAACGCAGCAAACCGGTCGCTGCCGCCGGGTCATTGAATAGCAACGACGCCGCGCAGGCGTCGCCCACCACGTCGGCGAGGGTCGTCGCCTGGTCGGTGATCATCTGGCTATCGCGACGGTAACTCGTGGGCAGCAGGACGGCAGCGACCGTGACCACGGCGAGGCCACCGGTGACGAGAACGATCCGTCGGAGTTTTCTACGAATCGTCATGATCGACTTCGGCTGGGTACTTCGATGCCCGTGAGTCGGCGCCATTTTGGTGCCGCTACTTCTCGAAGCCAGTATCGCCGAATTAAGCAGTATCTTTAGCCCATAGAAACGAAGGGCCGGGGCCGGGCGGCAGCATATCGTATACCGGCGATCTACCGTTTCGCCGTCTGCGCCACCTCCGCCTTCTCCGCCTCCCGCTGCACCGCCTTGCGCCGGGCCGCGAGCGTGGCGCAGTGGCTCGAGGACGAACAGCTGCAGCCGGGGGCGGGGGTCTGGCGCTGGCGGACCTCTTTCACGGCCGCGCGGACGGCCCAGATCACGGCGCTCAGGACGATGAGTCCGACGAGGATGTTCTCGAACATGCGGGTCCTCGCCTTCGTGGGGGCGGGTCAGGCCAGGAAGCGCGTACCCACCTGGTAGACGATTGCCGTCAGGGCCCACGCCAGGAAGGTCAGGCCCCAGAACTGGGTCAGGGCCCACCGCCAGCTTCCGCTCTCCTGGCGGGTGGCCGCGACGGTCGACATGCACGGCGTGGCGATGAGGCAGAAGAGCATGATGCAGAACCCCACGAGGGGCGAGTAGTGCCGCCGGAGCTGGGCGCGCAGGGCCTGCGAGGTCTCGTCGGCGCCGCCCACGGCGTAGACGATGCCCATCTGCGCCACGAAGACCTCCTTGGCGGCGAAGGCGCCGATCAAGGCCGTGCCGATGCGCCAGTCGAAGCCCATGGGATGCAGCATCGGCGTCAGGGCATGGCCCACGCGGCCCGCGAAGGAGTACTGCATGGCGGCCGCGGCCGCGTCAGCGCCTGTGTCGACCGTGGTCATCGTCGCGGTGCCGGCGGGAGGTACCGAGGGCGTCGTGGCCGGCAGCTTGGGGTAGCTGGTGAGGAACCACAGGATGATCGAGGCGCCCAGGATCACCGTACCGGCCTTCTTCAGGTACAGCCAGGCGCGGGTGCCGGCCTGCGCGGCCAGACTGCCGACCGTGGGACAGTGGTACGGCGGCAATTCCATGAGGAAGGGCGTGGTCTCGCCGCGGAACACGGTTTGACGGAGCATCTTGGCGCCGACGAGGGCCAGCACGATACCCGTGAGGTAGATCACCCACAGGACCGGCCCCTGCCACCTGGTGGCGAAGAAGGCGGGGATGATGAGCGCGTAGATCGGCAGGCGTGCGCCGCAGCTCATGAGCGGCAGCACGAGCATGGTGATGAGGCGGTCGCGCTTGGTCTCGAGCGTGCGGGTGGCGAGGATCGCCGGCACGGTGCAGCCGAAGCCGATGAGCAGCGGAATGAAGCTCTTGCCGTGCAGGCCCACGCGGCTCATGAAGCGGTCCATCACGAAGGCCGCGCGCGTCATGTAGCCCGTGCCCTCGAGCACGGCGATGGCCAGGAAGAGCAGCACGATGTTGGGCAGGAACACGAGCACGCCGCCCACGCCGCTGATGACACCGTCCACCAGGAGAGAACGCAGGGCGCTGTCGCTGCCGGCGGGCCAGAAGCTGCTGACGAAGCTCGCGAGCCAGGAGAACCCTGCCTCCACCAGGTTCATCAGGGGATTGCCTGCCGTGAAGGTGAGCGTGAAGACCACGAACATGGAGACCAGGAAGATGGGCAGGCCCCACACGGGGTGCATGGCCCAGCGATCGATGCGGTCGCTCAGGCTACCCACCGGGCGCGGACCAATGCGCAACGCGCCCTGGCAGACATCCTGGATGAAGGCGTACCGCTGCCGCGCCATGACGATGTCGCTGGGCGTGTTGATGCCCTCGTCGAGGGCGCGCGTGGCTTGCGCGGCGGCCGCGCGCAGGGCGTCGTCGGTGATGAGGCCGTGCACCTGAGGGTCGTTCTCGAGCAGCTTGATGGCGATCCAGCGATCGGGTCCGGTGAGCCCGGCAAGGGGCGCGCGCGCGATGTGCGGCGTCAGCTCCGCGATCTGGGCTTCCACGCGGGCGCCGAGATCCGGACGTACGGGATGGAAACTGTTGCGCCCGAGACCGACGTCGAGGACGGCGCGCTCGATGGCGTCCGTGCCCTCACCTCGCGAGCCGATGGCCGGCACCACCGGAACGCCGAGGCGATGGGCGAGCGCCTTCGCATCGATGAGCATGCCTTGACTCAAGGCGACGTCGCTCATGTTGAGCACGACGACGAGGGGCACCTTCAGCTCGAGCAGCTCCATGGTGAGGTAGAGATTGCGCGCCAGGTTGCTGGCATCGACCACGTTCACGACCACGTCGGGACGCTGGCGCAGCAGGTAATCGCGCGCCACCAGCTCCTCGTCGCTGAGCGTGGTGAGGCTGTAGATGCCCGGCAGGTCGAAGACGCGCAGCTCCGCCTCGGTCGTGCGGCGCACACCTTCCTTCCACTCGACCGTGACGCCCGGGTAGTTGCCCACGCGTTGACGCGCGCCCGTGAGCCGATTGAAGATCGTCGTCTTGCCCGAATTCGGATTGCCGGCAAGGGCCATGGTCAGACGTCGCGACCGCTTCGCCGCCGCCAGTTCGGCGCTCATCGGAGTGGACTCGCGGTCGCTGCGATCACTCGACCTCGATCTGCATCGCCATGCCGCGGCCCAGCACCAGGCGGGCACCACCCACGGCGACGACGAAAGGGCCACGGCCTGCGTTGCGCAGCACCTCGATCTCGGCGCCCGGAATCAGCCCCAGCGCCGCGAGGCGGCCGCGCAGGCCGTGTCCACCATTGATGGAACGCAGGATTGCGCGGGTTCCCTCCTTCACCAAGGCCAGCGGCATCGTCTCACTCCTTCGCGGCCACCCGGGCCACAAAGCCGTTCTGCGCCTCGTCCCAGCGGCACATCCCGCACGGGTTTTCGCGATGGAACTCGATGAGCTTGGAGATACGATTGATCACCTGGCCGGAGACCGCATGCTCGAGACGGCACGCCTCGGTCTCGGCGCGCTCCAGGGAGATGCCGAGCACTTCCACCAGAAACTGGCGCAACGCCTGGTGGCGTTTCGCCACGTCGGCGGCGATGCGCCGCCCCTCGTCGGTGAGGGTGACGATGTCGTAGGGCGCATAGTTCACGAGCCCCTTCTCCGACAGCGCGCGCAGCGCCTGCGTCACCGACGAGTTGTGCACGCCGAGCCGGTCGACGATATCCTTCGCACGGGCCGCCTGCTTGGCGTCCACGATGTGGAGGATCGCCTCCAGGTAGTCTTCAAGGCTGGCGCTGACCTCGTTCGCCATGGGTCTTTCCCCTTGTCCGACATCCGTCTCCACTCGCCCTCCACGCACCCGCACCTCCCATGATAAGCGCCGGAAGTCGTTGGCCCCAAATTATTTTTGTCGCAACAAAAACATCGGCGACGAAGGAGCTTGGCTCAGGCGAGGCGAGGTCAGGCCTCGGGGTACATCTTCTCGATGCTGGCCAGCTGCTGCCGGATGTCCCAGAGAATCTGGGGGAGTTTATTCGACGGTAGCCCCAGGGCCTGGATCAGCAAGGCGCTCGGCGCGGCGTCGAAGTCGGCGGCAAGGTCGATGGGGGTGTGGAAACCCACCTGCCAGGTGGCGACGATGTTCTGCGCGAGCATCAGCAGGCGTGCCCCGTTCGGATTGGCGGGCGCCTCGTCGGGACAGTGGTGATAGCGGACGGCCTCGACAATGGAGTCGGGCAGACGCCACTGACCCAGGATGATCTCGGCCAGCTCGGCGTGATCGAGACCGACGGCGCTCACTTCCTCGTGTCTGGTCACCATGCGCTTGCCGGGTACCGGGGGGAGGAAGTCGTCGATGACGAGCTTGCCCACGTCGTGCAGCAGGCCGGAGACGAAGGCTTCTTCCTGGTGCACGGGACGCGACGGCAGGGCCTCCGCGAGGGCGCGCGCCGCCAGCCCCACGGCCGTGGAGTGCATCCAGAAGCCGCGGCTGGGGTCGTAGGCGTAGTTGACGAGGCGCTTGCGGGTGAGGCCCTCGGTGCTGACGGCGTAGACCATCTTGGTCATGCTCTCGAGCCCCACCAGCACCACGGCCTCGGCGATCGCGCGGATGCTGCGAGGGCGGCCGTACATGGCGCTGTTAGCCACGCGCAACAGTCGGGCCACGAGGGCCTGATCCTTGGCGATGACGGCCTCGAAGTCACGGGCGGTGAAGAACTCCTTGCGGCATAGCTGCAGGAACTCGGCGACGACGGACGAGAGGCTGGGCAGACGATCGATCCGCGCGAGCACATGGACGTCGACCTTCTGGCGCCGGGACGTCGCGGCATCGGGTGTGGACCTCGCGTCGGTGATATCGGTGGTCATCGTTCAATCTCCTGTCTCGACAGGGCGACGGGTCCGGGGCGACGGATCTGCCGGGCGACAGCTCATGGCTGCCTTTTCGGCCATGCGGAGAGGAGATTGAAGGAAAACCTGGAATCAGATGTCCGGAAAGAGGCTGGGCGGACCGGAGGCCTCGCGAGTCTCGCCCGAATCCTCCCCGTGGCGGCGAGGATACACACCGTCGAGCGCCTCGCGCAGGATATCCTTGACGTCCTGCTTGAAGTCCGAGCTCACCATCCACTCGAGGTAGCCGCGCCCCGCGCGCGATCCCACCATCTCCTCCAGGGTGCGTCCCTCGTGCTTGCCGAAGGCGAGCACGGCGTCGCCGTCGTCGTTCCAGCGCAGGCGGCGTGTACGATCGAGGTAGAGATCGGCGTGCGGATTGCAGAACGCGTGCAGACCGGCCGCGTCGCGCGGCAGGTCGGGATAGCGGGCGAGCTGCGCGTCGAGCACGTCGAGGGTGGCCGTGGTGTCGGCCAGCGCGTCGTGGGCGCCGGCGAGGTCCTCGTCGCAGTAGAACCTCAGCGCGGCCGTGAGGTCGCGCGGTTCCTTGCGGTGGAAGATGCGCATGGCGTCGAGGAGACGGCGACCGCTCACGGCGAGGTCGTCGCCGGTACGCCTCACTTCCTCCTCGAGCAGCGGCAGATCGAAGTTCACCATGTTGAAGCCGGCAAGGTCGGCGTCGGCAAAGAGCGACGCCAGGCGCGGCCAGAGGATCGCGAACGGCGGGGCGTCGGCCACGTCGGCATCGGTGATGCCGTGCACCGCCGTCGCTCCGGCAGGGATGGAACAGCCGGGATTCACGAGACTGCTGTGCGTCTGTCGCGAGCCGTCGGGCTCCACCCGGATGGCGGCGATCTGGACGATGCGATCGCGCATGACGTCGGTGCCGGTCGTCTCCAGATCGAAGCAGACGAGCGCGCGATCGAGGGCGAGGTTCTTCACGGTCGTAGCCTTCGGCGTAACGTCCGGTCGATGCACGGGACGGTCAGTGCCACCAATCGTCAGCGCATGCTGGGCACGCGGTGGATCCACTCGGGATGCCGTTCGCTCGTGCCGGAGTGGAGCTCCCACAGGGTCTCGCGCAGGCGCCGCGTGACCGGCCCCTCGCCGCCCTCGCCCACGGTGGCGTCCTCACCGTCGAGGCTGATCGAGCCCACCGGCGTGACCACCGCGGCCGTTCCACACGCAAAGACCTCCTTGAGCTTTCCGCTCGCGGCGTCGTCGCAGATGGCGCGGATCACGGGCGGCGACTCCACCCAGGGAATGCCGAAGTCCCTGCAGAGCACACCGATGGAGTCACGCGTGATGCCGGCCAGGATCGTATCGCCCAGCGGGGCGGTGAGCACGTGGTCCTCGTACACGAAGGCGATGTTCATGGCGCCCATCTCCTCGACCGTGCGGCGATTCACCGCGTCGAGCCAGATGATCTGGTCGAAGCCCTCGGCCCGGGCGTACTGGATGGGCAGCAGAGCAGATGCGTAGTTGCCGCCGGTCTTGGCATAGCCGGTGCCGCCGGGCGCCGAACGCACATAGGTGGTTTCCGCCTTGAGGCGCAGCGGCTTGATCCCGTTCTTGAAGTAGCTGCCCACCGGCCCGATGATGATGTAGAAGAGGTAGCTGGTCGATGCCGCGACACCGAGGCTGGGCTGGTCGCCGAAGAGCGTGGGTCTGATGTAGAGGGCGTTGGGCGGTTCGGGCACCCAGGCTGCGTCGAGTCCGATGAGCTTTTCGAGCGCGGACATGAACAGTTCCGGATCCACGGCCGGCATGCACATGCGCTCGGTGCTGCGATTGAAGCGCAGGATGTTCATGTCGGGCCGGAACATGTGCACCGAACCGTCGCGCGGATTGCGATACGCCTTCATGCCTTCGAAAATCTCCTGCGCATAGTGCAGGACCTTGGCGGCGGGGTCGAGCGCGAGGGGCCCATACGGGACGATGCGGGGATCCTGCCAGGCACCGTCCCTGTGGTTCATCATGAACATGTGCGGCGTGAACTGCGCACCGAAGCCGTACGTTGCAGGTGCCGGGGGCGCGGGCGGATCGGGATTGCGCTCGATGCGGATGTCCATGGCGGCCTCCTGAGACGCGAAAACGCGGGTGGGATCCACTCCATGTTGAACAATGACCTGCGCCAAATCAAGGCGATTCCCCCCTCCGCAGTCCTCGGCCTGCTGATCGTGCTCGGCCTGGCCGTGCGCGTGGCGACTTATCTGTTCATGCGCCATACCCACCTGTTCACGGTGCCATTCCTGGATAGCTCCGATTACGACCTCTGGGCGCGCCGACTGGTGTCCGGCGACTGGGGCAAGGGGGAACCATACTGGATGGGTCCGCTCTATCCTCATCTCCTGGCGCTGGTCTATCGGGTGTTCGGTGTCGGAGGGTCGGCGATGATGATCCTGCAGTGGGGACTCAGCCTGGGGAACGTCGCGCTGGTCTACGCTGTGGGCCGGCGCTGGGCGGACACCCGCACGGGCCTGCTCGCCGCCGCGCTCTACAGCGCGTATGGACCGCCCGTGTTCTACGCCGGACTGCGCCTCATGGTCACGGTGGTCACCACGCTCGTGCTGCTGATCGCGTGGCAGGCATGGCGGGCCTGGGAGCAGCCGCAGCTGCGGCGCTGGCTGGTGCTCGGCCTGCTCGTCGGCCTGACGGCCACCGCGCGGGGCAACGTCCTGGTGCTGACGTTGACGTTGCCGTGGCTGCTACGCGGCCGCGGACTGGGCGGCCGGAGCGTCCTGTGTCGGGTCGCGATGCTGGTGCTGGGCGTGGCTCTGGCAGTGCTGCCAGTGACGGTGCGCAACCTCGTGGTGGGCGGTGACCTCGTGCTGCTGACCAGCAACGGCGGTGTGAACCTGCTCATCGGTCAGCAGGATCAGTATGGCGGTATTTTCGGACCGATCACGCGCACGCCGAGCTTCGAGTTCGACCCGACGGGCGCGATCCGCCTCGAAGCGGAGGAGGGGCACGACCTTGCACCGTCGCAGGTGTCTCACGAGCTGACACGGCGCGCCGTAACGCGATTCACGAGCGAGCCGAAGGCGATGGTCCGGCACTACGCGCGCAAGGTCGTGCGCTTCTGGAGCGGATACGAGTTGCCGCAGATCGTGAGCTGGAACTTCTGGCGGACACGCCTCATGCCGCTACGCTGGCTATTCCTGCCCTTCGCGGTGCTGAGCGCGGGTGGACTGCTCGGCATGGCCTGGCTGCGGCCGCCGGCGCGCGGGGTCTGGCTCGCAGTGGTCGGCGGGTATTTCCTCAGCCTGCTGCCTTTCTTCCCGACGACGCGCTACCGGTTGCCGATCGTGCCGCTGCTGGCCATCAGCACGGCGGCGTTCGCGCTAGCGCTGGGAACACTCCCGCGCCACGGTTCACGGCGCCGGGTCGTGGTCTGGAGCCTCGCCGCGGTCGGCATGCTGGTGGCGCTGTGGCCGAGCTGGACGGCATTTCCCCGCAACGAGGAGTTCTGGTACTGCGAGCTGAACCGGGCCTCGCGCGCCGCCGATGCCGGCGATCGCGTCGGCATTTTCTCGGCCTGCGCTGCCGCGGAGGTGCTCGAACCAGGCCTGGCCGAGACCGCATACCGGCAGGGCGGATACCTGGAGAAGGCAGGCGATTCCGAGGCCGCCCTCGCCAGCTACGACGAGGCGATGCGGCGCCTGCCCAACGACCGGTTCATCCAGTATCGCCGCGCACGCTGCCTGGCGGCCCTGCACCGAACGAGCGCCGCCGAGGCGGGCTTCATGCGCGCCGCCGCACTCGATACGACCTGGGCGGCGCCCTACCATGGGCTGGCCCTCGTACGGCGCGAGGCGGGCGACCTCGCCGGGGCGGTGGAGGCGATGGCGGAAGCCGTGGCTCGCGAACCGGGACGCGCCCGATACCGCAGTAATCTTGCCTCGCTATATGCGGAGTGCGGCAGGTTCGCCGCCGCCGCCCGGGTCCTCGCCAGATTGACCGAGGACTTTCCCGACTACGTGCCCGGCTGGTACAACCTGGCCCGGTTACGCTGGCAGCAAGGGCGCTTCGACGAGGCCCGGACGCTGCTGCGCCACGCGCTGACGCTGCCCGCCATCACGGATGACGAGCAGCGTCAGATCGCCGAACTGTCCGCCGCGCTGAGTGCGGGGACGACCGCGCCCGATCAGTGAGGCCGTCGCGGCTCGGGCGTATCGGGTACCGACTCCACCGGCACCGAGGCCGCTGCGCCTGCGCGAAGTGGGTCGAGCAACGTCCCCTGACGGATCAGTAGTCCCCGTAGTCCCGGCTGACACATCAGCTTCACCATCCGGCCCTCCGACGGCGTGCCGGATCCGTCCTTGTGTTGCTCGTCCGTCCACAGGGTCTCGTCATCGGTCAGGAGCGGGGTGCCGTCGCCGAGCACCCAGTTGCCGAACCGGTCGAGATGCAACGTCCCGGTCTTGAAGACGAACCGCTTGCTCGATTTCACACGCTCGGGACGCGCGTGGCTCTTCATGTTTTTGCCGTTCACCGTGCCGGCCAGGGCCGGCAGGGTCGCGACGAGCATGGCCATGACGATGACCGTCCCCAGGCAGGCGCCGTGGCGGCTGAGATATCGAAGGCTGGGACGCATGCTGTCTCCTCCTGCTGACGGACCGGTCACGGGTTGTTGCCGAACGTTTCCTGCCACGAGCGCACCGTGAGATGGAAGAAGTTCTGGCCGATATCCTGGACGGTGATCGTCGCGTCAGACGACTGCACGATGACCGTCTCGTTCACGATGTCGACCACCGGGCGTGACGCCACGCCCCCGCCGAGCTCGACGAAGCGGTCGCCGTTCCAGGCATCATCCTCGCCGTCGTCGGGCACGTCGCCATCGAGGTACGACACCCGCCACAGCCACGAGAAGCCACCGGCCGAGCACAGCTCATGGCTCGGCGCGTACGACGTGAACAGCACCGTGCCCGCCACGACGGCGGCCGGCTCCGTCACACGCTCTCCCTCGTGTTCCAGCCGCACGTACCAGCCGTCGGCCGTGCCGATGTCATGGATCGTGTCGGTCTGGTCGACGAGGCTGGCGTACTCCGCGCCGTCATGTCGATCGTAGACGCAGCAGAAGATATTCGCGTCCGCAGTCGTCAGGTCCGAGGTGTCGAGATACGCTCCCGTGCCGAAGTACACGAGGATGTTGTTCGCCTCGCCGTAGGCGGGTACGGGCGTGGACGTAATCTCGTAATTGCCGCGCCAGAGACACGTGACGTCCCACGACAGTGGATTCGCGCTGCCGTTGAACGCGAGGCGCCACAGGTGCCCCTGCAGATCGGCGACGTAGCCGAGATCGTCCTCTCCGTCGAGATCGAGATCGACAACCCGGGTCGCCGTGGCCTTGTTGCGGCGCGACGCGTCGTTGCTCAGTTGCAGGCGACCGAGCCGCGTGCCGTCCGAGACCTGGTAGACCTCGACATAGGCTTCGCCCGAGGTGTCGTCGAGGCCGGTCCCGATCAGCGCCACCTCCGTGCCGCCGAGGTTCGCAAACTCGACTTCCGACGAGAAGGCCTTGTCATGATACAGCTCGACCTGCCAGAGCAACGTCGGCGAGTCGGGGTAGGTCACGTCGAGCGCGAAGTAGCCCGCGTTACCCTCGCGACCGCCACCGATCAGGATCGTGCGCCAGACGCCGTTCACCTTGACGTCCTTGACTGTCGGCGTGAGGTCCACGGTGTACTTGTGGCAGTAGGCGGTGTCGGCAATGCTCGCGAGCTCGGGGAGCGCGATCTGTGGTACGAAGGCCCACTTCTCGCGGCCGTCGATCGCCTCGAAGGCGTGCAACATACCGTCGTTCGCGCCCACGTAGATCATGCGCGTGCGGCCGGCATTGTTGGCAGCGAACTCCTGGTAATCTGGGTCCTCGGAGAAGTTCATCGGCGGTCCCACGACGACAGGCGTGGAGTGGATGATGTCGCCGAGGATCCAGCCGTCGCGATCGCGGTAGTTCGCGACGTACTCACCGCGGGTCCAGCTGATGACGTCGCTCGCGATGGTCTGCGTGGCCACGCCGAGATAAGGTTGCAGCGTCGCCGCCTGGGAGGTCGTGAAGTCCATCTGCGTTGAACCAACACCGGTGAAGATGGTGCGATCGTTCGCACCGCGCACGGCGAGCAGGTGGCCGGCTTCCCAGATCGAGGGGTCGCCGTTGTCGTACGGGAGATCGAACGCCTCGAGAAAGCCGTTCCAGCTCCCGGGCATGAACTTGCCGCGGTACAGCGTCTCGTCGGTGCCGCGCTCGGTGGACACCACGGCCACGGCAGCGCCGGTTGAGATCCGGCTGATGATGTCGAGCATCACAAGTTCGAGACTCGTCCACAGATCGGCGGCACCCTCGGCCATGAAGTAGAGGCCACCGCCGTTGACGGCCGTATCGTGCAGGATCGTCGCGTCCACGCCGAAGCCGATGGCGTAGGTCGTGACGTTCTGCCCCACCTCATCGTCGTTTTCGAGATCGGGGCGCAGGTCGTTGTTGTGCATGTAATAGACGACGTCGTCGAGGAAGTCGCTGCAATCGTTGTTGTCGGGGTCGGGCGAGCCGATGCTCGTGCAACTGCCCGGATCATTGCCATCGCCGTCGGTGTCCCATAGGTAGTGGCTGACGTTGCGATCCATGGTCGGGAAGCCGTCGGTGATCACGATACAGAAGTTCTTCTGGCACTTCGCGATGATCGGCGCGTTGCTGTTCGATCGCTCGAAATAGTTGAGGATTGTCTCCATCGTTTCGCCGAGCGGCGTCCAGCTATCGCCCTGGATATGGTTGACGGTGTAGATGAGGTCGGACTTGCTCGTGCCGCAGGGGGCGACGACGTGGCCGAAGTTGTCGTAATTGAACTTCGTGAGGCCGAAACGGATGCGCGACGAGCGATTGATGAGGTCGGCCACCACCGCGTGCGCGATGTCGATCCGGCAGTATGTCGGTATGGTGGCGCGCTGTTCGTCGGTCGCGTGGTAGAAGATCCAGTTCAGGTAGTTGCCGCGGTAGCGTCCCTCTTGCCAGTAGGAACTGACCAGGTACGCGGTCGGCGAATTCTGGTTGGCCGCGCCGGGCCGGCCGGGGACCGTACGGGGCTTGTAGTTGCCCGAACTGGAGATGTAGAACGTACGGTTCTCGTCGAACGGCCCGGAGTAGCTGGTGAACGGGTCGAAGTCAGGATGGAACATCGCCTCGTTCATCGATCCGGAGTTGTCGAAGAGGATCATCACGTTCGCGTCCACCGACCCTTCCTGGACGAAGAGGGGGATCTCGCAGCCCAGCTCGGCAGCGCCGGCAGGTGCCGCCATCGCGAGCGCCGCGAGAGCCGCGGCCGCCAGCAGGCCTCGTGTCGTCTTCGTGTTCATCAGTATCCCTCCCGGAAGAGGCGGCTCGCCATCAGCTGCACACCGCTGTTGCCCTGGATGGACGCGCGCCCGCTGCTGGCCACCCGATAGTTGTAGTCGTGATAGTTGAAGTCCCAGCCCGCGCGGAGCGAGCGGTTGACATAGCGGCAGTCGTAGTCGTATTCAGCGGAGCCCTCGATGGGCTGGTCGCTGGCCGCCTGCACGGTCTTGTCCGTGGCGTCGATGTAGTTCGGCGGTCGATCACAGAGCCGCACGAAGTTGATGGCCGCCTCGCCGCCGGCGTCGGCGGCGAAGACCGCCGACGAGTGCACGGACTCGGCGAAGGTCGTACGCTTCTCGGTACTCGAGAGCATCACCGCGGCCACCGCCAGCAGCGAGAGTACGACGATCACCAGCAAGCTCGTCACGAGGGCGAAGCCGTCTCGCTGGGGATACTGGCACCGTGGGTCGAGCATGGGCGTTCCTTTCCGCCGGTCGAGTCAACCGTTGCGCACGAGGACCCGGGTCGAGTAGGTGACGGGTTCACCCTGGCCGGTCTCGCCCGCGATGGCGATGCCGACGTAATGCACGAGCTGGCGGTCGCCCGGACTCAGCGGAACGGACGCCAGGAGATTGCCGTCAACGTCGAAGTACGTGAACGTTACCGACTGCACGCCGCGCAGGATGGTCTGCGTCGAAGAGGCGGTGGTGCGTTGCAGGGTCTCCGCAGCCGCATTGTACGTGTAGGTGATATCCTCGTCGGGCGATGTGCCGAGCACGTCGCTATTGCCGTCGAGGTCCATCTGACAGCGGATCTGGTTCGCGTCGGCCACCAGGAAGCGATCGATCACGCCGGTCTGGTTTGGATCGCAGCCGGTTGAGCGGATCTCACGCGTCATCAGCGAGAACACCGCGCGCAGCGACTGCTGGTAGCTCGCCCTATCGCTCGTGTCGTTGTAGGTGCGCCGCGAACCCGTGAGGAATGCGATCAAGACGGTGGTGATGACGGCGAAGATGGCCAGGGACACCATCAGTTCCACCAGTGTCATGCCCCAGCGATCGCGCGGGTGTGCATTCTGTCGCCAATGGATGTGCATACCGACGCTCCTTTCAGCGCACCGAGACGAGACAGGCCATGCGAAGCGTGTCGGGCGACGCTCCCTGACGGAAAGACACCTCCACGCCGAGCCGTTCGAGTCCAAAACTCACCTGCGCCACGGAGGTGCGCCACACCACGCCACCGGTCGTACCCGAGTCGGCCGCGGCATTGCCGAAGCCTTGCCCCTTCAACCACTCGAGCTGCTGCTGGGCAACGGTGACGGCCTGCGTGTAGCGGTCGGCCTCCTGTACTTCCTGTCGCGACCGGGTCTGGACGATCGTCAACGGCAGCACGCCGATGGACAGGATCACCATCACGACCATGACCTCGACCAGGGTGAATCCGTTGCGCTTCACGGTCCCACCTCCACGATGCCCGTGGGCAAGAGATTGAGGATGCGCGTGTCGCACCCGTTCGTGATGCTGAGCGTGGCCGTCGACGCGGCCCCCCACGGGAAGAAGTCCGCGTCGACGTTGGCGGCCAGCGCCACGTCGCCGTCGAAGTTGTGCTGGCGGACGGTCTCGGCCGTCCCCGTGTCCGTGATCGTGTAGCCGGTCGTCGTGGCCGCGAAGTGGAGGATGCGGCCGCGCGCCACGGCGAACGACCGCGCGAGGGCGAGGTCGGACGTGAGCCGGTCGCTCTGCGTGTCGAGCCGGTTGGACCGCATGTAGCCCTGCAACGACGGCACCGAGATGGCCACCAGCATGCCGAACAGGCCGATGACGATCATCATCTCGACGAGGGAGAAACCCTGGGCAGCGTGGCGGCGAGGCATGTCGGGCCTCCGTTCCTGGTTCCTGGATACCATGACCGGAAACGGCGGCAGCAAGGCCCATGCCGGAAACGATCCACCCATAACTCGTTTGTTTTTAAAGGAAATTTGAACAGGTAGGCGAAGGGCCGTGCACGCTGCAACCCGGCGATCGGCTCGCGGTGTTCATTTGCACGGATCGACGATGGATTCAGCTGCCGCGTGCCGGATCTGCAATTTCCAGGCCGCGCTGCCGCCGGCGAAGCAGCAGGCCGCCGACCACTGCGACCACGATCTCGAACGCGCCCGAGATGACGAGCACCGCGACCACGCCCAGGACCTCGGAGGCGAACGGCCCCAGAAACACCGACACGAGAGACAGCGGCCCGACGCAGGTCCCCAACCAGCCGAAGGTACGGCCGCGATTGGCTTCGGGGGTCTCGCGCTGCAGGAAGGTGGCCAGGGCGATCTGCGCCAGCGTGCCGATGGCCCCGAACACCGCGAAGAGTGCCGCCGCCAGCCACACCGAACGATTGAGCGCGAACACGACGAGCAGGCAGCCGTCGATCGCGGTGAGCACCACCACGGTGCGAAGGGGCCGACCGTCGCCGAGGCGTGCGCCCCCGAGCACGGCCCCGAGGATGCCGCCCATGCCCGCCGCGGAGACGATGAGACCCAGCGAGATATCGCCGCTGCGCAGGGTCTCCTTCACGAAGACGACGACGAGCGGCTGCTGCATGGCCGTGACGAAGGTGAGCGAGGCGAAGAACGCAAAGGCGAAGCGCAGCTCGGGGCTGGCCATGACCACCTGCAGGCCAACGTGGGCCTCGGACACCAGCGACCTGATCCTCGCCAGCGGCCTCTTGCCCGTGGACCCGGCACTGGCGCGCTCGGCGGTGGGCGCCGCGGCGAGCGCCGGCTCTGCCACCGGCGTCTCCACGAGAGCCGCGGCTGCGTTCTCTGCCGGCGGGTTTGCGGGCGTGGCCGACGCGAGGTAGGTGAAACGGCGCGACACGAGGAAGGCCGCCGACAGGAGAAACGTGCCGGCATCGACCCAGAATGCGACGTCGGAGCTGTGCCAGGCCACGAGCGCGCCCCCGAACGCCGGCCCCACCATGAGCACGAGGTTGCGGGTGATCATGAGCAGGGAGTTCGCGCCGGACAGCTGGTCGCCGGGCAGGATATCCGGCATGAGCGCCAGCCGCGCCGGACCGGTGAACTGCCGGCCGGCGGAGAGCATGGCCGCGAGGATGTAGACCTGTCCGGGCGTGGCGGCAAGCGGCAGCGTGGCCGCGACAAGGGCGCCGAGCAGGTCGCTCATGACCATCAGGTTCTTGCGGTTGTATCGGTCGAGCACGAGTCCGGACAGGGGACCCAGTACGATGGCGGGCACGATCTGGGCCGCCACGAGCAAGCCGAGGTTCACCGCCCGCCCCGTCATCTTGTAGATGAGGAGATACATCGCGATGGTCGCGACACGATCCCCGAAACCGGAGACCACCGCCGCGGCCCAGACGGCGCGGAAGTCGCGGTGCCGCAGCAGGGGGCCGAAGCGGCTCACGAGGTCGTCACCTCCCGCACCTCGCGATGATAGGCGAGCAGCCGCCGGCCTTCCTCCTCGCGCATGCGCACGGCCAGCGTGCAGGTGCCGTCGGCGTACGCCTGCTCGAGCACATCACCGGTGCGGTGCCAGGACCCGAAGAGGTGGACCTTGTTCGCGGGCAACCGGAAGCGGAACACCTTTTCCTGCTGCCGCAGCCGATCGACGATGGCGGTGCGCACCGACTCGCCACCGGCGGGGGCCAGGGCGCTCACGTAGAGGGCTTCGGGGTGATGGCGTCCGGGGCCGTTGGCCACAAGTTCCGGCTGCGCGACGGTGTCCATCTTGTTGAAAACCAGGAGGGTGGGCTTGTCGCGTGTGCCCAGATCCGCAAGCACTCGCTCCACGGCCGCCATCTGTTGCTCCGGTTCACGGCCGCCGGAGTCGACGACGTGCAGCAGGATGTCGGCCTCGGCCACCTCCTGCAGCGTGGCACGGAAGCTCTCCACGAGATGATGCGGCAGCCGGCGGATGAATCCCACCGTGTCCGTGATCACGAAGCTGCGGCGTTCATCGACTTCCACCCGTCGCGTCGTGGCATCGAGGGTGGCGAAGAGCTGATCCTGCACGAGGACACCGGCACCGGTGATGGCGTTCATCAGGGTCGACTTGCCCGCATTGGTGTAGCCCACCAGAGCCACGCGGTATGTGCCGGCGCGGGTCGCCGTCTGCACCTGCCGCTCGTTCTGGATCTCCTTCAGTTCACGCCGCAGCACCGCGAGTCGGCGATCGATGAGGCGACGATCGGTCTCGAGCTGCGTCTCGCCGGGGCCGCGCGTCCCGATGGCGCCTTCCTGCCGCTCGAGATGGCGCCACATGCGCGTCAGACGCGGGCGCAGGTACTGGAGCTGGGCCAGCTCGACCTGCAGGCTCGCCTGCCTGGTGCGCGCGTGGCGCGCGAAGATGTCGAGGATCAGCTCGGTGCGATCGAGGATCCGGACGTCCTCGCCCAGGGCCTTCTGCAGATTGCGGCCCTGCGAGGGGGAGAGGTCATTGTCGAAGACGACGAGATCGGCCTCCTGCTCCTCCACCAGCTCCTGCAATTCCTCGAGCTTGCCCTTGCCGATGTAGAGGCTCGCCGTGGGGTGCGGGAGCTTCTGGTGCAGCAACCCGACCACGCGCCCGCCCGCCGTGTCGACCAATCGCGCCAGCTCCTCGGTATCGGCCGGCCCGCCCACGAGCCCGTCGAAGCTATCGGGCAGATCCACGCCCATGAGCACGACCTTCTCGAGGGGCGATGCGGTGACATGAGGTTCACCGCGACGATGTTCAGCGCTCAATCCGACACCTCCAGCGAAGCCTGTCCCGTCACGAGTTCTTCCTGCCAGGTCTCCCAGCGCGCCATCGCGCCGGCGAGCGCCTCGTCGATCTCCTCGCTGCGCGCGGCGAGTCGTCGGCGTTGCTCGCCGTCGAGGTCGCCACGCGCCATCGCGAGGAATACGGCGTTGCGTTCGTCCTCGAGCGCAGCGATCTCGGCCTCGACCTCGGCGACCCAGCTGCGCCGTCGGGCCAGAGCGTTCTTGCTGAGCGACTGCGTTGTTGGTGGCGACGGTTCGGCTGACGCGGGGCGCGAAGCGGGCACCACGGGTGCGGCCAGCACCGGCGCCGCGGCCCGGCTGCGCACGAGGTCGCCGTAGGTGCCGAGGAAGAGGCGTACCGGGGCGGCCGTTCCCGAGGGCGGAAACACGATGAGGCGCTCGACGATCGTGTCGAGGAAGCGCCGGTCGTGGCTGACGACGATGATCGTGCCCTCGAAGTCCTTCAGCGCCGCCTCGAGCGACTCGCGGCTGCGCACGTCAAGATGATTCGTGGGCTCGTCCAGGAGCAGCGTGTTGTGGCCTTCCTTGATGAGGCGCAGCAGCGCCAGCCGTCCACGTTCTCCGCCGGAGAGCTGGGCCACCGAGCGGTCGTAGAGATCCTCGCCGAAGCCGAACGCGCCCAGGAAGCTGCGCAGCTCACCGAGCGTGGCGCCGGGGTCGACGGCCTGCATCTCGCCGATCACGGTGTTGAGGTCGCTGACGAGCTGCAGGTTCTGATCGTACACCCCGAGATCGACATTCATGCCGCGCACCACGCGGCCGCGGTCGGGAGAGATCTGTCCTGCCATCACATGCAGGAGCGTGGACTTGCCGCAACCATTGGGCCCGAGGATGCCGACGCGTTCGCCCCGCACGACGAGGAGATCGAGATCCGCGAAGAGCGTCCTCTCTCCATAGGACTTTGCGAGCCCCTCGGCCTGCAGTACGGTGCCGCCGCTCGTGCGCTCGGCGTTGAGGTCGAACCGGTAGAGACCGTGCTCGGCAACCGGCCGGTCAACCCTGTCGAGGCGCGCCAGCGCCTTGCGGCGCGATTGCGCCTGCTTCGTCTTCTGGCCCTCGATGTTCTTGCGGATGAACGCCTCGGTCTGGCGGATCTGGTCCTGTTGCCGTTGCCAGGCCGCAAGTTCCTGCTGGCGTCGCTCGCGACTGAGCTGCAGGAACACTGTGTAGTTGCCGGCGTAATCGGCGAGGCGCCCGCTCTCAAGGTGCAGCGTCCGTTCGGCGACGCGGTCGAGAAAATAGCGATCGTGACTCACCATCACCATGGACGCCGGGGACTGCCGGAGAAAACCCTCCAGCCACTCGCAGCTCTCGAGATCGAGATGGTTGGTCGGCTCATCGAGCAGGAGCAGGTCGGCTTCGCCGAGAAGCGTGGCGGCCAGGGCAGCCCGCCGCCGCTCCCCGCCGGAGAGTCGGCCCAGCGGACGATCCCACGTCGACGCCGGCAGTCCGACGCCCAGCAGAGCCGACTCGAGGCGGGCGTCGAGGGTGTAGCCGTCGAGGCGCTCGAACTCGGATTGCAGGTGTCCCTGGCGGCGCACCAGCTCGGCCTGCTCATCGAATGCGGCCGTGACGAGGGCGCGCCCCACTTCCTCGAGCTCGGCCTGCAGGGCGAGTTCGCGACCGAAGGCGGTGGCGCGCACGGCTTCGCGCAGCACCCGGGAATCCTCGTCGTCCAGGCCCAGAACGCTCTCCTGGCGGAGCTGGCGCATGCGCAGGCCACCCATGGTCTGGCGCTGTCCGCCCTGCAGCGCCGCCTCCCCGGCCAGGATCGCCAGCAAGGTTGTCTTGCCCGCGCCGTTCGGGCCCACGAGGGCATACCGGCAACCGGCGTGGAGCGAGAGGCCCACGCCGTCGAGGATCTTCTCGCGCCCGTAGTCGAAGCGGGCGTCGGTGAGCGTCATCAGTGCCATTGCGTTCCGGGATTCTCCTCGCCGATCCGGCGGTCTGCCAGGCAGCCCCCAATGTACGCCGGGCGAGGGGACACGAAAAGGCCCCTCCGCGGGGAGGGGCCAGGAACACGAGCCAGATGCGGACTCAATTCACCAGGTGCGGGCTCAATTCACCAGGTGCGGACTCTTGCGGTACTTCAACGGCGACAATCCGCACCGATCCTTGAAGGTGCGCGAGAAGTGCGCCAGGCTGTTGAAGCCGCAACGCTTGCTGATCGCCTCGACGGACAGCTCGAAGCGCCGCAGCAAGCTCTTCGCATTCTCGATGCGTACCTGGATGAGGTAGTCGCTGAAGCTCATTCCCACCTCGGCCCGGAACAGGTTGGAGAAGTAACCGGGAGAGAGATTGACCATCTCGGCCATCTTGTCGCGGTTGATGTTCTCCTGGAAATGCGCCAGCACGTAGCGGCAGGCGTACTCCGCCCTGTAGTCCTGCAGGTCGGTCGCGGCGACCACGAGATTCCCGTCCTCGTCGATGAGGTCGATGCGCGGCAACGGTTCCGACCAGAGCGCGTCGTCACGTGCGGGTCTGCTCGCTTCCGGCTCGAGCGACATGCTGCGGTCGGCCGCCGCGTCGCGCGGTTCCCATGGCTTCGAATTCACGGGCAGAGCCGGTCGACTCAGTGCCTCACTGACCATGCGCGCCGAACGCACCACGTTCCCCTTGTGGGTGACCACCACCGGGACATCCACGAGCCCCGCGTAAGGGGTCAGGATGCCGGCGAGGTCGGCAGGGACCTGGTGGGCATAGACGAACACGAATCGAGCGCCCGACAGGGACGCAGGAGCCTCCCCTGCCTTCAGGCGCTGCATCACGATCTGGCGCCCGAAGAGTGCAAGACACAGTTCGGTGGCATTGCTTTCCGTCGAAGGGCACAGGAACAGGAGCTTCTGACTCTCTTCGCGACCATGGGTCATGGTCTTGTGGAGCGTCGGAAACTCGACGATGAAGCCAGTCCATGGCTCGGGTCTTGGTTCGAGTCTTTCTTCCATGACGTCCCCCAAAAAATCCGATCGGGGAATCCAGCTTGGGCAGCGCACAGATGTAATGGAATATTAAAATTCCGTACCTCACTGCTAACAATTTAAACACCCACGGACGACATTGTCCACGATCAAATTCATAAATTCTTAAAATTTTTTGGACCAATTCTCAGCCAGAGAGCGAAAAGTTCTTTTAACGGACAAAAACAAGCCGTTTTGTGACACTCCAATTTTCGATTTGGAGCTTACAGAAGTATGTACCCGAGGCAAGCAAGCGCCCCTCCGCATCCCTTCCGTCCCACTCGGCCTCGTACCTGCCGACGGCGTGCGGCCCCGCACCAAGTGTCACGATCTCGCGACCATCGACGCCGAAAATCCGCACGGACACGGATGGTGTCTCTGTCCGATAGGGGATGCGCGCGTCGGCCGCGAGCGCAGGTTCCGCGCCCTCGGGCCACACGAATCCCTCGCCGACCGTGGCGGGAACGCGGTATTGCACCCTTGTCTGCACGTGGAAGGGATTGGGGAAATTGCCGAGCAAGGCCGGGGCGAGCTGGGGGCCGCCCTCGGCCGGCGCGGCTCCGTCGTCCCGCGGGGGCGCGGCGGTGGCGAACGTCACCGGCACGCCCGCCCGGGAGGCGTGGCGCCCGTCGGCATAGGTCAGATCGAGGCGACTCACCGGCGCCAGCGATCGCTCGCCAGCGGCGGCGAAGACGAGGACCAGGGTCCCGGACTCCCGGGCCAGGCCTGCGGGCATGAGGTCAGAAAACGGGCCGCAGGGGTCGGGGCCGACCGATTCGGTCGGTACTTCGGGACCGTCGTCCCAGGGCATCGCCCGCGCGGTGTCGCCAACGGTGCGCCAGGCCACCTCGCGGGGCGAGCCGAGGGGGTGTCCATCGAGCACGAGGAGCTGCGGATCGAAGCGTGGATCCTGCCCAGGAGCCACGTGGAAGGTGACATCGAGGCCGCCGTCCGCACGCTGTGTGATCTCGGCGTCGGGAATCCGTGCCTCGGGCACCTCGGCCGGTCGTGGCGGCGGAAGCCAGGCCATCCGCTTCCCCGACACCGGATCGACGGCACCGCGCCACACCTCGCGGGCTTCGCGGAGATCGGTCGCCACCTGGGTCTCCGTCGGTCCGGCGCTGAGGATCAGTACGCAACCATCAGCCGGCAAGGGGATATCGATACGGCCTTCTTGCCTATGGAGCCGCATCCGCGGGCGATCCGTGTCCACGTCATGGAGCACCGCCACGCCGAACCAGAGATCGCCCGGCGAGGTCCGCGGATCGGCCATGCGGGCCAGCAATGCGGGCCCCTCGGCGCGGCCGTGCCGACACAGTCGCGAGGTCGGCATCCAGGCGCCGGTGGCGAGCGTGACGGTCCAGGTGTCGGTGCCATCCACGTCCAGCCCGATCGGCTGCAGCGATACCGCCACGATGGTCCGCAGATTCGGATACGACCAGTGGTACGTCTCGAGATGGAGACCGCGTCCATCCCGCGTGCGATCGACCACGCCCATGAAATCGCTGATCCCGGCGAAATCCTCGTCGACCTTGCCGTCGCCGTCGTTGTCGAGGCCATCGAGGCGGTCCTCGTCGAACGCGGTGTCGCCATCGTCATCCGCCCGCCGCCCGAAGCCTCGCTGGCCGTTGGGGGCTCCCTCGCCGGCCACACGGGAGAAGACGCGCATTGCGCCACCGCGAGCATCCGTCGCGCCGGCGTCGGGGGCGGCAGCCGTCAGGAGTGCGTGCCAGGTTCCGCCGGCTTGCCAGCCGAGCGCGACGGTCCCGTTCTCATCGACTCGCGCCTCGAGGCGCGGTCCGAGCGCGTAGGAGATGATGGGTGCTGCCGCGGCGGAGGCCGCCCACACCAGGGCGAACGCCAGCAACGGCAGGCGACGCAGGATCGTCATGGGCACGGACTTCTCCTCATACGACCTCGACCGGAACGCCACGTGGCGTCCGGTCGTTGCCTCCGGGCGGGGGCGAAGGCCGTCCGGGGATCAGGCCCGTGCAGCCGGGCCTCCAGATAATCGGCCCAAGTGTAGCCAGGCACCCCCCGGTTCCGCAATGGCGGGTTCAGCGGCCGCCATCCCCTTGAGGGGTACCCCGGCCTTGCGCCGGTCGCTGCGATCCCGTATCGTCATATACGCCTCGGAGGAGGGATGATGCGATCGTCACGAGGGATGGACCGGTTTCGCCTCGCCACGGGGTGGGCCCTGGGTCTGGCCGCCGCCATGCTTCTGGGCCCTGGTTGCGACACCGGCGGCCCGACTCCCGATGTCGGTTCGGTGTCGGGTTCCGTCTACGCGCGCTACACGGTGAATCCGATCGGCGGCGCCCATGTCGCGTGCCAGGGCGTCGAGGACGTGACCGATTCGCAAGGCCGCTTCCTCCTGCGCGACGTGCCGCGCGGGCCGCAGGAGGTGACGGTCGAGGCTCCCACCTTCCAGACGGAGCGCAGCGCCCTTCGTGTCGACGAGTACCAGAGCTTACGCATCGAGCTGACCCCGGTGGACACGCTCGTGACGGTGTCGGGTCAGGTGATTCACCAGCTCGAGGGGCCGGTGGTAAACGCCATGGTCCAGATCGAAAGCCGGGAGGCCAGCACCGATCTCGACGGTCGCTGGTCCCTCGGTGATGTTCCGCTCGGTCCCCACGACCTGCGCATCTCCCACGCGAATTTCGTCGACTACACGCGCCGGATCGTCCTGGCCGGGCCGGTGCTCGACATGCAGGACATCATTCAGAAGGAAACCTCCGTGACGCTCACGGGCATGATCGACGCGGCCATCCACTGGGACGACGATGACGATCCGTGGAATCACTTCGGCTCGGTCTCGCCGGTCGTGATCACGGTTGACCCGCGGCGGTCGTTTCTCGTGGGATTCGACTGGCCGATCCGCCCTTATCCCATCACCGTGGTGGACGCGCAGCTCGAGGTTTGCGCTGCGTTTCCCGATAGCGTGCAACCTCCGTCGCTGCTCTCGATGCGCTACACGGTCGCCTACGGTTCGTGGTTCGAGGATTCCGTGTCGGTGGGCAACCTGCCGCCGCTCACGAATCCCCTCGGTGTCCAGGACGCACCTCTCCTGCCCTACACGATCGACGCATACCGCGCCACGATCGACGTGACCGCGGCGTTCTCCGCGACACCGAACGGGGAGGTCTGGGGCGTGAACCTGCAACTCCTGGGACCTGCGGACCCCCCGATTCCCTTCGATACCCGGGAGTCGGGGCACCCCTTCCGCAACCCGCGGTTCCTGATCACACTGAGGTACTGATCCGCCGTCACGAGCCGGAATCGTCGCCGTCTCCAGGTTCCCCAGCGGAGGCGGGCTCGCCCTCGGCATCGCCCTCGAAGGCCATCTCCTCCGGCGAGATCGTCGCCACGCCACCCACGCGATCGCCCGCATTGATATTGATGATGCGCACGCCCTGCGTGTTGCGTCCCAGGCTGCGCACGCTGTCCACGGCCACGCGGATCATGATGCCGCCGCGCGTGATGATCATGAGTTCCTCGTCGGACTTCACGCCGCGGATCGTGATGAGCTTGCCGTTGCGTTCCGTGCACTTGATGGTGATGAGGCCGCGTCCGCCCCGCCGCTGAACGCGGTACTCATCCGCCGGAGTGCGCTTGCCATAGCCGTTCTCCGTGACCGCGAGGATCTCCTCGTCGCCGTCGCTCACGACGACCATTCCCACCACTTCCTCGCCCTTGTCGAGCGCGATGCCGCGCACGCCGCGGGCCGTACGGCCCATCCCGCGCGCATCGGACTCGTGGAAGCGGATGGCCATGCCGTTGCTGGCGCCCAGGACCAGGTCGCTGTTGCCGTCCGTCTCGCGGACGGTGACGAGCCTCTCGCCCTCGACGAGATTGATCGCGCGGATGCCGGCCCGGCGCGGACGCGAGAACTCGGCCAGAGTGGTGCGCTTGACGATGCCCAGGTTGGTCACCATGGCCAGGTAGTGGTCCTCGGTGAACTCGTGCACCGGCACCACGGCGTGGATGCGATCGCCAGGCTGGATCTCGATGAGGTTCACCAGCGGTTTGCCGCGGCTCGTTCGCCCGGCCTGCGGGATCCGGTGCACCTTCAGCCAGTGCAGCACGCCGCCCTCGGTGATCACCAGGAGATACTGGTGCGCCGAGGCCACGAAGATGGCATCGACGAAGTCCTCGTCCTTCGTCTGCATGCCGGTGATGCCCTTGCCGCCGCGGCCCTGCTGGCGATAGGTGTCGAGGGCGATGCGCTTGGCGTAGCCCTGGTTGCTTAGAGTCACCGCCATCGGCTCGTCGGCGATGAGGTCCTCGATGTCGATCTCGCCCTCGTCCTCGACGATCTCCGTGCGGCGCGCATCGCCATAGGCCTTGCGGACCTCCTCGATCTCGTCGCGGATGATCTGCAGCACCAGCGCGCGGCTGGCCAGCACCTGATTGTAATAGGAGATCTTCTCGAGCAGTGCGCGGTACTCGTCCTCGATCTTCTGGCGTTCGAGGCCGGTGAGGCGGGCGAGGCGCATGTCGAGGATGGCCTGCGCCTGGATCTCGCTCAGGGCGAACCGCGCCACGAGCTCCGTGCGCGCCTCGTCGGTGGATTCGCTCTTGCGGATGAGCGCGACGATCTCGTCGATGTGATCGAGGGCGATGCGATAGCCCTCGAGGATGTGGGCGCGCTCCTCGGCCTTGCGTAGATCGTAGCGCGTGCGCCGCACCACGACTTCCTCGCGGAAGGCGAGGAAGTGGCGCATCGTCTCCTTCAACGACATCACCTGGGGACGGTTGTCGACCAGCGCCAGGTTGATGACGCCGAAGGTGCTCTGCATATGGGTATGCGCATAGAGCTTGTTGAGCACCACCTGCGGATAGGCGTCACGCTTGAGCACGACGACGATGCGCATGCCCTGGCGATCGGACTCGTCGCGCAGGTCGCTGATGCCCTCGAGCTGTCCGCCGCGCACGAGCTGGGCGATGCGCTCGATGAGGGCGGACTTGTTCACCTGGTACGGGATCTCGGTGACGATGATCTTGGCGCGGCCGCCGTCCTCGATCTCGATATCGGTGCGTGCGCGCACGATCACGCGACCGCGCCCCGTGGTCACGTAGTCATGGATGCCGCGGCGGCCGTGGATGATACCGCCGGTCGGGAAATCCGGCCCCTGCACGTAGCGAAGCATCTCGGCCGGCTCGAGGTCGGGATTGTCCATCACCGCCTCGAGTCCGTCGCATACCTCGTCCAGGTTGTGGGGAGGAATCTTCGTGGCCATGCCCACCGCGATGCCGTCGGCGCCGTTCACCAGCAGGTTCGGCACTCGCGCTGGCATCACCGACGGCATCTCGCGAGAGCCGTCGTAGTTGGGCACGAAGTCGACGGTCTCCTTCTCGATGTCCGCCATCATCTCCGTGGCGAACCTGGTCAAGCGCGCCTCGGTGTAGCGTTCGGCCGCAGGGCTGTCGCCATCGACCGATCCGAAGTTGCCCTGACCGTCGACCAGTGGGTAGCGCAGGCTGAAGTCCTGCGCCATGCGCACGAGCGTGTCATACACCGCGGCCGTGCCGTGCGGGTGGTAGTTACCCGTGGTATCGCCGGTGATCTTGGCGCTCTTGCGATAGGGCCTGCCCGGCTGCAGGTTCAGGTCGTTCATCGCCGTCAACACGCGGCGATGCACGGGCTTGAGTCCATCGCGGACGTCAGGCAGCGCACGGGAGATGATGACGCTCATGCTGTACTCGAGGTACGAGCTCTTCATCTTGTCCTCGATGCCGACATCGAGGATCGTCTCGCCGGTGTTCGTGCGCATGATGGGAGACTGGTCGTCCATGTTTTCGTCGCGCTGGTCCGTCACGTCGTGGCCTCGCAGAATGCCCAGGTTCGATCCCGAAGTACGGGTTGGATCTAGATGTCCAGATTCTCGAGCTTCACCGCCGCCGCGTTCTCCTCGATGAAGCGCCGCCGCGGTTCCACCTCATCGCCCATGAGGATCTTGAAGATGTGGTCGGCGTCCGCTGCTTCGTGCAGCGCGACGCGCGTCAACGTCCGGCTGTCGGGGTTCATGGTGGTTTCCCAGAGTTGCTCCGGGTTCATCTCGCCCAGACCCTTGTAACGCTGCACGTACACGCCCTTGTCGCCACCAAGCTCGGCGACGATGCGATCCTTGTGGTTGTCGCTGTGCGCGTATACCTCGGTATTGCCCTTCTTGACGCGATACAGCGGCGGTTCGGCGATGAACATATGACCACCGGTGATGATCTCTGGCAGGTAGCGGAAGAAGAGGGTGAGGATCAGCGTGCGGATGTGGCTGCCGTCGACATCGGCATCCGTCATGATGATGACGCGGTGGTAGCGCAGCTTGCTGATGTCGAAGATGCCCGAGCCGACGCCCGTACCCAGGGCCGTGATGATGGTCTTGATCTCGTCGTTGGCGAGCATGCGATCCAGGCGCGCCTTCTCGACGTTGAGGATCTTGCCCTTCAGGGGCAGGATGGCCTGGAAGCGTCGCTCGCGGCCTTGCTTGGCCGAACCGCCGGCGGAGTCGCCCTCCACCAGGAACAGCTCACACTCGCTGGGGTCGCGGCTCGCGCAATCGGCGAGCTTGCCGGGCAATGAGCCGGAATCGAGGGTCGACTTGCGCCGCACCAGATCGCGGGCCCGCCGCGCCGCCTCGCGCGACTGGGCCGCGCCGATGCACTTGCCGACGATGGCCTTCCCCTCGCGCGGATGCTCGCCCAGGAACTCGGCGAGGGCCGCGTTGACCAGGGCCTCCACCTGGCCCTTCACCTCGGTGTTGCCGAGCTTGGTCTTGGTCTGGCCCTCGAACTGCGGCTCGGGAATGCGCACCGAGACGACCGCCGACAGACCCTCGCGCACGTCGTCGCCGGAAAGCGTCTTGATGTCCTTCTTGAAGAGACCGGTATTCTGGGCGTAGACATTCAGCGTGCGGGTGAGGCCGGCACGAAAGCCCGAGAGGTGGCTGCCGCCCTCCGTGGTGTTGATGTTGTTGGCGAAGGTGAAGAGGGCTTCGGAGTAGCCGTCGTTGTAATTCAGCGCGATCTCGATCTGCACGCCGTCCTTCTCGCCCGTGAAGTACACGGGCTCGTCGCAGACCATGTGACGGCCCTCGTTCATCCAGCGCACGAACTCGACGATGCCACCCTCGGCATGGAAGCTCTCCTGACGCTCACGGCCCTCGCGCTCGTCGCGCATCACGATCTCGACGCCGCGATTCAGAAACGCCAGCTCGCGCATACGCGAACGCAGCGTCTCGAAGCTGTATTCGGTCTCGGTGAAGATCTCGGTGTCGGGCTGGAAGGTGATGGTGGTGCCCGAAACGTCCTCGGGACCGGTTCCTTCCTCGTGCACCGGACTCACGGGAACGCCTCGCACGTACTCCTGCACGTGCACCTTGCCATCGCGGCGCACCTCGGCACGCAGGTGGACCGACAGAGCGTTCACGCAGCTCACACCGACGCCGTGCAGTCCACCGGACACCTTGTAGCTGCCCTTGTCGAACTTGCCGCCGGCATGCAGGCTCGTCATCACGACCTCGAGCGCGGGCTTGCCCTCGGTCTTGTGGATATCCACCGGGATACCGCGACCGTTGTCGATCACGCTGATCGCGTTGCCCGGCTTGATGACGACCTCGATGCGGTCGCAGTAGCCGGCCATGGCCTCGTCGATCGAGTTGTCCACGACCTCGTTGACGAGATGGTGCAGGCCACGCACGCTGGTGTCCCCGATGTACATCGCCGGGCGTTTGCGCACGGCCTCCAGACCCTTGAGGACCTGGATGCCCTGGGCGGTGTAGTCATTGGCTCCTCGCGAGGCATTCATGTGTTTCCGTTCCGTCAATCCTGGCTGTCGTCCCGGTGTCGGCCCGTCCCCGGGCGTGCCCACCGGATCTCCGTGACCGTATCCGCCCCGAAGCGCTCGTTGAAGCGCTCGCGGATCACCGGCGAGAGCAGTGTCAATTCCTGGATCCAGGCGCCATGGTCGGCTTGCAGGACCAGGACTCCGTCGCGCAGATCGAGCGCGCGCGAGTGTGCGGCGATATCGTCGCCGACGATGCTGGTCCAGGCGGCGAGGGCCCGGCGTTCGCCGAGGCGATCACTCAGTCCGCAGTCGTCGAGGACACCGTCCAGGACGCGGTCGAGCCGGACAGGTCGGTCCTTGCGTCGTTCCCTCGTCATGTGCTCTCGATCAGCGATCCGGCCTCCACGCGCCAGCTCCGGAGTTCCGGTGGCTGCCACTGCGCCACGTCCTCGCTCCGCGCCGTCGCCACGAATACCTGATGATGCCGCGCACAGCGATCCTGCAAGCGGCGGGCGCGCTCGCGGTCCAGCTCGCTGAAGATGTCGTCCAGGAAGAGAACGGGTCGGATCCTCCGCATCTGGAAGACCACGTCGCTCTGGGCGAGGATCAGCGACACCGCCGCGCTTCGCGCCTCCCCTTGCGAGCCGAAAACGCGCAGATCGCGCCCGGCGAGTCGGACCTCGAAATCATCCCGATGAGGCCCGGCCAGGGGACGTCCCCGCCGGATTTCATCCGACCCAATATAATCCATTTCCGCCAGAATATCCGCTTCCAATTGCGCGGAATCGACCGATTCGCGACAGCAGCGCAGGTGCGGCCGGTAGGCCACCGTGAGGTCGTTCGTGCGCACCGTGAGGTCGTCATAGACGGCCGCGGCGCAGGGTTCGAGCGCCACCGCGAAGGCGGACCTGGACCGGCAAAGGGGCGCGGCCTGGCGCGCGAGTT
The DNA here is from genome assembly GCA_963727525.1 of uncultured bacterium. Taxonomy (GTDB): domain Bacteria; phylum Krumholzibacteriota; class Krumholzibacteriia; order LZORAL124-64-63; family LZORAL124-64-63; genus CAVSGO01. Next base: position 142,825 of record CAVSGO010000002.1, on the reverse strand, counting down.
CGCGATTCCAGGCCGAAACCTCATCGAGCCCGCGCCGGCGATCGCGCAGCCCTTGCTGCAGGTCCCTCAAGAGGGCCGACTTCTGCCGCAGGGCGCGCTGATAGGCCACGAGGTGGCCGAGATAGACGGGGTCGAGTCCGGCGAGGCTCTGGTCGGCAAAACGGCGGCGCAGCTCGGGGCCGCCACGCACGAGTTCGATGCTCTCGGGCTGGAAGAAGACAGTCGCCAACCGCCCGACCAGATCCGCGCGGCGTGCGAGGACCTCGCCGTCGATCTTGAAACGGCTGGCCCCGCCGCGCTCGAGTCCGAATTCGCAGCGGTGCGTCGTACCGTCGTCGTGCTGGATATCGAGGGCCACGTGGAGGTGCTGGGAGCCGAAACGAATGAGGTCGTCGTTGCGTGCGCCCCGGTGGGAGCGCCCCAGCGCCGGGTAGTCGAGTGCCTCGAGCAGGTTCGTCTTGCCCTGGCCGTTGCACCCGAGCAGGATGTTCACTCCGGCGGAGAACGACCACGCGCCGTCGACCAGGTTGCGAAAGCCAGTCAACCGCGCGCCGTCGATGCGCATGGATCAGTCACCGGCGAGGCGCAGTGGCATGAGAAGGCAAAGCAGATCGGCCTGCTCCTTCTCGGGGTCGATCGGCTCGATCAGCGCCGCGCTCTGCGCGTCGCGCAGCCGGATCTGCACGCTATCGGTGCGGATGTTCTTCAGGACGTCCTGGAGATAGGTAAAGTTGAACCCGATCTCCATGGCATCGCCGTCGTAGGCCACGTCGAGTTCGTCCTCGGCACGGCTGCCGTCGGAACCCTTGGCTGACATCTCGAGCCGACCCTTCTCGAGGCCAAGCCGAACCTGGCTCGTGATGCGATCGGCCGTGATGGCCACGCGGCGGATGGCCTGCGCGAAACCCTCGCGATCGGCCGTGACCACCTTGTCGTTTCCCGATGGGATGACGGCGCGGTAGTCGGGGAATGGCCCCTCGAGCAGGCGCGTGTGGAGCACCGAGGCGCCCGCGCGGAAGCTGAGCTGGTTCTCGCCCAGGAAGATCTCCACCGCGCTCTCCTCACCGGCTGGGACGAGGCGCGGCAGATGCCGCAGGCCGGCCGTGTCGACGATGAGCGAGCGCGTGTCCTTGTTGTCCCATGCAAGCGCGCGATGAGAGCGCGCCAGACGATGGGCATCGGTGGCGACCATGGTCATGCCGTCCGGATCGACCTCCCAGAGGATGCCCATGAGCGCGGGCCGCGTCTCATCGCGCGATACGGCGTAGGCCGTCTCGCCGATCATGGCCACGAGCTGACTGCCATCGACCGATAGCCCCTCGCCGGCCGCCGTCTGCGGCAGAGCGGGGTACTCTTCGGGATTCATGCACACTTCCTCGAGCGAGGCCTTGCCCGAACGCACGGAGAGGCGACCGCCCTTGATCTCCAGCTTCACGTTGCCCGGCGCCAGGCTGCGGACGAAGTTGACGAACTTCGCCGCCGGCACGGCCACCTTGCCCGCGGACTGGACGTCCACCTGCTCACAGCGCGTGAGGACTGAGATGTCGAGGTTCGTGGCCGACAGGGTGATACCCTTCTTGTCGGCATCCATGAGGATGCAGGTCAGGATCGGCAGGGTGGTCTTGTTCGGCACGACACCGGCGACCACGTCCAGAGACTTCTGCAGGTCCTCTTGCTGGATCTCGAACTTCACGGTCCGGTCCTCCGCTCACGGGTTTCAAGGTCAGCTCGAAGGATCGCTATGATAGGCGATCAACCCTGGTGCATCAAGCGTGATGCCTTGTTCCTCCGGTTCCGGGTTTATAGATAAATAAGCAGCAGTGGCGGTAGGGGTGGGGGATGGTGGGGATAACGACCCCAAACGGTTGCGGGCACCGTTCCTGCACGTAAGTATCCCCGTTGGTAAGTTGTGGATGGTTCACCAACTATCCCCCGGCCACGGGGTGTCGCCGCGAGTTGTCCGCCGGGACCGGGGCGTCATCAACGGGTTACTCCCGACTCCATCCCCTGGTTGTCCCCGGGAAAGTGGCGGGCAAGAGAAACCCTCCCGGGTGCGCAGGGCCTCCGGGAGGGTTGGCATAGGTGCCACGCGCCCACTAGCGTCGTTCGCGGATACGGTCCGTGATGTCCTTCAGGGTACCGCGGAAACGCGGGTCACGGTTGGCAATCTCGGCGATCGTCTGGCAAGCATGCGAGACGGTGGAATGATCGCGATCGCCGAGCGTGCGGCCAATCTGGTTGAGGGAAGCGCCGGTCAACTCACGGGCGAGGTGCATCGCAACTTGACGAGCCCGGGCCAGGTCCTGGGTGCGTCGTTTGGACTTGAGCTGATCGACCGAGAAATCGAAGTAGTCGGCGACCACGTCGATGACGTCGGCGATCCGCGTTGGCCCGGTGACAGGACCATGGAAGAAGGAGGAGAGAACTTCCGAGGCCATCTCCAGGGTGATGTCGCGTCGCGTCAAGCTTGCGAACGCCAGCAAGCGAACCAGCGCTCCCTCGAGTCTGCGGATATTGTCGGTGATGTTTTCGGCAACGAAGTCGATGACGTCGTCGGAGATCGCGATGTGGTTGGTTTCCACCTTGCGCTTGAGGATCGCGATGCGGGTCTCGAGATTCGGCGGCTGGATGTCGGTGATGAGTCCCCACTCGAACCGCGAACGCAGGCGCTCCTCGAGGGTCGTGATCTCCTTCGGCGAACGATCGGAGGTCAGCACGATCTGCTTCTTGTAGTCGTAGAGGGCGTTGAAGGTGTGGAAAAACTCCTCCTGGGTCGACTCCTTGCCGGCCAGGAAGGCCACGTCGTCGACGAGCAACACGTCGACGCTGCGGTACTTGATCTTGAACTCCGGCTGCTTGCGCTGCTGGATGGCGAGAATCAACTCGCTCATGAAGCGCTCGGCCGTGACGTAGCATATCTTCGCTTCGGGGCGGTGCTCGGCGATGTGGTTGCCGATCGCGTGCATGAGATGGGTCTTGCCCAGGCCCACACCGCCGTGGACGAATAGCGGATTGAAGTGGTCGCCTGGCGTGCCTGCCACCGCGGTGGCGGCGGCGTAGGCGAGGTCGGTGCCTGATCCCACGACGAAGTTCGCGAACGTGTAGTCGGGATTCAGACTGCTCCGCATCGAACCCGTATCCAGGTCGTAGGTCTCCCGCACCTTCACCGCGGGCGGCGGCAGCGGGCTGGGGATCGCGTCCACCACCTGCGGCACGAAGATGTCCTCGAAGGCGTCGCCACCTGATTCGGAGTCCTGGGGAACGATGAGCTGGAACACGACCGGCCGGCCGAAGAACGACGAACCGGCCTCGTTGAGTGTCCGCAGGTGGTGTTCGCTGAACCAGTCCAGGAAGAAATGATTGGGGCAGGATACCTGAAAACCGCCGCTCTGCCCATCCAGCGGTTGCAAGGGCAGGAACCAGGTGTCGTAGGTCTGCTGCGGGACCTTGCGACGCACGACTCCGAGGATGTCTGGCCAGCAGGAATCAAGGGAGTCGTTCATCGCGGGTTCCATGGATTCTCCCTCACCAGCCCAGCGTAACCGCAAGAGTTATCAACAAACCAACAACCGCCATAAACACTTCAAAAAACACAAATTAACAAACGACAACCAGAAATTTTTCCAAACTTATCAACAAAACACCAGAGCCGTGGATAACCCTAGATTTGTCTTCAATCGCTTGTCGTCGTCCGCCGGGAAACTATCACTCACCCTTGAGGTCGGCAAGGACTTTGTCCGGGAGCGTTGGGACAGTTCTGGTAACCTGTTGTCGGCTCGATCGGTAGGTTTTTACGGGTCGGAACCCGGGGGCGCCCGCCCGGAGGGTCGCCTTGTCGACATGCGGGGGAGAAGCGGGACGAAGTCTCTGTCGCCAACGTGGATAACCTCCGGATTTTCTTGACAGTACAGACGAACTCGACTTAACTTCTGCGGCCAATGTCAGTCGAGAGGTTTCAAAGGAGTCACCCGTGAAGCGGACTTTTCAACCCAGCGTCTTGGTGCGTGCCCGTCGGCACGGCTTCCGCAAGCGCATGGCGACCCGCGCCGGTCGGCTGGTGCTGAAGCGTCGGCGTGCCAAGGGCCGCAAGCGTCTTTCCGCTTGAGCCCTCCACGTCGCGGTGGCTCACTCTGGCGAGCCTTGCGACACCGGGACGAGTTCTCCAGGATCTACGAAACGGGCGTCAAGATGGTAGGACGCCTGTTCGTGCTCTATCTGTGTCCTGGCGATGACCTGGCGAGGGCCGTGGTCGCCAGCCGACGCGTAGGTGGCGCCGTCGCCCGCAATCGCGCGAAACGCCTCCTACGGGAGGCACTCGGCGTGCGGATCCTGCGGACCAACGGGTCCGCTACCGACATCCGGCAGCGATTCGCCCTCGCAGGCGATCCCCGCGCGGGCCTCTGGGTGGTGGCCGTGGCACGGACCGCCATCTTGAACGCGAAGGCCCAGGATGTCCTGGCGGAGCTGGATCGCATGCTTCAGCATTTGCCGCGCCAGAGCCCCCAGGCCGGTGGCGGCACGCAGATCTGACACGAGCATCGCGTCGCCGCCGATGACGGCGCCCGGATGCCAACGAAGGGACCGACCAGGGCTCCGCCCGTTTTCCTTCATCCAGGGGCGAGGTCGGTCAGACGTGAGATGTGGCGGTTGCCTTACTTTCTGATCCTCGCCTACCGGCGGCTGATCTCCCCCTGGACACCAGCCACGTGTCGTTACTACCCCACCTGTTCCGCCTATGCAGCCGAGGCTCTACGCAAGCACGGATTGCTTCGCGGCCTCCGACTCGCTCTCTGCCGGGTCGCTCGTTGCCATCCGTGGCACGCGGGCGGGCTGGATCCCGTTCCCGAAGCCCACGGAGACATCGCTGATGGATAGGCGTACGGTTCTCGCATTCGCGCTCATCTTCCTGATCATCATAGGCTCCGACTGGGTGATGAAACATTACTTCCGCTCGGCGCCGGCCGATTCGGAAACGATGTCGGCGACCGTGGAGAAGGTGAATTCCGAACCAGAATCGCCAACCGATTCCCTGGCGGTGTCGACCACCACATCCGTGCCGACCGCGCCCGAAGCGCCCGCTCAGGCCGCCAGCACGGACACTCCTTCCACTGCGGACGCGGTCTTGCGCGTGGTGGGCGAGCCCGGCACGACGTCCGAGGTCGAGGTGACGACGCCACTGTACGTGGCTCGCATCAGCTCGGTGGGGGCGCGGATCACGAGCTGGCAAGGCTTCGAGCACGAGGACCACGAGGGTAATCCTGTCGAGATGATCCCGCAGGGCGAGGAGGCTGCCAGGTATGGTGACGACGCGGTGACGTTCGCCGCGGGGTCCCTGGATCTCGGCAAGCGGAACTTCCGGATCCAGGGTCCGACGAGCGTAGTTGTGCAATCGGGTGCACGGAGCGTCACCTTCTCCGTGGCTACTGCGGGCGGCCTCGAGGTCCGCAAGATTTACACGTTCAACGCGAATTCTTACGCGATCACCGAGGACATCGACGTGGTGGCGGCCACAACGGACGCGGCCGCGTCGCTACGGCTCGTGGGAGCACCCGCTCGTGCCCGCTTCGCGTGGCCCGAGGGGATCGCCACCACCGAGCATAACGACCGTATCGGCAAGGTCGCGTTCAAGGCCTTCGCCAAGGTGGGCGACGACCTGCACCGCAAGAACCGTACGCAGCTCCACAAGGGCGTCGAGAAGGTCTCGGGCGAGTACACCGGGACGGTGGCGTTCGCGACGGTGCAGAACAAGTACTTCACCGTGGCGGGGATCCTGCCGCAGGCACCGGACCAGGTCATCGAAGGCACCATCGTCCTGGGTGGCGATGTTCAGCGCAATCAACAGACCTGGACCATCGAGGCGCCCCTGCGGTCGCAGCCGGCAGGCAGCGACGTCATCGCTGGCAGCCGACTCACTCTGTACATCGGCCCCCAGGAGGCCGAGCGCCTCAAATCCTTCGGCGTGGGCCTCGAGAAGACAATGGATCTGGGCTGGGCGTTGTTCCGGCCGTTGACCGAGGCCGTGCTCTGGATCATGGACGGGATGCACAAGGTGATCCCGAACTATGGAGTCATCATCATCATCTTCTCGGTGGCGACGAAGCTGATGTTCTATCCGCTGACGCGTACCAGCACCGAGTCGATGAAGAAGATGCAGCTGCTGCAGCCGAAGATCAAGGAGCTCCAGCAGAAGTACAAGGACAACCGGGAGAAGCAGAGCCAGGAGATGATGAAGCTGTATCAGAAGGAGAAGATCAACCCGATGGCGGGTTGCTTGCCCATGCTGGTCCAGTCACCCGTCTTCATCGCGCTCTACCAGGCGCTCGCGCACATGATCGCGCTGCGCGGAACACCGTTCATCGGCTGGATCAACGACCTCTCCCAGCCCGACACGTTGTTCGTATTTCCTGGCGCGCTGCCGTTCCTCGGCGGCCACCCCTTCAACCTGCTGCCGATCCTGATGTCCGCCACGATGTGGGTCCAGAGCAAGCTGACCCCGACCGGCACGACAGGCGGCCAGATGGCCATGATGAACAACTTCCTGCCGGTCATCTTTCTCTTCATGTTCTATCAGATGCCGTCGGGTCTGGTGCTGTACTGGCTGGTGAACAACCTCATGACCATCTACCAGACCTGGAGAATCCATTCGGCGGCAACACGCACGGGAGGTGCGGTACCAGCATGAGCAATACCATCGAGAGCCGAGGCAGGACCGTCGAGGAGGCCATCTCCGAGGCCCTGCTCCGCCTCGGCCTGCGGCGGGACGAGGTCGACGTGACCGTCCTGCAGCAACCGAAGAGCGGATTCCTCGGACTGATCGGCGGCAAGCCCGCCGTGGTCCGGGTAGAGAAGAAGGGTGGCCGCGGCGATCGGGCCGCTCGTGGTCGGCGTGACGAATCTCGCCGTGAGAACACGGGTGGCCGCGGGCGTTCGCAAGAGGCGAGACGGGACGACAGTCGGCACGACGACACGCGGTCGTCGCGAGGCGGCCGCGGACGGCCCCGTCGCGACGACGGACGCCAGGCGTCGTCGGCCGACAGTAATGAACGAGGCGAGCGTGGTCGCGGTCGCGGCGACCGGGATCGCGACAAGCCAGCAGCGGCGACCGCGCCTGCCGCGGCTCGCGTCGACAGCGGGACCAATGCGGATCAGGGCGAGGAGCGCTCGCGGAGTTCGCGCCGCCGTCGCCGCCGCCCGCGTCGCCGGGACGATGCTCGACCGGACGAGGGCCGTCGCGACGACGAACGTCGCGATGCGCGCGAGAACGAGTCGCCGGTGAATCGCCTCGCCGAGGTCGAGACGGCAGAGAATCTCGTGGAGCCGGTCGTGGATACGCTGCGCACGGCGCGTGCGACGGGTGCGACGATGCCCGAATTCCTCTCGGAGTCGCCGACCACGGGACCGTCACCGTCGCCGTCCTTGCCGATTCCGGCCGATTCGACCCCGGCTGATTCGACCCCGCAAGACACTTCGCCGCCAGCGGAGGCGGCACGCGGCGCTGCGGCGGTCGTCGCCGGCGAGATCGCGGCGATCGATCGCGTGAAGCCCTACGACAGTTCCGCCGCGGCCGAGGTTCCGGCATTCCTCCAGCAGGTGACCACCGACCTCATGCGTTTCGCCGGCTTTCCCTGCCGTTGCGAGGTGCGCGAGGACGAATACGCCCAGGTCAAGCTCATCACCGACGACCGCAGCGCCGGTGTCCTGATCGGGCGGCACGGCATGTCGGTCGACGCGATCGAGATCCTCGTGGAACGCATCGCGTCGCATGCCGTCGGTGATCGTGTGAAGATGAACCTGGACATCAACAATTACCGCCGTCGGTGCGACGAACAGCTCGTGCAGATGACGCGAGGCATCATCCGCGAGGTGAAGGATTCCGGCGAGCCGGTGCACCTCGAGCCGATGGGTTCGCGCGAACGGCGCATCGTCCACCTGCAGGTACAGGAAGTGGCTTCGCTCACCACCTACACCGTGGCCGATGGCGCGAGCAAGCATGTCGTCGTGGCGCCGCAGTCCTACGACTTCCAGGTCGAAGGTGCGGTTGCGCATGACAATGCCGACGAGACCCACGGTGGCGATTCCGATCACGAAGATCGTGCCGGCATGGATGCGGACGACCAGAGCTGATCGCGACGGCAGCGGAGGTAGGGGGGGCGGCGCGATCATGGCCGCCCCCCGCTCTACAGGAGGACCTGTGGATCCGGCGATGAGAGGCGAGACGATCGTGGCCATCGCCACCGCGAGCGGCGTGGCGGGACTCGCCGTGGTACGCGTCAGTGGTCATGATGCGCTCGCCGTGGCGCGCCGAGTCGTGTCGCCGGACGTGCTCGCGGACCCGGTGACGAGTCACCGCGCTCGTTTGGCAATGGTCGTGTGGCCGACGGGAGCGCCCGCGCCCTCAGGAATCGTGGCTGGTCAGGAGCTCGATCAGGTGCTGGTCCTGCCCCTGCTGGCGCCTCATAGCTACACCGGCGAAGACACGGTCGAGTTCTCGTGTCACGGCGGTGCCCTTCTCGCCCAGCTCGTATGCGACGCCTGCCGCGCGGCCGGCGCGCGGGCGGCGGGTCCCGGCGAGTTCACACGCCGAGCGTTCCTCCATGGCCGGCTTTCCCTCGCCGAGGCCGAGGCTGTTGCGGATCTCGTCGATGCCGATCATGTCGCCGGTGCGCGGGCGGCGCTCGCCCAGCTTCGCGGTGGTCTCGACCGTGAACTCGTCTCGCTCATGGAACCTCTGCGCGTGTTGCTCGCGGAGCTGGAGGGCGCCCTGGAATTCGGCGACGACGACGATCCTGGTCCGGACGGGAACCGGATCGCTGCCGACGTCTCCGGGGTACTCTCGCGGATGCGATCACTGCTGAGGCTGGGCCCCGCGAGTCATCGGTTGCGCGAAGGTGTGCACGTGGTGCTCGCAGGTGCCGTGAACGCCGGCAAGAGCAGCCTCTTCAACGCGCTCGTCGGCGAGGATCGCGTCATCGTGGACGCCGAGCCAGGCACGACGCGCGACGTTGTCGCGGCGCGCGTGGTGCGCGACGGCCTGCTCTATGTCCTGCACGACACGGCCGGCCTGCACGCGCAGCCTGCGCGCCTCGAGCACCTGGGTATGGTGCGCACGCAGGCGGCCGTCGCGCAGGCCGACATCGTGTTCCATGTGCGCCCGGCCGATGGTGATGGCCGCGACGAGGTGGCGGTGCCGGCCGGCGTGGTCGCGGTCTCGGTGGTGAGCAAGGCGGATCTCGCCCCGCTACCGACATGGGCGCCCGAGGATCACGTCGCGGTCTCGAGCCTGACCGGGCAGGGGCTCGACGCGCTCTGGTCGCGCCTTGCGACGACGGCGGTAGCGTCGGATGCGCGAGAGACCGCGGCGCGCGGTTTGCTGCTCAACGCTCGCCACGAGGACCGACTGCGTGGCTGTGTGGAACAGCTCGAGGCGCTGCTCGCTGATGTTGCACGAGGCGTCGTGGCGGCGGAACTCGTCGCGACGGCGTTGCGCGGGGCGTTGCTCGAACTCGACGAGATCAGCGGCCGCGTGTTCAGTGAACGCCTTCTCGGCGACGTGTTCGCTCGCTTCTGCGTGGGCAAGTAAGGAATAGGACGGTGATGGGCCCGATGGCGACCACAGCGAAATATGATGTGGTCGTTGTCGGCGGTGGCCATGCCGGCATCGAGGCGGCGCTCGCCGCGGCGCGTCTGGGTTGCCGCACGGCGCTGGTCACGCACGCAAGGAGCGAGATCGGGCGTATGCCGTGCAACCCAGCGATCGGCGGTCTCGGCAAGGGTCATCTCGTTCGTGAGATCGACGTGTGTGGTGGGGAGATGGCGAGGGCGATCGACGCGACCGGTGTGCAGTTCCGCGTGCTCAACCGCAAGAAGGGGCCGGCGGTGCAGGCTCCGCGCGCGCAGGCCGACAAGCATCGCTATCAGGCGATGATGGCGGCGACGATCGAGGCGCAGTCGGGGCTCACGGTGATCGAGAGCGATGTGCGTGGACTGGTAACGACCGTCGTCGGCGCCCGGCCGACGATCGCCGGCGTGGTGCTGGCCAGTGGTACGGAGGTGCGTGGTGCGCGCGTGGTCCTGTGCACCGGGACGTTCCTGCGCGGACTCATGCATGTGGGCGACGTGCAGAGACGCGGCGGGCGCGAAGGTGCCGCGAGCAGCGAGGGATTGAGCACGGAATTCTCCCGGCTCGGGTTTACGCTGCGGCGACTCAAGACGGGAACGCCGCCACGGCTTGCGGCCGACAGCATCGACTATGCGCGACTCGAGGTACAGGCCGGCGACGAGGATCCCCTGCCCTTCTCGTTCCGCACGCGTGCTTTGCCGGAGTCTCGCCTCGTATGCTGGATCGCATACACGACACCACAGACGCACGCAATGATCCGCGCGAATCTCCATCGCTCGCCCCTTTACCAGGGTAATATCGAAGGGCAGGGGCCGCGGTACTGTCCGTCGATCGAGGACAAGGTCGTACGTTTCGCCGAGAAGGATCGACACCTCGTGTTCCTGGAGCCCGAGGGTTTGACCAGCGACGAGATCTATGTCAATGGCGTCTCGACGAGCCTGCCGGCCGATGTGCAGGAGAACGTGATCCACTCCATCGCCGGGCTCGAGCGCGCGCGCATCGTGCGGTATGGTTACGCGGTCGAGTATGATAGCATTCCTTCGTGGCAAATCGTGCGTACGTTCGAAACGAAACCTGTGGCCGGGTTATACCTCGCCGGGCAGATCCTCGGCACGTCGGGTTATGAAGAGGCGGCGGCGCAGGGTCTGATTGCGGGTGTCAATGCGGTAAGGTCGCTCGCGGAGGTCGATGCCTGGCTTCCGGCGCGCGACACGGCGTATCTTGGCGTACTCGCGGACGATCTCGTCACGAAGGATATCGTCGAACCTTACCGGATGTTCACGTCTCGTGCGGAGCATCGTCTGCGGCTGCGCTGTGATAATACGGAGAGCCGACTTGCCGACACGGCCGCGCTGATCGGGTTGCTTCCGGCGCGCGACCTGGCGTTGTTGCGGGCGCGCAACACGGCGGTCACGAAGATTTGCGATCTGCTGGCGACGTGGCGGACGCGAGATCCGCTCTCGGGTTCCCCTTCGACGGTGGCCGATCTCCTGCGGCGACCGGGGGCCACGCTGGAAATCGTGCTCGGCGTTGCGGATCGCGGGCGGGAGTGTTGGGACGGCATTGAACATGTTATGTCAAAAACAATAATGGATCGTCGCACCCCGTACCTCGATCGCGGCATCCTGGCGGAAGCCCAGACCAGGATTGTGTATCATGGATATATCTCTAAGCAAGACAAGAACTTGAGCAAGATATCGCATCTCGACCGGCTCGAGATCCCGGACGATTTTGATTACCTCGCCGTCCGCGCGCTGAGCCATGAGGCGCGCGAGAAGCTCGCACGTATGCGTCCAGCCAATCTCGGCCAGGCTGGCCGTATTGATGGAGTCCGGGCCGGAGATCTCGCCGTCCTCTCGGTTCACCTCGGGCGCCACCGCGAGGCAGGCGGGGGAACGGCGTGACCGTCGGCGGCGCTGACCAGCGCCGGGACATCCTGCGCGACGAGATCCTGCGCTGGAACAAGCGCGTCAACCTCGTTTCGAGGCAGGACACTCGGCGGCAACTCGATCGCCTCATCACGCAATGTGAATCGGGCTGGCGGCTCGTCTCATCCTGCCTCACCGGGGAGGACCTGGGTCGCTGGTGCTACGCGGATCTGGGGAGCGGAAACGGGCTCCCGGGTTTGCTCTGGGCTGGGCATCTCGCCGATGCGGGTGCGAGAGGTCCCACCTGGCTCGTCGAGCCGAGGCAACGAAGAGCCTGGTTCCTCGAGCGGACGGCACGAAAGATGTCGCTGGCGGACGCGACGGTGCAGCCGCGGCGCTGGGGCGCGGACCTCGCTCGCGAGCTGGCGTCCACGGGTAGTTCCATCCTCATCTCGCTGAAAGCCTTGCGGTTGACGGAACCCGTGGTCCTCGAAGGCATTCGCGATCTGGCGTCGGGCGGAGCGCGGGGGGCGCAAAGCGTGATCGTTGCGCGATTTCTCGGTCCTGACGCCGCATGCGATGGCGATTTGGCCCGGGATCTGCAGATCACAACGCCGCATGGTTGCTGGACATCCGAGGTTCCGCGGATTGTCGAAGGGGTTGGCGCCCGCGTCCTCGTGACGGTCCATCGCACACCCTGAGCACACTTCGCGCGGGGTTCCCGGCGGGTTTGTTCCACGTGGAACAACGCATCTCTGTGGGATGTCCTGGATGGCGCGAGACCCCTCCGCCTTCCTTGTTCCACGTGGAACACCGGTGGGCTTCCGCCCCCCTCCCCAGGCTGTCCGCTGGACACCGACCGGATCGGTGGATACCATTCCCGCCGAGCGCCGTACCGTACCCGACATGGGGGCCGCACCAACCCGTAGTCCAAAGGCGAACCGTTCATGGGCAAGATCATCACCATTTCCAACCAGAAAGGCGGGGTCGGCAAGACGACGACCGCCGTGAACCTGAGCGCGAGCCTGGCCGTGGCCGAGAAGCGCGTGCTTCTCGTGGATTTCGATCCCCAGGGCAACGCGACGAGTGGGATGGGCGGAAAAGCGGGTGAGAGCACGATTTACGAGGCTATCCTTGGCAATGCTCGCGCGCCGGAAGTGGTCCAGGGGACCGAACTTCCGTTCCTGCAACTCGTGGCGTCGGATCGCCGACTCGCCGGCGCCGAGGTCGAACTGGTCGGCGAGCCCCAGCGGGAGCGGAAACTTCACGATGCGCTGGCGCCGGTCCGCGACCGGTTCGACTTCATCATCATCGATACACCTCCCAGCCTGGGCCTTCTGACCCTGAATGCGCTGGTGGCGGCGGATTCCGTGCTGATCCCCATCCAGTGCGAATACTACGCCCTCGAGGGTCTGAGCCAGCTTCTCAGCACTGTACAGCTCGTTCAGCGTAACCTCAATACCGACTTGCAACTAGAGGGCGTCTTGATGACGATGTTCGACCGTCGCCTGCGCCTGTCGAACCAGGTTGCGGAGGAGGCGACGGACTATTTCGGCCAGATGGTCTACAAGACCATGATTCCCCGGAATGTCCGCCTGAGCGAGGCGCCGTCGTTCGGCAAGCCCATCCTCCTCTATGATGTCGAGTGTCTTGGCGCCCAGAGCTATCTGGGCCTGGCCCAGGAAGTCATCGCGGCCAATTCCGGGGTCGCGTCCACCCCGGAGGCGTGAGATGACAACGAGGAAGAGTGTGCTAGGCAAAGGTTTGTCTGCTCTCATCCAGGCGGCGGATCCCGGGCTCGGCAACGGTGCGCTCGAGGTTCGCGAGCTCCCTCTGGACCGGATCGTGTTCAATCCCGATCAGCCGCGAAAAACCTTCGATGCTGACCAGCTCAGGGAGCTGGCCGAATCCATAAAACAGGTCGGCGTTTTGCAACCTATTATCGTAAGGGAACTTACGCAGTCTGAGGTGCGAGCGTTCCCCCGCGATGGCGACGGCTTCGCGAACACGTCACGGCGCTACGTCGTGGTGGCTGGCGAACGTCGCGTGCGTGCGGCGCGGATGGCGGGACTGGCGACGATCACGGCTCTCACGCGCTCGTACGAGCAGAACGAGGCGCTCAAGATCGCGCTGTTGGAGAACATCCAGCGCCAGGACCTCGGGCCGATCGAGGAAGCGGCGGCCTACCAGCATCTCCTCGACGCCTACGGCGCGACGCAGGAAGAACTGGCGTCGATGCTCGGCAAGAACCGCAGCACAGTCGCTAACTTGTTGCGGCTGTTGTCTTTAGATGAAAATATCCAGGCGCTCGTGCAGGACGGGTCCCTGACGCGAGGCCATGCCAAGGTTCTGCTCGGCATGCCGCCGGGACCGGCCCGTACTCGCCTGGCGCGGCTCTGCGTGAGCCGCGGTCTTTCCGTGCGCGAGTGCGAACGCCGGGCCCAGATGTCGGCCGCGGCAGGCACTGCACGCAGGCGTCGAGCGCGACGCGGCCCGGCGACGACGCCCGAGAGCCCGGCGCTGCGCGCACTCCGCGAGCGGACCGAATCGCGCCTGGGTGCTCCCGTGTCCATAGACCGGTCGGCCGCCGGCAAGGGTACAGTGGTGGTGAATTTCTACTCGGACGACGATCTGGAGCGCCTCCTGGGTCTCATGGGCGTCGAGACGGATCTGGGGTAGTTTTTTAACTTGTTGAAAATAAATAAATTAAAAAGCGGCCGCCCCACGCGGATCCGCGTTCTGCTCGCCGTGCTGATGAGCCTGGCCGCGGGCCTCTTCCTGATCAACCTGCTGGAGGTCGTGGCCACGCTCAGCCACCACGGCTCGTGGCTCGAGGGTCGCGGTTTGCCGGCGGTCGTCCTCTCGGTGCTGATGCTCCTCTTGATCCTGATGGTCAGCGGGATCTCCTGGTTCCAGCTTCGTCAGCGCGAACGCGACCAGTTGCGTCTCAAGCGCTCCGAGCAGAAGTACCGCACGATCATCAACCAAGCCGGCGAGGCCATCTTCCTGCTCGACCGCGCGGGGCTGGTGCTCGAGTGGAACAAGGCCGCGGAAGCGCTCTTCGGCGTCGCGCGCCGCAACGTGCTCGGCAATCCCTTCCGCGACATCCATCTGTGCTACGGACTGGAGATCGATCGCGTCATGACGGACGCCGAGACGCACGGGCGAAGCCTCACGTTCGATTTCCCGTTCCCCCGCGCGGAGCATGCCGGTGGTCAGCTCAACATGACGGTGTCGCCCATCGCCGCCGGTGGCGACGGCGGCGAGCGCGCGTTCGTGGTGATCGCGCGCGACGTCACCAGCGAGCGCCAGTTCGAGACGCGGATGAGCGAGGCGGAGAAGCTCGCGGGGATCGGTCAACTCGCTGCCGGCATCGCGCACCAGCTCAACACGCCGCTGGGCTCGATCCTCCTGTCGGCGCAGATGCTCGCCGATGCTTCCCTCTCCGACGACGAACAGGAAGACGTGCAGCGCATCATCCGCCAGACCGAGCAATGCCGCACGATCATCAAGGGCCTGCTCAATTTCGCGCGGCCGCAGCATACCGAGCGGGGTGTGCTGCCTCTCGGCGAGGTGGTGCGCGAAACCGTCTATCTCATGGAGAAGAATCTCAAGCTCGCAGGCGTCGAGGTCGGCATCGAGGAGCTGGGACAGCCACTCGTCTACGGCAACCGGAACGAACTGGATCAGGTGATCTTCAACCTCCTGGGCAACGCGCTCGATGCGATGCCGGGCGGTGGTCGTGTGGATCTGCGCCTGGGGCCTGGCGGGCCAGGCGAAGTGCTCGTCGAGGTGGCGGACACGGGCGAGGGCATCGCCGCCGGCGACCGCGATCGCGTATTCCTCCCCTTCTTCACCACGAAGGAATACGGCCGCGGCACGGGACTGGGGCTGAGCATCGTCGCGCGGATCGTGCACGAACACGGCGGCCGCATCGAACTCGAGAGCGAGCGCGGTCGCGGCACCCGGTTTCTCATCGCCTTCCCCATACCCGGTTACGGACTGGGCGAGGGTTCGCCGACCTACGGAACCCCGAACTCCGGTACACCGGTTCCGGCGGTGCCGGCCACGAAGCGATAGGAGCGTCGTGCACATCCCGCGGCAGACCCGCATCTTCCTCATCACCGACGAACGGAGTCCGCACCGCGAGTTCGTCATCAGTGGGCGCATGGTCGTGTCCCTCGCGGCCATCGGCTCGTTGCTGGTCCTGGTGCTGCTGACGGTGCTCGTGAGCTACGCCGGACTGGTGCGCCGCGTGCAGCACGTGGGATGGCTGAGGGAACGCGTGGAGCAGGCTGAGGCCGACGCGGCCCAGGTCGACGAACTGAAGCTCGAGCTGGAACGCAACCGCCTCCTCCAGGAACGCCTGCTGACGATGCTCGGAGTTCAGCCCAGCGCGAGCAACCTCGACTCCCTGGCCGGGGTCTGGCCGGCCAGCGGGACGGACCGGCCAGCAACCTTGCAGGACCTGGCGGCCGGTATCGTGATGCCGCCGCCGAGCCTGTGGCCGACCTCGGGCTACGTGACGCAGGAGTTCACCGAGGGCGCTCTCGCGCAGGGCAAGGAACCCCACCCGGGTATCGACATCGCGGGGCCGGAAAACACGCCGATCATGGCGGCCGGGGACGGCTGGGTCGCGCGCACCGGGACCGATCCATTTCTGGGCAGTTTCCTCGAGGTCCAGCACGGCCTCGGCTATTTGACCGTGTACGGTCATTGTAACCGAATCGTTGTCGAACCAGGCGCTTCGGTGCGTCGGGGACAGGTCGTCGCATATACCGGCAAGACGGGTCAGGCTGCGGCACCACATTTGCATTTCGAGGTGTGGCATGACGGAGAGGCCATCGACCCGCGCCAGCTCTTGCGGGGAGAGCCACCACAGACGTAGTATGCGAGGGTCGGGCATAAGGCTCGACCTCACCCGCGGCAAAGGAACCGACAGGGGAGGGTCCGGCCCTTCCTTTCCATCGGCACCGAGGAGGAGACCACATGTTCGGCAAGGAACCCGAGAGCCAGGCTGTCCAGGCCGGCCAGACCTCGATCATCGCGCAGGGATGCAAGTTCGAGGGCACGATCGACATCAAGGGCACGCTGCGCATCGAGGGCGAGTTCAAGGGGACCATCGGGACCCCCGAAAGCCTCGTTGTCGGCAAGACGGGCGTCGTCAATGCCTCGGTGAAGGTCAAGAACGCGATCATCGGCGGGCAGTTCTTCGGCGACATCAATGCCGAGAACAAGATCGAGCTGCAGAGCGGCTCCCACCTCGAGGGCGACATCAAGACCAAGCGTCTGGTGATCGACGAGGGCGTGTTCTTCGAGGGGACGTGCTCGATGGGGTCGAACAAGGCGCACACCGACCAGCCGGCATCGTCCAGCCAGTCGACGCCCGCCCAGTCCCCGCCCGCCCAGTCCCCGCACCAGGGTCTCGGTGCCAAGCAGCCCGAGGTGGTGAAGAAGTAGGGACTTTCCGCCTTTGACCCCGGCGGCTCCCAGCTGCGGCCGCGGCCACCCTCCCCGGTGGCTGCGGCCGCCTTTCCCGCGACGGAGGTCTCCCGTGCCGAAACGCCGCGCCGACGACAAGTCCTCCTCCGGGTTGCGCGAGGTCGGCATGTACACCACCATTCCCGGACTGCTGCTGGCTGGCCCCGCCGTGGGCTACTGGCTCGGTACGCATGCGCAGCATCGCTGGGGCTACGAGCCCTGGTTCGTGCTCGGCGGGGTGGCGTTCGGCCTCGCCGCAGCGATCCGCCAGATCGTGAAGATCATCCGACGGGGGAGCCAGGCCCCTTGAACGACCGGATCCTGCTGCGAGCCCGCCTCGTCAGCGTGCTGGCTGCCGTCGTCCTCGGACTCGGATTCATGCCGTATCTTGGCTGGCGATTCGGCGTCGGCGTGGCGGCCGCGGGGCTCTGGGGCGTGGCGGGACTGCGCGCTCTGGAGGGGCTGCTGAAGGCGGCCGTGCAGCCTCCCAGCGCGCCGCGCAGCCGTCGGCGCATTTTTCTCTGGATTGCGGCGAAGCTGGGTGTTTACGTAGTCGGCGTCTGGGTGTTGACGATCCGGTTGTTTTCCGCACCGAGCATACTCGTAGGGTTGACGTTGCCACTCGTAGCCATCGCCGTCATGGCGGTCTGCCAGCCCTCACCCCCCGCGCGGGAGTCCACGCGAGGAGACGATGAGTAAGTCAAGCCCCCTGCTGCTGGCGGCCACCGCCGCGACGATCCTGCTGTGGAGTGCGGCCGTTTCGTTGGCCGCGCCCGCGCAAATGGACAGCCATGGCCACGACGAGGCCGCGACCACCGAGACGGTGGCGGGTCACGCCGGAGATCACGCGGAAACTGCGCAGGGTGAGGAGCACGGCGAGGGCCACGGCGGTGCGCCGCACCTGCTGACGGTCGTCGCGTTGCTGAACAACGTGCTACCCGAGAAGCCGGCGAGCTTCCTGAACGACTTCATCGACCCGATCTTCTCGTTGCTGGTCGCGCTGCTGATCGGCAGCTACTTCTTCGGTGTCAGCCGGCGGCTCGACGAGCGCAATCCGACGCGGAATCAGATCTTTGCCGAGATCATCGTTGGCGGCCTGTACGATCTCTTCGAACAGGTGCTCGGCAACGCAGCGCGCCGCTTCACGCCGTATCTCGGCACGTTGTTCATCTTCATCCTTTGCAACAATCTGATGGGCATGGTGCCGCTGGGCCACGCGTCCACCTCGAGCTTCACGAACACCACGATCGGGCTCGGGTTGTGCACCTTCCTCTACGTGCAGTACGTCGGGATCAGGGAGAACGGGATCGGCGGCTACCTCTACCACTTCGCGGGGCAGCCGAAGACCGTCATCGAGTGGGTCTTCGCGGTGATGATCTTCCCCCTCGAGGTGCTCGGCGAGCTGATCAAGCCGCTCAGCCTGAGCCTGCGACTGTTCGGCAATATCTTCGGCGAAGACACGTTGATCGCGGTGATGGTGCTGCTGGGGTCGAGCATCGTCTTCAGCTTGACCAAGATTCCCGGCATCCCGGGTATCCCGCTGCAGTTTCCCTTCTACTTGCTGGGCATGCTGGCCAGCACCGTCCAGGCGCTGGTCTTCACCCTGCTGTCGACGATCTACATCGCCCTGATGCTCCCTCACGGGCACGGTGAGGAGGCCCACGGGCACTAGTCCGGACCCGGTCCGGTGGATCGGCGGCAGCCGCGGCAGCCGCCATTTCGCGAGTAAGCTTGAAGGAGGAGACATGGAGAGCAACGGCATTCTGGCCATCGGCCTCGGTATCGCTGCCCTGGGTTCGGGCATCGGGCTCGGCAAGGCCATCGAGGGCGCCATGACCGCCATGGGGCGTCAGCCCGAGGCGATCGGAAAGATCCAGACCGCCATGATCATCGGTAGCGCCTTCATCGAGGCTCTGACCATTTACGCCCTGGTTGCCGTCTTCGTGCTGAAGGGCTAGTGGCGCGGCGGCTGGCTTGAACCAGCCGTCGTGGAACCCATGAGGGGAACCGACCCATGAACATGGTCCCGAACATCACGCAGCTGGCGACCACGGTCCTGGGCTTCCTGATCCTGGTCTGGTTCCTGCGCAAGTTCGCGTGGGGGCCGATTCTCGATCAGCTCGATCAGCGGCGGGACAAGATCAAGTCCGACTACGCCGCGGCCGAGCAGGAGCTGCAGACGGCCGAGAGCCTGAAGGCCGATTTCGCCAACAAGCTCGGCGAGATCAAGGCGATCGAGCGCGAGCGTGTGCAGGAGGCGGTCAAGAAGGGCGAGGGTCTCGCGAGCGGCATCGTGGCCGACGCGCGGCAGCAAGCCGAGACGGCGAAGGCCAAGGGCCGGCAGGACCTCGAGATCGAGGCCCAGAAGGCCCAGGTCGAGCTACGCGACACCGTGGTCCAGCTCGCGATCGGCGCGGCCGAGAAACTCATCGGTGAACGTCTCGACGAGGCCAAGCACCGCCAGCTGATCCAGAGCTACATCGACCAGATCCAGGAGCAACGCCGTGCGTGATCGTCGCGTCGCCAGTCGCTATGCCGAGGCCCTGCTCGTCGCCGCGCGGCAGCAGGACCTGGTCGCGCCGCTGGCGGAGTCGTTTCACGCGGTGGCGTTGTCGGTGGCGCAGACGCGCGACCTGCAGGTCTTCCTGCGGGCGCCGCAGATCGCCCGGACCGCGAAGAAAGAACTGCTGCGCAGCGTGCTCGCCGACCGGGTGGAGCCGTTGCTCGTGCATTTCCTCGACCTGCTGCTCGACAAGGACCGCATCACGGATCTGCAGGAGATCGAGAGCGAGTTCGCCCGCATGGTCGAGACGGCGCGGGGCGTGCAGCGCGCCATCGTCGTCACGGCGGTGCCGCTGGCGAGCGATCTCGACGAGCTGCTCCGTGAGCGCCTGCAGGCGTTGACCGGCAAGTCCATCATCCTCGAGAAGAAGATCGATCCCGCCGTGATCGGCGGGGCGTGTGTGACCATGGGCGATGAGATCCTCGATGGCACCGTGCGGACCGGCCTCAGCCGGCTGCGCCAGCAGCTCGAGCAGACGCCCCTGCGCTAGCAAGGAGTGACGACGGTGAAGTTGAAGCCGGAGGAGATCAGCTCCATCCTCGCCAAGGAGCTGGAGCAATACGACCGCGAACTCGCGGTCGAGAGCGTCGGCACCATCTTGCAGGTGGGCGATGGCATCGCGCGGATTCACGGGCTGCAGGACGTCATGGCTGGTGAGCTGGTGAAGTTCCCGGGTGGCATCTTCGGCCTGGTGTTGAACCTGGAAGAGGACTCCGTGGGTGTCGCCATCTTCGGCGAGGACACGCACATCAAGGAGGGCGACCAGGTCACCCGTACCGGCGATATCGCCTCGGTGCCCGTGGGCGACGCGGTCGTGGGACGCGTGCTCAACGCCCTGGGGCAGCCCATCGATGGCGAGGGGCCGGTGCCGACCGATGATACCCGCAATATCGAGGTGAAGGCCCCCGGCGTGATCGAGCGTCAACCGGTGAAGGTGCCGCTGATGACCGGCATCAAGGCCATCGACTCGTTGACGCCCATCGGTCGTGGCCAGCGCGAGCTGATCATCGGCGACCGCCAGACCGGCAAGACCGCCATCGCCATCGACACGATCATCAACCAGAAGGGCAAGGGCGTATACTGCTTCTACGTGGCCGTGGGCCAGAAGCAGTCGACCGTCGCGGGCGTGTACCACACGCTCAAGCGGCACGGCGCGATGGAGTACACCACCATCATCGCCGCCGGCGCCAGCGAGCCCGCCCCCATGCTCTTCATCGCGCCCTACACGGGGTGCACGATGGCCGAGCACTTCATGTACCAGGGCAAGGACACGCTCGTCATCTACGACGACCTCTCGAAGCAGGCCAATGCCTACCGCCAGCTCTCGCTGCTGCTGCGCCGCCCGCCGGGCCGCGAGGCATACCCGGGCGACGTGTTCTACCTGCACAGCCGTCTGCTCGAACGCGCCGTGAAGCTGTCGGACGAGAAGGGCGGCGGTTCGCTCACCGCACTGCCCATCATCGAGACCCAGGCGGGCGACGTATCGGCGTACATCCCGACCAACGTCATCTCGATCACCGACGGTCAGATCTTCCTCGAGGGTGACCTCTTCTATAGCGGCGTGCGCCCGGCCGTGAACGTGGGTATCTCCGTGTCGCGCGTGGGCGGTAACGCGCAGACGAAGGCGATGAAGAAGGTTGCCGGGTCGCTGCGCCTCGACCTGGCACAATACCGTGAGTTGCAGGCTTTCGCACAGTTCGGCAGCGACCTCGACAAGGCGACGCAACGCCAGCTCACCCGCGGTGAGCGCATGGTCGAGGTCCTCAAGCAGAACCAGTACGTGCCCATGCCCATGGAGATGCAGGTGGCGATCATCTTCGCCGGCACGCAGGGTCATCTCGACGACGTGCCAGCCAACGAGGTGAGCGACTGGGAGGCCGCCTTCCTGCCCTATCTCGAGACGAACCATGCGGGTGTACTGCACGCCATCGCTCAGAGCGGCAAGCTGGAAGACACCACGGTCGAGCATCTGAACGCCGCGATCAAGGAGTTCAAGGCGCAGCGCAAGAGCTAGGCGCCTGAGGAGGACGGGCTGTGCCCGGAGCCGGAGTCAAGCTACTCAACAAGCGGATCCGCTCGGTCAAGAGCACGCAGCAGATCACCAAGGCCATGAAGATGGTGGCCGCGGCGAAGCTGAATCGCTCCCAGGGCCGCATGCTGGCGGCGCGTCCCTACGCGCGCAAGCTGACGATGCTGGTGCAGCAGCTCGCGGGCGCCGTCTCGGGTTCGCATCCCCTCTTCGACGTACGCGAGGTGAAGCGGCGGCTCTACGTCGTCGTCACCTCCGACAAGGGCCTCTGCGGTTCCTACAACATCAACATCATGAAGCTCGCGCAACGTGCGGTCGATGCCTCACGTGACGCCGGAGTCGAGACGGAGCTCATCACAGTAGGCAAGAAGGCCGGAGATTTTTTCAGCAAGCGCGGTTACACCGTGCGCCGGCGTCACGACCACTTCAACGGTGAAGCCACGGCGCAGCGTGGCCAGGCGGTCGGCGACGAGCTGGTGAATCGATTCCTCGACGGCACCTTCGACGAGGTGCGCATCATCTACGCGGAGTTCCGCAGCACCATGGTGCAGCGGCCGGGCGATCACCGCCTGCTCCCCATCGCGGGCGACGACATCACCGACAGCAAGGACGACGCGGCGCAGCAGATCGACTACATCTGGGAGCCCGATCAGGAGTCGCTGCTGGCCATCCTGCTGCCGCTCTACCTGCGCAACCGCGTCTTCATGACGCTCATGGAAGCCTTCACCAGCGAACATGCGGCGCGCATGACGAGCATGACCGCCGCCACCGACAATGCCGCCGAGCTGATCGACAACCTGACGCTGCGTCGCAACCGCGAGCGCCAGGCCGCGATCACGGCGGAACTTCTCGATATCGTGGGCGGCGCCAACGCCCTCTAGGACAGGAGCGAGGAGAGACACATGGCCGAGAACACAGGCACGGTCAAGCAGGTCATCGGGCCCACGGTAGACCTCGAGTTCCACCCCGACCACTTGCCCGCGATCCTCAACGCCATCCACATCGTGGACGTGGCGAAGGGCATCGATCTGATCACCGAGGTGGCGCAGCACATTGGCAACAACGTGGTGCGCACCATCGCGATGGACTCCACCGACGGCCTCGTGCGCGGCATGGCAGGCACCGACACCGGCAAGCCGATCGCGGTGCCGGTGGGCAAGCAGTGTCTGGGTCGCCTCTTCAATCTTCTGGGCAAGCCCATCGACGGCAAGGGTCCGGTGGAGGATCCGCAGAAGACGAACCCCATCCACGCCGAGCCCCCGAAGCTGACGGAGCAGGGCGAAGCCAACGAGATCTTCGAGACCGGCATCAAGGTCGTGGACCTGCTCGCGCCCTACGCCAAGGGCGGCAAGATCGGCCTGTTCGGCGGCGCCGGCGTGGGCAAGACGGTCATCGTGCAGGAGCTGATCCACGCCATCGCCACCGAGCACGGCGGCTATTCCGTGTTCTGCGGCGTGGGTGAGCGCACGCGCGAGGGCAACGACCTCTACCTCGAGATGACCGAATCGGGCGTGCTCAAGAACACGGCGCTGGTCTTCGGTCAGATGAACGAGCCGCCAGGTGCGCGTCTGCGCATCGCGCTGTCGGGCCTGACCATGGCCGAGTACTTCCGCGATGAGTTGAATCAGGACGTGCTGCTGTTCATCGATAACATCTTCCGCTTCACGCAGGCGGGCAGCGAGGTCTCTGCTCTGCTCGGCCGCATGCCGAGCGCCGTGGGTTACCAGCCGACGCTGGCCACCGAGATGGGCAAGCTGCAGGAGCGCATCACCTCGACGCGCAACGGCTCGATCACCTCCGTGCAGGCCATCTACGTGCCGGCCGACGACCTCACCGACCCGGCGCCGGCCACCGCGTTCTCGCACCTCGACGCCACGACCGTGCTCTCGCGCCAGATCGCAGAGCTTGGCATCTACCCCGCCGTCGATCCGCTCGATTCCACGTCGCGCATTCTCGACCCGCGCGTCGTCGGCGACGAGCACTACGCCATCGCCCGCAAGGTGCAGGTGTATCTGCAGCGCTACAAGGACCTGCAGGACATCATCGCCATCCTCGGTATGGACGAACTCAGTGACGAGGACAAGGTCATCGTCCAGCGCGCACGCAAGATCCAGCGCTTCCTCTCGCAGCCGTTCTTCGTTGCCGAGCAGTTCACCGGCAAGGCCGGCCGCTACGTGAAGCTCGAGGATACGATCCGCAGCTTCAAGGGTCTGATCGAGGGCGACTACGACGAGATCCCCGAGCAGGCGTTCCTGTACTGCGGAGCCATCGAGGAAGTGCTCGAGAATTACGAGAAGATGAAGGCCACCACGTGATGAAGCGTTTCGCGGTGAACATCGTCACGCCGGAGAAGACGGCCTTCCAGAGCGAGGCGGTCTCCGTGATCCTGCCCGGCAGCCTCGGCTACCTCGGCGTGTGGGCCGACCACGCGCCGCTCGTCTCGGGTCTGCGTCCGGGCGTGATCACGATCAAGCGGGACGACGCAGGCAACATCACGCTGATGGCCTGCGGCGGCGGTTTCGTGGAGATCTCGCACAACACCGTCAATATCATGACGGACAGCTGCGAGGACGCCGGCGAGATCGATGCCAACCGCGCCAAGGCGGCGCTCACGCGTGCGAAGGAGCGCCTGCTCTCCCCTGAAGCCGACATCGACCGCGAGCGCGCCGAGCAGGCCCGTGAGCGGGCGGAGGCGCGGTTGAAGGTGCTGGAGCTGATGGAGAAGTAGGCCGCGGCTTCCGGTTGAATTCTCCCACTTCCCCGCCGCAACACCCCGCGTCCGCCATCGCGGTCCCCGGAGCGCCTTCGCGACCAGCGCGATCGCATGCCCTGGATGGACCGGCAGGATCAAGAACTCAACATTCCGCGAAAACGACCGAAACCGATCCATGGCCACCAGGATCAGGCGCTGGATACCTCCTACCGGGATTCCGGACGTGGGCGACTACGCGACGCATACTCAGTCCGAGGAGTGTTCCCAGGCACGCGCCCGACTGGGTGTGGCCGCCGTGGTCGTCGTGATCATGGCTGCCCGTCTGCTCGCGACGCGGTCTGGCCTGACCGGCGACCTCGGCCGGGCGATCCAGGTCGTGGGCGCGTACGGGGTCGTGTCGCTTGGCTGGTACCTGTTCGTGGTCCGGTCTCCCGGTCGGTATCTCTGGCGGCGTTTCCTCATCATCGTCACCGACATCGCGACGACGGCCCTGGCGATGAACTTCGCAGGCGAGAATGCCCCCTACTTCTACCCCGTGTACCTGTGGATCATCGTCGGCAACGGTCTGCGCTACGGGCGTGCCCACCTGCTCGCCGGCATTGCGCTCGGCCAGCTGGGATTTGGTTGCCTGCTGCTCTTCAACCCCTTCTGGCACGAGTACCTCGGCATCGGGATAGGCTTGCAAGCCGGCCTGCTGATCCTGCCCCTGTTCTACCTTTCGGTCCTGAACCGGATGCATGGGCTGAGGCGCCGGCTCGAGATCGAACTCGAACGTGCCAAGGCCGCCGAGAAGGCCAAGAGCGATTTCCTGGCCAACATGAGCCATGAGATCCGTACGCCCATGAATGGGATCGTGGGCATGGTCCAGCTGCTGGACGAGGCCCCGCTTCGCGCCATCGACCGGGATAACCTGAAGATCGTCCGCAGGTCGGCGGATTCGCTACTCTCCATCATAGACGACATCCTCGACTACTCGAAGTCGGTGTCAGGCAAGCTCACGGTCGAGACCATCGACTTCGACCTCCACAATACGCTGTCCGACGTCCATCACTTGCTGCTGCCGACGGCCGAAGAGAAGAACATCTCGCTCGAACTCGCATACCCTGCGGGCATCCCGCGTTCATTCCAGGGCGACCCCACGCGGATCCGTCAGATCGCGTTCAACCTGGTCGGCAACGCCATCAAGTTCACCGAACGTGGAGGCGTGACCATGCGCTGTAAGGTGGAGGATGCCGACCAGGGCACCCACCGCGTGACGCTGGAGGTGCAGGACACGGGCGTGGGTATACCCGCCGAGCGGATCGAGGCGATCTTCGAGCAATTCGAACAGGCCGACAACTCGACCACGCGACGATTCGGGGGGACGGGTCTGGGGCTGGCGATCTGCCGCCAGCTGGCCGGCCTCATGGGCGGAAGCGTCTCCGTGCGATCAGAGATGGGCCGTGGCTCGGTGTTCACCCTGGAGTTGCCCCTGGCGCCGGCGTCCGGCTCCGCCGCTCACGTGCGCCGCCCGATCGGCATCTTTCCCCGCTTCGGCCTGCGCGCCCTGGTCGCCGATGATAACGCCATCAACCGGGCCGTCGCCGTTCAGCTTCTGGCCAAGGTCGGTATCGCCGCCGACACGGCATGCGACGGGGAGGAGGCGGTCCGTATGGCCAGCGCTGGCGACTACGACGTGATCTTCCTGGACATGCGCATGCCCGTTCTCAACGGTCGCGAGGCTGCATCCCGGATTCGCGCCGTGCCCGGTGACGTGGGTCGGGTCCCGATCGTGTCGCTTTCGGCCGACTCTCCCGAAGAGCTCGGTCCGCTCCACAGCGAGGCTGGCATGGACAAGTCCTTGCGCAAGCCCCTGCGCATCGAGGACATCATCGGTGTGGTGGACTCGCTGGGGGTCGCCCCGAAGAAGCCGGAGCCGGCCCCGCCGGTCCGCGCCTGAGCCCACCATATTCATGCTATCGCTACTGCGGCGGCGCGATAGCATGAATAAGGTGGGCTGAGACCAGAACCTCGGATTTCGCAGGCGTTCCCCCCTCCCCCGAACGATTGTCCGGGCTTGCCAACGCCCCGGCCACCGCCCAAGATGAGCCGCGGCGCCATGCCCCGTCAGACGACCCGTAATTCGCCGACCCCAACAAGGAGCGCCCCGATGATCGACGATCCCGCGGATGTCCTCGAACCTATCCTGGCCGAGACGAAGCGCGTCATCGAGGAGATGAAGAACACCAAAGATCTGGACATCAGGAAGACCCAATCCGAGATCCTGCAGAACCTCTGCAACTCCGCCAGCGTGTTCTTCGACCTGATCTCCAACGCGATGCTATCCGACGGCTGGGAAGACGACTGGGACGGCGACGAGGAAGAGGACGAGGAGGGCCAGTAGACGCGATCAGCCGCTTGCCGCCCGCGCCTGCAACTGGGCATGCACTGCCATGGCCGCGTCGAGATCGGCGGAAGCGCAGCCATCTGCAGCCGCCGGCCGCGTGGTGGGCGACCGTAGGCTCTGCGCGCCGGCGACCAGCAGGCCAGGATCGCGAAGCGCGAGGTGGTCCGCGATGCGCGTGAGCACGGGTGTGCCGTCGGCGAGCAAGGCGTCGAAGTCCACGCAGAGCACGCGCGGGTCGGCCTGCGCGAGGACCTGGCGATAGGTCGCCGTCCAGTAGCGGAGCCAGAACCCCGGTCCTTCCGGCGGCGGCAACGTTTCGCCGGCGAGCCAGCCGTGGTAGTCGAACGGACGCAGCACGCGGCCGAACTCGAAGTGGCCGAGCCATTCCATGTAGCAGCGGCTGAAGTCGTCCTCGTCGTGGCGCGCGCAGAAAAGCTCGTGCTGGCGCAGGAGTGAGCCCACGTGCGCCAGCGGATGACGGAACGGCACCACGATGCGCACGTCAGGGCACAGGCGCCCCAGCAACGCGAGCCGCGAGACGTCGGCGTTGTTCTTGGCCAGGTAGCGGGGCGCCAGAGCGGGGTCGCCACCCGCCGCTCCCAGCGACCGGCACTTGCGGACGAAGCGACGGTAGGCATCGACGAACTCGGCGTCGACGTCGTCCGGTTCGAGCGGCAGCAGGTGATCGTCGCGCACGTACCGGTCGCGCAGATGCGCCAGCCAGAGCACCTCCTCGAAGGCCTCCGGACTGTCGAATGATACCTCCATGCCGTCGCCATGGGCGCGTTCGCGCGCGACCGCCTGCCTCTGGAATGGGCGCGAGATCCGCTGCCACAGCAGAGGCGCCAGCACGAAGGGCATGGCGCGGTATGTGAGCGACGCGAACTCGCCGGTCGCGTAGAGCAGGCCCAGCAGCAGCGTGGTGCCGGCGCGCGGTAGCGCTGTCACCACCACCTCGCCGCCCACGGGTACCCGCGCCAGCTCCTTGCGGAACATGTCGTCCTCGATCTCGGCCATGCCGCGCTGGAGGCCCGGCCGGGCCAGGGCGAGCCGGTGCAGGGCGCGATCGACGCGGCTATAGTCGCTTCGTGACAGCATGGCGTATCCCGACGTAGAGGGCGGCCGCGGCCGTCATGGCCAGCCAGACGAGGGGCGACAGCAGACGCTGGTGCATGACCTCAGCGTCCACGCCGGCCAGGTGCACCGTCGCCAGCACGATCAGCGCGAGCGCTGCCATGATCACCAGCAGCTTGCCGAAGAAAAGCCCCGACTGACGGATCAGCGTGGCCGAGCTGCGGCGCGTGGCCTGCTCCTTCTCGTCGTCGGACAGGGTCTTCGAGCGCACCACGTCCAGCGACCGGCGCGACTCCACGAGCGTCACGTCGACATGGCGCCGCAGCCCGAGGGCCACGAACAGCTCGACAAACACCACGCACATGACCAGCAAGGAGATGATGATCATCGTTTCGCGGAATCCTCGGGGTCGGCCGAGGACGGTTGGGCGCGCGACGGATCGTCCACGTCGCCACCGCCGGCGGATCCGTCGGTCTGGCGCCGGCGCTTGCGCAGCAGTCGCTTGAAGGGATACCAGAGGAATCCGAGGAACGCCAGCACGCCTGCCAGCACGGCGCCGAAGAAGGCGCCGATGGTGCCCAGTCCCAGCCCGGGGCCGATATAGGCCTGAGCCGGCCGGGCTACCAGCAGGATCAGCAGGGTGGGGATCAGCAGACGCATGACGGAGCTCCCTGTCACGGGCCGGCGCAGGCCGGCACGGCGGCGAAGTAATCGGACGGCAGCCAGATGGCGTTCGCGACGAGGGCGTGCACGTGCGCGAGGCCGGCAACCAGGTTGTTGATCTCCAGGATGCGGTCACCATGCGGCGTCACGAGCAGCACGCGACCCTCGTCCGGCGCGACGATCAGCACCTTGCCGTCGGGCAGGATCTGGTGCTTGCCCATCGTGCCGGCGTAGAAGCGCACGTCGCCGTCGTGCAACTCGTTGACGACCTCGCCGGTACGCGGGTCGACGGTCAGGATCTCCGAGCGGCCGCGGCCGGTGTTGTTGTCGTACACGGAGATGCGGCCGTCGGCCCGGAAGTCCGGGTCATGCTGCTGGATCCAGGGACCGGTGCGCCACCACGCCAGATGATGATCGCGCCGGTCGACGATGGCGACCAGATCGATGTTGCGCAAGCTGACGAGCAGGTCGCCGGCCGCGAACTCCGGAAACGCCGGCGCGAGGGCGGCGGTGAGCACCTCGACGTCGTTGGGATGGAAGAGGTCGGCGCCGGCGCTCCTGGGCGGCGTCTGGTCGAAGTCGCGGAACGGGTAATCGCCGCGCACGCCGAGTGCGACCTCGGCCTCGGGTCCGGTGGCGAGGATGTCGGCCAGCAGATCGATCGACTCCAGGGTTTCGCCGGAATCGGGGTCGAGCCGCACGATGGCGTGGTGGTGACCATAGGGCGTACCGAAGCCCTGCCAGGTCCAGATATCGCCCGCATCGTCGAGAGCGAGGGAGTGGTGGAACACGCCGCGGCGCACCCACAACGGACGGCCGCACGCGTCGAGGCGGGCCATGGCGTCGCCATGGTCGAAGTTGACGACGAGCGAGCCGTCGGGCATCGCGAGCAGGCCGTACGGGGTATCGGAGCCGTTGAGCGGGCCATCGGGGTCGATGGTGCTGTAGTCGATGGGCCAGGTGTGCCGCGTCGTACCACTGGCGTCCAGAAGCCACGCGGCATAGCCTCCATGGGCACCGTCCCAGCCCAGCACCACGAACCACCCATCAGGCATGTCCGCGGGCCGGTGCACTGCGAAGCGCTCGTTCGCCGCGTCGGCGGGCGCCTGGTGCAGGAGATTGGTGGGCACGATGCGGTGGAAGCGATGCAGCGAGTACGCGATGTCGCGGCTGTTCTCGATGAAGCCGTGGGGCCAGACGCCGCTACGGTAAGACTCGTGACCCCACAGGAACACCCCTGCGAGGACCAGCACGACGAGCGACGCATAGAAGATGATCCGGGCCAGTCGGTCTCTCATGCCGCCTTCCCTGCATGGCTCGCGCCCGGGGGGTCGTTCGTCGTGATCTGGCGTCCATCAGCGAGCCGGGTACGGGCGGCGAAGCGCGCGAGGCGCCGACCGCGGTGCGATGCTACCACGCCACGCCCCCGGAGTTCCAGCACGTCCGCAGTGTTGGGGGAGATGCACTCCCGTCAAGCCATTCGTGGGCCCATCATCCTGGCGAATCGCAGCATGTGTGTGCGGATTGTATACGATATATCGTAGACCAACCAGCGACATCCAGCCGGCTGGACACGGTATGCCATTGTAAAAATGATATTTACTGACTTGCGGCTGCGGCGCGAACATCAGCGAGCGTGACCCGGTTCGCGGGCCAAACGCCGTCCCATGCCGGCTCGCCAAACAATCCGGCCATCGCCTGGAGCACATCCTCGGCCGTGAGTGAACGCCGGCACTCGTGATGGCAGGTGTGGGCGAGGCGCGTGTCGCAGGGCTGAACGGGGCAATTCTCGCGATAGAGGAATCGGTAGGCCGGCCGCGTCGCGTCGTGCCAGTGAGGGTGGGTCGACTGGAAGTACGTGAGGAATCGCGGCGCCGTGGCGAGGGCGATGTGCATGGGCCCGGCATCCGGCGTCATCACGAGGCCGACGCGGGAGAAGAGAGCCCCCAGCTCCGGGAGCGGCAGGGTGGGAAGCACGACGATCCCCTCACGCCCTCGCCACCGCTCCGCCAGCCGGGGTTCCTGCAGGTCGCCCACGAGCAAGACCCGCCGCGGAACGCCGAGCGCGCCGGCGTTGACGGCCGTGAGGACCTCGTCGAGCACATCCTCGTGCAGGCGCTTCGTCACGTTGCCGGCCCCGATCGCCACGACGAGGTCGGACGGTCCCGGCAGATCCGCGAGGCCCGCCGCTGCCAGCTGCGCCTCGAGCGTGGCCACGTGAGATGCGGCCACCGGAAATTCCCACACGCGCCGCATGGACGTGATCCCCAGCGGCTCGAGCAGGGGCAGGTGGCGATCGACCATGTGCACCTGCGGCAGCGGCGAGGGCGTGAGGTCGGTCATCAGCAACTTGCCGTACCAGTAGTTGGCCATGCCGAGCCGCTTCCCTGCCCCGGTGAGCCAGGCCATCAGCGGCGTGCGCGCCCCGAAGTACATGTCCACGACGATGTCGAAGCGACACCGGCGCAGCGCGAGGTAGAACCGCGCCTGTTCGCGATAGCTGGTCCCACGACGCCGGAGCGGATGCACCGCGGCGAAGAGCGGATTCGGCGCGAGCGCATCGGCCACCACGGTGTCGCAAACGGCCTCGATCGTGGCGTCTGGGTAGCGATCGCGCAACGCACGCACGAGAGGCAGGCGCATGAGCGTATCGCCGAGTCGGCCGAAGAGGATGACGAGGATGCGTGGCCCGGCGGCGCTCACGCCGGCTCCCCGGAGACGGCGCGGCGAGGCCCGGCCGATCCCAGCGTGCGATCGATGGCCACGAGCTGGCCCCAGAAGAAGAGATACAGGCAGGCCTTCACGAAGATCGGGTAGTTGTCGTGCAGCAGTCCGCACACGTAGAACAGATGCAGACACGCGCCGCACCCCGCGAACGCGGCCTTCACCCACGATCCCTGCGCGTGGCGGAAACTCCCGAGCCGGCGCGCGAGCAGCACGTAGAGCGACACGATGAGCGCGATCCAGATGGCCGTGGCGGGCAGACCATGGCTGATGGCCACCTCGAGGATGTCGTCGTGGACGTGGTTCCACATGCGCGGATCGTCCACGAGTACGCCCACCTTGTAATGATCGTACACCGTGTCGATGCCGCCCGGGCCGATCCCGGTCCACGGGTGGTCGACGACGATGTTGCGCGCCATGCGCCACATGTCGAAACGCCGCGTGAACTCGGGACTCGTGAGGTCGAACATCTGCGGTCGCGTCATGTGCAGCACCGGCAGCATGACGGCCGGGATCGCCACCACGGCGATGGTGATCGGCACGGCGATGCGCCGTGGCAACCGTACGAGCACGAGCACCACGGCCGCCGTCCACCAGCCCACCCAGGCCATGCGGCTGAACGTGGTCACGAGCACGGCCGTGGCCGCGATCGCGCCCAGGAGCATCACGCCGCGCTCGCGCCGCGAGCCAGGGGGGCCAAAGAGCACGCCGGCGCCTAGCAGCAGGGAAATCGCCCCCGCGACCTGCGCCAGCGTGTTGTAGTGCATGTTGGGTGTCCGCGCGCGACCGAATCCCGCGGCGAGCGACGCCACCCCTTGCCATGCCACCACGAAGAGTAGCGGAATCAGGATCCACAGCGCGGCGCGCCAGAACTTCGCGTTCCAGGGGATCGCCAGCGGCAGGAAGAAGAGGGCGTACCGGAAGAGCTTGTGCAGCTTGCCGGCTCCCGTGGCCGGATCCACCCCGAACGGGACCGACAGGGCATACCAGGCGATGAACGCGAGCATCAGCCATGGCACGTGCCGCGTGCTGGGGCCGCCCGTGACGAGGCTTCGCCAACCCAGCGGCCAGCTCCCCCCGCCTTCGCGCCGCAACCGCGATCCCACCGCGAAGACCGCCGCCAGGACGAGCGACGTCTCCGCAACCCCGGTGCTCAGGGGAATGGCGCCCAGCCAGAGTACGAGCAATCCGACCGAGATCGCGGCCAACGTGTGCGCCCCTCGCCGCCTGGCCTCATCCATGAATCGAACCCGGTTCCTCTCGTCACATCGGTCAGCTAGCATGGGACCTCGCATGACCCCACGGGTCTCCAGCCGAGGGCCGCAACGGCGGAAACCTAACACGCATGGCGCCCGCCGACCAGAAACGGGCGCGCTGGCGCCGGGGTTCGGGCGGCGGCAGAGGCCGGCCTGTCTACGATATACTGTATACGGAACGTGGAAAAAGTCATGTCGTCCAGCCGGCTGAACTGTGTAATTTATTTATATATAACGGCTTAACTGTCAAGGCACGTATCGCAGCAAGATCCCCGCACCCGCGTCCGCGAGCATCTCGCCTCACGGGCCGTCTCCGCTTCTCAATCGCGATCCCGCCAAGTCGACACCGGAATCGCGAAGGACCTCCGGCAATCTGCCAGAGGTCCTTGCTGACGCGAGCCCCCACACCATGCCTCAGGGCACCACGTCCAGCCCGAACGGGTTGAGACCCACCGTCACCTCGCCCACGTACTGCGGCGTGGGGTCGTGACCGTGGATGCGGTACACCGTCACCTTGTCCGACGTGCCGCCCGAGTGCGTGAGGTAGAGCTTCCTGTCGTTGCGGGTCAACGCGAGGTTGTGCGGCACGGGATAGGGGCTGTCGACCGGATCGCCGGCCAGGGTGTTCGTGCGGGTGTTGATGGTAGAGATCGCGTCGGTACCTCCGCCGGAGATATTCGTGGTGTAGAACCAGCGGCCGGAGTGCGTCATGCCGGCGCCGTGGGCGCCGGGGACGGCGATGTCGGTGCGCGGCTGCATGGTGAAGCGGTTGAGCACGATCACCTGGTTGGTGTTCTGGCAGGGGACGTAGAGCCAGCGATTGCGCCGCGTGAGCGACAGATGTGCGTCCTTGCCCACGGGCGCGCGACCGGTTTCCTGGAGCGAGTGCGTGCTGAACTGCACGACGTAGTCGTTGTCGCCAGACACGCCAAGCACGGTGACGTACGCGAGCACGCCGAGG
Source organism: uncultured bacterium (assembly GCA_963727525.1). Taxonomy (GTDB): domain Bacteria; phylum Krumholzibacteriota; class Krumholzibacteriia; order LZORAL124-64-63; family LZORAL124-64-63; genus CAVSGO01. The sequence continues at coordinate 109,488 of CAVSGO010000002.1, read as the reverse complement.
GGCCCGAGGATCACGTCATGCGGATGGCCGCCCATCGCCACCAGATCGGCGGGCGTGGGTACGGTGGCACGCACCGTGAGGGTGCGCAGGTCGATAACGGTGGTCGTGTTGTCCACGTCGTTGTTCACCCAGAGTTGCCGGCCGCGGGCGTCGGCCCACATGTGGAACACGCCGGCGCCGGCGGGCACCATGCCCTCCACGTCGAAGGTCCGCGCATTGAACACGGCCACGCGGTCGTTGGCCCGATCGCCGACGAACACCCGACCATACCGCGGCACGGAAACCACGTACATGGGCTCCGGCGCGGGCTCGCCATCGCTTGACGGCAGCGCGTAGGTGCCCACCACCTCGTCGGTGCGGGCGTCGATCACCGAGATCGTTCCCGAGGCGCGGTTGGCGATCACTACGCGTTCCCCCGGGTGGTGTCGATCGGTGGCGGGCATCTCCTGAGAAGAAAGGTTCTTGTCGGCGTCAGGGGCGGTCGCCTCGTTGCTGCAGCCCGCGACGCCGAATACCACGGCGGCCAGCGCCAGCAGGGCCAGGATGGGTACGAGTTTCTTCATGGGCTCACTCCTTCGAACGATGGGGTGATGGGATACATGGGATTTCGGATATCCGACATTGGTTGATCTACGTATCGCCACCCGCCACCGTGACATCTCCGCGCCCGGCGCCACCGGTGCGTGGGCCTGGCCACCGGCTTCGCCAATTGACATCATGTGATATGTCAGGGTAGGGTAGCTGCGGTCGTTGCCGATTGGGGGGGCCTTGATCGGCGATGCCGCGCGCTGGTGCGCCGGCGCGCTTCTCGCCCAGTGGCGGGTGACGTGTCACCTGCGCGATAGGTTGCCATGGACCAGGTACCGCGGCCGGGACCAGCGACATTCACCGATCTCTTCGATCTCGCCGAGGTGCAGGCCATCCAGGACGCCTTCGCCCTCGCCGCCGGTGTGGCGTCCATCGTTGTGGATCCCGGGGGCTGCCCGCTCACCCGCCCCAGCAACTTCACGCATCTCTGCGGCACGCTTGTGCGCGCCACCGAAGCCGGTCGCGCCCTGTGCATGCACTCCGATCGCATCATCGGCCCAGGACTGAGTGACGGGCCGATCGTGCGGCCGTGCTTGACCTGCGGCCTGTGGGACGGCGGGGCGCGCATCGCGGTGGGAAAGCACCATCTCGCGAGCTGGCTGGTCGGTCAGGTGCGCGACGACCACATCGACGTCGATCGCGCCCGCGCGCATGCCAGGGAGATCGGTATCGACGAGGATGCATTCCTGGCTGCGCTCGTCGAGGTGCCCGTGATGCCGCGCGAGCAGTTCGAGAAGATCTGCCAATCGCTCTATCTCTTCGCGACGCTGCTGTCGCGCCAGGCGGCGCGCAACGTGGAACTGCACCGGGTCGTGGTTGCGAAGGATCGTGCCGAGGCGGAACGCGACCAGCTCGAGGACCACCTGCGGCAGGCGGCCAAGCTCGAGGCGCTCGGACGGCTGGCGGGCGGCGTGGCGCACGACTTCAACAACCTGCTCACGGCAATTCGCGGATACGGAGAGATCCTGGCCACGGAGATCGTCGGTCAACCCGAGGCATCCGACACCTTGCAACACCTCCTCGACGTCACGACCCGGGCCGCCGATGTCGTGCGCGGGCTGCTCGATTTCTCCCGCAAGGAGAAGCAACGCAGCGAGCCGGTTCCGATCAATGCGATGGTGAGCGAGGTGGCGGGACTGCTTGCGCACAGCGTCGATCGTCGCATCACGGTCATCCTCGATCTCGACGCCGACGAGCCCGTCGTCTTCGGCGACCGCGCGCAGATCCAGAACGCCATCCTGAACCTCGCCATCAATGCCCGCGACGCCATGCCGCAGGGCGGCGACCTGACCATCACGACATGCCATCGCGATATCGACGGCGAGGTCCTGCGCGCAAATCCGCATATGGAGACAGTGGGGCGCTACCTCGAGATCCGCGTGGCCGACACGGGCACCGGCATGGACGACCATACACGCGACCACATCTTCGAACCCTTCTTCACCACGAAGCCGGCCGGCGTGGGCACCGGGCTGGGGCTCTCCGGAGTGTATGGATGCGTGAAGAGCCACCGCGGTGGCGTGGAGGTACAGAGCGAGGCCGGCCGCGGTACGACCGTCGCGGTGCTGTTGCCGCTGGCCGTGGGGCCAATACCGCCCGCGCCGGCAGCAGCCATCGCTCCGGCGTTATGTGCGAACGGCGAACGGTCCGGCCGCGTCCTGGTGGTCGACGATGAGGATCCGGTGCGCGACCTGGTCGTGCGGATCTTCCAGCGCGCCGGATACGAGGTCGCCGAGGCGCGCGACGGCGTCGAGGCGCTCGAACTGCACGAGCGCGCATCGCAGCGTTTCGACCTCGTGGTGCTCGACCTCGTGATGCCGCGGCTCGCCGGCGACGAGGCGCTGCGCACGCTCCTGTCCCGCGATCCCTGTCTGCCCGTGCTGGCCATGTCCGGGGGCACCGACGGAGACCCCGCCGCGCGCATGCTCGGCGCGGGCGCGCGGGCCTTCGTGGCGAAACCCTTCCGACCGGGCGATCTGCTCGATGCGGCGTCACAGGTGATGGCCGGTGGCCGCCCGGCCCGCGAGACGACACGCTAGACGGGCCAGATCCTCTCCGTATGCTGCACCTCGCCCCGGATCCCGACGGTGATCTCCAGGACCTCGAGATCGTCGCGGCCGGTCGCCTCGGCGGCGCGCTCGACCATGCCCGTCAGGCCGCGGCAGCAGGGCACCTCCATGCGCACGACGATGGCCCGCGGGATCGAGGGCTCGGCGAGGATAGCCGTGAGTTTCTCGACGTAACCCTCGGTGCGGTCGAGCTTCGGACAGGCGATGGCCACGCTGCGATCGCGGACGAATCGCCAGTTCACGTCGGGCATGGCCACGGGCGAGCACGTGCTCAGGATGGCCAGCTCACGATTCTTCAGGAATGGGGCGGCGGGGTTGATGAGGTGAAGCTGGACCGGCCACTGCCCCAGTTCGGGGCGGAGCACCTGCGGTGCGGAAAAAGAGGGGTCCTCCTCGGTACCAGGCAACAGGCGGGGGATTGGAGGGAGAAACCTGTCGTCGGCCCGCGGGAGGACCCGCATCTGTGAACCCGGGCAGCCACCAGAGGAGTGGGAAACCTGCTTGATCGGCCCGGCAACCACCCGAGTCGCGCTATCTACGCCGGGTGCGCACCCTGGTTCCCTCTTTTTTTCGATGTCTTCTGGAAGCTCCCCATCGGTGACCCCGATATTGTGATGCCATTGCGACGCGGCGTCAAGGGCCTCGATGCCCGACTGCCCACGCGACGCCGCGACGTGCCGGCGGGTGGCCTCGAGATCGTAGGTTTCAGCCTCCCGCTCCTCGATCGTGAGCGCTCCCGTGGGGCAGGCCCCGATGCAATCGCCGAAACCGTCGCAGAAGTCCTCGCGGACGAGGCGGGCCTTGCCGTCGATGATCTGCAGGGCGCCCTCGGCGCATCCGGTGACGCAATCACCGCAACCGTTGCACAGGTCCTCGTCGATGCGGATGATCTTACGGGTCGCCATGGTCTTGACCTCTCGGGGTTCGGGAAGGGACCGGCACGTCGCGATCCTCAAGGTAAGACGTCAGGCCGGGGAGTTCCTTGACCGACGTCAATTCCTCGTCATTCTTGAATCATGGACAAGCTCCGCGTCTCCCCCGACGTCCGGGTGCCGCTGCTCCGGGCGTCACCGCTGTTCGCCGACATCGCCAACGACGACCTGCGGCACCTGGCGGGCCGGGCATCCCTGCGCCGCTTCGCCCAGGGCGAGGTGCTCCTGCGACAGGGCGCGCCGGCCCAGGGACTGTACGTGGTGGCGGAAGGGACCGTGGTCGTCACCCGCGGCGGCGGCGAGGGACGTGGGCGGTTGCTGCACCGCTTCACGGCGGGCGAGGTGGTCGGCGAGGTGCCGACCTTCGCCGGCGGCGAGTACCCGGCCACGGCCACGGCCGACGGATCGGCAGAAGCCCTCTTCATCCTGCGCGAGGATCTGCTCGCCCTCGGTCGCGAACGACCCGAGATCCTGCTGGCCATGCTCGCGACGCTTTCCCGACGCCTGCGTCGATTCGTCGCCCTGGTCGACGAACTCTCTCTGAAAAACGTGCCGGCCCGGCTGGCCGCGCGGCTGCTCGATCTCGCCTCGTTGCAGGCCGCCGATACCATCGTGTTGCCGGTGGCGAAGCGCGTGCTCGCGTCCGAGTTGGGCGCCGCGCCGGAAACCCTGAGCCGCCTGCTGCGGCGCCTGCAAGACAGCGGCGTGATCGGGGTGCGAGGTCGATCCATCACCCTGATCGATCGGGAGCGTTTGACCGACCTCGCCCAGCACAGCCGCACGGAACCGGAGCGTTAACTCCTCCTGTCATCCCTGAATTGCGCGGGCTATCTTTGGCGAGACCTGATGGCGTGGTCCCGGAGCGTGGCGCTCGACGGGACGCAAGAGGAGGTTGGCTGGAATGCCCATGTACGAGCACGGCGGCGTGTCTATCGAGGTCGATGACGACGGCTTCATGGTGCACCCGGAATCCTGGACCGACGATATCGCCAAGGCGCTGGCCGCCGGCGACGGCATCGCGCAGCTCACCGACGATCACTGGAAGATCATGCACTACCTGCGCACCTACTACGCCGAATTCGGCGTGGCGCCCATGGTCCGCAAGCTGTGCAAGGAGACAGGGTTCCCGCTGAAGCAACTCTACGAGCTGTTCCCCAGCGGTCCGGCGAAGGGCGCCTGCAAGGTGGCGGGGCTGGCCAAGCCCACGGGCTGTGTCTGACCTTCGCGTGGTGGTGGTGGGGGCTGCGGTGGCGGGTCTGAAGGCGGCCTGCCGGGCGCGCCGGCTGCTTCCGGACGCTGCGATCACGGTCGTCGACCCGCGCGCGCATATCTCGCTGCCCCCATGGGGCCTTCCTCTCTATCTCGCCGGCGAGGCACCCAGCCTCGCGGCGCTGCGTTCGACCACCTACGGGTGTCTGCGCGACGTGGCGTACTTCCGAGACGTCAAGCGCGTCGACGTGCGCACGGGCTGGCTGGCCACCGCGATCGACCGCGACGCACGGCGGCTCGCCGTGCGGCATGTCGCCGACGGCGCCACCGACCATCTCGCCTATGATCGACTCGTGCTCGCCACCGGAGCGGCCACCGCGTTGCCGGCGGGAGTGGCCCTCGATGCTGCGGCGCTGGCGGGTCACGATCCCCTCGCCATCCAGTCGCTCCAGGCGGATCTCGCCGGCGGTCGCGTGGAGAGCGTGGCGGTACTCGGCGGCGGATGCGTGGGCACCGTGATGGCCGCGGCCCTGGCCGAGGTGTGGGGCGTGAGCACCACGCTCGTGGAAGCCGCCGACCAGGTCCTGCCCCGGCTGCTCGATCCCGAACTCGGCGCCATCGCGGCGCGGGTGCTGGGCGATCTCGGTGTTTCCGTACGCACCGAGCGCGTTGGTGCGGTCCACCCGTCCGTCGGGCGCGGGCGTGCACGTGGACACGGAGACCGGGGCGATCGCGGCTGATCGCGCCCTCGTCGCCATGGGCACCGTGCCGCGCACCGCGCTCGCACGCGAGGCCGGTCTGCCGATCGGCGCCACCGGCGGCATCGTGGTCGATGCCCAGCTCCGGGTGGCGGCCGACATCTGGGCGTGTGGCGACTGTGTCGAGTGGACGCACGCGGTGACGGACGCACCCTGCCTTCTTGCTCGCGGATCGCTCGCCACGCGCACTGGACGCGCGGTCGGCGACGCCCTCGCCGGTTCTCCGACGCCGTTTCCGCCGGTCCTGGGCAGCACTGCGCTGCGTCTGGGCGAGGTGACGGTGGCCACGACCGGGCTCACCCAGACCGCCGCCCTGGCGGCCGGCCTGGACACGGCCGCCGTGTGGGGCTGTTTCGACGACCGCTCGCCCCTGCAGGTCGACCGCGCGGGATTTGCGGCCAAGCTGGTCTGGGAGCGGGGATGCGGCCGGATCCTCGGGTGGCAGGGCGTGGGCGCCGGCGAGGTCGGCAAGCGTGCCGACGTGGTGGCCGCGGTGATGCGCCGCGGGGGCACGCTCCAGGACCTGTTCGATGTCGAACCGGCGTTCAGCCCCGCGATCAACGCGGCGGTCGATCCGGTGCAACACCTTGCGGCCCTGGCCCGGACCGCCGAGGCGGGCGGACCGCTCGCGGCGCCGCCGGGCATGGCGGACCATGGTGACATCCGGGTGCTCGACGTGCGCGGGGCCGATGAGGTGACGGGCGACCTGCCCGCCATCGCGGGGGCGCTCACCATTCCTCTCGGTGAACTGGATCGCCATCTCCAGACCATCCCGCGCGACTGCACGGTCGTGGTCGTCTGCGCCCGCGGACCCCGGAGCCTCGAGGCCGTCAGGCGCCTGCAACCGCTTGGATTTACCCGTCTCATGTATCTGAGCGGCGGCATGAAGCTGCGCGCCGGGTGCTGATTGACACGGAAACCACTCCTGGTAAGATGGACGCCGAGCGACGAGCCGCAGCCGGGCGGGTTTCGCATGCTGGGGGGCACGGGGCACGCCGCGACCAGGAGGGAAATATGGACGAGTTCGCCAGGCTGGCGGAAGCTTGCGCTGCCATCGGTCTCGAGTTGCGAGTCCGCAGTTCCCGGATCCAGCCCCGTTTCACCCTCGAGCTGGCCGACGGCGCCGGAAGCCACCCGCCGCAGCTCCATCTCGTGCTGCGCAAGGACGGAAAGGCGCGGGTGCGTCCCCTCGATTGCGATCACCGGAGCCGGCGCCTGCTGCTCGAGATCCGCGAGAACACGGTGCGGCCCGGGGCCGACGGCTCCGTCTGGATGCCGGCGGTGTTGGTGCACCAGTACCTCATCGACGCGAGCGACGACGCGTGGCGCATGGCCAGGCTCGCGGCCGGACCGCCCGCCGCGACGGTGGACGAGGCCCTGGTGCGTCGCCAGCGCGCGCCGCACGCGCGCAAGGCGTAGGCAACCGAACTAGCGCAGCAGCGTCCCTCGTGTCTGCGCCCGCGTGCCGCCGTTTCCGGTCAGCACGAACGTGTAGACGCCACTGGGCAGCGCCCGGCCGCCGTCATCGCGCCCGTCCCAGTCGAGGTTGCTCACGCCCAGTCCTCGCCACAGGCGGGCCACGCGGTACCCTCGCGCGTCGAGCACGTCGAGATACCCCGCGAGACCGGCCGCCCCGTCCACGACGATCCGCGTGCGCGGATTGAATGGATTCGGCGCCACTGCCAGGCTGATGGCGCTGTCGGCCGCGGGCACGTCGAGCAGCACGTCGAAGACGCGCAGGGTGGTGCTCGGTAGCGTGACCTCGGTGTAGTCGCCACCGCCAGGCGGCAGCAGGATCAACGAATCGGCGACGACGGTGGAGATGCCGACCGCGTCACCCTGAACGGTCCAGCGATACAGTTCGCCGGGACCCACGGTCCAGTCGCCCGCGCCGAGGATCACGCAGTAGCCGTGCCACTGGCCGGGTTGAGCGGGGTGCGTCTCACCGAATCCCTGGAACAGGTTGTTGAATCCATCGAAGAGGGCGCCGGGGCCGCCGCTGATGGTGGAGACGACATCGGGGTCGTAGCTGACGTACAGCTCGATGGTACGCACGGTGAGCGTGTCGTCGAGCATGACCGAGAGGGTGCTCGCATCACCAGGCGTGATCGTGGTGTCGGCCGGCGTCCAGCGGAGCACGGGGTCGGCGGTCGCCGCGGTCGTGACGAGACAGGCGACCACCAGGAACGCGAGCATGCGAATCATGATGTCTCCTGTCACTTCACGAGATTGAGCTTACCGGTGGCCGACCAGGGGCCGGCCTCCAGCCGATACACGTACACGCCGGCGGCGACGGCGCGCTCGGCGTCGTCGCAACCTTTCCAGGTTACCTGGTGCCGTCCGGCCGGCAACGTGCCGTCGAGCAGGCGCGCCACCCGACGGCCGTCGAGGGCATAGATCGTCACACGCACCGGTTGCGACGACGGCAGGTCGAAGGCGATGGCCGTCGACGGGTTGAACGGATTCGGATGGTTGCCGCGCGACGCGAAGGCGAGTGGGGTGTCGGCGGTGGCTACCGGCCCTGCCACGCGAGACACGAGTGTCGCATTGGCGAGATCGCGCGCATCGATGCCCGGCGTCATGTCGTTCACGGGCTGCGACGTCACGACGCGCAGCAGCTCGCCCTGGCCGGCGACGCCAACCCCGCGGCCAAGCATGGCGAGACTGGCGTCGATATCGCCGTGACGCCCGCCGTGCAGGAAATACGGCGCCCCCTGCTGCGCGAGAAGCGCGCCCGCCTCGACCTGTGCCGTCACGCCATCGGGCAGCTTGGCGCGCAGACGCAATCCCTTGAGCTGCGGGCATGGCGCACATAGCTCCAGACTCCACACCTGCGGCCCCACGCGGGTGAATCGCAGGGAGGGTTCGCCGGTCGCCGGCAAGCTCCGCGGCGGTGCCAGCGAATTCTGGAACTGGATCGAGAAGATCATGAGGTCGTTGAAATCGATCACGTCGTCGGGCAACGGGATGCCGAAGGCGCTCATGTTGTCGGTGGGGCCCACGTCGCACTCGGCGTCGAACCCGGTATCGCCGTCGTGGAGATCGAAGGTGTCGCCGAGCTGGGTGATGTCGTAGATGTTGGTGATGCCGTCGTACACGCCGCCGCCGGCACCGCCGTTGACGTCGCCGAGCAGGTAGTTCGTGGCGCGTCCGCGCGCGTCCGAGGCGACGGGGGAACTGAGGTCCACGATATCCACCGCGAAGGCCTGGACGAAGACGATATCACGCTCGCTGCCGTCGGCCGGGTACGCGCCGGTGGCGCTGGTGCCAGGACCGGTGTAGATCGCGTCACCCTGCGTGGGTCCCGGCGGGTAACCGGGCGTTGGTGTGGCGTACTGCGGGTAGTCGAGCCACCGGTTCGCGCGCACCGCGACGTGGCGCAGGTGGGCATCGAGGCCCGTGGGATCGTTCCACTGCACCTGGATTTGATTGTGCCCGGGCGTGACGACGAGGCCGGAGATGGCCTGCGGCGGCGTGTTGTCGGAGGTGATCTCGCTGGCGGCCATGGTCACGTTGCCGGCCGGGTCGGTGGCCGTCACTGTAAACGGCACCGGCCCGTCCGCGGGCGTGAGCGACGCCGGCCGCGGCGCCCAGGACGCCTGATCCAGTACGTAGCTGTCGGGAAAGAGCTGCCATCCGGTGACGCCGATGAGATAGAGCAGGTTCCCCTCGATGTTTGCGCTCCCGAAGAGCGGATCACCGTCGCTGACGACGGCATCCACCCGCACGAGATCGCCATTCTTGGCGTAGTCGTCGGTGTGTGGCAGGCTCCCGTTGATGAGCTTCAGGCTCGAGATCACGGGCCCCTGCACGTCGCCGATCACCAGCCCGTCCGTCGCGGTGCAGCCGGAGATCTCCTGATTCAGGTTGTCGCGCAGGTTGCGCACATGGAAGGCGATCGGCACCGCGGTGTAATCGGGTGCGCCGACCAGGTGGTACGTCACGCGGAATAGGTCGCCGGATTCCACGCCTGACTGATTGCCGCCGAGGGCGGCGTCCACGCGCAGACCACCCGGGATCGTGAGCACCTGAAAGAGGCTCGCGTCCTGAAACGGTCCCCTGGCCGGACGCGAGACGTCCACGGATGCGGCGGTGAGCTTCGCCTGGTCCCAGGTCAGTTCGGTGGAGAAGCCGTAGATGGGGCCCGAGCCGCCCCCGAGGTAGTGCAAGGTGATGGAATCGGCGTAACCGCCGACGCCGTCGTCATCGTCCTGCGAGATGTAACGGGGCAAAGGCGCACACGCGAGATTGCCCTCGAGCCACGGGTCGAAAAGTACATGATCGCTCACGGGATCACCGTGCGCGTAGGGGTTCTGGCTCGGATGGTTCGGTCCCGAGGGATCGCCCCACCAGTTCCCGCGCGCATCGAACGGCGCCACGCTGTTGCTATAGATGCCATAGAACCCGCTACCGTCGATCGTGCAGCTCCGCGCGGTACCGCGTACCCGGCCGCCGTTGGCCTCGAGCACGCGCACCCCGTTGTCCCAGTCCTCGAGGCGTGAGTCCGTCAATTCAACGCCGAGCTGCAGGAATACCGAATAGAGCGTCAGACCAGTGGAGGTGAGGATACCGGCGCCCGAGACCTTGCAGTCGGACATCCGGTACGTCCAGTCGCTTTCGTTCGACGTCGCGGCGCCAGCGCCTTCGAGGGGCGACGGATCGCCGATGTGGGACTCGTCGCGCAGGTATGGCGTGGAGGTCGCCACCGTGATGCCGTTGTTGAAGTTCAGGACCGACGGATAGCTCGTCACGGTCGAACCCTCGAGATCGAAGCTCGTGGCGATGCTGAAGATGCCGGTCTGGTCCTGATCGGCGGCGCAATTCTCCAGCGTCCAGTGCTGACCGTAATACATCAGAAAGCCCACCGAGGTGGCGCCGGCCATCGGATCGCCGTCGTACCAGCACATGCGGGCGGTGCAGTTCGTGAGCGTGCCGTAGGCGCCCAGGAGCATCTCGAAGCCGTTCTGCACGGCATCCGTGTAGGTGGCGGCCGGGTCGATCACCACGTTGGTGGCGTGCATCGCGCCGCCGGCTCCGGCGACGGCGAAGCCCGACTTCTGAAAATCGTGGATCGAGAGATCGGTGACGTCGAGGTCGGAGTTGTCGCCCTGGTTGGACGACGCGTAGAACCCGATCCCGGACACCGTGTCGGACACGGGCGTATCGTGCATACGCATGATCTCGATACGTTCGGCGCGGCCCCCGACACCGTCGTACATGATGCCGGTGAAGCGCGTGGAAGGGCGGCCGCGGCCATCGCCGTCGATCGTGAAATCGCTCAGGACCACACCCGTCGCCGGCTGCTCGACGTGGATCACGGCGTTGTACTGGAGCGTGTGCGCGGTGTGCGGCATGAACGCGGGGGCATGGATGATGGTCTGGCCGATGCCGGCCCCCATCAGCGTCAGGCTCTTCGTGATGACGAGCTGTTCCTCGTAGGTGCCGGGCGCGACGATGATCTCGTCGCCGCTGGGTGCCGCCGCATCGATCGCAGCCTGGATGGTGGCAATGTCGCTCGGTACATGAATCGTGGTGGCTCCGGCCGTCAAGGATGTCATGAACAAGATGAGTGCCAGGTATCGATTTCGTGATGGGAACATGATGGGTCCGTCCTGTTCGGGATAAACCTCTGGGGTCCCGGCTCGGATCTCCGGGACCCCGAGCACGGCGGCTACTTCATCAGGACCATCTTGCGGATCTGGTGGAAGTCCCCCGCATCGATCTTGGCGAAGTATGTTCCGGTGGCGAGAACGCGTCCGGCGTCGTCGCGACCGTTCCAGATCACCGTGTGACCCCCCGCCGCACGCGGTTCGTCGACCAGCGTGCGCACCCGCGTGCCGGCAAGCCCGTAGATCGCGAGCGTCACGTGCTGTGCCTGCGGCAAGGCGAAGGCGAGCGTCGTCTGGGGGTTGAAGGGATTGGGATAGTTCTGCGCGAAGCTCGCCACCGCCGGTATTTCGACCGCCGTCGCGTCGCTCATCTCGATCGACATGGATTCGTTGTTGAGATCGCGCGCGTCGATCGCCACGCCGAGCGCGGCCACCGGTTCACTGAGCGTCACCTTGATCAGGTCGCCCGTGCCTGAGATGCCGACACCATGGCCGAACGCTGCCAGCCCCGCATCGAGACCATGCTGCGGAATGTTCCGCAGGAAGGTGGGCGCGTTCTGTTGCTGCAGCAGGCTCCCAGGCTGCACCTCGCAGGTCACGCCCGCCGGCAGCGTCGCCGCCAGGTTGAGCCCCTGCATGCCGTCACCCGCGGCCACCACGCGCAGCACCCACGTCGTGTCGTCCTCGCGCTGCCATGCGAGCACGGGCACGTCGTCGACGACGAACCGCGTGCTCGGCGTGACGACCCCGAAGTTCAGCGCGAAGATCATCAGATCCTCGAAGCCGACCTCGTTGTCGTCATTGGGCTGGGGGATGGCGCGGGGGCTGTCGGTGTCGGTGGGGCCGACGTTGCACTCGGCGTCGAAGGCGCCGTCGGTATCGGGCAGGCCATAGGTGTCGCCGAGGCGGTCGACGTCGAGGACCTGGACATAGCCGTCGTAGCCCACGGGCATGACGTCGCCGAGGAAGTAGTTGGTGGCGCGGGCATTCGCGCCCACCGCGCTGGTGTGGAGCACCTGGTCGTAGACGAAGCCGGCGAGGTAGTAGATGTCGCGCGGAGTGACGCCCCAGTCGGTGCTCGTCAGGCCGGTATCGTCGTCGATGGCGCCGGTGCCGGAAATCGCGTCGGCCGGGTAGCTCGGCGCGGTGGTGTCGTAGTCCGGGTAGTCGCCCCAGGGCACAGCCCGCACCACCACACCGAGGAAGTTGGCGTCGTAATTCGCGGTACCGTTGCCGGTCCAGGCCAGGTGGATCTTCTCGTGGCCCGGCATGGCGGTGAAGCCGGCGAGGTCGAGGGGCGGGATATTGTCGGAGGTGATGTCATCGCTGCCCTGCGTGGCCATGTTGGCATTGTCGTCGGTGGCATCGACGGTCACGATGACCGTGCCATTCGCCGGGCTACAGGTGGCCGACGCGATCGTCCACGTCGCGGTGGGGCTGACGTAGGTGTCGGGGTTGACTGCCGCGCCGCCGCCGAGGCCGGTCAGGTCGGCGGTGATGTTCGAGACGTCGAAACCGGAATCGTCGTCGGTGACCGTGGCGGTCACGGTGATGGCGTCGGTGTCCTTCAGGTAGTCGTCAGTGTGCGGCAGCGTGTCGTTGGTGATCACGACACTGCTGATGACGGGATTGCTGGTGTCGACCAGGATGAGGCCGTCGTCCTCGACCACGCCGGTGATCTCCGCGTTGCTCGGATCGCGCAGGGACACGATCGTGAGGTCGAGGTCCGTCTGGTCGACGCCACTCGTCGCCGCGGCGAACGTCGCCTTGAACAGCTCATCGCTGGTGATGCCGGGATCGGCGCCCTCGAGGGACGCATCGATCCGCACGTGCCCGGGCGCGATGTCGATCACGAAGAAGAACGCTGTCGAGGCGAACGGACCGTTGTCAGGCCGGGTGAAGTCGCTCGCGGCCGCCGACGCCACGTTGTTGTCCCATTGCACGTCGATGGAGTAGCCGTACATCGATGTGGCGCCGGTGTAGGTGACGATGATGTCACCAGTTGTGGTGGTCCCGTTGAGGACGAGGGGGTCGGGGGCGGTTGTGATGTCGGCGAGGGCGGTGGTGGCGAGCATCCCGAGAGCACTCAGACAGAGTAACGAAGTCATCCTAGTCACATACATGATAAAATCTCCTTTCGATGGTCTGACACTACGGCATGCCGCCGGGCCGCGCTACCACTACTCGCAACATCTCACTTTATCACAACAACCTTACAGACTTCACGATGGCCATTCGCCACGAGCGCTGCCATGTAGGTTCCGGTCGCAACACCATGTCCGGCGTCATCCCGGCCATCCCAGGTGATCGCGTAGCGCCCTGCGGAGAAATCGTCCGCAGCGAGATGTCGGACCAGGCGACCGGCGAGATCGAAGACCTCGAGCGTCGCGTAGTCGGCGCGAGGCAGCGCAAACGTGAGAGTGGTCTGTGGGTTGAAAGGGTTGGGCGCGGCTTCGAGCGACGGCACGACGCCCACGCGATCAGGCGTTGCTGTGGACCCACCGATCTGGATCGTCGCGTCCGTGAGATTCACAGGTTCAACGTAAAACCCATCGTCGTAGAAATGGGTCACGTCGGGATCCAGCGTGAGCGGCGTTCCGCCGAGGATGTCCTGGCAGATGAACTCGAGCCGATAGACGACGCCGGGGCCGGTGACGGTAACTCCCGCGCAGAGCAGCACATGATTGATCGTCACGTAGGCGCTGTCGGGGGCTATAGTGAAGATATGAAAGCGGTTGGGGCAGGCGTCGGTCATCAGAGACCCTTCCTGCAGGCCGATCGGTGACAGTTGCAGGAAAACGAGCCGCTGCTTGTCATAGTGGACCCGCGCGTCGTATCCGTTGAACGCGTCGCCTTCACCGACGATGGTCAGGTCCACGGTCACGGTATCGCCCGGCTGGGCGATCGTGGCGGCTGGCAAGATCGAAAGGTCGACGGAAGCGATCGCGGTCGCGGCGATAGAAGCTGCGCAAAGCGCCAGTACCGAGGCCGCGCCGCTTCTGACGATTCTATATTCAAGGATCTTCATGACTATTCCTTCGCCTCGGTACAGCCGGCCCCGTGGTCCATTCATGGACTCGCGGGGCCGGCTTCTGCATGGTGATGGTGGAGGTGGTCGCAATCAAGCGACCACCCGCCGAGCCGTCGCTACTTCACGAGCGTGATCCGTTGCATCTGGGAACGGTCGGGTGCTTCGAGCCGCACCACGTAGGTTCCCGACGCCACGGTTCGACCACCATCGTCGTCACCGTACCACATGTACTCGTGCCGACCGACCGCGAGGTCCCCGGCCACGACGGTGCGCACGAGGCGTCCATCGATGCCGTAGATCCGCAGACTCACCGCGCCCGGGCGACTGAGTGCGAAGGCCAACTTCGTCGCCGGGTTGAACGGGTTGGGAGTATTAGCGTAAAGCGTCGTCTGATCCGGAAGCGGCGTTGACGGAGCCGCCAGCTCGCCAGAAATCTGGACGGGCTTGTTGCCCGCATCGCGTGCCGTGATCTCGCCCAGAGCGATTCGGGGGTCACCCGTACCGATCATGCGGAACGTCACCGTCGCCAGCGCGCCCTCACCATCGATGCCACGATCGCGCACACCGAAGATCGCCGCGTCGATCATGCCCGGGCGCGGGCTGAGCACCATGCCAAGGCCGCCCTGGTCGCTGATGATGCTGCCTTCCGTGAAGCCCACCGGCTCGACCACGTCGGCATTCCAGACCAGTGGCACGCTCAGACCCTGGATGGCCCCGTTACCCTGCATCGTGATCTGAGCTTCGATTGTGCCGTTCGTCGCGGGATCCACCTTCACGGCCACGGCGTTGCCGCCGTTGCCGAGCGGATGCTGCGGCACCTGGCGTGACACCACACCGTAGTTGATGGCGAACATGATGAGGTCCTCGAACCCGATGTAGTTGTCCGTCGTCGGACGACCATCGACGGACATGTCGGTCGTGGGACCGACGTCGATGTCTCCCGAGGGGTCTGTCGGCGTCCCGAGCGTCTCGCCGTAGTGATTGCCGAGTCGCGAGATGTCCGCGGTGTCGACGTGGTTGTCACCCGTCGACCCCGGCCGTACGTCGCCAAGATGGTAGTTCAGCGTGCCCGTCGTCATAGTCGCCGTGGACACGCTGCCGCAATCGTCAAAGACGAGAACGGCATAGTACCAGTAGTCGCGGCTGCTGGGTTCGTCGGTGTACACGACCGTCGCGTTGCCAGGGAAGAAGGCAGCGAGCGCCCAGCCGTTGCCGATCGTGATCGGCCCAGTGGGGACGGCGCCACCGTTGTCGTCATACTCGGGGTAGTGCCCGAAGCCCTTGCGCCAGATCTCGACGTGGTTGACGTCCATGGAGCCAGACGCGGCCCAGCCGAGGTTGATCTGTGTGGTCCCGTCGGTGTCGTTGCCGGTCTTCTTCTGCGTGGCCGTCAGGCTCGTCACGGGATCGGGCTCGATCTGGTCGATCGAGACGGTCGCCGCGCCGCCCGCGACGCCGGGCAACGGTGCGTTCGCGCAATCGCGGACCGTCACGCTGGTGATGGTCACCATACCGGTCGTCTCGGCGCCCATGCCGCTGGGCGTGACGTCGATCATGAAGAGATCGCCGCTGGCGACGGGGCCGCAAGGTGAACCAAGCACTGCGGTGTCCACGGTGTAACTTCCGCTGCCGTTGTCGAGGACCTGCGTGTTCAGGGGGTAGGCTCCCCAGAATGATGCGATGTGGATGTTGCTCGCCGGCGTCGCCGGAGCGCACAGCTCGAGCTCCGCGGACAGCTGGAACGTCACGCTGACGCCACGCACGTTGGTGATCGCGCCGCCGCGATCGAAGTTGACCGCCACCTGGCCGCACGGATTGGCGTTGGTCAGGCAGGCCGCCGGGCCAGTGGCGTCGATGGTGCCGACGGTGAGCGAGCACGCGCCCATCGGATACCCGTCGAGCCAGGGCATGAACGTCACGAAGCTGGTGGTGCTGGGCGCGCCCGGATTCGGGTTGCCCGGCACGTCGGGGCCGCCCACGCTGCCCCACCAGTTGCAGGAAGCATCGACGGAGTTGGGACCACCGACGACGTTGGTCACGCCGAGGCTCATGTTGTCGAAGCTGTTGTTGTTGATATGCACGGAGGCGAGGCCGGGGTTGTCCTCGACCTGAACGCCCACGGCGTCAGGCGTCACCTTGTGGTCGATGAGGTCCGAGATCGTGTTTCCCGTGACCATGGCGCCGGGCGTGTCGCCCTCCAGGCCGATGCCATGCGCCCAGAGTCCCTCGATGTTGGTGATCGTGTTGTCGAGGATCTGCAGGTTGAGGGTCGAAGTGTGGTTGACGATGATGCCGTAGGCGCCCCAGCCGTCTGCGGGATTCGGCTCATTGCTCACGATGTCGTCGATCGTGTTCCCCTGGATTACCACGCCGTCGATATTGATCGCAACGCCGGTGAATCCGATAGCGATCGCCGAGACCGATTTGTGGCCCAGCTGACCCCGGATGGCGTCGATCTGGTTGTTCTGAATCGAGATGTCCGTCACGGCGGCAGTCGTACTACTAACCGAGACGGCATGGGTGTTGTCCAGGGACGCGGCCGAGCCGACGTCCGTGACGTGGTTGTTGAGAACCGCCAATCCACTTTGATTGGCGCACAGGATTGCATGGTGGCCGCCGGGGTTGGTGATCGTGAAACCGTCGATCGTCACGTCATCGCCGGCGACAGTAAGAACCACGTCTGAATTCCCTGTGATCGTGGTCAAGGTCGGGCCGGCCGGCGCGTACAGCGTCAGGTGAGCCGGGAGCGTGAACGCGCCCACGTAGGTGCCGGCCAGAACGTTGACCGTCGACCCCGACACGTTGTCGATGCCGCTCTGAATATCAGCAAAAGCGTCATATCCCCAGATGTAGTGCGTGCCATGCGTGGTATTGTACGCGTCGACGGCACTCTGGCTGGTGAAGCTGACGTCGACGATCACGTCGTCGGAGTGCATTCCGAAGGAAACCGCAGCCGTGCACTCGCCGCCGATTTCGGTGATGTGCGTGTCGTCGCTGAAGGTCCAGGACCCGTGGACGGCGTCCTGCGTGGCTGCCAAGAAGTAAGCCATACGGTTGATGTCCATCTGATACGTTGCTTGGTCTAGAGCCGCAAGTGAGAGTGTGGCATAGGCGGTGGATTGCCAGTCTTCGTCATTGGCGTGGACTCCATACGAGCCGCATATCGCGCCTTCTGACGTCTGGCTAGCGAGAATGCGTGCCACGAGGTCGGGTATTTCGCTCGTGTGGGTGTTCGAAGCGCGGAAAGAGTCGATGAGTCCGGAAATGCCAAGATTGTACCAGTAGAAATTGGTGTCGGTATAGGTCGGATCCCAACCATTGTCGGTATCGATGTCAAAGTCGCCGGGGTTAACCAAATATGAATCTTGGTAGAGAACCTCGGCCATCGCATCCGCCTGGGCGTCATACCCTAGCCCGGAGTATAGGCCATCTAGCAGTTGCGCGGTGACGACCCACGGCGCGACATCCCACGGGATGATGCCGTTTGCGTATCCTTGGCCAGCTCTTGCGTCACGAATGGAAGCCGCGAGCGACGCTGCATCGCCGTAGAAAGCAATCCGGGCGTCGTACCGTGCTTTCGCCGTGGCGGCGTAGGTGGGGCCGGAAACCAGAGCGCTGTAGTTGATCAAGAAGACCAGATCCGGACCAGAATGAATCGAGGGGTTATTCATGATTCCGTTCGCAGCATCTGCCAGTGTCGCGAGTAACGACGCGCTTGGCGTCTGCAAATAGGCGCGATATGCACCCTGCACGGTAGCACCATAGATGTTCAACGAACTGGCTGATGCGGTGTGCGTGTAATTGGGCGCCGTGAGTAGGAAGTCCCAACCACCGTCATCGGGGTCAACTTCGGGATCATTCGCGGCGTTGTCTTCCGTGATATCGGCCTGGGCGTGTCGCAAGTAATCGGCGCCAGCCGCGAGCGCGGCCGCAAAATTCACGGGATCGCCCAGGTCTTTCGAACGATCAATGCTGCGATGGGTTGTATCGATCTTGGTCTGGCCGTTGCTGTCAAATGGCGAGACGGGCGTGCCGGCCTCGGCACACACCGCTGTCAGAAGCGCTGCCGCAACGACGACGACGCTAAGCGACCGTACGAATGACTTTGTCATAATTCAGATTCCTCCCGGACATGGAGTCCGATCGTTCCTCAGGAGAGAAAGAACCCCTCCATCGACGTATCCGATGGCAGGAGTTCCGAGAACGACGGAACAGTGATGAACGGTCGCGAAGACCTGGATCCTCGAAACCATCAGATGTTCGCGATTGACGTGCCGCCCGTCACCTCCCCTCGACCTCACACCCAAAGCAAAATGGTCAGCGATGGTTTCGAGGCGTTGTGTGTCAACGGTGCTTGTGGACTGTCGGATTAGACGTTCGCAGACTTGATCCGGCCCCCAGCCAGACGCGCAGTGTACTGCAGGTGTAGTATGAATTCAATGGAGAGTTGTTATAAAGATACCTTGTTGGCTTGATTGTGAGGTGTGGTTTGATGTAGGATCTGGCGCGCATGATACAGAGAGTGATCTGCGTTTCTCGATTCAATAGAAGACCAATGGGGGCCGATAATCATGATGACGAAATCAATATGGCTTTGGCTGGTCGGGGCGGCGATGGTGGGGATGGGGATGGTGGGCGCATCGCGGGTTGCAGCGCAGGAAATCGCTGTCTCGCCTCCGCTTACCGTGGCCACGCAGACGGAATTCACCGTTTCGATCACGATCGATGCTGCGAGTGACGACGTTTATGGCCTCGAGGTCACCATGTCGTATGATCCTGCGATCGTTCAGCTCGATGGCATCGATGCGGGTGACTGGTTCGTGTCATCGGGTTTGCCGTACTTCTTCCACGACTTCACGGACGATGTCGCTCCGGGCGTGCTGTTTTTTGATGCCGCATTTCTCGGCGATGGTCGAAGTGGGACCGGAGATGTCGCCATCTGCCACTTCACCGCTCTGGCCGCCGGAGACTCCCCTCTCGACTTCGTGCAGGTCGTGGCGCGGGATGGGGCCAACCAGGACCTGGCCTTCGGTCACAGTACCGGGGATCTGATCACGGTGCCGAGCAGTCAGCTCTACTTTGATCCGTCGGTGTCGGTGCCGGTGACGATGGTTTTCACGGTGGATCTGCGGATCGATGCGGTGGGGAGTCAGGTGAAGGGGGCGGAGGTCGCGGTGGATTTCGATCCGGCGATCGTGGCGCTCGATGCCGTGACGCCGGGTGACTGGGTCACGACACAGGGGTTGCTGTACTACTTCTACGACTACACCACAGGCGGGACGTCGAGTATCCATTTCGCGATGTCGTTCCTCGATGGGGTGGCGACGGATGGGGGCGTGCTGGCGGTGTGTCACTTCACGGCCATCGATGTGGGCACCTCGCCGCTCGATTTCGTGGACGTGGATGTGCGGGACATCGACAATCAGACGTTGCCGTTCCTGCACAGCACCGGGGACCAGATCGTCATCGAGCAGGCCGTTGCGACCGAACCGACCACCTTCGGCGCCATCAAGTCGCTGTTTCGCTAGCGCCTGGGGCGTTGCCAGGGTGGGGCCCGTCGGCTAGGGTGGCGGCATGAAAGCTCTTGCCGTCCGTTCACGAGGAAGGTCTCACCCATGCGCACGTACTTGCGTTCGGCCGGGCTCTGTCTCGGTCTGGTGGTCATGATGGTTGCGGGCTGCTCGCGCGGGCCCAGCGCCGACGAACAGTTCACCGGTCTCGCCGATCGCTACCTGCAAGGCGTCTATGCCCACGATCCGGTGTGGGCCACGCAGCTCGGCAACCATGAGCACGACGGCGAGTTGCCGGACATGTCGGCCGAGAGTCGTCAAGCCTGGGTCGCGCTCAACCACGCCTACCAGGACAGCCTGCAGGCGCTGAAGGTGAACAAGCTCAGCGATGCGAATCAGGCCGATCGCGAGATCCTGCTCGACGCGATCGCCTCGCAGATCTTCCAGGGCGAGGAGCTGCGCGAGGCCACCTGGAATCCACTGCTCTACAATCCCGGTGACGCGATCTACAGCCTGCTGCAGCGGGAGTTCGCACCGCTGCCGGACCGACTGGCGAGCGTGAAGGTGCGGCTCGAGGCGATCCCCAAGCTCCTGGACACGGCACGCGTGAACCTCCTGCACCCGCCCCGCATGTTCACCGAGACGGCGATCACCCAGAACCAGGGTTCGATCAGCCTCATCCTCGATGGGTTGCAGGCGTCCATCGACAAGGCGCCCGGCTCGCAGGCGATGCTCGCGAAGCCGCGTGCCGAGGCGATCGCCGCGCTCTCGGCGTACGGCCACTGGCTCGAGGATGAGCTGTTGCCGCGCTCGGATGGCGACTTCCGGCTCGGTACCGAGAAGTGGCGCAAGAAGCTGCGATTCTCGCTCGCCAGCGATCTGGCGCCCGAGGACATCCTGGCGCGCGCGCAGGAGGATCTGAAGGCTACCACCAGCACGATGTACGACCTGGCGTTGCCGCTCTACCGCACGCGGCTGACCGAGCGCGCCGGATCCATCGACGCTCTCGCATCACGACGTGATCGCGGCCGTGATGCGCAGCCTCGCGGACGATCGGCCCACCGACGCGACGATCGTCGACGAGGCGCGCGACGATCTGCGGCGGATCACCCAGTTCGTGCGCGACAGGCAGTTCGTGACCGTGCCTGACGAACCGGTGGAGCTGATCGTCATGCCCGAGCACCAGCGGGGGCTCTACATCGCGTACTGCGATTCGCCGGGTCCTCTGGAGCCTCAGCTCAAGTGCTTCTATCGCCATCGCGCCCACGCCGGCCGACTGGTCGCCCGAGCGCAAGGAGTCGTTCTACAAGGAGTACAACGACTACATGCTGCAGGACCTCACGGTGCACGAGGCGATGCCCGGGCACTACCTGCAGATCTCGCATAGCAACCAGTTCCACGGCGACACGCCGGTCCGCGCGATCTTCAGCAGCGGCACGTTCGTCGAGGGTTGGGCCACGTACGCGGAGCAGCTCATGGCGGAGACCGGCTGGGACGGTCCCGAGTTCCACCTCCAGCAGCTCAAGATGCGGCTGCGGATGATCATCAACGCGATCATCGACCAGAAGATCCACACGCAGGGCATGACCGAGGACCAGGCCATGGCCATGATGTTGGACCAGGGCTTCCAGGAGGAGGGCGAGGCCGCCGGTAAGTGGCGTCGCGCTTGCCTGACCAGCACCCAGCTCTCCACCTACTACGTGGGCAACCTCGAGATCAACGGCATCCGCACCGACTTCCAGGCGAAGGCCGGCGACTCCTTCACGATGGAGGCTTTCCACGACCAGATGCTGAGCTATGGCTCGCCGCCGCCCAAGTACGTGCGTCGGTTCATGGGGCTGGCGGCCCGGTAACCTCCTTCGCCGGCGTCGACACTGGCCGGTCCGCCTCGTGCGGGCCGGCCTCGTGCTTCCGGGCGGCCACGACCGACCACTGCAGGGCCAGTTCCGGCCGCTCATGGACGAAGCGATGGCAACGCCCGCAGAGTGTGAGCAGGTTGGTCGCTGCGTTCGAGCCGCCGGCGCTGCGCGGCGTGACGTGGTGCACCTCGAGGAACCGGGTCTCCGTGCAGCCGGGGCCCTGGCAGCGGTGACCGTCGCGCGCGAGGACGGCCGCGCGGGTGGAGGGCGGGATGGTGGCGCGGTTGGGTTGACCTGCTTCGAGCACGCGGGCGTCGCACTGGACGGCTCCGAATTCGGCGGACGTCAATTCCCGCCGTCCGCTGCGGCTGACGACCTCCGCCGCGGCACAGGTGGTGCATCGGTAAATGATTATCTGATAGTGGATTGCGGCGTCCAGCCGGCTGGACGCTCCCGCCGTGGAGGCGAGGGCCGATAGCGCCGACAGCAGGAGCTGCTCGCGCGAGGCGCAGGCCGGCACGCAGCGGCGCCGGCGCACCTGCTCGGAGAGTGCCTCGTACCGGGCGTGCTCGATCGCGGTGAACCGATGGGTGACCGTGACCGGTGGCGCCGCGCCGAGGATGGGTTCCGCGAGTGGTACGGCGACAGGTAGCCCTGGTGGGGGCGACGCCGCGCGCGTCGCGGCCGACGGGGGCGAGGCAGTGGCCGGCACTGGCGGCCCGCCGGCGGGACGGGCGGGCTCGAGCGTGCGCACGCGTAAGGGGATCGGCGCCATCGGCATGACGAGGGCCGACTGACCGGCCACCGTGGCGGCACGCGTCCGGCGCCGCGCCTCGCGCTGGGTGCGGGCGCGTTCGAACTCGCTGGCGACGCGGCCAGCGAGGTCGCGACGGCCGAGGGTCTGGGCGGCCTCGACCCAGCGGGCCTCGGTGGCGGCGGTGGCGACGCGGGCCACCAGGCGCGCCTTCGTCCAGCCGACGCGGCGGGTGGCAATGGCATCGCGCAGGCGCGGCAACCGGTCGAGGTCGCGGGCGAGTTGAAGCAGGTCGTAGGCGCGACTGCGGGACATGCCGAGACCTTCCGTGGCGTACTGCAGCGGGCTGGGGTGGCCGAGCTTGCGGTGCAGGCCGCGGGTGACGACCTCGGCAAGCCAGAGGACGACGGCGGCCTGGGCGTGGTCGCAGGCGACGAGGGACTGGCGCAGACCGCGGTCGACTGCGGCCGCGGCGAGCCCTGGGCGGTAGTCGGGGAGATCCGGTGTCATGTTGGACCGACCTTTCCGGGAGGATGGTCGGGAGGTTTGGCGAAAATATAGCGAATATTTGGTGGGGCGCAAGGGTTGGCGGGGAAAAAATCTATCTATTTTTCGTGGCAGTATCTTCCATGGTCCAGCCGGCTGGACTTGCCTGTATGGCATACGATATATCGTATACCACACAGCTTTCGCCGCACCCAGGCCTCAGCCTGCCAGACTCTGACACTCCTGGCAGAAATGCGAGGATCGCCCGCCCACCACGAGCCGCGAGATCCGGGTCCCGCAGCGCCGGCAGGGCTCGCCGGTGCGCCCGTAGACCCGCAGCTTACGGCGGAAGTTGCCGGGCGCGCCGTGGAAGTCGGTGAAGTTGAGGAACGTGGTGCCGCCGTGGCGGATGGCCAGGCGCAGCACGGCGCGGGCCGCATCGAAAACTCGCCGCAGCGCCGCCGGCGAGAGGTCGGCCGGGATTGCCAGGGGGTGGATCCCGGCGCGGAACAGCGCCTCATCGGCGTAGATATTGCCCAGGCCGGCGGCCACGCCCTGGTCCAGCAGCACGGCCTTGATAGGCGCCCGCCGACCGCGGACCGCGGCGTACCAGGCCGGGAATCGCACCACGAGCATGTCGGGTCCGATATGCGCCAGGCAGGACGGACGGACAGGGTCATCGACCACCGTCCAGCGGCCGAACTTGCGGATGTCGCGGTAGTGTACCGGCAGATCGTCGAACTGGAAGGTGAGGTGGACGTGGGTGTCGGGGCGGTAGCCGTCGAGGACGAAGACCTGGCCGGTCATGCGCAGGTGGAGCATGACGTAGGCGTGCTCGTCGCCACGGCTGAAGGTGAAAATGAGGTACTTGCCGTGGCGGGTCACGCGGGTGAGCACGGCGCCGACCATGGCACGGCGGACGGCGCGCGACGAAGGCGCGAGGACGCCGCCGAAACGCACGCGCATGGACGTGCAACGGCGCCCCACGAGGCTGCTGCGCAGGGCCCGGGCGACGCTTTCGACCTCGGGCAATTCGGGCAACGTCAGAACCCCCTGGCCTCGCGGACGCGGTGGTAGGCGTCGTTGATGGCGACCATCTTCTCGCGGGCGAAACCGCGCAGTTCCTCGCTCACGCCCTTCGCGGCCTGGGTGTCGGGGTGATATTCCTTGGCCAGGCGCCGGTAGGCCCGCTTGATCGTGTCCTCGTCGGCGCCGGGTTCGAGGCCGAGGGCGCGGTAGGCGGAGTCGAGGGAGCCGGTGCGGAACATCGCCAGGGACGACTCGAAATCGTGACCTGTGAGGCCCATGGCGAGCGTCACGGATCGGATGAGGCGTTCCTCCTCGGCCGAGAGACGGCCGTCGGCCATGGCGATCTTCAGGAGCAGGGCCACGAGGTCGCGCAGGCGGTCGGGGTCGTGGCCGAGTACGGCGCCGATCTGGTGGGCGAAGTCCTCCGCGCTGGTGGAGGAATCGCGGGCCTGGTTGAAGATGCGGGCGGCCACGCGGCGTTCGGCCTGGGACATGCCGAGCTGGTCGCGCAGGAAGTGGTCGAAGGACCGGATCTCGTCCTCGGTGACCCTGCCGTCGGCCTTGGCGACCTTGGCGGCCAGGCTGATGAGGGCCACCAGGTATATCTGCTGGGCCTCGGCTGCGGCGTACGGCGGTGTGCCCAGGCCTGGACGGTCGCCGGTTCGCGCGCGGCGTTGGTAGGCAAATCCCTGGGAATATGTGCGATAGGAGCTTCCGCGACCGGTCCGGCCGCCCATCGGCGACTCGAAATGCTGCACGCGATCGCCGAACTCTGCCCCGAGTGCCCCGAGGATGATGGCGCCCAGTGGCCCGCCCATCATGAATCCGATGCTGCCCCCAACGATGGCTCCGAGCACGCCCATGGTCTCTTGCCTTTCTCTCCTGCCGGCTCACGCCAATGGTAAACGAAGGAACCGTGTGAGCAAGGAAGCCGGTCGTTTGTCGATACCCGGGGACGGCGCCTGGCATTCACGCTGCCAGACGCCGTTCAATAGCGTAAAGTCGCGGCGGTTCCGGCCGATTCCTGATGTAGATCTGGATTCGCGGCGCCGGCAGTTCAGCCGGGCCGTGATCGGGGTGCAATACGACGAGGTATCGACTGATGCGTATCCTGGTTGTCGAGGATGATTTCATCAGCCGGCGGTTGCTCTGCCGGTATCTCGAGTCCCATGGCGAGTGCGACGTCGCCGTGAACGGTAACGAGGCCGTGGCAGCCTTCAAGCAACTGCTGCTGGCCGGCGGGCACTACGATCTGATCTGCCTCGACATCATGATGCCCGGCATGGATGGCCAGGAGACGCTGAAGCGGATCCGCGAGATCGAGAAGGAACACGACGTGCCGACCGACCGGGTGGTCCACATCATCATGACCACGGCGCTCGAGGACCACGAGAACGTGATGTCGGCGTTCAGCAACGCCTGCGATGGCTATGTCGTCAAGCCGATCGAGAAGCGCAAGTTCCTCGATACACTGCAAGAAATCGGCCTGAATCTGACGCTGGACGCCTGACGCGATCCGGCGTGCTAGGAGGCGCCCGTGGCCACGGCTTTCACCGCACCCGCAAGCACATCTTCCGAGCTGTCGGACCGTGAGTTCACGGAGATCCGGAAGCTCGTCTACGATCACTTCGGCATCAACCTCACCGACCAGAAACGGTCGCTCGTGGTGGGGCGGCTGCAGAAGGTGCTGCGTGCCCGCGGTTTCGGCAACTACCGCGAATACATCGACTGGCTGGCCGCCGACCGTACCGGTGAGGGGCTCGAGGAACTGTCGACCCGGATCTCGACGAACCACACCTTCTTCTACCGCGAGCACGCCCACTTCGACTACTTCAGCAACACCGTGTTGCCGGAGATCGAGAAGCGCCATGAACGCGGCACCACGAGTCCGCGCATCTGGTGCGCGGGGTGTTCGTCGGGGGAGGAGCCGTACACGCTGGTGATGCTCATGCGCGAGCACTTCGGCGCGGCGTTCGATCGCACGAAGGCCGTCGTGCTGGCGACGGACATCAGTTCCCGGGCACTGACCACGGCGATGGCGGGTGCGTATCCCGACGACCGCGTGGCGCAGATGCCGCCGGCGCTGCGCAACAAGTACTTCCGTCGCGAAGGGGCCGGACAGTGGGCCGTGGTCGACGGCGTACGTAGCCGCGTGGTCTATCGCCGGCACAACCTGATGGATGCGACCTTCCCGTTCAAGAAGCCGTTCGACGCCATCTTCTGTCGCAACGTGATGATATACTTCGACCGTCCCACGAGAGACGCCCTGATCGCCAAGTTCCACCGTCACACCGTCGACGGCGGCTATCTCTTCATCGGCCACTCCGAGACGATCGGTCGCGACAGCACGGAGTACGAGTACGTCATGCCAGCGGCGTACCGACGTATGGGGCGATGACTCCGACTCCGCGGTCCACCACGCGGGGCGTCACCGCGCGCCTCGGTGTCACCCATCCGCTCGCGCGCATCGTGGTGGCGCTGGGCGCCTCGGCCGGCGGGACGGAAGCGCTGCGCGAGGTGATCGTGCGCCTACCGGCCAACATGGCCGGCGTCGTCATCGTGCAGCACATGCCGCCTGGCTTCACGGCCATGTTCGCCGAGAGCCTCGATCGCCATTCGCAGATGGAGGTGCTGGAGGCCGCCGACGGGGATACCGTGCGTCCCGGGCGCGTGCTCGTGGCACCGGGCGGATTCCAGATGCGCCTGGTGCGCACGGCCCTCGCCTACCAGGTCGCGATCGGCGAGACGGAGCTGGTCGGTGGGCACTGCCCCGCCGTGGATGTCCTCTTCGAGTCCGTGGCTCGGGTGGCCGGTCCGGCCGCCGTGGGCGCGGTCCTCACGGGCATGGGACGCGATGGCGCGGCCGGTCTGCTGGCCATGTGCGAATCGGGGGCGAGCACCTTCGCTCAGGACGAGGCCACCAGTGCCGTGTACGGCATGCCGCGGATGGCGTGGGAGATGGGCGGGGCCCAGGCTCGGATCGCGCTGCCGGAAATGGCGGCGTCGCTCGTCGCCGCGGTGAGGGCCCGGCTGGCCGAGCTACGCAACCGCTGATCTCGTGGCGCCACGGTCCCACCGGCGCTTACATGTGCCCGTCTGTGAGCACGGAAACAGAGGGAGTGCGTCCATGCGCCGAGTGTCTGAACTCGTGACCATCACCCATGACGCCACGCCGGCCTCGCCGGGGCAGGCCGTGGAACGGTCGACCGTCGCCGCCACGTACAAGTGGCGCCTCGAGAGCATCGTTGCCGACTGGACGCAGTGGCAGCGGATGTTCGACGAGGTGTCGGACGGGTTGCCGGGGCTGCGCGCCCGACAGGGAACACTCGCCCGGTCTGCGGACGACCTGCTGGCGACCATCGAGGCGATGCACGGGGTGCAGCGCAAGCTCGAGCAGGTGGTCGTCTACGCGAGCATGAAGAGCGACGAGGACACGCGGATCGGTGACCACCTGGCGCGCAGGGGCCGGGCCTCGAGCCTGTCGACGGTGTATGCCGAGGCCGTGGCCTGGTTCGAACCCGAGCTTCTGGCGATGTCACCGGAGACGATCGCCGCCTTTCTCGCCGAGAACGAGGAACTGCGTCGGTACACCCACTTCCTCGAGGATGTGCAGCGCCTGCGCGAACATACGCTCGACGAGCCGCGGGAGGCGTTGCTCGCCGCGGCGGGCAGCGTGACGCGGGCGGCCGGCGTGGTGTACGGCGCCCTGAACAACGCCGATCTGCGTCTACCCACGATCGAGGACGAGAACGGCCAGCCCGTGGAACTGACCCACGCGCGATTCTCGCGCTACCTGAAGTCGCGCGATCGCGATGTGCGTCGCCGCGTCTTCGAGGCCACGCTCGGCACCTATGGCAAGGTGCGCAACACGATGGCGGCCAACCTCGATGCGAACGTGCGCAACCACGTCTTCTACGCGGAGGCCCGCGGCTACGATTCCTGCCTGCAGACGGCACTCTTTCCCAACGCGGTGCCGGAAGACGTGTACCACACGCTCGTGCGCGAGGTGCGGGCGCAGCTTCCGACCATCCACCGCTACACGGCGCTCAAGCGGCGCGTGCTGGGATTTGACAGTCTGCAGGAGTACGATCTCTACGTCCCCCTCTTTCTCGAGGCCGAGTTCAAGTTCACCTACGAGCAGGCGCAGGATCTGCTGCTGGGCGCCTTCGCGCCTCTGGGCCCGCAGTACCTCGACATCGTGCAGTCCGGCTATCGCGAGGGCTGGATCGACGTGCACGAGAACCTGGGCAAGCGCAGCGGCGCCTACTCGAGCGGCGTGTACGACACGCAGCCTTTCATCCTCCTGAACTGGAGCGAGCAGCTCGGCGACACGTTCACGCTTGCCCACGAGATGGGTCACAGCGTGCACTCGTGGCTCGCTGCGCATCACCAGCCCTACGTGTACGGCGACTACCCCATCTTCACGGCCGAGGTGGCGTCGACCTGCAACGAGCTGCTGTTGTTGCACCACCTGCTGCACGACGCGGGCGACCGTGGCCGTCGCCTCTATCTCCTCGACTATCACCTGGCCCAGATCACCAACACCGTGGTCCGCCAGACGATGTTCGCGGAGTTCGAGCTTCGCGTGCACCAGCTCGGCGAGCAGAGGCAAACCCTCACGGCCGACACGCTGGACGAGATCTACCTGGGGCTTGCGAAGGACTACTGGGGCCCCGGCGCGGCGCTCGATTCCCGGCTGAGCGCCTTGACCTGGACGCGCATCCCCCACTTCTATTACGACTTCTACGTCTACCAGTACGCCACGGCCTATGCCGCGGCCGTGGCCTTCTCTCGCGCGATCCTGCGCGACGGCGAGCCGGCGCGCGAACGCTACCTCGACGTGCTGCGCTCGGGCAACAGCCGCTATCCGGTGGAGACGTTGCAGCGCGGTGGCGTGGACATGACCGGCGCGGCGCCGTTCCGCGATCTGTTCGCGCTCTACGGCGACCTGGTGACGGAGATCGAGACCCTGCTCGCGAAGGATGGACGATGAGAAGATGCAGGTTGATGGTCGCGGTCGCGGTGGTGATGGCCGTGAGCGTGCTCGTCGGTCCTGGCGGTTGTCGTCGGGAATCGTCCCGGAGCGACGCGGGCCGACCTCAGGCGACCCGTTTTGCCCCGCCGGTCGTGGCAGCGGGTGACACGATCAGGCAGGATGCCCAGCCGATCACCGAGGGTTACGAGCAGACCTATCCCGATGCCGGTTTCCACGTCTACTGGCCCTCCGGATGCACGCGCATCGTTACCCGCGAACCCGACGAGTGGCATCTCGGCGACGAGCAGCAGGCCTCCTACACCTGCGAACGCGGCGGTGTGCAGGATCGGGGTTGTTCCATCTTCGCCTACCGCAATGCCCATGCGTCCGACGGCAGCGCACCCGATCCGACGATGGTCGTGGCGCGTGTGGAGAACGTGCTGAAGTCCTTCGGCGCCGAGGTCGTGCGGCAGCGCCCCTTCTCGGCGGGGGGCATCCAGGGCGTCGAGGTCCAGGCCGAGGAGCGGTCCGGAGACGGTCAGGTGTGGGTACGCGGCGTGCTGGCTGGCCCCGACATCTTCATCCTCGCCGCGTGGAACAAGCACGGCGGGCTCTTCGATGACACCGAGATTCGTGATTTCTTCGCCTCCTTCCGGCCTCAACCCTGAACCCACCTTCTTCACGCTATCGCTACTGCGACGGCGTGAATAAGGTGGGCTGAAAGTTTTCGGTCTGCGTGTGATTCCAGCCCCGGCCGTGCGTCACAGGAGAAGCGGGTGGTTCAGATCCGGCACCCGGCGACATCATCGCTCCTCGATGGCGCGGAAGGCGGGCTGGACCTAGGCGATTGCCCCCCCTGCCAACCTGGTTCGCCTTCCGCGGCCGCATGGCCTCTTCGCCCGATCCATGGTATGATCGCCCTCCGGTCGGCACCGACGCTGGCCGACGTTCCGGAGGTCGTCGTGAAAACCCTGTCCACCGCCATGGGCCTGTGCGGCCTGCTCTTCGCCTGTCTGATCGTTCCGTCCGCTCACGCCCAGTTCACCGGGGCCGACACGCTGTATACCGGCGGGACGCTCGGCTTCAGCTACGTCCAGACGCCGTTCCCCGGCTACAGCGGCACGTTCGCCGCGGATGGGCCGGCACTAGGCCCGGGGGGCGTCTGGGATCCCGGTCAGACCGAGGCCGTGGGCGGCGGAATGACGACGCTGGCGGCCGACACCGTGGCCACGGCCGTGTACGCCATCACGGACAACGGCGACGACACCTTCGATGGCGCGTTCCTCTTCATCAAGACCGTGGGTCCATTGCACCCGGGAACGTTTGGAGTGGACATCGCCGGCGGCACAGCCGCGTTCGTCTTCATCGACGACGCCCAGGCGTTCACCCTGCCCGACACCCTCGACGTGTCGGGGCTGATCCAGTGGTTCCAGGATCTGCCGGCCCTGCACAAGCTCGTGAGCCTCAGCGGCTCGATCGCCGTGTCCACGGTGAGCGCCGACACCCTGTCCGGCACGTTCACCGGCACCACCGCCGACATCGACAACCCCTTTTTCCTCGTGAACGTCAGCGGTGGTCACTTCGCACTCTCGGGCGCCGGTGTGGCCACCGCCACGCCCGGCCTGCCCGACGCAGTGGCCCTGCATGCGTCCCCCAACCCGTTCAACCCGCGCACCACCCTCGACTTCTCTCTTCCGCAGTCCCAGTTTGTCATGGTGGTGGTCTACGACGCCAGGGGCCGGCGCGTGCGCGGCCTCCTCGACGGACGGCTCGAGGCGGGGCCCCGGCGGGTCGTCTGGGATGGTCGCGACGACGCCGACCGGCCGCTCCCCGGGGGCGTGTACCTGGCCCGGGCGCGGGGTCGGGGCTGGGAGCAGGTCGCCAAGGTCACGCTGCTGCCCTGAAATGGCCCGAACCGGCCGAACATTTCCATCCCGCCCGACGTATGGGCGTGGTGTTCGAGATCCCGATGCACGTGCAGAACGGAGGATGATGCCATGCACCGGCATATCTTGATTATCTTGTCGAGCGTATCTCTCGTCGTTCTTGCCGGCTGTTCACGCGGCGGCACCGATCAGGCCCATCAGCAGGAGGTCGCCGCGTCCGTGGCTCCCTTGATCGATCGCGAACTCTTCTTCGGCGACCCGGAGATCTCCGGGTCCCAGCTCAGCCCCGACGGCACCACGATGAGCTTCATCAAGCCGTACAAGGGCGTGCGCAACATCTGGATCAAGACGGCTGCCGAGCCGTTCGAGGCCGCGCGGCCGCTGACGGCCGATGCGAGGCCCGTGCCCGGGTATTTCTGGAGCCGTGACGCCAGGTACGTGCTCTACGTGCAGGATCGCGACGGCGACGAGAACTTCCACGTCTGGGCCGTCGACCCTGCGGCCGCGCCGGCGGCGGATTCCGACGTCCCGCCGGCGCGCGACCTGACGCCGCTGCCGGATGTGCGCGCCTCCATCTTCTCGGTGCCGCGTTCGCAGCCCGATGCGATCATCGTGGGCCTCAACGACCGCGATCCCCGGTTCCACGATGTCTACAAGGTGCGCATCTCCACCGGCGACCGCACGCTCATGGTGCTCAACGACAAGGAGGTCGGAAGCTGGGACTTCGACCTCGAAGGCGACGTGCGCCTCGCCGAGCGCGCACTGCCTGACGGCGGTACGGAACTGATGCGCGTGGGGCTCGACGGGAGCCTCACGTCGATCGTCACCTGCACGTACGAGGAGGAACTCGGCGTGCATGCGTTCCAACCCGACGGGCGGCACGTCTACCTCAGCAGCAATGTGGGCCAGGACGTGGATCTCGAGCAGCTCATGCTGCTCGACGTCGAGACCGGAGACATGGAACTGGTGGAGCGGGATCCGGAAGGCGAGGTCGACTTCGGGGCCGCGGTGTTCCATCCCACCACGTACGAGCTGATCGCCACGGCATACCTGGGTGACCGCGTGCGCATCTACCCGAGGACGGACGAAGCGCGAGAGATCTTCGCCGACCTGCGCGCGAAGCTGCCCGGGGGCGAGATCGGCGTCAACAGTATGACGGACGACATGCGGCGTCTGCTCGTGTCGGTGTCCAGCGACGTGGATCCAGGCTCGGTGTATCTCTACGACCGCGACAGCGGCACCGTGGTGCTACAGTATCGCTCGCGCCCCGACCTGCCGAGCGACCAGCTCGCGCCGATGCAGCCCGTGCGCTACACGGCGCGCGATGGGATGACAATCCATGCATACCTCACGCTGCCGAAGGGGCTCGAGCCGAGGAACCTGCCGGTGGTCATGTACGTCCACGGCGGCCCGTGGGCGCGCGATCTCTGGGGTTACGAACCGTATGCGCAATTCCTCGCCAATCGCGGCTATGCTGTGATGCAGGTGAATTACCGCGGGTCGTCGGGATACGGCAAACATTACCTCAACGCGGGCAACCGCGAGTGGGGCGTCGGTGCCATGCAACACGACATTACCGACGCGGTGCAATGGTTGAAGGACCAGGGCATCGCCGACCCCGCGCGCATCGGGATCTACGGCGGCAGTTACGGCGGCTACGCCACCCTGTCCGGTGTCACCTTCACGCCCGACCTCTATGCCTGCGGCATCCCCTACGTCGGTCCGTCGAACCTCCTGACCCTGATCAACAGCTTCCCCGAGTACTGGAAGCCGTTCCTCGAGGGATCCTGGTACAAGCGCGTGGGCAATCCCGAGGTGGAGGCCGACCACGCCGACCTCATCGCCCGCTCGCCCCTCTTCCATTGCGAACAGATCCGGTGTCCGCTCCTCGTGGTGCACGGCGCCAACGACCCGCGAGTGAAGCAGCACGAGAGCGACCAGATCGTGTGCGCGCTGCGCGACAAGGGCAAGGCGGTGGAGTACCTCGTGGCGCCCGACGAGGGCCACGGGTTCCGCGCGCCGAACAACCGCAAGGCCATGGCCGTGGCGATGGAGATGTTCCTCGCCAAGCACCTCGGAGGGCGATACCAGGAAGACGTGATGCCCGATACGCAACAACGCCTCGACGAGATCACGGTGGATGTCACCGGCGTGACGCTGGACGACAAGGCCGGTAGCTAGCGCGTCGCCACCCCTGACGACGTGCCCGGGACGGCATCCACCGGGGGCCGTGGCAGGGATGCCGCGGCCCCGCTCACGTATCGCGCGGGATCTCCGTGAATCTGGACGTCATGCGCCGCACCGGCTACCTTCACGGCCATGAGCACTCTGTCGCGTCTGCGTGTGCCGCTCTCCCAGATCCTCGGCTATCTGCTGCTAGGCGTTTCGGCGGCGATCGGCAGCCACTGGCCAGAGGCGTGGGGCGTCGTCTTCACCGGTGTGTCGGTCGCGCTGGTGATGCTGGCGTGCTTCGGCCGGATCTGGTGCTCGCTCTTCATCGGCGGTTACAAGAACGGCATGCTCGTCACCGAGGGACCGTACTCGCTCTGTCGCCATCCCCTCTACCTGTGCAGCCTGGTCGGGGCGCTGGGCGTGGGCCTGGCCACGCGCACGTTCACGGTCCCCGCCGTCATCGGCATCGCGTTCGCGTCCTACTATCCGGCGGTGATGCGCGAGGAGGAGGCACAGCTCGAGATGGCGCATGGGCAGCCGTATCGCCGGTACCGGGTGGTGACGTCGGCCTTCCTGCCGCGGCGGCGCGATCTGCGGGAGCCGGAAACGTATCCCGTGCGCCCGGCCGCGTTTCGGCGCGACGTGGGTCACGCCGTCTGGTTCGTGGTGGCGCTCATCGCGGTCGCCACGCTGGCCGAGTTGCACGCGCGCGGCATCCTGCCTTTCCTGAAGAGGCTGGTCTGACGCGTCTTGTCGGCGCCGGGAGGTCGTCATGCGGGCCCATGTGTTCCAGCACGTTCCATACGAGGGTCTCGGGAGCATCGCGAGCTGGCTGGAACGACGCGGCGCCGCCGTGAGCTGGACCCGTCCGTGGGACGGAGACCGCGTGCCCGACCTCGCCGACACGGACCTGGTCATTGCGATGGGCGGACCGATGAGTGTGAACGACGAGGCGGTGTTCCCCTGGTTACGAGCCGAGAAAGATACGTTGCGCGCCGCGATCGCCGATGGTCGTGCCGTGCTCGGCATCTGTCTGGGCGCCCAGCTCATCGCAAGCGCACTCGGTGCGGCGGTGTGCGGGAATTGCGAACGCGAGATCGGCTGGTTCGATCTCGAGGCAAGGCCAGGGCCGGCCAACACGTTCCGATTCCCACCAAGGGTGTCGGTGTTCCACTGGCACGACGAGACCTTCGCGCTACCGGCGGGCGCGGTGCAACTGGCGTGCAGCGAGGCTTGCGAGAATCAGGTCTTCCAGCTCGGCGAGCGGACCATGGGGCTGCAGTGCCACCTCGAGACCACGCCCGCGAGCATGGTGGACATCATCGCGCATAGCCGCGGCGCCCTGCACCACGGCCCATTCGTGCAGACCGAGGCGGCCATGCGTGCGGCGCCGGCATCGGCCTACGCGTCCATCAACACGCTGATGGCTGCGGTCCTCGACCATCTGGTCGACTCTTGACCTTGCCAACGTTCACGCCGGCTGCCTACCTTTGGGCTGCAAACTCGATTGTCATGTTCAAACACGCCAACCCGGGAGTCATGCCATGCACGAGAAGAGCATCGAACTGCTGAACAAGGCCATTGCGGACGAGCTGGCCGCCGTCCACCAGTACATGTACTTCCACTTCCACTGCGATGATCAGGGCTTCGACCCGCTGGCCGCGCTATTCAAGCGCACGGCGATCGACGAGATGATCCACGTGGAGAAGCTGGCCGAGCGCATCCTCTTCCTCAAGGGGGATGTGGAGATGAAGGTGGCCATGGATCCCGAGCCGATCCAGGACGTCACGAAGATGCTGGAGAAGGCCGCTCGGATGGAAGAGGAGAGCGCACGCGACTACAACCTCTGGGCCAACGAGTGTTCCGCCAATGCCGATGCGATGTCGAAGAAGCTCTTCGAGGAGCTGGTGATGGAGGAGGAGGGCCACTTCGACCAGTACGACACCGAACTGGACAACCTCGCCAAGTTCGGCGAGCGCTACCTCGCGTTGCAGTCGATCGAGCGGAGCAAGAACCGCGGCGCGGGCGGGCCGGCGGCCGGCTAGTTGTCGAGCGCGCCTTCCTCGATCCAGGTGCGGACGAGATCGGTGGTCGTCTGCGGCAACGGTGCCTCGCCGAAGGGCATGCGCGCGCCTGACGTCTGGTTGCCCGTGATCTTGAGGTAGAGATAGGACGTCTCGGGATGGCCCGGGTCGATACGCGGGATGGCGGCCTCCTGAGCCGTGACGCCCACGAGGAGCGCGTAGCTCTGGCCGGTGCGCAGATCGAGCCCCTGGAAGCCGCCGTCGCCATGACAGCCGATGCAGTGCTGGTCGAAGATCGGCTGGATGTCGGTGGCGAAGAACACGGTCGGCGCCGGCGGACCGGCCGGGCCGGTCACGTCGGCGGGCGGATCGCCCCAGTCGCTACAGCCCGCGGCGACGAGGAGCGCGCTCGCGAGCAGCATGCATGTCGAGCGCCTCACGGTGTCGGCTCCACCGGAAGCGCGTGCAACGCGATGCTCACCTGTTGCTCGTCGGCGAGCTTGAGCACGAGCACCTTCGGGCGCTCGATGGCGTGATCGGAGAGCTTCACCGGGAACGCCACCTGCACGGAGAGGGTGCCGTCGGCGTCCAGGGCCAGATCGACCGGCATCTCGACGGGCCGGGCCACGCCATGCAGATCGAAGATTCCCGCCACCACCGCGTGCGCCTTGCCGCCCGGCGCGAGCTGGCTCGGCGCGCATGACACCACCCTGCCGCCCGTGAACACGGCTTCCGGGTACTTCTTGGTCTCGAGGTGCCGGTCGCGCATGTGGTTGTCACGCATGCCGATGCCGGTGGACAGGCTCGCCATGTCGACCACCACGCGCACCTGCACGCTGTCGGCGAGGTTCGCGAGGTCGGCGACGATGGTGCCGTGCACCTTGTGGGTCTTGCCCTCGAAGGTCTCCATGGGTGCCTTCGAGGTGAAGACCACCTTCTGATCGTCACCAGGATCGATGCGATACGTCTGCACGGCCGCGCGGGTCGGCGCGGCCAGCAAGGCGGTGGCGAGGAGTGCGAGGATGGTGGTGCGCATGGCTCGTCTCCCGGTCAGTAGAGGACATGCAGGACGATCTCGCCCCGCCACGTGTTCGGTTCGTCGACGAGGGTGCCCCGGCGCGCGACATAGCGGTTGGCCATGGCGGTGACGCCGAAGAATGGTGTGGCCAGCAGGTCGACCCCCACGCCCCAGCGTTCGCGTGAGCCAGCCTGAACGCGCCGGTCCGGATCCTGGTAGCCGTAGACGCCGCGCAGGAACAGACCCTGGTGGAGCTGCCAGGCGTACTCCTGCGAGATGAGGATGCCGTTGCGCTCGCCGTTTCCTGTCTCGTCGACCTCGAACACCCAGCTCAGGGGACCGGCGGCGAGGTAACCGAAACCACCGTGGGCGATGCGGTGACCGCCAGTGACCTCGCGCCGGATCATGGATGCGCCGAGCGCCCCGTTCACGTTGCCGAAGCTGTGGCGCAGCGCGATGCGGGCGGTGTAGCTCTCGTCGGTGCGTCCGCCCAGTCCCTGCAGCAGCGACGTGGTCGCTTCCCACATCTGCGTGTGGACGCCCACCTCCACGCCCGTGTCGGTGTGCGTGAGTGGCGAAGGGCTGCCGTTCTCGTCGAGCAAGAAGCGGCGGCTCGGCTGGAAGTGGTCGGCGAAGTGCCAGCCGTAGTCGGGCGTGAAGCGGCCCATCTTCACGTACCCTTCCAGAGGCAGCACGTAGGCGGTACCCGTGTACTCGCGCGTGCCGCTCTGGCCCACCGTCATCGTGGCGATGAAGTGTGGGTCCATCTGCACACCGACATACAGGTCGCCCTGCATGGCGATCTGGTTGCCCACGCCGCCGGCGGCGCGGTCGATGAGCAGGCGCTGGTCCAGCCCCACGGTGATGCTCTCGCTCACCTCGGGGTGGATCCGTTCCACCTGCTCGGGGGTGTACCGTTGGAACGCCAGCTCGTCGGGCACGATCATCTCGCTGGCGTACGTGGTGCGCAGGCCGCCGCCGCTGGGGTCGACGTGGCAGAGCGCGCAGCGCTGTCCGTAGCGCGCGCTATATCGCGGCAGGGCCGTGGCCGGCGACGCCAGGGCGACGATGGTCAGCGCCAGGATCGCGGCGGCGACGACGAGACACGGCCGACGGTGGCACATGCCGACTCTCCTCGAGATGAAAACGATTCTTCACCGGCGGCGGGCCGGGAGATCAATATCGGTACGGATGAGGCATCCGACTGTGACCGATATCACACAAGGTGAAATGTCAGCGATAATACGGATTCGTTCCCGCGCCGTGATCGGTCACGTCGACGATCGCGGTGATCTCCTGGATCTGCTGGCGCAATGTGCGCTCGATGCTGCCCCGCAGCGTGGCCTGCGACGAGGCGCAGCCCTGGCAGCCGCCGCCCAGCTCGAGGAAGACGGTGCCGTTGCGCACGTCCGCGACGCGGGTCCAGCCACCGTGGGAGGCGATCTGGGGGTTGATGTCGCGCTCGAGAATCGCCGTCACCCGCTCGCGGAGGGCGTCGTCGTCGGACGAGCGCTCCCCCCAGTGTGCAGCCACGAGCGGCGCGCCGTCAGCCTCGATGATGCCCTGACGGATGGCGGCGCCGACCTCGCGAGCCACTTGCCCCCAGGGGCGTTCGCCAGCCTTGCGCACCGTGATCAGATGTCCGGCCACCGCCACCTCGCCCACGTCGCCCACGGCGAAGAGCGCCGCCAGAAGTGGCGAGCCCTGGGCGTCGTCGCGGTTGCGGCAGTGCACCGCGCCGGTCTCGTGGAGCACACGGTCCACGGTAAAGCGGCAGACGTTCGGGTCGGCCGTGGGCTCGGCGGTGATGCCGATGGTGCTGGCATCGATGGTCATGATGAACTCCCTAGACGGAAAAAGACTGCGCGTCGTCCCCACGCGCGCGCGCGCACTCCTCGCACTCGCAGAGGGCACGCAGGGTGTCGTAGCGATAGATGCCGGTCTGGTGACCGTCGCTGAAGTCGAAGGCCATGGCGTAGCGGCCCACCGAGCGCGCGCCGGTGACGGCGATGTCGAGCGGCACCTGGCTCGGCTTGAGCGTGCGCTGTCCGGTGTTCTCGTCCACGCAGCCCGCGCACGGGCAACGCAGGCGCAGGTTGTACGGCGTGTGCATGGCGCGGTGGCCGTCGCTCCAGGTGATGAGGAGCTTGCCATCGGGATCCAGTTCCACATCCTGCGGCGCCGCGGCCGCGCGCTCGCCCTCGCGCTCCACGGCCTCCTGGAGGTTCCGTGCCAGATGGCGGAAGGCCTCGGCCACCTTCGAATCCGGCGCCGCGATGACCACGGGCCGTCCCTGTTCCCCGCTGGCGACGATCGCCGGATCCAGCGGCAGGGAGCCGAGGTGTGCAAAGCCCAGCTCGGCGGCCAGCTTCTCACCGCCGCCGGTGTCGAAGATGGCGGTGACCTCGCCGCAATGGCTGCACGTGAAGCCGCTCATGTTCTCCACGACGCCGAGGATCGGCACGTTGACGGTCTCGAACATGCGCAGTCCGCGACGCGCCACGCCCAGAGCCACCTGCTGCGGCGTGGTGACGACGACTGCGCCTGTGAGCGATACCTGTTGCGCAAGAGTGAGTTGCACGTCTCCGGTACCCGGCGGCAGGTCCACGAGCAGGTAGTCGAGCTCGCCCCAGTCGACGAGCTGCAGGAACTGGTTGATCACCTTCATGGCGATGGGCGCGCGCCATACGGCGGGCGCGTCGCCCTCGAGCAGCAGGCCCATCGACACGAAGGCGATGCCGTGGCTGTGCGCGGGGATGATGACCTGACCACGGGCCTCGGCGCGCAGCCCCTCGCCGCCCAGCATGCCGGGCTGGCTGGGGCCATAGATGTCGGCGTCGAGCACGCCGACGCGCAGCCCTTGCTCGACGAGCGCAGCCGCCAGATTCACCGTGACGGTGGACTTGCCCACGCCTCCCTTGCCGCTGCCCACGGCGACGATGTGGTGCACGTGCTCGAGTGCCTGCGGGTTACCCGAGGCCTGGGCCTGTTTTCCGGTGCTCGCCATGTTCTATCCTTTTTGAACCACGATTCGATGGTACCAGGTCCTAAATTAGTCGTGAAACGGCCCTTGGCTAGCCGGGGATGCTGACGATCGTCTGTCAAGAGGCCCACCAGGGAAGGGAGAGGGGCGGTTCGCCAGAACCCGCCGCATGCTTCGTCCGCGACGCGCCGTGGGATCTCCCGGGGTCACGCCCTCGTCAATCGGCAAAGATCGACTTGATCGTCGACCATGACCGGCCTTGCACCGCCACGACATCCGCCTCCAGGCCGCTCAGCATGACCGTGTAGTCGAACTCGTATGGTGTGGTGCCGTCGGGCGAGGTGAACGTGACGGCTCCGGTCCAGAGCCACACCGTGGTGTGGGGCACGCCGGTCACGACCATCACGGCCGGCGCGCAGGGGCCCGCGATCACCTGCTGTTGCACGGTGACCTGCGAGCAGTCCTGGGGACCGAGTTCGAACACGAGGAGCGGCTCCTCGGCGTCGGCCTCGAGCGTGATGGTGCCGCCGTCGCCGAAGGTGGCGATGTACCAGTCGCTGTCGCGGTAGTGAACGTCGCCCGGCCCGAGATACCAGCCGCCCGAACCGCAGAGGGTGAGCATGCCGTCCGCGTCGCCGCCGAGCTGCTCGAAGGCGTCCCATCCCGTATGACCGAGGCAGCCAGAGTTGAAATCGTTCGCCGCGTAGTTCTGCAGAGGCGGCTCGTTCTCGGCGAAGGCGCCGGCGGGACAGGTCAGTACGCACGGATCGGCCGCCGCGATATGGACGCCGGCCAGTCCCACGACCACGATCAAGAGAATCAGGGAACGCATGACGTCTCGACCTCCCGGTGGCCGTGGTTGCCGGCCACCAATGAGGAGAGCATATCACATTCAACGGTGGTGCCGTGAGCGATGTCGGCGCCGCGGCCTTCGCCGGCTGCGTGAACTCCGGGTTCGCGAAACCACGCGTGACTACTGGTCGCCGTCGATGCGTACCGAGAGGATCTGCGAGGCCTCGTAGAACGGCTGGTTGGGGTACCACACGTAGCGAGCGAAGGCCACGTGGCGGCCGTCGGTCATGACCCAGGGCTGGCGGTCGTCGCGGGTGTCGTCGAAGGTGAGGCGCCGGGGCTTGCCACCCGCGAGGCCGGCGATCCACAGGTCGAATGAGGTGCTGCTGCGGTTGGACGCGAACACGATGTGTGCGTCGTCGGGCGCCCACACCGGCCATGCGTCCATGCCCGGCGCCGGCGCCACGACCCGATCGTGGGTGCCGTCGGCGTCCATCACGACCACCGCCCAATCGTCCGACGAGAGCACGCGACGGCAGACGATGTGCGATCCGTCCGGCGACCATGAGGCGTAGGTCTCCATTTCCGGCGTGGCGACCACACGGTGTCGCTGCGATCCGTCGGCAGTCATCTCCCAGATATCCATGTTGTCGGGTCCGGCGTCGTGATCGGACACGAAGAGCAGCCGCGATCCGTCGGACGACCAGAATGGGTGTTCCTCGTTCGCGTCGTTGCGCGAAAGGTTCGTCTGATGCGTACCGTCGGCGTCCATCACGAAGAGTTGACGATGGCCGTCGCGCTCGGACATGAAGGCGATGCGCCTCATGTCCGGCGACCAGACCGGCGTGCCGTCGCGTCCCGGCGCGTCGGTGAGCTGACGCCGTGTGCCCGTCGCGAGGTCGATGACATAGATGTCGAGGTCGCCGTCGGCATTCGACTCGTACAAGATGCGCTTACCATCCGGTGCGACGCACGGGTACGCATTGGTAACACGCAGCAGGAGCTCCTCGGCGGGCGCCGCCCCGGCAGTTGCGATCGCGAGGACCAAGGCCAGACACCACCGCGTGCGCAACGGTGCTGCAAAGCGCACGGGGCGACACATGGTGGCAACTCCTTTCTCCCGAGAAACGCTCTTCCCACAGAACACCCGACAGACCTCCGGCGTTCACCCCCATGTCTCGACCACGCGCTGGGTCGCACTCCCGGCCACCGATGCTCGCCCCTGCAACGTTGCCGCGTTCCATGGCGAAATCGCTGATCCAAGGAGCGCCGTCGTCATCCGACGCGGAGGCGAGCGACGGGATCATGCAATTCTCTAATCGCCGTCCGCCTGCCGCAACGCCTCGACGAGTCCCGCCTTGTCGAGGCGCGACCGCCCCGGAATCTCACGTTCCCGGGCGCGTCGATAGAGTTCCTCGCGGGTCCACTCATCGTAGGGTGGAACGTCGCGCGTGGTCACGCCGTCGCCCACGGCGCCATCCCGGGCGAGATTCACGAATGCACAGGTGAGGGCGACGCCGGCAGCGGCCTTGAGCAAGCGACAGCGCAAAAGCGGACCCAGGACGGGAACGCTCCGGGGAAGAAGCCCCGCGGCCGCGAGGACCGCTGCGACGGAAAAACGGCGCGTATGGGACATGGTATGGCCTCGCAATCTTCGAGAGTCGTTCAACACATCGTAGATTTGAGGCGTCCGGGTGCCAAACCGGGAGTGGAGGCTATGTCTTCACCGGTAGCCCGGTGCAGGCCTCCAGCGTCGCGAAGAGCTCCGCGGCCTTGATGGGTTTGCTGAGGTAGTGATCCATACCGGCAGCGGCGCACTCGGCACGATCCTCGGTGAAGGCGCGAGCAGTGAGCGCCACGATGGGAATGTGCGCGCCGTCGCCGCGGGATGCCTCGATCTCACGCAGGCGCCGAGTGGCTTCGAGGCCGTTCAGGCGGGGCATCTGGACGTCCATGAGGATGACGTCCACGGGTTGCGACTGCCAGGCGGCAATGGTTTCCTCGCCATCGTTGGCGGAGATCACTTCGTGGCCCCATTTTCGCAGCAACGTGGCTGCGAAGAGCCGGTTGACCGCGTTGTCCTCGGCGAGGAGCACGCGCAGCGAACGGCGCGGGCGCAGTACCTCGGCGCCGGCGCCGAGTGGCCGCGGCACCTGTGCGGCGGTGCCGGGGATCGCGAAGGGCAACGTGAAGGTGAAGCGACTTCCCCGGCCCTCGACGCTCGCCAGTTCGAGGCTGCCGCCCATGATCTTCACAAGCTGGCTGCTGATCGTGAGGCCGAGGCCTGTCCCGCCATAGGTGCGGGTAGCCGAGCCATCCGCCTGCCGGAATGCCTCGAAGATCGACTGCTGCTTGTCGGCAGGTATGCCGATGCCGGTATCGATCACGGCGAACTGCAGCCGGCACCATTCGCGGCCTTGCGCGACACCGTTCACCTCGACCCGAATCGAGCCGCTGGACGTGAACTTGATGGCGTTGCCCACCAGATTGATGATGATCTGGCGCAACCTGATGGAGTCGCCGACCACCGCGTCGCCCACGCCGCCGAGCACGGCCACCTCGAGTTGCAGGCCCTTCTCCGTGGCCCGCGGTGCGAACATGCGCTCGATGGCTTCCAGTTCGCCGCGCAGCGAGAACGGTACCTGCTCCAGCTCGAGCTTGCCGGCCTCGATCTTGGAGAAGTCGAGGATATCGTTGATCACGCTCAGGAGTGTGCGGCCGGATTCCTTGATGATCGACAGGAACTCGTGTTGCTCGTCGTCGAGCCGCGTATCGAGAGCGAGGTCAGTCATGCCGAGGATCCCGTTGAGCGGCGTGCGGATCTCGTGCGACATATTGGCGAGGAACAGGCTCTTGGCGCGGTTGGCGGCTTCCGCCACGTCCTTCGCCGATTGCAGGCGCTTCTCGTACTCGGCGCGTTGTTCCATTTCGCGCACGAGCAACTCCTTCTGCTGGCTGATGAGCCGATTGAGAGTGGACTCGTCGTGCAGGCGCGACGTCAGCCGGAGACGAATGGAACGACCGCGCAGGAGTACCGTGGCGATCACCGCCGTGACCAGCGCCAAGCCCACCAGGATCACCAGCGGGAGCCAGGTCGGCACCCCGGCGACTTGCGCGTCCACACTCTGCGCCATCGCGAGCACGAGCGAAGTCCCCCCTACAGGCGCGCTCGCGACGAGGAGTCGGCGCGAGCTTCCAGATTCGTCCACGGCCGCGATGACGCGGGCGGTGCCGGGCGGCGGATCGGACGCGGCGAGGGCGGCCTTGGCCCATGCGGGCGCCATCGTCGCGGCGGGCTCGAGCTGGAGACCGTTGGCGTGCTCGAGGTACCACCAGATGTCGCTGACGCCGATGAACACCGCCATCTGGGACGCGAGACTCGCGGCGTTCACGAAACCGTAGAGATCACCGACACGGCGTTCGTCCAGGAGGCACGGGCTGTGAATGAGGATGTTTGCCGTGCCTCCGTGGACGACGCCGAAAATCTCCCCGCCACGTATCGTATGGCCGCAATGCACTTTCCCGGGAAGCAAGGTGTCCAGGGCGATGCCGTTGGTTGGCCCGGCGTCGACGATGACCGAGCCGGTGGTGTCGGTCAGGACGATACGATCGAAGAGGCACTCACCCCAGTCGCCGGGCATCGAGAGGTACCGTGCGAGGTCGCTCGCGACATCCGAGACGCTCTCCCGCAATCCATCAGGCTTCACCATGCCCGGGGAGCGATCCTCGAAGCAGCTCGTCACCGTGTGTCGCATACCGAAGTCATTCAACTCGTTGGCGGCCTCCACCAGGGCGACGCGAACTGCCGAGGCCGCGGTGAATGTCCGCGCGCGCGCGGTTGACGCGAGTTCGTCGCGCTGGTCGACGAGATTGCGATGCATGTCGGCGAGAATGAAACAGAACACCGTACCTGCGACCAGCAGAACCGCGATGATGACCCAGGTCCAACGCCCCGTGGCGGCCGCGGATGCCGAGGCGGGCTTCACGGCGTCACCGGCATGGGCAGGTGGACGCCGGGGACGAGGACAGTGATACTGGGGCGGTATCGGACTGAAGCGAAGCGGCCCATGGGTACCTTCTCGGATGGCCGGTGCAGACCACGTGTCCCCGTCGGCTTTCGACGCGGATTCGTGTTCATGATCGGCTGACGCGAGGCTGCCTTGAGGGGCGTATGAGCGTCACTTACGTGACTTCAAGCCATGGGTTGTGCCAAGAAGAATGTTGACGAGGCTTCGCACCGGGATCTCGCCCGCCAGGCCCGACTTTCTCACTACGCGGCGTACGTCAGCTTGTGCCTCCGGTTCACCTTCAATGGCCGCGTCTCGACCCGTCGCCAGTAGTAGTCATCCCACAACGGCGGCAACTCGATATGCGACACGAACAGCCGCCGCGACAACACTTCCTCCTCGGTCAGGGGCTTCGTGGCGATCCCGATCTGCATCGCCGGCGTGCTCCAGCACCGCTTCTCCCGACGCAA
This sequence comes from uncultured bacterium, assembly GCA_963727525.1. Taxonomy (GTDB): domain Bacteria; phylum Krumholzibacteriota; class Krumholzibacteriia; order LZORAL124-64-63; family LZORAL124-64-63; genus CAVSGO01. The sequence continues at coordinate 65,327 of CAVSGO010000002.1, read as the reverse complement.
CTTGATCGTGTTGCGCCACACCAGGAAGATCGCCAGCCGGTAGATCGAATGCTGGCGTCGCTTCCCGAACGCGATCGTCTCCCGCGTGTGGTCTTTCAGACAATGCCGCAGCAACATGTCCAGCAAGTTGACCTCGAACAACGGGTTGCGACTCGTCCGCGGCTCACGGGAGTCGATCGTCTCGTGGATCACCTTGCAATACCGTAGCTTCGCGATCGCGTAGGGATAGGTCTTGTGCTTGTCGCTCCAGATGTGGGCCTCGGTGGCGCCGTCGAGCGAGACCGAGAGCACCTCGAGCAGCGCCCGCATCAACGACCTGGGGTCCGGCCGGCCATAGTTTTGTTCAAAGAGGGACCGTTTCCATTTCTGCTCGTCGGTCATCGCCCCGCTGCGTCGCCGCTCGGCCTCGGCGAAGTGGATGATGAAGCTGGAGCGGCGATCGACGGCCGCGACGATCTCGTAGGGGAAATACTGGGAGTGCTCGAAGGCGACGAGCCCGTCGATGGCGATGTCCACGAAGGGTGACGCCTGGGACACCAGGTGTCGATGGAAGAGGATGCAGTGTCGGCCGAGGCGAGCGAGGAGGTTGTCGACGGTCGTCGGCGAGGTGTCGAGGAGCCTGGCGATCTGGCGATTGGCGGCGCCAGAGACGGCGTGCTTGTGGACCTTGGGCAGGAGATCGGCGCGTTTGAGCCAGTATGTGGTGCGGAAGGTCTGGTCTGAGCAGGTCCTGCCACAGGCCAGGCAGAGGTAGCGCTGGACGGTGTAGGGCGGGGATTTTCGGGAGAAGGTGCCGAAGAGCGCGAAGGGCCAGGAATGCGGCTGAGGCTTGTGGTATTTGCAGTTAGGGTTGGGGCAGTGGGGAGGAAGCGAGGGGCATGAAGTGAGGGTTTTGGTGTTCATGAAGACGGGCCCAGGCAAGCGCTGGACCCGTCAACATTCTTCGTGGCACGTTACAAGCAATGAATGGGAGCTGGATCGTGAATCGCAATGTCGAGATCAAGGCGCGCCTCCGCGACGTGCCCGCGTGCGAGGCGCGCGCGCGGTCACTCGCCGATGGTCCGGTGCAGGTGTTGCCGCAAGATGACGTGTTTTTCGCCTGCGCCCGCGGCCGACTCAAGCTGCGCCGCCTGGCCGGCGGCAGGGGTGAATTGATCTCCTACACCCGGCCCGACATCGCAGGACCGCGCACATCCACCTACGAGATCCACCGCACCGAAGATCCCGACACGCTGCACGCCGCACTTGCGGCCGCCCTGGGCGAGATCGGTCGCGTCCGCAAGGAACGTCGCCTCTACATGGTGGGGCAGACGCGCGTGCATATCGATGCCGTGGCGGCTCTGGGCGACTTTCTCGAGCTGGAGGTCGTGCTGACGCCGGATCAGGAGGTGGCCGAGGGCGAGGCGATCGCGCTCCGCCTCATGGACCGCCTGGGCGTGTCGCGGGATGATCTCGTGGACGTGGCTTACACCGATCTGCTCCGCGATCAGGCCTGACCCACGGGATCCAGCAAAGCCGACTCGTCGCCTGCCGACTCCTCGATCGGCGAAAGGGTCTTCTCCACGATGCGTTCAGGCGACTCGAAGACGTCGGAATATACGTCCATCAAGGCCCGGAAGCGGTCGATGTTGGAAAGGAAGATGTCGAGCAGATGCGGGTCGAACTGCGTTCCGTGTCCTTCCTCCATGATGGCCAGCGCCCTGGACATCGGCATGGCCGCGCGGTAGACGCGGTTGCTCGAGAGCGCATCGAACACGTCGACGATGGACACGATCCGGCCGTAGATATGGATGTCGTCACCGCGGATGCCCCGTGGGTAGCCCTTACCGTCCCAGCGCTCATGATGCTCGTGCGCGATGATCGAGGCAGACTTGAGCAACGGCCGTTCCGAGTGATTGAGGATGTTGTACCCGATCTCGGCATGCGACTTCATGGTGTTGAATTCGTCGTCGGTCAGCTTGCCCGGCTTGTTGAGAATGGCGTCGGGAATGCCCACCTTGCCGACGTCGTGCATGGGTGCGGCCATGCGCAACAGCTCGGCCTCGTCCTGACCTAGTCCGGCGAGCGCCGCGAGGAGGGCGGTGGCGTGGCCGACGCGGATCGTGTGGTTGGCCGTCTCGTGCGACCGCCCCTCTACCACGATCCCCAGCGTGTGAATGAGTTCCTGTTGCGTCTGGACGATCTCCAGCTCCTTGGCCAATGCTTCGTGACGAGAAGACATGAGCTGTCCAGCCATCGCGTTCACGGTGTTGGCCAGCAACCCCAGCTCGGTGCCGTCCTCCAGCTGGATGGGCGACTCGAGGTCGCCCTCACCGATGCGTTCCAGACCGCGGCGAAGCGCGTCCACGGGGCGGAGCAAGCGGCGCATCAGCATGATGGCCACGAGACCGCCGGCGACCGCGAGCAACGCGGCGAGGCCGAGCACCTGCCGTCGGTTGGCCGCGAGCACGGCCGTGAGCTGGTCGCGTGGCTGGCCGACGACGACGGTGCCGAGCATCTGGCCGTTGGCGTGGCGCACCTCGGCCCGGACGGCGATCGTCACGTCGTTGCCGATCAGCGCCTCGCCATCGTTGAGTGGCCCCTGGGGCGTTTCGCCGACGTAATGCGAGAGGTCGGCGAAGGGATGACCGAGGGCGCGCGGATCCGGGTAGCCCTGCACGAGTCCTTCATGATCCAGGACGACGGCCAGGGTGATGTCGGGTTGGCGATCTACCATCTCGCGGACGAGCGGACACAGCGTCAACTCCGGGAACTCGGCGAGCAACGCGTCGGTGCTCAACAAGGCCAGATTGCGGGCCTCGAGCACGAGTCGCGTTTCCATCTCCCGGGTCAGCTCTCGCCGCACGTTGTGCTCGGTCACCAGCGCCACGCCGGCCACCGCGCTGGCCACGAGGATGGAGGTGGTCATGGAGAGGATGAGCTTCATGCTGACCGAGCGGCGAGCCTGTCGTCGATCCATCACCCGATCCTTGCTCTTGTGAGATCTTTCGCTCATTACCGGGCGCCGATGCGCCGCATGCGCGCGAGTTGCTCGTGTGCGCGCTCGAGGTAGCCCCGGGCACGTGGGTCGTTCGGCGCCACGCGCACGGCCTGCTCCCAGCTCTCGACGGCCTGGTTCAGCTTGCCGGCGGCGAAGGCGTCCATGCCCTGCGCCAGGTACTCCTGCGCGAGATGGTCGGCCACTCCTTCGAACTCGGGATCGGCGGCCCACACCAGTTCCCAGTAGCGGATCGCGTCGGCGGTGCGGCCGTCGTCGAGCGACTGCACGCCGCGCCGGTAGAGGTCGGCGACCTCGCGCTGACGCGCCGGGCTCAGGACCGATGGTTCGGGCATGCTTGCAGCGGCCACGTGCGTGGCTTCCGGCGCGGTCGGCAACGCCGCCGCAGCCCGGGCGATCTCCGTGCGCCGGCGGATGATCTGGTCGGATACCCCGGCGGCCCCGGCGCTGGTGGCGTCGAAGGTCCGGACCTCGGCGATCCTGGCCTCGGCGTCTTCGAGCCGGTCGGCGGCGAGGTATGAACCGGCCTGGTCGAGCAGTGCGTCGACACGGCGTGCGATCGCACTACGCGTGCGTGTGAGCATGGTGGCGGCTTCCTGGTCGTCCGGGCTGGTTGCGAGGATTTCCTGGAATCCCCGCTGCGCCGCCAGCAGATCGTCGCGGGAGAACGCGTCGAGGGCGGCGTCGAATCGGGCGCGCAGGTCGCGCGTGCGATCCGCGCGCTCGGCGCTCGTACGTCGGACGCGCGCCAGCGCCCGCGCGGCCGTGCTGTCGGAGGGCAGCTCGGCGAGCGCCTGGCTGTAGCTCACGGCGGCCGCGGACAGATCGCCGTTCTTCTCGGCGTCGGTGGCCCGTCCACGCCAGGCGTCGGCCATGAGCGACGGCGTGGTAGGATCGTTCGGGGCGAGGACCAGCAGCGTGCCGGCGAGATCGAGCACGCGATCCCAGCGCCTGTCCTCGAGCGCGCGCCGAGCTTCCCGCATGACGCGGTCAGCCTGGTTCTGCGTGCGTTTGACGAAGGCAGCATCGAGTCGCGACTGCAAGGCGTTCGACTCGGCGAGGCGCGCGGCATGCTCGCTCTCGGCGACAGTGGGGCCGAAGGCCACGGACAGACCAAAGCGGTGGATCGAGCCGAGTGGATTGTCCTCGAACTGATAGTCGACGCCCAGGCCGCGCCAGCGCACGCTGGTGCCAGCGGTGAGCGTGCCCGCGAATGAACCAACCCGCAGGGCGAGCATGTCTTCGAGCTGTGCCTCGAAACCGGCGTGCAGGCGGGAGCCCATGTGCCGCGTCTTCTCGACATCCACGCTCGCCAGCATCGCGAGCGCTGCGCCGAGATGCCTGCGGTAAGCGAGACCAGACCGCAAGGCCGTAGGATCGGGCACGTTGTCCGTCTCGAGGCGTACCGTGGGCTCGATGGCGTTGCGGACCGACGCGCCGAACGTGAGTCCGCCGCCCGACTCGTCCAGATGCACGAGCTGGAGCGGGCGCATGAGCAGACCGAGATCCACGCCGAGGCCGCTGTCGGAGAAGCCGGCGAGCGACTGCCGCTGCATCTTGATCGCCACGCCCGCGGAAGCCGCCGCTCCGAGCCGATGTCCGTAGCCGAGAGCTGCTTCCAGCTCGCTGTCCTGCAGGTCGTCGTCGGTGAGCATGCCGCGATCATCGCGGCCCTCGATCTCGTCGACGGCGAAGCGGCGCAGCGTGAATGATACGGCGCCGATGCGGTAGTCGGGCACGACGATCGATGCGAATTGCTCGTTGAATCCGAGTCCGAACAGGGTCGTCTGCGTGACGGCGAATTGCTTTCGGTCGATCCACCCCAGGCCACCGGGATTCCAGATCGTGACGCTGGCGTCGTCGGCGATGGCGCAGAACGCGCCGCCGAGGCCGAGGGCGCGATTGCCCGCGCCGGTGGCAAAGACCGAGCGGCCGCCGCCATCGTCCATCGCGCGCGCCGCAGTGGCGGTCAGGAGCGCGAGGGCGACGAGCAGGCACGAAGCCACGCAAACCGGGAGCGATGGGCGCATGGTCTTCATCGCACCACCGCCACTTTCCGCAGGAGACGGTCGTGTCCACCGTCGCCGTACCGCACGTTCAGCTCGGCGAGGTACACGCCGTTGCGCACCGTCTGCCCCTGACCGTTGCGCCCGTCCCAGGCGATGTCCTGATGCAGGCCGGCCGGGAGCGCGACGCTGTTCAGCAACGTGACGACCCCATCGCCCCTTGCCGAGTAGATGCGCAGGCTCACGTCGGCCGGGTGCGCAAGCATGAAGGCGAAGGCGGTGGCTTCCCGCCCGGCAGCGAAGGGATTCGGGAAGTTGATGTAGCTGGCCTCGAGGCTCAGATCGCTGAAGTGACCGGCCTCCGTCCAGAAAGGAAAGGCCGTGCCCGGCGCCGGACGGACCCGGACCGTCCCGGCCCCGTCGTTGGGCTGGGTGGCCTCGACGTCGCCCTCGGCGAAGCCCAGGCGCAGACCACCCTGCGTGCCGTCGCGGAAGCGGGCTCGCAGTGGCAACGTGATCGTGGTCGCGGCCGGGATCTCCAGCGGCGTCGCTCCGGTCAGCACCACCGTGGAGTCGGTGAGCGCCACGTCGCTGACCACGGCCCACGGCTCGGCCGCGTCACCGGCCGAGAACTCGACGCAAGCGCCGCCGAGCACGCGAATGAGTCCGGCGTCGTCCGCGCCACGCAGCGTGAGACCGGCAAGCACGAGGCTGCCCGAACCCGCGACGGCCGTGTTGGTCAACGTCAGCGCGCCAATCGTGACGGCATTGCCGTCGCCCGCCACGAGCGGCGGCATCTGGTCGGTGAAGCCCACGATCAGTTCCTCGGCCGCGGACACGATGTGCGCGAGGCCGGAACTGTAGGGAGGCGCGGTTCCGGCGGCCGGACGCATCGTGACCGGCGTGACGAGATTCGTGTCGTGCCCCACGAGGCCCGAGTCCGGAAGCACGATCTCGAAGCCGGCGGCCGGGACGTTGGTCTCCAGGTCCAGTGTGATCTCGAGATCGCCCGTCTCGCCGGCGGCGATGAGCACACCGCTCAGCGGCACCCGTACGAGTCCGTTCGACGCCGACGGCGGGGACAGATCGGCGCACGGCGTGCCGCGCCAGCTCACGCGCAGGCGGTCGCAGAGCGCCGCGGGATCCAGGGCCTGCCGGTGATCGTCGAGGCACACCAGCCGGAGCGTATCGAGGCCGGCGGCGCCCACGCCGGCGTTGCCGGTGTGACTCACGTGAGCCGTGAGCGTGGGGACGCCGCGTGCGCCGGGGGTGAGGTAGGCCGGGAGCTGTGGTGTTGCCGACACCGAGACCGTGACGACCGGTGCCTGGATGGTGACATCGGGCCCGCTGATCACGGCGGGCTGATAGGTCACGGGCACGGCCGCACCCACGTTGCCGTCGTGCGCGGCGAAGAGCGCGGCGTCGTCAAGACGCAGCCGGATGGGTCCGAGCGTCGCGTCGTCCGCGGTGAGCCCCATGATCGTCACCGGCACGGCCACGTCACCGACGGGGACGGAGATGGCCGGGACGAGCTGGAAGGTGACGACGGAGTCGCCCGCGTCGGTGAGCATGGCCTGGGCATGGACGGCCAGCGGGCCGACCACGTCCAGTCGCCGGAGATGCGCGGATGCGTCGGCCAGGCGATGTCCCAGCGTGTCGGTGAGTGACACGGTGAAGGCGCTGATCTGCACGTCCGACGGCAGGTCGGGATCACCGCCACCCAGCAATTCGAGGCGCAGCAGCTCGACCCCGGATTGGCCGACGCCGGCGGTGCGCGGAACCTGGTCCGGCCGCATGACGGTGAGTCCAGTAGCCTGCGCCACGAGATGACCCACGCCCGACGGGAACGGGAAGCTGCCGTTGTGCAGCGCCACGCCGAGGATGGCGTCGTTCACGTTGTCGTGTGCCGTGAAGTCGGTGGGCGCGGCGAGGATGACGCGGAACGCCGACACCGAAGGGTTCGTCCGGATGTCCAGGCGCAGGCCCAGCGTCACCGGCTCGCGGCTCGTCACGATGACCTGCGGGTCGAGGTCGAGGGTCACCGTCTGGCCGCTGGTCTCGAGAGTGGTGTCGTCGCAATAGACATTCACGCCCTCGTTCACCGTGGCGCGGGAAAGCAGGTCGTTCGGGACCACGGGATTTCCGGACCCATCGTCGAGCGTGATCACGAGACGGTCCAGGCGCAGGTCGGCAGTGGTCTCGTCGCCCGCGTTGACGAGCGTGAGTGTCAGTGGTACCACGCCGGTCTGTCCGCGGTTGATGGAATTGGGCATGTTGGCCACGGGGTAGACGTCGAGGCCGCCGACGGGATTCAAGATGAGGTGCGCGCCCGAGGTGGTGGCGAGCGAGCGGCGCATCTGACCGCCGGCGCCAGTGCCCTCGCAACGGCCAGTGACATAGGTCGCACCGGTGACCATGGAGGCATAGGTCCAGACGAAGCTCCCGGAATCCCCCGCAACCAGATCGAGGCTCGCCGGCTGCGGCCCGCTCATGAGGTTGGCGCTTCCGTCGCCGCTGATCGCGAGTCCCGACGGCGTGATGCCCGCGACATCCTCGCCACTGATGTTGGTCACGTTCATCGTGACGGTGATGGTCTGACCCACGGTGGAGCGTGCCGGTGCCACCTGGAGGTTCGCCAGCAGCGGTGCGGTCGAGATGAGCAACGTGGTGTTGCTGAGAACGGCGGCGTCGCGGGGGCCGTCATTGGCTGACGCCATGCTCACGCCGTTCACGGGGATGCGCAGGCGCACCGTGGCCGAATCGGACGGTGCCGATGTCACGGTCAGGCCCGCGAAGAGGTGCAGTCCGCTGGCCGGCACCGCGAGCGCGAGGTTGGGCGCCACCCAGGTGGAATCCACGCCCGCCATGGTGGCGACCATCGCGTCGCTGCCGGGCAGGAAGACGCCGTCGCCGTCGTCGACCCAGAGCTGGAGCGCGGCGATGTCGGCAGTGGTGGCGGAGCCGCGGTTGACGAGGTTGAGTTGCGTGAGCGTGTCGGACGCATAGCCGTTGCTCGGAATGACGACATCGAGCGCGGCCACGGGCCCGTCGTCGGCCGTGAGTGTCACGGGCTGGACGTCGGTGGTCCCGATCTGACGGGCCACCATGCCGTCGACACGATGGCGTGCGCCGCTGTCGAGCGGCCAACTGCCCACGAGTGCCGCCGGCCGCACGAATACGAGGTCGCCGCCCTGGGCGACCGAGACCGCGATCGTGTCGCCGTCGGCCGCGCGATGCAGCGACACGGCCCCGGTGAGGAAGAGGTGATGCCTCTCGCCATCGGCGGGGATGCTCCAGCCGATGCCTTGGAAGGTGGCCACTCCGTTGGAGAACGTTGCCTGCGCGATGATCGGATCGTCGCCGAGGCTTCCGAGCACGCCATCGCCGTTGCCATCGCGACGCAGGTTGAGCTGAGCGAGGACGGAATCGAGCTGTGCCTGGTTTGCACCGGACTGGCCGCGCACGTCGCTGTGCACGATCAGCCCCCTGAGTTCCTGGTCGACGCCACTGTACAGGTTGGTGGCCCAGAGGTGCATCAAGGGTACGGCCGACTGACCGGGTGCAAGTACCTGCGACGCGATCGCCTCCGTCGACACCACGACGTGGTCGACGGTGCTCACGGTCTGGTTGCTGGAGATCACCGGCTCGTCGATGGGGCCATCGTTGCCGCTCGCCATGCCGATGCCCGTGTCGTCGCCCGCCGGCAGGCTCAGGCGCACCGTGCCGCCGGTGGCGTCCCCGGCGATGTCGACGGTCACGAGGATGCGCAGACCCGTGGCCGGAACCGGCCACGCGAGTCCCGTGGCTTCCCAGCGGGCGCCGGTCCAGATCAAATCGGCGATGGGAGCGTCGCCGGCACCGACGACGCCATCGCCATCATCCGCCAGGGCGCGCGCGGCGGTGATCAGGCCGGCCGTGCCCAGATTCTCCACGTTGATGCGGGTGAGCTGATCGGCTTCGCCGCCGTTGCCGGGGATCGTCACATCCATCGACTCGTTGTTGATGGAGCCGAGCTGGAGCACCGTGCTCGCGACTTCGTGCACCGTGATCTGGGCGCGCGTCATGCCATCAACCGCCAGCTCGCCGTTGGCGGTCAGGGGCCAGGATCCCTCCACCGCGATATCGCGCGAGAAGGTGAAGGCGTCGCCATCCTGCACCTCCGGCCTTAGCTCGAGGGCATCCGGCGCGCCGAGAGACGCGGCTCCACGCAGGATCAGGTGGAGCGTGTCGCCGGCGGCGATATTCAGGTCGAGTCCGGCGAACGTGGTGGTGCCGTTCACGAACGACTGCGCCGCCGCGGGTTCCTCGCCCATGATCACCGGCGCCGCGATCTGCGCCTCGCGGTGGAACAGCACCAGGCCGCTCCAGGCGGCGTCCTGGACCGTCTGGTTCGCGGCGCCGGTGACCGGATTCGTGAACGTGACCGACGTCAGTGGCAGCGCCTGGGTCGAGGGGTTGATGAGATCGAGGCGCAGCACGTCGTCGACCGCGCCGCCGGGCAGCAGGCGGCGACGCGTCTGGCTGAAGGGTCGGATCTCGGCCTGCACCGCCTGCGGGTTCGCCACCGTGATCGGCGTGGCGACGGCGTTGTTTCCCGGAACGGGGTCTCCCTGGCTCGAAGCCGTGATCTGCGCCGTGGAGATGAGCTGGGTATCCGCCGTACCGGCATCCACCGTGACGGTGAGCAGCAATGCGGCGGAGCCACCCACCGGCAACGCCGGCAGGTTCCAGAGGCCGGTGTCGGGATCGAAGGCGCCATTGATCACCGAGTGACTGGCATAGGTGAGGCCGGTCGGCAGCCCCACCAGGGCGCCGATGCCCATCGCCGGCTGCGGGCCGGCGTTCGACACCACAACTGCGGCGGTGATCGTCTGTCCCTCGACTGGCGTGCTGTCGCTGAATCCGAGCGCGATGCCGAGATCGGCCGCATTCACCACGAGCGAGACGCTCGCAGTGTCGTTGTCCGCGACGAGATCGGCCTGCTGGACCCCGGCCACGGCGGCCGCGACCATGAGGGTATCGCCCGCCGTTCCGGCGTCGACCGCGGCGGTGAGCTGAAGGAGTTGCCCGGTCTGGGCGCCGATGCCGCCGACGTTCCAGTGTCCCGTGAGTTCGTCGAAGATCCCCGCGCCGGCCGAGTGGTTTGTGATGGTGAGGCCCGCGGGAATGGTGACGTCGAGCGACACGCCGGAGGCCGGGTCGGGGCCATTGTTGGCCACGTTCACCGTGAACGTCACCGTCTGGCCCTCGTCGGGAGTCTCGTCCGAGACGCCGAGGCCCACCGCGAGATCGACGGCCGTGACCGTGATCTCCACGCTGGCCGTGTCGTTGGCCGCCTCGCTGTCGCCCTGGGTGGCGCCGGACACCGCGGCCGCCCAGGTGAGCGTGGTGCCCGCCGTGGCCGTGTCGACGGCGGCCGTCACCGCGAGCCACGTGCTGTCGCCGGTGGCGATGGCGCCGGGGGCCCAGACACCGGTATCGGCGCCGAAGGTGCCGTCGTCCGCAAGGTACGAGTCGAAGACCAGGCCCGCGGGCATCGGCACGTCGAGGGTCACGCCCGTGGCGAGGTCGGGACCGAGGTTGGTCACGACCACCCTACCGACGACATGGTTCCCCTCGTCGGGATGCGCGTCGTCGACCGTGAAGCTCACGGCGAGATCGCTGTCGGTGACGACGACGCTCCCGCTCACAGCGTTGTTGGCCGCCGCGGGGTCACCCTGGTCGGCACTGCTGACGTTGGCGCTGATGCCGAGCGTGGCGCCGGCGGTGTCGCCGTCGACCACCAGCGTCAAGTCCAGAGTGGCGCCGGCGCCTGCGGCGAGATCGCCCACGTGCCAGCTTCCGGTCGCCTGGTCGTAAGAGCCGGCCGAGACATTATTGCCCGCCAGCGTCAGCCCCGGCGGTAGCGCCATGGCCACCTCGGCACCGGTGACGTCGTCCGGTCCCGCGTTGGCCAGGGTGATGGTGGCGAGGATCGTTTGCCCCACGTCGGGCGTGGTGTCGTCGAAGGCGATCGCGAGCCCGAGATCGGCGCTGGTGACGCCGATCACGAGACTCACCGTGTTGTTGGCAGTCACCGGGTCGCTCTGGTCGGCGCCCGTGATGGTGGCGGTCGTCGTCAGGTTCTCGCCGCCGACCATGCCGTCGGCGCTGGTGGCGATCTGCAGTGTCGTCGTGCCGTGGGCCGGTATCGCCGGCAGGGACCACGTGCCGGTGCCGCTGTCGAACGCGCCCGCCTCCGGGGTGCTGCTCACGAAGGTCAACTCCGGTGGCAACGCCACCACCGCCGCGACGCTGGTAGCCGCGCTCGGCCCGTTGTTGTGCAGGGTGACGGTGAAGGTGACCGGATCGCCCGGGTTGGGACTGGGCGTGTCGACGCCGAGGGTGATGGCGAGGTCGGCGCTGGTGACGGTGATGCTGGTACTGGCCGTGTCATTGGCGGCCTGCGGATCAGGCTGATCGGCAGCGGCGACAGCCACGGTGGCCGTGAGCGTCGACCCGCCGGTGCCCGCATCGACGGTGGCATCGACCAGGAGCGTGACGGCGTCGCCAGCGACCAGACCGCCCACGGTCCAGGTGCCCGTGCCCGGGTCGAAGGCGCCCGCGCCGACGCTGTGACTCGCGTACGTCAACCCGGCGGGCAGCGTGAACGAAGCAACCACGCCCGAATCGTCATCGGGGCCGCCGTTCGTGAGCGTGGCCGTGAAGGTCACGGTCTGCCCCACGTCTGGTTGCGGGTCGTCCGCCGCGAGCAGCATCCCGAGGTCGCTGCTCGTGGCGTTCACGATCACGTCGACGCTCGCCGCGTCATTGGCGTTCACGGGGTCGCCGAGATCGCTCGCGGTGACGGCGACCGCGGTGGTCAGGGTCTGCCCCGCCGTGCCGTTGCCGGCGCGGCCCGTGATGACGAGCGTCTCGGTGCCGCCCACGGCCAGGTCACCGAGTGTCCAGATACCCGTGACGGAACTGTAGTGCCCGACGCTGGCCGCCGCGCTGTTGAAGGAGAGACCGGCCGGCCAGGTCATCGTGAGCGCCACGCCGGTTGTGGCATCCGGTCCGATGTTGCTGACGGTCGCGGTGTAGTGGACCTGCTCGCCCTCGTTCGGCGTCGGGTTGTCGACAACGAGCGTGACGGCGAGATCCGCTCCCGGCACGATCACGTTCGCCCCGGCCATGTTGTTGCTGCCATCGGTGTCGCTCTCGACCAGCGCAGACACTCCGGCGGTCGCGGTCAGCGACTGACCGGCGGCGCCAGCGCCAACCAGCGCGGTCACGGCGAGCTCCGTCGCGACGTGCTTGTGCAGGTCGCCGACGGTCCAGATCCCGGTCACGTCGTCGTAGGTGCCGACCGCGGGGGCGCTGCTCACGTACGAGAGCCCTGTCGGCAGAACGACCGTCAATGCGACGCCGGTCGCATCGTCGGGGCCGTCGTTGAGCAGATCGACCGTGAAGGTCACGGACTCGCCCACCGCGGGCGTGGAATCATCGGCCGCCAGGCCGACCTGCAGGTCGCACAGGTGGGTATGGTTGTCCTCGATGGCGAGGTAGTAGTAGGTGCGACCCTGCTCGTTGACGCGGTAGTCGTTGCCGACCTCGATGCCATCGCCCTCGACCTTCATGAGGGCGTTGTTCGAGAAGGCCTCGGGCGTCACGAAGCCCGACTTGTCGCCACCCAGCGCCTTGGGTTTCTGCACCGCGGGCAGGCCCTCACCGGCTTTCACGAGAGCCCATTCCGGCGTGAAACCCATGCCGTGGACGTCCTGCTTGTTCGCTCCGTTGCCGACGTATGTGCCGACCGCGAGGCTACCGGGGCTCTCTCCCCAGGCGACGTAGAAGTAGGTCGTGAACAAGCCGTTGACAGACGAGTCGGTACCCACATGGAATCCGTCGGTCAGGAGGTCCGTGATCAGGCCGCCACGCAACCCTTCATCGTCGAATGCCATCGACTCGCCGGCCGGCATCGCCAGACTCTTCCAGTGCGGCCGGTGGTTGTTGTCGCCGATGACGAACACCACGGCGGGGGCGAATCCCAGACCCGTCACGTCGCGGCTTGATAGGCCGATGCCGAGGTAGCTCCCCACGGCCATCGAGCCCGGGTCGTTCGAGAACGCCACCCAGGCGTATTGCACGCCGCCCGTGTTCACGTCGGCGTCTGAACCGACCACGAAGCCGTCGGCAGTGAAGTCGAGAATGCGGTTACTGAGGAGAGGCTCATCCTGAGCGAGCTGTTTGGTGCGGTCCGTGGGCATCGCCGACGTGCGGATCACGGCCGACTGCGAGTTGTCGCCCTTGATGATCACGACGTCCGGGCGGAAGCCGACGCCTCCAACGGTGCGCGGCGCCGCACCATTGCCGTCATAGGTGCCCGTGACCACCTCGGCTCGCGCGAACGTGACCGACGTCAGCAGGCAACACAGGATGATCGGGATTTGGCGGATCCCGCCATTGGCCATCGCCAGGTTCGTCAACGCCCGCTTCACCATCCGCATCCTTGTGATATGACGTCGTTGCAGACGACCACCATCGCGGTCGCTGCGGCATCCTCGATCGAGATTGGCTCAGACGTATGATCGGTCGACTATGGGCAGGTCTTTAGGCACAAGTCACGACGTGCCAGGTCCGTAAGAACCGGGCCACACCGCCATGGCGGCGGCGAACGCGAGCACGGCCACCGCGACGCACGCGGCCGGCAAGCCGGCGAAGGGCACCAGGAACAGGGAAGTGAGCAGGCAGCCGATGGCGCCGCCGATCAGGTCCGCGGCATACACGCCCCCCACCTGATTGCCCGTGCGTGCGGCCGCCGCCGCGAATAACAAACCCGTAAGCAAACCCGTGACAACGAGTTCGGTGGCGCTTACCACGAGGCCGCCCTCCGCGGCCAGCAGAGCGAAAGCCAGCAGGAAGCTCCACAGCGACACCGCGGCCACGAGCCCGGGGCGCCGCCAGGGCGAGGCGGGCCGGCGGCCGTAGGCCTCGCCGAGGCGCGCTCCCGCGGCCAGTCCCAGCATGAACAGCGTGAGCAGCAGCCCCAGATCGCGGTAAAGCAGCCCGCGCACCGTCTGATCGTTCAGGATGAGAACGATTTCCAGACTCAACCCGGCGAGTCCGGCGTAGGCCGCGAGCCAGGTCCGGCGGCCCGCAGCGCTGCGCCGCGCCAGGACGGCCGGCACCAGCAGCACGATGAGCGCGAGCCAGAGCCAGCGACCCGCCGCCGGCGGCGCCCGCCAGCCGAGGCCGGGGAAGAAGCGCGCCAGGTCGAGCAACAGCGTGTCGGCGTAGCACGTGGGGCGACGGTCGCGGTTCGCAGGGACCTGCGCGTCATGCAAGAGGTCTGCCACCTGGTGCGTGCGGTCGTTGGTGTAGCGCCAGTCGAGCCAGGCGGGACTGACGAGTCTCGTGGCTGGGTGCGCGGCCCTCAGGCGCGTGGCGAGTATGGCCGGATCGCGCTGGAGCGGAACGCGTGACGCCAGGAACACCGTCTCCGTGCCTGGAAGCACGAGCACGTCGGTGAAGACGGTGCGCAACGCGGCGTCGATCGCTGCCGCGCGGTGTGCCTGGCGGGGTGTCCAGAGATTCTCGGCCGTGTGCAGACGCAGCGCGTAGACGCCGCCACTATCGAGGGCCGCCGCGCAGAGTGAGAAGAACTCGGCGGTGGTGTTGCGATTGGCCTGGCCCGTGGAAGGCTCGGGCAGTGCGGACACGATGAGGTCGAAGCGACCGAGTCGCGCCACGATCCGCCGCGGATCGCCGATCACGACATCGGCGGGCGCGGGGCGGTTGGGCAGGTACGGGGCCGCGAGTTCGAGCAGTTCGCCGTCGATCTCCAGCGATACCACCCGCCGCGGACGGTAGGCGTCGATCTCGCCGGCCAGGCCCTCCACCCAGCCACCCATGACGAGTACGTTGCCCGGTTGCGGTCGCTGCAGCGCGACGAGGGCGGCGTACTCCTCGGCCACGGTGCCCTGGTTCTCGTACGCCAGGGCGTCGTCGATGAACACGGCCACCTGGTCGCCATGACCATCGATCGTCACCCTTCCATACGGCGTGTCGCGCGTGGCGAGCAACGCAGGATGGGTCCAGCGCGTGAGCGCGATGTCGGCGATGGGTGCCAGCGCGAATCCGAGCAGCGCCACTGCGGCCAGCACGAGACCGCGCGTACGACGATCGGGCAGCCAGGCGAGTGACGCGGCCAGCGCCGCGAGCCAGGCACCTCCCAGGCCGGGCACGCCGAGCACCGGCAACAGCGTGGCCACGAGGCCTCCCACCACGGCGCCCAGGCTTTCCAGCGCGTACGTACGGGCCAGCAGCCCACCTTGCGCCTCGCGCGCGGCCGCCACGGCGCGGAACGCCGCGCCGCCGAGAAAACCGACGGGCCCGAGTACGAGCGCGAGGCCGACGAACTGTCGCGCGAGGTCGAGATCCGCGCCCGTCACCGCGCCGAATAACGGGCGTATTCCCCGCGCCAGCACCACGGCCGGCACCACCGCCCAGCCGGCGGCCACCACCAGAGCCGACGCAGCTCCCGGACCCGTGCTGGTCGTGCGACGGCCCGCACCGATGGCCGCGCCCACCAGCCAGATGCCCAGGCCCAGGGTGTAGGCCAGCTCGCTGCCGAAGGCCACCACGCCCATCTCGCGCAGCAGGACCACCTGCCCCAGCAGGGTGACCAAACCGACCGCGAGGATGCGCGCTGCCGACACCACGAGGGCTAGCGCTCCTCGGCGAAGACTTGCGCCTGGAAGGTGGAGAACTCGGCGTCGTTGTGGCGCCAGGCGTCGCCCGGCAGGCCGGCCTTGCGGCTGAGCTGCGTGAGCAGCGTGTCGCGATCCCAGCCCTGCTCCGTGGCCACCTGCGGCAGGAACACGGCCGAACGCCCACCCTGGCGCAGCACCACGCCGTCGCGCCCCACCACGATGTCCTGCGGGCCGCCGACGCGCACGAAGGGCGTGAGCACCGAGATCTCGATCGACAGGTCGTCCAGTTCGCCCGGCGTCACCGCCGGGAACCGCTGATCGTTGCATGCGGCTTGCAGCGCCATGGCGCCCACCACCTGGCCCAGGGGCAGGTCGTCCGCCATGTGGCCGATGCATCCACGCAGGTGGTCTCGCGCATCATTCAGCGTGACGAATGCGCCCTGCCGCGCGCGCAGACGCGGCGACACGTTCCGCACGAGTGGCGTGGTCTCGCTGGCGAGGTACTGCGCGATGGTCTGCCGGGCGATCATGAGCAACGTGGCCTGATCGTCGGCACCGATCGGGCCGGTTTCAGGCGCCGCGAACGAGATCGCGAGGGCGTCGAGATCCGGCGCGTCTGTACCTTCCGTGACGGCGAGCGCGCCGTAGCCCACGACCCGATCAGGCTGGCCGAGCGCGGTCTCGCCGCTGTCGGCGAGGCTCAGCACCGTCCCCTGAGCGGCCCCGAGTGCGCGGCACGCGGCGAGCATCACCATGATCGCGCCCTCGCCGCAGGCACATGTCTCCTCGCCGGGATCGCGCTGGCGTTCGAGGTGCGCGATCGTCGTGGCCACCTGGTCGGGATCGACGCTCACCGCCGCGGTCAGCACGGCGGCATCGTTGCGCGCTGCCACGAGATGCGTGGGGTAGTGGGAGAGATCGCTGCTCGCCACGATCAACGCGCGTTTGCCCTGCAGCGCGGCGGCGAGCGAGGCGCCGAGCCGTGCGCACAGTTCGGGATCAGTGGTGCCCGCGACTATCGGCAGTATCGGCACATTCGGCAGCGTCACCTGCGCGAACGGCACCTGCACCTCGAGCGAATGCTCGCGCGGGTGAGCCTGCGGGCGCACCAGGAAGGCCTCGTCGCGCGCGAGCAGGGCGTGGGCGAGATCGCGATCCACGCGCGCCACGCCCAGCGGCGTGGCAAACCCCGTGCCCGTGTACACCGCGGCCCCCGCGAATGGCGTCGTCGTATGATTGGTGCCCAGCAGCACGATGACATCGTAGGGCCAGCCGCGCACCTGGTTCCAGGCATCCGCCGCGATCTGTCCCGAGTAGACGTATCCGGCATGCGGGGCGAGCAGGCCCACTGGCTGCTGCTCGAGCGGCGGCACCGCGTCGTCGATGAACGCCGCGATCGCCGCGCGCAGGTGGGCCGCATCTTCGGGATAGAACTTGCCCGCCATGGCCGCCGGCCGCACGCCGGGGTTCGGCGTCCCGCCGCCTCCACTCACGGCGGCGAGACACATGCCGGCGAGCATCAACGTCGCGCTCATTGCCACACTCCCGCGATGGTCCGGCCACAACGCGTACAGGTACCGTCGCGCAGGTTCACGGCCTCCACGAAGAACCCCTTGCGCGCGATGACCACCGCGCCGCAGCCGGGACAGTAGGTCTGGTTGCCGGGATGGCCGGGTACGTTACCGACATACGGATGATGCACACCACGAGCCAGTGCGAGTTCCCGCGCCCGCTCCAGCGTGGCCACCGGCGTGCCCGGCAGGTTGCGGAGCTGGTAGTCGGGATGGAAGCGCGTGAAGTGCAGTGGTACGTCGGGCCCAGCCTCGGCGACGAGCCAGGCGGCAAGCGCGTCGAGGTCGCGCTCGGCGTCGTTCAGAGTCGGCACCACGAGGTTCACCACTTCCAGATGCACACCGCTACGCGCGACCGCCGCGATCGTACGCTGTACGGGCGCCAGCTCCGCTTCGCACACGGTGCGGTAGAATCCTGGGTCGATGCCCTTGAGGTCCACCTTGACTGCGTCGAGGAATCCCAGCATCTCCCGCAGCGGTTCCGCGGCCATGAAGCCGCAGGAGACGAGCACGCAGCGTAGCCCTTCTTCGCGCGCAACCGCGGCGATGTCGGCCATGTATTCCAGGAAGACGGTGGGTTCGTTGTAGGTGAAGGCGATCACCGGCGACTCGCGCGACTGGCTCGCGCTCACGATACGCGCGGGGGAGACGAGGTCGGCGGCATAATCCTCGGGGCTGGCCTGGGAGATCTCCCAGTTCTGGCAGAACTTGCAGCGCAGTGGACAACCGCTCGTGGCCAGCGAGAAGGCCTGGCGTCCCGGCAGGAAGTGGTAGAACGGCTTCTTCTCGATGGGGTCGACGTGGGTCGCGATCGGCCGGCCCCAGACGAGACTGCGCAGCACGCCCCCGTCGTTGTATCGCGCCCGGCAGCGCCCACGCTCGCCGGTCGCTATGACGCAGCGGTGCGAACAGAGGAGGCAGCGCACCGTGTGGTTCGCATGGGTGTGATGATCGCGTCCCCTCAATTCTGCGGAGGCGTGGCATCGTGTGCATTCGTCGGCGGATGCCGCGTCCGCGCCGATCCAGTACCGCGCCACGGGAGCCTGGCGTAGTAGCGTACCGAGGGACGCGCCGCCGGCGGCCCTCGCCGCGCTCGGGCCGGGCCTGCCATTCTCGAGCCAGGCCAGGAGCCCCAGCGGATCCGGCAAGAGCAACCCGGCCCCGGCGGCCACGGCGGCGGCTCGCAAGGACTGGCGCAGGAATCGTCTGCGGGCGGGATCGAGGCGTGCCATGGCGGCACCTTTCGATGCGGCACCTCACTGGTCGGGCGGCTCCCGTCATTATGCGACGGCAGACAGCCCGGGGCAATGCAACGCCAGGCAATGCGGTGCCGGTTGCGCCCCCGCAAGGTTTCATTTAGTCTTTTTATCCTGTATTCTACAACGAAGTCCCCACCGTGAGGCCAGACCCGCCCCGCGGGTTCGTCACTAGAGAGGATACCGAGATGAAGCGATTCACCGTTCTCCTGAGCATCCTGGCCGTGATGGCCCTGCTGGGCGCCACCCAGGCAGGGGCGTGCGACAAGGCCGGAGCCGTCAAGACGGCTTCTGCCGGCACCTGCGCCAAAGCCGCGGCCGCGTGCGACAAGACCGCCGACAATGCCGCCGGCACCGTGGCCGAGGGCGCCACGGCACGGTTCGCAGCGGTCCAGATGCACGACTGCTGCATCGAAGCCGCCAAGAACCACAAGGGCTGTTGTGGCAAGGACGCGGCCGCGATCGAGGCCGAGTACGTCGAGATGCGTGCCGAGCAGAAGGTGCTCGCCGAGATGCCGGAGTGCTGCTCCGCTGCGGCTGCGGCGGGCAAGGGGTGCTGCGGCCACGATGTGGCGGCGACCCAGGCGGCCTTCATGGGCAAGCTGAACGAGGCCCGCGCCGAGTTTGCCGCCCTCGACGAGATGCACCCGTGCTGCGCTGCCGCGGTCCAGGAAGGTAAGGGCTGCTGCGGCAAGGATGCCGCCACGCTGAAGGCCGCTTACGAGGCCAAGGTGAGCGCTGCCAGGGCCAAGTTCGCCAGCACCGGCTGCCCCGCCACGGGCGGTTGCGCCGGCAAGGTCTGCCCCGCCGGTGGTGCGGCCGGCTGCACCAGGGATGCGAAGACCACGAAGGCGAAGGTCGCCACGACCGGCGCCACGGAAAGCTAGTCCGCGCGCCACGATCGAATCCGCGACAGAGCGACCGCTCCCAGGTGGGGCGGTCGCTTTCTCATGGGCACCGGCGCTCACGATTCCGCAAACCGCGGGAAGCAGGCAGCTTGAAGAAACTGGTCAATCACAATCGGCATGCAGTGCAAAGAATCAAACACATTGAAATTTTTATGTATTTACAGTTCGAAAAATTCCTGCTAGAATCTCCGTTGTGTCTGGTGAAACGGAAAAATATAGTGGCAACAGGCAAAAAGATTAATTTGATCTTTTATGCCTGAAGTGCCGCGGTTCCGCGATCAGACGCCGGGAAATGTCGACCATCTCGTCTCGACGTTCCTGAGGTCTTGGTAGGGCGCCCACTCGCGCCCGCACCAAATTAACAGTGTTTCCGGGCCCGGAAACAAAACACCAGAGGGGAGACCCTACCATGCGGAAGTTGTTAGTGCTCGCGCTGGTTCTCGGCCTGGTCGGCGTTGCTGCCGCCAGCGATCTCGGCAACCAGGCTCCGATCAAGGCCAATCCTGTCGTTCCCGTGAACGTCCCCAACGCCGACCGCCAGGGTGGCGACACCATCTTCGACGCGATGGTCATTCCGAGCATTCCGTTCAACGACAGCGGCACGACCTCCGGCTACGTCAACGACTACGACGAGGCTTGCCCGTACACCGGCTCGACCGCGCCGGACGTGTGCTACTCCTTCACTCCCGCCGCCGACATCGCCGTCGACGTCGACCTGTGCAACTCGAGCTACGACACGAAGGTTTACGTGTATGACAGCTCGCTCGCGCTGGTCGCCTGCAACGACGACTTCTACCTGAGCGCTCCTTGCTTCGTGTACTCCTCGAAGGTCGAGGCCGTGGCCATGACGGCCGGCCAGACCTACTACATCATCGTCGACGGTTACGGCGGCTCGTTCGGTGACTACGCCATGGACGTCGTCGAGAACTTCCCGTGCGTCCTCGATTGCCCGGCCGGCGGCGTTGCCGAGGGCGAGCCCACGCTGCAGGACGGCTACGTGGACCACTACAACGGCGGCTGCAACACTGCCGGAACCCCGTTCCAGACGATTCTGGCCGACGACTTCGGCAACCTGACCCTGTGCGGCGTTGGCGGCTGGTACAGCTCGCCGGGTGGCGCGCAGTACCGTGACACCGACTGGTACCTCATCACCATGGGTCCGGCCGGCGCGATCGACGTGACGCTGGACGCCGAGCAGGCGACCTACATGTTCGAGCTCAGCCCCCAGGACTGCGCTTCCGTCGCCGTCGCTCAGCAGGCCACCGGCGGCCCGTGCCTCGAGGCCTACATGACGATCACCGGCTACACCGAGGGCTCGGTTGTGTGGTTCTGGACCGGTTCGACGGTCTTCGCACCGCCGTCCGGTTCGGATAACGAGTACAACTACGTCGCCAGCTTCACCGGTCTCGAGCCCGATGTGGCCACCGAGCCCGCGAACTGGTCGACCGTGAAGGCCCTGTTCAACTAGGCCTGATTCGAGAACCAGATTTCTGGTCATGCCGGGGCCGGTGCGCAAGCGCCGGCCCCGGTTCTTGGTACGCCGGCGGAGCCCCTGGAATCGCCGACCGTGTCGTGGTAGAATGACGGAAACAGGGGACACGCTCATGACCAGGTCGAACGTGCTTTTTCTCGGCTCGATGCTTCTCGTTCTGGCGCCCGCTACGCCGGCCCTCGCCCTCGATCCCGGGGACACGGCACCCAAGAAGGCGGTGCCCGTCGTCCCGGAGAACATCCCTGTCGAACGTCAGGGTGGCGACACGGTGGCCGATGCCTTTCCCATCCCGTCGCTGCCGTTCAGCGACGCGGGCACGACGGCCGGCTACCACGATGATTACGACGTCATCTGCCCGTATGGCGATTCGTCCGCGCCCGATGTCGTCTATGCCTTCATGCCGCCGCACGACGTCGCCATCGACGTGGACCTCTGCTACTCGAGCTTCGACACGAAGGTCTACGTCTATGACCCCTATTTCCACATCATCGCCTGTAACGATGACCATTACTTCGTCCCCCCCTGCTACGTGTATGCCTCCAAGGTGGAGAACGTGCCCCTGCAGGCGGGCCTGACGTACCATATCGTCGTCGATGGATTCGGCGACTCGTACGGTCCGTACATCATGGATGTCGACGAGTACGTGCCCTGCGACATCACCTGTCCGGCCGTCGGGGTGCCCGAGGACGAACCGCCCCTCGTCGACGGCTACGTCGACTACTGGAACGGCGGTTGCAACGCACCGGGCCATCCGTTCTACCCCATCTTGAGCGACGCGAACGCCCCCGGAACGGCCACGCTCTGTGGCGTGAGCGGCTGGTACGACGACAACGACGGTGTGGGCCACCGCGACACCGACTGGTTTATCCTGCACATGGGCCCCACGGGCTCGATCCACATCACGCTCGATGCGGAGTCGCCGACGGTGATGTTCGAACTCTTTCCCCAGAACTGCGACGCGGTCGCCGTCGTCCAGTCCGCCACCGCCGGCCCGTGCCTGGAAGTGACCATGATGATCGGCGGCTACTCTCTGGGCGGCGACGTGTGGTTCTGGGTAGGCCCCACCGGTTTCGCGCCGCCTTACGACACCGGCAACGAGTACGACTACGTGTGCAGTTTCTCGGGCCTCGAGGAAGTCGACGCAGTCGAACCGACGTCCTGGTCCCGGGTGAAAGCACTGTTCGAATGAGTGGTGCCGACACCGGCCGGCGATAAGGGGGAGATCGACGATGAAGACGATGTCGATCATGGCGGTGCTGGCCCTCTCGACCGGCGCCCTGGCCGTGGATCTCGGCAACCAGGCGCCGGTGAAGCCGGCGACGGTGACTCCCGAGAACATCCCCGTCGATCGCCAGGGCGGCGATACGCTCGCCGACGCGTTCGTGATCCCCGGGCTCCCGTTCACCGATACCGGCACGACCGCCGGCTTCACGAACGACTACGACGAAGCCTGTCCTTACACCGGTTCGACGTCGCCCGACGTCGCCTACGCCTTCACGCCGCCGAACGACCTCGCCATCGATGTCGATCTCTGCGATTCCGGCTATGACACGAAGGTCTTCATGTACGACTCGGCACTGAACCTCGTGGCTTGCAACGACGACTTCTACTTCGGTCCGCCATGCTTCAGTTATTCTTCCAAGCTGGATGGCGTGTGGCTCACGGCCGGCGAGACCTACTTCATCGTCATCGACGGCTACGGCGGCTCGTTCGGCGACTACGTCGTGGACGTTGCGGAGCACCCCGACTGTGTCCTCACATGCCCCTCCGATGGCGTCCCCGAGGGCGAGCCCCCTGCACGATGGCTACGTGGACCATTTCGATAGTGGCTGCAACACGGACGAGCAACCGTTCTTCCACGTGAGTTCGCACAACGCGGAGGGCACGGCCACGGTGTGCGGCACGAGCGGCTGGTATCTGTCCAACGGAGGCCAGAACTATCGCGACACCGACTGGTACACGTTCGACATGGGTATTACCGGCGCAATCGACATCACCCTCGATGCCGAGTATGAGACGGCCATGTACGAACTGGGCCCCCAGGACTGCACCCTCGTGAGCGTGCTCCAGACGGCGACCGCGGGCCCTTGCCAGGAAGCGTACATGACGATCACCGGCTATCCGCAGGGCGCGCCGATCTGGTTCTGGGTCGGCTCGGCGACCCACACGCCGCCCCCGGGCGCGGATACCGAGTACGACTACGTGTGCCTGTTCAGCGGCTTCACCATCGTGGATCCGGTCGAACCCACGTCGTGGTCGCGGGTGAAGGCTCTCTTCGAGTAGACTTGCGCCGGCGCAGCGGTCGAGGTCACGGGCGATGCCGAGTTCGCCACATACCTTGTTTACCCGTGCCAGGACTGCTCCTGTCTGGCCGTGACTGACATGGACACGGCCGGCCCCTGCGAGACCGGGCACGTGACCGTTGGGCCATACGGTGATAGCTACCATATGTGGATCGTCGTCATGCCGACCGTCTTCAGCTCGCGAGGCGGAGCCTCGCTCCCGCAGTCGTACCACTACGCCTGCTGGTTCACCGGACTCGAGCCCGCGGTGGAGGCGGAGCGTGCGACCTGGTCGGCGGTGAAGGCGCTGTACGACTAGCCGTCACGCGAGAATTCGTGTAAGCGGTTTAATAGTAACGCCTAACACCATCGGTGCCGGCGCCACTGGCGCCGCTCTCAACCCTCGCTACCTGATCGCCTCAACGAGAGGACCGCGCGATGCCCGCCCTCCTGCTCCTGCTCGCCCTCGCCGCCACGTCAGCGACGGCGACCAAGGCCACCGCCGACGCGAACGATCCCGTGCGCGTCATGACCTTCAATCTGCGCTATGGCCTGGCCGACGACGGCGCCGACTCGTGGGAGCATCGCAAGGACCTCCTCCTCGCCACCATCACCACCTTCGCCCCCGACATCCTGGGCACGCAGGAGTGCCTCGCCATGCAGCGCGACGCGGTCGCCGATGCGTTGCCGAATTACCACGTCATCGCCGCCGGCCGCGACGATGGCCAAGACGGTGGCGAGATGTGCGCCGTGTTCGTGCGCGCGGCGCGCTTCGACGTGATCGACTCCGGACACTTCTGGCTCAGTCCCACGCCCGATGTGGTGGCGAGCAAGGGCTGGGACGCTGCGCTGTGCCGCATGGCCACGTGGGCGCGCCTGGCCGACCGCGAGCACGAAGACCGCCGGCTCCTCGTCGTGAACACCCACTGGGATCACGTGGGCGTGGAGGCGCGGTGCCAGTCGGCGCGGCTCGTCCGGCAGAAAGCGATCGACCTCGCGCAGGGCATCCCCATCATCCTCACCGGCGACTTCAACACGGAGATCCCGGCGACCGAAGAAGACGCTGCCGGCCGCATCCTGCGCGAGGGTGACGGCGACGGCCTCCCACGCCTCACCGAGACCTACGCCACCATCACGCCTCGGGGCGACGCCCCGACCGGCACCTTCCACGCCTTCACCGGCACGCCCACCACCGGCCGCATCGATGCCATCCTCGTCTCGCCGAACGTCGCCGTGCTGCAGGCGGCGATCGTCGATACCAGCCGCGATGGGCACTGGCCGTCCGACCACTACCCCGTGACCGCCACGCTGAAGATGCCGTGACCACCGAGGGCGCGTGGCGCGAGAGGCTCAGCGCCACGCCGGTTGTTCAGCTCCCGCGCGGGCCGAGCGACACGAGGCCGCGGCCGGCCAGCTCGTTGACGAACTCGATGAGATCCACGCGGGCCTCGTCCTGATCGACGTCGTAGGCGTCGACGAGGACGGCGAGGATGTCGGCGAGGGTGCGTGTACCGTCGATTTGTTGCCAGATGAAGGTGCCGACCGGGTCGAGGCTGTAGATCTGGTCGCCGGCGGGCGCCAGGAAGACGGTCTCGTCGCCGACCACGCGTACGCTGTACTCGGGGTTGGGGGCGGGGATGGTTTTCAGATCGGGCATGCGCTACCTCGTCAGCTTGCCGTCTTGCCGGCGGTGATCACGGACCAGAATCCCTCATCAGGGCGGAAGATCAGACGGTACACCGGCACCGCCATGGCGAGACGCGTGGCTGTTTCCAGCATCGCCAGGGGCGTGCGACCGTCGGCAAGCTCGCCGAGGCCCACCGGGGGGGCGATCTCGGCGGCGATGGCCGCAGCGGCCTCGCCCGGCCCGACCGGCGCGAGCACGTGCGTCGGGCCGTGGGCCAGGAGCATGATCGAGCGCAGAGGCGCCTCGCCCGGCGCCTTGTCGCGGAACAGGCCGTTGAACGGCGTGCCCACGAGCCAGGGGCCGTCGTCGCGGAACTCCACCAGAGGCATCTCGTCGTTCACCACGTGATGGGCCTGGCTGAGCGACGCCACGGTGGACTTGCCGCTCCCCGGAGGTCCGACGAAGAGGTACCCCTCGTTTTTGCGGATCACGCCGCAGGAGTGCACGAGCGTGGCGTCGTAGCTCTTGCGCGCCGCCACGGTGCGGAAGGCTTGATAGAGGATCTGCTCGAAGACCCGGCGCATGCGCCCCTGCAACAGCACCGCGTGCACGGTGAGTTCGCCCTCGGCGCCGTCGCATGAACCTGCGATGAGGCCGTGAGCGATGCGGAAGCGCGACCCGTCGACCTCCTTGTTCGCAAGCAGCGAGTTGGGCACCACCGGGCGCTCGGCATCGTTGCGCACGCGCAGGCGAAGACTCAGGTCCGGTGGGCCCGGATCCGATTCCCGATCGAACCACTCGGCCAACTCTGTGGCCAGCGCCGACGAAATACCGGTGAAGGCGACCACCGCGCGCCCGAGACGCAGCCGATATTCGGAGGCTACCGTCGAAGCCATGACCGGACCGTCCTTGCCAGGGGCGAGAAAGGCTGCTTGAGCAACCCGAGAAGCCGGTATCGGGCCTGGCGCCGCGCGTCGTGCCGGGCTTGGGGCGTACGAAGATCCCGAAACTCGTTTTCAAGACGGCAAACAGCCGTGACCAGGCCGACGATCGCATCGGATCGTAGCCAGCCGGGCCGCGAGACGCTGTCGCCAGCCTGAAGAAAAACACCATGCCGCCCGAAAGACAAGCCCGCAACCAGGCGGTGGGATACGAGCCGCTCGCCCTCGCGGAACACCACGATGTCGCCCACCCGGCACTCGCCCGGCCGAACTCCGGCGATGGTGATGGTGGCGCCCACCGGGAGCACGGGCGCCATGCTACCGGAGAGCATCGTCAACGTGACCCGCTCGTCGGGTCCGAGACGTTGCTTGTAGAGCTGCCACCAGGCGAACGCGGCTTCGGAACGGGCGCTGTCGTCAACCAAATCGTCAACCCCGGGCTTGATACGACCGATATCGTGTGCGAAGTCATAGTGGACTTCGACCGCCCCGGATGCAACATTGAGCCCCTGCCGATCCGGCGAGAGGGGAGACCTCGTTGGCCAACGTTCTCGATCACGAGACCCACTACCTCGGCGACCTCGTTCGCGCCTGGGTCGCGAAGTCGCAGGTACCGGTGGTGCCACCGCCGGACCTGGATCCCGACCGCTTCCTGCGCCTGCTCGCCAGCCACCCAGCCGCCTCGGCCCTGGCCCCTCACGTGGACCGCCGGGCGCTGCCGGAGTCGGAATGGGAGCGCCTGCAGCGGGCGCTCGCGCTGGCGCGCCAGCGCACCACCTGGATGCTGCTCGAGCTGGAACGGATCCTCCCTGCCCTCGACGAGGTCTCGTGCACGCCCGTGGTGCTCAAGGGCGCGGCGCTCGCGCTCGGCACCTACGCGCGGCCGGAAGACCGCTGGTTCATGGACCTGGACATCCTGCTACGGCGCGACGAGCTGCCCACCGCGTATGACGCCCTCGAGCGCCTCGGCTACCGGCGCCAGGGCAGCGCTGCCCTGGCCCGCTCGTATGACGAGCACCACTTCCATCGCATCCTGCGCAGTCCGCACGGGATCTTCCTCGAGGTGCACTGGGCGCTCACGCTGCCGCATTCGGTCTACAAGTACGATCTCGAGGCCATGCGTCGGGAGGCCCGGCCCATCCCCATGGGGCGCGCCACCCTCATGGCGCCGTCGGCCGTCGACCAGATCCTCCATGGCGTGCTGCAGAGCATCGCCGCGGGATTCAGCGATCTGCGGCGGATCCTCGACCTGCATCTTCTCGAAGCGGAGCTCAGCGACGTGGATCGGCAGTGTCTCGCCGACCGCGCAATCGCCAGCGGACTGGACACCGGTCTGTGGCTGCAGTACCGCATCCGCGAGGAGATCACCGGCATCGCGATGCCGGCGATCGTGGGCCGGACGTGCCGCCCGTCGATCCGCACGCGCCGGGTGATCGATCGACTCGACATCGCCGCCGGTTGCCTCACCCAGCGCGGTGTGCACCAGGAGGGCTATGAGCATCTCCTGCACTGGCTGTGCACGCCTCCGCGCCAGCGCGCGCGCGAGGTGCGGCGCTTCCTCGTACCCGACGCCGACGCCATGTTCATGGCCGGCTGTCCCCCCGAGCAACTCGACAGCGCGGCCCGCCGCCTACGCATGATCTTGCAACGCGTGCGCACGAGCGGCCGTATCCTCGGCTACCTCGCCCGCCACGCGGGCTAGCGCTCCCGGCGGATCGTCGCCATCGCGTCTCAGGTCCGACTCCGCGCGTCCAACACCTCGTCCAACGTCCCCGTGCGGCGCGCGTACTGGAATCCTGGCTGCACGCAGCTCGCGCCGATGCGGCCACGCGTGTCGAGCGCGAGATACCCTACCTGCACCTCGCCGACGTCCTTGCCCGTGTCCTGGAGGACGCGGTCGATGGCCTCGTCGCAGGCGTCCTGCGGGGAGGCGCCGCGGCGCATCAGTTCCACCACGAGGAACGAGCCCAGGGTGCGCATCACGTACTCGCCATGACCGGTGGCGCAGGCGCCGCCGACCGCTCCATCGACATACAATGCCGCGCCGATGATGGGAGAGTCGCCCACGCGGCCGTGCATCTTGAACTGCATGCCGCTCGTGGTGCAGGCACCGGCCAGGTGGCCGTGGGCGTCGAGGGCCAGGATGCCGAGGGTGTCGTGGTTCTCGATGTTGGCCTTCGGTTCGTACTTCGCCTTGCGCAGCCAGTCGTGCCAGGCGCGCTCGGCCTCGGACGTGAGGAGGTCGGTGCGTTCGAATCCCTCGGCGAGGGCGAACTGCAGCGCGCCGTCGCCTACCAGCATCACATGCGGCGTCTTCTCCATCACGCGGCGGGCCACCGAAGCGGGGTGCAGGATGTGCTCGATGCAGGCGACGCTGCCGGCGTGGCGCCGGTGGTCCATGATGCAGGCATCGAGGGTCACGTGGCCGTCGCGGTCGGGCAGGCCGCCCAGTCCGACGGTGGAGATCTTCGGGTCGGCCTCGGTGTGGCGGGCGCCGGCTTCCACGGCATCGAGGGCCGTGCCGGCACCGAGCACGCGCCACGCCGCTGCATTCGCGGCCTGGCCGAAGTTCCAGGTGCTCAGCACGATGGGGGGCGAGGCGCCGCCGCCGCTGCCGGCGTCGCCGGCTGCGAGGGCGAAGCGTCCCGCGCCCAGGGCGGCGCCGGTGAGGGCGCAGGTGGTGAGGAACTCGCGCCGGGTGGTCATGGGGCCTCCTCCTGCAGGGCGATCTCGAGGGTGACGATGCGATGCGGGAGCAGAGCGACGGTCACGTCCGCGCCGACCGCCAGATCCTCTTGGCGCTCCTCGAGCAGGTCGAGCAGCCAGGCGCCCCGCACGGGACGGCCCAGGTGCAGGGTCTCGTGCTGGGTGCGGTCGGTCTGATTCCACAGGCGCACCACGAGGGTGTCGCGCGTCTCGTGGCGCTTGATCGCGCTCACGGCCACGGCCGGGTTGGTCTTCTCGAGCAGCGAACCCGGCAGCACGGAACCGGCCGGCACGCCCTGGCGCGTGAGCACCGGGTTCTGATAGCACTGCGAGAGATCGCGCAGGCCGGTTGCGATGGGCGTATCGTCGCCGTCGAGTCCGGGGCGCCCACTGGCCGCCGCGCCGCCGCCCAGCGGAGCCACGGCGTACGCGAACTCATGCGGGCCCTGGCATTGCGCCTCGGGCGTGGCCAGCGTGGGGCCGGCGTTGCGGAAGCGGCGCGAGATGAAATCGTCGCGCGAGAGCCAGCCCACGCTGCGCAGCAACGTGAGACCGAGCGTCACCGTGCCGTCATCTTCGCGGGCTGGTGCCACCTCGGGCAACCCCCGCGCCAGCACGGCCAGTCCGCGGCCCTGGTGCCAGACATAGCTGAAGTCCTGCTGCGGTACGGTGCCTGGATGCGGTTGTACCCAGTCGGCGCTGGGCGGCGGCGTGACCGGACGCGGCGCGAGCCAGAACTGGCCGTCGCTCACCACCGTTGTTGTGACGAGTCCCGTGGGAAACTCCACGCGCAGGCGGTGATCCTCGGCGCGGTTCTCGAAGCGCGTGGTCACCTCGGCGTGGCTCGCCCCGCACGTCAGGCGCAGCGTGATCGTCACCGGACACGCCACGCGCGCGGCATCGCGGAAGCTGCGGTCGGGCGCGAGCGCGCACGGCAGGTTCAGCACGAGGCGGCAGCGCAGGGTGGCGGCGAGGCCGGTGTCCTCCACGGCGTCGATCGTGCCCACGGTGTCGGCGGCGGCGATCGTCTGCGGGTTGGGGCAGGGCGAGTGGTCGTACTCGTCGCCGCAGTCCTCGTCGTCGACCAGGTGGTTCAGACCCCAGTACGCGGTGCCGCTGGCGCGGTCGATCAGATCGAAGCGGCCGTCGCGATGCAACGTGAGGCGCAGCCGGCCGTTATCGAGCGTGGGGCCGTCGCGCCGCACGAGATCCTGCCGGCCCAGCGCGGGCGTCTGTGTGGTGGGCGGTCGATCAGTGAGGCGGTAGACCGTGTGGCCGCAGGCGGGCAGGTCGCGCGCGAAGAACTGCAGCGTGAGGTAGCAGTCGGTGAGACCCACGTCCTTCTGCGATTCGTCGCGCAGGATGCGGCTGGAGAACGTGTCGAGATACGTCTGCAGCAATGCGAGCTGATCCTCGCTGCGGATCTCGCTGCGGTAGTCGATGCCCCAGAACCGCTCGAGAAAGCGCCGTTCCTTCACCACAAACGGGAGGGGGCGCCCCGCGGCGTCGAGTAGCATGAGATGATCGAGGTCGTAGCCCAGCGGCTGCAACACGACGAGGCGCTCCACCACCTCGTCGCGCCGGGTGGGCAGCGGGTTTGCCACGGCGATCAACGTCTCGCGATCCTCCGCCTCCGTGGGCGCGAAGGGAGGGCACAGCTCGCCGACCAGGCGCGACAGCAGATGCTCCGCCGTGTCGGTGACCTCGGCGAAGCGCGTGACCATGGCACGGTGTACCGCGTCGATGGAGCAGCCACAGATCGAGTCGTGAGGGTGGTTGGCCAGCAGGTCGCGCCAGGCCTGGTCGATGAGTCCGGCCGGATACGCACGGCCGTGCAGGAAGTGCGCCGTGCAGGCCAGCGGCTCGAGCTGCGACGCGAGCAGGTGCTGGCAGCGCGCGTTGGCCTGCTTGAGCGGCATGCGCGCCGACCACACGCCTGACAGGATGGGGTGCAACTTCCCACCCAGCAGCTCGCCGCGCCAGGTCTCGAGGGCGGGCGACGCCGCGCGCAGGGCCTGCAGGTAATCCTCGAAGCGCCCCGTCGTGAAGGTCGTCGAGGGGAACGCCTCGCGCAGGGCGGCGAGGATCGTCCCGTAGTCGCGCTGAGGAGGATGGTGGTCGCAGCCGTTGTTGAGCAGCCACACGTCGGTGCGCGAGCGCGCCGCCATCGCGGCGAAGAGATCGCGCACCTTGGCGACGGCGTGCTGCGGCGCGATGGCCCGGTTGGTATGGGCCTGCCAGATCTCGGCGTGGCCGAGGGCCGACGCGTTGCAGTACCCGTCCTGCTGGTTCACGGCCAGCACGCGACTGCCGTCGGGCGCCTCCCACCAGTACTCGAGGCCCAGATCGTCGATCTCGTCGCCGTTTCCGCGGGTGTAGATGAAGCTGTCGATGCCGGCCTGCTGAAGGATCTGCGGCATCTGCGCGAGGTGGCCGAAGGAGTCGGGCATGGTGCCCACCTGCTGCGCTCCGCCGAATTCGCCACAGATGCGGTGCCCGAGCAAGAGGTTGCGCACGGTGGCCTCGCCGGACACCAGGAACTCGTCGGCCAGGATATACCAGGGCCCCAGCACCAGCGCGCCGCTCGCCACGAGCCGCTCCACGCGCTCGCGCTGCTCCGGTCGGGCCGCGAGGTAGTCGACAAGCGCCAGTACCTGCCCGTCGAGCACGAAGTGCGAGAATGCAGGATCGTGCTCCAGATGGTCGAGCACCGCGTCGACCACCTCCACGAGCTGTACCTGGAAGCGCCGTTGCGTGAGGTACCACTCACGATCCCAGTGAGTGTGCGAGACGAGGACGACGTGGCGGGGATCAGTGGGCACGGGGACGACTCCGGGTCAAGTGGCGTTCACACACGCATCCACGAGATCGCTCACGCGCGCGGTGGCCAGACCCACGCAGGTGTCGGCCGCGCCGTAGTAGATGCGCAGGGTGCTGTCCAGGGGCACGTAGCCGTCGTCGCCCGGCGGTGCCGACACGAGGCCCGACGGGAAAACGACGTTCGGTACCTGCCCGACCATTTCATAGAGTTCGCGCGGTTCGAGGATATTATCGACCGTCCGGCCGACCACGCGCGAGGGTTCGTCGAGATCCAGAAGCGCCGCGCCGGCCTGGTAGATGCCTGCGCTCAGGTGTGTCGCCACGCCGTGATAGATCAACAACCAGCCCGCCGAGGTCTTGATGGGGGGGGGGCCGGCGCCGATCAGCTCGTCCCAGTAGTGCCAGCGCCCCGTCATGACCCGCGCCATCGTCCCCCAGAGCGTCAGATCGTTGCTCGCGCGCAGCTCGATCATGTCGCCCGTGCGCGCCCCGCCGGCGGGCAGCACGCTGTTGGGCCGTTCGAGCAGCAAGTACCGGCCGCCGACCTTCTCGGGAAAGAGCACGCCGTTGCGCACGTCGCGGTCGCTCGTGACAGTCATCAGGTCCAGAGCGGTGAAATCTTCGGTGGTGAACAAACCCACGCGGCAGCCCCGATCGGTGTCGAGGGCGCAGGTCACCATCCATCGTCCTTCGAGGCGGGTGATCCGCGGGTCGTACACGTGGTGCACCTGCGAGAAGAGCTTCGATAGCCCCCGTACCTCGACGATCGCGGGCTCGACGGTGAAGCGCTCGCCGTCATCGCTGATGGCGCGCATCAGCAGCGTGCGCCGCCCGCGTGTCTGCACGCGCAGCAGCAGCAGCGTCCGACCATCATCGAGCCGACAGGCGCCGGGATTGAAGACGCTGGAGGCGTCCACGAGATCTGGCGGCACGTCCGGGATGTCAGCGCGAGTCACGACCGGAATGCTGGTCGGGCGCTGCAAGTTCATGAATTTCTCCCACTTCGGTGGATCGGTACTCTAGCATGCCGGGTCGCCATTGCCTAGCGCGGTCGCGAGGTCTTGACCCGGACGCCACCGAACCCGTATCCTCACCATTCGCCCCGAAGCGGGCTCCGGCCAGCGGAGGTTCTCGCATGCGACACGTTGCCGTCGTCACCCTCGCTCTTCTCATGATCCTTCCCCTCGCGGCCTGCTCCGACCAGGCCACCACGGCTCCCGACTCGATTCAGCACATCGAGGGATCGCTGACCGCATTCTCGTCCGCGGTCGAGCGGGACGGTCCGGTGGAGATCACCGTGGTAGACCGGTTCGGCACGGCCCGTGACCTGTCGATGAGCCCCTGGACCATGACCCGCGAGCAGTGGGATATCCTGGCCACGTTGCGCACCCTGCCGCTGGGCACGTGGGTGCGCGCGGGTGGCGCGCCACGGGACGGGGGCGGTGGACTCGAACTCGTCGCGCTGGAGGTGCTGGCCGCTGCCGAGAACGGGCGAATGGGCACCGGCTGCATCGGCGTTCCCGATCCGGTGATCGAGCCCAATCATCAGATCGTCGACACCCCGGCGATCTACTGCGTCGCCTGGAACGATTTCGACGCCAACGGCACGCCGGCTCCAGCCACGCGTCTGCTCACCTCGCTGATCGACGCCGGCTTCGCGCCGGTGAACGCCTGGTTCCCGACCCAGCAAACGCCTTGCGCGTCGATCGGCGCCATGGCGGTGGCGTATGTCGAACTGGCCGTACACGACGACCGCCTCATCGCACGCGGCTTTCTCGCCGCACCGGCCGATTGGTGGTCGATCAACTGCGGCGTACCGACCCTGTGGCACTACGTCTTCCCATGACGTCTTCCCATGACGTCTTCCCCTGACCGCCCGCGTCGTCCGATGGCGCCAATACGTGACCGGCATTACCCTTGAAGTTCGCCGCGACACGCGCGAAAACGCGCGTTCACGTGGAAATCCCGGCCTATGCACGGGACAGCCGACGATCGATTCTCCGGAGGGCCGCATGAAGACCAGCAGGGATCTCGCCACGTTTGCAATGCTCATGGCGCTCGTCATCGTGCCGGTGGCGCGAGCTCAGGAACATCCGACAGGAACGGAGCATCCGACGCCCGCCGCACCCACGATGCTGGCGACGCCACTGGCAAAGGACAGCACCATCGTCGGAGCGGCCGTCGGCGCGGGTGATCTCGGTACCTTCGTCAAGGCCATTGCGGCGGCCGGTTTGACGGAGAAGCTCGAGGGTGCGGGGCCGTTCACGGTGTTCGCTCCGACCGATTCGGCATTCGCCAAGCTGCCCGCAGGCGAGCTGAACGACCTCCTGGCACCGGCGAACCGCGCCAGGCTCGCGGGAATCATCGCCAACCACGTCGTGCCCGGCAAGCTCGTGGCGGCGAACATGAAGACCATGAAGGCGACCAACGTCAACGGCCACGATCTTGCCATCACCGTCCACGACGGCGAGGTGACGGTGGGCGATGCCCGGGTCGTCGAGCCCGATCTGGTCTGTGCCAATGGCGTGATCCACAGGATCGACACGGTTCTCTTTCCCGAGGTCCAGGCCAAACCGGAAACCAGCAAGCCCAAGGATCATCCCGCGCACTGAGGCCATCACGAACCCCGCGTCGAGGAGAGAGACATGTCGCACTGGAACCACCGCCTTGTTGTCCCGGGAATGACGACGCTGATCGCGGCCGTGCTCCTGTTCGGACTGGCCCGGCCCGCGGCGGCGGCCAACGACGAGGTGGCGTCGGCCGCGGATGCCCCGCCCGTCGTGACGGGCGACATCAAGGCCGGAATCGAGAAGCATATCGCCGAGCAGGTGGCGCGCGGACATGGATTCTTCAATGTGGAATTCGAAGGTCGCGAACTGAGGCTCAACCTGGTCCGTGTCCACGTGGAGTACCTTGCCACGCTGGCGCCCCACCGGCACTTCGCCTGTGTCGACATGGCGAGCGACGACGGCGAGTTCTACGACATCGACTTCTTCCTCTCCGGCGATCCCGGCGCCATGACCGTCACCGAGACCACGGTCCACAAGCACAACGGCATCCCGTATTACCTCTGGAAGCAGAACGACGACGGCCGATGGGTGCATGTGCCGGTCGACGATGCTTCGAACAAGCTGCTCGGCGTGGTGAGCGGATCCGACTCCTTCGAGTTCCGCTACCAGGCGACGCTACCGCAGATCGCGGGCCCGGCGCGGTGCTGGTTGCCGCTCGCCAGTACGGACGCGTTCCAGACCGTGGCCGTGAAATCGATCGACACGCCGGTCACGCCGCGCACGCTCACCGACGCTGCCCACGGGAATCGCGTCCTTTACCTGGAACTGACGCCGGCGCAGAGCGGCAAGACGATCGAGATCGTCTACGACGTCGTGCGCCGCGAGAAGAGCGCCTATCCGGGTGATCCCGTCGAGGCCGCACAGTACCTGAAGCCGGAGCGCATGGTCCCCTCGGACCCGACCATCAAGGCGGAGGCCGAGAAGGCCGTGGCCGGCCGCGACAGCGATCTCATGCGTGCGCGTGCCCTGTATGACCTCGTGATCGACTCGATGCGCTACAAGAAATTCGGCGAGGGCTGGGGCAAGGGTGACGCCGTGTACGCCTGCAACGCTCTCTACGGCAATTGCACGGATTACCACGCCTACTTCATCGGTCTCGCGCGGTCGGTGGGGATCCCGGCCCGCTTCGCCATCGGCGCCGCCATTCCTTCCGAACGCAACGACGGCGGCACCGACGGCTACCACTGCTGGGCCGAGTTCTATGCCGAGGGCAAGTGGTGGCCGATCGACGCCAGCGAAGCAGACAAGTTCACCGCGTTGAGCATGTATTACTTCGGCCACCATCCCGCCAACCGCTTCGAATTCAGCCACGGGCGCGACCTCGTCCTCGATCCGCAGCCGGCCTCGGGACCGATCAACTTCCTGGCCTATCCGCTGCTCGAGGTTGACGGTCAGCCGCAATCGGTGAAGACGCTATTCCTGTTCCAGCGCGAGGGCGACAAGCACGAGAGCTGACATCGACGCCGACGGTTGCATCGCCGTCGCCCACGTCGGCTGCCCGGGCCCGGTCGCCACGGAGCCGACGACCTTCGGCGCCGTGAAGTCCCTTTACCGGTAGCCCCGGACGACGACTCCTACTTGCCCCGCGGCGGCCGGCACACGCCGCCCACCAGGCCGGCGTCCCCCGGTTTGCCCATCACCGGCGGCTCGTACGTCTTGCCGGCCGGTACCCAGTCTCCAGCCTTCTGCTGCATCAGCTTCACGCGACCCTCCGCCGTCCAGGAGGCGTAACTGTTGTAGTCCCAGCCGAGAGTCTCGCTGTCGCCGGCGCCGACGGTGGTGATGACGAAGCGGTTCGACAGGCCGCCGAAAGAGTCGGCCACCGTCGCGGGCGTGTCCGAGTCGCCACCTGACGGGTCCACCGGAAACCAGCCGTAGCCGGGCAGGAAGACCTCGACCCAGCGATGGAAGACGTCGTCGCGGCTGGCGTCGTCACCGCGGATGACCACCGCCCCGGCATAGCGGGCGGGCAGACCGGCGGCGTGGCACATCGCCAGCATCACGAAGCTGTACTCCGAGCACGACCCCGATCCGCGCGCCAGCACGGTGGGCGCGACGTTCCAGCCCCCGGCCAGCTCGTAGTGCATATGGTCCTGGATGTAGCGGTTGATCTTCCAGGCCATCCAGTACGGATTCGTCTCGTCTCCCACGGCCTCCGCGACGGCCTTCTGGATGACCGGATCCTGGACGACGAGCTTGCTGCTGTCCTGCGTATAGGTCTTGCGGATGTCTGGCGGGATCTCGGCGAGACCACCGACCTTCGCGGGATCGACATACCAGCGCACCTTCGACAGCGTGGCCTCGACGTTCATCGTGGCCGTCACAACCTGGCCGGCCGCGATATCCGTGAACACGAAGTGCGCGCATTTCTGGCCCCACCGGTCCGTGACGAAGTCCTGCGGCGCGGGCGTGAACGTGGGCTCCGCGGCGAGGGTTTGGTTGGGCAGGTCGTGGGGTACGGCGATAGAGACGTCGAGGGTCTTGACGAGACCCGGGCCGAAGTTGCGCCACGACTCCACGTACGTGAGCTTCTCGTGCCGTGGCTCGGTGGTCAGGTAGGGCGCGTCGCTGGCGGTTTGCAGCGCGTAGAGCTGGCGCGTCTCGTAATCGACGCACCAGAGGTGCGTGCCATCCCACGTCAGGCCGGCCGGGTAGGGGCCAGGCGACGCGAAGGACGCGATCACGGCGCCCGTTCGCGGATCCATCCGGAAGATCGTGTTGGCGAAGCGATCGCTCACCCAGACGCAGGTGCCGTCGAAGGCGAGGCCCAGCCCGTCGCCGCGCGCGTGCGCCATCGGACCGGGGAAGCTCTTGAACGTGGTGCCGTCCGCATCGTCGAGCCTGGCGATGACACCAGCGCTCGCGTCGACGGTCCACAGCGCCGTGCCATCCCAGGTGAGCCCCTTGACCGCGTCGGTATCCAGCGGCAGAGCCCGCTGCGTGATCGTCGTGGCGGGATCGATCGCGTAGGCCATCTTGTCCAGCGCGTCGATCACCCAGAGCCGCGCACCATCCCACGCGAGATCCAGCGGCTGGTAGCCCGGCGCCTCGAGGGTGCGCAGCACCTTGCCCGTCGCGGGGTCGACCTCGTTGAGCGAGCCTTCATCGAGATCGGCCACCCAGAGGTGATGGCCGTCCCACGCCAATCCTGTCGGCGTCTTCATCGGCAGTTCGAACTGCTTGATCACCGTGCCGGGTACGTCCTGGGCGGCGGCGGTCGATGCCAGCCCGAGCATCGTCGAAATCAGGATCGTCACGCAGGTCAGAGATTTCATGTCAGCCTCCTTCGACCTGCGATTCTACCGCGAATGCCTGGTGTTTCCCAGTCTCGGTTCGCGCTGTCCCTGCAGACATGGCCAGGGCGCACGGTGGCGCTCACTGTGCCCGGTGGTCAGAACCGGATAGGCGAGAATGTGGAGATCGCGATCGGCGTTCCCGACAGCACGAACCTGCAGGCCCTGACGGCGATGGAGGCGATCGTCTTCGACATGGCGATCGCGGGCCAGACGAGCGGGAGGTCACCCTGACCCTGCCCCTCATCGGTCTGGATGCCTATCCCAGCTCATGCAGCTGGAGGCTTACGGACTCGACAAGACCGGCAATCCGGAAGCCCCGTACACCGTCACCAGCTACGTCTCCACCATCACTTTGAACCTGACCGGCGACGCCGAGATCAGCGTCGACGTCCCTATCCAGGGCGGCTATGCGCCGCCGAAGATCCTGGTCGTGGTGCCGCAGGAGTAGCTTTCACCTCACCAGTGTCATGCTCCGCTGCTGCGTCGCGCCGTCGGCCGCGAGCCGATACAGGTACACGCCGCTGGCGGCGCCGGCGCCGCGGTCGTCGCGGCCATTCCATTCCACGGCGTGCGGTCCCGCGGCCTGGCTCGCCTGCACGAGCGTGCGTACCAGGCGACCGCCCACGTCGTAGATGCGCAGAGTCACGTCGGCGGCGCGCGGCAGGTCATAGCGGATCGTCGTGGACGGGTTGAAGGGGTTCGGCGCGTTCTGCGCGAGCGCGACATCGCGCGATGGCGTCACGTCGTTCACCGCCACCGCGCCGCCCGGCTGGATGTCGAGGTTGTCGATGGCCCAGCCCCAGCCGTGCACGCTGCCGTCGGAGAAGAGGCGGAAGCGCAGGAGGATGGTGTCGCCCGTGGCGAAGGTGTCGTGCAGGTCGATCGTGTGCGGACGGTAGAGCGAGGCCGTGCCCGACTGGTGCGCGTTCCAGGCGGCCAGCCAGTCCGCGTCGGCACGAGAATCGTAGCCGCCGTCCAGGGGCACCCAGTGCTGACCGTCGCTGGTGCCCTCCACGACCACGTAGTCCCAGAAGTTGTAGTCGCCGTACACGCTGCCGTCCTCGCCCGGCTCCACGAGCACGACCTCGTCGAACGCCATGGTCGCGTTCTGCGGCGTCACGCGGATGGGGACGGTGAGCATGTACGTGAAGCTTGCGTTGTCGGGATAGCTGTGCTGGGAATGGATGGCGGGATTGCTGAAGCCGGCGGGCGTGGTGATGCTGAAGCCGTTGCCCGTGAAATCGCCGGCGGAAGCGAAGTCATTGGCGTACTCGTACACCGGCTCCTGCAATACGATCACGTCCACCGAGCGCGCCACCGAGTTGTGCGCGACGCCGTCGCGGTACGCCGACAGGAAGACCGACCGCATCCCCGGGCTCACGACGGGGAGCTGCACGAGCACCTGCTGCGGCTCGGAGTTTCCGGGCAACGTGGTCTGCACGCCGCCGTTGACGTAGACCTGCGTCGAATCGTAGGCCGAGCGCAGGGTCCCGGCGATGTTCAACAACCCGTCGGGTCCCTGGGAGAGCCCGTCGATCAAGGGCCGGAACGTCTTGCCCACGATCAGCGACGGCATGCTCACGCTCCAGATACCGCGTCCGTGGGTGCCGATGACGATCTCGTCCTCGACCTCGGCCATGGACCACACGCCCACGTCGGGCAGGCCGTTCTCGGCGAGCGCCCAGGTCGCCCCGCCGTCGAGCGACTCCACCAGACCGATCTCCGTGCCGGCCCACAGGTGGTTCGGATCGTCGGAGAAGACCTCGAGGTCGTACACCGCCACATCCGGGAAGCCGTTGCTGCTCGGGCCGCTGCCGTCGTAGCCGGTGATGTCGGTCCAGGTACCGCCCAGGTCGGTGGTACGCAGGATCTTGGGTCGCTCGGCGAAGCCGAAGAGCACGTACGCCGTGTTCGGGTCGACAGGGTCGGTGGCCAGGCCGGAGATGCCGCCCATGGTGACGGCGGTGTAGTTGGACACTGGATCGAAGGTGATACCACCGTTCGTCGACACCTGGATCATCCCGGTGTCGTCCATGCGCCCGCCGGCCCATACGATGTCCGGATTGGCGCGCGAGATCTTGACGTCGTGGAAGCTGCTGATGTCGCCCCACTCGCTGTACGGGATCGCCGAGAGCGACCAGGAGCCCCCGAAGTTCGTCGATCGCCACACGCCGCTCTCGCCCACGGTGAAGAGCAGGTCGGGGGCTAGCTGGCTCTTGGCGATCTTCGTGATGAAAGGCGCGTGGCCGCCGCCCGTGTCGCCGAGGCCGGCCGCGGCGTAGTCCCAGGTCTGGCCACCGTCGAGCGAGCGCTGCAGCCCATTGTACTGGTAGCCACCGATCATCTTGAGCGGGTCGTCGAAGTGCCACGACGTCTCGTAGCCGTCGCCGCCGATCGCGAACGACCACGGATCGAGAGCTGACGGGTCGGGTTCCGAGAACCAGGTGCCGTTGTCCTGCATGCCACCGAAGTACGCGCTGCGGCCGGGCCGCTTGTCGACGCCGTAGAACTGCGTGGTCACCATGCCGTCGATGGGCGCCGTCCAGCCGCTCGCTCCGTTGCTCGACACGCCCACGCCGCCGTCGTTCGTGTTCAGCAGGCGCCAGGCGCCGAAGCCATCGTCCAGCACCACGAGCCCGTGCTCGTCCACGTGGACGGGCCCCTGGCCGAGCTGGCTCGAGGTGCGCGTCGTGCCGCTGAGGTCGATCTGCCACAGCTGCACGCCGCCCACGAACACCACGTTCGGGTCGGTGGGGTGGCAGACGATGGTGTTGTCGTACCAGCCCTGACCGCCGAGCCAGTCCGGCTCGCTGCCCGCCTCGAAGGTGCGTGCCCACGTGGCGCCCCCGTCGCTCGAGATCCACAACTCGGCGTGCGACGAGCCCTCGGCCGCGGCGTAGAGGCGCAGATGGTCGACCGGCGAGATGGCCAGCTCGAAGCGGCCGCTGAAGTCGGTGATGCCGGTGTTCACGTACTGCCAGGTGACGCCCGCGTTGGTCGACTTCAGGATACCGGCCTCGTC
Source organism: uncultured bacterium (assembly GCA_963727525.1). GTDB lineage: Bacteria > Krumholzibacteriota > Krumholzibacteriia > LZORAL124-64-63 > LZORAL124-64-63 > CAVSGO01. The sequence goes on along the minus strand of CAVSGO010000002.1, from coordinate 25,138 downwards.
GACGGTGGCGTAGAGCACGTCGAAGTCGGTGGGGTCGGCGATGACCTGCTGGATCTTCTTCACGCGACCGAAGCTGCCGACATCGGTGACTGCCATCACCTCGACCCACGTGTTGCCGCCATCGGTGGATCGGACGATGCTCGACCGCGGTTGCACCGACTCCTTGTATCGGCCCACGGTGGTGGCCGCCAGCACGACATCGGGATCCGCGGGGTCGACGACGATGCGCGCCACGTTGTTGAACGTGGGATCGTCGACGGTGGCGGCGAGGTGAGTCCAGGACGCGCCACGGTCGGTGGTCTTGAGGATCCCGTTCCCGTTGATGGTGTCGACGTTGTAGTAGCTCTCGCCCGTGCCCGCGTACATCACGTCGTGATCGCTCGCCGCCATCGCGAGCGACTGCACCGACAGCACGGGGAAGTCGTCGGTGAGGGCGCTCCACGTGGCGCCGCTGTCGGTGGTCTTCCAGACACCGCCGCCCGCCGTGCCGATGTACCAGGTGCTGTTCGTGGCGTCGTCGGGATCCACGACGATGGCCCGCGCGCGGCCCGCGACGTTGCCGGGACCGCGTTGCTGCCAGGCGAGTGGGCTGGCCGCCGCCCCTTTGGCCGCACGCGCCGCACGAAGCTCGCGCACCCGGTAGCCCGCCGTGTACTCCGGTTCCGTGCGGTCGGCCGGGATGCGCATCTCGTTCAGGATGCGCGCGAACTGATCCGGCTCGTCGAAAGCCGGCTTTCCCTCCCGGCGCTCCTCGATCCGCTCGAGCTTCTCCTCGATGGCGAACGCACGGGCCGACCCCGGGCGCGCATGCGCGTGCCAGCGCTCGAGGCGCGCGGCCTCTTGCAGAAAGCGATTCGAGGACCTCGCGTGGTCGCGCAGTCCGGTGGTGGTGAGGACGAGGGCACAGACGCCGGCGACGGCCAGCACGACGAGACGGACGGGATGGCGCATGGCAGATAACCTCAGGGCGGGGCTAGGCGGGTCAAGGCGACGTCGGTGGGCGCCGCGGCGGTCATGAACAGTATACAAAACCTAGAAAAATTGTACTGCAAGAAGATTGGGTACGGTTCATATAAGGTGTTCCCGGGGTTTAGTATATGATAGACAATCATATAAATCTTTATATAAGAGCACAATATGGTTATACCATGCGCCAATTTCCTCGCCGGCCCCGCTGGCCCCGGGTGCGCGGGACTTTCCATCCGCTGGTTCGACCACACCCGGGCGTTCGGTGACCGTGACACGTTCCCCCGCCCAAAGGAGCACCTTCATGCGTCGCCTGACCCTCATTCTCCCCCTGGCCCTCCTCGTCGGGGTCGCGGTCTCGGTCGGTGGCTGCGCGTCGATGGGGAGTGCGGAGCAGGTCGTCTACGTCCCGGTGTACATCCCGGTGTCGGGTCCGTACGAGCACCACGAGCACCATGACCAGGAGATCGTCACCCGCCCGGCCGAGGCCGCGCAACCGCGGTTCATGCCCGTGCCCAAGGTCGAGGAATCCGCGATGACGGCCACGAAGACGCCCGATCCGCGGACGAGCACGAACGTGAATACGGGCGGGGGAGATGCGCGGGGCACCGCGGTGCCCAGGACCGAAACGCGGTCCACGGACACGCGGACACCCATCCCCAGCACGCGCGGCGTCCGGACGCGCTGACACGCCGTTCGGCGGACCTCAGGCGTCTGGACTCGATGTCTTACCGTGCGAGCAGCATCCGCGTCCTGGCCTCGTGGTTGGCCGCCTGCAGGCGGCAAAGATACACGCCCGAGGGCATGGCATGCCCCTGATCGTCACGGCCATCCCATTCGACATTGTGCCGGCCGGCGGCGATGGGCCCGTCGACGAGCACGCGGACGCGTCGGCCCCGGACGTCGAAGAGCGCGATGTGAGCCGGGCCCGCCTGCGCGAGCGAGAATGTGATTGTCGTGCGCGGATTGAATGGGTTGGGGCGATTCTGCGCGAGAGCGATCGGGGCCGGCACCGCGGGTGCGTCGGGTGCCGCCGTCGCCGTCTCGTAGGCCGTGTGGTACAGGCCGCCCGGAAGCGTGCCGGCGAGCAGGGCGCCGTCCGCCACACCCAACATGGTGATCTGCGGGTAGAGCGAATCGGTATTGGGCAATCCCGTACGGTAGGGCTGCCAGGTTTGACCGTCATCGGCCGAGCGGAACACGCCTTCGGTGCCCGTCCCCACGAGGATCGCGTCGTCGGGCGCGCACACGAGGGCCGTCACGTTGCTGGCCCAGGGCCCGGCGGCAAGTGGCGTCCACGAGACGCCGGTATCGGTGGTCTGCAGGAGGTCGCCCTGGTCCGAGGCCGCGACAAGCGTGCCGTCGGACTGCGTGGCCAGGTACGCCAGCTCGCTGACCGCGGGGACATCGCGCACGTCCCAGGTGTCGCCGCCGTCACCCGAGGTGAGGAGCAGGCCCTCGACGAAGAAGGAGAAGCCGCCCAGGTACAGGCGGCCGTCGGGCGCCGTCGCGAGGTCGTCGAAGAACCCGCCGATCGGGAGGTCGGCGACAACGTAAGCCGGTTGCCAGGTAAAACCGCCGTCGACAGACCGATAGACCAGCGTTGGCGAGGACTCGACCCAGGCGAATATGCGACCGGCCGGATCCGCGGCCACGCCGCCCACGTGCAGATATGTCCCCGTGAGTTCCGTCGGCGCCCAGGTGGCGCCGCCGTCGTGCGACAGGTCCACGCCGCCGTAGCCGCCGGCCACGATCGTGCCGTCGGGTGAGCGGGCGAGGTCGGTGACGGAAAGGACCGCGAGACCGGCGATGGTCTGGCCCCAGGTGGCGGCCCCGTCGTCGGAGCGGAAGACGCCCGCGCTCGCCGTCCCGAGCAACGTCGCGTCTGCGGCGGTGGATACGGCCGCGCGCGGCCAGAATACCGGCAGACCCGCATTCACATCGCTCCAGTTCGCACCCTGATCGTCGCTCGCAGCGACACCGCTGGCGACGAATCCGGCCAGGACGCGGTCGCCCGGCGCCATGGCGAGGCACCGCACGCGCGGATCGGGGAGAGCGCCGGCCACCGGCGCCCACGTGTCGCCGCCGTCGAGGCTGAGGAAGATGCCACCGTCGACGGTACCGGCATAGACTCTCCCCGCCGCGTCGCAGGCGACGGCGGAGATCGCCGTCGTGCCGATGCCGCCGTGCACGGGCGTCCAGGTGACGCCACGGTCGGGGGAGCGGTAGAGACCAGCGACGGAGGATCCGGCGAAGATCACGTCGTCCGGCGTGACGGCCAGGTGCTCGATGCGCAGGCTGTCGATGCCGGCGGCGGCGGGCTGCCAGCTCGCGCCCTCGTTGGTGGAGATCGCGACGCTATCGTATGTGCCGGCCACGGCCGTGCCGTCGCTCAGAAAGACGAATGCCATGGCGGTGATGGACATCTCGAGCCAGTTGGCGCCCCCGTTCACCGATCGCCAGTGCATGGCGAACATGTTCAGCGCGGGGGTCACTGCCACGGCGATCACGCTCGCACCGAGCCCGCCATGGGGGTCGTGCGTGATCTGGTCCTGATCCCAGCTCGTGCCGCCGTTCTGCGACCACCACACCCCGCGGGTGGACACGCCCACCATGAGCCGCCCGCCGGGACCCGCGGCGAGGGAAAGGATGTTCGCGATGCCGGCGCTGCCGGGCACCTGGGTCCACGTCTGGCCCCCATCGGACGACATGGCGAGGTACTGGCTCTTGGCCGCGTAGAGGACTCCCGTGTCTGGAGCCACGGCCAGGGCGACGATCTGGCCACCCCAGGGCCCATTGCTCGGCATCCAGTCCGCGTCCTGGGCAAGGGCCGTCGCAGCGACGACGACCATTGTCGCAACGACCAGACTGGCGGTGTCTCCACAGATTCGCGGTATCATGGGATTCCTCCAGGATAGGGTTCTCGATGCGGTTCGAAAATGCAAATTCTATACTATTCGAGTGTTGATTTCAATACCGATGCGCGGCACGGGGGATTGTCCTGATCGTCGACCGTGGTACTGTCTAAGCCCACCTTATTCATGCTATCGCTACTGCGGCGGCGTCACGGTCTCTGTGAGCGGGCTTTCTCGGGTTTGCTGCGGTCACCGTACCCCGGCGGGTACGGCTCCCTCACAAACCCTGCGAGATCCCGCTCACAGAGACCGTTCCACTCGCCTCGCTACGCGATAGCATGTATAAGGTGGGCCAAGAGAGATACCGGCAAGCCAAAGGAGACCAGGAATGGGTGCCAAACGCGTCTACACCGAGGAATTCGAGATTCACGGCGACAAGCTCGTGGCGAAGATCAAGGAACTGCTCCATGCGGGCAACATCCGGCGGATCACGATCAAGAACGAGCAGGGACATGCTCTGATCGAGATTCCGCTCACGATCGGACTGGTGGGGGTGGTCGTGGCTCCGGTGCTGGCCGCGGTCGGGGCCCTCGCGGCGCTGATGACCAAGTGCGTGATCTCTCTGGAGCGCGTGGCCGAGGACGACGAGGCGGAGACCTCGGTGGGAACTCCCTGAAAACGTGGACGTTCCTCAGACCACGCCATCAGTGCGGCCCAGCGGGCCGGTCCCGATCGTTTTGATCGCGCTGGCTCGGCGTGTGATCAGCCCGTACCTTAGCATGTTGGGCCCGGGGCGCGTTGCCCCGTCACCCTCATCGTCCTGTCTGTCCAAGGAGTCGGTCTCGATGCAGCGTCCTCCCGCTTACCATCGACCGGGCATGGCCCGGTTCGTCGTCGTCTCGTCCGTGGCCGCCCTGGTGCTGGTCGCCGGATGCGGCAAGAAATCCGCCGAAGACACCGTGCTGGCCACGGTCGGCAATCACACGATCACGGCGGCCGACTACGAGAACCGCCTCCTGCACACCGAGAAGGGCGGGCTGCCGAAGGACGCTGCCGGCGAGCCGGTGGACACCTCCACGCAGAGCGGCAAGGAAGCGTTTCTCGACCAGCTGGTCGACCGCGCCGTGATGGTGAACAGAGCCGAGCAGCTCGGCTTGCGCAACGCCACCGACGTCGTGCAGGCAGAGAAGAGCTTCACCGACTATTACGGCGTCATGGCGCAGTACCGCGACCATATCGAGAGCAAGGGCGACTTCGTATCCGACGAAGAGCTGAATGCCTATTACAAGCGACTGCAGGAAGCGCGCGTGTGCCGTGTCATGGTGTTCGATTTTTCGAACGACGCCGAAGATGCGCGCAAACGCGTGCTGGCAGGCGAGGACTGGGCAGCCGTGGCCACCGATCTTGGAGCGGGCCCGAAGTCGTCGGGACACAACACCTACCGCAACAAGTTTCGCTATGGCTACCTCGACGACACCTTCGAAGCCCAGATCTTCGGCTTACAGCCGGGCGAGGTAAGCCCCGTCTTCCGTAACCAGTACGGCTACTGGATCATCCGCTTCGACGACGCCAAGCCCGACCAGGTGCAACCTCTCGACGAGATCCGTACGGCGGCGCTCGAGGGTATTCGCAATCAGAAGATCAACCTCGCGAAGCAGGCGTTCCTCGACGAGCTGTATGACAAGTACGACTACCAGGTGGACGAGACCGCGCTCTGGACGGTGTATCAGGGTTTGCCGAAGGACGAGCCCAAACTCGATCCCCAGACCCACCAGCCGATCGACGGCAACATGCTCAAGCCTCTCGACGTGCCGAGCGACAAGCTGCCCGACGAACTGTTCCACTACAAGAAAGCCGACGGCTCGGTGTTCACGTATCTGATCAGCGACTTCAAGAGCAGTTTCGACAATCAGGACAGCCAGCAGCGCCCGAAGCGCGACATGCCGCTCGGGATGCTGCGCCAATCGCTCGACTTCGACGTCTCGATGGCGCTGCTCTCGCAGGAGGCGAAGGCCAATCACTACATGGAAAGCGCCGATGTACGGCGCGACGTGGAGCGCGAGATCGAGGACATGCTCGTCAATCACCTGCAGGACGAGTCGGTGAAGGTCGAAGACCGGGTCACCCCGGCCGCGGTCGACAGCTTCTACGCGATCAACGCGGACCGGCTGGTCAATCCGGAGACGCGTAACGGTCATGTGGTCTACTGTCAGGATCGCGACACGGCGCACCAGGCCCTGGAGGCCTTGCACCACGGAAGCAGCTGGGCGGCCGTGACCAGGAAGTTCGGCACGAACCCGAAGAACCAGGAAGCTCTGGGCGTGATCGGCGAGGTGCCTGCGGGCTCGGTCCATCCGCTGGGCGCCATCCTCTTCGCTCTCGAAGGCCAGGGTGCGCTGTCCGATCCCGTGCAGGTGGGCAACGCCTGGGCCGTCGTGCAGCTCGACACGATCACACCGCAGCACCAGCTCACGAAGGGCGAGGCGTCGCAGACGATCGGGCAGGAGATCCGTCGCCAGCGCCGCGAAGCCGCGCTCCGTGGCCTCGTTGCGCAGTGGCGCAGCGCCTTGAAGGTGGAGACCCATCCGAACCAGCTGAAGGATCTGCCGTCCTGGGATACCCTCAGGAATCCTCCCGCGCCCGGGAACGTGGTGAGCTGATGCCCGGGGCGGCCTCGCGTCCCCGACGCACTGGAATCGTGGCGACGGGAGACCGCGAGTGAAGAGGATGGCTGCCGGTTTCCTGCCGGTGCTGGGCATCGTCGCGATCGTGTACCTGGGGTGCCTGCTCGCGTTCGGCCAGCGCGGATTCTGGATCATCGACAACGCCAACAAGTACATCCTGACGCAGGTGATCGAGCGCACCGGCGGACACGATCTGCACATCCCGCTCCCGGATGCGGCCCTCGATCCGCACCGGGTCTACAATCCCATGCCGCCGCCATTCTCCTACGAGAGAGGCGGCGAGCTGTACTCGGTATTCCCGCCGTTCTTCTCGGGCGCGTCGGCCGTCATGCACCGCACGCTGGGGTTTCCCGGACTCTTCGTGTTGCCGCTGATTGGCGGTGTACTCGTGGCCGCCGGTGCGATGCGGCTTGGCGTGCGCGCCTGCAGTGACCGGCGCATGGTCGGGCTCCTCGGCTTGCTCGTGGCCTTCGCGTCGCCGGTGTGGTTCTACAGCCTGACGTTCTGGGAGAACGTCCCCGCCGCGGCCTGCGTCATCTGGGGGATCGTGCTGGCCCTGCGCGCCGACTTCCACGACCGGCGGTCCCTGGTGCTGGCCTCGGCGGCCCTGTTCGCGGCGGCGGCGTACTTCCGCGACGATATCCTGCTCGCGTCCGTGGCCTGGCCCCTGGCCACCTTGCCATCGTGGCGCCGGGCCTGGTGGCGCACCACCGCGGTGTGGGCGATCGGCGTCGCCGTGTGCCTGGTGCCCATGGCCGTGTATCACGTGACGTCGGGCGGGGGCCTCCTGGGCGCGCACATCGGAGACCATCTGAGATCGTCGCAAGGCTTGTGGGAGCACCTGAAGGCGCGGCCGCAGGTCATCTTCAACACCTTGCTCGATTCGGGCGGGCAACCGTTCGCGGCCTACGCGTTCGCCCTGCCGCTCGGCATCCTGTTGCTGCTGCGGCCGCGCATCGCGCGCCGTCACTGGTCGCGCGCCGTGGCGGCGCTGGCGGTGTTCGCCGTGCTCTACTCGATCTTCGTGGCGCTCGGCCTCGCGGCGGCCAGCGATCGTACGTCATGGCTGGTCGCCACGACGTCGCTGTTCCCCGTGGTGCCCCTGCTCGCCTTCGGGCTCGTGCGCCTGCGCGGCGACGCCGCTGCCGGGCCGGCGGACGACCTCGTGGATGTCCTGTCCCGTTTCACGACGCTCTACGTCGTGTTCTACATGCTGGCGGCGCCATTGCTGGGCACCAAGGGCATCACGTGGACGAATCGGCATCTGCTGCTGATCGACCCGTTGCTCATCGTGATCGCCGTCGTGAACCTCGAGCGTTGGCGAGACGCGCAGACGCGGCGGCCGATGTTCGCCGCGGCGGCGGTGGCGGCGGTATGCACGGCGAGCGTGCTGTGGCAATTCACATCCATCGATATGCTCGCAAAGGTGAAGCGCTATTCGCACGAGATCAACCAGACCGTCGACCGGTTGCACCCGTCCGTGGTGATGACCGATCTCTTCTGGGTGCCGCAGACCCTGTACACCCGTTTCCTGGACACGCCTATGTTCTACCTGCGCGACCGCGCACTCTTCCAGCCCCTCATCCAGGAGCTGATCGCACGCGGGTATCAGGAGGCGGTGTTCGTCACGCAGTCGGCCGGGGGGCCGAACGTGACGCCGGTGGCGGAAGTGCCGCTGCCGTCGATGCCGTATTTCACCGTGAAATGCTATCGGCTCGAGCTGAAGGCTCACTGACCCAGCGCGTGCTCCAGGCTGAGATTCGCCGCCTGCGGCTGGGTGTCGACGATTCCATCCCACACCCTGGCCGCGTCGTCCGCCATGCCGGCCTGACGCAGCAGATCGAAGTAGTTGAAGGCGACGAGCAGGTCGTGGGGGTCGCGTTCGTAGGCGGCCCGGTAGGCGATGTATGTCTCGCGCTGCACCTCGGGCGTGGCCGTGGCCCGCAGCTCCTGGAGGCGACGATCCATGGCGGCCATGTGGGCGTCGTGATCGGACTGGTCGGTGAAGGGGTACTTCGTGGCCATGGAGCGGATCTGGTTCAGGCTGTTGTACTCGTTCCACGGCGTGAGCAGGAGGGCGCGCGCGCAAGCGTCGATGTCGGGCACGTCGGCGGCGGTGTCCTCGTGCGCTTTCACCCACGCAGGGAGCACGTCGCGCACGGCGGGCAACAGCGCAAGCGCCACGAGGTAGTTGCCCGTGAACTTGAGATGCACGTGCTCGTAGAACAGCTCCGAACCCGGCAGACCGGTGCCGGTGGGCTCGTGAGCGGCGAGGAACGCGCGCGCGTCGGCCAGGCGGAGATCGGCCCCCGCGAAGTCGGCGGCGGTGGCCCGGATGGTGTCGTCGAAGCGCCGGTCGGTGCGAAATCGCAGTCCGTCCCAGGCGAGTGCGGCTTGCAGGTGCGCGGCCGCCGTCGCCGTGTCCCCCAGCGCCAGGGCCACGTGCCCCAGTCGGTAGCGCAGATCGGCGTACTCGTCGTCGATGGCCGCGGCGGCCTCGTAGCGGGCGCGGGCCTGCACCAGGTCGCCGGCGTCCTGCGCCGCGCGACCGGCATCGAACGCGGTCTGCCACCTGGCGAGGTCGGCGTCGTTCAGGTCGGGCCGATGCAGGGAGGCGAAGGGTGCGCTGTCCTTCACGTTGACGGCCACTGTCGAGAGCACCACACCGGCGCCACCATCGAGGCCGGCCCGGCAGATGTCGTGCAGATTCTGGCGGAAATGGCCTTGCACCACGGACAGGCGCGGGTCGTCGGCGCGCACGGTGTTCTCGGAGAAGAGCGCCATGCCTCCCCATTTCTCGAGGATCCTGTCCTGACCCGAGAGCTTGCCGGTGATGGCTTGCAGGAGCTGACCGATCTTCGTCGTGCGCAGCGCGATGCCGAGCCGGATCAGGCGCAGGCTCGTGGCGCGTCCATAAACGTCCGAGCCGATGCCGTAGGGGCCGATGACCTCGTTGTTGCCGAGGTAGATCAGATAGACGTCCGGCGCGTAGCTCTCGCATTCGCGCGCGATGGGCAGCACCACGTGGCTGTTGATGGCGGTGATCGCCGTGTTGACGAATTCGAAGTGTACTCCTGGATAGCGTGCTTCCAGCATGACCTGGAGAATACGCGAGAAGCTGAAGGCGGCCGACGGCACACCGAGCGCCGCCGACGCGCCGAGCGTGAAGACGCGGCAGGTCTTGGGTGCCTCCTCGAGCGCGAAGGCCTGGGGCACCGGGCGGCGCACGATGCCGCGCGGGAAGAACCGCAGGCCGAAGTCCTGATTGGCGCCGTAAGTGCCGGCGGCGGGCACCGGCAGGAAGAGATGCGTGTCGTAGCCGTACCCGGCCAGGCGCAGGCCCAGTTCGAGCAGTCCCAGGAGGAGCGCCGGGCCCAGCAGCAGGAGCAGCAGGCGTCCACCGATTCGTCGCAACCTGTCGCGTGTCGTCACCGTCGTCGTCTCTTCCGTTCCTGAAACTCTCGACAATCTAGGTCTCGCGCCGCACGACGCCATCATCGGCCTGGTTGCGGGCCTGGCCGCGCAGGTGGCGCATCATGCGGCCGAGGTCGCGGGCGCCGCCGAGCGTGAACCATACCGTGACCACCGCCGCCACGGCGAACTGGAGAATCGTCGACACCTTCCAGAACGTGATCCAGGCGGCGTCGCTCACGTCGCGCGTGAGGTTGATGATGGTGCCCACCACGAACACGACGAACCAGCCGAGCACCCAGGTATAGGTGAGCACGTAGAGCAGCTTGTCGCCGCGCGTGAACTCTTCCGTGAAGAAGAGCAGCTTCATGCCACGCGACACCGGACCCGCGCCCGCAGTCTGCTCTCCGGCCACGGTGTACGCGCCACGGTGCAGCAGGAGATCCATGTTGGCCGCGTCGCGGTTGCGCGGCCCCAGGAGGGAGACGAGCACGTAGACGACGGACGACGCCCCCATCGCCAGACCCCAGAAGACCTGGCCATTCACGGGGAAATCCGGATCGATCTGCTGCAGTACGATACCGCCCACGGCGATCGTCGCGCCGGTGATCATGGCGCTCCAGGCCGCGGCCGCCGTGCCGCGCCGCCAGTAGAGGCCGCCGATGATCACCGCTCCGCTGCCGCCGGCAAAGATGGCCCCGGTGATGGCGAAGAAGAGGAAGATGTACTGCGCCTGCTGGAATACGAGCGAGAAGACGAAGGCGAACACCGCCACGCCCAGGATCGAGAGCCGTAGTGCCAGCAGGTGGCGACGCGGTGATAGCGGCCGGCCGCCGCGCAGGGGCAGTAGCACGTCCTGGATGAAGATGCTGCCCCACGAGTGCATATAGGACTCGTGGGTCGACAGGAAGCACGCCACCATCACGGCGGCGAAGGCGCCCAGCAGTCCCGGCGGGAGCACGGCGCGCAGCGCCAGCGGCGGGCGGAGCTGGCTGCGGATGGCCTCGCGGTCGATGCCGGCGAGGGCGTGGTCGATCCCCGTGCCGAGCCCGGCGAAGTCGGGGTGGTGCAACAGGGTGTAGATGACCACGGCCACGAACAGCAGGAAGAGGTTCTGCGGCATGAGCTTCCAGATCGCCAGGGCCTGGCTCATCTTGGCCTCGTGAGCCGTCCGGGCCGAGGCGTTGTAGGCCTGCGTGCCCTGCCATGACATCTGCCCGTACACCACGCCGAAGGCGCCGATCAGGAAATACCAGAAGTTGAAATCCTTCACATGGCTCGTGTGGAAGGGGTTGATGAGCGACGCGTCGGCCGGCGCCTGGCCGAGGGCGGCGAAGATCTGGTCCCACGAGACCACGCGCGCCAGCAGATACGCGCACAGCATCAGGAATACGAGATTCACGAAGGTGCCCTGCAGGAAGTTGGTGACGATCACCGCCACCTGCCCGCCCAGGAACACGAACACCAGCGACAGCGCGATGAGCAGGGCCATCAGCAGAGCGAACGTGGACACCCCGACGCCGAACACCGGCACCTGCGCCGGCAGGTCGCAGTAGGCGAGGAAGAAGCGCGTGCCCACGGCCGGGAAGATCCCGAAGTTCACGATGCCCGAGAGCCAGGCCAGCAGTCCCGCGAAGATGCGGAAGCTGCGGCCGTAGCGACGCTCGAAGAACTCGGCCATGGTCAGGCACCGCGTCTGCCGGAAGCGGTAGAGCACCCAGCCGCTCAGGTGCACGGCAAGCATGACCACGCTCATCGTCAGGCTCCACCACTGCATGGAGAAGCCCGCCACGTAGTTCATCTCGAGGTTACCGATGATGGTGATGGCGCCGAGCGCCGCCACCCCGCTGGCCACGCTCACGAGGTAGCGATCGGCACTGCGGCCGGCAGCGAGGAAGTCGGCCACGCTTTTCATCTGCCCGCGGCTCAGCCAGAGTCCGCCGAGCATCACGCCGATGATGAGCAGGATGGGTAACCAGTCGAGGACGGTGAGGTTCACGCGACGGACGCTCCGGATGTGGGGGACTCAGTGCTCCGCGGTGATCCAGAGGCGACCCGTGTCGTCGACATGGTGGATCCGGTTGCTCACTGTGAGGCGCGCCTCGAACTGCCAGGGCGTGGCCTGCAGCATCAGGTCGCCGCGCTCGCGGTAATCGGTGAGGCGTGTGCGGTCGGCGTCTCCCAGGGGGAGCTGCTCGAGCGTGTTCGCGAAGTATCCATGCCGCTCCTGGTACAGCCGTTCGGCATAGTAGAGGGGCATGAGATAGCGACTGCCGGGGACGGCCGCGGTCGGGATGGTGCCGGCCGGCTGCTTGCCGCCCGCCTCCACCCCGCTGAACTGCAGAAAGCCCCAGCGCTCGGGATAGTGCATGGCCACGAGCCCTTGCGGCGACCACACCCAGTTGTCCTCCGGCAGGGGCTTGCCCTGCGGATCGAGACGCTTGACGTACCGCCCGGCCTCGATGCCGGTCTGCCATTCCACGCGCGAGAAGTTGAGCCGCCAGGTGTCGCCGGCGCGCGGGGGGCAGGCCATGGCGCCGGCGCCGTCTTTCAACGCCGACCAGGGGATCGCGATCTCCACCGTCCAGCGGCGGTCGAGGTCGTTCACGTCGTTCAGCTTGCCGTCCACGAATACCGCCGTCTGCAGGCCGTGGATATCCCAACCGTTCACGGCCGGGCCACCGTCGCGGTAAGGTTTGACGAGGAGCAGATCCCACACCGTGTTCAGGGCGTTGATCTCCAGCTCGTAGTAGTCGTGATTGTCGCCATCGGGGTCGAGGAACACCTCGAAGTCATTGTCGTGGTAGATCACGGCGTCGCGCGCGGTGAGCGTGGCCCACACGTGTGGCTCGAAGAGTTCGGCGCCGATGTACAGCCAGGTGTCGTTCCACAGCAGCTTGGCGTGGGTGCGGTAGCGCGGCTCGCCCGCGGCCTTGCCGCGGATGTCCACGAAATCGTCGGTGAACGGGGTGGCCACCCAGGCCGGCTCGTCGAGGAGCCCGTCGATCGTGAGGGCGGCCGAGGTGCGCGGACACACCGAGACACGGGGGTTCCAGGGCGTTTCGGGCACCTTGAAGGTCTCGGCGAGTGACGGCAGGGCCATTGCGAGCAGGGCGAGCAGGACCGGAAAAAGTCGACCAGGGCGCATGTGCGAGCCTCCGCAAGGGCAGTACCGGTGAACGATGGCGCGCCATGGTAGCACAGGGGCGGCTTGGCGTCAGCGACGACGGGCGACGTTGACCGCTGGTCAGCGATCCGGCTAATATGAAGCGCTATCACGTCGTCCGCATTCAACACGAGCATGTGACACTGGTATCTTGAGAGCATACCGCAACATCCGCTGCCGGCCCGGCCTGGTCGCGCTCGGCCTCGCCGCGCTCCTCCCTCTGGTGGCGTGCGGGTCGCGCACCATACCGCCGGACATGCGCCATCTCCCCTACCGGCCCGTCTCCTCGCACGACTTCGGCATTCCCGACCAGCCCCCGCGCCGCCAGGGCGAGAGCCAGCTCTGGTTCGACGCGGACGGCGACGGCTACGACGAGTGGTTCTCATCGCAGGAATTCCGCCTCGCGGCCCGGAATCCACGCCTGCCCATCCCCCTCGATTACGAGTGGTTCCCCGTGCCGCCGCCGTACCACCTCACCCGGCCCGCGCTCGTGATGAGCGGGGACTTCGATCTCGAGGGGGACGGCAAGCGCGACATCGTGGCCGTGGCGGCGGATACGGTCATGGAGCATTTCCGGGTCTGGGTGCTCGATCCGGCGACGCTCATGCCGAAGGCGGACTTTCTCCTGGACGCCCCGCCGGGCCGCTTCGACGATGGCCACTGGGACGGCGGGTTCGTGCCGCTCGGTGGCGTACCGCGTCCGGATGGTCCCGGCGATCTCATCGTCTTCCTGGTCAACTCGCGCTACGACATCGAAGGTCGGGGTGTGTGGGCGGTGGACCCCCGCTCGGGCGCCATCGTCTGGCGCTACGTCACCGGCGCCTTGCCTAGCCGGATCGCCTCGACCATTGCCGATCTCGATGGCGATGGTGTTCCCGAGATCGTGTTCGGGACCTCCGCGCCGGGAAACCTGCACGGCGAGACGATCAACGGCGTCTCGGACGATTCGACCTATGTCTTCGTGGTGAACGCCGATGGTAAGGAGCGCTGGCACCATGCGCTCATGGACCGACTCGCCGGCGCGCTCGTACTGATAGACGACTTCGATGGCGATGGCGAGACCGAGGTCATGGTCGGAGGATCCCATGAGGTCGGTGTCACCGGCCGCCTGATCATGTTCGACGGAAACACGGGAACGGAGGAATATCGCGAGGAACTCGACTCGGGGGTGATGCGACTGGCGTGGCTGCCGCGCTCGGACGATGGGCGAGCCCGTTTTGCGGTGGCGTTCCACGATGGACGCCTGGTCGAGTACCAGGCGGTGGACGGCGCCTACGAACCCGTACACGAGCGGCGTTTTCCCACGAACATCGCGCAGGTCCTCGTGAGCGATGTGCTCGGCGACGGTGAGCCCGAGATCACTGTCCTGGTCAGCCGTCGTGCTCTGGTCGTGCTCGACCTCGACCTGACGCCGCTGGCCTACGTGCCTGTCCCGACGTGGCCCGTCCGGAACGAGATCAAGGCCTGGCGCATGACGCCAACGGACGTGCGCCTGCTTTCCGGCGCCCGCCCGGGCGAGAACATCCGCTTCGTCGCCGCGCCGAACCGCACGCCATGGGCCGTGGCCGCGGCCGTGTCGGTGCTCGTGCTGATAGGACTCGCGTGGCAGATCCGTCGCAACAGCCGTACCTCCGACGATCCCGTCGTTGTGCGCGAGCTGCGCCGTCAGCTCCTGGATCGGCTCAAGATCCTGCGGCACGAGAAGCTGGGCACGCTGGAGAACCTCGACCGCCTCGTGTGGTACCTCGAGGCCGCGCGCGAGGCCGGCAGCGACGACGTCGCCGCGCTCGACGCCGTGCGCACGCTGGCGCGCGATACACAGGATACCACCCTGGAGCGCCTGCGTGGTTCCGTGGCCATTGCCGAGCGCGTGGGCGTGCCCGGGCACCGCGTGGCCTCGCTGGCCGAGGCGTGCGACGAGCTGGAAACACTGCTCACTCACGTGCAGCGCGACCTCGCGGTGGCCGAGGTGTCCACCGCCCTCGAGGCGCTCGGCCCGCTGCGGCAGCTCCTCACGTTGCAGTGCGGGCGGTTGCGCGAGGTCGTGGAGTCGGCGTTCCGCGTCGACCTTGCCACGGTCGTGGCCGACGTCCTACGAGCCCAGGCGCCCACGCTCGCGGACGCGGGCATCGCGACGGCCGTGCAGGGCGAGGCCGTGGATCCCGCCACCTGGCAGGCCTCGACGGGCCCGGTCGTCATCTGCGATCCGGACGACCTCGGGTTCATCATCGACAACCTCGTGGGCAATGCCGCGCGAGCGATGCAGCATATGGCGACGCGCGCCCTCGCCCTGTCGTGGCAGGTCCTCGGCGACGCGGTGCTCGTGCACGTGAGCGACACCGGCCGCGGCATCCCGCCCGACGACTGGGACCGCGTGCTCGCGGGCGATGGCACCACCCGCACCGGTGGCGGCTTCGGCTTCAAGCGCACACAGGAAAGCCTGCGTCTCTTCCATGGCCGCCTCTGGATCGAGTCGAGCCGCCCCGGCGGCGGTACGGTGTTCGTGGTGCGCCTGACGCGGGCGCGCGGCGGCGCCGGCGAAGCGTCGGCCGGGCTCGAGGTGCCGCGGGTGCGGCGCAAACGGCCGCGGCAGTCGTCGCCGTTCATCGTCCTGGGCGGCGTGGTACTGCTGATCGCGGCTTTCCTCGGTGTGCTGCGCTACGGAGCCGCGCATGCGCGCTGGACCATCGACGGCGGAACGATCACGGCGCACGGCGGCGTTCTCGGCCGCACGCTGTGGGGAATCGAGGTCGGCTGTAAAAGTGCCAGGTGCATGGTGGCGCCGTGGAACCATGCCGAACTGCTGGCGACGTGGCGTGATTGCGACACGGACACCAGTGTCGTCGCCTGCTTGCACCGCTCGACGGGCGAGATCATCTGGACCGGGCGGCCGGACGTGTCGATTCTGGACGCGGCGTACGGTACGGAACTCGTCAGGTCCGGCCAGATGAGGGCAGTGGGCGTATATCCGTGTGACCTCGATGGTGACGGGGAGAGCGAGATCATCGCGGAGTTTCGCCACTACCCGTATTTCCCCGACTGTCTCGTGCGTTTCGATCGCCACGGCCGTGCGCTGAATCAATACGTGAGTAGTGGCCATATCCTGGATATCGCCATCACCGACATCGACCATGACGGCAAGGACGAGATCATCGCCGCGGCCACCAACAATTCGCCCAGGTACAGGGGCGGATCGCTGTTCATCCTCGACGAGGACCACTTCGGCGGCGCGGCCGTCGACTCCCTGGCCAACCCGCAGACCTCGGTCCGTGACTCCGCCGCCTATCGGATCGTCGTACCCCACCTGCCCGATCCCTACATGGCCCTGATCAAAGAGGTCCGCCTGGGTGCGACGAACGTCAAGACCTTCGCGGGGCCGTCCGGCGACGCCGAGGTGAGTGCGGAGATGGGTGCGACCCACGATCCGACTCACCGGGTTTTCACGTATTTCGATGCCGCACTCCGGCCCCTTCGCATCGATATCACCGACAACTTCCGTGCCGAGGTCGCCGCCCTGTGGCCCGATTCCCTGCAGGCGCACCGGGGCCCTGCGGATCCCGAATGGCTGGACGACTGGTTCCACACGTCGATACGCTTCGTGAATGGCCAGATGGTTCCCACCACGCCGTAGGATCTCGGGACGTCCCGAGGGAGGGCTTGAAGCGGAGGCCCCTGATCTGCTATCCTGTTGCCATTGAATTAAGTATCTCGACCTCTAGCTGGGGGGACATCGATGGGGGACACCCGCGCCGACGTGCGCTTGCTCCTCGTGGACGACGATCCTGTCTTCACCCGCGATCTCGTGGTCATCCTCGGCGGCCAGTACGCGCTACAGACGGTGGCCGATGGCGAAGCCGCCGTGGCGTACGTCGCCGATACGCCGCCGGACCTGATCCTCCTGGATCTCGATCTCGGCAACGGCCGACCGGACGGGTTCGCCGTCCTCAAGCGCCTGCGTGAGCTGCCGGATACGCCACCGGTGATCATGCTCACCGGCTCGGCCGACATCGGCACCGTGGTGGCGTCAGTGAAGGCGGGCGCGTTCCACTACTGCACCAAGCCGCCCAACCCCGCGCACCTGCGTCAGCTCATCACCATGGGCCTGCACGAGACCGACCTGCGCCGTCAGATGCACCTGCTGCGCGACGAGGTACACCGCCTGCAAGGTGAATTCGTGGTGAGCGATCGGCGCCTGCGAATCGTCATGACGCAGATCGAGCAGGTGGCCCCCACGCCGAGCACCGTGCTGATCACCGGCCCCAGCGGCGCGGGCAAGGAGATGGTGGCGCGGCGCATCCACGCGCTGTCCCCGCGCGCGAACGGCCCCTTCGTGGGCGTGAACTGCGCGGCCATCCCCGACAACCTCATCGAGAGCGAGCTGTTCGGCCACGAGCGCGGCGCCTTCACCGACGCCACCACCCTGCACCGCGGCAAGTTCGAGCTGGCCCGTGGCGGCACCCTTTTCCTCGACGAGATCGCCGACGCTCCCGCCCGCCTGCACACGAAGCTGCTGCGCGTGCTCGAGGAACGCACCTTCACCCGTGTGGGCGGCGAAGCGTCGCTCCCGACCGACGTCCGCGTACTCGCCGCCACAAGCAAGGACCTCGCCGCCGAGGTCACCGCCGGCCGCTTCCGCGCCGAGCTATTCTACCGCCTCAACGTATTTCCCATCGCCGTCCCCGGCCTGGACGATCGCCCCCAAGACATCGAACCCCTCGCCCTCCATTTCCTCGCCCGCGCCACCGCCGAGGTAAAAAAGCCCATCGTCGCCTTCCGCCCCGAAGCCCTCACCTACCTCCGCGACCGCAAATGGCCCGGCAACGTCCGCGAACTCCGCAACCTCATAGAGAGCGCCGTCATCCGCTGCCAGAACCACGAAATCGCCGCCGCCGACCTCGCCTACGGCGACTGCCACCTCAGCGCCTCCCCCTCCCCGTACCACGAAGCCAAAGACCAAGCCATGCGCGCCTTCAAGACGGCCTACCTCCTCACCCAGCTCCGCAACGCCAACAGCAACATCACACTAGCCGCCGACCGCAGCGGCATCTCACGCCAGGCCTTCTCAAAGATGCTGAAGGACGAGGGACTGAGCGCGGAGGAGATGGGATAGGGAGAGGAATCGCTCGCGGCGGCTGTTAACCAGGCGATTGGGGAGTTCGAGTCCTGACAGGGGAGCCAGCTTCTTTCGCGGGTTCCCGTCTCACTAGTAATGTTCAACTGAGCGGTATGATTCGCGGCAATTCAGCGCGGCTATAAGCGCTTGTCGGTGCGTAGTTAGCGAGGGCGGGTATTTTCGAGGGCGTGAAGGCGAGAGTAGAATTCTTAGGTCGCCCCTGCGGGCTGCAGCGACGGCCGTGTTCTCTGTGACTCTTGGTTTCTGTGCCTGGCGCTCCAAAAAGGTTAACAGCCCGCACTAAACATCAAGTACGCTCGCAACTCAATTGGGGACAACGGATTGTCGCCTTAGGCGCGATCTGGACTTCCCGCCAACCCACTATTGGACTCGCGAACCGCACCGCTTGAGCGCCAGTGCGTCTTGTTTCCCGGGTGTCCGGCACCGCCATCGGCGTGTATACTACAATACGAGCTACATGACACCGGGGCTCGGGGGACGCCCGCTTCCATCTACACGAAGACGGCGTTGAGATCTCCGAAGTTCTTGGGGGAGCCGGAACACCGTGGGCAGTCGAGGCAGTACAGCGACTATCGCAGTGATCATGCTAGTGTGCGTGGTCGCTGTTGCGGCCGCTAGCGAACGACCAGGCGGGAGACAACTCGCTTCGCTCGGGGATGGACGTTTTCTCTTGGCGCGGGAGACCGACGAGGGGGTGATCCTGCAGTTCTGCGGAGATAAAGCCACCTCAGATGATCCCGTGGTGTTGCTACGGGATTACGCGTACGTGAAAGAATCGCGTGGCTCGATGCTAAGCAGTTGGCGGTGGTCTTTGCAGGCCAAAGTGAGGCCGCTCCCGCGGTCTTCGCGTACTCTCGAGATGGGAAGCAACTATGGCATCACCCTCCAAGAGGAAGCTCTCTTACTACGTGCTCAGCTAATTACCTTACCGGGAGACTTGGACGAGCTTGGGTACATCCCGAACAATACCGGTTGGGGTGATCCTCGTCCAATCGCTTTGCCCAAGGAGCTCGATTTCCCCCGTCGACGCCGCGCCGGTTACTATCAGAACAGCTTAGTTGGACCATCCACGCATCTCGTCGAATGGCGTCTCGACAACGGTTCATTAGAAGTCACTCTTCGCAATATTCTCGCTCGTGACCCGATTTGGTCAGTCGATTATCAAGACGTGTCGCCAGGCTGTGAGATGCGCGACTACGGCGGTGCGGTTGGTACTCGTTGTGCTTGGTTGACCTGGCAGTGCAGGTTCGATCCATTCCCGATGATATCGATCGATTTAGAGACTGGGGCTGAGCTTGCTCGCCGCACGTTAGATGGATATGCGGCAGCAGCATTTCCCGAACCGAACGGCAATCGCCTGCTGGTTTGGCTGCAAGACTTCTATCACGACGGCAAAATGATGGTGCTGGATGGGGTCACGCTTTCAGTCACGGACTCTTTGGCGGTGCCATACGGCTGGAACCCGGTAGGCTTCAAGGTGGAACAGCAGCGTGCGTCTGCGGGGGACGTTTCTCTCGCTACTCTCCGTGGATGCTGGCCGTCTCGAGTCACTCCGCCGCCGGAAGACACGCCGATCCCGCGCTCACTTGTGATCAAGTGGGACGAGCGTGTGTCCACCTACTTCCTACCGGAAGCGGCGTGCTTCGACGGTTCGGCCAATGTACGCATCTGGCGAGAATGGTATAGTGATGGTTCATGGCGGCACATCGAGATAGCGAAGTGGGAGCCGCCTCGCAACGAGACAACGAGATAAGAACTACCGCGGAGGCCGGAGTCCAGTTGGATGGACGCAGCGGCAACGCTGTGCCGTCGGTATTTTCGGAAACGACCACTCCCGTCTGGCGGTCCCTGCGGGATGAAGCTGAGAAAGCTATCGTTGATCCAGTGAACGCCGGGCCGTACCGGGCGACGAGGAAGATGGTGTTGGCGAAGTGAACTTCGAGCTGCCTTCATTTGCTTATGCCGCTTCGTCCCTTATCTCCGCGGTAGCCGTCGACTACGCAACACGCGTCGGCGTATTTTCTGGCGGTCACTAGATCGTCGGCGTAAGTCCAAACGAAGGGCGTACAGTGAGTATACCAAATATTGCTTTTGACGAATCCGCCGCCACCGCTCAGGAATTGTATAGCGAGATATTGGGCAAGAAGAGAGATTTTCGAACAGGCCACGAAGACGAATATGAGCTCAATCGGCGGGCATATAATGCGCTCTGTCCAGTCGCCGATCGCTACGTAGGAATTGTTCTTGGAATCAATCCACCACAGACGGCCAAAGAAGTGGCTGCGTCGAGATCCATGTGTATTTTTGGAAACGTTGTGAAGGAAAAGTCTCTAGATGCGGTTAGTCGGCCCTATCGCGATCAGTTGATCTACGCACTCTTTAAGGAGATCCGATTCGGGTTTCACTAGGCGCTGTTGATTTCTAATAACCCAGCGAGGAAGCACGTTCCGCAGCTAGACCCAATACAACTTCGGGACGATTTCATTGAGCCTGCAATCAGCGCTGAGATACAGATGAGGGGTTACATTGAACAGTTCCAGAGAACCTACCCAAGGCCTGGTACCTCCTTTTCTTCCGGCACTATTTGGATGAAATAGCCAAGAGCGCTTTGCGCGTCGGACTTTTCGGCCGCAGTAGATTGGAGTTTAGTCTTCGTAATGTCTTCTATGCGGGGCTATTTCTTGGGCTGTTTGGGGATGTAAACGCGTCTAGATTTGCCCCGGGCGAAACGTGAATGGCGCGACCTGCTATTCGTATTCCTGATTTAGGTTTGTTTGTGCAGACTCTTGAGAGTATCGCGCTTTGGCGCCTGCAAACCGAAGAGAAGGCAGGGAGCGCGGAATTTCTGGCGGCAGCTCACCTCTATCGTACCACACGCTTTCGCGGCAGCACAAACGCCGTCAGCGCCCCCGTTGCGCGCGCGAGTGACAGAATATCGGAACATTACGGGAGACGTTGGGTCATCCAAACATGCCATGCATCTGTCACCTTGGGAGGGCGCGGCCTTGAGCAGTAATCCTCGCGTTTACATGCTTTAGAGCTCTAATACTTCTACGCTTGGCGGATACTGGCTATCTACATGAGTAAAAAGTCGCGATCGTTGGCGTCGTCGAATTCGGTCGAAAAATTGTGTGCGAAAAGTCCAAACCGGAGGCTTGATTTGACTCTGGCGCGCGCATCTGATATCCATCCCATGGCGACCTCTTGGTTCAGTCAAAGCTAGCACATCATCCGTAGCGTACCATATTGGTCGCACCACGTAAATGGCGTATTCGGCTTGTAAATAGGACGATTGAACGCCGCCGGTTTACTGCAGCGAGCGACTCGCAGGAAAGGTCTCAGTAGGCTTTAGCGGATGCGAGAACTAGGTGCAGTGGGGCGAATGCGGACTCCAACTCCCACTGAACCTGCAGCGTCTGGGGTCACGCACGGTCCGGCGTCTGAAAGCCGCGGAGAGTCCAGTAGTAGAGAACGAATGCGGCGCGGAATTCCCGTCCCTATAAACGCTAGCCTTGGTCAAGAGGCGACGCCGTCTCCCGCAGCGACGACCGACGATCTCCCAGGGGGCCGAAAACAGTTAGCGAAACGTCATTGCTGCCCGTCCGGCACACCGTCGGGTTCCCTGCCTCTCGTGAAAGAAGCGGCGGCTTGGACAATCAATTGATTATAGTCATCGACGTACGCCTGAAGGTTGACGCGATCGACAAGCTTCACGTCAGCAGACTCTGCAAGGGCCTTTGCAGATGGAGTGAAGAAGCTATTCGTAACAACCATGGCTTCGTCGCATCGGTAGAAAGCCTTCGCCGCGATCACCTGCTGGACCGCGGAGTTCCCGACATTGTCCATGTAGTTCTTTGCTTGGATTACGATCTTTCGTCCAAACCTC
This sequence comes from uncultured bacterium, assembly GCA_963727525.1. Classification (GTDB taxonomy): domain Bacteria; phylum Krumholzibacteriota; class Krumholzibacteriia; order LZORAL124-64-63; family LZORAL124-64-63; genus CAVSGO01. The sequence goes on along the minus strand of CAVSGO010000002.1, from coordinate 3,036 downwards.
TCTGCGAACAGATCAGCTCCTTGATCGCCCGTTCGCTTACCTAGTTCAACGGAGAAACCTATGACTGAGAAAAGAGAAAGCATATTGGGACGAACTGCAAGAGATGATGCGTGCTGCGCCACAGATTAGACTGATCTATTTTGTAAGACGAATGACCGAAAGCATGGTGATGAACCGTCATCTTTATAGCCTCTATCTGCAAGGTGGCGCAGCAAAGTTAGGCGCGACATTTAATAAAGATCTAGGCATGTTTCGTCGTTTTCTTTCTGCAGATATTACCGAAGCGCAGTATCGACAGCTGGAGCGGGAATTCAGAACAGGAATAGATCGCGAAGTGGCAAAACTGTTGGCTTCATATGAGCTTCGCATATTGAACCAGGCTTTCGTTACGCTATGTACTGTACTGGACAGCTTCTACGACGACACTTATCTAGCGGCATTAAACGCTAGTCCAAACACACTCGAAATGGAGGTTACCGCGTTATATTCCGGGAGAGGCAGTGAACCGCCGCGGGCCACCAAGGATGAACGAATACGGGAATTGGTAGACAATTTCAGCAGAAAGAGTATAGCGAAGAAGTTTGCGGTATTTTCAAGATGGGGTATTGATGTACAAAAGCTATTCACTTTTTGGGGTTCATCAGAAAGTCTACAGCGGCAGTTTGCGAGCTGGGATCAACACAAGTTGGAGGAGATCTACAGCAGCCGCCATGACGTTGTACATCGTGATGTCTGGCCGATAAAGAGTATTGATGAGCTCGAAGCCATTTGCGATTACTTCCAGCAGCTAATGTTCTATGTTGCTCACGCGGTTTCAGAGAATCTGATTGTGCCGACGGATATTGGGCTAATGGTATGGGCCGGAGAAAAGTGGAAAGACTTCAAGAAGGCTAAGTAGAAGACGTCTGATCGCTACAATTCGACGGAGGCGCCCAGTCGACCTTCTCCAATCCCCCACCTGGCTGGGCGCCTCTCCTAATCCCCCCGAGCGATTCCAACGAGTTTCGACACGGCGGCCCGCGTGACTCCGCAGCCCCGCGCGACGTCGGCTAGGTCACTGAAACGCCCGCCGCTGATGGCCTCTTCCACGACCTGCGCGAGGGCGATCCGCCGCAGCCAACGCTCCTCCTGCCGGCGACGGCGCTTCGTAGCAATCGCGTCAGGATCGCGCACGGCCTTCGGCTTCGGTTCCGGCCGCTGGGGCCGCAGGTCGACCTTCAGCTCCACTCTCATGCCGTCTCCTTCGCGCTCTCGACCTCGGCGGCCAGCGCCTGGATGCCGGTCTCGGCGAACTCGATCGCCAGCTTGCCGCTGCGCCCGTCGTAGTCGATCCGCTCGATCGAGCAGCTGGATGATCCGCGCCTGCTCGGCGGGGAAGAGGACGTCCCAGATGGGGTCGAATAGGGAGAGGGCCTTGGCGCAGGTCGGCGGCGTCGACGGTGCCGTGGTCGAGGCTGGCGAGCTCCTCGGCGATCTCAGCCAGCCGCCCCTGCGCAGCCGCCGCCTGCTTCTCCAGCTCGGCCACCCGGGCGCTCACGCTGGCCCCACGTTCGCCCGTGGCGAGCGCATCCAGTAGGGAGCGAATGTCGGCGCGGACCTTCTCCAGGCGCAGCCTCAGGCGCTTCTGCTCGCCGACGAGCGCCGGGCGCTTCGCCTCCCTACCGGACTCCACCTGCCGCAGCGTCTCGGCCTGCAGCTGCGGGTCCTGCCCGATCACGCGGATCTGCTCGACGATCGTCTCCTCGAGCTTCGGCGCGGAGATCGTGGGACAGGGGCAGGTCGAGTAGCCGCGCTTCTGGGCGCTCGTGCAGACGTAGTAGCGGTAGACCTTGGAGCCCTTGCGCGACACCGACGGCCCGTAGGTTGAGCCGCAGGCCGCGCAGTGGACGAGCCCCCGCAGCAGGAACCCGTAGCGGTCCCGCATCTTCGAGCCCCGGCTCTGGGCGTTCTTGGCCAGCAGGTCCTGGACCCGCCTGAAGGTCACCGGGTCGATGATCGCCTCGTGCTCGCCGTCGAAGACCTCGCCCTTGAGCCTGACGCGGCCCGCGTAGATCGGGTTGGCCAGCATGTGGGCGAGCCCGGACTTGGAGAACGGCACGCCGCCCGTGCGCTTGCCGGTCTTCGTGACGTGGGCCTTCGTCACCCACCCGCGGCGGTTGGCCTCCTCGACGACAGCGGAGATTGCCTGCTTCTTCAGGTACATCGCGAACAGCTCGCGGACCACGGCGGCCTCGTCCTCGTCGATCACGAGCTTGCCGTCTGCGACGCGGTAGCCGAGCACCGGGACGCCGCCCGTCCACATGCCCTTGCGGCGCGCCGCGTGGATCTTGTCCCGCGTGCGGTCGCCGATCAGCTCCCGCTCGTACTGGGCGAAGGACAGCAGGACGTTGAGCATCAGCCGGCCGGCCGAGTCCCGCGTGTTGATCGGCTGGGTGACCGAGACCAGGGACACCTCGTGGGCGTCGAACACCTCGACCAGGCGGGCGAAGTCCAGTAGGGAGCGGCTGAGGCGGTCGACCTTGTAGCAGACGACGCAGTCGATGCGCCCGGCCTGGATGTCGTCCAGTAGGCGGTGAAGCGCCGGGCGGTCCAGGTTGCCGCCGCTGAAGCCGCCGTCGTCGTAGCGGTCGTCGAGGCACACCGCGCCCTCATGGCGCTGGCTCGTGATCCACGCCTCGCAGGCCTCCCGCTGGGCGTCCAGCGAGTTGAAGTCCTGGTCCAGGCCCTCGTCAGTCGACTTGCGCGTGTAGATGGCGCAGCGGACCGACGAGGGCTTGCCGTTTCCGTTCCTGCCGTTGGACCGACTCACCGATCGGCCTTCCGCGCGTAGCCGAAGAAGACCCAGCCGTTCCACGACGTCCCGGTCACCTCGCGGGCGACGGCCGACAGGGAGCGGTAGACCTGGCCCTGGTACTCGAAGCCGCGGTCGAGGACCTTGACGACCACCTCGTTGCCGCGCCACTCGCGGCGGAGCACGGAGCCTGGAGGCGGGAGCCGGCGGTCGTGCGCGGGCGTCTGTGCCTTCTGCTCGCGCTT
>CAVSGO010000001.1:0-22821 GCA_963727525.1 uncultured bacterium | reverse complement strand
CCGCGTGGAGTGCACGGCCGACAACGGCCCCGCCGTGCTCGACCTGCTGAGCGACCTCACGCAGCACGCCACATTCGGCCGCGACGACCTGGAGCGCGCACGCCAGGACGAGATCCAGATCCTCGCCAACCGCCAGGGTAGCGCGAGCCGCGAGGCGGGCGGTATGCTGCAGCAGGCGCTCTACGGCGACAACCCGTTGGTGCTGCCGCCCGAGGGTACGCCCGCCGATCTCGGGCAGATCACCTACGACCAGGTACGCACGCTCTATCGCAAGGCCTTCGCGCCGGAGAACCTCATCTGGTCGGTGATTTCACCCCTGCCGCACGATGAGCTGAAGGCTCGCATCGAAGCGCTGGCGCCCGGCTCCGGCCAGCCGGCCGCCGGCCTGCCACCCCTGCCGGCGACCACGACGCCGAAGCGCGTCACAGCCACTGTGGGTGGCGAGATGGGGGCCGTCAGGCTGGGCAGCGTGCGCGACGTCGATCCGGCCGACATGCCGGCGCTCGACCTGCTCGTAGCCATCCTCTCGGACCGCGTGCAGATGGATCTGCGCGAGAAGCGCGGCCTGTCCTACAGCGTGGGCGTGGCGGTGGACGATGTCGCGGGCGAGGCCGTGCTGCGCGCCTGGATCAACCCGCCGGTGGAGCGCCTCGCCGAGGGCGAGGACGCGCTCACGGGAGCGTTGCGCGACTTCGACGCCGGAAGCATCTCGCAGGAGGAACTCGACCGCGTGCGCAGCGCCATTCGCGGTCGTCAGATGATGCGCCGCCTCAGCTCGATCAGCCGCGCCTATTACCTGGCGATGGCCGAGCTGGATGGCGACGCGCGCGCCTATCTCGATGCCGTCGGCGGCTACGATCGCGTGACTCTCGCCGACCTGCAGCGCGTGTCGGCCCAGTTCTTCAGCGAGCTACCGCTGGTGACGGTCGTGGTGAACTAGACACACAGGAGAACCCATGACTTCCCGCCGCCTGATCGCACTCGCCGCCGCGCTCCTCGCCGCGCCCATGGCCACGGCCGCCCTGCCTGTCGTGCACCACGACGCCCGCGTCACCTTCGACGTCGCCGCGCACGAGGTGACGATCGAGGACGCCCTCCTGGTGCCTGCCGGCCTCGACAGCTTCCAGCTCGCGGCGGCATTCGACCCCGCGAGAACGGCCATGTCGACCACGGTGGACACGGCGCTCGGCGAGCCTGTCGCCCGCGGCCTCGTCGGCTGGCGCGACGCCCACACGCCGGTCACGCTGCGCTACGCCGCACGTGTGCACCAGGACGCCGCCACCATGCGCTTCTCGCGCGAGAACGTGGCCAACGAGATCACCGGCACCGTGGGCGAGGACGGCATCTACCTGTCCAGCGCCCTCCCGTGGCTGCCCTCGTTCGCCGGCGCCCTCAACACGTACCGCGTCACCGTCGTCACGCCCGCGGGATGGTTGCCGGTCACGCAGGGCGAGGTGGTGAACGAGGAGGAGACGGACGGCCAGCGCACCACGGTCTTCAACGCGGTGCACCCCAGCGACGGCATCACGGTCATCGCGCACCAGTACTACCGCTACGCGGATAGTGCCGGCAAGGACGGAAAAGTGAAGGCCCAGGTCTTCCTGCTCGAACCCGATGAGAAGCTGCGCGACACCTACCTCGAGCGCACGCAGGCTTACATCGCCATGTACGAGGACATGCTCGGGCCGTACCCGTTCGAGAAGTTCGCCACCGTCGAGAACTGGTTTCCCACCGGCTACGGCATGCCTGGCTGGACGCTGCTGGGTGCGCAGGTCATGCGCCTGCCCTTCATCCCTTACACCAGCTTCGGCCACGAGATCTGCCACGACTGGTGGGGCAACGGCGTCATGGTGAACCCCGCCGAGGGCAACTGGTGCGAGGGTCTCACGGTGTGGTGCGCCGACTATCATTACAAGGCGCTGGAGTCGGCCGAGGCCGCGCGCGACTATCGTCACACGTTACTGAAGGACTATGCCGCCTACGTCGGCCGCGACCCGAAGCTCGACTTCCCGCTCACCGAGTTCAAGAGCCGCCACTCGGGTGCGACAAGAGCAGTGGGCTATGGCAAGAGCATGATGGTGTGGCACATGCTCAGCCAGGAGCTGGGCCACGACACCGTGCTGCAAGGCCTGCGTGACGTGGTGTCTCGGTTCACTTACCAGGAGGCGAGCTGGAGCGATTTCTTCGCCGCCATCGCGAAGGTCAGCGGCCGCGACCTGTCGGCGTTCCAGGACCAGTGGCTCACCCGCCCCGGCGCGCCCACCCTCACCCTGGAGGAGCCGAAGCGCGACGGCGACGCCGTGACCTTCACCCTGAGCCAGGGCATGCCGCCGTACACCCTCGAGGTGCCGGTGGTCGTGTCCACGCCCCAGGGCGACGTGCGCACCACCGTGACCCTCGCCAAGGCGCGCGACAGCTTCCGCGTGAAGGCCCCCGGCGCAACCACGTTGAGCGTGGATCCCGATTTCGACCTCTTCCGCCGCCTCTGGCCGCAGGAGATCGATCCCACCCTGGCCCAGGTGCTCGCCGAGCCCTCGCCCAACTTCGTGCTGCCCTTCGACGCGTCGCAGAAGGCGGCCGCCGAGGGCTTCGCCCATGCCTTCACGGAGACCGACCCGCCAGCCCTCATCACCGGCGGCGTACCGCCGCAGGACATCGATCCGACCGGGGCCGTCACCAGCGTGCTCATGAACCCCCGTGATGATGTACTCACCGCCTACCTGCCCGACGAGCTGAAGATCGCCGGCGACCTCGTCTTCATCGCCGGCAAGCGCTACTCGCTGAAGGACTACGACCTCGTCTTCGCCGCGCGCAGCCCGTACCACCTTCCGGTCACCGATCTCGTGATCGTGACCCGGACTCCCGACCGCCTGCCGCGCCTGGGCGAGCGGCTGGGCCACTACGGCAAGTACGGCTGGCTGCTGCTGCCGGCGGCGTCGGGCCAGGTGCTCAAGGGCAACTGGTCCACGGCGGCAAGTCCGTTGACGGCGACGCTCGCCGGCTAGCGAGTCGGCGCCGAGCCGAGCGGCTTGACTCTACCCCTCCACTGGGTGATTTTTGGCGGGAATATTGGATTACCCCCTTTTTCACCCCAGCCAAGCCGAGGGATACCCATGGCCAACTCCAAGATCGTCTGGACTCGCATCGACGAGGCGCCCGCGCTGGCGACCTACGCCCTGCTGCCCATCGTCCAAGCCTTTACCCGGACAGCGGGGATCGACGTCGAGGCTGCCGACATCTCGCTGGCCGGCCGTATCATCGCCAATTTCCCGGATAAGCTGACGGCGGCCCAGAAGCTGCCCGACGCCCTGGCCGCGCTGGGCGAGCTGGCCAGGACCCCGGCGGCGAACATCATCAAGTTGCCGAACATCTCGGCATCGATCCCGCAGCTGCAGGCCGCCATCAAGGAGCTGCAGGCGCACGGCTACGACATTCCCGACTATCCCGAGGAGCCGCAGACCGACGCCGAGAAGGCGCTGCAAACCCGTTTCGCGAAGGTGCTGGGCTCCGCCGTCAACCCGGTGCTGCGCGAGGGAAACGCCGACCGACGCGCGGCGTCGTCGGTCAAGAAGTTCGCCCAGAAGAATCCGCACCGGATGATGAAGGACTGGCCCAAGGACGGTTCGCGGACTCGTGTGGCGCACATGACCGAGAAGGACTTCTACGGCAGCGAGACGTCGGTCACCCTGTCGTCGCCCACCACGGTGACCATCGAGTTCACCGCCGCGGGCGGCGGTAAGAAGACCCTGAAGGAGGGGCTGGACCTGCTGGCGGGCGAGGTCATCGATGCCGCAGTGATGAACGTGGCGGCCCTGCGCGCGTTCTACGCGAAGACGATTGACGAATGCAAGCGCGACGGCACGCTGCTGTCGCTGCACCTGAAGGCCACCATGATGAAGATCTCCGATCCCGTCATGTTCGGCCACGCCGTGTCGGTGTTCTACGCCGCGGCGCTGGACAAGCACGCCGCGACGCTCAAGGAGATCGGCGCCAACGTCAACCACGGGCTGGCTGGCGTGCTGGAGAAGCTGGACCGCCTGCCGGTGGCGAAGAAGGCCGAGATCGAGGCCGACATCCAGGCGATCTACGCCACGCGGCCGGACATCGCCATGGTCGATTCGCGCAAGGGCATCACGAACCTGCATGTGCCCAACGACGTGATCGTCGACGCCTCGATGCCGAACGTCGTGCGCGACGGTGGCCGCATGTGGAACAAGGACGACCAGCTGCAGGACACGGTGGCGATGGTGCCGGACCGTTGCTACGCCACGATCTACCAGGCCGTCATCAAGGATTGCCAGACGCACGGCCAGTTCAACCCGGCCACGATGGGCGCCGTCGCCAACGTCGGCCTGATGGCGCAGAAAGCCGAGGAGTACGGCTCGCACGACAAAACGTTCATCATGGATGGCCCCGGTGTCGTGCGCGTGGTGGATGCGATGGGCAAGGTGCTGCTGGAGCAGCCGGTGGAGACGGGCGACATCTTCCGCATGTGCCAGGCCAAGGACGCGGCCATCCGCGACTGGGTGAAGCTGGCCGTCACGCGCGCCCGCGCCGCCGGCACCCCCGCCGTCTTCTGGCTCGACGAGAAGCGCGCCCATGACGCGCAGATCATTGCCAAGGTGAAGGCCTACCTGCCCGAGCACGATACGAAGGGACTGGAGCTTCCGGTCATGACACCGGACGATGCCATGGCCTACACCTGTGCCCGTACGCGCCGCGGCGAGAACACCATCTCGGTGACGGGCAACGTGCTGCGTGACTACCTGACCGACCTGTTCCCGATCCTCGAGCTGGGTACGAGCGCCCGCATGCTCTCGATCGTGCCGCTGCTCAACGGCGGCGGGCTCTATGAAACAGGAGCGGGCGGTTCGGCGCCCAAGCACGTGCAGCAGTTCCTGCAGGAGGGGCACCTGCGCTGGGACTCGCTGGGCGAGTATTGTGCCCTGGTGCCGTCGTTCGAGCAGGTCGCCGCGACGGGCAACGCGCGCGGCGCGGTGCTGGCCGAGACGCTCGATGCGGCCATCGGGACCTACCTGGAGAACGCGCGCTACCCGAGTCGCAAGGTGAACGAGATCGACAACCGCGGCAGCACATTCTACCTGGCTCTGTACTGGGCCCAGGCGCTGGCGGCGCAGGACGAGGACGCCGAGCTGAAGGCGCGCTTCGCGCCCGTGGCCCAGGCGCTGGCGGCGCATCAGGAGAAAATCGCCGCGGAACTGCTGGCCGCCCAGGGCAAGCCGATGGACCTTGGCGGCTACTACCAGCCGGACGACGCCAAGGCGACCGCCGCCATGCGGCCGAGCGCCACGTTCAACGCGGTGATCGACGGGTTGCGCTAACGGTCACGCGCGGATCTCCGGTCTGGAACGATGAGCGGCCGCTGGCGGATAGTCGGCCGAGTCGCCAACGTGAGGTCGGGACTACCTCGCCAGGGTCACCTTCGTGATTGCCGTCACGCCCGGCCCCGTCACCCGCGCCAGGTAGGTTCCGGACGGGAGTGCGCGCCCTTCGTCACTGCGGCCGTCCCAGACGACGGATGTCTCTCCTGACTCGTGCACGGTCACGGACTGTGCCACGACGCGCCGGCCACGGACATCGAGGATCTCGAGCTGCGCGTCGCCCGCATGTGGCATCCGGAAGACCAGGGTCACCTGCGGGTTGAAGGGATTGGGCGCAGCTTGCAGGAGCGTGATTGGTGCCGGCACCACCGCGGGCGCTGCATCGGGCGCTGCGGTGAGATCCGCAGCCTGCGGCGGGAAGCTGTAAACGTAACCAAACTTGTAGAGAACCACGCGGCCGGCATTGGAGAAGACCGGGATGGCGCGGTCCACGGTCAGGTTCGCGAACGATCCGATGGGTCGCGGCACCAGCGGATCGTCGAGGTCGAACATCAGCTCCGCGAACGAGAGGAAACCCAGCTCCCCGGCGGGTGCGAGGATGTGGTAGCCGTTGTAGGAGGGGACTTGCAGCTCGGGACCGGCCTCCACGTAGAACGGGGCGACGAAGTGCAGCGCTTGCAAGGTCTCACCACCCAGCACGTAGAGGTATGCACCGCTGGTCACCACGTCGCTCAAGCCCGGCTTCGGGAAGTCCCCAGCTGGCTGCGGCTGGGTCGGATCGCTGATGTCGATCAACGTCACGCTCGTGCCGATGGAGAACGTGTTCCACAAGGCCAGCACATTGCCCAGGGCGCCCAGTTTACGCTGGTTCGTGTCCACGGCAACGAAGCCGAGTTGCTCGAGCTGCGACCCTGTCAACGCGAAGATCGAGACCGCCGTCTCGGGTGCATCGACATGGTTCCATAGCACCGCTAGCGCGGAACCGGTCCACGCCAGGTCGAAGATCTCGTGATCTTCTGAGAGCAGGACCGAGGCGATGGGCTCGGCCTGCGGCCCCGTCACGTCGAGCACCTCGACGACGCCGGACGTGTAGGCAACGAACGCGCGCCCATCGGCCACGAGAAGATCGAGAGCGATGGCGCCCGGATCCGGAGCGGCATGTACCCACACCGGTTCCGACGAGTTCTCATCCGCGCGATAGGCCCGGGACTCGCCACCCACCGTGACGTAGAGAATGTCGCCAACGAGCTGGCGAACCTGGGGATTGAAACCGTCGATGTGAAATGACGTCACCGGTTGCACCGACTCGTGGATGCCATCGACGAGGACCTGCAGACCGCGTCTCTCGGTGCCGACGACGGTGAGTCCGAGGCCGGCTGCGAGGCACGTGTTCCCGGCAGTGCCGATATCCAGCGGCGTCCGCCACTGGACGACGAGTTCCGGTCCGAGCACCTCGACGAATTGATGGCCCGCGACCCAGATGTCGTCACCCGCGCTGGCAAGGGCCACCGGCGGAAACCCCACGTTCGCGAAGGCCACCGCCTGCGGGTCCAGGGGGTCCGAGATATCGACCACCGCGACGTTGCCTGATCGTCCGATCACGAGAGATCCCGCGTGCGCCACCATCGTCGTCGCACCATCGAGATCGAGATGGGCAAGCTCGCCAGGCGCGGTGGGGTCGGTCAGGTCCAGTGTGGAGAGCCCACTGGATGTGAGTACGAAGACATGGCCGTCGATCACGGATACCTCGAGCGCCGGAGAGTCCCACTGCCCCACCACGCCGACCGGAATGCCGAGCACCTCGGTGAGATCGAAGACCAGCAGCCCGTCGCCGCCGCAGGGCAGGAGCGCGTAGTGGTCCAGAAGCGCCACGCCGCGCGGCTGTAGCGGCAGGCTGGACTGCCAGACCAGCATCGGGTTCTCCGGAAAGGCGACGTTGACCTTGCTCAGCCTCGCCGACGGACCGTCGCCGGCCACGTAGGCGTCCCAGGCAGCGACCGCCACGCCGACCTCGGCGCCCGCAACAGCAAGATCGCTCAGCAATTCGAGGCCGTCGGGACCGGGCCGAAACGACATGAGCCCGTGACTGGGAGCCGTGGCCAGCACGTAGGGCTGACCGAGGATCTCGACAATCGTGACGCTGGTGATATCCCGACCCTCGGCATCCCCGAAGCTCTCGACCCAGTGGGGAAATGCCGTGTAGTCGACGGCGGCAGCGATCTGGCCCGTCGCCACGATGAGGAGCGAGGCCATGATACCAGGGTTCAGTCGGAGCATGCTGGACCTCCCCGATGCTCCGTCCCAGGTCCTTGCGGCCCGGCGAGGGCATCGCGACGACGATGGTCCGGTGTGTCGGATGAAATTCCGAGATTACGATCAGAGTTTATCACACGATGGCGGGCATTGACAATCTGCGCCCTGTTCGCACCGGTGTTCCCACTGGCGAGTTCGTCTCTACGAAGGGAAATGGTGTTCTCGCAGGCCGCGGGTCCGATGATCTCGGATGACGTGGACCAGACAGCCGGCCTGCCGGACGCGGAATCGGGATACGCCCTGTCACGCCAATACCGAAGTTGCGTACTCCAATATTGGACGACTTGCGGCGCTGCATGCCAAGACGGAGAAGCCGCGAATATCGAGCGACCGGATACCGGCAACGTTCGCCGAATTGACACGCCAATCTATACGATCAAACCGAAAGGGGCTCCCATGTACCGGAAAACCCTCGTCGTTGCCGCCATCCTTTCTCTGGCCGTGACCGGGGTGGCATCGGCCGTCACCGCGTTCAACCAGGTTGGAGCCTGGCCCTACGGTCCCGCCCGCGCGGTTGGAGTCGACGTGGGTCGCCACTTGATCTTCCTCTCATCCGGCGGCGCCGTACTTATCCTCGATGGGACCGATCCGGCCAATCCCACCCTCGTCGACGACGAGATTCGCACCCGTGGACTCGTCAAGGACATTGCCTACGATCCGGCGACACAGCGATTGTTCATGGCCTGCGGAAGTCAAGGTCTCGAGATCTGGGACGTCCAGAACCCGACCGCACCGGCCTTTCTTTCCCAGACGGTGGAGTTCTTCGGCTTCGGCGTGAGCGACGCCAATACCGTCGTCGTCTGGGAGCACTTCGCCGCCATCGGCGACTTCGGGGTTTTTGTGGTGGACGTCACCGACCCCTTGAACCCGGTCGCCACCGGCGGAGGCGTCGGCAGCGAACGCGTGGCCGATCTCTACGTCTCTCCCGAGGACGGGAAGCTCCATGCCACCGACTCGCTCTATTACACGCGCTTCACCGTCACCGCGGCCGGGCAACTCGATGCCGACGGCTCCATCTACGTGTCGGACGCCTTCGGCACGGACTCCTATGGCGCCGGCACTGTCGCCGCCAACGATCGGGTCGCCTGCTTCGAGCACCACGGACCGGGCTTCGTCCAGGAAGACATCGTCGACATGACTGCCGCCGGCTTTCCCACTCTCGCCACGCTGCACCTCGGCTTCCTCGACGACATGGCCTTCGACGGCGACATGCTCTACATTGCGAACACGAACGGACTGTCCGTGTACGATCTCCAGAATCCCTCTTCTCCCGATCTGGTCGGGACCATGTCCCTGCCCAATTCGCCGAAGCACCTGGCGGTTGCGCAGGGATACCTCTATCTGGCAGATCGGGGTTATGCGGATGTCGCGGGACTCGAGACCATTGAGCTTGGCGACGGCAGCGCGCCGCACATCGTCGGCTCCTATACCACGTACCAGCCCAGTCTCGAGACTCGCCTGGTGGGCGACTACGCCTTCGTCGCGGCCTCCTTTGACGGCCTGAACGTGATTGACCTGAGCGACATGGAGCACCCGGAGCGGGTCGCTCAGATCGACGGAGACGGTAGAGCGTCCGATCTCGCCATCGAGGGCGACACCCTTTATCTGGCCGCCGACGCCGATGGCCTGCGCATCATCGACATCTCGGACCCGACTAGCCCCGCGGTTCTGGGGGACGACACCGACTTGCCGAACGCCTGGCGGGTGGCGGCAGTCGGCGCGCGCGCCTACGTCCTCGACAATCCCCCAGGCAACCAGCACAAGACTCTGCACGTGCTCGATGTCACGAACCCGGGCGCGCCCGTCGAGCTGGGCGGGTTCGAACTGCCCACCGAGTTCGCCAGCGCGATCCTGTCCGACGGACAGTACGCGTACGTGGCGGCGGACCAGTCCGGCGTGCTTGTCCTGGACGTGTCGAATCCTGAACAGCAGATCACCCAGGTGGCCACCATCGACACCCACGGCGCGTATGCCGCGGACGTCGCGCGTGAGGGAAACCTGCTCTACGTGGGAAGCATCGTCGGTCCCGACGGGCTCTACGTTGAGGACGTGAGCGATCCGACCAACCCGCAGGAGTTGGGACACCTGTACCATAGCGCGGGTTCCTTCGACCTGGACGTCGGCGGCGGGTTCGTCGTCTCCTCCGGTCTCTACAATCTGGGGCTGATCAGCGTGGACGATCCGACCAGCCCGGTGTTCGTCGGCGACTTCAGGACCCCGGACGCGCCGCAGGGGCTGGTGGCACGGGACCAGTACGTTTTCACCAGCGATGGTGACGCCGGTCTACAGATCTACGAGAACATGTTCTTCGGAACCCCGGGTACGTCCTGGGAGCAGCTCGCCAGTCCCGTCTCCAGTGCACTGCGGGGCGTCGACTTCACCGATTCCGTGCACGGGTGGGCAGTAGGCGAGTATGGTGCGATCCTCTCGACCACGGACGGCGGCGACAGCTGGGCAGTTCACGCGGGTATCACGTCGCATGCCCTCTGGTGCGTGACGTTCCTCGACCAGCAGACGGGCTGGATCTGTGGCGACGACGGCCTGGTCCTGGCGACCGCCGATGGCGGCACGACCTGGGTCGTCCAACCCACGCCCACCTCTCTGCGGTTGCGCGTGATCACCTTCGTCGACCAGCAGCACGGCTGGGCGGTGGGCGGGGACACACTGTCCGGCATAGGGGTTCTGCTGCATACCGAGGATGGTGGCGCGAGCTGGCAGATGCAGGACATCGGAGCCAGCGACGCGCTGTACAACGTCGAGTTCATCGACCTCTTGCACGGCTGGGCGGTGGGCCGCAACGGCCAGGCGCTCCACACGACTGACGGCGGCATGCACTGGATCCCGGGAGTGATCCCGGGGGACGACAGCGGCTTCGGGCTCGACTTCTTCGACGAGGACCATGGGTGGCTCACCACCGGTACCGGGAAGATCTTCGAGTCCACGGACGGGGGCCAGTCGTGGCAATTGCGGTTCGATTCCGATCCGAACTTCTACCAGTACTTGCACGACATCCAGTTCGTGGACGCGACGCATGCGTGGAGCGTCGGCAGCAGCGCAGCGTCGGGGCACGGCGTCAGGACGAACGATGGCGGCAGTAGCTGGCAGGAGATGATCGGCAACGGCGACTGGAGTCTCGAGGCCGTTGATTTCGTCGATACGCAGCACGGCTGGGCCGTAGGCTTGGACGGCACGATCCTGCGCGCGGTCGGAAGGTCCACGATCACGGGGGCGCAGGACGGACTCCACCCCGTCACGCCGCCCACATCCACGCCGCTGGTGATACTCCAGGGCGCAAACCCTAATCCATTCAACCCGATAACGGACATCAGCTTCACCTTGACCCATGACGCGAGGGTCAAGCTACGGGTGTACGACGTGGCCGGCCGCCGCGTAGCCGACCTCGCCGATGGCGACATGTCCGCGGGTTTGCATCAAGTGCGTTTCGCGCCGCGCACCCTGGCCTCGGGGACTTACCTGCTGCGGCTGGACGCGGACGGTGAGGTGCAGACGAGCAAGCTCATGCTCGTCCGCTGATATGGAACGGCCGGTCAAGCGTCGGTGAGTGCGCTCCTTGGGCCCCGGCTAGAGTCGGGGCCCTTGTGCCCTGTCAAGACTCGATCTGTCACTCGTCGGGCGGTTCGATCGGTAGTCCTCGAGGAATTGTTCGAGCAGGTGTCGAGCATGAGCCCCGTTGAACACGATGACGGAGTGCGAGCGTTCGCGCTCGCGGGTGCCGATCACGTGCTCGCAGTAGCCATTCTGCCAGGGCGATCGCGCTGGTCTCTCTGAGCCCACCTTATTCATGCTATCGCTACTGCGGCGGCGTAACGGTCTCTGTGAGGTGTGGGGCTCCCCAGGGGTACTGCGCGACGTTGGCGTCCCGATGCCCGTCATGCCCGGTCCTTCGCGCACGATGTTGTCGGCCGCGGCGAAGGTCGCAAATGTCTCGTCGCCCATCGACCAGACGTCGCTGCGCACCTCGTCGACGAGGTCCTGCCACACGTGCCCTTTCGGCAATGGTCGTTTTCCGACGTCTGCGTTGTCGCCAGATGTTCAGGGATCCCCGGCGCATCCGGCAAGATCGATCGGCGAAGGTGTGTTACACTCGAGGCCTTGAGTCGGTCGACTGGGGAGATGCCGGTCGAAAAGGCAGTTTGGAATGCGGATGCCCACTATGGGGACTGCTTGAAGGAGATCCATGAATTCACCCCTTGGAACCGTCCTCATCTACGCTCGCGACATGGAGAAGTCAGCGGCCTTCTACAGCAAGCACTTCGGGCTCGAGACATCAGGGAAGGTTTCGGAAGGCCTCATTGAACTGCGGGCAACAGAAGGTGGAGCGGGCATCCTCATTCATCAAGCTGCCAAGTCGGTGAAGCTCGGCCAAGTCGGAGTCAAGCTCACTTTCCACGTTCAAGACGTCGTTGCGTTTGCCGCGCTGGCAGCGAAACGGGGACTGAAGTTTGGCGCGGTTCATGAGGCGAACGGGTATTCATTCGCGAACGCAAAGGATCCCGACAATAACTCCATCTCCATATCGAATCGAGCCTTTCGGGCAGGTGGCAAGAGTGAGATCTAACCACTCGCTCATACGGACGCGCAACGGCATGGCGCCGATTCACTATGCCACGCCGTCGTGGCGCGAAGTTGCCGCGGGTTTCGCGAGACTGACCTATCGGCGATTGTGTGGTAGAATCGAGACGTCATGCGCCACACCAGGGCCAGATCGAGATGGCCGTCCCGCGGATGCCGTCGGGCGACCACTGCGAAGGAGTTCCTCATGCGCATCGGGATTCCCGCATTCCTGTGTCTGATTCTCGCCAATGGTCCGGCACAGGCGCGAATCTGGTACGTCGATCCTGTCGGTACGGGTGACGCGCCGACCATCCAGGCCGCGATCGATTCGTCGGTGGCCGGCGACGTCGTCGAGCTGGCGTGCGGAACCTATGTGGCCTGGGGTATCATGATGAAGTCCGGTATCACCCTGCGCAGCGCGACCGGGCAGCCTGACTGCGTGACGATCGACGGCCAGCAGCCGCAGGGCTTCGGTTCGATCCTCTTCTGCTCGGGCGTCGACGACGCCACGCGGATCGAGGGGCTGACGATCACTGGGGGCAATGCCAACGATTCGTTCTTCGGTGCGACCGGGGGCGGTCTGGACGTGTCGTACGGGTCGGCGCTCACCGTCGTCCGCTGCGTCATCACGGGCAACTACGCGCGTGGCGGCGGTGGCGTGGCGATCTATGGCAGTCAGCCCACGT
Source organism: uncultured bacterium (assembly GCA_963727525.1). Lineage (GTDB taxonomy): Bacteria > Krumholzibacteriota > Krumholzibacteriia > LZORAL124-64-63 > LZORAL124-64-63 > CAVSGO01. The sequence continues at coordinate 9,905 of CAVSGO010000001.1, read as the reverse complement.
TCATCGACTGCGAGATCTCGGGCAATGCGAGCCTCTTCTACCCGGGGGGCGTGGAGATTGGTCTGGGCTCGACGCTCACGGCGTACGGCACGACCATCGCCGACAACACCGGAAGTTCCGGTCACGAGGATGGGGAACTGGATGAAGGATGTGCGGCGGCCTTCCACTGCTGCACGCTCGATCTCGCGCGCTGGTTGCTCGATGGCGCGTATGTCATCGACGACAGCGACTGCGACCCGGTCACGATCGAGCGCGAAACCTGGGGCGCCTTGAAGAGCCTCTACCGCTGATCGTTACGCTTCATCCCGCCAGCGGTCTTGCGTCAAATGCGGCCCGCACTGCAGATACAGCAGCCGGCAATCGGCTCGCCATGCACGGCCATCGTGGCCGACAGCATGATGCGAGTCTGGTAGATAGAGACGAACAGTGTGGCCGTGCTCACGAAGATGGCGGCGAAGGCCACGATCAGCTCGGTGGAGAATAACCTCGATCTCGTTTCATTGCCGCGCGAGGAGTCTGCGTTCGGCTACTTCGCCTGCAGCACGTATTCGGCCACGGGTCGGCCGCCGATCAGATGTTCCTGGATGATACGCTCGAGGACGTCGGGTGTGCAGGAGTGATACCACACACCCTCGGGGTAGACCACGGCGATCGGGCCCTGGCGGCAGATGCGCAGGCAGTTCGCCTTCGTGCGGTAGATGCCGCCGTCGCCCGTGAGGTTCAGTTCCTCGAGGCGGTTCTTGAGGAAGGCCCAGCTCGCGAGGCCAGCGTCCTTCGCGCAGCACTTCGGTTCGGCCTGGTCGCAGCAGAGGAAGATATGGCGGCGGATCCTGTCGACGCCCTTGCGTCGGGCGGCATCCTGGGCGGCTTCGATGGTCACCTGCGTTCCTCCGCGGTGTCGAGCGAGGCGGGACAAGCGCGGGATTGCGTCGGGATGCCCGCGCCCGGCAATCTATGCACGATCGCGTCTGGCGACCACGCCATCAACGATACAGACTTTTCACGCTTCCCCAGGAGAAGGGTTCGTCGGCCACCGTCGTGCAACCGTCCATCCCGATGAGGCCGCTCACGTCGCCGAACTGGTCATTGAGGAGGCGGGTGGTGGTGTCGGTGAATCCGCCCGGTTCAGAGGTCACGACCTCGGTGACTTCAAAGACATGGAGCGTACCGATTTCGGTCTCGACGTTCGATTCGCCGACGACGGCGCTGGACAGGGTGATCGTGCGAGGGATCGAGCCTCCGCCCTGTCGCGTCCGCACCGACTCGCTCGTCCATGTCGCGCCCACCGAGAGCGGAAGCTGGAGAACCTTCAGCGGCGGATCATAACGATAGATCACGTAATCCATGCCCGGGTAATCGTTGCGCGACCGGCACAGACCGTCGTTGCCATCCCAGGAATAGACCTCGATATGGTATTCGACGTGGTCGGAGGTGATGCTCAGGTCCAGCGAATTCTCGCCGCGGTAGTACTGGGTCATCGACGTGCCGAACTGCCGCGCGAGCTCGCAACCTTCGTCGGGAATCCAGTACGGGGCGAGCTGAGCGACCGCGGGGGCTGCGACCAGCAGGAGCAGGAGAAGGGACAGAATGGCGAGGCGAAACACGATGGGCCTCCCGCACAAGAAAACGATATTGACCAAAACGCGTCAATTGTACCCGCTTTCGGACGGAGGGTCAATGCGCCGGGCCGGTGCGCAAGGCGGGGTGGGCGACCCCAGGGCCACCCACCCCACGCACGTCAGTTCGCTCCGAAGCCGCTACTTCAGCAGGACCATGCGCCCGGTCTGCTGCACGCCGCCGGCGCTGAGACGTGCGAAGTACACGCCGCTGGGTACGGTGGCGTCGTGATCGTCGCGGCCGTTCCAGATCACGCTGCGGCGGCCGGCTTCCACGGTGCCGTCCACCAGGCGGGCCACTCGCTGGCCGCGCAGGTCGTACACGTCGAGCTGCACGTGGCCGGTACGGGGCACGTCATAGCGGATGGTGGTCTGGGGGTTGAAGGGATTGGGGAAGTTGCCTGCCAGCGCGTAGCTGGTGGGCAGCGACTCGCCGTCGACCGCCGAGACGGCGCCGACGACCATGGTATAGAGGTGCGTGCCGCCGTCGTTCACGGTCAGCTCGCTGGTCTCGCGCATGTCGGCCACCACCACCGGGCCGCCGATGCCGACGCCCTCATGCAGGACCCACGGTTGATCGAGGATCGCGCGGAGCTGATCGGGGTACCAGCGCACGGTGCTGCCAGAGCCGTTCTGGTTGCCGCCGGCCTGCAGTTCGAAGAACCACATCTGACCCGAGGCGTCCACACGCAGGTCGCTGTAGAGGGGGAAGCCCGCATCACCACCGGCCAGCAAGCGCAGCAGGGTTGTGTATGCCGGTGGCGCCGGCGGGTACGGCACCTGCGTGTCGCCGGATGCACCGTCGCCGATCACCACGGAGTTGATGGACGGCACGCCGCTCATGGCGTCGCCGTTGGCCGTGAACTCGGCCTGCGTGAGCACCTTGTCGGCATCGTGCCGGTCAGCCTGCTTGTTCTGCCCGGGCATGGCGGTCAGTGAGGCCGCCTCGTCGACGTGGATCCAGTAGCCCTGGCCCGGGTCGAGCTGCACGGCGGGCAAGTAGCCCTGATTTGGCGCATACCGGAAGACCTCGGCGTTGGCCGTGGTGGGCTCGACTACCGGCGTTGCGGACCGGTCGAACAGGCCGCCCACCAGCGACCAGCCGGCCGGCAGCTCGCGGGTGTAGATGCCCAGGGGCGTGCCGGTGACGATGCCGTCGGAGTCCGGACCGCCATAGCTCAGCCAGAAGCCCTGGCCCGCCTCGGGCGACGGCGTCTGGTCGTAGCCGTTGGGCGTCCAGCCCAGCACCGCCTGGACGGCGGGCAGCTGGTCGGCCAGCGTCTCGCCATCCGACAGCACCACCGGCAACGAGCGCAAGCCCCAGCCATTGGTCAGTCCGAATGGCGTGGGCACACGGTCCTCGAGCGACGACTGCACCACCGCCGAGCCGTTTTGACCATTGGTGGGCACCTGGTTGCCCTGGCCGTCCTTGAGATTGATGAGGTTGAACGTGAGCGGCGTGGCGTCGCCCAGTTCCCCCACCACCTGAAACTTCACGCGCGCGAGGATGCCGCTGCCCCGCAGAGCCGGCCCGCTGCCCGTCAGAAGCAGGCCACTGCCCTGGTCGGCCACCTGGGTCGCCCAGTTCTCCAAGAGTGTGCCGGAAAGGTCGCCGAGGCCGCCGAGCTGGAGCACGGCGGGGTCGTACGTCACGCCCAGCTCCAGCGTCTGGATGCCGAACGAGTCGACCAGTGGCGAGATGACGATGGGCAACTCGAGTTCCGTGCCATGCAGGGCCACCACGTCGGGTAGGTCCACCGTGGGTGTCGTGGGCACGGCGTCGCGCAGCAGTACGGTGCTGGCCATGTCGTAGCGGGTGAACGGATCGCCGCCGAGGGTCTGACCGTAGGCCGTGGCCTCGACGGTGTAGTTGCCGCTGTCGCCAGTGTTGAGCAGGGTGGCGGTGTAGACGCCGTCGTCGGCCATCTCGTCGCCGTCCTGGCCCGCGTCGTTGAGCTGGAGCTGCGAGTACTCGCCGTTGGGGTAAGTCACGGCGCAAGGCACCTGGCAGTTTCGCAGGGGAACGACGCCTTCGTCCTGGCTGAGCTGGAACAGGCGCAACTGGATGGTGAGCGGCAGGCTCCAGCCGCGCGGGATGAGCGTGAGCTGCGACTGCACGCGCGACGAGGCGGCGAGGTTGAGGTCGTAGTATCCGCTGCCCTGGCCGTTGCCCACGCGCACGACCTGCGCCAGCCACTGTCCGGGCTCGGGACGGTTGATGCGGAACGCGGACAGGGTGATGTCGCCGATCCACTCGGGGCTGTTCGAGTCGTACGTGACGCCGGATGGGTCCTGCAGGTACAGCTTGAATGCCTCGGGGTCGTACGGCCCCCAGAGCAGGCCGATGAGGATCTGATCACACGATGAATCGACCTGGAAGAAATGTCGCTCCTCGCCCTGGTCGCGGATCTGGCCGCGTTCCCAGCCGAGGTTCTCCCGTTCGGTCGCCTGCATGAGCGACATCTGGTAGGTCTGGATGATGGGCAACTCGCCGCCCATCGTCTTGGCGCCGGTACCGCCGGCGAAGTAATACTGGCCCCCGGTGCCGCTGGCCAGACCCGACAGCGTGGCGGCGTCCGCGAACGGCCCGAAGCCGATGGTGTAGACATGCGGCTGCGGCGCCGGCAGCGGCAGAAGGGTCAACGGATCGGGACCGTCGGTATTGTTGCCGTCGGACAGCAGGATGATGGACTGCGGGTAGTTCGCCGGCGAGGCGCCGAACAGCTCGTTGCGCGCCTGCGTGAGGCCCGCGCCGATGGCCGTCAGGTCGTAGACGTGGCCGCCGGTGTTGATGGCGGCGATGGCAGCGTCCTTGTCGATGTTGCTCATGATCGTGGTGGTGGCGTAGTCCGTCCATGCGGGCCAGCCGGGCAAGCCACCGGGGTTGGTGCCGCCGCTGTAGCTGGTGACGGCGATGCGATCGCCCACATCCATGAGCCGCACCACCTGCGCGGCCGCGTTCTCGGCCGCCAGGATGGGCGTGCCTACCATGCTGTAGGAGCGGTCGATCGACAGAGCGATGTCCACCGGCGGGGGCAGGATCTCCACGGCCGGGCCGATGATGAGCCGGTTCAGCGCGTCGAAGGCATTGACGCGGCCGTGGCCGAGCTCATTGGACACGCCGCCGGGGTACGCGTACCCACCCACCTGTTCAGCAGAGTCCTCGATGAGCGCCTGCAAGTCATTGGCGGATAGTGGCGAACCGAACAGCTCCAGCGCCTTGGACTGCAGCAGGGCGGCGATGCCCGCGGCGAACGGGGTGGCCGACGACGTGCCGTTGAAGTTGGACAGGTAGGCGCCGGGCGACCAGCCTCCGCCGATGACGTCGGTCGTCTGCATCTGCACGCCGGGTGCACCCACGCTGAGGGCCGCGCCGAAGCAGCTACCCCACCAGTTCTCGCCGTCGCAACTCGTGGGCGACTTTCGTTCGTCGCACGGACTGGTGGCCGCGATGGCCATGGCCGACGCCAGACTCGCCGGGAACCGCACAGCGTTGTTCGAGTTGCCGGCCGCGAACAGCGGCAGCACGTCGGCTGCACGAGCGGCGTTGACGGCGTTCTGGATGGAGATCGTGCTGCCGCTGGAAGCGATCCAGGAGCAAGTGATGATCATGGCGCCGTAGTTCGGTGCCTGGGCTACCGCGTAATTGATGGCGTCGGCTCGGTTCTGGTTCATGCCGCTGAACAGATTGATCCGCAGAGGTAGGAGGCGGCAGTTTGGCGCCACACCCGACACGCCCTGGGCGTTGTTGCCCACGGCGGCCACTAGACCGGCGCAGCACGTGCCGTGGCCGTGCTGGTCCTCAGCGGTGTTGGGATTCGGATCGTTGTCGTTGGCCGAGAAGTCCCAGCCGAAGACATCGTCGATGCGGCCGTTGGCGTCGTCGTCGATGCCGTTGATGTCACCGGGATCCATGACCCAGTTGCTGCCGTTCCAGACCATGGTCTGGCCGTCGCCGTCGGCGTCCTCGCCCAGATTCTGGAGGATGTTGGGCTGCAGGTCGGGGTGGTCCCAGTCGACGCCGCTGTCGATGACGGCGACGATCACGTTCGGGTCGCCGCGCTCGAGGTCCCACGCCTGCTGGACGTCGGCGTCGGCGTCGGCCACCATACCGCCGCCACCCGTGTTATTGCAGGCCCACTGGGTCGCGTAGAGCGGATCGTTGGGCACGAAGGCGCCGTCGTCGTAGGAGATGGTGCTGAGCTCGGCGAACACCACGTCCGGCAGGGCGATGAACGCGCGCACCTGGTCGAATACGTCGACGCCTTCGGGCACCGACACCGTGTAGAAGCCCGGCGTCCAGTGGTCGATTACGACCTGCGAACCGAGCCGCGCGATATCGGCAAGCATGGCGGCCTCGCGCATGCCGCCGCGGAACTGCACGACCACCTGGTCGGGCACGAAGTAACGCGTGGTGCCGTCGGCGTTGCGCAGGGCCGGATAGGCCCGCGTCACGCGCGGATCGGCGGCGAGGGTGGCGCGGGCGGCAACGGTCGAGCCGCCCGACCGGGTGCGCAGCACGGCGACGCGGTTGTCGGCGACGCCGGCGTCGCGCACCACATCCAGCCCGCCATCGGCGGCGATGGCCGCGACTTCAGAAGTGCCAATACCACCGGGGACGGTGGCCAGGCGCACGATGATCTCGTCTGCGCTGGGTGAGAACGTGTAGTCGCCACCGAAGAGCTTATCGGGGTAGCTGTATTCGATGGCCTGAGCGCCGGTGGCGAGCGCCAGACCGCAAGACATGGCCAGGAGTGCAAGGAGCCACGGCAGGCGCCGGGCGATGCGTCGTCGTGCAGACATCGGATATCCTCCTGAGGGATTGGCTGAGGGGTCAGCGATTTTTCGGAATTCGGCGCTCGTCGCGACGAGCGAACTCGCGGCGCGCGGTCAGGCGACTGATGTTTCGACTGCGCCGATGGTTTGGTATAGGTCGCGCCATCCGACGGGGTGTGACACGACGGGATTCTCATGGGGAATGGGCCACGGGGCGGCGGCGTCGTCACCAGATCAGTGCGCGCCGGGCCAGTGGAAAAACAACCCGAAGATCATCGACGCTCCCAGCAGGAGCAGAAGCAGGCCGGCAATCACCGAAACAATCAGCACGCCGCTGCCCACGATGATCGGAATCACGCGGCGGATCACCTTGCGCCCCACGATGGCCACAATGATCGGCGCGACGAAGAGTGCGAAGCCGAGCCACAGAGGTGGCTCCACTCCCTCCTGGTAGACCCCGGTCCGAACGGCGAGAAACGTACAGCCCACGAACCAGGACACGAAGAAGATCACGAAGGCCATCGGCGCACTCGTAAAGAACAGGGCACAACCGCGCCCGGCCTCTGCGCCGGCGGCGTAGGTCCCATCGTCGACGACGACCTTCTTCGGATTTCTGGAATCTGACGGGTTGGCCATGGGCGCGCCGCAGTGCGGGCAGGCCGAGGCGCGATCAGAAACGTCTCCGCCACAATCGGGGCAGGTATGCAGTCCCATGCCATCCCCTCTCCAGGCCGATGCGATAATCTCAACTATGCCGACAGCATCTTAGACTTGTGCAAAATCTAATACAAGACGTATTGAGTCCTGACACATGTCCATGGCAAACATGGCGGGCCGTGCCGCCTATACTCGAGTCTGACGTTGCGCGGAACCCGGCGATCGCCGACGTCCCACTTCAGTGGGCCCGCCTGGCCGCGCGTTGCGGTATGAGGAACAGACATGCCGCCATGAACGCCAGGAGTACGGCCGACGCCGCATAGCGGCTCAGCGCCAGGCCCCCCGCCGCAACGGGCTTGTCCAGCAGATCGCCGACCACGGCCCCGAGGGGTCGCGTGAGGATGAAGGCCACCCAGAACAACAGCGTGCGTGAGGTGCGTGTCCAGCGGTAGGCCGCTCCGACGACGGCTAGCAATGCGCCGAAGATGACGGCGCTACCCCGGTAGCCGAGGCCGGCCGAATCGGCTGTCCAGTCGCCGAGGGCCGTGCCCAGCGTCTGAGAGAACATGATCGTGATCCAGTAGAACATCTCGGCTCGACGCGAGGCGACTGTCGCGACCGCGACCGAGCCCATCACGCGACGCCACACGAAGAGCGACCCCAGCAGCGACAGCAGCAGGATCGACGATCCGCCAGCGTAGCCGATCCCGAGCGAGCGGTCGGCAAAGTCGGCCAGCGTGGTGCCGACCGTCGTCGTGGCGACGATCGTCAGCCAGTAGATTCCCCCGTGGAAACGCGTCGCGCGGATCTGCGCATAGACGGCACCGAGAAAGACCGCGCCGAAGATCGCCGTACTCACGAGATACCCGAGACCGAGCGACATGGACGCTGCATCGCCCCCGGTCTCGCCCAGCGTGGTCGCGGCGATCTTGACGATCCAGAAGACGAGCGTGACCTGGGGCACCTTGCTCAGTATCTCGTCTGTCGGCGCCATGTCTCGGTCTTGCGCGGCTTCCATCGTCTCGTCCTCCTCGGTTTCAACGGACGGGGGGAGCTTTGCGAAACTCGTGCCTGACCGTTCGGTTCCCGACGCGTCGTGCGCCGTCGCCGTCCTCGATGAAAGCGAGGGTCCGTTTCGGCTCCTTCATCCGGTTCAGGATCGGACTGGAGATGTGGCACACCCTGGTGAATGTCCGCATGTCCGCTGGTTTCGGCCCGTCCGCATTGACTCCACCGGCCCCCGACGCTATACCTGTCAGGCGCGAGTCTGCATCCCTGCCATCCGATCCGAGGAGCGATCCATGAGCGAGCTGGAGAAGTTGCAGCCGGCGCCGGTGTGGCGCGTGTTCGATGCGATGTGTGCGGTGCCGCACGGTAGCGGCCATGAGGCGGCCATCCTCGACATGTTCAAGGCCTGGGCCGACGAGCGGAAGCTGGCCTGGCAGCAGGACACCGTGGGTAACGTGCTGATCTCGATCCCCGCGTCGCCGGGGCGCGAGAACGCGCCGGCGGTGGTCATCCAGGGCCACGTCGACATGGTGTGCGAGAAGAATGCGGCCACGAAGCACGATTTCCTGAAGGATCCCATCCGGCCCGTTGTCGACGGCGACTGGGTGAAGGCCACGGGCACTACCCTCGGATCGGACAACGGCATCGGCGTATCGATGGGTCTGGGCATGGCCGAGAGCGACTCGCCCCACGGCCCGATCGAGGTGTTGCTGACGATCGACGAGGAGCGCGGGCTCACGGGCGCCCAGAACATCGAGCCGGGCTTCTTCACCGCCAAGCGCATGATCAATCTCGACAGCGAGGAGGACGGCGCCATATTCGTGGGCTGCGCCGGCGGCCGCGACACGGAGTTCATCATCCCGCGCCGCCTAAGCAAGGCGCCCAAGACCACGGTGGGGCGCAAGATCACGCTCAAGGGCCTACGCGGCGGCCACAGCGGCCTGGACATCGATACCGGCCGCGGCAACGCGAACAAGCTGCTCGTACGCGCCATCGATGCCGCGGCGGCCGTCATGTCCGTGCGCCTGGTGAGCCTCGACGGCGGTTCCATGCGCAACGCCATCCCGCGCGAAGCCACGGCCGTGGTGGCCGTGCCGGAGAAGCAAGCGCGCGAGTTCAAGAAGCTCGTGGACGGCTGCCTGGAGCGCGCGAAGGCCGAGGAACTCGTGGGTGCCGACGAGGGTCTGGAGTGGAAGGTCGCCAGCGCCAAGGTGGAGCGCTGTCTCGGGTTGGATGCGAGTCGCGGCCTGCTCGATCTGCTACTCGCCATTCCCGACGGCGTGCTCGGCATGAGCCGCGCGCTGCCGGGCCTGGTGGAGACCAGTTCGAATCTCGGTGTGCTGCGCACCGACCCCACCGCGATCAGCGTCACCTGCTGCAGTCGCTCGAGCGTGATGAGTCGGCTCGATCACCTCGTGGGTCGTCACCGCGCGCTCGCCGAACTGGCCGGTTGCGACATCGACCAGCCCGAGGGTTATCCCGGCTGGCAGCCGAACCTGCGGTCGGAGTTGCTCAAGACGACGACGGCGCAGTATGCGAAGACATTCGGAGTGAAGCCGCACCTGCAGGCCATCCACGCGGGCCTCGAGTGCGGCCTGTTCACGGAGAAGTATCCGGGGCTGGAGATCGTCTCCTTCGGTCCGAACATCCGCGGCGCTCACTCACCCGACGAGATGGTGCAGATCTCGTCCGTGCAGAAGATGTGGACGCTGCTCCAGGCGGTGCTCGACGACGTGAACCGCTAGGCGAGGTCGGGGGCGAGATCCCATGTGTTCTCGCCCCTGTTTTCTACATGCCGATTTTACAGAAGCTTAACGGATTTAGGAATTTCCTTAAATCTATCCACGG